>NZ_JBSSBX010000001.1:0-2500 GCF_054059235.1 Sphingomonas sp. UYP23
TTTGTGTTCACCGGCTTCAATGCCTGGCGACGACCTACTCTTCCATCGCTTAAGCGATAGTACCATCGGCGCAGTCAGGTTTCACGGCCGAGTTCGGGATGGGATCGGGTGGGGCACTGACGCTATAGCCACCAAGCAATGGAGCCGGTGAACAGCAAAAGGTTCGGGTTCTCTGGAAGCCCCGCCTTGCGGCGGAGCTCCTAAAATCGGTGCACGTTTACGACAATCTGAAGATGGTAGTTGTTAATCAGGCGTTGCATTTGATCATCCGCCATCTGTGACGTGCTGGTTACCCAGGATTGTCATTGATGGTGGGACTCTCAAGCGCGAATAGAGCAATTAGTATCGGTTAGCTCCATGCGTTACCGCACTTCTACATCCGATCTATCAACGTCATGGTCTCTGACGGCTCTATGAAATCTTATCTCGAGGGAGGCTTCCCGCTTAGATGCTTTCAGCGGTTATCCCGTCCATACATAGCTACCCTGCTGCGCTCTTGGCAGAACGACAGGTACACCAGAGGTATGTTCAACCCGGTCCTCTCGTACTAGGGTCAACTCCTCTCAAATTTCGACGCCCACGGCAGATAGGGACCAAACTGTCTCGCGACGTTCTGAACCCAGCTCACGTACCACTTTAATTGGCGAACAGCCAAACCCTTGGGACCTGCTCCAGCCCCAGGATGTGATGAGCCGACATCGAGGTGCCAAACAACCCCGTCGATATGAGCTCTTGGGGGTTATCAGCCTGTTATCCCCGGCGTACCTTTTATCCGTTGAGCGATGGCCCTTCCACGAGGGACCACCGGATCACTATGACCGACTTTCGTCTCTGCTCGACTTGTCAGTCTCGCAGTCAGGCGGGCTTATGCCATTGCACTCTAACAGACGGTTTCCAACCGTCCTGAGCCCACCATTGCGCGCCTCCGTTACTCTTTAGGAGGCGACCGCCCCAGTCAAACTACCCGCCACAGAGGGTCCCTGATCCAGTTTCATGGATCGAGGTTAGACATCAGAAACAAACAGGGTGGTATTTCACCTATGGCTCCACGTCAGCTGGCGCCAACGCTTCATAGCCTCCCACCTATGCTACACAGTTTCTTCCTAATGCCACTCTGAAGCTGCAGTAAAGGTGCACGGGGTCTTTCCGTCTAACCGCGGGAACCCCGCATCTTCACGGGGAATTCAATTTCGCTGAGCATGTCCTGGAGACAGTGGGGAAGTCGTTACGCCATTCGTGCAGGTCGGAACTTACCCGACAAGGAATTTCGCTACCTTAGGACCGTTATAGTTACGGCCGCCGTTTACCTGGGCTTCATTTCAGAGCTTGCACCCCTCCACTTAACCTTCAGGCACCGGGCAGGCGTCAGGCCCTATACGTCGTCTTGAAGCCGACTTAGCAGAGCCCTGTGTTTTTGCTAAACAGTCGCTACCCCCTGGCCTGTGCCCCCCAACAGAGCTTGCGCTTAGTTGGGGCCTCCTTCTTCCGAAGGTACGGAGGCAATTTGCCGAGTTCCTTCAGGACACTTCTCTCAAGCGCCTTGGTATACTCTACCTGACCACCTGTGTCGGTTTCGGGTACGGTCTATACGGTGGGGCTATTTCCTGGGACCTCTTCGAAGCCTTCCCAATCCAATAAGGGAAGACAACACACGAGATCCGTCACACACCACCAGGTCACGGAATATTAACCGTGTTCCCATCGACTACCCCCTTCGGGCTCGTCTTAGGGGCCGACTCACCCTGCGCGGATTAGCCTTGCGCAGGAACCCTTGGTCTTTCGGCGAAAGGGCATCTCACCCTTTTTATCGCTACTCATGTCTGCATTCGCACTTCCGATACCTCCACGACCCATTACCAGATCGCTTCACAGGCTTACGGAACGCTCCGCTACCGCGTACCATAGAAATGGCACACCCTAAGCTTCGGTGCGTGTCTTGAGCCCCGTTACATCTTCGCCGCAGAACCTCTTATTTAGACCAGTGAGCTGTTACGCTTTCTTTAAAGGATGGCTGCTTCTAAGCCAACCTCCTGGTTGTTTTGGAAGTTCCACATGCTTTCCCACTTAGACACGACTTGGGGACCTTAGCTGTAGGTCAGGGCTGTTTCCCTTTTGACGACGGACCTTAGCACCCGCCGTCTGTCTCCCGGATAGTACTCTTGGGTATTCGGAGTTTGGTTAGAGTTGGTAGGTCTCGCGACCCCCGCATCCATCCAGTGCTCTACCCCCCAAGGTATTCGTCCGAGGCACTACCTCAATAGTTTTCGCGGAGAACCAGCTATTTCCCGGCTTGATTGGCCTTTCACCCCTAAGCACAACTCATCCGGTAACTTTTCAACGTTAATCGGTTCGGACCTCCAGTGCGTGTTACCGCACCTTCATCCTGGTCATGCATAGATCGCCGGGTTTCGGGTCTAATACATCAAACTCTGGCGCCCTATTCAGACTCGCTTTCGCTGCGCCTACACCTAACGGCTTAAGCTTGCTTGATACATTAAGT
>NZ_JBSSBX010000001.1:7500-1620000 GCF_054059235.1 Sphingomonas sp. UYP23
CGGCGACATAGGCGCGCGCCTTGTCCGCGATCGCAGGATCGCCGCGATGACCGAGCACCGCGATCAGCGTTTCGCGCAGCGTCGCGACGAGCGGCGATTCGTCCTTTGCCGCGGTGAAGCCGACCCGTTGCATCGCCGGAGCGAGCGTCGCGCGGATCCGAGTGCGCATCGCATCCTTCGCAACGCCCTTGGGCAAGCGACCCTCGAGATCGGCGAGCTGTCCGGCGACCGTCTGCCACAGCAGCGGATTCGCATCCGGCCCAACCGCCGCCACATCGGCGAAATAGCGATCGAGCTTCTGATTGCCGCCCTTGGCGAGCGCAAAGTCGTCGCCGAGCGTCCCGAGCTGGTCGGTCAGCGCGAGCGTTCCGAAATCGCGGACGATCGCATCATGCGCCGCCTGGCTGTAGAGAACGCGCGCATAGCTGCCCTTGTCGCGGTTGAGCACGATCGTGCCGCAGCCCTGGACGCTGACCGTCATCGGCTTGGCGCCGCGCACGGTGGCGCGCGTCACCGGCTGGCCGACCACACCGAGCGTCAACGGCACGTGCCAGTCGAGCGGCTGCTTGGCGGTCGCATCATAGCCGAAGCGGCCTTGCGTCAGCGTCACCTGCGTCTTGCCCGCGACACAGCGCGCGCCCGTCATCGTGACGAGCGGGACGCCCGGCTGGAGCGTGAAATCGTGCGCGACATCGGCGACAGAGTGCCCCGACGCCGCAGACAGCTCGGCCCACAGCTGGTCGGTCGTGGTGTTCCCATATTTGTACTTGGCCATGTAGCGGCGGATGCCGTCGCGGAACACGTCGGGCCCGAGCGTCGACTCCATCATACCGATGACCGCCTGCCCCTTCGAATAGGTGATCCCATCGAACGCCTCGCCGATCTGATCGACCGTTTCGACATGGCGGATGATCGGGTGCGTCGCAGCGGTCGCATCGACCTGTAGCGCACCCTCGCGATCCTGCGCCACCGCGGTCGCACCGGCAAACCAGTCGGGGTTGAGGTCGACGCTCGACTTGTTCTCCATCCACGAGGCGAAGCCTTCGTTGAGCCAGAGGTCGTCCCACCAGTTCATCGTGACGAGATCGCCGAACCATTGGTGCGCCATCTCATGCGCGACGACGGTGTAGATGCGCTGCTTGCCGCTCTGCGTCGCGCGCTTCTTGTCGTAGAGCAATTCGGGCTCGAAATAGAAGACCGCGCCCCAATTCTCCATCGCACCGAAGAATTGGCTCGAGCCCGGGCCGGCGATCATGTCGAGCTTGGGCAGCGGGTACGGCTGGCCGAAATAGTCGTTGTAATAGGTCAGCAGGCGCTTGGCCGATTCGAGCGCGTAATCGCCCTGATCGACGACGCCGCGGCGCGTGATGACGCCGATCTCGGTCTTGCCTGCCATCACCGTCTTGCGCTCGACATCACCCATGCCGAGGAACAGCAGATAGCTCGACATCTTGGGTGTCTCGGCGAAATGGTAGAGCTTGGTGCCGTCGCCCTGCTTGGTCACGCTGGTGACGGGCATGTTGGAGAACGCCGTCTGGTCGCCAGGCGCGACGGTGCTGAGACGGAAGGTCGCCTTGTAGCCCGGTTCGTCCCACATCGGCGCGAAGCGGCGCGCATCGGGCGCCTCGAACTGCGTCACCAGCAAGCGCGACGACGAGCCGTCCTGGTTGCTGTAATCGATCGCGAAGAGCCCCGCCGCCGAGGTGTTGATCGTGCCCGTCCAGGCGAATTGGACGCGGTGCTGGCCTGAAGCGAGCATCGTCGGCAGCGTCAACGTCAGCTGCTGCTTGGTCGTGTCGAGCGTGAAGGGCACCGCCGCGCCATCGACCAGCGCGCGCGAGATCTTGAGATCGGCGGCGTTGAGCACGACCGTGCGCGTCGGCTTGGCGACCGCGATGCTGATCGTCTCTTCGCCCGCGAAGGTCATCGCCTTGGCGTCGGGTCGGATCGTGATATCGTACGAGACCGGGGCGATCCCGCTGGGCAGTTGCCCTACGGCAAACGCCGGAGTCGCGGTTCCGAGCAACAAGGCGGCGGCGAGGGTAAGCTTCACTTCGTTACTCCGGAAACAAACGGGGATTTGCGCGCCATAAGGGTTTCTGCTCGCGAGGCAAATCGAGGCCGCTGGACAGTCCTTTCGGTTGCGCTATGAAACGGACATGAGCACACCGCCCCTCCTCTCGTCGCTGCGGCTTCCCCTGATCGGCTCGCCGCTGTTTATCATCTCGGGTCCCGAACTGGTGATCGCGCAGTGCAAGGCGGGAATCGTCGGATCTTTCCCCGCGCTCAACGCGCGGCCGCAGGCGATGTTGGACGAATGGCTCCACCGCATCACCGAGGAATTGGCGGCACACAATCGCGACCATCCCGATCGCCCGGCAGCACCGTTTGCGGTCAACCAGATCGTCCATCGCTCGAACGAGCGGCTCGAAGCCGATCTCGCGACCTGCGCCAAATGGCAGGTGCCGATCGTCATCACCTCGCTCGGCGCGCGCGAGGATCTCAACACCGCGGTGCACAGCTGGGGCGGGATCACGCTGCACGACGTGATCGATGACCGCTTCGCGCGCAAAGCGATCGAAAAGGGTGCCGACGGGCTGATTGCGGTTGCCGCCGGCGCGGGCGGGCACGCCGGGCGGCTGTCGCCCTTCGCGATCATCCAGGAAATCCGCCAGTGGTTCGACGGGCCGCTCGCTTTGTCGGGCTCGATCGCGACCGGCGATGCCATTCTCGCGGCACAAGCGATGGGTGCCGATTTCGCCTATATGGGTTCGCCCTTCATCGCCGCGCTCGAGGCCAATGCCGAACCCGCCTACAAACAGGGCATCGTCGAGGGCAAGGCCGCCGACATCGTCTATTCGAACCTGTTCACCGGCGTGCACGGCAATTACCTGCGCGCCTCGATCGTCGCCGCGGGCATGGACCCCGACGCGCTGCCCGAGGGCGACCTCAAGACGATGGACTTCGGCACCGGCAACGGTGCGAAGCCCAAGGCGTGGAAGGAAATCTGGGGATCGGGCCAGGGGATCGGTGTGATCGAGCGGGTCGAACCCGTCGCGGCGATGGTCGATCGGTTCGAGGCGCAATATCGCGCCGCGCGCGAGCGGCTGAAGCTCTAAGCGGGCACCATCGGCTCGCGGGCTAGAACGCCATCGCCAGCCGCTGGTGCAGCGAGCGCACCGGACTCTCGAGCGCCAGGCCGTCTCCCGCGCTCGAATCGTCGAGCCGGGCGACGCGGCCGTGCAACTCGACACTCGCGGCGATGAGCGACCGCGCAGACTGCGGCATGTGCTCGAGCGCAGCCGGATCCGTCGCCGGCGCGGTGCCGAGCCGGCGCGACGGATCGAGCGCATCGTGCGGCAGCATCTCGCCCGCCTCGACCGCGCGCTGCGTCAGCAGCCATGCAATCACGTGCATCAGCCGCGTGGTCACCTTCAACGATTCACACGAGAAGGCGACTCGCGCGATCGGATCGAGCGCCTCGCGATCGGCGCGGCCGCCTTCGTCGAAATAGCTGCGCGCCTCGTCCGCGAGCACCATCGCATCGATGTACAACGTGTCGATCACGCGACGCTGCATCCGTAAGTCTTGCCGATTTCCGCGCATTCCGGACCTTCCCACAATCGCGCAGGCGAGGGTAGCCGGTCGCGCGAAAATTCGCAGCGACCTGTCCCAAAGCGGTGCGGCTCAGGCGATGATGTCGGGGATCAACTGATCTTCGAGCAAGGCGATCTCGTCGCGCAGCCGCAGCTTGCGCTTCCTGAATCGCGCGAGCTGCAGTTGGTCGGCCGCCCCGCTGCCGATCAGCGCACCGATCGCCGAATCGAGGTCCCGATGTTCGACGCGTAACACCTCGAGGCGCTTTGCGATAAGGCTGTCGTCCATTCGGTCCCCGCTCGATCGCGGCGTCTTAGCAAATCGCGGGGCTGCAGCACGGATAAAATCGACCGGTCGCGCAATTCGGTGCGCGCGTCGCGACCGCCCCGAATCAGAGGGAGACAATTAACCTTGCCCATGTTCTATTTGCCTCCCCCAAGCAGCATATGAAGGAGGTAAGCATCCATGCAGACCGCGCATCACTCGGCCTTGACGGCCAAGCATGCAGTCCTCGATCGACAGATTGCCACCGAGGCGCAGCGCCCGCTGCCCGACGCCGTGACGCTGGCCGCGCTGAAGAAACAGAAGCTTAAGATCAAACAGGAGCTGGCGCAGATCTGACGCCGCAGGGCCCGGACGCACGGCGTCCGGGTCCGCTTAGCGCGCCGCCGCGTTCAACGACTCGGGCGCGAGAAGATCGGCTTCACGAACGTAGGCGTCTGAGAGCCCTGCCCGACGGGCTTGCGGGCCAGCAGCGGATCGATCTGCTGATCGAACGCGACGCCGATTCGCCCAGCGGCCGACCAGGCGACCTGCCCTGGAACCCACCCGATCCCGCGCACGTCGAATTCGACGCGCAATCCCTGCTCGAGCCCGCCCGACAGCTCGGCCATAAGGCCGCCAGCCGAGAGATTGCGGACGCGAACCGCGTGCACCTCACTGCTCCCGACCACGCGGAAATCCGCCATCAGGAACAGGCTGTCGCGCGACTCCTGCCGGTTGTGGGCGCCATCCTCGTCGGGAGCGCTAAGGGGATCTTGGGAATATTGATCCATCGCCTGAATCTTACGGCCTCCGTTAAGATCGTAATAGCCGGGCAAATGTATCGAACCGCTTAACGCGGACCGAACATCATTCCTCGCGCGAGATCTTTTCCTGGCGTTCGTGGCGTTCCTGCGCCTCGACCGTCATCGTCGCGATCGGGCGCGCCTCGAGCCGGGCGAGCGAGATCGGCTCGCCGCTGACTTCGCAATAGCCATATTCGCCCTCGTCGATTCGCCGCATCGCGGCCTCGATCTTGGAGATCAGCTTGCGCTGACGATCGCGCGTGCGCAGTTCGATCGACCAATCGGTCTCACTCGAGGCGCGATCGGTAAGGTCGGCCTCGCGCAGCGTATCGACCTGCAGCTGCGAAAGCGTTCCTGCCGCCTCGCGCAGGATCGAGTCCTTCCACCCCTGCAGCTTGGCGCGAAAATACGCCTGCTGCCGTGGGTTCATGAACTCTTCGTCCGCGCTCGGCCGATAGCCATCGTCACCGCCGACCGGCGGGACCGCGAATTTCTCGGAGTCATCGTGTCGATTCAAGACCGTCGCCATCCCATTTTCTCCCACAGCCGCACGATGCCGAGCGCATCGCGGGTCCGCCCCCGGGTTAACTCACGTGGTGCGGGCCTATAGCCATGCCCTTGAAGCTCCACAAGCAATCCGATGCGATTGTCCTGCGTTCCTGCGACGATCCGATTGCCGCTGCATCGCGCGCCCGGATTGCGCGCGCCGCGGGAGAATGGGGTTTCCATGTCCCAAGACGAAACGTTAACCCACAATCAACCTTTGCCATCCGGACAAAATCGTAGATTAAGATGTGCAGGAGAGGTAAGGCGGTTCAACTTAACGCTTTGTTGGCCTTCACCTGCTAGAGCGAAATGGCACGGATGACCGTGAAACGACCTATAGCGTTGATTTTACGGTAAAGAGAAAGTGGCGGATATGTCGGTGCGGATGGCCTTGGCGAAATTGTGTGCCTGTGCGTGCGGCGGCGCGATCGTCGGCGGTGGCGCGGTCCATGTCGCTGACTCCTCCCGCGCCCGCGCCGCCTATGTCCACAAGACCAAACGAATCGTCCGCAAGACCGCGGTCGCCTCGGTTCGCCGCGTTCGCCGAGTCGTGACGACGACCCGCACCACTCCGCCGCCGCAGGTCGTGGTGGTGACGACGCAGGGCGCACCGATCCCGCTGCCGCCCGCCTTCAATGGTTTCAGCGGGTCGTCGGGCGGCGTCGGTCCAGCCGTGATCGGTGGCGGCTTCGGCGGCGGCGGCGGCTTCTTCGCTGGTGGCTTCTTCGGTGGCGGCGGCGGTGGCGGCGGCGGCGGCAACATCACGATTTCGTCGACCTCGACCGGGAGCAGCGGCACGGTCGTCAACGTCTCGTCGGGCGGATCGTCGACCAGTGGCGGATCGACCTCGACCAGCGGCGGCTCCACCTCGACCAGCACCGGTGGCGCGACTGTCTCGAGCACATCCTCGACCGGCGGGTCGTCGTCGAGCGGCAACGTGTCTTCGGCTTCGGGCGGCAGCAGCGGCGACGTGTCGTCGTCGACCTCGTCCAGCGGCAATATCTCGTCGGCATCCTCGACCTCATCGAGCGGCAACGTCTCCTCTTCGACCTCGTCCTCGACATCGTCGAGTGGCAACGTCTCTTCGGCAAGCTCGTCGAACGGGTCGAGCACGTCCTCGGCCAGTTCAAGCAGCTACGGCTCGAGCAGCCATGGCTGGAATTCGAGCAGCAATTGGGGCCATGGCAGCAGCAGCTATGGCAGCTCGAGCTGCGGCGTGAATTGCACGCCGGGCGCTCCCGACGGCCCGCCCGCGCCCGTCCCAGCGCCGCCGATGGTGCTGCTGTTCGGTGCCGCCGCCGCGGCGCTGGTCGCGCGCAAGCGGTTCACCAAGGGGGCCGCGATCGCCGCCTGACGCGCGACAGCAGCTGCAAGAACGGGCTCCCGCGATGGTCGCGGGAGCCCGTTTGCGTTTCAAGCCGCCTGCAGCGCCTTTTCGATCTGGTCGATCGGGTGGCCGGTCAGATCCTTGTCGAGCTCGCCGCTGAGCCGCGCGCTGACTTCGCTATGATAATGTTTGCGCAATTCGCCGAGCGTCTGCGGCGGCGCGACGACGATCAGCGATGCGAAGTCGTTGGCGAGCGCACGGCGTTTGAGCACGTCGGCGGTATCGACCGCGAAGCGATCCTTCTCCTGCTGGTGGAAGTCGACCTCCTGCATCGAATTCTGCCCACCGCCGACGCTCGACGAGGCGCGCCCGGCATGGTCGGTCTTCTGGTCGCCATCGCTTGGATTGATCTGCTCGACCGCGCGCTCGACGACGAGATTGAGGTGCGTCGCATCGCCCTCGTTGCGCAGGAACAGCGACTTGCGGCCGTCGGCCACGAGCACGACGGCATTGTTGGGTATCTGCATGGGGCGTTTGCCTCTTATGGTTGGTGAGGCTGGAAGAACGCACCGCGCGCCGCGCGGGTTGCGCGCTTGCGGCAGGCTGGGCATAGCCTGCGACCATGCATGATATCCGTTCGATCCGCGAAAATCCCGCCGCTTTCGATGCCGCTCTCGCGCGCCGCGGGCTGTCGCCGCTCGCCGCCGGGCTGGTCGCGCTCGACGAACGCCACCGCGCGCTGATCACCGAGGCACAGACCGGCCAGGCGCGCCGCAACGAAGCCTCGAAGGCGATCGGCGCGGCGAAGGCAAAGAAGGACGACGCCACCGCCGCAAGCCTGATGGCCGAGGTCGCCGCGTTGAAGGAGCGGATGCCCGCGATCGAGGCCGAGGAAAAGGATGTCGCGGCACAGCTCAAGGCCGCGCTCGAAATGATCCCCAATCTGCCCGCCGACGATGTGCCGCACGGCGCGGGCGAGGAGGACAATGTCGAAGTCGCCCGCTGGGCCACCCCGCGCGGCTTCGACTTCACGCCGCGCGAACATGCCGATCTCGCGCCTGCGCTCGGCATGGATTTCGAAACCGGCGCGCGGCTCTCGGGTGCGCGTTTCACCTTCCTGCGCGGTGACATGGCGCGTCTGCACCGCGCGCTCGGCCAGTTCATGCTCGACCTCCAGACGCGCGAGCATGGCTATGAGGAATGCAACCCGCCGGTGCTCGTCAAGGACGAGGCGATGTACGGCACCGACAAGCTGCCGAAGTTTGCCGAGGACAGCTTTCGCACGACCGACGATCGCTGGCTCATCCCGACGAGCGAAGTCAGCCTGACCGCGAGCGTCATGGGCGAATTGCTCGACGAGAGCGCGCTCCCGATTCGGCTTACCGCGCTCACGCTGTGCTTCCGTTCCGAAGCGGGCGCGGCCGGCCGCGACACGCGCGGCTTTATCCGCCAGCACCAGTTCGAGAAATGCGAGCTCGTCAGCGTCGTGCGGCCCGAGGACAGCGAGGCCGAGCACCAGCGCATGACACGTGCCGCCGAGACGGTCCTCGAACGCCTCAACCTGCCCTATCGCAAGCTGCTGCTGTGCACCGGCGACATGGGCTTCGGCGCGCGCAAAACGTACGATCTCGAGGTGTGGCTGCCGGGCCAGAACGCCTATCGCGAGATCAGCTCGTGCTCGAACACCGGCGCGTTCCAGGCGCGGCGCATGAACACCCGGTACCGGGTGGCGGGCGAGAAGAAGACCGAGTTCGTCCACACCCTCAACGGCTCCGGCCTGGCGGTAGGTCGGACGTTGGTGGCGGTGATCGAGAACTACCAGAATGAAGACGGCAGCGTCTCGGTACCCGAGGCATTGCTGTCCTATACGGGCGGCATGTCGCGGCTGGAGCCGAGGCGCTGAACCAAACCGTTTGGGGCGAGCCGATTGATGCCGTGCCCGCGACGACGGCAGCGACGACCAGCGTTTCACGACGCCGGAGCCAAACGGGAGATTAGATGCGCATCCTCCTCACCAACGACGACGGCTATCACGCCCCCGGCCTCAAAGTGCTCGAAGCGATCGCCGCGACGCTGTCGGACGATGTCTGGGTCGTCGCACCTGCCGAGGAACAGTCGGGTGCAGGCCACTCGCTGACGCTCACCCGCCCGATCCGCGTGCGTCAGCATGGCGAGAAGCGCTTCGCCGTCGCCGGCACGCCGACCGACGCGGTGATGATGGCGCTCGCCAAGATCATGGCCGATCACAAGCCCGACCTGATCCTGTCGGGCGTCAATCGCGGCGCCAATCTCGCCGAGGACGTGACCTATTCGGGCACCGTCTCGGCGGCGATGGAGGGCGCTCTCGCCGGCGTCCGCTCGATCGCGCTGAGCCAGGTCTATGAGAAGCGCGGGATGGGCGACGCAGTCCCGTTCGACAGCGCCGCGGCGTGGGGCGAGCGCGTGCTGCGCCCGCTGCTCGATGCGCCGCTCGCGCCGCGCACGCTCGTCAACATCAACTTCCCCGCCGTTTCCGCAGCAGCGGTGAAGGGGGTGCGGATCGCGCAACAGGGTCTGCGCGATTACGGAAGGCTGCAGATCGTCACCAATCGCGATCCGCGTGGCTATGAATATCACTGGTTCGCGCTCGCCGGCACGGTCGAGACGCCGGCGCACGCGACCGACCTCGAAGCGGTCGCCGACGGGTACATCGCGGTCACGCCGCTGCATCTCGACCTGACACATCACGCATCGCTCGCTATGCTCGGCGGCTTATACGCCTAGGGGTGGGCAGGATCGGGGGATGAGGATGGGGCATCGCAGAGAGATAGGCCTGGCGGCGACGCTGTTGCTGACGATGCTGGGCGCCTGCATTCCCAATCCCGACCGTCCCGATAGCGGCTATCGCCCGCCGCGCGACCGCGAAGAGCCGCGGCGCGACGATCGCCCGCGCCGCGATCCGCGCGACGACGCTCCGCCCGAACGCTACGAGCCGCATCGCATCGACGAGCGCGTCTCCGCGCTCCCCGCGCCGCCACCGGCGTGGCAGGCGCGCCCCGTGTCGGCCGATGCCGCGACGATCGACACGACGACCTATCTCGTCCGCCCCGGCGACACGCTGCGCGCGATCGCCGACCGTACCGGCGGCGGCTCGGAGGCGATCGCGCGCGCCAACCAGCTCCCCCCGCCCTTCGTGGTCCGCGCCGGCCAGCGGCTGACGATTCCCGGCGGGCGCTATCATCTCGTCCGCGCCGGGCAGACCGGGATCGCGATCGCGCGCGCTTATGCGGTCGATTGGTCGCGGATCATCGCCGCGAACGATCTGACCGCGCCCTATACGTTGCGCGTCGGGATGCGCGTGCTGATCCCCGGCACCGCAGGCGGCAGTTCGGCGGCCGAGCGCGCGAAGGCCTTCACGCTCGATATCGACGATATCCTCACCGGCAGCGAACCGGCGCTCGCCGCCAACCAGCGCCCTGCCCAGCCGACCGCCTCGCCGCGCCGCGTGCTCGCGCCGACACAGGCGCTCGCCGAACCGGCGCAGCTGACCAGCGGCTTCGCCTGGCCCGTGCATGGCAAGATCATCACGCGCTTCGGGCCGGGCGCCTCGGGTGAAAAGTTCAACGGCGTCAACATCGCGGTGCCGCTCGGCACGCCGATCCTCGCCTCGGCCGATGGCGTTGTCGCTTATGCCGGCAGCGGCGTGCCGACGCTCGGCGGGCTGGTGATCGTCAAGCACGGATCGAGCTGGACGACCGTCTATGCCAATGCCAGCCAGCTGCTCGTAAGGCGCGGCCAGGCGGTCAAGCGCGGGCAGACGATCGCGCTGTCGGGCGATTCGGGACAGGCGAGCCGACCCGAGGTCCATTTCGAAATGCGCAAGGGCCGCACCCCGGTCGATCCGCAACGGCAATTGCCGGGGATTTAGCGCCCCTCCCGCTTGCGGGAGGGGTTGGGGGAGGGCATGTGCGGAGCCAGCACTACAGCCCCTCCCCTAGCCCCTCCCGCAAGCGGGAGGGGGAGAAGATAATATGACCGAGCACACTTCCGATCTCCTCCGCCTGCTGTCGACGCGCGGCTATATCCACCAGACCACCGACGCGGCGGCGCTCGATGCGCTCGCGGCCAAGGAGATCGTGCCCGGCTATATCGGCTTCGATCCGACCGCGCCGTCACTGCATGTCGGCAGCCTGGTGCAGATCATGCTACTGCGCCGGCTCCAGCAGGCCGGTCACAAGCCGATCGTGCTGATGGGCGGTGGCACCGGCAAGATCGGCGATCCGAGCTTCAAGGACGAAGCGCGCAAGCTCCTCGACCATGACGGGATCGCGCACAACGTCGCCTCGATCCGCCGGATCTTCGAGCGTTTCCTGACCTTCGGCGACGGCCCGTCGGACGCGATCATGCTCGACAATGCCGAATGGCTCGACAAGCTCGAATACATTCCGTTCCTGCGCGACGTCGGGCAGCATTTCTCGGTCAACCGGATGCTCGGCTTCGACTCGGTCAAGCTGCGGCTCGACCGCGAGCAGTCGCTGTCGTTCCTCGAATTCAACTACATGATCCTGCAGGCCTACGACTTCCTCGAACTGTCGCGCCGCGCCGGGTGCCGGCTGCAGATGGGCGGGTCGGATCAGTGGGGCAATATCGTCAACGGCATCGAGCTCGCGCGTCGGATGGACTCGACCGAAGTGTTCGGCATCACGACGCCGCTGATCACCACCGCCGATGGCGGGAAGATGGGCAAGACGATGTCGGGTGCGGTTTGGCTGCACGAGGACCAGCTGCCGCATTACGATTACTGGCAATTCTGGCGGAATACCGATGATCGCGACGTCGGGCGCTTCCTGCGGCTCTTTACTGACCTGCCGCTCGACGAGATCGCGCGGCTCGAGGCGCTCGAAGGGGCGGAGATCAACGCCGCCAAGATCGTGCTCGCCAATGCCGCGACGACGATGTGCCGCGGCGAAGCGGCGGCGATCGATTCGGCCGAAACCGCGCGACGGACTTTCGAGGAGGGCGCGGCCGGCGGATCGCTGCCGACTTTCACCGTCGATGGGGACATTGGCATCGTCGATGCGCTGATCGGGCTCGGCTTTGCGGCATCGAAGGGCGAGGCGAAGCGGCTGATCAAGGGCGGCGGCGCGCGCGTAGGCGCCGACAAGGTGAGCGACGAGGCGATGATCGTCAGCGTCGGCGTCGAGCCGGTGCGGATCGCGGCGGGCAAGAAGAATCACGGGCTGCTGGTTCGCGCCTGAGCGTTTTCGAGACTCGGGTAACCCGCTGTTAAGCGGGTTCGTTCCGCTCCGCTTCATACCCGAAGCCCTAGCGTCCAACCTACCCAAAAGGGGGGTTTTGTAATGGCTAAGGCGTTGGAGATGCGGACTGCGGAGAGCCGAGCGCTCGTTCGCGACGAAGTGCATTACCGTGCGCGCGCGTTCGGTCCCGATGCGCGGCAGCTGTTGTTGTTGATCGTCAATCTTTCCGCCGCCGGGCTGATGGCGCGGTTGGACATGAGCTATGCCGTCGGCGACCGGCTCCGCGTCACACTGCCGGTGGTCGGGGTGGTGGTCGCTGAAATCCGCTGGTCGCTCGGCGGGCGGATCGGGTGCGAACTCGACGCACCGATCCCGCTGCCCGAATATTACGAGCTGCTCGCGGTGCTTTTGAAGGAAAAGTAACGCCGCCTCAGCCCGATCGCAGGAGCGCCACCCCGGCATCGCGCTCGAACAGATAGAGCGCCGTCCGCGCCGCCTGCCCGCGTGCCCCCTCGAGCCCGCCGTCGCGGTCGATCAGCAGCCGCGCATCGTCGGTCGCGACCGGGAGCAGCGTCACCAGCATATCGGGCGTCGCCAGCCGAAAGCCCGCCTCGCCCGATTGCTTGGTGCCGAGCAACTCCCCTGCCCCGCGCAAGCGCAGATCCTCCTCGGCGATGCGGAAGCCGTCGGTCGTCTCGCGCATCAGGGCGAGGCGTGCGCGTGAGGTTTCGCTCAGCGACCCGCCGCGGATGAGCAGGCAGTTCGACTTGCCCGTGCCGCGCCCAACGCGCCCGCGCAACTGATGGAGCTGCGCCAGGCCAAAGCGATCGGCATGTTCGATCACGATCAGCGTGGCGTTGGGGACGTCGACGCCGACCTCGATCACCGTCGTCGCGACCAGCACACCGAGCTGACTAGCGGCGAACGCGCTCATCACCGCATCCTTCTCGGCGGGCTTCATCCGGCCGTGGACCAGCCCGACGCGGTCGCCGAAGCGTGCCCGCAGCGTCTCGGCGCGTGCTTCCGCCGCGGCCATGTCGCTCTTCTCGCTTTCCTCGACCAGCGGGCAGACCCAATAGGCCTGGCCCGCGTCGGACAGATGGCGGCCGAGCGCATCGACGACATCAGCCAGCCGGTCTTCGGAAATGACGCGCGTCTCGATCGGCTGGCGGCCGGGCGGCATCTCGTCCAGCTGGCTGACGTCCATCTCGCCATAATTGGCAAGCGTCAGCGTGCGCGGGATCGGCGTTGCGGTCATGGCGAGCAGATGCGGTGCGGCCTTGGCCTTCGCCTGCAGCATCATCCGCTGCGCGACGCCGAAGCGGTGCTGCTCGTCGACCACCACCAGCCCGAGATCCTTGTAGCCGACCGCCTCCTGGAAGATCGCATGCGTTCCGATCAATATGTCGATCGTGCCGGCGGCCAGCGCCATCAGCGTCGCCTCACGCACCTTGCCCTTGTCGCGCCCGGTCAGCACCGCGACCTCGACCGGCAGCCCGGCGAGCGTGCGGCGCAGCGATTCATAATGCTGTCGTGCGAGGATCTCGGTCGGCGCGAGCAACGCCGCCTGCGCACCGGCCTCGACCGCGACGAGCATCGCCAGCGTCGCGACGAGCGTCTTGCCCGACCCGACATCGCCCTGCAGCAGCCGCAGCATCGGTTGCGGCTGGGCGAGGTCGCCCTCGATTTCGCGCACGGTGCGCGCCTGCGCGCCGGTCAGATCATACGGCAACCGCAGCGCGTCGCGCAGCTTTCCCGTCCCCGCCAGCGCCCGCCCCCGCCGTGCGCGCGACGATTGGCGGACCAGCATCAGCGCGAGCTGGTTGGCGAAGATCTCGTCATAGGCGAGCCGCTCGCGCGCCATTGCATCGGACGGGTCGGCATGAATGCGCGCAAGTGCCTCACGCCAGCCGGGCCATTGCTGCTTGGCCAGCAATCCGGGCTCGATCCATTCGGGAAGGTCGGGCGCGCGCTCGATCGCCTGCGCGGCAAGCAGACCAAGCCGTTTCGAGGTTATCCCCTCCGACAGCGGATAGATCGCCTCGCGCTCGGGCGTGTCGCCGGCTTCCTCGAGCGGCAGGACATAGTCGGGATGGACCATCTGCAGATCCTGCCCGTACATTTCGAGGCGGCCCGACACCCGCCGCGGCTCGCCAACCGGCAGAAGCTTCTTCGCCCACCCTGAATTTCCGCCGAAATAGACGAGGCTCACCACGTTGCCGAGCGCATCGGTCGCATGAACCCGCGTCGGCCCGCGCCCTGCGCTCGCGCGGTAGGATTGCGCGGTGAGCGTGATCGCGATGACCCGCCCGGCATCGGCCATGTCGAGCTCTTCGCGGGCGAGGCGATCGACCCAGCCGGTCGGCAGATGGAAGGCGACATCGACGACGCGCGACAGCCCGAGCCGCTCGAGCGGCTTGGCGAGCGTCGGGCCCACGCCCTTCAGCGCCGTGACTTCGGCGAACAATGGATTGAGGATATCGGGTCGCATGACTATCTGGGTCCTCTACCCCCACCCGGCTTCCGCCGCCAGCGTCGCTGTCGGTCGGTGCCGGGCATTTGTGTTTGGACGAGCATGGACCGCGAAACCCGCCTGAAACGCCTGCGCTTCCGTGCCTGGCACCGCGGCACCAAGGAAGCCGATCTGCTGATCGGCGGCTTCTTCGATGCGCGCTCGGCCGGATGGGACGATGAAGAGATTACGCTGGTCGAGGATCTGCTCGAGGAGCAGGACGTCGATATCATGGCATGGGCGATCGGGACCGACACCTGCCCCGAGCGCTATCGCGGGTCGATCCTCGAAGCGCTCCAGACGCTCAACTACGTGCCGATCGCGAAGTAGCTTCACGTCACCCCGGCCGTGTGCCGGGGTCCACTCCTCCACTCGGGCGGCATCCGTCGCTGCGCGGTGGGGCCCGGCATACGGCCGGGGCGACGGATTTCGAAAGTACAGATGCCCGACCTCACCAAAATCCTCACCGCCAAGACCCCGCTCACGCTTGCCGGCGTGCCGACCGGGTTCGAGCCATGGCTGCTCGCCGACCTTGCCCGCGCCGCGAAAAGCCGCGCGGTGTTCGTCGCGCCCGACGAAGCCGCGATGCGCGCGATCGCCGCGACCGCGCAGACCTTCGCCCCCGAGCTCGAGATCCTCACCTTCCCGGCGTGGGACTGCCTGCCCTACGACCGCGCCTCCCCCACGCTGCGCGTGATGGCCGAGCGCATGGCGACGCTCCACCGGCTGCAGCAGCCGGTTAAGGGGCCCCAGCTCCTGCTCACCACGGTCAACGCGGTGGCACAACGCACGCTGACGCCGTTCCGCATCCGCCAGCTTGTCGCCAAGCTCGCGCCGAAGGAGCGGATCGGCCGCGACAAGCTCGCCGCACAGTTGCAGGCGAACGGCTATGTCCGCGTCGAGACCGTCGCCGATTCGGGCGAGTTCGCGGTGCGTGGTGGCTTGGTCGATCTGTTCCCGAGCGGCGAGGAGCACGCGCTCAGGCTCGATTTCTTCGGCGACGAGATCGAGAGCGTCCGCACTTTCGACCCCGCCGATCAGCGGACCACGGGCCGCGTCGACGGCTTCATCCTGCTCCCCGCGTCGGAAACGCTGATCGACGAGGAGAGCATCAAGCGCTTCCGCGCGCGCTACCGCGAACGCTTCGGCGCGACCGCGACGGGCGACCCGCTCTACCAGGCGATCTCGGAAGGGCGGCGGCTCGCAGGGATGGAGCATTGGCTCCCGCTGTTCGAGGACAAGCTGACGACCTTGTTCGATCATCTCGGCGACGATGCGGTGATCCTGCGTGATGCCGGCTCGGTCGCGGCGGCCGAGCAGCGCTTCGAGGCGATCACCGATTACCACGCCAACCGCGTCAAGGCGCAGGTCAGCGATCCCGGCAGCTATCGCCCGCTGCCGGTCGATTCGCTGTACCTCACCGCGAAGGATTTCGCAGCGCGGCTGGACGAGGCGCCGGCGCACCGCATCACCGCGTTCCATGAGCCCGAGAGCGCGAGCGTGCTCGACTTCGGCGTTGACGGTCCGCGCGATTTCGGCGCCGAGCGCGCGAATGGCGCGAACGTGTACGAGGCGGTGGTGCATCATCTGCGTACGCTCGAGCGCGATGGGCAGAAAGCCGTGCTGGCGAGCTATTCGGCGGGCGCGCGCGAGCGGCTGGCGGGGTTGCTGCGCGATCACGGCGCGACGAATCTCAAGCTGGTGGACACGTGGCAAGAGGCGCTCGGCGCGTCCGCTCCTTCTTCCCCCCTCCCGCCTGCGGGAGGGGTTGGGGGTGGGCGCGCGCTATCAAAGTCAGCTGGCGCTGATAGCGCGAGCCCACCCCCAACCCCTCCCGCAAGCGGGAGGGGAGGAATTGGCGCGACGGTTGCGCTCATCATCCTGCCGCTCGACCACGGCTTCTCCTCCCCGCAGGTCGCGCTGCTCACCGAGCAGGACATGCTCGGCGACCGCCTCGTCCGCCGCGCCAAGCGCAAGAAATCGGCCGACGCCTTCCTCGCCGAGCTTGCGATGCTCACGCCCGGCGATCTCGTCGTCCATGCCGATCACGGCATCGGCCGCTATGAAGGCCTGACCTCGATCCCCGTCGGCCAGGCGCCGCACGATTGCGTTGCGCTGACCTACGCCGGCGGCGACAAGCTGTTCGTCCCCGTCGAGAACCTCGAAGTCCTCAGCCGCTACGGCTCGGACAGCGAGGGCGCGAGCCTCGACCGCCTCGGCGGCGAAGCGTGGCAGCGCCGCAAGTCGAAGATGAAGGAGCGGATCCGCGAGATCGCGGGCGAGCTCATCGCCACCGCCGCCGAGCGCGCGCTGCGCCCCGCCGAGACGATCGACCGCGACAGCGGCTATGCCGCCTTCGTCGACCGCTTCCCGTACGAGGAAACCGACGACCAGGATCGCGCGATCGAGGACGTGATGGGCGATCTGCTCAAGGGCACGCCGATGGACCGCTTGGTGGTCGGCGACGTCGGCTTCGGCAAGACCGAAGTCGCTTTGCGCGGTGCGTTCGCCGCGGCGATGGCGGGGCTGCAGGTCGCGGTGGTCTGCCCGACCACGCTGCTCGCGCGCCAGCATTTCAACAATTTCACCGCGCGCTTCGAAGGCTTCCCGCTCAACGTCGGCCGGCTGTCGCGGCTCGTCCCCGGCGCCGAGGCCAAGGCGACCAAGGCGGGCCTCGCCGACGGTACGATCGACGTCGTGATCGGCACGCACGCGATCCTTGCCAAGGGGATCGAGTTCAAGCGGCTCGGGCTCGTCGTGGTCGACGAGGAGCAACGCTTCGGTGTGACGCACAAGGAACGCCTGAAGGGTCTCAAGACCGACGTCCACGTCCTCACGCTGACCGCCACGCCGATCCCGCGCACGCTGCAGATGGCGATGTCGGGCATCCGCGAACTGTCGGTGATCCAGACCCCGCCGGTCGATCGCCTCGCGGTACGCACCTACATCATGCCGTGGGACCCGGTCGTGCTGCGCGAGGCGCTGCTGCGCGAACATTATCGCGGCGGGCAAAGCTTCTTCGTCACCCCGCGCATCGCCGACCTGCCCGAGATCGAAGCGTTCATGCGCGATCACGTGCCCGAGGTGCGCTACGTCGTCGCGCACGGCCAGATGGCACCAAGCGAGGTCGAGGAGCGGATGTCGGCCTTCTACGACAAGAAGTTCGAGGTCCTCATCTCGACGACGATCGTCGAAAGCGGTCTCGACATTCCGAGCGCCAACACGATGATCATCCATCGCGCCGACCGCTTCGGCCTCGCCCAGCTCTATCAGCTGCGCGGCCGCGTCGGGCGCGCCAAGACGCGTGCCTATGCCTATCTCACCACGCCCGAGAACCGCACGCTGAGCCAGACCGCCGAGAAGCGCCTCAAGGTGCTGAGCGACCTCGATACGCTCGGCGCGGGCTTCCAGCTCGCGAGCCACGACCTCGACCAGCGCGGCGCGGGCAATCTGCTCGGCGACGAGCAATCGGGGCATATCAAGGAAGTCGGGTTCGAACTCTACCAGTCGATGCTGGAGGAGGCGATCATGGATGCCAAGGCCGGCGGCCAGCGGTTGCGCCCGAAGGACTTCTCGCCGCAGATCACCGTCGACGCGCCGATCCTCATCCCCGAGGAGTATGTCCCCGATCTCGACCTGCGCATGGGCCTGTATCGCCGCCTCAACGATCTCGAGGACCAGAACCAGGTCGAGGCCTTCGCCGCCGAGCTGATCGACCGCTTCGGCAAGCTCCCAGAGCCGACCGAGAACCTTATCCGCATCATCGAGATCAAGCTGAACGCCAAGAAGGCCTGCGTCGCCAAGATGGACGTCGGCCCCAAGGGCGCGCTCGTCACATTCTTCGACGACAAGCCGCCGAATGTGGACTGCTTGCTCGCCTGGGTCGCCAAGCTCGACGGCGTCGCGCGGTTGCGGCCCGACAGCAAGCTGGTGGTGACGCGCACCTGGGGCGACCCCAAGGCGCGGCTGCACGGCGCGCTGCAACTGTCGAAGGGGTTGGCGAAGGCGGCCGGGTAAAGCGCGCCTCGCCTGGACCACCCCGGCATGTGCCGGGGTGGTGTCTCAGGAACTATGGTCGGCGATGATCCGCCAGCCGGCGGGTTCCTTGCGGAAGACAAGCGACGTCATTCCCGACTGCTCTTTCCCATCAGCCGCGCGCAGCGTGTAGCGCCCGATATAGAGCGCATGCGCGCGATCGAGCAGCCGGAAGTCGAGCGTGACGAAGCGCAGCACCCCGCGCTTCGCTGCATCGCCGAAATCATATTTGGTGCGATAGCGCTCGGCCATCACCGCCTTGCCGCGCAATACCCCGGTCTTGGTGACGAAGCTGGTGTCGGGCGCATCCGAATAGACGCGCATGAACCGCGCGAGATCGCCCGCATTCCAGCCCTCCGCGCTGTCGGCCATCGCCGCCACGACCCCGGCTTGCGGTACAACCTGCGTCGCACGCTCGGGCGGCTGCGCCCGCACGGCCAGCGGTGCCGCAATCAAGAACACACCAGCAAAAAGGCGCTGCATCCCCAACTCCCCTACCGTTCCACCAACGCGACCAGCGCTTCGACCGAGATCGGCTCGGCGCACAGGAACCCTTGGTAAATCTGACAACCCTCGGCCGCCAGCGCCTCGAGCTGGGGCTGGGTCTCCACCCCTTCGGCAATCACCGTCAGTCCGAGCGACCGCGCCATGTCGATCACACCACGCACCACGATCCGGTCGCGTGCCGACCCGGTAATGTCCTGCGCCAGCTTCTTGTCGATCTTGAGGTAATCGAGCGGCAGCGCCTTGAGGTAGGCCAGCGACGAATAGCCCGTCCCGAAATCATCGATCGCGATCCGGCACCCCGCGCCGCGCAGCACCGAGAGCAATCCCGATGCGATCCCGAGGTCCTCGATCAGCCCGCTTTCGGTGATTTCGAGCGTGAGGCGCGACCGCGGGAAGCCGCTCGCATCGACCCGGTCGAGGAACAGATCGGCAAAGCCCGGACGCGCGATGTCGGCCGCGGTGAGGTTGAGCGACAGCCGCAGCCGCGCAAGCGCCTGGGGCCAGGCCGCCGCCTGTGCGAGCACGATCTTCTGGATATGGTCCGACAGTCCGATCTCGAGATCGGCCCGCGCCGCCGCGGCGAACAGCGTCTCGGCCCCGATCGTGCCGAGCACGCCATGCTCCCAGCGTGCGAGCGCCTCGACCCCGACGATCGCACCGGTCGAGACCGAGACCTGCGGCTGGTACAGCACGCCGATCTCGCCCCGTTCGAGCGCGTGATTGAGTTCGACCGCAAGCCGGTCGATCGGCGCCTCGCCGCCCTCGGCATCGGCGACGCGCATCGTCGCGGTATCCGACTCGCGCGCGTCGGCGAGCGCTTCGCTGACGCGGCGCAACAGGCTTGCCGCGCTGTCGTCTCCCAGCGCCTCGGCAAGCCCGATCCGGCAGCCGAGTACCGCGATTGAGTCCCCCGTGACGAACGGCCGCGCCAACGCACTCGCGATCCGCTCGACCGCCAGGTCGATGCGTGGCCGGATGCTGCGCGCCGCGACAAGGAAGGTCGATCCGCTGAGCCGCACGATCAACGCGTCACGACCGAGGATTTCGCGCACGACGTCGTCGATCCGCTTCTGCGCGCTGCTCAGCAAGGCGTCGCCGGTCGCCCGCCCGTATGCGGTATTGACCATGTCGAAGCGGTTGAGCGCGATCAGCATCGCATGGAGCGGGGCACCCGTCTCTTCGCTCAACCGCCGCGTCAGCCAGCGCCGCGCGCTGCCGGCATCACGCGCCCCAGCGAGCGATTCGCGCAGCTCGGCGGCAGGCTCGGGTGCGCTGCCGAGTGGTTCGACCACCGCGTCGATCTGCGCGTTCTCGCAATCGAGCTGGAGGTGCTGGACGACGCGTCCGATGCTGGTCAGGTCCGAATCGTGCGCAAAGGCGGTGGCGGGCCGGTCGGGCGAGAGACGGCGCAGCGCGGCCACCGCCGCGGCGCGATCGGGCCGATCGAACCGGCGCAGCATCGCCCGGACACTCGGCGCGTCATCGATCGCGAGCAAGGCGGCGAGGCCAGGCGTCAGGATCAGCGTGCGGCTGATGAAATCATAGCGCCAGCCGAGCGGCGCAAAGACCGGTCCTGCCGCCCATTCGCGGGCCATCCGCACCGCATGGCGCGCGGCAAAGCGTACCGCCTGGAGGAATTCGGCCTCGCTGAACGGGCTCGCGAGAAAATGCGTCGCGCCGGCATCGTACAACATCGTCACCGTCGCCGCCTCGCCGCGCGAGACCAAGGCGAGCAGCGCCCCGCCGTTTGCCTCGACCGCGCCGCTGATCGTGCGTGCCGCGGTGACGCCCTCGCTGGGCGCCCCGCGCGCGTCGATCACCGCGACGGCGGCGCCGCTCGACAGGAAACGTCGCTCGGCGCCGCCCGCGCGACGTGCCGCGACGACCTGCCAGCCCGCGCCCGCGGCAAGCGAGGCCAACTCGTCGCGCTGTCGGAACGACAGGATGAAAAGCGGGGCGTTGGGCGTAACGGTCATGCAACGACCCTAATGCCGGGTGTGCGGTTAAAGAAGAGGGTGTTGCGTCCGCAATCGCCCTTGTGAGGCCCGATCCGAAGGCTTAGCTCGAGGCGAGATGACCAGCGCGCGCGTCCTTGCCGATTGTACCGACCGCAAGGCCCATGCCGGGCCGTTGCTTTCCGCACGCGCCCGACGCCACGACAGGACCCTGCGATGACACCGTCCGCCAACATGACAGGGGCTCGCCGTGCGCTCGTCGCCTCGCCGGCACAGGCCGCGCAGGATGCCGCAGCGATGCTCGCCGACGCGCATGATTGGGTGCCGGTCGAGGACGCCGAGCTGATCGTCGCGCTCGGCGGCGACGGGTTCATGCTCCAGACGCTCCATGCGATGCTCGAGCGGCGCAAGCCGGTCGTCCCGGTGTTCGGAATGAACCTCGGCACGGTCGGCTTCTTGATGAACGAATGGCGTCCGCACGGGCTCGATGCGCGGCTCGAGCGGATCAAGGCGTTCAAGGTCGTGCCGCTCGCAATGACGGCGACGACGGTCGGCGGCGAGAGCTTTGCCCTGCCCGCGATCAACGAAGTTTCGCTGCTGCGCGAGACGCGGCAGACCGCCAAGCTCGAAGTCACCGTCAACGACCGCGTCGTGCTGCCCGAGCTCGCCTGCGACGGCATCCTTGTCGCCACGCCCGCGGGTTCGACCGCCTATAATCTCTCGGCGCAGGGCCCGATCCTGCCGCTCGGCTCGAACATGCTCGCGCTGACGCCGATCAGCCCGTTCCGCCCGCGGCGCTGGCGTGGAGCGATTCTGCCCGACAAGGCGCGGATCACGCTGCGTGTGCTCGACCCCGCCAAGCGGCCGGTCAGCGCGGTCGCGGACCAGCGCGAGATTCGCGACGTCGCGCGCGTCGAGATCATGATCGACCGCACGCGCGAGCTGACGCTGCTGTTCGATCCCGAACATGCGCTCGACGATCGCATAACGATGGAACAGTTCGCGGTCTGATGTCCGCTAGCCGGCGCTGATGGAGCGCATCGGCTGGAGCCTGCAGGAAATGGCTCCCCGAGTTGGTGTTGGATCGCATCACTTGCCCCTTGTCTTTAGACGTATTTTTCATGGTGTGGTCGGGGCGGTGCCCCCGCCGGTGACCCCAATTGGGTCACGAAATCAGTTCGGAATTTCGACTTCCGGCCTGCTTTTTTTCCAGGCTTGGATGTCGCTTTCGAACCAGCCGGTCCGATTCGCGCTCAGGATGACCTTCCGCGGAAAGTTACCGGCGCGGTGCAGGCGGTTGATCGTCGCCCGGCTCAATCCGATTTCGGCGGTGACGTCCTTTATTGCCAGAAAACGGCCCGACTGCTCGCTCATCACCTTACCCTTCCTCGCACGAGAGGGCGGCGGCACGGTCTAGACGTTCGATCTCAGCGACTAAGAGCGCGGCAGCGCGTACAAGATTGGTCCGCCGATCCTTCGGCTTCCATTCCCAGCGATACGGCCACACTTGGTGCGGAGTACGGAACTGCGAAATCCAAAACGGCCCCGCGTTGCCGCGGCCGCTGTCGGCTAACGCATAGCAGGCCGCAGCCCGGGGAAGCGCTTGGTCGCTGTCGTTCGTATCGTAATGCTTGGGCGTCCAGCCGAGCGCTGATTTCTGACGCTCGCGCTCCGCTGAGACATCGGAGATTACCACCCCGTGGCCCTCCCCCATACGCATGGCGGCGAGTGCCGATTCAAGGGCGTCGATCGTTCGGATGAAGCGCATTACGGTAGTGCGGTTTGCGACGACCTCATGGCCCCCACCACCCTTGCGCCAGACCTCGTCCATCGTCGGCCGATCCATCCGGTCATGGCCAGCGAACGCAAGATCATACCCGTTGGCGGGAATCTTTGTGCTTTTTGCAAATTGCTCCCCTGCGTCGGGGCGGGCGAACAGGGCCTCCAGCTTCGGCTGCATCTCGTCGCGCCAAACGGCGGTGGGGGACGCAGCGCGCGCGCCAATGCCGAGCATCTCTGCGATCTCGTAGAACGCGGTCGCATAGCCGTCACCCGAAGCGGGGATCGCTGTCTGCCCCGGTTCGTTGCTGCCGGTACAGGCAAACCGGTGATCACCAGCGTGCGGACACCGCTTGTTCCCGCAAGTCTCGCACAGGAACATGCGGATGATTCTCGCATCGAAGCAGAACGGCCCGTCAGTTTTCGGGTTGGCCTTTACGGCCTCCCGGGTGCAGCGATCGCAGGTGCAATCGCGTATCGGCGCAGCTTCCGGGGTGTCAGTCGTACCCATAATCATCATCCTTGATTGAGCGGGCGCGGAAGAACGCGGCGAGCGCGTGGAGAAGGTGGCTGATCAAAGCGGCACCTGCTCAATTCTGCCCCGCATCGCCGGCGCCGGTACGCGAACATCAGTCGGGAAAAATGCAGGTCGACCGAGGATTTGGATCCTGCACCAGCCGATCGGGATCGACCCGAAGTGCTCGTGACCCTCTGGATACGGCTTGCCGTAGGTGCCTCGCAGCCATTCAGCGCGATCCTTCGGCGCGTTCCACGGTATGCGCCGCTTCCACGCCTTCCCGGGTGTCGTTCCGGTTGGAAGCGACAGGCTATATTCGGGCAGATCGTCGAATTCGCGTTGGGTAAGGACCCGCGAGTCGCTGGCGTTCAGCCCGCTCATGACAGCGTCCGTGCAGCGATCGCGGCGTCGCGCGCGAGGTTCAGGTCGAGCAGCTTACGATCATCGCCGACCGCGGCTTTCGCCCGGTGACGGTACTCGGCATTGATCTCCTCGATCGATGCATCGGTGTGCAGCGCCAGGACGGCGGTCCAGTGACGCTGAGCGATCGGCGCGGGAAGCGCCTGATATCCGGCGAACGCTTGCTCAGCGGTCCCCACCCCCCACCGGTCCATACCCCGGAGCGCCTCAATGTGCTTCGCGAGCGCGACGATGTTGTCCGCGACGCGGGTCCAGCGATCGCACGCCAGCACCGTCTGCTTGCCTTTGAGGGTAAAATAGACAGCGACGCCCGGGTCACTCGGATCGCCACGGTCACTTCGCGGCTGGCCATCAAGTCGCAACTCGACGTTGGTCGATAGCGTGACGAGCGACACCCGCAGCAGATCTAGCTCGCGCTGTAAACGCTCTCGCGCGGTCGCAATCGTCGCAGACTTCATCCAGCCATCGCTGCCGCGCTGCTTGAATGGGGCAGAGGCGCGCGCCTGCGCGCGCGGCCAGCCGGTTGGCCACTGGAGAGGATACGCTTGGGTCATACAGCGTCACCGTTCGCGGCTACCGCCGCGCCGATCGCCGCGTCGAATTCTTCACGCGTCGCATAGGTCGCGTCGACATCGGCCGTGTCGAAGTTTGCGAGCAGGCCAAGCCAGGTCTCGACGTAGCTTTCGCTTTCCTCGCCGATCACCGAATAGGCGCCCGCATCGTCTCGCGCCCAAGGCTCGCCGTCGATCACGACGACCGCCGGCGGCTCCATAGCCTCCAGCGTTGTGGCGCGCGCCTCAAGCGCTGCCGCGTTCTCGGCGGCGGCGGCTTCCGCCGCGATCGCCGCATCCGAGCGCGCCAGCTCCGCTGCCGCATGTTCGTCGGCCGCTTCCTCTAGATGCGCATCCATCTGCGCCTCGGTGACGTAGATCTGCAGCGCGACGAGCTTCCCGCCTTCGGGTAACCCGGGAACGCTAGCGATTGGCTTCTCGAGCGGATTGATGTTCCAGCCCGCGCGGGGCCAGAAAGCTCGCCCCTCAAGATGCGTACCGACGAACGGCCCTGCCGCCTTGCGGAAGGCAAGCAGCCTGATTTCCTGCTCCCGGCGCGCGGCCGCGTAATCCTCGGGCGACATTGCTGCGGCCGGTGCCGGCGGTTGAACTGTCGGCTGTACCGCCTCTTTGTGTTCCTTCGGGACGAAGAAGCCCTTGGCGTACGGCGCCAGCTCGCCCTTCGTATCGATGCCGACGAGCACATGGACTGGGATACGGTTGTTGCGCGCGGTCTTCCACATGCGCGCGGCCGCGCCTGGGTCGTACTGATGCGCGACCCAGGCGAGGCCGGTCGGTGCTTTTGGATCGAGCCCGTAGGGCGGGTAGACCAGATCCTGCAGCTTGACGAAGCCGGCGACCGTCTCACACTCAAACTCCGCCGCCATCTCGGGCAGGCGTCGGATCATCTGGAAGTCAATTTGCTCGTGCGCGAGCGTCTCGAGCGCCGCGGTATCGACCAACGTCCGCTCTGTGCCCTGCTCAGCGAATAGGTCGTCCTCGTAGCGGCCGCCGCGGCGCTCATATGCCGCGGCGCCGACGAAGAGATAGAGCGGGTGAGAAGTCTTGATAGTCTTGGCGCGCAGATCCCACCGGATCCGCTCCGGATCATGCGGGCGGTATGGCGTTTTCGACTGCCGCTTAAAGACCTCTGCCTGCGCGGTCGCATCTTGCGTCGTCGCATAGGCCATCGCTGCGTCGAGCGTGATCGAGCGCTCGGCCAGCGCATCGATGATCACCGGTGCCAGTTCGGCGAGCCGAAGCCGCTGCCGCACGACGCGTTCGCTATAGCCGAAGCGCTTCGCGAGCTCGGTCGGCGACGTGTTGCCCCGATCCATCAGCGCCTTAAAGCCGAAGCATTCGTCGACGGGTGACATCGTACGGTGGCCGAGGTTCTCGGACAGCGACAGTTCGATCGCGTCTTCCTGGTCACGGATCAGAACTGGGACTGGGAACTCGTCGCCGATCGCGCCGCGCGTAGCGAGCTCCTGCATGGCCTGCAGGCGCCGGCCGCCGCCGACGATGTAGACCTTTGCCTGATCTTCCGGCCACTCGCTCAAATAGCCGATGAGCGAGGTAAGCAGTCCATGCGCTGCAATGTCATCGGCGAGCGCCTGAACGTCCTCGTCCATGCGCTTGTGCCGGACATTTTCGGGTGCGCGGCGCAAACGGCCAAGCGCAATGGGCTGCGGTGCCGATGGAACGATCGTCGCGGCGATCGGCGTGGCGATTGCCTCGGATGGCACGATTTCGACCTTAGTGATCTTGGCTGCGCGTTTCGCGCGTGTCTTTGCAAAAGCGGTCATGTCGTTCATGGGGCGGGTGTCTCCGGTGCCAGTGTCTTGGTGCCGCGAGCCTCTTTCCGAACGGGGCGGCTTAGGTTGCTCACACCGGCAGCGGGAACTGCTGGCGCTTCGGAATTCGAGTGGCGGGCTGGCAGCGATGCCGGCCCGCTAAATGTGCTGGTGATCGCGTCCTCGATGTCGATCTGGCGCGGGTCGTGCGCCTCAATCCCGTACCGAACTGACATCGCAACATCGCACCAGGTCGCGTGTCCTGTCGCATCGTGGTGGCGCGCGGCGGTGCCTTGGGCGGAGCCGCCGTGCCAGTGTGCATCCATACCGTGGCACACGAAGCAGCCGGCGATTACGTCGCGGCTGGTCGAGGTTACCCGGGTGGCAAATGCAGACCGTTTCATGCCGGCGTGCCCCCGCGAGCGTTAATCGCCTCGACGATCAAGGCGGCGATCGCCGACACGTCGTCGTCGCTGCGCTCGTAGTGGCCGTCGACGACGAAGATCTCGAGGCCCTCGTCATCGATGACCGACCCGATTTCTTCGTCGCAGAGGCGCAGAGGTAGGCGAACATCGAGCTTTCGCAGCTCATTCGCGTAGACGGCGCGACTAAGGTCGCTCAGCCGGATCATGGCCGGGTCTCGCCGCGGGCTGCCGCGCGGGCGGCGCGCCAGCGATCAAACGCCTCGCGATGCGTCGGGCACAGGTCTTTCTCTGCCGCCGCCGGATAGGTGCAGCGGCTGCAAAGCGGCGCATCGCAGGTCCCGCGTTTTTTGGCTGGGACCTTCCAGTCGCACAGCAGGGTTGCCGCACGACCGCAGGCACAGCGCTCGCGCTTCCTGGACGAGCAGACGATCGCGCGCAGATCGTTTGGCATGGCAACGACGTCGCACGTCATGCCGGCATCCCGTCGTGGGTGACGCCGCCGAGAAGGCGCCCAGCTCTACCTTTGCCGACCGCCATCATGGTCATGGCGTACGTACCTTGGAGAAAGGCACCCCACTCGTACATTTCGCAGCCATCGAAGCGCTTGCCGTCGCGATGGAGGACGCACTGGTCGACCTTGCAGCGACGGGAAGCATCGGGACGATTCGCTGGCGCCGGAAAGTAGCAGGCCTCGATAAGCTCCGCGTCGATCGCGCTCACCGGTGCCCAGTGGCCCCATTGCTTGAAGAGGAACGGCACACCCGCCTTGTGGCATTGGTCGCGCAGCTGCTCGGCCCAATCGGGATGCATAGGGCGGGCGCCGGGGCCACTCTCGCCGCCGACGATTACCCAGTCGAGGCTGGGAACCGGAGCGCACGGACGACACATGTCGTCATGCTCTCCGGTCAGCGCGTTGATCCAGTAGAAATCGGGCTGATCAGCCCGCGCACTGCAGTCGATGTTCGTCAGGCGCACCGGCCCGAGCAAAGGCTCGGCGGAGATGAACCGCACCGCAGCTGGCGTCGCCAGCAGATCGGGAATGCGCTCGTCGGCGCGCTGCTGATCCTCGACCGAGACGCCCAGCCAGACATTCGGAAAGGGCCAGTCGATCCACGTCGGATAGGAGCGGTTGGGCTGTTCGCGGAAAAACATGTCCGAGGCGATGCCGCCCTTAACGGCCCAAGCTGTCAACTTGGCCGACCCGGCCATGTGCCGGTGGAACTCATTGATTCCGCGCTCAGGATTGGGCGCTCCTACATATCTAAGCTGTGCGGCGACGGTGCAAATGCGACGCACGACGTCTGGAGCCGACATATACGCGCGCATCCGCGCCGATCGCTTTGTCAGGATCTGGTGTGAGTGCTGCGGCGTCAGCGCACAGACGGCAAACACCTTGTCGATCCACTCGTCGGGCACGCTGTCATGGAACAGGTCACCGTGCGCGTTCCAGAAGATGCGCCGTGCGCGCTTCCACGCAAGCGGCTGCAGCAACTGCTTCTCGTTTAGCCGAACCTCCCCGGTCCAAACCATGCCGCCAGCGGTCATTCGCGTCAGGCCGCGCCGCGCGTCGAACCGATGCGCCTGCTTCATGGCGTAACAGAGCTTGCAGCCGGGCGAGAGAACGCTGCAGCCGTTGACCGCGTTCACCGTCGCGTCGGTCCACTCGATTTTTGTGCGGTCCGCCATCAGTCTAGGCCGAGGGCGTGCTTGTAGGTTTCAAGGAGCGCCTCCGCTTCGTCGCGGTGATGCTTCTCCATCTTGCGAAGGCGGACTATCGCGCGGATCGTCTTCACGTCGAAGCCGGTCGATTTCGCCTCGCCGTAGACGTCCTTCACGTCGTCGGCGATGCCCTTCTTCTCTTCCTCAAGGCGTTCGATGCGCTCGATCAGGAGGCGAAGCTGGTCCGCGGCGACGATGTCGCTCACTGGATCGATTCCTTCGCGCAGCCGCGGCCCATGCCGGCGACCAGACCGAGTGCCTGCTCCACGAATTCGGCCGCTTCCAAAGCGGGCAGCGCGACATTGACCTCTCGACCGTCCGCCGCGACCGCGGCGATGATCAGGTAATCGCGCCCACAGCAATCGCAGCGATGCCAGGCCGTACCAACCGTTGGCGCGTTACCCGGGCCATGAGCAGGCACGCTGTTGCCAAATGCTCCTGTAAACCGGTGCCACGCCGTGTCGGCAGAGATCCGATCATGGCTCACAGGGCGAACAGCGCGCGAAGCCCAGCGCCGCCAGAGACAAGATCGATGGCAATAACCAGCGAAATACCGGACAGCATCATGCCGGCCGCGCCCACCAGGCGACCACTCTGATCAGAGGGGGCGCCGCGGTAGCAGCATGGGCCCGCGCAATCCGCGGAATGCAGGCGCGCCGGGCGAACGATGACATCGTGCTTCATGCTGTCTCCTCCAGGTGAGTAATCGCGATCGAAGGGCACCTAACCCGTCGGCTGCAGCGGTCAGTGGGACGATCGGCGCTCATGCCGGCACGCTCTCAGCGCTAGGACCGTCAATTTTGTCACCGCAGACGTTGCAGAGGAGGTCATCAAGGACCCACCAGCAGCCCGATCCGTCAGCGTCGAAGCAAGGGTCGCGCTCGCTGCAGGCGCAGATCCGACAAAGCGGAGGGTGCGGTATGTCCACCCCCTGCCCGATCGCTTCGAGCTGCGCCAAAACGGTTAGGTCGAAACGAAAAATTTGGCGCAACGCGACGATCGTTCGGAAGGTCGCCGGCATGACATCGCCTTCGATCGACTTGATCCACAGGACCCGCATGCGTTCCGAAAGGTGTAGTTCAGTCGCGATCCGTGCAGCGACGTCCTCTATCGAAAAACCCTGCGCCTGCCGCCGCATCTTGAGATATGCGCCTGGTGTGATCCGCGCCGTCACGACACGGCACCACAGGTCAAATCTAGGATAGGATCGACCGATGTCCGCAGCGCTGCGGCAAGCTCGAGCTTCGCGCCGACGACATAAGCGCGCGCCCGTACCACCCGGACAGCGGCTTCAAGGGACATCACGACCTGCTCCGCGGCGCGTAAGTTCGTGTCGATCGCGTCGAGTTCGGTAACGGCTCTGGTGAGAGCGGTGCGATTGCTCATGGGGGTTTCCAGGCAGCAGTTCACCGCTCCCGCTGACCGGTGTCAGCGAGGCGGTATCGATCAGGATTTGGTCAGATGCGGCGCAGTGCGCGGCGGCTGCACTTAGGGCGGCGCGGTCAGCGACCTGGTCAGCATCGGCAATGTGGCTGAGATCGCGTCGGCCGCTTCTTCAAGCTCTTTCGCAGCAGCGCGCTTGTCGGCCTCGGTCGCGCCGGGTAGCGATGCCGTGACCAGTGCGGCGTGTGCTTGGCCTCCCTCGCGGATGACCTCGACCGCCTGCAGGTGAAGCGCTGCAGCGTCGCTAAATCGCTCAGCGTTCGCTGCCTCGAGAAGCTGGCCATACGTCTCGTAGAGGGGGAAGTTCAGGCCGCCCTGGGCACGATACTCGACATCGAGCAGCACAGCGTCTTCCACGCAGATGCGGTAGCGACTGTTAGGGTCGGACAGGCTGCGGAGATAGCCGGGCTCGCGATCGGTCAGCTCGGCAGCGCGCTCGATCGTGATCTTGCCCAGCACCTTGAACAGCGTGTTCTCGATCGTAACTGGTCGACGCTCTTTGGTCATACCCCTGCCCCTTGGTGTGACTGAAAGCACGTGCCCGATGATGGCAGACGAGCCGGCACTACGCCGATAGATGAGATGGCTAACGGGCGATCGGCCCAGGGGCGACGTGATGCGTAACCGGCAAGAAGCGAGGACGAGCCATCACCGGCTTGAAGGGTGGACGCCGGCAGCGGGTGGGGCGATCCCTGCCGCCGGCGCTCGTCGCCCGAATGGCGAGCGAGGTGTAAAAGGGTGGAGCCTTTCAGGGCCGGGCTGGACGCCCGACCCCTTCCGGCTATCGTGTGGAATTCCACTTGCACACGAAGTACGAAAACCATGGACGCGGTCGAAATCGGTCTGCGACTCGCAATTGAGGCGACGATCACGGGCTTGCATCGGGCGGGTGTGCTCGACGACGGCAAACTTGCGACGGTGCTGGCAGAACTCGACGGCGCCGCGGTCGCTGCGCGACAAAACATTCCGTACTCGGCTGAATTGGTCGAGCAGATCGCGAACAACGTTAGGGTCATGGTTCGACAGACCCCGATTGAGTTTTCCGCATAGCGATTTGCGCTTTCGCCAGGCAGACATGGGCTCGCGCGACTTGTCCCAGCGCAAACTGGACTGCGGTCGTTCTTTCACCGGCAGCCGATCGCATGATCTCACCGGCGTCGCATGCTGCGGCAAGAAGCTGATATTCACGCAATCGTTGCTCAGCAAAAAGCGGGTTGGTTTCGGATGAGGCGCTCATCGTGCTGGCTCCAGCGCACCCAGGCCATCGACCGCTGGCACGGGGCGGCTTTGGTCGGTACCTTCGACCGCCGAGGGCGGCGCAACCGCGACTTTCAGGCCCAGTGCAACCGCGATGCGATGGGTCTCGCCACGCTTCCACTTGCCGCGTCCTGCGAGGACCTGATGGACCATGTTCTCTGTGAAGCCGTGCTGGCGTGCCCATTCAGTTACAACAGTCCCCGACGCCTCAAACTGAGCGCGTACAGCCGCCAATCGCTTCGCGCGCTCAATATCGTCGGTGGAGATTCCGGCGTTCAACATGTAACATGTGCCGATCTGTAAAACCTGTCGGTGTAATGTTACAAATACCAAAATGAGTCAACACATATCATCCGAAACCGAGAATTTTGCGCAGCGTGTGCGTGAGCTTCGCAGGCGCTCTGGGCTCACTCAGGCCGAGTGGGCAGAGCTCGGCGGCGTAAGTTTGGGCGCGCAGCACCGTTACGAGGCTGGAGCGACAGAACCGAACGCTTCGTACTTCGCGAAGTTAGATCGGCGGGGCATTGATATTCTGTTGCTTATTGCCGGGCGACCGTCCGCTGACGCACTAGATGGCCGAACCCAGCTGCTACTCGCCGCTTTTTTTGCTCTTCCGCCGAATATGCAGGACGCCGTTGTGACATCCACGACCGCAATCAAGAAGGCCTTGCTGGAGCAATGCCAAATTACAGATTGATACAGGAAAACTTCGCCCTAAGATCATTGCCTTGATCTAGGGCGAGGGTCGATGGCTGACGTAGATCAATATTTTTACGAGCTTGGACGATTTGCAAACCGTTTCGCGGAGATAGAGGCGTTGCTGCGATTGCAATGCGCCGTGGTTGCTGAGGTCCCTGATGAGCTAACTGGGATCATATTTGGTGAGGTAACTGCGGGGTCTGGCGGCGAAATTCTCAAGCGACTCCGCTCGGCAAAGGGTCTCGACGCTGATCCAGATCTAAGTCGCGCGCTGCTTCAACTGACTCGAATCGCTCAAACACGAAACGCCGTCCTGCACCGCGGGGTCACCTTTGGTGAGGCTGCTTTCGCCACGAAGCCTGGTCTGCCGAACAGCCGTCGTCAGCAATATCCAGTCAGCGCGGAGATTCTGCGGGCGATGTCGGTCGACCTAAACGTGATAAGCGCCGCAATGATTGTGGCGGTGCCGATCGACGAGCCTAGCTTCTTAATTTGGGCCGATGGAGTTCGGGCCGCAGCTCAAACTCCATGGCAATATATGCACGAGCCATTGCCCATGCCGAAGGATGATAACTCGGATCATCAGTAAGGCCTTCGCAAACTGCCATCCCGATATCGATAACGGATTGCGGCAGTATGTGGAGAACCCCGTCGGGGCCTACGACCTCCTGCCAATAATCGTGCGGCGGTCGCGCGGGTGCTGCCATGAGATATTCCTAGCAAAGGTCGATCTGAACAAGTGATGCTGGAACAAGATAGCGTATGATCCACGCTCTAGCATCAGCCTCGCCGTCTCACTATGTTCCGCAGTAGGGGCGCGGGATAAATGCATCGATGGGGGAAGGAAATGGTTCTGCTGCGTTAGCGCCGCGCCGTGATGAGGCGCTCGCCTTCATTATCGAACGGATCGCGCGCAACGGAACGAGCCCGACGTTCGAAGAAATCAGCACCAAACTTGGGGTAAGCCCAACCCGCGCAAAGCAATTGGTCGCGCAGCTGATCAAGCGGGGCGACGTTGAGAAGCGGCTAGGCGGGGTTCGCAGCCTTCGCGTCCGTGACGTCGCCGGATCTCGTAATTTGCTCGAGCACGCGCTCCGCCAGCTCGGATGGCACATCGCCGAACTGCAGACCCCCTTCCCGAACGGGCAGCTTCCGACATTCCCGCCTTTCGAGCACCTACCCGACGTCGATTAAGTCGGGGCTCCATGATCAACGTCGCACACTCCAAAGCCGCGCTCGCCTCCATGCCGGGCGACATTATCCCTCTGCCCCGCGAGCAGATGGCGGAGCTGCTAGTCGAGGTAGAAATTGGCCAGCATGCCCGCCGGGCATTGACCAACCTCAAGACGATGATCGCGATCGCGGCCAGCACGTCGGGTGCGCCGGCATGAGCGGGACCTCACACCCGGGCGCGATCAACGTCGGCGGCACGCCATACCTCAGCGATGCCAAAGGCAATCTCGTGCCACTGGCATCGGTGAAGGCGGCGGATCTGCTGATGGACGAGACGGTGCGCGCGATCGTAGCGAACGCCCGCGAGGTTTCGGCCGTCGTCGCGAACCTCAAATCGCAGACCTTCCAGAGCGTCGGCGATCTGCAGGCGCTGATCGCGCAGGATTATGGTGCGATCATCGGCGGCAAAAAGGGCAACATCACCCTGACATCGTTCGATGGCCGCCAGAAGGTACAGGTTCAAGTCGCGGACCTCTTGGAGTTCGGGCCCGAGCTGCAGCCCGCCAAGGCGTTGATCGACGAGTGCCTAACCGAGTGGGCTGTCGGCAGCGCGATGGAATTGCGCGCGCTCGTCAATCGCGTGTTTCAGGTCGACAAAGATGGCCAGATCAATCGGGCCGAGCTGTTCATGTTGCTCCGCGTCGAAATTCAAGACGATCGCTGGACGCGTGCCATGAAGGCCATTCGAGATTCGATGCGCATCATCGGCTCGCGCACCTATGTTCGCTACTACGACCGTCCGGCGCCCGACGCAGCGTGGCAACCTGTCTCCATCGATCTCGCGACAGCGTGACCGTGATGGATGGACCGACGGCGCGCGGAATGCGCGCGAGCGATTGGTGCATCCTGCGCACATCCCCGGGCCGCACGCTCGGCCTGGCTAAATCCCTTGCCGATGCGGGCCTCGCCGTCTGGACGCCGGAGCAGATCTACAATCGGCGCAAGCCGCGCAGCAAAGCCACGATCGAGATTTGCGCCCCGATCCTGCCGACCTTCGTGTTCGCTCGAGCGGCTTTGCTCCCGGAGCTGATGCGGATCTGCGCGCTGCAGATGAGCCCGCATCCGCCCTTTTCCATCTTCCGCCACGCTGGTGGCATTCCGCTGATCGCCGATTGCGAAATTGATAAGCTGCGCGACGTCGAGGAAGTCGGGAAGCGCGCGCGGCTGAAGAGAACGCACCGATACGTCTTTCCAACTGGGCAGAAGGTAAACGTCGTCGCTGGCAGCTTCATCGGACTGGAGGGCGTGGTGCGCGGCGGCGACGGGCAATACGCGATGGTCAGCTTCGGCGGCCCCGTCGAATTCAAGATAAGAACCTTTCTTTTACGAATCGACGGTATCGAAGGCGTTCTCACACGCGAGGCTCCATGAGCCTCGCACGGCCGCCAGAGCGGTCTTCGCGAGTTGGACTGGCTGGTCACGCGACCTTACCGCCCTCGCTACCAAACGCAGAAGCCACGCTTCTGACGATGTCCGACGGATATCGGCAACCTCACCAGCTTATCGTCGGAGATGCCGGATGGCCTCACAGCCCCGCCTGACCACGGCCGAGCGCGTGCGTCGCGCCGCCAATGACGCGCTTGAGGCAGCGGAAGCCATGGAGATCGGATCGAAGACGATGGGTCGCGTCGAGCGGCTGATTGGCGACGTCGAGCGCGCCGCCTCGGATATGCGGGCCGCAGTGCGCGGCTCGGGTGTCCGCTAGGCACATGATCGCCGTCAACGGGGTTCTGGTCTGGATACCGCGCAGTCTGGGCCCGCTCATGGCTGGGGTCATAACGCGCCAAGCCGGCAGCCAGACGGCCGCTGTTCAGGCCGGGCTCGGTCGATCGAACTCGAACCGAGCTTGAGGATCGACATTCGAGCCGATCTGAAGCCGCTGCAGCGCGCTTTCATCGCGCTAGGCGCGAAACAGGTGCCGTTCGCCACTTCCTTGGCGCTCAACGCGCTGGCCAAGGGCGTCGCTACTCAGGAACGTGCCGAGGTGGATAAGACGTTCTCGACGCCGGCTTCCTTCACCGAGAACGCCTTCCGTATCGCAGTGGCAACGAAGTCTAACCCGATTGCGACAGTCGCGGCGAAGGACAAGACGAACGCGCATGGGGGTCAAGCCGCGTACCTCGCCCCATATGTGATTGGCGGCGAACGTTTCCTTGGCTCAAAAAAGGGTATGCTTGCGCCAAGGTCTGTCGGCCTCAATCAGTACGGCAACCTGACCAAAGGCAAGCTTGCTTCATTGCGAGGGCGTCCGAACGTTTTCATCGGGAAACTGCAGACCAAGAGTGGCCGCATTATCAGTGGGGTCTGGCAAGGTCCGGCGGCGGTGAAAGCCCTGCGCCGTAAGAGTGCCGGGGTGTCGACCACTCAGGGCGGCGCAAAACTGCTGATCCAGTTCGAGGATACGACGCCGGTCAAGAAGCGGTTCGATTTCTTCGGTCGCGCGACCTCATACCTCAAATCGAACGCGGCGCGCGAGTTCGACGCTGCGATGAGGCAGGCGCTAGCGACTGCACGGAGGTGAAGATGCCAAAAGCACTGAGCGGCCTATTTGGTCGGACGCGCGCGCGACACACGCCAGCGCGCTCGTTTACCGATCGCATTCGCAGGATCATCCTGCTCGCGCCGAGCGAAGGGTCGGCGGACCGCTTGCTCGAGCATATGCTCAAGACGTTCAGCGACGACATGATCGTCGAGATCTACGCGGGCGATATTCGGCTGGCTTTGCAGGCCGCTCGCGACGACACGACTTTCGTACACCCGGACCGTTTCAGGATCGACTTCGATTGGGAAACGGGGCGCCTCTCAGCGACAGATGGTCGTGCGCGGCTTAGCGCGGCTGAACGCACTGGCTTGCTGCAGACCGCAGAGTACGTCCTCGGCCGGATCCGTCAGGATGACCTCCGAGCGATACGCGCTAACAAGGGTGCTAAGCGCGGCCTATACTGCTGCCGGGTTGAGCATTCGCGAGGCGATGCCTGCCCGATCTGCGATCCAGACTGATGGCTCATCCCAACTACCTTATCGCCGGCGTCGATATCGCGGCCGATCGCTTCGAGGTCGCAATCCTCGGCTGGACGCGTGGCGCGCTCCGCGGGCAATCCACAAGCATCGTGCTGTTCGATGAGATCGATGCGTACCCATTCCCTGCTGATGCCGCACCGTTGACGCCCGCAGCGCTGAACACGGCGGCCCCGCGGTCCGATGCCCGCCTCGGCCGCAGAGCCGCCCGCCGCCAGAGCGGCCGGGCGCGCGCCGCGCGCCGCGCGGCCGCTGCCTGCCTCTGACACCCCCCCCGGGGTCTTTTGGGGTCCTTCCCGGCCCCTTCTGCATCGAGGGTAATTGCGCACCGCATGACTCCCCCAGCTGCGACATCAAAAAGTTGGTTGCGGGGGGCAACCGGTTGCGGGGGTAGGGAACGATGATGCTTCTCTCGCTCACCGCCTTTGCAAAGTCGCACAGCACATCGCGACAGGCTGCCACCAAGTGGAAAACTAAGGGCGCGCTGGTATTTAGCGGCGATCTCGTCGACGTCGAGCAGTCCAATCAGCGGATGCGCGAGGCTGGCCTTGGTCGCTTCAAGACGGAAGCCGCGCAGGCGCAACCAGCCCCCGCAACCGCCCCCCGCAACCGGAGCAAGGTTGCGCGCGAAGTGGCGGCCGCGGTTGACGAGGTTGTCGAGGATTTCAACGCTGCGCTCGAGCATGGCGCGATTGATCCGACGATCGCCGGCGGCTTCATCGAGCAGCTGCTCGCCGGGCAATTCCGAAGCAAGGTCGAGGCCTCTGCGATCAAGGAGAATGCCCTCGCGCTGAAGCACCTGCTGGTGGCGCAGAAAGAGGCCGGGCGACTGGTCGAGATGGATACAGCCGAGAAAGTCCTTTTCGACGATCGCCGCGCATCACGAGACGCCTGGCTGAATTGGCCCGGCCGCTTCGGTCCTCTGCTCGCCGCGGATCTCGATATCGACGGTCCGAAGCTGGTGGAGGCGCTAAGGCCCTATGTCCATCAGCAGCTCGACGAGCTCGGCGAACCAGACGTCGATTTCAGCGGTACCGACGAAGACTGAACGGCTGCAGCGCGCGGCGCGGCGCGGATGGTCCCCGCCGCCCCGGGTCAGCGTTCCGGAGTGGGCCGACAAGAAGCGGGTGCTCGCCAAGGAGGCCGGCAGCACCTCGGGAAAATACCGCACCGCGCGCGTCGAAATAGCGCGCGGGCCCATGCTCGCCGTGACCGAGCCGGGGGTACGCAAAATCTCCGCCATGGTGGCGACGCAGCTGCTCAAGACGACGCTGATCGAGAACGTCACCGGGTTTCACATCCACCTCGACCCCTGCCCGATGCTCATCGTGCAGCCGAAGGACGCGGCAGCCCTGCAGTTCTCGAAGGAGCGTATCGCCCCGTACATCAAGGCTACGCCAGTGCTTCGCGGCCTTGTCGGATCCTCGAAGACACGCGACGCCGGCGACACCGTCGATTACAAGGCATTCCCCGGCGGCTTCCTCGGTATCGTCGGCGCCGGCAGCCCGGACAATCTGGCGCGTCGGCCGATACGGGTCGTCATGTACGATGAGGTCGATAAGTACCTTCCTATCAAGGAAGGCAACCCGATCGATATTGGCGACGAACGTCTCGCCACCTTCGAATCGAACTCGCTCAGCATCCGGGTCTGCTCGCCGACGATTACCGGCGAGAGCAAGATCGAGGCAAGCTTCGGACAATCGGATCAACGCCGAGCATCCGTTTGCTGCCCCTTATGCGATCACCGGCAGTTCCTGGACTTTTTCAAGCACGTCGACTGGAGCAGGGGAAAGGACGGCAAAACCCACCGCCCAGAGACCGCGCGCATCTACTGCGAGAAATGCAGCAAGCCTTGGTCGGAAGGCCAGCGCCAGCGAGCCCTTGGGACGATCCGGTGGCATCAGACGCGGGCGTTCGAATGCTGTGACGAGCTGCAGCACCCGCTCGATACCTATGCTGCGGCCTGGGCGACATTCGACGCCGATGCCGTGGAGATCGTCTGGGACTGGTGGTTCTCGCGCAGGTACGCGGTCTATCGCGCGAAATGTCGCCACTGCGGCGTGTGGGCGGTGCCAAACGAGCATGCAGGCTTTCAGGCCGGCAAGCTTTACAGCCCGTGGGCGAACGACTCTCCGCCCAAAATGGCGGCGAAATGGCTCGCTGCCGTCGACGAGGATGGGAAGCTCACGTTTCATAATACCCAGCTCGCGCTGACGTATAAGAAGAACACCGGCAAGATCCTCGATCCTGACTCTCTGCTCGCGCGGCGTGAGAATTGGGCTGCGGAAATCCCCGACGGTGTCGCCGTGCTGACCGCGGGGATCGACACGCAGGACTATCGTGTTGAAGTTGAGATTGTCGGCTGGGGCCGGGACGAGGAAAGCTGGTCGGTCGCGTACGAGGTGATCGACGGCGAGTTCGACGATCCGAAGACGCAGGCGCAGCTCGATGCTTTCCTGCTGCGTACTTGGTACCGGGCCGATGGCCGCCCCTTCAAGATCTCAGCCGCGTGCCATGACTCGGGCGGCCACCATACGCAGTCGGTCTACGATTTCTCCAAGGCGCGCCTCGGTCGCTTCATCTGGGCGATCAAGGGTGAGAGCGCGCGGACCGGACAACGGAACCCGATCTGGCCGACCAAGCGGCCGTCAGCGCGATCGAAGAAGACGTTTCGCCCGATCATCCTCGGCGTCAATGCCGCGAAGGATGTGGTCCGATCGTATCTGACCAGGCCCAATTACGGCCCCGGCTACATGCATTTTTCGACTGATCGCGACGTAAATTACTTCGCTCAGCTGACGTCCGAAACGATCGTGCTGAAGGAATTGGGCGGGCAGAAATTTCGCGTGTGGGAGCTTCCCGCCGGTCGCGCCAACGAGGCGAGCGACTGCCGGGTCTACGCGTACGGCGCTCTCCACGGAATGCTCCAGCGCGGCTTCAAGCTCAATCGCGAAGCGGAAAAGGTCGGTGCCACCATGACGATCGAGCCCGCCCCGCCCCCGCCCACCCCGGGTGCCGCTACCGATCTGCAGGATCTGCCACGCGACCGCGCGCCGGCGGCGCCGATCGCCGCCTCGCCGCCAGCTGCAATGAAGACCGCGCACCGCGCCGGCGGCCGCACTGGCGCCGGCCGCCGCCTCGCATGAAGGACTGACTATGGGCCGATATGATCCCAGCAAGAGCCTTCTCGCCGGCATGGACACAACCATTCTGCGTCAGCGCCTGGCGCAGATGCAGCAGGACTATCTCGACATCTCGAGCGGCCGGAAGGTCGAAAGCGCGGGCTATGCCCAGGGCGACGGGAGCAAGACCGTGAAATACACCGCGGCTAACTTGGATCAACTCTCGACGGTCATTCGCCAGCTGCAGGCCCAGCTCGGCATAATCCCCTCCCCCCGCCGTGCAATCGGGTTCCGCTTCTGATGGCGCAGCCTCCGGCGCTGATCGATAATCGCGGTCAGCCAATCCCCTCGGCCGTAATTGCGCAGATCCGTCAGAACGCGCAGCGCGGCGGCGCCCGCATGCGTGGTTCTCTCGGCGGCGGCGCTGCGGGCAATTTCTTTCCGTACGACGCGGTCAACTTCAACTCGCGCGACCAAAGCGACTGGTTCCCATCGGTCCGCTCGCCCGATTCCGAGATCAACCTCTACCGCGACCGGATCGCCGCCAAGGCGCGCGATCTGCGCCGCAACGATCCGTGGGCGAACGGCGCGATCGCCGGGATCCTCGATTCCACGATCGGCGCCTCATATCGCTTCGTCTCCAAGCCCGACTATCGCGCGCTGCGGTTGCACGCGAAGGGCTTCGACGCGGTCTGGGCCAACGAGTACCGCGCGGTGCTCGAGGCGAAGTGGCGGAGCTACTCGGAGGATCTCGGCCACTATAACGACGTCAGCCGCGGCATGACCGTATCTCAGCAGTTCCGGCTCGCGCTCGGTCACAAGCTGGTCGATGGCGAATCGCTGCTCGTCGCGCAGTGGCGGCCGGACCGCATCGGCCGCGGCGCCGCGACCTATGCGACCTGCTTTCAGGGCGTAGATCCCGATCGCCTGTCCAATGTGAACATGGGCCCCGACACGCGCTACATGCGTGGCGGCGTGGAGCTCGACGACGACCAGGTCGCCGTCGCGTATCACATTCGCCGCGCCCATCAGTACGACTGGTACAACGCGGTCGAGAGCATGGAATGGGACCGCGTCGAACGCGAAGATCCCGACGGCTGGCGTCGCGTCTACCATGATTACGACCCCGACCGGTTCGCGCAGAACCGCGGCGTAACCGTCTTCGCCCCGGTCATCGGCAAGCTGAAAATGCTCTCGCAGCTCTATGGCGTGAAGCTGGAGGCCGAAAACGTCGCGGCTGCCTTCGGTCTCTATATCACGTCGCCCTACGACATGGAGATGGTGCGCGCCGGCCTCGACTGCGAGGACGACGAGGAAAAGGCGTTCGGCTGGTACCAGGACATGCGGTCGGACTTCCATGCCGACCGTGATGTCGCGGTAAAAGGCGCGCGGATGGCCACGCTGGCCCCGGGCGAGAAAATTGAATCGGTGGCGCCGGGCGGTGGCCAGACCGACATCAAGCCGTTCGCGCACGAAATGCTGCGCGCCGTTTCGGTCGCGCTCGGCGTGTCGGGCGAGGAAGTGCACAACGACTATTCGGACTCGAGCTGGTCGTCCGCACGCGCGGGTATCGTCAAATCTGAAAAGACGTCGCGCCGGCGCTGCTCCGAGTTCGACCAGAACACCGCCACGCCGGTGCTTGCGACCTGGCTCGAGGAACCGTTCGAGCGCAACGAGCTCCCGCTCCCCCGCAACGCCCCGTCCTACCTCGAGATGCGGACCGCCTATTCGCGCGGCCGCTGGCTCGGCGCGGCGCGCGGCTGGGTCGATCCGGTCGCGGAACGCCAGGGCGTCGTGCTTGGCCTCGATGCGGGTCTCTCCACGATGGAGGACGAGTGCGCGAAGCAGGGCATGGATTGGGAAGAGAACCTCGAGCAGCGCGCGATCGAATACCATCGCATGCAGGATCTCGGCCTGCCCCGACCGGAATGGTTCGGCAACGAATACACCGCCACGCAGGTCGCGCAGGCGCAGCAAGCGGAGCAGCCCTGATGTTCATCGACGTCACACGCCATGGCGGTGAGCGCGCGCTGCGCCTTGCGGTCGCGGCGATCGCCCTCCTCGACGAAGCGCCGGGCGGAACTGCCATCCGCTTGATTGGTGGCGACAGCCTGCACGTGGTCGATACGCCGGCCGAGATCGAGACGCGGTGCATGCCGCAGATGATCTTCGCTGAGAGTGTCCTGAGCGAGGACGACGTTGCCGCGATCACGGCCGCCCCCACCGGCGCCGTTATACCGCTGGGTCCCGGCACTGCGGAATCCGCTATGCCGAAGGGCAAGCGCAAGTGACCGCCGTTCCACGCCACCTGATCACGCGTCTGTTCAACACCACAACGGCGCTACTGCCCGCCGCATCGGCGCTGACGATGGAGCTGCTGGCGCGGGCGACCAGCGGCATCCAGGCCGGCAACGGTGGGGCTGCCTTCGGTATTGCGGACGACGACACCGGCGACGATCGCCAGCGCCCCTACGACGTCGTGTGCGGCGTGGCGATCATCCCGATACGCGGCGTGCTCATCCAGCGGATCGGCTGGCTTTGGCGCTACGGCGATATGATCGGCCTGTCCGGCTACGACCGCATCCGCCTGCAGTTCCTGCAGGCCCTCGCAGATCCGCAGGTCGATGCGATCGTATTCGACGCCGATAGCCCTGGCGGTGAAGTCGCCGGCTGTTTCGATCTGGTGGATATGATCTATCGCGCGCGGGGCACCAAGCCGATCGCCGCCATCTTGGGCGAAAGTGCATATTCCGCTGCCTATGGCCTCGTCTCAGCTGTCGACCCCGGTCGGCTCTGGGTGCCGCGCACGGGCGGCACGGGCTCGGTCGGCGTGATCTACCAGCACCTGAGCATCGCCGGCTGGCTCAAGAATACCGGTATCCTGCCGACCTTGGTCACCAAGGGCGCCTTCAAGGGTGAGAGCAGCGAGCTGTTCGACCTTTCCGACGATGCGCTTGCCCGCCTGCAGGCCGACGTCAACGCCGTCGGCAAGCTGTTCGATACCACCGTCGCGCGCAACCGCGGCATGGCCGTGAAGGACGTTACCGCCACTCAGGCGGCCACCTTCCTCGGCGCCAACGGCGTCGACATCGGGTTCGCTGACGCGGTCGCCGCGCCGGACGAAGCCTTCCGGGCGCTGCTCAAGCAGCTCGACTGAACCGCCGGGCCGCCCGGGCCCGGCTCCCCAGGCTTTCCGCCACCAGGAGTGACACCATGAACACCAGCAATTTGATGGCCGGTGCGAGCCGTTTCGCGCATCTCGCAGGCTTCAGTCGGAAGGCGCGCGGCGCTGCCGACGACGACCAGCAGGAAGACCAGGCCAAGGGCAAGCGTTCGAAGGCGTCGGACGACGACGATGATGACGACCAGGCGAAAGGTAAGGGCTCGCGGGCATCGGACGATGACGGCGACGATGACCAGGCAAAGGGCAAGCGCTCGAAGGCATCGGACGACGACGACGATGACGACCAGGCAAAGGGCAAGCGCTCGAAGGCGTCGGATGACGACGATGACGATGATCAGCCCAAGGGAAAACGCTCGCGGGCTTCGGACGACGACGACGATGACGATGACGACGAGAAAGAGATGCACGGTCGCAGCTCGGCCGCATCGGCACGTCGCCGCGAGCAGGCGCGGATCACGCACATCCTCTCGAGCAAGCATGCGGCGGCCAATCTCCCGCTCGCGGTTTCGCTCGCCTGCGAGACCCGCATGCCGCGCCGCGAGGCAGTCTCGGTTCTGAAGGGACAGGCGGCGGTCCGTCCCGATCGCGATTACGACGACGATCGCGGCAACCGCCATGCGCGCAATGATCGCTCGAGCCGCAATGTCGCGCTCGGCGGCGATGCGGCCCTGCCGTCCGACAAGAAGGCAATCGACTCCAGCTGGGGCTCGGCCTTCGCGAAGGCAGGCGTCCCGACCCGCTAACCCCTCAGCCCCGGCCGGAGCTCCTCTTCGGTCTCGAATCCCTCGTTTCAGAAAGGAGCCCGACCATGGGCGTTCCCTCCAATACCGTTCTTATCGAGAATCGCCGCGAAGGTGGCTATGTCGTCTGGGATCCGTCCGACGGCATGTTTACCCGTGATCGTGGCTACATTGCCGCGGGCGCTGGCATCTGTATCGCTGGTCTTGTGCTAGCGTCGCAACTGACCGGCGGCGCAGCCGTTGCAGCTGCGTTCGGTACCAACGTCGGCAACGGCGTCATGGGCGCGATCGCCGTTTCGGCGCTGGCGAAGGTCGGCGACTACAAGCTGATTTTCGTCGAGCCCACCGCCAATGCGGGCACCTTCATCGTCGAGGGTCCGGATGGTATCGAGGTCGGCCACGGCAACGTCGCCGCGCCGTTCGCTGCCGGCGGGCTCAGCTTTACGCTCGCCGATGGCGCGACCGACTTCGCGTCCGGGGACAGCTTCACCATCTCGGTCACCGGTGCGGTGAAATATCTGCCGTATGATCCGATCTCGGTGACCGGCCTACAGTACGCGACCGCGATCTTGTGGAGCGGCTGGCGCGACGCCACCACCGCCGATCGCCGCGCGGTGCTCAACACCAGCGGGCCAATGAAGATCCAGGCCGCAGAGCTGATGTGGGGCGCCAACGTCACCACGCTGTCCCAGCAGGCGAACGCGCTCGCCCAGCTCGCCAAGCTCGGCATCCGCAGCGTCTGACCCGCAGGTGGCGCCGCGGCGCTGCCTGTTCTCTTCTTTTCAACATTCGCCTGACCCGGGCGGCCTCGGCCGCACCGGGCGGGCCCGGTTGCGCTCCATCGTCAGCGCAGCCTCATCGATGGAGCCCCACCCATGAGCATGATCAATATCTTCCGCAACGACGCGTTCTCCGAAGTCGCTCTGACCAGCCAGGTCGAGCGGGTTCCCCATCTCCCGCAGACGCTGAGCGACATGGGCCTGTTCACGCCCAACCCGATCCGCACCACGGCGCTCGCCGTCGAGGAGCGCAACGGGATCCTCAGCATCGTGCCGATGAGCCAGCGCGGGGAGTCGACCAACTCCGAGCGCACGACCGAGCGCCGCAAGATGCGCTATTTCGACGTGCCGCGGATCTTCAAGGGCGACACGATCCACAGCCACGAGCTGCAGAACGTTCGCGAATTCGGCGAAGAGTCCGTCCTGATGCAGGTGCAGACCGAGGTGGCGCGCCGTCTCGCAGGACCGACGGGCATCCTGACCCACCTCGACTACACCGAGGAATTCCAGATGCTCGCCGCCGTGCAGGGCTTCCTGCTCGATGCCGACGGCAGCGTCTGGTACAACTGGTTCGACGAGTTCGAGTTCGCGCCGGCGGCAGAAATCGCCTTCAATCTCGACGCGAACATCGAATATTCGCTGCGTCCGAAGATCAACGCGATGTGCCGCGACATGGCGCGCTCGGCGCAGGGCGCCTTCACCACGTCGACGTCCGTCGTCGGCCTGTGCGGCGACTCGTTCTTCGACAAGTTCACCACGCACGTCGACGTCGAAAAGACGTACAAGAACTGGTCGGATGCCTCCGAGCTGCGCCAGGGCGGCGCCTTCGGCCATTTCCCGTTCGGCGGCGTCGAGTGGGTCAACTACCGCGGGTCGGACAACAACACCGATATCAAGGTCCCCGACGACAAGGTGAAGTTCTTCCCCAAGGGCGCGCCGGGCGTGTTCGAAAAGGCGATGGCGCCGGGCGAAAGCTTCGAGTGGATCAATACGCCGGGGAAGGAACGTTACGTCGTCCCGATCTTCGATCGCGACCGGAATTCGTTCTGGCGCATGGAAGCGTACGAATATCCGCTCTTCATCTGCAAGCGCCCCGAGACCCTGCGCACGGGCAAGCAGGGCGCCTGATCAATGTCGCTCGACTGGGATAGCATTCTGCTCGCGCCTGTGATGGGCGTGTTCGGCGAGGGCGATGCTTCCCAGTCGGCGATGTGGCCGATCTACTACCCCACCGGTCTCGCGCCATTCGCCCTCGCGGATGCGGTCTTTGACCGCGCCTATGCCGACGTCACACTCGACGGAGACGGGTCGGAGAACACGACTACAAAGCCATGCCTCGGAGTACGGGTCTCACTATTTCCTCGCGAGCCGGCGCAGGAAGACACGGTCTATATCCCATCGGTGCCGGGCCACTTCCTTGTGAAGGACGTACGCACTGACGGTCATGGCCATGCCAAACTGATCCTGATGGGCCCAGTCACATGACAACCACCTCAGGCGGCTTGCTCGCGATCGCGGTCGCTGCCGTCGCGGCGCCGAATGCCACTGATGCTGGAGATCAAGTTTTCTCTCCTGGCGATTGGCCCACCCAATCAGGTCAGTATTCGCGCCTGAAAGCGCGGGTCGCCACCGAGAGCAAGCAGTCTCTTGGCCGCGGGGGCGGACCAGAATTTACGGTGACGGCGACCTTTCGCTTCATCGGTGAGGTGTCGGCCGCCCCGCAGTTTCTCAATGCCGGTGCGAACGCCGCAGCGGCGCAGATCCTTCACCTTGCGCGGCAGGTCGAAGTCGCAGTGATCGGGTTGCCGGCGCTTTACGATGAGCGCGTTCAGCAATTCCCCACGGTCCAAACCGAATTTTCTTACAACTCGGACGGTGAAACTCACCTCGCCGGCTTCCAGATGGATGTCGCCGTGGAGTTCTACCAGGGCCCCGAAGATTTCGCGCAGCCGGTGACGACGGACCTCAACGAGGTCGTCGCCGCATGGCCTGCCTATCCGCCAACCGGCTTCATCGCCAATCTCACCTGAGGAGTCCGACATGGGCAGCAACACCGTGCGTATCGTCGCCGTTCCCGATCGATTGGTACGCGACCCTTTGACGCGCCGGCCGGTCGATGAGGTCGGGATCGACATCGATCCGCTTGATCTGACCTGGTCGCGGATGATCGCCGACGAGGACGTCGCGGTCGTCGATGACGAGCCCTCGCTTGAGGCAACCGATCCCGCATCCGCGCCCAGCGCGCCCGATAAGGAGGCCTGAGCATGGTCCCGTTCAAGAACATCCCGTCGAACCTGCGCGTCCCGCTGTTTTATGCCGAGATCGACAATTCGAAGGCGAACACCGCTGCGGTCGCGCAGCGCGCGCTGCTTATCGGTCAGAAGCTGGCGTCGGGCACCTATGCCGCAAACGTTCCGGTCTCGTGTGGGTCGGCGCCGGAAGGCCGAGCCGCTGCAGGTCAGGGCTCGATCCTGGCGGGCATGATCGACGCCTACCGCGACGGCGATCCGAATGGTGAGATGTGGGTGCTTCCCGTCGTCGATGACGGTGCCGCGACCACGGCCATCGGGTCGATCACCTTCACCGGACCGACCACCGCCCTGGGCACGCTGCCCCTCTATGTCGCCGGCCGGTTGGTCGCCCCGATCATCGCGAGCGGGCAGACCGCCGCCCAAGTCGCCACCACAGCCGTTGCGGCGATCAACGCCATGGCAGGCCTGCCTGTAATCGCGGCCGTCGACGTAACGGTGCCGGCGAAGGTCAATCTCACCGTGCGCAACGCCGGCGAATGCGGCAACGATATCGACGTGCGCTTCGCATATCGCGGTGCCGCGGCTGGCGAGAACCTCCCCGCCGGGCTCGGCGCGACGATCGTCGCGATAACCGGCGGTGCGGGCAACCCGGTCCTCACGACCGCGCTGTCTAACCTACTCGACATGTCGTTCGACTTCATCGTCTGCTCACTTACCGATACGGTGTCGCTGGCCGCGATCGCATCGCTGCTCAACGACACCACGGGCCGGTGGGCATGGAGCGCGCAGGTCTACGGCCATTGCTTCATCGCCAAGCGCGGCACCGCCGGCGCGGTCGCGGCGTTCGCGACGGCGCTGAACAACCAGCACGTCACGTGCGTACCTTTCGCCGAGTCGCCTACCCCACCTTGGAAGTGGGCAGCAGCCTTCGCTGGCGTCGCAGCCGTCAGCCTGCGCGCAGATCCGGGCGTCCCTCTCCAGACGCTGGCTGTTCCAGGAATTCTTCCGCCTGCGCTGGCGTCGCGATGGAACCTCCCGACCCGCAACAACACGCTGCTCTACGGCGGATGCTCGACCTGGACGGTCGATGCAGCCGGTAACGTCGTAATCGAGAACATCATCACGACCTACGTCACAAACACGCAGGGCCAGGCGGACAACAGCTATCTCCAGATCGAGACGCTGTTCCTCATCGTCTTCGTGCTGCGCGCGCTGTCGTCGATGGTCTCGACGAAATATGCACGCGTGAAGCTCGCCGCCGATGGAACGCGCGTCATGCCGAACTCGAACGTCGTCATGCCATCCACGATCCGCGGCGACATCATCGCGCTGTACCGCGACCTCGAGGGACAGGGGATGGTGCAGCAGGCGGCAGCGTTTGCAGCAGGGCTGGTGGTCGAGAAGGACGCAATTAACCCGAACCGGGTGAACGTGCTCCTGCCTGCCGTCCTGATCGACCAGCTGCGCACCTTCGCAGTGCTGCTGCAGTTCCGCCTCCAGTAATTCCCATATTTAGGAGACCGCCATCATGGCAGACCCCAATCGCATTGCCGGCACCGCGTCGGTCACGATCGACGGCCAGTCCTTCACCATCGTCGGCGAAGGGACCTATCGGCTCAGCTCGGAGCATCGCGAGACCCTCAAGGGGCAGAGCGGCGTCGAAGGCTATTCTGCGATGCCGATGGAGGGCAAGATCAGCTGGAAGGGGCGCGACGGGTCCAATGTCGACATCGACGCGCTGAACCGCGCGACCAACGCAACTGTCGTGCTGAGCCCTGCCAACGGCAAGTCGATCATCGGCCGGAACATGTGGCGCAGCGGTGACCCAGTCGAGATCAACACCGAAGACGCCTCGTTCTCGATCGAGTTCGACGGCCCCGACGTCATCGCAGCATAGGAGCGGACATGGCCGATATTCCCGACGAGCTCGTGATCACCTTGCGTAAGCCGGTGACGCTGGGCGAGACCTTCACTACCATCACCCTGCGTGAGCCGACCGGCGCCCAGATGATGGAGATCGACAAGCTCGAGGGCTGGGCTGCCGACGTCAAAGCGATCGCATTGGTCTCTGGCCTCCCCGAGCCAGCGGTCAAGATGATCGGCGCGCGCGATCTCCGCATCGCATCGAAGTACCTCGGAAGTTTTTTGCTCGACGGCCCCTCGATTGGCGCCAACGCCTGATCGTCCTCTCGCAGGCTTTCAGCAAAATCCCTCCCGAGATCCTCGCGCATCCCTGGTCGACGATTAACGACTGGTGGGACTGGGGCGGCTTCGGCGAATAGCGAGGGCCTGACATGGCAGCACAAGCCACCTTCGGGATTGACATCACCGCGTCGGACAAGACGGCGAAGGGGAAGAAGTCAGCCGAGAAGACCCTCGGCCAGATCCAGAAAAACCTCAGCGCTGGCAATAAAAAGGCCGCGGAAGAGACCGAGCGTACAATCGGCGGGTCCGGCCGACGCATGGTGCGCACTTTTGGCGCAGTCGAAAAGGCGGCATCTAAGGCGCTAGGGGGGAAATCCATCACCGGCGGCTTGGCTGATCGCATGGGGGGTATTGGCAAGGCTGCATCGGTGCTTGGTTCGAGCCTCGGCGAGGCTTCATTGGCCGGGGGCGCGCTCGGCGGAACGCTTGGCGTCGTTGGCATCGCGGCAGCTGGGACTATCGGTGTATTGGCGGCAGCAGCCTATGGCGCTTTCAAGCTCGCCGACGGCTGGGCGAAGGGCGCGGCATCGATCGGGCGAACGGCAGAGATCATCGGGGTCGGGACCAAGGCGTTCCAGGAATTCACCCTCGCGGCCGAGCGAGCCGGCGTCAGCCGCGATACGGCGGCAGGCGCGGTCGGTGGGTTGTCACAGACCCTGAACGACGCCCGCTATGGCCGGAATAACGACGCTGTCGCGCTGCTGTCGAAAATGGGCGTTGCGCTGAAAACCAAGAGCGACGGCACCGTCGACGTTGAAGCTATGATGCCACAGATCGCCGACGCCCTCGCGCGACAGAATTCGTCAGGCCGGCGCACGGCGGCGCGGATCCTCGGTATTCCGCAGGGTGCCCTCCCCGCTTTCACTCAAGGCGGCAAGGCGCTCTCGGCAGACATGGCGGATGCTGGCGTTCACGGGCCTGTAATCAGCGATGAAGGCATCTCGAAGGCAAAGCGTTTCGCACGCGGTTCCGTGATGGGAGCCCAGATGATTGAGAAACATACGAATTGGGGCAAAGAGAAGATAGTCGATGGGATGATCGCGGCTGCCCAATCGACGGTCGGAGAAGCAGTTATAAAGACGGCGCGTTCGTTGGACAGCAGCTCGCGAACGAATGAGCGCGCCGCCGACAAAACCGATCGCGCCGCCAGTACGATGGAACGCGCGGCAACGGTCATCTCAGGTTCGTCTGGTCGCGGGCATATTGCGCTCGCGCGTGACGTCGTCGCTGCGGCGCAAGCCAGCGAGAAGAAGTACGGGATCCCCGCATCGGTTACTCTCGCGCAGTTCGGCCTGGAAAGCAGCTATGGCCGCCGCATGCCGCCCGGCAGCAACAACCCGTTCGGGATCAAGGCCAAGGCTGGCGAGCCGTTCGTTGCTTCGCGCACTCGCGAAGAAGACCGGAATGGCAACTCCTACTGGGTTAACGCGAGATTCCGGAAGTTTGATAGCCTGGCTGAGGCTTTTGATGCGCACGCAAGGCTGCTTGCTACTGCCCGACCGTATGCCGCGGCACGCCGCAAGTTGCCGGATACCGACGCCTTCGCTGACGCACTCACCGGAACCTATGCAACCGATCATCTCTATGGGTCAAAACTGCGCGGGATTATCCATGGGCAGGGCTTCGACCGGTTCGATAGCGGTAACCAAGCCCAGCCGCCTATACCGGTACATGTCACTGTTGAGCACAAGAACGCCCCACCGGGCACTCGGACAACGGTCAAAGCCGGCTCGGGCCCACGACCAGCTGTGAGCCATGCTTTCGAGCAAGGCATTGTTCCGGTCCATGGAGGTTAGCGCACGCCGTTCGCCTTGAGAGTGTCCAGTGTTGCAAAGCATCTGTGCTTTCTCAGGAGATACATTCGCGCTTCGCCAAGCTGATCGAGCGTGAGGTCTTTCACTGCTTGCGCCATTTTCGCATCAAACTTCGCAATAGCCTGAACGCGGGCGGCATCACTGGGAAGATTTTCCGGACAGACGAACGAGCGGTCTATCTGCGCCATACGATCGGGATCGGCGACCACTTGAGCAGCAAGCGCGATCACGATCATCGCCAACATATTGAGCATCACAGTCTCTCCAAATGATCGACTTCAACTACCACAAGCCGAGGAGGTTCAGATAGATGGTCGACCTCCCGAACAATGGCTTGCTCCCGGCGACCTTTCGCGGTGTCCCGTTCGTCGTAACGAACGACAGCGTCAGCGTCGGGCGACGCCAGGCGGTGCACCAGTACCCCGGCCGCGACGAGCCTTGGGCGGAAGACATGGGCCGCACAGCCCGGCGCTTCCGTCTTCGCGGGTTCATCGCGACTGGCTCGATCCGCACTGTCGGCGGGCCAATCCAGTTGCAACGCCTGCTACTCCTCGCCGCGCTTGAAAAGGAGGGGTCGGGCACTCTCACGCATCCAACCCTCGGCATCCTGAATATCTCAGTGCTGAACTCCGAGATCGAGCAGGACCTCGGTGCTGGCCGAATGTCAAATATCTCCCTCGAGTTCGTCGAGAGCGGCAAGCGCAGCTTCCCGTCGCTTCTGGTATCGGGCTCCAAGCTGCTGTCGAAGCTGGCGGGGATCGTCACGATCGCGATGGACCTCGTTGCGGTAGCGAGCATCGTGTCGAAGGCGATCGGCGGCAAAGCAGCGGCTGCGTCAACCAGCAAGACATATGCAGCCTCCGTTGTCATCGCAGGTGCGGATGCCACGTCGCTCGTCCATCTCGCCGCGCAACTGCCCGGTGACTTCGGCCGGTTCTCAGCTGGTGCCAATGCTGGGCTGCAAGATAGCGCGGCTAGCCCCTATGCCGCCGATACCTCGATCCCAGCGTTGATATCGGCGGCGTCCCAGCAGCGCGTCAGTATCGAAGCAGCCGCCAACCAGGTCAGCGCTGCAGCGGGAAACCTAAATGCCGATGCTGATTTCTCGACGCTATCGGATGCCGTGATCTCGCTGATCGACGCACTGCTCTCGGCATGCTCGAATCCTGCCGATGCTGTTCGCCTGCTCATCGGCCTTATCCAAAACCCGCCGGGCGACGTCACCGCAGGCACAGTCGGCGGCGTCGCGTTGATCCGTGTGTTCCAGCGCTCGGCGTGCTTCGCGCTCGCTCGTGCTTGCGGTGCATATCAACCATCCAGCTACGATGACGCAGCTTCGCTACTGGCAAGGGTCGCAGACGTGATCGATGGTGTGGCGATCGTCGCGGCCGATGCCGGGGACGACGCCAGCTTCGAAGCCCTCAACGGCTTGCTGACTGCACTCACGGAGAATCTGCGCGCGCGCGGCGCCGAGCTCGCGCCGATGAAAGACTTCACCCTGGCCGAGCCGCTCCCCGACGTGGTGCTCGCGCAGCGGCTTTACCGCGACCCATCCCGCGCTGATCAGCTGCTGGGTGAGATCGATCCGATTCACCCGCTGTTCTGCCCAACCGATTTTCAGGCCCTCGCCGCATGACCGAGGACCTGACCCTATCGGCCAATGGTCGCGATATCGCCGGCTGGGAAAACATTGCCGTTACCCTGCGCGCCGAGGGTTTCCCCTCGTCGTTCGATATCTCGCTCTCGTCGCGCGACCCGAGCACGAAAACCGCGCTCGTCGTACGCCCCGGCGATCCCTGCACCGTCAAGCTAGGCAGCGAATTGGTCGCTACCGGCTATGTCGATCGCGCGGGCAACGGGGGCAGCGCCGAAACGCACACGCTGAACGTCTCGGGGCGTGGCAAGACCCAGGACCTAGTTGATTGCTCCGCCGAGTGGCCGGGCGGCCAGATTTCAAACTGCAACGCGCTCGATATCGCGAAGAAGCTGGCGGCCCCATATGGGATCGAGGTCAAGCTCGCGAACGGCGCAGAGGCGGGCCCGATCGTCCCACAGTTCGCAGTGACATACGGCGAGACCGCCGCCGAGATCATCCAGCGTGTTGCGCGTAACGCCGGGCTGCTCGCCTATGAGGACGCGTCCGGCTCGCTGCTTCTGACCGCGGTCGGCACGAAGCAGGCCGAAAGCGGCGTCGCATATGGCACCAACGTCGAGGAATGGGGTGTCCTGCTCTCGAGCGACCAGCGCTACAGCGAGATCGTCTGCATGATGCTGACGCAAGAGACACTCAACGATATCGATGGTGTCACGAAGCCGTTCTTCACCGCACCGGACCCGAACGTGCTGCGGCACCGGCGCTTGTACATGACGCTGGAACAGGCGGCCGACCCGGTGCCGTTCACGATTCAGAAGGCCAAGTGGGAAGCGGCGCGTCGCGCGGGCCGCTCAACGATCGCGACCGCGACTATCGACAGCTGGCGCGATTCGAAGGGAAAGCTCTTCATGCCGAACACGCTGATCCCGGTGAGTCTGCCGGGCCTGCCCGACAAGACGCCATTGATCATTTCCCAGGTGACGTTCCGGCGCGGTGGAGATGGGACGCATGCCGATATCGTCGCCATGCCGAAGGACGCATTTGTGCCCGAGCCGATCAACCTTCAGCCAGTCAACCTCGCGGATATCAGCGCATCGTGAAGCAGCTCCTGCTCAATATGCTGCGAGTCGCCCGCATCAAGCTGGTCGACGATAGCGGCCCGGTTCAACGCTTGCAGATCGATGAGGGCGATTTCCCCGACGGGCGTCGAGTGCTCGACAAGATCGCACACCTCAAGCACTTCGGGTTCGCTAGCTCGCCGCCAGCCGAAAGCGACGTGATGCTGACTGCGCTTGGTGGCGATCGCTCGCAGACGATCGCGATCGGCACCAACCACCAGAAGTCGCGGCCACTTGGCCTCGGTATGGGGGATTCGATGCTGTACCGCGCGCGCGCCGATGGCGCTTTGGGCGCCTCTGTCTCGATCAAGGACGGTGTGATCGAGATCGATGCCGATGGCGGCGCAGTCATGGTTCGGAACGCGACCACGGTGACTGTGGTCGCGAGCGAAAAGGTCCGCGTCGAGGCGCCAACGTTGGAATGCACGGGCGATATCGTCAGCCGCGCGGACGGTGCGCGCGTCAGTCTCAACACGCTGCGCGACAAATACGACGCCCACAAGCATCCCGTGACCGCGCTCGGAAGCCCGACCGGCACCAGCGATAGTCCGGCCTGATCGTATGGCCGACATTGCAACAATCTGGAGCCCCTCACTGGGGATCGGTGACTGGTATCTGCAGCTTGCCGAAGATGGCACAATTACGGACGATAACGGCCTCCCCCTGATCGACGGTGCGGGCCTCAGTCTGCACGACGGCCTGTTCAGCGGCGTCAACGATCTTGAGGCAGGCGATGACCTTTTTACGGCGGTCCTGATCAGCCTGTTCACCGACGCCCAGGCCGATATCGACGACGTCATTTCGGACGGCAGCAACGACCCGCGCGGCTGGTGGGGCGATCTTGGTGAAGACGTCCGGATCGGCAGCAAGATCTGGCTGCTTTCCCGGTCAAAGCAGACCGAAGAGGTTCGGGTTAAAGCCGAAACCTATCTCGCGGCAGCGCTTCAATGGCTGGTCGATGACCAGGTTGCCGCTTCGATCTCGGTTACCGCAACCTGGGAGCGCCCCAGTTTCCTAGGCGCGGTCATCAACATCACCAGAAACAGCGGGACGGTTCAGGCTGTGCGCGCTGACTGGGCATGGAAGGACGCGCGCTGATGCCCTTTTCGCGGCCTCCCCTCACCCAGCTTATCGACCAGGTGCTCGGCGACATCACCGTAGGGCTGAAGAGTTCTACCGGGTTGCTTCGCTTCTCCAACATGCGCGTGCTGGGCAAGGCGCTCGCGAAGGCCACCAGCGGCCTCTACGGCTATCTCGACTGGATCGCCAAGCAGGCGACGCCATTCACGGCGACCGGCGAGTTTCTGATCGCCTGGGGCGCGCTGAAAGGCCTTAGCATAAAGGCAGCCTCGTCGGCGGTAGGCACGATCAGCTTCTCCGGCACGAACGGCGCTACGATTCCGGCAGGGGCCGCTCTGACCCGGGCTGACGGCGTAGCCTTCATCACGAATGCTGCGGTCACGATCACGGCGGGTGCGGGCAACGTCGGTATCACGGCTGCCGTTGCTGGAAGTGCTGGGAACGCGGCCGCCGGCACAACGATGGCCCTCTCGCAAGCGATCTCCGGCGTGAACACGTCAGCCCCGACGTTGACTGGCACCTCGGGTGGGGCTGAGATCGAGGACATTGAGGCGTTTCGCACGCGCGTTCTGGCAAAGTACTCGTCTCCTCCTCAGGGTGGCGCGCAGCCGGACTATGTCGACTGGGCGACGTCAGTCAGTGCTGTCACGCGTGCGTGGGTACGTCGCAATGGCATGGGGCCCGGCACGGTCACCGTCTATTTCATGATGGACATCGCCGAGGCCGCGCATGGCGGGTTCCCGCAAGGCTCTGACGGCGTGGCTGCGCTCGAGACCCGCGATATCGCCGCAACCGGCGACCAACTGATCGTTGCCGATGCGCTCTATGCCGTTCAGCCCGTTACGGCTTTAGTTTATGCGGTCGCGCCTGGGCAGAATATCATCGGCCTGTCGATTTCGGGAATTGCGGGCGCTTCCACGGCGACGAAGGCCGCCGTGCGCGACGCGTTCGCAGCAGCGGTCAATCTGAACTCTAGCCCGGGTGGTGTTGTCTTGGCCGACGGCACCGCCGGCGGCATGACGCAGCTGTCAGTAATCGAGGCGGCGATCGCGGCTATCCCGGCAGCGGCCGGCTTCGTGATCACCACCGTGACGGCATCGAACGGCACAGTTACGCCAGGCGCGGCTGGAAATATCGCATCATCGCCCGGATACTTGGCGGTCGCCGGTTTGACGGTGTTCAGCTAATGGGCGCGCGCTTCTCGGCAGCGGACTATGCCGGAGCACTCACAAAACTGCTGCCGCGAGGAAGGGTTTGGCCCCGCGAAGCCGGTAGCACGCAGGCGCAGGTTGTCGCATGCTTTGCGCCGACGATGGAGCGTGTGGACGCTAGCGCCGTGCAGCTTCTCGCTGATGCGTTTCCGGGTACGACGATCAACCTGCTCGACGACTGGGAGGCTTCGTTGGGTCTGCCCGACCCTTGCCTCGGCAATAATCCAACGATGCTCCAGCGGCGGGCGCAAGTGGTGTCGCGCGTCTCCGATAGCGGCGGGCAGTCAGCCCAGCGCTTCATCGATCTTGCTGCCCAACTCGGATTCGTAATCGAGATCATCACGTTCGCGCCGTTCCGCACCGGCCGGTCGCGCGTCGGCGGACCGCTGAACAGCCCAGACTGGTCGTTCGCATGGCGGGTGAGGATAATTTCCGGCGAGACCGGGGCGTACAATGGCGCTTTCCGAGCCGGCCAGGGCCGGATGGGTGATCCTCTCGCTTCTACGGCGGCGGGTCTAAACACCCTCTTCTGCGAGCTGCGCAGGGTCGCGCCGGCACACACCATCCTTTTGCTCTGATCCGGAGATCCCGATGTACAGAATTGATGTGCCCTCGGCAGCGTCGACCCTCCCTATCCCGTCCGCTGCTGGAACTCCTGGATATTTCACGGATGGCGATGTGGTCTCCGGTCAGGAGGCGACGGTCCTGCCAGCCGATTTTATGAACATGCTCCAAGAAGAGTTTATGGCCGTCGTGATCGCGGCCGGGATTAATCCTTCAAAAGTAAATAATAGCCAAATTCTCGGTGCCCTGAGGGTGCTATTCTCAGCATCGTCGTCGTTCAGCAGCCTCCTGGCACCACGCGGTTATCAGCAGTTTCCCGGACCCGGTGCCGGCCAGCCCGGGTTGATCCTCCAGTGGGACCGCAACACCGCCTTCGCTGCGCAATCCCTCACCACGGTCACCTTCCCGATCGCGTTTCCCAATGCTGGTCTTGGCATGTTGACGTCGCTCGGCACCGCGCTTCCGTTGACCTCGAATGATGTCGGGTGTGGCGGCCAGATCTTGAGCTCCACGCAGGGCCAGATCGCCGTTCCGTCCAAAGCCGCAACCACGATCGGCGTCCAGTGGTGGGCGTTCGGGTGGTAGCCGATGCAGATCCCAGTGCAGCAGTCACCGTCTAGCCAAGGGGGGCATCATGCCAACGATCCCATCATATAGCACCCCCGACCGCCCTCTTCAGGCCGAGGATGTTCTGCTCGGCGATGTCGACGGAACTGTCAAAGTCCCGGTTCGCATGATCAGCGATGCGGTCCTCCTGACGATCACCCCATCGCTGCCGGGACTTGTCGGGTCGCTCCTGCCCGCCGCGTTGCTCGCAGCCGGCGTGCTTTTGAGTTCGGCGTTGCAGTCAGACGCCCAGGCGACCGAAGCGCTTCAGGCGGGCGCGTTCGTCAATATTTTCAGCAGCGGCGGATCGCTTCGTGTTCGCAACGCGATTGCGACAGATCCTTCGAAATCGGCCAACGGCTTCGTGCTCGCGCCATTTGCTTCCGGACAGGTCGCCGTCGTCAGCATGCTCGGTATCAATTCCGCCATCACGGTGGATGCAAGCGCGATCGCTGGGGTCTGGCTGAGTGAAACCGTCCCTGGCGGCTTCACGACGACCCAGCCAACGACCCCTGGCCATATCGTTCAATCGCTCGGCCAAGCGATGCCCGGCCTTGGCATCTTCTTCGGCATCAACCCCGCCTATGTGCAATAAACGCAAGGAAGCCGCCATGAAGCGTCTCGCCCGTCTCATCACATATGCGCCTGCTTTGGCTTTCTGGGCCATCACGCCCGCACTAGCCTCTGACCGCAGGCCGCTAACGATGGTCGGAGCTCAGCCGGGGCAGCTGCAGGCAGGCGACAAGGTCGTCGTCAATCCTTCGACCACAGCGGCGGCATCCATCAACCTCCCGCACGGCGTCGCGCCGACCGCGCCGGTGGACGGCGATTGCTGGACAACGATCTTTGGCATGTCGTGCCGCGTCAACGGCGTCACGATTGGCCCCTACGGGGGTACGGCAAATGCCAACACCTGGACCGGCAACGCGGATTTCCCGATCGCGTCGCCGAGCTTGGCGGCTGGTTCGTATCACATGTACCATTCGATGCTCATGGGCGGGATCGATCCGGCTGCGCTCTATGCCGCTGAACAGGGCGGGTTCGCATCGACGGATGCGCTGACCGTCGGGGTGAAAGCAGTCGGGGGCACAGTCCACCAGATCAATGCCATCGCGGCCTATGTAGACTCCTATCGCGGCACCAGAATTACGCCGGGCGGCGAAGTTGCCGTCTATGGTCATGCCAAGTGCCACGTCACCGGCTGCAACGTCTGGCCGATCAATACGCTGGGCGTCGACACGGCGGGGCAGACCGGGCAGGTTCTGACCAACGAATTCGATTTCAACATCAATGCGGCGGATACGACGGTCAACGGCATGGCCGTCACGCTGACTTCGTACATCGCGAACACGGCCGGCAAGAACGCCGTTACGGTCGGCGCAACCGGCCCTTCGAAGTGGGATAGCGCCTATATCACGAGCGATGGCGCCGCGAGCTATGCCCTTTATGCCGGCGCTAACGCGCTGACCAATAACTCCGGGTCGCAGACGATCGGCCTGAAAATGCGCAATAGCGCGGGCGTCCCTGGCGAGGCAGATATCCAGGCAGCTGCGAACGGCGACCTGCTGCTCAACCCTGGTGTGGCGAACGGTAACATCTCGCTGCGCAACAAGAGCGGGCCGGAATATGCCAGCTTCGCGTCAGGCGGGTCGATGCTGACCAACAGCTTGATCGTGAAGAACGCCGGCGGGACGTGGCTGCACCAGTTCGACGCCGGAACCACCGCTGCGAATGGGCTGATCTTTGCAGCGAATATCGCGGGCTTTGGTCCATCGATTTCCCCAATGGGCACCGATTCCAATATCGTGCTCAACCTTGCCGGCAAGGGCAACGGGCCCGTTGTGCTCGGCAGCACCTTGAACCTGACCGCCGCGAACTCGATGCGCGCGAGCTTCAACATTCCAGCGGGCGCGTCCCCGGCTGCGTCGGTCAATGGCGATGTCTGGGCGACATCCGCTGGCATTTTCACCAACCGGGCGGGCGTGGCGATCGGTCCCTTCGCGGGCACGGCGAATGCGAACACCTGGACGGCGCAACAATTCTTCGGTTCCGGCACGGCGTCGACCAACTGGCTGAAGACGTATGCCTATGGCGATAACGGCGCCGCTGTGGTCGGCCTCAACACGGGGTCTGGTGCCGGCGTTACGGGCGCCGCACGAACCTCGACGGCGGCACCTGGCGCGATTGGGCTTGGCGGCGTTTTCTTCGGCCTCGCCGATGGGACAAGCACCACGGCCAATAATGATGCCTGGGGCTCGTACCATGAATGCCGGGCTTACCCGAGTTCGACCGGGTTCTGCGAGGGCGCCGAGATCGATGCGACCAACTTCCGTGCGACGACGGCAGAGACGTTCCCCTACACGCCGTTCCAAGCCGGATCGGTCGGCGGGCTGCGCATTGCCAGCGGCGGCAACTGTGCTGCCTCCACGGGGCTGTGCTACAATCCCGCGACGGGTGCTTACGACCTTGAGGCGCGAGACTCCGACCATGCGCTCCTGGTCACGACCAATTCCAAGCGCTTCAAATATGCATTCGGGATCGGTTGCGGCGCGGTCGGCACGACGGATTGCGCCGGCAATGGTTCGGGCGATGCTTTCCGCCTCTATGGTGGCTTGAACTTCCGATGGTTCGCGCCGGGCAACACCTCGCTTTTCGCCCTTGGCGTAGCCCCAAGCACCTCCCTCGTCGGCGCGATGACCTGGTCGAACTCCGGTCTCGGCTTGCAGAACGCGGCGGGGGCGAACCTGCTGCAGTTCTACCCCGGCGCGACCGATGTGAACGGCATCACGATGCGTTCCGGCGCAGCCGGATCGTCGCCGACAATTGCGGCGCAGGGCACCGATACGAATGTCGGGCTTAACCTCGGGACCAAAGGTGCCGGCACGCTGACGGTCAACGGCGTAAGCGCTGTCTCCTGCGCCGCGGGGTCCGTCACTCTTGCCTCGCTGGTCGTAACCAACGGCCTCGTCACGCACTGCTGACCCCACACATTCCCGATCGGAACCTCAGGAGATCGATATGAAATTTTCCCCTGTCACCGGATGCTTTTATCCGGCAGATATCGCTTACCCCGAAGGCAAGATCCCGTCGGATGCGATCGAGACTACGCGCGAGCAGTTCCTGGCGTATTGCAACGCGCCAGCGGGATCGACGATCAGCGTCATCGACGGCACAATCGCAATCGCGCCGCCGGCGCCGCCGACGCTCGACGCGATCAAGGCCGCCAAGATCGCAGCGCTCACCGGAATCTATAACGACGCCGTCGCCAGCGACGTGACGCTCGAGACCGCCGACGGCGCGACCGCGAAGTTCTCGCGCGACGCCAAGGCCAAAGCGATGGTTGATCTCGCAGTCGAGCAAGGGGCCTTTGCTTGGACCGCAAACGTCTGGATCGACGCATCGAACGCCCCGGTGATGCCGTTCAGCTTCGGCGACATCCAGGCGCTGCAGGCCGCGCTCGCTGCGCCGACGTCGCCCAGTCTCGCAGATTTGATGGCGAAGGTCGCCGCGGTGCATGCAGCGGAGGATAGCGCCGCCGTCGATGACGCCACCTTCTGACACAGCGGGGTAGTGGCATGACCGACGCTCACCATCTCAATAACATCCTTCGGCTGCTTGTGCTGGTCGGCTGGTCATTCGTCGTCATGTGGACACCTGGCGCCAGCCGCGCGCTGTTCGGCGGCAAGCTAATCAAGGCCGGGCTGATGCTGACCGGCGTCGCAATCATCAGCTTTCAGCTGAACGTGATCTCGGGGTCGATCTCCCAGAGCATCGATTACTGGACTTCGATCAACCTCGCTGCCGTTGCAGTGGCGGCAGCGATCTTCATCGCCGTGCTGCTGCCTCGCGCGCCGCACCCCAACAATGGGGCGGTATCCCTAGCCTCTCTGGCGATCATCGCCGCATGCATCGTCGGAGGGAGCCTTGCGTGATCGACCCGAATCTTGCCGACGCACTCCGTTTTTGGAGCGTCATTGCCGTCGGCTCGCTGATCGGTCTGCTTGGCGCCTATTTCCGAGAACAGCACGAGGGCCGCTCGCCTGATCGGAAATGGGTCGACCAGCGGCTTGGGATCATGCCGTTCCTCATGTCGGCAGCATCAGCCGTCTCGGATTTGTTCAAGCTCTCCACGCAGATTGCCCTGTTCGTGTCGGCTTTGTTCTCGATGCTGGCGTACGACCTGGTACGCGTGATCGCGCTGCGAACGCTCAAGAAGGTCGCTGGCGAGGGTGAAGTCGATGGCATCAAGCTCCCGAGCGATGCCACGGTTGAAGTTCCGGCCAGCACCGGGAAGCCCGAGGTGCTGACAGTTCACGCAACGCCGCCGCCGCCCGTGCGCGCCGAACTGCGCAAGGCATTCCCAGCCAAGCCCGAGCACGATCGCGAGATCGACAGGCTGATCGACGAGCTCGGCGACACAGACGTCTAAATCACGATTGGAGCATGTTATGACGCAACCGCCTGATTGGGCGATCGCTGGCGCGCGCGCGTCGAAGAAGCCTGCCATTGGCGCACTCGCAGCATGCGTCAGTGTGGCATGCGCCGCGCTCTTGAGCCCGTTCGTATCTACCTGGGAGAGCGGCGGACAGCAGCACCTGACGCCGTATCGCGACATCGGTGGCGTGTGGACGCAGTGCGATGGCGAGACCCTTGGGGTGACTGCGACGTCGCCGACTGAAACGCCGGCAGGCTGTGCGGTCAAGCTGGATAAGCGCCTCGCGGGGTTCGCGCAGGCAGTCGCGATCCGGTCCCCTGCCCTGCGCGGCCACGACAACCAGTGGGCTGCGGTCACCAGCCTCACCTACAATATCGGGACGCAGGCATACGCCGGATCGACCGTCGCGAAGCGCCTCGACGCGCGCCAGTGGGCCGCCGCCTGCGACGCCATCCTGATGTGGGACAAGGTCGGCGGCAAGCGTGTCGCAGGGCTCGCCAACCGTCGCCGCGCCGAGCGCGCCCTTTGCATGAAGGATCTGCCGAAATGACCGAACAGAACACCTCGCCGCCGATCGTCGCCGAGCGCAGCCCCGCGCGCGACCAGGTTGAATCTGCAGTGCGCTCCGTGCTGCTCGTGATCAGCGTCGTCACGGCCATCGCTGGATTCGTGTCGAAGCACGATCTGACAGGCTTCGTCGTTTTCATGCAATCGAGCGACTTCCTCGCCGCACTCGCCGCACTCACGGGCGCTGCCACATTTGTGTGGGGCCAATGGAAGGCGCGTCATCGCTCGAAACAGCTCGCAGCGATCGCCGCAGATCCGCGCGTCCCCGACGCGGTCGCCACCATCAAATCGTGAGTTCAACCCAGAAGGAGAATACCATGTCGAAGCTCTTCATCGGCTTCCTGTCGGCCGCGCAGATGACCGCCCTGCACGCCGCGGGCCACACCCTCGAAACCGGGCCCGTCTCGGCCGGCCAGCACGCGGTTGCCATCATCAAGGCCAACCCGATCGGCGCGCTGATCTCGGCCGACATCGCCACGCTGCAGGATTCGACGCTGAGCGGCGCCGAAAAGGCGGCGAAGGTCGTCGCAAGCGCGGGTTCGCTGATCGAGACCCTCGTCACCGGTGGCACGGTCACCTTGGTCGCCTCGGTCGAAGATACCGCGCGCGAGGTTGTCCAAAGCCTTTATAATGACGGCTTGGGCGCGGTGGTTGCCGCTTTGTCCGCGCCGGGCGTCACGACGACGACGCTCATCTCGAACGGAGTGGTGGTCGGCACCGAAACTAACGCCGTCGCTGCCTAATGTCGGTTCGCAAGGGGAAGGCCTGGTCGGTCTTCCCCACGCAACAGCGCGACAGCACGCGCGCGGTGACACAGGTGATCGTGCGCCCGACCGACCCTGACACGCTGCGCTACACCAACGACCTGATCGCGCAGTCCGCGGCGATCGTCCCAGCATTCGCGCCCGACCCCGAGGTGGCGTTCTATCTTCCCGCTGATGGTCCACAGCCCGCACCCGACACCGGTCTCGAATGGGATGGCGGGCACGTCTGGTGGATGCAGAACGGCGCGCCGTGCCGGGTTCGCAAGATCGGCACCGATTTCTGGCCCGACGCGCCGCTCTGCTGAGCGACTGACCAAAAAACTAACTCTTCCCTCGAGGAATCCACGCATGAAGAAATTGCTTCTGGTCGTCGCGCTGGCAACCACCTGCCTTACGGCGCGCACCGTCAGCGCTCAGAGCACTGTGGTTTTGCCGCAGGTGAAGAATGCAGGTGGCGCCAACGTTCCATCTCAGGCTTCGGTCATCACCGGCTCCGATGGGCTTGAGAAGGGAACGCCAACCAACCCAATCTTCGTAACGGGTGGCGGCGGAGGAGGTGGTGGCGGCGGTGATGCCAGCGCATATTATCAGCAGCAGCAGATTACGCAGGAGACGCTGTACAACACCCGCCTTGGCGATATCACGGCGCCGGCGGCGGGCACGGTCAATGCTCGGCTCGGGCAGGTCGTCACGGCGCTGGGTTCGCCGTTCCAGGTAGGCGGATCGATCGGCAACACCTTCTTCGGTGCGCGCCTGCAGGATGCGACCGGCGCGGCATTCGGTACTGCTGGCAACCCGATCTACATCTCGGGAGGCGGTGGCGGCGGTGGCTCGACCGTCACTGCACCGGCGGGCGCGAGCAGCACGACCGCCGTCCCGGTCCAGAGCGTCACCGGCGGCGCGCTCGCGCTCGACGCGACGGCCAACGCGCTGTTCAAGGCCGGGCAGTCGATCGGCAACACCGCGTTCGGCATCAGCGGCACGTTGCCAGCGTTCGCCGCCGCGCCGACCGTCAATCTGGGAACGCTCGGCACCAAGACGTCCGCGAACAGCCTTTCGATCGTCATCGCGAGCGATGGCCCGGGGAGCTCGGCGGGAACGCCCCTCTATACGACGGCAACCGGCGGAAGCTCAGGCACCGTTGCACAGAGCTCGGCGACTTCCGGCCAGGCGGGCATGCTCGGTCAAGGTGCGGTCACGAGCGCGGCGCCGTCCTATACGACGGGCAATACGAACCCGTTCAGCCTGACGACCGCAGGAGCGCTGCGCGTTGACGGGTCCGGCACGACACAGCCGGTCAGCGGCACCGTCTCGATCAGCAATCTGCCCACGACGCAGGCGGTATCCAACGCCGGCACTTTCGCCGTGCAGGCATCGCAAGCGACCGCCGCGAACCTAAATGCAACGGTCGTCGGCACCGGGACCTTTGCGGCCCAGGTGACGTCTTCGGCGCTGCCGACCGGCGGCGCGACGAGCGCGCTGCAGACGACGGGCAACACTTCGCTCGGCACGATCGCCGGTGTGGTAGCGACGAGCGGCGCGACAGCACCCACGACGGCGCAGCAGATCAGCGGTGTCACGCCGAGCGGCACGGTCAAGCCGCTCGCGACTGGCGCGCTGGGTGGGCTTCTGCCGGGCCAGGGCGTGCCAACCTCGACCCGCACGACGCTGACCGCCAGCACGATCACCACGATCGATACCGCGCGCACCGGGCGCCTTGCGCTGACCGTCACCGTGGAAGCCGCGCTGACGGCCAACCTATTCCTCTGCGCTGGCGGCCAGTCCACGACCTGCAGCGCGACGGTCTATGACGGGCTGGTACCCTCCGGCGCGACCGCGGGCTCGGTCTATACCTTCGTCTTCGCGCCCAACACCGCGATCTACGCCTTCTCGACCGGCACGCCGATCGTCAACACGACCAGCTGGATCGGCCAGTGATGCTGCGCCGCCTCTTTCTCTGGCTCGCGCTATTCAGCGCATTCGCGTCAACCGGCGACGCACAGGTCTATCGTGTCGGGCGGGCGCCCGGCATGGGGCCGACGCTGCAACAGTTTGCTGCGGCATTGCCCGCGGTTGCGCGCAACTTCGTATCCAGCGTTTCGATCCCCGGACACCGGCAGTCGCCCCTCTCCAGCGATATCACGCAGAACAGCTGGACCGGTCATACCAACTATTCGGGCAAGAGCATATGCTCCTTTGAAATCGGCTGGATCGGTTCGGGGATCAACGGATCCAATGAATACGACCTGCCGAACAGCTTCACCGCCCAAGCTGTGGTCGAATATCCGATCGGCTCGGGCACGACCTATCTCGCGACGAGCAACGGCACGGACGGCGTAACGGTCAACCCCGGCGCGATCGCGACCGAGAAGGTCACCGTTGCGGGTTGTATCCCGAACGGCGCGGCCTTCCGGGTCAAAGCCTATTACGTTGCGCCATCGGGCGGGAAGCTGCCGACCAGCTTGCAGTTCTTCGGTTCCGCGGCCCCGGTGCCGATGAACACCGAGAGCGGCGCGGCTGTCACCGACAAGCGTTATACGACCGGCACGCCTTTCGACGGCACGTACTCCTACGGCCTGACGCCCGCGTTCATCCGCTCGACCGAAGCCAGCGGCATAAAGTCGTTCGGCCTGTTCGGCATGTCGCTGGTCGCCGGCCAAAACGACGATCAGCAGTACACCGCGCAGGATGGCTATTCGGGCGGGTACGCGCGGGGCATGGCGGGCTATCCGCTCGTCCAAGGCGCCTACCCGGGTACGCGCGTCGGCCTACAGGCGGGCAACTTCTCGCGGCGTGCCGCGCTGATCGCTGCCGCCGGCCTCACGCATGTCGTCGAGACCTACGACATCAACGACATCGTGCAGACGGCGGACTCGGCCGCGACCATCATCGCGAATGAGGATAGCGTCACTGCGCAGATCGCGGCGGCGGGCGCGAAGCCTATTGCCGCAACGATCTCGCCCTACGTGAACACGACGACCGACTATTTCCTGACCGTCGGTTCGACCCCGTCGTCCTCGGACTGGTCCGGCGCGGGTAACCGCCGCGGGCTCGTCAATGCCGCAATCCGCGCGAAGCATGGCTCGATCGCCGACTATATTGAGATCAATACACAGATCGAGGTCGCGCAAGATGATGGGCGGTTCGCCGACTATAGCTACAACCGCACGAACGGGCCGACGCCGCCCGCCGCAACGGTGGGTACCGGCTCGAGCACGACCGTGGTCGTTGGTAACTATTCGGGCGGGTCTGATGCGATCGTGTTTACCAGCGGTGCGCTCAACGGCACCTATGCACGCGTCTCGTCATACAGCGGCAGCAACATCACGCTGCAGACTGCCCTGCCCAGTGCGCCGGCATCTGGGGACACGTTCCGCGCGCTCCGCGGATACTATGACAAGACTTCCGGCGATGGCCTGCACTGGTCGCGGACTTATCACGCGATGGTCGCTGGAACGGTTGCGCTCAAGATGCCGCTGCTGAACTGACGGGAGGCCAACCGATGATCCGCATCCTGACTGCCGCTCTTGCCTTGTGCGCCCATGCTACCGCTCACGCGCAGGGGCTCTATATCCCCCCGAACGTCGTCGCCACCAATGCAGCGATCGCGGCGGCACAGGCCAAGGCAGACGCGGCGACCGCCGCGATTCCGCCGGTCTGCTCAAGCGCGCCGGCTGCCGACACGGTCGGCGGCACCGCGGGCGTTGGTCCACCCTGCACGCCGAAGGCGGACGCGGCCCGGTCGACACAGGTCATGCCCTCGCAGGCGACAACGGCCGCCGACGGCACGTTCTCGGGGTCGTGGCCGGGCACATTCCCCGCCGCACCGACCACCGCGTTCGCCAGCGCGAAAACGACGGCCGACCCGTACACCTGTCAGGTCGGCACATTCACCACGACGACCTATAGCGGGAAGTGCTGGAAGCAGACGCAGACGCTCACCCTGCCCGCGACTGCTACGGCGCTGCTCGCGCTACAGCTGACCACGGCGGCAGTTGCGCCGGCGGGGATCACGGTGATGGTGGTCGGCCGGCAATAGCGTGACCGATCCGAAATCAGATAGGCGCTCGGGGCTTCGTGCCTTGGGCGCCTTTTTCTGCGTTCCGAGTGTTCGTAGTTTGTTCTAGCCGAATCGCGCCCGCCTGTGCTTCACCGCGCGGATGGGCACGAAGGTACCGAAGCAGATCAGCGACTATCCCTCGTTCGGGCTGGACTTCGGCATCAGCTGCCAGGCGTGTGGGCGGATCGCGGTCTATAGGCCGGTCGACGTCGATGCGTTCTTCTCCGTGCGGTCGATCAGCACCAAGCTGCCGGTCGCGGTAGATGTGTTCACCTGCAAGTGCGGGTCGCGGGATGTGAAGCCAGTTGGAGTTGCGGTCGCGCGCCGCCCATCACCTCAAGACAGCTATGGGCGCATGCTGCACCCGATGTATATTCTGCGTCCGCCTAAGCCTTAGATGTCGAGCCCGCGCCGTTCGATCTCGCGGACGATAGCCTCGACGTCGGGGTTGCCCGGCTCCCCGTCCGTCTTCTGATACTCCGCAAGAAGCTCGGCGTCAGACACCTCTACGGGGTCGTCGTTTAATTCGGGCGGGTCGGGTTGGTTCATGGCGCGATCTTGCGCGGCTGGTGCGATTTGAGCAAGATCAGATGAGGGTGGTGTCGTACACGATCTCGGGCGGCACCACGCCGGCGCTTAATCATCTGATCAAGGTGAGCTGCCAGACAAGCAGCGGTGAGCTGATCGAGGTCATGATCACCGTCCCTGTTTCCAGCGGGCTTCGACCTTTTGAACGAGTGGCGCTGACGTTTAGTGTCTGAACCGCGTTTCCCGCGTTCAGCGATGATCATTGGACCTCTCGACGCATCACGGCGGTCATGACATAAACCGTCCGCTGCTCTGAGCTTAGCCGTTAGGAGTGGCCCGCGCGCGCGCGGTTAGGTCGCAGGCTCCGGTTCGCCGGGTGGCCTGCAGAATAGAAGACCCTTCGGGGAAACATGCAGGGCGCAGTTCCCTGTGATCCTGCGCGGCTAACCACCCGGTCCGGACCGGGACTGGCCGCGCAGGATCCCTTCACTCAGCTTGGTGAGCCGCGAAGCGCTGCTCCAAGACTTCGCGGACGAAGTTCGAACGTGAGCGGTCACCGCGCTCGCCGTCGATTTGATCGAGAACGGCCTGCGGCACTCGCACGCTAATGGCGGGATCGCGACCTGTCGCCGGCCTGCCTCTTTTTCGGTTTACCGTAATTGACGTCGTCATAATTACGGTTTACCCAAATCGCAACCCGGCGCAAGGCGCCAACCTCACGCCGGGTCTAACTCGAACCTCGGAGACACCCGTGGCCCAAGCTGACTCCGCGCGTAGCATACGCGCCACCCCGCCGCACGTCTGGTTGATCGACCGCGAGACCCGCCAGAAGGTCGACTGGTCGCGCTTTGTCATTCTCGATCTGGCCGAACGCTTTCGTGATCTCTCGCCCGACGAACTCGGCGGGGCGCTCGATCGCGCTGCCGACTATCTTTGCGCGGTGACGCGTGGGCTTCCGACCGGCACGCGAGAGAAGGAATGGACATTTGAGGCGTTCATTATCCTCCACCTCCTGCGCCGTTTTCACCGCCTCGCCTATCGCCAAATTGTGGAGGTGAAGCTTTTCGAGGCCGCGACGCTCCTCGCCACGGGTACAGAGTATTGCTTAGGGCTAATTCCACGGGGATACTGATGTCGTGATCACTGCCGGAAGCCGATACAATCGACTTGTCGCAATCGCGCCGGCGGTGATCGGCCGTGGTGTTCGCTGGCGCTTTCAATGCGATTGCGGGACAATCTGGGTCGGCTCATCAAACCGTGTAGCTTCTGGCGCGGTGACGAGCTGCGGCTGCAGACGCACCGCCGGTATCGGTGTGGCGGTTCCGACGCATGGTGATACCGGTACACGCCTTCACAGAATTTGGAAGGGGATGCGGCGGCGGTGCGAGACGCCAACCAGCTCGGGTTACGATCAATACGGGGCACGCGGCATTTTTGTTTGCGACGCCTGGAAAGAATACGTGGCTTTTGCGGCCTGGTCTCAAGCCAACGGATATCTGCCGACGCGGCAGATCGACCGCATTGACTCGTCCGGTCCATATAATCCCGAGAATTGTCGCTGGGTGGCAGCGAAGATCAACGCGTCCCGAAACAAACTCGGATCTGACGGCGCGTACCTGAAGCACCTCACTGGCATGTTGACCGAGCAGGTCGTCAAGGAAGCGACCGTTCGAACAAGCAGCTATAGGCTGCCTGACGGGGCTGGGCTGTACCTTTGGGTCAGCCGGGCTGGCGCCAAGGTGTGGCGGTATCGCTATCGCTTCAAAGACAGCGAGAAGCTGCTCGTCATCGGAAAGACATCTGAAATTACGTTGTCCGAAGCTCGCGAGTTGCACGCCATCGCGCGGAAAGCGCTCTTGGAGGGCAGTGATCCGGCGCAAATCAAACAAGCGTCCGCTTCTCGGCGGAGACGCGCTTCTAACGGCTGGCCCGCCAAGGGCGGGTAAGTACCCGCACCTGTGCGGGAACTTTCACGTTATAACCGCGCAAATCTGTCAGAGGGGCGGAGGGTGCCTCCGCCACCTTTGTGCTAAGCGAAGGCTCCCTCGGGCATACACAAAACAGCTTGTGTGATGTTGATGATCATTAACAGCGCACGATGGCAGCGGTTGCCTGCCCCTAACAGCTGCACCGACTGCCATCATGAAGAATGGCGTTTCTTATTTGCGAGTGGATCACTCGCCGTAAGGGTGAAGCGTCGCCCCTTTATAAGAGTCCGGCGAAGCTGACAGATCATCATGCAGGTCGCCGAGATTTGGCGGAGTCGCAGCAGATGCTCGAACGACCGCCCCGATGATTGCGCCTGTTTGCAGATGATAGGTCAAGTTGTGCGACACCATTTCAACGGTGAGATTGTTAGCCGTCGCCTTCGTCACCCTTATCGCGTCGTTCAATCCCGAGACGATCACATCCACACGTAGGTTCTCATCGAGCGCATCCATCACTTTTTGGATCACGCGCCGACCAGCCGCGGTAGCTTCTTCATTCATAATCTTTCTCCGCGAAAATCAAACTCGAGGTGCATTATATGCTTACAAACGCAGCGGTGAAAGCCGCGCGGCCAAAGCCGTGCGCATATAAAATCGCGGATGGCCAAGGTCTGTATCTGCACGTCGCGCCCACCGGCACAAAGTCTTTCCGCTTGCGGTTCCGTGACCAGGCCGGCCGCGAGCAGACGCTCACTTTCGGGGCAGTCTCGCTTATCGACGCCCGGGCCCAGCGCGACGCGGCGCTCGAGCGCCGCGCGCGCGGCGAGGATCCGCGGCCACGCCTGGTCTGCGCGACAAGTTTCGAGGAAGCGGCGCGCGCATGGCACGCGCATCGTACAGATGGCTGGTCGACCGTGCATGCCGGCGACGTCATCGATGCGCTCGAGCGCAATGTCTTCCCGGCGATCGGCGCGGTCGCGCTCGACTCGATCACGCGCCCGGTCGTGTTGCAGCTGCTCGAGCGCGTCGAGGCGCGCGGCGCGATTGAGACCGCGCGCCGCCTGCGCCAGCGCATCGAGGCGGTGTTCGAATTTGCTCGAGCGAAAGGCTGGACGTCCATCGCTAATCCTGCCGACGTGCGCGAAGCGCTCGCGGCCGCGCCTGCCGGTGGGCGCCAGGCGGCACTGGTCGACGTCGCCGAGCTGCGCGAGCTCGTCAGCACGGTCGCCGCGCTTAACGCCGCGCCGCTCCTCCGGCTCGCGTCCTTCTTTCTCGCGCTGACCGCAGTGCGCCTGGCCGCGCTCCGGGGCATGCGGTGGTGCGAGGTCGAGGATCTAGACGGCCGCGCGCCGATGTGGCGAATTCCAGCCGAGCGCATGAAGCTCGGCGCCGCGCGCAAGCTCGATTCCGCGAACGATCATCTCGTACCGTTGTCGCCGCGCGCGGCTGGCGTGCTGCGCGCGGCGCGCGCGATCGCTGGCGGCGCGGCCGATCCAGCGGCGCTGGTATTCCCCGGCCGCGGCAAGGGCGCGCCAATCGGCGCCGGCGCGATCGGAGATCTGTATGTTCGCGCCGGCTTCGGCGGCCGACACGTGCCGCACGGCTGGCGCGCGAGCTTCTCGACCGTGATGAATGAGCATCGACCGGCCGATCGCGCCGATATCGACCGTACGCTTGGCCATGTCCCCAAGGGAATGACCAAGGTTGAGCGCGCATATAATCGGGCGGAGCACCTCGCTGCGCGACGCGCGCTCCTTGAAGATTGGGGTGAGCTGCTAGCCGGCCCAGGTCAGCTCGTCGCTTGATCTCATCGCCACTGATGCCGCATGGCTTAGAAGCGCAGGATCGATTGATATCGAAGTGCTATCGGTCGCCGTTAGAAAATCGCCGCGCCGCTGCATGAACATCGCTAAACGGTCAGCTCTCATTTCCAAAGACTCGACATCAAGTCCGTACTGCTCAGCGACCGCATCTACGATGGAACGGTCCTCACTATCACGAAGTTGATCATCCGCGATGAATTCGGACGCGATGTATTCCAGCATCGCATCGGCTAAAGCAGCGGCCGGCACGGGATCGAGCGGGAAGTCCACTAGCTGCGGCGTGCGGCTCAATCTGACGGTTTCAACGTTGCCGTCGTTCCGACGCCATTTTTTGCCGCGCGCACCCATCATAATCTCCCCAGTTGCGCGACGTCCGCCGCGATTGGACACCATCTAAGCGATCGCCGCCATCATCAAAATACCGGGTCCGCTATTTGCGATGCAGCGCGCTGCCCGATCAGCTCGGATAACGCCCGTGGCAAAGTGGCACAGAAAATGCTGGATGCCCCTCGGCAGCCCCCGATCGGCCAAAGCCGATCGGTCTACCGCGGCGTCTAGATGATGCCGCAGGTTTTCGAGGAGGTCTATCTGCCGGAAGGGACTTCAAATTAACGTGTCGCGCAGCGACTCCTTATAGAATTATACTCGCAGGGCTATTTCTGACCGCCCGGCGGATTTGCACTCTCTACACCTGTGCGGATGCGATGGAGCAGCTCACGCATCTCCGGATCCTGCACCTCGTCGGCCGTCTGCTCGAGCGTCATGCCTGCAAGGCGCTCATCCCGATCGCGCTTCATAGCCTCGTTCCGCATAGTGTCGGACGCTTTGCGTCTTATCCGCCGGATGAGCTTTTCGGCCTGCCCAGGCAGCGTCAAAATGAACGCGTTGGGGATCTGCTCGACGAATTGGTTTGGCCGCTCTGGATCGTCGACCCGCTGGGTGCGGCGGACCCAGTCGAGGAAGCCCGCCGCGCGCAGGCGCGCCAAAGCGTCTCCAACGGCGCTCCGGGCGATATGCGCTTTTTGGGCCAGCCACTTATACGATGGGTCCAAACGCCCATCTGCACGGCCGCGTAAACGCAGCAGCACGCGAAGTACCTTAAGGCCTATGTCGCCGAGCACACCATTCCGCTTGCCCGGGGCTTTGGTATCATGCTCGAGCTTCTCTGCAGCCGTCATTCGTGCATTATTTTCCGAACGGCAGAACATGTTGTGCTGCTTCCAAAGGCGTTGCTCGCGCACACCTGCATGCCGGCTGTCTCGCCGCACTGGCTGGAATGTTCGGGACGCGCGGGCGCCGCGCGTCAGGGCTGCCGCAAGCGCGCCGATCGGGCCCGCGCTCACCGTGCACCGCCTATCAGGCCGTGCGAATGCGCCGCTGCTGGCGAGGCGACGTGCCTCGGTCGTTCTCGAGAAGCGCCTCGGCCGGCGGCGCATTCTTCAAGAGCAGGTCCGCCCACTCCTGCGCGAGCTCGCGCCGGCGCGGCATGTACGCGTAGCGATTGTAGATCGGCTCTACGCCGCCCTGGATGTGCGCGAGCATCAGGTCGATGACCTCCCTGTCCCCCATCCGCGTTTCGATCGCTGCCAGCGCGTTCATCACCGTCGAGAATGTCGCGCGCCAACCATGCGGGACATGCCGCCCCGCATAACCAGCTTCCCGGTACAAAGCGCTGAGCGTCGAATCGCTGAGCGGCGCCTTCGCCTTTGAGATGCTGGGAAAGAGCAGTTCGCAATTGCCATGTGCAGCCATCGCGACCTTCACGACGTCGACCGCCTGACGCGACAGTGGGATAACGAACTCGAGCCTCACGTCGCGCTTCTGGGCGGCCGTGAGCTTCATTTTCTCCGCCGGTATGCGCCAGATCGGCTCGGGTCCGTCGAGCTGCTCGAATTCGGCAGGGGCCGCTAGCCGCACGACGCTCGGCCTGGCTGCCGTCAGCGCTAGCAGGCGCGATGCCAGCTTGGTTACCGAATAGGCCGATTGTGCCTCGATCTTGCTGACGAGCACCCGCGCGGCGGGGACCTCGAGCAATGCCGGCCGCTTGCCGTAGCTCACCTTCTCGAGCGCCTTGCGTACGCCGAGCGCCGGATCGGCTGTGGCGACCCCATCGGCGATCGCCGTCTGGAAGATGTCCGAAAGGTGCTGTCGCACCCGATGTGCCGTCTCCACTGCTCCCCGCGCCTGGATTGCCTTCAGTGCCCCCAGAATGAGGGGCACCGTGATCGACTTCACTGGCAAAGCGCCCAGCGTCGGGAACACGTCGTTCTCGAAGCGATCCAGCACCTGCTGCGCATAGCGCTTGCCCCAGTGCGCGGCCTGCTGCTTGTGCCAGCGGCGAGCGACGATCTCGAGCGTGTTCAGCGAATCGCCGTGGCGCTCGGCTTTCCGCTGCTTCTGGTACACGTCCGGATCGATCCCCTCGCGCAGCAGGCGACGCGCCTCGTCGCGCCGATCGCGCGCCTCCGCCAGTGACACCTCGGGATAGAGCCCGAACGTCAGGCGCTTTTCCTTCTCGCCAAAGCGATACTTCATGCGCCAGGATCGCGAACCGCTGGTCAGCACGTAAAGGTAAAGGCCGCGGTCGTCCGCCAGCTTGTAAGGCTTGTCGGCCTTCTTCGCCGATCGACAGCGCAGATCCGTCAGCACAGCGCGAAATCCAGGTGCCCCCACGGTGCCCCCATATTCCAGCGCTTGGGTGTTCTGCAGTGATCCGCCATGATCCAGTAAGTCCCTCGCTTTCCTTGCCGAAGCAAGGAGGAAGAGGCGTCCTGATCAGCGCTGATCCAACAAATTGGCTCCCCGAGTTGGATTCGAACCAACGACCAAGTGATTAACAGTCACCTACTCTACCGCTGAGCTATCGGGGAACACTGCAGTGGCGTGCCTATAGCAGCGGGTTTCGCAAACGCGCAAGAGCCGTATTGCGCTTTTATCGCAAGGGGCTGAATCCGCCGAGTCCGCGCAGATATTGCGTCTCGATCTCGAGTACCGACACGCCGCTGCCGACTTCGACGGTCGCGTTGGCAAGCGGCGGCCGCGCGCGGCCGATCCGCGTGTTACTGCGCAAGCCGACGCCGTCCTGCCAGAAATCGAACTTGTCCTGTGCACGTCGGGAATGGAGGAACAGCAGCGCATAGCGCCCCGGATGCGGCACGCGGATGCACATCGCGACCTGCCCCGCCACCGGCGCATCGACCGTCACGCGGCGGAACACCTTGCCCTCGGCGAGCAGATCGGTGTCGGAGCGCATGAAATCGGCCTCGGTCGCCGGATAGAGCTCGAGCTTGAGCTGACCGCGGCGATCCTTGAGGTGCTGCACATTGACCTGGATCGCCGGCCCCCTGCCCGATGTGCAGAGCGCCGCATCGGTGCCCATCACACCGCCCGCGTGGACAGCTGTCGGGAGTGCAAGGATCGCGCCACAGGCGGAAAGAGCGAGGCTCAGGATCGTCTTCATCGTCAGGTCCACAGCTTGGCCGATGGCGGCCGTCAGAAACGCAGGCCGACCACCACATTGGCGATCGGGTTCATCCCCCCGCGTGCGCGATTGCTCAGCCGGTCCATCGCGCGCGGCAGATTGGCATTGGCATTGCCGATCAGGCTGCCGACCTCGAAACCGACCAGCGCGTTCTTGTAGCTGCTGGTATAGCCAACCGTCGCGGCTGGCGTGTGCCGGTTGAAGCCGGTCCGCACCGCATTGCCGCTGCCGGGCAGCCGTGGATTGTAGAGCAGCCCCGCCGTGGCCTTTTCGGCATCCTTGAGAAAATTGGCGACCTGGAAGAAGCGCATCCCGGCGGACAACCGCAGGCCGCTGCCGCCGAGCGGATAATAATCGATCATCGAACTGGCGAAGCGATGCTGCATCGGACCAGCCGGATCGCCGATCGGGTTGATGCTGGCCGAGGTAGTGAGCAGATCGGTCCGCACGCGAAAATCGGGCGCAAGTCTCGTCTCGACCGGCAACAGCCGACCAACGACCGCGGGTGACGAGGGATCGACCGGATCGGCCGGCGCCGCGGTCGCTGCAACCGATATCGACGCCGCGGCCAGTCCCAACGCAACCCCAAGCACAATCCGCATGGCATATCCCCCGAGCCGACCGCACGGCGCCCCCGCCCTGCTCTCGTCCTTGCCTACATGACGGTGCCGGATGGATAGAACCGCCACGGACCTTCTCACCCTGCGACAAAACGGTTCGACCCATCGACGAAAGGATTCGACGGTCTTCATCGCCGCGTCAGATTGCGTTCATGTGCGATGCCCTATCGCACATGCGACCAGAAGATTGGCCGGAGCCTTGCGCCACCTCGATCGTTCTGCGCTTCATGGCCCGCATGGCACGGTTCGCCGCACTGGACCGCCTCTGGAGATCGAAATGCCGATAGCTTCCCCAACCTTCAAGAAATCCCTGGCGGTTGCGCTTGGCGCCGTCACCTTGCTGACGTCCGCCTGCGCCACCGAATCGACCTATCGGCCAGCGGTCGGCCGCGGGTTCGAACGCTCGGGCTATAGCGATCGCCAGATCGAGGCGAACCGCTTCATGGTCAGCTTCTCGGGCAACAGCTACACCGCGCGCGATACGGTCGAGAAATACCTGCTGTATCGCGCCGCCGAGTTGACGGTGCAAAATGGCGGCGATTACTTCGTCTTCGCCGATCGCGACGTGGACAAGAAGACGCACACCTATACTTCGCCGGGTATCGGCGGTTTTGGCGGCGGCTTCGGTGGCGGCTATGGTGGGTTCGGCTACGGTGGCGGCTTAGGCGGCGGCTATTGGGGTCCGAGCTGGCGCTATCGCGGCCGCGGCTTCGGCTGGCGCAATTGGGACCCGTATTTCGGCGACCCCTTCTTCGACCGCGGAATCGATGTCACCACGATCGACAAATACGAGGCCAATGCCGAGATCGTGATCGGCAAGGGTCCAAAGCCCGCCAACAACATCCGCGCATTCGACGCGCATGAAGTGATCGCGCATCTCGGGCCGAGCATCGTCACACCGAAGTGACCGTAATCCCGGCCGCGTCAGCGCGGCCGGGGCCGGATCCCGGACAGACAAAAGCCGCATCCGCGCGACGCGGATGCGGCTTTTTCTTCGTCCGCGCTCGAGGCGCGGACACGGTCGCATTGCCTAGAAGCGCAGTTGCACGCTCGCAACGAAACGACGCCCGAGCAGGTCGCTATAGCTTGCCGGAATCACGTAATCGCCAAACTTCTGGCCACGTCGATCGAGCAGGTTCGTCACCGAGAAGGTGAAGCGATAGGCCTTATCGACAAGGAAGTAGAACGATGGATTGATCGTGATCGACGAATCGAGCTTGTCGAACTCGCGCAGGTCCGGGCCACGTGCAGCGCGCGTGAACAAAATCTCGCCGGTATAATTGAACGACCAATTCGTCCCGAACCTGTCGCCACGATATCCGACGTTCAACTGCCCCGCGAAGGTCGGATCGGAGAGGTTTCCGCCAGTCAAAGTCCCGTCGGTGCGCACGGGCGCAACGCCGGTGTTATCGACCACGCGCTTGGCGGTGTAGAGCATGTTCCCGTCGATTTCGAACCGGCCCGGCAGATGCAGCCCGGTCAGTGCAGTCGAATAGCCGATGGTGCCCTGGATCCCCTGGAACAGGTTGCGTGCGCCGTTGACATACCCGGCAGAGACGCCGGGATTGGCGGGATCGTTCAACACCTGGCCACCAATGTCGTTGCCGCGCGCGTCCTTCGTACCCGCCGGATAGCGCTTGATGAACGAGCAATAGGCATTGCCGTTGGCCGGGTCAGCCGCGTTGAAGGACGCATTGTCGAAGCAGGCCGAAGCGATCTCATCGACCGAGAGCTGGACGATCGGATCCTTGATGTTGATCCGGACGTAGTCCGCGCTGATCGACAGGCCGCGGATCCAATGCGGCTGGAAGACGGCTCCGACGGTGAAGCTGTTTGCGACCTCGTTGCGCAGGTTGGGGTTGCCGCCAGACAGCGACGGCACCGTAGCGCCTTCGGCCTGGAGCGGCGTCGCGTTCGGGTAGACGGCGAGAAACGCCTTGCAGTTGGCCGTCCGGGTCGCGGGCGCCGCACCCTGCAACTGCGCCGCTGCGGTGCAGAGATCGGGAACCGCACTGAAGGCCGGCGAGATGGGAAGGAACAGTTCGGTAAGGCTTTGTTGCAAAACTGATGGCGGGGATTCACGCAGGGAATCGAGCGGTATAGATAGGCGTAATGCCCAAACCTGCCGCACCTGTGTATCGTACGACGAACTGGCCTGAGTATAATGCGGCGCTGAAGCGGCGTGGGTCGCTGGAAATATGGTTTGATCCGGAGATGCACTGGCTTTCGAAGCCGTGTGGTCGCCCTGGTCGCCCGATGCGGTTTTCAGACAGCGCGATAGAGCTGTGCCTGACGCTGAAGACGCTGTTCAACCTGCCTTTGCGGCAAGTGACGGGGTTGGTTTCGAGCCTGATCAAAATGGCGGGGCTGGATTGGTCGGTGCCGGATTATACGACGCTGTGCCGACGGCAGAAGACGTTGAAGGTCAACCTCGGCGGGCGGATCAGCTCGGGCGGACTGCACCTGCTGGTCGACAGCACCGGGATCAAAATGACGGGAGAAGGCGAGTGGAAGACGCGCAAACACGGACCGTCCTACCGTCGCCAGTGGCGCAAGGTGCATCTCGGGATTGATGCTGGGACGCTGGATATCCGGGCCATTGAGGTCACGACGAATGCCATTGGTGACGCACCGACGCTGCCCGTTCTCCTGGCGCAAATTCCCGGAGACGAGCGGATACTCAGCGTCGGCGGAGATGGCGCTTATGATACCAGGGACTGCCATGCCGCTATTGCCGGGCGCGGTGCCGATGCGGTCATCCCGGTCCGCCGCAACGGGCAACCATGGGCAGAAGGCGGTCCCGGCGTCGATGCACGCAATGGAGCGCTACGCGCGACAAAGCGGCTTGGTCGCGCAATCTGGAAAAAGTGGAGCGGCTATCATCGCCGCAGTCTGGTCGAGACCAAAATGCACTGCTTCAAACTCCTGGGCCAGCGCGTTGTCGCCCGCACCTTCGATCGTCAGATTACCGAGCTCAAAGTCCGTGCTGCAATTCTCAATCGGTTCTCCGAAATAGGAACGCCGGTGACCGTCCGCATCCAATAACATCTTCAAGTAAAACGTCGGTCATGCTCTCGCGTAATTATGCAACAAAGCCGATCGGTAATCGCAGGCGCGCGGAACGACTTGGTGAAGTTCCCGCGGAACTGGATGTCGCGAACCGGCGAGATCGTCCCGCCCGCGGTCCAGGAGAAGAACCCGCCATTGGTCGAATTGTCGACATAACGACCGCGAGCAAACACTTCTGCCCGGTTGAGGAACGACAACCCGTTCTCGGGGGTCACCAGCGGGACGTTGATTTCGCCGAAGACCTCGTTGGTATGATATCCGCCCGAAACCGGCGAAACCGCCGAACCGCGGCCCAGCCCCTGCTGCTCGAACTGACTCGGGATGAAGTCGCCACGCTCGTCACGATGTTCGTAGCCGACGTTGAAGCCGACATCGTTGCCGAACAAGGAGAAGGGGCTGCCGCCGACATTGGCGTTGATCACCCATTGCGTCAGGTTGGTGCGCGACCGGTTGGTCGCGATGACATAGTCCTTCGCCGCCTGGCTGGCGCGCCCTTCGCCGCGCAGGTTGAGCGGAACGCACGCTGCATCGGCGACCGGCGCGATGCCCGATTGATCGCTGAAGCCATACGCATTGGTCGGATTGGTCGTGCAGACGACCTGCCCCGAACCGTTGGTCGTGTAGTTGACCGCGTTGATGAAGCGCTGAGCGTTGATGTCCTGGTGGACGTCAGTGATCTCGGAACGACCGTAATTGCCGCTCACCTCATAGGTGAAAGACCGCGACCCGACGTTGAACGCGCCGCGCAGGCCCGCCACGCCACGATACAGGTTGGTCGTGTTATACCCTGCCGTATCCGCCAGATCGGCCGAGGCGCGTGAGACTTCGAACGTCGTCACGCCCGCGGCCGTCAGCGTCGCACGCGCTTGCGGGGTCAGGAAGGGATTGGAGATATCGTACAGCAACGCGCCGCTCGTCCCGCCGAACAGGCTCGAATTGAAGGTCGGCTGTGTCACCAGCTGATTGGTCCGCGCGTGATAATATTCGCCCTCGGCGAAGAATTTGAGCGCGGGCGAGAAATCGTAATTCAGGAAGCCGTTGAACGTGTCGCGGGTCACGTTGCCGGTGATCTGCGAATAGTCGTTGAAGCGGAACCCGTCCCCGCCGCTTGCGTAGATCGAGGGGAAGCGGATGCCGGTGTTATACGAACTGAGGTTGCCATCGGGGCCAAATTTGAGACCGCCCTGGGTCGTGCTGAGCAACTGCGTGCCCGCCGCATTCTCGGCATAATCGATCAGGCCACCGCGGTTGAGCTGGAAAATGCTGATGTCGCGAACGACGACGGTGCCCGGGAAGCCGTCGGTCGTGCTGTTGTTATAGCCGATCGACGGGTCGATCCGGCCGTCATTTGCGGCTGCGAAACCGGGGCCGCGCAACGCGGCGGCCGCGGCCGACGTCGGGTTTGTGGCGTTGCCGAGATTGTCGCGGAGGAAGGCGCGATCGTTATAGGCGACCCCCCGCACGTCATCACGCGAGTAGGACATCGTGATGTTGCCGCGCCCGCCGCTGAAATCGGCCCCGCCCAGGATTGCGGCGTTATAGCGGAAATTGTCGCTTTCCCCCGTGATGCCCGAATTGGCCTGGACCAGCAGACCCTTGTAGCGGTTCTTGAGGATGACGTTGACCGTGCCGGCAATCGCGTCCGAGCCGTAAACCGGCGCGCCACCGACCGACACGGTATCGATATGGTCGATCAAGATTGTCGGAATGACGTTGAGATCGACCTGCGTGCCCGCAGCCGAGCTGCCGAACAGGCTCGGCGTATTCGAACTGACGAACCGCCGCCCGTTGACGAGCGTCAGTGTGCGATTTGACCCGATCCCGAACCCGTTGACGAAATTGACGCCCTGCCCATAGCTGCCCTGCGCGCCATCCGGCGTCGTGCTGCCGCGGAAGCCGGGCTGCTCGTTGAGCGCATTGGCGACGTTGGTGATGCCGCGATTTTCGACATAGTCGCGCGTGACCGTAACGGTCGGCTCGAGCGATGTCAGGTTGCGGCGCGGAATGCGCGATCCGGTGACGACGATCTCGCCGCCATCGGAGCGGCCCTCGGCATCGACGGTGTTCGACGGCGTGATCGCCGCAGGATCCGGCGCCTGCCCCGCGACCGGTTTTTCCGATTGCGCGAAAGCGGGCGACACGCCGACGGCGCACAGCGCCAGCAACGACGACGATACGATGAAAGCTGTACGACGCGCGGCAGTGATATGCATTAAGAGCCCCTCTCAATGATCTATTCTAAGATCTTGAGTTAGGATCGCGAGCTTGCCGCGTTTTGGCAACAAATCGTTCACAAATGAAACTAATTGGCGCGCGCCCTGTGATCCACGTGCCACAAAAAAGCCGCATCGGACCTAAGTCCGATACGGCCTTTGTTACGGTAGCGTACCGTTAAAACGGTACGGATCGATCGCTTTAGTAGCGGTAGTGATCCGGCTTGAACGGGCCCTCGACCGGCACGCCGATATAACCCGCCTGCTTCGAGGTCAGCTGCGAAAGCTTCACGCCGAGCTTCTCGAGATGCAGCGCGGCGACCTTCTCGTCGAGATGCTTCGGCAGGACGTACACTTCGTTCTTGTAGTTCTCGCCCTTGGTCCACAGCTCGATCTGCGCGAGCGTCTGGTTGGTGAACGATGCCGACATCACGAACGAGGGATGGCCCGTCGCGCAGCCGAGGTTCACCAGACGGCCCTTGGCGAGGATGATGATCTGCTTGCCATCGGGGAACTTCACCAGGTCGGTGCCCGGCTTCACTTCGTCCCACTCATAGTTCGACAAAGCGGCGATCTGGATCTCCGAATCGAAGTGGCCGATGTTGCAGACGATCGACATCGGCTTCATCGCCTTCATGTGATCGGCGGTGATGACGTCGGCATTGCCGGTCGCGGTGCAGAAGATGTCGGCGCGGGTCACGGCCTCTTCCATCGTGACGACTTCGAAGCCCTCCATCGCCGCCTGCAGCGCGCAGATCGGATCGACTTCGGTGACCATCACGCGCGCGCCGCCGTTGCGGAGCGACTGCGCCGACCCCTTGCCGACGTCACCGAAGCCGGCGACGCAGGCGACCTTGCCGGCGAGCATCACGTCGGTGGCGCGACGGATCGCGTCGACCAGCGATTCCTTGCAGCCATAGAGGTTGTCGAACTTCGACTTCGTCACCGAGTCGTTGACGTTGATCGCCGGGAACGGCAGCTCGCCCTTCTTGGCGATCTCGTACAGGCGGTGGACGCCCGTCGTGGTCTCTTCCGAGACGCCCTTCAGGTTCTTGACGGTCTCGGTCAGGTAACCCGGATACTTCGCGACGAACGCCTTGAGCGCGCGCTGGAACTCGACTTCCTCGTCATTCTCGGGCTCGCCCAGCGTGTGGCCGGCTTCAAGCTTGGCGCCCCACAGCGCGAACATCGTCGCGTCGCCGCCATCGTCGAGGATGATGTTGGCGGTCGTCGCGCCGTCAGCGCCGCCTTCGACCGCGCCCCAGTTGAAGATGTCGCCGACATAGTCCCAATAATCGGCCAGGCTCTCGCCCTTGATCGCGAACACGGGAACGCCCGTCGCGGCGATCGCGGCGGCGGCATGGTCCTGCGTCGAGAAGATGTTGCACGTCGCCCAGCGGACGTCGGCGCCGAGCGCGGTCAGCGTCTCGATCAGCACCGCGGTCTGGATCGTCATGTGGAGCGAGCCGGTGATGCGCGCGCCCTTCAAAGGCTGCGAGGCGGCGAATTCCTCGCGCAGCGCCATCAGGCCGGGCATCTCGGTCTCGGCGATGTTGATTTCCTTGCGACCGAAATCGGCAAGCGTGATGTCGGCGACGACATAGTCCGTCGCAGGGCGGTCGAGAACGGTGGCCACGGGGGATTCTCCGGTTGTTTGATGCCGCCGCCCCTACCCGCAAAACGCCCCAGGATCAAATATAAAGATATCTTTATGTCTTGCCCGGAAATCGCGAAAACCGTCTCAGGCCCGCCCGGCTTCGCTCACCAGCAGGCGTGGATCGATCCCGGCGGCGGCGAAGCCCGCCTCCCACCGCGCATCGGTCGCGACGTCGTACAGCAGGTCCGGAGTCGCCTCGACGTTGAACCAGCCGTGGCGCGTCATCTCGCCGTCGAGCTGGCCCTCGCCCCAGCCAGCATAGCCGAGCGCGACGAGCCAGCGCGACGGGCCACGTCCCTCGGCGATCGCTTTCAGCACGTCGATCGTCCCCGAAAGGCCCCACAATGCACCCGCGCCGCCGACCACATCGATCGTATCCTGTCCGGCCCAGTCGAGCGTGTGGAGCACGAAGCCGCGCCGCGGCTCGACCGGCCCGCCGAGATGAACCGGCGCATCGGGCGCGACGCCCGGATCGATCTCGAGCTGCTCGATCACCGCGTGCAGCCCCAGCCCCTCGATCGTCGTGCCGATGCCGATGCCGAGCGCGCCCTCGGCATCGTGCGCGCACATCGCGATGACCGCATGATCGAAGCGGGTATCGCCGATTCCCGGCATCGCCAACAGGAACTGTCCGGTGAGGAAGGTTGCGTGGTCCATGTAGCGAACATAGGCCGCCTCCGCGCGGCTCGCCACGCTTGAAATCCGCCGGCGCCTATACGACGTACGGCACGCCGCGCGCACCCTTCTTGCCGGGCGGCCCAACAGGAGAGATTCCCATGACGATCAGCGTCGGCGACCGTATCCCGAGCGTAACCCTCACCAAGGCCACGGCCGATGGCCCCGATCAAATCAGCTCGGACGAGTTCTTCAAGGGCCGCAAGATCGCGCTGGTCGCCGTTCCCGGCGCCTTCACCCCGACCTGCTCGGCGCGCCATCTCCCCGGCTTCGTCGACAAGGCTGCCGAGCTCAAGGCCAAGGGCGTCGACGAGATCGCGTTCACCTCGGTCAACGATGCGTTCGTGATGGGCGCATGGGGCAAGGCGAGCGACGCCGGCGACATCGTGATGCTCGCCGACGGCAATGCCGATTTCGCCAAGGCGGTCGGTCTCACCTTCGACGGGTCGAAATTCGGCATGGGCGAGCGCAGCCAGCGCTATTCGATGCTGGTCAATGACGGCGTCGTCGAGCAGCTCAACGTCGAAGCGCCAGGCGCATTCGAAGTGTCGTCGGCCGAGCATTTGCTGAGCGAGATCTGAGCGCGCCACGGCCAGCCGAGCGATCCCCGCGCCGCGCCGTCGCGACGCGGGGAACTTGGCCGGTTCCAAGACGTTGCTTGAGTTGGGTTTATTGGAAAAGGGCAGTGCCATGAGCGACACCACAAGCGGTTCGACCAAGTCCGCCGACACCAGCACGACCGAAACGATCATCGAACAGGCCGAAGGGCTGTTCGAGCAGGCGAAGGATGCCGTGTCCGAGGCATTCGCGGCGACGGTCGATGCGGTAAAGGCCAACCCGCTCGCCGCCGCTGGCATTGCGGCGGGCGCCGCTGCGGCGGTTGCCGGTGCGGCGTTCGGCGCAAGCAAGCTGCTCGCCAAGGACGACGAGCCTGCAACGGGCAAGGCCAAGACCGACAAGGCTTGAGCCAGGCCGATACGCGCCATCGCGACGGTGTTCGGGATGGCGCCGACTTGCCAGCGTAACGTTCCCGGTTTAGCCCCTTCGGGATGACGCAAGCATCCGATATCGTCGCCGAACTCGATCGGCTATACCGCGCCTCGGTGGCGCGGCTTCAGGCGGCATTGACCGCCTATCTCGCCACCGGCGAACGCCCGGCGGCCGAAAGCCGCCACGATGGCAGCTTCGCCTATCCCGAGATCCACCTCCACTATCGCGGCGGAAGCGATCGGCCCACGCCGATGCGCTCCTTCGGTCGTCTCGTCACCGAAGGCGATTACGCGATCAGCGTCACCAAGCCCGCAATCTTCGCAGATTATCTCACCGAACAGCTGACGCTGCTGATCGAGGATTACGACGTCACCGTGGAAGCCGTGCCGGGGCGTCAGGAAATCCCGTTCCCGTACGTCATCGATCCCGGCCACGCGCTGAGCCTCGATCAAGTCTCCGCGGTCGAGCTGGCGCGATACTTCCCGGCGACCGAGCTCGCGCATATCGGCGACGAGATCGCCGATGGCCTGTACGAAGTCAGCGACGGGGCGCGGCCGCTCGCGCTGTTCGACGGGTTGCGCACCGACTTCTCGCTCGCGCGGCTGCGGCATTATACTGGGACGCCGCCCGAGCATGTCCAGCGCTATGTGCTGTTCACCAACTATCACCGCTATGTCGACGAGTTCGTCCGCTGGGCGTTCAGCCAGCTCGCGCCCGACGCCGAGGGGAAGCCCTCGCGCTACACCGGCGTGTCGGGCGCCGGCGGCGTACTGCTGCATGCGGGCGACGATGTCGAAGCGGCGCTCGCCGATACCAGCGCATGGCGGCGGCATCAGATGCCGGCCTATCATCTGATGGCGGCGGACGGCACCGGGATCACGCTCGTCAATATCGGCGTCGGCCCGGCGAACGCCAAGACGATCTGCGATCACCTGGCGGTGCTGCGGCCCGAGGCGTGGCTGATGATCGGCCATTGCGGCGGCCTGCGCCCGAGCCAGCGGATCGGCGACTATGTCCTCGCGCACGCCTATCTGCGCGATGATCACGTGCTCGACGACGTCCTGCCGCCCGCGATTCCGGTTCCCGCCATCGCCGAAGTCCAGCTCGCGCTCGCGCGGGCTGCCGAGACGATCTCGGGCCAGTCGGGCGACGAGCTCAAGCGGCGGCTGCGTACCGGCACGATCGTCACGACCGACGACCGCAATTGGGAGCTGCAATATTCGCGCAGCGCCTTGCGCTTCTCGCTCAGTCGCGCGGTCGGCATCGACATGGAATCGGCGACGATCGCGGCGCAGGGCTATCGCTTCCGCGTGCCGTACGGAACGCTGCTCTGCGTGTCGGACAAGCCGCTGCATGGCGAATTGAAGCTGCCCGGCCAGGCCAACCGCTTCTACGAACGCGCAATCAGCGAGCATATGCGGATCGGCATCGAAGCATGCGAGGAATTGCGCCGCGAGGGGCAGAAACTCCACAGCCGCAAGCTGCGCGCGTTCAACGAGCCGCCGTTCCGCTGATCCCTTCGCGGGGGTCGCGGAAACCCTGGCGGCTTCGTGCGTTACGCAAGCTCAACGAACAAGGAATGTGTCATGGCAACGCCGCCGAAAAAGCCGACCGACAGCGAGTCCAAGCGCCCGGCGGCGGACGCATCCGTGACGCCGGCGAAGCCGACTCCGCCGGCCAAAGCCAAGCCCGCCACCCCACGCAAAACGGCGACGACCGCTAAGACGCCGACGGACACCCCGGTAAAGGCCACCCCCGCCAAGGCCCCCGCCCCCCGCAAACCCGCCAAGCCGCGCCCGACGACCTCGACCCGCGCGACGGCGAGCAAGCCAGTCCCTGCGCGCAAGGCGCCAGCCAAGACGACCGCCGCCGCCGCCGCCACGCCGCGCGCCAAGTCCGGCAGCCGCTGGGGCAAAGCGACCGTCGTCGGCGGGATCGCCGCGATCGGCGCCGCCGCCACCGCAGCGCTCTTCGCCCTGCGCTCGAGCACGCCGCGCGACGAAAAGCTCAACCCCGGGGCGCACGCGCATCAGGCCGACGGCACCGATTCGAGCGCGTCGTTCGAAGCCGGGATCGCCGATGAAGGCACGATCCCGAACTGAGGGCTCCCTGCCCTATTTGGGCATCAGCGCATAATCGATCCACACCGTCGCCCGCTGGCGGATTTCGCCACTGGCGAGCGGCGGCGCCGGGCTCGAGACGCGGTACAGCATGCCAGTGCCGTAAACCTCGGGCGATGCAACGTTGCCGCGCTCGCTGACACGGATCACCCTGCCGAGCTTGAGGCCTAGCCCGCCAGCGTAGGCCTCGGCTTCAGCCCGCGCCTTGGCGATGGCGTCACGCCGCGCTGCGGCGACCGCCGCCGTGTCGTCGCGTAGCGTTAGGTTAGGACCGTTGACCGAATTGGCGCCGGCCGCAAAGGCCGCCGCGATCACATCCGGTGCGATGCCGAGCCGGTTGAGCGTGACCCCGACACTGTTGCGCGCGACATAACCCGTGATCTGCGCCTGCCCCTCATAATCGCTCGGGCCACTGCGCGCGAAGCGCGGCTGCACGTTGATCTGCTGTGTCCGGATGAAGCGCGGCTCGACCCCGGACGACCGCAGCGCGGCGACGACCGCCGCCATTTGCGTGGCGTTGGCGTCAGTCGCAGTGCGCGCGGTGGCGCCAGTGCTGATGACGCCGATCGACATCGTCGCCTGGTCGGGCTGCGCCGAAGCCTCACCGACGGCCTGAATCTGCAGGAGTGTCTCGCCCGGGAGTAGCGTCGTCTGCGCCGCCACAGGCGCGGCGAGAACCAAGGCTGCTGATGCGACCCAATATCTTACCATCCGCTTGTCTTCCCCTGGTTCTGCTTGTCCAACCACGCCTTGAGCGGTGCGAAATACGCGACCATCGCCTGCCCCGAAAGCTCGCGGCTGCCGGTGAACGCCTGCAGCGCCTCGGGCCACGGCTTCGACTGGCCCATCGCGAGCATCGCGTCGAGCTTCGCGCCGACCTCCTTATTGCCGTAGAACGAGCAGCGATGCAGCGGCCCGGTCCAGCCCGACTGCTTGCACGCCGCCTGGTAGAATTGGAACTGGTAGAGCCGCGCGAGGAAGTAGCGCGCATAGGGGACGCTCGCCGCGACATGGTATTTCGCGCCCGGATCGAAGCGCGTCTCGTCGCGCGCGACCGGGGGGACGATCCCCTGATACTTCAGCCGCAGGTCGTTCCAGCTCTTCTCATACTGGCCTTCCGGCGTCGCGCCCGAGAAGACGCCCCAGCGCCATTTGTCGACCAGCAGGCCGAACGGCAGGAAGGCGACCTTGTCCATCGCCTGCTTGAGCAGCAGCCCGATATCCTTGTCGGGACTCGGCACCTTGGCGGGATCGAGCAGGCCGATCTTTACCAGATAATCGGGCGTGATCGACAGCGCGACGAAATCGCCGATCGCCTCGTGGAAGCCGTCGTTCGCGCCGTTGCGGTAAAGGAAGGGCTGCGTGTTGTAGGCGCGCTGATAATAGTTGTGTCCCATCTCGTGATGGATGGTGACGAAGTCGTCGCCATTGACCTTGGTGCACATCTTGATGCGCACGTCGGCCACGCTGTCGACGTCCCACGCCGAGGCATGGCAGACGACCTCGCGATCGGCCGGCTTCACGATCTGCGAGCGCGCCCAGAACGTATCGGGCAGCGGCTTGAAGCCGAGCGAGGAGTAGAAGCCCTCGCCGGTCTTGAACATCTTGATCGGGTCGTAGCACTTGGCCTTGAGCAGATCGCCGACGTCATAGCCAACATCGCCCGCGCCCGCAGGCGCTACGACATCATAGATGTTGCCCCATTCCTGTGCCCACATGTTGCCGAGCAGATCGGCGCGGATCGCGCCGGTCTTGGGCTGCACCGCATCGCCATATTTGGCGTTGAGCTTCCAGCGGACATAGGTGTGGAGCGCCTTGTAGAGCGGTTCGACCTGCTTCCACAGCGTGTCGGTGGTCGTGGCGAACTGCTCGGGCGTCATGTCGTAGCCCGAGCGCCACAGCGCACCGACATCGGCATAGCCAAGGCCCTTCGCGCCCTGGTTGGCAATCACCACTTCGCGTGCGAAATCCTTCCGCATCGGCGCGCCGACCTGGTCGTGCCAGCTGACCCACATCTCCTTCGACTTGGCGGGATCGCGCACCTCGCCCATCGCCGCCTCGATGTCGCTGCCGTTGATCGGCTTGCCGTCGAGCGTGCCCTTGCCCTTGCCATAGTCGGAGCCGAGCCTGGTCACGATCGTCGACAGCTCGGATGCGGCGCCCGGCGTGGTCGGCGCGGGCAGCGTCAGGCCGTTGCGGAGCAGGTCGATCTTGCGCTTGGTGTCGAACGACAGGCCGGACACCCCAGCATATTTCGCCGCCTCGAGCGCGAGGCGGACCTGCATCTCGGTCCCCTCGGCGCCGAACTTGGCGGCGATCGCATCGGTGTCGTCGGTGATGTAGGTCGCGTTGATCCACGCCGCCTGCTGCGCGGGGGTGGAGAAATCGGCGAGCTCCTTCTCGGCGCGCGCGACGAAGGCGTCGGCCTCGGCGGTGGTCGGCGCGGCCGCAGTGGCGGCAGGCGCCGGTGCGGGCGCGGCGTAAGCCGGTGTGGTCGCCAGCGCCAGAACGAGCGCGAGCGAAGAAATTCCAGTGCGGATCATGAAAGGCCCCGTTTTGCGTGATGCGGCAATCTGTGCCGCGCCACGCGCCCGGTCAAGCCGCTAGAAACTCTGCAATTGCCGCGCCGAGCTCGGGCTTGAGCACTGCGCTCATATGGTTGCCCGGTACCGACCGGAAAGTCGCATGCGGCATGGCTTGGGCCAGCGCTTCGCCCGAGCCGTTGTCGTCGTCATCCACCCCGGTGAGCACCAAGGTCGGCGTCCCGACCGCCGCGATCGCTTCGGCGGGAGTATCGACGAAAGTGTCTAGGATCCGCAGCAACGCGACCGGATCGCCGCCGGTGGTCTTGAGGAACGCCTCGGTCAGCCACTCGCTGCTGCCGCGCGCGAAGCTGCCGAGATTGGTCAGCACGTTATGGAAATACTGCCCGCGCCCCGCAGTATGGAGGATACCCTCGAGCCCCATCCCCGACAGCACCGCACGCCGCGGCATCGCGCCATTGGCGAGCATCCGCATCGTCGTGCGCCCACCGAGCGAATAGCCGGCGAGATCGTAATCGGTGAGCCCTAGGTGTTCGATCAGCGCGAACCCGTCGCGCATCAACACGTCTGGCGGATAGGAAGCGGCATCATGCGGCTTGGCGCTGTCGCCATGCGCGCGCAGGTCGGGCATGATGACGCGGAAACCGGCCCCGGCGATCTTCGCCGCATGGCCGTATTTGATCCAGTTGATCGTGGCGTTGGAAAAATAGCCGTGGATCAGCACGACCGGCCGCCCCTCGCCCATCTCGCGCCACGCCAGGCGGGTGCCGTCGAAGCTTTCGAAAAACTGCGGTTCAGTCGGGGAGTTTGCCAAGCGCTTTCATCCATCGATCGGCCGTGGAGGGATTATCCGCCACGCGCGTCGTCGGAAGGTCCTTAGTGTCGAGCCATGCCGCGTGCCAAGTCTCGGGCGAGAAATGATGCGTCGGACAGAAGCGCGCCGGATCGTCGAAGCTGCCGACGGTGAGATCCATAGTCTCGCCCGGCTCGAGAAATTCGAACGTCAGCGGCGTGCCGCACGCATTGCAGAACCCACGCTGGGCGATCGGCGACGATTGATAGCGATCGGGTTCGCGCTCCCAGGTCAGGTTGGCGATCCTGACGCTCTTGAACGCGATCGACACGCCACCGGTGGCGCGCTGGCACATCCGGCAATGGCAGAGATACGCGTCGTCATTCGCGATTTCGACGCGGTAGCGGATGCGGCCGCATTGGCAGCCGCCGGTGACGGTTTCGGTCATGCGCGGGCTCGCATCATGATGGCGATGAACTCGGCCGGAGGCGCGTTCTCGGCAAAGGTCGGAACGTCGTCGGCGATCGTCACCCACGGCTGCTTGCGCTTCACCCAGATGTGCGTGCGCGGGGTCAGCGTGTCGCTCGCATCGAGCGTACCCGCCCGCACGACCGCGACCCCGGGGTGCGCGCTGTTGGTGTTGTAGATGCGGGCATGGCACACGCCGCACAGCCGCTGGTGTGATTCCGCTCCGCTGGCATTGGTGATTCGATAGTCGATCACCGGCCCCGTTACCGTAATGGCGTCCTCGCGGATGAGCGCCTGCTCGCTGAACGCGCTGCCCGACCAGCTCTGGCAATCCAGGCAATGGCAGCAATAGACCGGCGGCATCGCCTCGAGCGCGAGCGTGTAGCGCGTCGCGCCGCAGCGGCAGCCGCCGGTCAGGGTCTTAGGCAAAGCTTGGCTCCCCGCGTAGACTGGGCGGAGTATCGCGCGGGTTCGTGGTTGGCGCAACGGGAACCATCGATCCGGAGTATCCGCCCTCCCCATCCGTCATTCCCGCGAAGGCGGGAACCCATTAGCGTTGACGCCCGATGGTTCAGCGGCCAGCCAGTATGGATCCCCGCCTTCGCGGGGATGCCGGTTGGGGGGGTAGGTGCCCGAACGAGGTGCCGTCAGTCGCCCTTGTTCAGATACCGCCGCCCGAGCAGCTCCGCGATCTGCACTGCATTGAGCGCCGCGCCCTTGCGAAGGTTGTCCGACACGCACCACAAGGACAGCCCGTTCTCGAGGGTCGAGTCCTCGCGCACGCGGCTGATGAAGGTCGCATACTCGCCGACACATTCCACCGGCGTGACGTATCCGCCGTCCTCGCGCTTATCGACCAGCATCACGCCGGGCGCCTCGCGGAGGATCTTCTGCGCCTGTGCGGCCGAAATCTCGTTCTCGAACTCGATGTTGATCGACTCCGAATGCCCGACGAACACCGGCACGCGCACGCAGGTCGCGGTGACCTTGATCTTGGGATCGAGGATCTTCTTGGTCTCGACCACCATCTTCCACTCTTCCTTGGTCGACCCGTCGTCGAGGAAGCTGTCGATGTGCGGGATCACGTTGAACGCGATCTGCTTGGTGAACTTCTTGGCCTCGGCCGAATCGCCGACGAAGATGTTGCGCGACTGCTCGAACAGCTCATCCATCCCCGCCTTGCCCGCGCCCGATACCGACTGATAGGTCGAGACGACGACGCGCTTGATCTTGGCGAAATCATGCAAGGGCTTCAGCGCCACGACCATCTGCGCGGTCGAGCAGTTCGGGTTCGCGATGATATTGCGCTTGGTATAGCCAGCGATCGCTTCGGGGTTCACCTCGGGCACGATCAGCGGCACGTCGGGGTCCATGCGGTACAGCGACGAATTGTCGATCACCGTGCAGCCCGCCGCGGCAAAGCGCGGCGCGTGGATCGCGGTTGCTTCCGAGCCGATCGCGAACAGCGCCATGTCCCAGCCGGTCGGATCGAAATGGTCGATATTCTGGATCTTGAGCTTGCGCCCGGTCTCGCCGAAATCGACTTCGTCGCCCTGGCTGCGCGACGAGGCGACGACGGCAATATCCGCCAGCGGGAATTCGCGCTCCGCCAGAATATTGAGCATCTCGCGCCCGACATTGCCCGTCGCACCCGCGACCACGATCCGATAACCCATAACTTCCTCCAATTCGGATCGCGCCCGTAGCGTCATTACGCCGGCACGTCCAATCGCTTTGCTAATCGTGCGTGCGCGCCTGCCAGGTGGCATGGGAAATTCCATGCACCGTCGCGAGATGATCGGTCAGCGCGTCGAGCTCGCTCACCGCTATATTGGTACTGACGAGCTTGGCGACAATCTCCACCCGGTCCTCGCCCCGCGAGATGATGTCGAGCTCGGCGACCGGCAGCTGCGCGGTCTCGAGATGCTCGGTCAGCAGGTCGCCCATTGGTCCTGCTTCCTCGGCATCGGTGGTGATCGTCACGCTATACGTCGCCTCGACGCTGCGCCCTTCGAGCGGGATGCGGTTGATCGCGTCGACCAGTGGGCGGAGCATCGTGTTGGCGAGGATGACGAAGCCGGTGAGCAGCACCGCTTCGGCGATCATGTCGCTCCCTGAGATCGCGCCGACCGCGGCGGAGCACCAGAGCGTCGCCGCGGTGTTGAGCCCGCGGACGTTCATCCCCTCCTTCATGATCACGCCCGCGCCGAGGAAGCCGATCCCCGACACGACATAGGCGATGATCCGGATCGACTCGACGTCCCCGCCCAGCCGCTGCCCGAGATCGACGAACGCCGCCGATCCGAGCGCGACCAGCGCGTTGGTGCGCAGGCCCGCGGTGCGCTGGCGATACTGCCGCTCGGCACCGATCAAAGTGCCGAGCACGAACGCCACGAGATAGCTGACGACCGTGTCGAGGAACGGCCACAAATGGAAGGTGGTCAGGAAGCGCATGATAGAGCCGCCTTATGGGAACGGTGTGCTGAGGACTAAGGGCGAGCCGTAGAGTTGCCTCCTCCTCCGTCATTCCCGCGTAGGCGGGAATCCATTCTGGCTGGTCTCGCCGGCGGAGAGCACCCGTAACAATGGATCCCCGCCTGCGCGGGGATGACGGATGAGGGTTTGGCCTATTTCTTGTCCTTCACGTTGCGATCGAGGAACGTCAGGATCGTCCCCCACAGATGCTCGCTGATCCCCGGCCCGCCGACGCGGTGCGTGTAGCCCGGGTAGAACATCATCTCGAACGGCGTCGCGGTCGCCTGCATCCGTGCCGCAAACGCGGTCGAGTTGGTGAAGACGACATTGTCGTCGGCCATGCCGTGGATCAGCAGCAGCGGATCCTTGATGTCGGGCGCCTTGCCGAGCGCGTCGGACGCGAGATAGGCCTGCTTGTCTGCCACTGGCGAGCCCATGTAGCGCTCGGTATAATGGGTGTCGTATTGCTCCCATTGCGTGACCGGCGCGCCCGATACGCCCGCCGCATAGACGCCCTGGTTCGCCTCGAGCATCTTGAGCGTCATATAGCCGCCATACGACCAGCCATAGATCGCGACCTTGGCGGGATCGACGAACGGCTGGCTCTTGATGAACTTCGCGCCCGCAAGCTGGTCGGCGACCTCGACCGTCCCCATCGCGCGGTAGATGTGATCCTCGAACGCCTTGCCGCGATTGTACGAGCCGCGATTGTCGATCTGGAAATAGATATAGCCGTGCTGCACCAGATACTGCGGCAACGCCCCGCCCCAGCCGCGCGTGACCTGCTGCCCGGTGCCGGGGCCGCCATAATGCTGGAAGAAGACGGGGTATTTCTTGCCGGGCTCGAGCGGCGGGGTGATCATCTCGTAATAGAGCTCGGTGCCGTCATCGGCCTTGATCGTGCCGAACTTGGTCTGCTGGTGGCTCGCGAGATACGGGTAATAGGGATGCCCCGGCTTGACCGCATTCTCGTTGATCCACGACAGCCGCTTGCCGTCCACGTCCGCCAGATAGACCTGCGTCGGCTGGGTTGGGCTCGAGCGCGAGACGATCATCCGCGTCGCGGCGTCGTCCATCGTGCCATTGTTCCACCAGCCGGCTTCGGTGAGGCGGGTGATCTGGTTCGGGCGCGCGATGTCGACCGAATAGAGGTGCTGCTCGAGCACACCATCCTTGTTGCCGGTGAAGAACAGCCGGCCCTTGGCCTCGTCGACGCCGAGCAGCGCCTGGACGACCCAGTCGCCCTTGGTCAGCGCAGTCCACTTGCCCGCGGCAAAGCGATAGAGGTGGCCGAAACCCGTCCGCTCCGAACGCCAGATGAGACTCCCGTCCTTCATCGGGCGATAGGCGTCGGACAAATTGAGCCAGCTGCGCTCGCCAGATTTTTCGGTGAACAGCACCGTGGCTTTGCCCGTCGCGGGATCGACCTTGAGCATGTCGAGCGTCTTCTGGTCGCGGCTCTCGCGCTGGACGAGCAAAGCGCTGCCATCGGGCGTCCAGTCGACGCGCGCGAGATAGATGTCGGGGTCCTGACCGAGGTCGACCTTCACCTTCCCCGACCCGTCCGCCTTCATCACGTAGAGCGCGACCGCGACGTTGGGCGTGCCGGCGGCGGGATAGCGCTGGTCGTAGACCTTGGTCCCGTTCGCGCCGATCGCCGCACGCGTGACGATCCCGACGGGTGCCTCGTCAAACCGCTCGACCGCGATGTGGCTGTCCTGCGGCGACCACCAATAGCCCGTGCGCCGGTCCATTTCTTCCTGCGCGACGAACTCGGCCTCGCCCCAATGCACCGTCCCGCCGCCATCGCTGCTGACCGCGCGCGCATCGCCGCCGCCGAGCGGCTGGACGAAGAGGTTCTGCCCGCGCACGAAGCTGACGAACCCGCCCTTGGGGCTGATCACCGGGTTGAGCGCGCCATCGCCCGGCGCATTGGTCAGCCGCCGCGTCGTGCCGTCGAGCCCGGCGAGATACAGGTCGCCATCGATCGGCACGAGAATCGTTTTTCCATCAGGCGCCCAGTCATAGGTCACGATCCCCTTCGAGCCGGCGATGCGCGCGCGCTCGCGCTGCATCTTCTCGGCTTCGGAGAGTTCGGCGCCCGATCCGACCTTCTTCGAATCGACCAGCATCCGCTCCGCGCCGGTGCGCGTATCGCGCGCCCACAGATCGAAGCGCTCCTTCTCCTCGGCGCGCGGGCGCAGCGAGGTGAGCAAGGTGCCATCGGGCGAGAGCTTGACGCCGCGCGGCTGGACGCCCGAAAGATCGGGGCTGCCGAACACCGCTTTCAGCGTCAGCGGGGTGACCACGGAATCAGCAGCCATCGCCGGCACCGCCGCACAGGCGAGCATCACGCCCGCAAAAGCCCAACTCGCCCGCATCCCGCATCTCCAGTCCCTATCGCGCCCCAGACGGGCGGTGGAGCGCGCTTATCGCGGGCCCCGCGCGTCAGGTAAAGGGACGTTAGGCGAGCGCGGGCGCACCCTTGCCACGCGGCACGCGCGGACGCTTGCGCCATGGCAGCACGCGCTGCTCGACCAGCGAACGCCACGCCCATTCTACCGGCGCAATATCGTACTGCCGCACCCACAGGTTCGCGCCGACCAGCAGCACCGCGTCGATCACGAATGAGGTCACCATCAGCGGGCCCCAGCTCATCTTGCCGTACAGGCCAAGCACAAAGGGCGGATACAGCACCCACAGGCAGATCAGCGTCTGCGCGATATAGATCGACAGCGCGGTGCGCCCCGCCGCGACGAACGGCCGCAACAGCCGCGCGCCGAACGCGGTCTGGACGAGCAGGTTGATCAGCGCGACATGCCCGAGCGTCATCGCCTGCCGCGCGATCTCATAGCTCGCCCAGAAGGTATAGGGGCCGGTGCCGAACTGCATCTGCTCCTGCGCGCCGATCACACGCAGCGGGATCGCCACGCCGTATGCAATCACCGCCGTCCAGGCGTAGAACCGGCGCGAGCGGCGCCCCTGCAGGATGCCGAGCTTATAGAGCGCGGCGCCGAGCAGCATCACGCTCGCCGCCTCCCAGACGAACAGCACTTCGAGAAACTGCGATTCCATATCGAGGAAGCTGTGCCATTGCGCCGCCGCCCAGGTCGCGAAGCTGCCGCTTCGCGCGCGGTCCTCGGCGGCGATGTCGCTGCGCGACTTCGCCTTGCTCTCGGCGCGCTTCTTGGCTTTCTCGGCTTTGGCCTTGAGCAGCTTGCGCTCTTCGACCGTCGGCTTGGCACCCGCGGCGACCTTGGCCTCGATCGCTGCGACCTGCGCACGCGTGTCCAGCGTCCGATAATAACCGAAATACCCGCCGCCGACGAGCTGGAACAGCGCGAGCGTCAGCCCGATCATGATGAGCAACCGCGGCCGCAGCCGCCGGAACAGGAACGCCACCAACGCCGCGAGGCCATAGGTGTGCAGGATGTCGCCGGGCCACAGCAGGATGAAGACATGGACCAGCCCGAAGCCGAACAGGATCAGGTTCCGCACGTAATAACGCCGCAGCACGACCCACTCGCCCGCCCGTTCGGCGACACGGTCGGTCAGGATCACCATCCCCGCGCCGAACAGCATCTCGAGCATGCAGCGCGCCGTGCCATTGGCGAACACCTCGCGCAGCCACCACGCCACCTGATCGCTCGCCGACCAGCCGAGATGGCGGATGTCGTCGAACGACGCGTAGAGCGACTGCCCCATGTCGTTGATGTTCATGAACAGGATGCCGAGGATCGCCACCCCGCGAAGGATATCGAGCACCGCGATGCGCGGCGCGCCATCGGGTTCGGCGGCAGTGGTCATTGCGACGTCGGACATGATCCCCCCCATGGCCTCAAATCGCGAAAAGTATAGCGCGATGACGTGTGTTATGCAACCATAACACGATCGCGCTTGTGGGGAGCGCAGGCGCCGCCAAAGGGGACTTATGAAACCGCGTAAAATCCGCCTGCTCGCACAGGTGGCGCTCGGCGCCGCGCTCCTCGCCGCGACGGCAAGTCCGGTGTCGAGTCAATTGATCCATGACCGAATCTACCCCGCGCCGACCGCCCCGATCGCCGCCGCGCCGCTCCCAGCGGGCGCGCAGCGGGTGACGCTGACGACGAGCGACGGCCTCGCCATCACCGGTGCCGAGATCGCGGCTCGGCCGGGCAAGCCGACGTTGCTCGTCTTCCACGGCAATGCGTCGAGCGCGATGGACTCGCTCGACTGGTTCGCCCCGTTCGTCGCCGCCGGCTACGGCGTCGTCGCCGCCGAATATCGCGGCTATTCGGGCAATCCCGGGCGCGCCGACGAGGCCGGCCTCGGGCGCGATGCCGATGCGTTCTACGGCGAAGCCCGACGGCTCGCTGCCGGGAACCGCGTGATCGTCGTCGGGCACAGCATCGGCGGCGGCGTCGCGTTCGGCCTCGCCATGCGGCAGAAGCTCGACGCGCTGGTGACGATCGGCACCTTCACCGGCCTGCGCGCGATGGCGCCCAAGATTGCGCGCGCCTTCATTGCCGATCGCTACGACAATCTCGCCGCGGTGCCCAAGCTCGACGAGCCCTATTTCCTGATCCACGGCCTTGCCGACGACACCGTCCCCGCCGCGATGGGCCAGGAGCTCCACAAGGCCGCCTTCCTGGCGAAACGCGACGGCTTCAGCGCGGTGATCCGCGGTGCCGGGCACCATCCCGACGGCGCGGTCATCGCCCCGATCATGGAAGCGATCGCCGCGCGGCTCGACCATCCCGACGCCGCCACCCCGCCGCTGCCCGAGAACGTCAAGCTGATCGCGTTCCGATAGTCGCGCTGCGGAGCGCATCGGGCTAGGAAGAGCGATGACCGCCCCCCTCCCCATCGTGTCGAGCGTCGAACCGCTACAGCGCGCCAACATCGAACGCCTCACCCCGACCGGGCCGCAGCATCTTATCGACTGCGACCTCGACGACAGCGATCTGTCGGGGCTCGATCTGTCGCACTGGCACTTCGAGCGCTGCAGCCTGCGCCGCGCCGACCTGTCGGGCGCGCGGCTCGAGGCGACGGCGTGGGTCTCGTGCCGCGCCGCCTTCGCGCAGTTCACCCGCGCCGATCTCGCCGACGCGCGCTTCGAGGCGAGCGACCTCAACAATGCGAGCCTGCGGGCTGCAACGCTGACCGCCGCCAGCTTCGAACGCTGCAAGCTCACTGGCGCCGACCTGTCCGACGCCAAGGCGTTCGATCTGCGCTTCAACGAAGTCCTGCTGATCAACGCCAAGCTGCCGAGCTTCTCGTTCCGCAAGCAGACGCTGCGCAAGCTCGACTTCGGCCAGGCCGATCTGCGCAAGAGCGATTTCCGGGCGGCGGTGTTCGAAGACTGCAGCCTGCGCGACGCGGGTGTCGCCGGTTGCCGCTTCGACGGCGCCGACCTACGCGGCTGCGATCTCGGCGGGATCGCCCTGGTCGACGCGCGCCAGTTCCGCGGCGCGACGATCTCCCGCGAGCAAGCCGGGCAGTTGCTGGGAGAATTGGGTATGCGCGTCCTTTAACGCCCGCTGCGTGTTGCGCCGCAGCACAAACCGCATTACGTAGAGCGCACTCGCATGGACCCGGTGCAAATCCGGGTGGCTATTCCGGCCGCCGATCCGCCGGACAACGCACATCGCAATCCAAATTTTGACGCCGCTCTCGAGAGACGGCGCAGCTGCGATTTCTGCGGACACTCCTTTTATGAATGCTACTCCCCTGAAACGCTATGCCGCTGAATGGTTCGGCGGCGTCGGTGGCGCCCGCCGCGATGTACTCGCGGGTCTGGTCGGCACCTTTGCCTTGATCCCCGAAGTCATCGCCTTTTCGTTCGTCGCCGGGATCGACCCCGAGGTTGGCCTGTTCGCCTCGTTCGTCATCGGCATCGTCCTCGCCTTTGTCGGCGGGCGCCCGGCGATGATCTCGGGCGCCGCCGGCTCGGTCGCGCTCGTCGCGGCCGCGCTGGTGCACGGCCACGGCCTGCAATTCCTGCTCTACGCGACGGTGCTCGCCGGCCTGCTCCAGATCGTGTTCGGGCTGCTCAAGCTCGACGTGCTGCTGCGCTTCGTCTCGCGCTCGGTGCGAACGGGCTTCGTCAACGCGCTCGCGATGCTGATCTTCTCGGCACAGGTGCCGCAGATGCTCGGCGTCACCTGGCACACCTATGCGATGATCGCAGGCGGCCTGGCGATCATCTACCTCCTCCCGCGCATCACGACCGCGATTCCCTCGCCGCTGATCTGCATCGTCGTGCTGACCGCGATCAGCATCGCCTTCCCGATGCCGATCCACACCGTCGCCGATCTCGGTCGGCTCCCCACGTCGTTGCCGGCGTTCGCCTTGCCGAACGTCCCGCTCGACTGGGCGACGCTGCGCATCGTCGCGCCCTATGCCTTCGCGATGGCGGCGGTCGGCCTGCTCGAATCGATGATGACGGCGAGCGTCGTGGATGATCTCACCGACACCACCAGCTCCAAGGCGCGCGAATGCAGCGGGCTCGGGCTGGCAAACGTCGCGGCGGGCCTGTTCGGCGGGATCGCGGGTTGCGGGATGATCGGCCAGACCGTCGGCAATGTCCGCTATGGCGGCCGCGGGCGGCTGTCGACGCTGGCGGCTGGCGTGTTCCTGCTCGTCATCATGGTGCCGCTCCGCCCCTGGGTCGCGCAGGTGCCCGTCGCGGCGCTCGTCGCGATCATGATCATGGTGTCGATCAGCACTTTCTCGTGGAGCTCGCTCGCCGATCTGGCGCGGCATCCCAAGGTCTCGGGCGTCGTCATGCTCGCCACCGTCGTGGTGACGGTGGTGACGCATGATCTCTCCGCCGGGGTCGGCGTCGGCGTTCTGCTCAGCGGCGTGTTCTTCGCCTTCAAGGTGACCAAGCTGCTGCGCGTCGAGACCACGTTCGATCCGGCGACCGACACGCGCAGCTACAGCGTGTCGGGGCAGGTGTTCTTCGCCAGCGCCGATATCTTCGCCGATCAGTTCGATCTGCGCGACACGGCGCGCACCGTCCGGATCGACCTGACGCGCGCGCATCTGTGGGACGTCACCGCGGTCGGCACACTCGAGGACGTCGTTACCAAGATGCGGCGCCACGGCACGATCGTCGAGCTGATCGGGCTGAACGCGGCCAGCGCGATCCTGGTCGACCGGCACGCGCCCCTGGTCCGCGCCGAGGCCTAAGCACAAACAAAAAGGGCGCGGGGATCGAAATCCCCGCGCCCTTTCCTGTGCCTCGCGGCGCTAGCGATCCGATTACTCGGCAGCAGCGACCGTCTTGGCCGGACGCGTGTCGCGACGCTCGGCGATACGCGCCGACTTGCCGGTGCGGCCCCGCAGGTAATACAGCTTCGCACGACGCACCGCGCCCTTGCGGACGACTTCGATGCTGTCGACGTTCGGCGAATACAGCGGGAAAACGCGCTCGACGCCTTCACCGAACGAAATCTTCCGTACGGTGAAGTTCGAACCCATGCCCTTGTTCGAACGCGCGATGCACACGCCTTCGTAGTTCTGGACGCGGGTGCGCTCGCCTTCGACCACCTTCACGCCGACCTTCAGCGTATCGCCGGGGCGGAATTCGGGGATCTTCTTGTTCTCGAGAAACTTCGCGATGTTCTCGGCTTCGATCGTCTGGATGAGATTCATCTCATGCGTCCTTCTTCGTTCGTCGCGCGCCAGAGGGCGACTGGACCCGAGCACCCTCATGGCGCTCCCATAGATCCGGCCGCCTTAGCCGTGTTTCGGTCTCGGCCATGTGCTTGCGCCATGCCGAAATCCTCGCATGATCCCCCGATCGCAACACTTCGGGGATCGTGCGCCCTTCCCATTCATAAGGTCGGGTGTACTGCGGGTATTCGAGCAGCCCCGTTTCGAAGCTCTCGTCCACACCGCTGTGAGCCGCGCCCATTACGCCGGGGAGCAGCCGAATGCAAGCATCGAGCAGGACCAGCGCGCCCATCTCGCCACCCGACAGGATATAGTCGCCGATCGACACTTCCTCGATCTCGCGCGCGCCGAAGATGCGTTCGTCGAAGCCCTCGAAGCGGCCGCACAGGATGGTGACGCCGGGACCTTCGGCGAGGCTGCGCACGCGTGCCTGGGTGAGCGGCGCGCCGCGTGGCGTCATCGCAAGCAGCGGGCACCCGGCGGGCACGCTGTCGATCGCCGCGGCGAGGATATCGGGGCGCAGCACCATCCCTGCCCCGCCACCCGCCGGGGTGCCGTCGACGGTGCTGTGCTTGTCGGTCGCGAAGGCGCGAATGTTGCGCGCGTCGAGGCTCCATCGGCCCTCGCCGAGCGCACGCCCGGCGAGCGAGAGGCCGAGCGGGCCGGGGAACATCTCGGGATAGAGCGTCAGGATCGTCGCGGCGAAGGTCATTGTGTCCAATTCTCGACGCGCAGGCCGGGAATGTCGGCGAAGTCGCGCTCGTTGTTTGTGACAAGCGTCAGGTCAAGCGCGAGCGCATGCGCGGCGATCAACCGATCGAAGCTGCCCCGCTTGAATGGCAGAACGGCATACCGAAGCGCGCAGCGTCCGTCGAAATCAACCAGCGCGACCTGCTGCAAGAATGTATCGAGCACCGACATAGGCGGTGGTTTCCCACCCGCCGAACCGTGCGCCACCTCGCCAAAGCTGATCGCCGACACCGCCAGGTCGCCCGCATCGCAGGCAGTGACGCGGGCGAACAGGCATGGCTTGGTGCCGATCAGCAGATCGATGACCGTATTGGAGTCGAGCAAAAACTTCATTTTGGGTCGGTTGGCCAACCGGGCCAATCCGGATCGTCCCACACGCGCGGCGACGGATCGAAAATGCGATCCTCAGGCGTGAGCGGCTGCAGATCCGGGCACGATCCCCAGATCCCAGTCAGATCGATCTTGCGCTTGGGTGCGTCGAGCGGTTCGACCCGAAATGTCATCGCCGCCTCCTGCACGATCCGCACGTCCTCGCCCTCGACCATGCCGAGCCCCTTGGGCAGGCGCAGCGCGAGCGAGTTACCCGACTTGAATGTCTTCCCGATATATTCGGTCATGATGCACCTGTGTGTATACGCTGAGTATATACGGCATTCGCCCAGCATTTGCAAGGAACGTTGCAGGATGCCACGCGTATCGCAGCTATGGACGATTGCATCATCATCGGCGCCGGTCCCGCCGGCCTTACCGCCGCGATCTATCTCGCGCGATTTCACTTGAAGATCAGACTCTTCGATTGCGGCAGCAGCCGGGCGGCGCTGATCCCGCGGACGCACAACCATGCCGGCTATCCCGGCGGAATAAAGGGCACCGAACTGCTCCGCTTGATGCGCGAACAAGCGGCCGAATTCGGCGCACTGCGCGAAGAGGCCGAGGTCACCGCCATCGTTCCGCGGGGCGATGATTTCGAGGTGCACGTCGAAGGCCGCAGCTTCGCGACCCGCTCGGTGTTGCTTGCAACAGGGGTGGTCAACCGCCGCCCCAAGATGGACGTCGCCGTGCACGACGCAGCGCTCGAGCGCGGCCTGATCCGCTATTGCCCGATCTGCGATGGCTATGAGGTCACCGACAAGCACGTCGGCATCGTCGGCACCGGCACGCACGGCATGAAGGAAGCGCTCTTCCTGCGCGGCTATACCAAGGACGTGACGTTGATTGCGCCCGGCGGCGCGCACGAGCTCGACGACAGCTGCCGCGCCAAGCTCGACGACGCGGGCATCGTCCACCGCGACGGGCCTTGCACCCCGATTCACGTCGAGGGCGACCAGATCGTCGTGACCACACCAGACGGCGCGCTCAGCTTCGACAGCATCTACCCCGCGCTCGGATCGACGATCCGATCAAAGCTGGCGGTGGCGGCGGGCGCAAACGCGACCGACGAGGGCTGCCTGGAGGTCGATGACCACCAGCGCACCTCGATCCCCGGCCTGTTCGCCGCGGGTGATGTCGTGAAAGGGCTCGACCAGATCAGCCACGCAATGGGCGAAGCGGGCGTCGCCGCGACGACGATCCGCAATTTGCTCGACGAGCGTCAGCCGCTCAGACGATAAAGCCGACCTCGACGACGAGCTTTTCGGCATCCCACGCGGGCACCGCGTCGGCGTTCATCGGAATCATGAAGCGCTTGCCCGGCTTGCCGTCCTCGGACGGTCGTTCGATCTCGATCACGTCGCCCGCGCCGAAATCATCGATCGCGACGACATGGCCGAGCGCCTCACCCGTGGTCGAAACGGCAGGCAAGCCCAGCAGATCGGCATGATAATATTCGCCGTCCTCGAGCGGCGGCAGCGCCGAGCGCGGCACGGTCAGTTCGGTCCCGCGCAAGGCCTCGGCCTTGTTGCGGTCGGTCACTTCGGCGATCCGCGCGATCATGCCGTTGCTACCATGGCGCACCGACTTCAACGACAGCGTACCGCCGTTGAAGTCGGTATACGCGCCAAGATCCTCGGTGAAGACCTTGAGACGGACCTCCCCCGTCACGCCATGCGCGCCGATGATGACGGCGAGCGTGACGGGGTTGTCCTTTTGCATCAGCCGTTCGCCGGAGTTTCTTCCGAGGTCGCTTCAGCAACGGCTTCGGCTTCCGGCGTCGGGGTTTCGGTCGCAGCTTCTACTTCGGTCGCGACAACAGCTTCGGTCTCGGCCTGGCTGGCAGCGGCAGCGGCTTCAGCAGCCTCGGCAGCGGCAGTGGCCTTGGCCTCTTCCGCAGCGGCAGCGGCTGCGACCTTGGCTTCTTCCTCGGCAGCTGCTGCTGCGACCTTGGCGGCCTCGGCATCGTCGAGCTTCTTCTGGCGCTCTTCGACGCGCTCGACGGCCTTCTCGCCGGGCTTGCCCTTGTTCGGGTTGTTGCGGGCAGCGCGCTCGCGCACACCCTTCACGTCGAGGAAGCGGGCGACGCGGTCGGTCGGCTGTGCGCCGACGCCCAACCAGTAGGTCGCACGCTCGGTGTCGAGCACTATGCGCTTCTCGTCATCCTTGGCGAGGAGCGGGTTGTAGGTGCCGATCTTCTCGATGAACTGGCCATCGCGCGGTGCGCGCGCATCGGCGACGACGATGCGGTAATACGGGCGCTTCTTGGAACCGCCGCGCGAAAGACGAATGCTGACTGCCATGATAGAGTACCTTCTTGCTTTAATATGATGATTTGGTTGAACTTATTTCTTCTTGAGCAAATTCTCGAAGCCGGGCGGAAGCTTGGTCTGGCCGCCGCCGAGGCCGGGAAGACCGCCCCCGCCGCCGCTCAGCATCTTGGCCGGGTCGATCCCGCCCATTCCGCCGAGCGCGCCCATTCCACCACCGCCGCCGCCGAACATCTTGGCCATGCCGGCGAGGCCGCCCATCTTCTTGATCTTCTTCATGGCGTTGGCCATTTCCTGGTGCATCTTCAGGAGCTTGTTGACGTCCTGCACGGTCGTCCCCGAGCCCTTGGCGACGCGGATCTTGCGCTTGGCGTTGAGCAGTTCGGGTTTCCGCCGCTCCTTGGCGGTCATCGAGGTGATGATCGCGTCCATCCGCACCAGCACCTTCTCGCCGCCGACCTGATCGACCATGCCCTTGGCCTTGCCCATGCCGGGGATCATGCCGGCGAGCGCACCGATGCCGCCCATCCGCTGCATCTGCTTGAGCTGGCCGCGCAGATCGTCGAGATCGAACTGCCCCTTGGCCATCTTGGCGGCCATCTTCTCGGCGTCTTCGACCTGAATCGCTTCCGCCGCGCGCTCGACCAGACCGACCACGTCGCCCATGCCGAGGATGCGGCCGGCGACACGCTTTGGATCGAACGCCTCGAGCGCGTCGAGCTTTTCGCCCATGCCGGCGAACTTGATCGGCTTGCCGGTGACCGCGCGCATCGACAGCGCCGCACCGCCGCGTGCGTCGCCGTCCATGCGGGTCAGCACGATGCCGGTGAGCGGCACCTGCTCCGAGAAGTTCTGCGCGACGTTGACGGCGTCCTGGCCGGTCAGCGAGTCGACGACGAGCAGGATCTCGGTCGGCTTGGTCACCTCGGCGACCGCGCGCATCTCGTCCATCAGCGCCTGATCGACGTGGAGACGCCCCGCGGTGTCGAGCATCAGGACGTCATAACCCTGCAGCTTGGCCGCCTGCACCGCGCGCCGCGCGATATCGACCGGTTGCTGGCCGGCGACGATCGGCAGCGTCGAGACCTCGGCCTGCGTGCCGAGCACCGCGAGCTGTTCCTGCGCGTTCGGGCGATTGACGTCGAGCGACGCCATCAGAACCTTCTTGCCCTGCCGCTTGGCGAGCCGCAGCGCGATCTTCGCGGTGCTCGTCGTCTTGCCCGAGCCCTGCAGGCCGACCATCATGATGATCGCCGGCGGCGCAACGCCGAGCTCGAGCTCGGCCGCCTCGGCGCCGAGCATCTCGGTCAGCGCATCGCTGACGATCTTGACGACCTGCTGCCCCGGCGTGACCGAGCGCAGCACGTTCTGGCCGACCGCCTGCTCGGTAACCTTGTCGACGAAATCGCGGGCCACCGGCAGCGCGACGTCGGCCTCGAGCAGTGCGACTCGCACTTCGCGCATTGCTGCGCGCACGTCTGCCTCGGTAAGCGCACCGCGCCCCCGCAACCGATCGAACACACCGCCAAGACGGTCGCTCAGGCTCTCGAACATCCGAAAAAACCCTTCCAAAACATCGCGACCGCACCGTAACGCAAAGAACGCCGGCGGACGAAACCTCGTCGGCCGGCGTAGCTCCATGGAGCAGCCTTCACGGTCCTGTACAGGAACGATCGGTGCGCCCTACGCCGTTTCAGTGCGCTGCGCAACCATCGGGCTTAACCCCATCTACACAGCTGTCGTGGAAAGACACTCGCTCACTACGGGGCGGACAGCTTTCTATGACGGTCGAGACACGTGGCGATTCCAGCGACCCGGGCAGTGCTGCCCCGGCCAAACGCCGCGAGATCCTCAACGGCGCGATCACGGTCGCCTCGATCCTGTTGTTTGTCGGGACCGGAAGCTCGGTGCTATCGACCACCATCCGGCACTATGTCGATGGCGGGAACGGTCCCGACCAGACGCTGGTGATCGCTCTCCTGCTCAACGTCGCGCTGATCCTGTTCGGCTGGCGCCGCCACCGTGAGCTCGCCAACGAAGTGACGATCCGCACCGCGGCCGAGGAGCGCGCGCAGATGCTCGCTGCCAAGGACCCGCTGACGGGCTTCCTCAACCGCCGCAGCCTGGCCGAGGAAGGCGCGGCGATGTTCGTGCGCGCGCAAACCCGTAACAAGGCGATGGCGCTGCTGATGCTCGACCTCGACCATTTCAAGATGGTCAACGACATGCATGGCCATGCAATCGGCGACGCGCTGCTCCAGCAGGTCGCCTTGCAGATCGCCGATGCGATACCCGGGGTCGCGCTGACCGCGCGCTTCGGCGGCGACGAATTTGCCTGCGCCTTCCTGTTCGATTCGGCACACCCCGCGACCGTCGAGCGGATTGCCGAGAAACTCGTCAGCCAGCTCGCCCAGCCCTTCTATATCGAGGGGCTGCAGCTGCATATTTCGGTTTCGGTCGGCATCGCGCGCTCGGACTTCGATTGCCCGAGCATCGATGCGCTGATGCGCTCGGCCGACATCGCGATGTATGCCGCCAAGAATTCGGGACGCAACCGTTTCGCCTGGTTCGACCTGTCGATGGAGCGCGAACTGCAGGCGCGCAACGAACTCGAAGTGGGGCTTCGCAACGCGATCCCGCGCCAGGAGATCGTCCCCTATTTCGAGCAGCAGATCGATCTGACGACCGGACGGCTGAGCGGGTTCGAGGTGCTGGCGCGGTGGGATCACCCGACCCGCGGGCTGATCGTGCCTGACGCCTTCATCCCGATCGCCGAGGAGACCGGGATGATCGCCGATCTGTCGCTGTCGCTGATGCGTCAGGCGTTCCTCGCGGCGAAGGATTGGGACGCAGGGCTGTCGCTGTCGGTCAACATCTCGCCGAGCCAGCTGCGCGACGCATGGCTCGCGCAGAAAATCATCAAGGTGCTGACCGAGACGGGCTTCCCGCCGAGCCGGCTCGAGATCGAGATCACCGAGACCGCCTTGTTCGACAATCTGCCGCTCGCCCAATCGATCGTCGGCAGCCTCAAGAACCAGGGCATCCGCCTCGCCCTCGACGATTTCGGGACGGGCTATTCCTCGCTCGCGCATCTGCGCGCTCTGCCGTTCGACCGGATCAAGATCGACAAGAGCTTCATCATGTCGATGAGCGACAATACCGAAAGCGCCGCGATCGTCACCGCGATCACGCGGCTCGGCGACAGCCTCAATTTGCCGATTACCGCCGAGGGGATCGAGGAGCTCGCCGTCGAGGAGCGGTTGCGCGGGCTCGGCTGCGGCAAGGGCCAGGGCTATCTCTATGGGCGACCGACCAGCATCGCGAACACGCGGCGGATGCTCGCCGAGCGGCGGTTGCTGCAGGTGGCAGCGAGCGAGACGGTCGAGTCGGACAGCTCGGACACGCGGCGCGCGGGCTGAACCTCCTCCTCCCCTCCCTGGAAGGGAGGGGTCGGGGGTGGGTCGGCCTAATGCAAGCGTCGACCTCTCCCCGGGCCGACCCACCCCCAGCCCCTGCCTTCCAGGGAGGGGAGGAGCATGGACTTACCGCCCCACGCCCCCTAGATCGCGACGCAATGCCCGATCCGCAGATCATTTCCCTTGGTTGCCGCCTCAACATCGCCGAAAGCGAGGCGATCCGCGCGCTTCTCGGCGGGCGCGACCTGATCGTCGTCAACAGCTGTGCGGTCACCAACGGCGCGGTCGCCGAGACGCGCAAGGCGATCCGCCGCGCGCGCGCCGAACGCCCATCCGCGCAACTGGTGGTGACGGGGTGCGCCGCACAGATCGATCCGGCGAGCTTCGCGGCCATGCCCGAGGTCGACCGGGTGCTCGGCAACGGCGAAAAGCTGTCGCCCGACGCCTGGACCGCTGCCGATCCCGTCATCGTCGGCGACATCCTGCGCGTCCGCGAAACCGCGCCGCATCTTTCCCCCGCTTTCGCGGCGCACGCACGCGCCTTTGTCGAGGTCCAGAACGGCTGCGATCATCGTTGCACCTTTTGCGTGATCCCCTACGGACGCGGCAACAGCCGCTCGGTCCCGGCCGGCGCGGTGATCGACCGGATCGCCGGGCTCGTCGATGCCGGCCACCGCGAGATCGTGCTGACCGGGGTCGATCTCACCAGCTATGGCCCCGATCTGCCCGGGGCGCCCAGCCTCGGCCTGCTGGTCGAGCGGATCCTACGCCACGTTCCCGCGCTCGAACGGTTGCGGCTGTCGTCGCTCGACGGGATCGAGATCGACGACCGACTGTTCGCGCTGCTGACCCAGGAGCCGCGGGTGATGCCGCACGTCCATCTTTCGCTTCAGGCGGGCAACGACATGATCCTCAAGCGCATGAAGCGCCGCCATTCGCGGGGCCAGAGCGTTGCGTTGGTCGAACGCCTCAAAGCGGCGCGCTCGGACATCGCGATCGGCGCCGACCTGATCGCCGGCTTCCCGACCGAGGATGACGCGATGTTCGCCGAAACGCGCGCGCTGATCGACGATTGCGACATCGTCCACGCGCACATCTTCCCCTATTCGGAGCGCGACGGCACGCCTGCCGCGCGCATGCCCGCGGTGCCCGTACCCGTCCGCAAGGCCCGCGCGGCATTGCTGCGCGAGGCTGGCGCACGCCGGAAAGCGGCATGGCTGAGCGGGCTCGTCGGCACGACGCACGACGTGCTGGTCGAGCGGCCGGGCGATCGCGGCCATACGCCGGGCTTCGCCGAAGTGCGCTGGCCCGCGCTCCCCGTCGCTGCCGTGCAGAGCGCCATCGGAGCGATCGCCCGCCTGACCATCACCGCAACCAACGGCGTCTCGCTGAGCGCCACACCCCTCCCCGCTTCGCCGGGGCAGCACCAACCAACCGGAATCCCCGCATGACCCCCAGCTGGCACGACAAACTCCTCGGCGGGTTCAAGCGGACCTCCGACCGACTGCTCGGCAATCTTGCCGGGCTCGGCACCGGACCGCTCGACCGCGCGACGCTCGATGAGATCGAGGAGGCGCTGATCGCCTCCGACCTTGGCCCGCAAACCGCCGCCCGCATCCGCCACCGGCTTTCGACCGGCGTGTTCGAGCGCGACATGGAGGATCTCGGCATCCGGCTCGTCGTCGCCGAGGAGATCGAGAAGGTGCTCGACACCGTCGCAAAGTCGCTCGAAATCACCGGCTTCCCGCGCCCGCACGTCATTTTGGTGATCGGCGTCAACGGCTCGGGCAAGACGACGACGATCGCCAAGCTCGCGCATCTCCTGAAGGAACAGGATTACGGCGTGATGCTCGCCGCCGGCGACACCTTCCGCGCCGCCGCCATTGGTCAGCTCGCCACCTGGGCCGAGCGCGCCGGGGTCCCGATCATCAGCGGCAAGGAAGGCGGCGACGCGGCCGGAATCGTCTATGAGGCGGTCAAGCAGGCGACCGCCACCGGCATCGACGTGCTGATCGTTGACACCGCCGGCCGCTTGCAGAACAAGCGCGAGCTGATGGACGAGCTGTCGAAGATCCGCCGCGTGCTCGGCCGCCTCAACGTCGATTCACCGCACGACGTCCTGCTCGTGCTCGACGCGACGACGGGCCAGAACGCGCTCAGCCAGATCGAGGTGTTCAAGAAGGACGCCGGCGTCACCGGCCTCGTGATGACCAAGCTCGACGGCACCGCGCGTGGCGGCGTACTCGTCGCCGCGGCCGAGCAATATGGCCTGCCGATCCACGCGATCGGCGTCGGCGAGGGGATGGGCGATCTGCGCCCGTTCGACGCGAACGAGGTTGCGCGGATCATCGCCGGCGTGGAAGGGGTCCGCAAATGACCCCAACCTCCCCCAAGCCCATTCCTGCCGGGAAGAAGCCGCTCGGCGCCGGGCAGCGCCTGGCGATCGACATCGGCCCGATCGCGATCTTCTTCCTCGTCAATTTCCTGACGCCCGGCCTCGACATGGTCAAACTGATCGCGGGCACCACCGCGTTCATGATCGCGAGCATCGCGGCGATGGTCTATTCGCTCGTGCGCTCGGGGCGGATCTCGCCGATGCTGTGGCTGACGGGGACGCTGGTGCTCGTGTTCGGCGGGTTGACGCTCTATTTCCACAACAAGGAATTCATCCAGATCAAGCCGACGGTCATCTATGCGATGCTCTCGGCGATCCTGGTCTTCGGCCTGCTGACCGGCCGGCCGCTGCTCAGCCTGTTCCTCGAAGCTGCCTATCCCGGCTTGAACGAAACCGGTTGGCGCAAGCTGACGATCAATTGGGCGGTGTTCTTCGCCTTCCTGGCGGTGATCAACGAAATCGTCCGGCACGAATTCAGCTATGCCTTCTGGCTCGGCTTCAAGCTGTGGGGCGTAATCCCGCTGACGCTGATCTTCGCCTTCGCCAACGTACCCATGCTGATGAAGCACGGTTTCAGCACGCAGGACGAGCCGCCGATCCCGCCGCAGGAGTGATGCGCGCCGGGTAGCGCACCTCTTGCTCGTCCCGGCACCAACCCGATGCCATGCCGCGTCTGAAACGCGCGCGGTGCGGTGCCCCCGGGACAAGCCCGGGGTGACGAGACCAGCAAACCTGCTCGCTGCAAATCGCGGGGGAGAGCCCCCTGCTCCATCCCCCGCACGATCGTGTCGCCGTTGCCGGTCTTACCGGCGGCCTACCTCTTCCGTCGTTTTTGTTATGATCCGGCGCTACGACAGCGACTCGACTATATTAGGCGGCAAAACAAAAAAAGGCCGGTCTTTCGACCGGCCGTGAAAGTTTTAGGAGAGGATGCCTGAAAGGCACACTCTTTGTGCAGTGCAGCAGGATCTTTAGCAATTGCGTTGTTTGCGCTCCCAAATGCGTTTCACGCAACTGCAATCGCGACATCCCGCCGCTGCGTGTCAGGCCGCGTCGAAGCGCTTGCCGGCTTCGTCCCAGTTCACGACGTTCCACCACGCCTTCAGATAGCCCGGACGGTCGTTCATGTAGGTGAGGTAGTAGGCGTGTTCCCACACGTCGTTCGCGAGGATCGGCGTGCCCTTGTCCTTGGCATCGTCCATCAGCGGATTGTCCTGGTTCGGCGTCGAGACGACCTTCAGCGCGCCGCTCTCGTCCTTGATCACCCACGCCCAGCCCGAACCAAACTGGCCCGCACCCTTGGTGTTGAAATCCTCCTTGAGCTTGTCGAGGCCACCATAGGCGGTGATCGCCTCGGCGAGCGCGCCCGAAGGCTGCGTCGAGCCGGCCGGGCCCATGATCTTCCAGAAGAAATCGTGGTTCCAGAAACCGCCGCCATTGTTGCGCACCAGCGGCGGCAGGCTCGAGATCATGCCGAGGATTTCCTCGATCGTCTTGCCTTCGAGCTTGGGATCGGCGGCGACGCCCTCGTTGAGCTTTGCGGTATAAGCCGCGTGATGCTTGTCGTGATGGAAGGTCATCGTCTCTTTCGAGATCGTCGGCTCCAGCGCGTCATAGGCATAAGGCAGCGGGGGAAGTTCGAAAGCCATGGGTCTTCTCCTGTAAAGCTCGATACGCAAACGTCAGGCCCGGCAAATGGGTCCGGGGCGCTCGTTACGCAACCGATTCTGTCGCCGCACCAGAAATCAGCCCGTGGCGCTTCAGCGCATGGCGCAACTGGTCGTAACTGAGGCCCAGCGCTTCGGCGGTGGCGCGCTGGTTGAAGCGGTTCTCGGCCATCGCGGTCTGCAGCATCTCGCACTCGAAGCGCGCGAGCCGCGTCTTGTAATCCATCGGCGCTGCAGCCTCGCTCGAAGGCGTCGCTGCGACGGGCGGTGCCACGGCTGCGACGGCATTCGGCTCGGGCACCTGCGTGACCGTTGCGGGGCGGTGCGGAGAGGCGAACGGATCGAACTGGATCGCATCGATCGGCCCGTCGAGATCCCAGCGATACACCGCACGTTCGGCGACGTTGCGCAATTCGCGGACGTTGCCCGGCCATGAGTAGGCCTTCAGCGCCGCCTCGGCGGTCTTGCTGAACCCCGGCCAGCTGTCGCGACCCAGTTCCGACGCCATGCGCCGTCCGAAATGCTCGGCGAGCACGAGCACGTCGTCGACGCGTGCGCGCAGCGGCGGCAAGGTCACCACCTCGAAGCTCAGCCGGTCGAGCAGATCGGCGCGGAACTGATGCCGCGCGACCTTGTCGGGCAGATGCTCGTTGGTCGCCGCCACGATACGGACATCGACGCGCATCGGCCGGGACGATCCGATCCGCGTCACCTCGCCATATTCGACCGCGCGCAGTAGCCGGTCCTGCGCCGCCATCGACAGCGTGCCGAGCTCGTCGAGAAACAGCGTACCGCGATGCGCCTCCTCGAAGCGCCCTGCCCGCGCCTTGGTCGCGCCGGTGAACGCGCCGGCTTCGTGACCGAACAGTTCGGCCTCGATCAACGTTTCGGGCAAAGCCGCGCAGTTCATGATGACGAGCGGCTGATCCCAGCGCGGGCTCAGGCGATGCAGGCGCTCGGCGACGAGCTCCTTGCCCGTCCCACGCTCGCCGATGACGAGCACCGGCCGGTCGAGCGCCGCCGCGCGGCTGGCAAGTTCGAGCGCATCGAGAAACGCGCCCGATTGTCCGATTACCTGGGTCGTTCGCTCCATTCCCAACGCTTGGCGTAAAATCCCAAGCCTTGGCAAGTGTGTTTTTCCTATACCACACTAGAAACGGCGCAAATCCGCCATTCCGGAAACTGGCACGCTCCCTGCAAAGCTGTTGGTACCGCCCCACCGGGCACCGCACTTCCGCCAAGGAGACTCGCCATGACCACCGAATACACATCGCGCAGCTCGCTCGCCCAGATCGCCGTCGCCCTCGTCGCCACCGTCCTGATCGGGTCGGTCGCGGTAGTCGGCACGGTCGGGCAGGCCGCCGCCGCGCCGCACCAGATCGCCGCCCAGCCCCACGGGTGAGGTGATCCGCGGCGGGGGCCCACCTCCGCCGCGGTCTTATCGAGTATCACAAGCGTACCCCCCGAAGGAGTAACACGATGGGCATCTTCAGCCGCACCCGCGATATCATCGCCGCCAACTTCACCGACCTGCTCGACAAGGCCGAAGACCCCGCGAAGATGATCCGCATGATCATCCTCGAGATGGAGGAAACGCTGGTTGAGGTCCGCGCCTCCGCCGCGCGCACGATCGCCGACCAGAAGGAAATGCGCCGCCACATCGGCAAGCTCGGATCGTTGCAGGAAAGCTGGACCGAGAAGGCCGAGCTCGCGCTGTCGAAGGGCCGCGAGGACCTCGCCAAGGCCGCCTTGGTCGAAAAGCAGAAGGCCGCCGACATGGCCGACCAGCTCGGCAGCGAGATCGTAGTGCTCGACGAAGCGCTGCGCAGCTCGGAAGAGGACATCGCCAAGCTCACCGGCAAGCTGCGCGAGGCGCGCACCCGCCAGAACTCGATCGCGACGCGGCTCGAAACGGCGCAGAACCGCTTCAAGCTGCGTGACCTCTACGCTGGCCCGAAGATGCAGGATGCCTTCAGCCGCTTCGAGATCATGGAGCGTCGTGTCGACATGGCCGAGGGCCGCGCCGACGTCGCCGGCTTCGGCGCACCGCCCAAGACGCTCGACGAGGAAATCGCAGAGCTCAAGGCGGCCGAGAAGGTCGATGCCGAGCTCGCCGCGATGAAGGCCCGCGTCGGCCCGAGCACTGGCGGAAACGGTTGAGATGGAGGACGTCCTCGTCCCCATCGCCGTCTGCGGCACGCTCTTCATCGGAATTCCCTGGGTCATCCTGCACTACATCACAAAGTGGCGGCAGGCGCCCAAGATCACCAATGAAGACGAGAAACTGCTCGACGAGCTCTATTCGCTCGCCCGCCGGCTCGAGGAGCGCCTCGGCACGGTCGAACGGATCATCGCCGTCGATCACCCCGAATGGCGCGCGAGCATGCCGCTCGCCGAGCCGACCCCTTACGATCCAGCACGGAGGAACTGAAATGTCCGCCAGCCGCACCAAATTCTACCTCGACAAGCAGAACAGCAAATGGCTGGGCGTCTGCTCGGGGATCGCCGATTACACCGGCATCGACGTCACCCTCGTCCGCGTCGGCACCGCGATGCTGACGTTGGTCACCAGCGGATGGGTGCTGCTGGCGTACATCGTCATCGCCTGCGTCGCCGACAAGAAGCCGCTCGGCCTCTACGACAGCGCCGAGGACGCCAAGTTCTGGCAAGGGGTCCGGACCAACCCGACACGCTCGACCGCCGAAGTCCGCAGCAAGTTCCGCGACATCGACCGTCGCCTCGCCGACATCGAGACGATGTACACCAGCCGCAACACCCGCCTCGCCGACGAGATCGACAGCCTGCGCTGATCTGATCCGGGCTTGGGGCAAAGCCGAACAGGGGAAATGACATGAGCGACTTAGCACTTTGGATCCCGATCGCCGCGATCACCGCCGGGCCGGTTGCCTGGGCCTTCACCACCTGGGTCCGCGCCAAGCACGGCTACCCGATCGAGACCAAGAAGGGCGAGCTGATCACGCGCGACAGCGACCTCAGCCTGGTGCGCCAGACCGACTTGCTCAAGGCGGAGAACGAGAAGCTGCACGGCCAGGTCAGCCGGCTCGAGGAGCGCCTCGCGGTGCTCGAACGCATCGCCACCGATCCCGCCGAGCGTGTCTCGCGCGAAATCGACGCGCTGCGCTGAACCAGACCCAGGGAGACGCGCCATGAATGGTTTCACGATTTTCATGATCGCCTTCGTGGTCGTCGGCATCCCCGTCATCGGCGGGTTGTGGCACGAGACCTACAAGGTCGGCCTCAAGCACAAGGAAAAGATGGCCAATGCGCTAAGCGCGCAGACCGCCGAGAAGGCCGCGCAATATGCCGCGCAGACCGAACGGCTCGAACAGCGCGTTCGCGTGCTCGAACGGATCATCACCGACCGCGGGGTCGATCTTTCGCACGAGATCGATCGGCTACGCGACACACCGCTCAACTAACTCTATAAAAACGAACTCTTTCTCCCCGAGGATATCATGATCGCATTCTTTATCGTGCTCGCCGTCGTCACGGCGGGGGGTGTCTGGGCGACCGAAAGCGTCGACCGCCCACGCCGCCGCAAACTTCGCGAAGCCGCCATCCCCGCCGAATAGGCCGGTCCGATTCCACCCTTTTGAAGGAGTGACCTCTATGAACCCGTTTGAAATGGTCGTCACGCTCGGCCGCGTACTGACGGCGCGCTACGGCGCCAGCTGCAGCAAGGCCGGCCAGGATGTCCGCTTCCGCGACGATCCCGCCGCCGCCGCCGAGAACGACCGGCTGCGCGACGAGCTCAAGGCGATGAAGGACCGGCTCGCCGTGCTCGAACGCCTCGCCACCGACAGCAACGACAGCGGCGCCCGCCTCGATCGCGAGATCGAGAAGCTCCGCGACCGGCCCTAACCAATGACCCTTTTCGCAGGAGCAGGGATGATGACCGACCCGACCTTCTACATCACCATGGCCGCCGCCGGCCTCGCCGGGCTCGCAATGCTGACCGGCGCCGCGCTGACCGGCTGGCGCGGCTGGCTCGCCTTCAAGCAGCACGAACTCCACGCGTTCGGCGATCCGACGCCGACGCAATCGCTTCCGAACGCGAGCGCCAGGATCGAGATCGCCGACCTCAAGGAGCGCATCCGCAAGCTCGAGGCGATCGCGGCCGGCGTGGATCTGTAATCCTCTAGCCCCTCCCCTGAAGGGGAGGGGCGAAAAAGGTGACGAAGTCCGCGCCGGGCGGCTATACGCCCCCCATGCAGACCCTCGCCGATCTCGAATCCGACTACAGCTTCCTCGACGCGGACGACCGCTACCGTCTCCTCATCGACCTGGGCCGCGAGCTCGAACCGATGCCCGACGCGCTCAAGACCGATGCGACGCTGGTGCGAGGATGTTCAGCCTCGGTCTGGGTCTATCCGATGGCGAAGGACGACGGCACGCTGCACTTCCTCGCCGATTCGAACGCCGCGATCACCAAGGGGATCATCGCGTTGGTGTTGCTGGCGGTGCAGGATCAGCCATCGGCCGCGATCCTCGCCACCGATATCCCGACCGAACTCGCACCGTTCGATCTTAAGAACCAACTCAGCTCGAACCGTACGCAGGGCATCCCCAACATGATCGCGCTGATCCGCGAGACCGCCGCGCGCTACGCCAGCGCATAGCGCGCGTTCCGCAGCGACATCGTCCAAGTCAGGATTGGGCGTCGTCCGGCGTCTCGCGCAAGCCGAGCGCAGCCGCGACCGCGGCGACCGGCAGGCCCTCGCGCACCAGCATCCATTCCCCCGGGGTCGCACCGTTCACAACGGTCACAGCGCCCTTGGGACATACGCCGAGGCACTTCACTTCGACGATCCCGAGCGTACCCTTGCGGCCCTTGGCGACGCCCAGCTCGGCGCGGAGCGCGTTGGCGAGCCCGGTCTTGCCCTTCGCGCCAAAACCGCCGTCCAGCTTCTTCGAGCATTTCTTGCAGACCAGCAGCGTGTTCGACCAGCCCGACCGGACCGTTTTCAAACCGTGGGTTTCCACTGCCGCTGCTCCTCGGCCGCCTTGAGCACGTCATAGGCGGCCTGGATCGCGAGGAAGCGCGCCGCGGCATCCTTGTCGCCGGGGCGGACATCGGGGTGGTTCGACTTGGCAAGCCGCCGCCACGCGAGCCGCACCGCGTCGAAATCGGCGTCGACCTCGAGCTCGAGCACCTCGAGCGCGCGCATTTCGTCACGCGAGCGGCTGCCATCGCCCGGCCCCGCCCACTGATTGGTGCGCGATTCGGTATAGCCCTCGGCGGTCTGCGTCTCGGCGCGTTCGCGCTCGGCAGCTTCCTCGGCGGAGAGACCTTCGAAATAATTCCAGCCGCGATTGTATTCGCCGGCATGGACCTGGCAGAAATACCAGCGTTCCGGGCTGTTCGGCGATTTCGGCGCAGGGCAATCGCCCTTCTCATTGCAGCCGTGACGGTCACACAACCGCACGGTCGCGGCTTCGCTGCCAGCCTCGCCATAAGCGCGCCAGCGCGGAAAACCCCAGTCGACCGATCGTGATGATGTACGCGCCATAGCGGGCCATCTAAGCATCGTGGTGCGATAGCGCCATGACGCTTTTGTGAAACACCCGTGAAAAGCGTCGAAATCGAAAATGCGCCAGAGGGTCTGTAAGCCGGGTTCTGTCCCCCCCGCCATGCGACGGGGATAGGCGACCATTCCTCTAGGACGACGTTTGCACGCCGCCTCAAGCAATCAACCCGGGTGACGAGCTGAAACGAAGCCCATGTGCCACCCCTATTCGATCTTGCTCCCGGTGGGGTTTACCATGCCGCTTCGGTTACCCGTCGCGCGGTGCGCTCTTGCCGCACCCTTTCACCCTTGCCTGTTCCTCACCTCCCTTGCGGAAAGATCGGACATCGGCGGTCTGCTCTCTGTGGCACTGTCCCTGGGGTCGCCCCCGCCGGGCGTTACCCGGCACCGTCGTTCCGCGGAGCCCGGACTTTCCTCGCGGTGCATGAAGCACCCCGCGGCCGCCCGACCCTCTGGCTGCGCGTTCCTTAGTCGTCCCCCTGCGGCTTTGGCAACAGCAGTGCGAGCAGGATGCTGCGGCATTCGCCGTCGATCACGCCGTCGATCAGTTCGGGCCGAAACCGCCGCTGGAACGCGACGACCGCGGCGAGCTTGTCGCGCACGTCATAGCCGAAGCGCTCGAGCGCGACGAGGAACCCCGCATCGGCCCACATCGGATCGAGCAGTTTCTTGGTCGGCCGCGGCAGCGCGAGGCGCACCTTGGCAAGCCGGCTCCACGGGAACAGCTCACCGGGATCCTGCTTGCGCGTCGGCGCGATGTCCGAATGGCCCACGACATTGCCGCGCGTAATGCCGTGCCGTTCGGTGATCCCCGCGACCAACGGGATCAGCGCGTCGATCTGCTCCTCGAAGAACGGACGATAGCCGAATTCGTGGCCCGGATTGACGATCTCGATCCCGATGCTTGCCGAATTGACGTCCTCGATCCCGCGCCAGCAGGATTTGCCGGCGTGCCAGGCGCGCTTGTCCTCGGGCACCATCCGCAGCACCTGGCCATCCTCGGCGATGAGATAATGCGCCGAGACCTTCGCCTCGGGGTCGCGCAGCCGGTCGATCGCTGCCTGGCCGCTCTCCATGCCGGTATAGTGAAGAACGATGATCGACACCGGCAGGGTGCGGTCGTCGAAATTCGGCGAAGGGGTTTCGATGATCGTCATGGGGAAGTCCCTGCGCAAGCCAAACCAAAGCTTAAGCACGGACACGCGCGCCAGGAAACCCCGTCAGCCCTCGCTCGACACGTCGCGTTCGTAGAGGCCGCGATATGCGCTGCTTGGACGAAACGCCTCGGTTTGACCGATCACGGTCTCGCCCGCGCCGAGCACCAGGACGCCGCCAGGCTGCAGAATCGTCGCGAACCGGTCGAGGATCTGCTGGCGGTGCTCGGCAGTGAGATACAGCAGCACGTTGCGGCACAGGATGACATCGAAGCGCCCCGACGGCTGGGCGGGGGCGACGAGGTTCATCCGGCGAAAGGCGATCCGCCGGACGAGATCGGGCTTGGCGATCCAGTCCGCTCCGTCGGTGTCGAACCACTCGACCATCCGGCGGATCGGCAGACCGCGCTGGATCTCGAATTGCGAATACCGTCCGCTGCGGGCGCGCGCCAACGCCGCTTCGGAAACGTCTGTCGCCACGATCTCGGGCATCGCCGCGCCGCGAAATGCCGGCTGCTCGGCGAACAGCATGGCGAGCGAAAGCGGCTCCTGCCCGAACGAACAGCCGGCCGACCAGACCCGCAGCCGCCGCGCCGGATGCGGCTCGAGCATCGCAACCGCCGCCTTGGCGACAAGATCGAGCACCGATGCGTCGCGAAAGAACGAGCTTTCCTGATTGAGCAGTGCTTCGGCGACCTGCTCGGCGATCGCGGGGGTGCCCTGCGCCGCCAGCGCCAGCGCCTCGAGCGTCGCGAGGCCGAGCTCGCGCATCAGCGGGGTGAGCTCGGTGCCGATCCGCCACGCACGGTTCGCGGCGAGTTGCTGCCCGGTGCGGCTTTCGAGGATCGCGGTCAGCACGCCCATCGCCCCGCTCGACGAAGCGCGTTCCACCGGCAGAGGAGGCTTCAGACCGCTCGCGCCCATGCTCATATCGGGCGGCGGCGGGCGGCGACGAGACGCCCGATCTCGGCCGGCGGCAGCAGAGCGCTGGCGAGCCCGGCGGTCGCGATCGCGCCGGGCATGCCCCACACCACCGAACTCGCGCGGTCCTGCGCCACGATCGCACCGCCGCGATCGATCATCCGACGCGCACCCTCGCACCCGTCGCGCCCCATGCCGCTGAGCACGATGCCAAGCGCGCGCGCGCCGTAGACCTCGGCCAGACTGTCGAACATCGGATCGACCGAGGGCATGCAGCCACTCTTGCTGACCTCGCTGGTGAGACGGATCGCGGCGCCATCGCCAGTGCTGACGACCCGCATGTGCGCGTCGCCCGGCGCGACGATCGTTCGCCCGGGGCGGATCCGCATCGAATCGGTCGCAACGTCGCACGGCCGATCCGCCATGACCGCGACTTGCGCCGCAAAGAACGGCATGAACGAACCGGGCAAATGCTGCGTGATGAGGATCGGCAGCGGAAACGATGCGGGCAATTCGCGCAGCAAGCTGGCGAGCGCGTGGATGCCGCCGGTCGAGGCACCGATCGCGACGATGTCGAAGGCCTGCCCGGTGACCAAGGCGGCGCTGACGGGATCGGGCGAGCCACGCCGCGGCGCAAGCGGCGCGTCGACCGGCGCTTCCACAGCAAGCAGGCGGCGCAGTTTCTCGACGATCGCAACCGAGAACCGTCCGGCGAAATCGCCGATGCCCGGCTTCATGAGCGTATCAGCGGCGCCGAGCGCCAACGCCTCGATCGTCGCTGCGGCGCCCTCGGCCGCTGCCGACGAGACGATCAGCACCTTGGCTCCCTGCCCCGCGACGATCAGATCGGGCAGCGCGGCAAGCCCCGAAATGCCCGGCATCTCGAGGTCGAGCACGACCGCATCGACCACGGTGTGCCGCAGAAACGCCAGTGCAGCGTCGGCGTTCGATACCGCCCCCGCTACCAGAAAGGGTCCGCCTTCCAGCGCCCGCGCGATCACCGCGCGGGCGACCGCCGAATCATCGACGATCAGCACCCGTGGCGGGTCGTCGGCGGCGCGTGCGGCCAAGCCGGAAGGGTGAGACGGCATCGACGTGCCCTCAGGCCATGCCGACGATCTGAAGTTTGCTCTCTAACGTTTCGCGGTCGAACGGCTTCATGACATATTCGTCGGCGCCCGCCTCGATCGCCGCGCGGATATGCGCCATGCCGTTCTCGGTGGTGCAGAACACCACCTTGGGGCGGCTGGTGATCGCGCTGTCGCGCAGCGCACGCAGGAAATCCATCCCGCTCATCACCGGCATGTTCCAGTCGAGCAGCACGACGTCGGGCGCCGAGGCGAGGCACGAATCGAGCGCCTCGCGGCCGTCACCGGCTTCGGTGACACGAAAGTTGAGCGTTTCCAGGATGTGGCGGGCGACCTTGCGGATCACCTTCGAATCGTCGACGACGAGGCAGGTCTTCATGAATTCACCCTGTTTGAGCACGCTGTGGCAAACCTTGCCCGAAATGCGTAAGCGTCGCGTTAATCTCAGGCCGCGAGCGCAAGCCCGCGTGGAATGAGCGCGGCGAGGCCGATCGCGAGGATCGGCTCGCCCTCGCGCTCGATGATCCCGCGTCCGACGGTCAGCCAACCCTTGTCGAGCACGATCCCGGCCGCGAGCGGCGCGAGATCGAACGGCGCGACATCGTCGAGCGCATCGACCAGCACCGCATAATGATGCCCATCGACGATCGTGATCACCGCGCGATTCGCCTCGCGTGTCCCGCACTCGAGCCCGAGCGCGGCGCGCGTATCGAGCACGGTGACGACGCGACTGCGAAGCGCGGCGAGCCCGCGGACATGGCGGTCGGCGCGCGGCACCGGGATGATCGTCCCGATGTCGATCACCGATTCGACCTGGTCCGATTCGATCGCGACGGTACGGCCGGCAATCTGCGCGATCAGGAACAACGGCATCAGCGGCCTCCTGCCGACCGTGCGACCGCCGCCAATACGGCGGGGCGATCGTAGCGGAAAATCGTGTCTTCGCCGCCGCCCTCGGCATCGCGCCGCAGCCGGACGATCGGGATCACGCTGACGGATGGCGCTGCGTCGCCCTCCATCCGCACCAGCACCTGCGGGACTTCGCCCGGTCGCAGCGCGGCGGTGACGCGGTAGCCCGAGGCCTCGAGCACGGGTTTGAGAAACGTCGTCATCCACGCCGATTCGGCGCCGTCGAGCAGGCAGAGCGGCGCCTCGGCCTCGAGCGGACTCGCCCCGTGCGTCGAGAAGATCCAGAAGAGATCGAGCACTTCGATCTGCTCGCCGTCGAGCGCCACGACCCCGGCGATCGGCCCGATCTCCTGCGCTGCGACGATCGCGCTGGGCAGTTCGACGATGTCGAGCGCCTCCTTGATGGCATAGGCGATCTCGGTCGCGCCATCGCGTAGTCGCAGCACCGACACGGTCGGCAGGTTGGCCCATTCGCCGAGCGCGACGAGCGGGATGATCGCGCCTTCGACCGACAGCCGCAACCGCCCCGCCGACAGGCGGATCGCGCCCGCGGCGACCGGCTCGACGCGGTCGATCACCGACAGCGGCACGATCCGGCGGCAGCCGTCGAGATCCTCGAACAGCAAGGCCTGCACCCCCGGCACGACATCGACCTCCACCTCTTCATCGGCTGCAGTCGCGCGCGTGAAGACCAGCCCGGCGACGTGCGCGATTCCCGCACAATCGAGCATCAGCATCGGCAGCCCGCTATCGGGCAGCGTCTGGCCGGCATAGATCCCGGTCGCCATGATCGCGGGCGCGGCCGGCTTGATCACCAATTCCTCATGGTCGAGCACGCCGTCGACCGCGAGCGCATAGCTGCCGCCCGAGACGCTGACGATGACGAGCATCGCGGGATCGTGCGGCGTGAAGCCGAGCAGGCCGCCCAGATCGATCAGCGGCATCCGCCGGTCGCGCACGGTGGCCGTCAGCGTATCGCCGATCCGGTCGATGCGGATCGTCTGCCCGCCGACACGGACGATCTCCTCGATCGCCTGGCGCGAGATCGCGAAGCGCTGGTCGCGCACGGCGACGCCGATCGTCGACATGATCGACAGCGTCAGCGGCACGTGAATCGCGATCCGCAAGCCCAGCCCCGGCGTGTTGAACAGTTCGATCCGCCCGCCGATCTGCTCGACATTGGCGCGCACCACATCCATCCCGACGCCGCGCCCCGAAATCGCGGTGACCACCTCCTTGGTCGACAGGCCGGGCTCGAAGATCAGGTCGAGCTTCGCCTGCGCGCTCAGCCCACGCAATTCGGCCTCGCTGCGCCGGCCCTCCCGCGCGGTCCTGGCGATCAGCGCGTCGACATCGATCCCGCGACCGTCGTCGCAAATCTCGATGATGATCTGGTTGCCCGATTGCCGGGCGGAAACGTTGAGCCAGCCATTCTCGCGCTTCTTCGCCAGACGGCGGAGCGCGGGCGGCTCGATCCCATGGTCGATCGAATTGCGGATGATGTGGACGAGCGGATCGCGCATCATCTCGATCATCTCGCGGTCGAGCTCGACGTCGCTGCCCTCGATATGCAGCGTTACCGACTTGCCGAGTTCGGCAGCGGTATCGCGCACCATCCGCGGCAGTGCCGAGAACAACGCATCGATCTTCTGCATCCGCGTGCGCGTGACGGTGTCACGCATCTCGGCGACGGTCAGCGACAATCGTTCGAGCGCCGCCTCGACACTCGGATCGGCGCCATCGTCGCGCAGCCGGCGCGCGAGTTCGTTGCGCGCCAGCACCATGTCGGACATGCCGCTCATCATCCGGTCGAGCAGATCGACGTTCAAGCGTACGCTGCGGCTCGGCGCGCGGCTCGGTGTCACCACGCTGATCGGGGCGACCGCCTGCGCGCCGGGGTCGAGCGCCGCGACGAGCAGATCCTCGCCCGAATCGTCGACGGCGTGGCCAGCATCGATCGCCTCGACGAGCTCGCCGATCCGGTCGACGATCGCCAGCACGGCGTTGACCAAAGCGGTATCGGGCATGCGCTCGCCCGCACGGACCGCGGCGAGCACGTCCTCGGCGGCATGGCTCAGCCGCGCGAGCCGCGGCAGATCGAGAAAACCGCAGCTGCCCTTGACGGTGTGGACGAAGCGAAAGATCGAATCGAGCCGGTCGCGGTCGCCCGGCGCCGATTCCCACGCGACGATCTCGCCCGAGAGCGCCTCGAGCGTCTCGCGCGTTTCCGCGATAAATTCCTGTAATAGGTCGTCCATGAGTCCCCGCGAAACGGTACGGGGGACCATGGTCGAAAAATGGTTAAGGGCGGGTGTAGCGCGCGAAATAGCGCTGCGCATGCCGGGAGTTGCCCGGCCGCGCGGCTCAGCCGGCCTTGAACGCCGCCCCGAACAGCAGCACCGCGTCGCCCGGATCGGAAACCTGGACGCCCCCCCCGCCCTCGGCCACGAGCGCATGGACCAGATAGGCCGCGGCGGCGCGCGGCGTGATCACCGCATCGCCCTGCGTGCCGGTCAGCGCGGCGCGCATCTCGGCATCGAGCACGATCCGTGGCCCCGATGCGCGCACGACGATCTCGGTCTGGCCCTCGATGGTTTCGGCGCCGACATCGAGCTGCCCGCCGCGCACGAGCGCATCGCCGGCGATCAGCGCAAGGTTGAGCAGCACCTTGATCGCGGTCTTGGGCAGCGTTGCATTCTCGACCAGCCAGCCGAGTTTGACGCGGTGCCCGTCGCCGAACAGCCCCTCGATCGCGGCCCGCGCCTCGCGCGCGTCGATCGTCTCCCCGAACCCGCCCGCGGCGCCGAACGCCAGCCGGAAGAATTTGAGCTTGTTGGCCGATGCCTTGGCGCTTTCGCTGAGCAGTTCGAGACAGCGCGCGCGCATCTCGGGATCATGCTCGTCGGCAAGCAGTTCGAGCCCGTTATTGAGCGCACCCACCGGGCTCAGCAGATCGTGGCAAAGCCGCGAGCAGAGCAGGCTGGCGAAATCGACGGAGGTCATCGTCATTGGATAAGCGGCTTTCGGGTCACCATGTGTCGGTTCTTCTTACGGCGCGGGGCGTTTGGCGCAAGCGGCGTGCGGGTTTAGCGTTGGTATCCGAGCGTGGAGCGCGTTGGTGTGCGGGCCGGACGGGGCGGGGCGATGTCTGAGGTCGAGGGAACCCTGCCCTTGCCCACCCCCGTCGCCCCGGCAGAGGCCGGGGCCGCTGCATCCGGCATCGGCCGTTCGCCAGCCCACCGACGGGCCCCGGTCTCTGCCAGGGCGACGAACAGCGTACGTCTCTTTTTGGTGGAAAGCGGTCGTTCGCCCTTCTCACCCGGTGAGGGTGGGGAAACGCTCGCCTTCAATCCAACCGGTGCAGAAAAGCTCTATGAGCGCTTTTTCGTTCACGGCGAACCCGAGAACAAAGCCGATCTGCTCCGATGAAAGATTTTCAACCCGGTATTGGCCTTCGTCGTCAACGATCATCCATCCTATCTCCCTCCCGGAAGGTCCGAGCGGATATCGAAATCGAAGAGGCTTATATCGCTCCGATATTTCAGACCGGCCGACCCGTTTAATTACGTTCTGCCTACTTGCCGAATGCACCGGAAACACGATCGTAAATCTGAAATCTGATAGCTCGGCGTCAGCGAATACAGCTACTGCACTCCCGAATGTGGAATTTGAGCCAACGTGCTGAAGGTAGAGCGGGCCACATTCAGATGGCATCTCGTATATTGCTCCAGAGCCAGTCTGCGTCATCTCCGCCCCTCAACTGCAAGCAAGCTTCGGTTTCTACGCTCCACGGGAATGTCTTCAAGTGGTCGAGAGCGGACGTGGCTTTGTCCCACACTTCCACCGTCATGAAATATGCGACGAAGCATTTTGAAATCGTCGAACCTGCACAGCGTCGTTCGCGAAAAACCTGCACGATCATCGTTGTAAACTTCGCCTAGGGGGAAACCGGTCGCACGGTTCGTCGCACGCATGGCTCCCAACGCCTCCCACCCGCCCCCGGCGCCAAGCGCCTGCGGCCTACAGCGTCCAGATGACGACGTTGCCGACCAGCACCGCCGCCATCACCAGCATCAACACACCCTTGCCGACGTTCTGACGCTTGGCGATCAGCATGCCGCCGCCGATCAGGCAGGCGAACGCGGCGAGCATTGCGATAGCGGGCGCCAGGCCCTCGAGGTTCTTCATGGCGCACCCTTCCTCCGGTTCGTGCGAAGCCTGTCGCCCCCTCCTCTCCACCAGCGCGGCGATCGTGGCTAGGGCCCTTCGAGCGGCTCAGCGCGAAGCGATCGCCGAGTTCGCGCCCGCCAGCACCGCGCCATACGCCGCCAGATCGACATTCCCGCCCGACAGGATCACCAGCAACCCTGGCTCGACCGCCACCTTGCCCGCCAGCACCGCCGCCAGCGCAACCGCGCCGCCCGGTTCGACCACCAGCCGCAACTTCTCGGCCACCCAGCGCTGCGCGGCGCGGATCTCCGCCTCGCTCACCGCCACCCCGGTCGCCCCACGGCGCGACAGCACGTCGAAGGTGAGCCCCGACACCCGCATCGTCTGCAAGGCGTCACACGCAGTTGGCGGAGGCGAATCGCCGACGGGTTCGATCCACCCCGCCTCGAGCGAGCGGCGCATATCGTCCCACCCCTCGGGCTCGACCACCGTGATCGCCGCCTCGGGCAATGCCAGCGCCAGCCCCGCCGCGAGCCCGCCGCCGCCGCACGGCACCACCACGCGGGTCGCGCTCCCCAGCCCCGCCGCCGCCATCTGAGTGGCCCCTTCGATCCCGGCACTGCCCTGCCCCTCGATCACCCACGGATCGTCGAAGCTCGGCACCAGCACCGCGCCGCGCGCTTCGGCGAGTCGCGCGGCGATCTTCTCGCGGCTCTCGGTCTTGCGGTCGTAGCTCACCACTTCCGCCCCCAGCGCGAGCGTGCCCTCGCGCTTGGCCTTGGGGGCATCGGCCGGCATCACGATCGTCGCGGGCATCTGCAGCCGTCGCGCCGCCCAAGCGACTCCCTGCGCGTGATTCCCTGACGAGAAGGCGACCACGCCTTTGCTGCGCACATCGGGCTCGATCGCGGTCAAACGATGCCACGCGCCGCGCAATTTGAACGCGCCCATCGGCTGCAGGCACTCGGCCTTGAAAGCAACGGCAACGCCCTGAATATCCACGATGAACAGCGGCGTTGCCGGCACCACCGAGGCGACCTTGGCGGCGGCATCGCGGACCCCTGCGCGTGTCGGCTGTCTTAAAATCGTCACGTGTTACCTCCCGGGGTCCAAAACCGCTTTACATTGAAAAAGCGCGACCCTATTTCGCCCATCCGCTGCCCCATGGGACTTCCAACCGCAAGGCAGTGTTTTCGTGAACTTGTCTGCGGACATTGGAGGTCCCTTGAATTGCACAACCTACATCGCGCGCTGGGGTTAGCGACCACCCCTTCGACTGCCATTGCTGGCATCGACATCGCTAAGCAGAAGCCGGTTCAGCCGGTAACGCTCGTTCGTCCGCACGCTGCTGCGCGTGCGGCCCGGTTCTTCGCGGAGAAGTTCCCGGGTCGCTCGATGTATGCGGTCAAGGCGAACCCCTCGCCGGATCTGTTGAAGATCCTGTGGGATAGCGGAATCACGCATTACGACGTGGCTTCGATCGCCGAGGTACGGCTGGTGGCGTCCACGCTGCCGGGAGCGACCCTGTGCTTCATGCACCCGGTCAAGGCACCCGAGGCGATCCGCTCGGCCTATTTCGACTATGGCGTGAAGACGTTCTCGCTCGACAGCGTGGAAGAGCTGGAGAAGATCGTCGACGCGACCGATGGCGCCGAGGACCTGACGCTGTGCGTCCGTCTTCGCGTTTCGTCGGAGCATAGCAAGCTGAGCCTCGCCTCGAAGTTCGGCGCGGCGCCGGGCGAGACCAAGGACCTGCTGTTCCGCGCCCGCCAGGCGGCGGACGCGCTCGGCATCTGCTTCCATGTCGGATCGCAAGCGATGACGCCCGAAGCCTATTCGAACGCGATGGAGCGCGTCCGCGCGGCGATCGTCGATGCGGCGGTGACGGTCGACGTGATCGACGTCGGCGGTGGTTTCCCGTCCTCCTATCCGGGGATGGAGCCGCCTCCGCTCGAGCGCTATTTCGAGACGATCCACCGCGTCTTCGAATCGCTGCCGGTCAGCTATTCGTCCGAGCTGTGGTGCGAGCCCGGCCGTGCGCTGTGCGCCGAATACAGCTCGATCGTGGTGCGCGTCGAAAAGCGTCGCGGCGACGAGCTCTACATCAACGACGGCGCGTACGGCGCGCTGTTCGATGCGGCGCATATCGGCTGGCGTTTCCCGGTCGAGCTGCTGCGCGAGCTCGAGAGCCGCTCGAAGGACATGCCGTTCAGCTTCTACGGCCCGACCTGCGACGACATGGACCATATGGTGGGGCCGTTCTACCTCCCCGCCGACGTGAAGGCCGGCGACTATCTCGAGATCGGAATGCTCGGCGCCTATGGCTCCGCTATGCGCACGGCGTTCAACGGCTTCGGTTCGGACGAGACGGTGATCGTCGGCGACGAGCCGATGGTGTCGCTGTACGGCGAAGAGCAGCCAGAGGTCGCTTCGAACGTCGTCACGCTGTAACACGATACAATCACTATCGCCTGACCTCCTCCCCTCCCGCTTCCGGGAGGGGTCGGGGGAGGGCCTGTAATCATTGGGGACGCGGGTCGACATGCCCTCCCCTGACCCCTCCCGCAAGCGGGAGGGGAATATGGAGACTATGATGAACGACATCGCCACCACCAACCGCAAGGCCGAGCTCCTCTCGACCACCGTCGAGCATATCGACATCACCAAGTTCGACGCGCGGCCGATCGTCGACGCGATGAAGAAGATGAGCTTCACCAGCCGCGACCTCGGCCGCGCGACCGACATCTACAACCAGATGCTCGCCGACAAGGATTGCTCGATCTTCCTCGTCATCGCCGGCTCGACCTCGGCCGGCGGCTGCATGGACCTCTATGCCGAGCTGCTGCGCAACAACATGATCGACGGCGTCGTCGCGACCGGCGCGTCGATCGTCGACATGGATTTCTTCGAGGGCCTCGGCCACAAGCATTATCAGGCGCTCGAAGTGCCCGATGACGACACGCTGCGCTCGCTGCTGATCGACCGGATCTACGACACCTATATCGACGAAGAGCAGCTCCAGGATTGCGACCACACGATCCTCGAGATCGCCAACTCGCTCGAACCGCGGCCCTATTCGAGCCGCGAATTCATCCGCGAGATGGGCAAGTATCTCGTCGAGAACGGGAAGAAGGAAAACAGCCTCGTCAAGCTCGCCTATGAGCATGACGTGCCGATCTTCTGCCCGGCATTCGTCGATTCGTCGGCGGGCTTCGGTCTGGTCAAGCACCAGGTCGACCGCGCCAAGGAGGGCAAGCCGTACATGGTGCTCGACGCGATCGCCGATTTCCGCGAGCTGACCGACATCAAGATCAAGGCGGGCACCACCGGCCTGCTGATGATCGGCGGCGGCGTGCCGAAGAACTTCATCCAGGACACCGTCGTCTGCGCCGAGATCCTCGGCCATGACGACGTGCAGGTCCACAAGTACGCGGTGCAGATCACCGTCGCCGACGTGCGCGACGGCGCCTGCTCGTCCTCGACGCTGCAGGAAGCGGCATCGTGGGGCAAGGTCAACACCGGGATCGAGCAGATGGTGTTCGCCGAAGCTGGATCGGTGATGCCGCTGCTGGCATCCGACGCCTATCACCGCGGCCTGTGGAAGGACCGCGTCAAGCGTCGCTGGGGTGCCAGCTTCGACTGATCGCGTTGCAAACAGCAACGAAGTGAGGCAGCCTCCCCCAAGCAATTGGGGGAGGCTTTTTCATGCACAGCGAGATTTTGAAACCGGTCGTGGCGCTGATCGCCTGGTCGCTGGTCATGCTGCTGTGGATGCTCGTGACTCGGCTGCCGGCAATGAAGGCATCGGGGATCGATATGGCCAAGCTGGTCGGCACCAAGGCCGCCGATGCCGATCGCGGCCTGCCGCCCAAGATCCAGTGGATCGCGCACAACCACAACCATCTGACCGAACAGCCGACCTTGTTCTACGCGGTGTGCGGCGTGATCGCGCTCACCGGCACCGGCGACGGTTTCAACGCCTGGATCGCCTGGGCCTATGTCGGCTTGCGCGTCGCGCACAGCCTCTGGCAGGCCACCGTCAACAAGGTGTCGGTGCGGTTTGTCTTGTTCCTCGGATCGTCGCTGGCGCTCGTGGCGCTGACGCTGCACGCGGCGATGGCGGTATTCCGCTAGTTCAGCCGAACAATCGCGCCATCGCGCGTTCCAGCATCACGAGCTGCCACAACGTCCGCCCATGATCGGCGCGGCCGCTGCGATGGTCATCGGCGAGCCGCGCGATCGTCGCGGCGTTGAACCAGCCCGTCCCGGCGAGCACGCGCGATGACGCCAGCCGCGCCGCTTCCTCCGCCAAGGCGCCTCGGAACCACGCGCTGATCGGCGTCACGAACCCCATCTTCGGGCGATACAGGATGTCCTTGGGCAGATACCGCTCCATCGCCTTCTTGAGCAGCCACTTACCCTGCCCGCCCCGCAGCCGCATCCCGACCGGCAGTTTCGCCGCGAACTCGACCAGGCGGTAATCGAGCAACGGCTCGCGCGCCTCCAGGCTCACCGCCATGCTCGTGCGATCGGCCTTGGTCAGGATGTCGCCGGGCAGCCAATGCTGGAAATCGGCATATTGCGCGCGGTCGAGCGCGTCGCGCGCCGGCGCATCGCGCATCGAACGGACGTAGCGATCCTCGGCGCGGTGCCCGCCAAGCGCCGTTCTGGCGGCATCGGTGAACAGCGCTGCGCGCAAAGCCGGCGTCGTCACCCCGACCGAGCGGGCATAGCCCTCCGCGCCATCCTCGGCGAGCGCGAGCAAGGTCGTCTTGGCGCGTAGCGGTCGCGGCGCCCAATCGGCCTTCGGGTAATAGCGCCCGAGCGTGCCGAACACATTGGCGCGCACCGACGCTGGTACCAGCCCGCGCACCCGCTCCTCGGCGGCCTGGAACTTGTAGCGCCGATAGCCGGCGAACGCCTCGTCGGCGCCGTCACCCGAGAGGGCAACCGTGACGTCCTCGCGCGCCAGCTCGCACACCCGGTAGGTGGCGAGCGCCGAGGCATCGGCAAAGGGTTCGTCGAAGGCCTGGACCAGCGTGTCGATCAGCGAGAAATCGTCGGCCGCGACGACACGCTCGCGATGCTGCGTCGCGAAGCGCTGTGCGATCTCGTTCGCATATGTGCGCTCGTCGAGGCCGCTTTCGTCAAAGCCGATCGTACAGGTCCGCACCGCCCCGCGCGAGGCTTCGGCCATCAGCGCGACCACCGCCGAGCTGTCGACCCCGCCCGACAGGAACGCGCCGAGCGGAACGTCGGACACCATCCGCGACGTCACCGCCTCGCGCAGCAATGCCGTCAGTTCCTCTTCGAGCGCCTTGGCCGATCCGGTCGCCCGCCTCGAGAAATCGACGTGCCACCAGCGCGACGGCGCGGGCACCGGCTTGCCGCGCTCGATCAGCAGGTAGTGCCCCGCGGGCAGCTTCTTGACCCCGGAGACCAGGCAGGCATCGTCAGGCACATAGCCGAACGCCAGATAATCCTCGACCGCGCGAATGTCGGGCACGCGGCGCATCAAGGGATGCGCGAGCAGACCCTTCAATTCCGACGCGAAGGCCACCGCGCCATCGGCGAGTTCGGCATAATGGAGCGGCTTCACCCCGAGCCGGTCGCGCGCGAGGAACAGCCTCTGCCGGCGCGCATCGTGGAGCGCGAAGGCGAACATGCCGTTGAGCCGGTCGAGCATCGCCGGCCCCCATGCCGCCCAGCCGTGGAGCAGCACCTCGGTATCGCCCGCGGTGACGAACACAGCGCCGAGCGCCTGCAACTCGGCGCGCAATGCCGCAAAATTGTAGATCTCGCCATTGTAGGTAACCGTGAGCGCGCCGTCCTGGCTCGCCATCGGTTGCGGTGAGCCCGCGACGTCGATGATCGACAGACGCCGATGCCCAAGCCCGACGCCCGGCGCTGTCCACACGCCCGAACCGTCGGGACCGCGATGCGCCTGCGCGTCGGCCATCGCCTGGACCCGCGCGGGATCGACCGGCTTGGGGGTGGCGGGATAATAGAGACCTGCGATGCCACACATCAGCGCGACATCCCGGCAGCGCGATCGGCCAGGCGGTCGATCGGGCCGAGCGCCGCGACGAAGCGCGTCATCGCCGCGCGCGGATCATGTCCCGGCAGGATCTCGGCGGAGACATGCACCGCCACCGCGCGCTGCGGCCCACCGAGCAGCTTGGCTTTCACCGTTTCCAGTTTCACGATCGGTCCCTTGGTCGTCAGCGCATCGCCGACACGGTACCACGTTACGATCTGCCGCTCGACCGGGCCAGGTGCGCTGACGCGGACCACAGCGCCACCCGCGAGATCGGGCAGATCCTCGACGCGCAGCCAGACATCGTCCTCGCGGATCGGCCCGACCCCGAACGCAACGAGCTCCTTGCCCTCCTGCTGGCTGCCATAGACCGCGATCGCGAGATCGACCATGCCGCCCGCGCTGTCGGCATAGCGCCCGAACAGGAAATGGTCCGCCCCCGGGTAATTGGGCGACCAGGCCGCGCGCGTGCTCGTCGCGACGCGGTGCCAACCGGGGACCTCGGGGAGCGAAATCTCCGCCGGCAACACCTGCGCCCGTCCCGCGATGGCGGATGACCAGGCCGGGAATAGCGCCGCCGCCGCCAATACCAGCACCGCGCAGACGACGGCATCGAGCCGCAACCGCGGGACGGTCTGCAGCTTTGCCGGATCGAACACCGGCGCATCGGGCGCGCGATCGAACCAGCGCCAGCCGATCGCCAGCGTCGCCGCCATCACCAGCCCGAAGAATACCCAGCCATAGACGATATGGTCGAACCCCGTCGCTTGCTCGACCGAGCTATGATAGGCGGCAAAGATCGTCGCGAAGGCGCGCACGCCGTTGGCGAGCACCGGCACGACGATCGACACCAGCATGAACAGCGCGCGCCGGCTCCACGACACGAAGCAGACATTGGCGACAAGCGTGCCATAGGCGATCATCGCGATCACGAACTTCGCGCCCGAACACGCCTCGGCCACTTCGAAATAGCCGTTGGGGATCGTGATCAGCACGCCGTCGACCTGCGCGGGCACGCCGAACAGGTGGAGCAGCGGCATCGTCATCCCCACCGTCACGCGCTGCAACGGCGCCTCGAGCCCCTCGCCGAACGGCACGAGGAAGACGGCGTAGGCCAGCGGGAAAAGCAAAGCGCGCGCAACATTGGGGCCGAGCAGCGTCACCACCGCCCCCTGCAGCATCATGACGATCCCGAGATGCCGCGCGAGCGCGACGCCGCCGGCATCGCCGAGCAACCAGCCGAACCCGCCAAGCGCGACGATCGCCAGCCCCGGCGCCCAGGCGACCGGCGCCATCTGCGCGAGCTCGACGCGCCGCTGCCACACCAGCCAACCGAGTACGGGCGTGATGAACAGGCAATGCCCGAAGGTCGTGCTCGTCCACCAGATCGTCGTCAGCGCGGCGACATCGCTGCGGAACAGGGCGAGCAACACGACCGCGACGACCGCCAGGATCGCCGACTGCCGTCGCCAAAGCATCGCGCGTGACACCCGCGAGGAAGCCGACGCCGGCGCTGGCATCGCGAGCGTCACCGCGTCAGGCCGCGGTGCGGCGCGGTGCGGCCTCGACGCCGATCCCGAGGATCGCATCGAGCGGGGAGAGCCGCGCGTCCCAGCTGTACCGCGCCTGGACCCGCGCGCGCCCGGCGCGGCCCAGTTGTGCCGCCGCTGCGGGATCGTCGAGCAAGGCGATCACTGCATCGGCGATTTCGCCGGCCGTCTCGCCGACGCGCAGCGTATCGGCATGATCGATCCCCTCGGCTGCCGCGCGCGATGCCACCACGGGCCGCGCCATCGCCATCGCCTCGAGCACCTTGTTCTGGATCCCGCGCGCGAGCTTGAGTGGTGCCACCACGACCGCGGCGGCGGCGAGCCAGCCGCGCACATCGGCGACCTCGCCGGTGACGATCACGCCGGGCTGCCTGGCGAGCGCCTTGACCGCCTCGCTCGGCGCGCGCCCGACGATCGCGAACTGTGCCTGCGGAAAGCAAACGCGGATCTGCGGGAAGATCGTCTCGGCGAACCAGCTCACCGCTTCGATATTGGGCCGATAATCCATCTGGCCGGTGAACACGATCAGCGCATCGATCGCGTCGACCTGCCCGAACGGCGCATTCGGCGCGAAGACGGCGGTGTCGATGCCGTTCTCGACGACATGGACGCGCTCCGCCCCGCTACGCTCACGGAACAGCTCGGCCTCGGCTTCGCTGACGAACAGGCTGGCGTCGGCGCGTGCGGCGATCGCGCGTTCATACTCGAACAGCAGATGGGCTTCGCGGCGCATCACCCAGGCCATAGGGCCACGGCCCGCGCTCGCATAGGCGGCGAACTTGGCCGAATCCATGTCGACGAAATCCATGATGACCTTCTGCCGCGGGCGCGCTGGCAGATATTGCGCCATCTGGCTGGAAAAGACGTAGATCGTGTCGATCGGCTCGCAGGCGAGCAGCGCCTCGACCGCGCCGCGCACCGCACTGCTGTCGAACGCGGTGAGTGAGATCGGCTTGCGCGTCAGCAGCGCCTCGATCGAGGCGCGCAGCCGCGATTTGGCGCGCCAGATGACCGAGGCGTGGCCCGTCATCTCCGCCGGCGCCTTGGCGGCGAGGTCGCGCGGATCGTCGGCAAAGGCGATGAGATGAACGCGTTTGCGCGCCGACAGGTATTTGAGGATGTGGAACCCACGGATCTTGTCGCCGCGATCGGGCGGGTACGGCACGCGGTGGCCGAGAAAGAGGATATCCCCCATCAGCCAAGGCCGCGCGAAATGTGCGGGCCAAGCTGGTTCGCGACCCACAGTGGCAGCTTCTTCCAAAGTTCGACCTTGCGCGAATAGCGCGGATCGAGCGGGTTGATCTCGCGCGGCTCGGTACCGGGCGCAGCGCGCTTGGCGTAGGGCAGCGGGACGCCCTCGAAGCCCCAATTCTTCTTGAACGCGGCAGGCCCGGTCCCGGCCTTCGAGCGTCCGAAATCGAAGCGGCTGCAACCGCGCGCGCGGGCGTGCGCCATCAGCGCGAAATACATCCGGTCATTGGCGCGAAGCCCGCGTGCGGCGTGCGTGCCGCCGCCCCAATAGGGATAGACGGTGCCGTTGAAATACAGGCTGAGCACCGCCGCGACGGGCTCGCCGTTCGCGCGGACGGTGAGGATGTCGGCATCCTCGCCGAATTGGTCGAGCACCGCGCGGAACAGCCGCTTCGGGAAGACCGGCGTGCCGAGGTTGCGCACCGATTCGGCATAGACCGCATAATGCGCCTTGAGGTCGGTCGGGGCGCGACCGATCGAGACCTCGAGATCGCCGTCGAGCGCCTTGCGCACCTCGGCGCGCTGCTTGCGCGGGATCGCGAGCAGTTCGTCGGCATCGCTTGGCGCAAGGTCACGCGCGAATCCGAGATAGGTCGTCGTATCGATTTCCCAGCCCTCGGCCGGGATCGGGCCGCCGCGCAGTTCGAGCGTCGGGCAGCCGAGCCGCTCGCCCAGCGCCCAGCCGGCGTCGGCAAGCGCCGGGATCGCCGCAGCGTCGGTCGCGAGAATACCGCCGCCGACCGCGAAGCCGTTCGAGACCAACGCCTTGCCGAACAAGGGCGAGCGCACTTCGGTCAACGGGAGCATCCCGACGAGCGCCCCATCGGCCTGCTCGGCGACGAGCGTATGGCTGGTCTGCCCGCAGCCGTGCGCGACGCCGAGGCTCCACGCCGGCAGATGGAACGGCGTCGCGTGATCGTGCGCGCGCACGAAGGCATCGAGCCGCGCGCGTTCGTCGCCAGTCCGGAGGTCGATCGCCCGGACGCCGACCGGCATCGCGAGCAACGGCACCGTCACGCGACGGGCTCGCGCGCCCGCGCCGGCAGGTCGAGCGCGGCGACGACGGCGTCCATCCGGCCCCAGTCGTGCCGGCCGATCAGCCCGCGCAGCTTGCCCGCCATCGCGCCGAGCCGGCTGTAATGCCGCAGCTTCGATTTCGCGGGCGCGTTGGCGACGCGCGGCTGGCCGGGATCGATCTCCCACGGATGGAAATAGAAGACCGCCGGCTGTGCCGCACGGCTGACCTGGCGCACCGCATGATCGGTGAGCGCTGCCGGGAAGAGCCGGAAGAACCCGCCGCCCGTCGCCATCCGGCGCTGGCCGAATTCGGCGACCGTCACCGGCACCTCGATCAGCGGCGCATCGGCGAGCGGGCGGAAGGCGTAACGCGAGGCTTCGGGCCAGCCGTAATGATCGTGGCGGAGCGGCGCGACGCTCGACGAATAGGCATAGCCCTCCTCGGCCAGCACGTCATACGCCCACGGCGTGCGCGCATCGATCGAGAAGCTCGGCGCGCGATAGCCCGTGACCGCAACGCCGGCCGCATCCTCGAGCGCAGCGCGCGCGCGGCCAATGTCGGCGCGGAAGCGCGCGGCGTCGAGCGTGAAGACACGGTCATGGTCCCAACCATGGCTCGCCACCTCATGCCCCTGCTCGACGATCCGGCGGATCAACGCGGGGTACCGGTGCGCCACCCAGCCGAGTGTGAAGAAGGTCGCCTTGACACCGCTCTCGCCAAACAGCGCGAGCACCGCATCGGTATTGCGCTCGACGCGCGGCGTCAGCGAATCCCAGTCGCGCTTGTCGATCACCGTCTCGAACGCGCCGACCTGGAACCAGTCCTCGATATCGACGGTCAGCGCGTGGCGCATCGGCTCAGTCCTCGTCATGCGGCATGGCAAGGCCGGGGGCCTGGCCCGATTCCGCCCAATCGACGAGCAGCTTCAGCACGCGTCGCAGGGCGAGATCCTGCTCGTCCACGCGCGCGGTCAGAACGGCGATCTGCTCGGCCAGCGCCGGGTCGGGAGCGTGTTCGGTCGCGGGAACCGGCTCGTCGTGAGCGGCGGGCGTCCAGTCGCCCTCGTCGATCTCCGCGACGGGCGGCGCAGACCCTTCCTCGACCGGTTCCGCAACAGGCTCGCTGACCGCAAGCACGACCGGATCGGGCGCGTGCAGCGTTTCGAGCTCCGGTTCTGGCTCGGACGCTGGCTCGGGCTCAGGTTCTGGTTCTGGTTCCGGTTCCGGTTCCGGTTCTGGCTCGGGCTCGGGCTCTGGTTCTGGCTCCGAGTCCAGCTCGGGCTCCAGGTCTGAGTTCGGCTCGGGCGGCACAACCGGATCCGAGTGCGGCACGGCCGGCGCGTCGGGTTCGGGCACCAGGCTCGGCACCGGTTCGGCGAGCAGCGCCGCGCGCTCGGGGATCGCGATCGGCTTCACGCCGGGCATGTCGCCCGCGATATCGGCGAGCACGGTTGCCACTGCATGCGCGTCGATCGTCTCGAGCTGCTCGATCGCGGCATAGAGCAGGACCCGCCCGGCCAATTGGTTGAGCCGGCGCGGCACGCCATCGGTGCCCTCGTAAAACGCTTCATAGGCGTCGGTAGTAAAGCCCGGTCGCCCGTCCCACCCCGCCACGCCGAGGCGATGGCGCATATAGGGCTCGACCTCGTCGCGCTCCATCGGGTCGAGGTGATGCACCGCGATCACGCGCTGGCGGAGCTGTTCGAGCCGGTCGGACCCGTGCAACCGCTCTCGAAACTCGGGCTGGCCGAGCAGGAAGATCTGTAGGAGCGCATGGCTGCCGGTCTGGAAATTCGACAGCATGCGCAGCTCTTCGAGGCTCGACACGGGCAGCGCCTGCGCCTCATCGACGATCAGCAGCGTGCGCCGCCCGGCGCGCGCGGTCGCACGCAACCCGCGCTCGATCGCGACCAGCAATTGCGCCTTGGTCAGCCCGTCGCTTTCGATCTCGAGGCCGCCCGCGACGATGCGGAGCAGATCCTCGGCCTCGATCTGCGTCGACACGATCTTGATGACGTGCAGCCGCGTCGCATCGACCGTGTCCATCAGATGGCCGACCAGCGTCGTCTTGCCCGCGCCGACATCGCCGGTGATGACGATGAAGCCCTCGCCCTGCGCGAGGCCATAGCCGAGATACGCCATCGCCTTGCGATGCGTCGCGGTCTCGAACCAGAAGCGCGGGTCGGGCGTCAGCTGGAACGGGCGACCGCGCAATCCGTAATAGTCTTCGTACATACTGCTATCCCCGCAATGACAGTCGTCCGCCCGTGCGTTTTAGAATTGATACCGTACACCGACTTGCCCTGTCGCCGAAATCTGGTCGGCGAGCCCAGATTGGCTGAACGAATAGAGCCCCGCCGAAGCGCTGGTGCCGATCCGTCCGAAATTGTGGTAATAGAGCGCGGTCGCGGCGGCACTGGTTACGCCCGACGCGTCGGGTATCCCGCTGTCGTAGTAATTGTAGATCAGCGTGCCGTTGATCCCCGAGTCGCGCGTCAGCGGCACGTTGGCGAAGGCCTGCGCATAATAGCTCTGGTCGCTGACGCCGTTGATCGAGAAGGCCGCATTGGTCTGGTCGGGCGCGAGGAAGCGACGGTTCGAATAGCCAGCGCCCACGCCGAGATTGAGCTTGCCGCGCGTCGCCGAGATCACAGCGTCGATGCCGCGTGCGCGGTACGCCGAAGTCGAGATCGACTGGAACGCGCCGTTGAGGCACCCGCCCGCCCCGGCGCCCGCCGCGCCGAAGGTGCAGCCGCCATATTGCTGGGTGAATGCGGTCCGCTGTTGCAGGAAGGACGTCGGCAATCCGGCCAGGCTGTTGCGCAGCTGCCCGCCAAAGGTCTCGACCGCGTCATAGACATCGGCATTGACCGAGATCGAGCGTGTCGCAGCGTAGCTGAGCGTGCCGAAATAGGTCATCCCGCCATAACGCCGTCCGACATGCCCCTGAACCGTCGTGCGCGACGACGGACGCCAGATCACCCCCGCGTCATAGATCAGCCCGTCGGTCTCGTAGGCGATGCGCTGCGGCGAGGCGGGGTCGGTCTTGAACCGCCCGTTGGTATCGACCACCGGCACGCCATTGGCGTCGAGCAGGGCGTCGCGCTGCTTCACCTGCAAATTCTCATAGCCCACACCCGCGGTCAGCGCGACCGTCGGCGCGACCGGCGCGACAAAATCGGCGCGGACGATCTTGTCCTCGAACTTCTGGTCGAGCTGGTTCGCGGTCTCGCGGTCGTACGCCGCCGAGACGTTGACGCCGACGGGCAGCACCGTGCCCGGCTTCACGCCCGCGCTGACGTTGACGGTATGGCTTTGCGAACTGTCGAACACATCGAGCCTGGGGCTACCGGGCGTGACGCCGGTATTCCCAGGCGACCCCGCCTTGGTATAACCGTAGCGATAGCTCGCCGCGACGCCGACCGGACCGACATGCGCGGCATAGCTCGGCCCGACATAGCCCGAGAACACCTGGCTGATATTGTCGCGCCGCCCGACCTGCGCGATCGGCGCGGCACCGCGGATGTCGGTGCGCGTCTGCGTCGCGAGCAGGCCCGCCTCGACGCTGAGATTGGGCGCGACGCTGATGCTGCCGCGCGCGAGGCCGTTGTGCAGATCATCGTCGCCGACGCGCTTGGCGTAGGAGAAATGCCGCTCATAGCGATAGCTGACCTGCAGCTGCGTGCGCGGCGTCTGGACCGACGCCTCGACCCCGCCCGCGACCGTCGTATAGGTCAGGACGTCGTCGTTCGTTAGGTCGGCCGTGACGATCTGGCCGATCTCGATATAGGGCGAGATCCGCGTTCGGCGTTGCTGGTCCTGCGCCTGCGCCTGCGCGGGTGCGGCCGCGATCAACGCGATCAGCGCGGTCCCGAGCAATACAGCGGTGGAGCGGATGCGGCACATCATGACGCGTCTTCCTGTTGTCCATAATAGCTGCCGAACCGCCGCCCCCCAGGGGCGAACGACACGGCGTTGAGGAGGAGTTGGATGTCTTCGCAGCCGTCGAGCAGATCGACGGCTTCGCGCAGATCGCCTTCGCCGGTGCGATCGGCCCGCACGACGAGCATCACCTGCCCGGCATGATGCGCGAGCGCGGCAGCGGGCGATGCGGCGAGCACCGGCGGCGAATCGAAGATCAGCACGCGGCGCGGATCGGCGGCGAGCAGCTCGGCGATCAGCTCGCCGGTGCGCGCGCTCGCGACGAGCTCGGTATCGGCGTTCGACTTGGTGCCGCACGGCAACAGGCTGAGATGCTGAATATCGGTTCGGACGATGCAGCTCTCGAGCTCGACCTGCGGATCGGCGAGCGCATCGAGCAGCCCCCGCCCCTCGCTCAAGCCAAGCCGCGCCATGACGTCGGGCTTGGCGAAATCGGCGTCGATCAGCAGAATCTCGAGGTCGCGCTCGGCCGCCATCGAGATGGCGAGATTGAGCGCGCAATAGGTCTTGCCGTCATCGGGCTGTGCCGAGGTGACGAGGATCGTCCGCGACAGATCGCCTGCGCGGACGCGCACGCCGCGCGCGGTCGTCAGCAACTGGCGCTTCACCAGGCGGAATTCCTCGACCAGCGCACCGATCGGCGCACCGGGCACGAGCATCCCGCGCTCGGCGAGCAACGCGCGATCGATCTTGACCTCGGTGCCCGGCCGCGAAACTGTTCGCGGCTTGGCGGCCGGGTGCGGCGCAGCCTCGGGCGAGGCCACCGGCGCGGCGACTGACGACTGGACTGGCGACTGGGCCGGCGACCGGGCCGGCGACCGGGCCGGCGCCTCGGCCGGGACGTCGTCGAGCGGACGGATCCGGTCGTTGAAATCGTAGCGGCTCGCGGCCTGTTCGAGCAGCGACGGACGCTTGCGCGGGGTTGGATCGCTCATGCCGCCAATCCCCGCTGAAGCATCTCGACCCCGAGCAAACCGACATAGGCCGCGCCGAGCGCACCTGCCCCGCCGGCGAAATAGGCCAGCATCCGCCGTCGGTGCGCGATCTGCGCCTTGGTCACGATCGCGCCGATCGAGCCGAGCACCGGCAGCCCGGTCGCCTTTTCGAGCCGACCCGCGGTCGCAAACGTCGTCTTGAACTGCGCCAGCCCGAACGCGACCGCCACGCCCCCCCCCAGCGCGACGATCAGCACGCCGGTCAGCAGTAGCGGCCGGTTCGGCGATGCCGGGACGCGCGGCGCGGTCGGCGGGTCGATCACGCTGAACTTGATCGAATCGGTCTGGCTCTGGGCCTGGCCGCGCAGCTTGATCGCTTCGCGATCAGCGAGCAGCTTGGCATAGCCGTCCTTCATCACCTGATAGTCGTTGTCGATCTGCGATTGCTGCGCGGCGACCGCCGGGTCGCCCGCAAGCTTTCCATTGATCGCATCGAGATCGTGCTGCAGCTGCGCCTTGCGGGCGCTCAGCGCTGCGACCTGCGCCTGCTTGTCGGCCTGGATCGAGCGCAGCCCGACATAGGCCGGGTTTGATGCCGCAGCCGCGCCACCGCCGCCGACTATTGGTTCGCTCCGCGCCGCCGCCTGCGCCGAAGCCAGCTGGCTGCGGAGCGCGACGACGTCGGGGTGGTTCTCGGTATAGCCGCGCGCGCGCGCATCGGCGAGCTGGCCCTGGATCGCATTGAGCCGTGCGCGTGCGGGGCCTGCACTTGCCGCGCTGCCCGCCATACCCGGGATGTTGGCCGGGGTGCCCGCCATCTGGCCATTGACGACGGACAGCGCCGATTGCGCCGCCGCAAGATCGCTATCGACCTGCGCCATCGCCGAACGCGCCGCGCCCATCCGGTCGGTCAGCGACCCAGACCCCGGCAGGCTGCCGAGATAGCGGTTCTGAAAATCGGCGCGCTTGGCGTCGGCATCGGCGAGCTGCTTCTGGCGCTGCTCGAGCTGCGCATCGAGGAATTTGAGGCTCGAATTCGTCTCGTCGCGATCGCCCGACAGGTTCTGCTCGACGAACAGGTCGATCAGCTTCTGGACGACCTGCGCGGCCACCTTGGGGCTCGACGCGCTCGCGACGATTTCGAACAGATTGTCCTGCTGCGCCGTGATCTTGATCGCCTTGGACAGCGTGCTGACACGATCGGCGACGTCGCGATCGGTCTTCACCGTATTGGCAAGATCGGTGCCGCGCACGACCTTTTCGAGGTTGACCGCCGAGGTCAGCGTCTGCCGGATCGTGTCGACGTCCTTCTGCTGGTCGGCGGCGGTGATGCCGACCGCGCTCGGCAGGATCGTGTTGAGCTGGACGAAGACGCGCGCACGCGATTCATAGCTGTTGTGCAGCTGCGCGACGACCGCCCAGCCGAGCACCGCGACACCCCAGGCGACGCCAAGCGCGATCCAGCGCCGCATCCACATGGTGTGCAGGATGATCTGCACTTCGGTGAGGAAACCACTCATCTACCGCCGCCCCTAGAACATGCTCTCGGGGATGATGATCACGTCGCCGGGTTCGAGCCGGACGTTCGCACGGCTGTCGCCGTCCTTGAGCAGGCGCGACAGCTTCAGATTGTATTCGACCTGCTTGCCCGTCTCGCGGTTGTAGCGGACGAGCTTGGCGCGGTTGCCTGCGGCATATTGGCTTAAGCCCCCAACCGAGATCATCGCGTCGAGCAGCGTCATGTTGGCGCGGTACGGGATCGACGCGGGCTTGGCGGTCGCACCGACGATGCGGATCTGCTGGCTGAAGGTTCCGCTGAAATTCTCGACGATGACCGAGACGATCGGATCCTTGATATATTCGCCGAGCGCGATCTTCATGTCGTCGGCGAGCATCCGCGGCGTCTTGCCGACCGCAGGCATGTCGCTGATCAGCGGCGTGGTGATCCGGCCGTCGGGGCGCACCTGCACCTTCGACGAGAGCTCGGGGTTGCGCCATACGAAGATGTTGAGCTGGTCGAGCGGGCCGATGATATATTCCTCGCCCGGCTGTTCCTGCCCGGCGACGAAGGCCGCCTGCGGCAGTTCGGGCCGGCTCGCGGTCGTGCAGCCGGCGAGCGCGAGCGCACTCGTACCAACGCTCAGGAGCCCGCGAACTGACTTAGAAAAACGCTGCATGCATACCTCCCGCCGCTTCCTGTTGCCGACCCGAGTCACGTCTGACCCCGGCGAGCAAGCTACGGCTATTGCACTGCTATGATGCCGAAGGGGTGAATATACCGTTAGGAATGCCGGGCGAGGATTTCCAGCGGCATAGGATGCCCAAGAAACGCCGTCGGGCTCGCGCTCACCCCGTAGGCGCCGGCCATGAAAACCGCAACCAGATCGCCGACGTGCGCGACCGGCAATGTGACGCGGTCGGCGAGGCGATCGAGCGGCGTGCAGAGTGGACCGACGACGCTGACGGTCTCGGTCGGCGCTCCCGCGGCAGCGGTGGCGACGCTGACGGGATAGTTGCGTTTGACCACCGTCCCGAGATTGCCGGTCGCCGCGAGCTGATGGTGCAGCCCGCCATCGACGACGAGAAACGTCTCGCCGCGGCTTTCCTTGCGGTCGACGACGCGCGTGAGATAGACGCCCGCCTCGCCGACCAGCCAGCGGCCGAGCTCGATCGCGAAGCGCGTGTCGCGCAAGGCGGCGCTCCGATTGGCGCGGGTTTCCGCGAGCGCCTCGCCGATCACGGCGATGTCGAGCGGAACCTCGCCCGGAAAATACGGGATCCCGAATCCGCCGCCAAGATTGACCAGGGGCGGCATGACGCCGATCTCGTCGGCGAGTCGCCCGGCAAGCGCCATCGTCGCCGCCTGCGTCTCGATGATCGCCCTGGCGTCGAGCGCCTGCGACCCTGCGAAGATGTGCAGCCCGCGCCAGTCCGCGCCGGCCGCGATCACATCCCGCGCCACCGCCGCGGCGCGATCGGCGTCGATCCCGAACGGCGACGCGCGACCGCCCATCCGCATCCCCGATCCCCGCAGCTCGATCTCGGGATTGACCCGGATCGCCAGGCGCGGCGTGACGCCGAGGCGATCGCCGATGCCGACCGCGCGCGTCGCCTCGCCCGCCGATTCGAGGTTGATCGTCACGCCCGCCTCGATCGCCGCAGCCAGCTCGTCGTCGCGCTTGCCGGGGCCAGCGAAGCTGATCGTGCGCGCGGGTTTATCCGCCGCCAGCGCCATCGCCAGTTCGCCGCCCGAGGCAATGTCGAAGCCATCGACCAGCGGCGCCATCGCGGCGAGCAACGGGGCGAACGGATTGGCCTTGATCGCATAGTGCAGGTCGATCCCGGCAAAGGCAGCGCGGAAGCGGGCGATCCGCGCTTCGGCCGCCGCCATGTCATAGACGAACAGCGGCGTATCGCCCGCCGCCCCGACCCAGTCCGAGGCGCTGCGCCCGGCTATGGTCAAAGGAGACCCGCCAAAGTCGGCGGGGATCGTGCCCATCGGTTTCATGACGTCAGTTCCGCTTTTATCGCTGCCCGGTCGAGCTTGCCATTGGCGTTGCGTGGCAGTTGCGCGCGCCACTCGTAGCGCAGCGGCTGCTGAAAGCTCGGCAGATCGCGCCGCAAGCGCGCCCGCAAGTCGGCCTCGCTCAAGCCATCGCCACGCGCCACCACGACGATCGCCTGGCCAAGCCGCGGATCGGGCAGGCCGAGCGCGACCGCCTCGACGGTCTCGCCGCCGGCCAGCACGGCCTCCTCGATCTCGGTCGGGCTGATGCGGTTGCCCGCGCTCTTGATCATCTCGTCGTCGCGCCCGACGAAGCGGAGCAGCCCGTCACCGTCCATCACCACGGTATCACCCGACCACACCGCCGTGCCGCCCGCTGCCGACCAGGCCGGCGCTGGACGAAAGCGCTGCGCGGTCCGCTCGGCATCGCGCCAATAGCCCTGCGCCACCAACGGCCCGGCGTGGACGAGCTCGCCCGGTTCGTCCGGCCCGGCCTGCGCCCCATCGGGGCGAACGACCATCACCTCGGCAAAGGGAATCGCGCGGCCGATCGAGTCGGGATGCGTAGCGACCAGTTCAGGCGCGAGATAGGTCGAGCGGAACGCCTCGGTGAGCCCGTACATCGGGTATAGATCCGCCTCCGGGAAACGCGCCCGCAAACCGGCGATGAGCGGCGCGGTCAACGCCCCGCCCGAATTGGTGAGTCGTTTCAGACGGTTTGCCACGGCATCCGGCCATTCGCTCTCGATCAGCTGGACCCACAGCGGCGGCACGCCCGCCAGCGTCGTCGCGCCGACGCGTTCGACCGCCTTCACGACATCGCGCGCCGTCAGATAGTCGAGCGGCGCATAACTGGCGCCCGCCGCCCAGGTCGAGAAGAGCTGGTTCTGGCCGTAATCGAAGCTCAGCGGCAACACGCCGAGCACGCGGTCGTCGGGCGTCAGCGCGAGATAGTGCGCCACGCTGATCGCGCCGAGCCACAGATTGGCGTGGCTGAGCATCACGCCCTTGGGGCGGCCGGTCGAGCCCGAGGTATAAAGGATCGCGGCGAGCGTATCGGGATCGCCGGACGACGGCGGCAGCGGATCGGCCGCACTTACATCCGCCTCCAGAAAGCTCACACATCCATCTGGAATGTCGCCGTTTTCCAGCGTCTCGCGCCTGCCCGCCTGCGTCAGCAGCACAGACGCACGACTGTCGGCCAGGATATGGCCGACCTGCGCGCGCTTGAGCATCGGATTGATCGGGACATGCACCAGCCCGGCACGCGGTGCGGCCAGCGGCAACACGCATGCCAGCCGCGTCTTGGGCAACCAGCTCGCGACCCGCGCGCCCGGCGCGTAGCCTTGCGCCGCCAGCCATGCCGCCACTTCACCCGTCAGCCGCTCGAGCGCGTCGAAATCGAGCGTACCCGCGCGGTCGATCAACGCCACCGCGTCGCCGCGCCCACATCCGGGCAGCGTATCGATGGGCCGAGGGATTGGGTCTAGCGCGGACATGCCCCCCTGATAGCGCACGCGGCCTGCCTGTGAAGGGCCCGCACAGGGCTGGCACGGGGCCCGCACGGGGCGCGCTCTTGGCATAAGCGGGCCCAGTCTCTATCGCGGCGCAACATAACGGCTAGAACCGGGGCTCCTTGTGCTTCCAGATGATTACGACCAGATCGATTCGACCGTCCGCGCAACCTTGCGCGACGTGCTGGGGCTGAGCGCGGCGCGCGCCGCATCGCTCACCGCCGACACCGCGCTGTTCGGTGCGTTGCCCGAGCTCGATTCGATGGCGGTTGCGGGGCTGTTGACAGAGATCGAGGAACGGCTCGGCATCCTGATCGAGGATGACGAGGTCGATGGCGAGATGCTCGAAACCTATGGCAGCCTCGTCCGCTTCGCCGCGGCCAAGACGCCGCGATGACGGCAACCGCTTGATCGGCTCGTACGAAACGCGCCTTGGCCGCGAGGCCATGCTGCGTTTCGGGCCGGCGACGGGGCCGGTCGCGGTGGTCATCCTGCCGTTGTTCGAAGAAGCCAATCGCGTCCGCGCGCTTGCGGTGGCGATCTGTCGCGCGCTTGCCCGGCGCGGCGTTGGCAGCCTGCTTCCCGACGTGCCGGGCCAGGGCGAGAGCCTCGTTCCGCTCGAACAGTGCAGAATCCCCGATCTGAGCGACGGGGTCGCCGATGCGGTCCGGCAAAGTTCGGACAACGGCCGCCGCTGCTACAGCGTGGCGATCCGCAGCGGCGCACTGCTCGACAGGACCGCCGCTCTGCACGGTCGCTGGCAGCTCGCGCCGCAAGACGGCGCGAGCCTGCTGCGCGACCTCAAGCGGATCCGGCAAGCCGCCCGGCCTGGCCCCCCTCTTGGCGACCGATGGTATCACGACGGCGACGCACCAGTGGAGATTGCGGGGAACCGCATCGCGCCGGATCTGCTGACCGCGCTCCCGCTTTCCATGCCGTGGCGCCGCGAGGATGGCGGGGTCGTTCGCACTGTGCGGCTCGAAACCGACCCCCTGCCCGCCGACCGCCACGTCGCCGGCGCACCCCTCTGGCGCCGGGCCGAGCCCGACACCGACCCCATGCTCGCCGCGCTGCTCGCCGACGACATTGCCGACTGGATCGCGCGATGCGAAGGGTGATCCGCTTCGCCTGCGCGGGCGACACGCTGTACGGGACGCTCGATGCGGCGCCAGGCAAGACCGGGGTGCTGATCGTCTCGGGCGGCAACGAGATCCGCATCGGTGCGCATCGCGGCATGGCGTTGCTCGCGCAGGCGCTCGCCGCGCGCGGGATCCCGGTGCTGCGCTTCGACCGGCGCGGGATCGGCGATTCGACGGGGATGAACGGCGGCTTCCTGTCGTCGGGCCCCGACATCGGCTGCGCGGCCGCGACCTTCAGCGCCGAGGCGGGGATCGAGCGGCTCGTCGCGTTCGGCAATTGCGACGCCGCGACCGCGCTCGCGCTGTTCGGCGCCACCGCGGGGATCGACCGGCTGATCCTCGCCAACCCCTGGGTGATCGAGCAGCAGGACGACTTGCCCCCCGCCGCCGCGATCCGCGCGCGCTATGCGGCGAAACTCAAAGACCCGCGCGAATGGCTCCGCCTGGCGCGCGGCGGAGTCGATTTGCGCAAGCTGGCCAGCGGGTTGGCGAAGGTTGCTCAGCCGCAGGCGGAAGCGCCCGACGGCCTCGCGCAACGCCTATCGGCGGCCTTGGCGGCGAGCCGCCTCGACACGACGATCCTGCTCGCGGCGCGCGACAATACCGCGATCGCGTTTCGCGAAGGCTGGGATGGCCCGGTCGCGATGTGCGACACCGACAGCCACAGCTTTGCCCATCTCGCCGACGCGGCGTGGCTGGAGGAGCAGATCGTCGCGGCGGTGCTGCGCGACTAGCCGCGCCCCTCCCGCACGCAGGAGGGGAAAGACCGCTCCGCTATTCCGCCGCCTCGGCCAATTCGAACTCGGCCTCTGCCAGGAACTTCTCGGCATCGAGCGCGGCCATGCAGCCGGTCCCTGCCGCGGTCACCGCCTGGCGATAGATCTTGTCCATCACGTCGCCGCACGCGAACACACCCGGCACGCTGGTGCGGGTCGAACCCGTCTCGACCCACAGATAATGATCCTCGTCGAGCTTCAAATGCCCGCGGAACAGTTCGGTTGCGGGATGATGCCCGATCGCGACGAAGCCGCCCTCGGTGTCGAGCCGCGACTGTTCGCCGGTGACGGTATCGATCAGGTCGATCGCCACGAGGCCCGCATTTCCGCCCCCGTCGACGAACTGGTCGACTTCCTTGTTCCACAACACTGTCACGCCCTTGTGCGCGAACAGCCGCTCCTGGAGGATCCGCTCGGCGCGGAGCGCGCCGCGGCGGTGGATCAGCGTCACGTCGGGCGAATGGTTGGTGAGATACAACGCTTCCTCGACTGCCGTATTGCCCCCGCCGATCACCGCCACCTTCTTGCCGCGATAGAAGAAGCCGTCACACGTCGCGCAGGCGCTGACGCCCTTGCCCTTCAACGCTTCCTCGCTATCGAGCCCCAGCCATTTGGCCTGCGCGCCGGTCGCGATGATGAGCACGTCACCTTCATAGACGTCGCCGCTGTCGCCGGTCAGCCGGAACGGGCGCTGCGTCAGGTCGACCGCGACGATCGTGTCGTACATCAGCGTCGTGCCGACATGCTCGGCCTGCTTCTGCATCTGCTCCATCAGCCACGGGCCCTGGATGACGTCGGCGAAGCCGGGATAATTCTCGACATCGGTCGTGGTCATCAGCTGACCGCCGGGCTGGATGCCCTGGACAAGGATCGGCTTCATTCCGGCGCGCGCGCCGTAAATGGCGGCCGAGAGGCCGGCGGGGCCCGAGCCGAGGATCAACATGCGCGTGTGGTGGGTGGTCATGATGGCTTTCGTCCTGTCGGTCCGTCGCCGCTAGGGGAGCGACAGACCGGCCAATGAGATGGGAGGTCCCGGCCGGCGCACAAGGGCGCGCCGGCCTGCATCAGGCAGGCATACGATGCAGGGAGCACAGCTTGTTGCCCGCGGGGTCGCGCAGATAGGCGAGATACAGCTTGGCGAAGCCGGCATCGCGAATGCCGGGATCGTCCTCGACTGCGGTACCGCCCGCGGCGAGACCTGCGGCATGCCACGCATCGACCTGCGCGGGCGAGGATGCGGCAAAACCGATCGTGCCGCCATTGGCGTGGCAGGCCGGCGCACCGTCGATCGGCTTGGTGACCAGAAAGCGCCCGCCGGCGTGATCATAGACGAGTCGGCCATGGCTCTCGATCGCGGGCTTGGCGCCGAGCGCGGCGAGCGTTGCGTCGTAGAATGCACGCGACGCCTCGAGATCGTTCGATCCGACCATGATGTGGCTGAACATGGGATGCTCCATAACTGGGCCGCGCCCTGTGCAGCGGCATCCCGCCGCGGCTAGCGCATTTGCCGCAGTCACGAAAGATACCCGTTTCGACCCTAGCGTCTGCGCGGCCGCAAAACGCGCGCACGCGCAAACGCCGCTTGTCGCGCTGCCCGCGACCGCCCTATCGCTGACCGCAGATGCTCAGCCAGCTCGAACAGGTCAGCGTGAACTTGGCCGCGGCGCGTGCGCTGCGCGCGGAGGGCGTGCCATATCGCGAGATCGGGCGCCGGCTGCGGCTGACGACAAGCCAGCTCGGCCATATCCGCCGCACGCTGAAGCGCGAAAAGGCCGGGCAGACCCGCTTGCAGACGACGATGCCGGGCGCCACGGCGCGGGATTTGCCGATCGGCCGATCGGCCTTGCCAGCCGGACTGCGTCGCATCCTCATGAGTGCAGGCTATCGTACGCTCGGCGCGGTCGCCGCCCGGGTCGCCGACGGGGACCAGCCCGGGCTCGAGTCGATGGCGGGTATCGGGCCGTTTCGCATACGGCTGATACGGGCGTTGCTCGACCAATTCGACCTCAACGCCGGCCCGGGCGATCTTCAGGCGGAAGTCGAAAAGCTGTTTCCCGAGTTCCGCGATTAACGGGCGCAGCGTCGAGCGATACTGAGGGGCCAGCCCTTCGCTGCGCGACGTGTTCCGGCGCGGCCGCGCCGTCTCGTGGAGGAAGCGCCCAGGCTACCGCATCGCACGAGGCAGTGCGTGGGCCGCTTGGGTCGTCGGCAAAGGCGACCCGCCGCGCCGCGCGCCTCCGTGCTCGACACGGTCCACGCCCCGATCGTCGCCTTTGCGCGCGATGATCCGTGGCCTGCGAAGCGCGTTCGGTGCTGGCCGTTGGAGCCATTCGACGCGTCATGCTTTGATGCGCTGACCGCCTCGCCCCCACGCCCCGTGAGCGGCTTCGGAAGGATTCTAAATGCGCTACAACAAGCTTGGCCGCACCGGCCTGTTCGTCTCGGAACTGTGCCTCGGCACGATGACCTTTGGCGGCGGCGATGACATGTGGGGCAAGATCGGCCAGCTCGGTCAGGACGAAGCCGATGCGCTCGTCCGCGTCGCGGTCGATGGCGGTATCAATTTCATCGACACCGCCAACGTCTATTCGAACGGTCGCTCGGAAGAGATCACCGGCCAGGCGATCCGCAACCTGGGCCTCAAGCGCGAGGAGATCGTCGTCGCGACCAAGGCGTTTGGCGATATGGGTCCCGGCCCCAACGCCCGCGGCGCCTCGCGCTACCACCTGATCGACGCGTGCAAGGCGAGCCTCAAGCGGCTCCAGCTGGACCATATCGATCTCTACCAGATCCACGGCTTCGATCCGGCCACGCCGATCGAGGAGACGCTGCGCGCGCTCGATACGCTCGTCCAGCACGGCCATGTGCGCTATATCGGCTTGTCGAACTGGGCGGCGTGGCAGATCGTCAAGGCACTTGGCGAATCGGCGCGGCTCGGGCTGCACCGCTTCGCCTCGCTCCAGGCCTATTACACGATCGCCAGCCGCGATCTCGAGCGCGAGATCGTGCCGATGCTGCACTCCGAAGAAGTCGGGCTGATGGTATGGAGCCCGCTCGCCGGTGGCTTCCTGTCGGGCAAGTACGACCGTACCGACGAAAGCAGGACCGATGGCCGCCGCGCCAAGTTCGACTTCCCGCCGATCGACAAGGATCGCGGCTATGCGATCATCGACGTGATGCGCCCGATCGCCGAGGCCCACGGCGTCTCGGTCGCGCAGGTGGCGCTCGCCTGGCTGCTCCACCAGAAGGCGGTGTCGAGCGTGATCGTCGGCGCCAAGCGGCCCGACCAGCTGACCGACAACCTTGCCGCGACCAAGGTCGAGCTGTCGGCGGACGATCTCGCCAAGCTCGGCGAAACGAGCGCCCTGCCCGCCGAATATCCGGGCTGGATGTTCGAGCGCCAGGGCGACTATCGCCGCACGCTGCTCGAAAAGATGCGCTGATGCTCCGCGCCCGGTTCGTCCATGCTGGCGAGCCGGGCCTGTCCCGCTCATAGCGGGAGCGGTGACCCGAAGCCGAGTTCTGAAAGGGATGGTAGCGAAGGAGGGACTTGAACCCCCGACCCCAGGATTATGATTCCCGTGCTCTAACCAACTGAGCTACTTCGCCGAGGCCCCGGCTAAACCGGAGCGTGCCGCTGTGTGCGAGGCGCGGGCTATAAGTAGGCGCATCCGAGCGGTCAACCCACCTTTGCGCCGGTTTCGTCTCAGGCGAACATATGGCGCGAGAGCGGCTCCCACGGGCCACCGCGATACCACCAGCTCGCGAGCCCCGCGAGGCGGACGGTGCGGGGTTGAAAATCGCGCGCGAGCTCGGCTTGCAGCGCCTTGGCGACCGCGGGCTCGACCTTATTCTGGACGGTGACGTGCGGCCGCCAGCCCGCGCGGTCCTGCGGCGTCAGCACTGCGGAAAAGGCATCGGCGAGCCGATCGCGGATATCCTCCAGCGCGGGCGATTCGATCCGGAACGCGACACCGCGGCCAAGCGACATAAGCCCGGAGATCCGCGCCTCGGGCGCGCGAACGCGGCTGGTCTCCGCCGCGAGCCGCTGCTTGAGCTCGCGTTCGAGGCTCGGCGCGAGATGGTGGAACATCGTCAGATGCGCCTTGAGCTGGTTGCGCTCGGGCGGGAAGTGCCGGACGCGCAGATCATCGAACCACGCCGCATCGCCCGCGCCGAACAGCGCGGTGACGATGATCGGCGCAGGGCCCGACGCGGGCGCGACCTCGCTCAAATCTCGAGCTGGCTGCCGAGTTCGACCACGCGGTTGGTCGGCAGGCGGAAGAATTCCATCGCGCTTTCGGCGTTGCGCAGCATCCACGAGAAGAGCTTCTCGCGCCACAGCATCATTCCCGGCCGCGACGACGGCAGCAGCGTCTGGCGCGACAGGAAGAAGCTCGTGTCGATCATGCGGAAATCGGCACCGCAGCGATGGACATTGGCGAGCGCCACCGGCACGTCGGGCTCCTCGATAAAGCCATAGCGCAGGACCATGCGGTGGAAGCCGGCCCCCAGATCCTCGATCATGCAGCGATGCCCCTCGGACACGTAGGGCACGTCGGCGATCTTGATCGTCAGCAGGATGATCCGCTCGTGGAGCACCTTGTTGTGCTTGAGGTTATGCAGCAGCGCGTGCGGCACGCCTTCGGGCGACGAGGTCATGAACACCGCGGTTCCCGGCACGCGCGTCGCCGAGGTGGCGGCCGACTGGATGAAGATCTTGATCGGCATCGCGCCCTCGCGCATCCGGTCGATCATCAGCTGCCGCCCCTTCGACCAGGTCGTCAGGATCGTGAAGATGATGAAGCCGACCAGCAGCGGGAACCAGCCGCCCGCCGGCACCTTGGTCAGGTTCGCCGAGAAATAGGCGCCGTCGACGAGGAAGAACACCGCGAGCAGCGGCACCGCATAATAGACCGGCCAGTTCCACAGGCGGAACAGCACGACGCTGAGCAGGCAGGTGTCGATGAACATCGCCCCCGTCACCGCGATGCCGTACGCCGAGGTCAGGTTCGACGAGGTGCGGAAGAAGATCACCAGCAGCAAAACCATCGTCAGCAGCAGCCAGTTGACGAGCGGGATGTAGATCTGTCCGACGGTCGCCGCGCTGGTATGCTCGATCCGCAGCCGCGGCATGAAGCCCAGCTGGATCGCCTGCTGCGTCACCGAGAAGGCACCCGAGATCACCGCCTGCGACGCGATCACCGCAGCCATCGTCGCGAGGATGACGAGCGGCAGCTGGAGGCTGTCCGACGCGAGCATGTAGAACGGGCTTTCGAGCGCCGGTTGCCCCATCCGCGACAGCAATGCGCCCTGCCCCATGTAATTCATCATCAGCGCGGGCAGTACGACGAACAGCCACGACACGCGGATCGGGTTGCGCCCGAAATGTCCCATGTCGGCGTACAACGCCTCCGCGCCGGTCACCGCGAGCACGACCGACCCGAGCGCAAGGAATGCGCGCAGCGGATCGAGTGCGAAGAATTCGACCGCGTAGTGCGGCGAGAACGCCCACAGGATCTCGGGTGTCTTGACGATGCTCAGCACGCCAAGCGTTGCGATCACCGCGAAATAGAGGATCATGATCGGCCCGAAGAACAGCCCGACGCGTGCTGTCCCGCTGCGCTGGATCCAGAACAGGCCGATGATGATCGTCATCGCGATCGGCATCACGAGGCCGCCGAGCCCCGGCGAGACGACCGCGAGGCCCTCGACCGCCGACAACACCGACACTGCCGGGGTGATCATCGAATCGCCGTAGAACAGCGCGGTCGCGAACACGCCGAGCAGAATGATACCGCGCGACCAGCGCTTGTTCTTGGTCCGCCCGTTGACGAGCGCCAACAGCGCGAGGCTGCCGCCCTCGCCCTTATTGTCGGCACGCATGATGATCGTGACATATTTCAGGCTGACGACGATCATCATCGACCAGAACATCAGGCTGACGACGCCCATGATGTGGATCGGATCGAGCGCGAGCTTGTGATGCCCGGCAAAGGTTTCGCGAAAGGCGTAGATCGGGCTGGTGCCGATATCGCCGAACACGATGCCGATCGCGCCCAAAGCGAGCTTTGCCAGGCCGTCCTTGCCGTGATGGTGCGCATCATCCGCGCCTGTATCCGGCGCCGAGTCGCGATTGGCGGGCACGCTGCCCGCACTTGCTTGAGTGATGCTCACGCTAAGGGTGTTCTTGCCCGGATTTCATGCAGATAGGTCATGGATGACGGCGCTGGCCTCGGTCCCGATGGTGCGGCGCAATAGCACGCGGCATTGCCCCCCGCAACGCCGTGTACAGCGAGGGTTCAGCCAGGCTCAATCTTCGGTCGCGAGCGTGCGGATCGTGAATTGCGTAACGAGCCGATGGACGCCGGGAAGCGCCGAGAGCACCTCGCGGTGGATGCGTTCGTAGCTGTCGTCCTCGCGCACCAGCACCTTTAGCAGGTAATCCGATTCGCCGCTCATCAGATGCGCCTCGCTGACTTGCAATGTTCGCGCGAGCGCTTGCTCGAACTGCTGCATCGTCGCTTGCCGTTGGTCGGTCAGCGTCACCGAGACGAACACCGTTGAGGGATTGCCGCGTGCGGCGCGCGACAGGCGGGCACGGTAGCCGAGGATCATCCCCTGGAGCTCGAGCGTCTTGACCCGGCGATGCGCCGCCGAGGGCGACAGACCGACGCGCGCGCCGAGCGCCTCGCTTGTCAGCCCCGACTCCTGCCCAAGCTGTGCGATGATCTTGCTGTCGATCGTATCCATGCGGGACGCTGTTGCGCGGACGCCTCGCTTTTTGCAATACCATCCCGATCTGCCCCGCCTTGCTGGCGAGTTTGCACGCACTTCCTGCGCCCGCTGCTGTAAAAGGCGCATACTCAATAGGAGAGTTTGCGATGCGCATCGGCGTTCCCAAGGAAATCAAGAATCACGAATATCGTGTCGGCCTGACCCCTCCGTCGGTTTCCGACCTCGTCGCCGCTGGCCATAGCGTTGCGGTCGAGACCGGGGCTGGCCTCGGCATCGATTTCGAGGACCAGGATTATGTCGCCGCCGGTGCGACGATCCTGCCCGACGCCGCGAGCGTGTTCGCGCAGAGCGACATGATCGTGAAGGTCAAGGAGCCGCAGGCGAGCGAGATCGCGCTGCTCGAGCCGCGCCACCTGCTGTTCACCTATCTCCACCTCGCCGCCGACAAGCCGCAGGCCGAAGGCCTCATGAAGTCGGGCGCGACCTGCATCGCGTATGAGACCGTCACCGCGAGCGACCGCTCGCTGCCGCTGCTGAAGCCCATGTCCGAAGTGGCCGGGCGCATGTCGATCCAGGTCGGTGCGCATTATCTCGAGAAGGAGCAGGGCGGCCGCGGCATCCTGCTTGGCGGCGTGCCGGGCGTGGCGCCAGCCAAGGTCGCGATCCTCGGCGGCGGCGTGTCGGGCGTCAACGCCGCGCAGATGGCGGTCGGGATGCGCGCCGACGTGACGATCTACGACATCTCGAACGCGCGGCTCGCCGAGCTCGACATGTTCTTCGGCAGCCAGATCAAGACCGCCTATGCCTCGCGCGCGGCGATCGCGGCGGCGGTGAAGAATGCGCATCTCGTGATCGGCGCGGTGCTCGTCCCCGGCGCGGCGGCACCCAAGCTCGTCACGCGCGACATGCTCAAGACGATGAAGCGCGGCTCGGTGCTGGTCGACATCGCGATCGACCAGGGCGGCTGCTTCGAGACGAGCCATGCGACGACGCACGAAGACCCGGTGTTCGAGGTCGACGGCGTGATCCATTATTGCGTCGCCAACATGCCTGGCGCGGTCGCGCGGACTTCGGCGTTCGCGCTCAACAATGCGACGCTGCCGTTCGTGCTGAAGCTCGCCACGCTCGGCGCCGAGGGCGCGATGGCGGCGGATGCGCATCTGGCAAACGGGCTCAACGTCTCGGCGGGCAAGATCCGGCATCAGGCGGTGGCGGATGCGCTCGACCTGCCGTTCGAGGCGTGGGCGGGCTGAGCGAAAGCTCGGCGCTTCGGTAAAGGGAATGCGCTGCGGACCGGCGGTCCGCAGCGGGATTGCCGGAGCTCGCTGTTCCACGGTCTTCGTCCCGCGGCGGGATTGCCAATCGGTGTGAACTCGTCCAGCCTCCGGCCATCCGGGGGATACGATGTCACTGATTATTGCTGCATTATCGGCCGCGGCCATCGTCCAGGGATCTGGCGCTTCCCCTGCCGCTCCGCCATCCGCCGGGACCATTCCGACCCTGCCTACCGCCGAACAGCGGATCGCCCAGGCAGTGAACGTCGGCCGCTTGATCTACCTTTTCGACCGGGCGGCATGGGTGAGCTCGGATGCGTTGACGGCGAGCGTGCCCAAGGATCAACTCACCGGCGCGGGCGGCTATGTCATCGAACTGACGGACCCGCAGACCTTGCGAGTCACCTATTATCATGGCGCGGGGGCGGCTGCCCGGGCATTCTTTATCGCGGATGTGCGCACCGGGCAGGTCGTCCGGAAGGACGTGCTCGCCACGCCCGTCGCGTTGAGCGCCAATCAGGCGATCCTCGCGCGGGCACGCGATGTGGCGTCGGCCCGGGCGGTCGAGCGCGCGTATAAGCCCTGCACTCCCTTCCCGTTCAACACCGTCGTCTTGCCGTCGCGCAACGGTGGTCCGATCGCGGTGTACCTGTTGTCCGCCATGCCGGATGCGGCGACCTATCCGATGGGCGGGAATTACCGCGTCATCATGGCGTCCGACGGAACCGTCGTCGCTTCGCGCCCGTATAGCGTGAGCTGCCTCAACGTGCCGGTGCCGAAGCTCCCGGCCGGCGCCAAACCGGTCGGCATCGTGGTCAATCACCTGCTGGACCCGGTTCCGACCGAGATTCATGTCTTCGCATCCTACAGCCTCAGGATGCCGGTATTTGTCGCCACCCCTGACAAGCGGGTGTGGGAAGTGCAGGGGAGCACTATAACGCTAGCGAAAATGAAATGATGTCGCGCCGCAGGGGGACGGTCGCGGCTTTGAGACCGCAGTGGATTCGCCCCTCGGGCTCAGACGCTGGGCGATAGAGGTTCGTTCGCACCGGTTTCCCGCGACCCGGAAATCCGCTAGCGTACGGCCGTGCGCAGTCTTCCCTTCGTCCTCGCCTTGCTCGTCGGCCCGACCGGCGTCTGGGCACAGTCGACGCCGCCGCTGGTGCCGACGGAAACACAGCAGCCCCCGGCGGTCCCGGCAAACCCGCCACCGCTGATCGCGACCCAAACCACCCCGCCCCCGTTCTTCGCGCTCCCGATCCTCGAAACCCCAGCGGCCGCGCGCGCCGAGGACGCCGCCGAATATGCCAAGCTCTTCGCCGTCCCGCTGCGCGACGCAATCGCGCGGCTTGCGGTGCAGGATGCGAGCGTTCCCGTCACCGACGCGATCGCCGAGCGCTATCGCGACCGGCTCGCGGGCATCGCGATCGAGCATCGGCCGGCCTATCGCATCGTCGTCAACCTTACCGGCTCCACGCCGGTCGCGGCCGAGCAGGTCAGCGCGGGCGGGATCACCGTGCCGATCGTGTTCCGCCCCGGCGCCGCGGTCACACGCGACCGGGTGATCTGGGCGATGACCAATCACCAGGCGGGGATCCGCGCCGCGTTGCGCACCCCGCCCGGCATGGGGCTCGATCCGCACACCGGCGCGCTCGTCGTGACGATCGGCAGCACCGACGCCGCCGAGGGTGCGGCCAATCTGGAGAAGCGCCTCGGCGCGATCGCCGGCGTGCCGGTGAGCGTCCGCGCGCTCAACCAGAGAGACGTCAACCTCTCGCCCGAAGGCGGCGCGCGGGTCGAGGGGCTCAACCCGGCCGACAATCGCCGCTACGTCTGCACCACCGGCTTCAACATCACCGATGGCGCGCGCAGCGCGGTCACCACGGCCGCGCACTGCGTCGACCATCTCGATTATCGCGGCGCGCGCGGGACGGTCGAGCCGCTGAGCTTTGTCGGGCAATGGGGCTGGGGCTATCGCGACGTGCAGATCAACGCGTCGCTCGGGCCGCTGCCGCCGACCTTCTATGCCGATGCGGCGCGCACCCGGCTGCGCCCCGTCACGGGCAGCCGCGGTCGCGCGAGCACGCGCGCCGGCGACTTCGTATGCCATCGTGGCGAGCGCACCGGCTATAGCTGCGCGGTCGTCCAGCTCACCGATTTCGCGCCGGCCGGCGATCTGTGCGGCGGGCCATGCCTGCCGACCTGGGTCACGGTATCGGGCCCGACCTGCAAGGGCGGCGACAGCGGATCGCCGGTGTTCAGTGGCACCACGGCGCTCGGCATCCTCAAGGGCGCGAGCTATCGCGGCGACGGATCGTGCGCGTTTTATTTCTACATGTCGCTCGATTATCTGCCAGAGGGCTGGTCGTTGCTGCAGGCGATGCCGGGCGTCGTTCCGACGGGATGACGCTAGGCCGCGCCGATCTTCTCCCGATCGAGTCTGGCCAATCCTATGTATCGCGTATCGCTCCTGCCGTTGGTGGCGCTTGCCACGCCCCTGCCCGCGCTCGCGCAGCAGGCCCCGCCCCTGCCCCTGCCAACCGACGGCCCGGATATCGTCGTGCTCGGCCAGCCGCTGCCCGTCCCGCCGGGCGTTCCGGCCTATGGCTCGGTGACGATCTCGCGCGACCGGCTGACGGGGGACGCGTCTGGCCGGGTCGAGGATGTCCTGCTCGACGTCGCGGGCTTCCAGCAGTTCCGCCGTGCCGACAGCCGCTCGGCCAACCCTTCCGCGCAAGGTGTGACGCTGCGCGCGCTCGGCGGCAATGCGTCGAGCCGGGCGCTGGTGCTGCTCGACGGGGTGCCGCTCGCCGATCCGTTCTTCGGCTATATCCCGTTCAACGCGATCTCGGCGGATCGCCTCGGCGGCGTGCGCGTGACGCGCGGCGGCGGCGCGGGGGCGTTCGGCGCGGGCGCGGTCGCGGGGACGATCGAGCTGGCGAGCGCGACGCGCCGCGACGTGCCGTTGGTCGCGGGCGAGGCTTTCTACGGCAGCAACAATGCGCAGGAGGTGTCGGCGAGCGTCTCGCCGAACGTGGGCGGCGGATTCGTTAGCGTCTCGGGCAAGTTCGAGCGTGGCGACGGGTTCTATACGACGCCCGAAAACCAGTTTTCCGCAGCGACCGTGCGCGCGCGCTATCGCGATTTCTCGGGCGGGATGCGCGCGGTCGTGCCGATCGACGCCGAGACCGAGATCCAGGCGCGCGGGCTGCTCTATCGCGATTATCGTACGCTGCGCTTCGCTGGCGCCGACAGCAGTTCGCAGGCCAATGACGCGAGCGTCCGGCTGATTCATCGCGGGCCGTGGGCGATCGACGCGCTCGCTTATGTCCAGACGCGCACCTTCACCAATCGCGTGATCAGCGCGACGACCGCCAAGCTGACGCTCGACCAGCGCAACACGCCCGCCACCGGGATCGGCGGCAAGATCGAGCTGCGCCCGCCGGTCGGGCCCGACCATGTGCTGCGTGTCGGCGTCGATGCGCGGCTCGGCGACGGCACGCTGTATGAAGATGCCTATGCCGCGACCGGGCTGGTGACCACCCGACGGACCGCCGGCGGAAAGACCAGCACGCTCGGGGCGTTCGTCGAGGATGACTGGACGCTCGGCAAGCTCGTGCTGACCGCGGGAGTGCGTGGCGACCGCTGGACGATCACCAACGGCTTCTTCCGCGAGGCGAATGCCGCAGGGGCGATCACCACCAACACACGCTATGCCGATCGCGACGGGTTCGAGGGGACGGCCCGCGCCGGCGCGCTCTTCCACGCGAGCGATGCGATCGCGTTGCGCACCGCTGGCTACACCGGCTTCCGGCTGCCGACGCTCAACGAACTGTATCGCCCATTCGTCGTCTTCCCGATCACGACGCAGGCCAATGCCGCGCTCGGGCTCGAGCGATTGCGCGGGGTCGAGGGCGGCATCGACCTCACACCGTTCACCGGGGTGACGCTCGGCATGACCGCTTTCTACAATCGGCTCGACGGTGCGATCGCAAACGTGACGATCGCCCCCAACGTCCGCCAGCGGCAGAATGTCGATGCGATCGTCGCCAAGGGAATCGAGCTGACCGGCCATGTCACGCACGGCGCCGTCTCGCTCGACGCGTCCTATGCGTATAGCGACAGCACGGTACGCGCATCGGGCACGCAGGCGGCGCTCAACGGCCTGATCCCGGCGCAAAGCCCGCGCCATACCGGCAGCGCGACGCTTGCCTGGGCCAGGAACGGCCTCGGCGCGTCGGCGACGGTGCGCTATGCCGGCGATCAGTTCGAGGACGATCTCCAGACCGGGCTGCTGCCCGCGGTGACGACGCTCGACGGCGTGATCACGCTGCCCGTCGGGCACCGCGTGTCGCTCGTCGCGCGCGCGGAGAACCTGCTCGATGCGACCGTGCTGACGCGCAATGCGGGCGGCTCGATCGACCTCGGCACGCCGCGTACGCTGTGGATCGGCGTGCGGCTGCGCTGAGGCGTCAGGCCGGGCCGCTCGCCGCGACGATCTTGAGGAAGGCGCGGCAGGTCAGGCTGGCATCCTCGCGCAGGTGGAGCAGCCACATGCCGGTCCGCGATTCGGGGTCGGACAGCGGGACATAGACGAGCTTGCTCGACTGCAGCGCGCAGAGCGACTCGGCCACCACCGTCATCCCGATCCCCGCCGCGGCGAGCCCGAACAGCGTCGACACTTCGCGCACGGTATGCGCGACATTCGGCTCGACCCCGACGCCGCGCAGCATCGCGAAAAGTTCGCCGGTGAAGGTCGCGCCGTCCTCGCGGCTGTAGACGATCAGCGGTTCGCCCTCGAGATCGCGCAGGCCCAGTTCGGGGCGGTCGGCAAAGCGATGGTCGGGGCGCATCGCCACCATCATCCGCTCCTCGAGGATCGGCGTCGCCTGGATCGTCGCATCGACATCGGGCCGGCGGAAGCCGCGGACGAAGCACAGGTCGAGCGCATGGTCGATCAGCGCGGTCGGCTGGACGCGCCCGGCGAGCTCGGTCAGCGCGAGCTTTACGTCCGGATAGGCCTGACGATAGTCGAAGATCGCCTTGGCGATGCGCGGCACGAACGGGGCGGAGGCGTTGAACCCGAGATTGAGCTGACCGAGTTCGCCCCGCGCGGCGCGGTGCGCGACGTCGATCGCGCGTTCGGCCTGGGCGAGGGTCGCGCGCGCTTCGCCGAGAAACGCCGCGCCCGCGCTGGTCAGCCGCACGCTGCGGCTGGTGCGATCGAACAGCCGGACGCCCAATTCCTGCTCGAGCGCGGCGATCTGCTGGCTGAGCGGCGGCTGCGAAATGCCGAGCCGCGCGGCGGCGCGCGCGAAGTGCAGTTCCTCGGCGACGCCAACGAAATAGCGGAGATGGCGCAATTCCATTGATCAAGAGCTAATCGCTATCGATCATGCTGTAAACCATATTGGACGAGGATGAATGTCGAGGAGCAAGGGCGAATTGCTGCGGGTGCGAAGGCACTCTCAGTGCGCCCAGGATCCTGGAGTTTTGCTGTGTTTGCACCGCTTTCCCGCTTTGCCCAGCGCCCCTCGCGGAGCCGCACCGCGTGATCGGAATCGTTCGCGTCGCGCTCCAGCGCCCGCTCACCTTCATCGTGATGGCGATCCTGATCGCGATCATGGGCGTGCTCGCGGCGATCCGCACCCCGGTCGACATCTTTCCGAACATCGGCGTGCCCGTCATCGCCACCGCGTGGCAGTATAGCGGCCTGTCGCCCGACGAGATGTCGGGCCGGATCATCACGCCGTTCGAGCGCGTGCTGACGACGACGGTCAACGACATCGACCATATCGAGAGCCAGTCGATGAACGGCATCGGGGTGGTGAAGATCTATTTCCAGCCCGGCGCCGACATCCGCACCGCGACCGCGCAGGTGACGTCGGTGTCGCAGAGCGTGCTCAAGCAGCTGCCGCCGGGCATCACCCCGCCGCTGATCCTGAACTACAACGCCTCGACCGTGCCGATCGTCCAGCTTGCGCTGTCGGGCAAGGGACTGTCCGAGGGGCAACTGTTCGACATCGCGCAGAACCAGATCCGTACCAATCTGGTGACGGTGCCGGGCGCCGCAGTGCCCTACCCGTCGGGCGGCAAGACGCGCCAGATCCAGATCGATCTCGACCCGGAGGCGCTCCAGTCGAAGGGCCTGTCGGGCCAGGACGTCGGCAATGCGATCGCCGCGCAGAACCAGATCAACCCGGCGGGCTTCGTCAAGATCGGCGGGTACCAGTATAACGTGAAGCTCAACAACGCGCCGGGTTCGGTCGAGGAGCTCAACGCGCTGCCGATCAAGGTGGTGAACGGCGCGACGATCTACATGCGCGACGTGGCGCATGTCCGCGATGGCTCGGCGCCGCAGACCAACATCGTCCATGTCGATGGCGCGCGCTCGGTGGTGATGACGATCCTCAAGAACGGCGCGACCTCGACGCTGGCGATCGTCCAGGGCGTCAAGGACGCGCTGCCCAAGATCGAGGAAACGCTGCCGGCTGCGCTTAAGATCGTGCCGATCGGCGACCAGTCGGTGTTCGTGAAGGCCGCGGTCGAGGGCGTCATCAAGGAGGGCGCGATCGCGGCGGCGCTGACCTCGCTGATGATCCTGCTGTTCCTCGGTTCGTGGCGCTCGACCGTCATCATCGCGATCTCGATCCCGCTCGCGATCCTCGCCGCGATCATCGCGCTGTCGGCGACGGGCAATACGCTCAACATCATGACGCTCGGTGGCTTGAGCCTCGCGGTCGGCATCCTGGTCGATGATGCGACGGTGACGATCGAGAACATCAACTGGCACCTCGAACAGGGCAAGGGCGTCACCGAGTCGATCCTCGACGGCGCGGCGCAGATCGTCACGCCGGCGTTCGTGTCGCTGCTGTGCATCTGCATCGTGTTCGTGCCGATGTTCTTCCTGCCCGGAATCGCGGGCTTCCTGTTCGTGCCGCTCGCGCTCGCGGTTGTCTTCGCGATGATCGCGTCGTTCATCCTGTCGCGCACGCTGGTGCCGACGATGGCGATGTATTTGCTGAAACCCCATGCCGGCGACCAGCACGCCGCGGGAACGCCGACCTCGCGCAACCCGCTGGTGCGCTTCCAGCGCGGCTTCGAGCATCGCTTCGAGAAGATCCGCCTCGGCTATGGCGGGCTGCTCGAAAAGGCGCTCGGCCGCCCCAAGCCGTTCCTGTTCGGCTTCATCGCCGCGGTGCTGCTGTCGTTCCTGCTGCTGCCGTTCCTCGGGCAGAACTTCTTCCCGAGCGTCGATGCCGGCGCGATGGCGATCCACGTCCGCGCGCCGGTGGGCAGCCGGATCGAGGATACGTCCGCCGAGTTCGACCGGATCGCGCACCGCATCCGCGCGACGATCCCGGCGCGCGAGCTCGTCTCGGTCGTCGACAATATCGGCCTGCCGGTCAGCGCGATCAACACGGTGTACGGCAATTCGGGGACGGTCGGCCCGCAGGATGGCGACATCCTGATCCAGCTGTCGAAGGATCACAGCCCGACCGCGGACTATGTGCGAACGCTGCGCGAGAGCCTGCCCAGGGCGTTCCCGGGCACGCAATTCTCGTTCCTGCCCGCCGACATCACGACGCAGATCCTCAATTTCGGCGCGCCCGCACCGATCGACATTCAGATCACCGGCAAGGACGCGGTCGCCGATGCCGCTTTCGCGCAGAAGATCCTGCGACAGGTCAAACGCATCCCCGGCGTCGCCGATCCGCGGTTGCAGCAATCGGCCCGCTATCCGCAGCTGAACGTCACCGTCGATCGCACGAGAATCGGGCAATATGGGCTGACCGAGCGCGACGTCACCACCAGCGTCGGCAGTTCGCTCGCCGGCACATCGCAGACCGCGCCGGTCTTCTACCTCAACCCCGACAACGGCGTGTCTTACGCCGTGGTCGCGCAGACCCCGGAATATCGCCTCGGCTCGGTCAGCGACCTGTCGAACATCCCCGTCACCGGAAGCGGCACCGCGCCAACCAGCCAGGTGCTCGGCGGCCTGAGCACAGTGACGCGGGCGAGCGCGGCTGCGGTCGTCTCGCACTATAACATCGCGCCCGTCATCGACATCTTCGCGACCCCGACCGACCGCGACCTCGGCGCGGTGTCGGGCGATATCCTCACGGTGATCAAGGACCTCAAGGGCCAGACGCCCAAGGGCGTGAGCGTCACGCTGCGCGGGCAATATGCGACGATGAACAGCGCGTTCTCCGGGCTGGGCTTCGGGCTGATCGGCGCGATCGTGCTGATCTATCTGCTGATCGTGGTGAACTTCCAGAGCTGGCTGGATCCGTTCGTGATCATCACCGCGCTGCCCGGCGCGATCGCCGGGATCATCTGGATGCTGTTTGCGACGGGCACGACGCTGTCGGTCCCGGCGCTGACCGGCGCGATCATGTGCATGGGCGTCGCCACCGCCAACGCCATTCTGGTCGTCAGCTTTGCGCGCGAACGCCTCGCCGAACTCGGCAATGCGACCGCCGCCGCGCTCGAGGCCGGGCTGGTGCGCTTCCGTCCGGTGCTGATGACCGCGCTCGCGATGATCATCGGCATGCTGCCGATGGCGATGGGCTTCGGCGAGGGCGGCGAACAGAATGCACCGCTCGGGCGCGCCGTCATCGGCGGGCTGATCGTCGCGACCTTCGCGACGCTGATGTTCGTGCCGGTGATCTTCTCGCTGGTTCACAAGAAGCGCGACCGCGCCCCTACCCTAGCGCCTGTCGCGCGCGCCCATTTGGAGGAAGCACATGTCTGAGGGCGGCAACGGTCGGCTTAAGGTTGCCGGCGGGATCGCGGCGATCGTCGCGGTGGGCCTGGTCGGCGCCGGGATCGCGACGCGCGTCCATTCCGAGCATCGCCTGGCCGACTGGACCGAGCAGCAGGCATTGCCGGCGGTCTCGGTGATCCACGCGAGCTCGGTGGCGAGCAGCGATGCGCTGCGGCTCCCCGCGGCGCTGCAGGCGCTCAACAGTGCGCCAATCTATGCGCGCACGACAGGCTATGTCCGCCGCTGGCTGGTCGATCTCGGCGATCCGGTGCGGCGTGGCCAGACGCTCGCGATCCTCGACGCGCCCGAGGTCGACCAGCAATTGGTCGCTGCGCAAGCCGATCTGCAGACCGCACAGGCAAACCAGGCGCTTGCTGCCACCACCGCGACGCGCTGGCGGACGATGCTCGCCAAGGATGCCGTCTCGAAGCAGGAGACCGACGAGAAGGCGGGCGACCTCGCCGCGAAATCCGCGCTGACCAACGCCGCGCGCGCCAATGTCGCACGGTTGCGCTCGCTCACCGGCTTCACCCGGCTGACCGCGCCGTTCGACGGGATCGTGACGAGCCGCGCAACGCAGATCGGTGCGCTCGTCGTGGCAGGCAACGCCGCTTCGACCCCACTCTTCACGGTCGCCGATGTCAGCCGCATCCGCGCCTATGTGAAGGTGCCGCAGGCCTATTCGGGGCAGGTCCATCCCGGCATGCCCGTCACGCTGACGCTGCCCGAATATGCCGGGCGCACCTTTGCCGCCACGCTGACGCGCAGTGCCGGTGCGGTCGATCCCGGATCGGGCACCGTGCTGGTCGAGGTGCAGGCGCCCAACCGCGACCATGCGCTCAAGCCCGGCTCCTATGCGCAAGCGAGCTTCCCGCTGAGCGGCGCGTCGGGCACGGTCTCGCTGCCGCCGAGCGCGCTGATCGTCGGGTCGGGGGGTACGCAGGTCGCGCTGCTCGGGCCCGACGGCAAGGCGCAGCTGCGCACCGTCACGATCGGGCGCGACCAGGGCAAGTCGGTCGAGATCGCCGCCGACCTGACCGCGCAGGACCGCGTCATCGACAATCCGCCCGACTCGCTCCAGACCGGCGATGCGGTGAAGGTGCTCCCCAATGCCGGCAAATAAGCGCCGTCTCGCGGCGATGGCGCTGGTGAGCCTGGTGCCCCTCGCGGGCTGTTCCCTCGCGCCCGACTATCATCAGCCGGCCGTGGCAGTCGCGCCGGCCTATAAAGAGGCCGGGCCGTGGCAGACGGCCGGTAGCGCCGTCGTGCCGGCCGGGCGCTGGTGGGAGGCGTTCGACGATGCGACCTTCAGCGCGCTCGAGGCGCGGATCGAAACGGGCAATTTCGATCTTGCCGCCGCCGCCGCACGCTATGAAGAGGCGAGCGCCGCGGTCCGTCGCAGCCGCGCCGCCTTGCTCCCGCAGATCGACGCCGGCGCCGATGTCGAGCGCACGCGCGTCTCGGCGGGTCGTCCCCTCTCGTCCGGGCGCGCCGTTACCTACAACAATGCACTGATCGGCCCGTCGCTCTCCTACGAGATCGACCTGTTCGGACGTGTCCGCAACACGCTCGCCGCCAACCGCGCCGCAGCGCAGGCAAGCGCGTCGGATCTCGCCGCGGTCCGGCTTGCGCTCCAGGCGCAGCTCGGCTCGGCCTATTTCGACATGCGCGGGCTCGATGCGCGGATCGTTCTGCTGCAGCAGACGGTCGATGCCTATGGCCGCGCCTTCCAGCTGACCGACACGCGCCATTCGGGCGGGATCGCCTCGGGAATCGACGTCAGCCGCGCGCAGAGCCAGCTCGCCAGCGCCAAGGCCGAACTCGACGCGGTCCGCGCCGAGCGCGCGCGCGACGAACATGCGATCGCGGTGCTGGTCGGCGAAAGCCCGTCCAGCTTCACGCTGCCGGTCGACGACCGGCAGATCGCGCCGCCGGCGATCCCCGCAAGCCTGCCCTCGACGCTGCTCGAACGCCGCCCCGACATCCGCGCCGCCGAACGCCGTGTCGCCTCCGCCAATGCGCGGATCGGTGTCGCGCGTGCGGCGCTGTATCCGAGCATCTCCCTCGGCGCGGCCGGCGGGTTCGAGGCGGGCAGCGGCAATCTGCTCAGCGCGGCCAACGGGTTCTGGGCGCTTGGCCCGCTGTCGCTCGCGCAGACGCTGTTCGACGGCGGCGCGCGGCGTGCCGATGTGCGACTGTCGCGCGCACAGTTCGACGAGGCGGCGGCGACGTATCGCCAGACGGTGCTGAGCGCGTTTCGCGAGGTCGAGGACGATCTCGCCGCCGGACGGCACCTCGCCGACCAGGAGCGCAACCAGGCGATCGCCGCCGCCGCCGCCGAGCGCACGCGCGATCTCGCCACGACGCGCTACCGCGACGGTGCATCGGATTTTCTCGAGGTCGTCCTCGCGCAGACCGCCGCGCTCGATGCCGAGCGCGCGCTGCTCACGGTGCGGACGCAACACCTCACGGTCGCGATCGATACCGTGCGGGCGCTCGGCGGGGCGTTTCCGGCGGGTTGATGCTGCGCCTCAGCGCGCGCGGGTGTCCGGCTGACAATCGCCGTCGGGGAGGACCAGCGCGCCGACGCCGTTCTCGGCATATTCCCCCGGATGCCGCTTGCGGTGCCGGACCGAGGCAAGCAGCGACAGCGCGATAAGGACCGCGCCGATCAGCCCGGTGACGATCTCGGGCGTCTCGATGCGGATGCTCAGCAGCATGATCGTCGCGAGCGCGAGGATCGCATAGAAGGCGCCGTGTTCGAGATAGCGGAACTCGGCGAGGTGCCCCCCATGGACGAGCGCGACCGTCATCGAGCGAACGAACATTGCCCCGATGCCGAGCCCGAGCGCGATCAGCACGATGTCGTTGGTGATCGCGAACGCACCGATCACACCGTCGAACGAGAAGCTCGCGTCGAGAAACTCGAGATAGATGAACGCCCCCAGCCCCGAGCGGACCACCGCGCCGGTCGCGTGATCGACATCGCCGCCGACCAGCGCGCCGATCCAGTGGACGCAATAGAACGCCCCCACTCCGCACAGGCCGGCGATCAGAAAGGTGCGTTGCGTCGCGCCGTCGAGCAGGAACGAAAGGCCGATGATCGCCGCGATGACGACGAGATAGGCCGCAAACGGGATCCGCGCGAACGCCGCGAGCGGACGCTCGATCCACGACAGCCCGAGATGCTCGCGATTGGGATCGAAGAAGAAGGTCAGGCCGACGAGCAGCAGGAACGCGCCGCCGAACCCCGAAATGCCGATATGCGCGCCGGTGACGATCGTCTCGTAGCGCGCCTGATCGACCACCGCGATCCGCGCGGCCTCCCACGGGCTGATCATCGCCGACACCGCGACGATCAGGATCGGGAAGACGATCCGCATCCCGAACACCGCAATCAGGACGCCCCAGGTGAGGAAGCGGCGCTGCCAGATCGGCGCCATGTCCTTCAGGATCGAAGCGTTGACGACCGCATTGTCGAGGCTGAGCGAGGTCTCCATAGCGCCGAGCACCGCCGCAACGAAGACGAACGCGCCCGCCTGCTCGATCCCGCCGCCCTGCCAAAAGGCCAAACCGCCCGCCAGCAGCAGGCAGACGATCGTGAACAGGATCGAGCCGTAGAAGTTTTTCATCCCGCTCCGAAAGACGATCTGGTCCGGTTTTGCAACCGAACTTCACCGCAGGCGACGCGATCGAATTGGGGCCCTCGTTCCGTAAATGACCGATTTCGTTGCTTTACCTATCGTCATTACGATTGCGTTACGGTATAGGGTCTCCGCGTTTCATTGGGAATATTCCGCCGATGATCCATTCGCTCCTCTACGTCAGTACCCAGGTGGTCGCGCCCACCGACGCCGACGCGACGATCGCCAGGATCGTTTCCGGGTCGCGGCGGCGCAATGCCAGGTTCGGCGTGACCGGGGCGCTGATTGCCACGGCGCGGCGCTTTGCACAGGTCATCGAGGGGCCATCCGATTCGATCGCGACACTGTTCGCGTCGATCCGGTTCGATCCGAACCATCGTGACGTCACGGTCCTGCTTGCGGATACGATATCGGAGCGGCGGTTCGGCGAATGGTCGCTCGCCTATCACGGGCCGGCGCCGTACCTCGAGCATGTCGTGGCACCCATGGTCGCGTCCAGGACCGTAACAGAGCGCGACGGCCACCGGCTGATCAGCGTGATGCGGCACCTTGCCGCCGAGCCGATCTGGGCATCCCCGGTCCATACCAGCGCCGATTCGTAGCGCACGCTGCGGCCAGCCGGCGCTGTCGAAGCAAATTGCGTCAGACGAGCGCCAGATCCGCCGGTGCCACCCCGGCGAAGACCGAGCCCAGCCGATCGGGCGTGAGCCCGCACTGTCGCGCCGCCAGTCCGCCGAGCAGCGCGCGATAATCGGTCAGCACCGGCAGATCGCGCCCCTGGTTCAGCGTCGCCGGCGATAGCGCGACCTGCGGCCCGGCGATGCGCCCGCCTTTTACCCCGCCACCGAGCACCCAATAGATGCTCCCATGGCCATGGTCGGTGCCCTTGTCGCCATTCTCGTGAAAGGTGCGGCCGAATTCGGACACGACCACCACCGTCGTATGCTGCCACGCATCGGGCCCGATCGCCTCGGCAAAACCCGCCAGACCACGGCCGAGTTCGCCGATATGCGTCGCCAGATAGCCCTGTGCGCCGCCCTGGTTGACGTGCGTGTCCCACCCGCCGACATCGACGAAGGCGAGATTGAACTGGTCGCGCATCAACGCGCCGATCCGCCGCGCCGATAGCGCGAACCCCTTAGGGCTGACAGCGCCACGGCTCGCCTGCTGCATCTCCTCGTCGACGGTCTTGAAGACGCTGTCGCGCACCTGGAACCCCGCGGCGACCGCGCTGCCCAAGTCGGCCGCGCCGTTACGCGTTCCGCGATACATTTGCGTGATCAGCGCGGCATCCCTGGCGGGCACCGCAGGCTTCGATCCGATCGCGCCCAGCCCGACATTGGGGATCACCGGCCCGCCGCGGAAACACAGGGGCAGTTGGTCGGTAAACGCGATCGGCTTGTCCTGCCCGAGCGCCGTGGCGAGCCGCGCCATGAAGCCCGAATTGTAATCGCGATGCCCGCCGATCGGCTGGCCGAGCTCGATCGTGTCCTGCGTCTCGAAATGGCTGCGGCTCATGTCGTCGGTCCCGACGAACGGCACGAAGGCGATCTGCCGCTTCTGCCAGAGCGGATAGATCGACTCCTTCAGCGCCGGGTGGAGGCTCCAGTCGGCGTCGAGCGCGAGTGGTGCATTCGGATCGGCCGGATCGGGCTTGCCGAGCGCGATCGTCGGGCGCGAGGTGTGATAGAAATCGCTCCCGGTCGGCGCGATGATGTTGGCCGCATCATACGCCCCGCGCAGGAAGACGACGAGCATCCGGCTCCCCGCCTGCGGTGCCGCGAACGCGCGGCCAGCGATGACGAGCGGGGCCAGCGCCGCGGCGCCGGTGAGCAATTGACGACGGTCGAGCAGCATCAGCGATCTCCGAACCATTAGCGGCGCATGAAGTCGGGCGAGGACAGGAACAGGGCGTTCCACACCTGTGGCGCGGTCGCCTGCGCGAGCGCGGCCTTGGTCGGCCCGGCGATTCGCGGGGCGATCGCGGTGTAATAGGCGGCGGTCTGCAGGTGCGGCAGCGGTGGCGCGGGCAGCGCCGCTGCGGGCGATATCGGCAGCGCGGGAGCAGGCACCGGCGGCGCCATTCCCGGCACGACCGCCGCGGTCGGCGGCGGCGGCGGCTTGAACAGCGCGGTCGCGCCGCCGCCGATCTGGCGCGCGATCTCGAAGCGGACCGACATCTGGCCGGGTCCGGTCCAGGCGGCGGATTCGAGCGGGAAGCCATCGGGGGTCTCGCGCGCGTAGAGCCCCTCGCCCATCCGGTTGAGCCAGCCGAGGATCGGCTGCGGATTGACGATCGTCCGGTCGCCGTACATCAGCCGGACCGCCGATACGGTATATTGCACCGGATCCTTGAAGCGCGTGCCGGACGAGCGGCGAAACGCGGGCGCGCGGATCATCGCGCGCATCACGGCTGCGATGTCGCCATCGCTCCTGCGCCACGCCGCGGTCATCCGGTCGATCACCGCGGGCGGCGGCTGGTCTCCCAGGAAATAGGTCGCGAGCTGGAGCGAGACGTGGCGCGCGGTCGCCGGCGCGCGGGCGATCAGGTCGAGAGCGGTCTCGACTTCGCCAAATCCGCTGCCCTTGATCGTCTGGCCAAGGAATTGCTTGTCGCCGAAATCATGGCGGTTGGGATTGAACTCGAACAGCCCGGCGCGCAGGTACAGAGCCTGCCGCTGCGGCGTGAGCTTTGGCGCAGCCGGGCTGAGATCGACACCGACGCCGGTCAGGATTCGCGCGAGTTCCTGCACGTCCTTCTGCGTATAGTCGGTCCCCACCCCCATCGAGTGGAGCTCCATGATCTCACGCGCGTAATTTTCGTTGATATGGCCGGCGGCGTTCTGGTCGTTGTCGAGATAGCGCAGCATCGCGGGATGCTTGAGGGTCGCCTCGAGCAGGTCGCGGAACTTGCCGAACGCATGATCGCGCACCGTTTCCTCGTAATCGCCGACCATCGCGCGGACGTCGCGCTTTTGCGCCTGGACGCTGAAATGGTTCATCCAGGACCACGTCATCTGCTCGCGGAGCTGATCGGGCGCGTAGATGTCGCGCAACAGCGAGCGTGTCGCGGCCTCATTGGCGAGCGCGGTCATGTCGCGCTGATATGCGGTGCGCGCCGCGTCGCGCTGCGCGACGTCGGGGAGCTTGCCGGCATTGCGGTTGGCGGCATCGGCATCGACGACGAGTTGCGCGACGGGCGTGCGGCTGATTCGCATTGCGGCGATCTGCGCGGCAATGTCGGGCGGCAGCGTGTCGTCGGGATGCTTGAGCTGCGCATCGAGCCAGGCGGCGCTGCCTGGCTGCGGTCCGTCGCGCCACTGCGAAGAAACGCCCCAAGTCAAACGACTCGCCAGCGCAGCATTGTCCGTATCGTTCGAAGCAGCGATCGCCGGGGTCGCGCCCGTCAGCAAAAGCAGCAGGCATGCGGAACGGGTGCGCATTTCGATCTCCTTTCGACACCGATATCGCAATACAACGCTTAACCGCGGCTGTAGCCCCGCATGATGACACCGAATTCATGGGGACGGCGTGGCAGAGGGTCGTGACCTCCCCGATCATCTATGCCGCAGACGCGGCTTCCCCAGTGCGCACGCTACGCGAAGCGGCACTGCGACCGCGTGACCGATCCGTCATTTTTGGGTGCCGCCGTCGCGTGTGATCGCGTGGCCGGCGAATTCACGGCCGCCGAACCGCGCCATGCCAATCAAGCGGATCCCCCTGCGCGGCGCGCGGGCGGTGGCGGTGCGGTGAAATGAGGGGAATGGTCGGGGAGACAGGATTCGAACCTGCGACATCCTGCTCCCAAAGCAGGCGCGCTACCGGACTGCGCCACTCCCCGACGCTGGATGCGCTTAGGCGGGTGCTGCGCGAAGCGCAAGGGCGGACCGTCACGAACGGTTGCTGGTGGCGCCCGATACCAAACGCGCGCGTTCAAGCGTGCGGTCGTCCGCGACGCCGCCGAACCATTGGTCGAGCGCCTCGGTAAACAGCGGCTCGTCACTCGCGAGCCGGAACAGGGTCAAGGACGAGCGCAGCTTGGCCGCATCGACCTCGCCGAACACTGCCTGAGCCGTAGATCCACGCAGACCGTCGAGCGTTGCAACGCAGAGGCGCAGCCGAGCCCCAAGCAGCGGGTGGGCGAGATAGGCACGCGCCTCGTCGAGCGAGCGGATCGCGTAGCGCTGCGCCATCGGGCTGTGCCCCAGGCCAGCGAATTGGGGAAAGACGAACCACATCCAGTGGCTGCGTTTTGCACCGCCGCGGATCTCGGCGAGCGCCGTATCGAAGGTTGGTTCCTGCGCGGCGACGAACCGTGACAGGTCGAAGCGGTCGGACATGGCGAAGGGCGGCCCCGCCTTAACGCCGTCCGCTTTGGCGCGGATATCCAAAGCGGCTACTTTCGAACGACACCGTCGCGGCCGCGCTGTCGCCGAGCGGGATCTGCGCGACGCCGTACAGGCCCCGCGTGCCGTTCGAGCCGATCATCGCGCCGACTTCGCCATGAATGCCGAGCGTCTTGCGCTCCTCCGCGGGCATTTCGCCGCGCGCGGCGGCAGCGCTCTCGGGCGTGGTGTGATCCAGGATCGCGAGACGCTGCTCGTCGCTCAGCCGGACCGTGTCGGATGATGTCGTCGGCCCCGGCGCCGGCGCCGATTGGGCGAACAGCGCGACCGGCGCGGACGCGAAAACCGCGACAAGCGCAAAGCCGATCGAAGGGCGGGGCCGCCAGAACGGAATCGAAACGATCATAAAGCGTGTATAACTCGAGGAAGCCGTACCCAGCATGAACCGCACGCGCCGAATTGGCAACGGAGACGGCCCCCCGACATGCCGTGTGCTCGCACCGCTTGCATTAGACATGGACCCCCCGCCCCCTGCGCATTAGGGCTGCACCGAAAACGTAACAATCAGGCAGAACACCGTGGGAAACGTAGCAGTGATCGGCGCCCAATGGGGCGATGAGGGCAAGGGCAAGATCGTCGACTGGCTCGCCGAGCGCGCCGATGTCGTCGTGCGCTTCCAGGGCGGGCACAATGCCGGCCACACGCTCGTCGTCGGCGAGGCCGTGTACAAGCTCTCGCTGCTACCGTCGGGCATCGTGCGGGGCACGCCGTCGGTGATCGGCAATGGCGTGGTGCTCGATCCTTGGGCGCTCAAGGCCGAGGTCGAGAAGCTGCGCGGTCAGGGTGTGACGATTACCCCTGACACGCTGATGGTCTCCGATACCTGCGCGCTGATCCTGCCGTTCCACCGCGACCTTGACGGCCTGCGCGAGGATGCATCGGGCGCGGGCAAGATCGGCACGACCCGCCGCGGCATTGGGCCGGCCTATGAAGACAAGGTCGGTCGCCGTGCGATCCGCGTCTGCGACCTCGCGCATCTCGACGCGCTCGAGGCGCAGCTCGACCGGATCAGCGCGCATCACGACGCGCTGCGCGCGGGCTTCGGCGAGCCGCCGGTCGATCGCGCCGCCTTGGTCGAGGCGTTGCGCGAGATTGCGCCGTTCGTCCTGCCCTTCGCCAAGCCGACCTGGCGCAACCTCAACGCCGCCAAGGCTGCGGGCAAGCGCATCCTGTTCGAGGGCGCGCAGGGCGTGCTGCTCGATGTCGACCATGGCACCTACCCGTTCGTCACCTCGTCCAACACGATCTCGGGCACCGCCGCGGGGGGATCGGGCCTGGGACCGGGCGCGGTCGGGTTCGTGCTCGGCATCGCCAAGGCCTATACCACGCGCGTGGGATCGGGGCCGTTCCCGACCGAACTCGAAGACGCGACCGGCGAACAGCTCGGCGTACGCGGGCATGAATTCGGCACCGTCACTGGGCGCAAGCGGCGCTGCGGCTGGTTCGACTCGGTGCTGGTGCGCCAGTCTGCAGCGGTCGGTGGCATCACCGGCATCGCGCTGACCAAGATCGACGTGCTCGACCGCTTCGACGAAGTGAAGATCTGCACCGGCTACCGCCTGCGTGGCGAGACGCTGGATTACTATCCCGCGCACGCCGCCGATCAGGCCGAGGTCGAGCCGATCTACGAATCGATGCCGGGCTGGCAGGAAACGACCGCGGGCGCGCGCAGCTGGGCCGACCTGCCGGCGCAGGCGATCAAATATATCCGCCGGATCGAGGAGCTGATCCGCTGCCCCGTCGCACTGGTGTCGACGAGCCCCGAGCGTGACGACACGATCCTGGTGCGCGATCCTTTCTCCGACTGACGCAAAACCCCGGCCGCGCTTTCGCGCGACCGGGGGCCGTGACGAACCGAAGGGGTAACGCGATTACATCGGGCGCTTCTTCTTGGACTTGCTCTTCGTCGTCGTGGTGGTCGAGTCAGACGGAGTCTGGGTCGACATGGTCGAGTCGGTGGTCGACGTCGTGGTGGCGGTCGAGTCCGGGGTCGACATCGCTGGATCGGCGGTCGTCGTGGCCGAAGTGCTTGGCGACGAGGTCATCGGCCCGGTCGTCATCGGTCCGCTGGTCGATGGCGCCGATGTGGTCGGCGCGCCTGGCGTAGCGGGCGCGGTCTGTGCGAACGCCGCCGACGAAAGGGTCATTGCAGCAATTGCGGTAAGGGTTGCGATACGCATGGGTCTGTCCTTTGGAATGACGTGACCATCGAATGGGTCAGGCATAAGAACGACCTTGTCGGCATTTGGTCGCTCGACTTGCCGCTTCTCGGCCACGACCTATCCCTTCGCGCACCCTATCGATGCGAACTTTCGATGCTCGCGCCTGTTCTTGCGAATATTTGCCGCATTGCAGCATCATTCGCCAGCTAACTAAGATATGCCGTACGGTGCAGAACACGGACCATTGTCTGTTTCCTGTACCGGCGTCAGCCCACCTGCGCGCGATGCAGCAGCTTATGGTCGGCCAACACCAGAGCGACCATCGCCGCAACGACCGGCGCGCCGCGGATCCCGACGCAGGGATCGTGGCGACCCTTGGTCATGATCTCGGTCGCCGCGCCCGAACGGTCGATCGTCTCGACCGGGGTGAGGATCGAGGCTGTCGGCTTGAACGCGACGCGCAGCGTGATCGGCTGACCGGTCGCGATCCCGCCCGCGATCCCGCCGGCATGGTTGGCGAGGAAGGCCGGGCCGTTCTCGCCGGGGCGCATCGCGTCGGCATTGTCCTCGCCGCGCAAGGTCGCCGCGGTGAAGCCGTCGCCGATCTCGACGCCCTTGACCGCGTTGATCCCCATGCAGGCCGCGGCAAGCTCGGCGTCGAGCTTGGCATAGAGCGGCGCGCCCCAGCCCGCGGGGACGCCCGTCGCCGCGCAGCCGATCACCGCGCCGAGCGACGATCCGGCTTTCCGCGCGGTGTCGACCAGTGTTTCCCAGCGGGCTGCGGCGACCGGGTCGGGGCAGAAGAACGGGTTGCGGCCGATCTCGGCGGCGTCGAAATTGGCCGGGTCGATCGCATCGCCACCGATCGCCTCGACCCAGGCGGTGATCGTCACCTCGGGGATCACCAGCCGCGCGACCGCGCCCGCCGCAACGCGCGACGCGGTCTCGCGCGCCGAGGAGCGCCCGCCGCCGCGATAATCGCGGAAGCCGTATTTGGCGTCATAGGCGTAATCGGCATGGCCCGGGCGATACGCCTTGGCGACGTCGCTATAATCCTTCGAGCGCTGGTCGACATTGTCGATCATCAGGCTGATCGGCGTGCCGGTGGTGCGCCCCTCGAACACGCCCGAGAGGATGCGGACCTGGTCGGGCTCCTGCCGCTGCGTGGTGAAGCGCGAGGTGCCGGGGCGGCGCTGGTCGAGGAACGGCTGGAGATCGCTCTCCGTTATCGCGATGCCGGGAGGGCAGCCATCGACCACCGCGCCGATCGCGGGGCCGTGCGATTCGCCCCAGGTGGTGAAACGGAAGGCGTGGCCGAAGGTGTTGTAGCTCATCCCCGCGCTGTAGCGGGCTTCGCGCGTGACTGTCAGCCCCCCGCGCGTTTCGATGGCGCATCGCTCGCGCGCGTCAGTTTGGGGATCTCGTCGCGATAGCGGAACCGCAGCGCCGACCAATCCTCATCGATCGCGATTTGCGTGACCGGGAGGAGATCGGCGCGGTGGACCGCATCCCAACCCTCGTCCCGGCTGATATCCGACCGCAGCCGCCCACTCTTCTTCGGGTAGGCGAACCACAGGGCATTGCCGCGCGCATAATGGGGCAGGATTTCGGGCAGAACCTCGGCGACTTGCTGGGCGCCGCTGACGAAGGCGAGGATGAAGGCCGGATGCGGATCGGCGAGGACATCGGGAACCGGAAGGCGGTCCGCCAGGTCATCGGGCCGCTTGCGCACCCACCCAGACATGCCGGGCTTGTACCCCATCTTCTCGAGCGCTGTCCTCGCCATCGCGGTCCCCCTTCAGGCCAAAGCGATATCCGGTGCGTCCTCGGCCTTCATGCCGATGACATGATAGCCAGCGTCGACATGATGCGTCTCGCCCGTCACGCCGCTCGCCAGATCGCTGAGCAGGTACAGGCCAGCCCCGCCGACATCCTCGATCGTGACGTTGCGCTTCAAGGGCGAGTTGAGTTCGTTCCACTTGAGGATCAGGCGGAAGTCACCGATCCCGCTCGCGGCCAGCGTCTTGATCGGCCCGGCCGAGATCGCGTTGACACGGATGTTGTCGCGTCCGAGATCGACCGCGAGATATTGCACGCTGGTCTCGAGCGCGGCCTTCGCGACGCCCATGACGTTGTAATGCGGGATGACCTTTTCTGCGCCGTAATAGCTGAGCGTCAGCAGCGATCCGCCGTTGGGCATCATCGCCGCCGCGCGCTTGCACACTGCGACGAACGAATAGACCGAGATGTTCATCGTCATCAGGAAGTTGTCGAGACTGGTATCGACATAGCCGCCGCGCAACTCGTTCTTGTCCGAGAAGCCGATCGCGTGGACGACGAAGTCGATCGTCGGCCATTCCTTGGCGAGATCGGCAAAGGTCGCATCGAGCGCGCCCATGTCGGACACGTCGCAGTCGAACAGCCGCGCCACGCCCAATTGCTCGGCAAGCGGACGCACGCGCTTCTCCATCGCCTCGCCCTGGTAGCTGAAGGCGAGCTCCGCCCCCGCTTCGCTCAGCTTCTTCGCGATCCCCCAGGCGAGCGAACGATCATTGGCAAGCCCCATGATCAGCCCGCGTTTGCCTGCCATCAATTCCGTCACGCTATCACCACCTCATTGGTTTCGTGGCCGCTCTCTACCCCGTGTTCGGTCGGTTCCGCCAGTGCCGCGTTCAAATGCGCGCCGAACACGATGCCGAGGCCGACCAGAAAGAAGAACAACAAGGCGATGATTACGCCCGCAAGACTGCCATAGGTGAGATCATAACTACCCAGCCGAGACAGTACGATGGGCAGCAACGCGGTGATGCTGACCCACCAGACGGTCGTGAAGAGGGCGCCGGGCCATTTCGGGCATTTGCTCAGGCGATACTTGGAGGGCGTGACCGAAAAGAACAGGATGTAGAGCGCGCCGAACATCACCACGCCGGGCACGATCCGCGACAGCCCGACCCAGCCCGCGACATTCTGCGCAAACGGCAGCAGCGTGTAGATGAAGCGTTCGATCGCGGTCATCAGCCCCTGGACGAGGAACGACAGCAGCGCGAGCACTACCGAGGCGATGATGACGAGCATCGAGCTCAACCGGTAATGCCAGAACGGCTTGGTCGAGACGACGCCGTATGCCCGACGGAAGATATCACGGATCGTTTCCACAAAGCTGCCGACCGACCACAGTGCCACGATCGCACCGATCCAGAGCAGCGAACCGGTCCGCGCGAGCAAGACATCGTGGATCGGCTTTTCGAGCAATTCGCTGACATTGGGCGGCAGCACATGCAGGAACGAGGCGACCGCGCGCTGCGTCTCGGTGCTCTGCCCGATCAGCGAGGCGATCGCGGCCGCCAGGATGAAGAACGGAAAGACGGTCACCAGCGCGAGATAGGCCAGGTTACCGGCGTGGATGAATCCGTCCGAGAACACGCCGATCAGGACGCGGCGCAGGATCTGCCAGGCACGCGCCGGGAGCCGTGCGGCGGGCGGTACGTCGTCGGGGGAAACACCCGCCTCGCCACGGGCGGCGCGGACTTCGGGCGAGGCGGGGGAAAGCTGACTCAAGCGTTAAGCTCCGGTTAAAACAGTCAGACGTCCATCCCTGCCCGCGGGTTCCGTCCGTCACTGTCTTTCCAGCCTTCGACAAATTCTGTCAGCGCCGCATCGTCGGCGGGCAGATCGACCATCAGCGTCACGAGCTGGTCGCCGCGCGTGCCATCCTTGCGGTGGAAACCGCGGCCGCGCAGCCGCAGCGTCTTTCCCGAGCTCGAGCCCTTCGGGACCGTCAGCATCACCGCGCCCTCCGCCGTCGGCACGCGGACACTCGCGCCGAGCACCGCTTCGGCGAGGCTGACAGGCAGATCGAGCCGGACATCGTCGCCGACACGCTCGAAGAAGCGATGCGGCAACACGTTGATCGTCACGATGCCATCGCCGTGCCCCCCCGGTCCGGGCTGCCCCTTGCCCGCGAGCCGCACCTGCGCGCCGCTCTCCAGCCCCGCCGGAAGCTTGAGATCGATCGTCTTGCTGTCGCCGAGCGTGATGCGCTGGGGCTTGGCGGCAACCGCGTCGATGAAGGGGACGTCGAGCTTATAGAGGACGTTGCCGCCCTTGGGCTGCTCGCGCCGCCCGAAACCGCCGAACCCGCCCGCAAAACCGCCGCGGCCACCGCCGCCGCCGCCTGCGAACATATTTTCGAAGATGTCGCTGAGGTCGGGCCCATCGGCCTGGAAGCCGCCGCCGCCCGGTCCGGGTCGGAACCCTCCGGGATTCCCCCCGCCCGCGCCAAAGCCGAACGGCGCGGCGGGGTTGCCGTCGCCGTCGATCTCGCCGCGATCGAAGCGCGCGCGCTTGTCCTTGTCGTTGAGCAGATCATAGGCTTGCGTCACGGTGCTGAAGCGCTCGCTCGCCTTGGGATTGTCCTTGTTCTTGTCGGGATGCAGCTCTTTTGCGAGCTTGCGATACGCCTTCTTGATATCGGCCTCGGACGCGGTCCGCGCCACGCCCAGCGTTGTATATGGATCGGCCACAAAAGTCCCCGGTAGTCTGGAAGAGATTCAGTGCGGCCTATCTGGGGTATAGCTCGCCTGAGTGCAAACGCCGTTCGTTACGCCGCCGCCTCAAGGACCGGCGCGACATCGACGCTGACGTCCATCTTCTGCGCGCCCGACCCGAGCACGACTCCGTCGATCGGCGCGATCTCGCCATAATCTCGGCCGATCGCCATGACGATATGATCGCCCGCCATCCAGATGCCGTTGGTCGGATCGACCCCGACCCAGCCGAGCTCTGCGCCACACCACAGCAGGACCCAGGCGTGCGTCGCATCCGCGCCGACCAGGCGCGCCTGGCCGGGGGGCGGGATCGTGCGGATATAGCCCGAGGCATAGGCCGCGGGCAGTCCGGCGGCGCGCAACCCCGTGATCATGATCTGCGCAAAGTCCTGGCACACCCCGCCACGCTTCATGAACGCCTCGTGCGGCGAGGTATCGACCAATGTCGCCTCGGCATCGAAGGCGAAATCGTGCTGGATCCGCTGCGCCAGCGCGATCGCGGCGTCGAGCGCGGGGCGATCGGGGTGCAGATCGGCGGCACACCATTCGGCGATGTCGCGGTCGAGCGGGATCAGCGGCGACGGGAACAGATAGGCGGCGGGTCCCGCCGGCGACGGATCGCGGCTCGACCGCGCGGCGCTGGCGATATCGCGCAGCGCCGGCGAGCCGTTCGACGGCATCGGCACCGGGCGGTCGATCTCGATCCGCGACACGCTCTCGATCGTCAGATGGCGGACCGGCTGCTCGACCACCATCCGCATGACATTGGCGAGCCCCGCCTCGGCGCGCGCCGGGGCGACGCGGCCCGAGGGCGAGATCGTCAGTTTATAGTCGAGCAGGTTCTGGCCCGACCAATGGATCGGCTTGAGCCGGAGATTGCAGCGGGCGAACTTGACGCGTGCGCCGTAATCGAAGTGCGTTACGTGGCGGATGTTGTAGATCATTACTTTCCTCCCCTCCCTGGAAGGGAGGGGTTGGGGGTGGGTCGGCCCGTTGAGAGGTCGACGCTCGCATTAGACCGACCCACCCCCAGCCCCTCCCTTCCAGGGAGGGGAGACACCCGAACGGAGCGCATCACGCACCTCATGCCAGCGTCATCCCGGCCGCGCGCAGCGGCTCGGCGCCCTGAAGGAAGTAGCGCCGCGCCACCGCCTCGGACAATTGGAACAGCCGCCGCTCGACATCGCCGAGAATGTCGGCGTCGAGCCCCGCCGCCGTCGCGGTCGAGACGATCGCGTGGAGGACGGTGCCCTGGATCTGCTGCGGTTCCTCCATCCCGTCATCTTCGAGCACAGGGAGGCTTATGAGATGCTCGCAGATCCGGCAGATCTGGAACGCGAGCGAGCGCGGGTTGCCCGGATCGAGCGCGACGAGATCGACGACAGGCACGCGCGCGATTCCGGTCAGATAGCGCTGGCGATAGCTGATCTGGCTATCGGCGAGGTCGAGCAAGGTCGACAGATCATCGACGCTCGCCTGCGCCATGCCAAACGCGCGGACCGCGCGCGTGACGCTCAGCGCACGCTCGAGCCGGCGGCCGAGATCGTGGAAACGCCACGCCGCGGTCCGCCCCATATGCTCGGCCGAGAGCCCCGACAGCGCGGCATAGCGCCGCTGCAGCGACCCGGCGCGATCGAGCATCCCGCCCTTGCTCGGATAAGGCGCATCGAGCAGCCGCACGACATCTGCCGCCAACCGATCGCGCGAGCCCTGCCCGATCCCGCGCGCGAGCCGGTTGATCGTGCGAACGCTGTGCCAGCCGGCATCCTCCATCGCGGTGCGCGCGAGCGCGGCAAGATCGGCGCGGCGCAGCGTCGCGGGGTGCGGCGCGGCACCGCCATTGATCACCAGCCCGACGAGCCGCCCGACGGTCTCGGCCGAGAGCGCGGCGCCGGCATCGGCGTCGATCGAATTGCCGAGCATCACGCGGACGATGCCGAGCAACGCCTCGCCGCGTTCGAGATAGCGGCCGAGCCAGAAGAAATTGTCGGCGACGCGGCTTGGCAAGGTCCCTGGGTTGCGCCGGACATGGATCGTGTCGGCGGGCGGCAGCAGCGATACCGGCGCGACCGTCTCGGCGCCGTAGATCGCGACATCGGCCGACCAGCTCCCCTCGCCCATCACCGCCGCGCGCGGATCGGGATGTTCGCCGATTCGGGCAAAGCCGCCGGGCAGCACGGTCCAGCCGCCGTCGGCCCCGCGCGCCGCAAACACGCGCAGGGTGAACGGCCGCGCAGCGAGGCCGGCGTCGGTTACCACCGGCATGGTCGACAGCTGGACGATCTCCTGCCCGACATAATCCTGCGGGCGGCGCGCCATGTCGTCGAGCAATGCCTCGCGCGCCGCGCCGGTGATATCGGCGCCATGCATCGCAACGCCGCCGGGCAGGCCGAGCGGCGCGACGCCGAAAGCGGGTCCGATCAGCATCCGGTCGAAATCGTCGATCACCTCGCTGCGTGCGCGGTCCTGCCCGCACCACCAGGTTGCGATATTGGGGAGGATCAGGTCGGCGCCGAGCAGCCGCGTCGCCAGCGCGGGCAGGAACGCGCCGAACGCCGCCGATTCGAGCACGCCCGCGCCCGGTACGTTGGCGATCACGACATTGCCCGCCGCCGCCGCGTCGATCAGGCCGGCGACGCCGATATGCGAATGCGAATCGAACGCCAGCGGATCGAGCAGTCGCGGGTCGATGCGGTGCCACAGCGCATCGACGCGCTTCATCCCGTCGATCGTGCGGATGTAGAGCTTGTCCTCGAGCGCGGCGAGATCGGCGCCCTCGACCAGCAGGAAGCCGAGATAGCGCGCGAGATGTGCCTGTTCGGCATAGCTCGCGCTGTAGCGGCCGGGGGTTAGCAGCCCGATCCGCGGCTCGACCCGGCGGCAGGCGGCGGCAAGACCGTCGCGGAACGCCGCGAAGAACGGCGCGTGGCGCTGGACGTTGAGCCGCGACTGCAGCCCGCCCAAGGTCCGCGCGATCGCGAGCCGGTTCTCGAGCGCATAGCCCGCGCCCGCAGGACTGCGCAGATGATCCGCCAGGACGCGCCATTCGCCGATCGGCCCGCGGCCGAGATCGACCGCAATGAACTGGAGGTGGTGCCCGCCCGGCGGCACCAGCCCCGCCATCGGCCGCAGGAAGAAGGGCGACCCGCCGACCAATGCCGCCGGGATCAGGCCGCGCGCGACGAGCGTCGCGTCGCCGTAGAGATCGCCGATCACGGTCTCGAGCAGATCGGCGCGCTGGACGATGCCGGCCTCGATCGTGCGCCATTCCTCGGCGTCGATCAGCAGTGGGACGGGCGAGAGCGGCCAGGGCCGCTCCTCGCTTTCGCCGATGATGCGGAAGCCCGTGCCGATGTCCTCGGCGTGGCGCTGCACCCGCTCGCGCGCCTGGCCCAGATCGTCGCCGGCGACCGCAGCGAGTTCCTCGAACATCGCGGTCCACGCCGGGTCGGCATCGGCGGCGAGAACGTCGCCCTTTATCGCGCGGGCGCGATAGTCGGCGATCCAGCGCGCGGCATGCGTGGCGGGATCGAGCAACGAGGGCGCGGCAACCGTAGCCATCGAATGTGTCAAATCCCCAAAACAGCGGAAGCGACATGGCCACAATCGCTTCGCAGGTGCAACCGGCTAAGACGGATTAAGATCACAGATCGGGCAAAACCTGGTCGGCAACGCCCCATCCGGCGAGATCGCGAGAGCCGGCGCGCGCAATCAGCTCGGCCGCATCGCGCACGCTCCAGCGCGCTGCCGTATCGATCTCGCGCAGCTCGGTCCACGAAACGGGTGCCGCGACCGGCGCGCCGGCGCGTGCGCGCGCAACGTAGGGCAGCACCGCGGTGCTGCCGCGCTGGTTGCGCAGCCAGTCGATGAAGATTCTGCCCTTGCGCTTGGCCTTGGACATCGTCGCCAAGAAGCGATCGGGTTCGGCCTCCCCCAGCGCGCGCGCGAAGCGTTCGGCGAAATCCTTGACCGCCGGCCATTCGGCCTGCGGGGTGAGCGGCACGACGACATGCACGCCCTTCCCGCCCGACAGCATCGCGAAACTCACGAGCCCGAGTTCGGCGAGATGCTCCTTGAGGTCCGCCGCGGCCGTCTTCACCACGTCGAAGCCAAGCTCCTCGTCGGGATCGAGATCGAACACCATCCGGTCGGGCTGTTCGAGGCTGCCGACCGACGAGCCCCAGCCGTGGAATTCAATCGTCCCCATCTGGACGCAAGCGACGAGCCCGTCGGCATCGTCGACGTAGAGATAGTCCTCGCTCGACCCATCCTTCTCCTTGATCGGGACCTTGTGGACGTGGTCGCCCTTGAAGCTGCCGGCGTCGTGCTTCTGGAAGAAGCAAGCTTTCGCGCGGCCTTGCGGGCAGCGCACCAGGCTGATCGGACGGTTGCCGGCGAAGGGCAGCATGATGGCGGACACTTGCGCATAATAGTCGGCGAGTTCGCCCTTGGTGACGTCCGATTCGGGGAAAATCACGCGGTCGCGACTGCTGACCTTGATGTGGATTTCGGGCGCGTCGACCGCCACCGGCGTTTCGGCGACGACCTCATCCGCCGCCTTGTCCTCGCGCAGCCCGAGGAAGCTCGAATGGCGCAGCACGCCGTCGGGCGTGGTCTCGGCATAAGCGACTTCGGCGACGAGTTCGGGCGTGACCCAATGGGCCCCACGGACCGCCGCCCGAGGCGCCTTTACCGTCGGAGTCTTGCGCTCGATCGTGCCGAGCCGCTCGCGCAGCTCGACCATCAGGTCGGTGCTGAACCCTGTCCCAACCTTTCCTGCATAGACCAGCCCGTCCGGCCCGTTGAGCCCGAGCAGAAGCGAGGCGAAGCCGCGCGATTTCGCGCTCGTCGTCCAGCCGACGATGACGAATTCCTGGCGGTGCGTACATTTGATCTTGAGCCACGCCTGCGTCCGCTTGCCGCGATACGGCGCATCGGCACGCTTCGACACAACGCCTTCATAGCCCTCGCGGCACATCGTCTCGAACAGTTGCTCGCCCTGGCCGATGATATGCTGCGAATATTGGACGCGCGCGTCCTTGCCGTCGATCAACGGCTCGAGCCGTTCCTTCCGCGCGATGTTGGCGAGGCCGGTCAGATCCTCGCCGTCGAGCTGGAGCAGGTCGAAGGCGAAGAAGGTCATCTCGCCGCCGCTCGAAATGGCGTTCTTCAGCGTCGAGAAATCGGGCTTGCCGTCCTTGAACGCGACGATCTCGCCGTCGAGCAGCGCGGTCTTGACGGGAAGCTTGGCGACGGCGTCGGCGATGTCCTGAAATTTGTCGGTCCAGTCGAGCCCGGAGCGGGTGAAGACCGTGGCCTTACCCTTGGCGACCGCGATCAGCGCGCGATAGCCGTCATACTTCACCTCGTGCAGCCACTGGTTTCCGCTCGGGACGGAGTCGACCAGCGTGCACAGCTGCGGCTCCTGAAACGTACCGTCGCCCCGGCGCAGGTCGGGGCCCCTGGACCGCGGACGCGCCGCCGGCTTCTCACTGATGCGGGCCAGCCCCGGCCTACGCCGGGGCGACGGTTTCTTCCCCTCGGCGATCTCCGCCATCGTCCGCCCGGTCGCGACACTCGTCAGCCCGGTCTCGACCAGCGCATCGGTCCCGCCCGCTTCGGCATCGCTCACCTTGCGCAACAGCCAGTTCTCGCCCTTCTCCTTGCCGCGCGGTTTCAGGCGGATGAGCATCCACTCGCCCTTCATCCGCTCGCCCTCGAGCACGAAGTGGAGGTGGCCCTGTTCGATATCCTTCGCGCTCTTGCCTGCGATCGGCGACCAGGTGCCACTGTCCCACAGCATCACCGTGCCGCCGCCATATTCGCCCTGCGGGATCGTGCCCTCGAAATCGGCGTAGGACAGCGGGTGGTCCTCGGTGCGGACGGCGAGCCGCTTCTGGTCGGGATCGATGCTCGGGCCGCGCGTCACCGCCCAGCTCTTGAGGACGCCGTCGACCTCGAGGCGGAAATCCCAGTGGAGCCGCGAGGCATCGTGCTTCTGCACGATGAAACGGTTGCCATGGCCGGGATCGAGCGTGCCAGCGGGCTCCGCGGTCTTCGCGAAGTCGCGCTTGGCGTTGTATTTGGCGAGCGGGTCGATGCTCATGCCTCCCCTCCCTGGAAGGGAGGGGTCAGCGGGTGGGTCGGCCCGTTATCGAACGAACTGCCCATTTCCGCGCAAGCCACCCCCGGCCCCTCCCTTCCAGGGAGGGGAGGAAGAAGCAGCTCAAGCACGCTTCTTCGCCGGCGCGCTCTTGGCGGGTGCGCTTTTCGCGGGCGCTTTCTTGGCCGGGGTCTTCTTCGCCGCCGCGGGCTTCTCCGCCGCCTTGGCCGGCGCGGCCGACCCCATCGACTTGCGCAGCGCCGCCATCAGATCGACGACGTTCGATCCCTTGACCGGCTTACCGTCATCCTTCTCCTCGATGATCTTGCCGCCCTTGGCCTTGCGCTTGCGCTCGACCAGATCCTTCAGCGCATCGACATAGCGATCGTGAAAATCCTGCGGATGGAACGCGCCCGACTTTTTCTCGATCAGCGCCTCGGCGAGATCCATCAGGTCGGCATCGGGCGTCGCATCGGCGATGTCGCGGAAATAGCCCTGCGCCTTGTTGACCTCGTCGGCATAGCGCAGCGTCTCGAGCACCATCCCGCGCCCACACGGTTTCAGGCTCACGACATATTCGCGCCCGCGCATTGCGAGTTGCCCGAGCCCGACCTTCTTGGTCCGCCGCAGCGCCTCGCGCAGCACGATGAACGCCTCTTCGGCCAGATCGTCGGCTGGCACGACGAAATAGGGCTTCTCGTAATAGAGAACGTCGATCTCGCTCGCATCGACGAACTGCGTCAGCTCGAGCGTCTTCTTCGATTCGAGCTTCACCGCGTCGATCTCGTCCTGTTCGAGCAGGACATATTCGCCCTTCTCGAATTCGAAGCCCTTCATGATCTCGTCGACATCGACCGGGCCGACTCCGGTGACGACCTTCTCATAGTGGATCGGCTTGCCGGTCGGCTCGTGGATCTGCTTGAAGCTCACCGCCGCGCCCGATTTGGTCGCCGAATAGATCTCGACCGGGATCGAGACCAAGGCGAGCCGGATCTGCCCCTGCCAATACGCGCGTGCGGCCATGCGTTTAGGTCCTTCATTACGAAGCCGATTCGATAGCGCAACAATCCTTCAGCATCGAAGTCGTTCCGCTTTCTCGACAGCGCCGCCCCGCGATCGTAAAGCGCAGCGATGGCCGATGATCCCTTCCAGCTGTTCGACACGTGGTACGCCGAGGCGCGCACGAGCGAAATCAACGATAGCAATGCGATGGCGCTCGCCACCGCCGATGCGGACGGGCGCCCGTCCTCGCGGATGGTGCTGCTCAAGGGCCATGGACCAGACGGCTTCGTCTTCTACACCAACCGCGGCAGCCGCAAAGCCGGCGAGCTCGATGCCAATCCGAACGTCGCCTTGATGTTCCACTGGAAATCGCAACGCCGCCAGATCCGCATCGAGGGGAGCGTCGCACGCGCCACCGATGCCGAATCCGACGCCTATTTCGCCAGCCGCGGTCGTGATTCGCAGCTCGGCGCCTGGGCCTCGGACCAGTCGCGCCCGCTCGAGAATCGCGCGACCTTCGAGGCGCGCTTCGCCGAGATCCAGGCGAAGTTCGAAGGCCAGGACGTGCCACGCCCGCCGTTCTGGGGCGGCTATCGTGTCACCCCAAAGGTGATCGAATTCTGGCAGGACCGCGCCCATCGGCTCCACGAGCGCCGCGTCTTCACCCGCACGGGCTCGGGTGATTCGGTGGGCTGGAGCGAAGGACTGCTCTACCCATGACCGAAGACCAGCGCCGCGCCATCCCACATACCGTCCGCGCCGCGCTCGCCAGCGTGGCAATGGCGTGTGGCCTGATCGCGCTCAAAACCTATGCCGCCTGGTCGACGGGCTCGGTCGCGATGCTCGGCAGCCTCGCCGATTCGGGACTCGATCTGCTCGCCAGCCTTGTCACGCTGTATGGTGTGCGCCTCGCCGCGCAGCCGGCCGACCATGACCATCGCTTCGGGCATGGCAAGGCGGAGGCGTTGGCAGCGCTCTTCCAGGTCATGCTGATCACCGCGTCGGCCGCCGGCATCGCGTGGCGCGCGGTGATGGCGTTCGGCAGCGACGAGCCGACGCAGGGCGCGGAATTCGGCATCGGCGTATCGATTATCGCGATCGTGGCGACGATCGTGCTGCTCGCCTATCAGCGCAGCGTCATCCGGCGCACCGGCTCGGTCGCGATCGTTGCCGACAACGTCCATTACCAATCCGACGTGCTGCTCAACGGCTCGGTGATCGTCGCGCTGGTCCTCGACCAGTATCTCGGCTGGCACAAAGCCGACCCGATCTTCGGCATCATCATCGCGCTCTGGCTCGCCTTCGGGGCGTTCCGCGCCTCGTCGAGCGCGATCGACCAGCTGATGGACAAGGAATGGCCCGAGGACATGCGCCGCGACTTCATCGAAGTCGCCGCGCGCCAGCCTGGCATCAAGGGCATCCACGATTTCCGGACACGCCATTCGGGCTCGCACGATTTCGCGCAGTTCCACATGGAGGTGGCGCGCGACATCACCGTGGCGCAGGCGCATGTCGTGGTCGAAGGCGTCGAACGTGCGCTGCGCCAGGCCTTTCCCAAGGTCGAACTTCTGATCCATCTCGACCCCGAGGGGCATGTCGATACCGACAACCCGCTGGTCGAGGCCGACGTCACCCCTCACTGGTTCGGGAAGCGCGCATGAGACTGCCGATCGTTCAAATCGACGCCTTCGCCAGCGAAGCCTTCAAGGGCAATCCGGCAGCGGTAATGCCGCTTGCCGCCTGGCTCGACGATGCGGTGCTCCAGGCGATCGCCGCCGAGAACAACCTCAGCGAAACCGCCTTCATCCTGCCCGACGCAAGCGGCGATGCCGATTTCGAGCTGCGCTGGTTCACACCGACCAACGAGGTCGTGCTGTGCGGCCATGCCACGCTGGCGAGCGGGCATTTCGTGCTGTCGAGCGACCCCGAGCGCGACGCGGTCACCTTTCGCACGCGTAAAGCCGGAATCCTGACCGTTATGCGCGCGGGCGACAGTTACGAGCTTGCCCTGCCGGCCTGGGCCCCTGCCCCCAAGCCGCTGCCGCACATCGTCGCGGGGCTCGGGCTCGACTCGGCGGTCGAGACGCTGTGGCACCCGCATCGCTATGCTCTGATCGTGCTCGAGCACGCCGACCAGATCCGCGCGCTCGATCCTGATTTTCGGCTGCTCGGCCGTCCGTCGGGCGCCGACCCTGCAGCGGGCGCCGATGCCGAGGTCGACGTACTGACGATCGTTACCGCGCCCGGCGACGACACCGACGTCATCAGCCGCGTCTTCGCCCCCGGTGCCGGGATCGACGAGGATCCGGTGACGGGTTCCGCTCATGCCGTGATGACACCCTACTGGGCGGCCCGCCTCGGCCGCGATCGCTTCACCGCCTATCAGGCAAGCGCGCGCGGCGGACATCTGACCTGTCGGCTCGACGCCAATCGCGTCGTGCTCGGCGGATCGTGCGTCACGGTGATGGAGGGCACGTTCTTCCTCGGTTGAGGCGGCATGCATGCTATAGCAGCTCATCATCGACGGCCGCTTATGCTCCCGCGTGCAGAGCCGAGGCCCTGCCATGATACCGCCATATGACCTCGAGTGCTCGCTCGAACGTGAGACCCCCGAACGCGCCGCGCGACAGCGGTCGATTGTCTAAGGACCTCCCCCGCTCCCCGATTCCGCCTCGATTGCGAAGGGAGCTAGGTGCTGCGTGGTTCTGGAAGGTCATAGACCAGCAGGTTTCGGTCACCGATGCCGAGGCTGGGCCACCCCGCACGCCACTCGGCAATGTGCGTCGAAGCGAAGTGACGATCCAGGGCGGCCTGATCGGTCCACATCTCTTTCACGTGGATGAGGCCGGGTCGAACACGTCTTCCGCATAGCTATATTCGACGCAGCCTTCCTCCGCGCGACTGGCATCGGCCATACGCTTCATGACCGGGCGAGCGGCATCCATTTTTTGGGCCGGCAAACGAACGGTTCCAACAATCAGCAACATCCCGCGAGCCTATCGGCGAAGCCGCACGAAGGGAAGCCACGGTCCGCGATCGACGAAGCGGCGCGCTGAACCAGATCGTCGACGAACCACCCGATGTGCGCCGCTCTAGTTCGAACCCCAGCGCGACAGGGCCCGGCAGGAAACCCTCCGCTAGCGCGCCGGGGAACCGCCGGGCCGAAACGATCCCTTGCGGCCCTTCGGCTACCGGCTGATAGCGCCAGCGGCGCGGGGTCCGTGGGAGGGTGTCGAGATGGGAAAGCCAATCACCGGGGTGAGCAAAGTCCCGGCAGTAACGCTGGCATTCTGGATCATAAAGATTCTTGCGACGACGCTCGGCGAGACCGGCGGGGACGCCGTCAGCATGAGTTGGTTGGGCGAGACGACGCCGACTGCCGGCAGCGGGGGGTTGAACGGCTACCTCGTCGGCACCGCCATTTTTGGCGTATTGCTGATAGTCTTTGTCTGGTTTCAGATCCGCGCGCGTCGGTTCAACCCGTGGTTGTATTGGGCGACGATCATCGCATCCACGACCGCTGGAACGACGCTTGCCGATTTTGCGACACGCTCCATCGGCCTGGGCTATCCGGGTGGCTCCGTCCTGCTGTTGAGCCTGGTCTTTGCCTGTCTTTTGAGTTGGTATCGTACCGTCGGTACGGTGGATGTTGATGCAATCGACAACGCCCGCGCCGAGACGTTCTATTGGATCACCATCACCTTTTCGCAAACGCTCGGCACCGCCTTGGGGGACTGGGTGGCGGATTGCACGCTGGGGTATTCGGGAGCGGCCTTGCTGTTCGGCGCAGCGCTCGCTGCATTGGGCGTGCTGTATTTCACGACCGGGACCTCGCGAGTTCTCCTCTTCTGGGCCGCCTTCATTCTCACGCGGCCGCTTGGCGCAACCGTGGGAGACTTTCTCGACAAACCCGTCGCAAAGGGCGGTTTGGAGTTCAGTCGCCCCCTCGCGACAGGCTGCCTCGTGGTAGCAATCGTCCTTCTGATCTTGTGCGTGCCACAGCGTGCAGGGGGGCGTCACGGACCTGTACGAGCCGAGTAGGCCTACGGCGCCTCACCGCCAACACGCGACATCCGCAGTGCTGACACTGGACATCGCTCGCACCCCGGCCCTCCACCCGGAGTCCTGCCGCACCCGACACGCTTACGCCGCGACCAGCGCGCTCCGCGTCTCCTCGATCCAACCGCCGCCGAGTACCCGCTCGCCGGCATAGAGCACGGTCGCTTGCCCGGGCGCGACGCCATATTCGGGCGCGTCGAAGACCACGCGATCGCCATCGAAATGCGCCGCGACCGGCTTGGCGAGCGAGCGCACTTTGGCGGTCATCGGCCCGCGATAGTCTCCCGCGAGCCAGTTGACCCCGCTCAGCCGCGCCGCGCTTACGCCCAGCGCAGCCTTCGGTCCCACCACGACGCGCTTCGCCGCGGCATCGAGGCGGATGACGTAGAGCGGCTCGGGTGTCCCACCGATCTCGAGCCCGCGGCGCTGGCCGACGGTGAAGTGGATCAGCCCGCGATGCCTGCCGAGCACACGCCCGGTCTCATCGACGATCTCGCCGCTGGTATCGGCATCGGGCCGCAGTTTCTTGACGAGCGAGGCGTAATCACCGTCCGGCACGAAGCAGATGTCCTGGCTGTCGGGCTTGCCCGCCACGGCCAGGCCCAGTTCGGCCGCCAGTTCGCGGACGCGCGGCTTGGGCATCGCGCCGAGCGGAAAGCGCAGATAATCGAGTTGCGCCTGCGTCGTCGCGAACAGGAAATAGCTCTGGTCGCGCGCCGGGTCGGCGGCGCGGTGGAGTTCGGCACTGTCCGGCCCTTCGACTCGGCGCACATAATGCCCGGTGGCAAGGCAGTCCGCGCCGAGATCGCGCGCGGCGGCGAGCAGGTCGGTGAATTTCGGCCCCATATTGCACTGGATGCAGGGAATCGGCGTGCGCCCGGCGAGATAATCGTCGGCGAAACGATCGATCACCTGGTCGCGGAAGCGCGATTCATGATCGAACACATAATGCGCGATGCCGAGTCTGTCGCAAACACTCCGCGCATCGCGGATGTCGCGCCCGGCGCAGCACGAGCCCGCACGCCCGACCGCCTCGCCATGATCGTACAGCTGGAGCGTGATGCCGATCGTCTCTGCCCCGGTCCGCGCGGCAAGCGCTGCAACGACCGAACTGTCGACCCCGCCCGACATCGCGACGACGATGCGCTTGCCCGCCAGATCGGAGCCCAACTGAAATTCACCTGTATCCATGCCCCGCCAGATAGGCGTTCGCCCGCCGCGATGCAAAAGTATCGAAAAGATCTCCAGCGGCTTTACCTGCCCTTTAGGACCTTGCCTGTACAGCGTCCCTTCTAACCGCAATCGGATGTGCTGCGTGGACCTGAATTTCGCCCGATTTGAAGCCGACGCCACCGTCGCGGCGCTCCCGCCCGACCTGGCCGTGCTGATGGTCGGAGTCGCGGCGCGCCAGGCGGCAAGCCCGACGGCGATGATTCAGGCGCATCTTCCCCCCGTGCACAGCATGCCCGACTGGTTCGCCCCCGTGCACGGCTGCTTTAACCTGGCTGTTGCACAACTGATCGCACGCCCGGCCAGCGGGGCACAGGAATGAAGATGTTGTTTACCGAGCCGCTTTAGCCGGCGTTCAAGTCCGCCGGCGTAAAGCCGTTACTGAGATGACGGGGTCCCCCGCCCCACACGAGGTTTCAACGATGATCGAAAACCAGAAGATCCGCCCAGCCAAGGTGATCGGACCGCTCGGAGAGCCGCTGACGCTCGAATCGCTTCCCCCGCCCGAGACGACGCGCTGGGTTGTGCGCCGCAAGGCGGAGGTCGTGGCGGCGGTCAATGGCGGCCTGCTGACGGTCGATGAAGTATGCGAACGCTATGGCCTGACGGTCGAGGAATTCGCCGGCTGGCAGCGTGCGATCGATCGCTCGGGTATGCCCGGTCTGCGCGTCACGCGGATCCAGCATTACAAGTCGCTCTACGAGCGCCAGCAAAAATATTGAGCGATTGCAGATCGGCTCGAACCGGCCCCGGAACAAAGTTTGCCAGTCGTGAGTCTTACCTCCGTATCCCGGATGCACCCGGGCAAATGGAGGGTAAGATGATCGGTCTCATTGTTTGGCTTGTAGTCGGTGGCGTCTGTGGTTGGCTTGCCAGCATGGTGATGCGGACCGATGGTCAGCAGGGCATCATCCTGAATATCGTCGTCGGCATTATTGGATCGGTGATCGCGTCGTTCCTGTTTGGCGCCGGGATCAACCAGGTCGTAACTATCACGACGTTCCTGTATTCGCTGATCGGTGCAATCATCCTGCTGGCGATCGTCAATCTGATCCGTCGCGGTACTGTCCGCTAAACCTAGCGACAGACTGCCAAATGGGCCGCCGGGAGCATTCCCGGCGGCCCATTTGTCATTTCAGCAGGAAGCGCACCGCGAGTGTCACCGATACGTCGGTCTCGCCGGCGCTGATCTCGGTCGACGGCGCCGCCTTGGCGCGCGCCATGAACACCATCGGCGGTTGCGCGCCGCCATCGTTCGCGCCGCTCTCGGTGATCGACACGACTCGCACCACGCTCATCCCTGCCGCCTTGGCGTAAAGCTGCGCGCGGGCCGTCGCGATCTTGACCGCCGAAATGCGCGCTTCGTCGAGCGCGGCGTCGGGCTGGTCGAGCGACAGGCTCGGGCCGTCGATCTGGTTGGCGCCCTGCGCGACGAGCGCGTCGAGGATCGCGCCCGACTTGGCCACGTCGCGGAAGCGGATCGCGACGCTGTTCGACGCCTGATAGCCGGTCACCACGGGCGCCTGGCCGTCGGCATAGCGATATTGCGGGCTGAGCGACACGTTGGCGGTCCGAATGTCGCGCGCCGCCACACCCGCCTGTTTCAACGCAGCAAGCACGCGCGCCATCCGGCCAGCATTGTCGCCAAGCGCCGCAGCGGCCGTCTGCCCCTGGGTCATCACGCCGGCGCGGATCGTCGCGACGTCGGGCACGCGGCTGGTCCGGCCCTCGGCCGAAATGTCGAGCAGCGTGCCGTCGGCGAGGACGGTCGGCACGGCCGGCGCGGTCTGTGCCGAGGCGGCGCCGGCGGCGAGGATCAGGGCAGGCGCGAGACGAAGGAAGGTCGAACGCATATCATACTCCCGGTGATCGGAGCCGGTCGGCCCCCTGCCCGGTGCTGTGACAGCTATTGTGGCAACGGGCGATGAACGATGCGGACCGGATGCCACGGTGTTGCCAAAGCGCCACCGCCCCCGCCTATTTCGCGCGACCTCGCGATTCATGTCGCGATCGTGCTGCAGCGCGAAACGATGTTGCCGCGAGGCGGTGTGATCTTGTTGCGAAACGTGGCGAATCGCGGCATTGACCTGCTCATGTGGCGGCCCCCTTGAGGTCGGTGATGTATTTCGATAACACAGTGACGGAAGAGGGTCGTCGGCTCGGGTCGGCGGCGCTAGGCGAGACCTACCGGGTCGAGCCGAGGGGTCGGGCCAAAAGGTCGGGGATATGACGCAGATGCAATATGAGACGCGGACGATCGGTACGGAAGACGTCATCGCGCTGCCCGGCGAGCCTGCACCGCGCGCGCCGCGGCGGCGGCTGATCGTGGGGATCGCGATCGCTGTGCTCGCGATCGTGATCCTCGGCTATGTCTTTTTCGGCCATCGCGCTGCCGCACCGCAAAAGGCGACGGAGCAGCTCCCGCTCGTCTCGGTCGTCGTCCCGGGCCGGTCGGCGGTGGCGCGCACCGTTACCGCGACGGGTTCGCTCGCCGCACGGCGCGAGATGCCGATCGGCGTTTCGGGCGAAGGCGGCATCGTCACGCGCGTGCTGGTCGAGCCGGGCCAGTGGGTCGAAAAGGGCCAGGTCCTCGCGCAGGTCGATCGCTCGGTCCAGACGCAGACCGCCGCTTCGCTGGCCGCCCAGATCAACGTCTCGCAGGCCGATGCGACGCTCGCCCAGTCCGAGCTCGACCGCGCCAAGCAGCTTGTGTCGCGCGGCTTCATCTCGCGCGCCGATATCGAGACCAAGACCGCGACCCGCGATGCCGCTGCGGCGCGCGTCAAGGTCGCGCAGGCGCAGCTTGCGCAGCAGCAGGCCAGCAACGGGCGGCTCGACGTGCGGGCGCCTGCGCGCGGGCTGGTGCTCACGCGCAGCGTCGAAGCGGGCCAGGTGGTCAGCGCCGGCGCTGGCGTGCTGTTCCGCATGGCCGAGGGCGGCCAGCTCGAGCTGCGCGCCCAGGTCAGCGAGAACGATCTGCGCGGGCTGCATGTCGGATCGCAGGCGCGTGTCACCCCGGTCGGCGGCGCCACGGTGTTCACCGGTGAAGTGTGGCAGGTCTCCCCCGTGATCGACCCGACGACGCGCCAGGGCATTGCCCGCATCGCGCTCAACTACGATCCCGCGCTTCGCCCCGGCGGCTTCGCCTCGGCGGCGATCGTCGCAGGGACGACCAACGTTCCCGAACTCCCCAACGCCGCAATCCAGAGCGACGACAAGGGAAATTACGTGTATGTCGTTGGTCCGGACGACAAGCTCGTCAGGCGTGCGATCAAGGTGGGTGAAGTGTCCGACAGCGGCGTGGCGATTACCGACGGTCTCAACGGCACCGAGAAGGTGGTGCAATCGGCCGGCGCGTTCCTGAATGCCGGACAGAAGGTCAAGCCAACGCTGGTGACGGCGGATATGGCGAACAAGAGGTAGGTCGATGAACTTCCGGAACATCTCGGCCTGGTCGATCCGCAACCCGGTTCCGTCGATCGTGCTGTTCTTCATGCTGACGATCGCCGGGATCGTCAGCTTCACGCGGCTCGACGTCAACAACCAGCCCGACATCGATTTTCCGGTCGTCATCATCGACATCACGCAGCCCGGCGCCGCGCCGACCGAGCTGGAGACGCAGGTTACGCAGCGCGTCGAGGCAGCGGTCCGCTCGCTCCAGGGCATCGACGAGATCGACTCGACCGTGACCGAAGGCGAATCGCAAACGATCGTCCAGCTCAACATCGGCACGCCGATCGACCGTGCGGTCGAGGACGTCCGCTCGGCGATCGCCCAGATCCGCAGCAACCTGCCCGACGGCATTCTCGAGCCGCAGATCATGCGCGCCAACACCACCGGCCAGGATCTGGCGAGCTACGCCGCGATCACCACCGACATGACGGTCGAACAGCTCAGCTGGTACATCGACAATGATGTCGCCAAGGAATTGCTGTCGGTTCCCGGCCTCGCCACCGTCAGCCGCAATGGCGGCGTCGACCGCGAAATCCGCGTCATCCTCGATCCGCTCAAGCTCTCTTCGCAGGGGCTGACCGCAAGCGCGGTCAACCAGCAACTGCGCCAGGTCAACCTCAACGCCGCGGGTGGCCGCGCGCAGCTTGCCGGCTCCGAACAATCGGTCCGCGTGCTCGGCAACGCCCAGACCGCCTATGATCTCGGCCAGGTCCAGATCGCGACCGGCACCGGTCGCACGATCAAGGTCGCCGATCTCGGCCGCGTCGAGGACCTTTATGCCGAGCAGCGTTCGGCCTCCGAGCTCAACGGCCGCCAGGTGCTGAGCTTCGATTTCCAGCGTGCCAAGGGCTATTCGGACGTCACGGTCTACCACGAGGCGGAAAAGAAGCTCGCCGCGCTCGAGGCGCGCAATCCCAAGGTGCATTTCAAGCGCATCTCGGACAGCGTGAAATACACCAAGGCGCAATATGACGCCGCGATGGAGGCGATGGTCGAAGGCGCGTTCCTTGCGGTCGTGATCGTCTTCCTGTTCCTGCGCGACTGGCGCTCGACGATCATCTCGGCGCTCGCCATCCCGCTCTCGGCGATCCCGACCTTCTGGGTGATGGAGCTGCTCGGCTTCACGCTCAACAACATGACGCTGATGGCGCTGAGCCTGGTTGCGGGTGTGCTGGTCGACGATGCGATCGTCGAGATCGAGAATATCGTGCGGCACATGCGGATGGGCAAATCCGCCTATCAGGCATCGATCGACGCCGCCGACGAGATCGGCCTCGCGGTGCTTGCCACGACGATGGCGATCGTCGCGGTGTTCCTGCCAGTCGGCCTGATGCCGGGCGTATCGGGCCAGTTCTTCAAGAATTTCGGCCTCACCGTCGTCGCCTCTGTGCTGATGAGCCTGGCCGTCGCGCGGCTCATCACGCCGATGCTCGCCGCCTATTTCCTGAAAGCAGATGGTGAGGCCAAGCATGGCGAGGGCTGGCTGATGGACCGCTACATGGTGATCCTGAAGTGGACTTTGCTCCACCGCTGGTCGGCCGTCGTCGGTGGCGCGACCGCGTTCGGCGCGACGATCGCGCTGTTCATGGTCATCCCCTCGACCTTCCAGCCGCTGCGCGATTCGGATTCGAGCGTCGCGCAGATCGACATGGTCCCGGGCACTACGCTTGCCGAAACCAAGGCGGTGGTGCGCCGCGTCGCCGACTTCCTGCAGAAGCAGCCGAGCGTCGAATCGGTCTATTCGCGCGCCTTTGTCGGCAACGGTCGCGTCACCGCGATCTTCAAGCCCAAGGCCGAGCGCAAGATGAAGAGTTATGAGTTCGAACGCGCGCTCGCGCCCGAACTCCAGCTGATCCCCGATGCGCGCGTCTCGTTCCGTTCGTCGAGCGGCTGGGGCGGCGGTGGCCGTGCGCTGACCGTCACGCTCGGCGGCGACGATCCCAAATTGCTCGCCGAGACGGGCGCCAAGATCGTGCAGCAGATGTCGACGCTGTCCGACGTGGTCGCGCCGCGCATCTCGGGCGATCTCAAGCGGCCCGAGCTCGTCATCACGCCGCGGATGGATCTCGCCGCGACGATGGGCGTGACGACCGCATCGCTGTCGAACGCGATCCGCCTCGCGACGCTTGGCGATATCGACCAGAACAGCGCGAAATTCTCGCTGTCGGATCGTCAGATCCCGATCCGCGTCGCGCTGGACCAGAATTCGCGCCAGCGGCTGTCGACGATCCAGAACCTGCCCGTCGCGACCGCGAGCGGCGGTTCAGTCCCGCTCAACGTCGTCGCCGATATTGGCTTCGGCGCCGGGCCGACCAAGATCGAACGCGTCGCGCAGCAGCGCCAGCTGACGATCGGCGCCGACCTCGCGCCGGGCGTCGTCAGCGGCACCGCGCAGGAGGAAATCCACAGGCTGCCGATCATGAAGACCCTGCCGCTCGGCGTGAAGGAACTCGTGCTCGGCGAATCGAAGTGGCAGGTCGAGCTGATCCAGAACTTCATCATCGCGCTGATCGCGGGCGTCTTCCTGCTGTTCGCGGTGCTGGTGCTGCTCTACCGCCGCCTGCTGCCGCCCTTCGTCAACGTCATATCGCTTGCGGTCGCGCCGCTCGGGGGGTTGATCGGCCTGGCGGTGACCGGCATGCCGATCTCGATGCCGGTCTATATCGGCATCATCATGCTGCTCGGCATCGTTGCCAAGAACTCGATCCTGCTGATCGACTTCGCGCTCGAGGAGATGAACAAGGGCGTCGACAAGGTCACCGCGATCATCGACGCCGGACACAAGCGCGCGCAGCCGATCGTGATGACCACGGTCGCTATGGTCGCCGGCATGATGCCGACCGCGCTCGCGCTGACCGGCGACGGATCGTCGCGCGTGCCGATGGGCATCACCGTGATCGGCGGGTTGACGATGTCGACCGTGCTGACGCTGCTGATCACCCCGGCGCTGTTCAGCCTTGCGGTCGGGGTCGAGGCGCGCGTCGGGCCGTATCTGCGGCGCAGCCTGCTGACCTATCGCCCCGGCGACGATCTCGGACCGCTGATCGACAACCGCCCGCCGGGCGGCCCCGCCCTCCCCGGCACGCCGCCGCGGATCGTCTATCAGGACGGTGGACCGCATCCGGCGGAATGATCTGCGCGACCAATCCCCCTCTCCTTCAGGGGAGGGGGATTGAAGGGCTCGCCGCTTTCTCCTTGAACTATCGCGCCGCTCGGGGATTGGTCGCGACATGAGCCGTACCCGCCCCCTGCGCACTACCGAAGCCCCGCCCGCCGGCCTTGTCCGGATGCGCTGGATCGCGGGGGGGTTGCTCGTCGTCATGGCGGTGACCTTCCTCGTCACGCGTGCTTATGCGCCGACCTATCCCGCGCTTGGCTTCGTCCGATCGTTCGCCGAGGCCGCGATGGTCGGCGGTCTCGCCGACTGGTTCGCGGTGACCGCGCTGTTCCGCCATCCGCTCGGGCTGCCGATCCCGCACACCGCGATCATTCCGCGCAACAAGGATCGCATCGGGACGACGCTCGCCGCATTCCTGCGGGACAATTTCCTGATCCCCGGCGTCGTCGCGCGGCGGATGCGGCGCGTCGATGTCGCCGGCGCGGCGGGGCGCTGGCTCGCCAACCCGCCCGGCGGTGACGGTCGGATTCGCCGCGGCGCCGCGGGACTCGCCACGCACATGCTCGAGGCGTTCGATCAGCAGCGGCTGGGCGGAATGGTCAAGGCCGGGATCGGCGCACGGCTGCGCGCGCTCGACGTATCGCCGCTGCTCGGCCAGGCGCTCACCGCGGCGATCGCCGAGGATCGCCACCTGCCGCTGCTCGACGGGATCGTCAAATGGGGTGCCCGGCTGCTCGCCGCGAACGAGCCGGTGATCCGCCAGATGGTGTCGGACCGCGCCGGCAACCTCATGCGCTGGACCGGGCTCGACGAGACGCTCGCTACCAAGATCATCGATGGGCTCAACGGCCTGCTGACAGGCATCGCTGAGGATCCCGAGCACCCCTTGCGCGCCAAGGCCGAGGAGGCGCTGGCGACGCTCGCCCACGATCTTGTCCACGACCCCGAGATGCGCGCGCGTGTCGCCGCGGTGAAGGGCGAAATCATCGACAATCCCGCGATGCAGCGCTGGCTCGACGGGCTGTGGGAACAGGCGCGCGGCGGGATGCTGCGGATCGCGCGCAACCCGGACAAGCTGCTCGCCGGTCCGGTCGGCGATGCGCTGCGGCAATTGGGCGGCACGCTGCAGGCCGACCCGAAGCTGCGGCGCACGATCAACCGCTTCGTCCGCCGGACCGTCGTCGGCATGGCGGCCGATTACGGCGACGCGATCGTGCGGCTGGTATCGGAAACGATCCAGGGCTGGGACGCCGGCACGATCACGCGACGGCTCGAGAACGCGGTCGGGCGTGACCTGCAATATATCCGCGTCAACGGCACGCTCGTCGGCGGGCTGGTCGGGCTGGTGATCCACGCCGTGGACGTGTCGCTTTAGGATCGCGCGAGATCACTGATAGCGCAGGCGGTTTTCGAACCCGGTGTTGGTCTTGGTCATCTTGACCAGTCTCCTGAGGTAGGCGCGCACCTCGCGTTCAAAGCGGCGGTCATCATGCGCGCCGGCATGGCGATACTCGTCCTGATCGAGCAGGCCCTTGAGGCGTGCGGCAAAGCGTGTTTGATCGTTCGTCGAATCATCCGCTTTGAGCGCGCGGCACACGAACTCCTCGGCCGCGGCCTTGTCGGAGTCGCCCTCAGCCGAGCGACCTTGCCGGTCCGCGACCGCCTGGTCGCTGCGGGCAGCCTCGAAGCGGCGCTCGAACCATTGGCGGACCATGGCCCCGTCCCACGCGGTCTCGACGCTCATCGCGCCCAATCCTCGACTCGCCATTTTCGCTCCCACGCCATCGCCCGCAATTGCGTATGCGGGTTGGTCGCGATCGCGACGTCGGCCCATGCGAGCGATGGCTCGTCCGAGACATGGTCCGAATAGAAGCGCACCACGGCATCCGCCCGTGGCGATCCCCTGCCCCGCCAGCCACGCCTCGATCATCGCCAGCTTGGCTGCCCCATAGCAATTCTCTCCGGCGATTCGTGGCAGGATCGCCCCATTTTCGCGCACGGCCTGTGTCGCGATCACCGCCTCGAAGCCGAGTCGCGCGGCAATCGCCTCGGCGTAGAATCCATAAGACGCCGTCGCCAGCACGAGCCGCTGGCCCGCCGCGCGATCCTCGGCGATCTGCGCGAGCGCGCCGGCATAGACACCCGATTCGACGATACGCTCGGCAAAGCGGTCCGCGGCGCGGGCTGCGACCACTTCCGAAAGCCGCGGGCCGAGCAAGAGCGCGTGCGTGAATTCCTTCAGACGTGCGCGGCCTACCAGTCTTGCCACATAACCGAGCGTCGCCAGCGCAGCGACGGGCAGCAAGGCGAGCCGCCAAGGCGATTCGACCGCCGCAGTCCAAACGAGGAACGAAGTCCAAGTCGGCGCGTAAGTGATTGTCTTGTCCATATCATAGACGGCAAAGTGATGCATTCACGCGCCATACGCCGCAGGAGCCTTGCCGATCCAGCCCGATTGCATCACAGAAGGCGATAGATGACCGAAATGGCCGCCTTCTCCAACGATACCGACGTCGTTCGCTTCACCGGTAGCCTGTCCCTGGCGAAGATCGGTGATTTGCCCGAGCGCCTGCGCGCCTATGACGGAAAGGTGTCGAGCGTCGATCTCAGCGGCATCGAGCGGATCGATACCGTCGGGGCATGGCTTGTCCACCGCTTTGCCGCCGAACATGATGCCGAGATCACCGGCCTCGATGCCGATGGCGAACATTTGCTGAAGCAGGTCGCCGCCGCCGATCAGCCGGTCGCAATGCGGCCGGCGACGAAGGGCACGCTGGTCCGCATGGTCGGCGAAATCGGCGATGCCGTGGTGACGACCGGGCACACGCTTTACGGCCTGCTAGGATTCCTCGGCGCCACTCTGATCGCCTTCTGGCATGTTGCGACGCATCCCAAGCGCTTCCGCTTCAACGCGGTGGTCCAGCGGTTCGAGGTCGTCGGCGTCAACGCGTTGGCGATCGTCGGGCTGATGAGCTTCCTGATCGGCATCGTCATCGCGCAGCAGGGCGCGGTGCAGCTCCAGCAGTTCGGCGCCGAATTCCTCACGATCAACCTGGTCGGCCGAATCACGCTGCGCGAGCTCGGCGTGCTGATGACCGCGATCATGGTCGCGGGCCGCTCGGGCTCGGCGTTCGCCGCGCAGATCGGCACGATGAAGCTGACCGAAGAGGTCGATGCGATGCGCACGATCGGCGTCTCGCCGATGGAGGCGCTGGTGCTGCCGCGCGTGCTCGCCACCGTGATCATGATGCCGCTGCTCGGCATGTATGCCTCGATCGTGACGATCATTGGCGGCGGGCTGCTGTGCTGGATCACGCTCGGCATTCCGCCGGTGACCTTCATCCAGCGCCTGCGCGAAGTCGTTCCGATCACCGATCTCTATGTCGGCCTCGTCAAGGCGCCGGTGTTCGGGCTGATCATCGCGGTCGCCGGCTGCTTCCAGGGGATGCTGGTCGAGAGCGACGCCGAACAGGTCGGTACGCGGACCACCGCCGCCGTCGTCCAGGCGATCTTCCTCGTGATCGTGATCGATGCGTTCTTCGCGGTCTTCTTCACCTCGATCGGCTGGATATGACGCAGACCGAACGCGACGACAAAGAGCAGGGCGACGACGTCATCGTCGTTCGCGGCCTCAAGAACGGCTTTGGCGAACAGATCGTCCATGACGGGCTCGACCTGAGCGTCCGCCGCGGCGAGATCTTCGGTGTGGTCGGCGGATCGGGCACCGGCAAATCGGTGCTGATGCGCTCGATCATCGGACTGCAGACCCCGATGGCGGGCGCGATCGAGGTGTTCGGCGAATCGACGATCGAGCGCGAGGAAATCGAACTTACCGACCTGACCAAGCGCTGGGGCGTCTTGTTCCAGGGCGGGGCGCTGTTCTCGACGCTGACCGTGGCGGAAAACGTCCAGGTGCCGCTGCGCGAATTCTATCCCGGACTCGACGCCGCGCTGCTCGACGAGATCGCCGCCTACAAGGTCGTGATGACAGGCTTGCCGGCCGATGCCGGCCCGAAATTCCCGTCCGAACTGTCGGGCGGCATGCGCAAGCGCGCCGGGCTTGCGCGCGCGCTCGCGCTCGATCCCGAACTGTTGTTCCTCGACGAGCCGACCGCGGGGCTCGACCCGATCGGTGCGGCGGCGTTCGACGAACTGATCGCCTCGTTGCAGAAGACGCTTGGGCTGACGGTGTTCCTGATCACGCACGATCTCGATACGCTGTACGCGATCTGCGACCGGGTTGCGGTGCTTGCCGACAAGAAGGTGATCGCGGTCGGGACGATCGACGAACTGCTCGCGCTGGACCATCCGTGGATCCAGGAATATTTCAAGGGACCGCGCGGCCGCGCCGCGACCGCGACGATCCAGCACAACGCAGACGTGGCGAAAGCTGAGGGCAAAAGCTGATGGAAACCCGCTCGAACCATGTGCTCGTCGGCAGCGTCGTGCTGATCCTGCTCGCGGTGATGCTGCTGTTCCTCGTCTGGATCGCGCGCTGGGGCACCGCGACCAACAAGGAATATGACATCTTCTTCAAGCAGTCGGTCGACGGCCTGGCGAAGGGCTCGGCGGTCGCCTTCTCGGGCGTGCCCTCGGGCCAGGTCAAGGAAATCAGTCTGTGGAAGCCCGATCCCCAGCTCGTCCGCGTCCGCATCAGCGTCAATCCCGACGTGCCGATCCTGGTCGGCACCACCGCGACGCTGCAGGGCAGCTTCACCGGCACGAGCACGGTGCAGCTCGACGGCGCGATCAAGGGCGCCCCGGCAATCGCCTGCCCGGTCGACAATCCGCTGAGCGACTGCCCCAATGGCGTCCCGACGATCCCGACCAAGCCCGGCGGCCTTGGCGCGTTGCTGAGCTCGGCGCCGCAGCTGCTCGAGCGCATCTCGACGCTGACCGAGCGGCTGTCGGACATGCTCTCGGACAAGAACCAGCAGTCGATCGCCGGCATCCTCGCCAACACCAACAAGCTGACCGCGGCGCTCGCCGATCGTGGGCCCGAGATCGCGGCGACGCTCGCCGAGTCGCGCGTCACGATCCAGAAGGCTGGGCTCGCCGCCGACCAGTTCGCGGCCTTGGCGAAGACCACCAACGGCATGCTGGAGAGCGACATCCACCCGCTGATGGGCAACCTCAACAAGACGATCGCTTCGGCACAGCACAGCATGGAATCGCTCGATGCGGCGATCGGCGATGCCCGCCCGGGGCTGCAATCCTTCTCGAAGCAGACGATCCCCGAGGTGGGCCAACTCGTTCACGATCTGCGCGAGATGTCCCAGGCGCTGACGTCGGTCGCCGAGAAGCTCGACCGTGGCGGCGCGACCTCGCTGATCGGCCAACCCAAATTGCCTGATTACAAGCCCGGAAAGGGACAGTGACCATGATCCGCTCCAAAACGCTGCTGGCGCTCTTTGTTGCCGCCCCGCTCGCTGGCTGCATCAGCTTCGGCGCAAAGCCCCCGCCCTCGCTCCTCTCGCTGACCTCGGCGGCGAGCGTTCCCGCCGGGCAGACGCAGTCCTCGGCGACCTCACCGACGATCACGATTCTCGTCCCCGGCGCGTCGCAGGCGATCGCGGGGACGCGCGTGCCCGTGCAGGCGAGCGAGACGTCGATCGCTTATGTCACCAATGCGCAGTGGGTAGAGCCGCCAAACCGGATGTTCGTCCGGCTGCTGATCGACACCGTTCCGGCGCGGACCGGGCGGATCGTGCTGAGCAGCGCACAATCCTTCTCCGACCCCGGTGCGATCCTGTCGGGCGAACTGCGCACTTTCGGCGTCGATGCGGCGACCAAGGAAGCGGTCGTAACCTTCGACGGATCGCTGATCCGGACCACCGGCAAGATCGTCGAGAAGCGCCGATTCGAAGCGCGCGTGCCGGTGACGGCGATCGCCGCGGCACCTGTCGGCCAGGCGCTCAACACGGCGGCCAATCAGGTCGCGGGCGAGATCGCCGATTGGGTGGGCAAATAACATTTCGCCTGACCACGGGGCCGGCGAAGCGCGCACCCGCCGCCCCGACTGGTATCGCCGAGCATCGCAGGGCATAACGCCCGAATGCTGTTCCTCACCCTCAAAGCGCTGATCTCGGGCGTCCTGATCACGATCGCCTCGACTCTCGCCAAGCGCTATCCTGGCTTCGGCGCGCTGATCGCGTCGCTTCCGCTGGTCTCGGTGCTCGGGATGCTGTGGCTGTGGGGCGAGAAGCCCGATGCCGGCAACATGGCCGCGCACGTTCAGGCAACCTTTTGGTTCATTCTCCCCTCGCTGCCGATGTTCCTCGTCATCCCGGCGCTGCTGCGCGCGGGGATCGGGTTCTGGCCCGCACTCGGGCTTGGCTGCGCGCTGACGATCGCGCTGTACTTCGCGATGCTCGCGCTCGCACCACGGCTCGGGATCGCGCTTTAGGTGCGGCGCCAAACTGTACCTAGCCAAACGATCGCGTTCAGCAACCATCGTTACGGCCGCGCGTAGTGTGCTGGTCTCGCCCGATCATCGGGCCGAAAGGACATCGCATGAAAATCACCCACCTCATCGCCGCCGGGCTCATGTTCGCCGGCCTTGGCGTTTCGACCACCGCCGCCTCGGCACAGGGGCATCGCGACGATCGCCGCTATGACCAGCGCGGCGACCGCGGCTTCAACCATCGTGGCGACCGTGGCGACCGCAACTGGCGCGGCGACCGCGGCCGTGGCCATGGCTGGAACAACCATCGCCGCTGCCGCACCGAATGGCGCCACGGCCGTCGTATCCAGATCTGCCGCTGATTTCGGGTCGGGGGGTGTCGCGCCTGCGGCTCCCCCCGGCGCATTCAGCTGCCTGACGCCGGATGTCATCTGGACGTCACAAAGTCTTCACGCCATGGTGGCTATTCCGTCCTTCCTAGGGCCATCCATCAGGCGACGATCGGGAAAATCGTCTTCGCAAGCAGGCGTATCCCGTGTCGATCCCAACCACCTCGACCTATGCAATCGCGACACCGCTGCCCATCGGCAGCGTCCGTCAAACCGGGCTGATACCGGGCGGATGGCTCGCGCTCGGGTTCGGCCTCAGCGTGCTTTGCGTCGCCGCCCTGCTATATGATGACGGGATCACGATTGACCCCTGGGCGCCGAGCACGCTGCTGTTCGGTTTCGCCTTTGCGTTTCTCGGAGCGGTCCGCTTCGCCATGCGCGACCCTTCCACCGATGCGCAGCGCATCGCGCGCGATCTGGCGGAGTCGGTCGGTCTGTTCATGGGCGTCGGCCTGCTCGGCGCGGTGGCGACCTATCCGCTCGCCGCCGATACGCGCGGATCGGTCGATGCGGTGCTGCAGCACATCGACGAGGCGCTGCATTTCAACTGGCTCGCCTGGTACGAACTCGTTGTCGCCCACCGCTCACTGCAAATCCTCGGCACTGCGGCGTATCAGAGCATCTTCGTCACGCCCGCATTGATCCTCGGCCATTATGCTTTCGCCAACAAGCGGGCAGAGGCGCGCAGCTTCCTCGTCGGCTTCTGGATCGCGGCGGTGATCTCGCTGGCGGTGTTTCGCTACATTCCGGCGCTCGGCCCGCTCGCGACGTTGTGGCATGGCCAGGTGCCATATCTGCCCGAAAGCGGCTTGTACGAAGCGGATCTCCTGCCCGCCTTGCGCAGTCACCTGCTGCGCGAGGTCGATCTGGGAACGCTACGCGGGCTGGTATCGGCGCCGAGCTTTCACACCGCCAGTGCGGTGCTGTATATGGCAGCGGGGTGGCAGATCGCACGGCTGCGCTGGACCGTAATGGTGCTCAACGGCGCGATGCTGCTGTCGACGCCGATCGAGGGAACGCATTATCTCGCCGACATGATCGCCGGTGCTGCGGTCGCGATCACGGCGCTGATTTTGATGCGCACGCTGCGCCGCACGATGGCGGCGCGTGGTCGAGAGCGCGTTTAGGCTTCGACCGCCATCAACGCGGCATCGCTATACTTCGGGTCGGTCGCGGCGAAGAGCGGGTTCGCATCGAAATTGCGTTCGGTCAGGCCGACACCGTTGAGCCCGGCGAGCTTGAACGTACCGAGCTTCAATTCCTTGGGAGGCTTGCCGTCGCGTTCGAGCACCACGCCGTCGACGAACAGATCGTCATGACGCGTATAGATGATGTGCGGCGCTAGCATGATGTCGGTGCGATTGTAGGTCGCGCGCAGGCAGCGCTTGCGGACGATCGCTTCGAACACGGTAGGAACGGGGCCGTTAGACATGGCAGACTCGCCTGACTGAAGAAATTGTGACAACGCTGTACCAAACTCACCCATATCAAAAATGGTGCGCTGCAACAAGCAACGATCGTGAAACCGAAAGTTTCCGCTGTCGGCGCCAAGGAGGCGATACCCCGCCGCTGGAGCGTTACCCGGGAGATCTGTGGCGGGTTCTGGAACCGCGAACCGTCGTATCCGTTCGCCTTGCCTCCGTCCCGTCAATCGTTAGGCAAGGATCGTGACCGACGGACTTCCCCTACCCCGCCGCTATCTTGCAATCGCCGCCATGTCGTTCGGCTCGGCGCTGGTGATCATCGACGGCGGCGTCGCCAATGTCGCGCTGCCGACGATCGCGCGCGACCTCCATGTGGACCAAAGCGCGGTCGTCTCGGTCGTGACGATTTATCAGGTCATGCTGGTCATGCTGATGCTGCCCTTTGCCGGGCTTGGCGAGCGCGTCGGCCTCAAGCGGATCTACCAGGGAGGCCAGTTGGTCTTCACGGTCGCGACCTTGCTGTGCTTCTTCGCCAAGAGCCTGCCCTTCCTGCTGATCGTGCGCGCGGTCCAGGCGATCGGCGCGGCGGGCGTCCTGAGCGTCGCCTCGGCGCTGATCCGCCAGATTTATCCGGCCAACCAGCTCGGGCGGGGACTCGGGATCAATTCGGTGGTGGTGACGAGTGCGGCGGCGGCGGCACCGACGATCGGTGGTCTCGTCCTGTCGGTGGCGCCATGGCCGTGGGTGTTCGCCAGCGCGATCCCATTCGCGGTCGCCAGCCTTGCGCTCGGCAGCGCGATCCCCGCCCCCAAGCCACGCGCCGCAACATTTGACGTGATCGGCGCGGTGATGTGCGCAGCGATGTTCGGGCTGATCATCGGCGGGCTCGAGACGATGGTGCATGGCGACAGCCCGGTCGTGTCGGCAGCGATCGTGCTGCTGGGTATCGTCATCGGCTATTATTTCGTGCGGCGCGAGAAGGGTGAGCCCGATCCGATCCTGCCAATCGACCTGCTCGCGCGGCCGGTGCTTGCTCTTTCCGCCGTCGGCGGGTTTCTCGCGTTCACCGCATCGATGACCTTGCTCATCTCGACGCCGTTCCGGCTGCATGCCCTGGGGTTCAGCGCGGCGGCGATCGGCGCGGCGATCGCGCCGTGGCCGCTGACCAACATGGTCGTCGCGCGCCGCTCTCAGGCTTTCTCTCGGATCGCATTCCGGCGGGAATCCTCGGTGGGATCGGAATGGTGGTGTCGATCTGCGCGTTGCTGCTGCTTGCGTTTATGCCCGCCGATCCGAGCTATTTCGACGTCGCGTGGCGAATGGCGCTGTGCGGATCGGGGTTCGGCACCTTCCTGCCGCCCAATGCGCGCCTGGTGGTCGGCTCGGCGCCGCGCGAGCGCGCTGCGGCGGCGGGCGGGCTCGTCTCGACCGTGCGGCTCGCCGGGCAGACCACCGGCGCCACCGTGGTCGCATTGCTGCTCGCGCTCGGTGTCGGCGAAGGGTTCGTACCGCCGCTCGTCGCGGTCGGGCTCGCCGCGATCGCGGGACTGTGCAGCGTGGCGCGCCTACGGCCATCGATCCGCAATCCGCAGGCGGCCGAAGTTGCCGACGAAGTGCCGACGCTGAAGCAGGCGCGCTGACCGCGCAGGACGTTCCCCGACCGTGGCCGGGGAACGCGGACGTCAGAACACCGCCGTGTTGTCGCCCCCAAGCATCGCCTGGCGCACCAACGGAATCGGCGGGCCGCCATAGCGCAGGAACTGATCGTGGAACGCCTTCCAGCTCGCGCGCCCGCCATGCGTCGCGGTCCAGTCGGCGCGCAGCTTGCGGATCATCAGCTTGCCCATCGTATAGTTGAGATAGGCCGGGTCGTACGTTCCCCGCGCCGACTGCTGCTTGGCGTTGCCCGCGTCCTGATAGCACTGCTCCTGGAACATTTTCAGGGAATCCGCCTGCGTCATCGTGCCGGTGTGCATCTCGATCGCCGAGAGATAGCGGCAATTGCGCAGCAGCGCGTTCGACAGCTGGCCGACATGCGTCTCGGCATCACCCTTGTGGAGCCCCGCCTCCCACATCATTTCCTCGGCATAATGCGCCCAACCCTCGGCAAAAGCATAGCCGACGAACAACCGCCCGAAGAGCGACGGCGAGGCATTGGCGTGGCGGAACTGCAGGAAATGCCCCGGCATCACTTCGTGCACCGTGGTGAACAGCAGATCCATCTTGCCGGGAATGAACCCGTCCTGCTCGGCCTTGCTCCACGCCGGGTCGGGCGGCGAGATGTAATAGACCGAGGGGATGCCCTTCTCGAACGGCCCGGGCGGATCGATATACGCGCTGTTCTGGCGGTTATAGGGCGGGCTTTCCTCGACCAGGGCCTGCTCCTGATCGGGGATCGTCACGATCTGTTTGGCGGTGACGAAGGCGCGCAGTTCGGGGATCTGCTTGCGCGCCTCGGCGACGGGATCGTTGTTGGCGGGCTTGTTGGCGTTCATCTTGGCCATGCACGCCGGGATCGTCGCGCCGGGCGCATAAATCGTGCACGCCTCGGCCAGCGCCTTCTGGTTACGCAGCAGGTCGGCCTTGCCCGCCGCCTCGAGCGTGGCGAGCGGCACGTCGACGCCTTCGGTCAGCTTGACCATCCGCGCGAACCGATCGGGCCCGAGCGCAAAGTCCTGCGTCGCGGTGCCGCGCTGGCTCTCCACCCACGCGCCGAGATCGTGCATCGCCTTCGACGCGGCGGCGGCGGCCTTGTCGAACTCCTCCTGCAGCGCCGGGCTCTTCACGTCCGCGAACGCTTTCTTGGCGTCACCGGTATAATAATCGCCGAAGCCATTAAACGCCGCGACGCCGAAATTGACGTAGCTCAGCGGCATCGGCGTCTTGAGGTTTGCCTTGATCAGCGTGGTCGCGTCGGGAATCTTGCGCAGAAAGGTGACCATCGCGCGCATCCGGGTCGGCGCATCGGCATAATGGCGCGCGATATAGACGTTCGGGTCGAGCCCGGCATTGACGTACCAGGCCGGATTCTTGTGCGGGAAATCGGCATCCTCGAGCCAGAACAGTTTGCCCGAGGCGACCACCACCAGATAATCGCGTTCGAACGCTTCGTCCTTGGTCAGCTTGGTCGCGTCGAACGCCTTGGCCTTGGCGATCGCCTCACGGAAGAAATCGCCCTGCCGCTTGAGGCCACCGGCAGTCCAGTCGCCCAGCCCGCCGTCGAAATCATGCCGTCCCTGATAGACCGCATCGGCTGGCGAGATCTTGAACCAATCCTCGATGAAGGTGTCGCGGAAGCTCTTCCAATCGGTCGTCGGCAATGCGGCCAGCGGCGCCATCGTCCCTCTGGGCTCGGCCGACTGCGCCGAACACGACATCAACGCCAGACCCGCAATCCCCGCCAGCAAACCCTTGCGCATACGCATCCTTTTGATTCGGCAATCGTGCGACGCTGACAGCTTGTGGCCGATCACGCCACCCCTGGGGAACGCCGGGCGCTCGCCATCGTTGAGTCTTGCGACATCCAAAGGAGCGCTTCCATGCCGTATATCAAGACTCGCGATGGCACTGACCTCTACGTCAAGGATTGGGGCAGCGGCCGTCCGGTCGTGCTCATCCACGGGTGGCCGCTGAGTTCGGACAGCTGGGACGCACAGGCGATGGCCCTCGCCGATGCCGGTTTCCGCGCGATCGCCTATGACCGCCGCGGCTTTGGGCGGTCGAGCCAGCCGTGGAGCGGCTATGATTATGACACGCTGACCGACGATCTCGCCGAAGTGCTCGAGCAGACCGGCGCGACCGAGGATGCCACGCTGGTCGGCTTCTCGATGGGCGGCGGCGAGGTCGCGCGCTACATGAGCCGCCACGAGGGCAAGGGTGTCGTCGCGGCAGGCCTGATCTCGTCGGTCGTGCCGTACATGCTCAAGACCGAGGACAACCCGCACGGCGTACCCGAGGAGCAGCTCGCGAGCATCGGCGACGGCATCAAGAAGGATCGCTACGGCTTTTTCCAGACGTTCCTGAAGCAGTTCCTCGGCGTCGGCTTCATCTCTTCGCCGGTCAGCAACGAGACGGTCGACTGGGCGTGGAGCCAGACCAATTTGGCGGGCCTCAAGCCGATCCTCGCCTGCGCGGAGTCGTTCGGCCATACCGACTTTCGCGGCGACCTGCCGGCGTTCCGCGTGCCGACGCTGATCGTCCACGGGACGAGCGACCAGACAGTGCCGATCGACGCGACCGGGCGTGAAGCCGCCAAGGGCATTTCGGGCTCGCAGCTCGTCGAATATGACGGCGCGCCGCACGGCCTGACGATCACCGAGAGCGACCGTTTCACCAACGACCTGCTGACGTTCCTCGGTCAATAAGCGGCGATAATGAAAAGCCCTTCCCCTTTTGGGGAAGGGCTTAAGAGCCGTTCACTTGTCCAGGGGTACGATCACTTCGTCCTGATGCGCCACCCCGAGATCCTTGCGGGCAAGTTCATCGACCAGATCGGGATCGGCATGGCGCGGATCGAGCAGTTCGACCCGGTTCTTCAATTCGGTTCGGTTGCGGTCGAGCATCGCCAGCTGGCGCTGCCGTACCGCGAGCTGGCGCTCGATATCGCCATAGGCCAGCGCGCCGTTCGGCCCGAAGATCGCATAGCCCCCGAAGAAGATACCGACGATCAATAGCGCCGCCGGCGCGATCGCGCGGCGCAGCATCGGACGAAGGGTTGAGCGTTTCTTGACCACGAGCGCGACTCTGACTCATCGCGACTCGTGGATCAAGCCCGTATTTACCTTGCGTTAAACACGCAGGATCGAACGTCCGGCATAGATGCCGGCGCCTTCCAGCTCCTCCTCGATGCGGATCAGCTGGTTGTATTTTGCGAGCCGGTCGGAGCGCGCGAGGCTGCCCGTCTTGATCTGCCCGCAATTGGTCGCGACAGCCAGATCGGCGATCGTCGAGTCCTCGGTCTCGCCCGAGCGGTGCGACATGACGGCCGTGTAGCCCGCTCGTTGCGCCATCGATACGGCTTCTAGCGTTTCAGTCAGCGTACCGATCTGGTTCACCTTAACCAGCAGCGAATTCGCGGTGCGGGTCTCGATGCCCTGCTTGAGGCGCTTCGGATTGGTCACGAACAGGTCGTCGCCAACGAGCTGGACCTTGTCGCCGACCATGTCGGTGAGCGCCTTCCAGCCCTCCCAATCGTCTTCGCCCATGCCGTCCTCGATCGAAAAAATCGGGTAGCGGCGCGTCAGGTCGGCGAGATATTCGGCCATTTCGTGGCTCGACAGGCTCTTGCCCTCGCCCGAAATCTCATATTTGCCGTTCTTGTAGAACTCGGTCGCGGCGCAATCGAGCGCCAGCATCACGTCGTCGCCGGGCGTGTAGCCCGCCGTCTCGATCGAGCGCAGGATGAATTCGATCGCTTCGTCGGTCGATGCGATGTTGGGCGCGAAGCCGCCTTCGTCGCCGACCGAGGTCGCGAGACCCTTGTCGTGCAGCGCCTTTTTGAGCGTGTGGAAGATCTCCGAGCCGCAGCGCACCGCCTCGATCATCGAGGTCGCGCCGACCGGCACGATCATGAATTCCTGGAAGTCGATCGGGTTGTCGGCATGCTCGCCGCCATTGATGATGTTCATCATCGGCACCGGCAGGACATGCGCCGAAACGCCGCCGACATAGCGATAGAGCGGCAGCGTGCGCGCATCGGCCGCAGCCTTGGCGACGGCGAGGCTGACGCCGAGGATCGCGTTGGCGCCGAGCCGGCTCTTGTTCTCGGTGCCGTCGAGCTCGATCATCACCTGGTCGATTTCGCGCTGGTCTTCGGCCTCGAGGCCCATCACCGCGTCGGCGATCTCGCCATTGACGCCGTCGATCGCATCCTCGACGCCCTTGCCGCCCCAGCGGCTCTTGTCGCCGTCGCGCTTCTCGACGGCTTCATGCGCGCCGGTCGAGGCGCCCGACGGAACGGCTGCGCGGCCGAAGCTGCCGTCTTCGAGCATGACATCGACTTCGACGGTCGGATTGCCGCGACTGTCAAGGATCGTGCGGGCATGAATGTCGATGATTGCGGTCACGGAACGATCCTTCTAACGATATGGACGAGCGGTTCGCGCGTGCCTCTATCGGCTTAACGTCCCCGCGGCAATTCGCGTGGAAGCGATGGAACCGCCGGATGCGCTGGCCGGTTATCTTGTTTCGATATTCCAACGAAGGGCGCTTGTCATGGCTACCACCGATTTCACCTCCGCCGCACACGATACGATCGACGCCGCGGCCGACGCCACGAAGACCGCCGGCGACGAGGCCGCCAAGGCGACCGCGACGGCGTTGCAGCTGCTCAAGGACAGCGCATCCAAGCTCGGCAAGGAAGCCGTCGACCGGGCGCGCGCCTATGCCGACGATGGCAAGGCCCGTGCGGGCGGCGCGCTCGACGAGGTCGTCAAGATGATCAATGACGCGGCGGGCACCGTCGATGAGAAGCTCGGTGAGCAATATGGCCAATACGCCCGCACCGCAGCCGACAAGGTTTCGGAATTTTCCGAAGGCCTCAAGGCCAAGCAGCTCGACGATCTGATCGAGGACGCGCGTGGTTTCGTGCAGAAGAGCCCGGCAGTGGCGATCGGCACCGCAGCAGCGCTCGGTTTCGTATTGGTGCGGTTGCTGCAGGCGGGCCTGGCGGTCGATCGCAGCGATGCCACCACCACCGATCCCAAGGCCTGATCGGGCATTCGGGGGCACCGATGGAAGACATAACAAGCCCGAACCTGGTGGCGGACGAGAGTATCGCTACCCTGCTCTCGCGCGTCGTCAGCGACGCGCAGCAGGTCGCACGCAGCGAGATCGATCTGCAGAAGGCCAAACTCGGCGCGAAGGCGAACGACGCCAAGGGCGGCATCGTGCTGGCGCTCGGTGCGGTCGTGTTTGGCTCACTGGCGTCGATTGCGCTGGTCGTCGGCGCACTGATGGCGCTGACCCCGCAGGTCGGCCCGTTGGCGGCGACCGGGATCGTTGCGGGCGTGCTGCTCGTGGCGGCGGCGCTGTTCGGTTTCCTGGCATCGCGCCATTTCAAGCGGATCTTCGGAACCGCGGGAGCCGCTGCATGAGCACCCCACACCTCGACCCCAAGATCGCGCTTGCACAAGCGCGCGCCGATGCGGCACGAGCGCGGCTCTCGGCGACGATCAGCGCCCTGCAGCACAAAGCGAGCCCGCAGGTGATGGCGCAGGACGTGGCCGACACGCTGAAGGAGCGCGGCAAGGAAGCCGTTACCTTCGCGGTCGACACCGCGAAACGCCAGCCGGTGCCGGTCGGCATCGGATTAAGCGTGCTGGGGCTGTTTTTTGCCCGCGGCCCGATTTCAAAGGTGATACGCTACGCAACGGGTTCTAAAGCCAAGAGTTAGCAGCCTCGCCCCCTTATGAAGAGGATCCTAGCGATGAACGACGCAACCGCCCCCACCCGTGCCGACCATACGAAAAAGAACGGCGCGCACGCCAAAACCAGCACCGTGCAGTCGCTCAGGGACTCAGCCGGCAAGACGATTGAAAACACCGGAGAGTCGCTCCGCGATCTTGCTGGGCGCGCAGCCAGCGGGCTCGAGGCCAATCCGATTTCGGCGTTGGTCGGCGGGATCGCGCTCGGCGCGGTCGCCGGTGCGTTCGTGCCGCGCACCGATCACGAGGCGCGCCTGCTCGCCCCGGTCGGTCAGCGGCTGAGCGATACCGCGCGCGGCGCTGTCGATGCGGCTAAAGACACCGCGAAGTCCGAGCTCGGTGTGCTCGGCCTGTCGCGCGACTCGGCGCGCAGCCAAATGTCGCGGATGCTCGAAGGCGTCATCAAGGCAGTCTCGACCGCCGGCCTCGCCGCGCTGACCGCCGCAAACGACAAAGCGACCACCGACCGGTCTACCATGCAGACGGCCGGCGATACCAAAGCCGCTGCCAAAACGACGCCTAGCGGCGAATAAACGCGGCTTGACGGTTCCCGATGGCGTGGTTCGCGACTAGGACGTCGCGAACCACGCCATTTTTTTCGGGAAACCGCATATGAGCAAGCTCCACCTCGTTTTCGGCGGCCGCGTCAGCGACCCGCGCACGCTCGATTTTGACGATCTGTCGTCGATCGACATCGTCGGGGTGTTTCCCGATTATGCCAGCGCCGAGAAAGCCTGGCGCGCCGCCGCGCAGCGGACGGTCGACGATGCCGAGATGAAATATGTCGTGGTGCATCTGCACCGGCTGCTTCAGCCCGACCTGCTGGCGCCGGGGGCGTGACCTAAACTCCCTCTCCCGCTTGCGGGAGAGGGTGGCCGAGCGCAGCGAGGTCGGGTGAGGGCAGTCTGCAAACCGCACTGCCTTCACCCAGCGCCGCCTTCAGCGTCTGCCCCTCTCCCGCGAAGCGGGAGAGGGAGATACTCAGATGAATTCGATCTTCGACACGACGTAGTAGCGGTCGCCCGACGGCACCGTCACCTCGACCTCGTCCTCGAGCTTGCGCCCGATCAGCGCGCGGCCAAGCGGCGAGTTGTACGAGATCCGGCCGCCCTTGGCATCGGCCTCGGTCTGGCCCACGATCTGGTAGGTGATCGGCTTGTCGTCCTCATCGAGCAGCGTCACGGTCGCACCGAACACCACCTTGTCGCCCGACAGATCCTTGGGATCGATGACCTGCGCACGCGCAAGCTTGTCCTCGATGTCGCTGATCGAGGCTTCGATCTGACCCTGGCGTTCCTTGGCGGCGTGATATTCGGCGTTCTCCGAGAGATCGCCGTGCGCACGCGCTTCCTCGATCGCGTCGACGATGGTCGGACGCTCCGCCTTAAGCCGTTTCAGATCCGCATTGAGCCGGTCGTGACCCTCTTGCAGCATCGGCATCTTTTCGACGGTAGCCATCCCTCTTCGTCCTTCGTCTTCAAAATTCCCCGGTTGGCCGACCCGCCCTGGGCCCGCCCGCACGATGTTATGATGTGGGGAATTACTTGTGCGAGTGCGAATAATAGGATTGCAGCGGCCGTACTTCAAGGCTGCGCGTCGAAAGCGCGACAATTGCCTGTGCCGCCTCGACGCTTGCGGGCGCCGTGGTGAAGTACGGAATCTTCTGCGCGAGCGCCGACGCACGGATCGGCGAGCTGTCCTTGAGGCTCTGCCACCCCTCGGTGGTGTTGAAGATCAGGTCGATCCCGCCATCCTTGATCCGGTCGACGATGTGCGGCCGGCCCTGCGCCACCTTGTTAACGCGCTCGACCGTAACGCCGTGCTCGGTGAGGTAATCCGCCGTCCCGCCGGTCGCGACGATCGTGAAGCCATGCGCGGACAGCGCACGGATACCCGGCAGGATCACCGGCTTGTCGCCATCCTTGACGCTGACGAACAGTGCGCCGCTCTTGGGCAGGACGGTCCCCGCACCCAGCTGCGACTTGGCGAAGGCGAGCGTGAAATCGGGATCGATTCCCATCACTTCGCCCGTGCTCTTCATTTCAGGCGAGAGGACAGGATCGACACCGGGGAAGCGGTTGAACGGGAACACCGCTTCCTTGACCGCATAATACTCGATGTGGCGGTCGATCTTGGGCAGGTCGGCGAGCTTCTCGCCCGCCATCACGCGCGCGGCGATCTTGGCGATCGGTGCGCCGATCGCTTTCGCGACGAACGGCACGGTGCGCGAGGCGCGCGGGTTGACCTCGATGAGGTAGACCAGGCCGTCCTTCACCGCGAACTGGATGTTCATCAGGCCCACGACCGACAGCGCCTTGGCGAGCGCGACCGTCTGGCGCTCGATCTCGGCGATGATCTCAGCGCTGAGCGAATACGGCGGGATCGAGCAGGCGCTGTCGCCCGAATGGACGCCGGCTTCCTCGATATGCTGGAGCACGCCCGCGACGGTCACGTCGGTGCCGTCGGAGATCGCATCGACATCGACCTCGATCGCATCGCGCAGATACTGATCGATGAGCACGGGCGATTCGCCCGACACCTGCACCGCGGTCTGGATATATTCCTCGAGCTGCGGACGCCCGTCGACGATCTCCATCGCGCGACCGCCGAGCACGTAGCTCGGGCGCATCAGCACGGGATAGCCGATCCGCTCGGCAGCGACGATCGCCTCCTCGCGGCTGCGCGCGAGGCCGTTGGCGGGCTGGCGCAGGCCGAGCTTGTTGACGAGCGCCGCGAAGCGCTCGCGGTCCTCGGCGAGATCGATCGCGTCGGGGCTGGTGCCGAGGATCGGGATTCCAGCATCCTGCAGCGCCTGCGCCAGGTTGAGCGGGGTCTGCCCACCGAACTGGACGATCACGCCGTGGAGCGTTCCGTTCGACATCTCGACATGCAGGATCTCGAGCACGTCCTCGGCGGTCAGCGGCTCGAAATAGAGCCGGTCCGAGGTGTCGTAGTCGGTCGACACCGTCTCCGGGTTGCAGTTGACCATGATCGTCTCATAGCCGGCATCCCCCAGCGCGAAGCACGCGTGGCAGCAGCAATAGTCGAACTCGATCCCCTGCCCGATCCGGTTCGGACCGCCGCCGAGGATGACGACCTTCTTGCGGTCGGTTGGCTGGCTCTCGCATTCGGGTTCGCCGAAGCTCGGGGCTTCGTAGGTCGAATACATATAGGGCGTCTTGGCGTCGAACTCGGCCGCGCAGGTGTCGATCCGCTTGAACACCGGGCGCACGCCGAGCTTGTGGCGCGCCGCGCGCACCTCGGCCTCGGTGGTGCCGCCGGTCATCATCTGAACGACGTCATGGATCAGCCCGCCGCGCGCGGTGCCGCGCTCGCGCAGGTTCGCCGACTTGAGCGCGAGGTAGGCGAGCCGCTTGTCGCTGAAGCCCATCGCCTTGAGCCGGCGCATCCCCGCCGCATCGCGCGGCAGGCCATCGGTGCAGACCTCATTCTCGGCCGCGACGATCTCGGCGATGCGTTCGAGGAACCACGGGTCGTATTTGGCGAGCGCATGCACTTCGGCGACGGTGAAGCCCTCGCGCAGCGCCTGCGCCGCGACCAGCAAGCGGTCGGGGGTCGCGATCGACAGCGCCGCCTCGATCTCCTCGCGCGGGGCACCGGCGAGGCGATCGACGATGTTGAAGCCGCTCAGACCCGTCTCGAGCCCGCGCAGCGCCTTCTGGAGGCTCTCATGGATGTTGCGGCCGATCGCCATCACTTCGCCGACCGACTTCATCGCGGTCGACAGCACGGCTTCGGCGCCCTTGAACTTCTCGAACGCAAACCGCGGGATCTTGGTGACGACGTAATCGATCGTCGGCTCGAACGACGCCGGCGTTGCGCCGGTGATGTCGTTGGTGATCTCGTCGAGCGTATAGCCGACCGCGAGCTTGGCGGCGACCTTGGCGATCGGGAAGCCCGTCGCCTTCGACGCCAGCGCCGAGGAGCGCGACACGCGCGGGTTCATCTCGATCACGATCAGGCGCCCGTCCTTGGGGTTGACCGCGAACTGCACGTTCGAGCCCCCGGTCTCGACGCCGATCTCGCGCAGGCACGCGATGCTCGCGTTGCGCATGATCTGATATTCCTTGTCGGTCAGCGTCAGCGCGGGCGCGACGGTGATCGAGTCGCCCGTATGGACGCCCATCGGATCGACATTCTCGATCGAGCAGATGATGATGCAATTGTCGGCGCGGTCGCGCACGACTTCCATCTCATATTCCTTCCAGCCGATCAGAGATTCCTCGATCAGCACTTCGGTGGTCGGCGAAAGGTCGAGCCCGCTGCGCACGATCGCGAGGAATTCCTCGCGATTGTACGCAATGCCGCCGCCCGATCCGCCCATCGTGAAGCTCGGCCGGATGATCGCGGGCAACCCGGTGCGCTCGAGCCCGGCGAGCGCCTCCTCGACGGTGTGCGCGATCGCCGAGCGTGCGGATTCGAGACCGATCTTGGTCATCGCGTCCTTGAACTTGAGCCGGTCCTCGGCCTTGTCGATCGCCTCGGCATCGGCACCGATCATCTCGACATTGTATTTCGCGAGCGTGCCGTCGTTGAACAGCGCCAGCGCGGTGTTGAGCGCGGTCTGCCCGCCCATCGTCGGGAGCAGCGCCATCACGTCGTTCGGGCGCGCAGCGACTTCCTTGGCGATGATCTTCGCCACGATCTCGGGCGTGATCGGCTCGATATAGGTCGCGCCTTCGGCCTCGCTCCAGCCGACCAGCTCGGGGTCGGTCATGATCGTCGCCGGGTTCGAATTGACCAGGACGATCCGGTAACCCTCCTCGCGCAGCGCCTTGATCGCCTGCGTGCCCGAATAATCGAACTCGCACGCCTGGCCGATGACGATCGGCCCGGCGCCGATGACGAGGATGGTAGTGATGTCGGTGCGTTTTGGCATGTCAGCTAATCAGTCCGGTTTCGGCGGTGCAACCCCAGCCGTCATATTCCACGTCATAGATCAGTTCGATCTGCAGGCAGCGCTTGGTCAGCGCACGGATCGCGGCCTCGTCCGAGGTCTGCTCGCAGCCGAGGAAGAGCGAGATTTCGCCTTCCTCGTCCTCTTCGCGCTCGATCACTTCGAAGCCGAGCTCCTCGGCATCCTCTTCGAGCCGGTCGAGCGCCGGCTCGGACCCGCGGAAGCTCACGTCCACGGCGCGGACGATGTCCGAGCGGTCGCCATTCTCGGCGAGGCTGGCGAGCACCTCCTTGTCGGCGCTCCATTCTTCTTCGAGCCGGGCGGGATCGACGTCTGGGAGGGTCATGAGAAAACCTTTCGCTGAGGTGCGAGATTAATGGATCGAGGCATCATCGTTTCCGAACGGAAGGCCGTTAAGGATGCCAATGATGGCCGAATACTCTTTCGGGAAAGCCGACACGAGCGCCCACTGATCACCCTCGGGAATACCTCGAAACTCGATCGACGTGTTGCCGTCTTCGCGCCCTTGAACCGCAAAGGGCTCAAAGCCTGCTTCACGAAACTTCACCAACGCATCCTCTACATGCGCGGGAAGCACCCTGAAGCGCAGCAGCCCTTTCACTCTGCTGCAACACCCAGCATCCCCACGAACTTCTCGAACAGATACAGGCTGTCCTGCGGGCCGGGGCTCGCTTCGGGGTGATATTGCACGCTAAAGGCGGGGCGGTCGGTCAGCTCCAGGCCGGCGTTCGAGCCGTCGAACAGCGAGACGTGCGTTTCGCGCACGCTCGCCGGCAGGCTCGCGCGCTCGACCGCGAAGCCGTGGTTCATCGAGGTGATCTCGACTGCACCGTCGCTCAGACGCTGCACCGGATGGTTGGCGCCGCGATGGCCCTGGAACATCTTGGTGGTGGTCGCGCCGACCGCGAGGCCGAGCAACTGATGGCCGAGGCAAATGCCGAACAGCGGTTTGCCGGTTTCGAGCAGCTGGCGGATCACCGGCACGGCATAGATGCCGGTCGCGGCGGGGTCGCCGGGGCCGTTCGACAGGAAGATGCCGTCGGGCTCGAGCGCCATCACTTCGTCGAAGGTCGCGCCTGCGGGAACGACCGAGACATCGGCGCCGGCGCGTACGAGGTTGCGGAAGATGTTGCGCTTCGAGCCGTAGTCGATCGCGACGACGTGGGGGCGTGCCTTCTTAAGCCCCTCCCCTTCAGCGGAGGGGTTTGGGGTGGGGACGTGTGCCGCGGGCGTATCGCTTGCTTGCGGCACGGCCCCACCCCCGGCCCCTCCCCTGAAGGGGAGGGGAGCAGAAGTGTCATACCCCGCGCCCAAATTCCATACGCCGCCGGCCCAGCCGTAATCCATCGCGGTGGACACCTCGATCGCCAGGTCCATGCCCTCCAACCCAGGCCACGCCTGCGCCATCGCCAGCAACGCCGGCACATCGAACACGCCATCCGCCGCATGCGCGAGCAACGCGTTCGGCGCGCCGCCCGCGCGAATCCGCCGCGTGAGAGCCCGCGTATCGACGCCCGAAAGCCCGATGCGCCCGTGCTTGGCCATCCACGCATCGAGCCGCTCGACTGAACGGAAGTTGCTCGGCCCGGTCACGTCCTCGCGCACGATCATGCCGAGCGCATGGGGGTTGTCGGCCTCGATATCGTCGGCATTGGCGCCGACATTGCCGATATGCGGAAAGGTGAAGGTGACCATCTGCCCGGCAAAGCTCGGGTCGGTCATGATCTCCTGATAGCCCGTCATCGCGGTGTGGAAGCACACCTCGCCGACGGCCGCCCCTTCCGCGCCGAAGCCACGGCCCCACACGACCTCGCCGCTGGAGAGCACCAGCACGCCGGTGGCGCCTTCAGGAGCCTTGGACGCGGTCGTAGGATAGGCGTCGGCCATTGCGGCGGGCACTCCGTTTTAATTGTCGATGTCGCTAAGGGGCGGGAACTAGAAGTGCGGGGGCGATGCGTCAATCGGATAAACCCGCTAGGGTCTCCGCCACACGAAAAGGACCCGTAATGATTCGCGACGACATCAAGGCTGCCCTCATCACTGCCATGAAGGGCGGCGACAAGGCGACCACCGCCACCCTCCGCCTCGTCCAGAGCGCGATCAAGAATCGCGATATCGAGGCACGCACCGGCAAGGCGCCCGACGATGACGACGCGCTGGTGGTCGAAGTGCTGCAGAAGATGGTCAAGCAACGCCGCGAGTCGATCGAGATGTTCGTCAAGGGCGGGCGCCAGGAGCTCGCCGATGGCGAAGCGGCCGAGGTCGCGGTGATCGAGCGCTTCCTGCCGACGCAGATGGACGAAGCGGCGACCGCCACGGCGATCGAGGCGATCAAGGCTGAGCTGGGGGCGAGCGGCATGAAGGACATGGGCCGCGTGATGGCGGAGCTGAAGGCGCGCCATGCGACGACGCTCGACATGAGCAAGGCGAGCGCGGCGGTGAAGGCGGCGCTTTCGTAAAGGTCCTGCCGCTGACCGGAGGACCGCGATAAACTCCCCTCCCGCTTGCGGGAGGGGTTGGGGGACGGCCTGTTGGACAAGGGATACGCCAGACCCACGATGCGCGCCCGCGACCTGCGTGCTAACGCGACGGATGCGGAGCGGCGGCTTTGGGCGCAGATCAGCGCTCGCAAAGTCGCCGGCGCCCGCTTCAACCGCCAAGTTCCGATCGGCCCCTTCATCTGCGACTTCGTCTCGCGCAGCGCAAAACTCGTGATCGAAGTCGATGGCGGGCAGCACACCGCAAACGCCGAAGCGGACCTTTCACGCACCCTTTACCTCGAACGCCAAGGCTATCGCGTGCTGCGCTTCTGGAACAACGACGTAATGGAGCGTATCGAGGGCGTGGTGATGACGATCGAACGCGCGTTGGTGGACAGCCCCTCCCCCCAACCCCTCCCGCAAGCGGGAGGGGAGTGAAGAAGTATGACCCTTTCCCCGCAATTCCTCGACGAACTCCGCGCGCGAACGCTGCTGTCGGGCCTGGTCGGCCAGACCACCAAGCTCCAGAAAGCCGGCCGCGAGTGGCGCGCGTGCTGCCCGTTCCACAACGAGAAGACCCCGTCGTTCTACGTCAACGACGACAAGGGCTTCTACCATTGCTTCGGCTGCTCGGCGCATGGCGACGCGATCCGCTGGATGACCGATCAGCGCGGCCTGCCCTTCATGGATGCCGTCAAGGAACTTGCCCAAAACGCCGGGATGGAGCTCCCGGCGATGGACCCGCGCGCCGCCGAGAAGGCCGAAGCCGCCAAGGGCCTGCACGAAGCCTGCGCCGACGCCGCCACCTGGTTCACCGACCAGCTCAACGGCCTGGCGGGCGCCACCGCGCGCGACATCCTCGCCAAGCGCGGGATCAAGCCCGAGACCGCACGCGAATTCGGCCTCGGCTTCGCCCCCGATTCGCGCGGGAGCCTCAAGGGCGCGCTTAAGGACTATGGCGACCCGCTGCTGGTCGAGGCCGGCCTGCTCATCAAGGTCGAGGAGAAGACCCCGTACGACCGCTTCCGCGGCCGCCTGATGATCCCGATCCGCGATCCGCGCGGCCGCACGATCGCGTTCGGAGGCCGGATCATCGGCGATGGCGAGCCGAAATATCTCAACTCCCCCGAAACCCCGCTCTTCGACAAGGGCCGCACGCTCTACAATCTCGACAAGGCCGCGCCGGCCACCCGAAAAACCGGCCGCGTGCTGGTGGTCGAGGGCTATATGGACGTTATCGCGCTCGCGCAGGCGGGGTTCCGCGAGGCGGTCGCCCCGCTCGGCACCGCGCTGACCGAGCCGCAGCTCGAGCGGCTGTGGCGCCTCGCCGAAGTCCCGATCCTGTGCTTCGACGGCGACAGCGCCGGGCAGAAGGCCGCGATCCGCGCCGCGCACCGCGCGACCCCGCTGCTCCAGCCGGGCCGCAGCCTCGCCTTCGTCACGCTCCCGCCGGGCGTCGACCCCGACGATCTCGTCCGTACCAAGGGTGCAGGCGCGCTCGAGGCGCTGCTCGCCAAGCCCGAGCCGCTGGTCGACCGGCTGTGGGCGAGCGAATTCGCCGCCGAACCGCTCACCACGCCCGAGCAGCGCGCGGGCCTCAAGCAACGCCTGACCGAAATCGCCAACACGATTGCCGACGCGAACGTTAAGTCGGAATATATCGCCGAGTTCCGTCGCCGCACCGACGCGCTCAACGCCCGCCCGCCCCGCGCGCCGTTCGTGCCCCGCCCGCAAGGCGGTGGGCGCAAGGGCAACCAGCCGTGGAAACCCGCACCCGGCCCGGTCGGCGACGGCGCCAAGGGCATCCACGCGCGCGGCATGGACGGCGTGCTGACCAAGCCCGTGCTGATCGGATTGCTCCGCCATCCGACCGAAATCGGGCGGCATATCGGCGAACTCAGCCGCCTCAACATCACCGATCACCGCCTCGCAAATCTGCTCGATGCGATGATTGATGTGGCTGTCGAAGAACAGACGCTTGATAGTGAGCGCCTTCTTACCATATTGGCGACATCTGGATTTGATATAATCGCGCACGATCTGTTGCGGGCTGACCAACTCATGTGTTCGTTCACCCAAAGGGATGCCGAGCCGGCCAGGGCACGCGAGGAGCTCGATGAGGCGATCGCGATCCTGGTGGCGCGGCCTGAAGTGGACGCGGCTCTGGCCGAGGCGACGGCGATGATGCAGACCGATTATTCGGATGAGGCGTTCGAGCGGCAAGTGTCGCTCGTGAAGGAACAACAGGCTCTGGACGTGCGGCTCGCCAATCTGGTGCAGTCGAACGAGGATGCCAGGGCTTTTGCTGAGGGCAGTTGATGGCGAAGACGGATATGGCGGATGTCGGTGAAACCACCGAGGGTAGCGACGCACCGCTGATCGATTTGAACGACGCGTCGATCAAGAAGGTGATCGCCCGCGCCAAGAAGCGTGGCTACATCACCTACGAACAGCTCAACGAAGCGCTGCCGCAGGGCGAGATGTCGTCCGACCAGATCGAGGACATCAGCGCCGCTTTGTCCGAAATGGGCATCAACATCGTCGAGAATGACGAGCAGGGCGAGGAAGGCGACGAGCAGCCCAAGTCCGACGACGAGGACGATGCCGAGCCGACCGAGGCCGGCGAGGACGCCGGCCCCGCGCTCGACGTCAAGAAGAAGGAAGTCATCGATCGTACCGACGATCCGGTGCGGATGTACCTGCGCGAGATGGGCGCGGTCGAATTGCTCAGCCGTGAGGGCGAAATCGCCATCGCCAAGCGGATCGAAGCCGGTCGCGACACGATGATCCTCGGCCTGTGCGAATCGCCGATCACCTTCAACGCGATCATCGATTGGTCGACCGCGCTCAACGAGGGCACGATGCAGCTGCGCGAGATCATGGATCTCGACGCGATGCTGTCGAAGGATCCCGCGCCCGAAGCGATGGCCGAAGCCGAAGAGGGCGACGGCGAGATTTCCGAAAAGAACGCCGGCCCGTCGTTCAAGGAAGAGGCCGAGCCCGAAGAGCCGTCGGTCGACGAGGACGAGGATGGCGAGCGCCGCACGCCGCGCGCCTCGGACGACGAGGAAGAGGACAACACGCTCAGCCTGGCGCAGATGGAAGAGCAGCTCAAGCCGATCGCGCTCGAACGCTTTGCCAACATCACTGCGCTCTACAAGAAGTTCTCCAAGATCCAGCAGTCGCGCCTCGACGCGATGGCGGGCGGCGGCGAACTGTCGAGCGGCGACGAGAAGAAGTATCACAAGCTGCGCGAGGAGCTCACGGCCGAGGTCGAGAGCGTCCAGTTCCACAACGCCAAGATCGAATATCTGGTCGACCAGCTCTATGCCTTCAACCGGCGCCTGACCGCGCTGGGCGGCCAGATGCTGCGCCTTGCCGAGCGCCACAAGGTGCCGCGCAAGGACTTCCTCGATCGCTATATCGGCCACGAGCTCGACGAGCAGTTCCTGTCGTCGGTCGCCAAGATCGACAAGAAGTGGACCGCCTTCGTCACCAACGAGAGCGACGCCGCCGACCGCATCCGCACCGAGATTTCGGAGATCAGCCAGGCCACCGGCATGGCGCTCACCGAATTCCGCCGCATCGTCAACATGGTCCAGAAGGGCGAGCGCGAGGCGCGTATCGCCAAGAAGGAAATGGTCGAGGCGAACCTGCGGCTCGTCATCTCGATCGCCAAGAAGTACACCAACCGCGGCCTGCAGTTCCTGGATCTCATCCAGGAGGGCAATATCGGCCTGATGAAGGCGGTCGATAAGTTCGAATATCGCCGCGGCTACAAATTCTCGACCTATGCGACGTGGTGGATCCGTCAGGCGATCACCCGCTCGATCGCCGATCAGGCGCGCACCATCCGTATTCCGGTGCACATGATCGAGACGATCAACAAGCTGGTCCGCACCAGCCGCCAGTTCCTTCACGAGCAGGGCCGCGAGCCCACGCCCGAGGAAATGGCCGAGCGTCTGTCGATGCCGCTCGAGAAGGTCCGCAAGGTGATGAAGATCGCCAAGGAGCCGATCAGCCTCGAAACGCCGATCGGCGACGAGGAGGATTCGCATCTCGGCGATTTCATCGAGGACAAGAACGCGATCATCCCGGTCGATGCCGCGATCCAGGCGAACCTCAAGGAAACCGTCACGCGGGTTCTGGCTTCGCTGACGCCGCGCGAGGAGCGCGTGCTGCGCATGCGCTTCGGGATCGGCATGAACACCGACCACACGCTCGAGGAAGTCGGCCAGCAGTTCAGCGTCACGCGCGAGCGTATTCGCCAGATCGAGGCAAAGGCGCTGCGTAAGCTCAAGCACCCGAGCCGTTCGCGGAAAATGCGCTCTTTCCTCGACCAATAAGCCAAACGACAGCGGTGGCCCGGCGCCACCGCTGTCGATCTGCGCAGAGCATTCGACGGCCGCGCGGTGCCACGATCTACGCGGATTACGTACCGCTCGCCGGCGGAAAGCCGCGGCAAGATTGCTCCATTTCGGTGCGATACTGTGACGCACGCGGCCGCTTTGCGTACGCCTGGCGCCATGGCGTCCCACCCTGCCCTGCCCGCTGATCAGAGCGTCACCGCCTCGGACCTCGTGCGGCATTTCGGTATCTGGCAGGACCGCGCGGCGCAGGCGCCGCTTTACATTCTCCACCGTGACCGCCCACGCTTCGTCCTGACCTCGATCGAAACGATGGACGCGCTGTGCGCGGCGCATCAACTCCCCGCTCCCATCGCTAGCGCAGTGATCGATGCGATCCCGGTGCTCGATGCGATCGGCGATTTGGTGCTCTTGACCGACGCTGACGGCATGATCCTCGCCTCGAGCCGGGCCGCGCGGGCCTATTTCAGTGCGCTCGCGCGGACGGGCTTGCCCGTCAACGCGATCGCACCATCGACCGCCCGCGCGGACCTCACCGCCGCAATCCGGCACGTCATCGACCGCGGGATCGGCGAACGGCTCGAAATCGCGTCGGCGGGACGCGCCGCGCGAAGCTTGGAGCTCGCGATCGAGCCTGCCGGGCACGGCGTGGCGGTTATTGCAAAGGATGCGGCGCGCGATCGCGAGATGCGTGTCGTTGGCGCGAGCGACACGGCCAACATCGCGGCGCTCGTCGTTGCGGGCGGGGCGTGCATCACGCTCGACTCGCGCGGGCGAATCGATCACCCCGACGCCGCGTTCGCCGCCCTCATCGATTGGGATCCGGCGGCGCTGCGGCTCCGCTTGTTCATCACTGTAGCGGTCGAAGAAGCGCGCACAGCGCTCGACGCCGCGCTCGCCCGGGTGCTGCTCGGCCACCCCGCCGCCGCGATCGACAGCGTGCTGATGACCGCGTCCGGCGCCACCGTCCCGGTGCGGATCGGGCTCGCGCCCATCCGTCACGGCGAAGACGTCGGCGGCGTGGCGCGGCGATCCTCGCGACGCGGTAAGTGACTGATCTGGTTTAAGTACCCTTAACCGGCTCTAAACCAGCTCTTTACGTCGTTCGGTATATCCCTTGGGTCCACTCCTCGGATCGGACAGCACCCGCACCACGCACGGATCGGGACAAGAGGGACAGTACGGAACACATGGCGAGCGCATCGACTCAATCCACGAAGGCGGAGGACGCAGGCTTGATTGCGGCCTTGGCGATCGAGGACGGCATTGCCGGGCATTCGCTGCTCCGCCGGCTGGCCACTCCCGGTGCCGCCGGACGCGACCTTGCCGATGCCGTTCACGCGTTATGCTCGGTGCATGGCCGGCTCACCGACGTGTTCGAGGAAGCCGCGCGGCGCAGCGTCGCCGCGCTCGACAATCGCTGGATCGCGGTTGCGAACGCGGCGTTTCAGGACGAACGCGCCTATCTCGCGCATCTCACGGCCGCGGTCGGGCCGTTGCCGTCGACGCCGGGCCAAGCGGAAAGCGACGCCGCCTTTGCCGCGCTGCGCCACGCCTTCGACATGCTAGCGCGCTCGGACCGCGCCGGCTGTTCGACCGGCGCCGCGCTCGCGCTGGTAATCGACTGGCACGCTTTCCGTACGATCCTCGACGCCGCCGCGCACCGGGCGGGCTCGCCTGCCCCCACATCGCAGCTCCCGGCACTGGCCGAGACCGAGTCGATCGCGCTCGCGCACGGCGCCAGCGCCGCGGTGCGCCGCGCGATGGCGTTCGGCGCGCAGCAGACCTTCGCGCAGCATCGCGGGCTGTGCGATCTGATCGAAGCCCGCGCGATCGCCCGCGACCGGCTCTAGCCGCAGCTTGCGCTGCGACCCCGTTTCCTTCTATCGCCGTACCCGGTATTCAAATGAAACGGGATTGCAGCGATGAAGCGTTTCGAGGGCACACAGGGCTATGTCGCGACCGACGACCTCAAGGTCGCCGTCAACGCCGCCGTCACGCTCCGCCGCCCGCTGCTCGTCAAGGGCGAGCCTGGCACCGGCAAGACCGTGCTGGCCTATGAGATCGCCAAGGCGCTGGATGCCGAGCTGATCGAGTGGAACATCAAATCGACGACCAAGGCGCAGCAGGGCCTGTACGAATATGATGCTGTCGCGCGCCTCCGCGACGGCCAGCTCGGCGACGAACGTGTCCACGACATCGGCAATTATATCCGCCGCGGCAAATTGTGGGAGGCCTTCACCCGCGACAAGCCCCCGGTCCTGCTGATCGACGAGATCGACAAGGCCGACATCGAGTTTCCCAACGATCTGTTGCAGGAACTCGATCGCATGGAATTCTATGTCTACGAGACCAAAGAGACGGTCCGCGCAGTCGAGCGCCCGATCGTCATCATCACCAGCAACAACGAGAAGGAACTGCCCGACGCGTTCCTGCGCCGCTGCTTCTTCCATTACATCAAATTCCCCGACCGCGCGACGATGCAGGCGATCGTCGATGTCCACTTCCCCGGCATCCAGAAGATCCTCGTCAACCGCGCGATGGATATCTTCTACGACGTACGCGACGTGCCGGGTCTCAAGAAGAAGCCGAGCACGAGCGAGCTGCTCGATTGGCTCAAGCTGCTGCTCCACGAGGACATGCCGCTTGACGTGCTGCAGAACCGCGATCCGACAAAGGCGATCCCGCCGCTCCACGGTGCCTTGCTCAAGAACGAGCAGGACGTGATGCTGTTCGAACGTCTCGCCTTCATGGCCAAGCGGCAGCAGAACAAGGGCTAAGTGTTTGATCTGCAGCGATCGGGGCGGACAATGGTAACCTCGTCTTAAACCCTTTCCCGTTACGTGGTCTTTGGGGGGCAGCCGGTATCGGATGCCTGTATGCGTATCACCTTTCCCTTGTGCCTCTTGGCCGCGCTGCTGCCGATCAGCATCCCGGCCGATGCGAAAAGCTCATTGCTCAATTATGTCGGCCAATGCGTGCCGTTCGCGCGCGCGGCATCGGGAATCGCCATCTATGGCGATGCCTGGACCTGGTGGACGCAGGCCGCGGGACGCTATCAGCGCGGCGACACGCCCCGCCCCGGCGCGGTGATCGTGTTCGAGCGCACGTCGCGGCTTCCGCTCGGGCACGTGGCGGTGATCAGCCGGGTGGTCGATCCCCATGTCGTGATGGTGACGCACGCCAATTGGTCGCGCCAGAATGGCGAACGCGGCCATGCCGAACAGGACGTCACGCTGACCGACGTCTCGCCACGCGGCGACTGGAGCGCGGTCAAGGTGTGGTATCGCGACATGGATGGGCTCGGCAGCACGGTTTATCCGACCTATGGCTTCGTCTATGGCCGCACGCTCGACCACGCGAGCAGCGCGCAGCCCGCGCCCGAGCTGACCGGGCGTGATCCGGATTATGTCGGCGCGCTGATCGACTCGTACGTACGGTAATCCGTTAACCATCGCGCAACATCGCGTCGCTAGACCCGCCTGATCGGGGACAGGCTTTGGTTCAGCGGCGATATTCTCTCTTTCTCGCGGCGATCGTGCTGCTCGGTCTGGGCCTGCGCATCGCCGCCGCGACGGGCGGCCTGTGGCTCGATGAAGCCTGGTCGGCCGAGCTTGCGCATCAAGCCGGAACCCCGCTCGGGGTGTTCCTCAACATCAACCACGACAACAACCACCATCTCAATTCGCTGTGGTTGCAATTCGTCGGCTTCGACGCGCCGCCACTGCTCCAACGCGCGCTGTCGATCTTTGCGGGCACGGTCGCGATCCCCGTTGCCGCAGCGATCTTCCGACCGCGCGGGCCGCTCGTCGCGCTGATCGCCGCGCTGGTGTTCGCCATCTCGCCGATGGTCGTGACGATGGGCTCGGAGGCGCGTGGCTATGCCGGGATGACGCTCGCGGTGCTGGTCGCGATCCTGCTGATCGATCGCTGGCTGATCGACGAACGCGGCGAGCGCACGCGCATCCGGCTGGCGCTGTGCTTCGCGCTCGGCGCGCTATCGCAACTGACGATGCTGTTCGGCTGCGTCGCCGTAATCGGCTGGGTGTTCTGCACGCTGTACCCACGCCACGGCGCGCGGCGCGCGGTACAGCGCACGCTCGTCCTGTTCCTGCCGGCGCTGATCGCGCTTGGCGCGGTCCTCGCGCTCGTCCTGGGCGCGGCTTGGGCGAGCCCGACGGGGTTCCAGTTCGGCGACTACAAGCCGTTCCAGTTCCTGCTCTTCCTCCACGCGCTGGTCGAGATGCTCGGTTATACGATCGGCTGGCCAATCGTCTCGCTCTGGCTGATGCCCGCTGCGCTGATCCTCGTCGTGCTGGCGCGGCGAATGGGCGCGCGGCATACCGCTTTCTATTGGCTGGCGATCGCGGCGTTCCCGACAACTTTGGCGATCCTCCACGCCGGCAATCCCGGCCATCCGCGCTATTACCTGCTGGCGTCGCTTGCTTTGCTGCTGCTGCTCGCCGAGGCGGGTGGGACGATAATCGCACGCGGCGGTTGGCAGCGTGGCGGTGCGGTGATTGGACTCGTCGCAATCGCGGCGGGCAGTCTGTGGCAGGATGCCGATCTCATCCGCAACCAGCGCGGCGATCCGACCCGGGCGGTCATCGCGTTGCGCGCGCATTCCCCACGCGGCGCCGTGGTGCTCCTCGACCGGTCGACCGGGCTTGCGATGCTGCGCGTCGCCGCCGCGCATCTGCACTACCCAATCACGATCATCGACAAAGGGTGCAAGCCCGCGCGGTTCCTGTTCGTCGATCGCTTCAAAGGCGAGACGCCGCCCGTCGCCCCCGTCCGCTGCGGCGCGCGCTATCACGCGATCGCCACAGCGCAGGCGCGCGGCCTGTCAGGAACCCACTGGACACTCTATGAGCGCCAGTCCTAGCATGCGGCATGTTCCTTAACTTCCTCGACGAGCTTCGCGCCGCCGGCATCCAGGCCAGTCTCAAGGAGCATCTGCTCCTGCTCGAGGCGCTCGACGCCGAGGTGATCGACCGCACGCCCGAAGATTTCTACTACCTGTCGCGCGCCGTGTACGTGAAGGACGAGGGCCTGCTCGACAAGTTCGACCAGGTCTTCGCCAAGGTGTTCAAGGGGATCGCCACGACCTTCGGCCAGACCAGCGCCGACATTCCGGCCGACTGGCTGAAGGCCGTCGCCGAGAAATATCTGACGCCTGAGGAAATGGCGAAGATCGAATCGCTCGGCTCGTGGGACGAAATCATGGAGACGCTCAGGAAGCGGCTCGACGAACAGCACGAGCGCCATCAGGGCGGCAGCAAATGGATCGGCACCGGCGGCACCAGCCCGTACGGCAACAGCGGCTACAATCCCGAAGGCGTCCGCATCGGCGGCGAAAGCGTCCACAAACGCGCGCTGAAGGTGTGGGACCAGCGCGACTTCAGGAATCTCGACAACACCAAGGAGCTCGGCACCCGCAACATCAAGATCGCGCTCCGCCGCCTGCGCAAGTTCGCGCGCGAGGGCGCGGCCGACGAGCTCGATATCGACGCGACCATCGCTGGCACCGCGCGACAGGGCTGGCTCGACGTCGTGATGCGTGCCGAGCGGCGCAACGCGGTCAAATTGTTGCTGTTCCTCGATGTCGGCGGATCGATGGACCCGTGGGTCAAGCTCTGCGAGGAGCTGTTCTCGGCCGCGACGACCGAGTTCAAGAACCTCGAATTCTTCTATTTCCACAATTGCCCGTACGAGGGCGTGTGGAAGGACAATGCCCGCCGCTTCTCCGAGCGCACGCCGATGTGGGACGTGCTCCACAAGTTCGGGCACGACTATAAGCTGGTGTTCGTCGGCGACGCGTCGATGAGCCCGTACGAGATCACGCACCCCGGCGGGTCGGTCGAGCATTTCAACGAGGAATCGGGGGCGGTGTGGCTGCACCGGCTGACCAACACCTACCCGGCGGCGGTGTGGCTCAACCCGATCCCCGAACAGCAATGGGGCTATTCGCAGTCACTGCGCATCATCCGCGAGTTGATGACCGAGCGGATGTACCCGCTGACGCTCGCCGGGCTCGACGACGCGATGCGGGAACTGACGCGGAAGCGGTGAGACGTTGGCCGAGATCCGTCTATGATCTCTGCCGCCGAATGCTCGGCAGCTACACCATCGACGACCCGCGACCGATCGCTGAAGAAGCGCGCTACACTTTCCGCATACCGACCGAGAACCAGCTGCTGGCGCTCCAAGCCGGCGATCTGGTAAAACTCATCTTTCGGTCGCATCCCCGGGGGTGGGAGTGGGATGCCGAGCGGATGTGGGTCACTCTTACGTCAGCGGAGGGCGATGCGCTGGTCGGGACCCTGGACAATGTCCCGTTTGATATGCCGCAGCTCAGGATCGGTGCCTCGATTTCGTTTCAACGCTGCGATATCATCGACGTGCAGTGGAATGCCGATCGAACGGCGTCCCCGCCCCCACCCGACCCGGGTCGCGAATATTGGGATCGATGCCTGGTCGATGCCTGCGTCGTAGCTGGCACGAGCCCGGTCGGGTATCTGTACCGCGAGGAGCCGGACCTGGGGCAGGCAAGCGACACATTTCCCGATAGTGGTTGGCGCATTCGTGGCACCGATGCAGCCATCTCGGTGGATGAACGCAATGGCGACAGCCCGAACTATGTCGCTCTGGGCGCAGTCCTGAACCGCGACGACAGTTGGCTCGCGCTCATTGATGCCCCGGTGGGATCGCGCTTTGTCCGCGATCTGGATCGCGGCACGTTCGTCGCCTGCGATTCCGGTTGACGCACGAGAAGGCGTTCAGGCCGGCATCGCCTGCAATTTCTGCAAATAGGTCTCCACGAGAACCAGCCGACGCTGGCGGCCCTCCTCGGTAACGGCGCGAGCGGCGGCAAGGCGTTCTGCGACAACACGGCGCATGTAGAAGTGACGATCGGATTCCACGACGTTTCTCCGGCACACGATACGACCCCCCCCGGGCCGGTAATCGATGGAATTGTCCTGAAATACCGGAGGATAAAGCGCCACCTTCGAATCCAGAGGCAGCCCCGAGTCGTTGCGCAAGCGCGACGAAACGAGTGTAGCTTACGTCCTATTGTTCAATAGAGCAGGAAACGCGCGCGCAACTCGGCCCATTCCGCCTCATCCGGCTGCGTCATGGCGTCCAAGTCACGCGGAGTCGCTCCCGAGTCGTCGGCCCATTCGCGCAAGCCCGGTCCGCCGTTGATGACGTCGATCGGCAATTTGCCGAAAGCGTATTCGTACGGAAAATCGCGCCATAGATCGTAATCGGAATACAGCGCGCGGATCGCCTTGAACGCGAGCGCCTGGACCCGCCACGGGCGAAACGCGGTGTGATCGTACGCCGGTCCTTCGGCGTGGATATGAACGCCGTTGCACAAAGCCTTCACATGCTTGTGAAACGTCGGTTCGAACCAGATGTCGCGCAGCCGACAGCCGTCGAGCCACTCGGGCGCCAGCCGACGCATCTCTGCCACCACCGCGCGCGCGTCCACGTCGGGGGCGCCGAACAGTTCGAGCGGGCGCGTCGTGCCGCGGCCTTCGGACAGCGTCGTGCCCTCGAGCATCACCGTGCCGGGATAGGCGCGCGCCATCATCACATTGGGGGCGTTGGGGCTCGGATTGATCCACACGCGGTCGCTCGGCCAGCCGAAGCCTGGCGCGGCGTCGGGCTGCCAGCCCTCCATCGCGATCACGCGATAGTCGACATCGAGCTTGAGCAGATCGATGAACCAATGGCCGAGTTCGCCCATCGTCAGCCCGTGCCGCATGGGCATCGGCCCCGCCCCGACGAAGCTCTCCCAGCCGGGCAGCAGCGTCAGCCCCTCGATTGGCCGGCCGATCGGGTTGGGCCGATCGAGCACCCATACCGTCTTGCCGTGCTCGGCAGCGGCTTCGAGCACGTAGCGCAGCGTGGTGATGAAGGTGTAGATCCGCGTGCCGAGGTCCTGCAGGTCGACGAGCATCACGTCGAACGTCCCCATCGACTGCCCGGTGGGTTTGCGGACTTCGCCGTACAAGCTGAACACCGGCATGCCGTAGGTCGGATCGGTGAAGTCGGGCGACTCGACCATATTGTCCTGCAGGTCGCCGCGCACGCCGTGCTGCGGGCCGAACATCGCGGTGACGTTGAGCCCCGCGGCAATGAGCGCATCGACCGAATGCGTCAGGTCGGCGGTCACAGAGGCGGGATGCGCGAGCAAGGCGACGCGCTTGCCCTCAAGCGGAGCGCGCAGCGCGGGGTCGGCGAGGAGGCGATCGATACCGAAGTTCATGGGTGCTCAGGTGCCGGGAGGGTCGCGATAAAGCAATCCCGGTCGTGGAAATCGGGCGGGCCGTCTGCATGCGCGAGCGCCCAATAGGATTTGGTGCCGTCGGTTTCCTCGATCACCGCGGTCAGGCCCATCTGCAGCGGACCGCCCGGAAGATCGGCGAGCGACTGGTCGATCTCGAGCAGATAGGCCGAATTGTCGTCGCCGCGGTCGACATGCGGATCGGCCGAGAGCGACAGGTCCGCCCTGCCCGCGCGATGCGACTCGAAGCGATACGCCGCCCATTGCGAAGAGGGCGAATAGTTGAACTCGAAATAGCCCGCGGCACCGGCCGCGGCGAGGAACAGCTCGCAGCACGTCGTCTTCCACAAATCGTCGGCGCGGGTCGAGGTGACCCAATCGGGCAGCGCGACATGCTCGTTGCCCGCGACGGTAAAGGTGAGCACGACGGTGTCGCCATCGCACACGACATCCACACCGACCGCCTCGACGGCATTTGCCGGCCTGTCCGGATGTGGCACCAACGCGTAATGCGTCGCGCCCGAGCGCGGCGCTTCAGAGGCAAGATCGGTCAACAGCGGCGTTCCTTCTTGTTCCACTCGGGGATCAACCGCAGCCGCCGCTTGCCCCAATAGCTCAGATCCATCGAGACCCGGACCGGCATCCCCGCGTGCGTGTAGATAATCTGGTCGCCGCGCTCGCCGTCGCCGGTGCTGCAGTTCTTCCAGCCTGTTCTGTCGAGCACGTCGGTAATCTTGTAGACGGCATATTGATCCTGCGGCTGCCACAGCGTCAGCTGGTCGAACCCGCCGCCACCATCGCCGCCGACCAGATCGACCGCCGCTTCGTAAGGGCCCGCGCCGTAGATCATCACGCCGTGCCGACGGCAGCGCATGCTCCCCCAATCGGGCTGGACGCAGTCGGTAAAGCCGGCGCGGCGCGCGTCGCCGACGCTACCGCTGACTGGTAGGCCGGCGAACGCGACAGACGGTGGCGGCTGCCGCTCGGGCGCGCATCCTGCGAGCAGCAACAGCGCCAGCCAAGGTCTAGGATATGTCATTCGGGTGCGACGATAAATGCGATCGCAGGATCGGCAAAGCCCAGAATCGGCGGCGTTTCATAACGGGCGGGTGAGGGCCGAACCGCAACCGCTGGAAAATTCCGCCGAACACGCCTATGTGCCGCCGTTCACATGGCAACAACACTCCCCTCCCCGCCGAAGATCGGCATGGTCTCGCTCGGCTGTCCCAAGAATCTGGTCGATAGCGAACGGATCCTGACCAAGCTGCGCTCTGATGGCTATGCCATGTCGCCCGATTATGCCGGCGCCGACGTCGTGTTGGTCAACACCTGCGGCTTCCTCGATTCGGCGAAGGAAGAATCGCTCGAAGCGATCGGCGAGGCGATCGCCGAGAATGGCCGCGTCATCGTTACCGGCTGCATGGGCAAGGAAGCGGAGATGATCCGCGCCAAATTCCCCGGCATCCTCGCCGTCACCGGCGCGCATCAGTATGAAGAAGTCGTCGGCGCGGTCCACGAAGCGGCACCGATGCCGCCGAGCGCGTTCCTCAACCTCGTCCCCGACAGCGGGCTGAAGCTAACTCCGCGCCACTACAGCTATCTGAAGATCAGCGAAGGCTGCAACCACCGCTGCAGCTTCTGCATCATTCCCAGCTTGCGTGGCGACCTCGTCAGCCGCCGCCCCGACGCGATCCTGCGCGAAGCCGAGAAACTGATCGAGGCCGGCACGCGCGAATTGCTCGTCATCAGCCAGGACACCTCGGCCTACGGCGTCGACATCCGTCACCAGCCGCGCATGTGGCACGGCGAAGACGTCCGCGCGCACATGACCGATCTGTCGCGCGAACTCGGCAAATTGGGCGCGTGGGTGCGCCTGCACTACGTCTACCCCTACCCGCACGTTGACCAGGTTATCCCGCTGATGGCCGAGGGGCTGATCCTCCCCTATCTCGACATCCCGTTCCAGCACGCCAGCCGCAACGTCCTCAAGCTGATGAAGCGCCCGGCGAACGAGACCAAGGTGCTCGAGCGCATCAAGACTTGGCGGACGATCGCGCCCGACATCGCGATCCGCTCGACCTTCGTCGTCGGCTTCCCCGGCGAGACCGAGGACGATTTCGCCTATCTGATGGACTGGCTCGAGGAAGCGCAGCTCGACCGCGTCGGCGCGTTCCGCTTCGAGCCGGTCGAAGGCGCCGCCGCCAATGACCTCCCCAACCCTGTGCCCGAAGAGATCAAGGAAGAGCGCTACGCCCGCCTGATGGAACTGACCGCGCGCATCTCGGCCGACAAGCTCCAGGCCAAGGTCGGCCGCACGCTCGACGTCATCATCGACGCGGTCGATGAGGATGGCGGCGCAACCGGCCGCTCGAAGGCCGATGCGCCCGAGATCGACGGCGAGGTCTTCCTGCGCGACGCCGGGCATCTCAAGCAGGGCGACATCGTCGCGGTCAGCATCGAGGATGCCGACGAGCACGACCTGTACGGCGTCCCCGTCGCGTAACCACGCGTGGGTTGCGCCCCGGCGCTGCGCTTCCGATAAAGGGGTATGACCTTCGACCCCGCAGCGTTGCTGCAACCCGACCGTGGCCAGTCCGCCCGCCTCATCCATGTCGTTCGCCCCGAGGCGTGGGAGGCGTGGCTCGGCGCGCAACCGCCGCGGATCCGCACCGCGGTCGCCGCCCACCGGCTGACCGGCAAGCCGGGCAACCGCGCGGTCCTGCCGGGCGAGAAGCCCGAAGATTGGGCGATGCTGCTCGTCTGCAACGAAAGCCTCGACTCACCCTGGCGGATCGCCTCGCTCGGCGAGCAATTGCCCGAAGGCACCTATCGCCTTGCCGAGGGCGAGCCCGGCGCGGCGATGCTCGGCTGGTGCCTCGCACAGCACAAATTCGATCGCTACCGCAGCGGCGACGAAGCCCCAGTCGGCGCGCGCGTGCTGCTCACCAACGAGCCCGCGCGGATCGAGGAGACCGTCAGGCTTGCGCGCGCCACAGCGAAGGTGCGCGACCTCGTCAACACCGCCGCCGCCGATCTCGGCCCGGCCGAGCTCGAAGCCGAAGCGCAGCAGCTCGCACAAGTGCACGGCGCGACCGCCTCGGTCACCAAGGGCGACGCGCTCGAAAAGGGCTATCCGATGATCCATGCGGTCGGCCAGGCCGCTGCGCGCGGGCGCGAGCCGCGGCTGATCGAGCTCGAATGGGGCAATCCCGCACATCCCCGCATCGCGATCGTCGGCAAGGGCGTGTGCTTCGATTCAGGCGGGCTCGACATCAAGCCGTCGTCGGGGATGCGGCTGATGAAGAAGGACATGGGCGGCGCGGCGCATGCGCTCGCACTTGCCGGGCTGGTGATGGCGGCGCGGCTGCCGGTGCGGCTGCACCTGCTGATCCCCGCGGTCGAGAACAGCATCTCGGGCAATGCCTTCCGTCCGGGCGACGTGCTGCACACGCGAAAAGGGCTGACCGTCGAGAACACCAATACCGACGCGGAAGGGCGCCTCGTGCTCGGTGACGCGCTGACGCGTGCGGCGGAGGAAAACCCGACGCTGATCCTCGATTTCGCGACGCTCACCGGCGCGGCGCGCGTCGCGCTCGGGCCCGATCTGCCCGCGACCTTCGCCAATGACGAAGCACTCGCGGCGGCGTTGCTCGCAGCCGGGGCGGCGGTTGGCGACCCGGCTATGGCGGCTGCCCTTGTGGGACGGCTATGACGACATGTTGACATCGGACATCGCCGATCTCGTCAACGCCCCCGACGGCGGTTTCGCAGGATCGGTAACGGCCGCGCTGTTCCTGCGCCGCTTCGTTCCAGAGGGCACGCCCTGGGCGCATTTCGATACCTTCGCCTGGCGTCCAAGTGCGAAGCCCGGTCGCCCCAAGGGCGGCGAGGCGCTCGGCCTGCGCGCGGCGTGGGCGATGCTCAAAGGGCGCTTCCCGGCATGATCTACATCCTGACCAACCTCGTGCCGATCCTCGTCGCGACGCTGATCGGGCTGCTGCTGGGCGCGGGCTATCACGTGGCGTTCGGGCGCGGTCGCGTGGCGCGCGGCACGATCGTCGTCGCCGCGCTCGGCCTGTTCTGGTTCGCCTCGATCCTGGCGGGCGCGCTGATCCTCGCCCCGCCCAAGGCCGCGCCGTGGATCATGGCGGTGGGGAGCGCGGTGGTGATCTGGGCGGGGTTCGTGCTGCCGGTGGTGGCAGTCACGCAGCGCTATCACGCCGCGCCACCGCGCCGAATCGTGGCGGACAGTCTGTTCTGGCTGGTGACGATGGTGGCGCAAGCGGTGGCGATGAAGCTGATCGGGTTGGTCCCGCCGCCGGTGTGATAGCCCGTCCGGTGGTCGACGCCCCGTATCGGGAGAATGGCTGCCGCCGTCCCCGCCACGGCGACTGAACCGCGCATGTCTGCATCTGGTGGAAACGCGACGGGCGGCCTCATCGCGACGGTTTGGCTTAGGCTGCCAGCCGATCAGTCTCGTAGTTCGCAAACCCCGCCGAAACCCGTTTGGCAGTCCAAATGCCGCGAGGCGCGGACGGCGTTCGAAGAATCAACCTTAGATCGGAAAGGAACGCGCGCGCCTGCTTCACTCGATCAAAGTCTATCGGGATGTCAGCGGAGCGGTGGCCGGTACGGCGTCAAGTGCTACGCCCACAGCCTCTTGCAGCTCGTCGAGACTGTATCCGTCACGCGCTTGGATGGCCAATCCCTGCATGACAGCCGTGATAAAACGCGACAGACGATCGGCCTGCTGTGCCGTCACCCAATACAGCAATTTTCCCGCGAGCAGGGTGCGGAATGCGGCACGCCGCTGGACCAGTTCCTGTGCCAGCTCGGCATGATCCGGATGGCTGGCGATCATCCCGGTGTTGAGCATGCAACCAATCTCTCCGGCTGGATCGAGCAATCCCCGAGCTGTGCCGTCGAGCAGAAAGTGCACCGCCTCCCGGAGCGACTCCGCCGCATCCATGAACGATAGGTCAGAGGCGCCGCGGATATCCGAATACCGGTCGAGCGCCTCGCGATAGAGTGCCGCCTTGTTGCCGAACGCAGCATATAGGCTCGGCGCCGCGATCCCCAATACCGCCGTAAGCTGCTGGAACGAAACACCTTCATAGCCGTGTCGCCAGAACAAGCGCATCGCGCTGTCCAACGCAGCATCTCGATCAAAACCGCGTGGCCGCCCACTCGGTCTGTTGGATGGGGCTTCCATAACGGCCATTAAACAACGTTTGACAGAACGAAGCAACCGATCCATTCTTTTATGACCGTTAAAGAATATCGAGGTCGTTCCAATGCCATCAGCCAATCCCGTTGCCGTCATCACCGGAGCGTCCTCCGGAATCGGTGCCATGTATGCCGATCGCCTCGCCGCGCGAGGCTATGATCTGGTGCTGGTCGCGCGCCGGATCGATCGCTTGCAAAAGCTGGCGGACACCTTGTCAGCCGCGCATCAGATCGAGGTTCGGGCGATCGAGGCAGACCTGACCGGGGAAACCGGCCTTGCACAGGTCGAGCACCTGCTACGCTCCGACGAGCGGATCGCGCTGCTGGTGAACAACGCGGGCAACGGCAAGCTTAGTGGTACCGCCGATATGTCCGATGCCGATACGGCCTCGACGATCGCGCTCAACGTCGTGGCGCCGACCCGACTGGCCCGCGCCGTCCTGCCTGCGTTCCTGAAGCGGGATGCCGGTGCGATCATCAACATTGCATCGGTCATGGCACTGCACGCGCTTCCCATCACGACGCTCTACAGCGCGACCAAGAGCTACGTGCTGATGTTCAGCCGTGGGCTGCAAGGCGAGTTGGAGGGTACCGGCGTTCGCGTTCAGGTTGTTCTTCCGGCAGGTACGGCAACCGAGTTCTACGACCAATCCGGCATTCCGCTTTCGGCGTTCGATCCTGCGGCGGTGATGACGACCGACAACCTTGTTGACGCGGCGCTTGCCGGTTTCGATGCTGGCGAGGCGGTGACCCTTCCGTCCGTCCACAATGCCGATCTCTGGACCGCTTACGACGCGGCACGGGGGGCACTGTTCGGCGACACGCAGGTCGGCAGTCCGGCACCGCGCTACGCTCGGGCGATTTGAGCAGGTCCAGGAGACTCGGGCTGGGGTGAAGCGGCGCTAACAGATCTTCACGATGACGATCTGTTAGCGCTCCGTGCTTCCCACAATGGGACGCGCGACGGGACAGTCGCCCCGGGGATCGCGCCCTTGGGGGCCGGGCCACCCGCTTCCCCAGAATCGGTTGCCGAGTGCCTTTTCGTGAAATCGCCACTTGGACAGGGAGAAATGGAAAGATCGCGCTGACGGAATGGCGGCTTGCGAGGATATCGATCGCCCTCCTGAGTGTCCGGGGTTGAGCGAAGGCGGAGGTCGCTGCCCTAACACTCATCCGTCGTGACATTCCCGTGAAGCTGCGGGAAATCGCCGGATCCTCACGGATGCATTGGCCCGACACCGGAAACGATCGTCGCTATAAATGTCGCGTCCTGGGGTGGATCGCGTCAAGGACTCGGCGCCGCCCTTCGAAGGATCAACCGGCACCCCGCCCCTTCCGCCAGCGCGCCACGGCCGCATCGTAGCGGTCGCGCTCGGTGGCGAGGGCCTCATTGCGGGCTTTGCTATCCCGGTCGTGCCTCGCATCGAACTCACGGCGTTCGCGGTCGAGCGCGTGTTGGCGGGCGACAAGCTTGGCATCGGCGTCGCGGTAGCTGTCTTCGAGATCGGCCAGCGCGTGTTCGGCTGCGGCGAGGGCAGCGCTCGAGGGTTTGGGCGCCGGTGCGGGTTTGGGTTTGGGTTTGGGTTTGGGCTCGGTCTTTCGCAACGCCGAAGCCGCGCGCTTGGCTGGGCCCCTCCCGGTCATCGCGCGTGTTGTCGGTGGATCGTCCGGCGCTTCCGCCTTCGCCACCCTTGCCGGTTCAGCCGGCAGCGCCGCGATCTGCTCGACGGTCGTCCCGCGCGACCGCTTGATCACCTCGCCCGGATGCGCGAGCGGCTCGGCGGTCAGCGCGGGATCGGCCACTTCCTGCGCGATTCCGCGCGCGAACAGATCGTGCTCGCTCCCCCACGCCGCGAGCGCCGCCTTGCGGCTTGGCGCGGCGACATAGGCGTCGTGGAACCCCGCCGGTACGACGAATACCTTGAGCCGCCGCGCCATGCCGAAGCCTCAGGCCGCTTCGATGATCGGCACGAACTTCGCCGCCGTCAGGCTCGCGCCGCCGACCAGCGCGCCGTCGACATCCTCGGTCTCGAGGATCGCCGCCGCATTCGCCCCTGTCACCGACCCGCCATAGAGGATGCGGATCCCGTCCGCCGCATCGCCAACCAGCGTGCGCAGCTTGGCGCGCGCGATCGAATGGACCTCGCCAATCTCGTCGAGCGTCGGGGTGCGGCCTGTGCCGATCGCCCAGCGTGGCTCGTACGCCAGCGTCAGCCAGTCGCCCGTGGCGAGATCGGGCACCGATTTCTCGATCTGCGCCTGGACGACGCGCGCGGCGCGGCCGGCGTCGCGCTCGGCATCGGTCTCGCCGACGCACAGGATCACGCCGAGCCCGTGGCGATGCGCCGCGCTCGCCTTGGCCCAGGCATCCTGGCTCGTCTCGCCCTGGTCGGCGCGGCGCTCGCTATGGCCGACGATCGTGAAGACCGCCCCGGCCTCGGCCAGCATCGCGGCGGACAGGCAGCCGGTATGCGCGCCGCTTTCGGCGGCATGGACATCCTCCCCGCCGAACGCGAAGCCCGGAACCAGCGCCACCGCGGGCGCGATGAGCGTCGCCGGCAGGGCGATCGACACATCGACCAACGGCGCGCCACGCGCGGCCTCTGCGATCGTGACCAATTCGGCGAGTGCGGCATGATTGCCGTTCATCTTCCAATTGCCTGCTACCAGCTTGCGTCGCGCCATTCTGCGTCTCTCCCTGTTTGATCCTCGCCGGACAGCGATACCGAAGCGCGCGCGCGGCACAAGTCCAAGCCCCGGGTTGATGCCGCCTCGCGCGCCGCCTAAAGCGGCGCGTTACCGCTCCAGACAGATTGGCCGTTTCCGACCATGCTCAGCTTTTTCCGCCGAATGATTGCCCACCGGTTCGGAGGCGCGATCGCGCTCGGTTTCGTCGCATTGCTCGGCCTGGGGTTCGTGCTCGGGGACCGGGCCGGCCTGTCGGGCAGCGCCAACCCGGTCGCCAAGGGCGATATCGTCGCAACCGTCGGCAAGAAGACGATCTCGGTCGCCGAGCTTCAGACCGCGGTTCAGCGCGACATGGATGGCTATCGCCAACAGCAGCCGACGCTCGACATGGCGCAGTTCGTGGCCGGCGGCGGGTTCGACGCGACGCTCGAGCGGCTCATCGATTCGACCGCCTATCGCCAATATGCGCAGGCGCAGGGCATGGTCGTCGGCAAGCCTGCGGTCGACGCGGTGATCGCCGCGCAGCCGGGCCTTTCGGGGCTCGACGGCAAGTTCAGCCAGGAGAAGTATGAAGGCGTGCTGCGCCAGATCGGCATGACCGACGCCGACGTCCGGCTGCAGACGACCGACCAGATTTTGGTCAAGCAATTGTGGCAGTCGCCACTCAAGGCCAGCCAGGTCCCGCTGCAGCTCGCGCTCCCTTACGCCAGCCTGCTGCTCGAAAAGCGCGCCGGGACGATCGGCTTCATCCCGTCGCAGGCGGTGCCTGCCGGCGCCGTGCCGACCGACGCCGAGCTCACCACCTATTACACCCGCAACGCGTCGCGCTACCGCGTGCCCGAGCGGCGGGTTGTGCGCTACGCGCTCGTCAGCCCGGCCAGCGTTGCAGCCGCAGCGACGCCAAACGCCACCGAGATCGCCGCTGCCTATAAGGCGCAGTCGGCCAAATATGCCGCAGCTGACCTCCGCACGATCGTCCAGGTCGTGGTCGCCGACCAGACCGCCGCCAATGCGCTTGCCGCCAAGGTGCGTGCCGGCACGCCCATCGACCAGGCGGCAAAAGCCGCCGGGCTCGAGCCGGTGACGCTGACCGATACCACCAAGGCCGACTATGCTGCGCAATCCTCGCCGCAGATCGCTAGCGCGGCGTTTGCCGGCAAGGCTGGCGATGTTGCGGGTCCGCTGCGCGCGCCGCTCGGCTTCATCGTGCTCAAGGTCGAGAAGCAGCGCGTCCGCCCCGCCACCACGCTGGCGGCCGCGACGCCCGAACTGACCAAGACGCTGACGACGCAGAAGACCGCGGCGCTGCTCACCGAGAAGCGCAACACGTTCGAGGATACGCTGTCCAAGACGAGCTTCGACGGCATCGTCGCGCAGCAGAAGCTGACCGCGCAGACCACGGCCGCGCTGCTTGCATCCGGGCAGGATGTCGCCAATCCCACTGCCAAGCCTGATCCCGCGATCGCGCCGATCCTCACCGCGGCCTTCGCCGCACATGCCGGTGATTCGCCGCAGACCGTGCCGCTCGGCCAGGACGGCAGCTTCGCGCTCATCACGCTCGACAAGATCGTGCCGGCCGCACCGCGGCCGCTCGCGCAGATTCGTGACCTCGTGATCCGCGATTTCGAGTTGGCGCGCGCGCAGAAGGCGGTCCGCCAGATCGCCGCCGGTGTCGTCGCCGCGGCGAACAAGGGCATGCCGCTCGCGCAGGCGTTCGCCGCGACCAAGCTCAAGCTGCCGCCGCTCCGCCCGATCGCGGGGCCCCGCGCCGAGCTGCTCGCCAACCCGCGCGCCGTCCCCGCCCCGCTGCAGATGCTCTTCGCGATGGCGCCCAAGACGACCAAGCTGCTCGAGGCCCCCAACAATGCGGGCTATCTGATCGTCCATCTCGACACGATCACCTCGGGCGACGCGTCCGGCAACGCGAAGGTGATCGCTGGCACGCAGAGCGATATCGGCAGCGTGATCGGCCGCGAATATGTCGCGCAGTTCGGCAAGGCGGTGCAGAATGCCGTCGGCACCAAGCGCAATGCGCTGGCGATCGCCAAGCTCAAGGCGCAATTGTTGGGTGGCGTGAGCGCAGATGACCAGCAGCCCTGATCGCGCCGACCGCATCGCCGCACGCGCCGCGCTCGCGGCGGGCAAGCCAGCGTTGCTTTGGCAGCGCCAGGTCGCCGACACCGAGACGCCGGTCGCCGCAGCGCTGAAACTGATCGAGCCCGGGCGCGGCGATTTCCTGCTCGAGTCGGTCGAGGGCGGCGAGACGCGCGGGCGGCACAGCCTGATCGGACTGGCCCCCGATCTGGTGTTCCGCGCGCACGGCGCCGAGGCCGCGATCAACCCGCACTGGCTGACCGACCGCGAGGCCTTTGCACCGTGCGATGCGCCGACGCTCGACGCTTTGCGCGCGCTCGTCGCGTCGTGCCGGATGGACGTGCCGGCCGAGCTGCCGCGCGCGCTCGCCTGTCTCGTCGGCTATTTCGGCTATGAGACCATCGGGCTGGTCGAACGCCTGCCGCGCCCCGCCACCGACGCGCTCGGCCTGCCCGACATGATGTTCGTGCGCCCGACGATGATCCTGATCTTCGACCGGCTCGCCGATGCGCTGTTCCTCGTCGCGCCGGTCTGGCCCGATGCGGCGCGCACGCCCGAGGCGATCGTCGCAGAGGGCAGCGAGCGGATCGAGGCAACCGCCGCGCGGCTCGCCACGGCACAGCTCCCCGCCCCCGTGCGCGCCCCCGCCGCCGAGGAGATCGCGCTCACGCCAACGCTCGCACCGGGCCGCTACGCCGAGATGGTCGCGGCGGCGAAGGACTATATCGTCGCGGGCGACATCTTTCAGGTGGTGCTCGCGCAGCGCTTCACCGCGCCGTTTACGCTGCCGCCGTTCGAGCTCTATCGCGCGCTGCGGCGAATCAACCCGTCGCCCTTCCTCTACCATCTCGACCTGCCGGGTTTCGCACTGACCGGCTCGAGTCCCGAGATCCTCGTCCGCGTTCGCGACGGCGAAGTGACGATTCGCCCGATCGCGGGCACGCGCCCGCGCGGCAAGACCGCCGCCGAGGACGAAGCCAATCGCGTCGGCCTGCTCGCCGACCCGAAGGAGCGTGCCGAGCATCTGATGTTGCTCGACCTTGGCCGCAACGATGTCGGGCGCGTCGCCGAGGCCGGCAGCGTCACGGTCACCGCGAGCTACACCACAGAATTCTACAGCCATGTGATGCACATCGTGTCGAACGTCGTAGGCCGGCTGTCGCCAGACCATGATGCGATCGACGCGCTCCTCGCCGGCTTCCCCGCGGGCACCGTCAGCGGCGCGCCCAAAGTGCGGGCATGCGAGATCATCGCCGAGCTCGAGGATGCGGTGCGCGGGGCCTATGCCGGCGGTGTCGGCTATTTCTCGCCCGACGGATCGATGGATTCGTGCATCGTGTTGCGCACCGCGGTGGTCAAGGACGGCACGATGCACGTCCAGGCCGGCGCCGGCATCGTCGCCGACAGCGTCGCCGCATATGAGCAGCGCGAATGCGAAGCCAAGGCCGGCGCTTTGCTGGCCGCCGCGCGCGAGGCGATCGCACGCGCGGCGGAGGTCAGTTTCGGGCAGTAATCAGCCGGCGGCGATCAGGGGATCGCTGCCGCCTGACGCTTGGCCTCGGCCTTTTCGGCAGCATATTGCTGCGCGCGCATCATCGCGCAGCCGGTCTGGCCGCCTGATCCGGTCGGCGAGCACGTGTCGGGCAAGCCCGCCGCACGACGGCCGACTTCGTCGGCGACCGCGGCGCGATTGGCCCAGCTCTGGTTCTGCGCGGGGATCGGCTTGTCGTCACGCAATTCCTTGGGGATGCGATACGGCTCACCCTGGCGCGCGCAGACGACGATCTCGGCATCGGGGTCGCTCGACTTGGGACAGGCCTGGTTGCCGGTCAGCGTGACAGAACGGATCCGCAGCGGGGGCTTGCCGGACTCGGCCTGCTTGGCGGCGGCATCGGTCCGCTCGGCGGTCTGCGCGAAACTCGAGACGGGAAGGGCGGCCAGCGTCAGGGCAATGGCAAAGGGGCGCAGCATGGTGAAAATTCTCCTCGAGGATCAACAACGTCCACCACGCCAGCTTGATCCAAGCTGAACGCGCGGCTTCGTTCGCACATTCGATCGCGCATTCGATCATTGTCGCTACACCACAAAAGCGGTAGCGGCGCGCTATGATCCGCGCACAGATCCTTGTCATCGACAATTACGACAGCTTCACCTGGAACCTCGTCCATTATCTGATGGAGCTCGGCGCCGAGGTGAAGGTCGTGCGCAACGACGCGATGACCGCCGCCGAAGCGCTGGCGAGCAACGCCACCGGCTTCCTCATTTCGCCCGGCCCCAAGACGCCGACCGAGGCGGGCATTTCGCTCGGCCTCGTCGCCGCCTGTGCCGATGCGGGACGGCCGCTGCTCGGCGTGTGCCTGGGGCACCAGGCGATCTGCCAGCATTTCGGCGGCAGCGTGGTGCGCGGCGGGCTGATGCACGGCAAGACATCGCCCGTGACGCATGACGGGTCGGGCGTGTTCGCCAATCTCCCCTCGCCCTTCACCGCCACGCGCTATCATTCGCTGATCGTCGAGGATCTGCCCGAGACGCTGATCGTCAATGCGCGCGCCGATGACGGATCGGTGATGGGCGTACGCCATGCGAGCCTGCCGATCCACGGCGTGCAGTTCCACCCCGAGAGCATCGCGACCGAGCACGGCCATGCCCTGCTGGGGAATTTCCTGGCGGATGCCGGGGGTGGCTCGTGACCACCCTGGCGCTGCTCCCCGACACGTCTTCTCCGCTCAGCCGCGAGACGGCAGCGCAGGCGTTCGCCGACCTGCTCGACGGGAACGTCCCCGACGACGCGATCGCGGCCTTCCTGATTGGCCTGACCGACCGCGGCGAGACGAGCATCGAGATCGCCGAGGCGGCGCGCGCGATGCGCGCGCGTCTGCTGCCGATCGAAGCGCCACCCGGCACGGTCGACGTGTGCGGCACCGGCGGCGACGGCCACCACACGCTCAACGTGTCGACCGCCGTATCGATCGTCGTCGCGAGCACCGGCGTGCCCGTCGCCAAGCACGGCAACCGCGCCGCCTCGTCCAAGGCGGGCGCCGCCGATACGCTCGAGGCGCTCGGGCTCGACATGCACCGCGCCGGGCTCAACGCCGAGGCGAGCCTCAACGATATCGGCATCGCCTTCCTGTTTGCCGCCAACCACCACCCGGCGATGAAGCGCATCACTCCGATCCGCCAGGCGATCGGCCGTCGCACGATCTTCAACCTGATGGGCCCGCTTGCCAATCCGGCGGGCGTGACGCGACAGCTGATCGGCATCGCGCGCCCCGATTATGCCGCAACCTATGCCGCCGCACTTGAGCAGCTCGGCACCGAGGCCGCGCTTGTCGTTTCGGGCGAGGAAGGGCTCGACGAACTGTCGAGCGCGGGGCCGAGCATCGCGGTTGCAGTCGGCGCGATCGATCTCCCGCGCACGATCACGCCCGAGGATGCCGGCCTGCCGCGCCACCCGGTCAGCGCGATCCGCGGCGGCGATGCGGCGCACAACGCCGCGGCGCTACGCCGCCTTCTCACCGGCGAGCATGGCGCGTATCGCGACGCCGTCCTGCTCAACGCCGCCGCCGCGCTGATCGTCGCGGGCACCGCGCACACCCTTCCCGAAGGTGTCGCCACCGCTGCCGAAGCGCTCGACAGCGGCTCGGCGAACGCCTTGCTCGATCGTTGGATCGCCTATTCATGACCGATATTCTGAACCGTATCCTCGAAACCAAGCGCGCCGACGTCGCCGCGCGCAAGGCGACGACGGCATTGAGCGAGCTCGATTCGCGGATCGCCGCCCAGTCGCCGCCACGCGGCTTCCGCGCCGCGCTCGATGCGCGCGCGGCAGCGGGCGGCTACGCGCTGGTCGCCGAGATCAAGAAGGCGAGCCCGTCCAAGGGCCTGATCCGCGAGGATTTCGATCCCCCGGCGCACGCCCTCGCCTATCAAGCCGGCGGCGCGACCTGCCTGTCGGTGCTGACCGACGAGGCCTGGTTCCAGGGGGCGGACGGCTTCCTGAGCGCGGCGCGCGACGTGTGCGACCTGCCGGTGCTGCGCAAGGATTTCATGGTGGATCCGTGGCAGGTGCCCGAGTCGCGCGGGATCGGCGCCGATGCGATCCTGCTGATCATGGCCGCGCTCGATGACGTGACGCTCGCCGAGATCGAGGCGAGCGCGATCGAATGCGGGATGGACGTGCTGGTCGAAGTCCATTCGCAGGCAGAGATGGAGCGCGCGATGAAGCTCAAGTCGCGGCTGATCGGCGTCAACAACCGCAATTTGCGCGATTTCACCGTCGATTTCGCGCGGACGTACGAGCTGGTGTCGAAGGCGCCGAAGGACTGCACCTTCGTCGCCGAAAGCGGGCTGACGACGCGGGCCGATCTCGACGCGATGGCCGAGCACGGCATCCGCTGCTTCCTGATCGGCGAGGCGCTGATGCGCCAGAGCGATGTCGAGGCGGCAACGCGCACCTTGGTCGGCTAGGCGGCGATCGCCGGCGGACCATCGGAATCGCGCGGAACGAAGCCCAGCGCTGCGCCGTTTGCGTCTCCAGATTCGACACGGAGACATGCAATGAAAACCGCCCTGCTTGCCCTGATGGCAATCGCCACGCCCGCCATTGCCCAGACGCCCACCGCACGCGCGCCGCAATCCGTGGCGATCACCATGACCGACCACGGTTTTGTGCCACGCACCATCGTGTTGCGCCGCGGCGGTTCGTACGTGCTGCGCATCGCCAATCGCTCGGACAAGGGCCACAACCTGACGCAGAAGGCGTTCTTCCGCGCAGCGCGTCTCGCGCGCGAGGATCGTGGCCTGGCGGGCGACGGCCAGATCGTCCTCGCGGCAGGCGAGCGCGCGACGGTGCGGCTCGAGGCGCCCCTGAGCCGGCCGGGTGGGACGTATCAGTTCAGCAGCACGACCTTGGCGGACGCCGACAGCGAGTATACCGGCGTTTTCCGGATGCGGTGACGATTGCGTACGGTTGGCCGCTCTCCCACGCAGCCGGGACAGTGCCCCGGCTGCGGGGAGATCGCGTTCGAGATAGGGCTACGCCTTACCGACAGCGACCCCCGACACGATGCCGAGAGGGCCGTCGCGCGGTGTGATCGATCACGCCCCGCCGGCCGGGAAAGAGCCCAGCGAACGAAGCGGCCGATGTGCCTGACGCCCGCACACCGGCCCTACCCGATCAGAACTTGCCGCTAAGCGACACGCCGATGATCCGCGGATCGTTGAACACGGCCGCATTGTAGTTGTCGAGCACGCCCTTGAGGTTCTTCTCATTGGTGACGTTGCGCGAGAACACCGCGAGCTCATACTTGCCGTCGGGCGCAGTATACCCAGCCTTCAGACCAGCCTCGAACGTGCCGTCCGACGTATATTCGACCGTCTTGTACGGTACGAAGCTCGTATAGCCCTGCAGCGTCACATCGCCGCCGACGAACAGCTTGCCGCCATTGCCGAGCGGGAAGTCGTAGCGCGCGTTCGCATCGAGCTGATACTTCGGCGCGTTGGGGAGCGCGTTGCCGTTGATCTGCGCGAGCGTCGCGGTCGTAACCCCTGCGGCGTTGCGGATCGCGATCGTCGGGTTGAGCACGGTGCAGGTCAGCGCGCCGTTGAGGAAGCACGCCGGGGTATAGACGCGGGTGTCGTTGATCTCGGTGTGCAGCACGCTGCCGCCAAGACCCAGCGTGAAGTCGCGCACCGGGCGCCACGTCAGCTCGGCCTCGCCGCCCCAGGCCTGCGCCTGATTGGCGTTGAACAGCAGGCCGTTATTGTTGGCGTCGTTGCCGTTCAGCTGGATGTTGTGGACCTTGTAGTAGAAGCCCGTCGCGTTGAAGCGCAGCGTATTGCCGAACAGGTTCGACTTGAAGCCCGCTTCGTACGACGTGATCGTCTCCGAGCCCGCAGTCACGAAGGCCGAGCTGAACACCGCGTTGCGGCCCTGGATCGTCGGCCCGCGGAAGCCGTGCGAGACGCGCGCGAACACGTTGACGTCGGGATCGACCGCATAGTTGAGGCTCGCTTCCCAGCTCGGCTGGGTGTCGGCGAGGCGGACGTTGGTCGCCGCAGTCGCCGGGAAGGTCGACACGCCCGCTGCGGTGCGCGGCGGGGTGACGAGGCGCGTCTTCTTCTCGTCATAGGTCACGCGCACGCCGCCGGTCAGCGTCAGCTTGGGGAGGATCTGATAGCTTGCCTGGCCGAAGCCGGCATACGACGTGTTGGTGTTGCGCAGGACGACGAAGTTGTTCGGGTTGGGATTGGTGCCGAACGAATTGTTGAGCAGGAAGAAGCCGCGCTGGTCGAACTCGGTCGTGTCACGCGATTCGAAGTAGATCCCACCGATCTGCCACTTGAAGCGGCCCGTCCCGTTGCTGGCGAGGCGAACTTCCTCGCTCAGCTGATCGAGATCGCGCACGCGGCCCTGGCTCTCGCCGTAGAACTTACCGCCCGCGAAGTTGCTCGCGGCACCACCGTCGGTGTCGCCACGGCTATAGCCCTTGGTGGTCTCGTACGCGGTGATCGAGGTCAGCGTGACCGCGCCGAAATCGTTCTTCGCGTTGAACGATCCGCCATAGGTCTTGTACGCCTGACGGTTGCCCGCACCCTCGTCGAGCGCGACGCTCGCACGCGGTGCCGCGCTGACGTCGTTCGAGCCGCGCAGGATCGCGCCGCGATGGAAGATCGTCGAAGTGCCCGAATAATCACGCGCATGCGCCGAAACCAGGCCGGTGAAGCCGGTCTCGGGCGGGGTCAGCATCAGCTGGACGCGGATGTCCTTCTCTTCGAAGCCGCCGAGCTTGTCCTTGCCGCCGACGGTGCCGTCGTCGCTCGGGCCGGTATAGGTGTTGTCGATCCAGTTGTCGCGGCGCTGGTACAGGCCCGACACGCGGAAGCTCAGCACGTCCTTGACGATCGGGCCGCCCACGCCGGCATCGACGCTGACGGTGTTGTAGCTGCCATAGGACGCGGTCGCGCGGCCGGTGAACTCGTTGGTCGGACGGTTGGTGTCGAACTTGATGATGCCCGCGGTCGTGTTGCGGCCGAACAGCGTGCCCTGCGGCCCGCGCAGCACTTCGATCTGGTTGACGTCATAGACCGGGTTCGACTTGAGCACGACATGCTCGAGCACGACCTCGTCCTGGATGATCGACACCGGCTGCGACGCGCCGAGGTAGAAATCGATGTTGCCGAGGCCGCGGATGTAGAAGCGCGGGAAGATCTTGCCGGTGGTCGTCTCGGCGTAAAGGCCGGGGACGCGGTTGGCGAGTTCGAGCAGCGTGTCGCTGCCGCCGGAGGTATAGGTGCGCAGATCGGCGCCCGACAGCACGCCGACCGAGACCGGGACCTTCTGCAGGTTCTCGCTGCGACGCTGCGCGGTAACAACGATATCGCCGAGGCTGTCGCTCTCTGGCGCGGCCTGAACCGCGGCTGCAGGCGCCGCGGCGTCCTGTGCGTTCGCCGAACCGATGCTGGCGATCGCGCCGAACGCGGTGCCGAGCAGAAGGGCCGCCTTGGCGGCGTGTGATTTGGACATGATGTTCCCCCGATAGGTTAAATGGTCTGCCCACACCCTTCGCCGCAGCGGACCTGTTAGTCCTGCGCGGCGATGCTTCAGCAGCGATGCTGGATGCGGTGTGGCCTCGACGGCGCGGCTAGGTCGCTATTGTGACGCGATTATGACACCATGCTGGCGCACCACGCTTTGTCCGTGGCGTGTGGCTTTCGGGTTGCACCAGCGCTTTGAATTCCAAAGCTGATGCAGGATATCGTCACCGGTCACGATCCACCGCAACGACAGCGCACATGCACCGCCCGTAACGCTCAGGTTCACGAGTAAGGATTAACGACATGCGTCAAATCCTGTATGTCAGCCTGAGCATGGTGCCCGACGACAAAACCGATCTCGCCAGCATCCGCGAGCAATCGCGCCACAATAATGCGATCGACGGGATTACCGGGCTGCTTTGGTCCGATGGCAAGAGCTTCATGCAAGTTCTCGAGGGTCCACGAGCGAGCGTCACGACGACCTTCGCGCGGATCCTTGCCGACACGCGTCATCATTCGCTCGTCGTGCTGCAGGAACGTCGGATTAGTGTTGCCGAGTTCGGCAGTTGGACGATGGCGCACCGCCACCCCTGCGACGCCGCCGACAGCGATGACGCCCAGCTGCAGCGACTGTTGATCAACGCATCCGACCAGATCCGCATGCACTTCCTGACCTTGATCGCATCCGGTCATGTCGCGGCGCTCGCGCTCCCCATCGATGCAATCGGCGCATCGCCCCCGACGAAGCTCGACGGCACCGGCGATCCGGCCCGCCCGCGCCGCCCCCTCGATCGCCGGGTCGGCGCGCCGTTTCACAATGCTGGCGTCGCGCTCAACGCCGCCTTCGCGCAAACCGCCCTGCCCGCACACGCACCGCATGACGCCTGCCTCGAAGACCTGCGCCGCGTGGCGCGGATCCCGATCGGCGACTCGTCGGAAACCGCGCACCGACGTGATCGCTCGGCTTGACGGGCGATTTTTCGTTCCGTATAGGTTCGTCGTCTGTTCCGACGAAAGGGCCGCGCGATGCTTACCCGCAAGCAGCATGAGCTGATCTGCTTCATCAACGACCGGCTCGACGAGACCGGTGTATCGCCGTCCTTCGAGGAAATGAAGGAAGCGCTCGATCTCAAATCGAAGTCGGGCGTCCACCGCCTGATCAGCGCGCTCGAGGAACGCCAGTTCATCCGCCGCCTGCCCAATCGCGCGCGCGCGCTCGAAGTGCTCAAGATGCCCGAGCGCGGGATCAAGACGCCGAGCAAGACCGCGCCGGCCAGCGCACCGCGCTCCGCGCCACAGCCTGCCAATGACGTGATCGAGATCCCGCTGCACGGCCGGATCGCGGCTGGCGTGCCGATCGAAGCGTTCGAGGGTGCGTCGATGCTTTCGGTCCCCGCAGCATTGCTCGGCAGCGGCGAACATTATGCACTCGAAGTCTCGGGCGATTCAATGGTCGAGGCGGGGATCCTCGACGGCGACTATGCGCTCATCAGGCGCCAGGACGTCGCGCGCGACGGCGAGATCGTCGTGGCGCTGATCGAGGAAAGCGAGGCGACGCTCAAGTTTTTCCGGCGCGAAGGCGCGATGGTGCGGCTCGATCCGGCGAACCGCGCGTACGATCCGCAACGCTACGCGCCGGCGCAGGTACGGGTGCAGGGCAAGCTTGCCGGACTGCTGCGCCGCTACGACTGAGCTAGGGTCGGCATAATGCGGGATCGCGCCTGATCGACGCGCCGCTGGCGGTCGGGTCGGATCAGTCCTTTTGCTCTGCAAGAGTGGACGCCACGACTGCATTGGCATGGCCGTGGCCCATGCCATGAACGGTCTTCAGCATGGCGACGAGGTCCCTATGCTTTGCCGGCAAGCGGTCGCGCACCAGCGCCTGCCACTCGGCGATCGGACGGCCATAGGTCTTCTCGATCGATGGAAAGTAGGATGCGGGTCCCTTGATGCTTTGGTCAGCCACGGCGTGCAGGCTCCGAGGTGCGCGAACAAGACGGATATCCTCCGGCATTCCAGGCCACGCCGCAAGGACGTGCCACCCGCAGCAGCATCCGTCCATCACCGCACACCCGCCGCCCCGCGCGCGGAGGGCGTCGACCGTGACCGCATCGCGCCGCCCCACCGCCTCCGGACGGTCCCGGCATCCGGCGCGGCGATCCACGGATGCTGGTCGCCCGCCTGGCGAACCGTCCGCACCGCACGCGATGCCAAAGCGATCGCGACCCCGCCGGTTCGCTCCACCGTCGGCCGGTCGAGCCGCAACCAGCGCGGTCCGCACCGCCGCGGCAGTCGCCGCTCGCTGATCACGATATCGACGCCGGCGCAGGCCGCGACCAGATCGGCGGTGGCAACGCGATAGCCGCTCCGCGTCGCCAACACCCGCCACTCCCGCCCGCCCGCCATCCGGCGCGTCAGACACAGATCCCGGCTACAGCGGGCGTCGCGTCGCTCGGACAGCAGCACGGGCAGGTCCGAGACCCCGCCATTTTCGGCAAGCGTGTCGGCCGTATAGTCGCCCGTCCGATCGCGCAGCAGCGCCAGCGCGCCGTCGGCGGTCCGGATCGCGACATGCCGCCCGTCCCCGGTCACGAGCAGATCGGGCGCCGGCGTCGCGATCGCCCACACCATCCCGATCAGCAAGGGCACCGCCCCGAGCCGCCGCCAGCGCGTGCGCCACAGCGCGATCCACAACCCACCCGCGATCATCAGCCCATAGGCGCCGCCCGGCATCGCCGGCAGCGGCGCGACTGCGCCCGGCGTGGCCGCCGTCACATGCGCGATCCACAGCAGCAGATCGAGCGAGCGCGCCGTCAGCCACCAGAATGGCAGCCCCGCGCCAACGGTGTCGAACAGCAAGGCGAGCGCTTCGCACGGCATCGTCACGAAGGTCGTCAGCGGGATCGCGACGATATTGGCAACCGCGCCGTAGACGCCCGCTTTGTGGAAGTGGAACAGCGCGATCGGCAGCAGTGCAAGCTCGACGACGATGCCCGTGAGGAGCAGCGACGCGAGTTCGCGAGCGAACCTCGCCAGCCGCGTCTGCTCGCGCGGCCCGAACCAGATCCGCAACTGCGGATGCTCGTTGAGCGAGACGATCGACGCGACCGCGGCGAAGGAGAGCTGGAAGCTCGGCCCGGCCAGCGCCTCCGGATAGAGCAAAAGCACAACGACCGCCCCCGCCGCGACCAGCCGCAGCGTCAGCGCCTGGCGCCCAAGCGCCAGCGCGACAAGCACGAGCAACGCCGCGACGCACGAGCGGATCGTCGGCACTTCTGCCCCGGTCAGCAGCGTATAGCCGATCGCCGCGAGCGCTCCCGCCCCCGCGGCGATCAGCGGCACGCGCGTCCGCAGCGCGATCCATGGGCTGAGCGCGAGCAGACGCGCGACGAGCAGCATCACCGCACCGACCGCCGCGGTGATATGGAGCCCGCTGACCGACAGCAGATGCGCAAGCCCCGAGCGGCGCATCGCCTCATTGTCCTCAAGCGGGATCCCGCCCTGGTCGCCGGTTGCGAGCGAAGCTGCGATTCCCCCGACGCCCCCGCCGCCCGCCTGCTGCTGGATGTGCTCCGACAAGGCTTGCCGTAGCCCGATCCCCCCCGCACCGCCGCCCGCGACGATCCGGATCGGCCCGAACCCGCGTCCGGTCGCGCCGATCCCGTCGAACCAGGCGCTGCGCGCATAATCGTATGCACCGGGCACGCCGGGCGGCGGCGGCGGCATCAAGCGCGCCGACAGCGCGAGCATAGCTCCGGGGACGAGCCGCGCGGGAACATCCGCATCGACGAGATTGACCCGGATATGCGCCGGCAGCGTCGGAAGCGGGCGGGCGGGCCCCCTCGTCGCCGGCACCGCGAGCACGCGCAGCGGTGCCAGCCGCAAACGCACGAGTTCGCGCGCCGCCAGCGGCTCGATTCGCTCGACTCGGGCGGTGAAGGTCGCGATCGTCGGCACGGGGAGCACCGCGTGCGCCACCCGCTCGGCGCGCCACCAGATCAGCCCAAGTCCGACTGCGACCGCGACCCCACCAACCGCCACGACCCGCGCGGCGCGCCCATGCCGCGCCAGCGCGACACCAGCGAGCGAAACGGCCAGTGCGAGCAACGCAGCGGTTTGCCACGCCACCGGATCGGGCAGCACGAACCACAGGGCAATCCCCGCGCCGAGTGTCACCGGCAACCACAATGGCAGTTGATCGCGCTCGCTTTCAAGCCAAGCTTCAAGCCCTGCCTCGAGTCGCGCGCCGACGCCAAACCACCCCCGCGGCACGCCGATTTGAAGCGCAGGAAGGTGCGTGCTAGAGGCGCTCAAGGCTGATCCGGCCATCCAATCTCTAGTCTGGGAGCATGCGCGATTGAGCGCAATATCTGACCCCGCCGCGGCCCCCGCCGCCGGCGCATCCGACACCAAGGTCGTCACCCGGTTCGCGCCGTCGCCGACCGGGTTTCTGCACATTGGGGGCGCGCGCACCGCCCTGTTCAACTGGCTCTATGCGCGGCATCACGGCGGCGAGTTCCTGTTGCGGATCGAGGATACCGATCGCGCGCGCTCGACCCAGCCGGCGATCGACGCGATCCTCACGTCGCTGCGCTGGCTCGAGCTCGATTGGGACGGCGCCGAAGTCTATCAGTCGCAGCGCGCGGCGCGTCATGCCGAGGTAGCGCACACGATGGTCGAGCATGGCCACGCCTATCGCTGCTATCTGACGCAGGACGAGCTCGCCGCAATGCGCGCCGAGGCCGAGGCGGCAAAGAAGCCGCTGCGCGTGCGCAGCCCGTATCGCGATGCTGATATCAGTGCGGAAACGCGCCCGTTCGTCGTCCGGCTCAAGGCTCCGCTCGACGGCGCGACGACGATCGAAGACAAGGTCCAGGGCTCGGTCACGGTGCAGAATGCCGAGCTCGACGATCTCGTGCTGCTGCGGTCGGACGGCACGCCGACCTATATGCTCGCGGTCGTCGTCGACGATCACGACATGGGCGTGACGCACGTGATTCGCGGCGACGATCATCTCAACAACGCCTTCCGCCAGCTCCCGATCATCCGCGCGATGCACGCCATCGAAGGCGGCTGGCCCGATCCGGTCTATGCCCACATTCCGCTGATCCACGGTTCGGACGGCGCCAAGCTGTCGAAGCGCCACGGCGCGGTCGGCGTCGAATTCTACCGAGACGAACTGGGCGTGCTGCCCGAGGCGCTCGATAATTATCTGCTCCGTCTGGGCTGGGGGCATGGTGACGACGAAGTTATCAGCCGCGAACAGGCAATCGAATGGTTCGATCTCGACGGCGTCGGAAAATCACCATCGCGGTTCGACCTGAAGAAGCTTGAGAACCTCAACGGTCAATATATCCGGCAAGCCGATGATGCGCGACTGGCTGCGCTGGTCACGCCGATGCTCGGCTTCGAACCGACGGACCGCCAGGCAGACATACTTTGTCGCAGTATGGCATCGCTCAAGCCCCGCGCCGCCAACCTCAACGAGCTGGCCGCGGGAACGGCGTTCCTTTTCCACGTTCGGCCGGTGGAAATGCACGCCGAGGCGACCGCCTTGCTGGGTCCAGATGCACGTGCGTTACTCGCTCGATTGCACGTCGCGCTTGACGCGACCGAAAGCTGGGATACGGAGGCGCTCGAAGCTGCGGTTCGGCTGGTCGCCGAGGATGCAGGGGTCAAGCTCGGTCAAGTCGCGCAGCCGCTGCGCGCCGCACTGACCGGGCGCAAGACCTCTCCCGGAATCTTCGACGTGCTCGATCTGCTCGGGCGCGACGAGAGCCTGGGGCGTATCGCCGACCAGATGGCCGCATAGGTTTTCGAAAGGACCACCGATGACTGACTCCGTCAAGCTGAACGCCGCAGGCAAGGACCTCGATCTCAAGGTCCTGTCGGGCAGCGTCGGTCCCGATGTGATCGATATCCGCAAGCTCTATGCCCAGACGGGCATGTTCACCTACGATCCCGGGTTCACCTCGACCGCGTCGTGCGACTCGGCGATCACCTATATCGACGGCGACGAGGGCGTGCTGCTCCACCGCGGCTACCCGATCGGCCAGCTCGCCGAGCAGTCGACCTTCATGGAGGTCTGCCACCTCCTCCTCAACGGCGAGCTGCCGACCAAGGACGAGCTCGACAAGTTCAGCTACACGATCAGCCGCCACACGATGTTGCACGAGCAGCTTGCGACCTTCTATCGCGGCTTCCGTCGCGACGCGCACCCGATGGCGATCATGTGCGGTGTCGTCGGCGCACTTTCGGCCTTCTACCAGGATTCGGCCGACATCACCGATCCGCAGCAGCGCATGATCGCGAGCCATCGTCTCATCGCCAAGATGCCGACGATCGCCGCGATGGCGTACAAATATTCGATCGGCCAGCCGTTCATGTCGCCGAAGAATAACCTCAGCTACACCGGCAACTTCCTGCAGATGACCTTCGGCGTTCCGGCGGAAGAGTATGTCGTCAACCCGGTCGTCGAAAAGGCGATGGACCGCATCTTCATCCTCCACGCCGATCACGAGCAGAACGCGTCGACCTCGACCGTGCGTCTTGCCGGCTCGTCGGGCGCCAATCCGTTTGCGTGCATCGCGGCGGGCATCGCCTGCCTGTGGGGCCCGGCGCATGGCGGCGCCAACGAAGCCGCACTCAACATGCTGCGCGAGATCGGCACGGTCGATCGCATCCCCGAATATATCGCGCGCGCCAAGGACAAGAACGATCCGTTCCGCCTGATGGGCTTCGGTCACCGCGTCTATAAGAACTACGATCCGCGCGCGACCGTAATGCAGCAGACCGTGCGCGAAGTGCTCGGCGAGCTCGGCGTGACCGATCCGGTGTTCGACGTCGCGATCGCGCTCGAGGAAATGGCGCTGAGCGATCCGTACTTCATCGAGAAGAAGCTGTTCCCGAACGTCGACTTCTACTCGGGCGTGATCCTCTCGGCGATCGGCTTCCCGACGACGATGTTCACCGCGCTGTTCGCGCTTGCCCGCACCGTCGGCTGGGTCGCGCAGTGGAACGAGATGATCTCGGATCCGGAGCAGAAGATCGGCCGTCCGCGTCAGCTCTACACGGGTCCGACGCAGCGCGACTTCGTGCCGCTGGCCGACCGCACGTGAGCGGACTCAAGACGCTCGTCCTCGTGGCGGGCGTCTTGATCCTCGCCTTCGGCCTGCTGTTCGCAGGCCAGGGGGCCGGGCTCATTATGTGGCCCGCCTCGAGCTTCATGCTCAAGCAGGGCAGTTGGGTGCTCTACGGTGCGATCGTTGCGCTCGCTGGCGCCGGGCTGATCTGGTGGGCGCGCCGCTGAGGCGCACCCACGTTACTCTGCCGCCGGCAGCGTAAACACGAAGCGCGCCCCCTGCCCCGGCGCCGAATCGACCGTGACATCACCCCCCATCGCCCGCGCCAGCCGCCGCGCGATGTAGAGCCCGAGCCCGCTGCCGCCGGCCTCGCGCGGATCGACCCGCTCGAACTTCTCGAAAATCCGCGCCTGATCGTCGAGCGCGATGCCCTTGCCCTGGTCGGCGACGATCACCGCAGCGACGGCCCCCTCGCGCTCGGCGCGGACCCACACCATCCCGTCGGCGGGCGAATAGCGCACCGCATTGCCGATCAGATTGACCAGGATCTGCAACGCGCGCCGGAATTCGCCCGTCGCTGCCAGCGTCTCGCCGAACGCCGGGCGATCGATCCGCACGCGCGCCTCGCTCGCGCGAACCTGCAACAAACCCGCGGCACGCCGCGCGACGTCGGCCAGGTCGACCGGCTCGTGGAGAACGGCAAAGTCGGGTCGCTCGATCGCCTGCAGGTCGACCAGATCATCGACCAACCCCTTCAGATGCCGCCCCGCACTGGCGATATCCGCGGCATAGTCGGCATAGTCCTGGCGCAGCGGCCCCTCGGACTGATCGTGGATGCTGTCGGCGTTGGCGATGATCCGGTCGAGCGGCAGCCGCAACGCCTGGTCGAGTCGCTCGGCAAAGGCGCTGATCGTGGCGTCGCTGCTCGGCGCGGGTTCGGGCGCGGGGGCTGCGTCGAGCATCTGCGTCGCCCCGACGAAACCCGCAAAGGCGCCGCTCGCATCGGTGCGCGGGGTGGCAGAGAGTCGTACGGGCCGCCCGGTATCGCGGATCGTCGCGGGCTGATCGTCGAAGCGCTGCTGCAAGGCGAGCCCGCCCAGGATCGGGAACGCCCCGCCATCGCTCTCGCCGAGGATGAACAGCCGCGTCAGCGGATGACCGAGCAGCGCCCCGGCATCGAAGCCGTACTGGACGCCCGCGCTGATCGACAGAAAGGTCAGTCGGAGCGCACTGTCGGTTTCCCACACCCAATCGGCCTGGCTGCGCAGAAAATCGCTCGCGCGGTCATTGGCGATGTCGCCGGGATACCAGGGCGCGCGCGCGCGCCAGCCGGTGATCGTGAGGCGTACGCCATCGGGGGCACGGCTCGGCCCGGTCTCGGGCTGCGCGCGTACCCACAATTCGAGATCGTCGTCGCCATCGGCCGCGACGACGCCGCGCGAAATTAGAATGCCGAGCCGCTGCGCGAGATGCACCAGCGTGGCGATCTGCGGGATCGCCAGCGGCAAGCCGATCGCACCGCCAGCCCGCGCGTTCAAATCGTAGAGACGCTGGTCGGCCTCGACCAAGCGGCCTTCGCGGTCGATCAGCCCCCGCACCGGCGGCAACATCGGATCGTTCACGTTCATCGCCCGCGTCCTAGCGCAACCAGCGCGGCGCGATAATCGCGGTGGAGCAGCAGCGGCGCGAGCGCCTGGCGCGCCAGCACCGCGTCGATCGCGGCGATCTCATCGAGCGCATCGGCGAAGCGATCGAGATCGCGCGCGGGATCGGCCTCGCTGAGCGCCAGCCCGATTCGTGCGATCGATTCGCGGTCGAGCTCGAGCGCGCGCAGCAACAGCCACAGCCGTTCGGCGCCCGGATCGAGCACGATCTCGCGTGCGTCGCCGTAATCGATCCCCATCGCGTGGGCGAGCAGCGCTATGAACAAGGCCAGCCGCCGGTCGGCGAGCGCTTCGACCAGCAGTCCGGCAAATTCGTCCGCCTGCGGATCAAGCGCGGCGGCCAGTCGCAGCGCGACCGCTTCGAGCCGATCTCCCTCGTCATGCGCAGCGATGCTGCGTAGCGCGGCCTCGGCGAGCGCCCGGTCGAGCTGCGCCAGCGCATCGGGCGCGCCCGCTCCGAAGCGTTCGCGGAGCACCGCCGCGACCCACCACACGAGGCGATGGTGCAGTTCTGCGGGCAATTCGGTCGATCCGAGCTGGCTGGGTTCTAGCGGAATCCGCCGCCGGCTGTCGGCCGAGAGTAGCGCCATCGCGCCCGACGCGACGACGCCATCCGACGCGGCGACGAGTCGCGGCAACAGGCTCGCGCGATCGGGATCCTCGGGCGCCTCGCTCGGCAGCGCCTCGGCAAGCAGATCCTGCCGAACCCGCCCGAACAGCTCGCGCATCAGGTCCGGGTCGCGCATCAGCCCCGAGCCGATCAGGCGGTCGAGCGTCGCGGGCGATTCGGTCGCGAGCGCATCGGCAAGGTGCGGCACCGCGCGCGCCGACAGCAGGCGCGCGGCATGGCGACGCAGCGCGGTTTCGACGCCGAGCGCGAGATCGCCGAGCACGCGCCGCATTGCGAGGCGCGTGCGATCGTCGAGCCGAGCCTCATCGGCGAGATAGAAATCCTCGATCGCGCCGCGCAGCCGCGCATCGACACGGCCATCCGCCGCCGCCGCCCGGCCGAGCAGCGCCATGGCGCCCGCTTGGGCGCCGTCATCGATGTCGCGACGTTCGATTGACATGCGTCCAGCATCTAGGGGGTTGTCGTTAAAGCCAAGCTAAGGCTTTTGACGAAACCCCTCAATGGCGGCTGCGAGCGTTCCGGCAGCATAAAGCCCCGCCGCGCCGAGCGCGAGCAGCGGTTGGCCCAGGACGAGCAGGACAAATAGAACCACCGGGTACGCCGCAGGGCTCGCCCACCAGCGCCGCTGCAGCGCGGGATCGGCCGCGCGCTCGAGCAAGGCCGCCGCAATCACCAGCGCGACCGCGAGGATCATTCCCGCCGGCGCCTCAGCGCGATAGCCGACCAACAGCGCCCCCAGCGCGGCGATCCCGGCCTTGGCGCGATCGGCGACCTGCGCCAGTTCGGCTTCGTCGCGGACCCAGGCGATCGCCGCCGACATCGTCGCGATCACGAGCGCGAGGCAGACGACCCCCATGCCGATCGCGGCATGACCCGACAGCACCGTCGCGAATCCGCCGATCGCGACCGCGCCGCCCGCCGCCATCAGCCCGAGCGTCGGCACGCTGCGCGCCATCAGCGGCGGCAGCGCGAATCGGACCAGCGGCGCGAGCAGATAGCGATCGGCCCAGCGCAGCGGCTTGGCGACGAGCGCGGCGACCATCCCGTTGCCGCGTCGCGCCAGCGCCTGCGCGCTGCGTTCGATCCCGTGCGAGACAGCCATGTGCGAGTCGAGATGCACCTGATCGGCGCCGCCCTGTGCCGCCACGCGGAGCAGTGTCGATTGAAAATCGTAATCGCGCGGCAAAGCGGCGACTTCGGCGACCCGCTTGCCATCGAGCAGAGCGAGCCCGGCCCATGCAGTGTCGGCGCCGACGCGCTCGTAATGCGGGTTGCCCTCGTCGGTCACGAGCAAGGTGTCGTGCGGCATCACCGCGATCGCCTGGACGACATCGCCCGTCGTCACCACCCCGTCCGCGACGACCAGCACGCGCGCGAGCGGATGGAGCTTCTCGACCGCCTCGGCCGCGGTGCGCACCGCATCGACCGAGACGCCGCGCCGACCGATCCGGCTGATCGCGCCGAGCAATTCCGGGGTCATCCGCGCGACGATCAGGATGATCTGCGTCGCGCCGGCGGTGGCGAGCAGCCGCGCCTGAAACTCGATCAGCGTCAGCCCGCCGAACGGCAACGTCGCCGCGAGCACGCCCATCCGATCATCGGCATCTTCGGTTGCAAAAATCAGTCCAGCCAGCATTGCTGGGCTGTTACGGCCTTCGCGCGCTTAAGGCAAAGCCCGTGAAGTGGTTACAGCCGGTCGACCGCGCGTCGCAGCCGGCGCAGCAGCGCGGCGTCGTGCGCCTCCGCCTCGGCCGCCTCGGTCGCGATCGCCATCAGCCGCACCGCGCCGAAACTCGCGGCCAACCCGCGCAGGCGGAACGCCGCAGCGCGCCACGCCGCATCGCCACGCGCCGCCTCGAGCGCCTCGAGACCGTGCCGCACGCTGTCGAGAAAGGCTGCGCGCAGTTCGGCGATCAGCGCGGGCTCGTCGCCCACTGCCGCCGCCAAGGTCGCATCGATTGCACCGGGATCATAGGCCATGCCCCCCACATAGCGAACGAGCGGTTAAGCCAAGGTTTCGCTATTCGCTTTGCGCGCGGCATAATCGTGGTAAACACATGGACATGAACGGGGGTTCGCGGATCATCGACTTGCGGCCGAACGGCGCCGCGTCATCGGGCGAAGCGCGCGACAGCGCCACTGCGGCCGAACCCCTGGCCCGCTCCTATGAGGAACCGATCGCGCTGACCCATATGTTCGAAGACGGGATCGAGGACGAAGACGCGTTCGGACCGATGCGGTACCCGCTGCCGTGGCCCGCGCTGCTCGGTGGTGCGGTGTCGCTCGTCTGGATCGGGGGGATGCTCGCGGCATCGTGGACCAGCCTCGCCGATCTGTCCGCGCCTGCGCTCACCAGCTTCATCGCCAGCCTGTGCGTCCCACCCGCCCTGATCGGCATCGTGTTGCTGCTCGCTTTGCGGACGAGTCGCGCCGAGGCGAAACGCTTCGGCATCACCGCGCACGCGATGCGTGCCGAAGCCGCCAACCTCGAACGCAGCGTCGCGCTGCTCGGCCACAACATCGAGACGCACCGCGCCAATCTCGCCGAACAGACCAACGCGCTGATGGCGCTCGGCGATGCCGCCGCCACGCGGCTGGCGAGCGTCGGGTCGGGCCTCGTCGCACAGGTCGAACAGGCCGACGCCCATGCAGCGACATTGGCGACCGCCGCCGACCAGGCGCATACGCGACTCGAAGTCCTGCTGGCGCTGTTGCCGCGTGCGCAGGGTGAAACCGACGCCCTTGCGCAACTGCTCAAGACCACTGGCGTCACCGCGAGCGAACATGCGGCGGCGCTCGACGCGCAGTTGCACGCGCTCGCCGAGCGTGGACGCGAGGCCGATGCCGTGGCCAACGGCGCCGCGCAGAAGCTCGCCGCCCATATCACCCGGATGGAAGCGACCAGCGAGACCGCCGGTGCGCGGCTCGAACAGGTCACGGGCGACATGTCGCATGCGGTCGATGCGCTGCTCGGCCGCACCGCCGATGCAGTCGATGAAGCCCGCAAGGGGATCGCCGCGCAAGGCGATGCGATGCTCGCGATGTTGGGGACGAATCAGGCCGCGCTCGATCGCGCGGCGCACGACAGTGCCGAGGGACTCGCCGCCCGCATCATCGACATCGAGCATCTGATCGCGCAAGTCGCCGCACGGCTCGGCGAGCAGCGCGATCTCAGCCACGGAATCGTCCGCGACATCGATCAGGGCATCGCGCATGTCAGCGCGCAATTCGATCATCTCAACACGCAAGGCGTTTTGCGCGCGCAGGCTCTGGCTGCATCGATCAGCGCGCTCGGCGGATCCGCCGATGCGATGACCGAGGCGCTCCAGACGGGCGACACCATGGCGACCAACGCCATTGCGACGACCGAACGCCTGCTCCTGGCGCTCGACGCGGCGGCGCGCGAGATCGACGAAACGCTGCCCGAAGCGCTGACCCGGCTCGACGCACGCACCGCCGAGAGCCGGCGCGGCGTCGCGCTGGCAAAGCCAGAACTGCTCGCCTTGGTCACCGCCGCCGAAAGCACGCACGACGCGATCGAGGCGATCGCGCATGTCATCGCCAATCAGCGCGACACCGTCGAGAAACTTGCCGGAACGCTGCTCGACACGCTCAGCGACGGCAAGCTTCGCGCGGATGCGCTGGGCCAGATGGTCGACGACACGATCGATCGCACCCATCGCTTCGCCGAGGAGGCCGCCCCGCGGCTGGTCGAGGCGCTGCTGCGCGTGCGCGACACCGCGAGCAGCGCCGCCGACCGGGCACGCGATACGCTCGCCAGCGTCATCCCGGCCGCCGCGCAGGCGCTCGAAGAGCAGAGCACTGCCGCAATGGAACGCGCGACCGCGATCGCGCTCGATCGCCAGATCGCCAGCATCGGCAGCGCCGCCGAAGCTGCCGCCGACGCCGCCGAACGCGTCGCCGCCCGCCTGACGCACCAGATGCAGACGATCGCCGACTCGACCGCAATCGTCGAGACCCGGCTGGTCGAGGCGCGACAGGAGCGCGACAAGGCCGATCAGGACACACTGACACGGCGCGTCTCGTTGCTGATCGAATCGCTCAACTCGGCGTCGATCGACATCGCCAAGGCGTTTTCGGTCGATGTTTCGGACAGCGCCTGGTCGGCCTATCTCAAGGGCGATCGCGGCGTCTTCACGCGCCGCGCCGTGCGGCTGATCGACTCCGGCGAAGCGCGCGAGATCGCACGGCTGCATGACGAGGACCCGGCGTTCCGCGATCAGGTCAATCGCTACATCCATGATTTCGAGGCAATGCTGCGGACGATCCTGTCGCAACGCGACGGCTCGCCGCTCGGCGTGACCCTGCTCTCGTCGGATATGGGAAAATTGTACGTGGCGCTGGCGCAGGCGATCGAACGCCTGCGCTGAGCCGCGGCGTCAGACGGCGCGGCGGCCGAAGGCCGGGCGTCTCGCCACCAGCGGGTTCGCTTCGCGCTCGAGCATCGCCAGCGTCGCTTCGAACAGCGGCCGCAGGGCGACGATATCGCTCAGCGCTTCTTCGGGCGTATCGCGGCTCTCGACGCAATCGCGCGCGATCATCTCGATCTTTTCGGACACCGCGCCCAGCGGCTCCGCCCCGAACTGGAGCGCTTCGCCTTTCAGCGTATGCGCGGGGATGACCATCGCGGCCGCATTGCCGGCACGCATCGCGGCCTCGATCGCGGCGACCGACTTGACGCCGTCTTCGCGAAAATAGCCGAGGATCCGCACGAACCCGGCGCCGAGTTCAGCGCGCGCACGGGCGAATGCCGTCCAATCGACCAAGTCCTTCTGTTCGAGCGTCACCGCAATCTCCCGCGGGCCTACCGCCCCATTACCCCAATATTAGGCAATCGAAGTAAACGAGAGGTTGATGCTGCCTGCGAAATAGCGATGATCGCACTAACGATAATATTTAGATCAATACTTCCGATTAGATTTTAGTCACGGCCTCACCGATCGAACGGGTTTTTCGGCGCGCGCAAGGTCAACCGCACCGGAACCGCGCCAAAGCCCAGATCTCGACGGATCCCGTTGATGAGATAGCGCTGATAGCTCATTGGCAGCTGGTCGACGCGCGTGCCGAACAGGACGAAGCCCGGCGGACGCGTCTTGGCCTGCGTCATGTAGCGCAGCTTGATCCGCTTACCGCCGGGTGCGGGCGGCGGGTTGGCCTCGACCGCCTTTTCGAACCAGCGGTTGAGCTCGCCCGTCCCAACGCGCCGCGACCAGGTGTCGCGCGTTTCGAACGCGACCTTGAGCAACGTGTCGATGCCCTTGCCGGTCGCACCCGACACGGTCAGCACGGGCATGCCCTTGATCTGGCTGAGTCCTTCCTCGAGCGCGCCACGGATGCCGTTGAACAGGCTCGAGCCGTTCTCGGCGATGTCCCATTTGTTGATCGCGACGATCAGCGCGCGGCCTTCCTGCAACGCGGCGTCGGCGATCCGCAGATCCTGCGATTCGAGCCCGCGCGTCGCATCGAGCAGCAGCACGACGACTTCGGCGAAATCGATCGCATGGAGCGCGTCGGCGACCGACAGCTTCTCGAGCTTGTCCTGGACGTTGGCGCGCTTGCGCATACCCGCGGTGTCGATCAGCCGGACTTTCCGCGCATCCTCGCCATGCTCGCGCTCGGGATCGTGCCAGATCCAGTCGACCGCGATCGAATCGCGCGTGATGCCGGCTTCCGGACCGGTGATGAGGCGCTGCTCGCCGAGGATCTGGTTGATCAGGGTCGATTTGCCCGCGTTCGGGCGGCCGATGATCGCCAGCTTGAGCGGCGCGTCGGGGGCGTATTCCTCGTCTTCATCAAGGCCGTGCGGGATGTCTTCGCCGGCGGCGTTCTTCTCGGGCTCGATATAGGGGAGCAACGCGTCGAACAGTTCGACCAGCCCCTCGCCATGCTCGGCCGACAGCTCGACCGGATCGCCGAAGCCGAGCGACAGCGATTCGAGGATCCCGTCGGCGCCGGCCTTGCCCTCGGCCTTGTTGGCGACGAGGATCACCGGCGTGGTCGAGCCACGCAGCCAGCGCGCAATCTCTTCGTCGAGCGGGACGAGCCCAACGCGCGAATCGAACATGAACAATGCGACGTCGGCCTGCGCGACCGCCGCCTCGGTCTGCTGGCGCATCCGGCCGGGCAAGGACGCGGCGTCCTCATCCTCATAGCCGGCGGTGTCGATGATGCGGAAATTCAGCCCGACAAGCATCGCATCGCCCTCACGGCGATCGCGCGTCACGCCGGGGCGATCGTCGACCAGAGCGAGCTTCTTGCCGACAAGGCGATTGAATAGCGTCGATTTGCCGACGTTCGGCCGGCCGATAATCGCGACCACGGGGGTTTTGGACATGCGCGCTCCTTACGGCACGCGCGGCCTTTCGTCACCCCCGTGCCGAGACATCACTTATAGGCGGAAACGCGGCCCTTCTGGTCGAGGACATACAACGTCGAATTCGACACGATCGGTGGCAGCGTGAAGGGTGCCTTGTTCTCGATCACCGTGCCGACCTTGCCGCTTTCGACCGAGGCCGAGACGATCTGCCCGGCCGAATTGGTCAGCACCAGCCGGCCGCCTGCGAGCACGGGCCCGAACCAGGTAACCGGGTTGGCCTTCTTGCCTTCCTTGAGCGTGCCATCCTTCTTGGTCTTCTCGCTCATGTAATGGCGCAGCTGGCTGATCCACCGCACCTTGCCGGTCGCGCGCGCGAGGCAGACGAGCCGCGCATCGTCGGTGACGATGAACACCCACTCACCCGCGACCCACGGCGTCGAGATGCCGGCGAAATTCTGCTCCCACAGACGCTGGCCCGAATCGATCTCGATCGCGACCATGCGACCGCCCTGCCCGACGGCATAGACGATCCCGCGGTCGATCACCGGATCGGCATCGACGTCCGCCAGCGACGAGACCGAGGTCGAGATGGTCGAGCGCGACAATGCGTCCTGCCACAGCGTGCGGCCGTTTTCGTAGCGATAGGCGTTGAGCTCGCCCGACGAGAAACCGGCGACGACCGTCCCCTGGCTGACCGCCGGCGCCGCCACGCCGAACACGCCCTGCGTCTCGACCGAGCCCGACTGGTTCCACACCACCGTGCCATCGGCCTGCGACAGTGCGAACAGCTGATTGTCCTGGCTCAGCACATAGACCTGGCCATTGGCGACGGTCGGCGCACCGCGCAGCGGCGAGCCCGGCTTGACGTGCCACAGAATCTTGCCGCTCGTCGCGTCGAGCGCGACCACGTCGCCCAGTCCGTCGGTTGCAAACACCTTGCCATCGTCGAAGCTCACACCACCGCCGAAGCGCGCGCCGCGGGCCTTCTTGTCGGCCTTGGCCTTGTCGGTCTTGGCGATGTCGGTCGACCAGACCTTCGCGCCCGTGGTCGCCGAGAAAGCGTGGATCGTCGCATCGACGTCGATCGTGTAGAGCTGCCCACCGGCGACGACGGGCGCCGCGCCGAGCCGCTGACGGTTGCTGCCGCCGTCGATCGAAGCGGTCCAGACACGCGACAGATTGGTGCCGAGCGTGACCTGGCCGAGCGCTTTGGACGGGTTGCCGCCGGGCTGCGCCCAATTGTCGTTGGTCGTCGCGGGCGGAACGAGCACTTCGACACCGGCGATCGTCTTGTCGGCGACGACGTCGTTCTCGCTGGCGAGGATCGCGATCCGCTGACCGAGCACCGGGGTCTTCTTCTTGCCCTTGAACGCGGCGCAGCTGCTCAGGGCAACGGCGGAGACGGCGATCAGGAGATAGCGGTTGGTCATCTTCATTGCGATTTTTGTTCCTTAGCCCCGGACACGGCATCGACACCCAATATACCCGCCATCTGAACCGCGCGTTGCCGGATCGTCTCCGACATATCGGGAGCCTGTGCAATCTGTCCGTACAGCGTTCCCGCAAGATCGCGCCGGCCCATCCGCAGATACGAGATCGCGACGAGCTCACCCGCGCTGCCGAACCAGGGGTTGCCCTTGACCGCGATGCCGCGCAGCCGCGCGACGACGACGTCGGGCTTCACCGTATCGAACTCGGCGGTGGTCTGGCGAACGAGCGCGAGATCGCCGAACGGCTGGCCGATCGAAGTGTCGCTGGCGACCGCGCCGAACTTGGCGGCGGCACCGCGCAGATCCTTCTTCTGCAGCAGCGCATCGCCCTGACTCATCAACGCGAGCGCGCGGTATCCCTCGCCACGCGACTGGGCGAGCGTGGTCAGCTCGCCCTGCGCCGCATCGGGCTTGGCGGCATTAAGATCGTCATACGCCTTGGTCAGCGCGGCGCCCTCGTCGGCGGCGACGGTCTGTTCGTGCGACTGCCAGAGCAGCCAGCCGGCAAAACCGACGAGCGCGAGGACGATCACCGCGACCGCCGCAACGCCATAGCGCCGCGCCGCCTTCGCCATCTGATCGCGGCGCAATTCCTCATCGACTTCGCGCAGGAATGCGGCATCGGTATTCGGCGGCACGGCCAAGGGGGAAACTCCATCGGATCAGGGCGGGAAGGCGCGGACCTTAGCCGCGCCGCCCGCCAAACAAAAGCGCTCAAAAAACGGGTGCGGCCGCTAGTCCTTCGGGGGGTAGATCTGCTCTACACCGGGAAAGGCCCGCGACCGCACATCGGCGGCATAGTGCCCGACCGCGGCGGAAATGCGGCCCGACAGATCATCGAACTTCTTCACGAAGCGCGCGGTCCGCTCGAACATGCCGAGCATGTCTTCGGTAACGAGCACCTGCCCGTCGCATTGTGCCGAAGCGCCGATGCCGATCGTCGGGCAGGCAATGCTGCGCGTAATCTCGATCGCAATCGGCTCGACCACGCCTTCGATCACGACGGCGAACGCACCAGCTTCGGCCACCGCCTTGGCATCGGCGACGATCTTGGCAGCCTCGGCCGCGCTGCGCCCGCGCGCGCCATAGCCGCCGAGCGCGTTGACCGCCTGCGGGGTGAGACCGACATGCCCCATCACGGGAATGCCCCGCTCGGACAGGAAGGCGACGGTCGGCGCCATCGCCGTGCCACCTTCGAGCTTCACCGCGGCGGCCCCGGTCTGCTTGAGCAGCCAGGCCGCGCTCTCGAACGCCTTTTCGGGGCTCGCTTCGTAGCTACCGAACGGCATGTCGATCACCACGACGCTGTGATAGCTGCCGCGTACCACCGCCGCGCCGTGCGCCGCCATCATCTCGAGCGTGACGGGTACGGTCGACGGCAGGCCGTAGATCACCTGCCCGAGACTGTCGCCGACGAGCAGCATGTCGCAATGCGGATCGAGCAGCTGCGCGGTGCGCACGGTATAGGCGGTGAGCATCACCAGTGGCTCGCCGCCGCCGTGCCCATCGACCTTGCGCGCGCGGATGGCGGGAACGGTGAGCCGCTTCATCGGCGCAGGCGTCGGATTGGCGCGACTGGTCGCGGTATCGATCGTGAAGGTCGTGGACATGGCTAAGGCGAATAGCGCCTCGCGCGGTGCGACGCCAGCGCCCCGCGTGGGGGCGCCGGCGCGCGGGACGTCTTACTTGACCTCGACACCCTTCCAGAAGGCGAAGCGGTCCTTGATCTCGGCTGCCTTGGGCTTGGGATCGGGATAGTACCAGGCGGCGTCGGCATTGCGCTTCCCGTCGACGACTATCGTCTTGTAGCTCGCCTCGCCCTTCCACGGGCAATGCGAATGCGTCGCGCTGTCCTCGAAATATTCGGCGACGACGCTGTCGGCGGGGAAATGGTGGTTGCCCTCGACCACCACGGTATCGTCGGACTGGGCAATGACGGTGTCGTTCCAGCGTGCAGTCGGCATGGCGGTCTCTCCTAGGCGGTTACATCAGCTAGATAGGTATCGGGCTTGAACCCCGCCAGCAGCGTTTCGCCCTGCACCAGCACCGGGCGCTTGATTGCCGAGGGATTGCCCAGCATCAGTGCGATCGCCTTTTCGGCATCGAGATCGGCCTTGTCGGCGTCGGGCAGCTTGCGGAAGGTCGTCCCCGCGCGGTTGAGCACCGCTTCCCAGCCGAGCCGATCGACCCAATCGCGCAGCGCGGCGTCGGGCACGCCGGCCTTCTTGTAATCGTGGAAATCGTAGGCGACCCCGTGATCGCTCAACCAGACACGCGCCTTCTTCACGGTGTCGCAATTGGGAATGCCGTAGAGCGTCGTCATGCAATGCGCTTTCGTTCGATGTGGGCGATGCGAGCGGCGCGTGCGACCTGCCTCTCGACCACGGCGGGATATCCGTTGCGGCCGCGGCTGTGTAGGGCGGAAATCGTGACGGCGATAAGGGGATCGGGATGACGATAGTGGTGACCGGCGCGGCAGGCTTTATCGGTGCGCATGTCGCAAGGCGCCTGCTGCAGGACGGCCGCGACGTGATCGGGATCGACAATTTCGAACCCTATTACAGCGTCGGCCTCAAGCACGATCGCCTCGCCTGGGTGCGCGAGGCAGAGGGCGATGCGCGCTTCGCGTTCCACGACGTCGACATCGCCGACGAGGATGCGCTCGAAACGGCGCTCGCCGGGCGCGAATTGACCGGGATCGTCCACCTCGCGGCGCAGGCCGGGGTGCGCTATTCGCTGACGCATCCGCGCAAATACATCCGCGCCAACGTCGCCGGGCATCTCAACATGCTCGAGATCGCGCGCGCGCGGCCGGGCGTTCACATGGTCTACGCCTCGTCCTCGTCAGTCTATGGCGCCAACACATCGGTGCCGTTCCGGCTCGAGGACCGCGTCGATCACCCTGTCTCGCTCTACGCCGCGACCAAGCGCGCCGACGAATTGATGAGCGAGACCTATGCCCACCTCTATCGCCTACCGCAGACGGGCCTGCGCTTCTTCACCGTCTACGGCCCATGGGGACGCCCCGACATGGCGGCGTGGCTGTTCACCGACGCGATCCTCCAGCGCCAGCCGATCAAGGTGTTCAACGGCGGCGACATGATGCGCGACTTCACCTTCATCGACGACATCGTCCAGGGCGTGATCGGCACGCTCGATCGCCCGCCCGCCGATGACGGCGTGGAGAAGCCCGGCGGCAGCTTCGTGCCGCACGCCCGCTACAATATCGGCAACAGCCATGCCGAGCGGCTCGAGGATCTGATCACCGCGATCGAGACGGCGTGCGGCGTCGAGGCGATTCGCGACTATCAACCGATGCAGCCCGGCGACGTGCCCGCGACCTTCGCCGACATCAGCGCGATCGAACGTGATATCGGTTTCCGGCCGACGACGTCGATCGCGGCGGGCATCCCGCGCTTCGTCGACTGGTTCCGCGCCTATAACGGCGTATGACCTGGCTGATCGAGGGATTGGCTGGGGCGGCAGGGTTCGAACCTGCGAATGGCGGCATCAAAAGCCGCTGCCTTACCACTTGGCGACGCCCCAATCCGGGAGGGCGGTGCTTTAGGCGGTGAATCCGGGCTTGGAAAGCCCGGATGTGCGCCTCACAGCACGCGCTCGAGCCAGCCGTGCGGATCGGGCGCGGTGCCGCGCTGCAGATCGATCAAAGCCTGGCGCAAACGCGTCGTGGTTTGGCCTGGGCCACCGCTCCCGATCGTGAAATCGCCGTCGCGCATCTTCATCGTGCCGATCGGTGTGACGACCGCCGCCGTGCCGCAGGCAAACGCCTCGACCAGCCGCCCGCTCTCGGCGTCGGCGCGGCACTGCTCGATCGCATAGGGTTCCTCGCGCAGTTCGAGCCCCATGTCGCGGGCGAGCGTGATCAGCGAATCGCGCGTGATGCCGGGCAGGATCGTGCCGGTCAGCGGCGGCGTCGCGATGCTGCCGTCGTCGAACACGAAGAAGATGTTCATCCCCCCGAGTTCCTCGATCCAGCGCCGCTCGATCGCATCGAGGAACAGCACCTGGTCGCACCCGTTCCGAGTCGCCTCGGCCTGCGCGATCAGGCTGGAGGCATAATTGCCGCCGCACTTCGCCGCCCCGGTCCCGCCAGGTGCCGCGCGCGTATAGTCCTGCGTCACCCACAGCGTGACCGCCGGCGCATTCCCCTTGAAATAGGCGCCGACCGACGAGGCGATCACCGCATAGAGATATTCGGCCGACGGCTTGACGCCGAGGAACACCTCGCTCGCGATCATGAAGGGGCGCAGATACAGCGCGCCGCCATCGATCTCGGGGATCCACCCGGCTTCCTGCCGAACGAGCGCGCGGACCGACTCGACGAAGAGCTCCTCGGGCAGCGGCACCATCGCCATCCGCTCGGCCGAACGGCGGAAGCGCGCGGCGTTCTCGAACGGGCGGAACAGCGCCGCGCCGCCGTCGGGCAGTCGATACGCCTTCATCCCTTCGAAGATCTCCTGCGCGTAATGCAGCACCGCCGAGGCGCTATCCATCTGGAACGGCGCACGCGCGACAATCTTGGGATCGTGCCAACCATCGCGCTCGTTGTAGCGGATCGTCACCATGTGATCGGTGAAGACGCGCCCGAAGCCGGGATCAACCAGCATCGCGCTGCGCTCGTCGAGCGGGATCGGCGTGGCATGCGGCTCGATCGCGAAGACCGGGGCCAATGTCTTGTCCGATGGAAGGCTGTGCGCGTCGAGGCGATTTTGCGGCATGGAATGCGACATTCTGTTACAATTTGGGGATTGAAGGCGTGTACGGGGTGCGCCAAAGGCGGTCAACAATGGCCACAGCAATCGCCTCCGCCTCACCGCTGTTCCTGCGCGAACCCGAGATTCGGCGCGGGATCGAGCTGATGTACTTCGCGCAGAGCACGCTTGCGCGCACGACCGAGACGCGCCTCGCCGCGATCGGTCTCGGGCGCGCGCATCACCGCGCGATCTATTTCATCGCGCGCCATCCCGATCTGACGGTGAGCACATTGCTCGGCCTGCTCGGCATCACCAAGCAGTCGCTTGGTCGCGTGCTCAACGAGCTGGTCGACCGCGCGATGGTCGAGACGCGCGTTGGCGAGCGCGACCGCCGCCAGCGGCTGTTGCGGCTGACGCCCGAGGGCGCGGCGCTCGAGACCGAATTGTTCGAGACCGTGCGCCAGCACTGGGCCGCTGCGTATGCGCGCGCCGGGCAGCAGTCGGTGACGGGGTTCTGGTCGGTGCTCGAAGGCATGATCGGCGAGGATGATCTCGCACGCCTTTCGGGATTGCGCGGGTAACGTCGCCGGCGTCGTCGCCAACCGACGATTTGCGATATCACCATGATCCGGGCAGCCGCTTAACCTCGCGCCGCTGCCGCCATTTCTGCATTCCGCCGCGTTGCCGCCGCGATCGTTTCGGTCAGCAGCATTTCGAGAGTGCGCGCTTCGTCGAGCACATCGAGCCCACGCCGCGTCGAGCCGCCGGGGCTGGCAACCTGATCGGCCAGCGCCCCCGGCCCGACCTCGGCCGCCGCCGCCAACAGCCCCGCCCCCTCTACGGTCGCCAGCGCGAGGCGCTCGGCTTGCGTTTCCGGCAAACCCTGCGCCACGCCGGCTACGGCCAGCGCGTCGATGAAGCGGTACAGGAAAGCCGGCCCGCTGCCGGCCAGCGCGGTCACCGCATCGAACTGCGCGGCGGCAACCCATTCGACCAAACCGAGCGGCGCCATCAGCGCGGCCACGGCAGCCCGCATGGGCGCGTCGGCACTCGCCGAATCAAGCGCGACCACACCCTTGCCGATCGCGACGGGAAGATTGGGCATCGCGCGGACGATCGCGCCGGTGTCGAAACGCGCCGCCAGCGCAGGCTCCTCAACCCCCGCCAGGATCGAGATGAGCATCGGCGCGCCGGCGAGCCGCGCCGCAAACCGGCTCGCTACGTCATCGATCTGCTGCGGCTTCATCGCGAGGATCACTGCGTCCGGCAGAGCACCGCTCGGAAGATCGCGCGCCTGCCGCACGCCCTCCGGCAGTCCGCGGTCAGCGCGGTTGACCACATCGACCTGATCGCCGGCCAGCACGCCGCTCGCCACCCAGCGGCGCAGCATCGCGCCGCCCATGTTACCGCATCCGATCATCCAGACGCGACGGATCGTCACGCTTCACCTTGCGTCTCGGTCATTGCCGCAGCGAGCGCTTCCTTGGGAGTCTTGCCGCCCCACAGCACGAACTGGAACACCGGGTAGAAGCGCTCGCACTCGTCGATCGCGCTTTCGACCAGCAGCTCGGCGGCGCCGAGCGACATCGTCCCGCCCCCGGAATCGGTCGGCCCCTCGATCATCGCGGCATGGCGATAGAGCAGGATCCCGCTCGACGACCAGAGTTCGAAATGCCCGACCCAAAGCTGCTCGTTGATCAGCCCGATCGCCTCGTAGATCGCGCTGCGGCGATCGTCAGCGACGCGGATATCGGGAAACGCCAGGAACTGGATGACGCTGTCTTCCTCGCGCCACAGCGCGCGCAGTTCATACTGCGTCCAGCTGCCCTTGACCTTCGCGATGACCTCGTCGTCCTGGCGCTCATGCTCCCAGCCATGCGCCGCAAAATAGATTTCGAGCATGTCGATGGGCGCGGCATCGTCTCGGTCGAAATCGGCTTCATCAAGCATCACAAGAAAGCTCCCGCCCCCGCATTACAGGATGTGGGAGCCACACAACAGGCAGCACGCCAGACAGAGGACCCAAGCGTCGAGAAATCTGTGGAAAAGATCGGATCAGCCTTCCGCCTTTGGGGAAATGGCAAGCTTCGCCTCGAGCGCATCGAGCCGTGCGCGCAAAGCGTCGGCATCGTCGCGCGCCGCCGCCGCCATCGCCTTGACCGCGTCGAACTCATCGCGCGAGACGAAATCGAGCCCGCCGATCCACTCACGCGCGCGCGCGCGCGCACCGGCTTCGGCTTCGCGACCAACGCCGGCAAGCGTCCCGGCGGCACCGTTGAGGAGCTTGGCGAAATCGTCGAAAATCTTGTTGTCGGATTGCATGAGCCGAAAATCCAGTCGCTTCAGAGCTTGATGATTTGGGTGGTGGACGCCGACGGCGCAAGGGTTTCCGCGCCGGGGTTCAGGTCCATTATCGCATAGTTGAGGTAAAACGCCACCACCAGCCAGGCGAGATAGGGAACCAGCAAGACCGCCGCCAGCGGGCGGATCCGCGCGAACACGAACGCCATGACGAGCGTCAGCGCGGCCATCAAGGTGACGATACCGAGCGCCACCGCGACCTGATGCATCCCGAAGAAGACCGGCGACCAGGTCAGGTTCACGACCAGTTGGACCGCGAAAAGCACAAGCCCCAGCGTTCGCAGGCGCGCGCCGCGTGCATGCAGGATCATCGCGAGCGCGAGCCCGAGCAGGATGTAGATCGTCGTCCAGGCGACCGGAAAGACCCAGTCGGGCGGAGTCAGGCGCGGTTTGAGCAATGCGGCATACCAGGCGTTCTGCGACCCCGCCGGCGCCAGCCGTGCGGCGCCAAACCCCAACAACAGGATGAACGGCACCGTCACTGCCGCCCATCGCAGGAAAGCCAGACGCAATTGTTGCTGCGATGCGATCTCTCTCAAGCCTTACGCCCTTCCCGCCTCGTTTTGCGCCATGTCGTTCCCGATATGACAGCCCGTATCGGCCATATAGGAGAATCCGCCGCGTGTAGCTGCTAATTTCAAGGCATTGCCGACGCACTGTCTCGCATTGCAGCAATCAGGAACTCGACATTGCCCTCGGGCCCGGTGATCGGGCTTTCGACAATCGTCGCGACGGACCATTGCCGAGCGACGATCCACGACGCCACCTCGTCGCAGACGCGCGCGTGGATCGCGGGATCGCGCACCACCCCGCCCTTGCCGACCTCACCGCGCCCGGCCTCGAACTGCGGCTTGATCAGCGCGAGCAGCTTTGCTGCAGGCTTGGCGAAGCGCAGCGGCGCCTCGAGCACCTTGGCGAGACCGATAAAGCTCGCATCGCACACGATCAGATCGACCGGTTCGGGAATGTGCGCGTCGGTGAGGATCCGCGCGCTGGTCTGTTCGTGGACGATGACGCGCGGGTCCTGCCGCAATTTCCAGGCGAGCTGGTTGGTGCCGCTGTCGACCGCATAGACGCGCGCCGCACCGCGCTGGAGCAGCACGTCGGTGAAGCCACCGGTCGACGACCCGACATCGATCGCCACCGCCCCCGTCACATCCCAACCGACGGTATCGAGGCCATGCGCCAGCTTGATCCCCCCGCGCGAAACCCAGGGGTGATCGCGCCCGCGCACGTCGAGCACGACATCGTCGCCGATGGCTTGCCCCGGCTTGTCGATCTTGCGCTCGCCGGCAAAGACCAGTCCGGCCATGATAAGCGCCTGCGCACGCGTCTTGCTCTCGGCAAGGCCGCGATCGACGAGGAGTTGGTCTGCGCGGAGCTTGGGCATCCCTGCTTCCAACGCGAAGTCGCCTTCGACCGCAAGGGGCATCCGCATTTACGCGCACGACGACACGCGACTAGGCGCGGCAATTCCCGGAAAAACAGGGCCGATCCGGCCTGTCGCACGCCGCCATCGCTTGGTCGCAACGCTATTGCCTACCGATCTGATAGAGATACCTTTTCGCACAGGGAGGCGTGGCCGCACGGCGTCCCCCTAGAGCACGGGCGGCCACGTCTTCCATTGCGTCCGGCGCGCGGCGTCAATCGAAGAAGAGATACGCCGGATCGAACTTGGCGAAACGCCGCAGCGCATCCCAGTCGAGGATCTCGACCTCGCCCTGGCGGAACGCAACCATCCCGCGTTCGCGCAACTGCCGTAGCATGCGATTGGCGTGGACCGCGGTCAGGCCCGTCGCATCGGCGAGATCGACCTGTGTCAGCGGCAGCGGGAAGGTCGTCGTCGGCGCCTGCCCGATCCGCTCGAGCCGCACGTACATCTCGCAGAACAGATGCGCGAGCCGGATTGCGGCGCTGCGCGCGCCGATCGAGACGATCCATTCGCGGTTGATCGCCGCGTCGACCAGCGTCGAGCGCCACAGCAATTCGGTGAGCGTCGCCGAGGCCTTGGTCAGCGCGCGGATCTCGGGATGCGGGAACAGCGCCACGCGCACATCGGTCAGCGCCGCGACCGAATGTTCGAGCCGCTTGAGCGGGTAGGAATGCAGATCGACGAAATCGCCCGGAATATGGATCGCAAGGATCTGCCGTCGCCCCTCGGGGGTATCCTTGTAGCGCTCGACAAACCCTTCGAGCAGCAGCGTGCATTGCGTCAGCGGAGTCTGCTGGCGCACGATGATCTGCTTGGCGCTGTACGTCACGGTGCGCACGGACGCCCCTTCGAGCGCGGCTTGCTCGTCGGCGGTGATGGCCGGCACACGATGGGTCTTCAGGAACAGATCTGTATACATGGCCCCCTCCACGGCGCGGGAACATGCGCTGGATGTTTGCGTTTTGTCCAGTGTTGGAGAAGCAATGTGGCCCGATTACCGTGTGATGTTCCGATCGAGGCCGCCGCCGAGCATGGCGAAGTGATTCTCGATGGCCCCGACGGTCTCGCCGCGTCGCTGACGCCAGACGCCGCGCGGCAATCCGCCAAGACGATGGTCAAGGCCGCCGAGACCGCCGAGCGCAATCCGGACGCCGAGGCGCCCTGACGGTTACTCCAGTCGCGAGCGGCTTGTTAACTGCCGCGGCGTAGCGTCGCGCGGTGCCGTTCCGCAAACTTTTCCTCAGCCGTTGGGCTGCCGTGCTGTGGGCCGCCGGGATCCTATGGACCGCGGTCGATATCGTCGGCTTGGGCCCACCGGCGGCGGTGCGACACGCCGCGATTCCAGTGCCCCAAGCAGCCGATACCGATGCAACCGGGGTGGCGGTCAACACCGACGATCTGGCGGTTCTGGCCAACGCCATCCGGCAAGAATGATCGCGGTGCCGATCCACCACGGAGGCCCCCGCCCTAGCGCTTGGGGGCCGGCGTCAGGCTGATCGAGCGGATGCGCCATGTCCGTTGCGTCTTTGTCGCACCGTCGATGTCGCCGGTGCGATGCAGCGTGACCGATCCGATCTCGTAGACCGGGGTGCCACCGCGCTTCAGCCGGGCGTACGTCTGTACCGGCACCGTGACATACCGCTGGCCCGCGCCTGCGTCGATCGGCCCGGGCGCGCCGACATTGGCGTGATATTCGCTGTACCCGGCAAATCCGGCGGCGAAGGCCGCGGCGTCGCCAGCGTTCGGGTCGCGCAGCGCGAATGCCGCCGCGTATTTCCGTTCGCCGAGCAAGGCGTAATAGGTCTGGACGACATTTGCCGCACCCTGCGCACTGTCGGGGGTGAACGCCGTTTCGGCCACAGGTGTGCGATCATCGGGGAGCCCACCCGGCGTCCCCGGCGCCGGCGGATCGAGCGGTGTCGGCTCTGCGCCATTCGCGTCTGCGTCGCGTTCCGGCACGGCATCGGGTTCGCCGACGTCGACCGGATCGTTCGAATCATAGGCATCGACAGAATTCTGCGCCCGCATCGCCGCGGCGTTGATGTCGATGCTGTTGCTCTGGGTCGACGGCTTCTCGGTGCAGCCGGCTGCCAGGACGAGCGGCAGGGAAAGGGTCAGCAGGCGTTTCATGGCAGATACTCGCCGAACAGGATGAAGCGTACCCGTCAACGTCGCGTGTGTCGGCCCGTTCCTGTCCACCTGATCCGACACGCCGAAGCGTGCCAAACGCCGGATGCCTCCCGATTGGTGCTCGCGTATCGGCCGCGGACGGAAGCCGAAGCGTTCCCGTCCGCGGCGCGAGATCAGGGCCGCAGCGCGGCGTCGTTGCGGTCGCTCAATGCATCGTCGTCGACGGTGTCGTCGTCGAGTTCGTCCTGGACGTCATCTTCGTCCGCATCGTCGTCGCTCTCGTCGGCGTCGTCGTCTTCCTCGCCGACCTCGTCGTCTTCCATTTCGAGATCGTCGTCATCGTCATCGTCGCTCGACGCGATATCGGGGCTGATATCGGTCAACAGCGTGCCGTCGCTCGGCCCGTCGCGCGTGACTTCAAGGATTTCCGCGCGCTGGCTTTCGTCATAGCCCTCTTCGTCGAACCCGTCGTCGCCCGTGCCCTCGCCGGGCACCTGATGTCCACCGATGCTCATCTTCGCTCTCCCGACGGCCCCGCAGGATGCGGGATCGTTTCATCAGCGAACCGTGCAAGCGGGGAACGGTTCCGGCTATGCCGACTAAACTGCGTCAACTCGGGCGAAATAACCGCCCGCGCTCGACGATCGCTGCGATCACGATACCCGATATGCCTGCCACCAGAAAGCCCAGATGGAGCGGCACGGTGGTTCCGTCGAAGCTGCGGCCGATCGCCCAACCGACGATCGCGCCCATCGTGATGCCGAAAAATCCCTGCACGCTCGACGCGACGCCGGCGATCGAGCCCATATTTTCCATCGCCATCGCCGACATGTTCGACGTGGCGAGGCCGAAGCACGCCATCGTGATCGCCTGCAGCACGACAAAGACGAGCAGCGGTTCGTCGCCGAACCAGCCGACCACCGCGCCGGTGCCCGACGAGAGGATCATCACCACCAGCGCGGTTTGCGAGATGCGCCGCATGCCGAGGCTCATCACGATCCGCGAATTGAGCAGATTGGCCACCGCCATCGTACCCGCCGAGGCGGCGAACACCCCGCCGAGCCATTCGGGGCGGTGGAACACACGCTCCATGATCGGCTGGATCGACCCGAGATAGCCGAAGATCGCGCCCTGCGCGATGAGCGCCGCGATCGTGTAGCCGACCGAGTAGCGGTCCGACAGCGTCTGCCGCCAGCCGGCCAGCGTCGTCTTGAACGACAGCGGAGATTTGTTTTCGGGGCGCAGCGTCTCGGGCATGCGCAACACGAACCAGATCAGGCACAGCAACGCGCCCCCCGCGATCACCTCGAAGATCAGCCGCCACGATCCGATCAGCAGGATCGCCTGTCCGATGCTCGGCGCGACGATCGGCACCGCCATGAACACCATGAAGGCGAGGCTCGTCACCTGCGCCATCGCGCGGCCCGAAAAGCAATCGCGGATCAGCGCGATCGTCACCACGCGGCTCGCGGCGATGGCGAGCCCGCTGAGGAAGCGTACGGTCAGCAGCAGGGTAAAGCTGTTCGCCAGCCCGGCGCAGAGATTGCCGATGATGAAAAGGATCAGCCCGACGATCAGCACCGGGCGCCGTCCATAGCGATCGGTCAGCGGCCCGTGGATCAACTGCCCGATCCCGAGCCCGATGACGAACACCGTGATGATCAGCGGCGCATCGACAATCGCATCGACGCCGAGCCGCCGCGCGATGTCGGGCTGGGCGGGCAGCATCGTGTCGATGCCGAGCGAGGCCAGCGCGATCAGCGATGCAATCAGGGGAACGAACTCGACCAGCCGCAGCGGCGGCGAGTCCATCATCGGGCGTGGCGGGGCAGCAGACATGGCGTGCGCAATGCCCGAGTCGGCCGCGCGGGTCACCCCGCAAAGCGTGCAGTTGGTCCGGACGGTGCTGCAATCGTCGCGGAACGGACACGTTGGCGGCGCATTATCGAGGTTCAACGAGAGAGGAACGAGACGATGAGCATCTTCGGCATGATCAAGGACGCGATCTGGGGTCATAAGGCGGCACCGGCTCCGACCCCAACACAGGCGGCCCCCGCCGCACCGCAGACCCCGGCTGCACCCGCGCCCGCCCCGGCTGCAGCCCCCGCTCCCGCCCCCGTTTCGGCAGCGCCAGCCGAAAAAATCGATGTAAACGCGGTGCTGACGCAGAAGGCGGCCGAAAAAGGCCAGCCGCTCAACTGGCAGACTTCAATCGTCGATCTGATGAAGGTGCTAGATCTCGACCCAAGCCGCGAAAATCGGACTTCGCTCGCGCACGAGCTCGGTTACACCGGTGATACCAACGACAGCGCGACGATGAACGTGTGGCTGCACAAGAAGGTGATGGAGAATCTGGCGTCGTAATACGCTAGACTTGACCACACTGTGGCGGGTCGCGTCGTCGCCTCGGCGACATACGCGATCCGTTGCGACCGACCTCGAGCGGTCAGCGACATTTGCGGTCGGACTTTCGTCCAATCGGTTTGCCACGACTCCCGTGCCGCTCGAAACCGCTGCTTCATGGTTCGCCGCCACACGACCTCGATCAGCCTCCGGAAACCCGTCCGCGCGCGATCCGCACCGGCGAAGACGCCCGACCCGGGTACGGGTCGCAGCGGCACACGCACGATAGTAAGCGTTGCGGCAGCGCCTGGCGGAATAGGCGGCACGGGCTCGCTCGCCTTCCACGACGACGGGCGCGCCAGGATCGTGGCAGCGGTCAAACCCGTGGCCGTGCAAGCGGAGCTGCGGCGTTCCCGCGCGCCGCAGCCGGGCGACGTGTGGGGCGGTTGCAACGCTGCGCGCGCTGCCGGCACCGCCCCGATCTATGCCGGAGAGCCGGGCTACCGCCCCAAAATGGATGGCGACTCCGATGGAATCGCCTGCGAGCCGATTCGCTAGGGATGATCCGCGTTCCTCGGCACGCAGAGGCGGCTCGAGGATCCCCGCGGGGCTGACGCGGCGGCAAATCGGCGCTATCTTCGCGCTTTGCCAGTATCACGGACGCGTCTCATGCTCGACACCCCCACCGCCGAAGTCCCGCCGCTGTCGCTTGCCGACGAGGCGGCCGATCCCACCGCCTTTGCCGCGGCGCTGGGCGAATCGTTCGAGCGGTTCGGGTTCGCCGTCGTGTCGGATCACGGCGTCCCCGCCGATCTGATCGCGCGCGCCTGGGCGATGACCGAGGCGTTCTTCGCGCTGCCCGAGGAAACCAAGCGCAGCTATTTCAGCACGGGTGGCGGCGGTGCGCGCGGCTATACGCCGTTCAAGACCGAGATCGCCAAGGGCGCGACGCATGTCGATCTCAAGGAATTCTGGCACGTCGGCCGCGAGCTGGCGAAGGGCCACCGCTTCGAGGCGCAGATGGCGCCCAACGTCTGGCCCGAGCAGCCCGAGGGCTTCCGCGAAACCTTCATCGAACTGTTCGCCGCGCTCGACGTGGCGGGCGACCGTTTGCTGTCGGCGATCGCACGGCATCTGGGACTCGCGCCCGACTGGTTCGACCATGCCGTCAAGGACGGCAATTCGGTGCTCCGCTTGCTGCACTATCCGCCCGTCCCCGCCGACGCCGCCGAGGTGCGCGCCGGGGCGCATGAAGACATCAACCTGATCACGCTGCTGCTCGGTGCCGAGGAGGCGGGGCTGCAATTGCTGACCAAGGAAGGCGCATGGCTGCCGATCAAGCCGCCCGAGGGCGCGATGGTCGTCAATGTCGGCGACATGCTGCAGCGGCTGACCAACCATGTCCTGCCCTCGACCACGCACCGCGTCGTCAACCCGGCGCCCGAGCGGCGCGGGCATTCGCGCTACTCGATGCCGTTCTTCCTCCACCCCGCCCCCGACTTCCTGATCGAGACGCTGCCCTCGACGATCACGGCGGAACGGCCCAACTGCTATCCGACGCCGATCACCGCGCATGACTATCTGCACGAGCGGCTCGTCGAGATCGGCCTGGTCAAGAAATAGCCTTCCGCGTCACCCCGGACTTGTTCCGGGGTCCACTCCTCCGCTAGCGCAGTCGGCGATCGCTGCGCGCCCCATCCCGCGTGCTCGCTGGTCGGGGGATCCCGGAACGAGTCCGGGGAGACGAAGGTGTGACTGCTATGACCAAACCTCTCCGCATCGCGCTCGCCGGGCTCGGCACTGTCGGCGGCGGCGTGATCCGCTTGCTCGACACCAACGGCGCGCTGATCGCACGCCGCGCAGGGCGGCCGATCGAGATCGTCGCGGTTTCGGCACGCGATCGCAGCAAGGATCGCGGCGTCGACATGAGCCGATTCGAATGGGTCGACGACACGACGGCGCTCGCGCATGCCGATGTCGATGTCGTGGTCGAGCTCGTCGGCGGGTCGGACGGCCCGGCCCTCACGCTCGCGCGCACCACGCTTGGCGCGGGCAAGAGCTTCGTCACCGCGAACAAGGCGATGCTGGCGCATCACGGGCTCGAGCTCGCGCGTGCCGCCGAAACGGCCGGCGTGGCGCTCAAGTTCGAGGCGGCGGTCGCGGGCGGCGTTCCGGTGATCAAGGGCTTGCGCGAAGGCGCCGCCGCCAACGAGATCGAGCGCGTCTACGGCATCCTCAACGGCACCTGCAATTTCATCCTGTCGAAGATGGAAGCCGAGGGCCGCGATTTTGCCGACGTGCTCGCCGAGGCGCAAGCGCTCGGATTTGCCGAATCCGATCCGAGCTTCGACATCGACGGCGTCGATGCGGCACACAAACTCTCGTTGCTCGCGAGCCTTGCCTTCGGCACGCAGCCGGCGTTCGGCGACGTCGCAGCGACCGGCATCCGGCACGTGCTCGCCGCCGACATCGCCGAGGCGGCGGCCCTCGGCTATCGCGTGCGCCTGCTCGGACTTGCCGAGGCCGGGCCCGGCGGGCTGTTCCAGCGCGTCCATCCGCATCTCGTACCGGTCAGCCATCCGCTCGCGCATGTCACCGGCGCGACCAACGCGGTGGTCGCCGAAGGCAATTTCGTTGGGCGGTTGCTGTTCCAGGGCGCCGGTGCAGGCGACGGGCCGACCGCGTCGGCGGTCGTCGCCGATCTGATCGACATCGCGCGCGGCGAATTTGGTCCCGCCTTCGCGATGCCCGCCGATGCGCTGACCGCGCAGGGTCCGGCCGATGCCGGTGAACGCCGCGGCCGCGCCTATGTGCGCTTCACCGTCGCCGATCGCGTCGGCGTGCTTGCCGAGATCGCCGCGGCGATGCGCGACGCGGGCGTTTCGATCGAGAGCCTGATGCAGCGCGGCGCGCATGCCGATGGATCGGTGCTCGTCGCGATCGTGACGCACGAGGGGCCGGAGCGCAGCGTCGCGCAGGCGCTCGAGCGGTTGCGCGGGTCGCAGAGCCTCGTCGGGCAGCCGTTGTGGATGCATATCCTGGGCTAAGGTTCGCCCCTGCGGCGAGTCCAAGAGACCGTCACCTCGAGGCGAGCCCGGGGTGACGGAGGTGGCGCACGCAGGCAGCGCTTACGGCAAGATCACCGATTTCGGCGGCGTGTCATCGAGCGCAATCGCCACGCGCCCTGACTTGTCGGGCTTCTTCTTGAAAACCCGCCCGACGCCGTGCGCGGCATCGCCGACGAGCATCAGGAAATCCTTCGACTCGCCCGGCCGCTCGCAGCAGCTGTCAGGCGCGACGATTTTCTGAATCAGCCGCACGACCTGCGTCCCGCCCTCGAAGAATTGCACGCCGCCGGCACAGCCGCGCTGCATCGTCGCGCAGGGAGAACTGCTCTCGACCGCCATCGCGCCCGCGCCTGTCAGATACGGATTGGACGGCTTGGGCTCGTTGAGCACAACCTCGTTGGGATACGGCAGCGCCTGCGACGGCAGCGGCTTGCCGCACACGACGATGTCGTTGGGATCGACCGCCTTGCCACGCCGCGTGCACGGCTCGTTCGCGACGGGCTGCAGAATCGAAAAGGACGTCGACGCCGCTGGTGCGGGGGCGGCGGGAGTCGCGGCTTGCGCGGCGAGGAGCAGCACGATCATGAACCCGATACTCCGCTGCAATCATGGCCGATTTCAGGCGATCTTGGCGACGCCCAACCGCGGCAGCTCGATTGCCGGGCAACGGTCCATCACGACCTTGAGCCCCGCCGCCTCGGCGCGCGCCGCGGCGGCTTCGTTGACGACGCCCAACTGAAGCCAAACCGCCTTCGCCCCCGCCGCGATCGCCTCGTCGACCGCGTCCCCAGCGGCAGCGGAATTGCGGAAGATGTCGACCATGTCGATCGGGTCGCCGATCTGCGACAGATCGCGAAACACGAATTCGCCGTGGAGATGCTCGCCGGTGATCTGCGGGTTGACCGGGATCACGCGATATCCATGCTCCTGAAGCGTCCGCATCACGCGGTACGATGGACGATCGGGCCGGTCCGACGCGCCGACCAAGGCGATCGTGCGGGTTTCCTCGAGCAGGGTGCGAAGGTCGCTATCGCTGGTGAGCGGCATCAGGCATGTCCTTCGATCCAGCCGGCGACGCTGCCGGCAATCTGCTTGAACGCCACCGCCTCGGGGCCGTTCCCCGTCACCGGCGGCTGGCCAGCGTCGGATGCAACGCGCACGCGCATGTCGAGCGGGATGCGCCCGAGGAACGGCAGCCCCAACTCCTTCGCTGCAGCCTCCGCGCCGCCGGTGCCGAACGGATCGGACACTTCGCCGCACGACGGACAGACATAGCCCGCCATATTCTCGATCAGGCCGATGATCGGCACGCCCGCCTTGACGAACAGGTCGATCGCGCGCCGCGCGTCGATGAGCGCGAGATCCTGCGGGGTCGAGACGATCACCGCACCGGTCGGCCGGTATTTCTGGATCATCGTCAGCTGGACGTCGCCCGTCCCCGGCGGCAGGTCCATCACCAGCGTGTCGGCAGCGCCCCAATTGGCGTCCATCATCTGCGTCAACGCGCCCGCCGCCATCGGCCCGCGCCATGCGATCGCCTGGTCGGCGGTGACGAGCATCCCCATCGACAGCAATGGCACGCCGAACGGCGTCTGTACCGGGTTGAGCACCTTGTTGTGCGCGGTCGGCTTGAGATCGGCGACACCCATCAGCCGCGGCTGCGACGGCCCGTAGATATCGGCATCGACCAGCCCGACGCGCCGCCCCGCCTGGTGCAAGGCGATCGCGAGATTGGCCGAGACGGTCGACTTGCCGACCCCGCCCTTGCCGCTGCCGACTGCGATCGTCACGCGGCGCTGGCGCTGGCTCGTCAGCGCAACGCGCACCGTCTCGACCCCGGCCACCAGGGCCGCCGCCCGACGCACGGCATCCTCGAGCGGCGCGTGATCGGCTTCGTCGAGCCCGCTGACATCGACGATCACGCTCGCGCGGGCATCCTCGATCCGGCCGGTTGCGCGGGTACCCGCGACCAGCGAGAGGGCGGCGTTGAGGGCGGCGTCGGGCGAAATCGGATCGGTCATCGCCGCCAGATAGGCGTCATGGGCACGCTTGCCACTGTTTTTCGTCGGAGCACGCCCCTATAAAGGGACCATGACGATCCTATCGCGCTGGTTTCCACGCCCTTCCCTCCAATCCGCCGATGGCAAGGGCCCGTGGGGCAGCGGCGGCGCTGGTGGCGGTTCGGGCGGCGGGGACGACGACAAGAGCGGCGGTCCGCGCAACCCCTGGGCGCAGCCCCCCGTCGGCAAACCGCGCGGCACGACGGCTGGCCCGAGCGCGCTCGACGAATTCCTCAAACGCGCACGCGGCGGCGGCAGCGGCCCGGGCGGCTTCGGCGGTGGCGGGCGTCCGCGCATCCCCGGTGCGCCGAGCGCGACCAATCTGTGGCTGATCGCGGTCGGCGTGATCGTGCTTGCCTGGATCGTCCTCACCAGCTTCCATTCGATCGGGCCGCAACAGCGCGGCGTGGTGACCTTCCTCGGCCGCTATTCCGAAACGCTCGAGCCCGGCATCCGCATGACGCTGCCCGCGCCGTTCGTCGACGTGGCGAAGGTCGATGTCGCGGCGATCAACACCGAAACCTTCCCCGATGAAGGCGATGGCGGTTCCGAGACCGACAAATTGATGCTGACGAGCGACCAGAACATCGTCGATCTCGATTATTCGGTGCGCTGGCAGATCTCGAACCCGCAAGACTTCGCCTTCCAGATCGCCGAGCCGCGCAACACGCTGCGCGCGACCGCGATGAGCGCGATGCGCGCGGCCGTCGCCACCGCGACGCTCGACGACGCGATCGGCAGCGGGCGCAACGCGATCGAGGTCAAGGTCCAGCAATCGATGCAGGACATTCTCGACGGCTATAACGCCGGCATCCGCATCCAGGGTGTCGCGATCCGCGGCGCGCAGGCACCGGCGCAGGTGTCCGACGCGTTCAAGGAAGTCTCGGCAGCCCAGCAGCAGGCGCAGAGCGACATCAGCAAGGCGCGCGGGTACGCGCAGCAGGTGCTTGCCAAGGCGCAGGGCGAGGCCGCGGCGTTCGACGTGATCTACGCCCAGTACAAGCTCGCGCCCGACGTGACGCGTCGCCGCATGTATTACGACACGATGGAGCAGGTTCTGTCCAAATCCGATAAGACGATCATCCAGGCTCCAGGCGTCGTGCCGTATCTGCCGCTGCCTGGTATCACCAAGCGCCTGCCCGACGCCGCGCCCGCCCCGCAAGCTCAGGGAGCCGCACAGTGAACCGCACTTTGCTCCGCAATCCGATCACGCTTGGCATCGTCGCGCTTCTCCTGCTGATCGTTGCGGCGAGTTCGGTCGCGATCGTCCCCGAGACGCGCCAGGCGGTGATCCTGCGCTTTCAGCAGCCGGTCGCGACGATCAACGAATATCGCCCGAACGAGGTGTTCGGCCGGACCGGCGCGGGGATCAACTTCCGCGTGCCGTTCATCGACCGGCTCGTCTGGGTCGACAAGCGCGTGCTCGACGTCGAGCTCGACAACCAGCCCGTGCTGTCGACCGACCAGACGCGGCTCGAGGTCGACGCCTATGCGCGCTTCCGCATCGTCGATCCGCTGAAAGCGGTGATCTCGACCGGCAGCACCTCGGTGACCGAGCAGCGCGTCAAGGATCAGCTCCAGCCGCTGTTCAGCTCGTCGCTGCGCAACGAGCTCGGCAAGCGTCCGTTCGCGGCCTTGCTCAGCCCCGAGCGCACGCAGGTGATGGGCAACATCCGCGCCGGCCTGCAGCGGCTCGCGTCGCAATATGGCGTGCAGATCGTCGACGTCCGCATCAAGCATGCCGACCTGCCGACCGGCACCCCGTTCGACAGCGCCTTGAACCGGATGCGCACCGCGCGCCATCAGCAGGCGCTGACGATCCAAGCGCAGGGCGCGCAGACCGCGCAGATCATCTCGGCGCAGGCCGATGCGCAGGCGGCGCAGATCTATGCCGCGGCGTTCAACAAGGATGCCGAGTTCTACGACTTCTATCGCGCGATGCAGTCGTATCGCTACACCTTCGCGCAGGACGGCAAGGGCTCGACGAGCTTGGTTCTGTCGCCAGACAATGCCTATTTGAAGGAATTCCAGGGTCGCCGTTGATTCGACGGCCCCGCAACGGCCCGCCAGCCGTTGATATTCAATCGCCGTTCAGCAACTATGGCTAACAGCTATCGCGTTGCTGCCAATTGGTAGACGAGAGGAAACGACCCTAGTGCGCTACGCCTACGCCATCACCGCCGCCCTGCTGCTGAGCGGGACCGCCACCGCCATTGCGTTGCCATCCGCCGGAGGCGCGCAGACCGCCCAGAACGAACCCGCCGTCATGGCCGCCGCCGCCCCCAAGCCCGGCGCGCCGATGAGCTTCGCCGACCTGGTCGCTCGGCTGCAACCCGCGGTCGTCAACATCTCGACCAGCCAGCATATAACGCAGGCGCAGCCCGCCAACCCGTTTGCCGGCACCCCGTTCGAGGGTCTGTTCGGCCAGCAGCAGGGCCAGGGCGGCGGCGCCGCGCCGGTGACGCGCGAAGCGACCTCGCTCGGTTCGGGTTTCATCATCTCGCCCGACGGTTATGTCGTGACGAACAACCACGTCGTCGCGGCCGGCGCCAAGGGTGCGACGGTCGATTCGATCACCGTCACGCTGACCGACCGCAAGGAATATGTCGCCAAGCTGATCGGCCGCGATCCGACCTCGGACCTCGCGCTGCTCAAGATCGAGGCGAAGAACCTGCCGTTCGTGAAGTTCGGCGATTCGGACTCGGCGCGCGTCGGCGACTGGATCGTCGCGATCGGCAACCCCTTCGGCCTCGGCGGCACCGTGACCGCGGGGATCGTCTCGTCGCTCCACCGTGTGACCGGTGCGGGCGCCTATGACCGCTTCATCCAGACCGATGCCGCGATCAACCAGGGCAATTCGGGCGGCCCGATGTTCGACCTCAACGGCAATGTGATCGGCATCAACTCGCAGATCCTCGGCAGCACCGGTGGCGGCAATATCGGCATCGGCTTCGCGATCCCCGCGACCGACGCCAAGCCGGTCATCGAAAAGCTGATGAAGGGCACCAAGATCGCACGCGGTTATCTCGGCGTCGGCCCGCAGCCGATCGACGATGATCTCGCTTCGTCGTTCGGCCTCGCCAAGAACAAGGGCGAATTGCTGCGCAGCATCGAAGCCGGCCAGCCCGCTGACAAGGCCGGCCTCAAGGTTGGTGACATCGTGCTGCGCGTCGGCGGCAAGGATGTGAACCCCGACCAGTCGCTCAGCTATCTCGTCGCCAACGTGACGCCCGGAACGCGCGTGCCCGTCGACATCGTCCGCCAGGGCAAGCCGCAGACGATCATCGCGACGATCGGCACGCGTCCGTCCGAAGATGCGCTGCTCGCGCAGGCCAATGCCAATGCCGACGACGACATGTCCGACGACGGCGATACGCCGAACGCCGGCCAGGCAGCGTCGAACCCGCTTGGCGTGACCGTCGCGACGCTCACGCCGCAGATCGCGCGCACCTTCAGCATCGATTCGTCGGTGCAGGGTGTCGTGATCGGCACGGTGGATCCGTCGAGCGACGCAGGCGCCAAGGGCCTCAAGCGTGGCGACGTGATCATCTCGGCCAACGGTACGCTGGTCGGCACCCCGGCAGCGCTCGGGGCGATCGTGATGCAGGCGAAGGCCGCGGGTCGGTCGCAGGTCGCGCTCTATGTCGTACGCGGGCGTCAGCCGGCGTTCTTCATCGGCGTCAAGCTCAAGAAGTAATTTCGATGATTAAGCCCCTCCCCTTCAGGGGAGGGGTTGGGGTGGGGCTGTAATGGGCACCCGCTCTCTGCGAGACCTCCCCCACCCCCAACCCCTCCCCGAAAGGGGAGGGCTAAAGTGGCTTCCGCAGTGCTGAATTTCGCGCGATAGTTCGCGTCGAAATTTCGCGAGGCTGCATGACCGACACCACCAGCATCTTCATCGGCGCAGGCCCCGGCGGCGCCAACCCCCAGCAGCTTGAGCTCAAGCGCGCCAATCGCCACGGCCTAATCGCGGGCGCGACCGGCACCGGCAAGACCGTCACCGTCCAGGGCATCATCGAAGGCTTTTCGCGCGCGGGCGTCCCCTGCTTCGTCGCGGACGTGAAAGGCGATCTGTCGGGCCTCGCGATGGCCGGCTCCCCCACCGCCAAGAATCACGAGATCTTCGCCGCGCGCGCCAAGCAGATCGGCGACGACGCCTGGGCCTATGCCGATACGCCCGTGCAATTCTGGGACCTGTACGGCGAACAGGGCCACCCGATCCGCACCACCATTTCGGAGATGGGGCCGCTGCTGCTGTCGCGGCTGATGGACCTCAACGAGGTTCAGGAAGGCGTGCTGACGATCGCCTTCCACGTCGCCGACAAGGACGGGCTGCTGCTGCTCGACCTCGACGATCTGCAAGCGATGCTCGCCAGTTGCGCCGAACGCGCCGACGAGCTGACCACGACCTACGGCAACGTCTCGAAGCAATCGATCGGCACGATCCAGCGTGCGCTGCTCCAGCTGCGCAGCCAGGGCGGCGAGCATTTCTTCGGCGAACCCGCGCTCGATCTCGACGATTTCATCGGGATGGACGAAAAAGGCCGCGGGATCGTCAACGTGCTGGCCGCCGACAAATTGATGGCGTCGCCAAAGCTTTACGCGACCTTCCTGCTGTGGCTGATGAGCGAATTGTTCGAGCACCTCCCCGAGGTCGGCGACCCCGAAAAGCCCAAGCTCTGCTTTTTCTTCGACGAAGCGCATCTGCTGTTCGATGCCGCGCCCAAAGCGCTGCTCGAAAAGATCGAGCAAGTCGTCCGGCTGATCCGATCGAAGGGCGTCGGCATCTATTTCATCACGCAGAACCCGATCGACATTCCCGATACTGTCGCCGGGCAACTCGGCAACCGGGTGCAACACGCGCTGCGCGCCTTCACCCCGCGCGACCAGGCTGCGGTGCGTTCGGCCGCGACCACCTTCCGCGCCAATCCGGGCGTCGATGTCGAGACCGCGATCACCGAATTGAAGGTCGGCGAGGCGCTGGTCTCCTTGCTGCTCCCCGACGGATCACCCTCGCCCGTTCAGCGCACGCTGATCGCCCCGCCCGCCTCGCGCGTCGGGCCGGTGACGCCGGTCGAGCGCGGCGTGATGATCTCGACCGATCCGGTCGGCAATAAATATGACACGCTGGTCGATCGCCACTCGGCCGAGGAAATGCTCGGCGCCAAGGCGCAGGAGGCCGCCGCCGCTGCGGCCGAAGCCAAGGCCAAGACCGACGCCGAAAAGGCCGCCGCGGTGCAGGCCAAGGCCGATGCGGTCGCCGCCAAGGACGCCGAGCGCCAGCGCATCGCCGCGCAGCGCGAAGCGGATCGTCAGGCCAAATTGGCAACGCAGCAGGCCGCAGCCGAGGCGAAGGCCGCCGCCAACTCACCCTGGAACCGCGCGATAACCTCGGCGACGCGTTCGGCGAGTTCGGCAGTCGGTCGGCAAGTCGCCAACGAGGTCTCGAAAGCGGTGTTCGGATCGTCGCGCAGTTCCGCGGGCGGCATCGTCGGGAGCCTGGTTCGCGGCGTGCTCGGCGGCTTGTTCAAGGGGCGGTGAGGGTCTGACGGCGCCCCTTGCTTGCGCCACCCCGGCGAAGGCCCGGGGGCAGCGCTTCGGCTATGCGATAACGCCCGTTGCCGCCAACGCATCGAGCCCCTCCTCGGACAGCCCCAAGGCCTCGGCCAGCGCCGCACGCGTATCCGCCCCGGCGCGTGGCGGCGCTCGGTCGTAGCTGGCGGGTGTTTCCGACAGCTTCGCCGGGAAACCGACGACCTTCAGCGGCGTGCCATCGCCGCGCGCCATCGCCTGGACGCTCTCACGGTGCGCAACGTGCGGATCGGCGAAGATCTCGGGGAGCCCGGCGACCTTGCCCGCGGGCAGCTTCGCCGCCTCCATCGCCGCGACGAGCTCATCCGATCGCCACTGCGCCACCGCCGGCGCGAGCTGCGCGTGGAGCGCGTCGCGATGCTCGCTGCGCAACGCAACGCTGGCGAAGCGCGGATCGTCGCCCAGATCGCTCAACCCCAGCACGCGCAGGAAATCGCGAAACTGCCGGTCGTTCCCCAGCGCGACGACGATCGCGCCATCGGCGGTTTCGTAATCGCGATACGGCACGATGTTGGGATGGTCGTTCCCACGCCGCACCGGCACCGTGCCGCCGTTGAGCCAGTTCGACGCCTGGTTCGACAGCATCGCCAGCTGCGTGTCGAGCAGCGCGCAATCGACATGCTGCCCCCGCCCCGTCGCGTCGCGGTGGCGCAAGGCGGCGAGGATCGCGACGGTCGCATAGGTGCCGGTGAACAGATCGACGATCGGCACGCCGACCTTCATCGGCGGCCCGTCGGCCTCGCCGGTGACGCTCATCAGCCCGCCCATCGCCTGGATCAGGAAGTCGTAGCCGGCTTTGTCCTTGTACGGACCGTCCTGCCCGAAGCCGGTGATCGAGCAATAGACCAGCCGCGGATTGATCGCGGCGAGGCTCGCATAATCGAGCCCGTATTTGGCGAGCCCGCCGACGCGGAAATTCTCGACCAGCACGTCGCTCTGCGCCGCGAGCCGGCGGATCAGGTCGGCCCCCGCGGGCTGCGCGAGATCGATCGCGAGCGAACGCTTGTTGCGATTGGCGCAGAGATAATAGGCCGAATCGCCCGAATCATCGGCGAGCGCCGGCGGCCCCCAGCGGCGCGTATCGTCGCCCTGCCCCGGCTGCTCGATCTTGAGCACCTCGGCCCCGAGATCGCCGAGCATCTGCGTCGCCCACGGCCCCGCGAGCACGCGCGACAGATCGAGCACCTTGACCCCGGCGAGCGCGCCGTGCGGGGCTGTGGTCTCAGGCGGCATCGGCACGCGTCAGCCGCGCGAGCACGACGCCTTCCTGCGTCTGTCCACCGACCTCGACGTTGAGTTCGGCGACGGTGCCGTCGAACGGCGCGGTCAGGCTGTGCTCCATCTTCATCGCCTCGAGCGTGACGAGCTTTTGGCCTTTGGCGACGCTGTCGCCCGCGGCGACATCGACCGCGATGATACGGCCGGGCATGGGCGAGAGGATCGCACCGTCGGCGGCGGCGCCGGTGGCGGTGCCGCGCGGTTGGTACAGCCGATAGCTTCGGCCTTCGCCGAGGAAGAAGCTGACGACTTCGTCCTGTGGCGGGCCGTCGTCGATCATCAGGTCGCCGACGACACGCACCGCGCCCGTATCGTCGACAATCCGCACCTCGGACCGCGCCGTCGCATTGAGCCGCAGACCGATCGCATCGTCCCACACGCCAAGCATCGGGCGCGCGGCAAGCGCCGCGGCGGCGTCGCGCAGGTGCGTCGGCTGCGGCGCGGGCGGCACCGTTAGCGCCTCGCCACGCCGCTCGATCAGCCCGGTGTCGATAGTCCCCGCGCCGAAGTCCGGATCCTCGCAAATCCGCGCGAGGAAACCAGCGTTGGTCCGCACTGGCCAGACCTCGACATCGCTCGTCGCGTCCCACAAGGCCGCGATCGCTGCCAATCGATCTTCGGCATGGACGATGATCTTGGCTATCATCGGATCGTAGAAGGGCGAGACCTCGCCCGCTTCCTCGACCCCAGTCTCGATCCGCGCGAAACGCGGCAGGGACAGATGCTCGAGCGTACCGGTCGAGGGCAGGAAGCCGCTCGCTGGGTTCTCCGCATACAGCCGCGCCTCCATCGCCCAGCCATTGATCGACAGCTCGTCCTGTCGCTTCGGCAACGCCTCCCCGCTGGCCACGCGCAGCTGCCACTCCACCAGATCGACCCCGGTGATCTCCTCGGTCACCGGATGCTCAACCTGGAGGCGCGTGTTCATTTCCATGAACCAGATGCGATCGGCGCGCAGGCCCTCGCTCGCATCTGCGATGAACTCGATCGTCCCCGCCCCGACATAGTCGACGGCCTTGGCCGCCTTGACTGCGGCCGCGCAGATCGCTTCCCGCGTGACCGCGTCCATCCCCGGCGCGGGGGCTTCCTCGATCACCTTCTGGTGACGGCGCTGGAGCGAGCAGTCGCGCTCGAACAGATGGACGACGTTGCCATGGGCATCGCCGAACACCTGCACCTCGATGTGGCGCGGCGAGAGGATGTATTTCTCGATCAGCACGTCGATATTGCCGAACGACGACGCCGCCTCGCGCTGGCACGAGACCAATGCATCGGCGAAGTCCGCGGGATCGTCGACGCGCCGCATCCCCTTGCCGCCACCGCCCGCGACCGCCTTGATCAACACCGGATAGCCGATCGCCGCCGCCTCCGCCGCTAGCCGCTCGGGCGATTGGTCGGCGCCGAGATAGCCCGGCGTCACCGGCACGCCCGCCGCGATCATTCGCTCCTTGGCGGCGTCCTTGAGCCCCATCGCGCGGATGCTGTCGGGATTGGGGCCGACCCAGACGATCCCGGCGTCGATCACGTCTTGCGCGAAGTCGGCATTTTCGGAGAGGAAGCCATAGCCAGGATGGATTGCCTCCGCGCCCGTGGCCTTTGCCGCGGCGATGATCTTCTCGGCCACCAGATAGCTTTCGCGTGCCGGCGACGGCCCGATATGCACCGCTTCATCGGCCTGCCGAACGTGGAGCGCTTGGGCATCGGCATCCGAATAGACCGCGATCGTCCGCACCCCCATCGCCTTGGCGGTGCGGATGATGCGGCAGGCGATCTCGCCGCGATTGGCGATGAGCAGAGACTGGATCATGCGTGTCTATCCGTCGCCCCGGCGCAGGCCGGGGCCGTTACGATGAGAGAAGCGCCGCGCGCACACGCACAGCGGCCCCGGCCTGCGCCGGGGCGACGAGTGTAGGTCATCCCTCGCAGCCCGTCGTGCGCGACGACCAGGTCAGGTTCTGGATCTTCCAGCTGCCGCCCTCGCGCACCAGGTCGAAATGGTCGTAGCCGCAATGGTGGAGCTTGCCGTCGATGCGGAAGGTGTAGGGGCTCCACACCATCGCGATGTCGCCATCGATCTCGACCGCGGTGTCGCTGAGCCGCTCGTCATAGCGCTCGGGCCCGGGGGCGAAGCGCGCGAGCAACTGTTCGCGGGTCGAATGCGTGATCTTGCGCGTGCCGTCGGGCTGCTCGGCAACGGCAGTCGCCGTGGCATCGCTGCGCAACGCCTGGCCGATCGAGGCGGCGTCGCGCGCGGCGATCCCGGCGAGCAGCGCGTTGACCGGCGCCATCACCTGCGCTTCCTCGGTGCCGGGGGGCGGCAGGCCGGTGCCCTTGACGATCGGCTGGACCGGCGTGGTCTGCGACGACATCTGCGCGGCGAGCGCGAGGGCGAAGATCAGGGACATGGCGGTTCCTTATAGTCTCGCGGGATCGGGGAAGGCGAAGGTCGGATCGGCCATCACATCCGGAACACGCCGAACGCCGGACGCTCCGGGATAGGCGCGTTGAGCGTCGCCGCAAACGCCAGGCCGAGCACGTCGCGCGTCTGCGCCGGGTCGATGATGCCATCGTCCCATAGCCGCGCGGTGGCGTACCAGGGATTGCCCTCGTCCTCGTACTTCTGGCGGATCGGCGCCTTGAAGAATTCCGCCTGCTCGTCGCTCCAGCTGTCGGCGTCGCGGTGGACGGTCGCGAGCACGCTCGCCGCCTGTTCGCCGCCCATCACCGAGATGCGGCTGTTGGGCCAAGAGAACAGGAAGCGCGGCGAATAGGCCCGCCCGCACATCCCGTAATTGCCCGCGCCGAAGCTGCCGCCGATCAGCACGGTAATTTTCGGCACGGTCGCGGTGGCGACCGCGGTGACGAGCTTGGCGCCATGCTTGGCGATCCCCTCGGCCTCATATTTGCCGCCGACCATGAAACCAGAGATGTTCTGCAGGAACAGCAACGGGATGCGCCGCTGACACGCCAGCTCGATGAAATGCGCGCCCTTCTGCGCGCTTTCCGAGAAGAGCACGCCGTTATTGGCGAGGATCGCGACCGGCATCCCCCAGATATGCGCGAAGCCGCAGACCAGCGAAGTGCCGTACAGCGCCTTGAACTCGTGAAACTCCGACCCATCGACCAACCGCGCGATGATCTCGTGCACGTCGTACGGCGCGCGCACGTCGCTCGGGACGATGCCGTACAGCTCCTCCGCGTCGAACTTCGGCGGCCGCGGCTCCTCGAGATTGACGTCGCCCCCGCGCTGCGGCTGGAGCGTCGAGACGATGTCGCGCACGATCGTCAGCGCATGTTCGTCATTCTCGGCGACATGATCGACCACGCCCGAGCGCCGCCCATGCGTATCCGCACCGCCCAGCTCCTCGGCCGAAATCACTTCGCCCGTTGCCGCCTTCACCAACGGCGGTCCGGCGAGGAAGATCGTCCCCTGCCCGCGCACGATGATCGTCTCGTCGGACATGGCGGGAACATAGGCACCGCCCGCGGTGCACGATCCCATCACGCAGGCGATCTGCGGGATGCCCTTCGCGCTCATGTTCGCCTGGTTGAAGAAGATCCGCCCGAAATGGTCGCGGTCGGGGAAGACTTCGGCCTGATGCGGCAGGTTCGCGCCGCCGCTGTCGACGAGGTAGATGCACGGCAGCATGTTCGCCTCCGCGATCTCCTGCGCGCGCAAATGCTTCTTGACGGTCAGCGGGTAATAGGTCCCGCCCTTCACCGTCGCATCGTTGCACACGATCATGCACTGCCGTCCCGAGACGCGCCCGATCCCGGCGATCACGCCCGCGCCCGGCACCTCGTCATCATACAGCCCGTTGGCGACGAGCTGGCCGATCTCGAGAAACGGCGAGCCCGGATCGAGCAATCGCTCGACGCGCTCGCGCGGGAGCAGCTTGCCGCGTGCGGTATGGCGCTCGCGGCTCTTCTCGGTGCCGCCGAGCGCCGCCTGCGCGACATCGGCGCGCAGCCGCTCGACCAGGGCGCGATTGTGCGCGGCATTGGCGCGAAAGGTCTTGCCATCGGCGCTGAGCTTGGTGTCGAGGACGGGAGCGCTCAAAGCGGGCTTCCTGCTTGCGGTATCCGTTGCATATGAAACTGCCTAGCGGTCCACAGCCGCGAAGGAAAGCCGATTGGCAGGCGCCACGGAGCGCGTATACCGCCATCCAAAGCCGATGGTTGCAGAGGAAACTTGTCCATGAAACGCCTGACCGTTCTTTCGATCGCATTGCTCGCCAGCTCGGCGATCGCCACCGGCGTCGCGGCGCAGATGATCGGCACGCAATCGGGCGTCGATCCGGCGCTGGTCGACAAGAGCGTCAAGCCGGGCGACAATTTCGATGACTACGCCAATGGCAATTGGCGCAAGACCGCCGAGATCGAGCCGGCGCGCTCCTCGACCGGCGTTGGCGTCGAGGTCTCCAAGGTGGCCGAGGCGCGCAACGCCGCGATCATCGAAGACGCCGCCAAGGGCAACGCCGCGCCCGGCACCAGCCAGCGGCTGATCGCCGACTATTACGCCGCCTATAACGACACCGCCGCGATCGAGGCCCGCGGCATCGCGCCGCTCAAGGTGCTCATCGCGCCGTATTACGCGCTGCGCGACAAGGCGGCGCTGGCGAAGGTGATGGGTGCACAGATGCGCGCCGATACCGACCCGTTCAACAACAACAATTATGCCAGCACGACCAACCTTTTCGGCCTGTTCGTCTCGCAGGATCTCAACCAACCCAAGCGCAACACCCCCTACCTGATGCAGGGCGGCCTCGGCCTAGCCGACCGCGACTATTACCTCTCGCAGACCCCGCAAATGGCCGAGCTGCGCGAAGGCTACAAAGCCTATCTGACGCAGATCTTCGGTCTCGCCGGCCTCAGCGATCCGGCGGCACGCGCCGCGCGCGTCTTCGCGCTCGAAATGAAGATCGCCGCCGCCCAGACCGACATCGAAGCGAGCCAGGACGCGAGCGAGGGCGACAATCCGTGGACCCGCGCCGACTTCGCGCGCAAGGCGCCGGGGCTCGACTGGGCGGCCTATTGGGCGGCGGCGGGCATCCCGGCGGGCCAGCAGGACTTCATCGCCTGGCAGCCCGATGCGATCACCAAGCTCTCGGGCCTCGTCGCGAGCGAGCCGCTCGCCGACTGGCAGGACTGGCTGACCGCACACCGCATCACCGCGACAGCCTCGGTCCTCCCCAAGGCGTTCGACGATGCGCGCTTCGCCTTCTACGGCAAGCAGCTCAACGGCACGCCCGCGCAACAGACGCGCGACAAGCGCAGCATCGCGGCGGTCAACGCAGCGCTGGGCGATGAAGTCGGGCGGCTCTACGCCGCGCGCTATTTCTCGGCGCAGTCGAAGGCCGAGATCCAGACGATGGTCAAGAACATCGTCGGTGCGTTCGACCAGCGTATCCAGAAGCTCGACTGGATGACCCCCGGGACCAAAGCCGAGGCGCGCCGCAAGCTGTCGGTGCTCTATGTCGGCATCGGCTATCCCGACCATTGGCGCGCCTTCCCGAAGTTCGCGGTCGATGCGAAGGACCCGATCGGCAATCTCGAACGCGCCGATCTCGCGATCTATCGCTACCAGATCGGCAAGCTCGGCAAGGCGCCCGACCGCACCGAATGGTGGATGACCCCGCAGACGGTGAACGCGGTCAACCTTCCGCTGCAGAATGCGCTCAACTTCCCCGCCGCGATCCTGCAGGCGCCGTATTTCGACGCGAAATACGATGCGGCGGCCAATTACGGCGCGATCGGCGCGGTGATCGGGCATGAGATCAGCCACAGCTTCGACAATCTCGGCGCCGATTTCGATTCGACCGGCAAGTATCGCAACTGGTGGACCCCGGCGGATCTCGCGCGCTTCGAACAAGCCGGCTCGGCACTCGCGGCGCAATACGATGCCTATGAGGCGCTGCCGGGGCTCAAGCTCAAGGGCAAGCAGGAGCTCGGCGAGAACATCGCCGACACCGCCGGCCTTACCGCGGCGTACGAGGCGTATCGCGCGTCGTACGGCGGCAAGGAGCCGCCGGTGATCGACGGGATGACCGGCGACCAGCGCTTCTTCCTGGCGTTCGCGCAGAGCTGGCGGACCAAGATGCGCGACAAGGCGCTGCGCGCGCGGATCGCGACCGATGTCCACGCGCCGGCGATGTTCCGCGTGCTGACGGTACGCAACCTCGACGCCTGGTATCCGGCGTACAAGGTGCAGGCGGGCGAGAAGCTTTATCTTGCGCCGGGCGCGCGGGTTCACGTCTGGTAAGACGCGGGCCCCCCGCCGCCCCATCCCGTCATGCCGGGCTTGTCCCGGCATCCACCGTGCCGCATAGCTGGCGATTGTAACGCCAAGACCACGGTGGATCCCGGCACAAGGCCGGGATGACGGATATGCGTTACTGCGCGGCGGGCGCGTCGTTGCCGATCAGCTCGCGCCCGATCAGCATCCGGCGGATCTCATTGGTCCCTGCGCCGATATCGAGCAGCTTGGCGTCGCGATAGTAGCGCTCGACCGGCCAGTCCTTGGTATAGCCCGCCCCGCCCAGCGCCTGCACCGCCTCGTTGGCGACCTTCACGGCATTCTCGCTCGCGAGCAAAATCGCCCCCGCCGCATCGAAGCGCGTCGTCCGTCCGTCGTCGCAGCTGCGCGCCACTGCATAGACATAGGCGCGCGCCGAATTGAGCGCGACGTACATGTCGGCGACCTTCGCCTGCATCAGCTGGAAACTGCCGATCGCCTTGCCGAACTGCCGCCGCTCGCGCACGTACGGCACGACGACGTCGAGACACGCCTGCATGATCCCGAGCTGGATTCCGGCAAGCACGGTGCGCTCATAATCGAGCCCCGACATCAGCACGCCGACGCCGCCATTCTCCGGACCCATGATATTCTCTTCCGGCACCTCGCAGTCGGTGAAGACGAGTTCCGCGGTCGGCGAACCGCGCATCCCCATCTTGTCGATCTTCTGCCCGATCGCGAAGCCGGGCATGTCCTTCTCGATCAGGAAGGTAGTGATCCCGCGCGAGCCCTCGCCCGTTTTGGCATAGACGACGAGCGTATCGGCATAGGCCGCGTTGGTGATCCAGAATTTGGTGCCGTTGAGCACATAGCCGCCCTGCACCTTGTCGGCCTTGAGCTTCATACCGACGACGTCGGACCCGGCGCCCGCCTCGGACATCGCAAGGCTCCCGACATGCTCGCCCGAGATCAGCTTGGGCAGATATTTCGCCTTCTGCTCAGGCGACGCCCAGCGCGCGATCTGGTTGACGCACAGGTTCGAATGCGCGCCATAGCTCAGGCCGACCGAAGCCGACGCGCGCGACACTTCCTCGCACGCGATGACATGCTCGAGATAGCCGAGCCCGAGCCCGCCATCCTCCTCCGCAACGGTTACGCCGTGCAGCCCGAGCGCACCCATCTCTGGCCAGAGGCTCTGCGGGAACCAGTCCTCGGCGTCGACCTTCGCCGCGATCGGCGCGATCCGGTCGGTCGCGAAGCGCTGCGTCGTGTCGCGGATCATATCCGCCGTCTCGCCCAGCGCGAAATCCATCTGGTTCATGATCGGCCTCTCTTAGTTTCTCGTGTTACCACTGCCATTAGCGCGACCCGCCGCGAAGCGGTAGCGTCGGATTGCGCGGCGAACGCGGTTGACCCCGCACGTGTGGAACCAGCAAACTGACCACGGGTTAGACCCGCGGCGATCCCGGATCGTTGCTCCGCTCTCACGAGGATCCCTATGCCCATCAAATCGCTCTTCGCCGCAGCGCTCGCCCTGCTCGCCGGGAGTTCCGCGCTCGCGGGGCCAGTGCCGATCGCGCCCGCCGCCACCGCGTTCAAGCTCGGCAGCCTGCGGCTCGTCGCGTTGCGCGACATGATCAACGCCGTGCCCAACGACGCGAGCGTGTTCGGCCCGCAAGTCGGCGTGCCCGCCGTCTCGGCAGTGCTGCGCCAAGCCGGCGCGCCAACCGATACGCTGCCGCTCGGCGTCGACGCACTGCTCGTCGAGATGCCGGGGCACACCGTGCTGATCGACACCGGGCTTGGCCCCAAGGTCGGTGGATCGTTGCCCAAGAGCTTCGCCGCCGCCGGCGTCGACCCCGCCAAGGTGACCGACGTGCTGATCACCCATTCGCACGGCGACCATGTCGGCGGCCTCCTCACCGCCGACGGCGGCCTCGCCTTCCCCAATGCGACGATCCGAATGGCCGCAGCCGAATGGGCGTTCCTCAAGAGCAAGCCCGACAATGCCGCGCTGGCCGCCGCGATCACGCCCAAGGTGCAGACCTTCGCCCCCGGCGCGACGGTCGTCCCCGGCATCCGCGCGGTTCCCCTGCCCGGCCACACCCCCGGCCATTCGGGATACGAGATCACCTCCGGCAAGGAGCGTCTGCTCGACATCGGCGACAGCGCGCACAGCGCGATCGTGTCGCTTGCCAAGCCCGAATGGGTGATCGCGTACGACACCGACGCGAAGCAGGGGATCGTCCGCCGCGAGGCGACGCTCGCGCAACTCGCCGCAAGCCATGAGCGCGTCTTCGCGCCGCACTTCCCTTTCCCCGGCGTCGGTCGCGTCGTGAAAAGCGGGACCGGGTATCGCTGGCAGCCCGGCCTGCGCTGACCCTGACCGCTTGCGGAGACTCTCCATGTCCAAGACCAGCATCGCCGATTTGTTTGCCGAAACGCTCGAACTCGCAGGCGTCGAGCGCATCTACGGCGTCGTCGGCGACAGCCTCAACGGCCTGACCGACGCGCTGCGCCGTCGCGGCAAGATCGCCTGGGTGCACGTCCGCAACGAGGAAGCCGCCGCCTTCGCGGCGGGCGCCGAGGCGCAGCTGACCGGCAAGCTCGCGGTCTGTGCCGGCTCGTGCGGGCCAGGCAACATGCACCTCATCAACGGCCTGTACGATTGCAACCGCACGCGCGTGCCCGTGCTGGCGATCGCCGCGCAGGTGCCAAGCGGCGAGGTCGGCTCGAATTACTTCCAGGAAACGCGCCCCGAAGCGCTGTTCCGCGAATGCAGCGTCTATTGCGAGACGATCTCCGACGCAGACCAGATGCCGCGCACGCTCGACACCGCGATCCGCGCCGCGGTCGGGCATCGCGGCGTGTCGGTCGTCGCAATGCCGGGCGACGTCGCGTTGCGCAGCACGACGGGCACGCTCGCCCGCTCGGCACAAGCGTTGCTGCCGCCACAGGCCACCGTCGTTCCCGGCGCGCCCGAGATCGCGCAGCTGGCCGAACTGCTCAACGGTTCGGACAAGGTGACGATCCTCGCCGGCCGCGGCTGCCGCACCGCACACGCCGCACTGGTCGAGCTCGCTGGCGCGTTGCAGGCCCCGGTCGTCCATGCGCTCGGCGGCAAGGAGTTCGTCGAATACGACAATCCCTATGACGTCGGGATGACCGGGCTGATCGGCTTCTCGTCGGGCTATGACGCGATGCTCGGCTGCGACACGCTGCTGATCCTCGGCAGCGACTTCCCCTACCGCCAGTTCTATCCCGAAAAGGCCAGGGTCGCGCAGATCGACCTGCGCCCTGAAAACCTCGGCCGCCGCACCGCGATCGACCTCGGATTCGTTGGCGACGTAGGCGCGACGATCGCGGCGCTGCTGCCGCAGCTCAAGGCCGGACGCGATGGCGCATTCCTCAAGGACGCCCGCGAGAATTATGCCAAGGCGCGCGAAGGCCTCGACGAACTCGCGCACGGCACACCCGGCAGTGGCGTGCTCCACCCGCAGCACGTCGCGCGTGTGGTGAGCGAACTCGCCGCCGACGACGCGATCTTCGCGTGCGACGTCGGCACCCCGACGATCTGGGCCGCGCGCTACCTAAAGATGAACGGCCGCCGCCGCCTCATCGGCTCGTTCAACCACGGCTCGATGGCGAATGCGCTGCCGCAGGCGATCGGCGTGCAAGCAACCTATCCGCAACGCCAGGTCGTGACGCTGTCGGGCGATGGCGGGCTCGCCATGCTGATGGGCGAATTGCTCACGGTGAAGCAGCTCGGCCTGCCGGTGAAGATCATCGTCTTCAACAACGGCACGCTCGGCTTTGTCGAGATGGAGATGAAGGCGGCGGGGCTGGTCGAAACCGGCGTGACGCTCGACAATCCCGATTTCGCCGCGATGGCGCGCGCGATCGGCCTGCACGGCGTGCGCGTCACCGATCCCGGCGATGTCGAGACCGCAGTGCGCGACGTGCTCGCCCACCCCGGCCCGGCGCTGCTCGACGCGGTGACCGCACGCAACGAACTGTCGATGCCGCCGGCGATCACGCTCGAGCAGATGAAGGGCTTCACGCTCTACATGGCGAAAGCAGTGATCAGCGGCCGCGGCGATTCGGTGATCGACCTCGCCAAGACCAATGTCGGGCTGCTGAAGCGGCTGTTCTGACGCCGCGCGTGCGCGTCAGCCGGCGAGCTGACGCGCATGCCAGGCGACATGCTCGGCGAGGAAGGTCGAGATGAAATAATAGCTGTGGTCGTACCCAGGCTGCATCCGCAGCTCGAGCGGGATCCCCGCCGCAGCGCACGCCGCCTCGAGCACTTCCGGCCGCAGCTGGGTGTCAAGAAACGCATCCGCATCGCCCTGATCCACGAGCAACGCCGGCACCCGCGCGCCATCCTCGATCAACGCGACCGCGTCATGCGTGCGCCACGCGGCGCGATCCTCGCCCAGATAGCCCGCCAGCGCCTTCTCCCCCCACGGCACCTGGCTCGGCGCGACGATCGGCGCGAACGCCGAGACCGAGCGATACTGCCCCGGCCGCGCCAGCGCGAGCGTCAGCGCGCCATGCCCGCCCATCGAATGTCCGGTGATCGACTGCCGGTCGGGATCGACCGGGAAATGCTCCGCGACGAGCGCGGGCAGTTCCTCGGTGACATAGCTCGCCATCCGGTAATGCTGCGCAAACGGCGCCTCGGTCGCATCGACATAGAAGCCCGCGCCTAGCCCGAAATCATACGCCCCCTCGGCATCGTCGGGAACGCCCTCCCCCCGCGGCGAGGTATCGGGCGCGACGAACACGATCCCCGCCGCGCGACACGCCGCGCGATACTCGCCCTTTTCGGTGACGTTCGCCTGGGTGCAGGTCAGCCCCGAGAGGTACCACAAGACCGGCAGCCGATCGCCCGGCGCATGATCGGGGACGAACACGCTGAACGTCATCGGCGTCCCCGTCTGCATCGAATCGTGGCGATAGACGCCCTGCGTCCCACCCTGTGCGCGGACTTCGGATACCGTTTCGAGGGGCATGGCCACCATCCCTTATGTCGCCGCCAACGATCCCGACGATCGCGCGGACCAGGGCCATAGCCGCGATCACCGCACTCTGAAAAGCGGGTCAGCCGCGACGGATCGCGCATCCGCGTCCGAGCGCGTCGCTATTGTGTCGCTGCGGGACGAAGAAGACGTTGCGGAAGCCACGCGCTGATCAGATCGAGCGTCGCAGGATCAGAGATAGGCCATCCGCGATAGTCCTTCTGGCCCGATGTCGTTGAAACGAGCGGTTTGAAGCCATGCTCGACATCGGGCATCTCGACGATCGTGGCGTCACCGTTCGCGCGCAGCGCAAGCCGAGCCTCCGGTAGACTGAGCGCGGTGGACACGACCGTGTCGTCTGCGGCGTAAAGCGCGAGCACGGGTGCACGAACCCGCGCGAGAACGTCACTGGCGGCAACGGTGTAGAGCGAGGACGTCGCCGGATCGGCCAATGTGCTCACCGCGCCTTCGGCCTGTTCCGGCTTCCACCCCCCGGCGACAAACGCTCGAACCACCTCCGCACGACCGGAAGCGATCGTTGCGGGCGAGGCTGCCGTCGTGAGTGCGTCGAGATAGCCGTGCGTCGCATCGACGACCTGCGTGACAGCCTTTGGCGCCATGCCAGCGGCCGCCAATTTCACGCGCATGGCATCGAGGAACATCACCCCGCGCGTTCCCGCCGGCGCGGCCAGCAACACGACCGCGGCGACCGCCGGAGTCTCTACAGCCAGCGCCGGGGCGATGACCGCCCCCTGACTCAGCCCGAGTATCGCGATGCGGTTTGCATCGATGACGTCCCGGCGGGAGCGAAGATATGCAAGCGCTGCGCGGGCATCACGCTCCGCGGGCGTCATCGCATCGACGAAGGTCCCCGTCGATTTGCCGACGCCGCGCTTGTCGAAGCTGAGCGTGGCAATCCCTTTGGCGTGCAATCTCGCTTCCAAAAGCGGATAGATGCCATGCGGCGATGCGCCACCCCCGCCGAGCAACAGCACGGCAGGACGATGCGGCTCGGTGCTCGGCGGAACATGCAGTTCGCCCGCCAGCACGACCCCCGGTTCGGATTCGATCCGCACCGCCTCCGCTTGGATCGCAGCGGCCGGTGCGATCTCGCGGCCCGCCTCGGCTGGTTCGGCAAGCATCAGGCATATCGCTGTGGCAACACAGGCTGGCAGACGCCTCGTCCTGGTCATGGGGGTAGCTCCTATCTGGCCTGATACGGACGGACCTTGCTCGCGCGCCAGTCCAGCAGTCCCAGACCAGATGGTCAAAGGGCTTTGTGCGGCCTGTCGATGAGAAGCGCCCACGTCCTGAGCCACGATGCTGTGCAAGAAAGTCGACGATCACCACGCCAGCCGCTCCACCTGCACGGCTGGAAACCGCACGGTGTGCTGCCCATAGCTATCGAATGTCGGCCCGCGCCAGGGGCTCTTTCTGCTCGGAGCACGCAAAGGCTGTTGCTGGAGCGGGTGAAGGGAATCGAACCCTCGTCGTAAGCTTGGGAAGCTTCTGCTCTACCATTGAGCTACACCCGCGTGGCGGCGCTTTTAGAAGGTTTGCGTCGCGCTGTCAACCGAGCGTTTCGGCCAGGCGTTTCGACCGGGCAAAATGATCGCCCGGCCTACCCCCGCCCGCACGCGTCCATCGCAAAAGAGTCCGCGCCGGACGCGATTTGCGCTCGCACGGGCGCGTGTGCGGGAACATACCAATGCTCCCCGGCGCTGTGTCGGTCTGGGCCGGATGGCAATTCTAGCACGAGGCGAACGATCATGACGGAAGCAACCTGGGGCGACGACACCAAGACGCCCCCGATCGACTGGCGGATGAGCGCCGCGCTCGAGGACGTGCCGCGCGGCGCGGAGGACGTGGCCGAGGTCACCAGCCTCGAAGGCGCGGTGCGCGCGTGGCGCGAGCTCGATCCCGCACACCAGTCGGCTGCGACGCTGACGCTCGAGCGCGCGATCCAGCTCGACGGCGTGTCGCTCACCGCCTTTACCGGGAACAGCATCGCCGCCTTGGTCGAGAAGCTGCCCACCTGAACCGGCGCCGCCGCGCGCGACGAAGTTACGAGTTGAATTATAGCGCCCGACCGGAGTAACGGGTGCGCGATTATGTCGATCGCCCCGGGGCCGCGCTGTCGCCGGCCCCGTGTTGCGGTCGTTTTGCAGGACGAGGTGCGATGGGCAGCCGCGCCGGGATCGGGACGATACCCGATGGCACGGTGTGGCGGCAAACTTGCATTGAAGGACGACCTATTGATGAGTGATGTGGTGACAAGCCTGCCCGGTCTCGAATCGACCTCGGCGCTGAGCGTCGAAACCGTGCTCAGCGTGCGGATGTGGAACGAGCATCTGTTCAGCTTCACGATCACGCGCCCCGCGAGCTTCCGCTTCCGCTCGGGCGAATTCGTGATGCTCGGCCTGGCGGGCGAGCAGCGCCCGCTGCTGCGCGCTTACTCGATCGCCAGCCCGGCTTATGCCGAAGAGCTCGAATTCCTCTCGATCCGCGTGCCCGATGGCCCGCTCACCTCGCGCCTGTCGCAGATCCAGCCGGGCGACCAAGTCTATCTCGGCCGCAAACCGACCGGCACGCTCGTCGCCGACGCGCTGCTGCCGGGCAAGCGCCTGTTCATGCTGTCGACCGGAACGGGCCTCGCGCCGTTCCTCAGCGTCGCGCGCGATCCGGAGATCTACGATCGCTTCGACCAGATCCAGATCGTCCACAGCGTCCGCCGCGTGACCGACCTCGCCTACCGCCAGCCGCTCGAGGCGAAGCTCGCCGATGATCCGCTGGTGGACGAGCAGGCGGCGACGGCGTTTTCGTATGTCCCGACCGTGACGCGCGAGCCGTTCCACACCAGCGGGCGGATCGACACGCTGATCGACGACGGCACGCTGTTCAAGGACATGCCGGGCGAGAAGCACCTCGACCCCGAGACCGACCGGATCATGCTGTGCGGCAGCATGGCGATGATCAAGGATCTGGCGGCCAAGCTCGAGACGATGGGCTTCGTCGAGGGGTCGAACTCGCAGCCCGGCCAGTATGTGATCGAGCGCGCCTTCGTCGGTTGATGTGGGGAAAGCCCCTTTCCTGCTGGGAGGGGCGAGCCCAGGCCTTTGAGTCTTGAGTCGCAGATGGCCCGAACTGGCGGTCAGCCGCCGGTGCGACAACGACGGTCGGGACGGAATGTCTTGCAATCTTTCCGTCATTCCCGCGTAGGCGGGAAGCTATTAGCACCGGCCGTCCTGTACTGCGCAGTCAGCCAGTATGGATCCCCGCCTTCGCGAGGATGACGGAAGGGGGACAGTGACCCTTTTAATAGCGGCCCGCGATGGACCGGACTGAACGGCACAAGGTGGTGGGAAGCGGTCGGGCAGCTTTCGGACGCTTGGTAGCGAAAGCAGACATCGCGTTTGCCTATTGAAAAAGCTTTTCCCGATGCTCGTTCAACAATCGCGCTCGGCTTTGTTGCATAATTACGCGAGAGTATGACCGACGTTTTACTTGAAGATGTTATTGGATGCGGACGGTCACCGGCGTTCCTATTTCGGAGAACCGATTGAGAATTGCAGCACGGACTTTGAGCTCGGTAATCTGACGATCGAAGGTGCGGGCGACAACGCGCTGGCCCAGGAGTTTGAAGCAGTGCATTTTGGTCTCGACCAGACTGCGGCGATGATAGCCGCTCCACTTTTTCCAGATTGCGCGACCAAGCCGCTTTGTCGCGCGTAGCGCTCCATTGCGTGCATCGACGCCGGGACCGCCTTCTGCCCATGGTTGCCCGTTGCGGCGGACCGGGATGACCGCATCGGCACCGCGCCCGGCAATAGCGGCATGGCAGTCCCTGGTATCATAAGCGCCATCTCCGCCGACGCTGAGTATCCGCTCGTCTCCGGGAATTTGCGCCAGGAGAACGGGCAGCGTCGGTGCGTCACCAATGGCATTCGTCGTGACCTCAATGGCCCGGATATCCAGCGTCCCAGCATCAATCCCGAGATGCACCTTGCGCCACTGGCGACGGTAGGACGGTCCGTGTTTGCGCGTCTTCCACTCGCCTTCTCCCGTCATTTTGATCCCGGTGCTGTCGACCAGCAGGTGCAGTCCGCCCGAGCTGATCCGCCCGCCGAGGTTGACCTTCAACGTCTTCTGCCGTCGGCACAGCGTCGTATAATCCGGCACCGACCAATCCAGCCCCGCCATTTTGATCAGGCTCGAAACCAACCCCGTCACTTGCCGCAAAGGCAGGTTGAACAGCGTCTTCAGCGTCAGGCACAGCTCTATCGCGCTGTCTGAAAACCGCATCGGGCGACCAGGGCGACCACACGGCTTCGAAAGCCAGTGCATCTCCGGATCAAACCATATTTCCAGCGACCCACGCCGCTTCAGCGCCGCATTATACTCAGGCCAGTTCGTCGTACGATACACAGGTGCGGCAGGTTTGGGCATTACGCCTATCTATACCGCTCGATTCCCTGCGTGAATCCCCGCCATCAGTTTTGCAACAAAGCCAAGGCGGGCCCAAAGACCGCGAATATCACCGGATGAGTCTCGATTGTCCTGCCTTGAAACCAGATCAGCACTCCAAGCGCGATCATCCAAGGTACGGACAACAGCCCGCCCAGAAAAAGGCCCAGGCCTGCTCCCGCGATGCTAAATCCTGAAGTTGTCCCAATCGTATCGGTAATGCCGGCAACGCCCAGTCCGCAGACGTGCGCGATAAGAACGCGTATCGCGATATTTCCTCGCACCGTGCCTGTGTCCATAAGTCATTCTGGCTACCAAAACTGGTATTGGCAACGGCATCTATCGGGATCGACTCATCGGGTCGCCTACGACCGCAATTGGTCGATTTCTGCCCATCCGCGTTTCCACCCGATAGCTGCCGCTCCGCCTTCGGAACGCGTGTCTGTGCTGGCGGCAGCCGAACGGGGAATAAGGCCCGAATTCCAGTCGCTCAGTCCGGCACTTGAACCAACCGGATCAACGTTCCGTCCAGATCGATTAGAGCCCCGACGATGCCGCCCCATGGTTCGCGTTTCGGCTTGTGCGTTCGCGGCCACCCTACGGTTACTTCCGGCACACCAGCGGCTTTGATATCTGCGAAAAATGCGCCGACGTCCTGCATTCTGAAGCAGCAGCCGAAAGAACTTTCGGCGGGATCCAGGTCGGGATACGGAAAGAACTCGAGCGTCATAGCGCCGCGCTTGCGGATCATCCACCCGGGGTCGCGCCACGTCTCCATGAAGCCCAGCTTCCCGAAAAATGCAGCCGTCTGGTCGAAGCTTCTGCTCGGCAAATTGGGAGTGGCGATGTCGGGCAAAGGATGAGGCTCCATCGAAATTTCCATGATCATAGCGCGGCAACGAAGCGATGAAAGCCGCCATCCGCGCCCACAACGCCCCTCACCTATCACCCCCGATGCCCACTCATCCCCGCCCCCGCATCGGCAGCAAAGCGCGCGTTCCAGATCGTCGCGCTGGTCGAGATCGCGGTGACCACCAGAAACGCCAGCGTGAAATCACCGAGCCGCGGCAGCGGATGCCCGCCCCCCAACATCCCGACATGCAGCGCCGCAGCGCCGACACAGATCCCGGACGACAGCATCAATTGCTGGAAGGTCGCGTAGAAGCTCGTCGCCGAACTCATTCGGTCGCTCGCAATCTCGTCATAGGCGATCGTGTTGTACGCCGAGAATTGGAACGACATGAAAAAGCCCGACAGCATCAGCACGCCGAAGATCAGCGCGATCGGCCAGTCGGGCCGAAACAGCCCGCACACCGCATAGCCCGCACTCGCGCCGAGCCCGCCGAGGATCAGGCTGCGCCGGAACCCCCAGCGGCGCAGGATGCGCGGCGCGAGCCCCTTCATCGCGAGCGAGCCGATCGCCCCCGCGACGGTGATCGCCCCGCTCGCCGCCGCGGTCATGCCGAAGCCCAATTGCAGCATCATCGGCAACAGGAAGGGCTGCGCGCCCTGCGTGATCCGCGTCAACGATCCGCCGATCAGCGACAGGCGGAAGGTCGGCACGCGCATCAGCGACAGGTCGAGGATCGGATCGGCGCGGTGCCGCGCATGGCGGATGTAGAGCGCGCCCGCGACGCAACCGATCCCGATCAGGCCGAGCGCCACCGGCAACTCCCCCGTCCGACTCGTCATCTCGAACCCGAACAGCAGGCAACCGAGCGCCACGCCCGACAGCACGAACCCCCACGGATCCGCCCGCACCGGCGTCTCGGCGCGCACCTCGCCGATATAGCGCGTCACCAGGAAGACGCCGAGCAGGCCGATCGGCAGGTTGAGATAGAAGATCCAGCGCCAGTCGAGATAGGTGACGATCGCACCGCCGACCGGGGGCCCGAGGATCGGCCCGATCAGCGCGGGCATGATCAGCCACGACATTGCCGAGACCATGTCCTCCTTGGCGACGCTGCGCAGCAGCACGAGCCGCCCGATCGGGATCATCATCGCGCCCCCCAGCCCCTGCAGGAAGCGCGCACCCATGATGAAGGGCAGGCTCGGCGCGACCCCGCACAGGGCCGAGCCCGCGACGAAGATCAGGATCGCCCCGCGGAACACGGTGCGCGAGCCGAAGCGATCCGCCAGCCGCCCGCTCGCCGGGATGAAGATCGCGAGCGCGAGCAGATACGAGGTCAGCGCCGAGCTCATGTTGGTCGCTGGAACGTGAAAATCGCGCGCCATCGTCGGCAGCGCGGTGGCGAGGATCGTCGCGTCCATCTGTTCCATGAACAAGGCGCAGGCGATGATCAGCGCGACCAGCCGGTAGTTCTTGGGCGTATGATCGACCGCGCCATCCTCGCGCGCGACCTGCGCGATGTCGCCGGCCGCGGGCAGGATGCCGTCGCGGATTTCGCTGTTGATCGAGGCGAGGCCCCGGCGGCGCAATCTCATGGCGCAGTTCCGAAAGCTTGGGTCGTTGCTGCGTAGGGCGCGATCTGCGTCCAGGACGGTGCGCGGGGACCGGATGGCTCTCCCGTGTCAGCGCTTGGTCGGCTGATCGAATGGTCGGCGGTGCGTCTCCTGCGCCTCAAATCCTGCCGCCGCAACCCGCCTTCGGTACCGTCCGCGATCGAACCGCAGCGAGATGGCGGTCGACTGCCGCTTGCGCTATCGATGCGGTTGCGTCCGAGCCGCCATCATAAGGAAAATGGCTCCTATGAACAGCACCTTGCGAAGCCTTCGCTGCGAATGCGGCAACGTCCGGTGCGAGGCGGTCGGCGATTCGATCGTCGTTGCCGTCTGTTATTGCAGCGATTGCCAGGCGGGCGGCCGTCGCCTCGAAACACTGACCAACGCCTCGTCTGTCCTCGATCCGGACGGCGGCACGCCGTATCTCACCTATCGCAAGGACCGGTTCACCTGTGTGGCCGGTCGCGATCTGCTCACCGGCCACAAGCTTGGCAAGCGCGCGCCGACTCAGCGGTTCGTCGCCTCGTGCTGCAACACCGGCATGTTCCTCGAATTCGGGCCCGGTTTCTGGATCTCGGCCTATCGCCAGCGGTTCGAAGGGCCGCTGCCGCCGATCGAGATGCGCAACAAGACAGATCGGCGGCATTCGGACCTGCCGCTTCCGACCGACGCGCCGTCCTATCGCGGCTTTCCGATCGGGCTGTTCTGGCGGCTGATTAAGGCCCGGGCCGCCATGTTCATCGGGAGATAGGCGCCCACTTGCCCTTGGTCCGGCTGGTCAAATGAAACTGTCGACACCGATCGCAACGGTAGCTCCGCAGCACGAGCCCCGAACGCGCGATCGCGTCCGCCGCCGCCGCCTGGGACTCGAACCGCCGCTTGCGCTGGCAGACGCTGAGCTTGGTGCGCGTCAGCGCGGCTTCTTCGGCTGCGGCACGCCGCTCACCCAGAAGATCCCGCCGGGCTGGAGCGTGATGACATATTGTCCCTTGTCGTCACACTCGGCGATCCACACCGCCTTGCCGTCGATCGGCGCGTGCTTCTCCATCCGCACGATTTTCTGGCAGGTATAGCCACCGTCCTGGATCGCGCGGAACATCGTCGTTTCCTGGAGCGACGGCGAGAGCGCGTCGATCTTGGCTTCCATCGGATCGTGCGTCGCGACTGCGGCGGGCGCGCCGCTGCCGGTCGGGCTGCCATCGCACGCCGCCAGGCTCACCGTGAGCAGTGCCGCCAGATAGATGCGCTTCATCGGTTCGCTCCCAACTCTCAAATCCCGCCGGCCACGACGCTGCGGCCGGTCTCTTCCAACGCCTGCGTCAGATCGGCGATGCAGCGATCGGCGAGCGCCGCATCGGTCGCGCGCACGACGAAATTGGCGCCGGTGCGCCCGTCGCGAAAGAAGGGGTAACTCCCGATCGCGACGCCTTCATGGCTTGTCTCGGCCTGGCGCAGCAGATCGGCGACCTCGCTCTCGGCCACCCAGCAGCCGATCGTGCGCGACAGCACCGGCAACCCGCCCTCGAGCGTGCCGGTCAGCGCATCGAGCATCCCCGCGGTGACGTGCGGCACGCCCGCCATGATGAAGACGTTGCCGACGCGGATCCCCGGCGCGCCCGACATGCGATTCTCGATCAGATCCGAACCCTCGGGCACGCGCGCCATCCGCTTGCGCGCCTCGGTCAGCCCGCCGCGGCTCGCATAATAGCTGTCGAGCACCGCGACCGCCTGCGGGTGAAACACCACTGGCACGCCGAGCGCCTGCGCGATCGCATCGACGGTGATGTCGTCATGCGTCGGCCCGATCCCGCCGGTGGTGAACAGATAATCGTTGCGTTGCCGCAAGATATTGACCGCCTCGACGATCGCCTCGGGCTTGTCGGCGACGATCCGCACCTCGGCGAGACGGATCCCCTGGACGTTGAGCCACGCCGCGATCTGCGCGACATTCTTGTCCTGCGTGCGGCCCGACAGGATTTCGTCGCCGATCACCGCGAGCGCGGCCGTCCAGATGCGTGTCGTCATGTCCCTGCCATAGCCCCGCCGCCGCCCCCTCGCAAAGCGAAAGCGGTTTCGCTATATCGTGCGGATGACCGACTATGTAACCGTAACCGCCGACGCCCCCTCCGGCCGCACCGGCGCGATCAAGCTCTATGGCCGCGATGCGTTCGACGGAATGCACGCCGCCGGCAAGCTTGCCGCCGAGACGCTCGACATGATCGTCCCGCACATGGTGCCCGGCACCTCGACTGCCGAGATCGACGACATGGTCCGCCGCTTCATCGTCGAGCGCGGCGGGATCCCCGCGACGCTCGGCTATCGCGGCTATACGCATTCGAGCTGCATCTCACTCAACCATGTCGTCTGCCACGGCATCCCGAGCGAGAAGACGCTGAAAAGCGGCGACATCGTCAATGTCGACGTGACGCCGATCCTCGGCGGCTGGCACGGCGACAGCAGCCGGATGTATCTGATCGGCGACGTGCCGATCAAGGCCAAGCGCCTGGTCGAAGTGACCTACGAATGCCTGATGCTCGGGATTGAGCAGGCCAAGCCCGGCAACCATCTCGGCGACATCGGCCATGCGATCCAGCGCCATGCCGAGAAGCACCGCTACGGCATCGTCCGCGATTTCTGCGGGCATGGTCTGGGCCAGCTGTTCCACGACGCGCCCGAGGTCGTCCATGTCGGCAAGCCCGGCACCGGCCCCGAGCTCAAGCCCGGCATGATCTTCACGATCGAGCCGATGATCAACACCGGCCGTGCCGACGTGAAGCTGCTCGACGACGGCTGGACCGCGGTGACCCGCGACCGCTCGCTCTCGGCGCAGTTCGAACATTCGATCGGCATCACCGAGACCGGCTGCGAGATCTTCACGCTCAGCCCCGGCGGGTTCGACAAGCCGCCGTACTGAGCGCTGCGCCAGACACAGACATGCGCCGGCGGTATCGCCGGCGCATGTCTGGTCGATCGGTCACGCTTCCTTGCTGACTTTCGCGTGTGTGATCATGTGGGTGCCGTAGCGATACGTCCCCACGCCGTTCCACGCGCCATCGACCGCGAGCGCGGCGAAGAACTGCGCGAGATAGCTGCCGATCGCGGGCGGTGGCACCGACACGACATAGTCGCCGTGCAGCGCGACGAGCTGGGTGTCATGACCAAAGCCGGTGTGATGGAGCACGCCGCTCACCGGAAATTCGATCGAGCCATAGGGCGGCGGCAGCGCTTGCGTGATGTACGCGGTGCCGGTGATGTGCCCGGTCGGCGCGTTGACCAGCAAGGCGAGTTCGAGCTTGGGCGCACCGGCCAGATGCCCGTCGCCAACCTGCACGAGAAGCTTAACCTGATAGAGTCCTATTGCGTCGGCCATTGTCGTTCTCCTGAAACGATTTCGGAAAAGCAACACGTCGCGAGACGTTTGAGACGCTCTTTCACCAGGAACCAGCGCGAAGGCGCCTATCTGTTAGGGGCATCGCGCTGCAACCCCGTTGCGACGCCGCGTTTTACCACGCAAATGACGTAAGACGACGTGTTTACTGCAAAAACCAGGTTAAACACCATGATCAACAGCGCAGAGGAGACGACCCCCGGCGGACAGCGCCAACAGCGAGTCTTTGAACCGCCCGACCTGCGCTCAGGCATCAGCCACATGCCCGCCAATCCGGCAAATCGTGGCGCCCTGCCTGTTCGTTAAGCAGACCCCGCACGCCTCTCGGATGCGCTGCCCCGCATTTCCGCCCCTCGCGCGGCTGGCACGGTTGTTGTAAGGTCACCCGGCATAGCGGGAGGCGTAGCAAGCGTGAAAAAGATCGAGGCGATCATCAAGCCGTTCAAGCTCGATGAAGTGAAGGAAGCGCTGCACGAAGTCGGCGTCAGCGGCATCACCGTGACCGAGGCCAAGGGCTTCGGCCGCCAGAAGGGCCATACCGAACTCTATCGCGGCGCCGAATATGTCGTCGACTTCCTCCCCAAGGTAAAGCTCGAGGTCGTCGTCGAGGACGCGATGGCCGACCGTGTGGTCGAGGCGATTGCCGCGGCCGCACAGACCGGCCGCATCGGCGACGGCAAGATTTTCGTCATCCCCGTCGAAACCGCGTTGCGAATCCGCACCGGCGAGCGCAACGAGGACGCGATTTGACGCAGCGCAACATTCTGTGACAGCGTAAACATCCGGGCGACACACGATTCCCGAACCACTCGGGCAGACTATTCGAAAACGAAAGGCGTGGGGACTATGGCTAAGGCACCGAATACGGCCAGCGACGTACTGAAGATGATCAAGGAGCAGGAGATCGAGTGGGTCGATCTGCGCTTCACCGATCCCAAGGGCAAATGGCAGCATCTGACGATGGTCGCCGGCGTCGTCGGCGAAGACGAGCTGACCGACGGCTTCATGTTCGACGGTTCCTCGATCGAGGGCTGGAAGGCGATCAACGAGTCCGACATGATCCTCATGCCCGATCTCGATGCGATCTGGACCGATCCGTTCTCGGCCACGCCGATGCTGATCCTCGTCTGCGACATCGTCGAGCCCTCGACCGGCGAGCTCTACGCGCGCGATCCGCGCTCGACCGCCAAGCGCGCCGAGGCGTATCTCAAGACCACCGGCATCGGCGACACGATCTTCATCGGCCCCGAGGCCGAGTTCTTCATGTTCGACAACGTCCAGTTCGAGAACAGCTATTCGACGAGCTATTACAAGATCGACGATATCGAACTGCCGACCAACACCGGCACCAGCTATGACGGCGGCAATCTCGGCCACCGTCCGCGCGCCAAGGGCGGGTACTTCCCGGTCGCGCCGGTCGACTCGGCCGTCGACATCCGCGGCGAGATGGTCTCGACCATGCTCGAAATGGGCCTCCCCTGCGACAAGCATCACCACGAAGTCGCAGCCGCCCAGCACGAGCTCGGCCTGACCTTCGGCACGATGACCGTCACCGCCGATCGCATGCAGATCTACAAGTACGTCTGCCACAACGTCGCGCAGGCGTATGGCAAGACCGTCACCTTCATGCCCAAGCCGATCAAGGAAGATAACGGCTCGGGGATGCACACGCATCTGTCGATCTGGGACAAGGGCAACCCGCTCTTCGCCGGCAACGGCTATGCGGGCCTCTCGGACATGTGCCTGTATTTCATCGGCGGCATCATCAAGCATGCCAAGGCGGTCAACGCCTTCACCAACCCGACGACCAACAGCTACAAGCGCCTGGTCCCGGGCTATGAAGCACCGGTGCTGCTCGCATATTCGGCGCGCAACCGCTCGGCATCGTGCCGCATTCCGTACGGCACCGGCCCCAAGGCGAAGCGCGTCGAAGTGCGCTTCCCCGACGCGATGGCCAACCCCTACCTGTGCTACGCGGCGCTGTTCATGGCGGGCCTCGACGGCATCCAGAACCGCATCCACCCGGGTGAGGCGATGGACAAGAACCTGTACGACCTTCCGCCGGAAGAGCTCGCCGAGGTTCCGACCGTCTGCGGTTCGCTCCGCGAGGCGCTCGATTGCCTGGCCGCCGATCACGACTTCCTGCTGAAGGGCGACGTCTTCTCGAAGGACCAGATCGAATCGTACATCGAGCTGAAGATGGAAGACGTGAAGCGGTGGGAGATGACGCCGAGCCCGGTCGAGTTTGATATGTACTACAGCTACTGAGGCCGCCGAGCCGGCGGCCGATGGGGACAAGGCGAAGCCGAAGTCCCCACAGGAGCTGTCGGCCGGCCTCGCTACAGCGAGGACCGACGACGTGGCTTTGCCACGGCGGTGATTTTGGAGAGGGCGTTCGGAGCGATCCGGGCGCCCTTTCTGTTTGAGTGCGGCGCTTATGGACCATTGTCGCCCGCTTACGGCTTAAGCGGTCCGCAAATCCCGTCGTTCGTTCTACCGTCACTAGCCCGGATTATTCATCGGGAGCCCAAATCGGTGGTGGCGATCGTGGTCTAAGTCTCTGGTTTGGAGTAGAGAAAGGGTGCTTACGCCATCCCTCTGCTCCAGACAGAAAGTGCCACGACCGCCATGGCTGACGATAGCGGGTTCTCCTTTACCTTCCCAGCCATTCGTGGTCGAAAAATCACCGCCGCGTTCGACGGCGGTCGGCTGACGTCGGACGGCGGCGTGCTACTGCTCGCACAGGCCGAGCGGCGGTTGGGGATCGCGGATCGGCTCGCCGCCTGCATCGCTGATCCGCGCGATCAGGGTCGGGTGATCCACCGGGTCGCCGACATCTTGCGCGCCCGCATGCTGGCGATCTCGTGTGGGTATGAAGACGCCGACGATCTCGACACCCTGCGGCATGATCCAGGGTTCAAGCTGGCGCTCGGCAAACTGCCGGGTGATCCGTTCGGGCTGGCCAGCCAGCCGACGATGAGCCGGTGGGAGAACGCGCCGACTACGCGCGAGTTGATCCGTCTGACCGGCACGCTGGTCGACCTCTATTGCGCGAGCTACCCCGTGCCGCCTGCGGCGGTGACGCTCGACATCGACGATACCGTCGACGTCGTACACGGCGCGCAGCAGCTCTCCTTCTGGAACGGGCACTACGGCGAGCGTTGCTTCCTGCCGATCCATGTCTACGACACCGCTACCGGGCGGCCGGTTGCGATGCTGCTGCGCACCGGCAAAACGCCGTCGGGCAAGGAAGTCGCCGGCCATGTTCGCCGGCTCGTGCGACGTATCCGTCGCCACTGGCCCGATACCCGGATCACGCTGCGCGGCGATGGTCATTACGGTCGGCCAGAGCCGATGGCCTGGTGCGAGGCGAACGGCATCGACTACATCTTCGGGCTGCCCGGCAACCGCACGCTCCACGCCGATCCCGTCATCGTCCGGGAAGGCGATGCCTGCGCGACCGACCGGGCATTGCAGGGACTGGTCGAACTACGGCGTTACGCAGAGACGCGCTACGCTGCGAAAACCTGGGGGAATACCGAACGTCGCGTCGTTGCTCGCATCGAGGCGAGCAGCCTCGGCCTCGACATCCGCCTCGTTGTCACCTCGCTTGCCGAGGGCAGCGCTGAACGGATCTATGACACGCTCTACTGCGCTCGCGGCCAGGCGGAAAACCTGATCAAGCTGCATAAAACGCAGCTGAAGAGCGACCGAACCTCCTGCTGCTCGGCCAACGCCAATCAGATGCGGCTCATCCTTCACACCGCCGCCTACTGGCTGATGTGGGCCGTGCGGCACGCTATGCCCGCAACCGCCACGCTCCGCACCGCCGAGTTCGCGACCATCCGCCTGCGGCTGCTCAAGGTCGCCGCGCGCGTCGTCGAAACCGCCAGCCGCATCCGCATCGCCTTCGCCAGCGCATACCCCGATGCCGCACTGTTCCGATCCATCGCGCTCAATCTGCGCACCGCGGGCCCATGATCGATGCGGCAGTGGCCGCCTAACGAACCCCGCCCATCAACTCCGCCCCAACCTGTGAAACCGCGATGAGACAGGCGCTTCGGACCCATGCGCCCTGCCTGCGGCTATACGACGCCTGCGCTAACCCATCGGCTGAGAAACGCTGCCGGTGAATAGATCAGGCTAGGGATCAGGCATCGCTCCGTTAGTGAAACGTCAGACTACGGAGCATCAGAGACGCCATTGTTCAAAACCATCGGTGGCCATGAAACTGATAAGAGATTATTTAGAGTGTTAGACGTCGCTTACCGCCAATTTCTACAACACCATTTAGAGAAAATGCACTAGGGCTCAAGTCCAGAGACCTTATCATAAAGTTTCTTAAGGTGATGATTAGACATATCCAATATCGGCTCATATATAAATGAGTTTATATGGATATTTCTGGTGTCATTAACGTGACTTGCTTTAAGCATTTTAACGTTTCTGAATCTATCAGACTACCCTGCTCAAGTTTTTGCAGCAAGCGAAACGTCTGATTACTCTTGATTGTCTCTAGAAACGCTTGATTATCTAGCCTCGCAATCATAAAGTTTTCCGCTTTCAAGCGGATTGCCATAGCGAGTACAATCTTCGTCTCCAACTCGATCTGCTCTTCTGACAGGGCGCACGCTGCCTTCGCTCGCTCGAACAGCAGGTCAAACACCTTCCGGTCACCTTGAGGTAACGCTAGAGGAGCCTTAAATGTGATCACTTGCTTAAAAAGTGCTTCAAGATCCGCTACGGTTAGATCGGCTGATCCAGCTTTAACGTGAAGATATCGTGTTAATTCTCGCTCGACATCCTCTTTTCCAGAAAATTCAGCAATATTTCTAACAAATGGGATCATTGCTAGAAGGAAGTTGTCATGCGTTCCCTCCGGGATTTTTTCCTTCCAGTAGTTAAACGGATTATTTTGGTATTTTTCTTCTCTAATATGAACTCCATGATCATCACGGAGCGTATGAAACTTGTTCGACCGATCTAAATCGAGACGGCTAGAAACCGTCCGATAGAAGTCATATTTGTGCGTGAGGATAATCTGATAAAAGAATGAAGTCTCAGTTATATCACGCAGATATTCAACGATGGCATATTTATTCTTATAATCGAAAGAGTCCGCGATATCGTCAAACACGAACAGAGTTTCGAGCTGAGCCTCACGGCGTGCTATTACTTCAAAAATGATGTTAAGTAGGTACAAAGCCCGTTTTTCGCCGTTACTTAAAACACGAATGAGATCGCTCTCGGTCACGGGAACTTCGGTGCCGTCATGGCCCCGAAAACGGAATCGGATGCTGGGCGCGTCGGCCTTCAGGATCACGTCATGCTGATTTTCCATCGTAACCAAAAACGGTACGGAAAAGCGACTGTTGAACTCATCTAGAACCTCGGCCCAGCGCGTAGCTTCCTGCCGGGCCTCTTCAACAATCGCCTCAAGCTGCTGCCGCCCACGATCGAAGGTATCTAACGTATCATTCATGGCCTCACGGTTGCTAGATAAATATGCAATCCATAAGCGCTGTCGGAGGCGATCGGGATTAGCCAACTCTGGAATTAGCTTCTCATTCTCGGCCAAATAGACCCGGAAATCCTTCATATCTACATTCTTGACGAGCAACTTATCTACGCGCTCAAATTGCCCCTTTAACTCAGGATCACCGAGTATTTCGTCTTTCTCCTCTTGAATGACACGCTCTAAATCTTTCTCATTTTTAATCTCTTGACGGACGTTTTTGTTGTTAACGTACACACTGTGATCAGCCTAAAAAACCCATTTGCCTTCAGACTTTTGGCCACGTCGGAAGCGTTGTTATGATTGAACGCGCCCTTCCGGAAAAATGTCGAGCGAGTGACCAACCGATCGTAAATCGCCATATAGTTTCAATGTCGCTTATGAACGACGCGGATTTAAGCTGCTCGGCCACTTTCGGGGTGAAAATCGACCCATAACGTAAGTCTGCAAGCGTCTCATGAGATCCGCTTTCTACCTCCGGCTTGAGACGTCGAAGTGCAGTGAAAAACTCCTTCGGATCACTCGTGACGTCCGTTGCGAGCGCCTCCTCTAGGCCATCCTTTAAGCCAGATACAGACTTGAGGCTTGCGATCAGGGCGTCCTTCTTGTCGTCAATATCTCGACGAACAGCGTCGTACCGCTCTCGCAAACGCGCGTTTGCAAGTAAGGTCGACATCCGGTTTGACCGATATGATTCGTTATAAGGCTCAACAACGAAGATGCTTTCCGGCGCCAACTCAGCTCCAGTCTCGTTAACGATCGAGCGCTTGGTTTCTCTATCCTTGTGGATGCGGTCGCTTGACGCCTTGCCTTCTGAAAGATCTTTGAAGGTGAGAGCCAACGAGCTCTTCATTACGCCGTTCGGCGCGTAGACGACGTTTTGCCGTCTTTTCGCGAACGAAAATTCATGGTGGAGCGCTGTTATCCCGTAGCAGTAAGCTAGTGGTCCGAATCTAACACTTGGTGCCCGCGTCTGACGGCGGCGATGATTTTATCGGGGTCGGCGGTCCAGACGAAGGGCTTTGAGCTTTCGTTGTGCTCGACCAGGAAGCGGTTGATGGCGGCCTGAAGGTCGACGAGCGAATGAAACACGCCGCGTTTGAGTCGACGGTTGGTCAGCCTGGCGAAGAAGCCCTCGACGGCATTGAGCCAGGAACAGGACGTAGGCGTAAAGTGGAAGGTGAAGCGCGGGTGGCGCTCGAGCCACTCGCGAACCTTGGGGTGCTTGTGAGCGGCGTAATTGTCGAGGATCACATGGATCGCCTTGCCGGCGGGCACGCGCGCTTCGATCAGATTGAGAAAGCGGATGAATTCCTGGTGGCGGTGCCGTTGCATGTTGCGGCCGATCACGGTCCCGTCGAGGATGTTGAGCGCGGCAAAGAGCGTAGTGGTGCCGTTGCGCTTGTAATCATGGGTCATGGTGCCGGCCCGCCCCTTTTTCAGCGGCAGGCCGGGCTGGGATCGGTTGAGGGCCTGGATCTGGCTCTTCTCGTCGAACGACAGGACGATCGCGTGGGCGGGCGGCGCGACATAAAGGCCCACGACATCGCGAAGCTTGTCGATAAACTCGGGATCATTGGACAGCTTGAACTGCCGAACGCGGTGAGGCTGGAGGCCGTGGGCGCGCCAGATCCGGTGAACCGAACTGGCGCTGATGTCGGCTTCGCGGGCCATCAGCGAGGCTGTCCAATGGGTCGTCTCACCCGGCGGCGCCTCATGCGTCCGGCTCGCTACCCATGCGACAACCTCCGCGGTTAGGGGAGGGATGCGCGACGGACGGGTCTTGTCGCGCAGCAGCCCCTCCACCCCTTCCTGCATGAACCGCTCCTGCCAGCGCCACACGCATGTCTTCGATGTGGCCGTCCGCCGCATGATCTCGCTGGTGCCGATCCCCTCGGCGCTCAAAAGCACGATCTTGGCGCGCCAGACGTGCTTTTGGGGCGCGTTACGATCCTTGCAGATCCGCTCGAGACGCTCTCGGTCCGCCGACGCAAGGTCGATGATTATACCACTTCGCATCCCCGATGACTCGCACGGCAAAACGGCGACGGGAATCCCTAATCGGACTCAACTGTCAGGCGATAACCACTAGGTCCGAACGAAAAGGCCGCTTAGGCTACCTCGACAACAAAAGCGGCTGAGCCGCAATTTACCAAGAGCGGACACCGGCCCGGCGGCGGATCTCTCTTATTCCCCGACCACAAACTCGCGCTGTCCTACATGTGGGAATTACGCCATAGGACCTTCTGTTCTTTCTAATCGTCGGTCCCAGCCCACCGCCCGAAAAAACCGGGCAGGCCGTGGAATATCTGCACCAACCGCCGATCATCACAAAATTGGAAACAATCGCAAAAGTAAACACCACGTCCAGGGGTCAATCGAGTCAACCACCGCACGGTTCGTCGCACTAACGCACCCCACACGGTCTCCCACCCCCGTGGAGAAAATCCCCCCGCCCCGCGTTCCTCCCCCAACCCCCCGGGAGACCCGCAAATGCCGCTCAAAGCCATCGCCATCAACTGCACGCTCAAGGCCGACGCCAGCGAAGCCTCCTCGACCGACGTGATGATCGGCCTGCTCAAGACCGCCTTCGCCGAGCGCGACGTCGAGCTGACCGAGACGATCCGCATCGCCGCGCACGACGTGAAGCCCGGCGTCAGCTCGGACGAAGGCGATGGCGACGCCTGGCCCGCGATCCGCGCGAAAATCCTCGCCGCCGACATCCTCGTCTTCGGCGGCCCCGTCTGGATGGGCCAACTCGGCAGCGTCGCCAAGCGTGTGCTCGAGCGGATGGACGCCTTTCTCGGCGAGACCGACGAGCAGGGCCGGATGCCGAGCTACTCGAAGGTCGCGGTCGCGGCGATCGTCGGCAATGAAGACGGCGCGCATTTCTCGACCGCGCAGCTGTTCCAGTCGCTCAACGACACCGGCTGGACGATCCCCGCGGTCGGTGCGGTCTATTGGGTCGGCGAGGCCTATGGCTCGGTCGACTTCAAGGATCTGAAGGAGACGCCCGAGAGGCTTTGTTGCATAATTACGCGAGAGCATGACCGACGTTTTACTTGAAGATGTTATTGGATGCGGACGGTCACCGGCGTTCCTATTTCGGAGAACCGATTGAGAATTGCAGCACGGACTTTGAGCTCGGTAATCTGACGATCGAAGGTGCGGGCGACAACGCGCTGGCCCAGGAGTTTGAAGCAGTGCATTTTGGTCTCGACCAGACTGCGGCGATGATAGCCGCTCCACTTTTTCCAGATTGCGCGACCAAGCCGCTTTGTCGCGCGTAGCGCTCCATTGCGTGCATCGACGCCGGGACCGCCTTCTGCCCATGGTTGCCCGTTGCGGCGGACCGGGATGACCGCATCGGCACCGCGCCCGGCAATAGCGGCATGGCAGTCCCTGGTATCATAAGCGCCATCTCCGCCGACGCTGAGTATCCGCTCGTCTCCGGGAATTTGCGCCAGGAGAACGGGCAGCGTCGGTGCGTCACCAATGGCATTCGTCGTGACCTCAATGGCCCGGATATCCAGCGTCCCAGCATCAATCCCGAGATGCACCTTGCGCCACTGGCGACGGTAGGACGGTCCGTGTTTGCGCGTCTTCCACTCGCCTTCTCCCGTCATTTTGATCCCGGTGCTGTCGACCAGCAGGTGCAGTCCGCCCGAGCTGATCCGCCCGCCGAGGTTGACCTTCAACGTCTTCTGCCGTCGGCACAGCGTCGTATAATCCGGCACCGACCAATCCAGCCCCGCCATTTTGATCAGGCTCGAAACCAACCCCGTCACTTGCCGCAAAGGCAGGTTGAACAGCGTCTTCAGCGTCAGGCACAGCTCTATCGCGCTGTCTGAAAACCGCATCGGGCGACCAGGGCGACCACACGGCTTCGAAAGCCAGTGCATCTCCGGATCAAACCATATTTCCAGCGACCCACGCCGCTTCAGCGCCGCATTATACTCAGGCCAGTTCGTCGTACGATACACAGGTGCGGCAGGTTTGGGCATTACGCCTATCTATACCGCTCGATTCCCTGCGTGAATCCCCGCCATCAGTTTTGCAACAAAGCCCGCCCGAGATGGTCGCCAAGACCGTCAAGATGGTCGCGGGCAATGCGGCGCATCTGGCGGGCCTGCTCAAGGCGACGCCCTACCCGGGCTGACCTCGCGGGTCAGCCGGGGAATGGCAGGTCGCGCCACTCCCCCGGCGCGATCCCGTCGAGCGACCAGTCGCCGATCCGCCAGCGCACCAGCCGCAACGTCGGATGGCCGACCGCCGCGGTCATCCGGCGGACCTGGCGGTTGCGGCCCTCGCGGATCGTCAGCTCGATCCAGCAATCGGGCACGCTCTTGCGGAAGCGCACCGGCGGATCGCGCGGCCACAACGCGGGCGGATCGATCCGCCTGGCTTCGGCGGGAAGCGTCACCCCGTCGGTGAGCCGCACGCCCGCGCGCAACCGGTCGAGCGCGGCGGCGTCGGGCTCGCCCTCGATCTGGACGAGATAGGTCTTGGGCAGCTTGAAACGCGGGTCGGCGATCCGCGCCTGCAATCGCCCGTCGTCGGTCAGCAGCAGCAGCCCCTCGCTGTCGCGGTCGAGTCGCCCGGCGGGGTAGACGTGCGGGACGGCGACGAAATCGGACAATGTTCGCCGCACTGCGGAATTATTTGCATCGGTGAATTGCGACAGGACGTCGTAGGGTTTGTTAAGCGCGATCAAGCGCGTACCGACCGCGACCGGCTTGCGTTCGGGACGAGGCGCCGGTCGCGGCGACGGTCGCGCCCGCGCGCCGGTGGTAAATTTTTCAGACTTTGGCGGCACACTTCGCCTTATGAGCACCAACCACCCGCTTGACCAGTTCCATCGGCTGCATGCCGACGTGCTGACCCTGCTCGATCGGGCAAAGCCGTATCTGAGCGGCCGCGAGGCCGGCGCCTGCGTCGTGCTCACGCCGTTCCGCGACGAACTGACCGCGGCGCTGCATGCGCTCGACGCCTATACCCAGCGCGCGCTGTTCGGCCCGATCCTGACGGCGGGCGGGCCGGACGTCGCGACGGTGTGCACGCTCAAGGCCGAATATATCAAGCTCGGCTTCGACTATCAGGTCTATCAGCGCAAATGGGCCGGCGTCGACATCAACGCGCACTGGGCGGAATATCGCCTCGCCGGGCTGGCGATGATGCGGCACATGCGCGAGCGGATCGGCGCGCTCGACGTGGCGATCAGCGCGCTGTGCGAGCGGCACTTTGATGCGGTCCGCGACCCCGTCACGGTCGATTGATCACACCGTCAGGACGCTCGCCCCGCGCGTCTCGCCGGACTCGAGCGCACGGTGCGCCGCCGCCGCATCCTCGAGCGCGAAGGTCTGGCCGATCTCGGGCGTGATCGCGCCGCTGCGCAGCATCGCGAACAGCCGCTCGGTTCCGGCCTCGCGTTCCGCCGGCGTCGCGTAATAACTGAACAGCGTCGGCCGCGTGACGAACAGCGAGCCCTTGGCCGCGAGTATGCCGAGATCGACGTCCGTGACCTTGCCGCCGGCATTGCCATAGCTGACGATCAACCCGCGCGGTGCCGCGCTTGCGAGCGACGCTTCCCACGTCGCCATGCCGACCCCGTCGAGGATGACCGGCACGCCCTTCCCGTCCGTGATCGCGCGCACACGCGCGGCGATGTCCTCGTGTTTGTGAAGAATGACATGATCGGCGCCCGCGGCCGTGGCGTGCGCGGCCTTGGCCGCGCTTCCGGCGGTCCCGATCACTGTCGCGCCGATCGCCTTGAGCCAGCCGACGAGCAGATGCCCGACACCCCCCGCTGCCGCATGGACGAGCACGGTCTGCCCCGCCTCGACCTTGGCGCAGCGCTCGACCAGGAATTCGGTGGTGCAGCCTTTGAGGAGCAGCGCGGCGGCGGTCCGGTCGTCGACATCGTCGGGCAAGCGCAACAGGCTGGCAGCCGTGACGTTGCGCGCCGTCGCATAGGCGCCGAGCGCCGGGCCGAAGGTGCCGACACGATCGCCGGGTGCGAAGCCCGTGACGCCCTCCCCGACCGCCTCGACCACCCCAGCCGCTTCCGAGCCGAGCCCGCTCGGCAACTTGGCGGGATAGACGCCGGTGCGATAATAGACGTCGATATAGTTGAGCCCGACCGCGGTATTGCGCATCCGCACTTCGCCCGGGGCCGGATCGGGCAGGTCCACGTCGACCCATTCGATCACCTCGGGTCCGCCCGTCCGTTCGAACCTGGCGGCGCGTGCGCGATTGGTGCTTGCCATCTCTGGTCTCCTTGGATCGGCTCAACCGGCGATCTACGTTTCGGGTTGCAACCGATCTCGCGCCACGCCATTCATCGCGCCTAGCAGAGAAACAGAAACGTGGAGAGCGGCGATGAAGAGCTATCTCAAACAGTATATCAACGGTGCCTGGGTCGAGAGCCTGGGCGGCACGCGCCATGACGTGATCGACCCCGCGACCGAGCAGCCCTGCACCGAGATCATGCTCGGCACCGCCGCCGATGTCGACGCCGCGGTCGCCGCCGCGCGGACCGCGTTCGACAGCTATTCGCAGACCACCGTCGCCGAGCGCGCGGCGTTGCTCGAGCGGATCATCGAGGAATATAAGAAGCGCATCCCCGACCTCGCCTTTGCGATCAGCAGCGAGATGGGCGCGCCGATCGGCTTCGCGACCGCTGCGCAGGTCCCCGCCGGGCTCGGGCATTTCATCGCGACGCTAAAGGCGCTCAACAGCTTCGAGTTCGAGCAGAAGCTCGGCCGCGCCAAGGTGGTGCACGAGCCGCTCGGCGTCGTCGCGATGATCACGCCGTGGAACTGGCCGCTCAACCAGGTCACCGCCAAGGTCGCGCCGGCGCTGGCGGCGGGTGACACGATGATCCTCAAGCCTTCGGAGGAATCGCCGGGCTGCGCGGTGATCCTCGCTGAGATCCTCGATGCGGCTGGTGTTCCGCCGGGCGTGTTCAACCTCGTCAACGGCGACGGCAAGGGCGTCGGCTCGGCGCTGTCGGCGCATCCCGATGTCGACATGGTGAGCTTTACCGGATCGACCCGCGCGGGCATCGCGATCGCGCAATCGGCGGCGGCGACGGTCAAGCGCGTCCATCAGGAATTGGGCGGCAAGGCGGCCAATCTCGTACTCGAGGGCGCTGATCTCGCCGCCGTCCTGCCGCCGACCGTCCAGGGCGTGCTCGCCAATGCGGGGCAGAGCTGCATCGCGCCGACGCGGCTGCTCGTCCACACCAGCCAAGTCGCCGAGGCGACCGGCATCGTCAAGGCGATGATGGAAGGCACCGAGGTCGGCGACCCGTCCGTGATGGGCGCGCATATCGGGCCGGTGGTCAACAAGGCGCAGTTCGACAAGATCCAGGGGCTGATCCAGTCGGCGATCGACGAGGGCGCGACGCTCGTCACCGGCGGCACCGGGCGGCCCGACGGGCGCAATGCCGGGTACTTCATCAAGCCGACGCTGTTCACCGACGTCACTCCCAACATGCGCATCGCGCAGGAGGAGGTGTTCGGCCCCGTCGCGACGATGATCGCCTATGACAGCGAGGACGAAGCGGTGAAGATCGCCAACGGCACGCCCTACGGCCTGTCGGCGACGATCTCGGGCGATCCCGCCAAGGCCGCCAAGGTCGCGCCGCGGCTGCGCGCCGGGCTCGTCACGATCAACTCGTGGAGCCCCGACGGCAACGCGCCGTTCGGCGGCTACAAGCAATCGGGCAATGGCCGCGAGAATGGCAAATTCGGCCTGACCGACTTCATGGAAGTGAAGACGGTGATCGGCGAGGCGGCCTGAGGCGCGCATGACACGCCGCATCGATGTGCTGATGCCGGTGAGCGGCAGTCCGTACGATGCGGCGGCGGCGGCGGCGCTCGCGCCATACCGTGTGGCGTTTGCCGCTGCGGGCATGACGCTGGTACCGCGGCCGTGGGACCTCGGCCTCGGTGACGGCGACGCGGCGCTGGCACTCTTCGCCTGGGGCTATCATTTCGATGTGGCGCGCTGGGACGCGCTGCTTGGCGCGTGGCCCGATGAACGGCCGTTGTTCAACGCGCCTGCCCTCCTCGCCTGGAACACGCGCAAGACCTATCTGCTCGAACTCGAGGCGGCGGGCATCCCGATCGTGCCTAGCCGCTTCGGCCGTGCGGACGACGCGACCGTCGCCGCCGCGTTCGATCAGTTCGGGTGCGAAGAACTGGTGGTGAAGCCGCAGATTTCGGCAGGAAGCCACGAAACGATGCGGCTGAAACGCGGCGACTCCATCCCCCCGCTCGACGATGCGATCATCCAGCCCTTCCTGCCTGCGATCGCAGAGGAAGACGAACTCTCGCTCTTCGCGATCGACGGCACGTTCAGCCACGCCGCGCGGAAGGTCGCGACCGGCGGCGACTTTCGGATCCAGCCGCAATTCGGCGGCCGTTTCAGTCGCTATGCACCCGATGTCGAGGCGCGCGGCGTGTTCGACGCGGTGCTCGCCGCGCTACCCGCGCCGCCGCTGTATGCGCGGGTCGATCTCCTCCGCCGTGCCGACGGCAAGCTCGCGCTGATAGAGGTCGAGGCGATCGAGCCCGACCTCTATCCCAACATCGCGCCCGAAGTGCCGGCGCTCCTCGCTGCCGCCCTCGCCCGCCGGATCGGTGCGCGCGCTCAATAATCCTTCGACACGCGCACGTTTGCGGTCTGGCGGCCCAGCGTCGACACCGTCGAGAGCAGCGACAGCCAGCGCGTTACCTGGAACTCGACCTGCGTCGCCGAATAGCCTGCGCCGTCGGTGACGATCTCGGCATAGAAGCGCCGCGTGATGTATTTGCCTGCCGCGACCGAGGTCTTCTGCCCGGTCGTCGGATCGGCCGAGACGATCCGCAGCCGGTCGAGCCCTGCGACACGGCGCACCGCGTTGATCGGATCGAGCCCGCCCTTGCCATTCTGCAGGGCCGCCACCGCCGAGGCCAATTGCAGCGCCTCGGGGGCCGACAGATTGGTGATGGACGTGCCGAACAGCAGCCGGGACAGCAGTTCGTCCTGCGGCAAGGCAGGCGTGCTCGAAAAGGTGATCTCGGGCTTGAGCGCGGGCCCCGTCACGTTGATCGACGCGGTCAGGCCGGTCGTATTGGCGTTGGCGACGATGTCGAGCGCAGGGTTGGCCGGCACCTCGCCCGAGAACAGGATCTTGCCGCGGTCGAGCCCGAAGGTGCGCCCGGCGAAATCGTAATTGCCGCGCACCAGATCGGCGCGCCCGGTGATCGCCGGATTATCGGGCGCCCCCGCGATCTGCAGATCGGCCGACCATTCGCTGCGCAGGCCAAGCCCGGTGACGAGCACCTGGTTGGGCGCGCGCGCATGGATCGCCAGCGTCCACGGCACCGACGGCGTCTCGTCGTCCTGGCCGCCATCGGGCAGGTTGATCTCGCGGATGTTGAGCTGCGGCAAGGCGCTGGCGGCGCTCGCCTGGCCGAGGCGATAGCGGCTCTTGTCGAGCCGGAGATTGCCCGAGATGGTGCCCCCCGCCCCGTCCGACTGGAAGCGTAGCGGCCCGGTGACGGTTGCGCCGATATCGTCGCGCGCGATCATCACGGCGTGATCGGCCTGGACCTGCAGATCGAGCCCGAGCCCGTTCTTCGCTGCGAAATCGAACACGCCGGTGCCGGTGACATGGCCGCCCTTGCCGGCGTCGGCGGCGAAGCGGTCGAGCACGAGCCGCGATCCGCCGAACCGGCCGGTGGTCTGGACATTGGTCAGCACCGTGCCGGTCGTCGTGCTCTCGATCTTCGCGCCCTTCGCCTGGACGACGCCCTTGATCTGCGGGTTGGCGACCGTCCCGCCGGCATCGGCGCCGATCGCGACCGGCCCGGTAAGGTCGAACAGCTCGATCCCCGTTAGCCGCCAGACGGTATCGGCGGGTCCGTCGTAGCGCAGCTGCGCGAACAGGCCGGCATTCTGCACGCGCTGTGCGAGATCGCCACCGCCGGGCAAGGTGAGCAGCATCTGCGCGCGGCCGACGGTCTTGCCGCCGGTCTCGGCGACGGCGCGCGCCGCGAGCCGGTCGCGCGAGAGCAGCCCCGAAATGCCGACATCGACCGGGCGCGACGACACGATCAACCCCGAGCGCGTCAGGCCGCGCACCGTCATGTCGATCTTGCCCGTCGGCGCCGCGCCGCCGCCCTGCGCGTAGGACAGGCTGCCAGAGGCGTTGCCGCCCAGCCCAAGCCCTGGATAGCCGATGTCGAGGATCGACAGCGGCATCCGCGCAACGGTCGCGGCAAGCTCGCTCGACGCCCCGGTGAAGCGTCCCGAGACCTTGGCGTCGCCCCCGGAGAAGGTCAGGTCGGTCGGCGCGAGCCGCCAGCCATCGCCATCGCGCGTCACCACCGCAGGCGTGACGAGCGTGAGCGGGCGACGGTCGAGTGTGCCCTGCGCCGACACGACATAGCGGTCGGGCGACACCCGCGTCACCGATTGGATATCGAAGGCACGACCCTGCGAACCCGCAATCGAGGCTGTGATCGTCCCCGAGCCGTCGCGCAGCTTGGCATGCGCGGCAAACCGTCCGATCACCAGCGACCGTCGGCGCAGCCCGGCACCCGTCAGGTTCGCGTCGATCGATGTGCCGGCAGGATCGAGCAACGCAACGAGGTCGAGATGTCCGCGCCGCAGGACGAAAGCGTTGGCGAGCTTCGCGGCGGTCGCGTCGAGATGCGCTTCGATCTGTTGCTTCTCCTGCACCGGACGGAACAGCAGCGTTCCCGCCAGGCCGCCACCGGCCACATCGAGCTTCCCGTCGAACCCGCCGGGAACGATCCGCAGCGGTCCCTTGGCGTGGGTGCCACTCACAGCGAGATCGGCGATCGCGATCGTCCCGTCGCCGCCCTTGGGCAACAGGATCGCACCGTTGCCGGCAAACGGCCCAAGCCGCGAATCGCCGCGTGCGGTGAAGGCGAAGCCAGCATCGGTCGGGTCGAGATGTGCGACGACGTTCGCCAGGCCCATCGCTTGGTTGGGCCGCGCGAAGACCAGGTCGAGCGTCGGATGGTCGATCTTGCCGTCAAGCTTGAGCGTCAGCGGCCCATAGGTCGTCTGCTGGCCCGTGCCCTCGAAGTGGAAAGTGCCGTCGCGGCGCCGCACGCCATTGCCGGTGATGCGAAGCTGCGGTGCGGTCAGTACGAGGGTGTTGAGATGGAGGAGCCCATCGGGCGTGCGCTCGAGCCCGGTAACGATCCGCGGCAGCCCGCCACCGAGCGAACGGAAGAAGGCGTTTTCGAGCGTGATCATCTGCGCGACGCCCTGTCCCACGACGCGCGTCCCACGCCCGCCCGGCCCCGGCACGACCGTCAGCGTCGTCTGCACGTCGACCACGCCGAGCCCCGGGATGCGATAGCGCCCGAGCCCGCCATTGATGCCGATGTCGTAGCGACCGTCGCGCAGGTCGAGCAGCAGGTTGATCCGCCCGTTCAGCTTGTCCGAGGTCAGCTTCAGGTCGTCGCCGAGCACGAGCTGCGGCGTCACGCGCAGCACGCCATCGATCGTCAGGTTGCGGAGGATGCCGCCCGCGACATCGCCGACGCCCGTCACGCGCGCCGCGGTCGCGCGGATCGGCACGAGCACGGGCTGTTTCGAGAAATGCCCACGCCCGGCTGCACGGAAATCCTCGAAGCCGGTATCGTCGAACGCGAAACGCTGCGCGGTGAGGCGATAGTCGAATGCCGCGGTTGCGAAGCGGCCGTCGAGGATCGCGCGCAGTTCGATCGCGCGGCCGGTCATGTTGGGAAAGAGCGCGTTCGGGCGCGTCAGGAAGGCATGGAGCCGAACAGTGCGGAACGCACTTTGCGCCAGGTCGATCGTACCGTCGCCGGTGACGTCGAGCGAGTCCGAGCGCAGCGACAGATTGCCCTTGAGCTGACGATCGACAAGCGTCGCAGCGCCGTGGACGAGCACGCGCGGCACCGTCAGCCGTTGAAGCTTGCCATGCGCGAGCGGTGCCGGGACGAGCACGCCCGACACCGCATAGCGCCCGGCGCGGTTGGTCAGCGCGAGATCGGCAAGCCGCGTCGTCCCGACGTCCGCCACCATGCTGCCGCGCCACGCCGCCCAGCTTCCGTTGCCGGCGATATCGAGCGCGATCGGCTTGCCGAAGCCCGAGAGCTTGGCGAGCACGCCACGCGCGGTGCCGCGCACGCGCGCCGTCGCCTCGAGCCGGTTGCGATCGGGCGCAGCATCGAGATGGAGGCGGATGTCGTCGCTCCCCGTGACGACCGCGGCGAGATCGATCAACGCGCGCCCGCGATGGACGTCGGCCCGCGCGCGCAGCCGCGCGACACGCTCGACCCCGGCGAGCGCCGGCGCGACGACGAGCCGGTCGACCGCGAGGCGGCCGATATGAATATCAAAGCTCGGCAGGATCGGACCGGGGCGCGTCGGCTTGGTCTGCGGCAGCCGCGCGAGCGAGGCGGATGCGATCCGCAAGCTGGTGATGTCGAGCCGATTGTCGAGCCAGTGGAACGGCGACCAGTCGAGCTCGGCGCGTGGTGCTGCAAAGAACACGCCGCGCGTGTCGCGCACCCGCACGTCGATCAGCGTCGCGCGCCCATAGATCGAGCCTTCGATCCGGCCAATACTGTAGCGAAGGCCGTTGGTCGGCCGGATCGCCGCGATCTGGTCGGTGAGAAAGCGGTGCCCGATGCTAGTATCGATCAGCCCAAGCGCCGCCAGCGCCAGCAGGAACAGCGATGCGACGACGACGAACACGATCCGCCCCCACACCCCATGCGGCTTGACCGTCCGCGGCGCGGAATCGTCGGGTACCGCTTCGGGGGGCACGGCTACAGGGCGCGCAATTTCGGGAGGCAGCGTGTCGTCGCTCAAAACGCCTGTCCCAGCGAGACATAGACCGCGACGCGCGGATCGCCCGGCGCGGGGTTTACGGGCGTGCCGACATCGATGCGGATCGGCCCGAAATTGGAATAATAGCGCACCCCGAGCCCCGCGCCGTAGCGGAGCGCGCCAAGGCTCGGGAGCAACCCAGTCGAGATATTGCCGCCGTCGAAAAACGGCACCACACCGAAATTGCCGAACGTCTTCACGCGCGCCTCGAGCGAGAATTCGGCGAGACTGCGGCCGCCGACCGGATCGTTATTGGGATCGCGCGGGCCGATATCCTGATAGCCATAGCCGCGCACCGACGCGCCGCCGCCGGCATAGAAGCGCCGCGACGGCGCGATCGCATCGCGCGGCGCGCCCGCAATCGTGCCGAGCCGGATCCGGCCCGCGAGGACGGTACCCTTTGCGACGCTCTTGTACGTGCTCGCATCGAATTGCAGCCGCGCATAGCCGAAGGCTTTGCCCTCGAGCGAGATTTCAGGTGAGAGAAACGCCCACTCAGGCGGAAGCCGCGCGTCGGATCGAGCAGATCGTTCGACCCGTCGTAGCTCAGCACAGTGGGCAGCGCGCCGATGAAATAGGTCCGCCGCCGCGGCGCGCCGGTGTCGATGAGGACGTCACGCTCGTCCGATGCGACGAGTTCGGCACCGAGCGACCAGGTCCATTTCTTCTGGAAGAAGATGTTGGTCTGGCGCTCGAGGCTGCCCGACAGCGACACCGTACGCGCCTGGTACGCCGTGCGCTTGACGTTCGAGGCGACCGTCTGGAAGGTCAGGATCCGATCGCGCCCGTTGAAATTGTTGCGGCGGAAGGTGACGCTCGCGGATTGCTCCTGCGTCCCGAGCACCCCTGCCAGCGTCAGGGCGCCCTCGGGTGGGAAGAGGTTGCGGTTCGTCCAGCTCAGCGCGGCACGCGCGCCTTCGCCGGTGCCATAGCCGAGCTCGCCCGCGATGGTGTGCTTGGGGGCGGGTTCGAGGCCGACCGCGATGTCGACCGTACCGGGCTCCTTGCCCTCTACCGGCGTAATCTTGACGCTCGATACCAGGCTGGTCTGGACGAGTGCCCGGCGCACATCGGCGAGCGCCGACGCATCGAACGACTGCCCGGGAACGAAGCGGGCGATATCCTGGACATGATCGGCATCGAACACCTTGCTGCCCGACGTCATGGTGATCGCCCCGAAGCGCCGAGCGCCGCCGGGAACGACCGCCAGGTCGAGCATCGCGGTATGCGCGGCGCGATCGACCACGATCTGCGGATCGCCGACGATCGCGAAGGGAAAACCGCGATCGCTGATCGTCGTGCGCAGGCTGGTCTCGGCGGCGAGCACGGCATCGACATTGACCGCGTCGCCGGGATCGAGCCCGAACGCCTTGCGCAAGGCGGGCGCCTTGTCGCCGGCGGCGTCGATCCCGGCGACGTTGACGCCCCCGAAGGTATAGAGCGTGCCGGGTTCGGCATCGAGCACCACGAGCGGCCATGCCGCCGGCTCGACGCGCGTCGCGACCCGCGCGTCGTAATAGCCTTCACCCCGCAGCAGGGTGGTTAGCAGCGTCGCATCCTCGCGCGCGCGTCGGTCGAGCTGCGCCGCGTTCGCGGGCTGGCCGTCATTGGCCCTGAGCGTCGAGAGTTGCGCGAAGCGATCGCGCAGCAGCGTGCTCGCCACATCATCGATCCCATCGATGCGATAGCTGTAGCGCGTCTCGCCGGTCATCGCAGTCGGGGTATTGGCCGTGACGGGTTCCTGCGGCGCCTTTGACAGGTCGGGCCAGTCCACCCCGAGTCCGGGCAGGGGCGCGAGCGGTGACTGCGGATCGAGCGGCAGGCTTGTCTGCGGCAACGGATCGGCGGGCGACTCGACTGGCGCCGCGACGGGGGCCCCCGCCGGACGCGTTTGCGCCACCGCGCCGGAACCGACACACCAAAGAATCCCAGCGGCCGCCCGATACGCACGCCGCCGCCCCACCGATAACGACATACGCCGTCCTAGCCCGGCTGTTTGGCGAACGACAGGGGTTTAGCGCAGGTACGGCGCCGCAATCAGTGAATCGTGCCGATCGCGCGATCGAACGAGAGCAAGGCGATCAGCCGCTCGATCTGCCGCCAGCGGCAGAAGTGGAGATAGTTGCCGAGATCGCGGCTGCGGTTGGCGCGCGTCGCCGCTTCCCGGCCCGCGTCCGCGCCGAACACTGTAATGAGATCGGTCGCATGCGTCACTTCGGTGCAATCGGCGAGATAGGGAAGATGCATGCAAGCTCCGCTCGAGACACGTCCGCCGGGACTGCGGGCATCGTCCCGCTTCACGGTCCGTGCCAGTCCGGGCAAGGTCCGGCGTAGCGCGCGAGACGAAGGTTAATGCGTGCGCGCGAGGCGCCTCACCCCTCCCAACATGGGACGCTGGCGTCCTGCCGCGGGACATGGCACAGCGTCGCGCATGATCCATTCCTCTCCGCCCCGTACCCCGCTTGCCGGCGGAGCGCTGATCGCGCTCGGTGCGATCGCCGGGACGGGGATCGGCCTGTTCTCACCACTCGGACCGACGCGTGGCTTCCTGATCGGGCTTGGGCTCGGCGTGGCGATCTCGCTCGTCATGTGGCTGCGCGACTCGCGCCGCTAGCGTAGTGCCCGCGACAGCCAGACGACCCGGCCGAGGATCTGGGCGGCCTTTGTCGTGATCGGCGGATAGGCCGGGTTGTCGCTTTCGATCAGCATCCCGCCGGTCGTCCGCGACACGCGCTTGACGAGCAGGACGCCGTCGAGCCGCAGCACGAAGATGGCGGGCATAGGCTCGATCCGCGTGTCGCGTTCGTCGATCACGATCTGGTCGCCATCGGCGATCGTCGGCAGCATCGAATCGCCGCGCGCCCGCAGCATCGCCGCATCTTTGGCCTTCAGCCGCAACGATTCGAGCAAAGCGGGGTCGAGCAGCATGGCACCCGCGCGCACCGCATCGGCGGCGAGCGCGCCGGGCCCGGCCGACGCCTCGAGATCGAGCCGCCGGATCGGCGCCATGCGCGGGATGGCCACCCCGCCAAGCTCGGCCGCATCGACGCGAAAATACGCTGCGAGCAACGCCCGGTCGCGTTCGGCAAGGTCGCGCGGCGTGCCGCGTCGGACATATTGCTGGAGATAGGCGTCGTTGCGGCGAAGCATCCGCGACAGCGCGGCATAGCTGACGCCGTTCGCGTCGATCAGCGCTGCCAGGCGCGTGCGGGGATCATCCCTGTCCATACGCCCGATCATAAGCATAGGATTTTTCCTAGACAAGTTGGAAAATAGAACAGATCGTGAACATGAAGCCATTGAGGCTGCAACGAATCACGAGGAGACCGGCATGTCGGTGTTGCAGAAGATCGACCGTTATCTGAAGGCGAGCGCCATGCCGCCGACCACGTTCGGGCGGCTCGCGGTGCGCGACCCGCGCCTGGTCCGCGATCTGCGCTGCGGGCGCGAGCCGGGAACGCGGATGGTCCGCCGGATCGAGGCATTCCTCGCCGACCAGCGAGCCGAGCGATGAGCCGCGGCCCCGATTCCGCCATCTTGCTCCAACGCGCGCTCGAACGCAGCGCCGATGCGGCTGGATGCGCCGCGGTGGCACGCGTGCTAGAGACGACGCGCTGGGCGAGCGCCACCTTTGTCGGCGCGCGACATCAGATCGCCCTCACGCTGCGCGACGATCCCGTGAGCCTGCATTGGCTGGCCGCGCTCGGTGACGCCGAGTTGACGATGCGCGGGCATCTGGTCGCCGATATCGTGACGCGCTCGACGCCACGGCGCAATGGCGAGGCGGTCGTCGCGCTCGAGGCGTTGACGGTCGAGACCTGAACGCCCGCGCCGGATGCGACGATCAGCGGTGGTCGGTCGCCAGCCGGCGCAGGCTGCTCAGACTGTCCTCGATCGTCTCGCGCGGCTGGGTTGCGCTCGGCGGCGTGTCGCGGCGGCTGACGACGCGCTCGAGCCGGTCGAGCAAGGCGTGGATCGAGTCCGAAGGGTCACTCGATCCGGTCGCCTCGCGCGGCGGACGCGCGATCGGCGTGGGGGTGCGCCGCTCGACCGCAGGCGCATCGATCGGGCCGAGCGGGAAGGTTTCGAAACGCTCGCTCGGATCGTAGGTCTGGCGACGCGGCAGCGGCAGCGGCTGGTCGACGATCGCTGCGGCGGGCGCGGTGTCGCGCAGAAAGGTCGGGTCATAGGCCGAGAGCGGCTCGTCGAGATCGACCGGCAGCGAGCGCTCGACGAGCGGCGCCATTTCGGCCGCATCGAGATGAACGGGACGGGCGCGGACTTCGAGGAACGGCGTGCCAAGATCGGTATTGGCAAACAGCGGGCGGCGCGCCGGGGCGTCGGGATGCGCGTCGGCGCGGCGCAGCACCGGAGCATCCTCATCGTTACGGGTGCGGCGGTGGAGCGCGATCGTGCGGGTGCCGAACGCCAGGAACAGCGCGAACCACGCCAGTACGCCGACCCCGCCGCCACAGAGCAACACGAGCGCGGCGCGCGCGGTATAGCCCAACGGCGGCTCGGCGGCGGAGACGACCGATGCGATGCCGCTATCGACCACCATCGACTCGAGCAAGCCGGTCGGGATCAGCGCGAACATTGCCGCGGTCAGCACCCCGATAATGGCCGCGACGAGCGGGGCCAGTGGGAGGGTCAGGCGTTGAGGATCGGAGGAGACGGCCATGCACTCTGCTCTGCCATGCTATCGGTAAGTTTTTGGTAAACGGGCGCGTAACGCGCAACGTTAACAGCCCAGTTACGCTCCGCCTCGACAAAAATACGCCCGCGTTCGCGGCGATCGTCCCAACTGCCGCGATCGGCAAGCAGATCGGCGAGCGCGCGCGCCATCGCAGCGGGGTCGCCGGGCGCGAACAGCGTCCCCGTTTCGCCATCGCGAATCAGCTCGCGATGCCCGCCGACGTCCGATGCGGCGACCAGCCGGCGTTGCGCCATCGCCTCGAGTGGCTTGAGCGGCGTCACCAGGTCGGTCAGCCGCATCTTCTTGCGCGGATAGGCCAGCACGTCGATCACGCTGTAATAGCGCTCGACCGCGCCATGCGGCACGCGCCCGACGAAATGGATCTGCGCCGCCACTGGCGATGCCGCCGCCTGCGCACGCAGCGCGGCTTCCATCGGACCGCCGCCGACGAGCACGAGATGCGCCTGCGGACGCGCGGCGACCAAAGCGGGCATCGCCGCGATCAGATCGTCGAGCCCTTCATAATCGTAGAAGCTGCCGATGAAGCCAATGACGTCCTTCCCGGTGATCCCGAGCGCTTCGGCAAGCGCGGCGTCGTGTGCCAGCGGCGTGCCGAACATCGCGAGATCGACTCCGTTGGGCGAGACGATCAACTTGCCGGGATCGATCCCGCGCGCGATCAGGTCGTCGCGCAGCCCCTCGCAGATTACCGCCACCGCATCGGCGCGCCTGACCGCCCAGGTCTCGAGCGCACGCGTCGCACGATAGCGCAGCGAGCCCTCGCGGCCCGTCCCGTTGCCGACCGACGCGTCCTCCCAAAAGGCGCGGATCTCATAGACCAGCGGCAGCTTGTATTTGCCGGCGACGCGCAGGCCGGCGAGCGCATCGAGCACGGGCGAATGCGCGTGGAGGATGTCGGGCTTGAACCGTTCGACAACCTCGCCGATTCGTCGCGCGAACGCCGCGATCTCGCGCAGCTCCCCGAACGGCGCCGGCAAGCGCTTCACCGCGGCGGTGCGGAAAAAGTCGATGCCATCGACGCTCTCCTCCAGCGCTCGCGGCGACGCCTGCCGCGGCCCGGTCACTGCAGCAACGGTCCAGCCGCGCTGCATCTGGCTTTTCAGGATCGCGCGGGTGCGGAAGGTGTAGCCGCTCTGCAACGGCAGGCCGTGATCCAGAAGATGGAGAATGCGCATGCTATCGCCCTAACGCATGAGTGCTTAACGGAGCCTCAACCCCACACCCGTAGAACGGCCTGAACCCCGCAGCGATAGGGCGGGTACGGGCTTTGCGAAAGGAGCGCGACGGCATGATCGACAATCTCGCGCTGGCGATCAGCCACGGCCTGATCGCGCTGACAATCTGGCGGCTGCTGCGCCGCCCCGATCTCGACCGCGAAACCGTGCCCGGCGAAGCGCCCGTCCGCAAGCGGAAGGGCCGCCCGCTTGCGTGATCTCGTCTTCGTCGCCTTCCTCGCCGCCTTCTTCGCGGCGGGGTTTCGTCGGCCGTTCATCTTCGTCCTCGCCTATGTCTATATCGACGTCGTCGCGCCGCAGCGGCTGACCTACGTGCTGCTCAACAGCGTGCCCGTTTCGCTGATCGCGGTCGTGCTCGCGGTCGGCGGATGGCTCGTCGCCGACGACAAGACCGGCACACGCTTCACGCCGCGGCAGGGAATGATCGTCCTGCTGATGGTCTATTGCTATTGCACCACACTCACCGCCGATTTCCCGGTCGAGGCGCTCGATAAATGGGGGTGGGTATGGAAGTGCCTGGCGTTCGCCGCCTTCCTCCCCTTCACGCTGCGCACCAAGCTCCGGATCGAATCGCTGCTGCTGGTGATGGTCGCCTCGGCAGCGTCGATCATCATTGTCGGCGGGATCAAGACGATCGCCAGCGGCGGCGGTGGCTATGGCTCGCTCAACCTGATGGTGTCGAACAATTCGGGCCTGTACGAGGGATCGACGATCTCGACCGTTGCGGTCGCGATCATCCCCTTGATCCTGTGGTTCACGCGCCACGGCACGATCTTTCCGCCCGACTGGAAGGTGAAGGGCTTTTGCTATGCGCTCGTCTTTTCCTGCCTGTTGATCCCGGTGGGCACCTCGACGCGCACCGGGCTGCTCTGCATTGGCCTGGTCGCCTTGCTGATGCTGCGCGATGCCAAGCGCAAGGTGCTGTATCTGTGCCTGCTCGGCGCGGCGGGGATGATCGCGGTGCCGTTCCTGCCGTCTGCCTTCACCGACCGGATGAGCACGATCAAGACCTATAGGGGCGACGAATCGGCCTCAACGCGGATCGCTGTTTGGGGCTGGACTTGGGAATATGCGAAGGAGCATCCGCTGGGCGGCGGGTTCGAAATGTATCGCCAGAACAAGATCCGCTACGACACAGAACGCGTCGAGGGCAGCGCCGAGAATGCGACCGTCGATCGCCATCTGACGGTCGACCAGGCGCGCGCGTTTCATAGCGCGTATTTCGAGATGCTCGGCGAGCAGGGCTTTCCGGGACTGATCCTGTGGCTGTCGATCAGCCTGATCGGCATCTTCCGCATGGAGGTGCTGCGCCATCGCTATCGCAAGGGCGCGGTCGACATGGCGTGGGTCACGCCGCTCGCCGGCGCGTTGCAATCGGCGCATATCGTCTATCTGCTCGGCGCGGCGTTCATCGGCATCGCATTCCAGCCGTTCGTCTATATGCTGATCGGCGCGCAGATCGGGCTCGATACCTATCTTGCGCGCAAGCGGGCCGGACAGCCGTGGAAGCCGCGCCGGGCGATGCGGGCGGCTGAACCTGCAGCCGCATGATGACCTCGCTGTCCCCTGCCCCGCGCCGCCACGAACTGCGCGCGCTGACCGGGATGCGCGGGATCGCCGCGTGGTTCGTCGTCCTGTTCCATATCCGGATTTCACTCGACTGGTTGCCGCCGACGGTGCTGGCCGTCTTCGCCAAGGGCTATCTGGCGGTCGATTTCTTCTTCCTGCTGTCGGGCTTCGTCATCTGGCTGAGCTGGAGCGCGCGACTCCGGCGCGGTGGTCTTGGCGCCGTGCCGGGGTTCCTGTGGCGCCGGCTGGCGCGAATCTGGCCGCTCCACATCGTCATGCTGGGCGCGACCGTCGCGCTCGTCCTCGCGCTCGCCGCGACGGGGCGGCACGATGCCGGGCATTATCCCTATGCCGAACTGCCGCTGCACGTCGCGCTGCTGCAGACCTGGGGGTTTACCGACCATCTCGCCTGGAACGACCCGAGCTGGTCGATCAGTACCGAATGGGCTGCCTATCTGCTCTTTCCGCTCATCGCCTTCGCCCTCGACTGGCGGCGCGTGCCGAGCTGGGTGGTCATCGCGATGATCGTCGCTTTGCTGGCGCTGCTGCATGTCGCGATGGCGGGGGCACCGACGCTCGGCACCGACATCTGGATCTTCGGGCTGCGCCGCTGCCTGATCGAGTTCACGGTCGGCGGCGCGCTGTGTTCGCTGTGGGAGCGGTGGCGCGATGCGCCGCTCGTCCCCGCGCTCGTGGCGATCGGCTGTGCGCTCGTGGCATTTGCCGCGAAGCTGTCCGGCGAGCCTGAGACGCTCACCGTCCCCGCCGCGTTCGCCGCCGGCTTGCTCGCGCTCGCTTTGACCTCGGAAGTGCGCGGCAACCCGCTCGACATCCCGGCGCTGCACTATCTCGGCGAGATCAGCTACGCGACTTATCTCAGCCACTTCCTGCTGTTCGTCATCGTCAAGCTCGCCTTGATCGACGACGTCCAGGGAATCCCGCCGGTCCTGATCGCGCTGTATCTTCTGCTAGTGCTGGGAACGTCGGTGGCGCTCCACCATCTGGTCGAGCGCCCCGCACAGGATTGGATGAACCGTCTCCCCGCCCACCTGAGGCGGGCGGGGAGCGCGGGTCAGGCCGCTTCGAGCTCTTCCTGAAGCGCCTCGAGGATCGCCTTGTTGAAGGCGGGGATGTCGTCGGGCTTGCGGCTGGTGATGAACGGGCCGTCGATCACGACCGCTTCATCGACCACGTCTGCGCCGGCATTGGCGAGATCGGTGCGCACCGAGGGCCAACTCGTCATGCGACGGCCATCGACGACATCGGCCTCGATCAGCAGCCATGGCGCATGGCAGATCGCGGCGATCAGCTTCTCGTCATCGGCGAATTCCTCGATGATCTCGATCGCGCGGTCGTTCATCCGCAGCGTGTCGGGGTTGGCGACGCCACCCGGCAGCAGCAGCGCGGTGTAATCCTCGGTGTCGACGTCATCGAGCAAAATGTCGGGCGTGATCGTGTCGCCCTTCTCGTCGTGGTTCATGCCCTGGATCGGATCGGTCTTGTCCGAGGCGAGCGTCACCTTGACGCCGGCGTCGAGCAGCGCCTGGCGGGGTTGAAAGAGTTCGACCTGCTCGAAACCATCGGTTGCGAGAATGAGCACGTGGGCAGTTGAAAGATCGGCCATGATGGGTCTCCGGCTGGGGTGTTCCGGCGGCTTAACCATCGGCAGGGCCAGCCCGTTCCGGAACGATGCGATGGCCCGTGCATTCCTAAAGGCCATGGCGAACATCTCTTACCACGACGACAGTGACCCTGGTATTACACGCAAGGCGATGAAGCACGGCTGGGGCTATTTCACCGTCGATGGCGCGCGCATTACAGACCGCGACGAGATCGACCGGTTGAACGCGATCGGCCTGCCCCCCGCCTATCGCGACGCCTGGTACTGCCCGAGCCCCAACGGCCATATCCAGGCGGTCGGCTGGGATGAGAAGGGCCGCAAGCAATATCGCTATCACCTCGGCTTCCGCGAAACGCAGGAGGCGGCGAAATACGAACTGTGCGCGCCGTTCGGCCATGCGCTGCCCAAGCTGCGCGCCCGCGTCGCCACCGATCTCGCCAAGCGCGGCATCGGCAAGGACACCGCCGTCGCGGCGGTCGTTCGACTGCTCGATCTTGGCAAGGTGCGGATCGGCAACGAAGGCTATGTGAAGGCCAACAAGAGTTTCGGCGCGACGACGCTGCGCAAGCGCCATGCCGCGTTGAAGGGCACGGCGTTGAAGCTGCAGTTCAAAGCCAAGTCGGGCAAGTTGCGGGTGCTGACGATCACCGACGGATCGCTCAGCCGTTTCGTCAAACGCTGCCAGGATTTGCCGGGCCAGCATCTGTTCCGCTGGATCGACAGCGCGGGCGAGGCGCATCCGGTCACCTCATCCGACGTCAACGCCTATATCCGCGAGGCGATGGGCGCCGACTTCACCGCCAAGCATTTTCGCACCTGGAGCGCGAGCGTACTCGCCTTCGAGGCACTCGCGACCGCGCCGCACGACATCAGCCTCAAGACGATGCTGCTCCCGGTCAGCGAGGCGCTTGGCAATACGCCCGCGATCGCGCGCAAGTCGTATGTCCATCCTGCCCTGCTCGCGCTCGCCAAGGACGGACAGTCCGCATTTCGCGAAACGCTCCGCCTGCCGCGCAGCACGCAGCATCTGAGCCGCGCCGAACGCGGCTTGCTCGCCTTCCTCGAACAGGGCACGGCACCGTCTCCTGCGAAAGCCGCCTGAGAAGTTTAAATGACGACCAAGAATAGCACCGCAATCCTGCCGCCGATCCGCGTCCAGGATTTCGATGAACAACTCCGCAGCCTGATCAGCACGACCTATCGCTGGGCCGCAACGCACTGGCTTCAACTGATCGTCGCCGTCGCGGTAGCCAGCGCGCTGGTGGTCGCGATGCATTTCGTCCGCCGGCTCGCGCGAAAATATTGCGCACATCCGTCATTGTCGCGTCGCTGGGGCGCGATCGTTGCGCGCGCGGTCGTCGCCACGGGCAACACTTTCATGGTGATCGCCGCCATCAAACTCGTCAGCGCGGCGAATTTCACCGACACCCCGCAAAATGTGCGCGCGACGATCAGCTTCATCTGGATCCTCGTGGCGGGCTATCAGGGTGCCATCTGGGCGCGCGAGATCATCATCGGCGCGATCGAATATCGCACCGCCGACGAGCATTATTCAGGCGAGGCGATCGGCAGTGCGATGGGGATCATCCGCATCCTCGTGGGCTTCGCCGTGTTCGCGATCGCCGCAATCGTCGTGCTCGACAATTTGGGCGTCAATGTCACCGGCCTGATCGCCGGTCTCGGCGTCGGCGGCATTGCGATCGGTCTGGCAGCACAAGGCATCTTCGCCGATCTGTTCGCAGCCCTCGCGATCATCTTCGATCGCCCGTTCCGGCGCGGCGATGCGATCAGCTATGACAAATCGTCGGGCACGGTCGAGGCAATCGGGCTCAAGTCGACGCGCATCCGCGGCGTCACCGGCGAGGAGCGGATCGTCGCCAACAAGCAATTGCTCGAGAAGGAAATCATCAACAACACGCAACGCGAATATCGCCGCGTCGTGTTCACGCTGGGGCTGGTGCAATGGACCCCGATCGAGACGCTCGAGGCGCTGCCGACGATGATCAAGGACGTGGTCGAGGCGCGCGGCATGAAGTTCGTGCGCGCGGGCTTCACCACCTTCGGCGCGAGCAGCTACGATTTCGACGTCGAATTCGATTCGCCGAGCGCAGCGTTCCAGGAATTCTACGACGCGCGCCATACCGTCGGCCTGGCGATCATCCGCTGCCTCAACGATGCGGGGATCAGCCTCGCGTATCCGACACAGACAAGTTTCACCGCCGCGCCCGACGGCGAGATGGTGTTGCCCTATGCGGCGCCCGATGCGCACCCGGCACCACCAAAGGTCGAACCGACGCCCGTTCCGGCGCACCGCCAGGGAACTGGCGCAACGCCGAGCGACTCTGCGGTGGATGACGATTCGGGGCATAGCTGACCCACCGTCACCCCGGCCTTGTGCCGGGGCCCACCGGGATGCGCGACTTGTCGTCGTAGCACGCGCGGCACGGTGGACCCCGGCACAAGGCCGGGGTGACGGAGGAGCTCAGATCCCACCTTCGTCCAGGCTCAGCAAAGTTGCATTCCCGCCAGCACTCGTGGTGTCGATCGACACCGCGCGCTCCACCACGAACCGGTGAAGGTAATGCGGCCCGCCCGCCTTTGGCCCGGTGCCCGACAGCCCCTCGCCGCCGAACGGTTGCGAGCCGACCACCGCGCCGATCATCGAGCGGTTGACGTAGAGATTGCCGACCTGCGCGAGCGCCTCGGTCTCCTCGGCGGCGCGCGCGATGCGGCTGTGCAGGCCCATCGTCAGTCCATAGCCCTTGGCGTTGACCGCCGCGATCGTCTCGGCGAGCTTGCCCGCGGGCCAGGTGGCAACGTGCAGGATCGGCCCGAACCATTCCTGCATCAGGTCTTCGATCCGGTCGAGCTGCACCAGAGTCGGCGGCACGAACAGCCCGTCGGCGGGCGCGTCGAGCGTCTTCACCACCCCGGCGCGCGCGCGATAGGCCATCAGCTTGTCGTACGCGGCCTGATCGATCACCGGGCCGACATCGGTCGCCGGATCGGCCGGATCGCCGAGCCGCAGCGTCTCCATCGCGCCTTTCAGCATCTCGATGGTCGTGCCGGCGATTTCCTCCTGCAGCAGCAGGAGCCGCAGCGCCGAGCAACGCTGCCCCGCCGAGCGGAAGGCCGAGGTGACGACGTCCGCCACGACCTGCTCGGGAAGCGCGGTCGAATCGACGATCATCGCGTTGATCCCGCCGGTCTCGGCGATCAGCGGGACGATCGGGCGGTTGTCGTCCTCAAGCAGCGACCGCGCAATTTTCCGCGCGGTGGCGGTCGAACCGGTGAACGCGACGCCCATGACGCGCGCGTCGGCAGTCAGCGCGGCCCCGACGTCTGGGCCGCCGGGGAGCAGGATCAGCGCGTCCGCGGGCACGCCGGCTTCATGCGCCAGTTCAACCGCGCGTGCGGCGATGCGCGGCGTCTGCGGCGCGGGCTTGGCGACGACACTGTTGCCCGCGACGAGCGCGGCGACGGTCTGGCCGAGGAAGATCGCGAGCGGGAAATTCCACGGCGCGATCGTCGCCCACACCCCGCGCCCGTCGAAGCGCAGCACGTTGCGCTCGCCAGTCGGCCCGGGGAGTTCGACCGGCTGGAGCCCGTCACGCGCCTGTTGCGCATAGTAACGGCAGAAATCGACGGCCTCGCGGACCTCGCCGAGCGCGTCGGGGATGGTCTTGAAGGCTTCCTGGACGCAGATCGCCATCAGGTCGTCGCGGTGCTGCTCGAGCAGATCGGCGAGGCGATCGAGGCAGGCGGCACGCTGGGTGACCGGGGTGGCGGACCAGGCGGGGAACGCGGCGTGGGCGCGCGCAACCGCATCTCCCCTCCCGCTTGCGGGAGGGGTTGGGGGAGGGAAGTGCGCAACGGTCGAGGTCGCGCCTGAGGCACGCCCCTCCCCTAGCCCCTCCCGCAGGCGGGAGGGGGATTCGACTGCCGCGACCGTCTCGCGCAGCACCACCCGATCCGCGAGGTCGAGCCCAGCGCTGTTGCGCCGCCCCGCCCCGAACAGATCGACCGGCAACGGAATGCTCGGATGCCGCGCACCACCGACCGCGGCGATCTTCGCCACCGGGTCGGCGAGGATCTCCGCCTCGGTCAGCCGCTCATCGGCCAACTGATGCACGAACGACGAATTCGCCCCATTCTCCAGCAAACGCCGCACCAGATACGCCAGCAGATCGCGATGCCCACCGACCGGCGCATAGACCCGGCAGTGATAGCCATTCTCGCGCACCAGCCGCTCGTACAGCCCGTCGCCCATGCCGTGCAGCCGCTGGAACTCGAAGTCGCGGCTGTTGCCCGCCCATTCCATGATCGTCGCGACCGTCAGCGCATTGTGGCTCGCGAAAGCCGGACGGATATTCGGCGCATCGAGCATGTCGCGCGCGACGGCGAGATACGACACGTCGGTCGCCGCCTTGCGCGTGAACAAGGGATAGTCCGCCAGCCCCTCGACCTGCGTGCGCTTGATCTCGCTGTCCCAATAGGCGCCCTTGACCAACCGCACGTTCATGATCCGATCGAACGCGCCCGCCCACGCGACAACCGGCCGCGCGCGCTTGCCGTACGCCTGCACCGCCATGCCGAACCCGTCCCAGCCCTTGAGGCTCGGCAGTGCGGCGACGGTGCCGATGATGTCGAGGCTCATCTCGAGCCGCTCGCTCTCCTCGGCATCGACCGTCAGCGCGATGCCCTTGCTCGCCGCCTGCACCGCGAGCGCCTCGAGCATCTCGGTCAGCGCCGGCACGCACTCGTCCCAGCGCGACACTTCGTAGCGCGGGTGCAGCGCCGACAGCTTGACCGAGATCGAATGCCCCGCCGCCGGATCGCGCCCGACCGCGTCGACCGCGTCGGTATAGGCGCGGAAATAGCGCTGCGCGTCGTCGTGCGTCCGCGCCGCCTCGCCGAGCATGTCGAAGCTCGCGGTGAAGCCCTTATTCTCGGGCTTGCGCATCCGCTTCATCGCCTCGTCGATCGTGCGGCCCATGACGAAGATCTCGCCCATCATCCGCATCGCCGCGCCGACCGCCTGCCGCACGAACGGCTCGCCCGCGCGACTGATGAGACGCCGCAGCGAACTCTGCGTCTGCCCGTCGCCAACCAGCGCACGGCCGACCACCAGGCCCCAGGTCGCCGAATTGACGAGCGTCGAGTTCGACTTGCCCGTGTGCGCGCGCCAATCGGCATCACCGAGCTTGTCGGCGATCAGCAGATCGGCGGTCTCGGGATCGGGCACGCGCAGGAACGCCTCGGCCAGCGACAGCAACGCCACGCCCTCGGACGAATTGAGCCGATATTCTAGCAGAAACTGGTTCACCCACCCCTTGCCCTGCGCCGCACGCAGGTCGGCAAGCAGCCCGAGCGCATGCCCCATCACCCGCTCGCGCGAATCGGGCGTGAGCGCTGCACGGTCCAGAAGCGACTTTAGAACATCGGGTTCGCTCGCCCGGTGCAAAGCGCCCATGGATTTGCGGGCAGTGGACGCTACGTCAAAGGTCATGTTCCGGTTTCCGGTCAGGGTGAGACTTGCGCGGGGCGTGCGTGAGTGCCATTTGCCTGCGCGGCGTCGCCTATGCGACGAATTTGCTTTCAGGGGAATGCCGTGACGACCGTTACAGCTCAGGAAATGACCGGCCGGATCGGCACCGAACAGGTGTCCGACTGGGTCGAGATCAGCCAGGAGATGATCGACAAATTCGCAGATGCGACGGGCGATCATCAGTTCATCCACGTCAACCCGGCAATGGCGGCGATGACGCCGTTCGGCGGGACGATCGCGCATGGCTTCCTCACGCTGTCACTGATGCCGTTGCTGTCGTCGAAGATCATCGATCCGGTGACGATCGACGGCGTGAAGATGGGGATCAATTACGGCGGCAACAAAGTCCGCTTCCTTCAGCCGGTCCGCTCGGGCAAGCGCGTGCGCGGGCGTTTCAAGCTGCTGAGCTTCGAGGAGAAGCGCCCCGGCCAGTGGCAGCAGACCAACGAATTCACGGTCGAGATCGAAGGCGAGGAAAAGCCCGCGATGATCGCCGAATGGATGTCGCAGATTTTCGTTTGATTTTAGATCCCCCTCCCGCTTGCGGGAGGGGTTAGGGGAGGGCAGTTCCGAACGCTGCGCTTTCCTTGAACTCCCCTCCCCCAGCCCCTCCCGCAAGCGGGAGGGGGGAAGAAGCAGAAGGAAGAAACCCATGCGTTCCGCCGTCATCGTCTCCACCGCCCGCACCCCGATCGGCCGCGCTTACCGCGGCGCGTTCAACAACACCCCCGCCCCGACGCTCGCGGCGCATTCGATCCGCGCGGCGGTCGAGCGCGCCGGCATCGACGGCGGCATGGTCGACGACGTCGTGTTCGGCTCGGCGCTGCAGCAGGGTCATCAGGCCGGCAACATCGCGCGCACCTCGCTGCTGCGCGCAGGGCTCCCCGTCACCGTTCCCGGCATGTCGGTCGACCGCCAGTGCGCCTCGGGCCTGATGGCGATCGCCACCGCCGCCAAGCAGATCATCATCGACCAGATGGACATCACCATCGGTGGCGGCGTCGAGAGCATCAGCCTCGTCCAGACCCCGCAGATGCGCGTCGCCGCCGATCCCGAGCTGATCGCGATGCACAAGGACGTCTACATGCCGATGCTCGGCACCGCCGAGACCGTCGCCAAGCGCTACAATATCAGCCGTGAAGTCTGCGACGAATATGCACTCGAGTCGCAGCGCCGCACCGCCGCCGCGCAGGCCGCGGGCTATCTCGACGCCGAGATCGTGCCGACGACCGCCACTATGGCGATCACCAACAAGGAAACCAAGGAAGTCACCTACAAGGAGGTGACGCTGTCGAAGGACGAGGGCAACCGTCCCGAGACGACGCTCGAGGGCCTGCAGGCGCTCCAGCCGGTGATGGGCCCGGGCATGAACGTGACGGCGGGCAACGCTTCGCAGCTGTCGGACGGCTCGTCGGCATCGGTGCTGATGGAAGAGAAGCTCGCCGAACAGCGCGGCCTTCAGCCGCTCGGCCGCTACGTCGGCATGGCGGTTGCCGGCACCGAGCCCGACGAAATGGGCATCGGCCCGGTCTTCGCGATCCCCAAGCTGCTCGAGCGCTTCAATCTCAAGATGGACGATATCGGGCTGTGGGAGCTCAACGAGGCGTTCGCGGTGCAGGTGCTCTATTGCCGTGACAAGCTCGGTATCCCGAACGAGTTGCTCAACGTCTCGGGCGGCGCGATCTCGATCGGCCACCCCTATGGCATGACCGGCGCACGCGCGACCGGCCACGCGCTGATCGAAGGCAAGCGTCGCGGCGCGAAATATGTCGTCGTGACGATGTGCATCGGCGGCGGCCAGGGTGCTGCCGGGCTGTTCGAGGTCCTCTGAGCCTGATTGCTACCCGGGAGGCCCTGCGCCTCCGTTTCGAGCCCCGGTCGCTACGGCGTACCGGGGCTCGTTTCGTTTCGGGCCGGCGCGCCCTGCGGCTCCAAAAAATATTGCTAAAGCTTTGCGTGCCGCTGCCGTTGTTCCCAAGGAAAAGGGAGTCGCGCGCATGAGCATCGGTGGCATAAGTTCGATCAGTCCGCTGTTCTCGCAACTGCAGGCGCAAGGGCTGTCGAAGGACAAGTCCAAGCTCGTCGCCGACGATGTAGCAGCGGCCACCGCGCAAAGCGCGGCGGGCAGCAGCGCGGGCGCCGCCAAGATCACCCCCGAGGTGCGCGCCGCGATCGACACCAAGATTTCCGCCGATGTCCTCTCTGGCAAGCTGTCCAAGTCGGATGCTACCGCGGTCAAGGCGGTGCTCGACAAGGCCGACGGCCAAGCCCCACCGGCCGCGTCGGGCTCGACCGATGACGCCGCCCCCGCCGCTGCGGAAGAGACCGGCGGCGCAAAAGCGGGCGGCGGTGCCGGTGGCGAGTCGAAAAAGACCGAGTTGTCCGAATCGATCGTCGTTGCCGGATCGACCAAGACGACCACGATCACCTATACCGACAATACCACCGAGACGACCACGAAGACGGCCAGCCAATCCGACATCGTGCGCTACAGCAAGCCCGGCCCCGGCCCATCGGAAGCGGTGAAGGAGTACAGCCCCGCGATCGAACCCGGCCTGATCGTCGATCAGCTGGCCTGATCGGCGTCAGGATCCCGCGGCGCCGCCACGATCATCGTCGCGGCGCCGCAACCAACCGCTCTCATCGTCGTTTCTCTCCCGAACCATCCTTCAGGAGAGACCAGCATGGCCGACACGCACGAGATCACCCAGACGCTCTGGAAGAAAATGGCCGACAGCCCGTTCCTGATGGTCGGTCTGGCCGACGGCTCGTCGCACAGCGAACCGCTGACCGCGCAGCTCGACAAGGACCTGGTCGACACGCTCTTCTTCTTCGTCGGCAAGGACAATCGCTTGATCGGTGGCGGCAAGGTGATGGCGCAGTTCGTCTCCAAGGGGCACGATTTCTTCGCATGCATCGCCGGCACGATCGCGCAGGACAATGACCGCGCGATGATCGATAAGCTCTGGAACAAGCAGGTCGAGGCCTGGTTTCCCAAAGGCAAGGAAGACCCCAACCTCGCGCTGCTGCGCCTGAAGATCGACAATGCCGAGCTGTGGGAAACCGACCTCTCGCTGTCGGGTCGCCTCAAGATGCTCGTCGGCGGCACGATCACGCCCAGTGAGAATGGCAGCCACGCTGTCGTCGACACGACTGCTGCCTGAGGAAACAGTTCGGCCCTGCCTTCGCTGAAGGCAGGGCCGAACCACTATCTGCGATGAAGCGCGCGGCGTCAGCCGTGCGCTTTCATCCATTCCTCGACGACCGGTGCGACCTTATTGCGCCACTTCGAGCCGTTGAAGATGCCGTAATGCCCGGCACCCTCGGCCATGTAATAGCGCTTCTTCGCGTCAGGCAGGTTGGTCGCGATCGTCAACGCCGCCTTGGTCTGGCCCAGCCCCGAAATATCGTCCTTCTCGCCCTCGATCGCCAGGATTGCGATGTCGGTGATCGCGCCCGGATCGACGACGCGGCCGCGGTGCGTCATCGTGCCCTTGGGCAGCGCATGATCCTGGAAGACGACATCGATCGTCTGCAGATAGAATTCGGCGGTCATGTCGCAGACCGAGCGATATTCCTCGTAGAACGCCTTGGTCGAGTCGGCCTGGAGATCCTCGCCCTGGACGAGATGTTTGAACAGCTCGTAATGCGACATCATGTGGTTGCCGAGGTTCATCGACATGAAGCCGGCAAGCTGCAGGAAGCCCGGATAGACGCGGCGCCCGGCACCCGGAAAATTACCCGGGATCGTCGCGATGACGTTCTGGCTGAACCAGCTGTGCGGCCGCTCGGTCGCCAGCGTGTTGACCGCGGTCGGCGCCTCGCGCGTGTCGACCGGCCCGCCCATCATCGTCAGCGTCTTGGGGCGGCACGGATTCTTGTCGGCGCTCATCACGCAGGCAGCGGCGTAGCACGGCACCGACGGCTGGCAGACCGCGAGAATGTGCGTGCCCCCCTGCCCGTCGTTCGGCCCGATCGCCTCGAGGAATTCGATCAGATAATCGACGTAATCGTCGAGATCGAACTTGCCGTCGCTCAACGGGACGAGCTTCGCGTCGCGCCAATCCGTAATGTAGACGTCGGCAACGGGCAGCATCCGCTCGACCGTGCCGCGCAGCAGCGTCGCATAGTGTCCCGACATCGGCGCGACGATCAGCAGCTTGGGGCCGCCCTCGACGCCGACACGGCGGAAGCGCTTGAGTTGCCCGAAGGATTTGCGCAGTACCACGTCTTCGACAATCGCCACCTCGGCGCCATCGATCGTCGTGCTGTCGAGCCCGAACGCCGGCTTGCCGCGCGGCGCCGCGGCATGCGCGAACACTTCGAGCGCCGAGCCGAGCACGGCACCGCCGCCGAAATAGGCGAACGGATTGGCGGGATTGCTCAGCAGTCCGGCACTGAAATCGGCCATGGCGCTGGCGCCTGCCAGCATCGACTTCTGCATTTCGTAAGCGTTGTAAAGCATACCGGACTTTCTAGCAGACAATCATCAATGTCAAAATACTGTTTATGCTGCGCTGCGGCAAACAGCAATGCCGGGTTTGCGGCAATTCCGTAGCGGATTGAGGCAGGGTCTGGCGCCTGCTACGCACCCCACATGGTCGAAACACAACCCGCCGCCGTCCCGATCGATCCTCCCGTCGCGCCGCCCCGACCAAGCGGGCGAAAGCTCGCCAGCCTTGCGATGGTGTGGCGCTACACCTCGCACTATCCACTCCAGCTGACGATCGCGCTGGTGGCCTTGTTCGTCACGTCGACGACGACGCTGGCGACCTCCTGGAGCATCAAGTCGGTGATCGACCGCGGCTTCACCCACGGCGCCGGCGACATCGCGCATATCGACCATGTCTTCTATGATCTGCTCGGCCTCGTCGTCGTCCTCGCCATCGCGACTGCGATCCGCTTCTACTTCGTGTCGTGGCTCGGCGAACGCACCGTCGCCGATATCCGCATCGCGGTGCAGGCCAACCTGTTGCAGCTCGCGCCGCGCTGGTTCGAGGAGAACCGCCCGTCCGAAGTCGCCTCGCGGCTGACCTCGGACACCGCGCTGATCGAAGGCGCGGTCGGCACGACGGTGTCGGTCGCCTTGCGCAACGGGCTGACCGGGATCGGCGGCGTGATCCTGCTGTTCGTCTTCGCGCCGAAAATGGCCTTGTCGATCGTGATCGGTGTGCCGTTGATCATCCTGCCGATCATGCTGCTCGGCCGCCGCGTGCGCAGCCAGTCGCGCGCGAGCCAGGACCGCATCGCCGATATCGGGTCGATGGCGGTCGAGACCTTCACCGCGATGAAGATCGTCCAGGCATTCGGCCAGGAAGCGCGTGAGGCGAAGCGCTTCGGCGATGCCGTTGATCGCAGCCTCGATGCCGCCAAGCGGCGCATCGCGACGCGCGCGATCATGACCGCGCTGGTGATGGGGCTGTTGTTCGGCGCGGTGACGCTGCTGATGTGGTCGACTGTCGGCGATGTCGCCGCCGGGCGGCTGTCGGCGGGGTCGCTCGCCGGCTTCCTCGTCACCGCGACGCTGGTGACGGGCTCGTTCGGCTCGCTGACCGAAGTCTATGGCGACCTGCTGCGCGCCTCGGGCGCCGCCGAGCGCCTGTCCGAGCTGCTCGCCGAAGTCCCCGAGATCCGCGCGCCCGCGCAGCCGACGACGCTTCCCGTGCCCGCGCGCGGCACGCTCGAATTCGACCATGTCGAGTTCCGCTATCCGACGCGGCGCGACGTCGCGGCACTGCATGATTTCTCGCTGTCGGTCAGCCCCGGCGAAACCGTCGCGATCGTCGGGCCGTCGGGCGCGGGCAAGACCACCTTGTTCCAGCTGATCCAGCGCTTTTACGATCCCGAAGCGGGCAGCGTGCGGATCGACGGCGTCGACTTGCGCAACGCCGACCCGGCCGAAGTGCGCGCGCGAATTGCGATGGTGCCGCAGGAGACCGTGATCTTCGGCGCGTCGGCGCGCGACAATCTGCGCTACGGCCGCTGGGACGCGCCCGACGACGCGCTCTGGGCCGCCGCCGAGGCCGCCAATGCCGCCGAGTTCCTCCACGAGCTCCCCGAGGGGCTCGACACCTTCCTCGGCGAGGGCGGCGCACGGCTGTCGGGCGGCCAGCGCCAGCGTGTCGCGATCGCACGCGCGCTGCTGCGCGATGCGCCGATCCTGCTGCTCGACGAAGCGACCAGCGCGCTCGACGCCGAAAGCGAACGACTCGTCCAGGAAGCGCTCGAGCGCTTGATGGCCGAGCGCACGACGCTCGTCATCGCGCATCGTCTCGCCACGGTGCGCGCAGCCGAGCGGATCATCGTGATGCGCGAGGGGCGGATCGTAGAACAAGGCAGCCACGCCTCGCTGATCGGCGAGAGCGGCCTGTATGCGCGGCTGGCCAGTCTGCAGTTCAGCGAAGCCGCCTGATCTCAGCCTCCCCTCCGGCTTGCGGGAGAAGCTGGGGGAGGGCATGATCCTGCCAACCGCGCGGATGGACGGGCCCTCCCCGTCCCACCGCCAAGCGGATGGGGGAGAGATATGCGCGACTTCGACATCATCGTTTATGGCGCCACCGGCTTTACCGGCCGGCTCGTCGCCGAATATCTGACCCAGATCGGTGCGCAGCGCTGGGCCATGGCCGGTCGGTCGCTATCCAAGCTGCAGGAGGTGCGCGACCTGATCGGCGCAGCCGCCGACACCCCGCTCGTCACCGCCAATTCGGATGACCCCGCCAGCCTGCGAAGCTTGTGCGAACGCACCAAGGTCGTGCTCACCACGGTCGGTCCGTACCAGCTCTACGGCAACGACCTAGTCGCCGCCTGTGCCGAGACCGGCACCGCTTATGTCGACCTGTGCGGCGAGCCCGCCTGGATGCGCCACATGATCGACGCGCATCACGAAACCGCCAGGCGCACCGGCGCGCGCATCGTCTTCTCGTGTGGGTTCGATTCGATCCCGTTCGACCTCGGTGTGCTCGCGCTGCAGGACGCCGCCAAGGCCAAGTTCGGGCATCCCATGCCGCGCGTTAAGGGCCGTGTTCGGAAGATGCAGGGCGGCGCGTCGGGCGGCACCGTGGCGAGCCTCAAGGCGACGCTCGCCGCCGCTGCCAAGCAGCCCTCGATCCTCGGCCTGCTGGTCAATCCGTTCGCGCTCACCCCCGGTTTCGAGGGGCCAGCGCAGCCCAAGGGTCTGCTCCCCGAATATGACCGTGCGATCGAGGCATGGGTCGCGCCGTTCATCATGGCGCCGATCAACACCAAGAACGTCCACCGCACCAACTTCCTGCTCGGCGAGGCGTACGGCGCCGACTTCGTCTATGACGAGATGATGGTCGCGCCGGGGATCGGCGAGATGAGCAAGGCCGCCGCAGAGGCGATCGCGCGGATGAACCCGCTCGCCAGCGACAAGGGCCCCAAGCCCGGCGAAGGCCCCTCGCCCGAGGAACGCGACGCAGGCTTCTACGACCTGCTCTTCATCGGCGAAGGCGCGAATGGCGAGCGGATCGACTGCGTCGTCACCGGCGACAAGGATCCGGGCTATGGCTCGACGAGCAAGATGATCGCCGAAACCGCTTTGTGCCTGGTCGAGGATGTCGCGGGTGAAGGCGGTATCTGGACCCCGGGCGCGCTGATGGGAAAGGTGCTCGCCGACCGCTTGCAGGCGAAAGCGGGGCTGACTTTCCGCGCCGGATGAGCTCGCGCCGTCGCCCCGGCGCAGGCCGGGGCCGCTCGGTTGCGCGCGCGGCCGGGAGCGCGCGTCATCGGGCCGGCCCCGACCTCCGCCGGGGCGACGATGGGCGGTCGGCCTTTACCGCTTCTTCCCCTGATGCCGGATGTTCGTCGGCCGCCCGCGATGCTTGATCACACGCTTCGGGCGTCGGTCGTCGCTTTCGACTCGAGCCCCCCTGCCCTCGACCATCTCGAAGCGTAGCGCCCCCGATACCGGGTTCGCTTCGGCCAGCCGCAACTGAAGCTTCTGCCCGCTGGCATAGACCGTCCCGCTCTGGTCGCCGATCAATGTGCGCGAGGCTTCGTCGAAGCGGAAATATTCCCCCCCGATATCGCGCACCGGCATCAGCCCGTCGCCGCCAATCCCCTCGACCGTCGCGAAGAAGCCGAAATTGGTGACGCCGGTGATCCGCGTCTCGAGCACCTCGCCGACCTTCTCCGACAGATACGCCGCGACATAGCGGTCGATCGTGTCGCGCTCAGCCTCCATCGCGCGGCGTTCGAGCATCGAGATGCTCTCGCCGATCTTCTCCATCGCCGCGGCTTCGCCCTCGGTCAACCCGCCGGGCCCCAGATCATACGCCGCCGCCAGCGCGCGGTGGACGAGCAGATCGGCATAGCGCCGGATCGGCGAGGTGAAGTGGCCGTAACTGCCGAGCGCGAGCCCGAAATGCCCCATATTGGCGGGGCTGTAATAGGCCTGCGTCTGCGTGCGCAGCACCTGCTCCATGATCTGCGGGCGTTCGTCGCGATCGATCACCTTGTCGAGGATGTGATTGAAGGTGCGCGGCTGGACGACCTGGCCGAGCGCGAACTCGATCCCGAAGGTCTTGAGATAGTCCTTCAACGCGACCAGCTTCTCGCGGCCGGGCTGCTCGTGGACGCGGTACATGACGGGCGCCTTCTTCGCCTCGAGCGCCTTGGCGGCGGCGACGTTGGCGGCGATCATGTAATCCTCGATCAATTTGTGCGCATCGAGCCGCTCGCGCGGCGCGACCGAGAGGATGCGGCCCTTCTCGTCGAGCATCACGCGGCGTTCGGGGAGATCGAGATCGAGCGGCGCGCGCGCGGTGCGCGCCTTGTTGAGCGCATGCCAGCAGGACCAGAGCGGGAGGAGGGCGTGGAGGATTGCGCTGCCCGAATCCCCCTCCCGCGTGCGGGAGGGGTTAGGGGAGGGGCGTGCCTCCATCGCGTCGTCGTCCGTCGCGTGGACAGGCCCTCCCCCAGCCCAGTTCGGGGTCGGATGTGCCCCCGGCACATCCTCGACAGCGCGGGGCGCTGTCGACCCCGAACTCGCGAGCGGGAGGGGAGCAGAAGGAGCAGAAGTAGCGTGATGCGCATCCACCATCGCCTGCGCCTCTTCATACGCCAAATTCGCCGCAATCCGCACCACCGCACGCGTGAACCGCCACGACTTCAGCGTTCCATCCTTGCCGATCCGCAAATGGCACGCCAACGCCGCCCGATCGACGCCTTCCTTCAGCGAACACATCTCCGCCGACAGACTCTCGGGCAACATCGGCACGACGCGATCGGGGAAATACACGCTGTTCCCGCGCCGCCGCGCTTCGCGATCAAGGCTCGACCCCGGCCGCACGTAGAACGACACATCGGCGATCGCGACGATCGCCTTCCAGCCGCCATCATTGGCGGGATCGTCATCGAGGGCCGCCCACACCGCATCGTCATGATCGCGCGCATCGGCCGGATCGATCGCGACGATCGGCAAATGGCGCAGATCCTCGCGCTTCTCGCCGAGCGGCTGCGCGGCAACGCGAACCGCCTCGTCGAGCGTCTCGGACGAGAACACATCGGGAATGCCGAGCTTGTGGATCGCGATCAGCGAGAAGCTACGCGGCGCGAACGGATCGCCGAGCACCTGCGTCACGCGCACCGTTATCCGCGGCGGCCGTCCCGCCATCTCGGCGAGCACCAGATCGCCGACCTGCGCCTCGCCCGCATCGGACACCTGGAACTCGCGCCGCTCCTTCTTCTCGACGCCTTGCAGCCACAGCGCCTTGCCCTCCTGGCGCAGCACGCCGAGCACGAGCTCCTCGCCCTTGGGCAAGGTCTTCATCGGATGCGCGATCCACCCCTGCCCGGCTTCCTCGGTCCGCGCGAGCACGCGGTCGCCGACGCCGAGCGCGCCGTTCTTCTTCTCGCGCACGCGCAGTTTTGGCGCGGGCGTCGTCGCTTCCCAGCGCTCGGGCACCGCCCAGACATTGCCGCTGTCGTCGACATCGACGATCCGCAGCACGGTCACCTTGGGCACGCCGCCCATCTTGTGGAAGGCGCGGCCGGGGGCGCTGTCGATCAGCCTTTCATCCGCCATGTCCTTCAACAGCGCCTTGAGCAGGATCTTGTCCTGCGCGGTCAGCCCGAAGGCACGCGCGATCTCGCGTTTGCCCGCAGGTACGTCGCTTTCGGCGATGAAGGCGAGGATCTGGTCGCGCGTGGGCAGACCGGGGCTGCGCTTGATTGGCTTGGGCATCGGAGCAGCGATACGCGAGCACGACGCAAACGGCAAAGGGCGCGCCATCCACTGCGGATGCCGCGCCCGTGCCGGCGCTCAGAACTTCTGCGAAATGCCAACCTTCGCGGTGAATCCGAGCGGGCTCGCGGTGAACGGATCGTAATTCTGATCGAGCCGTGCAAACGGCGGCGCCTTGTTGAAGATGTTGAGCGCCGACAGCGTCAGCGTCGACCCCGTCCCGCGCAGCACCAGCCGATAGGTCGCATCGAAGGTGGTGAACGGCTTGATATTTTTGCCCGCCGTTACCGAAGCGCCCGCCAGCGCGCCGGTATTCGCCCCGAAGATCGCGGCGCCGCGCTGATCGGTATAGCCGTCGATATAGTTGTACTGGACGCGCAGGCTGTGCCCACCGACGGCGCCCTGGACATAGGCGGTACCCTTGATCTGCGGGATCGGATAGGCGGTGGTCTGGTAATTGAGCAGCCCCACGCCATCGAACGCCGGCTGGACGACGATGCCTTCGACCGTGATGTCCCTGGTCTTGTATTCGATCACGTAAGTGCCGCTGCCGCCGAATTCGAGATTCGCGGCACCGAGCCCGAAGCGATACGCCGCCTGCAGATCGAGCCCCGAGGTGGTGACGTTGGCGCTGTTGATCGTCTGCGTCCGCAGCCGCTGGACATTGGCGATGCCGCAGCCCGAGCCGGTGAAGGTGAAACGCGCCTGAAGCGCCGCATAGGCCGCATTGCCGCAATTGGCGGTACCGCTCGCGCCGAACAGCGCGTTGACCATCCCCTGGATCGGCTCGCCCTCGATCGGCCCCTTCAATTTGTAGCGGTAATAATCGAGGCTCGCGCTGAAGCCGCCGCTGTGGAGCAGGATGCCCGCGCTATAGGTCGTCGCCTTTTCGGGCGAGAGGTTGGGGTTGCCGTTGATATCGACCGCGCGAAACGACGTGCCGATGATCTGCAGCGCGGTCAGATTGCCCGACAATTGCTGCGCGGGCGGCCCGCGAAAGGTCGTCCCAGCCCCGCCGCGCAGCGCCAGCCAGTCGGTCACCTGCAGCCGGATGCGCCCCTGCGGGTTGAAGGTCGAGCCGACCCGCCCGCCATAATCCTCGTACCGCGCCGCGAGTTGCACATTGAGCCGGTCGAACACGGGCAGCTGCAATTCGGCGAACACCGCCTTGATATCGTTGCTCGTCTTCAGATTGGCGTTGGTACCGAGGAAACCGAGCGCGCCGGTCTGCTGCGTACAGGTCGCCGCCGGATTGAGCGGCGAGCCCGGGCACGGATTGACCGCGATGTTGCTGTCGTTGTTGTAGAGCACCGAATAGTCGTTCTTGCGATACTGCGCGCCGACCGCGAAGCTGAGGTCGCCGCCCGGCAGTCGCAGTCCGGTCTTGCCGCTCAGCACCAGATCGCCGACCAGCAGCCGCGTGTCGTAGCGCGTGTTGGTGGTGCGGAAGAAATTGTCGAACGTCGCCAGATCGTTGATCAACCCGGCACCGGGGGTGAGGTTGTAGCCCGCCGGGTTGCGCGTGCCGGCATAATTGGGGTTCGCCGTCCCGCTCACCCCGTTCGCGGCGACCGCGGTCGAGAAGGGGTTGAAGAAGGTGCAGCCATTGGTCCCGGCAAGCGCGGCGAGTTGCGCCGAAGTCAGCCCGGCGCGCGACTGCGGCGTCGCATAGGCGCAATTCGCGCCGCCAAAGCCCGCCAGCGCGTTCTGCAGCAGGTCGCCGAAGGTGTCGGTCCCCTCGCTCTCGCGATAATATTCGGAATAGGTGAAGCTGCCGGTCAGATTGAGATCGGGCGTCACGTCGTACGAGAGATCGGCGGTGAAGCGCATCTCGTCGGAGACGCGCTTGCTATAGGCCGATCCGCGATCGTCGCCATTGTGATTGAGGAACAGCGGATTGCCGCCGAGCAAGGCCGGGCGGAACAGCACCGGGAAGGCGATCGCCGGCGCGAGCGGGACGCCGCCTGCGGTGATGCAGCCCGACGCCGCACCGTATAACGAGCAATAATCGCGCAGCGCCGGGGCATAGGTCGGGATGACGAACAGCCCCGCGCCGCCGCTCGCCGCGTTCACCGAGGGCGGCAGGGTCGGCAGATAGGTCGGCGACGTGGTGATCCGCGTCGAGCTGTTGCCATAGAGCGCGCTGGCCGAGAATTTGAGTGTGTCGGTCAGCTGGATCGATGTCTCGACATAGGCCTGGATCCGATCTTCGGGCTCGACGAGATTGCCGAACTGGCCGTAATTGTTGAAGCAGCGGTCGGTCGTCGATCCGGCCTGGCTGCGGAAGCCGCCGAGCGCCTCGCACCCGAGATCGCGGACGAAATTGGCCGAGCCGGCAAAGCCGAAATTGCCCGGATTGCCGCCCCCGGTATAGCCGCCCTGCGGGTTGTTGGCATAGGGCTGGACGGTGAAATCGCGATCGGTCGTGCGCAGTTCGGAACGGTGCTGATAGCCGACCGAGGCGAGGAAATGCAGTGCCCCGCCATTATGGCCGAAGCTCAGATTGGCGGTGTAGTCGCCCGTCGACCCGCGAATATAGCGATAATCCCCCGAGGCGAGGAAGCCCTTCTGATCGGTCCGCGTGATGAAATTGACGACGCCCGCGATCGCATCGGAGCCATAGGTCGCCGCCGCGCCCTCCTTGAGCACTTCGACGCGACCGATCGCGCCCGAGGGGATCAGGTTGATATCGACGATCGGGATGCCGCCGCCGATCGGCACCAGCCGCTTGCCGTTGAGCAGCACGAGCGTGCGCTGCGGGCCGAGCCCGCGCAGGTTGACCGAGGCGACGCCTTCATTGCCCTGGCTGCGACTGTCGAACTGGTTGGCATCGCCGATCACCCCGCTCGAGGTCGGCAGGTTCTTGAGCAGGTCGACCGCGCTCGGCGTACCCTGTTTCGACAGCTCTTCGCTCGAAATGACATCGACCGGGATAGCGGCATCCTCGGGCGTGCCGCGGATCAGCGATCCGGTGACGACGATGTCGGGGCCGGTGAGATCCTCGACCGGCCCACTCGGTCGCGGCGGCGGTGGCGGAGTGGCCCCGATCTGCGCTGCGGCTGGCCATGCCAGGCCGACCGACAGCGCGAAAATGGCGCACGACGTCACATGCCGCGAACGAGGCATCGCATCTCTCCCCTAATGGGTCAGAGCACTGAACGGCTCCGTACCCGAAGCTCGAATTGACTCCGAAACGGCCCTAATGTCAAGCCAGATATGGGGTCGGATTGCCGAGTTTTCCTATAGGGAACGTCCCCTAAGCGATTTCGCTAGGTCGATGACGGGCAGGACCGATCCTCGAAACACACGCATGCACGGCGTGCGCTCCGCTCGAAATGCCGCGCATGGCAAAAGCGCGGCGCCGCTTCCCTTTCAGGACGACAGCCACCGCACCTTGTCGTTACGGATCGAAAACAATCGGACGCGAAGCCTCGCGCGCGGAGCGGCTCAGTAGCCGTTCAACCGCGCGAAACGCTCGCGATGAAACGCCGCATTGCCCCACATCGCTTCGAGCACGCGGGCGCGCTTGATGTAGAAGCCGGCGTCGTAATCGTCGGTCATGCCGATCCCGCCGTGCAGCTGGATCATCTCGCGGCTGACGAGATGGAGCGTGTCGCTTGCGACCGCCTTGGCGAGACTGACGGCCTGGTCGAGATCGGACCGCCCGGCGTCGATCGCCTCGAGCGCGCCCTCTACCGCCGATCGCATCAATTCGAGCTCGGTGAACATCTTCGCCATGCGGTGCTGCAGCGCCTGGAAGGTCGAGAGCTGCTGGCCGAACTGGACGCGCGTCTTGAGATAATCGTTGGTGGTGGCGAACGCCTGTTCGGCCATCCCCAGCATTTCCGCGCACACCGCCGCCGTCGCGCGGTCGATGACCTGCGCAGTGAGCGTCGCGTCGCCCAGTTTCTCCGCCGGTGCCGCATCGAACGTCACCTGCGCATGGCTGCGCGAGTCGGCCATGTGGCGCGACGCGCGCGTGACGCCGGCATCGCCCGCGACGAGATAGAGGCCATCGGTCGCTGCGACGACGAAGACCCCTGCGCTGTCGCCCTCGGCCACGAACGCCTTGGTCCCGCTGAGCTTGCCGCCGCTCACCGTGGTCACGATCTTCGCGGGATCATGGACCGGACCTTCGTCGATCGCGAGCGTCGCCACCACCGCGCCGCTGGCGATCTGCGGCAGCCACTGCGCCTTCAGCGCCTCTGACCCGCCCATCAGGATCGCGGTCGCCGCCGCCGAGGTGGAGGCCAGCGGCGAAGCAGCGAGATTGCGGCCGAGCTGTTCGAGTACCAGCCCGAGCGAGAGATAGCCGAATGCCGTGCCGCCATGCTCTTCCGGGATGACGATGCCCGGCAGCCCCATCTCGCCGAGCGTCGCCCACGCCGCCGGATCATAGCCCTCGGCGGGCGCCGCGGCGCGCATCTTGCGGAAGGCGCTGACGGGCGATTGCTCGTCGGACCATTCGCGCACCATGTCGCGGAGCATCGTCTGTTCGTCGTTGAGTACGGCCATGGTGCAGTCCCCGCTCGTGAAATGGGAAAACGGGGGAGGATGACTTAGGCCATCCTTCACCCCGCCCCTCTCCGGCCCGCCGGCAAACGCGCGCGGCAGCCTATCCTTGCATTACTGGTGGTCGAGCATCCCGAGGATGCGCTTCGAAATCACGTTGTTCTGGATCTCGGTCGATCCGCCATAGATCGATACCGCCTTGCCCCACAGCCAGGTGCGCGTCTGGGTCAGCTCGTCTTCGCTGAAGCCCTCGCCTTCCCAGCCGAGCCCGGCCATCCCCATGATCTCGATCGAGAGTTCGGCGCGATCCTGCGTGATGCGCGCGCCGACATTCTTCATGATCGATGTGGCGGCCGACGGCCCCTGGTTCGATTTCGCCTCGAGTGCGGCGCGGCGCAGCGTCAGCGCAAAGGCGCGGCTGTCCATCTCGTGCCGCACGATCCGCATCCGCAGATCGCTGTCGGGAACGCGGCCCTTCTCGTCCTCGCCGCGATATTCCTTGGCGAGCGCACCCATCGGCTTGCCGGCAAACAGCCGCGACGCACTGCCACCGCCCGACAGGCTGCTGCGCTCGTGCTGGAGCAGGCGCGTGCCGATTTCCCAGCCCTGCCCTTCACGCCCGACGAGGTTTTCCTTGGGCACCTTCACATTGGTGAAGAAGGTCTCGCAGAACGGCGACTGGCCCGAGATCATCGCGATCGGCCGAACTTCGACACCGGGCGCGGTCATGTCGAGCAGCAGGAAGCTGATGCCGCCATGCTTCCGGCTCTTGTCGGTGCGCACGAGCGCGAAGCATTTGTCGGCCCACTGGCCGCCCGAGGTCCAGGTCTTCTGGCCGTTGACGATATAATGGTCGCCGGCATCTTCGGCGAAGGTCTGGACGTTGGCGAGGTCGGAGCCGGCATTGGGCTCGCTATAGCCCTGGCACCAGCGCACCAGCCCCTTGGCGATCGCCGGGATATGTTCCTGCTTCTGCGCCTCGTTGCCATATTCGAGCAGCGTCGGCCCGAACATCATCACGCCCATCCCGCCGATCGGGTTCCACGCGCCCGCGCGCGCCATTTCCTCGTTGAGGACGCGGATCTGCGCCTTGTCGAGACCGCCGCCGCCATAGGCCGCGGGCCAGCTCGGCACGCCCCAACCCTTCTCGCCCATCGCGGCCTGCCATGCGGCCTGGTCGGGCGAAAGCGCGGTCGGGCCCTCGAGCGCCGACATGGCATTGTCCCTGCCCTTCAGCGATGCCGGGAAATTCGCGACAAGCCAGCCACGCACTTCTTCGCGAAACCCGTCAAGGGGAGCCGCTGGAGCGTCGAGTTCGGGCGCGGTAGCCATGGAAGCTGTCCTTTCAGACCGAATCTGAAGATCGGGTATGGCGGCGCGATACGACAGAATGCTGCCGATGGGAAGAGGCAGCATTGCGCTAGGGCGCATTGTTCGCGCCCCCCTCCCTGGAAGAGCGTCGGGTGAACAGCGCCGCGCGCTGTTCAGGTCATGCCGGGGGCATGACCGACCCGACGCTGGCTGGGGGTGGGTCGGCCCGTGGCGGCGGTCGAACGTCACAACGGGCCGCCCCACCCCCGCCCCCTCCCTTCCAGGGAGGGGAGGTTTACGCCGCGGGGAAACCCGATAAGCTGCTCACTCCGAGGGGAACCATGCCATGCCGTTCGCCAATCGTGCCGTGCCGATCGTGCTCGCCGCCGTGCTGATCGATTCGATCGGTTTTGGCATCGTCATGCCCGTGCTGCCGTCGCTGATCACCCGCCTCGGCCATGTCGGGATCGACGATGCGACGCGGATCGCGGGCTATATGCTCGTGGCATTCGCGCTGACCCAATTCGTCGCCGGGCCGGTGCTTGGCAATCTGAGCGACCGCTACGGGCGCAGACCGGTGCTGGTCGCCTCGATGCTGGCGTTCGGCATCGACTATGCGTTGATGGCGCTCGCGCCCACCCTTGCCTGGCTGTTCGTCGGTCGCGCCGTCGCCGGCGCGGCAGGGGCAATCTACGGCCCGGCAAGCTCGGTCATCGCCGACGTCACCCCGCCAGACAAGCGGAGCGCTGCGTTCGGCCTGGTCGGCGGCGCGTTCGGCATCGGCTTCATCCTCGGCCCTGCGCTTGGCGGGCTGCTTGCCGAACTGGGGCCGCGCATACCCTTTGCCGCCGCCGCGTTGCTCGCCTTGGGCAACGCCGTGGTGATGGCCTTCGCGATGCCTGAGTCGCTCGCGCGTGCGCACCGCCGTCCGTTCCGGTTGCGCGACGCGCATGTCGTCGGCGCGTTCAAGCCCTTGTTCGCAAGCCCGAAGGCGGTGCCGCTGGTGATCGCCCTGTTCCTCTGGCAGAACGCCAATCAGGTCTATCCCTCGATCTGGGCGTTCTGGGCGACGATCCGCTTCCACTGGACCCCCGGTGCGATCGGGCTGAGCCTTACCTATGTCGGCTTCGTCCTCGCCTGCGTGCAGGGGCTGATGGTCCCGGCGTCGATCGGGCGGCTCGGGGATCGGCGCGCGCTCGTCGTGGGCCTGACCTGTGCGATCCTCGGCTTCCTAGCGTTCGCCTTCATCCAGGCCGGCTGGCAGGTGTATGGCATCATGCTCGTCGCCGCCTGCCAGGGATTTGCCGCCCCCGCGTTCAGCGCGTTGCTGTCGCGAATGGTCGGGCCAGAGCGCCAGGGCGCATTGCAAGGCGGGATCGGCAGCATGAGCAGCGTCTCTTTGGTGATCAGTCCCTTGCTGATGTCGCAAGCGCTCGCCGCCGGGGTCAGACATGGTTTCCCCGGCGCAGCCTTTGCCGTGGCGGCGGCGCTTGCGCTTGCCGCGCTCGGCATCGTCGCGTGGAACGGGCTCGACCGGTCGAGATCGGCGCGCGATGCGGTTGCGCAGGCGTAACGGCTCTCCCATCTGAGGCGCGACACTTCAGGAGCAAGCGCATGATCGACCTGCATTACTGGCCCACGCCGAACGGCCACAAGATCACGCTGTTCCTCGAGGAAGCGGGAGTCGACTATCGCATCGTGCCGGTCAACATCGGGTCGGGCGCGCAATTCCAGCCCGATTTCCTCAAGATCGCGCCCAACAACCGCATGCCGGCGATCGTCGATCATGATCCCGAGGGCGGCGGCGAGCCGATCGCGATCTTCGAATCGGGTGCGATCCTGCTCTATCTCGCCGACAAATATGGGACGTTCATCGGCACCGATCTGCGCCAGCGGACCGAGACGGTGCAATGGCTGATGTGGCAGATGGGGGGCCTCGGGCCGATGCTCGGCCAGAACCACCATTTCAGCGGCTATGCGCCCGAGAAGATTCCCTACGCGATCGACCGCTACGTCAACGAGACCAACCGGCTGTACGGCGTGCTCGACCGCCGGCTCGAGGGGCGTGCGTTCATCACCGGACAATATTCGATCGCGGACATGGCCTGCTATCCGTGGATCGTGCCGTTCGAGCGGCAGGGGCAGCGGCTTGAGGATACGCCCAACGTGAAGCGCTGGTTCGACGCCATTGCCGCGCGGCCCGCGACCGTCGCGGCTTATGCCAAGGGCGCAGCGATCAGCGAGAACAAGCCGATGACCGAGGAAGCGAAGAAAGTGCTGTTCGGGCAGACGGCGAAGGTGCTCGGGTAAGGGGATCTCCCCGACGTTAAGCCGGGGGGACCGGCGGCGTTACGCGCTCGCACTCGGGCGGGCACTCGCCCGGGCATGCCACTTGCGCAACGCCCCCAGGTCTTCCGGTACCCCGATCCCCACGAACCCCGCGAAGTCGACCGTCGTCAGCAACACGATATCCGCGACCGAATAGCCCTCCCCGTCGAGCCAGGCGCGCCCGGTCAGCGCAGCGTCGAACTCGCGCATCGCCTCCAGCACGCGCGGACGCTGCGTTTCCCCATAATCGGGAAATTGCGGCTTGATGACGCGCGCGGTGAAGGGGTGGGTGTGCAGCCATACCTGCGACAACGGCGATCCCATCCGCAACTCGACGCGCCGCAGCCCCTGCTCGACCTCGGCTACTCCGCGCGCGCCCTTGCCGAACAAGGGAGGCTCAGGGTGCAGGCACTCGAAGTAGCGGCAGATCGCGATGCTCTCGGTGATGACGCTGCCGTCGTCGAGTTCCAGCGCAGGAATCTGCCCCAGCGGATTGACCTTGAGGAACGCCGCGCCCTTATGCTCCATGTCGCGGATGGACAGCGTCGTGCTGGGCACGCTCAAGCCCTTTTCGGCGAGATAGATCCGTACACGCCGTGGATTGGGCGCCGGGTTGACAGCGTCGTAGAAGAGCATGATGGCACCCCCCAAAATGTATTTTCGAAGATCGCGTATGGCATTTTTCCGTCAGCTGGACTAGCGAATCGAAGCCATGGACTTGCAAAAAGAGACACGATGACCGCTGCCGAAATGCTTGCCGGCGACTTCGCCACGCTGCCCGACCTGATCCGCGCACACGCCGCCGAGCAGGGCGACAAGGTCGCGCTCGCCGAGGCTGGCGGTGAGCTCGATTATGCCAGTCTCGATGCGCTGATGGACCGCATCGCCACAGCGCTCCAGCGCGACGGCGTGCGGCAGGGGCAGGCGGTCGCAATCATCGCCTCGGCCAGCATCGATTATGCCGCGGTGTTTCTCGGGGCTCTCCGCGCGGGTTGCCTCGCCACCCCGATCGCGCCGTCGGGCACGCCCGAAAGCATCGTCGCGATGATCGCCGATTGCGCCGCGCCGATCACCTTCGTCGATGCCGACGCCGCCACCGCGCTCGCCGGGCAGCATATCCCGGGCAAGCTCGTCCGCCTAAAGTCGCTCGGCACCTGGCTGGCGCCCGACGGCGCCACCCCCGCGCCTGTTACGATCCGGCCCGAGGACGGCTTCAACATCATCTATTCGTCGGGCACCACCGGCACCCCCAAAGGCATCGTCCAGAGCCATGCGATGCGCTGGGCACATATCAACCGCAACGAGGCCGCCGGGTTCGCGAGCGCGGTGACGATGATCGCAACGCCGCTCTATTCGAACACGACGCTCGTCAGCTTCCTGCCGACGCTCGGCTGGGGCGGCACCGTCGTCTTGATGAAGAAGTTCGACGCGCGCGGCTATCTGACGCTCGCCGAGCGCCACCGCGCGACGCACACCATGCTCGTTCCGGTGCAATATCAGCGGCTGATGGCGCTCCCCGATTTCGACCGGTTCGATTTGTCGAGCTTCCGCTTCAAGACCTGCACCTCGGCGCCCTTCTCCGCCGCGCTCAAAGCCGACGTGCTCGCACGCTGGCCGGGGCTGCTCGTCGAATATTACGGGATGACTGAAGGCGGCGGGACCTGCCTGCTCGTCGCCAACGGCTTTCCCGACAAGCTCCACACCGTCGGCCGCCCGGTCGAGGGCCATGACATCCGCCTGATCGACGACGACGGCACCGAAGTGCCCCAAGGCGAGATGGGCGAGGTCGTCGGCCGGTCGCCGGCGATGATGACGGGCTATCACGGCCGCAGCGACGCCACCGCCGCCGCCGAATGGCACGATGCCGAGGGCAATCGCTACATCCGCCACGGCGATGTCGGCCGCTTCGATGCAGACGGCTTCCTCACCCTGCTCGACCGCAAGAAGGACCTGATCATCTCGGGCGGCTTCAACATCTACCCGACCGATCTCGAGGCGGTGCTGCGCACGCATCCCGCGGTCGCCGATTGCAGCGTGATCGGCGTGCCGTCCGAGACATGGGGCGAGACGCCGGTCGGCTTCTACGTGCCGCACACCGGGGTCGACGCGAGCATCACGGAGATCCTCGACTGGACCAACGCCCAGCTCGGCAAGACGCAACGGCTGTCGGCGCTCCACGCGATCGACGAGCTGCCGCGCAGCGCGATCGGCAAGGTGCTCAAGCGCGACTTGCGCGATCGTCTGGCGGAGACCGCAGCATGACCCCGATCCGCGAGATCCTCGCCGCCGCGACGCCGATCGAGGGTGGCTTCCGCGCACAGATCCCGAGCGACTGGCTGCAGGGCCGTACCGCCTATGGCGGCCTGTCGAGCGCGCTCGCGCTCCACGCCGCGCAGGGGATCGAACCCGATCTGCCGCCGCTGCGATCGGCGCAAGTGTCGTTCATCGGCCCGCTGTCGGGCGAGGTGCGGGTCACCGCGACCAAGCTGCGCCGCGGCCGCACCGCCGCCTTTATCCAGGCCGACATCGTCTCCGACGCCGGGCTCGGCTATCGTGCGGTGTTCGTCTTCATGGCCGAGCAGCCGTCGCGGGTCGCGCTCAGCGGCGGTCTCGCCGCCACGCTGCCGCCGCCTGCGCCGGATGCGAAACTCTACACCGGTCCCGACGAATTCTTCACCGGCAACTTCAATTTCCTCGATCTCAAGGCCGAAGCGCCGGGCGAGGCCGAATGGCTGCGCTGGGCCCGGCTGCGCGATCATGCGGGGATCGACCCGATGGTCGAAGTGCTCGCGCTCGCCGACGCGCTGCCGCCCGCGGCGTTCAAGCTGTTCGGCAAGGAGTTCGTGCCGCTGAGTTCGGTGACGTGGATCGTCAATCTGCTCACGCCTGCGCCCGCCACGACCGACGGCTGGTGGCTGCTCTCGGCCGAATCGCAGCACGCCGTCAACGGCGGTTCGAGCCAGACGATGATGCTGTGGAACGCCGACGGGGTGCCCGTCGCGCAAGGCATGCAAAGCGTCGCGATCTTCGGATAGGGCATGCCGTGCGCGTCTGGCGGAGGGGCGCGATGGCTGCCGCCCCTCCCCGACCGTCGCCCCGGCGAAGGCCTGGGCCGCTCGGATGGAAACAGGCCACCGAACGACACCGGCCTCCGGCGACGACGAAGCAGGGCATGTCTGCTTGTGGTGGTTAGGCGACAGGCCGCTTTTGGACAAATTACGGCTTTGTTGCATAATTACGCGAGAGCATGACCGACGTTTTACTTGAAGATGTTATTGGATACGGACGGTCACCGGCGTTCCTATTTCGGAGAACCGATTGAGAATTGCAGCACGGACTTTGAGCTCGGTAATCTGACGATCGAAGGTGCGGGCGACAACGCGCTGGCCCAGGAGTTTGAAGCAGTGCATTTTGGTCTCGACCAGACTGCGGCGATGATAGCCGCTCCACTTTTTCCAGATTGCGCGACCAAGCCGCTTTGTCGCGCGTAGCGCTCCATTGCGTGCATCGACGCCGGGACCGCCTTCTGCCCATGGTTGCCCGTTGCGGCGGACCGGGATGACCGCATCGGCACCGCGCCCGGCAATAGCGGCATGGCAGTCCCTGGTATCATAAGCGCCATCTCCGCCGACGCTGAGTATCCGCTCGTCTCCGGGAATTTGCGCCAGGAGAACGGGCAGCGTCGGTGCGTCACCAATGGCATTCGTCGTGACCTCAATGGCCCGGATATCCAGCGTCCCAGCATCAATCCCGAGATGCACCTTGCGCCACTGGCGACGGTAGGACGGTCCGTGTTTGCGCGTCTTCCACTCGCCTTCTCCCGTCATTTTGATCCCGGTGCTGTCGACCAGCAGGTGCAGTCCGCCCGAGCTGATCCGCCCGCCGAGGTTGACCTTCAACGTCTTCTGCCGTCGGCACAGCGTCGTATAATCCGGCACCGACCAATCCAGCCCCGCCATTTTGATCAGGCTCGAAACCAACCCCGTCACTTGCCGCAAAGGCAGGTTGAACAGCGTCTTCAGCGTCAGGCACAGCTCTATCGCGCTGTCTGAAAACCGCATCGGGCGACCAGGGCGACCACACGGCTTCGAAAGCCAGTGCATCTCCGGATCAAACCATATTTCCAGCGACCCACGCCGCTTCAGCGCCGCATTATACTCAGGCCAGTTCGTCGTACGATACACAGGTGCGGCAGGTTTGGGCATTACGCCTATCTATACCGCTCGATTCCCTGCGTGAATCCCCGCCATCAGTTTTGCAACAAAGCCATGCGCAAGAGCGATCGGCGGCAGCAACCGCGTTTCCGTCCCCCATTTGCGACAAATTGCGACACTTCCCCGCGCCCACGACACAGCCGCGCGACAGGTTTCTCCCTATGAAGGAGACATAGGAACGGCACCCCGCCCAGCCAGCACAGGAGTTTCCGTCATGTCCCTCTCGCGCTTCTTCGTCGCCACGACGGTCGCTGCGCTCGCGACCGCCGCTGCCGTGGCGCAAGGCGGCGGCGGCATGTTCCGCACCGCCGACAGCAATGGCGACGGGCTGGTCTCGCGTGCCGAAAACACCGCCGAGGCCACCGCGCGCTTCACCACGATGGACGTCAACAAGGACGGCTTTCTCACCGCCGACGAAATGAAGGGCCCAGGCGCCCGCATGATGACGCGCGCCGATGCCGACAGCGACGGCAAGATCTCGCGCGCCGAGTTCCTCGCGCAGGCCGATACGCGCTTCAACCGGATCGATGCCAACAAGGACGGCCAGATCTCGCGCGAAGAGCTCACCGCCTGGATCGACCGCGCACACGCGATGCGACCCGGCGGTGCCGGCGGCCGCGCCGATCCCGCCGACGCGATCGCCCCGCCACCGGCGCCTCCGCCCCCTTCTTCTGCGCCATCCGCGCCGGGCAACTGATCCGGGCCGTTCCCCCTTGGCCCGGACGCCGGGCGAGCGTCCCCCCCGCTCGCCCGGCATCCCCTTTCAAGAGCGCCACACCATGCTAAGCAGCGAACCGATGGGAGACACGCCACATCTGTTGCTCGTCGACGACGAACGCTCGATCCGTGAACCGCTCGCGCAATATCTCACGCGGCAGGGCTTTCGCGTGACGCAGGCCGGCGACGCCGAGGGCGCGCGGGCGCGGATGACGGCCTATGCGATCGATCTCGTCATCCTCGACATCATGATGCCCGGCGAAGACGGCCTGTCGCTCACCCGCCACATACGCGAGAGCGGCGAGATCCCCGTCATCCTGCTCACCGCCCGCACCGAGGAGACCGACCGGATCGTCGGGCTCGAAATGGGCGCGGACGATTATGTCGTGAAGCCCTTTTCGCCGCGCGAGCTGGCGGCGCGCGTCAAGGTCATCCTGCGGCGCGCGGCGGCGGGCGGCACGCGCCAGCATGCACCCGAGAGCGGATCGTTCGCCTTTGCCGGCTGGGTGCTCAAATCGGGCGAGCGCACTTTGGTCGATCGCGAGGGCGTGTCGGTGCCGCTCTCGACCGGCGAGTACAACCTCCTCCACGCGCTCGTCACGCGCCCGCGCCAGGTGCTGACGCGCGACCAGCTGCTCGATCTGACGCAAGGTCGCGAGGCCGCCGCTTTCGACCGCGCGATCGACAACCAGATCAGCCGGCTGCGCCGCAAGATCGAGGCCGACGCCAAGGCGCCCGAACTGATCAAGACGGTGTGGGGCGGCGGCTACACGCTCGCCGCCGAAGTGACGCGCCTTTGAGGATCACGCGCCTGCGGGCGATCCCGCGCAGCCTTTCCGGGCAGATGGCGCTGCTCATCGCGGTTGCCTTGTTCGTCGCGCAGGCGATCAACTTCACGCTCGCGTTGCAGGACCGCCGCCGCGCGCGGCTCGACCAGGCGACCGGGCCGGTCGTCACGCGGATCATCGATGCCGACGAGCGGATCGCGGCGGGGCGGCATGTCGGCAACGGATCGGGCTGGAGCCGCATCCATCTCGCGCCGAGCTCGCCGATCCAGCCGAGCGGCGAGCATGTCGCCGAGGTCGAAAGCGCGTTGCGCACCGCGCTGTCCGAAGCCGGGGTCAAGGTCTCGCGGATCCAGACCCAGGTCATGCCGATCCAGCGCGACGACCCGCGGCTCCGCTATGTCAGCGCCCAGCGCGTCGAACGCTTGCTGCGCGCCGGTGCCGAGCTGCAGGTCGCGGTCGAGCGTCCCTCCGGGCAATGGCTGGTGCTCAGCCTGCCGTGGACGCGTGACAATTCGGATATTTTCTGGCGGCTGATCGCACAGACCGCGATCCTCTATATCGTCGTCCTGGTGCCGCTGCTGTGGGCCGGGCGGCGCATTTCGCGCCCGTTGCGCGGCCTCGCCGAAGCTGCGCGCAGTTTCCAGCCAGGTGCCGCCGCCGATCCGGTCGCCGCCGCCGGGCCGCAGGACGTGCGCGACGTGATCGCCGCGTTCAACGCGCTGCGGCTGCGCGTCACTGCGATGCTCGACGAGAAGGACCGGATGCTCGGCGCGATCGGGCATGATCTGCGCACCCCGCTCGCCTCGCTGCGCGTCCGCGTCGAATCGGTCGACGACGACGCCGACCGCTCGAAGATGGCCGAGACGATCGCCGAGATGAACCGGATGCTCGACGACATCCTGTCGCTTGCCCGGCTCGGGCGCCCAAGCGAGCCGCCGACCGAAGTCGATCTGGCGGCGCTGGTCGATGCCGTGGTCGAGGATTTCCGCGAGATCGGGCGCGAGGTCGTGTTCGAGGAGAGCCCGCGCATCCGGATGCGGCTGCGTCCGGGCCTGATGCGGCGCGCGTTGCGCAACCTGATCGAAAATGCGCTGAAATATGCCGGCGCGGTTGAGGTCAGCGTCGAAGCGGGGGCGCACTCGGTGGCGATTTTGGTGTGCGACCGCGGGCCCGGCATCCCGCCCGATCGGCTGGGCGACGTGTTCGATGCGTTCACCCGGCTCGAGACGTCGCGCAACAAGGAGACGGGCGGGATCGGGCTTGGCCTCGCGCTTGCGCGGACGATCGTGCGCGATGCCGGTGGCGACATCACGCTCGCCAATCGCGACGGTGGCGGACTGATTGCGCGGATCACGCTGGCGCGCTGACCCCTGCAGCGGTTTCCCGCCGAAGCGATACGGGCCAGAGCACGGCGCATCGCTTCGGCACGTCGTTCATACGAGCGCGCACCGTCAGAAGCGGTACTTTAACCCGGCCTGCAGGACGGGATAGACCTTATAGTCGTCGACCTTGCGCTGGGTGTTGAGCCGCTCGTTCTCGAGCTCGGCGAGGAAGCGCGGATCGGTGGCAAGCGTCCCGTTCGAGACGAAATCGCGCACGCGCACCGAGCCCTGGAACAGCGCGCCAGCCTCGACATTGAAGCTGAGACCGCGATGCAGGCCGCCGCCATAGCCGAGCGTCAGCTGCGGCGCGACGTCCTTGACCTCGGCGCGCCCGCTGATCGTGCCGATCTGTGCCGGCGTGAACGCGGTCGAGCCGATCGTCGTCGTGCTTTGGGGCGTCGCGCGCAGGCGGCCGTTATTGCCGTTGATCCGCGCGCCCGCCGACAGGAAGAAACCCCCGCCAAAGGGGTAGAGATCGAGCATCACGCCGCCCGATTTGAGGTTGGCGTGGCCGTCGTAGCGGACGTTGTTCGATTTGACGCTGTGGCTGAACGACAGGAACGTCGCATTCGCGCGCACACCGACCGTGCGATTGGCGCGATAACCGATCTCGGGGCCGACCCCGAGCGTGCCCGCCGTGACCCCGACACGGAAACGTCCTTCGTCCGCGGCCGGCGTCGGTTGCTGGCTATCCTGCACGGGCCCCGTTTGCGCAAAGCCCGGTTGCGCGATCAGCGTCAGGCACGAAGCGGCCAGCGCAATCCGAAAAAAAGGTGTCATGATTCCCCCAATTTGCTGCGTCCGCCCGTGATTCGCACAGGTGTTCGCCCATTACCGGGGGGTGTAGCGAGCGACCATGTTAAATTAGCTAATTGATTTGGCTCAATAAAATCGAACAGGTTCAGCATCAGCAATCGGATCGAACGGGCGCAGCCCGCCGCGTCCGGCTTGCGCGCAATGGTCGAGACAGGCACGATCCCGCCATCCTACCTTGCGCGTGTCCTCCTCTTGCTTCGCCCGGTCGTGGGCGGCGCGATTCGACCAGCGACAAGGCCTACGCGTGTGGAGAGTATGTTCGATGTGGCTGTTCGACCGTTTCGCCAAGAACCTCGTCAAGCGCGGCGAGCTGACGATCATCGATGCCGACGGAAAACGCTATCAGTACGGGACGCCCGACCCAGCCTTCAGACCCGTCACGCTACGCTTCGCCGACAAGAATGTCGCGACCTACATTGCCCGCCACCCGCGGCTTGGCGCGGCGCTCGCCTGGATGGATGGACGGCTGCTCGTCGATAACGACGACATTGCCGGGATGATCGACCTGATCCGCGGCAATGGCCGCTGGGAAGACGGGCGGAGCACGCTTGGCACCAAGAACCCGGTCAAGCTCGCCTGGGCGGCGAGCACCGCGCGATTGCGCCAGCTCAACCGCATCGCCAAATCGAAGCAGAATGTCGCGCACCATTACGACATTGGCGACCGGCTCTACGATCTCTTTCTCGACGCCGACCGCCAATATAGCTGCGCCTATTTCACCGACGAGGACAACACGCTCGAGCAGGCGCAGCTCGACAAGAAGGCGCATATCGCCGCCAAGCTGCGGTTGCGCCCCGGGCAGCGCGTGCTCGATATCGGCTGCGGCTGGGGCGGGATGGCGCTGTATCTCAACCGCGTGGCCGACGTCGATGTGCTCGGCATCACGCTGTCGGAAGAACAGCTCAAGACCGCACGGCGCCGCGCCGCGGAAGCCGGCGTCGCGGATCGCGTCAAATTCGAGCTGATCGACTATCGCGAGCTGACCGGTCGGTTCGATCGGATCGTCTCGGTCGGCATGTTCGAGCATGTCGGCGTACCCAACTACCGCACCTTCTTTCACAAATGCCGTGCTTTGCTCGAGGAGGACGGCGTGATGTTGCTTCACACGATCGGCCGGATGGGCGGCCCTGGGCAGACCGATCCGTTCACCGCGAAGTACATCTTTCCCGGCGGCTACAATCCGGCGCTGTCCGAGATCGTCGGCGCGAGCGAATCGGTCCGGCTGATCACCGCCGATGTCGAGACGCTCCGCGTCCATTACGCGCTGACGATCCGCCATTGGTACGACCGCACGCGGGCCAATCGCGACAAGATCGAGGCGATGTTCGATGCGCGCTTCTATCGGATGTGGGTGTTCTACCTCGCCGGCGCGATGGCGGCGTTCAAGCATGGCGTGATGTGCAACTACCAGCTCCAGCTGATCCGCGACCGCCGCGCGCTGCCGCTGACGCGCGGGTATATCGCCGAGGCCGAAGCTACTTTGCAGGGCACCGAAGCGGCGCCGTTGCCCGAGCCTGCCTTGCCATGATACGCTAGCGTCCCGATCGGGGGGGACGATCATGACGTATCGGCTGGTTCTTGCAGCAGTGCTGATGGCAGGCGGCGGGGTTGCCTCGGCGCAGACCACCGATGTCGCCGTGAAAGAGATCACGCAGGCCGAAGACGCCTGGCGACAGGCGCGGATCCATGCCGACCTCGACTTTCTCGAAGCCTTTTACGCAAAGGAAGGGCGGATCCAGGACATGACCGGCGCGGTCAAGACGCGTGCCGAAGATATCGATGTCTTCAGGACCGGCAAGATCAAGCCGAAATTCATCGATCACGGCAAGCTCGACATCGCCGTCTATGGCACCGCGGCGGTCGTCACCGGTGTCGATCATCTCGGTGGCACCGCCTTCGGGCAGTATGGCGAGATGTATCTGCGCTTCACCGATGTCCTGGTGAAGCGCGATGGCCGCTGGCAGTTGGTCGTCCAGCAGGCCACCCCGACGACGGGCTTTTAGAGGGGTCGCGGATCGGACCGACGATCAGGCGACCGCGATGACTTCGATCGCCTCGTCCTTCCCCGCGAAATCGACCCGCTCGCCGACCTCCGCGCCGATCAGCGCGCGCGCCAGCGGTGCCTGGTAGCCGATCTTCCCCGTCGCCGGATCGGCCTCGTCGCCACCGACGATCTCGACGCTGCGCTCGGCGCCGTTGAGGCGATACGTCACGCTGCTGCCGATGCCGACCTCACCCGCTGCCGGCGCCGTGACCACCTCGGCAGTGGTCTGGCGCGTGTGCCAGTAGCGCAGCTCGCGCAGCACCGCGTCGCGATCCTCGGCCGGCGCTTCCGCCACCGCCGCCTCAAGTTCGACCACCTTGGCCCCGATCAGCGCCAGCCCGCGTGGCGTCACCAGGTTCGGCCCCGGCGCGATCGGCCGTTCGAACTTGGGTTCCAGATGTTCTTCGTCGCTCTCGCGGCGGAAGGCGACGCTCATTCAGGCTCTCCACAGGCTTTGTTGCACAACGTCGTGGCGGACACTTGGGTGCAACGCAACAATCTGCTACGGCCCGCCGATGCTGAATATCAATGGTATCACGGTGCGCCTCGGTGGGCGCGCGATCCTCGACGGTGCGAGCGCGGCGCTGCCGCCCAAGAGCCGCGTCGGCCTGATCGGACGCAACGGCGCCGGCAAGTCCACGCTGATGAAGGTCATGATCGGCCAGCTCGAGCCCGACCTCGGCGAGATCGAGATGCCGCGCGGCACGCGCATCGGCTATATCGCGCAGGAGGCGCCGTCGGGCACGACGACCCCGGTCGAGGCGGTGCTCGCTGCCGACACCGAGCGCGCGTCGCTGCTGGAAGAGGCCGAGACCTGCCAGGATCCCGACCGCATGGGCGTCATCTACGAGCGCCTGACCGCGATCGACGCTTATACGGCCCCTGCCCGCGCCGCACGCATCCTCGTCGGCTTGGGCTTCGACGAGGAAATGCAGGGCCGCCCGCTCGATTCCTATTCGGGCGGCTGGAAGATGCGCGTCGCGCTTGCCGCCTTGCTCTTCTCCGAGCCTGACCTGCTGCTGCTCGACGAGCCCTCGAACCATCTCGATCTCGAAGCGACGCTGTGGCTCGAGAACTTCCTCAAATCCTACCCCGCGATGATGGTCGTCATCAGCCACGAGCGTGATCTGCTCAACAATGTGGTCGACACGATCCTCCATCTCGAGGGCGGCAAGGTCCATCTCTACACCGGCGGCTATGACAGCTTCGAGCGCCAGCGTGCCGAGCGCGTCGCGCAGCTCGCCGCCGCCAAGGCCGCGCAGGACACGCAAAGGGCCAAGCTGAGCGAGTACATCGCCAAGAACTCGGCCCGCGCCTCGACCGCGAAGCAGGCGCAGAGCCGCCAGAAGATGCTCGCCAAGATGCAGCCGATCGCGTCGATGGCCGAGGATCCGACGCTGTCGTTCGAATTCCCGAGCCCCGAGGAACTGCGCCCGCCGCTGATCACGCTCGACATGGCCGCCGTCGGCTACGCGGAAAAGCCGATCCTCCAGCGCCTCAACCTGCGCCTCGACCCCGACGACCGCGTTGCCCTGCTCGGCCGCAACGGCAACGGCAAGACCACGCTCGCCCGCCTGCTCGCGGCGCAGCTGCCGACGATGGACGGCGCGATGAATGCCAGCGGCAAGATGCGCGTCGGCTATTTCACGCAGTATCAGGTCGAGGAACTCGACGGCGACGATACCCCGCTCGAGCACATGACGCGGATGATGTCGGGCAAGACCCCTGGTGCGGTCCGCGCGCAGCTCGGTCGCTTCGGCTTCTCGGGCGTCAAGGCGACGCAGAAGGTCGGCAAGCTCTCGGGTGGCGAACGCGCCCGTCTGGCGCTGGCACTGATCACGCGCGACGCGCCGCACATGCTGATCCTCGACGAGCCGACGAACCATCTCGACGTCGATGCGCGCGAGGCGCTGGTGCAGGCGCTCAACGCCTATGACGGCGCGGTCATCCTCGTCAGCCACGATCGGCACATGGTCGAACTCACCGCCGACCGGCTCGTGCTGGTCGATAACGGCACCGCCAAGGAATATGCCGGCAGCATGGAGGATTACATCGCCTTCGTGCTCTCGGGCGACGGCGGCGGCGAAGGTGCCAAGACCAAGGCCGCCAAGAAGGACGACAAGCCGCAACTGAGCGCCGCCGCGGTCGCGCTACAGAAGAAGGCGCACGAGGCCGAGGCACTCGTCGCCAAGCTGACCAAGCAGCGCGACGCGATCGACCGCGCGATGCTCGATCCAAGCACCGCCGAAGCGTGGCTTGCGCGACTGAGCCCCGCCGATCTCGTCAAGCAGCACGCGCAGGTGTCGAAGAAGCTCGATACCGCTGAGGCGGTGTGGTTCGAGATCAGCGAATCGCTTGAGATGGCAGCCGCTTAACCACCATTAGGGACGTTTCCTTACGGATGTGCAACGTTTCGCCCGAGGGAAAAAGGCGGAAATCGTGGACGCGTGTCGTCTTTCAGGTGACAGTGATCATATCCTGGGGAGGCAACACTGATGAAACTCTCACCACAAATACGTGCGCGCCTGACCGCGGCTCGGAATGATCTCGGCGCGCGCAGCCACGCGAACATGCTCGACTGGTCCGACGACCAGTGCCTCTCCGCGCTGAGCCTGATCAACGCCGGCCATAGCGTGTGCGACGCGGTTGCGATCGTGCTTGGCGATGCGGTGCTCGAGGACGGCCAGGTCGATTATAATCCTGGCTGCGCATGGATCGATTTTGCGCTGGCCCGTCACGACCGGACACCGGCGCAGGCCGAGCACATCCTCGCGCACTGGGAAAGCCTGCAGCTTTTCCCGACGGGATCGACCGAGGCGCTGATCCGCGATCCGGGCACCCCAGCAACGCCCCCGCAAATCGGACACGCGCTGTACTGAGTTCGCTCCGCTGGCCTCGCCTGCGGGGTTAACGACCGGGTCGTGCCGTCGATCAATCCCACGCGCGGTCGGCCGCGCGGCGCGCCGGCCTGGCGCTGACCACTATCGGCATCGTCCCGGTCTGAAAGGCGGCGGCCGAAACGCGGCGCTGCGACACGATGGTGCGAAAGACGGCAAAACTTTCCGGATCGATATTATAACGAAAATCGATACAGTGCTTACCGTCCAACCCAGCTTCTGAAGTCAGCGGCAGCTGGTATTTACCCCTTCAGCAGCAGAGGCGATCCCGCGCTCTTGCGACGAACACGCCGGAATGCGTGCTTTTGGAGGACCGGACAATGGACATCGACACCAGCACGCTCTTCACGCCGATCGTGATAAACGGCCACACAGTCAAGAATCGCTTGTCCGTCGCGCCGATGACGCGGATCACGGCGACCGAGGACGGGCGGGCGACCGAAACGATGACCCGCTACTATGAGCGCTTCGCGCGCGGCGGCTTCGGGGCCGTCATCACCGAGGGCATCTATACCGATCAGGATTTCGCGCAGGGCTACCACCAGCAACCCGGAATGACCGACGCGGCGCAGGCGAACGCCTGGAAGCCTGTCGTAAGCGAGATCAAGACGAACGGCGCACTTGCCATCGCCCAGCTCATGCATGCCGGTGCGATCAGCCAGGGCAACCGCTTCCGCGACACCAGTGTGGGACCGTCCGCGATCCAGCCGAAGGGCGAGCAGATGGCGTTCTACCATGGCACGGGCCGCTACGCCGTGCCCGCCGCTATCACGGATGAGCAGATCGCCGACGCCGTCAACGGCTTTGCCGAATCGGCAGCTCGCGCGATCGGGATCGCCGGTTTCGACGCGATCGAGATCCACGGCGCCAATGGCTATCTCCTCGACCAGTTCCTGACAGACTATGCGAACACCCGTTCGGATCGTTGGGGTGGCACCACCGAGAACCGCGTGCGTCTGATCGTCGAGACCATCAAGGCGGTGCGCGAAAAGGTCGGCGCCAGCGTCCCGGTCGGCATCCGTATCTCTCAAGGCAAGGTGAAAGACTACGAACACAAGTGGGCCGACAGTGAGCGCGACGCGGAGATCGTCTTCGGCAGCATCGCAGACGCCGGTGCCGACTTCATCCACGTGACCGAATACGAAGCGTGGAAACCTGCGTTTGCCGACGGGGGGCCATCGTTGATGCGCCTTGCCAAGCGGTACGCGCCCAAGGCGGCGATCCTCGCCAATGGCAATTTGCATAACCTCGACCGCGCGGTGGCCGCGCTCGACGACGGGGCCGACGTCTTGACACTCGGGCGTGGGGCATTGGCCAATCCCGACCTGCCCCGCCGGCTGCTAGAGCGGGAAACGCTGCGGACCTTCGACCCGGCGATCCTCGGCCCCATCGCCAACATCAAGGACGTCGAATTGGCGATCTGAGACAGTTCGGTTCGACCCGACGCCGTCCCTCTCGGCGGCGTCGGGTCGATCCCGAACCTGGAGCGGGGCGATGGGGTATCATGCCGGCCCCGATTGCCGCACCCGCGGTGGCGCGACGGCGTTGATCGACCAGCCGTGCGCTTCGGCGATGGCGCGACCGTCCAGCACAGCCCGCTCCCCGACGACGGATCTGCCACCGCCCGCAGCGGTCTCGTCGAACAACCGCTGGCCGAATAACCGACGCCCTTCGGAACCGGATCGTCGATGATGAGCCTTTGGCCGCAACGCCGCCTGGAGACTTATGCTGGCGCGCGATGCTTTGCGCGAAGCCCGCGATCGACGCGCGACCATGCGGCGTTGGCCACCCTCATCCGAAGTTCGGGAGGGTTTTCGTAAGGACGTCCCTTCTCGGTCGAGACCTGGCGCGGCGTCCGCCTCGGTCGCAATCGTCGGACATCGTCACCATCGAAGCAGACGCGGACCGAGTGTCGCTCCAAGCAACGTCGCGACCCCGAGGCCGAGCGAATACCAGAGCAGCACGAAACCGGGCGAGGTCTCGGCGCAGTGCAGCGCGTAGATGGACGCACCCGTGGCGCCCGACACGAGACCCGCCGCAGCGCCCGCCGCCCTCAGCCTGGTCGGCGCCAGCCGCGACATCGCCCACATCAGACCGACGAAGACGGGCAGCGCGAGCGCCGCGACATAGGCGGGGCACTGCCGCCAGCTGGATCCCATCCAGAACGCCTTCGCATCGCCGGAAGGTGCCGCGGCCCAGCGCATCGCGGCGACGGCGGCCAGCACGGCGACCGGGGGCCAGAGCAGCCTCAACCAGTGGAGCGTTGCTGCGTTCGGCCTGCTCAGCCGATCGAGCGCGACGAACCCGAGCGACGCGATCGACGCCGTATAGAGCAGCTTGATCCAGAACGAGACGGTCAGCACCGCGACGGGCATGTCGGGTCGCGGACCAAGGCCGGGCCAGAACAGCACGGCGACCCCGGCGACCACGGCGCCGGTGACGAGACCCTTGCGCAGCATTATCCGCGTGGCTCCGCGGGGCACGGGTTGCAGCCCGCTCGACAGTTCCGCAATCAACACTTCGGTTTTCATCAAACGCTCCGTCGAACACTCGTCCGACGGGCCTCCGCGCCGCGAGTCTTCCCTAAAGTTCGGTGCGATCGGCGATTTGGTTACCGGGCTCGGGGATTTTGCTGACCTCCCGCCTTGGCTAACCAACGTCGCGGCGATCCTCGCGCGTGCCGGATCCCTTCTCCGCGCCGCGCCGGGCGGTGCCGACGTCAGCTCGAGCCACTCGGCGTACCACGCCTGTACCGCCCCGGGCGCCCCGGTCTTGTAACCAGGTGGCGCGCACAGGCGAACTGACGTGCATCTCTTGCCCCCAACAGGGAATGCCACAATGAACACCCGGTCGCCCCGCTCCACCCTTTCCGCTGCGCTCGCGTTCCTTGGTTCGGGTGTGGCCTTCGCGGCGCTCTCCCTCTTCGCCGCCCCGGTCCAGGCACAGCCAGTTCGCCCCTTCAGCCTGGCGACGCTCAAAACCGCGCAGGCGGCGGGCAAGCCCGTGCTCATCGACGCCTTCGCGCCCTGGTGCCCGACCTGCCGCGCGCAGGCGCCGACGATCGACGGTCTCGCGACAGATCCGGCCTATCGGGACCTACTGATCCTGCGGTTGGACTACGACCATCAGACGACCGAGAAGAAGGTGCTCGGAATCAGCAAGCAGAGCACGCTCATAGCGTTCAAGGGGGGCAAAGAGACCGGCCGTACGCTCGGCATTACCGATCCTGGCCAGATCAGGGCCTTCGCTGCCACCGCGCTACGCTGAGCCATGACGCGGCTCGATCGGCGTGCCGTCGTCCTCGGCATCGGCGCCGCTGCGATCGGCGGTGCCTCGCTCGCCGCCGTCGTGCAGCCTGCCACCTATGAGGATCCAGGCGACATGTACGCCGCCCTGCGGGGCCAGTCCGGTCAGCGGTTGAGGATAGGCGGCGGGAGCATCAATGTCGTCTTTGCCGATGGGGCACCGGGCCTCTCGCGGGGCCCCGTGATGCACTGGATCCGGACGGCGGCGATGGCGGTCACGGCGTATTTCGGCAGGTTCCCGGTCGAAGATTATGGATTGCTCGTCATCGCGGAACCGGGCGATCGCGTCGGCCACGGCACCACGTTCGGCTTTGACGGCTCCGCCACCCGAATCCATGTCGGCGTCGGCGCAGGGCGCGAAGCCTTCGCGCGCGACTGGGTCCTCGTGCACGAGATGGTGCATACCGCGCTGCCCGACCTCCCGCGCCGCGCGCTCTGGCTTCAGGAAGGGAATGCAACCTATGTCGAACCCCTCGCCCGCGCGCTGATCGGTCAGCTTGCGCCGGCGGAGGTTTGGCGGGAAGCCCTTCAAGGGATGTCCGACGGCAACCCGCACGCCGGCGACACGGGCATGGACGGCACGCTCGCCTGGGGACGCCTGTATTGGGGCGGCGCACTCTTCTGGCTTCAGGCCGAGATCGCCATCTACCGGGACACGCGCGGCGCGCAGTCACTCCGCGCCGCGCTCCGGCGGATCAACCGCGTGAGCGGCGGCAATACGGCGACTTGGTCGCCAGAGCAGCTAATGACGGTTGGCGACGCGGCACTTGGCGCAACGTCGCTGATCGCGCTCTACCGCCGCTTCGCGACCGCGCCGGTCGAAACCGATCTGCCGCGACTGTTCGAGGCGCTGGGCGTCGCGGTGGCACCGGATGGCGCGCTTACCTTGGACGACAGGGCACCCCTGGCGCAATTGCGCCAGGCGATTACGGCGCGCTGACCGTCCTGCGACCTGCATTGTCGAGCTTGATCAGCACGTTCCCACGGGTCCGCGACGGCGCGGCGCTCGGCGTTGACGTAACACTTTAGTGGATCCGCTTGGCGCACCGTGGCGCGCTCTGTCGCCATCGTACAAGATCCACTGCGGCGACCTCCAATCGCGGCCGACGAGGCCGCCTGCAACCGGCACTGCTAGTGCTCAGCCTGCGGCATAATCGCGCGGTTTCGTATTGCGCGCGGGATCCAGGCCCAGAAGATAGTCGAGCGACACTTTGCCACCGCCACGAAACACGATGGGAAGCAGCAGGCCCGCCCAGCTCAGGTGCGTCGGCCAGGCATCGGGATAGACGAACACTTCGATCACGATCGTCATGCCGAGCAAGCCGAGAGCCGCGACGCGATTGAACAGTCCGAGCACCAGCAGGATCGGGAAGAGATGCTCCTGATAGGCCGCGAGATGCGCGGCAATATGCGGTGGAATCAGCGGTATCCGATAGTCCGTCTCGAACAGCGTGTAGGTGCTGTCGGTAATGTGCAGCAGTCCATCGACCTTGGTGCGCCCCGACATGAAGAACACCCCGGCGACGCCGAGGCGTGCGACCAGCAACAGGATCGAGCCCGAAAATCGGTCGAGCAAGGAACAGAGGCGTCTATAGAAGTTCATGGTCATTTCCCTTTCGGATCATCTTGGACGAAGGCGCCGGCGGACAGCAGTGCGGCAAAGATACTCGCGACATCCCCGCCTTTGGCGGAAGCATTGGCAGCAGCCTGCGCGAGCGTCGGGCCCGCAAGGAAGGCTCTCGTCGGTCCATCGATGACGCGAATCTCGACCGCGTCGCCCGGCCGTGTGACGAGGACCGTCTCCTCGACCCAGACGATCTCGGCGAGCGCGTCGGGCCCGGCGTCGGGCTGATGCGCGAGCCACAAGCTTCCCAGAGGCATCGGTGCCGTCGCGGTACGGGTTGCGGGATGCCACCGCAGAACCGCCTCGGGGTCGATACCCCGGGAAAGGTCCTGCGGATCCAGGGGTGCGCGGTCCGCAGCGAACAGCGCCTCGGTCACGAGGCGTTCGAGCCCTGCGACGGCGCCAAGATACGGCGCTTCGGCGAACGGGGTCCAAGCATCGACGAAATGCCCGAAGGCGTCGCCATATAGACAAAGCCGCGCCTCGCGTGGTGGCGCGACCGCGACGTACGCGGCCGCGCATGCGGCGAACGCGTCCTCGCCGACGATCGCGGCCGTTACCGGGTAATTTGCGAACAGCGCGTCGCGCGCCGCCTTGGTCGCGGTATTGCGGTGAATCGCGAGCGCGCGCCGCATGGCCGGGTCGCTCGCACTTTCGGGGGATTCAAGCATGGCGCCAAAGGCCTGTTGAAAAGTGGCGGTATCATGCATCGATGGTCGTCCCGTATTCGAGCAGATGATGCGCGCGATCGCGCTCGCGCATCAGCGCGGCGAAGGGCGGGATGTCGTCGTCGCGCTCGATCAGCGTCGGCCGCGGACCGATGCGCTCGATCAGGCGTCGATACAGCATCCACACCGGGTCCGAGATCGGCGCATCGTGGCTGTCGATCAGCAACCCGCTCTCCTGGTCCGGGTCGGGCCTGTGCCCGGCAAGATGGATCTCACCGACGATCGACGCGGGGATCGCATCAACCCGTGCGTCAGCCGAGAAACGCAGGTTCGCCGCGCTGACATAGATGTTGTTCACGTCGACGAGCAGCCCGCATCCCGTGCGCCGCGCCAGTTCGGTGAGAAAGCTCGCCTCGCCGAAGTCATGACCGGGCAGCTCGACATAGAGCGATGGATTCTCGACCATGATCGTGCGACCCAGCGCATCCTGCACGCGCGCCACGTTCGCCACCGTGATGTCGAGCGCCTCGCGGGTGCGCGGGAACGGGAGAAAGTCGGCGTGATGCGCACCCTCCCATTTCTGCCAGGCGAGATGGTCCGAGACCGCCGCAGGCCGGATCAGGTCGGAAAGCGCTTTCAGCCGCCGCAGATGGTCCGCCGAGGGCGGCTCCACCGACGCGAGCGACAGGCCGACGCCGTGGAGCGCGATCGGGAAGCGCTCGGCGAGCGCGACGAGCGCGCGCAGCCGCGGCCCTCCCTCGACCATGTAATTCTCGGCATGGACCTCAAACCACAGGCCCAGGTTTCGCGCCGTCAGCGCTTCATCGAGATGCTCGAGCTTGAAGCCCAGGCCTGTGGTCATGGTCATCGCAGCGGACTCCTCAGGCGCCCGGGATGAGCGAGCCGAGGCCCTTCGGCGTCTTGATCTTGGCGCAGGTGCCGGCCGGCACGAGCTTCCAGGCGTCCTTCTGATAGTCGACCTTCGAGGTGCCCGCGCAGGTGGTGCCGGCGCCGGCCTTGCAGTCGTTCTTGCCGGCCTTCGAGACGCCGTAGCACTTCTCCATTGGCTTGCTCGCCTGTGCGTGGGCGGCCGTGGTCGCGCCTGCAGCGAGGGACACGAGCAGCAGGGCGCTCAGGGCGGTAGTTGTACGTTGTGTCATGGGACGGTCTCCAATCAGCCTCACGTGCGACGATCCATCGGGGGATGGGTCGCCGCACGGTGGTCCGAGAGGCTGATGGGAACGGACCACGGCGTTCAGTCCGCTCGATCCGACGCCGTGGTTACAGATTGGCCGCGACGTCGGATTTTTATCGCGTCTGTAACCGGGCGTCTTCTGGTGGCGAAATTCCCAGCGCCACTCGGCAAACGTCATCCATCAGGAGTATCCCCATGAAGACCTTCAAGACCGGCGCCGCCATCGCTTCCGCCGCTGCCATGTTCGCCCTGACGGGCCTCGCAATGACCGCTCCCGCGCAGGCCGCTGGCAAGACGGCCAAGGTGCAGCCCTGTTACGGGGTCAATTCGTGCAAGGGCACGTCCGATTGCAAGTCGGGCACCCATGACTGCAAGGGCCAGAACGACTGCAAGGGTCAGGGCTTCAAGGATCTTTCGACCAAGGCTTGCGCCAAGATGGGCGGCAGCCTCACCCCCCAGGGCTAACCATCCGCAGCTCGGCCGAAACGGTCGGGCGCATTCCCGTCTGCAACACCGTCCGGCGGCGTCAGGCTATCGGGCGGTGTTGCGTGTCGCGGCGCTTCAGTGGCATGTGTCCTCCGTCATCTGCAGGATCGGACGGATCGTGCCCGGCGCCGATGCCAGTGGAATTACTGCTGCACCGCCCACCATCGAGCGTTCAGCGGGCGACCGGCCGCCACGGCCAGCAGCCGTGCTGTCGTGCTGCAGCAGCGACACAGTGCCGGCGCCAGCCAGCGTCAGGGTATCGACCGCCTTCGACGCGTCGATGTCGTATCAAATCTGCGGCGCGACCGCCTCTCCGGCAGCAGTCGGCGATCGTCGATCGCTGCGCCCAGGAGGGCGAGGCCGGCAAGCACGAGTCCCCAGCGGCGAAGGCCGCGGCGAGGAGCGATACCGGCCGAAGATCCTCCACCAGGGTATCAATGAGGGCGTCATTCACCATCGGTTTGCGGGTGAACACCCGACGCCAATGGTGCCAGTTCCCGATGGATAGTCCTTCGACGAGCGATCCGGCCTCGCACCGCGGACACGCAGCGCGGCGGGGCCCTGGCGCATTGCTCAGATCGCCGTTGTCAGGTTCGTAAGCCATTCCGGCGACATCTCGAGAACGTAGCCCTCGATCAGGTGGTCGGTTCCGGTAAGGATGAGCAGACCAACCGCGATCAGCAGCGCGCCGAGCGCCTTCTTGCCCCCGCTTCCCGCGCTCATCAGACGACCGCGCCAGCGAACGATCACCGAACGGGCCGCGAGCGCCAGGATCAGCAGGACACTTGCGATCCCGAGACCAAACGCCGCCAGTACGAACGCGACCTCGCCAAGATCCTGCCCCTGCGCCGCGAGGACCGTCGCCGCGCCCAGGGTCGGGCCGACGCACGGGCTCCAAACCAGCCCGAGCAGCATGCCGATCGCGGCCTGCCCGGGCAGACCGAACCGTTCCATCCCCGCCTGCCGCGCGCCAGCCCATCGCGCGAGCGGGGTGGCGAGACGCTCCGCAAGGCGCTGGAGTTGCGGAACGACGAGTGCGAGACCGATCACCGCGAGAATGACTGCGCCGGCGATGCGGACACCGTCAGTGTCGAGGCCAAGCGACTCCCCAGCGGTCGCGATCACGAATCCAGTCACGGTGAACGACACCACCAGACCCGCCGCCAGCGCGAGCGGTCCGAAGCGATGCTTCTGCGCGGCACTGCCGAGGACGATAGGAACCAGCGGCAGCACGCAGGGCGACAGGATGGTGAGCGCCCCTGCCGCAAAGGCGAGCGCCGGATTCAGGACGCTGCTCATCGCCGCGCGTCCTCGGCAGGCCAAGATGCGGCGGGGATAAGGCGATGAAGGCACATGGGGTGGGTTCCAGCGTTGCGAGGGATCGGCCGGCGCGATCGCCAGCCATGATGAGAGTTTCGCAAGCGAAGCGCAGGAAGTTACACTGGCAATGGTGCCAGGGCACCGGCCGTGGCGTCAGCGAACCGCTGAGGCGAGGAGCGCGTTGATGGCGTCCTTGTTGGTCAGGTATGCTAGGCGCCCAACCTCCCGCTGGCCGCGGTATGCGATCAAGGTCGCCTGTTTGCGCACGCCGAAGCCTCGCCAGACTGGCTTCTGCGTGTCGTAGTTGATCCGAAAGATGATCAGTTTGTCATAAGCGGGCGACAGGACCGCCTGCCGGATCGTGTGATTCTGCGAGAAGCAGACGGGGCACCACCAGGCGTGCACGTCGAGCAGGATGGGGCGGCCTTGAGCCTGCGCCGCGACGAAGGCGGCCTGATCGAAGGCCCTGAACTCGGCGGCATGGGCGGGCGCGACCGCCAGGATCGATGCCACGAAGGCGGCTGTGGTCAGACGAAAGGACATGATGCGGTCTCCCGGGAAGGCGGCCAAGCCGTCATTGCTGGTGTGTTCGTGCCAGACGCCCCGCCCGTTACAGACGGCTCAATCGAGCCGAGCCCTGTGTTGCAGCAGCGAAATCGCGAGCACCGCCACAAGGAACAGGGCAATGGGCCCGCCATGGGCGAGGATCGTCCACCCGTCGCGTCCACGCAGGGTGGCGTCGCGCGCGGCGCGGGCGAAATGGGTCAGCGGGAAGATTTCGCCCAGTCGCTGTGCCCAGATCGGCAGCGTCGAGAACGGATACAGGAATCCCGAAAGCAGCATCGCCGGAAGATAGAAGGCGACCGCTCCCTGGAGCGCCGCCAGCTGGGTCCGCGCGCGCGCCGCGAGCGCCTGCCCGAGCACCAGGTGCGCGACGGCGAAGAGCGGAAAGAGCGCAAGGAATGCGGGAAGATTTCCGTGTACCGGCACTGCGAACAGCCAGACACTCGCGACGAGGACGATCAGCCCTTGCAGCGACCCGATGACGGCAAGCGGCGCGACCTTGCCGAACAGCAACGGCACGCGTCCCACCGGCAGCGCCGCCAACGCCTCCCACGTTCCAAGCTCCCGCTCGCGCGCCAGGCTGAGCGCGCCGAGCATCAGCATGCTGATCATCATGATCGTTCCGGTCAGCGTGGGTAGGAAGGCCCAGTCCGGGCGTGCGGACGGATTGAACAGACGTTCCATCCGAAGGCGGGGGCCGATGTCCGCCACCTCGTTCCGCTCCGCGAGCGCATGCCAGTAGATCGCCTCGACCTTGGCCTCCGCCGCATCGGAGACATTGGGATCGGTGGCGTCGATCACCGTCCGAACCGGCTCGAAGGGTGTCGTCGGCAGCTCGATCCCGACCACCGCCTTGCCCGCGCGGACCATGGCCTCTGCCTGGCCCGGCGCAAGATCGCTCGCGGCGACACGGAGCCTTGCAGTGCCGACCAGCTGCGCGACATCGCCGCGCTCGGAGGGCGGTCCCGCGATCGCCACCGCAATGTCGGTCGCCGATGGCCTGATCGCATAGCCGAAAAGCACGATCTGGAGCGCCGGCACCAGCAAGAGCAGGGTGAAACTCGTCGGCGAGCGCAGCAGGCGAAGCAGTTCCACCCGCGCGATGGCGAGCGAGATCGCGATCATCCCCATCAGCGCCGCGTTCCGGCGAGACGGTGCACCACGTCTTCGAGATCGCCGCCCCCCGCCGACGCGACGAAGTCGGCGGGTGTCATCGGCCCCTCGGCACACCCTTCCGCATAGTGGAGCAGGGTCGGGCAGCGCTCGGCCTCGATCAGGTCGTGCGTGCTGACGATGACGCAATGCCCTGCCGCTGCGAACTCGCCCAGCCATCCCCAGATCGCGCGCCGCGTCGCGACATCGAGCCCCGCCGTCGGTTCGTCGAGCAGCAGCAGCGGTGGGTCGCCGAGCGTGACGGCGGCGAATTGCGCGCGCCGGGCCCAGCCGCCGGACAAGCGATCGAAGCGGGTCGCCAGCACGCCGCCCAGCCCGTACCGCTCGGCCGCGCGCGCAATGGCGGTCGGCCGGTCGGGCAGTCGCAGCACGGCTGCGCGAAAGGCGAGATTCTCGGCAACGCTCAACTCCGGGTAGAGCGACAGCTTCTGGCTCATATAGCCGATGTTCGAGCGCAGCGCGGTGCTTGGTCGTCCGATGTCGTGACCGAGGACGTGCCCTTGGCCGGTGTCAGGCCGCACCAGGCCGGCGAGCATCCGGAGCGTCGTCGTCTTTCCACCGCCATTGGCGCCTACCAGACCCAACATCGCACCCGGTTGAAGCGTGAAGCTGACACCGCGCACGGCCCAGGTCGCGCCGTAGCGCTTGCCGAGCTCGCTGACGACGATCGCATCAGACCGATCGACCGGCTTCATAGACGAACCCTCCGAACATGTATTTGGTGGCCTCGGCCCCGAGCGCGAGCGTCAGGGTGCCGGCGGCCGGACGGCGCGCGCGAAGCTCGGCGAGCGCGATCCAGATTGCCGCCGAGCCGGTGTTGCCGACGCGGTCGGCGTTCACCAGGAAGCGTGCCTCCGGCAGACCGAAATGCCCGGCCAGCTGATGGCCGATCCTGCCGCTCGCCTGATGCGGAATGATCCAGTCGGCGGCGGCAAGGTCGAAGCCGCGCGCCGCGGCGGCGCGGACACCGGCGTCGAACAGGGCGCCACCGCCGCGCAGCACCGCGGCGAAATCATGTTCGAACGAAAGGGGGCCGGCGTTCCCGGGTCCGGCCCGGTCCGACCCACCATGCCGCATCTGCAAGCCGGGGTCGCGATCGAGGCCCAGGGCGCCATACCACGCGGCGCGAAGCCGATCCGAGCCGGTCGCTACCGGACCGAGGATCACCGCCCCCGCACCGTCGCCCATCTGCACGAGGTTGACGATCTGGCCCGAGTCGCCGGCGAGCGCCGCAGGATCGAGGAACACCGAACCGGTCTCGGAACCGACGATCGCAACGGGCCGGGCACCGGGCTGCGCCAGCAAGCCGAAGGCGATCATCAGCGCGTTGGCGAAGCCCGTGCAGGCCTGACGCAGTTCGAGATGCGGTCCGGCGAACCCCAGGATGTCGGCAACGAACGCCACATTGGACGGCAACGGCTGTGCGGGCGTGGCCGTGTGTGCGATCAGATAGCCAAGGTCGCTCGCTCGGAGGCCGGCGTCGCGCAGCGCGGCGTCGACGGCCCGCGCCGCAAGAGCGGGATTGCTGGCCCCCGCTCCAAGGCTGTCGATCCGAGCGGCCCATGTCCGGCCGATATGCCGCGTCCGGATACCGAGGCGTTCGGCGACCGATCGCCCCAGCGCCAGACTGCGCCCCTCGAGCCCGGCCTGCCGCAGCAGCGTCTCGGTCGACACGGGCGTACCGGGAAATGCCAAGCCTGTGCCCAGCAGCGACAGCTCGCCGTGCGATTGCCAGGCGCGTGTCAGACCTTCGCTCATGCGCGGTATAGCCCGTCCGGAAGTCGGCCAATATCGTCGAGAAGCCAGCGCGGATCGAACGACAAGGCTTCGAACGCGTCGCCGGCCTCGACGAGCAGCGCACCCAGACGTTCGCGGACTGCGGACCCGACGGTCTTCAGACTGGCCTCGCTCATCCGCGCGACGGCGAGCGAACGCGTGATCCGGACATGACGCGCCTCGTCGCGCGCAATCCCGCGCAGGATCGGAGCCAAGACCGCGTCGTCAGACAGCGGCGTTCCTGTCCGCAGCAGTCGCGACAGCAGCAGGCACACCGCCGAATCCAGCGCGGCGATGCGTGCGAGGCGAACCGCGGCGTCACCACGGCCGAGCTCGAGATGAAATCTCCGCGACAAGGCGCGCGCGCGGCTCTGGTCGGGCGGTGCCGGCAACCCCGCCGCCAATGCCTGGATCACGCGGTCGTGAACCCGTTCCTCCGCGGCAACCCGCCGCAGCGCAAACGCTGCTACGCCTTCCTCACCATGAGCGAGGTCGGTGAAGGCCAGCCCGGCGGCCTCTTCCCCGCATCCAAGGATCGGCAGCAGCACGGCCAACGCCATCGCCGCGTCTGCGGATAGCGTGCCGCGAATCGGCCGGACAGGACGGACATCCGCGGTCGTGAAGCACCGCGGCGATGTGAGGGCTACGCTCGGTTTCGGGGCGTCGCGATGATCCATTGTGATCAGTTCGTCCGATCAGGCGGACGCGTTACATTGTGCGACGAAGGCGGCTCGCTATTGCTACGATTTCGTTCAAACACCGGGTACGCGCGCTGATGCCAGCCGGCGATGTCGTGAAGGACGAGGTTGTCGTGGATCTTATCGTAGCGACGAGACGCAAGCCCGTCGCCGCGGCGCAGGATGCCGACAAGCATGCGCAGCAGGCCGCCAAGCGAATGGAGCCGAAAGCGCGCGGTCCGATCTTTACGAAAGGCCGCGGACTGAGCCGCAACCGCCATGACCCCCGCAATGGCGTCGATACAATTCAACAGGATTGGGTGAACTGGCATGAAAGTACGGCGCGTATCAACGATCCTGTCCGGCATCGCGATGCTCTCATCCCCGTCTACGGTGATGGCGCGTGATGTTGTCCTGCTGTCTGCAAGTTCCGCTGGCATTGAAACGGTGCAGGCTACGGTCGGCGGCCGGAAAGGGAGCTATCTGTTCGACAGCGGTATCGGAACGTCGGGTATTACACCTGCCGTGGCCGCGGCGATCGGTTGCAAACCGTGGGGCAAGGTGACCGGCTTTCGCGCAATCGGCGAACGCGTCGACGTACCGCGCTGCAACGCCAGCCTGGTGAAGGTCAGCGCGTTTAAAACAACTCTGCCGCAACTGTCGGTCTTCGGTCTGGCCAGGTTCATGGGGCCTGCGTCGGCCGGCCTCGCCGGGGTCATCAGCCTCGATGTCTTCGAAGGTCAGATCGTGACGCTGGACGTGGCCCATCACCGGCTCACGATCGAGGACGCGTCCAGTTTCGCCGCGATCCGGAAGACGGGTGTGGAGGTGCCGATCCGGCTCGTACGCGTGGCGGAAGGCGCAGCACTCACCGTGGACATGGGGGTGCCGACATCCTCGGGTACGGCATGGATGGAGCTGGACACCGGCAATTACGGCCCGGCGATGGTCGATCGCACGATTGCCGGCTTGTTCGGTCTCAACCAGTCCGACCCATCGGTGCAGCACTGGGACGTTGCCCCGGCGCAAGGGCTGCAATTTTCCGGGCCCGTGCGGGTCGGGGACCTCATCCTCGACGGGAACCTCGGCCGCGATGTACTCCGCCACTGGGACGTCACCCTGGATCTCGCTCATGGTCGAGGCTGGGTCAGACCGCTCCCTTCCACGACATCGCGGCCTGGTCAGGCTGCCGGATAACGCGATCATTCCCGTCAAATTTTGCGCCTGCGATTTGTTGGCGGGCTGCGGCATTTTTCTATTCGTGTCTCTACCTCGGCGCGCATTCGCATGTCGTCGAGCATGCGCTGACGCGGCCCGGTGACGGTTCGGCCGATCGATCGATCGAATCGACATGGGAGGTGCCTCTCGTTGGAGCAACGCCATCACCCGCGACGGCGCCTGCGAGGCCCAGCTCAGCGCCGGCATGTTCCGTCAGACCAGTCGCACCCCCGCCATGGCGTCGGTGTTGGGTGATGCGGATCGCCGCGCGGTGACGCGGGAATCAATCGGTTGATGGAGTTCTGCGCGATACCGAGACGCCGCTGCCGCATCTTCGGACCTGGCTGCCGAGCGCCCGAAGGGTCGACCTCCGTCCACCAACGCAGGCATCACACTTCAGCGCTGCGCTCCAACTCATTCCGGTGGTGCGGGCGGTCGGGCTCGAACCGACACTCCGATTAAGGAACGGGATTTTGAGTCCCGCGCGTCTACCAATTTCACCACGCCCGCTTGGCCGATCGAGGCGGCGCTGCCGCGCCCGTTCGGCGAAGCGCAGGCCTATAAGCGACGCGTCCGGCGATTTCCAGCGCGATTGTGAAGAATGTCGGTGGGTTCGTCCGCGCCCGGTCCCGCCATTCCGCGGGCGCGATCATGACAGGGATTTCACGAGGAACGCGACGCGCATTGCTCGTACAAGGCCCGCCTCCGCTCATATCTGGAAATGCCCGATGGTCGAAGCTGCCGACGCAAAAGAGTTGATCAACGATGCCATCGAGCGCGCCGAGGCGGAGCGCGACGCCGGCGAGCGCGAGGAACGCGCCACCGAACGCGCCTTTCGCGACCGCGTGTCGCTGATGGTCGGCGGCTTCGCGGTCAGCCTCGCGGTGATCCACATGGCGGCGGCCGGCAGCGCGCGCGAAAGCCTGTTGAAAGGGATCGAGGCGTCCGACACCTTCGCCTATATGCAGGCCAAGATCGTGCGCGAGACGGTGCTGAAGACCGCCGCGCACGGTGCCGCCGCACCCGCCGACCGGCGCGACTGGACCGCCGAGGCCGCTCGTCTGCGCGCGCCCGACACGGCGGGTCACGGCATCGGCCAGTTGCAGGCGAAGGGCGATGCGTTGCGTGAAGACGGCGCCCATGCCGCGCGCGCTGGCGAAGGGTATGAGCTCGGCGAGACCGCATTGCAGCTCGCGATCGTGTTGCTGTCGATCGCCCTGATCGCGCGCTCGCGGCCGATCGTGGTGGGCGCGGCGGGCCTCGCGGTGATCGGAGTGGTGACGGCTGTCGCCACCGCGCTGGGCGTCACCCTGCCCTGGATCGGCTAGCCGCCCGCCGCGCACATGAAATTCGCGTCAGGAAGCGCCGCGCCGCTTGAAGCGCGGGTACGGCCGAACGATCTCCCACTCCCTAATGCGAGGAGTGGACATGACCCCCGACGAACGCACCCTGTTGACCAACTTTCTCGGCGAGCTGACCAGCGCGCGCGGCGGCGCCACGGATAGCGAAGCCGACGGCCTGATCCGCCAGGCGCTCGCCGCCAACCCCGATGCCGGCTATTTGCTCGTCCAGCACGCGATCGTCGCCGACCAGTCGCTCCACGCGGCGCAGGCGCGGATCGCCGAGCTCGAGCAGCAGCTGAGCGCCCCTGCCCCGGCGCAATCAACCAGCTTCCTCTCGCCTGCCGGCGGCCCATGGGGGAACCGCGCCGCGGCCTATGCCCCGCCTCCGCCCGACGAGCGCCCCGGCATCTTCTCGGGCGGCGGCGGGCTTGGCAGCTTCCTGCGCTCGGCTGGCACGACCGCGGCGGGCGTGGCGGGCGGCGAAATGCTGTTCAGCGGACTGTCGGGGCTGTTCGGCGGGCATCGCTCGGAAGGGTTCGGCGGCGGCCAGGGCTTTTTCGGCGGTGGCGGCGAGGAGAATGTCGTCATCAACAATTACGGCGACGACGACGACGATCGCGGCACCTGGTGACCGCAGCGGCGCGCGGGGAGCCCCCTCCCCGCGCGTCACGAATCGCCAACGCTGTCCGCCGCGCTGACCGGCGATGCGCGGCCGCCGGGAATGACCAGCGCCATCAGCAAGGCGAGGCCCCCGCCGATCAGCGTCGCGGCAATGCGATGCTCGGCATTGGCGACCGCATCGCCGGTGCCGAGCGAGATGAGCAGCACGATCGTTGCGGTAATCGACGCGGTCAGCCCGGCATAATGCGCCTTCTGCAGCGCGAACGCCGACCCCGCGGCGAGCGTCGCGCCGGCGAGGAAGATCCAGCTCTCGGCATGGAACGCCGCAGCGAACAGCGTCGCGACGAGGCACCCGCCAAGCGTCCCGCCGATCCGCGCGAGCCCGCGCGCCCGCGTATCGCGCAGACGCGGCTTGAGCACGATGAGTGCGGTCATCGGCGCCCAATAGCCGTTGGCGAGTCCAAGCCGCTGGATCACGATCAGGCTGCCCCCGACACACAGCGCCGCGCGCAGCACGTGCCGCACCAGCGTCCCACGCTGCGGCGCGGGCAGGATCGCAGGCGCGAGAAACGGCGCCGCCGAGCGCGGGAACAGCCGCGCGAGCACCACGACCGAGCCGATCTCGATCGTCCCGCCGAGCAGGATCATCGCCGAGCGTTCGCCCGCGGCGGCGATCCCGCCATGATAATAGCCCGCGACGAAGAAGATGATGACGATCTGCAGCACCACCCACCACACATCCTCGTCATACAAAGCGAGCGCCGCGCAGCCCGCGGCGGCGGCGACCGCGGCGAGGACAAAAACCGTGCTCTCCTGGCCGAGCACCGTACCCGCGAAGGCTGCGACGACCATCCCCGCCATCGCCCAGCCCATCGCCGCCCAGCGCCGCCCGCGCATCTCGCGTGCCGCGCCGAAGCCGACCGCGAACGCCGCGCCCGCTGCGGTCGCCGCTTGGACCGGATAGCCGAGCAATTGCCCCGCAAGCAGGATCAGCGGCAGCGCAGGCACGCACAACGCCGCCTCGCGCCAGTGGAAGGGTCGCAGATGATGGTGCCCGAGCCGCAAGCGGCGCGGCGGTAGCGCTTCGGGCTGGCTCGCAGCGGTCGGATGGATACGGTCCATCGCGGCTAAACTCGTCGCTGCGCCGAAGGAGCCGAGCTCCGGCGACGGATTCGCCGACCGGAGGGCGCTTTGGCTTTGGCGTCGCGGCGCGCGATGCGGTACCCGCCCCCATCTCACCCACCGGAGCACCGTGATGGCCGAACGCACCGACGCAGAGCACAATGCCAAGATGGCCAAGATCAAGGTCGCGCGTGACCGGATCGTCGAGGGCAAGACGCAGGAAAAGGGCTTGCTGATCGTCCATACCGGCAACGGCAAGGGCAAGACCTCGGCGGCGCTGGGCATGGTCGTGCGCGCGCTCGGCCACGGGATGAAGGTCGGCGTCATCCAGTTCGTCAAGGGCGCGTGGGAGACGGGCGAGAAGCCGGTGTTCGACCGCTTTGCCGACCTGATCGAATTCAAGCCGATGGGCGAAGGCTTCACCTGGGACACGCAGGACCGCGCACGCGACGTGGCGGTGGCGCGCGAGGCGTGGGACGAGGTCAAGCGGATGATCGCCGATCCATCCTACGCGATGGTGGTGGCGGACGAGCTCAACATCGTGCTGCGCTACGACTATCTGCCGCTCGACGAAGTGCTTGACGTGCTCGCCGCAAAACCCGCCGACACGCACGTCATCGTCACCGGCCGCAACGCGCCACAGGCGCTGATCGACATGGCCGACCTCGTCACCGAGATGACGCTGGTGAAGCATCCGTTCCGCGAACAGGGAGTCAAGGCGCAAAAGGGGATCGAATTCTAGCGCGGGCGGGTGCCGCCACATCGCCGCGGCCCCGTTCGGCAGTCTATCGTGCCGCGCGCCCGGTGCCGGGATGTTCCGCGTGCCGGTCCACAGCGCGGATCTGCGCGGCGAGCGACGCCACCGCCGTCGCAAAAGCCGGGCTGCCGCACACCGTCTGGGACTGCTCGATGTACAGGTGCCGCGCCGCCGGCACCGCTGCATCGACCAGCGGATGATGCAATGCCGCCGTCCCACGATCGGCAACCGCGCGCGTCCCCGATTCGAGGATGAGGAAATCGGGCCGAGCGAGCGCCATCTCCTCCAGCGAAAGCTGCGACAGCGCCGGCCGCCCGAGCCGCCCCGCCAGATTGACCAGCCCGACGCGGCGGAACATCTCGTCCACCAGTGTTCCCGTCCCTGTAAGATACCCCTGCCGCTGATAATAGGCAGCGACACGACCGCGACCCGGCGGCGGCCCGACGGACGCGAGGGCGCGGCGCATCTGCGCGATCATCCGCACCCCCCGTTCGGGATGGCCGACCGCCGCCGCCAGCGTGGTGATCGACGTTTCGATCGCCGCCACCCCCTCGCCACGCGGCAACTCGAGCAGCGTCAGGCCCTGCGCCTTGAGCGGCGCGAGCACCGCGCGGGTCTGGAACGGCGCGCCGATCACGAGATCGGGCCGCAGCGCCATCACTTCCTCGGCACTGCGATGCGTGAAGGGGAGGACGCGCGCCTGCGCCACGACCGCCGAAAGTTCGGGATCGCGCGCCCATTCGGTCAGTGCGACGATCTGCGACCGATCGGCGAGGCAGACGAGCAACTGGTCGGCGCACAGGTTGAGCGAGACGATCCGGTGCGGCCCCGGCGCGGGACGCGTCGCGCCCAGCAACGCAAGGCTTCCGAGTGCCAGCAGGATCCGAGCAAGGCGCACGTTCGATTTCCTTCGCTTTCCGCCGCCGCGCGGCTACGGCTGGCCGAGGCGCCCAGACCCTGCGCGACGGGCCCGACCGATCCTGAGCGAGGTCTGCCGTGCCGAACCTTCTGCCCGCGCGCAATGCCGTGCGGCTCATTCCCGTACTGGTGGTGCTGGCGATCGTGGCGGGGATCGCGTCGCTGCTGGTCGGGCCGGCGCAGCTCTCGGCGGCGACGCTGTGGGCGGCACTGACCGGCCATGGCGATCCGATCGTCCGTGCGATCCTGTTCCAGCTCCGCCTGCCGCGCGCGCTGCTCGGTCTGCTGGTCGGCGCGATGCTCGGCATGGGCGGCGCGTCGATGCAGGGCTATCTGCGTAATCCGCTCGCCGATCCGGGCGTGCTCGGCGTGTCGAGCGTCGCCGCGCTGGGCGCGGTGATCGCGATCTATTGGCAATTGGCGAGCACGCACCCGGTCGTGCTGCCGCTGCTCGCGATTACCGGCGCATTGCTGTCGCTGCTCCCGCTGATGTGGCTGTCGCGGCGTGGCGAGAGCACGCTGAGCCTGATCCTCGCAGGCGTCGCGGTCGCGACCGTGGCAGGCGCGGGGATCAATCTCGCGCTCAACCTCGCGCCCAATCCGTTCGCGGCGATGGAGATCACGACGTGGCTGCTCGGCAGCCTCGAGGATCGCAGCTTCGGCGACGTGTGGATCGCGTTGCCGTGCGTCGCGATCGGCATGATGCTGCTCTGGTGGGACGGTCGCGCGCTCGACGCGCTGTCGCTCGGCGAGGATGCGGCGCGCACGCTCGGCGTTGACCTCCCGCGCGTCCGGTTGCGGCTGATGCTCGGCATCGCGATCGGGATCGGCGGGGTCGTCGCGGTCGCGGGGAGCATCGGTTTCGTCGGCCTGATCGTGCCGCACCTCGTCCGCCCGCGCACCGATCGCAGCCCGTCGGCGATCCTGATCCCCTCGGCGCTCGCCGGGGCGGCACTGCTGACCTTTGCGGACCTCGGCACGCGGCTCGTGCCGACCGCCACCCCGCTCAAGCTCGGCGTGCTGACCGCCTTCCTCGGCGTCCCCGTTTTCCTCCATTACCTGCTGCGGGAGCGCCGCTTGTGGTGATGATCGCGACGCAAGCGCTCTCGGTCGAGCTTGGCGGCCGCCGCGTGCTCGACACGCTCGACGTGACGCTCGAGCGCGGCGCGCTGATCGGCGTGATCGGCCCCAACGGCGCAGGCAAATCGACGCTGGCGCGCGCGCTGCTCGGGCTCCTACCTGCCGCAGCGGGGCGCGTGACGATCGATGGCGCCGACGTGGCGACGCTCGGCAGCGCGGAGATCGCGCGCCATATCGCTTATCTGCCGCAGGCCTATGCGCTGCACTGGCCGCTCAGCGTCGCGCGGCTCGTCGGGCTCGGGCGGCTGCCGCATCTCGGGCCCTTCTCGCGGATCGGCGCGGCCGATCAGGCCGCGATCGACGGGGCGCTGCGCGACACCGGCACGGCGCATCTCGCCGATCGTACCGCCACCGATCTGTCGGGCGGCGAGCGCGCGCGCGTCATGCTCGCGCGCGCGCTCGCGACCGGCGCGCCCGCCTTGATCGCCGACGAGCCGTTGACCGCGCTCGACCCCGGGCATCAGCTCGACGTGATGGGGCTGCTGCGCGATCAGGCCCGCGGCGGGGCGCTGATCGTCGTCGTGCTGCACGATCTCTCGATCGCGGCGCGCTTCTGCGATCGCTTGCTGCTGCTTGACCACGGACGGCTCGTCGCCGACGGTCCTGCCGATGCCGTACTGACCGAGGACGCTCTGGCCAGCGTCTATGGCATTACCGCATGGCGCGGGACGGCCTGGGGAGCAGCCGCTGCTGCTCCCGTTCGAGCGGATCCAACCGCCGCCCCGCCCCGCCTGAGCCAATCTTAGGCGGCGTCGCCCACAGTCTGCTCGATCGTCCCGAAGATCGGATGGTGCTTGTCGTCCTCGGCCCAGATCCGCACCGTGTCGCCCGCCTTGAGGAACCCCGTGATCGGCGACCCGCTGACGATCGTCTCGACCGTGCGCAATTCGGCCAGGCAAGCATAACCGACCCCGCCCGCAGCGATCGGCTTTCCCGGCCCGCCATCGCTATCGCGGTTCGAGACCGTGCCCGACCCGACGATCGTCCCCGCGCCCAGCGCACGCGTCTTTGCGGCGTGGGCGATCAGCGTGCCGAAATCGAAGGTCATGTCGGCCCCCGCCGCGACGCGCCCGAACGGCTGTCCGTTGAGATCGACCATCAGCGTGCGATGCAGCTTGCCGTCCTGCCACCAGTCGCCGAGCGAATCGGGGGTGACAAACACCGGCGAGAAGGCGCTGGCGGGCTTCGATTGGAAGAAGCCGAAACCCTTGGCGAGTTCGCCCGGAATGAGGTTGCGGAGCGAGACGTCGTTGGTCAGCCCGACGAGCCGCACCGCCGCCAGCGCATCCTCGCGGCTCGCGCCCTGCGCGACGTCGCCGGTGACGACGACGACCTCGCCCTCGAAATCGCAGCCCCAGCTTTCATCTGCGAGCGAGATCGCCTCGCGCGGTCCCAGGAACCCGTCCGACCCGCCCTGATACATCAAGGGATCATGCCAGAAGGTCTCGGGCATCTCCGCCCCGCGCGCCTGCCGTACCAGCGCGACATGGTTCACATAGGCCGAGCCATCGGCCCATTGATACGCACGCGGCAGCGGCGCTGCCGCCTTGTGTTCGTGGAAGCGCTGCATCGGGATCGTCTCATGCTCGAGGTCGATCGCGAGGTTCTGCAGGTCGGGCAGTACGCGGTCCCAATCGTCGAGCGCGGCCTGCAGCGTCGGCGCGATGTGTCCGGCATCGGCGTACCAGGCGAGATCGTTCGATACGACGACGAGCTTGCCGTCGCGCCCGGATTTGAGGCTGGCCAGTTTCACATGCGCTCTCCTGAATGTTTCCCCAGAGCATAGCTCTGCTGCCGAACGTGTCGAGCGCAACCCGCTTGACGGAAGCGTCAACGCCCCGCACACCGTCAAAAAAACGCGTTGCAACGCGAAACCTAGGAGAGTCCGAAATGTCCTCGCTCGACACCGTCGCCGGCCGCTTCGCTTATACCGAAGACCATGAGGCGTTCCGCCAGACGGTCCGCCAGTTCCTGCAGAAGGAAGGCGTGCCGCACGTCACCAAATGGGAGGAGGAGCGCCTCGTCCCGAAGGACTTCTGGATGAAGGCGGGCGAGATCGGCATGCTCTGTCCGACCGCGCCCGAGGCGTATGGCGGGCTCGGACTCGACTTCGGCTATAACGCGATCGTCGACGAGGAGATGGCGTATAACGGCGTCCCCGCCGGCTTCTCGCTCCAGTCGGACATCGTCGCGGGCTATATCGAAACCTATGGCTCGGAAGAGCAGAAGAAGCAGTGGCTGCCGAAGATGGTCTCGGGCGACGTCATCACCGCAATCGCGATGACTGAGCCGGGCACCGGCTCCGACCTGCAGGCGATCCGCACGACCGCGAAGAAGGACGGCAACCACTACGTCATCAACGGTTCGAAGACCTACATCACCAACGGCCAGAATACCGATTTGACGCTGGTCGTCGCCAAGACCGATCCCGACGCCAGGCCCGCCTGGAAAGGCATGTCGATCATCCTGGTCGAAAGCGACCGCGACGGGTTCAGCAAGGGCCGCAAGCTCGACAAGATCGGCCAGGAGGCAGCCGACACATCCGAGCTGTTCTTCGAGGACGTCCGCGTGCCGATGACCAACTGCCTCGGCGAAGAGGGCAAGGGCTTCATCTATCTGATGAGCCAGTTGCCGCAGGAACGCCTCTCGATCGCGGTGTCGGTCCAGGCCTCGGCGCAAAAAGCGCTCGACGAGACGGTCGAGTTCACCAAGACGCGCAAGGCCTTTGCCGGAATGGTGTTTGACTTCCAGAACACCCGCTTCGTGCTCGCCGATCTCAAGGCCAAGCTGCAGGTCGGCTGGGCGCATCTCGACTGGGCGATCGCGCGGCATTTGAAGGGCGAACTGACCAACGAGGAGGGCGCCGCGGCCAAGCTGTGGCACACCGACCTGCAATGGGAAGTGATGGACGCCTGCCTCCAGCTTCATGGCGGCGCGGGCTATATGAACGAATATCCGATCGCCCGCGCCTGGCGCGCCGCGCGTGTCACGCGGATCTTCGGCGGCACCAACGAGATCATGAAGGAGCTGATCGGGCGCTCGCTCTAGCGAGCGCCGGCATCAGTGCTGCTTCTGCAGATAGGCGATCACGTCAGCCCGATCGAGCGGGTCGGCGAGCCCTGCGAACCCCATCGCGGTGCCAGGCACCATCGCCTTGGGGTTGGTAAGCCATGCGTCCATCCGCGCGGGCGTCCAGGTGCCGCCCGCCGCCTGCAGCGCTCCGCTATAGGGAAAGCGCGGGCGGCGCTGCCCGACGGGCGCGCCCATCACGCCGAACAGGTTCGGCCCACTGCGATCGGCGGCAGAAGCGTCGATCGAATGGCAGGCAAAGCACTGACCGAACACCTTTTCGCCGGCGGACGCGCTCGCAACGCGCAACAGCGCCGCCGGCGAAGGCGCAGGTCCGGCGGCGCGGCGGCGCGCTTCCTTGTCGTCGCCCGGCGAACAGGCGGTCAGCAGGAGCGCGACGGCGCAAACACGGATCGTCGAACGCATCGCGCCGACGGCGTCGCCGCGGCGACTGGGTCCGCTCATGCCGACAGCGTCCGTGCCCGCTCGCTCAGCCGCTCGACCGCGGCGGCGTGAATCCCGGGCGTCGTCGCGAGCACGCCGAACGCCTGCGCGCTCGCCGTATTGAACGCAAGCGGCGCACCGAACGCGTCGGTCACACTGGCGCCCGCCTCGGCGGCAATCAGCGCCGCGGCGGCGATGTCCCATTCATAGCCCCAGCGCAGCGTCGCGACGAGATCGGCCTCGTCCGCCGCGACCATCGCGATCCGCAAGGCGATCGAATTGGGCTTGGCCACCACGACGAGATCGCTGTCCACATTGGGCAAGCCGTCGGTCGGCACGCGCGACCCGCTGAACACGCACCGGTCGCCGACGCGGATCGCCACGCCGTTGCGGGTCGCCCCCTGCCCCAGCGCCGCCCGGAAAATGTCGCCGCGCGCGGGGGCGTCGAGCACGCCGATCGTCACGCGGCCCTGCTCCACCAAGGCGACCGAGACCGCCCAGCCATCGCGCCCGCGGATATAGTCGCGCGTGCCGTCGATCGGATCGACCACCCACACCCGCCCACAGGCGAGCCGATCGGCATTGTCGGCGGTTTCCTCGGACAGCCAGCCTGCATCGGGCAACAAGGCCGACAGCCGCGCGTGAAGCAGCGTGTTGACGTCGAGATCGACCTGGCTGACCGGGTCGTTCGGCGCCTTTTCCCACCGCGCGAAGTCGGTCCGCCAATGCCGCAGCGCGAGCGCGCCCGCCTCGGCCGCGACCGCCGCTACCGCATCGGCAAGCCCAAGATCAGCAGGCCCGGTCTCAGCCACTCGCCACCGTCATCCCGTCGATCCGGATCGTCGGCACGTTGATCCCGTAGCGGAATTCGAGATCGTTCGCGGGGGTCAGTTCGCGAAACATGTCCTTCAGATTGCCCGCGATGGTGAATTCGGCGACCGGCCCGGTGACGATGCCGTTCTCGATCCGGAAGCCGGCGGCACCGCGGCTGTAATCGCCCGTGACGCCGTTGACGCCCATCCCGATCAGTTCGGTGACGAGCACGCCGTTGGCGATGTCCTCGATCAAGGTCCCGGGCGGAAGATCGCCCGCGGCCATGTGGAGGTTGCTTGTCGACACGCCTGGCGCGCCGCCGACGCCGCGCGCAGCGTGCCCGGTCGGTTCGAGCCCCAATTGCCGCGCGGACGCGCTGTCGAGCAGCCACGCCTCGAGCATTCCCGCCTCGATGATCGCCATCGGCGAAACGGGCAGCCCCTCGCCGTCGAACGGGCGCGAGCGCAGGCCGTGCGGCAGATGCGGATCGTCGAGCACCGTGACACCGCTCGAGAACACCTGCGTGCCGAGCGCATCGAGCAGGAAGCTGGTCTTGCGCGTGATCGCCTGGCCCGAGATCGCGCCAATCAGATGGCCGAGCAGGCTCGACCCCACGCGCGGATCGAACACCACGCTCATCGGCCCGCTGGCAAGCCGCCCGGGATTGACGCGCGCCACGGCGCGATTGCCCGCGCGCGTGCCGATCTCGGCGGGATCGTCGAGCGCCGCGCGGTGCCGCTTCGAGCTATAGGCGTAATCGCGTACCATCGCGCCGCCCTCGCCCGCCAGCACGCTCGCCGACAGGCCGTAGCCGGTCGTGGCATAGGCCGCGGCGAACCCGTGGCTGGTGGCGAGCGCCCAGATCGAGCGTGCCGCGCTGGCCGAACCCCCTTCGCTGTTGGTCACGCCGGGAACCGCGCGCGCGGCATCTTCCGCCGCCTGCGCCGCAGCGCGCAGTTCCGTGGGCGAGGCTTCGTCGCCACAGCGCGCCAGATCGTCGAGATCGAGCAGCGGCGGCGCGCCGTGCATCAGCCGATCGGCGGGTGCGAGCCCGGCCCAGGCATCCTCGGGCGCCTCGCGCGCCATCGCGATCGCCCGCTCGACCAGCGCGGACAGCGCATCGGCCGACAGGTCTGAGGTAGAAACGCTCGCCGAGCGCTTGCCGACGAACACGCGCAGCCCCAGTTCGGCGCTTTCCGAACGTCCGACATCCTCGAGCGCGCCGAGCCGGACGGCAATGTCGAGCGAGGTATCGGCGGCATAGACCGCATCGGCGGCATCGGCGCCCGCCGCCTTCGCACGAGTGACGATATCGGCAGCGCGATCGCGGGCTTGGTCTGGAGTCAGCATGGCTGCGGACTTAGGTGCGGGCGGGCACGCGTGCAACCTCATCTCCGCCCCGCCCCTCAGCGGAGGGAGGGGATCAATACGGCCACGGCGTCCCGACGACGACGCACGCGAGAAACATCAGCAACCCGGCGAACCGGTTCGAACGAAATCGCTGCAGCGCGCCCGCGCCATCGTCGGGCGCAAGCGTCACCACCTGCCAGACGAAATGCCCCGCCACCGGCAGCAAGGCGAGCAGCGCCAGCCCATCGGGCCGCAACACCCAGATCGCCGCCCCCCACAGTGCCAGCGCTGCGGCATAGAACAGCCCGACGCCGAGCCGGACCCGGCGGCCCATGCGCAGCGCCGACGAGCGGATGCCGATCAGCGCATCGTCCTCGCGGTCCTGCAATGCGTAGATGGTGTCGTAGCCGACCACCCAGCAGATCGACCCCGCATAGAGCAGCAGCCCCGGCGGGGTGAGCGCACCCGCCACGTCGCTCCACCCGACCAGCGCCGCCCAGGAAAAGACGAGGCCGAGCCAGATCTGCGGCCACCAGGTGATCCGCTTCATGAAGGGATACGCGGCGACCGGCGCGAGGCTCGCGACCGCAACGACCGCGGCATAGAGGTGGAGTTGCAGCAGCACGACCAGCCCGATCAGGCTGAGCGCGACGAGCCAGGCCCATGCCGCCTTGAGCGACACCGCGCCGCTCGCCAGCGGGCGGCTGCGCGTGCGCGCCACCTGCCGGTCGAGATCGCGATCGACGATATCGTTGAACACACACCCCGCCCCGCGCATCGCGATGCTGCCGAGCAGCAGCCACGCGATCAGATCCCAGCGCGTCACCGCCCCGCCTGCGAGCGCAACGCCCCACGCGCCCGGCCAGAACAGCAGCCACCAGCCGATCGGCCGGTCGAACCGCGCGAGCAGCGCGAACGATCGGGCGCGGCGCGGGAGCAGCCCGACGAGCCCGCGATGCTCGGTATCGGGGGTCAGGTCGGCGGAGATGCGATCAGCGGAGGTCATGGCCCCGCTCATACCCGCGCGGAAAGATTGCGGAAACGCTGTTGTGCGACCGCTCAAACACTATCACGCCGGCCTGCACGACGCGACGGGCGACGGACAGCCGCCTCGACTTCGCCATGCTCGGTCGCGATAGGAGGCCAACCCCCTTCCGGGCCGGACAGCACAGGCGGACAGCATGGTACATCTCTCCGTCGCGATCGGACGGTTCTTCGAAGCTCTGCTCTGGGCGCTCGCGCGCGGTATCGGCGTGATGGCGGGCTGGGCGATCCTGGCGGCGCTGGCGCTGGGGATGGTGGCGCTCGGGGTGCGCGCGATGTGGCGGCGGCGGTAGTCTCGGGCGTGCTGTGACGACCGAAACTGGTGGTTAGCTGCCACTACAGCCAAGGATGATCCTTGATTGTCTGGTAGAGATCGATCCAATCGTCAGGAACAGGATTTCTTAGAGCATAGTCGCCCTGTTCGCTTGCCGACAGGTTCGAATACCATTGATAAAATTGATCATAATAGTCTTCACCCGGCCCCATCCGCCATCCGATCGATGAGGCCGAAATGTCGGGAAAAGCAGTCCAAGGTGGCTCCATAGCCGCAACGTAATGCGTCAATGCAACGACCGATAGTGAGCGAAAGCGGACCTGGCTCTGTCCTACAACCCGGCGGTTATGGTATGACCAGTAAGGTCCCTGAAATCGTTGGACCTGCACGGGTGCGTTAGCACAAAAAGGAAACGATCGCCGTCGCAAACAGCGCGTGTTGGGGTCAATCGAGTCAAGCAGATCGCGCCACGCAATTCTCCCCCGCCAAGGGAAGGAATTGGAACACCTCGCGTTGGGGTAGCAAACCACCCCCCAACCCCCTACCACGCCGCCATGCCCGCTACCCCCGCCTGGCCGCCGCAATCGACGCCGCGCCTGTTCGTCGAGACCCCGCTCGCTCTCGGCCCGCTCCGCGTCGATGGCCCGCAGGCGCATTATCTCGGCAGCGTGATGCGGATGAAGCCGGGCGATCCTGTCAAACTGTTCGACGGCCATTCGGGCGAATGGCTCGGCGTCGCGGCGAGCGTCGCCAGGCGCGAGCTGATGCTCGACGTCACCGAGCAGCTCCGCGAACCCGAGCACGTGCCCGATCTGTGGCTCTGCGCTGCACCGATCAAGAAGGGCCGGATCGACTGGGTCGCCGAGAAGGCCTGCGAGCTCGGCGTCGCGCGGCTCATCCCCGTGCTGACGCGGCGCACCGTGGTCGACCGGCTCAACGGCGATCGCCTGCGCGCGCACATGATCGAGGCGGCCGAGCAATGCGGCCGCACCGCGGTGCCCGAGCTTGCCGAGCCGGTAAAGCTCACCGCCTTGCTCCGCGACTGGCCCGCCGAACGCGCGCTGTTCTTCGCCGACGAGACCGGTGGCGCGCCGGCGCTCGAGGCGATGCGCAAGGCCCCCGCCTCGGCCGCGATCCTGATCGGGCCCGAAGGCGGCTTCGACGATGACGAGCGCGCGGCGATCCGCGCGGTGCCCGGCGCGGTCGCGATCGGGCTTGGTCCGCGTATCCTGCGCGCCGATACCGCAGCCGCCGCCGCGGTCGCGCTGTGGATGGCATCCCGAGGGGATTGGTAGCCTTTCGAAACCCGCTGGCGGGCGGGCAATCGCAGCGCTAAGGCGCGGATATGACAACGCGCCCAGACACCATCAAAAGCTCGCCCCTGATCGAATCGCGCGACCAGCTCGTCGCGAGCTTCGCGCGCGGCGAAAAGCCCGCCGACCGCTGGCGGATCGGCACCGAGCATGAAAAGTTCGTCTATGCCGACAGCGACCACCATGCGCCGAGCTACACCGAAAAGGGCGGCATCCGCGACCTGCTGAAAGAGCTCGAGAGCTTCGGCTGGGCGCCGGTGACCGAGCGCGGCCCCGACGGCACCGAAAACGTCATCGCGATGACCGGGGCGGACGGCTCGATCAGCCTCGAGCCCGCGGGCCAGTTCGAGCTGTCGGGCGCGCCGCTCGAGAACCTTCACCAGACCTGCGCCGAAACCGGCCGCCATCTCGAACAGGTCAAGGCGATCGGCGAGAAGTTCGGCATCGGGTTCCTCGGCATGGGGATGTGGCCCGACAAGACCCGCGCCGAGCTGCCGATCATGCCCAAGGGCCGCTACGCGATCATGCTGCGCCACATGCCGCGCGTCGGATCGATGGGGCTCGACATGATGCTGCGCACCTGCACGATCCAGGTAAACCTCGATTACGCCTCCGAAGCCGACATGGTGAAGAAGTTTCGCGTCGGCCTGGCGCTTCAGCCGCTGGCAACGGCGCTGTTCGCCAATTCGCCCTTCACCGAGCGCAAGCCCAACGGCATGCTGTCGTATCGCAGCCATATCTGGTCGGACACCGATCCGGCGCGCACCGGCATGCTGCCGTTCGTGTTCGAGGACGGTTTCGGCTACGATCGTTATACCGACTATGCGCTCGATGTGCCGATGTACTTCGTCTACCGCGACGGCAAATATATCGATGCCGCGGGCCTGTCGTTCCGCGATTTCCTGAAGGGCGAGCTGTCGGTGCTGCCGGGCGAGAAGCCGACGCTCGACGACTGGACCGATCATCTCTCGACCGCCTTCCCCGAAGTGCGGCTCAAGACCTTCCTCGAGATGCGCGGCGCCGACGGTGGCCCCTGGAACAAGATCTGCGCGCTGCCGGCCCTGTGGGTCGGGTTGCTCTACGATCAGGGTGCGCTCGATGCGGCATGGGACCTCGTCAAGGATTGGACGATCGACGAGCGCCAACGCTTGCGCGATGCGGTGCCGAAGATGGGCCTCGATGCGCCCGTGGCGGGCGGGCGCACGCTGCGCGATATCGCGGGCCAGGTCGTCGACATCTCGAGCGCCGGCCTCAGCGCACGCAATCGCACCGACGCGAGCGGCAGCAACGAGACGGGCTTCCTCGACCCACTGCGCGAGATTGTCCGCAGCGGCAAGGTGCCGGCGCAGCTGCTGCTCGACGCGTATCACGGCGCATGGGACGGCGACGTTTCGAAGGTGTACAAGGCGCTTCGGTTCTAGGACATCGTGGTGCAGGGGTGCCGATGGTCGATCATCCGAACGGTATTCCCGAACGGTTCGAGGCCGCGTGGAACGCGCATGATATGGCCGCATTCGGCGCGGTATTTCATACCGATGCGACCTTCGTGAACCGCTTCGCGACCTATTGGCGCGGGATCGACGAGATCGTCGCCGGACACACTTTCATCCACACGACGATCTATCGCGATTCGACGCTACAGGTGGATCCGGCGGATATCGAATGGATCGGCGAGGAGACCGCGATCCTGCACTTCTGGACGCGGCTCACCGCTGGTGCCGCGCATCCGTCAGGACCACATCAGGCCGACACGCTGATCCTTGCGGTCGCTACCCGCCGCGACGGCGACTGGCGGATCAAGGCTGCGGAGAATGTCACCCTTTGCGATCCCATGACCGGCAAGGAAATCCTGCGCCCGGCTTAGTCCCGGGGTCATCGTCTCACTCTCGAGTCTACTCCGGACGAGGCTGGACCGCCGGGTCCGCGGCTGCAGGCGTCCCCCAAACCCCGAAGATTTTCGCGAAGACGCGCGGCACCGCGCCGTTGCGCGCCATCCATTGCGTGTAGACCTGATAGTCCGGGTCCATCCCCAGATGCCGCTCCTCGGTCTTGGCGCGCCAGTAATAGACGCCACTGACCACCCCCATCAGGATCGTCGCGCGCGCCGCATCGACGAACGAACCCGTCGTGAGGAACGGGATCGTCGAAATCCACCAGAACAGGTTCTTCGACAGATACGCCGGATGGCGCGAGAAAGCGTAGGGCCCGTGCGTCAGGATCCCGCGATTGGTCAGGTTCGAAAAGCGAAAGCCGAACGCCACCGTCGCCCAGGCGTAGATCGCAGTGAGGCCGATCAGCACCACACCGATCGGGATCAGGATCGCCGGATGCCCGGCGAACCATGTCGACCAGCCATCCGACCCATAGCTGCCGGGATGATAATCGAGCGGCCCGTTATCTGCCATCAGCGTGAAGGGCGGATAGCAGATCAGCGCCGCCATCCACGCCGCGGCGAACGGGTTGGCGCTGCGGATGTGCGAATCGAGCGGGCGGAATGTCAGGATATAGCCCGCGGTCGCGAACGCGCAGTCGATCACGAACATGAATCCGATCAGCCAATTGGCGAGCGCGACTGGGTTGTGCAGCACCTCGGACAGATTGCCGCGGATGAAACCGGCAAAGCCCGGCGGCACCACCGCCAGCATGAAGGCGAGGAAGAATGCCTTCACCCCCCAGCTGCGCAGATGGTTGTAGATCGCCGCACGGTCGATCGGCTCGTCGAGTCCCATCAGCCATGCGCCGAGCGCCCAGCAGCCGTCCTTGGGCTGTTCGAGCCGGCGGTCGACCCACGGTATATAGAGGATCGATCCAATGAACAGCACCGGCGCGGCGACGCCGAAACACTGCATCGCGAACGGGAAGCCGCCCCATTGGTTGGTCCAGTAGAAGCGCTCGGTGCCATAGATCAGCGCGATCCCGGCCCAGGTCAGCCACAGCCCGGCGAGCTTGGTGAGCGAAAGATCGAGTGTCTCGCGCCACGGTTTGGGCGCGGACCAGTCGATTCCGGTCGAAGCGCGGCGGTGGACCTTGTCGACCAGCACCGCCCAAAGCACCATCGGCACCGCACACGCCGCGATGTTGACCAGCGCGGCATAGGGGCCGTCCATGCCGACATAGCGCGCGACCGCGACCCAGGCGAACAGGCCGGCCAGCCCGGCCAGCCCACAGCCCGTGCTCACCGCCGAGGCGGGTCGCGGGTCGGCGGCACGCGCCGCGCGCGCTAGGGCGGTGTCATGGAACATCACCGGCATGGGTAGCACCCAAGCGTTAGGAGCGGGTTAAGGATATTGCCGCCCGCTCAGCCGCGCAACATCCGGAAGATCGCCGAGAAATCGAGCCCACCCTGCCCGGCATCGGCAAAGCGCTGGTACAGTTCGGCGGCTTTCGCGCCCATCGGCGTGTCGGCACCGGTATCGCCGGCGGCGGCAGCGGCGAGCTTGAGGTCCTTGAGCATCAAGGCGGTGGCGAAGCCGCCCTGATAGTCGTGATCGGCAGGCGTGTCCGGACCGACGCCGGGGACCGGGCAATAGCTCGTCATCGACCAGCTCTGCCCCGAGGCGACGCTCGAAATGTCGTAGAAGGTCTGCGGGTCGAGCCCGAGCTTCTCGGCGAGCAGGAACGCCTCGCACGTCGCGACCATTGTCGCGCCGAGCAGCATGTTGTTGGCGATCTTGGCGGCCTGGCCGGTGCCGTTGGCGCCAGCGTGGATCACCGCCTTGCCCATCGCCGCCAGGATCGGCTGCGCGCGCGCGAAGGCTTCCGCACTGCCCCCGACCATGAAGGTCAGCGTGCCGGCATTGGCGGCGCCGATCCCGCCCGAGACGGGGGCGTCGACCGCGGTGAGGCCTTTGGCCTGCGCCGCCTCGGCGACACGCTTGGCGGTGGCGACGTCGATCGTCGAGCAGTCGAGCAGCAGCGTCGATGGCCCAATGTCAGCGGCGAACAGGTCGGCATAGACGGCTTCGACATGTGTGCCGGCGGGCAGCATCGTGACGATCGCCTCGGCGCCGTCAGCGGCCTCGGCCGCGGAGGCGGCGGGCAGGCAGCCGGCGGCCGTAGCGCGGTCGAGCGCGTCTGCCGACAGATCGAAGGCGCGGACGTCGTGGCCGGCCTTGGCGAGGTTCGCGGCCATCCCGCCGCCCATGTTGCCGAGGCCGATGAAAGCGATGCGTGTCATGTCTCTCTCCTACTTCTTCTTACTCCCCTCCCGCTTGCGGGAGGGGTTGGGGGAGGGCAGTGGCGGCTTGCGCATCGCTTGAGGCACGCCCCTCCCCTAGCCCCTCCCGCAAGCGGGAGGGGGATTGCCGTCACTTCCCCGTCCACGTCCCAGCACGCTTTTCAACGAACGCGCTCATCCCCTCGCTCTGGTCGTCCGTCCCGAACAGCGCATGGAACAGCCGCCGCTCGAACTGCACGCCCATGCTCAGGCTCGTCTCGAACGCCGCATTGACCATCTCCTTGTTCGCCAGCACGGCGAGCGGCGCCATCCCGGCGATCGTCGTCGCGGTCTTGACCGCTTCCTCGACCAGCTCGGCCGCCGGCACGACGCGCGAGACGAGTCCCGCACGCTCGGCTTCGGCGGCGTCCATCATCCGGCCGGTGAGGCACAGCTCCATCGCCTTGGCCTTGCCGACCGCGCGCGTCAGGCGCTGCGATCCGCCCATGCCGGGCGAAACCGCAAGCTTGATCTCGGGCTGGCCGAACTTGGCCGAGTCGGCGGCGAGGATGAAGTCGCACATCATCGCCAGCTCGCATCCGCCGCCGAGCGCATAGCCCGACACCGCCGCGATGACGGGCTTGCGCGTCTTGGTGAAACGATCCCAACCCGCGAAGAAATCATGCGCGTACATGTCGGCGAAGCCCTGCGCCTGCATCTCCTTGATGTCGGCGCCGGCGGCGAAGGCCTTCTCGCTGCCGGTGATGACCGCGCAGCCCTGCGACGGATCGGCATCGAACGCCGCCATCGCCGCGAGCAGATCGGCGAGGATCTGGCTGTTGAGCGCATTGAGCGCCTGCGGGCGGTTGAGCGTGACGAGTGTCACGCGCCCGCGCTGTTCGACGAGGAGGGTTTCGTAGGTCATTTGTCTCTCCGTCGCCCCGGCGAAGGCCGGGGCCGTTGGGTGGTGCGCGCGACGCCTGCCACGCGCGAATGCAGAGCGGCCCCGGCCTGCGCCGGGGCGACGATCAGCCGGGCGTCCATTCCTCGGCAGCGGGCAGCGGGGCGAAAATCTGGTCGAGCACATGGGGGCTCACGCCCTCGGGCTCCGCTGGGTCCCAGCGCGGAGCATTGTCCTTGTCGACGATCACCGCGCGGACGCCCTCGAGGAAATCGTGCCGCTGCACGACATGCGCGCCGACGGCATATTCCTGGCGCATCTCGTCTTCGAAGGTCGGCATCGTCGCGCCTTCGCGGAGCAGGCGGAGCGAGACCTTCATCGTCTGCGGCGACTTGGTTTTCAGCGTGGCGAGCTGCTTAAGCGCCCAATCGCCGCCATCGGCATCAAGCGCGATGTAGATGTCCTCGAGCACGTCAGAGGCAAACAGACGGTCGATGTCGGCCCGATGCGCGAGGATCCGCGCTTCGGGCGGAGACGTGGCCAGGTCAGCAAGTGTTGCCGCCAGCGTCGCAGGGTCAGCCGCGATCCGCGCCTTGGCGTCTTCGAGCGCTGCACTTGGCAGATAGTGCGTGGCGAGGCCCAGCGCGAGGCACTCGGCACCGTCGAGCCGGTGCCCGGTCAGCGCGAGATACTGGCCGATCCGTCCCGGCAGCCGCGACAGATACCAGCCGCCGCCGACATCGGGGAACAGGCCGATCCCGGTCTCGGGCATCGCCAACTTGGTGTTCTCGGTCGCGATGCGGTGGTCGCACGGGCAAGCGAGCCCGACCCCGCCGCCCATCGTGATCCCGTCCATGAACGCGACTGTCGGCTTGGCGTAGGCGAAGAGGCGATGGTTGAGGCGGTATTCGGTGTGGAAAAAGCGTCGCGCGTCGGCGCCGTCGCCCGCACCGCTCTCGGCGAGCATGCGGATGTCGCCGCCCGCGCAGAAGCCGCGGCCTTCGGCGTGGTCGAGAAGGATGACTTCGATCGCGGGGTCGGTGCGCCAGCTGTCGAGCGCGGCGAGCATGGCTTCGCACATCGCGGTCGTCAGCGCGTTGAGCGCCTTGGACCGGTTGAGGCGGATGCGGCCAACGCGCCCTTCGATTGTGGTGAGGACGTCGCTCATTGCCGCGTCAATTCGCGGCCGACGATCATCCGCATCACCTGGTTGGTCCCCTCGAGGATCGAATGCACGCGCAGGTCGCGCCAGAAGCGTTCGATCGGATAGTCCATCAGATAGCCGTACCCGCCGTGCAGTTGCAGCGCCCGGTCTGCGACCGCCGATCCGGTGTCAGTCGCAAGCCGCTTGGCCATCGCCGCGAACTTGGTCTTGTCGGGCGCGTTCGCCGTCACCTTAGCCGCCGCCATGTAGAGCAGGGCGCGCGCCGCCTCCAATTCGGTGGCCATGTCGGCAAGCATGAACTGCGTGTTCTGGAAATCGGCGATCGCGGTGCCGAACTGCTTGCGGTCGCGCGCATAGGCGATCGCCTCGTCAAGGCAGCGCTGCGCCCCACCGAGCGAGCAGGCGCCGATGTTGAGCCGCCCGCCGTCGAGCCCCATCATCGCGATGCGGAACCCCTCGCCCTCGCCGCCGACGAGGTTCTCGGCGGGCACGCGCACGCCGTCGAAGGTCACCTGCCGCGTCGGCTGCGAATGCCAGCCGAGCTTGCGCTCGTTCGCACCGAAGCTGACGCCGGGCATGTCCTTCTCGATCACCAGGCACGAAATACCCTTTGGCCCCTCGACGCCGGTACGCACCATCGTGACGTACACCTCATTCTCGCCCGCGCCCGAGATGAACTGCTTCGAGCCGGTGACGATGTAATCGTCGCCATCGCGGACCGCCTTGGTCTTGAGCGCCGCCGCGTCCGAGCCCGAGCCCGGTTCGGTCAGGCAGTAGCTGGCGATCCGGTCCATCGTGACGAGCGAGGGCAGATATTTGTCCTTCACGCCCTGCGATCCGAACCGGTCGATCATCCACGCCGCCATGTTGTGGATGCTGATGAACGCCGAGGTCGAGGGACAGCCATAGGCCATCGCCTCCATGATCAGCGCCGCCTCGAGCCGCCCGAGCGCGATCCCGCCCGATTCCTCCGACACGTAGATCGACGCGAAGCCGAGCTCGGCCGCCGCCTTGATCGTCTCTCGCGGGAAGATGTGCTTCTCGTCCCATTCGGCGGCATGCGGGGTGATCCGGTCGGCGGTGAACTTGCGCGCGAGATCCTGGATCTCGCGCTGGTCGTCGGTGAGGTCGAACTGGTCGGTCATGCGGCAATCCCTAGAGGGGTATGAAGGTGCGCGGCTAGCGCCGTCGAAGGACAGACGCGCCGCCACGGATGAAGTTTCACCGGGCAGCCGCGCGATCTCAGCGGCACGCTCGCGCTCGGCGCGCGGTGCAGGACGCGCTCGGCGAACAGCCGGTTGGCGAGCGGCAGGTCGTTGCGCTCGTAATAGAGCTTCCCGCCAACGCCCTTCCGCCAGGCCAGCGCCTCGGGCAAGGTGCCGTTCGCGCTGACGAAGTCGCTGGTGTCGTGATAGACCGGATCGGCAAAGGCGGCGTCGGCGGTGACGATCGCCCAACCATCCTTGCGCAGTGCCGCGACGAGATCGGGCAGATAGCGCGCGGCGACATCGGTCTCATGGAGCAGCAACACCTGCGGCGGCGTGCGTCCCATCGTGCGGCGCATCAGCACGTCGGAGAAATCGGCCGATTGCACCATCGTCTCGACATAGAGGTCGCGCAACGCGACATCGTCGATCGCGCGCCCGGCGCGCCTGGCGGCGATCGTCTGCCCTTCGATGTTCCAGTCGGAGCCGTCGACCGAAACCCAGGCGATCTGCAGCCCGCGCGCGGCGAGCCCGTCGAGCACTGCGCGGCGCTTGACCCTATCGCGCCCGCCCTGGTTGAGGCCGGGAAAGCGGAACCACGGCCGATACCCTGCCCGGCCCTTGAGCCACTGCTCGGCCTTGTCGATATCCGCTAGGAACGCCGGCGCCGCTGTCGAAGCGAGATCGTGGTGCGAGAAGGTGTGATCGCCCACGACATGCCCCGCCGCGACATAAGCGGCGAGGCGTTCGTCGGCGCGGTTGGCGGGCCCGATCCGCCCGGGATTGGCGAAGAACGCCGCCTGTTGGACACCAGCCGCGCGCAACCCGGCGATGAGCAGCGCAGCGCGCTGGTCGGGGGTGTAGAAGGCGCCGGGGCCGCGCGGCACATCGTCGAAGGTCAGCGCGATCCGCTTGCCGTCGTTCCGCCACGGGAACGAGCGCTCGAGGCTGATCGCCGTCGGCACCGCGATCACCACGATCGCGCCGACCAGCAGCGCGATCCGGACGCGATACAGCCGCGCGTCGCGCTCCGCCGCCGCAACGCGCCGCCGCTTGCGGGTCAGCCGCCAGAGGAGCCCGCCGCGCCTCACCCCAGCTTCGGAGGATTATGCCGGCCGATCCGAATCACGCGCCCATCACTTCGGCTTCGATTTCGACACGCCACTCGGGACGAATGAAACCCGATACGATCAGCGTCGTCGTGGCCGGGCGCGCCGTGCCGAACCAGCGGCCATGCACCGCCGCGACCGCGGGAAAATCGGCGCGATCGGTCAGATAGATGCACGTGCGCACGGTGTCAGCGATATCGCCATCGAGATCGGCGATCGCCTTGGCGACGATCGCGCAGCAGCGCTCCATCTGCGCCGCGGCGTCGCCCGGCGTGGTCGATCCGTCGGGCTCGATCGGCGCGGTGCCGGCGACCATGATCTGGCCGCCGGTCCGCACCGCGCGCGAAAATCCGAGGATCGGCTCGAGCGGCGAACCACTGCTGACGCGGCGCTTCATCGGCTCACCCCATCGTCGGGATGACGAAGGCGTTTGCGCCGTCACCGACGCCACCGTCGGGCCAGCGCTGCGTCACGGTCTTGACCTTGGTCCAGAACTTCACGCCTTCCATGCCGTGCTGGTTGGTGTCGCCGAACGCCGAGCGCTTCCAGCCGCCGAAGGTGTGGTACGCGACCGGCACCGGGATCGGCACGTTGATGCCGACCATCCCGACATTGACGCGCGCCGCGAATTCGCGCGCGGCGTGCCCGTTGCGCGTGAAGATCGCGACGCCGTTGCCATATTGATGCTCGCTCGGCAGGCGCAGCGCGTGTTCGAAATCGTCGGCGCGGACGATCTGCAACACGGGGCCGAAGATCTCTTCCTTGTAGGCCGACATGTCGGGCGTGACGTGATCGAACAGCGACGGCCCGATGAAGAAGCCTTTCTCATGGCCCTGTAGCTCGAAGCCGCGGCCATCGACCACCAGCTCAGCGCCTTCGTCGACCCCGGTCTGGATCCACTGCTCGATCCGGCTGCGGTGCGCGGCGTTGACCACCGGGCCGTAATGCGCGTCGTTGTCGGTCGAAACGCCGACGCGCAACGCCGCGATCGCCGGGATCAGTTTCTCGCGCAGCGCGACAGCGGTCTTCTCACCGACCGGCACCACCACCGGCAGCGCCATGCAGCGCTCACCCGCCGAGCCGAACGCCGCGCCCGAGAGGTCGGCGACGACCTGATCGAGATCGGCATCGGGCATGACGATGCCGTGGTTCTTCGCCCCGCCCATCGCCTGGACGCGCTTGCCCGCCGCGACGCCGCGCTTGTAGACGTAATGCGCGATGTCGGACGATCCGACGAAGCTGACCGCGCTGATCGCGGGATGATCGAGGATCGCGTCGACCATTTCCTTGTCGCCGTGAACGACCTGGAGGATGCCTGCGGGCAGCCCGGCCTCGGCGAACAGCTCGGCGAGCCGCACTGGCACCGACGGGTCGCGCTCGCTGGGCTTGAGCAGGAAGGCGTTGCCGGTCGCGATCGCCACGCCCGACATCCACAGCGGGATCATCGCCGGGAAGTTGAACGGGGTGATGCCGGCGCCGATGCCGAGCGGCTGGCGCATCGAATAGACGTCGATGCCGGGGCCCGCGCCCTGGGTATATTCGCCCTTCAGCACGTGCGGGATGCCGCAGCAGAATTCGATGACCTCGAGCCCGCGCTGGATGTCGCCCTTCGAATCGGCGATCACCTTGCCATGCTCGGACGAGAGCAGATGCGCGAGCTCGTCCATGTGCGCTTCGACCAGCGCCTTGAAGTTGAACATCACGCGCGCGCGGCGCTGCGGGTTGACTGCCGCCCAGCCCGGCTGCGCCTTCAGCGCGGCGGCGACCGCGGTGTCGAGCGTCGCCTGCGTGCCGAGGTTGACGCTTGCCTGGACGAGGCCGGTGTTGGGATCGAACACGTCGCCGGTCCGCGTCGCTCCGCCGCCCGAAAGGCCGACGATGTGATGGTCGATGATCCGCATGGCATACTCTCCGTTTTGCGATGCTCTTTCGACCAATTTTTGCGCCGCGCCAACCCCATCTAGTTTCCGATGTAACGGCCTGGCGTTCGATACGATCACGTCATCCCGGCGAAAGCCGGGATGACGGTCGCGGTTAGGCTCCCGCCCCCGCCCGGCACTTCATCAGCGGCTGAATCCGCGTGCCGAACGCCTCCACGCCCTCGACGAAATCGTCGAAGGTCAGCAACACGCCGCCGGTATTGGGCACTTCCGCCATCTCGTCGAGCATCCGCGCGACGCTTTCATACGACCCGACCAGCGTCCCCATGTTGATGTTGACCGCCCCCTCGGGCGCGGCGAGCTGGCGGACGTTGGTATCCGTATTGTGCGTGTCCTTGGCGCCCTGGTCGGCGAGCCAGGCGATCGCGTCGAGATCGACCCCGGCATTGTACGATTGCCATTTCGCCATCGCCGCTTCATCGGTCTCGGCGGCGATGATCATGATGAGGACGAAGATCGAAACGTCGCGCCCGGTCTTGGCGGTGGCGGCGGCGAGGCGGCTGTTGTTCGAGGCGAACGCGGTCGGCGTGTTGACGCCTTTACCGAGGCAGAAAGCATAGTCCGCCCATTTCGCCGAGAAAGCGAGGCCCTCGTCGGACGAGCCCGCGCAGATGATCTTCATGTCGCCGTCGGGTTTGGGTTGGACGCGGCAGTCCTCCATCTGATAGTAATCGCCCTTGAAGTCGCTGACACCCTCGGCCCACAGTTCGCGCAGGATGTGCGCATATTCGTCGAGCATCTTGTAACGATTGCGGAAATGTTCGTCGCCCGGCCACATTCCCATCTGCGTATATTCGGGCGGCTGCCAGCCGGTGATCAGGTTGAGCCCGAAGCGTCCATGGCTGATCGAATCGATCGTGTTGCACATCCGCGCGGCAAACGCCGGCGGGATGACGAGCGTCGGGCAGGTCGCGAAGATTTTGATCTTTTCGGTGACGGCGGCGAGCCCCGCCATCAGCGTGAAGCTCTCGAGGCCATATTCCCAGAACTCGGTCTTGCCGCCGAACCCGCGCAGCTTGATCATCGAGAGCAGGAAATCGAGCCCGTGCTTCTCGGCCGACTGCGCGATCGTCTTGTTGAGATCGAACGACGGCATGTACTGCGGCGCAGTCTCCGAAATCAGCCAGCCATTGTTGTTGATGGGGACGAAGACGCCGACCTGCATGCGCGTTATCCTTGCACGGTTTCGCCCGCCAGCCAGGCAAGCACGAAGCTGTTGAACGCTTCCGGATCGACCACGTTGACCGCATGCCCGCCATGTTCGGCGCGGCAGAACCCAGCGATCGGCAAGCCGTTGGCGAGGGCCACGCCGGCGTTCGATGGGACGAGCATGTCGTCATCCGACACCACGACGAGCACCGGGCGATGGATGTCGCGCAGCCGCTCCGAAACATCGAACGCGGCGAGTGCGGCGATCCGCTTTTCCATCGTGGCCGCACCGGGGAAATGCGCGAGCTGCTCGGGCAACTCTGCCTCGAGCAGTGCGTCGTTCGCCGAGATCCAGTTGGGCGGATAGAGGAACAACGGCTGCGCGCGCAGATACGCCTCGGGCCCGCTTCCGCGCAGCAACGCCAGCCTTGCAGCGAAGCACCGCAGGAAGTGCGGATCGGGCGCCGCCCAGCCATTGACCACGACGAGCTTGTCGACCCGGTCGGGCGCCATCAGCGCGAGCGCCAACGCTGCGACGCCGCCCGCGGCGTGGCCGACGACGATCGCCCGCGGAATCGCGAGCGCGTCGAGCAGCGCGAGCATATCGGCGGCGAGATCCTCGACACTCACCGTGGCGGGCAGCGCCCGGTCGCTGCGGCCCGTCCCGCGATGATCGTAGGCGATCACGCGATAGCGCTCGGCCAGCGCGGGGATGTTGGGCGCCCAATAGTGCGCTGACCCGCCGAGCCCCGAGGACAGGATCAGCGGCGGCGCGTCGTCGCGCCCGTGAATCTCGTAATAGAGCCCCGCCGCCTCAGCCAAGATGCGCGACCGATGCGATTTCGACGAGGCACTCGGGCTTCACCAGTTCGGCCTGAATGCAATAGCGCGCAGGCTTGGCGCCCGGGAAATACTCGGCGTAGACCGCGTTGAACGCGGCATAGTCGGCGAGGCTCTTGAGGAAGATATGGTTCATCGCCACGTCCTCGAGCGTCGCATCCGCCGCTTCGAGCGTCGTCCGGATCGTGTCGAGGATATGCCGCGTCTGACCGGCGGCATCGCCGACATGCAGCACCGCCCCGCCCTCGCCGAGCGCGAGCATGCCCGAGACGTAGATCGTGTTGCCCGCCTGCGCCGCGGCCGAATAGGGCGCGATCGGGGTCGGGAACTCTGGTGGATTGATCGCTTCGAAAGGCATGTTCACTCCTTGGGGGACTGGCCGAAGCTGCCGCAGAAATCCGCGGTCGTGCTGACCCAGCCAAAAAACTTCTCGACATTGTAGACGGTCGCGTTCTGCATCGCGGGCGGGCCGAGATGATGCGTCGCATCCTCGAGCATCACCCCGAAATATTCGAGGTGGAAGCCGTCGCGCAGCGTGCTTTCGACGCAGACGTTGGTGGCGATCCCGACAAAGACGATGTTGCGGATGCCGCGGGCGCGCAGGACGCTGTCGAGCTGTGAATTGAAGAACGCCGAATAGCGCGTCTTGTGGAGCGAGATATCGCCCGGCTGCGGTTTCAACGCATCGACCAGCGCGTAATCCCACCCGCCGCGCGCGAGCAGCTGGCCCGCGAGCTCAGGCCGCTTGCGCATCGTCTTGAGCGCATTCGACTTGTGGAAATTGGGCGATTGCGGGCCGCCTGCCTCGACATAGTCGGGATCCCAGCCATTCTGCAGATAGATCACCTGCACGCCCGCAGCCCGCGCGGTATCGAGCACGGTGGCAATCTTGCCGATCGTGCCCGCCGCGCCTGCGATGTCGAACCCGGCGAGATCGACATAACCGCCTTCGCTCGCATAGGCGTTCTGCATGTCGATCACGACGACCGCGGTCTGTTCGGGCGCGAGCCGCAACGCCTCGGGCCGCGCCGGGAGCGTCACCGCCGTATCGCCGTCGCCGCCGGGGCAGGTTACGGTCTGGTCGTCGGGCACGCGGCACTCCTTGCGAGGAAGCGCCCGATCCTGTCGCGTTGCACGCACAAGTGCAAGACCCGCATCTTGCGCCGCGCGCAGCACCGCGCTAACCGATGCCCATCGCCGCACACGCGTGCGCGAAGCCGGCGAGCGGGTATAGTACAATGGTAGTACAGCAGCCTTCCAAGCTGAATACACGGGTTCGATTCCCGTTACCCGCTCCAGCCGCTTCCCGATGACCAGCACCAGCTTCGAACAGGCGCGCACCGCGATCGTTGCGGTCGGTCGGTGGCTCGACGCCAAGGGCTGGGCGCCCGCAACGTCGGGCAATTATTCGGCGCGGCTCGACGATGGCAGTTTTGCGGTCACGGTGTCGGGGCGGCACAAGGGGCGACTCGCGCCCGAGGACGTGATGCGCGTCGATGCCGCGGGCGCGTCGCTCGATGGCAAGAAGCCCTCTGCCGAGACGGCGCTGCACCTTTCGCTCTATCACGCCTTTCCCGATATCGGCGCGGTGCTGCACAGCCACTCGCCTGCCGCAGTCGGTCTCAGCCGCGCGGTGGCGGGTGACGGCTATCGGCTCGCGGGGCACGAGATGCTCAAGGCGCTGCCCGGGGTCGCCACGCACGACATCGCGGTCACGCTGCCGATCGTCGAGAACAGCCAGGACATGGCCGTGGTCGAGGCGGCGATCGCGCCGCGGCTGCTGGAAACGCATGCGATTCCCGCCTATCTCATTCGCAGCCATGGTCTTTATGGCTGGGGCCGCGACATGGCCGAGGCCGAGCGGGTAATCGAGGCGATCGAATGGATGATCGCCGCCGAACTCGCCGAAAGGAGCTTTCGATGAGCCGCTTGCAGGTCTTTGCCGAGACCGACGCCACGACGCCGCTGCTCGATACGCGCGACGGCGCCGCGATCGCCGAAGCGCTCGGCGCGGTCGGCGTGCAGTTCGAGCGCTGGCCGCTCAAGGCGCTCGATGCCGACAGCGACATCCTCGCGGTCTATGCCGACGAGGTGGTTCGACTGACAGCGCAGGGCGGCTATCGCTCGATCGACGTCGCCGCGATCGCGCCCGACCATCCCGAGCGCGCCGCGATACGCGACAAATTCCTGTCCGAGCATACGCATGCCGAGGACGAGGTGCGCTTCTTCGTCGCGGGCGAGGGGCTGTTCACGCTCCACCACGACGATCGCATCTTCAACATGCTGTGCAGCGCTGGCGATCTGATCTCGGTGCCCGCGGGCATGCGCCACTGGTTCGACATGGGGGCTTCCCCACGCTTCACCGCGATCCGGCTGTTCGTGAACGCCGATGGCTGGATCGCACAGTTTACCGGCAGCGACATTGCCGAGCGTTTCCCCCGGCTCGAGCCGGCTGTAGCGTGAAGGCGATCCTGACCGATATCGAGGGGACGACGTCGAGCATCGCGTTCGTCGCCGAGGTGCTGTTCCCCTATGCCCGCGCGCGCCTTGCCGAACATGTCGCGGCGCATCCGGCCGAGACCGCGCCGATCCTGGCCGAGGTTGTGGCGAGCGAACCGGGCGATCCTGTAGCGACGCTCACGCGCTGGATCGACGAGGATCGCAAGGTGACTCCGCTCAAGACGCTGCAGGGGATGATCTGGGCGGACGGGTATCGCGCCGGCGCATTCACCGGGCATGTCTATGCCGATGCCGTGGCGGGGCTCGAGCGCTGGCACGCCGCAGGGGTGACGCTCTACGTCTTCTCGTCGGGCTCGGTCGCGGCGCAGAAATTGCTCTTCGGGCACAGCGATGCGGGCGACCTGACACCGCTCTTCTCGGGCTATTTCGATACGACGACCGGGCCAAAGCGCGAGGCAGCGTCCTACACCAGGATCGCGGCTGCAATCGGTGTCGAGCCAAGCGCGGTGCTGTTCCTGTCGGATACGCTGCAGGAGGTCGCCGCGGCGCGTGCGGCGGGGATGGACGCGCTGCTGATCGATCGTGCTAGCGACGGCGGGGATATTGCGAGCTTCGACGAGGTGAGCGCAGTGCGTTCCCCACTCCCTTCCCCGGCGAAGGTCGGGGCCCAGTAGCGGACGGCTGAACGGCGAGCGCTGCGCTTCGTTTGCAAAACCTTCGCTTCTGGGCCCCGGCCTTCGCCGGGGAGGGGCAACAGAATTAGGAACGCGCGATGAAACTCGATGGCACGCATCAACGCTCGATCACGCGCACCGCCGATGGCGCGGGCGCGCGCATCCTCGACCAGCGTGAGCTTCCCTGGGTGGTAAAGTGGGTCGAACTGCGCAGCGCGCACGCGGCCGAGGTCGCGATCCGCGAGATGTGGACGCGCGGCGCGCCGCTGATCGGCGCGACCGCAGCCTATGGCCTCGCCATGGCGCTTGCCGAGGACGGATCGGACGCCGCGCTTGATGCCGCCTACGCGCAGTTGCTCGAATCGCGTCCGACCGCGGTCAACCTCAAATGGGCGCTCGACCGGGTCGCCGCGGCGGTCCGCCCCCTCCCCGCCGCCGACCGCGCCGCCGCCGCCTTCGTGCGCGCCGATGCGATCTGCGACGAGGACGTCGCGCTCAACCAGGCGATCGGCGCGCATGGCCTTGCGCTGTTCCGCACCCTCCACGCGAAGCATCCCGATCGCCCGCTCAACATCCTGACGCACTGCAACGCCGGCTGGCTGGCGACGGTCGATTACGGCACCGCGACCGCGCCGATCTATCTCGCGCACGACGCCGGTATTCCCATCCACGTCTGGGTCGACGAGACGCGCCCGCGCAATCAGGGCGCTTTGCTCACCGCTTTCGAGCTCGCCGGCCACGGCGTGCCGCACACCGTGATCGCCGACAATGCCGGCGGTCATCTGATGATGACCGGCCAGGTCGACGCGGTGATCGTCGGCACCGACCGCGTCACCGCCAATGGCGACGTCTGCAACAAGATCGGCACCTATCTCAAGGCGCTCGCCGCCAAGGATAACGCCGTGCCGTTCTACGTCGCTTTGCCCTACACCACCTTCGATGCTGCGACCGCGACCGGCGCCGACGTGCCGATCGAGGAACGCTCGGGCGACGAAGTGACATACGTGGCGGGCGAAGGCGGCCGGATCCGCGTCACCGCGTCAGGCGCGGCGAACCCGGCGTTCGACGTGACGCCGGCGCGGCTGGTGACGGCGTATGTGACCGAGCGCGGCGTGCGCGATTCGGTCTGACACGCGCGAGATCGGGCAGGCCGACGTTCCGCGGGCGTACGGTGGCCCCGCGCTACGGCCGCTTGGCCATCCGCTCCAGCGCGGCGTCCAGCGTCGCATCCTGCTTGGCGAAGCACAGCCGCACGACGCTCGTCACCGGATCCGCCGCATAGAAAGCCGAGACCGGAATCGTCGCGACGCCGGCTTCCTCGAGCAGCCAGTTTGCGAAGGTGACGTCGTCCATCGCGACCCCCGAGGCGGCGAGGTCGATCGACAGGAAATAGGTCGCGGCACTCGGCAGCACGACATAACCGAGCGCCCCCAGCCCGTCTGCCAGCCGATCGCGCGACCGCTGATAGCCCGCCCGCATCGCCTCGAAATAGGCGATGTCCTTGCCCAGCCCATAGGCGGCAGCCGCCTGAAGGTTGGGCGGCGTGGTGAAGGTCAGGAATTGGTGCGCCTTGGCCAGCACGGAGGAAATGGCGGGCGCCGCGCACATCCAACCGACCTTCCACCCGGTCAGCGAGAAGATCTTGCCGGCCGAACCGATCTTGACGGTCCGTTCCCGCATCCCCGGCAGCGCCATCAGCGACTGGTGCCGCGCGCCGTCGAACACGACATGCTCCCACACCTCGTCGCAGATCGCGATCGCGTCGTGCGCGATGCAGAAATCGGCGATCAGCGCGAGCTCGTCCGCGCCGATCATCGTGCCGGTCGGGTTGAGCGGCGAGTTGAGGAGCACCAGCCGCGTACGATCGCTCGCCACCGCGGCAAGCGCCGCGGCGGTGATGCGCCACTCGGGCGGCTCGAGCCGCACCAGCCGGGCGACGCCGCCTGCGCGCTGCACCAGCGGCAGATAGGCGTCGTAGAGCGGCTGGAACATCACGACTAGGTCGCCTGGCGTCACCAGCGCGAAGATCGCCGCGGCCAGCGCCTCGGTCGCGCCCGAGGTGACGATCACTTCGCTCGCCTCGAGATCAAGCCCCTGATGCACGCGATAATGCTCGGCGACCGCCTGGCGCAGCGCCGGCGTGCCCGCCATCGGCGGATACTGATTCGAGTCTTCGAGCAGGGCGCGCGCCGCTTCGGCAAGCACGTCCTCGGGCCCACGGCCGTCGGGAAACCCCTGGCCGAGATTGATCGCGCCCGTCGCCCGCGCGCGCGCCGACATCGCCTCGAAGATCGTGGTGCCGAGCCCGGCAAAAAGGGGGTTCATCGCCGGATTGCCCCGCGGAAAAAGTTGGTGGACAGGGTATCCACCGAATTGATGGACATAAACGGCAGTTTTCTGCGGGGTTCGGCGATGGCGTATTTTACGATACCCCCTCGCCTACCCCGAATTATTTTTCGTCTCCCGGACGGGTTGGTTCTCAATCCACTCCAGGACTTCGCATTCCTACCAAGCGACGACCCCGCCGCCAAGGTTTTTGGACAGCGGAAAGGTGCCTGCATCCATGCGATCATAGATCGTAGAGCGGCCAAGCGGCACCAGCTCGAGCACCTCTTTAAGGCGGATCAGGCGCGCTGAGCGCTTGGCGGTGGCGCTCACTGGCGGGTCGCTTTCGGGCGAAATATGACAATCTCGCCGCCAAGCGGCACCGTCCTAATCGCCAACCCATATTTCGCCTGCCATCGGAGCGCGAGAACCTCCGCCTCCGAGAGCGTCATGCGCCGATCGACCTCCCGGTAATCATCGTATGAGCCGTCGCTTCGCTCGATCGACACGGACCAAATCCACAGAGGTGCGCAGGGTTTTCCGTTGGAGGACCAACCGTCGCCAGTCGTTTCTAAAATGAGGATCGTCCCCTCGACGGGCCGCCAGCCCGTAGCTTTCGGCTGCGGGTCTGGCAGCGGTGCCCACAACGTTGGCGCACGCGTCTCCCCATTGTCGTCAACCCAGCCAGAATCAGACCAAGTCATTGCAAGCCACGGCACGTATTGCCTTTCCCCAAGATCGGGGTCGTATCCGAGTATCCACCCGTCACCGATCGGTGCGGTTTCGATAGGCTGCGCCTTGGTCATCAGAAAGCCGGACGAAATTCGTCCGCCTCCACCGGCTTGAGCTTCACGCGCGCCACCTCTTGGATCATCACGAAGGTCGATTCGGGGAACAGGCCGAGCAGGCGCTTGGCCTCGGTCTCAGCGCTGTCGAAGGTCGGGTGGCGAAAGCGCGGTGGCTTCGTCCGTTCCTTGGCGGCGCCGCCGCGGACGAGGGCCGATCCTTTCTTGCGGAACAGGAGATAGCTGCCGTTGAACGGCTTCGTCTCGGGTTTCATGGCGGTGTCGGTCATTTTGTGCTCCTGGTAAGTGGGATGCCGGATCGGCTGGTGCCGTCACGTTCGCGCCATAGATCCGCCGTGATCTTGCGGGCGGTATCAACGATTGTCTGGTCGAGGGCATTGCCCCTTTGTGGCTCGCACTGCGCGAGGATCTCGACGAATAGGCACGCGCGAGCCGCGGCGGCTGACACACGTGCGTCGCGGCTTTTCTCATCAGCTTCCATTGGGGGGTGGCAGATCAGGCTGGCGCCGCGCCGCAGTCCAGAGCGTGTGCAGCTTGGCAAGCCCCTTGCCAGTGATAAGCGCAGTGACCGCACGCTGAAGCCCTCTTTCGGGATGATCCCAATTGCTGATCTTCACGTCGAGGTATCCAGAGTTGATTTTGTCCTGATACGGCTCGTTCGTCCGCGTCAGCCAAGCGATCTCGCGCAGCCACTGGCAGAAGCGGTTGCGGCCGGTGTCGAAGATCTTGGCCCCCTGGCCCAGCGTTACCGAGTCAGGCGCGGTGGCGACCTGCTCCGCGAACGCGACCTTGGGGGCGTCAGCCCGCCGTTCCGCGATGAGCTGCTGCTCGCGCTCGGTTTTGTCAGCAAGTGCACGAAGCGCTGAAGGAAAGTCGTGAGGAAGGGCTTCAGGTAGCCGGCTCGCCTCGAGTTCCTGCCAGCGATCAACCAAGTGCGCGGTGAACTCGGGCGACAGCTGAGCGACGATCACATAGCTGTCGCGCTTGCCGATCAGGTAAACGCGCGTAAGCCGGGTTCGGCCAAGCGCATCGGATTCAGGCTCATCCCCCATTGGGGGTTGGACGATCGTCCCACGCTCGACCAGCCGCTCTATCGACTGCTTCACCTTGTCGTGGCGCGATCCAACCAGGTCAGCGATTTCGCGGCTCGACATCCTCGGCGGCGCGGCAGCGGCAATCACGAGATGCTGTCCGCCGAATGTGACTACGCCGCTCAATAGATCAGTCATATGCGTGGCTCCCATAGCTTGCCGTCCGCTCCGCAGGCGTACCCGCCGATGCGAGAGATCGAGCAGCTTTCCAGCTTTTGATGCGTGCCGCCCGAGACTGGATCGAGCGCCACCGGCGACGAGGCGTGGTTGCCGCAAGCTGGCCGATCGAGGAACCGGCTCCGCTTCCAACGACAGTCGCGGCAGAGGCGAAGTCCCGTCATGCGCTCCGCCTTTCGAACGCAACGACCGTGTCGGTGGCGATCGGCGCGAACGGTATCCGCTCGCCGCCGCCACCGCCGGAAGCGTCGCCCTCTTTCCAGCACGAGCAGAACCTCGAGGCGTGCACGACGGGGAAAACCGCCTCGATCCACTGCCCAACGACCTTTACGGTTTCGGGCGGGTTGAGATGGCAAGTGCCGAGGCTATTGTTCGGGAAGCCGTTCCGCGCGGCGCCCGCGATCTGCGCGCCGCCCTGCTCCCACCAGATGCAGGTTTCGCAGCTCGCCTTGCCACCTTCGTCGGTAACGATGCTCATGACGGCATCGCCACGTATGCGACGGCGAACAGCGCCCAAATCGCCGGCGCGATCCAGAATGTGGCGAGCGCGCCGCCGACTGTTAGGTTCGTGCCCATGAACGGGCGTCCGAGCAGCGCCCTCACTTGACCAGACCCAGGTCGACGGCGATGGGACGCAACGCACCCGCCCCGTTTTCGAAATGCCAGCGCAGCAGCTGCGCAGTACCGTATCGGACGTCCCGCAGGACCTGCATTTCGTCGTCTTCGAGGTTCAGCTTGGCACCGCGGGAGAAATGGCCCTCCAATAGCCGGTCCAAGTCGTCGACGAGCACCAGCAGGGCTGCCGCCTGATCGGCGTGGCTACTCTTGGGGCCAGCCGACCGCGCCCGGTCTCGCGCGCCGCTGTAGAGCGCACACGCGCGCTGATAATCCTCATCATTCAGCCACGGCTCTGGCGCGTTCGGCTCGTCCAAATCGTGGTCGGTGGCGCGGCACCGCTCGTTGGCAAGAAAGCCCTCGAGGAACACGGCCGCGATCGGCGACAGCGGCACGACGGGGTACGTAGTGTGAGCGAAGAGCATGGCTCAGGCCTCCTTCGCGTCGGCAATGCCGACGGCTTTACGGTTGGCTGGGGGCGCGCGGCCGGCGCGGACCGCGAGAAACGCGTCTTGCGTTGCGCCGATGTCGGCTTCGAGTTCGGTGAATTTCTCCACTGCGAGAATGAAGATCATCCAGATGTCAGTCAGATCGCGGTCCGCAGCGCCTGTGCCGGCTATCCGCTCGATTGCCTCGTTTAAGCTTTGCGTATTGTTGGAGAACAGCGTGCGCAGGCGCTCTGCCGAGCAGCCGATATCATCGAGGGCGCAGAACACGTCGTTGCAGATAGGGCTTGGCCGCTCGATCGTCGGCATTCGCTCGGCGCTCACGACTTATGCTCCTGCATGAGCATCGCGAGTGCGATCAGACTGCCAATGCCCTGAAGGGCGGACGATACAAAAGCCTTGTTCAACTGCGGCAATTCCGCATCTATTCCGCGGTTCTCCGCCGTTGCGCTGTCATTGAACGCAGTACCGATCACTTTCAGGAGGCCATGCGCTTCAGTGAGCAGGGTTTCCGTCGTGCCGGTGGCGGTCATGAACGGATTGTACCCGTCGATCTGGAACCCGTTGAGCGACCGCTGGACGGGCGTGAAATCGCCGTTCACGAGCGCACCGCCTTCGGCGTGCGACCGACGAAGAACAGGAACGTGACGCCGAAGCCTTCGAACGAAATGACAGAAGCGGGACCTTCCGCCTCGCCGTTCCACGCTTCGATAAAGCTGTTGTGCTGGATATCGATGCCGGGTTCGATCTCTCTCCAAAAATGGCGGATCGTCTGGGCAATACTTCTCCGTTCGCGCAGTGACGCGCGGTTTTGCATTAGCGACCACAGGTCACCTCCCAAGCTGAGTGGACAGCTGGGCTGAGGCGACATGGTTAACGGCGCATCAGATCAGCTGATGCACCAAGAATTAGCGCCTACGCACAAAACGCGCAAGCCTTAATTTGCGTGTACGCAAATCTGGATACGCAAATAAATTTGCTAGAGCGCTCGTGCGAACCAAGATGGACGTCCGATAATGTGGATTTCCCCTTCGTCGACCTCGTAATCGTTGTACCTGGTATTGGCCGAGAAAATGCGGAGGAACCCACGCTTCCGAGGAACCCGCTCAACCAATTTGACGACGTATGCGTCACCATCGTGGAGGCAGAACGGACCGGGCTGTGAAGGGTCGCGATCACGCTTATCGATCAGGATCTGATCGCCGTGAAAGAAGTCATCTTCCATCGAATCACCGCGGACGTCGATCAAAAGAAAATCATCCGGCCGACCCCGCAAGCGTTCTTCGATTAGCTGTCGAGGCAAGAGCGCCCGACCCGGTTCCCCTTCACCCGTGCCACCGCCGCCCATGCCTGCATAGGACGGAAGGACCTCGACCTCGATGTATTCCGAAGGTCCCGAGTCTACGATATCGTCCAACTCACCAAAAAAGCCGGGAAACCGCGCTTGCAGCTTCTCGACTGTGGGCACCGATAGCCGGCTTTGCCCCTTGACGACCCGGGTGAGGGTCGAGGCTGCGATCCCCGCCTTGACGGCAATGTCGCTGGGGGAAAGGCCAGTTGCTCTGGCCAAAGCGTCGATCAGTTGCGCGTCGCGCAGTTGGGCGTTTGTCATGACAGTCAATTAGCGTCCGCGCTAATTTCTGGCAATCGGCCCCTGATCGCCGCTTGAGAGAACGAAGCGAGAAACGTGTCTCAAATTAGCGCACACGCTTTACAATTTGCGTCTGCGCAAATAGTAACATGCGAATGAGCACAACCGCAATCGAGAGCCCTGTCGAGACCTTGATGCGCCGCGCGCAAGAGGCTGGCGTCCAAATGGTAGACATCTGCAAACGGTCCGGGGTCGCCCAATCGACGCCGTCACGCTGGAATAGCGGAGAGTTCGAACCAAAGATGAAGACGATCCGCCGTATGGACGCGGCCCTTACCGAAATTGTCAGCGAACGGACCGCCCACCTCTCGGCGGAGGGTTAAATCCATGTCGGGGGCGCGCCGGTCATCCGGTGGCGAACGCGGGTCATTCGATCCGGTCGCCTTTCGTCGTGCGATGGACGAACTCAAAGCCAGCGTGCCGATATCGGCCGTGGTTGGGCGAGCGACACCGCTCAAGCGAGCTGGTCGCGAATGGAAGGGCCTGTGCCCGTTCCATAGCGAGAAGTCGCCGAGTTTTACCGTAATTGACGCTCTTGAGTTCGCCCATTGCTTCGGCTGTGGATGGCACGGCGACATCATCAAGTTTGTCATGGACCGCGAGAACTGCGGGTTTCGCGAAGCTTACCAGCGGCTCGCCAATGATGATCTTCCGACATGGACGCCCGTTGAGCGCGCCAAAGCCCAGGCTGAAGAGCGGCTCGAGCGCTTGGCGTTCGAGCAGGACGCCCGTAAATTTTGGAAGGAAGGCTCGCCGATCGCTGGCACGCCGGCCGAGACGTATCTGCGCGCGCGCGGCATCACGATCGCGGCGCCCGACTGCTTCCGCTTCGGCATGATCCCGTCGTGGCGGAACAAGGACACAGGGGAATGGGGACGTAAGCGCCCTTCCCTCCTCTGCGGCGCGGTCGACGGCACGGGCTCGGTGGTCGGCATCCAACGTATCTTTTTCCCCAGCGACGATCCGAGCCGCGGCAAGGCCGACTGCAAGCTAAGCCTGGGCACGATCAAAGGATCTGCCCTTCAACTCGCGCCGGCCGAGGACACGGTCATATTATGCGAAGGGCCGGAAGACGGGCTGTCGGTAGCCCAGGAAGGCCCCGGCCTGCCGGTCTGGGTGCCGTTCGGCACGAGCATGATGCCGGCGGTCGAGTTCCCGCCGATCGTCAGGCGCGTGATAATCGCCGGGCAGAACAACACGCCTGGCCGGATCGCAGCGAACAAGGCGGCGATCGTCTTGGCCGAGCGCGGCCTGCTGCCGTCGTTCGCATGGCCTGGGAACCAGTACGACGACTGGAACGACCAGCTGCGCGGCGGTGGCCAATGAGCGGTATGTTCGACGAAAGTTTCGAAGCGGCCGAAGCGATGGCTCCGCAGCCGCTCGACATTAAAACTGCCGTGGTCGACGCCGTCGAGTATCCCCTCGAAGCGCTGCCTCCGATACTCGCTGAAGCGATTCGAGGAATCGTTGAGATCGCTCAGGTTCCAGTTTCGCTGGCGGCCCAGTCGGTGTTGTCGGCGATCGCGTTGGTGGCGCAGGGCTTTATCAACGTGACAACAATCACCGGGAGGTCGGCGCCCGTCTCACTCTTCTTCTTCACGGTGGCCTCATCCGGCGACCGCAAGTCTACATCCGACCTGCTCGCGCTCCAGCCTGTGAAAGATCGGGAGGAACTGCTCGGCGTCGCGTACGAAGGCGCGAAGCACAGGCACACGATCGAAGATGCGGCCTTCAAGGCAGCTACTGCAAAAGCAAAGTCGAAATCTGGCAGTCGCGCTGATATCAGCGCTGCGCTCGAGGCGGTCGGCAAGCCGCCGCTAGCGCCAGTGCAGCCGCTCCTGACCTGCGATGAACCGACGGCGCCAGGCCTGCAGAGGTTATTTGCCGAGGCCATGCCAGCGCTCGGGCTGTTTTCCGATGAAGGCGCAACCTTCCTCGGAGGCTGGTCGATGCAGGAGGAAAACCAAGCCGCCACCGGTGGCATGCTCTCCAAACTGTGGGACGGATCTCCTATAAAGCGCATCCGCTCAGACAAAGAAAATGCGGTGCAAATTCTCTACGGGCGTCGTCTCAGTGTCCATTTAATGGTGCAGCCGGATATCGCCAATTCCTTGTTGGGCAACAAAGCCGTTCGAAATCAAGGACTGCTAAGCCGAATATTGGTCGCTTCGCCTCGAAGTCTCAAAGGCACAAGGTTCTGGAAATAACCTAGCCCGGAGGCGCACGAGAACCTTCGGAAGTATCAGGAGCGTCTCGGGCGACTGCTCACGATGGACTTCGCTTATCGGGACGAGAACAGCCGTGCGCTTAATCTCGATCTGGTGCCGCTGCAGCCTGAGGCACGCGCCCGGCTCATTCAGTTCAGCGATCATTGCGAGAAGTCCCTGGCGCCAAGCGGTATTTATAGCGAAATCTCGGATTTCGCATCGAAGATGACCGAAAACGCGACCCGCATGGCTGCCGTCATCTCCTACTTCACCGGCAGCGTGAACTTAGTTTCAGAGGGTCTTAGCCTCCGAGCAGCTAATGCCGGCATCGCCCTAATCGAGTTCTACGCCGGCGAAGCAGCGCGGCTCTATGGCACCCCGGCCTTGGACGATGATTCCAACAACGCTGTAATCTTGATCGAATGGATACGGAAGCGCGAGCTAAAGGCCGTTGGCCTCCAGTATCTCAACAATCGCGGCCCTTCGCAAACGCGCAGCGCGCCACGGCTGAAGCGTGCCGTAGAGATGCTGGTCGAGCACCACCACCTCGTGGAGATCAAGGGCGGAGCAACGCTTGACCTCGGCGGAGCCCGCAAGTTCTACACCGACGCGTACACCGTTGTGCCGGTCGATCCCGCATGACCCAGCCCGATCTTTTCAGCGGAGGCTTCGCCTGGGGTAACGAGCCTGTCGCATCTGTCGCGACAGCATTTGCGCCAGATGGTGCAACAGCAAGAAGCTCAGATTTCCGCGCCTCTCATGCTTCTTTACACGGCCCTATCGCAGCTATCGCAACTGTCGCAGAAAGCCTGGCAACTCCGGACGTCACGGCCCTGTCGCAAAATCCTATCGCACGCGTTGCGACAGCGGCTGCGACAGGAAATAACGTGGATTTGTGCGCGTCACAGCCTGTTTTCCCGCCGCCTGTCGCAACTGTCGCAACTGTCGCAAATTGGCTTGAGGGCATCGAGAGAATGCGACGTGCGGAAAATCCCCCGATGTTGGCACACGGCCGCTGGAAAACGGTGGTTCAGGACGCGGTCGCGTTCGTACAGTTGTGGGGCGCCGACGCCATCGACGCGGGCTGGAGTACGCTTGACGCCTTCGGGACGAACCCAGAACCCCAGCAACGGCGCGTAGACCGTTTGGGCCTCGTTGTGTTGCTGGACGGAAGGCCGATCCGGTCCTTGGATGCGGACAGCGCAGCGATCGCCGGCCGCCCAAATACGACCAAGTTCTGGCGGTCCCTACGGACCGGAGGAGCTGTCGCTTTGTGGGACTTGCTTCCTACGCGTAGCGGGTCAGCCGAGGGGGTGGGGGTAGGGAAGCGCGCTTACGCGCTACCCCTAACCACCCTGCCCTGTCAACGGCATTCAGAAAACGCGCGAGAGCAAAAAAGGGAAAACCAATGATTGATTCGCCGACATGCGACACCTGCCACTGGTGGCACCTTCTTGATCCGGTCGGGGAAGGCGTCGAGGCCGATGGCGGCTACAACGTCAGCGACGTCGGCACAGGCCGGTGTCGGCGATATCCGCCAAAGCTACGTCGCGGACCCAATTTAGAGACAGACTCGAGCGATGCCGCGGGCGCGGCGATCTGGCCGATCACGTGGGACGAAGACTGGTGCGGCGAGCATCGGCCGGTCACCGTGGCGGCTTTACCCACTTCAACCAACGGAGGAACCAATGACCCAATTTGAAAGCGACGTGCCGCTTGAGCACGCAATGCTCGTCTGGAACCGCTGGGAAAATTACGGCGGGGCGATGATCGTTCGGCACCCTGACGTAAAGAACCTCGGACATGCATATGCGCGTTCAACCGGCGCATGCTTCGCGAACTCAGGACATCCGCGGGAAGGCGATGATCGTGATTGGCCCCGCATGTCCACCGATGCGCGGATGAAGGTGCTGCTGGCTGGCGCGTGGCAGGCCGTCGTCAGAGACGGCGTGTCGACGATCGATATGCACAACGCTCTTCAGGTTATTCCCGAGTTCCGGGTGCTCATGACGACCGACATGCTGAGCGCGGAATACCGCGAGAGCGATGGCGATGATGAAGGGGAGGATGCATGAACGACATCCCGCTCGAACACGCCCAGATCCTGTGGAGCGACGGGCCCGACGCATTCGCGGTGGTCGTTGATTACCGCGCGCCCGCCGATCGCTTCCGCCACCTCGACAACAGCCGCGGCGCCGGTGGCGACGGGTGGTCGCAGCTCACGACAGCGGAACGCCTGGCGCTGCTGATGTCGGTCGTTTGGAGCGCCATCATTCGCGACGCCGCCCCGGCCGATGCCATGCACCGCGCGCTCGTGCAGATCCCGGAATACCGGGCTTGGGTAGATTTCGACGTTCCCGGCGTCGTGGGGAGTGAGAATGCGTAGCGACGATCGCTTTCATCTGCGTGGCCTTTGGGTCATTCTACGCACCTCGGGCGGCCGCACATTGGCTCTGGTGGATTCATTGCGCGAGGTCGGCTTCGACGTTTGGACACCTATTGAGGAACGGTCTCGCCTAGCGGCACGCAACCGCGAGCTGGTGGAACAGGTCGTGGCGATCCTACCCGGGTACGTGTTCGCTCGCTATGACAGGCTGGATGATCTGTTGAACCTCTCGCGATCACCCACGCTCAACTATCAGGTATGGGACGCGGAGAAGCGCAAGATGGTGACGAGGGGCCACCCGCACTTCTCGGTGTTCCAAATGCATGGGCGCGTGAGACCACAGTCAGACCTAAGCCTTGTCCCCTTGCGCGCCCTAGAGGCGGCTCTCCAGAAAGTCGCTGACCGCCGCCGTGAAAGGGCAGGCCAAAAGGGATCGCCGCCGATATTCGCGGCAGGTCAGATCGTTCGTGTTGGGGAGGGCAGCTTCGGCGGTCTCGAACTTACCGTGGCAGAGACGAACAATGGCAAGGACGTGAAGCTGACACATCCGGACTGGACCTGGCCGATCGAAATTTCTGCTTGGAAACTCGCGGACATCCAAGTAGAAGCTCAGCCGTCAGGTCCCGCCGCATCTGCGGCTTAGGCATAGTGGGTGTTCAAGCGTCTTTGGACCATGCCCCGCCGATCCAACCAAGAAGCTTGCTTCTGGGGGGACAGCGCAAGCTTTGCCCCTCGATAGCCCAAGGTTGAGTATGGTAGAGACGATAGCTGCATCCTCGCAATTCGTTGACGCCGCTATCGGCTGCATGTGGAGAGATGCCGACATTGATTACATCTTGGGCCATCCAGATTGGTTCACGATGTTCAATGTCGAAGCGCCACAACTCGGCGGGAAAATACTGGAGAATGTTCTGAACATTGATCTGTCGGAGAACGCCAGCTTGCGTAATCAGGTCTTCGATTCATGGCGACGGTGGAACGCTAACCAGCTCGATGATTGATGTGCGGGAGCACAGAACCAACGCCCCGCCTACAGCGCCCGGGGGAGGGGTCACCGCAAGCAGGACGGCTACGCGAACGTAGCGAGTTCACAACATTGCGGCATAGCCTTCGTTCCGAGCGTACCGCTTGACGTAGGTTAACGTGGCGCACATCTTTTAACTAGGTGATCGAGTCGCGCTGTCGGGGGATTGCGTCGACTCTCACCGACCAGCCTGAGGCGCATGTCTGTCAGACCGTTCGAACATTCCCTCCGCCCATTGGGGAAGCTGGACAGCTAGGCGGAGGGAACGCAACACGCGGGCGGACCCTGCCCACTGAGTAACGTCTGACAGCCGCCCGTTAAGATTCGATGACCGAGGTCACGCGGGTGCTAAAATCTGCGAGCGACCCTATGTGGATCGCGGCTTTCGAAAGTCTAAAGTTTGGGTTCCGACATGAGCGGCAGGGCGGAAATTGCATGCCGAATATGCACGTTACCTCGTGCGGTGCTGCATGATCTGAGCCGTGGATGACGGTGTAGATGCCGGAGCATGGAACCGTCGCACCCGGTTTAAACCTGAGACGGAAAAGGTTCATTTAGCAGACCCTCTAGAGGTGAAACTACAAACCCCTCTCGACTATCCAACGATTCCGATCGCTGTGATCCACATTTTGTGCGCTATCTCGGCTAGGCCGTACCCGGTTTCCCTCTCCGAGTGAAGCGAACCTGCGGAGGTAGCATTGGCCCAGCCGTCTCCGCTCTACGTTCAAATCGAGCGCTTGGCGAGCGACTTGCACTCGCTGTCCTTCGACCTTCAAGAGGCATCACGCTCGATCGCGCACTCGGAGCGCAAGACAGCCGAGGGTGAGCGCATCGCTGCTGCCTTGCATGCTGCAGCCGATCAGGTGCGGAGGCTGTTCCGTGGCTGAACGCCTCCGCGGTCGTGCCGGCCAGGCGCAACGCAAGCGCCGCCTGGAAGCGGAGCCGCTGTGCCGCATCTGCTCCGAGCGCAGCCTCGTCACTGCGGCCACCGTGCCTGATCATATCACGCCACTCGCCCTTGGCGGCAGCGACGACGACACCAATATCCGCTGCCTCTGCCAGCCATGCCATGACGAGGTGACCGCCGAGCAGTTCGGTCGAACGCGCGGTAAGGGCCTCGGAGGCTGCGATGCAAGCGGCCGACCGACTGATCCTGCCCACCCGTGGAACCGTCGCATCTGACATCCCTGGCCGCGCTGCCTGCCGCCGGGGGGGCGGGTCGAAAGTCCAGGCCGAAGGGGGTTGGACACCGCTTGACCCTCGAACGTCATCGCTAATACAGTTTTTGCTCCGGCGCGGCCGGGCGTCAGGATAGTCACCATGGCTCGTCGCCAGCGCATCGACAGCGCAACAGGCGCTGTGGCGACGATGGCAGCGGCTGCCCGCGACCTGTCGCCGCCCAAGCATCTAAAAATTCGACGTGGCGATCTGCCGTTCTGGGACGCGGTGATCAAGGAGCGCGCGAAGAGCGAGTGGACCGATGCCGATTTGGCGGTTGCTGCCAATCTGGCTCGCGCCATGTCAGACGCCGAGCGGATCGCGGCCATGACCGTCGACGGCGGTGGGCATGTGCGGCTGGCCGACGTGATCACATCGATCGAACTGTCCGATAAGTTGGCTCGGCGGATCGTCACGCTGCGCCGCGCGCTCGGTATGGATAACCGGGCGAAGAACGGCGAGCAACGTGACGTCGACAAGCGCCGCGAGCACGCGAAGGGCATCGAGGGCGGGCACAACCCGATGGAGGACGACGGAGACGGCTTGCTGGCAAGGCCGTCGACGCTTCAGTGACGCGAGGCGAGCGAGTTATCGCGTTCATCGAGCGGTACTGCCTGGTGCCCGAGGGAAAGCTGGTCGGTAAGCCGGTCCGCCTCGTGCCGTTCCAGCGCCGATTCATCCTGGAAGTGTACGACAACCCAGTCGGCACGACTGAGGGCATTCTGTCGATTGCGCGCAAAAACGGGAAGTCGGCGCTGATCGCCTGTATCCTGCTCGCTCACCTCGCCGGGCCCGAAGCGCGACTGAACAGCCAGATAGTTTCCGGCGCGCGGTCGCGCGATCAGGCAGCGCTTGTGTTCAACCTTGCAGCGAAGATGATCGCGCTGTCGCCTGACCTCTCGAAGCTGATTCGCATCGTCCCGTCAGGAAAACGGCTGATCGGCTTGGCGCTGAACGTCGAATACCGCGCCCTGGCGGCCGACGGCCATACCGCTCACGGTCTTTCGCCGGTCCTGGCGATCCTCGATGAGCTGGGTCAGGTCCGCGGACCGCAAGACGACTTCGTGGAAGCGATCGAGACGGCGTCGGGCGCATATGACGATGCCCTACGCCTGATCATTTCGACGCAAGCGCCGACCGACGCCGACATGCTGTCGATCAAGATAGACGACGCGAAGCGGTCAAAAGATCCGAAGATCGTCGCTCACGTCTATGCCGCGGAGAAAGACGCTGACGTGCTCGATACCAAGGCGCACGCGGCGGCAAATCCCGCACTCGGCGTTTTCCGATCGCTCCCCGAGTTGCTCGCCGCGGCCGAAAAAGCTTCGCGCATGCCGTCGGCAGAGAATGGGTTTCGGAACCTGTACCTGAATCAGCGGGTGAATCGGTTCTCGCCCTTCATTTCGCCGGGCGTCTGGGGCGCCACCAACGCCGAAATAAGCGAGCAGGCATTCGCCGCCGGCACCGTCTACGGCGGCCTCGATCTTGCGGAAACGACCGACCTGGTTGCGTTCGTGCTGATCGTTCAGGACGAGCATGGGTGCTGGCACGTCAAAGCATGGTTCTGGAAACCGGAAACCACCCTGAAGGACCACGCAAAGCGCGATCGCGTGCCGTACGATGTTTGGGCCGAGCAGGGTCTGATCTTCACGACCCCCGGTGTCGCGGTCGATTATGAATATGTTGCGCGGACGATCTCGGATCTGTGCGCACCCTACCAGGTCGCTAAGATCGGCTACGACCGCTTTCGGTTCAAGACGCTCGAAGCTCAGATGCAGAAGATCGGCGTCTCGCTGCCGTTCGAGCCGATGGGTCAAGGCTATGTATCAATGGCGCCAGCGATGGACGTCACCGAAATCGACTTCCTGAACGGGAATATCCGCCACGGCGGAAACCCGGTGCTGACGATGTGCGCCGCGAACACCGTCGTCATCAAGGACCCCGCGGGCAACCGAAAACTCGACAAAGCGAAATCCACGGGCCGCATCGACGGCATGGTCGCGCTGGTCATGGCGAGAGGAATTGCAGCCATGGAAGGTGAAGCGGCTCCCGACGTCGACGATTTCCTGTCAAACGTGGTCATCGGCTGATGGCGCTATTCGACGGCTGGTTTGGCCTGAACAACCTTTTCAACCAGCGCGCCAAGCTGACCGAGCCGGATGCTCGTGCTGCGGCACAGGTTATCCAGTTCGGCAGGCCGATCACGCCCGATGCGGCTATGCAGCTGTCCACGGTATGGGCCTGCGTACGATTACTGTCGGAAACGATCGGGACGCTGCCGCTAAGCGTCTATACGAAAAAGCCGGATGGCAGTCGCGCCGCATCGCCAGACCACGCGCTCTATTCGACGCTGCACGATAGCCCGAATGCAGATCAATCCGCCGTCGAGTTTTGGGAGTGTGTCGTCGCGTGTCTCTGCCTGTGGGGCAATTTCTACGCCGAGAAATCCATCAATGTTTTGGGCCAGATCACGTCTCTGACGCCGATCCCGCCCGACCGCATGCGGGTTACGCGCGATGCCAATGGTGCACGTCGCTATAGCTGGACGGATCTAATCGGCCGCCCGTTCGTCGCGAACGAGACTGCGGTTTTTCATGTCCGAGGCTTCGGCATCGGGCTCGATCTTGGACTGTCGCCGATCGGTTACGCGCGCGCCACGCTCGGCGCTGCGTTCGCCGCAGACAAATCTGCGATGAGCGCATTCGAGAACGGGGTGCGTCCAAGCGGCATTTTGCAGCATGATGGGAAGCTGACGCAGGAACAGCGTGACCAAGCCCGCAGGAATATCCTGGACCCGCTCACCGGTCCCGAGAACACATCGCGCGGCGCCATTTTCGAAAAGGGTTGGACCTGGTCGAGCATGACCGGCGGCATTCCGCCCGGTGATCTCCAGCTGCTTGAAACCCGCGCATTTCATGTCGAGGAGCTGTGCCGGTGGTTCCGGGTGCCGCCCTTCATGATTGGGCATACCGAGAAGTCGACCAGCTGGGGCACCGGGCTCGAGCAACAGATGATCGGGTTCCTGACCTTCTCGCTGCGACCGTACCTCAGTCGCATCGAACAGGCGATCAAGAAGCAGCTCATCCCGCCCTCCGAGCAGTCGTCCGTCTATGCGGAGTTTGTGCTCGAAGGCCTGATGCGGGCCGACAGCGCGGGGCGCGCTGCACTCTATGCCTCGGCTGCACAGAACGGGTGGATGGATCGCGACGAGATCCGCGACAAGGAAAAACCTGCCGCGGCGCGGCGGCGGCGCCGGGAAGCTTACGGCGCAGTCCAACCTCGTGCCGCTCGACAAGCTCGGCGAACAAACCGGCGCGTCGCCCATCGGTCACAATGGTGGCCCGTCGCTCAACGATACCGGCGCCAACCCGCCGATCGCCGCCTGAAATCGGAGATGACAATGGATCATGATGCCACTGCGTTTGCGATGGAGGTGAAGTTCGCCTCGGACGCGCAGACCGGCGAGTTCGAGGGCTATGGTGCGATATTTGGCAGCCAGGACAGCCACGGCGACCTGATCTTACCGGGCGCTTTCAGGGACACGCTTGCGCAACGCGCTTCGGCAGGACGCACGCTGCCGATGTACGCGCAGCACGGGCCGCATGTGGGCGGTGACCATCTTCCAGTCGGCGTGTGGAAAAGCGTTGAAGAGGATGGCGCCGGCCTGAAAGTCGCGGGCCGCATATCGGGCATGGATACCGAAGCAGGCAAGCGTATCCACGGCCTCGTCAAGGATGGCGCGCTTAACGGCTTGTCGATCGAGTACAACGTGCCGCGCGGTGCGGCGGTATACGGTAAGTCTGCGGGCGAGCCGAAGCGGACGATCAAGTCCGCTAACCTGCATGGCATTTCGCTGGTCGCCGACCCTTCGCACACGATGGCGCGGATCAGCAGCATCAAATCGGCGCGCTTCGATCTGGAGCAGCTGGAAACCAAGCTGGCGGCTGGGGATCAGCTGACCGAGCGGGAGTGGGGCGATCTTCTCAAGTTGAAGTTCGACCTCACCAACAGCCAGGCGGATCGCGCTGTGCGCGTCAACCTGAAGTCGCGGCCTCGGGATGAGGCACCCACCGAAATGACCCCCGCGCTCAAGAGCGCTTTTGCCGACATCCGTGCGAGCATCGCCGGTCTCGGCCAGCAAAAGGACTGATTACCATGGCGTGGCTTTGTTGCATAATTACGCGAGAGCATGACCGACGTTTTACTTGAAGATGTTATTGGATGCGGACGGTCACCGGCGTTCCTATTTCGGAGAACCGATTGAGAATTGCAGCACGGACTTTGAGCTCGGTAATCTGACGATCGAAGGTGCGGGCGACAACGCGCTGGCCCAGGAGTTTGAAGCAGTGCATTTTGGTCTCGACCAGACTGCGGCGATGATAGCCGCTCCACTTTTTCCAGATTGCGCGACCAAGCCGCTTTGTCGCGCGTAGCGCTCCATTGCGTGCATCGACGCCGGGACCGCCTTCTGCCCATGGTTGCCCGTTGCGGCGGACCGGGATGACCGCATCGGCACCGCGCCCGGCAATAGCGGCATGGCAGTCCCTGGTATCATAAGCGCCATCTCCGCCGACGCTGAGTATCCGCTCGTCTCCGGGAATTTGCGCCAGGAGAACGGGCAGCGTCGGTGCGTCACCAATGGCATTCGTCGTGACCTCAATGGCCCGGATATCCAGCGTCCCAGCATCAATCCCGAGATGCACCTTGCGCCACTGGCGACGGTAGGACGGTCCGTGTTTGCGCGTCTTCCACTCGCCTTCTCCCGTCATTTTGATCCCGGTGCTGTCGACCAGCAGGTGCAGTCCGCCCGAGCTGATCCGCCCGCGCCGAGGTTGACCTTCAACGTCTTCTGCCGTCGGCACAGCGTCGTATAATCCGGCACCGACCAATCCAGCCCCGCCATTTTGATCAGGCTCGAAACCAACCCCGTCACTTGCCGCAAAGGCAGGTTGAACAGCGTCTTCAGCGTCAGGCACAGCTCTATCGCGCTGTCTGAAAACCGCATCGGGCGACCAGGGCGACCACACGGCTTCGAAAGCCAGTGCATCTCCGGATCAAACCATATTTCCAGCGACCCACGCCGCTTCAGCGCCGCATTATACTCAGGCCAGTTCGTCGTACGATACACAGGTGCGGCAGGTTTGGGCATTACGCCTATCTATACCGCTCGATTCCCTGCGTGAATCCCCGCCATCAGTTTTGCAACAAAGCCCCATGGCGGACGAAACCAATCTCGAAACCGAGTTCAAGAACCTTACGGTTGAGCTAAAAAAGGCGACCGACGAGGTCAAGACACAGGCCGAAAAGCACGCGACCGAACTCAAGAACCTCGGCAAGGTCTCCGAGGAAACGAAGGAAAACGCTGACAAGGCCCTGACCGCAATGGGCGGGATCGATACCCGCCTGAAGGACATCGAGCAGAAGATGGCTCGCCGCGGCGGTGCCGACGAGCAGCAGACCGAGGAGCGCAAGAGCCTCGGTCAGCGGTTCATCGAAAGCGACGAGGTCAAGGCTGCGCTCGGTGAAGCCGACAAGTTCAAGGGCAAGGTCTCGGTCGAGTTGAAGAACATCACTTCGGCGTCGACCTCAGGCGCGTCTGCCACGTCGGGCCTCGTCGTCGCGGATCGGCAGGGCTTCATCCAGCTGCCGAACCGTCCGATGACGATCCGCAGCCTGCTCATGCCGGGACGCACGAACAGCGGCTTCATCGAATATCCGAAGGAGTCGGGTTTCACCAATAATGCCGCGACTGTCGCGGAAAATCCGACCAACCCGAAGCCGCAGTCCGATATCACGTACACGCTCGTGAACACCGCAGTGCGGACGATTGCGCACTTCATCATGGCATCGCGGCAGATCCTCGCGGACGCGCCGCAGCTCCAGAGCCAGATCGACGGTCGCTTGCGCTACGGCTATGACTATGCGGAGGAACTGCAACTTCTGCTTGGTGACGGCACCGGCACCAATCTGCTTGGCCTGATGCCGCAGGCGACCGCCTATTCGGCGACCGCAGCCGGGATCACGGAATCGGCGAACATCACCCGCATCGACCGGCTGCGCATCGCATTGCTCCAGTCGGTGCTGGCGCTCTACCCGTCCACCGGCATCGTTCTGAACCCGACCGACTGGGCGCAGATCGAGATGACCAAGGATACGCAGGGCCGGTATATCTTCGCCAACCCGACCGGTCTGGCGGGGCCGAACCTATGGGGCAAGCCAGTCGTCGAAAGCCTGGCGATGGCGCAGAACCAGTTCCTGCTCGGCGCGTTCGCCATGGCCGCTCAGATCTTCGATCGCGAGGATGTGACCGTCCAAATGTCGACGGAGGATCGCGACAATTTCGTCAAGAACATGGTGACGATCTTGGCGGACGGCCGCTTGGCGTTGGCGGTCTACCGTCCGGCCGCGCTGATCGCCGGCAACTTCACCGGCGCGAAGTAAGCGTCGGGCAGCGGGGTCGCAGCTGCGACCCCGCCACCTTCCACCGAGCAACATAGGAGGCCGACATGGCCGATCGCGTCCGCATGAAGTCGAAGTCCACCTTCGACAACCCGTTCATCTATAACCATTCCAAAGAGCGCCTCGGCTCGACGACCGTCCAGCCCGACGACGAGTTTTCGACCGAGCCGGAACATGCGGACCAGCTGAAAGCCGTCAGCATGGCTGAGACGATCAGTGGCGACGTGTCCGACCGGACTGAGCGTCAGGAGAAGTTGAAGGGCACCCAAACGTCAGCGGCGGGTGCCATCATCACCAACCGCTCCGCCCCCTCGCCGGCGACGCCGGCCAAGGCTTCGGCGGCCAGCTGAGCCATGCAGGTCGTCGTCGTCACGCCGCCGAGCCCGTTTGTCGATCTCGACCTGGCAAAGCAGCACCTTCGGGTCGATGGCAGTGACGACGACAGCCTGATTTCGCTGTACATCGCAGCGGCGCAATCGATGATCGACGGGCCGGGCGGTTGGCTGGGGCGCGCAATCGGCGTGCAGACCCTCGAGCTTCGGCTCGATGGCTTCCCTCCTGCGATTTGGGGTTGGTCCAGCGGCAACACCGGCCTGTTCTTTGGTTCCGAGCCTTCGTCAGGCCCGCTATACGGCTCGCGCCTCGGCTCGCCCTCTATTACCCTCCCCTACCCTCCCCTGATCCAGGTCAACTCAGTGACCTATGAGGATGCGAACGGGGTCCAGCAGGCTCTGCCATCGAGCGCGTTTCTGGCGAGCGATGAGGGGCTTACTGCATCGTTCGGCACTGTCTTCCCGTCAGGCCGATGGGAGCCCAGATCGGTGCGGATCCAGTATGATGCGGGCTATGCGTTAATTCCCGCAGCCATTTCCGCCGCGATGCTCCTCATGGTCGGCGATCTCTATGGCAACCGAACGACCGTCGAGACCGGTGTTCGCGCCGCGGCCGTGAGTGTGCCGATGTCCGCTACCGTCGAAGCGTTGCTCGCGCCCTATCGTGTGATCGGCTGATGGCGCTATCCCCGGGCCGCCTCCGTCATCGCGTAACCATCCGCCGCGGCTCGAAGGTCAAGAAAGCTACCGGCCCCGGCTATGACACCACGTGGGGAGACGTGGCGACGGTCTGGGCCGAGGTGATCGGCATCGCCGGCCGCGAGGCGACGATCGGCCAAGCGCTGCAAGGCATCTCCGCTTATCGGATTACGGTGCGATTCGGAGCGGCCGTGACCGAGGCCGATCAGCTTCGGTACGGCGCGATCGATCTCAACATCCATTCGGTCACCGATCCGACGGGTATGCGCGAAGAACTGCTGATCCTGGCCGACACCGGGTCAGCGCAGAAAACCGGCTGATGGCGGGCAAGGACCGCATCCAGGGGCTCGCCGACACCTATGCCATGTTAGGCGCGCTGCCGGACGCTGCGCGCGACGAGGCAGGCGTAGAGCTTGCCCAGATCAGCCGCGATTTTCTGGCGTTGCAGCAGGTCCGCGTACCAAAGGATACCGGCGCACTGGAGGCCGGGCTTACGTTCGCGGTGAATTTCGATAGCCTTCGCGCGCGCATCGGCCTGCTCGGCCTCAAAAGCGCTCGCTCCGGCAAGATCAACCTCGCAAAACTGTTCTACGGCATCATCGTCGATAAGGGGCGCTCTGCCCAAACAGTCATCGTCGAGCGTCGGCGGCGGGTCAACGGCCAGCTCCGCTCGGAAGACGGTCGAAACCGCAAGCGCGTTGAGGATATCGTCTCGACCTATTCGCTGCATGTGAAAGCGCGCGAGGCGGTCGAGTTCATCGAACTCAGCGAGAGCGAAATCGACGACATCGCAACCCGGCGTCTCGCTGACTTCTGGGACAACGCGATGTCGAAGGCGGGGCAAAGCGCATGACCGATATCGTCGATACCGTGAGCGCGGTCCGAATCGCCGTGTTCGATGCCCTAGAGGCGGGCGTCGACATCGCACTTTGCGGTGTTTTCGATGACCTTCCCGAGGGGACGCAGCCCAACTTCCTCAAGATCGGCGTCATCGAGAATGAGAACGACGAGTCGAAAGGCGATCAGTTCGAACGACTGATGGTCGAAGTGCTGGGGGTTTACCGCGGCGCTGATCGCGGCGTTCTAGTTGCGATGATGTTCGCCGGACGCCGCGCCCTCGACCGCCAGAAGCTCGCTGCGCCGGGCGTCAACTTTCTCCGCTGCCGCTTCGTCAAAGGCGTGACTAGCGATGCGTCGCCGCAGGACGGCGTCACCTATGCCGGCCTCATGCAGTTCGAAATCTGGGCCGAGGCTGCCTGATCCTTCCCACCACCCGACCACGTCAAGGAGACGACCATGCCCACCACTTTGCTCGGTAACGATTATCTCGCCTGGGTTGAAACCGCTGTTGCGGGCACGTTCGTCGCCCTCGGCGGCCAGGGGACGCTCAGCGAGACGCGCTCGCAGACCAACATCGACACGTCCGACAAGACGTCGAACGGTTACATGACCGAGGCATATGGCAACATCAAAGTCAGCTATTCGCTCGACGTCCGCGCGAAGCTTCCAGATACGGCCTACACCCGCATGGAAACGCTGATCGCTGCGCGCACGCCGTTCAACTTCCAAGTCCGCAAGAACGGCCAGGCTGGAGCGAGCGCGGACTCGATTTTCACCGCGCTGATGTACGGGACGATCGCCAGCCGGACCTTCACCAAAGACGGCACGGTTGACGTGAAGATCACCTTGTCGCTCGCTGTCGCGCCCACGGTCGACGTCCTGGCGTAACAGCGCCGCTGCCCTGTTTCGGAGAACCCTCCCATGCCGATCACCATCGGCGAGCAGACGCTCGCCACTCAGCGGCCCGCCGACCTCGACGAAAAGTTGGTCGAGGCGACGGGCTGCACAGCCGCCGAACACGCGGCGATGATCAAGAAAGGCGCGACCGCGCCGTATCAGATCGCTCGAGCGGTCGCGCCTTTGTTCGTCCAGTCGATTGATCTGACCGATCTGTCGGTCATGATCGGCGCAGCTGAGTGGGCTCAGGTCGTCACTCAGGCCCGCAGCCTGCTCGCCGAGCCGCTCGTCCTTACCGACGCACATACCGTGGAGGCGCAATAATGGCCGCGCCCAAGCGTACACGCACGCGCGCCGCGGCGGCGGATCTGCCAGAAGCCCAGCCCAGCGCCAACCCAGAGCGCGGCGAGCATGAGCTGGAACTGGGTGGCATTGTGTATCGCCTTCGCCCGTCGTTCGCGGCCAACGTCGCGATCGAGCGTCAGACCGGCCAATCGCTGATCAGCCTAGCGCAGCTGGGCAGCACGAGCAGCCTCACCTTGTCGCAGATCGGCATCATCGCCGCCGAGTGGATCAAGGCCGGTGCTGAGGATGGCCTCACTCGTAATGTCGGTGCCGATCGCATCGCCGAGCTTGCCTATGAAGAAGGTCTGCCCAGCGTGCTTTCACGGCTGACCATCTGTCTCGTCGACAGTTGCACGGGCGGTCGGACTGCGGAGGGAAACGCGAAGGCGGTGGCGGCGTAGCTGAGGCGGACCGTCACCGCAAAATGATGGGGATCGCGCAAGACGCGTTTCAGTGGAGCGCTGACCAGTTCTGGAACGCCACGTCAGTGGAATTTTGGTCGATGGTCGAAGCTCGGCAGGCGTCGAACAGCCCCATCCATTAACTGATCGCCGGTCGTTAGGAGCAGCACATGGCAGCACAAAATCGCCGCGATCTGTTCCTGTCGGTTTCGGCCGACACAAGCGTCATGACTGCCGCGCTCTAGGCTGGGCGGTCGACCCTCGCGGATTTTGGCAAGGACGCGAACGCGGCGGTCGATGCCGTCCAGCAGGCTTTCCAGAAGTTCGCGGAAGGAAATGTCCAAGCTGGGGCGAAAGCGCTCGAGGCGAACTATAACCAAGCATTCGCAGCGATCCGGGCCGGCGCGCGTGCCGTTGGAGATGCGCCGAGCAATATCGCGGCTTTCGATATCCTGAGCGCGTCGGCGACCCGCGAGGCAGTTGCCAATGCTGAGCGCCGCGTTGACGCCTTGAAATGGCTTTGTTGCATAATTACGCGAGAGCATGACCGACGTTTTACTTGAAGATGTTATTGGATGCGGACGGTCACCGGCGTTCCTATTTCGGAGAACCGATTGAGAATTGCAGCACGGACTTTGAGCTCGGTAATCTGACGATCGAAGGTGCGGGCGACAACGCGCTGGCCCAGGAGTTTGAAGCAGTGCATTTTGGTCTCGACCAGACTGCGGCGATGATAGCCGCTCCACTTTTTCCAGATTGCGCGACCAAGCCGCTTTGTCGCGCGTAGCGCTCCATTGCGTGCATCGACGCCGGGACCGCCTTCTGCCCATGGTTGCCCGTTGCGGCGGACCGGGATGACCGCATCGGCACCGCGCCCGGCAATAGCGGCATGGCAGTCCCTGGTATCATAAGCGCCATCTCCGCCGACGCTGAGTATCCGCTCGTCTCCGGGAATTTGCGCCAGGAGAACGGGCAGCGTCGGTGCGTCACCAATGGCATTCGTCGTGACCTCAATGGCCCGGATATCCAGCGTCCCAGCATCAATCCCGAGATGCACCTTGCGCCACTGGCGACGGTAGGACGGTCCGTGTTTGCGCGTCTTCCACTCGCCTTCTCCCGTCATTTTGATCCCGGTGCTGTCGACCAGCAGGTGCAGTCCGCCCGAGCTGATCCGCCCGCCGAGGTTGACCTTCAACGTCTTCTGCCGTCGGCACAGCGTCGTATAATCCGGCACCGACCAATCCAGCCCCGCCATTTTGATCAGGCTCGAAACCAACCCCGTCACTTGCCGCAAAGGCAGGTTGAACAGCGTCTTCAGCGTCAGGCACAGCTCTATCGCGCTGTCTGAAAACCGCATCGGGCGACCAGGGCGACCACACGGCTTCGAAAGCCAGTGCATCTCCGGATCAAACCATATTTCCAGCGACCCACGCCGCTTCAGCGCCGCATTATACTCAGGCCAGTTCGTCGTACGATACACAGGTGCGGCAGGTTTGGGCATTACGCCTATCTATACCGCTCGATTCCCTGCGTGAATCCCCGCCATCAGTTTTGCAACAAAGCCTTGCTCAGTACTACTTACGCTCATCACGACCTCATGCGCGAAGGCGCAAGCACCTTTGGCCCGCAACGCGCTACCCCCGATCAATCTTGCCGGCATGTCGGTTAACGGTTGGTCAGCGGCTTGGACAGCACGAGAGTCGCCCGATAGCATCTTCCGCGTACTGCCATACAAGTTTGATCATGTCGTGAAACGCGGCACCGACGCTGTTCTTGTGATGGATGCCAAGGGCTCCGGGCATCTCCAAGCTCAGAACGCGACCCCGATCTATCGAGATGGCTTGTGGGAGACGTTGGTGACGCTGCCGACGATGCGCGACGGCGTCGATACCGCGGCGTTCTATCTCTACGCCGATGGCAATGCCGACGAGCTCGACTTTGAGTTCTTCGGCCGCCGCGGGCTGTTCGTAACGGTCCACACTGGCGGAAAGATGACAAAGTTCATCAAGGTAGGCGAGGCTGCGGACTTCGACGGCAAGACGGTTCGGTTCGGGATCCGCGTTGATCAGAGCAGCGGCTTCGTCTCGATGATGGTCAACGGCGCTGAGGTTCATCGCTTCGTGCGGGGTGCAACGTTCGCCGATGACAATTCAACGCCTTTGTGGATCACCACGCCGATGAAGGCGCATTACGACATGGAGCCCTCGACACCTGCCCAGGATAGCTGGCTCAACCACTGGGCCGGCTTCACGTCGTCCCACGACAAGATGGAGATGGTCGTTCACGGCTATCGCTACTCCTCGTAAGGACGAGGGGTTTCGTCAGCTTCCGCGTCGACTGGCCGAGCCTTTCGGCGGGCCCGCGAGCCGGCGCCTTAGCGAAAGATGAGTGGCGCCGCTAAAATCGCCCACAGTAGAACCGAGGCCGGAAGCGCAAGCAACATACCGTGGGCTCCAAAGCGGTGGTGGCTGATCCGATGTACATTGGGACCGTGAAAATTTGGTTGGCGCAATTCGTCTCTCCAGGCAGTCCTGTGCAGCCGTTACAGGACCACTCGAAGAACGCCCCAAATCGGGACGAAGATCAATACGTAAAATACCGTTTTTACGAATTTTCGTTCTTGCGGAGCGTTTTGACGCGCAGACGGCCGCACCGGGAGCAGCGGGAAACCAGCTTGTCTGGTCGTAGGGTCGCCGGGCGCGTGACCCACTTGTGAATTTCAAAACTGCACAGCATCGGTCCGCCCCATTTCGCCGATGCTTTACGCCCGGTCGACCAGACAGACAGTAGGAGCGTGATTGTGGCTGTTCGGTTAACGTCCTATTGTCTCTACGTTTTCGTATTTCAGCGCGCGTGCCGATTGGGCCAGCTTTACGCGAGGTGAGGACGTTGTCTGCCGAGTTCGGCCAAGGTAGGGGGCTGCGCGGTAGCGGAGCAAATCACAGTGAAGGTCGTCGACCGCCAACAGGATCTGGCTCTTGGTTTTCCTTGAACCACGCCTCCGGCGGATCCGATTGACGGCGGGGAACTGACGTTGGCATCTGAGGTCCGATCTGGTCCTCCTTAGTTTGGCGAGCCTTGGCGGCCGTCCCTCGAATGTCAGAGAGTGTTTCTACTAAACCGTAAAGCCCGGCGAGGGCGACGACGACTCGATCGTCGAGAACGCTGTGGGCCAAATCTGGATCGAACGGCACGACCATCAAAAGGATATACGTTGGGATCGGGGCTGCTGCAGCCACGGTTCCAAAAATCCACTTTTCGCCGAGATGTCCCACAGACCTTGTGTAGAGGCAGCGTGCATAGATAATGAAGAGGAAGAAAATCGAGGAGAGCACAGCCGCCAAGTAGAGAGCGGTGGCGGTGTGCGGCGCGTAGGCATGCACCCACGCGCCGATTGTCACTGCCCCCACGTCAGGAGTATCGGCTGCCCAGCGCCATCCCCGCTGCGGCCGAAATTATCTCGGCTCCGAGCGTAAGAGAGAGGCCCAGTGAGGCGGCAGCCAGACCGACGACCGAAACCGACAGGATGCCGACGCCCAGCATTGTGGGCAGCTTTTGCACGCCGAGCCGGACGAGATTGGACACTACGTTCTCCATGAGTTGACGAGATGGACTTTCTCAACGCTCGTTTCAACAGAAAGTTGAGTCTTATCTGGTCCACTTAATTCCACGTTATAGCTGTGAAGCTGTTAAGACGACTCAACATCCTCGCCGAACCACCACTCCGGCACACGAAAAAACGCGCCGAGGAGCGCTCGGTCCGGCTCTGCCAGCACGGCTGGATACCCCTCGCGCACGAACGTCGACAGATAGGTGTCGCGTCGCCGCAACATTCGCGACAGCGCGGCGAGGCTTTGCCCGTGATCGTTTGCCAACTGGGCAAGCATCTCGCCGGGTGTGCCGATCGGACCGGGTTTCACAACCCCTCAGCCTTCTGCAACGCGGTGTTGATGCGCCCCTCTCGGTCGGGTCCGTCGGCTCCAAAGCGATCAAGTGCGACCTTCACTCTAGCGCCCTTATTTTTCGAACCGAGCGGGCGGCCTCTTCCGCGCTTTACTGGATTGCTCGCCACGATCTTTTCGTCAGCCTTCACCGAACGGCGCTCAACAATCCGGATATGTTCGGCAGCCACGCCAGACACTTTTCGATTTTTCTCTCCACGATAAATGCCTAGCGTGACCATGCGTGCGGACACGGCCATCTGAGTTCGGTCGAGGTCTCGTGCAATCCCTGGATTTTTAGCGCCGCTCTCGACGAGCCGTAGCAATTCTGCATCTTCTTCAGCAGACCATCGACTGGATCTCATGCTTCCATTCCGAAACCGTTGGGGATCACACGCTCAGCCACTCACTCTCGGCGTCGTCAACGGCTTGGAATACGTCCCCATCGGCCTGCTGCGAACGTAGATGGGCGCGGACTGCCTCAGGGTCGCCGTTCTTCGGAAAGGTTCGATCGCCGCGCGCAGCGAATGCGAGTTCGTCGATCCAATCACCTCGATCCTTTTGAGCGAGAAGCCACAGGCCGAACGGTTCGCGTTCCGGCAGGCAATCCTCGAGATGGTCGTATTCTGGCATCTGCTGCTCCGACTCGCTTCTCTATCAGCCGTAATTTATAGCATCGTTACGGGTTTTCGAGAATTGAGCTGACGCCGGTCATTTACGCATATTGCTGAAAATAGGAGATGGGTGTGTTTGCGAGATCAATTAACTTGGGCTTGGCCGCGCTGCTTATGGGGGCAACGCCCGCGCTCTGCCAATCGCAAACTACTCCGACGGATGGTCCGTTTGATCACTATAGGCAATCAACAGTCTCTTTGGGCATGAGCGGGATTGAGGATGGCAAAAGGGTTTTCAGGACCTTAGGCAGCGGGGTCGTGATTTCGGGCGATGGCCGTACCGTTTGTCTGCTGACTGCCAAGCACATGTTTCTTGACCCTACCAATGATTGGTCGCCGACCCAGATTCTGGTCCGGGTGCCGCCTCCCGCAGAAGGTGTCCCCGTAGCAGGTAACGGGACTATACTTCCGCTTGTTGTGGGCGGGCGTAACCTTTGGAAATCGCCCGAAGGCGGAGCAGACCTTGCGGTAATTCGGCTGCCCACAGACGTCCTGTCGCACATTAAGCACGTCGTGGGAGTTGCTGATATCGGCACATCAGATGATATCTATCAGGGGGCTTCGATTTTGGCCCTCGGTTATCCGTCGCTGGTAAGCGAAAGCTATCTATTTTCCCCGTTGGCTCGAACTGGAGTTATTGCATGGGACAAATTTGGAGACGTTCTGGGAGCACCGTTCCTCATCGATGCCAATCTGTATACCGGAAATAGCGGGGGGCCAGTGTTTCACGTTCGCAGTGGTCTTACCCGAGGTGGGTCGACGGAGCTTGTGCCAGGAGCCAGTTTAATCGGGATCGTTTCGCAAGTAGATGTGGAGGACGCTTTAGTATTTTCCGGGAGTCAGTTTATCACCACCAAAGATCAGAGAACGGGGCAAATATCTCAGGCCAAAGCCAGCGTAATCGGGGTTGGCGGAATTGGCATTATCGAGCCAGTTGGACGCGCGCGCGGGATTTTAGACGACTGTCTAGCGGGACGCTGAATAGTTGCTGCGGTTACGCGCTTCCGCTCGCGGACAGGGTCGCGCGCTCTGCGCGTTGGCGGTAGGGTGGCACGATGGATGAGCGTGAGCTAAGCCTTTCGGTGGTCGGTATCGGCTACGACAACGATCGCAAATCGAAAGGCGACCGTCGTTTCGAGATGATGCTCTGCGCGCCGGGTGATCCAATCGAGCTACGACGCGAGCCCAAGAACAAGCATGACAAGCACGCGGTGGCGGTCTTCACCGAGCGTGGCACGCAGCTGGGCTACCTCACCGCCGAGCGTGCACCGTGGATCGGCGGCAAGATCCTGGCTGGCGAGGAGTATGTCGCGATCTACCAGCAACCGGGAGCGGTGGCAGCGGTGATCCGCGTCCGGTTTGGTGGCGGCGCACCCACCCTGCCCTCGCCCCGTCCGACGCGACTGTCGTCCGACGAGAGCGGACAACTGGGGGATGACTTCGAGGCCGATCCTGACGGGCCGGAATGGGGCGCATAGGCCCATACAGCCCGCCACGAGATCGCCCCCAGGCGCTACCCTTCGGTCTTTGAAAGCCAGGCCTCCGCGTCGCGCCATTGCGAGGTGGAATTGCTTTCGACACGCCCATTCGGCATCTCGATTGCCCAGGTTTTGCTGTGCAAGGCTTCAGCGTCCAACACGATAGGTCGCGTCACCCCATCAGCATAGACGCCCCAACCGATCACGGTTTGGCGGCCGACGATCTCTGAGCCGTCCTCTTCCGAGATGCGCTCCAGGAAGTGAGTACCTGGCTGCGCCGGCATCATAGAAACCAGCGTCGTCTCCAGCGTAAAATCCCATTCATTGTCGCTCACGCTATGCGTTTCACCTTGCGAATCGGTGATCAGATAACCGCCACCGATATGGCGCGCTGTAACGACGTGCTGGAGTGCGATGTCGAAACCCTGAGTCTCTTTCGATCCGTACCGACGTATGAACATTGCTTGCTTCCCTACTTCCGTTTTCCATTGAGCAGCGTGTCCGCGGCGGGCATGCCGGCAAAGAGCATATCTGCCCAGATCTGCGCAAGCTCGCGCCGCCGGTCCATATGAGCCTCGCGGTTATAGGCGCCCTCCACCTTGTCCTCGACGACGTGAGCCAGCATCAAGTTGATCACCTCGCGATCGTCTGGGCGACCTTTCCGGCGGCGCCACCCGTTCATGATCGTGGAGAACGACGAGCGCCAACCATGCGGGCAGTGGCGATTGACGTATTTCCCCTCACCCGCGCGGCGAATCATCACATTGACGGCGTTCTCCGACATCGGACGGTGCGTGTGGCGATCGTTCGGGAAGAGGTATGGCAGGTGGCCCGTGAGCGGCCGCACTGCCTCGATCACCTCGACCGCTTGGCGCGACAGCGGCACGATGAACTCGTACATCACGTCGTCCTTGAGCTTCAGCTTGAGCTTCATCTCGCCCGGCGGCACGCGCCATATGGGCTCGGGGCCATCCAGCCCTTCCAGCTCGCTCCACTTGCACGCGCGCTGCACCGACGAGCGTACTGCTGTCAGCGCCAGCATCCGGTTGGCGAGCTTGGTGATCGGGCTGGCCGCTTCGGCCTCGACGTCCACAAGCAGCTCGCGAACCTCGGGCAGCGTGAGAAGGGCGGGCTGGCTCTGGGACTTCGGCTTAGGCCGGAGCAGCGACTTGATCACGGCGGCGGGGTCTCCGCTCCGGAAGCCACCGGCCGCGGCGAAGGCAAACACGCCGCTGGCGCGCTGGCGCACGCGGTGCGCTGTCTCGATCGCGCCGCGCTTCTCGATCTTGCGCAGAGCCTCGAGCAGGACCGCCTCAGTGATGTCCTTGATCGGCATGCTGCCAATTGTCGGAAAAAGATCCGCTCGTAAGCTGTCGATCACGTTGGCGGCGTGGATCGGGCTCCACTTAGGCTTGTTGAGATCGTACCAGGCGCGCGCGCAAGATTCGAAGGTGTTTTCGGCGCTCAGCGCGCGCGCGGCGCGCTCCTGCTTCTTCTCGTTGGACGGGTCTCGCCCCTCGCGCAGCAGGCGCTTGGCCTCCTCGCGCTTCTCGCGCGCGGCGACCAGAGACACCTCGGGGTAGCTGCCGAAGGTGAGCAGCTTCTCTTTCTTGTCAGCCGTTCGATATTTCAGGCGCCAGGAACGGTGGCCCGAGGTCGACACCAAAAGGAACAGGCCGCCGCTGTCCGAGAGCTTGTAGGGCTTGTCGCCGGGCTTCGCCTTCTTGACCTGGTTGTCGGTCAGCATGGCCATTGTCCTGCCTCAGCAACCTGACGGACGAACTTTTCCAATGGCGGCGTCGGAGAGAACCATTCTCCCCTGTCGCGCGAGCCGGCGAACATACGGTGCACCTCCCGCTCGGGAGCGTGCCCACCCGGAATAGCTGCCAGGAGAAGAAGCGGCTCCGCGTGGCTGGTCTGCAAGTCGAGAATGCGATGCTCAGGATTCGACGTGAGGCCAATTTTGATGTGACCGGTCGAGGCACGAACGAAATAGACGAAGCGCGCGCCTTCGGCCGGCACTGGAATTTCAGCCAGCGTCATTGACGGTGGAGCGTCGGCGCCGATGTGCCAGCGTTTGGGCTCTATACCATCCGCTAACTGGCGGCGCGCCACGTCCGCTCTACGCCGCGCCTCGTGCAGATCGACGAACGGATAGCGGCCTAGCGTCAGCAGCTTCTCGCGCTTTTGGAAGCGGTACTTGAGCCGGAAGGATTTCGCGCCGGTAGGCGAAACATGCAGGTACATGCTCTGCTGGTCGGCGAGTTTGTAAGCGGCGTCCGTCGGGACCGCCGCCGCTATCAATCGATCGTCAAGCATAGCCTTCTCCGCGCTGCTTGGGGGTAGTTTGGTGAGGGGGTATTTCAAAGTACCCCAACGCTACCCCCGGAATCATGACGCTAGGGCCGGTTCATGCCGGACACTGCCGGATGAGCGGACCCACGCGTTTCTGCAAGTTTTGATAGCGTATGTCGGCTGTTCTCGGAAGTCTCCGGAAGAACATATGGTGGACAGGGTAGGGTTCGAACCTACGTAGGAGAAACTCCGGCAGATTTACAGTCTGCTGCCTTTAACCACTCGGCCACCTGTCCCCAGGTGCTCACCCTTGCGGGCGGACGCTCCGAAAAGCGAGGCGTGCCAATGCCGACCGCATCGGCGCGTGTCAACGGCTATAGCGACGCTTTCGCGATCAAATCGCGCAAGGCTTGCGCGAGCGGCGTCCGGCGCATACCCGTGGCGGCAGTATTCGCGCCTCTATTGGCGTTGTCGATCCGAAGGTTTTCGCAATGCAGTCTCTCCCCCTCCCCGCTCGCATTTTCGGTGGGATCGCCTGATGGCCGGCCGTCGCGGACATCGCCCGTCGCAAGCCCCTGCCGGGCGCCCGCGCTTCTGGGGACGGCACGCCGTCACCGCCGCGCTCGAGAATCCCGAACGCGTCGTCCGGAAGATCTGGGCAACGCGCGAGGCGATCGCCAATATCGAGTTCGATCCCGCCATCCCGATCGTCTATGCCCAGGTGACCGATCTCGCGCGGCTCGTCCCGGGCGATGCGCCGCACCAGGGGCTGGTGATCGAGGTCGATCCGCTCGAAGATATCTGGCTCGCCGATCTGCTCCAGCAGGGCGAGGGCGACCAGCGCCCGTTGCTGATCCTCGACGGGGTGACCGATCCGCACAATGTCGGCGCGATCCTGCGTTCGGCCGCCGCGTTCGATGCGCTCGGCATCGTCACGCCCGACCGCAACGCGCCACCCGAATCGGGCACGATCGCGCGCTCGGCCTCGGGCGCGCTCGAGACCGTGCCATGGGTGCGCGTCACCAATCTGGCGCGCGCGCTCGAAGAGATTGCCGAGGCCGGCTTCTGGCGGATCGGCCTTACGGGCGATTCGAACCAGACGCTCGGCAAGGCGATGGGGACGCAGCGCGTCGCGCTCGTACTCGGTGCCGAGGGCGAAGGCATGCGGCAGAACACCGCCGCGCATTGCGACGAGCTCGCCAAGCTGCCGATCTCGGACAAGATCGAGAGCCTCAACGTGTCGAACGCGGCGGCGATTGCGCTCTACGCAGTGGCGACGCGCTGATCAGCGGTCGCCGGCGGTACGGACGCACGCCGGCAAAGCCTTGGTAGGACGGGATCGCCTGCGCGACCGCACCGGCGCCGTCGCTGCGCCGATGCGCCTGCGCGCGTCAGTCCTCCGCGGCGATGGTGACCTTCAGCCCGTCGAGCGCATCGGTCATCGGCAGCTGGCACGACAGCCGCGACGTCGCGGTGCGATCGGCCGACGAATCGAGCAGATCGTCCTCGTCTTCGCTCATCTTGGGGAGTTTGTCGGCAAATTCCGGGTCGACATGGACGTGGCATGTCGCGCACGAGCAGCAACCGCCGCACAGCGCCAGGATCTCGTCGATCCCGGCGTCGCGGATGACTTCCATTACCGACAGGCCTGCCTCGCCTTCGATTTCGCGTTCTTCGCCTTCCCGGGTTACGACGATAAGCTTGGGCATGAAGGGTCCTTTGCGATAGCGAATTTCCACCGCCATGCCGCCAGACGCGGCGCCGATCAAGGGATCACCGCATGGGCCTGAGCGCCGAACAGCTGAAGACCGCCCTCGACGAACTCGCGATCCGCGAACCTGCCTTCGCCGCGGCGCTCGCGCGCGTCGGCTATCCCGAACCGAGGATCAGCGCGCGGGGGTACGCCACGCTGCTGCGCACGATCATCGGGCAGCAGGTCAGCACCAAGGCGGCGCAATCGGTGTGGCACAAGCTCGAGGGGATCGTGGGCGACCTCACCGACCCCGGCAACGTCACCAAGGCGAGCGACGAGCAATTGCGCGAAGCCGGACTGTCGCGCCAGAAAGCGGGCTATGCGCGCAGCCTCTCGGCGCTGGTGACGAGCGGTGAGCTCGATCTCGAGCATCTCCCCGCCGACGACGAGGAAGCGATCGCCAAGCTCGTTGCGGTGAAGGGCATCGGGCGCTGGTCGGCCGAGATCTACCTGCTGTTCGCCGAGGGGCGGCTCGACATCTGGCCGGCGGGCGACCTTGCGATCCAGATCGAGGTCGGCCGTATCCTCGGCCATGAGGCACGCCCGAGCGAGAAACTGGTGCGCGAGCTTGCCGAGCCATGGCGCCCGCATCGCGGCGCGGCGGCGGTGTTCGCCTGGTATCACTATCAAAGCGACATGAAGGTAATCTGATGGCCAAAGCCGACCGCCTCGCCCGGCTCGATGACCGCCGCATCGAGAGCGAAACCGAATATCAGGCGCTGTTGCGCGGCGCCTTGGAGCGGACGGCAGCGGGGCAGATCCGGCTGTTCGGGCACACCAAGGACAAGGCACAGATCGCCAAGGCCGCGCCGATCGTCGCCGAATTGACCGAATTGGGCGACGCGATCGATGCGCTGCGCGATCAATTGTCGATCGAACCGTTTGCGTTGCATGCGCAATTCCTTGCCTCGCGCGGCGCGGTCAGCGCACATGCCGTTGGCGAGGCGAAGCAGGCGCAGGCCTGGCTCGATCAGTGGACGGAGACTCCCGCATGAGCGGCAAATGGAAATTGGGCATTATCGGCGGATCGGGCCTCTACGCGATCGATGCCTTGGAAAACCCGCAGTGGCGCCGCGTCGATACGCCGTGGGGCGCCCCGTCAGACGAATTGCTGTTCGGCTCGATCGGCGATGTCGAGCTCGTCTTCCTGCCGCGCCACGGGCGCGGGCACCGGATCAGCCCGTCCGAGCTCAACTTCCGCGCCAATGTCGACGCGCTCAAGCGCAGTGGCTGCACCGATCTGGTCGCGATCTCGTCGATCGGGTCGCTGCGCGAGGAATTGCCGCCGGGGCATTTCGTCGTGGTCGACCAGTTCATCGACCGGACGGTCGCGCGCGAATCGAGCTTTTTCGGCACCGGCATGGTGGCGCACGTCTCGATGGCCGAACCGGTCTGTCCGCGCCTCTCGGCCTTCGCCGCCGAGGCGGTCCATGCCGCTGGCGGGACCGTCGCCAAGGGCGCGACCTATCTCGCGATGGAGGGGCCGCAATTTTCAAGCCGCGCCGAGAGCCTGCTGTATCGCCACTGGGGGGCCGACGTGATCGGCATGACGGCGATGCCCGAGGCCAAGCTCGCGCGTGAGGCCGAGCTGCCTTACGCGCTGATCGGGATGGTGACCGATTACGATTGCTGGCGCGAGGAAGCCGCCTTCGTCGAGGTCCATGAGGTGATCAAGCAGATGGGCGCCAACGGCGCGATTGCGCGCAAAGCCGTCGAAGCGCTGGTCGCTGCGCTCCCGGCCGAGCGGACGGCCTCGCCGCTCGACACGGTGCTCGACTACGCGCTGATCACCGCCCCCGAGGCGCGCGATCCGGCGGTGCTGGCGAAGCTCGATGCGGTGGCTGGGCGGGTGCTGTAACCCGTAAACCCGCTCCCCTTCAGCGGAGGGGCGATGTCAAATTGCGACGATGCGCTCGGCCTGTTCGAGATGCAGCCGCTCGACCATCTCGCCATCGACGCGGATCGCGCCTCTTTCGGCATTCTCCGGCAGCGCGAACGCCGCGATCACCGCCTGCGCCCACGCCACGCGCGCGTCCGACGGCGCGAAGGCACGATTGGCCGGCGCAATCTGCGCAGGGTGAATCAGCGTCTTGCCGTCGAAGCCGAACGCCGCACCCTGCCCGCATTCCGCAGCCAACTCGGGCGTATCAGCCAGCACGTTCGACACGCCGTCGAGCGCGATCAGGCCATACGCGCGGGCCGCGGTGACGATCGCGGTGAGGTGCGGCAGCAGCGGCAGGCGATCGGCCCCAGGCGTGCAGCGCATCGCCTTGGCGAGATCGTTCGTCCCTGCGACGAGGCAGGCCAATCCAGGCGCAGCCGCAATCGCGGGCAGCGCCAGCATCGCCGCGCACGTCTCGATCATCGCCCAGAGCGGCACCGCGCCAAGCTGCGCGCGCGCCAGGGCCAGATCGCCCGGCGCGGAAACCTTTGGCAGCAGGACAGCGTCGAAACCAGCATCGGCCGCCGCGGCAAGATCGGCCCCGCCCCATTCGGTATCGAGACCGTTGACGCGCAGCACCAGCAAGCGCGTGCCAAACCCGCCTTCGGCCGCCGCGACGATCGCCTGATCGCGCGCCACGGCCTTTTGCTCTGGCGCGACCGAATCCTCGAGGTCGAGGATCACCGCATCGCAGTCGAGCCCGCGCGCCTTGACGATCGCGCGCATGTTCGATGCGGGCATGAACAAGGCGCTGCGGATCGCCCTCACGGAGTCGGCGTCGCGGACTCGCGCCGCACCGGCGCGGGGGCGTCTTCCCAGCCGCCGCCGAGCGCCTTGAACAGGCTGATCTGCGCGTCCGAGACCGCTGCATCGGATTGCGCCAGCGCCGCGCGCGCGCTCGCCCGGTCACGCTCGGCGTCGATCAGCAGCAGGAAGCTGTCGGCGCCGTAATCGAAGCGCAGTTGCGACAGCTTCGCCGCGGCGCTGCTCGACGCCTCGGCGCGGCGCAGTGCGGCGTTGCGGTCGAGCGCGCCGGCATAGCGGGCGAGCGCCTGCTCGACTTCCTGCAACGCGGTCAGCACGCGGCCGTCGAAGGTTGCGAGACTCGCATCGGCGCCAGCGCGCGCCTGACGGATCCGCGCGCGCGCAACGGTCTGGTTGGGGAAGCTCCACGAGATCAGCGGGCCGGCCGAATAGGTCACCGCGCTGCCCTTGAACAGCTGGCTGCCGCGCTGCGCATTGAGGCCGATCGAACCGAGCAGTTGGATCTTGGGATACAGATCGGCCACGGCAATGCCGATCCGCGCGGTATCGGCGGCGAGCGTACGCTCGGCGGCGTGGACATCGGGACGCCGGGCGATCAGCGCGGCGCCGTCGCCGACCGGGAGCACCGATGCGATCCGCGGCGGCGCCTTGCAGGCATCGGCGGCGGCCTCGACTTGTTCGGGCGGCAGGCCGGTCAACACGGCAAGCGCGTAGAGCGACGCACGCCGTTCGGCCTCGAACCCGGGGATCGTCGCCTGTGTCTGTGCGAGCAGCACATCGGCACGCTCGACATCGCGCCGCGTACCGCGCCCCGCGTCGAACAGCGTGTTGGTCAGCGCAAAGGTGCGCTGCTGCAACGCCACCGTCTCGAGCGCAACCGAACGCTGCGCGGCATTCCCGCACGCGGTCGCATAGGCGCGCGTAGTCTCGGCCGCGACCGAAACGCGCGCGGCATCGAGCTGCGCCTGCGCCGCCTCGACGTCGCCGCGCGCCGCCTCGATCGCGCGGGTGATGCCGCCGAACAGATCGACTTCGTACGACGCATCGAAGCCGAGCTTGAAGCTGTTGTATTGGAACGTCTGTTGCGTCGAGGTGCCGGTCGTTCCACCCGTTGCCCCGCCGGTCGCCAGCCCGCCGGCGCCGACGCTGGCGAGATTGGCCTGCCCGCGCGTATATTGCGCGCTCGGGCCGGTCGTCGGGAGCCGCGCGCCACGCTGCTCGTCGAGCACCGCGCGCGCGCGCGCGAGGTTGCCCGCCGCGACGCGAACGTCGGTATTGTGCGCGAGCGCATCGGTGACCAGCCGGTCGACGACCGGATCGTTGTACAATCGCCACCAATGATCGGGCAGCGGGGTCGGCGTGATCGCCGCGCTCTTGCCCGCTTCGGCAAAGCTGCCGCCCACGGCGGGGACCGGGGTGGTCGGCTTGGTGTAATTGGGCCCCACGACGCACGCCGATAAAGCGAGCGCCGGGAGCACGGTCAGGATGCGCTTCATGCCGGCGTCTCCTCGGGCGCGGGGAGGTGCTTTGGCGGCGTGTCCTTCCGGCGCGGCATCTTCGACGAAACCCAATCGCCGAACGTCCGGCTGATGACGTAGAAGCTCGGCGTGAACAGCAGGCCGAAGGTCGTCACGCCGATCATCCCGAAGAACACCGCGACACCGAGCGCACGACGCATCTCGGCGCCCGGCCCCGTCCCGATCACCAGCGGCAGCACGCCGAGAATGAACGCGATCGAGGTCATCACGATCGGGCGCAGACGCTGCTCGGCGGCGTGGATCGCGGCCTCGTGCATTTCCATCCCGGCATCCTCGTTCTGCCGCGCGAACTCGACGATCAGGATCGCGTTCTTCGCCGCCAGGCCGATCAGCACGACGAGGCCGATCTGCGTCAGGATGTTGTTGTCCCCGCCGAACAGGTTCACCCCGACGATCGCGGCCAGCAGGCACATCGGCACGATCAGGATGACCGCGAGCGGCAGCACCAGGCTTTCGTAATTCGCCGCGAGCAGCAGGAAGACGAACAGCACCGCGAGCCCGAACACCAGCGTCGCGGTATTGCCCGCCTGCTGCTGCTGGAAGGCGAGCTCGGTCCATTCGAACGCCATGCCCTTGGGAAGCGTCTCGCCCGCCAGCTTCGCCATCGTCTGGAGCGACTGGCCCGACGAATAGCCGATCGCGGTATCGCCCTGCAGCTCGGCGGAGGGATAGAGGTTGTAGCGCACGACGCGATACGGCCCGCTGTCGTTCTTGAGCGTCATCACCGAATCGAGCGGCACCATGTTGCCCGACGCCGACCGTGTCTTGAGATGCCCGACGTCCGACGTCTGGTCGCGATAGGGCGCGTCGGCCTGTGCCGTCACGCGATAGGTGCGCCCGAGATAGTTGAAGTCGTTGACATAGGTGCCGCCGAGATAGGTGCCGAGCGTCGAGAAGACGTTCGCCGTCGGCACGCCGAGCTGTTCGGCACGTTCGCGGTCGATATCCGCCGACAGACGCGGGGTGCGCGTGTTGAAGGTGGTGAAGGTGCTGACCAGGCCCGGGGTCTGGTTGGCCTTCATCATCATCGCGAAGGCAGCACCTTCGAGCGCCTTGTAGCCGAGGTTAGACCGGTCCTCTATCAGCATCTTGAAACCGCCGCCGGTGCCGATCCCGCGGACGGGCGGCGGCGGCACGATCAGCAGATTGCCGCCATGGACCGCGCTCAGCGCGCCGCGCATCTGGTTGGCGATCTCGTCGGCGGTCTTGCGGTCGCCGAACGGCTTGAGCGTAATGAACATCGCGCCCGCATTCGGTGCGGTCGAGAAGGTCGCACCGTCGAGACCAGCGAACGCGACCGTCGCAAGCGTCGATGGGTTCTTGAGCGCGATCTTGGTCGCTTGCTCCATCACTTCGGAGGTACGCTGCAGCGACGAACCCGGTGGCAGCTGGAGCACCGCGATCAGATAGCCCTGGTCCTGCGCGGGAATGAAGCCCGACGGCGTGGCATAGAGCCGCCACCCGGCCAGCCCGATCAAGCACGCATAGACGATCCCGACGAGCGCCAGCGCACGCACCGCGCGCGCGGTGAACTTGCCGAACCGGCTGCTGATCCTATCGAACCCGCGGTTGAAGCCGCGCGCGAAGCGCGTTGGCCAGCCGAGCACGCCGGCGCGCGGCTCGGCATCATGCTTGGGCTTGAGCAGCAATGCTGCGAGCGCGGGCGAGAGCGTCAGCGACACGAACGCCGAGATGACCGCCGCCGACACGATCGTCAGCGCGAACTGCTGGTAGAACTGCCCCGAAATCCCCGGGATGAAGCTGGTCGGAATGAACACCCCGCACAGCACCAGCGAGATCGCGATCAGCGCGCCCGACACTTCGTCCATCGTCTCGTGCGCGGCTTCGCGCGGACTGAGGCCCTTTTCCTCCATCAACCGCTCGATATTCTCGACCACGACGATCGCATCGTCGACGACGATCCCGACCGCGAGGATCAGCCCGAACAGCGAGAGGTTGTTGAGACTGAAGCCGAACGCCGCGAGCATCGCGAGCGATCCGACGAGCGACACCGGCACCGCGATCAGCGGTACGATCGTCGCGCGCCAGCTCTGCAGGAACAGCAGCACGACGAGCGCGACGAGCACGATCGCCTCGACCAGCGTGTGATAGACCGCCTCGATCGACGCCTGGATATATTCGGTCGGGTTGTACGGGATCTGATATTGCAGCCCGGGCGGGAAGCTCTTCGACGCCTCGGCGATCGACGCCTTGACCGCATCGGCGGTGGTCAGCGCGTTCGATCCGGGAAGCTGGGTGATCGCGATGCCGATCATCGGCTTGCCGCTGAGCACCGCGTTGATGCCGTAATCCTGCGCGCCGAGCTCGACCCGCGCGACATCGCGCAGCCGCGTGAGGCGCCCCTCAGTGTCGCGTTTTACGATGATCTGGCCGAACTCTTCGGGCGTCGTCAGACGGCCCTTGGTCTGGATGCCGAGCTGGAACGCGGTACCGCCCTGGTTGAACGGCGGCGCACCGACCGAGCCGACGGCGACCTGAGCGTTCTGTGCGCGGATCGCGGCGACGATCTCGTCGGTCGTCAGGTTGCGCGATGCGGCGAGATCGGGGTTGATCCACACGCGCATATTGTAGTCGCGGCCGCCAAAGGCGCGGACGCCACCGACGCCGGGAATCCGCGCCATGCGGTCGATCAGCTGCGTCGTCGCATAGTTCGAGACATATTGCTGCGTCAGCGACCCGTCGGGCGAGGTCAGCGCGATCACCATCAGGATGTCGGGCGAATTCTTCGCCACCGTCACACCGACGCGGCGCACGTCGTCGGGCAGGCGCGGCTCGGCGGTCGAGACGCGGTTCTGCACCAGCACCTGCGCCTGATCGACATCGACGCCCTGTTTGAAGGTCACGGTGATCGACAAGGCGCCATCGCCGGTCGACGAGGACGACATGTAGATCATGTTCTCGACGCCGTTGATCGATTCCTCGAGCGGCGCGGCGACGGTTTCAGCGAGCGTTTCGGCGTTGGCGCCGGGATAGGTGGCGGTCACGACGACGGTCGGCGGCGCGATCTCGGGATATTGCGCGACGGGCAGGCCGGGATAGGCGACCACGCCGAACACGACGATCAGGATCGACAGCACCGCCGCGAAGATCGGCCGCTCGATGAAGAAATGGGGGAATTTCACGGGCGCTTACTCGCAGTCGCATCGGATGCGGGGGGCGCGGTGTCGGGCTGGCTAGTCGGCGAGGTGTTCGCCGCACGCGGCTTCATCGTGGTCAGCACCGCCTTTACCGCCATGCCTGGTTGCAGCGCGGTGATGCCCTCGATCACGACATGTTCGCGCGACGCAAGGCCAGTCTTGATGACGCGCAAGCCTTCGACCTGCGGCCCGGTCTCGACCGGGCGCTGGATCGCCTTGCCGTCCTTGCCGACGACATAGACGAGCTTGCGCGTCTGGTCGGTCACGACCGCTTCGTCGGGGACGAGCATCGCATGATAGGTGCCCGAGCCGAGCAGCCGCGCGCGCCCGAACAGGCCGGGGGTGAGGAAGCCGTCGGGATTGGAGATCACCGCATGCGCGCGGATCGTCCCCGAATTGGGATCGACCGCATTGTCGACGAATTCCATCCGGCCGTGCCAGCGATAGCCGCTCTCGTCGGCGAGCTGGACCTCGACCGGGTTCGGCGTGTTGCGCGACGAGCCACGCTCGCCGGCCTTCGCCTGGCGGAGGTATTTCAGGTAGAAGCTCTCGGCGCCGTCGAACGAGAACCAGATCGGGTCGGTCGAGACGACGCGCGTCAGCACCGTGGTCGCGTCGGTCGCGTAATTGCCCTTGCTGACACGGCGATCGGACACGATCCCGGTGATCGGCGAGCGGACCGTGGTGAAGCTGAGATTGAGCTGCGCCGTGGTGACATTGGCATTGCCCGCGCCGAGATCGGCCTGTGCGCTGCGGACGTTGGCGAGCTTGGTCTCATATTCCTCGCGGCTGATCGCCTGCGCGGCGAGCAGCTTGTCGGCACGCGCGAGCTCGGAGCGTGCATTCGTGAGCGCAGCCTGCGACTTGGCGACCTGCGCGCGTGCCTGGGCGAGCGCGGCGGCATAGGGGCGCGGATCGATCGTGAACAACGCTTCGCCCGCGCGGACGCGCTGCCCGTTGGCGAACAGCACCTTGTCGATGGTCCCCGATACACGTGGGCGCAGTTCGACGTCCTGGATCGCCTCGAAGCGCCCGACATATTCGTCCCAATCGACGATATCGCGCTGCAGCGGCAGCGCCACGGTAACCTGGGGTGCGGGGGGTGGCGGGGGCGCGCTCTTCGAACAGGCAGCAAGTGCCGCGAGACTGGCAACGGCCAACAGCGAGCGAACCGAGCTCGTTAGCTTCATCATCTACGTCTATCCCCAAGACCTGGTCGTCACCAATCCACCCTCGTCCAGGTGATCCGCTCTCGGGGGCGGATTCACGGCCATCGCGCCCTAAGTGCGACGGCAAATGCTGCAATGCAAGCGGCCAGCAAGAAACGCTTGGTTTCCGTACCGCCACGAACTGGCAACAAGTGTAACAATCGGAGGATGCCGATCGCTGGCGTCGCCGAGCTATGGCGCGATCGCTACACCATTCTTCATGACCCAGGCAACGTGTCGGATGGACTCGATCGCGCTGGTCGGATCTCCCTTCACGGCGATCAGGTCGGCGAGGAGCCCGGCCCCCACCCTGCCCCGGTCGCTCAGGTGCAATGCGCGCGCATTGCCCGATGTCGCGGCGATCAGCACCTGCGCCGCGGGCATTCCCGCCGCGACCATCAACACCATCTCGCGCGCATTCTCGCCATGCGCGAACACGCCGACATCGCCGCCCATGCAGATCGGCACCCCCGCCGCGCGCGCCAGCGCGAACGACGCGCGGCTCTGCGCGACCGCCTCGGGCACCGGATCGCCGCCGTTCCAGCCGCGATAGCGCGCGACCGCGTCGGAGGCGGCGAGCGTCGGGCACAGCGCGATGTGGTGCGCTGCCATCGCGCGGAAGATTTCGGGCGTGCCGCCATAGCCATGCTCGATCGTATCCGCGCCCGCGGCGATCGCGCGGCGCATCCCCTCGGGCGTGGCGGTGTGGACCGCGACGGTCCGCCCGGCATCGTGCGCCGCCTCGACCGCGGCCGTCATCTCCGCAGTGGAAAAGGTCGGACGGCTCGGCTCGCCCGGACCCCAGCGATAATCGCCATAGAGCTTCACGACGTCGGCCCCAGCCGCGATCTGCGAGCGGACGACGCGCACCAGCTCGTCGACCCCGCTCGCTTCCTCGGCGCCCTGCGGGATGACGAGACCGGGCTCGAACCCCTTGGGCCCGTAGGCGCCCTTGGCGACGATCGCGCGCGTCGCGACGAGCATCCGCGGTCCCGGCACGATCCCCTTCGCGATCGCCTCGCGCAAACCCACATCGGCATAGCCCGCGCCTTCGGTGCCGAGATCGCGCTCGGTGGTGAACCCAGCGCGCAGCGTCGCCGCCGCCTGCGCGACGGCGCGCGCGGTGCGCAGCGCGAGCGGCTCGTGGAGGACCTGATCGTCCCAGCTCGTCTCGTTATAGGGATGGAGGAAAATGTGGCCGTGGCCTTCGATCATGCCCGGCATCAGCGTATCGCCGGGCAGGTCGATCGTCGCTGTCCCGGCCGGCACCGCGAGCGCGGGACCTACTGCGGTAATGCGATCTCCGGTGACGAGCACCTCCCAACCGGGATGCGCAACCGGGTCGACCCCGTCGAACACGGCCGCCGGGCGCAATAATGTGGTTCGCGGTGCAGCCGGTTCGGGCGCGGCGGCGCCGAGCGTGAGCGGGACGAGCAGGATTGCAGCGATCACGCATTTCATCGGTCGGCTCCACGATCATTGTCGCCGCGGACGATGCCCGATAGCGTCGCTTCATGGATAGACTCACCCGCCGCCCGCGCAACCTGTTCGCTTTGGCGGCGCTGCTCGCGGTCGCCGCCGCCCCCGCCCCTGATGAACAGAGACGCTGGCGCGCCGAAGCAGCGCGCGTCACGATAACGCGCGACGATTGGGGAATCGCGCATGTCGCCGGCAAGACCGACGCCGATGCGGTGTTCGGCGCGATCTACGCGCAGGCCGAGGACGATTTCAGCCGGATCGAGGCGAATTATCTCACAGCACTCGGGCGCACCGCCGAGGCCGAGGGCGAAGGCGCGATCTGGGCGGATCTGCGTCAGCGGCTTTATGTCGATCCGCTCGCACTCCAGGCGCAATACCGGGCGAGCCCCGCTTATCTCCGGACGCTGATGACTGCCTGGGCCGACGGGCTCAATTATTACCTCGCGACACACCCGCAGGTTCGCCCCAAGGTCCTCACGCGGTTCGAGCCGTGGATGGCCTTGTCCTTCACCGAGGGCAGCATCGGCGGCGATATCGAGCGGATCTCGCTGTCCGACCTCGCTTCCTTCTACGGCGGCCGGCCGATCACCATAGCGTCGGAGGATACGGGGCCCCTACCCCGCGAACCGCGCGGATCGAACGGCATCGCGATCGCGCCGAAGAACACGGTCGACGGCCATGCGCTGCTGCTGATCAACCCGCACACCAGCTTCTACTTCCGCTCCGAACTGCAGATGACGAGCAGCGAAGGGCTGAACGCGTACGGTGCGTCGACCTGGGGGCAGTTCTTCATCTATCAGGGCTTCAACGAGCAGGCCGGGTGGATGCACACCTCCTCGGGCGTCGACAATGTCGACAGCTTTGCCGAGGAGATCGGGCGATCGGGCGCGACCGCGTCCTATTGCTACGGCAAGACGATGCACCCGCTGCGAAGCTCGGTCGTGACGCTCTCGTACCGCAAGCCCGACGGCACGCTGGCCGCGCGCAGCTTCACGACCTTTGCCTCGCATCACGGCCCGATCGTCGCCGAGCATGGCGGAAAATGGATCGCGCAAAGCCTGATGTGGAAGCCCGTCCCCGCGCTCGAGCAAAGCTGGCTGCGCACCAAGGCACACGATCTCGCCAGCTACATGAAGGTTGCCGAGCGCAAGGCGAACTCCTCGAACGACACGCTGTTCGCCGACGCCAAGGGCGAGATCGCTTATCTCCACCCGCAATTCGTGCCCGTCCGCGACGACCGCTTCGATTATTCCAAGCCGGTCGATGGCGCCGATCCGGCGACCGACTGGCGCGGGCTGCACACCGTCGCGAGCCTGCCCAATGCGATCAACCCAGGCGTCGGCTGGGCACGCAACACCAATGACTGGCCGTGGAGCGCGGCAGGGCCCGACAGCCCCAAGGCGAAGGACTATCCGCGCTACATGGACAGCGTCGGCGAGAACCAGCGCGGCGTGCATGCCGACCTGCTGCTCACCGACCGGCACGATTTCACCCCCGAACGGCTGATCGCCGCCGCCTATGACAGCTACATGCCCGCCTTCGCGACGCTGATCCCGCCGTTGGTGAAGGCGTATGATGCACTCCCCGCAACCGACCCGCGTCGGGCGAAACTCGCCGCGCCGATCGAGATGCTGCGCGGCTGGGACGATCGCTGGGGCACCGAATCGGTCGCCACCACGCTCGGCGTGCTCTGGGCCGGACAGATGTGGCGCGAGGTCGGCAGCTTCGTGCAGGCCGAGCAGATCAACGTGCCGCGCTATATCGCCACGCGCGTGTCCGACAGCGCCAAGCTCGACGCGCTCGGCTCGGCGGTCGACCAACTCAAGCGCGACTTTGGCGATTGGCGCGTCGGCTGGGGGCGGATCAACCGCTTCCAGCGGCTCGACGATGCGATCGCCCCGCACTTCGATGATGCCCGCCCAAGCATACCCGTCCCCTTCGCCTCGGCGCAATGGGGCAGCCTCGCCTCGTTCGGCGCGAAATTCTATCCCAATACCACCAAGCTCTACGGATCGAGCGGCAACAGCTTCGTCGCGGTGGTCGAGTTCGGCCCCCGGCTGCGCGCGTGGGCCGTCACCGCGGGCGGCGAAAGCGGTGATCCGGTCTCGCCGCACTTCGGCGACCAGGCGACGCGCTACGCGGGCGGCGCCTTGCGCCCGGTCTATTTCTATCCCGACGATCTCGCCGCCCATGTCGAACGGCGCTATCGGCCGGGCGAACGCTGAACTCGCTACCAGGCGACCGACACCCCCAGGCGCACGTTGCGCGGCCGCAGCGGCGTCGTCTGCTGGCGTGAGGCGAGGATCAGCGGGTTGCCGAGCGAAAAGCGATTCGCCGTCGCGTTGGTGAGATTGTCCGCCGCCAGCGTCAGATCGAATTTGCGCCAGTGCCACGCGATATCGGCATCGAGCACCGCGTAATTCCCCTGGCTGACGTCGAGAAAATCCCCCGTTCCCAGCACCGACCGCCCGACATAGCGCCCCGACGTCCCGATACTCAGCGTCGAGGCGTCCTGCAGCATCCAGTGGTAGCTCAGTCCGGCATTCCCCGCGAAAGCCGGAGTCTCGGGCAACCGCCGATTGGCCTTGGTCGAGGATTGCGCGAGCGGTCCGTCGACGACGTTGTGCGTATAGAGAAACGCGAAATTGGCGTGCAGCCCGCGCACCGGCACCCAATCACCGGTCGCCTCGAGCCCGATGATGTCGGCATTGCCGATGTTCGCCGTGTAGGGCTGGCCACGGCGCGTATAGAGATCGGCCTGGATGTCGCGCCAGCGCGCATACGAGCCCGCCACCGTCAACTCGAGCCCGGTCGCGCCGGTGCGCTGCTTGCGCAGGCCGGATTCGATCACCGTGATCGAGTCCGAGCCGAAATCCTGCACGCGCCCGACACCGCTCGCCACCGCGAGTCCGCCGGTGCGATATCCCGATTGCAGCCGCGCGAACAGCGCCAGGCGGGGCCCCACCAGCCATGACGCAGCGAGCGTCGGATCGACTCGCCGCGTCGCGCGCCCCTTGACGAAACTGTTGCTGCGCGGGGTGACCGACGGCTCGCCATCGGTGCGCGCGCTGGTCACGCGCGCGCCGCCGGTCAGCGTCAACCGCGCGGTGACCGGCCAGTTCGCCTCGCCGAATACCGAGAGACTGTCGGTTCGGTTGCTCACGCCGATGATGTCGCGCGGCTGGTCGGGAACGCCGAACGTGCGCGCCTGGACGTCGCGATCCTCGAGAAAGGCGAGCCCGACCAGCCAGCCGATCTTGTCGGGCACCGCACGCGACAGGCGCGCTTCCTGGACGAACAATTTGTCGCTCTGCTCCGTGGTGTACACGGTCGGCCCGGTCGCGCCGATCGCGCGCGAGGCGTCGAACGTGTCGAAGGTCCGCAGATCGACATACCCCGTCGCGGAAACCAGATCGAGCCCGCTGTCCCAATGCTTGCGCACCACGCCGCGCGCGAGCTTGATATGGCTGCTATACGGCTGCGCGAACACCGAGCGACGCTCGAGCGGGCCGCTCATCGTCTCGGCATATTGCGCGTCGGTCGCGTCGATCTTCTGCCCGAGCGCTCCGAGCTCGATATTCCAGCCATCGCCCGGCGCGATCACGAGGCTGGCACGGCCACCGAGCCGGTCGGTCCGGTTGATATTGCCGAGCCCCCGCATCGAATCGGTGATGTAGCCGCCGTCGCGCTCGTGATAGCCGACGACCCGCAGACCGACGCGATCGGTAAGGATCGGCAGGTTGATCATCCCCGCCGCGTCATAGCCCGCCTCGCCGCCCTGCGTCGCGGTAACGCCGCCGCTGAGCGAGGCGTGCGCCTTGGCGAGATCGGTCGGGTTGGGCTCGAGATGGATGATCCCGCCGATCGCGCCCGATCCGTACAGCGTCCCCTGCGGCCCCTCGAGCACCTCGACGCTCTTCATGTCGTAGAGATTGAGGCTCGGCTCGGGGCCGGCAAAGCCCAACGGGACTTCGTCGAAATAGAGGCTCGCGGTCGATTGCGTCGGGCCGTTGAAGCTGCTGTCGGCGATGCCGCGGATGAAGATCTTGTTGCGCCCCTCGCCGAGCTCGGTGTTCTGCAGCACCGGCGTGTCGCGCGCGACATCGTCCATCGTCACCGACCGCGCCGCGAGCGAACCCGGCGCGAACCCACCGATCAGCAATGCGCTCCCGGGAAAGCGCAGCAGGGTCGATCCCTGTTTGCTCGCGGTGACGACGATGTCGCCGGTATTTTCGGGCGCCGCGGTACGCTTGTGCGCCGGCGGGCGGGGTCGCGGCACGATGGTCGCGACGGGCGCCCGAACGACGCGGTAGCTGCGCGCATCGATCGCGATCGCGCGATACCCCGTGCCGTCGAGCAAGCGCCGCAACGCCTCGCGCGGCGCCATCTGCCCGCGCACCGCGCGCGCGCGGACCCGCGAGAGGCCCGGCTCGGTGCTGATGATGTCGAACCCGCTTTGTTGGGCGAGCGCAGTGAGCGCGCGATCGAGCGGTTCCGCCGCGATCGATACCTGCACGCCTTGCGCGCTCGCGCTTTCGGGCAGCAAGGTCGCTAAAGCGATCGCAAGTGGCGCGGCGATGCGCAGAGCATTATTGAGGCGAGATAAACCACCGCTCGCCATCGTGATGCCAGTCAGCCCCAACCAATGCGGCCAGATGCGGGACATCCCGCGCCGCCGTCCCCGTCAGGCGGACCATGCCGCTAAAGGGACGCTGCGACAAGCTCGCGTCGATCGAAAGCGTGACCCCGTCGATGCGCAGCACCGCGCTTGCGACGCGACCGAACGGCTCGCCGGCAAAGGCGATCGCGCCGCTGCGCCACGCGCCGACCTTGGCGACATCGATCTTGGACACGGTGATGCTGCCGACATCCTCCTGGACGGTCGCCGCCGCGCCGGCGCGCAACGCGACCGCTTCGCGGTTCGGCTGGAGCAGCACCGATCCTTCGGCGACCTGCACATCGAGCCGCTTGCCGTCGCGCGCGACGTTGAACACGGTGCCGACGTCCTGGACGACCTGCCCGCCAGACCGGACGGTGAACGGGGCGCCGGCGTCATGATGGACGTGAAAGGTCGCCTCGCCCCACTCGAGCGTCGCGATGCGCGGATTGGCGTGGTCGAGCAGCAGCCGGCTCGCGCCGTTGAGCTCGATCCGCGTGCCGTCGTTGAGCGCGATGTCCTGCCGCTGGCCGGGCTTGGTCTCGACCGTGTACGGCGAAGCGCTGCTCCCACCGATGGGGACGAACATCAGCGTCAGGCTGGCCGCCGCCGCGACGGCGAGGCCACCACCGGCCCACGCCCAGACGCGACGTGGTGTGCGCGGCGCAACGGGTGCGTCGATCGGCGCGGCGAGCGGCTCGGCTGGATAAATTTCGGGATGATCGCCCAGCAGCGCCATGTCGAGCGCGACCGCGTCGAAGGCGCGCGCATGTGCGGGATCGGCCTCGAGCCACGCCACGAAGGCATGCCACGCCTGATCGTCCATATCGGCCTGGCGTAGCTGCCAGTCGACGGCGCGATCGACGATGTGCGCTGCTTCAGCGGTCACGGTTCGATTCCCCTTCGCTCGATAGACGATGTGGGTATTCGGAATCCGCCTCACTCGCGGCCTTATAGACTTGTATTTCTTTGACCGCCCTTCGCAATAGCTTTTCGACGCCGCTCAGCGTCATGCCCAGCCGCGCGGCGATCTCCTTTTGCGGCACGTCCTCGAGCCGATAGAGCCGCAGCGCGATGCGCATCCGCTCGGGCATCGCCGCAAGCGCATGTTCGAGCCGCGTGAGCCGCTCGCGGTCGAGCAGGCTGCGTTCGATCGTCGGCTGTTCGTCGGCGGCGGGCTGGACTTCGAGCCAGGCGGTGTCGCGCGCACCCGCGCGCGTCGCGGCGATCCGACGGTCGGCGGCATGGTTGGATGCCATGCGATAGAGATAGGCCGCAGGCTGCGCGACAGGTTGGCTTTCGGGAAGCTGATCGAGCTTGATCCACATGTCCTGCAACGCGTCTTCGGCGTCGGCGCGATTGCCGAGCCGGGCAACGAGCAGGCGCAGCAGCATCGGCTGCTCCGCCAGAAACACGGCCTTGAGCCCGCTTTCGCTCACCGGATCGTCGGAGTGTGGACCATGCCCCAGCGTAGAGCGCCGAACGCGGTCGCCCGCAAGTCCTGTGACACGCAATTGCCCCGTAATGGCGCGAGCTTACGCCGCTTTCTGCAAGTCGGGCGCGAAATCGCCCTCGGCATAGAATTGCCGCTCGCGAATGCGGTCACTCGACAGGCGCCGTGCGGCGAGGCGGCGCGCAAGGAACTGGTAGAAGAACCAGTCGCGCGCTGGTTTCGGCGTGGTGTGATACAGAACGCGCTCGCCAAGCGTCCAGCGGATCGATTCGCGGTCACGCGGTCGCGGCGACGGGGCGCACCACAGGCCTTCGCCGTACGCCAGCCGCCCGAACTTCGCCATGCGATGCATGATCTCGTGATCCTCGAGCACATAGCCCCAGCGCAGCGCGTCGAACTGGCCGGCACGACGCAGCACATCGGTGCGGAACACCTGCCCCGCCCCGCCGGTATGGCATTGCGCCGGGAGCAGCCACGCCGCGCGCGCCATCCGCCTCGCGGCCTGGACATGGTCCTCGTCGGTCGCGCTTGGCGTGACGAAATAGGCCCCGCCCGCGACCGCGCCGCCATCGAGGAGCCGCTCGGCCTGGCGCAGATAATCAGCTGGGTAGAGCGTATCGGCATCGCACGTCGCGACGAACCGCGTGCGGGTGCGATGGACGCCGGTCTGGAGCGCGTTGACCTTGCCCGGTCGCTGCTCGACGAGCAGCGTGAACGCGAGCCCGAGCCGGCGGCAGGTCGCGGCCGCGACCGCGCCGCTGCCATCGGTCGAACCGTTATCGACGAGGATCAGCTCGAACGGCACGTCCTGCGCGGCGAGGCTGGCAAGCGTTCCATCGAGGAAATCGCGCTCGTTAAAGAACGGGATCAGCACGCTCCAGCGCGGCAACGCGGTCGCGGCCGGACGCTTCCCCGGAGCTTCCCACTCGGGATAGTATTGCGATTCGAGCAGCATGGCCGTTTCCTGTGGGCGTCGATCAGACGGTCTTAGAAAAAAGCGGAGAGAGCGCGGATCGCCGGAATGGCCCGCGCTCGGTTTGCGATGGTGCGGCCGCCCCCCGGCCAACCGCACGCAATGCTGGACGCGATACGAGTGGTGAAACCCGTCAATTGGTTCGCGGTCGGCATCGGCAAACGAGATCTCCTCGTTAACAGAACGATACCGATGCCGGATAACCGGACAGGAAATATTGCGCTGCGGAACTTTTTTTGAGGTCGCGCGTGCGGTCAGCGCTGATAGGCGCGATCGGCGCGCAGATAGACGATCGCGCGGTAGTCGTTACGGGCAGTATTGAACACCGGCCGATAGTCGCGCGCGAGCGCTGCCGCGACCGCGACGTGGCTCTGCGTGTTCCACTCGGCGAGCGGGCGGCTGGCGGTGACGATCACCGGTGGGCGGCGCGCAAGGATGCGGCGCACCTCGGCGGCTTCATCGATCCCGGTTGCGCCCTGCTCGGGCGCATAAGCGAGTGTCGACGGGAACGCATAGGCGGTCGGCAAGCAGGCGTCGGCGAGTTGATAGACGATCGCATCGCCGATGAAGACATAGGGACATGCGTCCCCGCTATTGGCCTTCACCACCTTGGCCAGCGCGCGGACGCCCGGCGCATCGTCGGGGCGAATCGCCGCCTCGACCGCAAACACCGTAAGCCCGGCGGCGACGATCGCCAGCGCGACGCGACGATGCCGCGCGAACGTCACCGCAGCGAGCGTCAGCAGCGGCGGCAGCAAGGGCAGCGCGTAATGATCGAAATACACGCCGAGCAGGACGAACGGGACGAGCGCCGCACCCAGCCATGCCGTCGCCAGCCGGACCTCGCCCCGGTGCCACCCGCGCTTCACCGCTACCCCGGCGCAAATCGCCGGCAGGAGGAGCTGCGCGCTGATCCCGGCGAGCCGGCGTGCGGTCAGATCGGGCGGATAGCTGTACGCCCCACGCGCGACGATCGAGCCGAAATTGTCGTACCAGAAGGCCTGGAACGCTGCGGGACCGAGCTGCCAGTAATAGCCGAGCGCCGCGATCGTCGGTGCCAGCCCCAACGCCAGCCACACGACCGCCGCGCCGAGCATGACGCGCGCCCGCGCGCCCGCGCGATGCAGATAATAGAGGTGTGCCAGGCCGAACAGCGCACCCTCCACCGCCGGGGTATATTTGGTCTGGATCGCCAGCCCCGCGAGCAGGCACGCCCCCGCCCCGCTCAGCAAGATCGCGCGCGTCGCGCCCGCCCGCGCCAGCGCCGGCAGACGCAGCAGCAGGACCGCACCCACGGCCATGAACAGGTTGAAGAAGACGGGTGCCTGCCCGGCGCGCCCGCTCAGCAGCGGCAACCACACCAAATAGGCCGCGCCGCCGAGCAACGCCCCGGCCGCATTCGCCCCAGCCAGGCGCGCCGCACGGCCGATCGCCCAGGCGGTCAGCACCGCGAAGAGCAGCGCCACCAGTTGATAGGCAAGGATGCCGTCGCCCGGAAACGCCTGCGTCGCGGCATAGATCAGGAACAGGCCGATCGGCTTGCGATCCCACAGGTCGATATAGGGCAAGGCGCCGTGCCACATCCGCGCCCCGACGAGCACGTAATATTGCTCGTCGGTATGGATGATCGGATTGCCGAAATCGGGCCCGCGCAGCGCGAGCGAGAGCAGCAGCAGGACGAACGGCGGCGCGGCCTGGCGCAGCCGCTTGGTGGCGTTCAAAGCTCGCCCGGCCCGAACCCCAGCGTTTCGAGCAACACCGCCCGCGCCGTCCGGCATCGCCGCCACAGATCGGAATCGCCGAGGTCGTCGGGGGCAATGTGCTCGGGCCAACAGCGCTCGACCACGGCCGCGATCCGGTCACAGCGCGCCGCATCGAGCAGGAAACGCGGATCGATCGCGGCATACGCCGCATCATCGACCGCGACGCGCAGCCGCAAGCAGGCCGGACCGCCGCCATTGCGCATCGATTCGCGCAGATCGAGCACGTCGATCCGCCGCACCGGGCCGTTCCCCGCGACCAGCCGCTGCAACCAGTCCCACACCGCGGGTAGGTCGCGACATTCGCCGGGCACGATCAGCGCCATCGTTCCATCGGGCAGCGTCACCAACTGCGAATTGAACAGATACGATCGGATCGCCGCCTCGAGCGAGACGCTCGCTGCGGGAACCTCGAGGATCACCGCCTGGGGCAGACGCGCGCGGATGAAGGCATAGACCGCAGCGGGGTCCTCGAACGCCTGTTCGTGCGTGAACAGCACGGTCTCGTTGGCGACTGCGACGACATCATTGTGGAACGCGCCCGCGTCGATCGCCGCCTGGCTTTGCTCGACGAGCAGCATGTCCGCCGGATCGAGACCGTGACGGCGCGCGACCGCGGCGCTCGCGGCGCGGGTCTGGCGCGCGGGGAAGCCGGTGTCGCGGCGCACGCCATAAACGAACAGCTCGATCCCGCGCGCGCCGTGGTGGGGTGCGAGCCGCATGAAATTGGCCGCGCCCTCGTCGCCGAGAGCGGCGGGCAGCGCGTCGTGGACCGTGAAATGGCGCGCGTCGCCGAACGCGAGCCGCACCTGGCGCGCGGTCTGCGGCGCCTCGAGGCTGCGGTGGAGCATCGTCGACAGATTGGCGACCGAGATGTGGCAGCGCCCGTCGCCGGTATCGGGCGCGGGCGAGACGGTGCCGGCATTGGCGGTCCACATCGCCGAGGCGGCCAGCACATTGCGCAGCAACCCCGGATCCTCGCGCCACGCCGCAGCAAGCACGGCGTCGTCATCGCCGGCAAAGCCGAGCTGCCGCAACCAGGTCGCATCGGGCCGGTCATGCGGGAGCAGCAGCCCCTGCGGCAGCCCGAGCGCGAGCATGTGGCGCATCTTGGCGATGCCCTGGAGCGCCGCCGCGCGCGGCGCGGAGACCGCGCCCGCGTTGCTCGCCGAGGCGATGTTGCCGAACGACAGCCCGGCATAATTGTGGCTCGGCCCGACCAGCCCGTCGAAATTGATCTCGCGCATTCTCCGCAGCTACCGCACTCGCGGGCGCTAATCCACCGGCCCGAGGCAAAGTTCGGCGACGGCGTCGACGATCGCCTCGGCATCGAGCCGATAGGCGCGGAACAGGTCGGGCAGATCGCCCGTCTGGCCGAAACGATCGGTGCCGAGCGGGCTCACGCGCATCCCGCGCACGCTGCCGAGCCACGACAGCGTCGATGGCGCGCCGTCGATGATCGTGACGAGCTTGGCATCGGGCGCGAGTTCGGCGAGCAAAGTATCGGCATGGCTCGCCGCGGTCGCGCCGGTCCAGCGTCCGGCGTGACGCGCCGACCAGCCGCGATGCAGCAGATCGGGCGAGGTCACCATCAGCAGCCCGAGACCCGGCACATCCTCGGCCAGCAACGCGGCCGCCTCGAGCACCTCGGGCGTCACCGCGCCGGTGAAGACGATCGCGATATCGGCGGCGCCGCCCGGCCGCTTCAACCAATAGCCGCCGCGCAAAGCGTCCTGCTGCCAGCCGTCGTCGGCGCGTTCGATCTGCTGGATCGTGCGCGTCGTCAGCCGGAGATAGACCGAGCCGCCGTCCTCGGCCTGCATGTGCGCGAAGGCCCAGCGCAGGATCAGCGCGAGCTCGTCGGCAAAGGCCGGCTCGAAATAGGTGAGCCCCGGCTGGCCGATCCCAATCAGCGGCGAATTGATCGACTGGTGCGCCCCGCCCTCCGGCCCGAGCGTCAGCCCCGACGGCGTCGCGACCAGCAGGAAGCGCGCGTCCTGGTAACAGGCGTAATTGAGCGCATCGAGCCCGCGCGCGATGAACGGATCGTACACCGTGCCGATCGGCATCAGCCGCGTTCCGAACAGCGGCGCGGCGAGGCCGAGCGCCGCGAGCATCAGGAACAGATTGTTCTCGGCGATGCCCAGCTCGATATGCTGGCCGGCATTGTCCCCGGCCCATTTCTGCGCGGTCGGAATGCGCGCGGCGGAAAAGACGTCCTTCAGTTCCTGCCGACGGAACAGCCCGCGCTGATTGACGAACGCGCCAAGGTTGGTCGAGACGGTCACGTCGGGCGAGGTGGTGACGATCCGGTCCGCCAGCGGGTGCCCCGATTTGGCAAGATCGAGCAGGATGCGTCCGAACGCCGCCTGGGTCGACAGCTCGGCGCCATCGGGCACGGCAAGCCGCTCTGGGACGGGCACCGCCTGTGCGTGCTGCGCCTTGACCGCCTGCGCCAGCGCGCTCGCCTCGACGACCGCGCGCGCCGATGCGGCGGCATTGTCGCCGAGCCCGCCATATGGCGCCCACTCATCCCCCTCGGCAATGCCGAGATCGCCACGCAATTGCGCGATCTGGCCCGGATTCATCAGCCCCGAATGGTTGTCCTTGTGCCCCGCGAACGGCAGCCCGTATCCTTTGACCGTATAGGCGATGAACAGCGTCGGCACGTCGTCGTCGCAGCGCGCGAACGCCTCGAGCAAGGTCGCGATGCAATGCCCGCCGAGATTGGTCATCAACGCAGCGAGCGCAGCATCATCCTGCGCGGCGATCAATGCGAGTGTCTCGCTTTGCCCCGCCAGATCGGCGATCAACCGCGACCGCCAAGCAGCCCCACCCTGATAGGTCAGCGCCGCGAACTCGGCATTGGGGCACGCGTCGATCCAGTCGGCGAGCGCCTGCCCGCCGGGCTCTGCGAACACCTCGCGCTGCTTCTTGCCGTGCTTCAGCGTCTCGACGCGCCAGCCGCACGTCTCGAAGATATCGTCGAAGCGGCGGAACATGCGGTCCGCCGTCGTGCTGTCGAGCGACTGGCGGTTGTAATCGACGATCCACCAGCAATTGCGGATGTCGTGCTTGTACGCCTCGATCAGGCATTCGTAGATATTGCCCTCGTCGAGCTCGGCATCGCCCATCAGCGCGATCATCCGGCCTGCGTCGGCCTCGGCCATCTCGCCATGTGCGATCAGATAGTCCTGGATCAGCGCGGCGAAGGCGGTGATCGCCACGCCGAGCCCGACCGACCCGGTCGAGAAATCACGGGGATCGTATCCTTGGTGCGGCTCGGATAGCTCTGCGCGCCGCCCATCCCGCGATAGCGTTCGAGCGCGTCCTGGCTCTGCTGGCCGAGCATATAGTGGATCGCATGCAGCACCGGCCCGGCATGCGGCTTGACCGCGACCTTGTCGTTCGGCCGCAGCGCGCCGAAATAGAGTGCGGTCATGATCGCGGTGATCGACGCGCAGCTCGCCTGATGCCCGCCGACCTTGAGCCCGTCGCGGCTCTCGCGCAGATGGTTGGCGTTGTGGATCGTCCAGGACGACAGCCAGCGCAGCCGCGTCTCGATCGTCTCGAGCACGGCGATGGTGGCGGGGTCGGTGTGGTGCGCGGGCGGGGTAGCGATCATATCCATGCCGCCTGATAGCCGATCGGCGCGCGACCGCGATGCCCCTTTTCGCAGCCGTTCACCCTGCCGCGACGGGCGTCCCCGCGCGCGCGGCGAATTGCGCGATCAGCCAGCTGCGCACCAGGCTGATCGTCGGATCGGCGAGATCGTCGGCGCGCAGCTTGAGGTAATAGCCAAAGCCGTCGTTGATGACCGTGTCATACGGCACGACTAGCCGACCGGCGGCGATTTCCGGCGCGAACATATCGATATCGGCAAGCGCGACGCCGTCCGAATGCATCGCATAGCCGACCGCGAGGGCATTGGCATCGAAGGCGAGCCCGCGCTCGACATCGAGTTCGATCCGGCACTGGCGCGCGAACGTGCTCCACAACAGCCCGCGCGGCTGCCCCTCGAGCTTGACGTGAAGCAGCGGATTGTCGGCGAGAAACCGCTCGAGCGACTTGCCGGCGTTGCGCCGCGCCACCTGCGGCGAACAGACCGGCGCGACGCGCACCATCCACAAAAGGTCGGTAACGCGGTCGTCGATATTGGGCCGGTCGAACACGATCGCCATGTCGGTCTCGCTGCTCGGCAAGCCGACCGCCGACGAGCTCGAAATGTCGATCCGGATCGCGGGATGCGCGGCATGGAACGCCTGGATCATCGGCATCACGACCTGCTGCAACAGGCTCGGCGGGATATGGAGGCGGATCGGGCGGCCGGTGTCGGGGTTGCTGCTGATCGCATTCATCGTCTGTTCGAGCCGATCGAACGCCTTGCCGACCTCGGGCAACAGCGTCGCGCCCGCCGCGGTCAACGCCAGCCCCTGCCCCGATCGATCGAACAGTTTGTGGCCGAGCAGCTTTTCAAGGCTGATGACATGCCGACTCACCGCGCTTTGCGACACGTCGAGCGCCTGCGCGCCCGCGGTGAAGCTCAGCCGCTGACCGACCGCGTCGAACGCGCGCAACGCGTTGAGCGGGAGCCAGCGCCGATTGACCGGGAATGGGCTGGAAATGGCGAACTCCTGAACGCTCGGTGCGGCACGGCTTGGCCGCCCTACCAAGCGTGTTTTCCAACGCGATGCAACGCTCAGCCGTGGCGAGGCGCACCGCCGCATCACGCCAGGCCTTTCTGCGCGCGCGTTCCGCGGCTAGGATTGTCGGCTTGTGACCCGTGCGGGTGTGGCGCGGGACGGCGAATGATTTGGGGTGCGACAGCGATCATGAAAACCACACCGCGGCTCGAATCGACGCGCTGGTATATCGTGCTCGTGCTCGGGCTGGTCTATGCGCTCAACATCGCCGACCGCTATGTCGTCTCGACCGTGCTTGAGCCGATCCGCAAGGAATTCGGACTGTCCGATTCGGGCGTTGCGTGGCTGACCGGAGTGTCGCTCGCTTTCTTCTACATCCTGGTCGGGCTGCCGATCGCGCGCGTCGCGGATCGTGCCAACCGCCGCAACATCGTCGCCGGCGCGATGATCGTGTGGTCGGCGGCGACGGCGCTGCTCGGCCTCACGCAAAATTACTGGCAATTCCTGCTCGCGCGGATCGCGGTCGGGGTCGGCGAAGCGGGCGGCACCCCGCCCTCGACCTCGATCATCGCCGACAATTTCCCGCGCGAGCGGCGAGCCTATGCGCTGACAATCTACGCACTCGGCCTGCCACTGGGCGCGTGGCTCGGGTCGAGCGCGGCGGGCGCGATCGTCGAGCATTTTCATAGCTGGCGCGCGGGTTTCATCGCGCTCGGGATTCCGGGCGTGGTGTTCGGGCTCGTCATCCTGCTGACCGTGCGCGAGCCTGCGCGCGGCCGCTTCGAACGCCAGAGCGAGGACAGCGAGCCGAGCGCGACCTTTGTCGACACGTGCAAGTTCCTGTGGTCGCAGCGTTCGGCGTGGCACATCAATGCCGCGGGCACGGTGATCTGCCTGTGGGGCTGGGGTCTGCTGTTCTGGACGCAGACCTATTTCGAACGTGCCTACGGCCTGTCGACCGCCGAGGCGGGCGCGCGGCTGGGCACGATCTATTTCTGGGCGGGCACCGTCGCGACGATTGCCACCGGCGCGATCCTCGCGCTGCCGCAGATGCAGGATCCCAAGCGGATCGCACAAGGGCTCGCCGCCATCGTCGCGCTGTCGACGATCCCGTCGTTCGTCATCTACTGGACGCATTCGCTCAGCCTCGCGACCGCGATGCTGTGGATCGTCGTGCCGGCGATCTATCTCTATGTCGGGCCGACGATGGCGCTGCTGCTCAACTTCATGCCCGCCACCATGCGCGCACAGGGCATGGCGATCAGCCTGCTTACCGCCAATGTCGCCAATCTGATCATCGCCCCGACCGCGGTCGGCTGGCTGAGCGATACGCTGGCGGGTCGCCTCGGCAGCAATGCGGAATCGCTGCGCTACGCTCTGCTCGCGTTATCGCTGACCGGCTTCTGGGCGGCATACCATTATTGGACGAGCGTGCGGACCTATGCCGCCGACGATGCGCGGATTCAGGGAGCGCGTGCCGCCGCGTAAGGCGAGCATCCGTCACCCCGGCCTTGCGCCGGGGTGACGCTGGAGGATCAGAACTTGACCTTCGCCCGCACGCCGATCGTGCGCGGGCGCGCATACGTCACGCGCGAGCCCGCCTGGTAGATCGCGTAATAGGTCGCGCGCTGGATATCGATCACCTTGACGCCATCGAACAGATTGTTGCCGAAGATGCCGAACTCGTAATTGCCGATATCATAGGCGATCGACGCGCTGGCATTGTGGCTCTCGGGGATCACCGCATAGGTCTGGCTGCGCCCGCCATTGCTCGCCTTGTCGACGATCAGCGCCTTGGTCGTCGGATCGAGCGTGGTCGAGAAGTTGTTGAACGTCGTCTGCTGCGACGAGATGTATTTGTACGTCGCCTGCAGATGGATCGCCCCGCGCCCGAGATCGGCATCGTAGAACGCCCCCGCCGACGCCGTCACGCGCGGCGAATACGGCGTGCGGTCGCCGTCGAACGCGCCGACCGTCGGGATGTCGCCGCGCGCGGTCGAATCGTTGAACGAGAAGCTGCCGTTGAGCGTGATGTTGCGCGTCGCCTTGACCGCCGCCTCGAGCTCGACGCCCTTGCTCGCGATCTTGCCCTTATTGTCGGTGAAGAAATACGAGCAGTTGAGCCGCAGCCGCGTCTGCACGTTGGACCAGTCGATATAGTAAGCGCTGGCGTTGAGCGTCACGCGACCGCCCGCGAACTTGGCCTTTTCGCCGATCGTATAGTTCCACAATTTGTCGGGCCCGAACGTCCCCGGCGCGGCGCTATACCCGTACGAATTGAGCTGCGTCGTGCAGCGCCCGGCGAGCCCCGCCGTGCCGAGCGGCACCGGCTGGTTCGCGCCGCCATAGCGGAAGCCCTTGGCGGCTTCGGCATAGATCAGCACATTGTCGTCGAGCTTGTACGAGATGTTGGCGCGCGGATTGACGCCGTTCGATTTCAGCGTCGAGCGGATCGACTGGGTGGTCCCCGTCGTGCGCCCCTGCGCGTCCTTGCCGAGCAACACGCCGAACGCGCCGCCTTCATAGAGATAATAGCTCTCCTTGAAGTTGAAGTAGCGCAGGCCCGCGGTCAGATCGAGCCGGTCGGTGACGTGCCACGTGCCGTCGGCATAGGCCGCGAACTGATGTTCATGGACGTCCTGCAGCCCCGAGAAGATGTCGTTCGAGCTGAACGCGCCATCGACGGTCTTCGAATCGTACAGGCCGGTCGGCGTCGCGAACGGGCCGAACGCGGCGTTCTGATACGACAGCGTGTCGAACCCGGCGACCGGGATGTCCTGGACGAGATGCCGGTTCTGCTTTTCGTAGAATGCGCCGACGGTCCATTTGACCGGGCCGTCATTCTTCGACACCAGCCGCGCTTCGGCCATGAAGTCGTTGAGCTTCTGATTGATCGTGTAATTCTCGGCCGGGATCAGGCTGGTGACCGCATGGTTGTAGCTCGCGGGCGGGGCGTAAAGCGGGTATTTTCCGGCGCCGGTGTAAGGCGCGTAATAGTTGGCGAAATAATAGCCGATCTGCGGATCGGGGCTCGCGTTGAAGCCGATCTTGCGGTCGGTATAAGCGCCGGTGACGATCACGTTGGCGAAGCCCGCGTCATAGTCGAAACCGCCGGTGTAGAGCTTGAACAGGTCGCGCGTGCCTTCGGCGCCGTTGCTTTCGTACTGATACGGCTTGAGGCCATCGAGCCCGGTGTTGAGCCCCTTCGCGCGGCTGTTCTCATAGGTGAAGCTGCCGTCGACGGTCAGCCTGTCGGTCGGCGTCCAGCGGACCGCGACGCGGCCCTGCGTCGAGCGGTTGCTGTTGGCGTTGTCGACGCGGTGCTGGCCGATATTGTCGATGAAGCCGCCATCGTTGCCGACGAAGATGTTGCCGCGGACCGCCAGCTCGTCCTTGATCAGCGGGATGTTGACCATGCCGCGGACGTTATAGCTGCCCGCGCCATGCTCGGTGGTCGATCCGCTCGCTTCCGCGGTGCCGAAGAAGCTGCGTGCATCGGGCTTGGCCGTGACGAAGCGCACCGTCCCCGCCATCGAGCCCGCGCCGAACAGCGTGCCCTGCGGCCCGCGCAGCACTTCGACGCGGTCGAGATCATAGACCTTGAGGTCGGGGGTCTGCCCCTGCACCGAGATCGGCGTGTCATCGAGATACACCGCCACCAACGGCCGGTCCGAGGTGTCCGACGTGACGTAACCGCCCGTCGCGAGCCCGCGCAGGTTGAACTTGTTGAACCCGGGCGCGCCCTCGGTGATGACGAGCGAGGGGGTGAACTTGGCGAGATCGGACAGGTTGCCCTGCCCCGATTTGGTGATCTGGTCGACGTTCACCACCGACACCGCGATCGGCACCGTCTGCAGCGATTGCGCGCCCGAGCGTGTCGCGGTGACGACGATGTCGTTCAGTTCGTCGCCCTGCCCCGCCGCTTGCGGCGCGTCGGCGGGTGCTTGTGGATCCGGTGCGGCCAGCGCAACGCCCGGCGCGATCAGCGCAAGCGCCGCCCCCGACGCCATGAGCCGCGCGACGATGCGCGCAGGACGCGACGAAACGCTGTGACCGACAGAAATGCTCAACACGAAAGTCCCCTTTGCAATCCAGCTGCCCCGTCAAGGCAGCCATCGTGCAAGCCATTGGCGGCTGGTGCTTTCGACGCTGTCCCTGATCCCCCGTCTAAAATCGAAAATCGGATAGGGGCATCCAATTTTGGCATCAATGCCGATTGGCGGGCGCCTTGGCAAGCGGTCCGAGCGCATCGGCGAGTGGGGTAAGCCACGCTTCGAAAGGTCGCCATTGGTCGAGGCCATCGCGATTGATCGGCCGGCGGACCTGTTCCGAGCTCGGCGTCCGCACCGTCCGTCCGGTCTCGAAGAAGCGCAGGCACGCCGGCTCGAACGGCAGGCCGCAATAGTCGAGCAGGCGACGGATCTCGGACTCGGGATCGTCGATCAGCGCTTCATAGGCGATGCGGTGCACCCGGCCGGGCAGCACCGCATCGAAATGCGCCATCAGCGCGACGTAATCGCGGTAGTAATGGCCAAGATCGGCGAGGTCGTAGCTATAGGCCTGCCCCCGGGCGAACGCCTGTTTGAACAGCGAGAAGCAGCACGCCATCGGGTCGCGCCGGATATCGATGATCCGCGCGTTCGGCAGCATCAGCTGGATCAGCCCGGTGTGAAGGAAGTTGCCGGGAAACTTGTCGACCAGCCATGCCTTCCCCGTGCGGTGGGCCGCTGTCCGCTCGAGATAGGTTGTGCCGAGCGCATCGAAGGTCGCCTCCGCAACGTCGGCGATCGAGCCAGGGTAGCCCGGATGGCGCTGTGCGACCTCGCGCGCGAGCGTGGTGATGTCGGGCAATTCGGACGCGCCATCGACTGCACTGTGGCTCGCAAGGATCTGCTCGACCAGCGTCGATCCCGACCGTGGCATGCCGAGCACGAAGATCGGCCCGGTCTCGGCGCACCCCGCCGCGGCGTTGCGGCGGAACAGGTCCGCGTCGAATGCGCCGATCGAGTCCGCCACGAAGCGGTGCATCGCCGCGGCATCGTGCGGTTCGAGCACGGCGCGCGCGGCATTGCCCCGCGCGTAATGCGCGAAGGATTCTGCATACCGCGCCTCGTCTTCCAGCGCCTTGCCCAAAGCGAAATCGAGATAGGCGCGGTCGGCCGGATCTGGCGTTGCGGCGGCGGGGAGCGACAGCATTCGGGTGAGCTCGGCAGCGTCGAAGCGGACGGTCTTGAGGTTGGCCAGGCTCCAATACGCTTCGCCATAGCCCGGCCTGAGCGCAACCGCGCGACGATAGGCGGCGACGGCCTCGTCCTGCCGCCCCACTGCGCGAAAGGCGTGGCCAAGACCGTGCCAGGCGTCGGCGTCATCGGGCGTCGCGGCAAGCACAATCTGGTACGCGGCTATCGCCGCGACGACATTGCCGAGCTGCATGTGGATCGCCGCCGCCAGCGTTTCCAACGCGGCAAGCCCCGGCCGCGCCCGCAACGCCGCGCTGATCGCGGCCAGCGCGTCTTCGCCACGCTCCAGCCGGTGAAGCGCGATCGCATGCGCGAACTGCGCAGGAACGAAGTCGGGCGCGACACGGCGTGCCTGCGCGAGCAAAGCTTCGGCCGCGGCAAACTGCCCGTGCTGCAAGGCGATATCCGACAGCAAGCGGACCGCGCCGAGATCATTGAGATCGATCCCGAAGCGCGTGTGGAGCGTGGCACGCGCGTCCGGGCCGCGACCGTCGAAGAACGCCCGCGCTGCGACGCCGAGCGCCTGATCCGCGATACATCCCGGTACCAGCCGCGCTTGCGCCTCCCGCGCGGCATCGCTCCGCCCGAGCAACAGCAACTGGTCGCCAAGCGCGTGCCACGCCAGCGACGATGAAGGATTGGCGCGCGTCGCACGGTCGAGCGCTTCGGCCGTCGCCGGCCCGTCCCCCGACGCTGCGAGCGCCATGCCATATTCGTACTGCACCCCCCATGCCTGCGGCGTGTCGGCGGCGAGCGGCGCCAGCACAGCGCGCGCTTCGTCCCACACGCCCTGTCGCCGCAGCGCCGCGCCAAGCAGAAAGCGCGCTTCGACCGAATGCGGATCCGCCGCGAGAACGCGCCGAGCGCGCATAGCTGCCGCGGCAGGGTCGGCGCCAAGCAGCCGCTTGGCCTCTGCCAGCATGGTTTGCATGTTCGAATTGCCCAGCCGCTTGGTCCCCGCTGCGATCATCGGCGACGCGTCTAGCCAAGCCGCCCCGACAAATCCATCGATCGCCATGGCCCGCGCTCGCTCGAGCATCTGAGGCCGAGGGATATTCGCTCGAGGCCCCATCGGCTCAAGCTCGCTCCGATTAGCGCACAATATCTCGTGAAATCTTATAATAGTTTATGTGAATTTTTGAAGCGCCCCTTGCCTCCATACATATCCAAATAGGGTATTTATTGATATAAGTTCAGTATGGCTATGCCTATAGTACATCGTTGCGCACCATGATTGGTCGAACATACTCTGTACACATGGCGGGGCTCGCGTGCGCCCTCCTGATCCTCTTTGTCTGTATATAGAGGATATTCAGTTTTACCCTATATCCGTTTGATATCAAAGGATATGCGAGCTCTTCCAGCTTATTCGAACTTGGCGTTTGGGCAAGCTTGGCCGCTTGTGCTCTCGCAGTGACGATGATGCTGCTCGATCGACCGCGCAGCGCTACGCTCTTCTCTGCCACGGTCTTGGTCCTGAGTGTCGCCACATTCCGCGATAGTCGGTTTGTGTCCTTCCTCATCGATGGACGCACGGCATTTCCGCTTGGGGTCGGCACGAGCATCGCCGCGCTTTCCAGCTTGATCGCGGCGCTCGTACAGCTTGTATTGGCGGCGGTCTGCCTCACGCTCGGGCTCGATCGGTCGCGGATCCCGCAGGGTATCCGCGTGGGCCTGCTTCTGTTCCTGGCGATCATGATCGCGGCGGGAGCGCTCGCCGTCGGGATCGGCACCGGCCTCAACGGCGCCCACGCGTCGAACGCGTCCGGCGCCATCACCGCGCTCTTGCTGACCCTGCTGGCGGTGGCGATCGGCGCTCAGGCCGAGCGGCTCGACCCGATCCTGCTCGCCCACCCCGGGCTATGGGGAACCGTTTCGCTGGCGCTCGCGATCGCCACGTTCGACCTGGTGGCGACGCACACCGCGGCGGCGCGTTGGGCGTATATCCTGCTCGTCCTGAGCGGACTGCTCTTCCCGCGGCGTGTCTTCGCCCGCGTGTTCACGGTGGTGGCGCTCGGACTGACGCTGTTCGGATTGGCCGCCGCGCCGCGCGGCGAGATCGCGACGTTCGTCGGAATAGCCGATACAGGCCTCGCGATTGGCGCGATCCTGCTCGCGGCGCTCTTCGTCGATCGGACGCTGCGCTCGCGCCAGGCGGAACAGCATATCGCCGATCAGACCACAGCCATCGAACAGATGACCGGGGCGGCGCGCTTCGAGCTGGATCTGGCGAGCATGACCTTCACCCCCACCCCTGCATTCGGTGCGCTCCACGGCCTTTCAGCCGAGCCGCACCAGGTTTGGCGCAGCTTCGTCGCAGCCCACATCACTCCGCAGCAGCAGGTCGAGCTTGCCGCCTCGCTGGCCGCGGCACGGCACGGCCGGACCGCCGATACGCTCGCATACAGCTTCCTGCGCCGCGACGGCGACATGGGCGACGCGCTCCTGCGCTGGGTGCCGATCCGCGACGACCGCGGGGCGATCGCGCGCCTGACCGGGATCGTCCAGGACGTCACCCGTCATTACCGATGCGAACGCGGCAGCGCCGAATTGCGGGCGCAATTGTGCCAGGCGCAGAAACTCGAAACGCTCGGCCTGCTGGCCGGCGGCGTCGCGCACGACCTCAGCAACACGCTGGTCCCGGTGACGATCCTCGCGCCGCTCGTCCTGGAGTCGATCACCGATCCGACCGATCGGCAAAGCATGGCGCTGATCATCGAATCGGCACAGCGTGCGCGCGAGCTGGCGCGCGACATGCTGGCCTATACGCGCGAGGAAGCCGTCACGCTCGAGCGGGTCCGGCCGGACGATCTGATCCGCGCCTATCTTCCGTTGCTGCGCGCACGCGTTCCGGCCGCCATCACCATCGTCGAGGCGCTGGCACCGGTTCCCGCGATTACGGGCAATATCCGCCAACTCTATCAGGTGGTGCTCAATCTGGTGGTCAACGCGGCCCAGGCGATCGGTTCGCGCGGTGGCACGATCACGATCGGGACGATCGCCGAACCCGCTCGCGACGGCGGCCGGCGTTCGGTCCGATTGTTCGTCTGCGACGATGGCGAGGGGATCGATCCGGCGACGCTCGATCGCATCTTCGAGCCGTTCTTCAGCACTAAGCAGGGCGATGAGGCGAACGGGATCGGCTTGGCGATCGTCCGCCGGATCATACAGTCGCATGGCGGGGTGATCTCCGCCAAGAGCGCTCCAGGCCAAGGCGCGCGGTTCGATTTGCTGTTTCCGGCTGCCACCGCTGCCCACCGCCGGAAGCGCTCCCCCCCTGCAAGCGAGGCCGAATGGCAAAGCGCATCTATATAGTCGACGATGACGAAGCGATCCGTCGCTCGCTGCTCACGCTGCTGACACGCTGCGGCGATTACCTGGCCGAAGGCTTTGCCTCGGGCGAAGCCTTTCTTGAGGCGACGCCGCGGTTAGACCCGGGGATCGCGCTGCTCGATCTGCACATGTCCGGACTGTCCGGGTTCGACGTGCTGGCCACCGTGCGGCGCGATGGCCTGCCGTATCTGTGCGTGGTGGTCACCGGTCATGGCAGCATCGCCTTCGCAGTCGAGGCGATAAAGCGGGGGGGCGATCGACTTTCTCGAAAAGCCGTACGATCAGGAAGCCGTGTTCGATCGGCTCGAGCGCGCGTTCGAACGGCTCGCGCGGAGCGACGAGACTGCTGCGCGCACAGCCGCCGCGCAGGAACAGATCGCCCGGCTCGCCCCGCGCGAGATCGATGTGCTGTGCGGGCTGATCGCGGGCAAGATCAACAAGGTGATCGCGCACGATCTTTCAATCAGCCCGCGAACCGTCGAGGTCTATCGCGCGCACATGATGAGCAAGTTGCATGTGCAGTCGCTACCCGATGCCCTGCGGATCGCGTTCGCCGCAGGGCTGGTTCAGTAGCACTCCCATCGCCGGGGGGCGCCGCTCCCGGGGCGCACGCCAAAGCGACGCAAAATATCGTCACGATGCTGTGATCGTGGCGGAAAGAAACCGAGCGCGAGCCGTTATCTAACCGCGTGGTTTGCCCGACAGAGGGCGCCCGCGTGTGCTTGTCGGTCCCCATGCCGACACTTCCGGAGATTTCCCATGGCCACCACCCCCGAAAAGACCCGCGGCAACGCGGGCGAGACCCACCAGCAGGCCGCCGACGGCGATCCCATTCTGACCACCAACCACGGCGTACCGATTTCCGACAATCAGAACAGCCTGCGTTCTGGCGAACGTGGCCCGACGCTGCTCGAGGACTTCGTCCTGCGCGAGAAGATCTTCCACTTCGACCACGAGCGTATTCCAGAGCGGATCGTTCACGCCCGCGGTTCGGGCGCGCATGGCTATTTCGAGGCTACCGACGACATTTCCGATCTATCGAAGGCGGCGGTCTTCACCAAGGGTGAAAAGACCAAAGTGTTCGTCCGCTTTTCGACGGTCGCCGGCGGAACGGGGTCGGTCGACACGCCTCGTGACGTGCGCGGTTTTGCAGTCAAGCTGTACACGCGCGAGGGTAATTGGGATCTGGTCGGCAACAACATCCCGGTCTTCTTCATCCAGGACGCGATCAAGTTCCCCGACCTGATCCACGCCGTGAAGATGGAGGCCGATCGTGGCTATCCGCAGGCCGGCAGCGCGCACGACACCTTCTGGGACTGGGCCTCGCTCACCCCCGAGGCGACGCACATGCTGTTCTGGGCAATGTCCGACCGGACACTGCCGCGCTCGCTGCGGATGATGGAAGGCTTCGGCATCCACACCTTCAAGCTCGTTAACGCCGAGGGCAAGGCGAGCTTCGTCAAGTTCCACTGGAAACCCAAACTCGGCATCCAGTCGACGATCTGGGACGAAGCGCTCAAACTCCAGGGCGCCGATAATGACTATCATCGCCGCGATCTGTTCGAGGCGATCGACGGCGGCGATTTTCCCGAATGGGAGCTCGGCATCCAGGTGTTCGACCAGGAATTTGCCGATGCGCAGCCCTATGATGTGCTCGATTCGACCAAATTGATCCCTGAGGACGACATTCCCGTGCGGATCATCGGGCGGATGGTCCTCGACCGCAACGTCGACAACTTCTTCGCCGAAACCGAACAGGTCGCCTTCCTGCCGACCAATATCGTGTCGGGCATCGATTTCTCGAACGATCCGCTGCTGCAGGGCCGGCTGTTCTCGTATCTCGACACGCAGAAGTCGCGACTGGGGACGACCAATTTCCACCAGATCCCGATCAACGCGCCGCGCTGCCCGTTCGGCAATTTCCAACGCGACGGGATGATGCAGACCCAAGTGCCCAAGGGCCGGGCAAATTACGAGCCCAACAGCCTCGGCGCACATGGCGAGGAAGGCGGCCCGCGCGAGAGCCCGAAGGGCTTCGCCACGGTCAACGCCGCGACCGGCCCGAACGAAACCGGCGACAAGCTCCGGATCCGCTCGGAGACGTTCAGCGACCATTACAGCCAGGCGCGGATGTTCCTGAATTCGCAGACCGAGAGCGAGCAGGCGCATATCGCCTCGTCGTTCGTGTTCGAGTTGTCGAAGGTCGGGACGCTCGAGCAGGTTCCGCCGCGGATGGTAGCGAACCTGCGCAACGTCGATGAGGCGTTCGCCCAGCGCGTTGCGGACGGACTCGGCATTCCGCTGCCCGACAAGGCCGAAGCGGCGCGCGAGCCGGTCGACATGAAGCCGTCCGACGCACTGTCGATCCACAAGAACATGAAGGCGACGCTCGAAGGGCGTACCGTCGGCGTGTTGATTGCGGACGGCACCGATGCGGGCGTGCTCGACACGCTGGTCGCGGCGATTATGGCGGCAAAGGCCAAGCCGTTCCTCGTCGCGCCCAAGGTCGGCGGCGCAAAGCTGTCGGACGGGTCGCAGCAGAAGGCTGACGGCCAGCTTGCTGGTTCGCCGTCGCAGCTGTTCGATGCCGCAGCGGTGGTGCTCTCCGCTGAAGGAACTGCGGCGTTGCTCAAGGAAGGCGCTGCCATCCAGTGGGTAATGGACGCGTTCGGGCATCTGAAGGCGGTCGGCGCGAGCGAGGCGGCAAAGCCTTTGCTCGACAAGGCCGGCGTCGAGGCCGATGAGGGCGTGACGGGGCTCGACGATGGTTTCATCGCCGCTGCCGCAAAGCGCTTCTACGCGCGGGAACCCAACGTCCGCACCCTCGCCTAACGGCGGGGGCTGCGGTCCTCTATCGGGATACACCTATGATCGACCCCTTTGCCTACTGGACGCGTGTCATGTCGGCATGGGGGTCGGTCGGTGCGACCGGCGAGCGGTTGAGCGAAACCGCAACGGCTTCGCACGCGGTGATCGCGTCGCGCACGACGACGATCGGCGAGGCGATGCGATCGCCGCTGAGCGGCGACTATGCAGAGCTCGGGCGAATGGTGCCCGAGAAGGTGGCGGCGTTCTCGCAATCGGGCACCGCCGGATTGAGCGCACTGATGACGTTGCAAGCCGGCTATGTCGCGCAGGCGCAGGAGCTTCGCGCGATGTGGCTGCGCGGTCGTCCGCCGACGCTGTTCGAACTTGCCGCGCTATCCGAACGCTCGAGCATGCATGCGTTGAGCGCGCTCGAAACCGGCGCGCAGATGGGGCGAGACGTCGTCGCGCCGCTGCACAAAGCCGCAACCGGGAACGCGAAGCGCCTGCGCAAGGCACGCTGACGCGCTTTCTCGCTTAACGGCTTCCACGGGTTCGCGCTGTGAGCGCGGCCAAAGCGGTTACGCCCAGGCCACGGCCCGCACCGGGGCGCCGCGGCAAAGACCCCTTCAGAAAATCCCCAGGAATTTCTTCCGCTTGCCTGCACCCTTTTCTGGGGTGCCATTGCCAACATCGTCGCGCGTCTTTCCCTTGGTGGTGCGCTGCGCCGCGGCCGGCTTGGCCGACAGGACGGGGCCGCACGCCGCGGCTTTCGCGTCGCCAACGTCGACGAACGCCAGCAGCGCCGCGGGCGGGGTGGCGATCAGCGCCAGTCCGAGCCCCGTCCCGGCACGCCCGATCAACTCCGGGCTGATCACCGCGATACCAGGCTTGGCGAAGCTGCCATTGAGCCCGACCGGCGACTGCGCCGAGAGCAGGCTGAACTTCTTACCATCGGCGCGGAATGCGAGATCCAGCGCCTCGGTGCCGAAGCTGAACCCGCCGGTCGCGGCGATCACGTTCTTGCTGGTGTCGATCAGGATCGGATCGGCCGCTGCGGCGCCCTTGCGAACGGTGAAGGCCACCAGACCGCAATTGATGCGCACCGGTTCCTTCAATTTGTCCTGGAACATCTTCTGGACGAAGGTGCCGATGTCGAGCTCGCTCAACTGCACGTTGCGCGTCCAGAAACTGCCCGCGGGCATCACGAAGGCGATTCGTCCGTTCGAATTCGCAAGCGAATCGTGAAGGCTGTCGCCGGTGCCGACGAGCTGCAGCCGTCCCTTGATGGTCCCCGTGGTCCCCGCCTCGGCGACGCCGAACCCGGCGAGCAGGCGCCCCATCGGAGTCGAGGCCAGACGAATGTCGTAGCTCGCCTTGGTCGGGCGGCGGCGCGTGTCGAGCACGATATCCGACGCGACATTGCCGCGCGCCATCGAGAAGGTCAGCGGCGAAAGCTTCAGCACGCTGTCCTTGAGCGCAAGCGTCAGATCGATGTTGGAGACCGGCACGTTCTTAGACCGCACGACGCCGACCGTCCATTTGAGATCGGCGTCGAAGGCGTGCAGCGCGGCGATGTCGAGCGAGGCGTCGGGCAACAGCCGCGCCGGCGCCGCGCCCGTTGCCGCTGCCGCCGCGGTCACGCCCTTGGTCGCGATCAGATCGGGATTGTAGCCGATGAACGGCGCCATATCTATGATATCGACCTTCCTGCTCGCCAGCGTCGCGTCGATGTGGATGCGTGGCGCGATATTCTCGACCGTGAAGCGCCCCGCCAGATCGCTCGCGCCGAAGCGACCCCGCAGGTGCGTGAAGGCGTAGGTGTTGCCGGTCTTCACCAGCTGCGCCTTGAGGGCATAGGCGCGCGACTGCGGAATGGCGACGCCGATGATCTGCAGCAATTCGTGCATGTTGCGCCCGCGCGCGGTGACGTCGAGCGGGACATTCTCGATCTCGGCGAGGCTCGGCAAGGTGCCCGCGACATCGATCACGTTATGCGCGGCGTGCGCGGTCATCGTGAGTTTGTTGGCGCCGCGCGCGACGGTCTGGTCGGGCGACAGCAACGCGCCGCTCAGCGTGAAGGGAGTGTCGCGGACCACGCCCTTGCCGGTGAAATCGACCTTGTCGCCGATCTTCGCGTCGTTCGACTTGATCGTCGCGAAGTCCAGATCGGCGAGCAACCGCATCCGCGTGTCGCGATAGCGCACCGTCGTGCCGGCCAGCGTCGCGCGGTCGATCGTCGGAAAGGCGAGCGGCTTGCCGCCCTTGGTCTGGCTGAAGGTCCAGCTGTTGGTGCTGTGGTCGGGGCTCCATTCGAGATCGACCGCGCCCTCGGCCAGGTCGAGGAAGTACAGCCGGCGCTTGCCGAACAGCAGCGACAGCGGGGCGATCCGCGTGTCGATCTTCTTGGCCTCGAACAGATTGGGGCGGCTCGCCCAGGACGGGTTCGAGATGGTCAGCCCTTCGGCGAGGAACTTGATCTGGAACGGGTCGAAAAACAGCTGAAAGTCGCCACGCACCGTCACGGTGCGGTGCGTGAGCGATCCTACCACGCGCTCGAAGGTCGGCTTCAGGAAGCGCCCCTTGGTGATGTAGAGCACCAGCCAGATCGCAAACACCAGCGCGACGATGCCGAGCAGGATGGTGCGCGCGATCCGCCAGCGGCGGCGCGGCGGGGTTTCCGGCGCGGCGGGTCCGGGCGTAATCGGCGTAGCGGCTGCGGTGTCGGTCACGGTCGTTCGGTCTGCATGGCGGGACGCTTCATAAGATCGGGCATCGCCCTGGTACGGAACACAGCCATAGCCGCTTCAACTGAACGCCGCTTGACCGGAAAAGTGCCGGCTCGTCGCACACCGCTGGACAGCGGCGCCGCTCGCTCGCTAACGGCTGCGCCATGAGTGTCACTGCAACGATCATGAATTCCGCCACTGGCGAGCCCATCCAGAAGATGGTGTTCGGCCGCATGCCCAAGCCCTGGGCGTCCTTCACGCTGACCTCGGGCGAGCTCGTCACCGCCGACCGCGTCAATGTCGGCAAGCCCGCGCCGGGCAAGTTCGTCGTGCCGGTCTCGGTCTGGGTCACGCCGAAGAAATAGCCGCGCCGTGGCCGGACCGCTTCCCGCCACCCTTCGTTGACGCGTATCCCATACGTACCGATCACGAAGGACTGCCCGGATGGACTATATCAAGCTCGGCGCGACCGGCCTCGACGTCTCGCGCCTGTGTCTTGGCTGCATGACCTTCGGTGTGCCCGATCGCGGCACCCACGCCTGGACGCTCGACGAGGAAACGAGTCGGCCGATCGTGCAAAGGGCGGTCGAGGCCGGAATCAACTTCTTCGACACCGCCAACGTCTATTCGGACGGCACGTCGGAGGAGATCGTCGGTCGTGCGCTCAAGGATTTCACGCGCCGCGACGAGGTCGTGATCGCGACCAAGGTGCACGGGCGGATGCGGCCGGGGCCCAACGGTGCCGGGCTCAGTCGCAAGGCGATCCTGACCGAGATCGACGCCAGCCTCACGCGGCTCGGCACCGAGTATGTCGATCTCTACCAGATCCACCGCTTCGACCCCGAGGTCGCGATCGAGGAGACGCTCGAGGCGCTGCACGACGTCGTCAAGGCGGGCAAGGCGCGCTATATCGGCGCGTCGTCGATGTTCGCCTGGCAGTTCGCGACGATGCTCCACACCTCCGAGGCGAATGGCTGGACACGCTTTGCGACGATGCAGGATTATCTCAACCTGCTCTACCGCGAGGAGGAGCGTGAGATGCTGCCGCTCTGCGCTGCTGAGGGGATTGGCGTGATCCCGTGGAGCCCGCTCGCGCGCGGTCGGCTGACGCGCGACTGGGATAACGCGACCGAGCGATCGGCGACCGACGCGTTCGGCGCGACTTTGTACAGCCACACCGCCGACGCCGACCGCCGCGTAGTCGAGCGGGTCGCGGAGATCGCCAAGGAGCGCGGCGTGCCGCGCGCGCAGATCGCGCTCGCCTGGGTGCTCGCCAAGCCCGAAGTGTCGGCGCCGATCGTCGGCGCGTCGAAGGTCGCGCACCTCGACGATGCACTGGCGGCGCTCGAGATCGGGCTGACCGAGGCCGAGATCGCGCGGCTGGAGGAGCCGTACGTCCCGCACGCGGTGGTCGGCTTTTCCTGAGACCCGCCCTTCCGTCAGCCCGCCTGCCCCATCATCTCCGCCCCCGTTACCCTCGCGAAAGCGAGGGTCCCGCTTCGTCTGCGCACCGCGGGCCAGGCGTGGGATCCCCGCTTTCGCTGGGATGACGGGAAGGGATGCGGGCGACGGCGATCTGCGTTCAACCGCAACCCCATCGCGCGACGGCACCAACCACGTTAGGGCAAGCGCGATGTCCGTTCTCGCCGCCCATGCCCGCGACCTTGAGTCGCTCGGGCAGACCCACCGCCGCCGCACGCTGACCCCGCGCACCGGGATCGATTTCGCCTCGAACGATTATCTCGGCCTCGCCGCGTCGCCGCGGCTGCGCGAAGCGGTCGCGGCGGCGCTCGCGCGCGGCGTGCCTATCGGCTCGGGCGGATCGCGGCTGCTGCGCGGCAACGATCCCGAGCATGAAGCGCTCGAAGCCGAAGCCGCTGCCTTTTTCGGGAGCGAGTCGGCACTCTATTTCTCAAGCGGGTTCGCCGCGAATGCGGCGCTGTTCGCGACACTGCCGCAGACCGGCGACCTGATCGTCCACGACGCGCTGATCCACGCGAGCGCGCACGACGGGATGCGGCTCGCCCGCGCGCCTGCGCAGAGCGTGGCGCATAACGCTGTACAGGCGTTCGACGATGCGATCACCGCTTGGCGGCGTGCGGGTGGGACGGGCCGCCCATGGATCGCGGTCGAGAGCCTCTACAGCATGGACGGCGATCGCGCCCCACTCGACGATCTCGCCGACGTCGCCGCGCGGCACGACGGCGTGTTGCTGATCGACGAGGCGCATGCGACCGGCGTGTTCGGCCCCGGCGGTCGCGGGCTTGCCGCCGCGCTCGACGGACGCGAGCACGTCATCACGATGCGCACCTGCGGCAAGGCGCTGGGCTGCGAAGGCGCTCTGGTGTGCGGGCCTGCGGTGGTGCGCGACTTCCTGATCAACCGCGGCCGCGCCTTTATCTTCTCGACCGCCCCCTCCCCGCTGATGGCGAGCGGGGTGCGCGCCGCGCTCCGGATCCTCGCCGACGAGCCCGAGCGGCGCACGCGCCTCGACGCGCGGATCGCGCATGCCGGCAAGGTGCTTGCGCCATTAGGAGCGACGGTGACGGACTCGCAGATCCTCCCGCTGATCATCGGCGACGCAGAAGCGACGATGGCGCTCGCCGCAGGCCTGCAGGCGGCAGGCTTCGACGTGCGCGGCATCCGCCCGCCGACGGTCCCGCCGGGAAGCGCGCGGCTGCGCATCTCGATCACGCTCAACGTCGATATCGCCGCTATCGATCGCCTCGCCACCGCGCTGAAAGCTCTCTTATGATCCCCCGCATCGTCGTCACCGGCACCGATACCGACATCGGCAAGACGGTGTTCGCCGCCGCGCTCGCGGGCGCGCTCGGCGCGGCCTATTGGAAGCCGGTGCAGGCCGGGCTCGACGGCGGCAGCGACGCGATGCGCGTCGCCGCGCTGAGCGGCTTGCCCGCGAGCCACATCCTGCCCGAGGCGTATCGACTCGTCACGCCGTGCTCGCCGCACCTCGCCGCGCGGATCGACGGTGTGACGATCGATGCCGACGCGCTCGCCCCGCCACCGCATGACGGCGCGATGGTGATCGAAGGCGCGGGCGGCGTGCTCGTGCCGGTCAACAACACGACGGTCTATGCCGACATTTTCGCGCGCTGGGGCTATCCCGTGGTACTCGTCGCGCGCACTGCGCTCGGCACGATCAACCACAGCTTGCTCTCGATCGAGGCGTTGCGCGCACGCGGCGTGCCGATCCTCGGCGTGGCCTTTAGCGGTGAGCCGGTCGAAGACAGCGAGGCGACGATCGCGCGGATCGGCGGCGTCCGTCGCCTCGGTCGCCTGCCCTTCCTGCCGACGCTCGATGGCGCGACGCTCGCCACCGCGTTCGCCGCGCATTTCTCGCTTGAGGATTTCCAATGAGTTCGCCCGTCTGGCACCCCTTCACCCAGCACGGCCTCGGCGAGTCGATCCCGCGTGTCATGCGCACCGAGGGCGCGTTCCTCTACACCGATGACGGGCGCCGGATCATCGACGCGATCTCGTCCTGGTGGGTAACGACGCACGGCCATTGCCACCCCGCGATCATGGCGGCGATCGCCGACCAGGCGGGCAAGATGGACCAGATCATCTTCGCCGGCTGGACGCACGAACCCGCCGAGACGCTCGCACGCGGTCTCGTGGAGATCATGCCGCCCGCACTTGAGCATGTCTTCTTCTCGGACTCCGGCTCGACCGCCGTCGAGGTCGCGCTGAAGATGGCGCTCGGCTTCTGGGCCAATCGCGGCGCACCGCGCAGTCGCATCCTCGTGCTCGAGCACAGCTATCATGGCGACACGATCGGCGCGATGTCGGTCGGTGCGCGCGGGGTCTACAACCAGGCCTATGCGCCATTGCTGTTCGACGTCGGCACGATCCCCTACCCCGCCCCCGGCGCAGAACAGGCGACGCTCGATGCGCTCGAACAGGCGTGCCGCGCAGGCCCCGCCGCGTTCATCGTCGAGCCGCTGGTGCTCGGTGCAGGCGGGATGCTGTTCTATCCCCCGCGCGTGCTCGCCGAGATGCGCGCGATCTGCGCGCGCCACGATGTGCTCTTCATCGCCGACGAAGTGATGACCGCCTGGGGCCGGACCGGCACGTTGCTGGCGTGCGAGCAGGCCGGCGTCGGGCCCGATATCCTGTGCCTGTCGAAAGGCCTGACCGGCGGCGCCGTCCCGCTCGCGGTGACGATGGCGACCGCCGCGATCTTCGACGCGCACCGGTCGACCGATCGCTCGCGGATGTTCTTCCATTCGTCGAGCTACACCGCCAATCCGATCGCCTGCGCTGCCGCCAACGCCAATCTCGAGATTTGGCGCACCGAGCCCGTACTCGAGCGCGTCGCCGATCTCGCACGGCGGCAGGCGACATGGGCCGAGCAATTGGGTCAGCGCCCGACGATCCACAACGCCCGCGTCTGTGGGACGATCGCGGCGTTCGAGCTTTCGAGTGCAACCGGCACCTATCTCGACGGCCTCGGCCCGCGGCTGCTCGCGTTCTTCAAGGCGCGCGACCTGCTGCTGCGTCCGCTCGGCAACACCGTCTACGTCATGCCGCCATACTGCATCGATGATATCAGCCTGAATGCGATCTACAGCGCGATCGGCGAGGCAAGCGAGACCGCCTCACCCTCTTCCTGATAACGCTATTGATAAGCGTTCGCAAATACGCCACTAGGCCCCCACGACATCAAAGGGACCTGTGAATGAAGCGTTTCGTCATCTCCGCCTTGCTGCTGAGCTCCGCCGTCTATGCCGCACCGGCGATGGCGGAAGACCAGGCGGACGAGAACAATGCGATCGTCGTCACCGGTGCCCGTCCGCGCAGCGAGGCGACCGCGGGCACCAAGAGCTCGGCGCCGATCGCCGAAACGCCGCAATCGATCAGCGTCATCAGCGCCGCCGACATCGCCGATCTCGGTCTGTCGAACCTCAACCAGGCGCTGCGCTTCGTCGCCGGCGTCACCACCGAGCAGCGCGGATCGAGCGCCGAAGTCTATGACCAGTTCAAGCTGCGCGGCTTCGATGCCCCGCAATTTCTCGACGGGCTCAAGCTGATCGACGGGGCGAGCTATCTCAGCCCGCAGATCGACGTTTCGCGGCTCGACCGGATCGAAGTGATCAAGGGGCCGGCCTCGGTGCTCTACGGCCAGTCGGGCCCTGGCGGCCTTGTCGCGTTGTCGAGCAAGCTGCCGCTCGACAAGCCGTTCTACGGTGCGGTGTCGGGCACGTACGGCACCTATGACCTCTATCGCGCCGATGCCGATGTCGGCGGCAAGATCAGCGACTCCGTACTCTGGCGCGTCACCGGCAGCGTCAACGGCGCACACACCCAGCAGACCTTCAGCGGGCGCGAGCGCCAGACGATCTCGGGCGCGCTGACCTTCAATCTCGATCACGCGACCAAGCTGACGCTGCTCGGCGCCTATTCGAACGATCCGCAGAACGGCAGCTACGGCGTGTTCCCGGCATCGGGCACCTTCCTGCCCAACCCCAACGGCACGCTGTCGACCTCGACCGATTTCGGCGAGCCCGGCAATTACTTCAAGCGCGAGCAGGTCGCCGCGACCTATATCCTGACGCACGAGATCAACCCCGACTGGAACATCCGCGCGTCGGGCCGCTACCAGCACGGCACCGCGCGGCTCGGTATCGTCTATGCCGCGGGATCGCTGGTCGATGCCGCCGCCAATCCCACCTCCACGCTCTACAACCGCGCCTCCTATGCAACGCGCGAGCGCAGCGACTCCTGGGTGTTCGACAATCAGGTGCACGGCCGTTTCGCCACAGGCGCGGTGAAGCATGACGTGCTGTTTGGCGTCGATTACCAGACCGGCAACGCGCGCTCGATCAACGCCTTCGGCTCGGCGACGCCGCTCAACGGCTATGCCCCGGTCTATGGCACGATGGTCGTGCCGCAGAGCCCGGCGCAGGTGCCGAACTATTTCAGCCTTAACGACAACAAGCCGCGCTCGAACCAGGCCGGCGTCTATGCGCAGGACGAGCTTTCGTACGGCGCCCTGCGCGTGCTGCTCAGCGGACGGCAGGATTGGGCGTCGGTGCGCACCGCGCCCGGCACCGCATCGCAGGATTCGCAGAAGTTCACCTATCGCGCCGGGGCGCTCTACACACTGCCGTTCGGGCTTGCGCCCTATGTCAGTTACGCGACCTCGTTCGAACCCAACGGCACGCTCACGCAACCGAACGGCGCGATCACCGTCGCCAAGCCGTCCGAGGGCAAGCAGATCGAGGCCGGCGCCAAATATACCGTGCCGGGAACGCAGATCCTCGTCACCGGCGCATGGTTCCAGATCGACCAGACCAACCTCATCACCACCAATCCGCTGACCAATGTCTCGACGCAGAGCGGCAAGGTCCGCTCGACCGGCGTCGAGGTCGAAGCGAGCGCGCCCTTGCCATACGGCTTCAACGCCAAGCTCGCCTACAGCCGCCAGAAGGTGCGCACCATTGCCGATGCCGACCCCGCCAATATCGGTAAGGGAATCATGGGCGTCGGGCGCGGTGGCGTGTCGGGCAATCTCGAATGGGCGCCGCGCGGCGGCAAGTGGCAGGGCTTCGCGATCGGCGGCGCGGTGCGCCATGTCGACAGCATCTATGCCGGTGGTGCGGCGCGCCAGAGTACGCCGGGCTTCACGCTGGTCGATGCGCTGGTGCGCTTCGATCTCGGCACGATCGCGCCGCGCTTCCAGGGCGTGTCGCTCGGGGTCAACGCCGCCAACCTGTTCGACAAGAAGTACGTCACCACCTGCTATCTCGATTATGCCTGGTGCTGGTACGGCAACCGCCGCACCGTGCAGGGCACGATCGCGTATCGGTTCTAACCGCGAATGCCGCACCGCATGACCGAAGCGCGCCGCCAGTGGCGCCGCCGCGCCGACACCGCGCTGCGGATCGTCGTCGCGGTGCCCGGCGGCTATGCGGTGGCGAGCCTGTGGGCGATGGCGCTTGCGCGGATCCTGCCGGGCGGGCCGGCTCAAGCGACCCTCACCGCCACGCTCGTCGCCTTCGCGCTGTGCGCGTTCACCGCGATGTGGGCCTTCGCCGCGCGGAGCGGGTGGCGCGCGGCGTGGACGACGCTGCTCGGCGGCGGCATCGCCGCGGCGATCGCCTTCGGCTCGATCGTGCTGACGGGCCGCGCGTGAGCAAGGGCTTCCGCCAGAGCCAGGCGACGCTCCACACCTGGTCGGGGCTGCTCGTCGGCTGGGTGCTGTTCATCGTCTTCGTGACCGGCACCGCCGCCTATTGGCGCGAGGCGCTCAACCGCTGGGCGCAACCCGAACTCCCGCGGATCGAGCAGCCCGCGCGGGTCGTACGCGGCGCACAGGCACTGCTGCAGCGCGAGGCGCCGAATGCTGCGAGCTGGTTCATCACCGTGCCGAGCACCCGCTCGGCGAGCGGCAGCGTCTTCTGGGTGCCGGGCGCTGGCGCACCGCCCACACGCAGCGAGACGAGCGCGCTGATCGACGGCACCGGCGCCAAGGTCGTCGCGCGCGCGACACGCGGCGGCGACTTCTTTTACCGTTTCCATTTCGACCTGCATTACGTGCCCTATTACGTGTCGCGCTGGATCGTCGGGATCTGCGCGATGTTCATGCTCGTCGCGATCCTCAGCGGGATCGTGACGCACAAGAAGATCTTCCGCGATTTCTTTACCTTTCGCGGCGGCAAGGGGCAGCGCTCGTGGCTCGACGGGCACAATGCCGTCGCGGTGCTCGGCCTGCCCTTCCATCTGATGATCACCTATACCGGGCTGGTCACGCTGATGACGCTGCTGATGCCATGGGCGGCGATCGCCAATTATACCGACCCGGGCAGCTTCGGCCGCCTGCTCTATCCCGAAGCCCCGCCCGTCGCGCGCGCCGACCGCCCCGCGCCGCTGGTCGATCTTGTCGCCGTGCTGCGCGATGGCGAGCGGCGGCTGGGCGCGCCGGTCGACGTTATCAGCGTGACCGCGCCCGGCGATGCATCGGCGCGGATCCTGCTGTCACAGAGCAACAACGGCACGCTGTCGAGCCTGACGCCGCGGCTGACCTATGACGGCGTAAGTGGGCGGCCGCTCTGGGCCTCCCCGCCACCCGGCGCGGCGCTGGTGACCGCGGGCGCGATGATCGGGCTGCACGCCGGGCGCTTCGCCGACACCGCGATCCGCTGGGTCTATTTCCTGTGCGGGATCGGCGGATCGGTGATGGTCGCGAGCGGGCTCGTGCTGTGGAGCGTCAAGCGCCGCGAGAAATTGCCCGACCCCGATCACCCGCCGTTCGGCGTCCGCCTGGTCGAGCGGCTCAATATCGGCTTCGTCGCGGGCTTTCCCGCCGCGCTGGTCGGGTTCCTCTGGGCCAACCGCCTGCTCCCGCTCGCGTTGCCGGGGCGCGCCGAAGCCGAGATCACTGCGATGTTCGTGCTGTGGGGTGCGCTGCTGGTCCACGCCTTCGTTCGCCGGCCGCGCCGCGCCTGGGTAGAGCAGCTCGGGCTGACCGCGGCGCTGCTGCTTGCCTTGCCGCTGTTCGACATGCTCGCGACGAACCGCGGATTGCCGGCGACGATCGCATCGGGCGACACCACGCTCGCAGGCGTCGACCTGACGCTTCTTGCGCTCGGGCTCGCCTATGCCGCGATCGCGCGGGCGGTCCACCGGCACATCCCCTCGCCGCGCCGGTCGCGCAGCCGGGCGACCGTATGACCGCGCTGCCCTTCCTCACCTCCATCCTGGCGTTCCTGCTGTTCGGGCTGGCGACCGACCAGCATCATGGCAAACGCTTCCGGCGTCCCTGTCCGAAGCCGTGCGCAATCGCATTACGGACCGCGGCGTGGGCGCTGCTGATCGTCGGGTTCGCGCTGTCGCTGCAGGCCTGGGGCGTCGTATTCGGGCCGATCGGGTGGGTCGCAGCGGTGATGAGCGGGGCCGCGCTGGTATTCGGCGGGTTGAACTTCATCCCGCTCTCCGCACCCGCTTCGCGGAGGTAATATCGCGCTTCGGGCACTGGACAGATCCGTGCATTGCCCGCACTTCAGCGCGAACGATCCCAGGAGAGGGCTGAAATGACCGACACCGCGCTTTCGTTCGACGTTGTGATCGTGGGGGCGGGGCATGGCGGGGCGCAAGCGGCGATCGCGCTGCGCCAGCGCGGGTTCGCGGGGACGATCGGCCTGATCGGCGACGAGCCCGAACTGCCCTATGAACGCCCTCCCCTGTCGAAGGACTATCTTGCCGGCGACAAGCCGTTCGAGCGGATCCTGATCCGGCCAGCCGCTTTCTGGATAGACCGCAAGATCACGCTCCAGTCGCGCCGGACGGTGGTGTCGGTCGATCCGGTCGCACATCGCGTGACGACCGCCGATGGCGCGACGATCGGCTATTCCACGCTGATCTGGGCGACCGGCGGCCCGCCGCGCCGGTTGACCTGCGCCGGACATGATCTGCGCGGCGTCCACGGCGTGCGCAACCGCGCCGATGTCGACCGGATGATCGCCGAACTTCCCGCGGTCGAACGCGTGATCGTGATCGGCGGCGGGTATATCGGGCTTGAGGCGGCCGCAGTGCTGACCAAGCTCGGCAAGCATGTCACCGTGCTCGAAGCCGCACCGCGCGTGCTGGCGCGCGTTGCGGGCGAAGCCTTGTCGCATTTCTACGAGGCCGAGCACCGCGCGCACGGCGTCGATCTGCGCACCGGCGTCACGGTCGTGGGCATCGAGGGGCACGACGGTGCAGCGACCGGGGTACGGCTTGCCGATGGCAGCGTGGTTGCCGGCACGATGGTGATCGTCGGGATCGGGATCATCCCCGCGGTAGCGCCCCTGCTCGAGGCCGGCGCCGCCGGCGGCAATGGCGTAACCGTCGACGCGCTGTGCCGCACGTCGCTACCCGACATGTTCGCGATCGGCGACTGCGCGGCGCACCCCAACCCGTATGCGGAGGGCGCGACGATTCGGCTTGAATCGGTGCAGAACGCCAACGATCAGGCGACGGTCGTCGCGCGCGCGCTGACGGGCGATCCGCAGCCTTATGATGCGGTGCCGTGGTTCTGGTCGAACCAATATGATCTGAAGCTGCAAACCGTCGGGCTTTCGACCGGCTTCGATGCGGCGGTGCTGCGCGGCGATGTCGACACGCGGCGGTTCTCGGTCGTCTATTTAAAGGCAGGCAAGGTGATCGCGCTGGATTGCGTCAACATGACGCGCGACTATGTCCAGGGCCGCGCGCTGGTGATGGCGCGCGCGGTGATCGACCCGGCGCTGCTGGCCGATGCGGCCGTGCCGTTAAAGGAGATGCTGGCGGCAGGCTGAAGCGTCAGCAGCCGAGACGGTCGGCCAATTCGGTCAGCGACTCGGCGATGTAATCCCATGCCTGTTCCGCCGCGCGGTCGGGCTTGGGCGCGCCGCCCAATTCCATCGGCCGATCGACATAGGCGGTCGCCAGCCCACACGCCCGCGCCGCGGCAAGATCGCTGTGATGCGCGGCTACGAGGCATAGCTCTTCGGGCGCAATCCCCAGGATATCGGCGGTGCCGAGATAGGCTTGCGGCAGCGGTTTGTAGATGCCGGTCGCCTCGGCACCGAGGATCGCATCCCAGGGCAATCCACCGAACCGCGCCAGCGCGAGCATCAGCGCGACATTGCCGTTCGAGAGCGTGACGACCGGGAACCGCGTTGTAAGCCGCTTCAGCCCGGCGACCGAGTCGGGCCACGGATCGAGCCGTCTCCAGGCGAGCGCGAGATCGGCCAGCGTCGCCGCGTCCGCCGCGATGTCGAAGCGCTCGACCAGCACGTCGAGCGTCTCGCGATTGAGCAGGTCGAGCCGCGTATAAGCGCGCCGGCCCGAACGGCATTCCTCCATCGCCGGCTGATACAGGCCGCGCCAATCGTCTGCAAAGCGCGCCGGATCGATATCCTCGCGCCCGATCGCTGCGAGCACAGCCGCCACCTCGCGCGCGACGCTTGTCCGCCAGTCGACGACGGTGCCGAACACGTCGAAGGCGAGCGCCTTGATCACCCCGCGACGATCTCGCGCAAGGCCTCGGCGAGCCCACGCGTCTCGGCCTCGGTGCCGATCGTCATGCGCAGGCCGTTGGCGAGCCCCTGCCCCGGCAGCCAGCGCACGATATAGCCGCGCTCGAGCAGCGCCTTGTATGCCGTCTCGGCGGTAACCGCGCCTTCGAACAGCACGAGCAGGAAGTTTGCCTCGCTCGGGACAACCCGCAGACCCGCATTGCCGAGCTTGCCCATCTCTTCGCCGAGCCACGCGCGCCACACGCGGTTATGCTCGCGCGAGGCGGTGATGAAATCGGCCGCGCCGAGCGCGGCGATCGCGGCTTCCTGGCCGGCGGTGGTGCAGCAGAACGGCGCGCGGATGCGGTGCATCGCGGAGATCGCCTCGTCCGACCCATAGCCCCAGCCGACCCGCTCGGCCGCAAGGCCGTGGATCTTCGAGAAGGTGCGTGTGACGATCACGTTGGGCGCGATGCGCGCGAGATCCAGACCGCCGTCATCGTCCTCGGGGGCGAGATATTCGGCATAGGCCTGGTCGAGCACCAGCATCACCTGCGCGGGCAGCCCGGCGTGCAGCCGCGCGATCTCTTCCTTCCGCGTAAAAGTGCCGGTCGGGTTGTTGGGATTGGCGACGAACACGACGCGGGTCCGCTCGGTCACGGCGGCGAGGATCGCATCGACGTCGGTCGCATAGTCGCGGTCGTCGGCGGTGACGAGCGTCGCGCCGACGCGGCGCGTGGCGATCTCATAGACCGCGAAGCCGTAACGCACCTGGATGATCTCGTCGCCCGGGCCCGCATAGGCACCGGCGATCAGGTGGAGCACCTCGTCCGATCCGGTGCCGTAGATAACCCGCGCGGGGTCGAGATCGTGATGCGCGGCGATCGCCTCGCGCAGCAGGGCTGCGCCGGCGTCGGGATAGCGCGCTAGATCGCCCGAATGGCTGGCAAACGCTTCGACCGCCTGTCGGCTGGTGCCGAGCGGATTTTCGTTCGACGACAGCTTGATGACGGGTGCCCCGCCCTCGCTCGTCGAGCGACCGGGCACGTAGGGGGCGATGGCCATGACCCATGGCTTGGGAACCGGTGCGTTCATGGCGCGTGCGTTAGCGGGGAATGCCCACAACTTCAAATCCTCCCCGCCACGGGGCGCGGAACCATGAGCATTCGGCGAATGGTGAAAGGGGGCCTCTCAGCGGGCGTGACGCGCGTGGCGGCCCCCTCCACCGCCAGCCTGAAGAAGGCTGGCGGTCCCCTCCCCCGCTTCGCGAGGGAGGATTGAATAAATTACCGTTGCGGCCGCTTGTTCGGACCACCCGGACGCAGCGTCGGGCGCGGCTGGTGGCGCACCGGCGCCGGGCCATTGGCACGCCGTGGGCTACGCTCAGCCTCGACCGGCCCGCCCTGGACCTGCTCGAACTGCACGCCGCCTTCGGCTTCCTCGCCAGCGGTGCGCTTCACTGCCGCCATGAACTTGCCCGCGATGCCGCTCGGCACCTGGAACATCGTCTCGTTGGCGGCGATGCGGATCGCGCCGACCTCGTTCTTGGTGATGTGCCCGCGACGGCAGATCAGCGGCAGGATCCAGCGCGGATCGGCGTTCTGGCGACGCCCGATGTCCATGCGGAACCAGACGATGTCGTCGAAGCCCTCGCGGTGATGCTCCTTGCCCGCCTCGCGCGGCGAAGACCCGCTCGCCTCGATCATCTCCTCGGGCGCGGGCATCCGCGCACGATAGCTGCGCACCAGCGCCGCCGCGATATCCTCGGGGCTCTTCTTCTCGAGCAGCTGCTGCGCCAATGCGCGATCGTCCTCGTCGACTTCGACGTCTTCCATCAGCATCGTCATCAGCCGCGACTTGTCGGCCTTGCGAATGTCGTCGACCGTCGGCGCGTTCATCCACTCGACCGCGATCCGCGCGCCGCGCAGCATCATCTCGACGCGGCGCTTGCGCTGGTACGGCACGATCAGGATCGCGGTGCCCTTCTTGCCCGCGCGGCCGGTACGGCCCGAGCGATGCTGCATCGTCTCGGCATCGCGCGGCAGCTCGACGTGAACCACGAGGCTGAGCGAGGGCAGATCGATCCCGCGCGCGGCAACGTCGGTCGCGACGCAGACGCGCGCGCGCTTGTCGCGCAGCGCCTGCATGGCGGCGTTGCGCTCGTTCTGGCTATGCTCGCCCGACAAGGCGACGGCCGCAAAGCCGCGCTCGATGAGGCCGGCATGGAGATGGCGGACATTGTCGCGCGTCGCGCAGAACAGCATCGCGGTTTCGGCCTCGTGCAGGCGCAGCAGGTTGACGACGGCGTTCTCGATATCGGCGGGCGCAACGGTCACCGCCTGATATTCGATGTCGCCATGCCCGCGATCCTCGCCGACGGTCGAGATGCGCAGCGCGTCCTTCTGGTAGCGCTTGGCGAGCGCGACGATCGACTTGGGCATCGTCGCCGAGAAGAGGAGCGTGCGGCGCTCGGACGGCGAAGCGTCGAGGATCAGCTCGAGATCCTCGCGGAAGCCCATGTCGAGCATCTCGTCGGCTTCGTCGAGGATGACCGCCTTGAGGTTCGACAGGTCGAGCGCGCCGCGCTCGATATGGTCGCGCAGACGGCCCGGCGTGCCGACGACGATATGCGTGCCGTGCGCCAGGCTGCGACGCTCGCGGCTGGCGTCCATGCCACCGACGCAGGTCGAGATGCGCGCGCCGGCCTTGCCGTAGAGCCATTCGAGCTCGCGGCTGACCTGGAGCGCGAGTTCGCGCGTCGGCGCGATGGCGAGCGCGAGCGGTGCGCGCGGCGGCGGCAGGAGGCCGTCTTCGGTCAGCAGCTGCGGCGCGATGGCGAGGCCGAACGCGACGGTCTTGCCCGAGCCGGTCTGCGCCGAGACGATGACGTCGCGGCCTTCGCCCTCGGGCTGGATGACGGCGGCCTGGACCGGGGTCGGGGCTTCATAGCCACGGGCGGAAAGCGCTTCGGCGAGAAGCGTGGGGAGGTGTGTGAAGGGCATGGTATTCCGAATATGGGGGCGGCGGGTTCGCGCGCCAAAAAGGGCCCTTAGCACGGGCGCGCGGGAAAAGCACGGGGGGTGTGGATTCCGTCAGAAGCGCTGGTAGGCGAGCGTCTCATTCGTGGCGAAAGGCGGCTGGCTGACGGCAGCGAACCAATCGCTGCGGAATCCGGGAAGCGTCTCAAGGGTTGCAATCAGACCCGGCCATTCAAGCATTTCCTCATGGAAAATCCATGTTTGCCCAAGGGCCTCGATGTCGCAGCAGATCAGAGCGGTGGTGAATTCGTCGCGTTTGTAGAAAATGACGCGCGCGACATCGGCAAGCATCAAGCCCAGCGTCATGCGGCATGCTCGACTGACGGGTCCGGCGAATCGAGCGTTAGCGAGGCGATGTAGCTTGACCGGCTCTGCCCGGCAGCGCGGGCCATTGCGTCGAGGCGCTTCAGGACTCGCCTTGGCAGGGTTACGTTGACCCGCTCGATCGTGTCTTCGAATAGCGCAGGGTCGAGCGAGATCACACCGAATGCCCAGCCGTCAAAGTCCGGATCCAGCCGCAGCGTATCGAGGCTTCGCGCCGGCGGAATTGCCGTGCCCGCGTCGAGCGCAGCATCGATCCACGCCGCTGCGGCTTCCTCGACGCCGACGAGCGCCTCGTCGAGCGTATCACCCGCGGAAAAGCACCCCGGCAGATCGGGCACCACGACGCCGAAGGCAGTGCTGTTGCTACCAGGTTCGATGGCGATGGGATACCGCATGGGGAACACCTAGACCTTTGCCTGCTTGCGGATCGCCGCGACCAGCCCCGGCCCGAGATCCCTCTTGGGATGCGGCACGACGATATGCCCGCCGTGCTGTGGATGGGTGAAAACGTGGTGCGATCCCCGCACCCGATCGAGTGTCCACCCTGCCGATTTCAACTCACGAATGAGATCGGCGCTTTTCATCGTGCGCATCATACACACCGCCAGCTAAAAAGCAATTCGGTAGACGACCTAAACCACCTGCCCCGCCGCCCAGCCGCTCGCCCAGGCCCATTGGAAGTTGTAGCCGCCGAGCCAGCCGGTCACATCGACCGCCTCGCCGATCGCGTACAGCCCCGGCACCTTGCGCGCTTCCATCGTCTGCGACGACAGTTCCGCCGTCGAAATCCCGCCCGCCGTCACCTCGGCCTTGGCGAAGCCTTCGGTGCCGTTGGGGCTGAAGCGCCAGTCGGCTAGTTGCCGTGCCGCCGCATCGACCACCTTGTCGGTCGCCGCGCCGAGTTCGCCCTCGATGCCGAGCCGGTCGGCCAATGTCTCCGCGAGACGGCCGGGCAAATGGTTCGACAGCACCGACGCGAGCGACACCCGCGGCCGGGCGTGCTTCACGCCGACCAGCCAGCCGGGCTTGAGGTCGGGCAGGAAGTCGATCCCGACCGGTTCGCTGTGGCGCCAGTAAGACGAGATCTGCAGGATCGCCGGCCCGCTCAGCCCCTTGTGCGTGAACAGCGCCGCTTCGCGGAACTTGGTCTTGCCCGCCTTGGCGACAACCTCCGCCGCGACACCCGAAAGCGAGCGGAACAACGTCTCTTCGCCACCCAGCGTTAGCGGCACGAGTGCCGGGCGCGGCTCGACCACTTTCATGCCGAAGCGGCGCGCGAGATCGTAAGCGAAGCCGGTCGCGCCCATTTGCGGGATCGACGGCCCCCCAGTGGCGATGACGAGCGACGGCGCGCTGGCGGTGCGGTAGCCGAAGGTGACGCGATAGACGCCATCGGCATGGTCGATGTCGCGGATCGCCGCGCCGAGCGCGATCTCCACCCCTCCCTTGTCGCACTCGTCCTGCAGTAGCGCGACGATCTGCTTGGCCGAGCCATCGCAGAACAATTGCCCGAGCGTCTTCTCGTGCCAGGCGATGCCGTGCGCCTCGACCAGCGCCAGGAAATCCGCCGCGGTGTAGCGCCCGAGCGCCGACTTGGCGAAATGCGGATTGGCCGAGATGTAGCGATCGGCCGCCGTGTGCATATTGGTAAAATTGCACCGCCCGCCGCCCGAAATCAGGATCTTCTTGCCGATCGCCTCGGCATGGTCGAGCAGCAGCACGCGCCGCCCGCGCTGGCCGGCGGTAAAGGCGCACATCAACCCGGCCGCGCCGGCGCCGAGGATGATGGTGTCGTAAGTGGAGCTCGTCATCGCCCGCCTGTGGACGCAAATGCGCGCTCAAGCCAGTGCGGGGTGACCGCTCGAGTCAGACGGTAAAGCTCTCGCCGCACCCGCACGCGCCCTTGGCGTTGGGGTTCACGAAGACGAACCCCGCCGCGAAATCGTCCTCGACCCAATTCATCGTCGATCCGATCAGATACAGGATCGACCCGCCATCGACGAACAGCGTGCCGCCCGGGGTATCGATCCGTTCGTCGAACGGCTTGGCCTCGGTGACATAATCGACCGAATAGGCGAGCCCCGAACACCCGCGCCGCGGGGTCGACAGCTTGACACCGATCGCGTCGGCTGGCGCCTTGGCCATCAGCGCGGCGATGCGCGCCTCGGCCGTGGGCGTCAGGATCAGCGCAGCGGGGCGAACGCGGGTGGCAGTTGTCATTGGTTTCTTCCTCCAAAGCCCCTCCTCTTCAGGGGAGGGGTAGGGGGTGGGGGAAGCCTCGCAGAGCTCAACGCCCGTGACCTCCCCACCCCAACCCCTCCCCTGAAGGGGAGGGGCTTTAGTGCGTTACAGCATACCCAGTTCGAGCTTGGCGTCGTCGGACATCTTGGCGGGATCCCATGCCGGGTCCCACACCAGATTGACCTCGGCCGATCCGACGCCGGGCACCGCGCCGACGCGCAATTCGACCTCCATCGGCATCGATTCGGCGACCGGGCAATGCGGCGTGGTCAGCGTCATCGTGACCACGGCATGGCCGGCTTCGGTCACCTCGACGCCGTAGATCAGCCCGAGATCGTAGATGTTGACGGGAATCTCCGGATCGTAGATTTCCTTGAGCGCCGAGACGACGCCCTCGTACAGCGCCCCGCCCGGCTCGCCGACGACCTCGCCTGCGGGCTTCTGACTGAGGAAGCCCTCGAGATAGTCGCGCTTGCGCTCACCCCCATCGGCCGCAACGTCTTCGACGCGCGCACGCGGCGGCTGCTCGACGGCGCCGACTTCCTGGATCTCGATTCCGTTGCTCATCCGAAAATCCTCGTCACTCGCTCAATACCCTTGACCAGCGCGTCGACGTCCGCCGCGCTGTTATAAACCCCGAAGCTCGCGCGCGCCGTGGCATCGACCCCAAGCATCTCCATCAACGGCTGCGCGCAGTGATGGCCGGCGCGCACCGCGACCCTGGCTTCATCCAAGATGGTGCCGATGTCGTGCGGATGCACCCCCGCGATGCTGAAGCTGACGATCCCGGCGGAATCTTCGGGGCCGAACAGCGTCAGCGAATTGAATTGCGACAGCGCATCGCGCGTCAGTTTCACCAGCGCAGTCTCGTGCGCGTGGATCCGATCGAGCCCGATCCGCGTGACATAGTCGATCCCTGCGGCAAGCCCGAGCACGCCGACGATATGCGGCGTCCCCGCCTCGAACCGCCCGGGCGGCGGCGCATAGGTGGTCTTGGCGAAGTTGACCTTGTCGATCATCGATCCGCCGCCCTGGTACGGCGGCATCGCCTCGAGCAATTCGGGCCGCGCCCACAGCACGCCGATCCCGGTCGGACCATAGAGCTTATGCCCCGAAAAGACGTAGAAATCGCAATCGAGCGCAGCAACATCGACCGTCATCCGCGGGACCGACTGGCAGCCGTCGAGCAGGATCTTCGCGCCGACAGAGTGCGCAATGTCGGCGGCACGACGGCCGTCGAGCACCGAGCCGAGCACGTTCGAGACATGCCCCAGCGCGACGAGCTTGTGCTGCGGCGTGATCATCGCGGCCATCGCATCGAGATCGATGCGGTGATCCTCAGTCAGCGGGATCACGTCGATATGCGCACCGATCCGCTCGGCGATCATCTGCCACGGCACGATATTGCTGTGATGCTCGAGCGTCGAGAGCAGGATGCGGTCGCCGGCCTCAAGCTGCGTGCCCGCCCAGCACTGCGCCACGAGGTTGATCCCCTCGGTCGCGCCGCGGACGAAGACGATCTCGTTTTCAGAACCCGCGTTGAGGAACGTGGCCACCTTGCGACGCGCCGCCTCATAGGCGAGCGTCATGTCGGCCGAGCGCTGGTACACGCCACGGTGGACCGTCGCATAGTCGGTGTCATAAGCGCGGGTGATCGCGTCGATCACCGCCTGCGGCTTCTGCGCGGTCGCCGCGGTGTCGAGATACGCCCAGCCGGCCGGGATCGCAGGGAAATCCGCGACATGGTCGAGCGGACGGGTCTGGGTCAGCACGCTCATTGCCTCGCCTCCCTGGAAGGGAGGGGTTGGGGGTGGGTCGGTCTGACGGGTGAAGTCCGCCCGACCAACGGGCCGACCCACCCCCGGCCCCTCCGTTCCAGGGAGGGGAGAAGGTTGCGCGCGCTGCTCACAGCATCCGCTCCAGCGCAGCCTGCGCGCCGGCTTCGACACGCTCGCGCTCACCCGCGTCTTCGATCCCCTCGAACACCGACCCGATGAACGCGCGCAGCAGCATCGCCTTGGCCTGCGGCGGTGCGATCCCGCGCGACGCCAGATAGAACAACGCATTCGCGTCCAGCTCGCCGACCGTTGCGCCATGCGCGCACTTCACGTCGTCGGCGAAGATCTCGAGCTCGGGCTTGGCGTTCGCGGTCGCGGTGCGGCTGAGCAGCATCGCCTTGACCGATTGCGAGGCATCGGTCTTCTGCGCATGCCGCGCAACCGCGACCTTGCCGAGATACGACCCCGTCGCGCGCCCGCCGAGCACCGACCGCACCACCTGGTTCGAGGTGGCGTTGGGCTCGATATGGTTGAGCACGGTGACGATCTCGAGCGTCTGGTCGCCGCCGCCGAGCATCGCACCACCAAGCTCGAAGTGCGACCCCTCATGGCACCTCACGTCGATCGTCACGCGGCCGAGCTTCCCGCCCACGTTGAGCACATGGAAGGTCGCGGTCGCCCCGGCGTTGAGGATCACGCGGTAATCGCGGATCGCCACGGCATCGGTCGCGGCGTCCTGCACGATGACGCGCGACACATGGGTGCCGGCGGGGACGTCGATGATTTCGGCGGCCGGGATCGGCCAGACCGAGGCGACGGCTTCGAGGTCGGAATAGCGCCACGATTCATCGCGGCGGGTTGGGAGCGCGAGCACGTTCATCGCCCCTCCCCTTCAGGGGAGGGGTTTGGGGTGGGGGACGCCTCGCAGAGACCGCCGCCGGCGTGCGACGCGCGGCACGGCCCCACCCCAACCCCTCCCCTGAAGGGGAGGGGCTTGATCGTTGCAAGGCCGCTCACGCCAGCACCCCCGCATAGCCTTCGCGCTCGAGCTCCGCCGCGAGCTCCGGCCCGCCCGAACGGATGATCCGCCCGGCCGACAGCACATGCACGAAATCGGGCGCGACATAGCTCAGCAGCCGCTCGTAATGCGTGATCAGGATCACCGCCTTGTCGGGCGCACGCATGATCCGGTTGATACCGTCGCCGACGATGCGCAACGCGTCGATGTCGAGCCCGCTATCGGTCTCGTCGAGGATCGCGAGCTTGGGGTTGACGATGCCCATCTGCACCATCTCGTTGCGCTTCTTCTCGCCGCCCGAGAAGCCGACATTGACCGGACGCTTGAGCATCTCGGCATCCATCGACAGCGCGGCGGCCTGCTCGCGCGCGAGCTTGAGGAACTCGGCACCCGACAGCGGCTTCTCGTCGCGCCCGCGACGTTGCGCGTTCAAAGCCTCGCGCAGGAACTGCACGTTCGACACGCCGGGGATCTCGACCGGATACTGGAAGCCAAGGAACAGGCCCGCAGCGGCGCGCTCGTGCGGCGCCATCTCGAGCAAATCCTTCCCGTCGAATTCCACCGAGCCCGCGGTGACCTCATAACCGGGCCGCCCGCCGAGCACATAGCCGAGCGTCGACTTGCCCGCGCCGTTCGGCCCCATGATCGCATGGACCTCGCCCGCATTGACGCTGAGCGAGAGGCCCTTGAGGATTTCCTTGCCGTCGATTTCGGCGTGGAGGTCGGTAATTTTAAGCATCAATTCTTACCCGTCCCGGATTTTAAGTTCACAGCGACCCGCGCCGATAGGGCGTCAACAGCGCGCTGTAGTCGTAATCGATTTTCGCTGGCGGTTTCCGCGAACATCAAACCGTAATCTTTTAAATATCTGTCTCGATCGTAGCCCGACGCGGCATCATGACTCATCCGCTCAATCGCTGCGTCAGCAAGGTGCTTGCAACTATGCTCGGCACTTCGAGCAGATCCCGCCACGTCAGTTCCGCGTTCTAACTCGACGTGAGCACTAACTCCGACGCAGGTCATGTAGCTATCCAAGGGATGTGCTGGCACCGACGTACCTAAGATTTGCATGAAGGTCGTGATCGTGGCGAGAGCAATCACCCCACCGACCCTTCAAGGCTGATCCCCAGCAACTTCTGCGCCTCGACCGCGAACTCCATCGGCAGCTGCTGCAGCACTTCCTTGGCAAACCCATTGACGATCAACGCCACCGCGGCCTCCTGGTCGAGCCCGCGCTGCATCGCATAGAACATCTGGTCGTCGCTGATCTTCGAGGTGGTCGCCTCATGCTCGATCTGCGCGCTAGGGTTGCGCACCTCGATATACGGCACGGTATGCGCGCCGCACTGGTCGCCGAGCAGCAGCGAATCGCACTGGGTGAAGTTGCGCACGCCCTCCGCGGTCGGCGCGACGCGCACCAGCCCGCGATAGGTATTGTCAGACCGCCCCGCCGAAATGCCCTTCGACACGATCGTCGAGCGCGAGCCCTTGCCGAGATGGATCATCTTGGTGCCGGTATCGGCCTGCTGGCGATTGTTGGTAACGGCAACCGAATAGAATTCGCCGACGCTGTTCTCGCCCGCGAGCACACACGACGGATACTTCCAGGTGATCGCGCTGCCGGTCTCGACCTGCGTCCACGACACCTTGGAGTTCTTGCCCTGGCAGAGCGCGCGCTTGGTGACGAAATTGTAGATCCCGCCCTTGCCGTTCTCGTCGCCGGGATACCAGTTCTGCACCGTCGAATATTTGATTTCGGCGTCGTCCAGCGCGACCAGCTCGACCACCGCCGCATGCAACTGGTTCTCGTCGCGCATCGGCGCGGTGCAGCCCTCGAGATACGAGACGTACGATCCCTTGTCGGCGACGATCAGCGTGCGTTCGAACTGCCCGGTATTCTCGGCATTGATGCGGAAATAGGTCGACAGCTCCATCGGGCAGCGCACGCCCTCGGGGATGTAGACGAAGGTCCCGTCGCTGAAGACCGCGCAATTGAGCGTCGCAAAATAGTTGTCGTGCTGCGGGACGACCTTGCCGAGCCACTTGCGGACCAACTCGGGATATTCCTTGATCGCCTCGGAGATCGACCGGAAGATCACCCCCGCGGCCTCCAGCTCCTTGCGGAAGGTGGTCGCGACCGAGACGCTGTCGAACACCGCGTCGACGGCAACGCGGCGCTTCGGCTGGCCCTCGGCATCGAGCTCCTCGACGCCCGCGAGCATCTTCTGCTCCTCGATCGGAATGCCGAGCTTCTCATAGACGCGCAGGATCTCGGGATCGACCTCGTCGAGCGAGCCGAGCTTCGGCTTCACCTTGGGCTCGGCGTAATAATAGGCGTCCTGATAGTCGATCGGGTCCATCTGGAGCTTGGCCCAGTCGGGTGCCTCCATCGTCAGCCAGAGGCGAAACGCCTTCAGCCGCCAGTCGAGCATCCACTGCGGCTCGCCCTTCTTGGCGGAAATGAAGCGGACGGTGTCCTCGCTCAACCCCTTGGGGGCGAAGTCCTGCTCGATGTCCGAATGGAAACCCCATTCGTACGTCTTACTGACGGCTTCATAAGCTTCGGCGTTCTTGGTGGCCATTACATCGTCCCTGCCGTCACGCGGCTCGTTAAAATCAGTCATGCCGGGATCCTCGACAGGCTCGCCAGCGACACACCGTCGAGCGCCCCGCGAACCGCGCCGTTGACGACGCCCCAATGCGGCTTCACCCGGCAATCGCCCTCGAGCGCGCAGTCATGCCGCGCCTCGTCGACGCAGGTTGTCAGCGCGATCGGTCCCTCGATCGCCTCGATGATATCGGCGAGACTGATCGCCGCCGCCGGGCGCGACAGGCGGAAACCGCCGCCGGTGCCGCGCGTGCTCTCGATCAGCCCGCCCGCCGACAGCCGGCTGACCAGCTTCTGCACGGTCGGCAGCGGCAGTCCGGTCTCCTCGGCAAGCATCGTCGCATTGAGCCGGCCCACGCTACCGCAATGTCGCGCGGCGGCGGACATCATCACGACGGCATAGTCGGCAAGGCTGGAAAGACGCATCGGGTCCAATCGGATGAATTCGCTCCGATTGCAAATGGGCGCGCGCACGAGTCGGGTCAACCCCTGCCCCGGCATGAACCGGCAAAGTTAGGTTCCACTCACCAGCGGGCTGACCACCCCCTCGAGCGCGCTGCGATGCGCGATCGTGAGTTGCGACAGGATGCCCGGATCGGCGCGAATCTGCCCCGGGGTCAGACCGGTAAACTGCTTGATCTCGCGGATCATGTGCGATTGATCGTAGAAACCGCGATCCACCGCATCGCCAACGGTCTCATCGCCCGCCACCATCGCCACCGCGGCCCGCAGCGCGCGATATTTGCGCGCGAGCAATTTGGGCGGAGCGCCATACAAAGCGTTGCACTTACGCTCGACCTGCCGCCGCGACAGGCCAGTCGTGGCGAGCAGGCACTCCATCTCCGGCGACGGACTCGCCGCGAACCAAGCATCGACCTGGCGTACGAACCAGATCGCGCCGAGCGTGCAATGGCCGTCGCCGCTGCGCACCAGATCGCGCACCAGCCCTTCGCCGACCGCAGCGCGCGCAGCGATCCCCTCGGTCTTGCGGAGCGCGGCGGCCGCGACCTGCAACCGCCCCGCGCCAAACAAGCGACCGGCATCGATGACGCGGTTTACCATGGTCGAGGCGTCCGACCCGATCATCGCCGCCCAGCCGACAGCGGTGAGGCCCATCCCGAACAGGACGACCGGCCCCTCGGCCACCACGTGCACTGCCCCGCTGGTCGGGCCGATCACATGGCAATCGGGCGAGTCCTGCTGGGTCCCGTCGGCGAAGCGATAGGTCGCGCCGCCCGCTGACAAGCGAAAGCGGATCTGCGCATTGTCGGCGCGCTCGATATCATCGAACACCGCGACATCGGCGAAAAAATCGTAGAATAGCGTGACATAGTCGGTGAGGTCCGCTGCCGGCACGGCATAGTCCAGCCGAATATCCCCCACTGTTGCGCACCCCTCTTTTCTTTGACGGCGAGCGTAACGCGTTCGCGCCTCAAAGAAAAGTGGGCCAGCCAGCGAACTGGCCAGCCCAAGGAAGGAAGCTCCAATTTGGGGCTTCCCGGGTCGCACTTCTTCTTATGCCGATTCGAGGGTTCGGGTATTGGACAGATTCGCCAAAATGGGTGATCCGACTGCCCCGCGGCAGCCCAGCCCTGGACCGGGTGCCAAGCGGCGAGGTGCGACCTCCTGCTTCGGCTTTGACGCGCTCGCCCCCCGCTGCCATCACGCGCTTATGCTGTTCCCTCTGCTCCGCCCTGCTCTCTTCGCGCTCGATGCAGAACGCGCGCACGAGATCACGCTCACCCTGCTCGCGACCGCCAGCAAAACCGGCATGGCGATGAGCCAGGGAGCTGCGATCCTGCGCACGCACGTCGCCGGCCTCGATTTTCCCAATCCGCTTGGGCTCGCCGCGGGGGTCGACAAGAATGGCAGCGCGATCGACGGGTTCTTCGGCCTCGGCTTCGGTAGCGTCGAAATCGGGACGCTGACCCCGTTGCCGCAGGTGGGCAACCCGCGGCCGCGACTGTTCCGGCTGGTCGAGGACCAGGCGGTGATCAACCGGATGGGATTCAACAATGGCGGGATCGCCGCCGCCTTGCCGCGCGCGGTCGCGGCGAAGCGGCGCGGGGTGCTCGGCATCAACGTCGGCGCGAACAAGGACGCGCCCGATCGCGTCGCCGATTACGCGCACGGCGTCGCCGCGGCGGCGCGGGTCGCCGATTACGTCACGGTCAACATCAGCTCGCCCAACACGCCGGGCCTGCGTGATCTGCAGCATGGCAACGAACTGCTCGACGTTCTCGCCGCCGCCGATGAGGCGCGTCGCGCGCCGATCGAGCGACCGCGGCTGTTCCTCAAGGTTGCACCCGATCTGGACCCATCGGCGATCGACTTCATCGCGCGCGCCGCGGCGGCGCATAATGTCGATGCCCTGATCGTCAGCAACACGACCGTCTCGCGCCCGGCGTTGCGCTCGGCGCATGCCGGCGAAACCGGCGGGCTGTCGGGTGCGCCGCTGGCAAGCCTCGCACGCCAGCGGCTCGCCGATTTCCGCAGCGCGACCGGCGGGGCGATGCCGCTGATCTCGGCAGGGGGGATCGACAGCCCCGAAGAGGCCTATGCGCGCATTTGCGCAGGCGCGAGCCTCATTCAGTTATACTCGGCGCTGGTCTATCAGGGCCCCGGCCTAGCGCAGCGGATCCTGCGCGGGCTTGCGAAGCGGCTCGCGCGCGACGGTTTTGCCAGCGTCGCCCGGGCGGTCGGCACGCAAGCCGCCTGAGCGCACCCCGGTCGGCAAGCAGAGCGCGCTTCGGCCGATCGCGTTCTTGCCTGCGCCGCGCAGCGCGCTACGGTCGAATCATGACCAGACCGCTCGTTGCTTCGCTGCTCCTGCTGATCACGCCCGCCATCGCGGAGGCCAGACACCCCGCCTCCACCCCGCCGCCCGCGCTCGGCATGGTGAGTGCAGCCGACCCGCGCGCCGCCGCGGCCGGGGCGGAGATCCTGCGCAAGGGCGGCAGCGCGACCGATGCCGCGATCGCGACGATGCTCGTGCTCAATGTCGTCGAGCCGCAGAATAGCGGGATCGGCGGGGGTAGCTTCATGCTCCACCACGACGCCGCGACCAATGCGATCACCGGGTTCGACGGGCGCGAGGCCGCGCCGGCCGCGGCCGACCCGAAATGGTTCTACGGCCCCGACGGCAAGCCGCTCCCCGTCTTCGCGGCGATCCCGGGCGGGCGCAGCGTCGGCGTGCCGGGCAATCTGCGGATGATGGCGCTGGCGCATCAGCGCTACGGCAAACTACCCTGGGCGACGCTGTTCGGTCCCGCGATCAAGCTCGCGCAGGACGGCTTCGCGATCACCCCGCGGCTGCATAACGGGCTCGCCAATTTCGGGCGGCATATCGACCCGTGGGCGCGTACGCATTTCCTCTCAGCAGACGGCAAACCCCTACCGGTCGGCACGCTGTTGAAGAGCCCCGAACAGGCCGCCTTGTTCGCAGCGATCGCCAAGAACGGCCCCGACTATTTCTACACGGGCGCGGTCGCGCAGAAGATCGTCACCGCGGTCAACACCGCCGCGCAGAACCCGTCGAGGATGACGCTCGCCGATCTTGCCGGCTACCGCGCCAAGGAGCGCGCACCGCTCTGCATCCTGTACCGCGTCTACAAGGTCTGCGGCATGGCCCCGCCGTCGTCGGGCGGAACCGCGGTGCTGATGATCCTCAAGCAGCTCGAACGCTTCGACATGGCGGGGCTCGGCAAGGATTCGCCCGTCGCCTGGCATCTCTTCGCCGAGTCCGAGCGGCTCGCTTACGCTGACCGCGATCTCTATCTCGGCGATCCCGACCACGTCACCGTGCCGATCAAGGGCCTGCTCGATCCGGCCTATCTGGCAAAGCGTTCGGCGCTGATCTCGCCCGAACGCAGCATGACGAGCATCGCCGCCGGCACCCCGCCCGGCGACCCGCCCCGCACGCTCGCGCCCAATGCCGACGTTCCCGGCACGAGCGATCTCGTCGCGGTCGACAAGAAGGGCAATGTCGCCGAAGTCACCACGACGATCGAAAGCTATTTCGGGTCGGGCCTGTCGGTCGATGGCGTGATGCTCAACAACGAGCTGACCGATTTCGATTTCGTCCCCGCCAAGGATGGCTATCTCGTCGCCAACCGCGTCGACGGCGGCAAGCGCCCGCGCAGCTCGATGGCGCCGACGATCGTCTATGGCCCCGACGGCAAGGTCCGCATCGCAATCGGCGCGGCCGGCGGATCGACGATCATCGCGCAGGTGGCGAAGGCGCTGGTCGGCGTGCTCGACTGGAAGCTCAGCGCGCAGGACGCGATCGCGATGGGCCTGCTCTACGCGCCCAAGCTTGACGCCGTTGCAGAGAAGGGCACGCAACTCGATGCAATGGTGCCTGCGCTGCAGGCGCTCGGCGAGCGTATCCAAATCGCGCCGTTGGGTTTAAAAGCCAATGCAATCGAGCACGTCAACGGCGTCTGGGTCGGCGCCGCCGATCCGCGCAGCGAAGGCGTCGCGGTGCGCGAGGACGGGCAGACCACGCAGATCGTCCGCGCCGGCGCGTTGCCCCGTCCGGCCGAGTAAAGCGTTACCCCGCAGCCGAACACGGCGCGTCCTCCCCGGGAGAGAGAGAATGTCAGACATCCGCCGCCTCGAACATTTCCCCAACCTCGTCGCGATGTTCCTCACGCGCGCCACCGAGAAGGGCGATGCGCCGTTCCTGTGGCACAAGGCCGGCGGCCGCTGGGTGTCGCGCAGCTGGAGCGAAACCGCGCACCAGGTCGCGAGCATGGCAGCGGCGCTCAAGGCGATCGGGCTCACGCCCGGCGACCGCGTGATGCTGGTCAGCGAGAATCGCCCCGAATTCTGCATCGCCGATCTCGCGATCATGGCGGCGGGGTGCATCACCGTGCCGACCTACACCACCAACACCGAACGCGATCACATCCACATCCTCGAGAATTCGGGCGCCAAGGCGGTAATCGTCTCGACCGCGAAGCTCGCCAAGACGCTGCTCCCCGCGGCAATTCGCGCAAGCACCGCGCAGATCGTCATCGGGATCGAGGATCTGCGCGCCAACCAGTCGGGTGCGCTCGAATTCCATCAGTGGAACGCGCTGCTCGCCGATCACGCCGCCGCGCCATCGACCATCGCCGCCACCGCCAGGCGCGACGATACCGCGTGCCTCATCTACACCAGCGGCACCGGCGGATCCCCGCGCGGCGTGATGCAGCATCACGGCGCGATCCTCCACAACGTCCAGGGCTGCTGCACGATCATCTCGGAGGATTTCGGCTGGGACGACGAGATCTTCCTGTCGTTCCTCCCGCTCAGCCACGCCTATGAGCATACCGGCGGACAATATTTCCCGATCGGGCTCGGCGCGCAGATCTATTACAGCGAAGGCCTCGACAAGCTCGCCGCCAATATCGAGGAAGTCCGCCCGACGATGATGATCGTCGTGCCGCGGCTGTTCGAACTGCTGCGCACGCGAATCACCAAGGCGGTCGAGAAACAGGGCAAGCTCTCGACGTACCTGCTCGGCCGCGCCCAGGCACTCGGCGGCAAGAAGGCCGCGGGCAAGGCCGGCTTGTTCGACAAGCCGATGGATTTCCTGCTCGGCGCGACCTTGCGTCCCAAGATCCAGCAGCGCTTCGGCGGGCGGATCAAGGCGCTGGTGTCGGGCGGCGCGCCGCTCACGCCCGAGGTCGGCACCTTTTTCGAGGCGGTCGGGATCACCGTCCTGCAAGGCTATGGCCAGACCGAGACCGCGCCGGTCATCTCCTGCAACCGCCCCAAGGCCGGGTTGAAGATGGACACGGTCGGCCCGCCGATGCCCGATACCGAAGTGCGCATCGCCGACGACGGCGAGATCCTCGTGCGCGGCGAACTCGTGATGCACGGCTATTGGCGCAACCCGACCGAGACCGCGCGCGTGCTCCACGACGGCTGGCTGCATACCGGCGACATCGGCGTGATCGACGCGAAGGGCCGCATTCAGATCACCGACCGCAAGAAGGACATCATCGTCAACGACAAGGGCGAGAATGTCGCGCCGCAAAAGGTCGAGGGGATGCTGACGCTCCAACCCGAGATCGCGCAGGCGATGCTGTTCGGCGACCGGCGGCCGTACATGGTCGCGGTGATCGTTCCCGATTCGGAGTGGACCCAGCAGTGGTGCGCGCGCGAAGGCAATGTCTGCAACTTCGCGCGGCTGGCCGAGAATAGCGCGTATCGCACCGCGCTCGGCCAGGCGGTCGAGCGGGTCAACGCCGATCTTGCAGTGACCGAGCGCATCCGCCGTTTCGTCCTCGCCGACGAACCCTTCGCGATCGAGAACGAGCAGATGACGCCCAGCCTCAAGATCCGGCGGCACGTGTTGAAGGCGGTCTACGGCACGCGGCTTGAGGCACTGTACAAAGGCTGAGCGAACGCTCAGTCGGGCCCATCGACCGGAACATAATCGACCGCGACGAACGTTCCGGATAGGCGTGTTTGCCACAACCGCGCCTCGGCCGCCGTCACGATCAGCCACAGCGCATCGTCGCCCATCGCCCCCTCTGCATCGCGTGCGGAAGGGTTGGCGACACCCGATGGATGCGAATGGTAATGCCCGATCACGGCGGGGCCACCGTGGCGCGCGGCGCGGTGGGCCGCGAACAGCGCTGCCGGATCGATCTCGAAATGCCGGCTCGGGTCGGGGGCGGTGTTCGGACAGGCTTGCGCTGTTTCGATCCGATCGGGCGTGCCAAACAACAGCCCGCATATCTCGTGCGTCGGCGACAATCGCGCTTCGTTTAGCAGTCTCGACAGGAGAGTGCTTGAAATTTCCACCGCCATGCCCAGATTCTAGACCATGAACCGGGGGGTCGTCACCATCGAAGCGCGCGTGTCCGAAAAGGCGTTAGGCCTTCGGCTCGACCGCGCTCTTGCCGACGCGCTGCCCGAGGTTTCGCGCGAGCGGCTCAAGGCGCTGATCGCCGGCGGTGCGGTCACCGATCCGCGCGGCGCAGTGGTGAGCGATCCGTCGAGCAAGGCGGTCGCCGGCGGCCTGTATGTCGTGTCCGTTCCCGAAGCGACTCCATCGACCAACGAGGCGCAGGACATAGCGCTCAATGTCGTGTTCGAGGACGACCACCTCATCGTGATCGACAAGCAGGCCGGGCTCGTCGTCCACCCCGCCGCGGGCAATGCCGACGGAACGCTCGTCAACGCTTTGCTCCACCACTGCGCGGGCAATCTCTCGGGAATCGGCGGCGTCGCACGCCCGGGGATCGTCCACCGAATCGACAAGGACACGTCGGGGCTGATGGTCGCCGCGAAGACCGATCGCGCACATGAGGGTCTCGCCCGCCAGTTCCACGACCATTCGATCGACCGCCGCTACAAGGCGATGGTGTCGGGCCGGCCGACCCCCACCGCGGGCTCGGTCGACGCCCCGCTCGCGCGCTCGCCGTCGAATCGCAAGAAAATAGCGATCGTCCCCGGCGGGAAACGCGCCGTGACCCACTATACTACGCTTGAGCGGTTGAACGGGGGCGCGTTGGTGGAATGTCGATTGGAAACGGGGCGCACCCATCAGGTCCGCGTGCACATGGCCTCGCTCGGCCATCCCTTGATCGGCGACCCGGTTTACGGTAGAACAAAGCAAGGCCACAAAGCGCTTCTGGAAACCTTGGGTTTCCGACGTCAGGCGTTGCACGCCGCCCGTTTGGGGTTCATTCATCCGGTGAATGGTAACGCTTTGGCGTTCGACAGCGAAATGCCCGCGGACATGCAGGAACTGTTCACCGCACTCTTGGTATAGCATCCGGCCTGGCGTCCGCGTTTCACGGCACCCGACCTATTAAAGGGAGACACGATCATGGCAGCCCGCAGCAACGTCCCCGCGACGATTCCCGCCCTCGGTGGCGAAGCGAGCCTCAATCGCTATCTTTCCGAGATCAAGAAATTCCCGATCCTCGCGCCCGAGCAGGAATATATGCTCGCCAAGCGCTTCGAGGAGCATGGCGACACCGACGCCGCTGCGCAGCTGGTGACGTCGCATCTGCGCCTCGTGGCGAAAATCGCGATGGGCTATCGCGGCTACGGCCTGCCCGTCAGCGAGTTGATCTCCGAGGGCAATATCGGCCTGATGCAGGGCGTGAAGAAGTTCGAGGCCGATCGCGGCTTCCGCCTCGCCACCTATGCGATGTGGTGGATCCGCGCCTCGATCCAGGAATTCATCCTGCGCTCGTGGAGCCTCGTCAAGATGGGCACCACCGCTGCGCAGAAGAAGCTGTTCTTCAACCTGCGCCGGATGAAGTCGAAGCTCGACGCGTTCGAGGACGGGGATCTCTCGCCAGAGCATCTCGCCAAGATCGCCAAGGATCTCGGCGTGACCGAGGCCGAGGTGACCAGCATGAACCGCCGCATGGCGATGGGCGGCGACACGTCGCTCAACGTGCCGATGCGCGAGGATGGCGACGGCCAGTGGCAGGATTGGCTGCAGGATGATGCGCCGCTGCAGGACACCGTCGTCGCCGAAGCGCAGGAGGCGGACGTCCGCCACTCGATGCTGACGGCTGCGATGGAAGATCTCAACGAGCGCGAGCAGTTCATCCTGACCGAGCGCCGCCTGACCGACGAACCCAAGACGCTTGAAGAGCTGTCGCAGGTTTACGGTGTCTCCCGCGAGCGCGTCCGCCAGATCGAGGTGCGCGCGTTCGAGAAGCTGCAGAAGGCGATGATGCGGATCGCTGGCGACCAGCGGATGCTCGTCGCAGCGTAAGACTATGGCTGGTGCCGATGCGATCATCGTCGGTGCCGGCGCCGCTGGCATCGCTGCGGCCCGTGTGTTGCACGACACCGGGCTCGACGTGCTGCTGCTTGAGGCCCAGGACCGCATCGGCGGCCGCGCGCATAGCGTGGAGCTCGCGCTCCCCTCCGCAACGCCAACGCCCGTCAGCGTAACCGTCGATTATGGCTGCGGCTGGCTCCACTCCGCCAAGCGCAACCCGTGGACCGAACTCGCCGGCACTTACAGCCTCGCCGTCGATCGCCATCCCGCCAACTGGGGCAGCCAGTGGCGCAATCTCGGTTTCCCGCCCGACCAGCAAGCCGCCTATCGCGCTGCGTGGGAGCGCTGGAACGCCGCCGCCCACGCGGCACTCGACGGCCCCGACCGCCCGCTCAGCGATTTCATCGCCAGCGACGATCCGTGGCGCGCAATGATCGATGCGATCTCGGGCTACGCCAATGGCGCGCCGCTCGCCAAGGTGTCGCTGCACGACTGGGCCGCGTATGAAGATGCCGCGACCGACGACAATTGGGCGGTCGAGCAAGGCTATGGCACGCTGGTCATGCGCCACGCACACGACCTGCCAGTGCAGCGCGACACCACGGTCACACGCATCGACCATCGCGGCACGACCATCCGAATCGAAACCACCCGCGGCACGCTCGAGACGCGCCACGTCATCATCGCCGTGCCCACCACCGTGCTTGCGCGCGAAGCGATCCGCTTCGATCCCCCGCTCCCCGCCAAGCACGCCGCCGCCGCCGATTTGCCGCTCGGTCTCGCCGACAAGATCTTCCTCCACGTCGCCGATGCCGATCTGCCCGACAACGGCCATCTCATCGGCGATCCGCACAGCGCCTGCACCGCCAGCTACCGCCTCGCGCCGTTCGGCACCCCGCTGATCGAGGGTTTTCTCGGCGGCGACTGCGCGGAGATGCTCGAAGACAAGGACGACCGCGCCGCTGAAGACTTCGCGATCGGCGAACTCGTGACGCTGCTTGGCAGCGACTGGCGCGCGAAACTGACACCGCTCGGACGGACGCGCTGGCGGCACGCACCGCACATCCACGGCAGCTATTCGCACGCCCGGGTCGGCGCGGCGGACCAGCGCGCGGTGCTCGCCGCACCGGTCGACGATCGCCTGTTCTTCGCAGGCGAAGCCTGTTCACGCCACGATTTCTCGACCGCGCACGGCGCCTATGCGACCGGCATCGCCGCCGCAGAAGCCGTGCTTGCCGCACGTGGTGGACAGCGCTGACCACAGCGCCCTAAGACGCGGGAATGAGCGACACCAGGCAATCCCGCGCCGCCCCCCTCTCCAACCGAACCAGACTGCCGCGCCGCCGCGGCTGGATCGGTTGGGCGATCGGCTGGGCCCTCCGGCTGGTCCTCGCCTTTCTGCTCATCTCGGCGGTGATGGTGGTGGTGTATCGCTTCGTCCCGCCGCCGATCACGCTGACGATGATCGGCGATGCGCTCGGCGGGCACGGCATCGACAAGAGCTGGCGCCCGCTGTCGGACATCGACCGCAACATGCCGCGCGCCGCCATCGCTGGTGAGGATTCGCGTTTCTGCGCGCATCATGGCTTCGATTTTATTGCGATCGAGACGGCGATGGTGCGCAATGCCCGCGGTGGGCGGATTCGCGGCGGATCGACGATCAGCCAGCAGACCGCCAAGAACGTCTTCCTGATCCAGGGCGGCGGCTACCCGCGCAAGGCGCTCGAAGCCTATTTCACCGTGCTGATCGAGACGATCTGGGGGAAGCGCCGGATCATGGAGGTTTATCTCAACGTCGCAGAGACCGGGATCGGGACGTACGGCGTCGATGCCGCGGCGCACCGCTATTTCGGGCACGACGCTTCGCGCCTGTCACCCGATGAGGCTGGCCGGATCGCAGCCGTGTTGCCGCTGCCGAAGAAGCGGGCAGCAGTCGCACCGCGGGGCTTCACGCGCCGCCACGGCAATACGATTGCGCGCAGGGTGAATGTGGTGCGGAGCGACGGTCTGGACGCCTGCCTCCGCTAGCCCCCTTCCCATCCCGTCACCCCGGCCTCTTGCCGGGGTGACGTTAGGGTCAGAAGCAAACCTTACTTAGCCGCGTCGTCGGTCGCCTTCGACGCGCTGTCGCCGATCTTCTTCGCGCTGTCGCCGACCTTGTCCGCCGCGCCCGAGATCGCATCGGTACGGATGTTGTCGTTCTGGCTGCGATTGAAGAGATAGAACGCGCCAACGACGACGGCCACCAGCAAGACAATCCCTATAAGGATCGCGGCGCCGCCGCCGCCCTTGCGCTCGATGACGGTTACGTTCGGCGTTTCGGTATACTTGTCGCTCATTGTTCGTCTCCCTGTTACGTCTGGGAAACAAACCCAAGTCTTCGCAATTCGTTCCGGCGACTTCGTGTTAGCGCGGCACCGTATCGGCGCCGCGCTGGATCGCGTTCAGACGGCGCCGTGGCAGTGCTTGTACTTGCGGCCCGATCCGCACGGGCACGGCGCGTTGCGGCTGACCGTGCTCTCCCACTGCGCCGGGTCCTGCCCGATCTCGCTGCCATCGGGCTGCGGGATCGACAGCGGGGCGAGCCGCGTCGTGATGTGCCCCGACGACGCGCCGTCCTGGTCGTACGTGTCGTCCTCGCCGGTGAACGGATCGAAATGCTGCGTGATGAAGTCGGGCAGCGTCGGCAGTTCGGGCGCCTGCTCGAGCTGGAACTGCGCGAACGCGATCGTCCGCGTCACGTCCTCGCGGATGTTGGCGAGCATCCGCTCGAACAGCGAGAACGCCTCCTGCTTATACTCGTTGATCGGCGTCTTCTGCGCGTAGGCGCGCAGGTGGACGACCTGGCGCAACGCATCGAGCGTCGCGAGATGCTCCTTCCAGTGATGGTCGAGGTTCTGCAGCAGGATCGACTTCTCGACGCGCACCCAGGTGTCGGGATCGAGCGAGGCGGCCTTCTCCGCGATCATCTCGTCGGCCATCGCCTGGACGCGGCTCTCGATGATCTCGGGGTCGATCGCCTCTTCCTCGAGCCATGCCTCGATCTGCGGCTCGAGGTTGAGCGTCTCGGCGAGCTGCGCCTTCATCCCGTCAATGTTCCACTGCTCGGGGTACGTACCCGGAGGGCAGGCGCCGCCGACGATCGTGTTGACCGTCTCGGCACGCATGTCTTCGACCACGTCGCCGACGGTGTCGGCGTCCATGATGTCGGCGCGCTGCTCGTAGATCACCTTGCGCTGGTCGTTCATGACGTCGTCATATTCGACGACCTGCTTGCGGATGTCGTAGTTGCGCGCCTCGACCTTCTTCTGCGCGGTCTCGATCGCCTTCGACAGCCACTTGCTGCCGATCGCCTCGCCATCGCCGATATTGTTGCGCATCATCTTGGCGAACAGCGTGTCCGGCCCGAAGATGCGCAGCAGATCGTCGTCGAGGCTGAGATAGAAGCGCGACAGGCCCGGATCGCCCTGACGCCCCGAACGTCCACGCAGCTGATTGTCGATGCGGCGGCTTTCGTGCCGCTCGGTGCCGAGCACGAACAGCCCGCCCGCCGCGAGCACCGCGGCCTTCTCGGCAGCGATCTGGTCCTTGATCTTGGCGATCGCCGCCTCGCGCTCGGGCCCCTCGGGCATCTCGGACAGCTCGTCATTGACGAGGAATTCGAGATTGCCGCCGAGCTGAATGTCGGTCCCGCGGCCCGCCATGTTGGTGGCGATCGTCACCGCGCCGGCGCGGCCGGCCTGCGCGACGATATGCGCCTCGCGCTCATGCTGGCGTGCGTTGAGCACGGCATGCTCGACGCCTTCCTTGACGAGGAAGTCGCTGAGCAGCTCGGACTTCTCGATCGAGACGGTGCCGACCAGCACCGGCTGGCCGAGATCGGCATGATGCTTGATCTTCTTGGCGATCGCCGCGAACTTGTCGGCGGTATCCTTGTAGAATTCGTCTTCCTCGTCGACGCGCTTGACGCCGACATTGGTCGGGATCGTCACCACGTTCATCTTGTAGATGTCGTAGAATTCGGCAGCCTCGGTCGCCGCGGTGCCGGTCATGCCCGCGAGCTTGGGGTACATGCGGAAATAGTTCTGGAAGGTGATCGAGGCCATCGTCTGGTTCTCGGGCTCGATGTCGACGCCCTCCTTGGCCTCGACCGCCTGGTGCAGGCCGTCCGACCAGCGCCTGCCGTCCATCATGCGGCCGGTGAACTCGTCGATGATGATGACCTTGCCATCCTTGACGATGTAATCGGTATCGGCCTTGAACATCATGTTGGCGCGCAGCGCCTGGTTGAGGTGGTGGACCACCTGCGTGTTCTCGAAATCGTAGAGGTTCGCGCCCTCGAGCAGCCCGGCATTCTCGAGCATCCGCTCGACCTTCTCGGTGCCGTCCTCGGTCAGGATGATCGACTTCTGCTTCTCGTCCTTCTCGTAATCCTCCGCGGCGAGTTCCTTCACCACCAGATCGACCGAGCGATACAGATCGGACTTGTCGTCGGTCGGGCCCGAGATGATCAGCGGCGTGCGCGCCTCGTCGATCAGCACCGAATCGACCTCGTCGACGATCGCCATCGCGAACGGCCGCTGGACCATCGATTCGCGGTCGTACTTCATGTTGTCGCGCAAATAATCGAAGCCGAACTCGTTGTTCGTGCCGTAGGTGATGTCGGCGGCGTAGGCGGCGTGGCGCTGCTCGTCCGACAGGTTCGGCACGATCACGCCGACCGTCAGCCCGAGGAAATTATAGACCTGCGCCATCCAGCCGGCATCGCGTGCCGCCAGATAGTCGTTGACCGTAATGACATGAACGCCCTTGCCCGGCAGCGCGTTGAGATAGGTGGCGAGCGTCGCGACGAGCGTCTTGCCCTCGCCGGTGCGCATCTCGGCGATCTCGCCGCGGTGGAGCACGATGCCGCCGATCATCTGTACGTCGTAATGCCGCTGACCGAGCGCACGCTTGGCGGCCTCGCGCACCGTGGCGAAGGCTTCGGGGAGCAAATCGTCGAGCTTCTCGTCGGCGGCGAGCCGCTCGCGGAAGCGCACCGTCTGCGCCGACAAATCCGCGTCGGACATCGCCGAGATGACGGGCTCGAAGTCGTTGATCTTGGTGACGATCGCACCGAGCGATTTGACGTAGCGGTCGTTGGACGAACCGAAGAGCGTTTTGGCAAGGCCACCGAACATGGGGAATTCCTGTACGATTAGAGCGCGCGCACCAAGGCTGCGCAAAATAGGATGGAGAGCTGGCGAGCGCGATCAGCGCCGCCGGATCAAGCCCGTGGGCGATCCAGATACAGTCGCGACACCGATGGCCGCATCGCGGGCAGCGCATCGGCGACCGCAAAGCTGTCGTTCAGCCCGAACGCGCCGAGCAAATGCCGGTGGCCGATCACAAACGGCGCGACCGCAACCGCAAGCCGCTGGATACCGGCGACCGCCGACGGACATTGCGCGCTGATCTCGACTGGGCGCACGCCGCTCACCACGCCGGTGAGCGCGGTCAGGAGGGCAGAGAGAAGCAGCAGAAACGGCATGGCTCCGCGCGATCTAGGGACTAACCGCGCATACGTCCAGCGACTCGCGCCCGCATTACCGATCAGGACGGAAGGCGCCAAACGACATTGCGGTGCCAGGTCGCGGCAATCGGCGTGCCGTTCGCATCGCGCGCCGGGGCGAAGCGTGCGCGACCGCGCAGCGCGCGGCACGCCGCCTGGTCGAGCGACTCATGGCCGCTGCTCTCGTTGATGCGGCACGCGACCACCCTACCGGTATCGCCGATCGCCAACTCCACACCGACCTTGCCCTGCTCATTGCGCTCGAGCGCCGCAGCAGGATAATCAGCGGCGGTGATCCAATCGGCGGCTCCGCCGGTCGGGATCGCACCATGCGGATAGGGCGGCTCCGACGACGCGCGGTAGCCGCGCGCGACCGATTCGGCGCGGTCGCGTGGCGCATCCGGATCCCAGTCCGCAGGCGAATCGCGCACAGTCGCGATCCCGATGCTCAGCAGCAGGATCACGGCGATCCCCAGCACGCCGCAGGCCACGATCATCACCGCTTCGCGACGTTTGCCCTCCCCCAGCACGACGCGCGCTTACTCGTCGTCGCGGACCGGGCGTGGACCACCCGGCCGTGGACCGCCTGGGGGGTGCGGTCGCGCGAAACTCTCAGCCGAGACGCGCGGCAGATCCTTCAATCGCAGCACACCGGCATGGGCCGAGTCGAGCATGGCAAAGCGCTTATCGGCGGCGGCCTCGAACTCGGCCGGGCTGATGCCGCGGTTGAAATTGGTGTCCATCGGCGTGATGGGCTCGGGATAGTCGAACAGGCCATAGCGGGCGGCACCGGCCTTCGAATTGTCGGGTTGGCGCATAGGCCGAGCCGCCTCGCTGTCGCTGCCCTCGCCCCCGCCGCCGCCAGGCGGGCCGCCCATACCGCCGCCTCCCATACCGCCACCATCCATGCCACCGCCGCCCATTCCGCCCCCGCCCATTCCGCCGCCGCGCCGACCACCGCCGCGCCCGCCGCCACCGCCGCCGCGCGGGCCCCCACCACCACCAGGACCACCGCCGACGCGAACTTCGGGCAGAAGCTCGGATTCGTAGACCTCGATATCGTCGGGATCGATCTCGCCGTCATGCCCGCGGTCGAGCACAGCGAAGAAGCGCATCGCATCCGCGGTAAATTCGGCCGGCGTGAGGATGCCGTCATGATTGGTATCGGCAGTCTCGAACCAGCGCGTTTCGGGGTCGACGCCGTTCGCCTCCGCACGCACCGGCTCGCCCATCGGGCTGACGAACAACTTGCCGCGGACGGGACCGCGGCGGTCTGGCCCGACATCGCCGCGCGGCGCGCCGGGCATCGGCTGCTGCGCGGTCGCACTTCCTGCATGGGCCGTGGTCGTCAGGGCAAGGCACGTCAGCAGGATCAAACGCATGATCGAAACTCCGGAAAAGGGGGCGATCGCGATCAGTCGCGGCGCACCGGGCAGCATCAAGGCAGACCATGACGGGTGCGACGAAACGGGCCAGTAGACCGACGAACCGATCAGCGTCCGCTTTCTCGAGCTTCGGCAGGGGCTTGTCTGGTCCGCCGTTGGCACCGCTCGATGGGCTCCGCGGAAGCTCGCCCTTTGCGTCGCTGCGGCGGCGCATCTATGAGCGAAGCATGACCAGCCCGCGCTCCCCGCTCGCCCGCCCCTTCCCGCTTTTACCGCAGATCGCCGGCGTCACGCCGCATGTCGCGCGCGCAGGCTACAAGGCGTGGGAGCGCACCGACCTGACCTTCATCACGCTCGACCCGGGCACCAGCGTCGCGGGCGTGCTGACGCAGAGCAAATGCCCCTCGCCCGAGGTCGAATGGTGCCGCGCCGCGCTCGTGCTCGGCCAGGCGCGCGCGATGGTGGTGAATGCCGGCAACGCCAACGCCTTCACCGGCGCGCGCGGCCGCGCTGCGGTCGAGGCGATCGCGGCGCGCGCGGCGGGGCAGCTCGGCTGCCGGCCGTCCGATATCTTCGTCGCCTCGACCGGCGTGATCGGCGTGCCGCTGCCGATCGACAAGGCCGAGGCCGGCCTCGACGCCGCCTTCGCCGCCGCGCCGTGTACGTGGGAAGAGGCGACCAATACGATCGGCACGACCGACACCTTCGCCAAGGCGGCGATGACCACCGCGGTGGTCGATGGCCGCACCGTGACGCTCGTCGGCATCATCAAGGGTTCGGGGATGATCGCGCCCGACATGGCGACGATGCTCGGCTTCATCTTCACCGATGCGGCAGTCGAGCCCGCCTTCCTGCAAGCGGCGCTCGGCGAGGCGAACCGCGCGAGCTTCTCGTGCATCACGGTCGACAGCGACACCTCGACCAGCGACAGCGTGCTGGCCTTCGCGACCGGCAAGGCGGGCAACACGCCGCTCGCCGACGCCGAGGATGCCGGCGCCGACGCCTTCCGCGCGGCCCTGTCCGACCTGTGCCTGCAGCTCGCGCATCTCGTCGTGCGCGACGGCGAAGGGGCGACCAAGTTCATCGAGATCGCGGTAACGGGCGCGGAGAGCGACGTGAGCGCCCGCACAATCGCGCTGAGCATCGCCAACTCGCCCCTGGTCAAGACCGCGATCGCCGGCGAGGACGCCAATTGGGGCCGCGTCGTGATGGCGGTCGGCAAGGCCGGCGAACCCGCCGAGCGCGACAGCCTCGCGATCCGCTTCGGCGACACGCAGGTGGCGCAGGGCGGCCTCGCAGTGGTCGGCTATGACGAGGCGCCGGTCGCGGCGCACCTCAAGGGGCAGGACATCGAGATCGGTGTCGATATCGGCCTCGGTGAGGGTAGCGCGACGGTGTGGACGTGCGACCTGACGCACGGCTACATTTCGATCAACGCGGACTATCGCAGCTGAGCTGTCGCTCCGCCGGGCAGGATAACGATAAAACACAGCAGGAGAGCCACGATGTCCGAGATCATCCTCCACCATTATCCGCGCTCGCCTTATAGCGAGCTGCTGCGGATCGCGCTCGGCATCAAGGGCGCGGCGTGGCGCTCGGTGATCATCCCCGACATCGCGCCAAAGCCCGACCTTACCCCGCTCACCGGCGGCTATCGCAAGACGCCGGTGCTGCAGATCGGCGCCGACATCTATTGCGACATCGCGATCGAGGCGATCGAGGCCGCGCTGCCCGGCCCGAGCCTGTTCCCCGCCCCGCTCGGTCGCTTGCACGCGGTGCTCGCGCTGCAGGCGGGCGGCGCAACCTTCAGCCAGGCGGTCGGCTCGGCGATGGCGCCGTTCCTCGACCGGATCCCCGACGCCTTCTTCGATGACCGCAAGAAGCTGTTCGGCTTCGACCGCGACCGCATCGCCAAAGCCGCGCCGCATCTGCTCGCACAATTCACCGGCTGGCTCGCGCGGCTCGACGATGCGCTGAGCGACGGGCGCGCGTTCCTCGGCGGCGACGCGCCCGGCTATGCCGATTGCGCGGCGGCGATGAACCTGTGGTTCCACGGCAATTTCGGGATGAAGGACGCGCGCACCGCCCGCCTCCCGCATCTCGCCGCCTGGTTCGAGCGGATTGCCGCGATCGGCCATGGCACGCCGAGCGACCTCTCGGCGGCCGAAGCGCTGGCGATTGCGCGCGATGCCGAACCGACGGCGATCGAGCTGATCGAGCAGGACAGCGGATTCACGGCCGGCCAGACGGTCACCGTTCGAACCGAAGACCCTGGCGCGGATGTGGTAGACGGCGCGCTCGTGCGCCTGACGCCGCGCGAGATCGTGATTCTGCGCGAGGATCCGCACGTCGGGCGAGTGGCGGTGCATTTCCCCCGAATCGGCCAGATCCTCGCACCAGCCTGACGCGTCAGCGTCGCTGCGGCGGCTCGGGCGTCAACGTCACATCGATCGGGTTTGGCTTGAGCGCGCGCAACGCCCCGTTGCGGTGATCGACGAGATAGCCGACCAGTCCGGTGGTCAGCGCACTGCGGGCAACGGCGCCCGGCCGTTCGGTATCGACACTGCTGACCGTAACCTCGAGCGGTTTATAGCCAGGCTTGCGGACCGTCACGACCAAGCCGGTCTTGCGCTTGAGCGTCAGCGTACATGGCGTGACGCACGCCACGCCGATCGAGGTGCTGACATCGGCGCCAAGCGGCTGCGAACGGACGTCCAGGGGCTGCAAGGTGCCGTGCGACACCGTCGAGCATCCGCCCAGCAGGAGCACGGCTACCACCAGCGAGCCCTCGCGTTTTGCTATGCTCATCACATACCTCCGCCAGCGCATGAGCCTCACGCGCTCGCGGGAAAGTATCCGGGAAAGGCTAGCGTTTCAAAGCGCTAACAGCCTAATCCGCGATAGCAACTCAGGCGAGTTCGCCCTCGAGCCAGGCCTTCAACCGGCCCTTGGGCTCGGCACCGACCTTGGTCGCGGCGGGCGCGCCGTTCTTGAACAGGATCATCGTCGGGATGCCGCGCACGCCGAACTTGCCCGGCGCATCGGGATTGTCGTCGATGTTGAGCTTGGCGATCGTCACCTTCTCGCCCAGTTCCTCGGAGATTTCCTCGAGGCTCGGCCCGATCATCTTGCACGGGCCGCACCACTCCGCCCAGAAATCGACTAGCACGGGGCCAGTTGCGTTGGTGACGTCGGCTTCCCAGCTCGCGTCGGTGATCTTCTTGGTCGCCATGGTGAAACTCCTTCGTGTGAACGCAGAGATAGGATGCGCACGCAGCACACTCAAGCGCACGACTGCTAGCTTTGCTCCACCCCGGCAAAGCCAGGCTTGTGCGCATCGAGCAGGTCGTCAGGCAGCGCATGCAGCGCCGGCCCGCTGGTATAGAGCAATGCCGCCTCGACGCGACGCTGCGGGAAGATCACCGCGAGCGCAGCGACGTACGCCGCCATCTGCTTGAGATGATAGGCGGGCACGTCGGCCAGCCCCGCCGGCACCGCCCGCCCGGTCTTGAAATCGACCACGCGGATCAGCTCGGGCGTGACGAGCAGCCGGTCGACCGTCCCCGACACGACGAACCCATCGCGCAGCACCGCGGCGATCGGCGCCTCGGCGAGGGCGTTCGGGCCGAACAGCTCGGCCAGCGCCGGATCGCCCAGCACCGCGAGCACCGGCGCGACGATCGCAGCACGCGCCTTCGCATCCGCGACCGCGCCAGCCTGAGCGAGCCAGCGATCCGCCGCTTCGGCCCGCATCGCGGGCGCGACCGCGGGCAAGCGTTCGAACAGCGCATGGATCAGCCGCCCGCGCTCGGCCGCGGCGCGCATGGCAGGCGTCGGCGGCGCGTCGGCGACCGCATCTTCGCCGAGCGACGACGGCGCGAGCGGACGCGGCGGGCGGGCTTCCTGCGGCGCGGGGCGCAGCGCCCAGTCGGGAACTGGCTCGTGCATCGCTGCCCCGCGCGCAGCCCGGCGATCGGGCGCGACGGGACGTTGCGGCTCGCGCCCCGCAAAGTCGCGCGCGCCCTCGCCCGCGTTCCCGAGCGCGGTCATCGCGCGGTCGGCGGCGGCGTACCAGCTTTGCTCGGGCGCGGTCCCCTGTGCGCGCGGGCCGACCGATCCGGCGATCACCAGCCGCTCTTCGGCGCGCGTCGCGGCGACATAGAATAGCCGCCAATGCTCCTCGAGATCGCGCGCCGCGGTTTCCTCGACCAACACGGCGAGCGGCCCGGTCGCCTCGCCATTGCGCGGGCGGATCACCGGCAGCTCGTTCGCCATGTCGCCCGCACGCCAGTTGAGCGTCGAGCGCGGCGAGCGCGTCGGATCGACCGCGGCATCGGCGAGGATGACGAGCGGCGCCTGCAGCCCCTTGGCGCCGTGCGCGGTCATGACGCGCACCGCATCGAGCGGGGCGGACGGATCGCGCTTGATCTCGACCTCGCCGCGATCGAACCAGTCGAGGAAGCGCTGCAACGACGGCGTCCCGAGCGATTCGAAGTCGAGCGCGGCGCTGAGCAGTTCCTCGATCGGATCGCGCGCCTCCTGCCCCAACCGCCGCACGAGATTGCGCCGCGCGCCGAGCGGCCCCGACAGCAATTCCTCTAGAAACTGGTAGGGCGTCGCAATATCGGCGCGCGCCAGCATCGCGAACAGCGGCGCGATGTCCTCGCGCGGTTGGGTCGCCGAAATATGCCGCCACAGGCTGCCGGTGCGCGGCGGTGCCGCCAGCATCAGCCGCTCCTGGCTCCACCCGATCAGCGGCGAGACGAGCAGCGCAGCAAGCGAAAGGTCGTCGGCCGGCTGCAGCACGAAGCGGATCGCGGCGAGCAGATCCTGGACCGACAGCGGCGCATTGAGCCGCAAGCGGTCCACGCCCGCCACCGGCACCCCCTCGGCATAGAGCCGCGCGACGATCAGTGAGGCGAGCTCGCCGCGCCGCTTGACGAGGATCATGATGTCCTCGGGCCGCAGCGTCCGCCCCTTGCTCTCGAGCATCAGCGTGCCGATCCAGCCCTTGATCGTCCGCGCGATCTGCCGCGCGAGTTCGCGCGTCGAATCGGAGATCCAGCTCTCCTCATCCTCGTCGCTGCCGCCCGCGACGACGAGCGGCCACAGCGTGACGGTGCCCGGTCCCGGCACTTCGCTTGCGTGCACTTCGCGGTCGGCGATCGCGCCAAGCCCAGGCTCGGGCAGCGCCTCGATCGCGGCATCGACGAATTCGAGCACCGGTCGCGTCGAGCGGAACGATTGCGTCAGCGACAGCCGGTGCCACGGCCGCGCGCGCATCGTGCCGGTCTGGCGGCGCTGCTCGTCATCGGCCTCCCACGCGTCGCGCGCGAGCGTGCCGAGCTTCTTCTCTGCCGCGGCAAAATAGAGCGGGTGCGTGCCCTGGAAACCGAAGATCGCCTGCTTGAAATCGCCGACGGTGAACAGCGTGCGAACGCGCGCATCCTGCGCGCCCTCGCCGGCGAAGAACTCCTCGACCAGCGCATGGATGATCGCCCATTGCGCGGGATTGGTATCCTGCGCCTCGTCGATCAGCACGTGATCGGTCGCCTGGTCGAGCTTGTAGCGCACCCATTCGCCCATCCCCGGCTGGCCGAGCAGGCTGATCGTCGCGCGGATCAGATCGTCGAAATCGACCGCGCCGAGCCGCCGCTTGGCGCGCTCATAGGTGACCGCATAATCGCGCCCGACCGACAGCGCATCGGCGAGCAGGTCGGCATAAGCCGCGCGCTCGCGAAGGCCCAGCAGATGCGCGCACGCCTCACCAATCTCGATCGCGAGATCGGCATATTCCGGATCGGCGGCGAGCAGCTTGGGCGAGTATTTGCGCGGCTCGCGCTTGGCGGTGAACGGTACGCCGATCAGATCGCCGAGCATCCGCGCGCGCATCGCCGGGTCCGCCTCGACCCAGCATTCGGCCAAATCGGCATGGTTGCCCCCGGTCGCGGTGCCCCAGGCGCGATTGGCCGCCGCGAGCCGGGCGACCGAGCCGACATCGAACGAATCATCGCTGCACGCAGCGGTGATCTCCGCCTCGATCTCGCCCTGCGGCAAATCGAGCGCGCGGCGGATGAAGGGCCGCACGCCCTCCCCCATCGGCAACTCGGCCATCGCCGCGGGTGCACGCGCACAGGCGAGCAGGAACTTCTCCGCCTCGCCCTCGCCGAGCCGCAAGCTCAAAGCCCCGACCGTCGCGACCGACGCGTCCCGTCCCTCGGCCTCGGCGGTAACCAGCATCTCGGCGAGCGCGTCGCGCGCCATCACCGCTTCCTCGCGCGCCTCGATCGGGCGGAAGCCGGGGACGAGCCCCGCCTCGACCGGGAAGGCGGCGAGCAGGCTCTGGCAGAAGCCGTGGATCGTCTGGATGCGAATCCCGCCGCCCGGCGAATCGAGCACGCGCGCGAACAGCGTCCGCGCCCGCGCGCGGAGCGCCGGCGACGGATCCTCGCCGAGCGCTTGCAGGTCGGAGACGAGCTCGGGCTCGGGCATCCGCACCCAGGCGGCGAGCCGATCGCCGATCCGCCCCGCCATCTCGGCAGCACCCGCCTTGGTGAAGGTGAGACACAGGATCGCGCCGGGATCGACGCCGGTGAGCAGCAACCGGAAGACGCGTGCGGTGAGCACCTGCGTCTTGCCCGTGCCGGCCGAGGCGGAAAGCCAGACATGGCCGCCGGGATCGCTGGCGCGCGCCTGCGCATCTTTGAGGATCGGGAGCGGACGTTGGGTGTGGGTGACGCTCATGCCTTTCCTCCCCTCCTTGAAAGGGAGGGGTCGGGGGTGGGTCGGCCCGTGGCGTGCGTACCGCTCCTATTGAGAGCAACCCACCCCCAGCCCAGTGTCGGGTCGGTCATGCCCCCAACATGACCTGAACAGCGCGGGGCGCTGTTCACCCGACACTCTTCCAGGGAGGGGAGGAAGAAGGTCAAGGAGGGGGAAAGACGGCCGACCTCACTCACGCCCATACCATTCATCCCGCCGCATCAGCTGGTCATATTCCGCATACGGCGCATATTCCGGATGCAGCTTCGCCTCGAACGCCCGCATCCCCGTCAGCCAGTCCGCAGCAGCAGCCGAAAAATGCCGCTCGGCAACGCCCGTGAAATCCTCGGGCAAAACCTTGTCGCCCTTCCCCGCCGCGTCGACCGGCGAGGTGACATAGCCGAACGCGTCCCCCTTCTTCGACAGCGACCAATATTCGAAACCGCGCGCCTTGCCCGCGATCGCCTCGAACCCGCCGCGCTCGGCAATCAGCCCAAGCAGCCCCAACTGCAAACTGAACCCCTCGCGCACCGCCGCCGGCGACGGCGGTTTGCCCGTCTTGTAATCGATCACCGCCAGCGTCCCATCGGCAAGCCGGTCGATCCGGTCGAACTTCCCCGTCAGCATCACCCCAGCGAGCGACACCGCCCCCGATTGCTCGACCGCAAGCACCTGACGCCCCTCGTCAAGGTTGCGTCCCATCTGCGCGACGATCCAGTCGATCGCCTCCATCAGCCGCGGCTTCCACAACGCGCGCTGCATCGGATGCGCGCCCTCGAACATCGCCAGCGCACGCGCGTGCAGCCGGTCGAGCGCGCAGCCATCCTCCTTCGCCCAGCGCTCGAGAATGTCGTGGACCGCAGTCCCCCGCCACGCCGCACTCGGATCGGCATCGACCGGATCGAGCGGCGCGAGCCCCAAGATGCGCTTGGCATAGAAGGCATACGGGTCGGCCTTGAGCCGGTCGACATCGGTCACCGCGATCTTCTCGGGTCGGCGCTCGCGCGGCGGCACCGGCGCAGGCTGCTCGGCGGGTTCGTGCACGCCCGGATCGTCGAGCGCCCGCGCCCAGCCCTCGAGCGCCGAAGCACGCTCGAACCGCTCGCCCGCCAGCGCCTGCAACCGCAGCCAGAAGCGCGACGCGATCGCCGGCTGCGTCCCCCCGCGCCGTGCGCGCGTGATCAGCGCGGTCGGCGCGCCGAGCGCCTGCGCCAGATCATGCGCCGCCAAACCAACGCCACGGTCGAGCCCGGGCAGGCCAAGTTCAGCGCGGATCCGCGGCGACAGCCACGGATCGGGCGCAGGCAGGCCCGGCCACGTGCCTTCGTTGAGCCCGCCGAGAATCATGATGTCGGCGGTCTGCAGCCGCGCTTCGATCAAGCCATAGATCGCAAGGCGCGGATGCTCGCCCTGGCGCGAGCGCACCGCGACTTCGTCCATCAGCGTCTTGAGCAAAGCTGCAATGCTCGCCGGGTCGATCCTGGGCGGCCCCTGCACGGCATGCGCCTCGGCCTCGTTGAGCAACTCTGCCGCCGCGCGCCCGTTGGGGCCCGACCACAAGGCATCGCCGCACAGCGCCTGCGCGGTCGTGCGCAGCGCCTCGAGCACTGCGCCGAGCGGCAGCGCACCCGCCCCGAACACGTGCTCGATCGGCGCGAGCAATTCGCGCGCCTCGGGCCACCATTCGAGTGCAGCGCGCGCGTGCCGCGCCTCGCGCAGGTGCGCGTCGATCCCCGTCAGCCCCGCCGCCGGCCGCGGCCCACGCAACGCGCGGTCGAGCGCGCGCACCCCCGACAACCACGCCGCACGCGGCGCTCCGCTGCGCACCAGCGGATGCTTGAGCAACGTCAGCAAGGCGAGCGGCGCGAACCGCTGCGTCGCCGCCTCGGCGAGCGCCGTCAGCAAGGTCCCCGGCGGCAGGATCGACAGCGGTCGCCCCGCGGAATCATCGACAGTGATCCCCCACCGCTGGAGATGCGCTGCAACACGGCGCGCCAGCCCACGATCCGGCGTGATCAGCGCTGCGGTGCGCGTGCCGATCAGCTCGCCCGCCTCCGGCTCGAGCGCAGCGCGCAAGGCAAGCGCGATCGCCTGCGCCTCCTCGCCCGGCGTCGCGAGTTCGGCGGCGGAAATCCCCGCAAGCCGCCGCTGCTCGGGCCCGAGCGTCGTCCAGCGCGCGGTATAATCGGCGACCGACAGCGCGTTCGCCACTGCCTTGCCGCGCGCGATCGTCGCGTCGTGATCGCTGCCGTCGCGCCAGGTGCGGAACTCGCCGCGATTGACGCCCATCCGCTCGAGCAGCAGCTTGAGATGAAATTCCGGATGCGTCTCGATCGAGCGCCGCGACAGGCCGCTCACCGGATCAGGCGCATGCGGCCCGAGCGCCTGCCACTCGCCCTCATCCATCCCGGTCGCGAGATCGGCGAGCACCACCATTCCGCGCGGGCTGTCGGCGATACAGCGCAGCAGCCGCGCCACTGCGGGCGCGCTGTCGATCACCCCCGCCGCGCAGATGAAACCGGAAGGCGGTGCGGCGCGCCAGCGCGTCGCCAGCCGCTCGAACAGCATCCCGCGCCGCGCCGCCGCGTCGATCCGGCCGAGCCGACGCAACTCGTCGGGCCAGCGATCGAGCACGATCCCGAACAAGGCAAGCGCGCGCTCCCAATGCGCCGACATCGCCTCGCTCAGCTCGATCTCGCGCAACTGCCGCGGGGCGATCTCCTCGACGAGCAGCTGGTCGAGCGTACGCGCGAGATCGCCTGCAAGCCGCACCGCCTCGGCCGCATCGACCGGCAACCCGACACGCGCGCGCTCCTCGGCAACGAGCCGCGCGAGGATCATCCGCCGTTCGAGCGGCGCGACCGCGGGCAAGACCGGATCGGGATCGTCCGCCGGATCGAGCGCTGCGCCGATCGCTTCGTCGAGCGCAGGATCACCGATCGCGACCAGCCGCGGCAACAGCAATCCGCCCGAACTCGCGCGGACGAACGCGTCGGTCAGCGCCAGCTTGGCGCGGTTGTTGGGGAGCAGCACGAGGCCCTTGGCGAGCCCGAGATCATCCCCATCAAATTGTCGGATCAACCCCGCCGCCAGCGCATCGGCGAACGCGCGGTGCGCGGGGATCGTGAAGAGCCTGGGGCCCTCAGCCATCCGCGAGCATCGCCTCGGTCTTGGGAATCGCAGCCGGCGTGCCGACGTCGAACCACAGGCCCTGATGGACGATGCCGAACGCGCGCCCCGCCTTGATCGCGCGATCCCAGAAGACGTTGGTCGAAAACGCGTCGCTCGGCGGATCGACGATCAGCCGCTTCGACAGCATCTGGATCCCGGTCCAGACATACGGCGCCACCCGCCCCGATTTGCGCCGCGCGATCCGCCCGAACGGATCGAGATAGAAATCGCCCAGGCCCGCATTGTGGTTGGCGCGCGCCTGCGGGACCATCAGCATCAGCACGTCCATCCGCGCATCGTTCCACGCATCGGCCATGAGTTTCAACGAATCGAGCGGTCCGTCGAGCCAGATATTGTCGGTGTTGACGCACAGGAACGGGTCGGCATCGATCAGCGGCAGCGCCTTGACGAGCCCGCCACCGGTCTCGAGCAGCTTGCCGCGCTCGTCCGAAATCGTCACCTCGAGCCCATGCCCGTTTACCGCGAGATGCGCCTCGAGCATGTCGGCCATGTAATGCGTGTTGACGACGATCTTCGACACGCCCGCGCTGCGCAGATGGTCGAGCACATGGTCGATGAAGGTCGTGCCGCCGATCTTGATCAGCGGCTTGGGTCGCATTGCCGAAAGTGGGCGCATCCGCGTGCCGAGCCCCGCCGCCATCACCATCGCGGTGGTCGGCACCTTGGCGTCCGAATCGGGCCGCAGGCGCAGCGTGCGTTTGGGCTGCATCACGCCGCGGCGCTCGTCGCGACCTGCAGCGGGTCGCCGCGCAACTCGGCCGGCAGCGTCGCGTCGAACCACGCCTTGACCGGGGCGAGTGCGGGATGCGCGAGGTCGCGCTCGAAATAGCGCCAGACGCGCGGGCACAAAGCGGCGTAGCGCGGCTTGCCGTCGCGCTGCCACAGCCGCGTGAAGATCCCGACGATCTTCGCATTCCGCTGCGCACCGAGCACGTGATAGGCCGTGTCGAACGCATCCCCCGCGCCCGTTGCCGTCTTGTACCGCGCCAACATCTCGGCCTCCACGCTCTCGTCGACATCGCGCCGCGCATCCTGCAGCAACGAGACGAGGTCATAAGCGGGATGCCCGACCAGCGCATCCTGGAAATCGAGCAGACCGAGCGTGCGTTCGCCCGTGCCGCCGCGGATCATCATCAGATTTTCGCTATGATAATCGCGCAGCACGGTCACGCCCGGCTCGGCGAGGACGGGCGCGAAGACGGCGTTCCATGCTGCGTCATAGCGCGCCTGGTCGGGCACCACACCGACCGCCGGACAATACCACTGCGTCAACAGATCGACCTCGCGGTGCAGCACCGCTTGGTCATAGGGCGGGACCGGCGCTGCGGGCACGCCGTGGAGCCGCACCAGCGTATCGATCGCGGTACCGTACAGCGCGGGGGCCCGCGCCGCATCGGCATCGACCGTCTCGCGCATCTGGACGTCGCCGAAATCCTCGAGCAGCACCAGACCCTGGCCGAGATCGACCGCGTCGATCGTTGGCGCGGCAAAGCCATGTTCGCCGAGCCAGCGCGCGATCGCGATGAAGTCGCGCGGATCTTCGTGCGGCGGCGGCGAGTCCATCAGGATCGCGCTGCGCGCGCCGTCGCGTACGCGGAAATAGCGCCGGAACGACGCATCGCCCGCGACCGGAAGTATCGCCGCGCCGCCCCAGCCGTGCGCCGCGAGAAACGCCGGCGCGCCGGAGGGTGGAATCATATCTGCTGCCATCGCGCTCTCCAGCCAGCGGGTACGCTGGCTGTCAAGCGGCGGGTGCCGTCGGGGAGCATCTCGAGCGCCAGCGCGAGCGCCTCGGGCCACCAGCCGGGCGCGCGTTCGGGCCATTCGATCAGCAGCACCGAATCGCCCGCGGCATCGTCGAGCCCGAGTTCCTCGATCTCGTCGGGATCGTCGATGCGATAGAGATCGACGTGCAGCACGGGCACCCGCACTTCTGGCGGCGCATAGGGCTGGACGATCGCGAAGCTCGGCGACGGCGCCTCGCCCGGCAGCCCGAGCGCGGCGAGAAGCCCGCGCGCGATGCTGGTCTTGCCGGCCCCGAGCGTCCCCGACAGCGTGATGACATCGCCCGGCGCGACGAGCGTCGCCAGGCGCGCGCCGAGTGCCTCGCTGGCCTGCGGATCGGCAAGGATCATCTCAATGGCCCGTCAGCAGCCTGTCGAGCGCGTTCATGATCTCGAAGCGATGCGCTACAAACGAGCCGACCGCGTGCCCAAACTCCCGCAAAAGAACCGTAGCGGCATTTTGCGGTAACAGCACGAAACTGCGCGTCTCGAATTCCAGCACCGGATTGAGGTGTGTCACCGGCGCAGGCCCAGACCGCCGCGCCGCGCGAACAGGTCGAATTGCGCCATCAGAACATCCGATGTTCGGCGAGCGGAATGCCATTCTCCTCGATCCACGCGTTATACGCATCGATCGCGCCGCGATTTTCGTCCTGCCAGCGCTTGCTGCGCTCGTCCGACACCTGCTTCGCCAGACCTTCTTCGCAAGCGCGCGAAACGTTGATGCCGTAGGCCTTGGCCGCCGCGACCAGCTTGGTGTCGAACGAGATGTTCGTCGCGCGCCGCACCGCGGGGGCGTCTTCACGCCGGGTCGATCGAGCGGGCATTTGCAACCTCCAAGGAATGCGCACCCTATATGCGCATCGCTGCACCCAAGCAACGTCACCGCCGCGGCAGCGTCACCGTGATCAGCGTCCCCTGCCCCGGCTCGGACACCAAGTCGATCGTCCCGCCATGCGCCTCGACGAACTGTTTCGCGAGCGGCAGGCCGAGCCCAAGCGCGCGCTCGCCATCGCGCGTGATGCCGGGCTGACCAAAGCGATCGAACGCGCGCGCGACCGCCTGCGGGGTCATCCCCGCGCCATCGTCCGACACGACGATCCGTGCGCCCTCGGCGGCGCCATCGACATGCAGCAGGATGCGGCCACCCTCAGGCGTTCCCGACACGGCGTGGCGCAGCAAATGCTCGACGACTTGCTGCAAGCGTTTCGCATCGCCCGCGATCTCGCCGGTCGAGGGCAGGATCTCGACCGCAAAATCGAGCTTGCGCTTGACCGCGAGCGGCGCGACCGCATCGGCGGCGGCGCGCGCGAGCGGCGCGAGCGCAACCGGATGCAGTTCGAGCGCCGGGGTGCGCCCCTCGGCCTGTGTCAGGTCGAGCACTTCATCGACCAGCATGCCCAATCGCTCGACCGATTCGAGGATTGCCTCGACATAGCCGACCGCCGCCTTGCTGAGCTTGCCCGCATAGCCCTCATGGAGCATCTCGGCGAAACCACTGATCGAGGTCAGCGGCGTGCGCAGTTCGTAACTCATCGTCGCGACGAACGCGGTCTTGATACGGTCGGCCGCCTCGAGCGCCTCGTTGCGATCGCGCAGTACGGTCTCGATCCGGCGGCTGTCGGAAATGTCGAGCATCGTGAACAGCCCGTTGCCGTCGGGCAACGGCACCGCGGCGAATTCGAAATGCCGCCCGTCGGCAAAGGCGACCCGCCCGCCGCGCTGCTGCCGCTCGACCGTGGCGGCGCGCACCAGATCGCTGATCAGCACCGCGCGTTCGGGGTTGGACAATTGCCGCGCGGCGCGTTCGGCGAGCGCATCGACGCGCGGATGCGTCGCGAGGAAGGCCTCGTCGAAACCCCAAGTCGCGCGGAACTTGTTGTTCCACAATTGCAGCCGCCCATCGGCGGCGAACACGCCAAGCGCCTCGTGCAGATTTTCGAAGGTCGCGGTGCGCACGCGCAGCAGCGTATCGCGTGCGCTGGCGAGTTGGACCTCTTCGGTGCGGTCCTCGAAGATCATCAGCAGCCCGCCATCGGGCAATGGCTGTGCGACCACGCGAAGATGCACGCCGCCCGGCAGATGCCATTCCTCTTCCTCGCCGCCCCCGGCGAGGAACCAGTCGCGCCGCTCGGCCTTCCAGCCGGGGAAGTCGCGCACTTCGGGCAGCCGCTTGGTCTCGCGCATCCGTTCGAGCACGCGGTCGAACTCGGGACGATCGGCGAGCCACTCGGCCTTCATCGCGAACAGCCGGCGGAACGGCTGGTTGCAGAACACCAGCGAACGGTCGGCAGCGAACTGCACGACGCCCGCCGAGAGCCGGTCGAGCATCGCACGCTGTGCATCGTCGAAGCGCTTGAGCCGCGCGCGCGCCTGCTCGAGGTCCTCGATGTCGATCGCGAAGCCGGCGACGCCGCCGGTCGACAGCGGCGCATCGAACACGCGCAGCATCCGCCGCTCGCCGTGGATCGTCGCGGGCATCGCCTGGCTCTGCACCGCCTGGGCGTCGCGCGCGCGCACCGCATTGGCGAGCGGCCCGCCCATCCCCGATCCTTCGACCAACTCGAGCCCGCGCGTGACGACATCCTCCGCCGACGCGCCGTCGACCGCATCGACGTAATGCGAATTGACCATCGCGAGCCGCAGATCGGCGCCGCGATACCACATCGGCATCGGGGCGGCCTGGATCACGCCGCTCAACTCCTCGTACAGCGTCGTCGCATAGCCGACCGCGGCGCCGAGCCGGACGATCTCGGCTTCGCTTTCGGTCGCGTCGAACACCCACAGGATCACCCCGCCCGGCGCCTGCACCTCGCGCGCCGCGCGGCTGCCCCGGATCATCAGCGCGCGGTCGGAGCCTTGCGCGCGCACGGTCCGCGAAAAGCCGCGTCCCGACTTTTGCGCGGCCTTGACGTCGGCGGCGAGCGCCGAAGCATCCTCGGCGGTAAGGCCGGCATCGGCTTGTGCCAGATCGTCGAGATAGCGCGGCGGCGTCGCCAATCCGAGCCACGATGCGAGCCGGGCACTGCAGTCGACCCGTCCGTCGGCACGCACGACCATCGCCAGCGCGGGGGCCGAGGAAAGCATCGCGCTCAACCGGGCGTTGAGCGCGATGGCATCCGCCGCCGCCCGGCGCGCGCGCAAGCCGGAATAGAGCATGGCTGCGCCGCCGCCGATGAGCAGAGCCAGCGCCAGTGCCACAAGGGCGGCCGTAAGGGTCGGAATCTCTTGCATTGCGATCGCTGCATCCTTGCCGGGTTCGCCGTCCTCCGTCGATCCCCAAAAGCCGCGACCGGGATCGCCGAGCACGCCATGCCGACGGAACGCTGTCGCTCCACCCCAACCGCGCGCGCCGTTTCGAAATCGCATCGTACCGCCGTCCGCACCCGGCGAGGGGAACGAGCCCGTCGGCAGTCGGATAAGCGCCAAAAAACGACGTTCGTGGCCCAGACGTTTTAGGGGCGCATCTCCGGTCATTCCGGTCCACGCAAACGTGATAGACGCCAATACCTGATCAGGCTTTCCCCCGTAATGGGCGAAGCGGATCGTGGGCACAGCGACCGCAGCGGACGCGTATGATCCGCTCGAACGCCGCTTCCAAGCCCGTGGGCAGATCCACCTCCAGGACCGTCATCGTTCGACACGAAAAAGGGAGCGCGGGCGACCGCGCTCCCTTCTCTTCCTCGTTTGGGGAAGTCCGACGCTAGCGAACGCCGCCCGTTCAGAACGGCAGCTTGAACCCCGGCGGCAGCGGAATGCCGCTCGTCATCTTCGCCATTTCGGCACCCGACGCCGCATCGGCCTTGACCTTCGCGTCGTTGAACGCCGCGACCACCAGATCCTCGACCATCTGCTTTTCGCTCGGCTGGAGCAGCGACGGGTCGATCTCGATCCCGATGATCCGCCCCTTGGCCGAGGCGCGGACCTTGACCAGGCCACCGCCGGCCGCACCCTCGACCTCGATCTTGTCGAGCCCGTCCTGCGCCTTGGTCAGCTCGGCCTGGACGTTCTGCGCCATCGCCATGATGTCTTCGATGCTCTTCATGCGGTATGTCTCCTTCTTTCGAGCAAGCTCTTGATCTCGGTCTCGGGCAGCTCGGCCCCCGGAAACGCGGCAAACGCCGCTTCGATCATCGGGCTTGCCAAGATGCTGGCCTTGAAGCTCTCATATTGGGCGGCTTCGGCCTCGCGCAATGTCGGCCTGCCGGGTTTGGGCGAGGTCGTGATCGTCCACGCCCGTCGGGTAAGCGCTTTGAGCGCGGCGCCGAGATCGCCGACCAGATCGGCCGGCAGCGGCCGCGCGTTGCTCAGCACGAGCTCGGCCTCGACGATGCTGATCACGCTCGCATGGTGCACGATCCGTGACGACAGCGCGAGTTCGCCGGCATCCTCGAGCAGCGCGACAATCCCCTCGATCGTGCTCGGCAAGACCGCCTCGGCCGCCGGGGCCTGCGCAGGTGCTGCGGCGGCTTGCGCGACCGGTGCCGCCATCATCGGCGCGCCCGCCGCAATCATCCGCGCAAGCTCGCCCGGATCGGGCAGGCTCGAGGCATGGACGAGCCGCAGCAGCGCCATCTCGCACGCCTCGATCGGCATCGCCGCGCGGGCGACCTCGTCATGGCCCTTGAGCAGCAACTGCCACAGCCGATGGAGCACTGCGAACGACAGCGTCTCGGCCCAGCTGACGAGCGCCTCGCGCTCCTCGGTCGCCTGCCCCGCTTCCTGCGTGGCACCCAATTTCACCAGCGTGGTCGCATGGACCGTCTCGAGCAGCCCGCGCAGCACGCCAAGCGGATCGACGCCGAGATCGTACTGCCGCCGGAGCGCCGCGAGCGCGCCGACGCCGTCGCTCGCGATCAGCAACGCCATCAGGTCGCGGATCGCGCCGCGGTCGGACAGGCCGAGCATGTCGCGCACCGCGGCGGCACTCACCGCCCCGCCCTCCATGTCGGCATGCGCGATCGCCTGGTCGAGGATCGACAGCCCGTCGCGCGCCGACCCTTCGGCCGCCCGCGCGATCAACCCCAGGGCCTCGGGTTCGGCCTCGACACCCTCGGCCTTCGACACGCGCGCGAAATGCTCGGCGAGCTTCTCGGCCGGGATGCGCCGCAGATCGAAGCGCTGGCAGCGCGACAGCACCGTCACCGGCACCTTGTTGACCTCGGTCGTTGCCAGCACGAACTTGACGCCCTCGGCCGGCTCCTCGAGCGTCTTCAGGAGCGCGTTGAACGCGTTCTTCGACAGCATGTGGACTTCGTCGATGATGTAGATCTTGTAGCGCGCGACGAACGCCGTCATCCGCGAGGCATCGATCACCGCGCGCATGTCGTCGACGCCGGTATGGCTCGCGGCGTCCATCTCGATCACGTCGATATGCCGCCCCTCGGCGATCCCGACGCACGGTTCGCACACGCCGCACGGGTCGATCGTCGGGCCGCCGGTGCCGTCAGGGCCGATGCAGTTGAGCGCCTTCGCAAGCAAGCGCGCGGTAGAGGTCTTGCCGACCCCGCGCACGCCGGTCAGCAGGAACGCATGCGCGAGCCGCCCGCGCCGGATCGCATTGCCGAGCGTGGTGACCATCGCGTCCTGACCGATCAACTCGCCAAAGGTCTGCGGACGATATTTGCGCGCAAGGACGCGGTACGCGTCCTTTGAGGCGGTGGTCGGAAGGTCAAGATCGAAGGAGTCGGACATCGTGGCGGGTCTAGCGTGCCGGGGCGCGTAAGTCGAAGGGTTGGTTGCGACACGCGCTCGGATCGCGGTCGGCATCCCGGACCACTGACGGGAGGGGATTTGAGAATCCCGCGAAATCGCGTACAAATCGGCGGCGGGGGACAAACCGGATGCTGCGACGTTTTGCCACGTTCGGACAGGCGGTTATGGAACTGCGATGGCGCGAAGCAGCCGTCGATCTTGCGATCGTCGTGCTTGGCTTGCTGATCGGGCTGCAGCTCAACGACTGGGTCGACGCGGCGAAGCGGCAGCGCGAGGAACACGGCTATCTGCTGCGACTGCGCGACGAAACGCGCGTCAATCTCGCCACCGCGGTGGCGATCGAGCGCAGCCAGCGCGCCACTGTCGCAGACCTGTTGCGAATCGCGCGAAGCGAGGCGACGACGACCGCGGGCGCATTGCCGCTCGCAAAGCCCGATTTCGGCTGCAGCATGCTACAACTGCCCGCCGCGCGCGTGATCAACACCGCTTATCGCGAGCTATCGGAAGGCGCCAAGCTCGATATTCTCGAAGATCGCCCGCTGCGCGTCACGCTTGGGCAGGCCATTTCCCGGCACGACTTCACCGACAGCCAGATCCAGTATTTCCGCTTGTCGTATCAGCAATACAGACAGACGCTAGGACGCTTCTACCATTTCGACATCGCGGCGGACGGCACGGTCGCATGCCGGATCGAACTCGCAGCGTTGCTGCGCGAGGCGCGCGCGATGCAGGTGCTGAAATGGTTATATCGCGATCAATCTGTGGTGCTGCGCTATCGTCAGGCCGAAACGCTCATGACACGACGTGTGTACGATCGGCTGGAGGCGTTGCTCCGCCCTGGTAGGTGAGTACAGAATTGGGGCAACAAGCCCATCCGCGGTTTCCGATGGCGCTGTCAGGGCCACCGGACGCGCTCAAGCACCGCGCTCGGGTTGCAGCGTGACGGCTGTACGGTGGGAGCCGGAACGACCCGGGGCGAAATCGTTGTGGCTGCTTCCTTCCGGATCTGACCAGGTTGGCGACGACCCCGTCCGCCCGACTCCCGCGGCGCATATGGCGGGGTCGGGCGGTGGGATCAAGCCCGCTTGAACAAACGGGCCAGCGTCATGGTCGCTCAGTAGCGAACGGTGCGGCAGACGCGCACGCGGTGATGATTGCGATACTGCATCTTGCAGACCTTGCGCGTGCGGTGGCGATTGACGCCGTGGCGCTCGGTATGGACGGTCCGGGTAACGACACGGTCATGGCTGTTCTGCTGCGCGCTGGCAGCGGCCGGGACGATGGCGGCGGCGGCGATCAGGCCGGCCGAGATCAGGGCTGCGATTTTCATGAGTGTCTCCTGGTTCGTACGTAAGGGGTACGGGAGCGTAATGATCAACGGCCCTGCATGTTCCGAACTTCGCCCGGAATCCGGACAGTTAATTGATTCAGATCAACGCTGAGCAGGATCTGGCACGCGAGCCGACTCGTGCGCGTGGCGCCGGCGGCGAGGTCGAGCATGTCCTCCTCATCCTCGCTTGGCGGCGGAAGCTTGGCGAAATCCTCGGCCGCGACGATGACGTGACAGGTCGAGCACGCCATCTGCCCCTCGCACGTCCCCTCGAGCGGCTGCCCGTCGGCCTGCGCGATTTCGAGCAGCCGCGCGCCCGGCGCGGCATCGACCTCGCGCAGCGTGCCGTCGATTCCGATGAAGCGTACCAGCGTCATGCCGCAATTCCTCCCGCGATCCGTTGCGCATCGGCCGCCGCCATGATCCGGTCGATCGCTTCGGTCAGCTCCGCCTCGGTCGTGTAGCGACCAAAGCCCAGCCGGATGCTGGACCGCGCGTGCGCCTCGGAGAGCCCGATCGCGCGCAGCACATGGCTCGATCGGCCCGAGCCACTCGCACAGGCCGACCCCGCCGAAAACGCGATATCGCGCAGGTCGGACATCAACCGCGCGACATCGAGGCCGTCGCGGCGGATGTTGAGATTGCCAGGATAGCGATGGGTACGCTCGCCATTGAGCACCCATCCTCCCCTCCCTGGAAGAACGTCAGGTGAACCATGCCCCGCACGGTTCAGGTCATCCCGGGGGGATGACCGACCTGACGCTGGGCTGGGGGTGGGTTGGTCTGAAGAGAGGATCGACGCCGCCACGGGCCGACCCATCCCCAACCCCTCCCTTCCAGGGAGGGGAGGCGAAAGCCCCAACCGTTCCGCCGCCAGATCCCAGAGCCGTTCGACATGGCGCGCATCGGATGCCTCGTTTAGCTGCAACAACCGCGCAGCTTCGCCGAACCCGGCGCAGAGCGCGGGCGATAGCGTGCCCGATCGTCCCGCTGCTTCCTGCCCGCCGCCATGCAGCAAGGGTGCGAGCTCCACGCCCTTGCGGATCCACAGCGCCCCGATGCCCTTGGGCCCATAGACCTTGTGCGCCGACAGCGCGACGAGATCGCAGCCTGGCGGGATCGAAACGCGCCCAAACCCCTGCACCGCATCGCACAGCATCAACGCCCCGACGCCATGCGCGATCTCGGCCAGTTCGGCGATCGGCTGGACCACGCCGATCTCGTTATTGACCAGCATCGCCACGACAAGCCCCGTCCCCGGCCCGATCGCCGCGCGCGCAATGTCGAGATCGACCAGGCCATCCGCGCCGATCGGCAGGATCGTGACGCCGCGTCCTCGCGCGCGCTCGGCCTCGACCGTGTCGAGCACGGCGGCATGCTCGCTCGCCAGCGTAACGATAGCGCCCTGTGTGCCCTTGATCGCCCAGTTGAGGGCTTCGGTCGCGCCGCTGGTAAACGCCACATCGCCATCGCCCGGCAACAGCGCAGCGACCTGCGAGCGGGCATATTCGACCGCGGCCTTGGCCTTGCGCCCGGCGGCATGGGTCGAATGCGGATTGGCGTGCTGGTCGCGCAGCCACGGCAGCATCGCGTCGAACGCCTCGGGCGCGAGCGGGGTCGTCGCCTGGTAATCGAGATAGATCACGCCGCAAACGCCCGCGCCGAGCGGGCGATGCTGCGCCATTCGGCGATGAAGCGGTCGACATCGGCCTCGGTCGTCGCGCGCCCGAAGCTCACGCGCACCACTTCGCGCGACGCCTCCACGCTCCACCCCATCGCGCCGAGCACATGGCTCGGCTTCATGCTGCCCGACGAACACGCGCTCCCCGCCGACACCGCGATCCCCGCCATGTCGAAGCGGATCAGCTGCGTCGCCGCCGCGAGCCCGGGCATGCGATACGCCCCGATCGCCGGATGCCGCGGCGCCTCGGAAGCGACCACCTGCCCGCCCGACCGCGCGACCGCATCGTCGAGCTTCGCGCGCAGCGAAACCATCGCCGCAACGTCCTCCGCTTCGGCGAGCGCGGCGGCAAAACCAAGCGCGGCGGGGACATTCTCGGTCCCGCCGCGATACCCGCGCTCCTGCCCGCCACTCGGGGAAAGCGTCGCCACGTCGCGCACGAGCACCGCGCCGATCCCCGGCGGCCCGCCGCGCTTGTGCGCCGAGATCGCGACGAAATCGGCCAGTTCGGCGACCACCGGATCGACCCCTGCGGGCATCTGCGCGGCATCGACCAGCAGCAGCGATCCCGTGCGATGCACGATCTCGGCAATCTCGGCGATCGGCTGGCGCACCCCGGTCTCGCTGTTGCACCATTGCACCGCGACGATCGCCCGTCCGCGTTCGAGCGCTGCGGCAAGCTGGTCGAGATCGAGCAGCCCCTCGGCATCGACCAGGAGCACCGCGGCGTCGCCGCCTGCGCGAATCACCGCATCGTGCTCGACCGCCGAGATCAGCCGCCGCGGCGCCTCGCTGCCGATCACGCCGCGCGCGAGCACGATTCCCAGCGCCTCGCTCGCCCCGCTCGTCAGGATCGTCTCGCCACCCCAGCCATAGGCCGCGGCGATCTTCGCCCGTGCCGCCTCGAGCGCGGCGCGCGCCGCACGGCCCTCGGCATGCGGCGAAGACGGGTTCGCCCAACCGCGCATCCCCGCCTCCACCGCAGCGATCGCGGCCGGCAGCATCGGCGTCGTCGCCGCATGGTCGAGATAAAGGCGGGTGGTCGGGGGGGCGGTCAAAAGCGGGTCGGCTCCGTTATGATTGCGAAAAGCAGGGTCATGGCTATATAGCGCGCAAGCCCTCGCGCCCATATCCCACGGGCCGCGCCACACAATTGATAGTCAGCAGGTCCGATGCCAGAAGTCATTTTCCCCGGCCCCGATGGTCGCCTCGAAGGTCGTTTCGTCCCCGGACCCCGCCCGCGCGCGCCCGTCGCGATGATCCTCCACCCGCATCCGCAGGCCGGCGGCACGATGAACAACCACATCGTGATGGAGCTCTACAAGACCTTCCAGCGCCGCGGCTTCGCGACGCTGCGCTTCAATTTCCGCGGCGTCGGCAAGAGCCAGGGCACGTTCGACAACGGCGTGGGCGAACTGTCCGACGCGGCGTCGGCGCTCGACTGGGTGCAGAGCTTCCATCCCGAAGCGCAGACCACCTGGATCGCGGGCGTCAGCTTTGGTGCGTGGATCGGCATGCAGCTCTTGATGCGTCGCCCCGAAATCCGCGGCTTCATCTCGGTCGCGCCGCCAGCGAACATGTACGACTTCACCTTCCTCGCGCCGTGCCCGGCGAGCGGGATCATCATCCAGGCCGAGAATGACGAAGTCTCGCCCCCGCTCGCGACGCAGAAGCTCGTCGACAAGCTCCGCACGCAGAAGCACATCACGATCCATCACGACACGATCCCCAAGGCGAACCATTTCTTCGAACACGAAATGCCGCAACTGATGGGCAGCGTGGACAAGTATCTGGATATGCGGCTGGATCCGAACTCGCCGATCCGCTGATTTCGGCCCCGCACCCGTAACTCGTCACCCCGGCCTTGTGCCGGGGTCCACCGTGCCGCGCGTGCTACACCGCCAGCGCGTGTGTAGCGGTGGACCCCGGGATGAGCCCGGGGTGACGGGTTTGGCCCGCCCCCCCAACCCGCCTTACTTCTTCGACTCACCCCCCGGCACCACCTGCAACGTCCAGTCGCGATCGGGCCGCAGATACTTCGCCGCCGTCTCCTGCAGCTGCGCCGCCGTCATGTTCGAAATATCCGAATAGAGATGCATCAGCGCGTTGATCCGCGTCGGATCATAGGTCGCGCCATCGAGCTGGTTCATCCAGAACTGGTTGCCGGTCGACTGGCGCTGGATCGACTGTTGCATCGGCCCGATCGTCCGCTTCAATTCGTCGGCATCGATCGGCGTCGACACCAGCTCGGCCGCGATTTCGCGCGAGAGCTTGAAGAACAGCGGAATGTTCTCGGGCGCGACCTGGCCGATCGCGACCATCTTGCCGCCGGTCGGAAAGCCGGTCGGCCAGTCGCTCGACACGTTGGGGCTGTAGCTCGCCCCCGCCTGCGAGCGCAGCCGGTCGAACAGCCGATCGCTGAAGATCGCCGCCAGCACTTCGAGTCGCCGCGCCTCGCTCAGGCCGGCAACCCCGCCCCCGGTCGGCCAGGCGATCACCGCCGCCGCCTGGTTCGCCGGGCCATCATGCGTGCGCGTGACCGGTGTCGTGGTGTGCGCCGGGAAGTGCGGCGGCGGGGTCTGCTCGGTCGTCGCGGTGCGCGGTGGCAGCGCGCCGAGCGTTTTCTGCACCGCGGCGATCGCGACATCGGCCTTGACGTCGCCGAACACCATTACCTCGATCGGCCCGGTCTTGAGCAACGGCTCCCACAAGGCACGGAAGGCGGCGGGCGTCGTCGCGTTGATTGCGTCGAGGCTTGGCGTACCCCAGCGCGGGTCGCCGTCGCGCAGCAACCGATCGAGATCGCGCGACAGCACGCCCGTCGGCGACGCGTTCGATCCGGCATAAGACGACACCGCGACCGCGCGCGCGCGCAGCACCGGCGCCGGATCCCATGCGGGCGCGGTGAGCGCGGCGGCGATCAGCTTCAACTGATCGTCGAGGTCGGTCGGCGAGGTCAGTGCATTATAGGTGAAGGCATCCTCGTCGATCCCGAAATCAAGCCCGATCCGCCGACCCGAGGTGAGCGCGTCGAGATCGCCCTGATTGAGCTTGCCGATACCCCCTGCGGTGAGCGCGAGGTCGGCCGCCCAGGCGGGAGTCTCCTTGTTCGACGGCAGCGCGTTATAGCCGGCGCCGAAGCGTACGCGGACATAGACGCGGCTGTCCTCCGACGTCGTCGGATAGACGAGCACGCGCACGCCGTTCGACAGGTTATACTCCTGCATCTCGAACTCCTTGATCGGCGTGTTCGAGAGGATCGTCGCCGGCGCGCCGAGCTTGGGCAGGCTGGCAAAGGTCACATTGCCCTGGCGCGCGCGCTTGCCGGCCAAGCCCTTCACGTCGACCTTGAGCGCATTGGCGAGCGTCGTCTCGATCCCTGGCTCGGCCGTTGGCGTCGAGATCAGCGCGCGCGTCGCGGTGCCCTGGAACAGCCGCTTGGTCGCGGCGAGGATCTTGTCCGGCGTGAAGAAGCCCTTCTTCTCGGCATCCTCGAACACGCCCTGGATCACCGCCGGCGAGGTCGTCGTCTCGCGAATGTCGAGCGCCTGGACCATGTCGTCGGCTTCCTTGCTCCCCGCCTCGGCGCGATACGTGTCGACTTGCGTCTTGAACGACACGCGCTGCTCGGCGAGCTCGCGCTCGATCTCGGCCTTGGTCGGCGCCGAGGCCTGCGCGTCAGCGATCACCGCGCGCACGTCCTTCAACGCCGGATCCCAGGCCGAGCCGACCGGCAGGATCGTCACGAACGTGCCATTGGCCGAGCGCGAAGGATCGTCGAGCCGCACTGCCGCCGCGATATAGCTGCCACCCGAGCGCGCGCGCGTCTCGAGCCGACGGTTGATCACCGAGAGCGCGATGAAATCGGCGAGCCGCTTCTGGTTGAAGATGATGGTATCGTCGTTGTAATGCCACGGCCGCACGATCGCCATTTCGATCCGCGTCGGGATGCCCGGCTCGACCACCGCCTTGGTGGTGGTCTGCTTCGGGTCGGGCTGGCCGAAATCGGGATCGGCGGGATTGGGGCCGATGCCCTTCCACCCGCCGAAATTCTTCGCGACCATCGTCTCGAGCTTGGCCGGGTCAAAATCGCCGGCGATCACGACGAGCGTGCGCTCGGGGCGATACCAGCGATCGTGAAACGCACGCACGGTTTCAGCGGTCGCCGCCTCGAGCTCCTTGACGTGCCCGATCGGCGAACGATCGGCGAGCGGCTGCCCGGCGAAGAAGGTCGCATTCAGCGCGTCGATCACGCGCACCTGTGCGCCCGGCTGCTCGCGCTGCTCGGCCAGCACCGCAGGGCGCTCGGCACCAAGCGCGGTCGGCGTGATATTGGGGTTCGAGACCATGCCCGACAGGATCTTGAGACTCTCGTCGATCCCCGCCTCGGTCGCGCTCGGTAGATCGAGCTTGTAGACGGTCTGCGTCGGCGTGGTCGAGGCGTTGGTGTCCGAGCCGAAAGTGGTGCCCATCCGCTGCCAGATGCGCTTGGCCTCGCCATCGGGGACATATTGCGAGCCGCGGAACGAGAGATGCTCGATCAGATGCGCAAAGCCGCGCTCGGGATCGGTCTCGTAGAGCGACCCCGCGTCGATCCGAACGCGCATCGAGATCTGCCCCGGCGGGACGCCGTTCTTGCGCACCGCATAGCGCAGCCCGTTCTTGAGCGTCCCGAAATGCCACGCCGGATCGGGCGTGATGTCGCTGCCCTTGTAGAGCCACGCATCGCGGCTCGCGATCGCGCTTTGCGGGTCGACCGGCGCGTTGGCGGCCCGCAGCGCGGGCTGCGCAGGAGCGGTCTGGGCTACGACCTGCGGCACGGCAGCCAGGACCAGGAGGGAAGCAAAGGCGAAGCGCGTCATACGCGAGGGCGAGATCATCCCGCGTAGATAGCGGCGGAAAGCGGCGACCGCCAGCACCCCAGCGTTTCCATATCCACCCTTGCACCCGCCGCCCCTGCGCGCCACATGGCTGGCATGTTGATCGAAACCGAAACGACGCCCAACCCGGCGACGCTCAAATTCCTGCCCAACCGTGTCGTGATGGAAGCGGGCACCCGCGATTTCGTCACGCCCGAGGAAGCCGAGGCCTCCCCACTCGCTGACGCCCTGTTTGGGTTGGGCGACGTGACCGGCGTGTTCTTCGGGCGCGACTTCGTCTCGGTCACTGCCGCAGCCGGGGTCGATTGGGCGGGGCTCAAGCCCGACGTGCTCGGCCTGCTGCTCGATCATTTCAGCGCGAACATGCCCTTGTTCAAGCCAGGCAATGCCGGCGGCATCGCGGTCCCGGCCGAGGACTCGTTCAACGACGATCCCGCCGACGCCGACATCGTCGCACAGATCAAGGATCTGATCGAGACGCGCATTCGTCCGGCGGTCGCCAATGACGGTGGCGACATCGTCTATCGTGGTTTCGACAAGGGCAAGGTGTTCCTCGCGATGCAGGGCGCATGCGCCGGTTGCCCGTCGTCGAGCGCGACGCTCAAGAACGGCATCGAGCAATTGCTCAAATATTACGTCCCCGAAGTCACCGAAGTGCGAGCAGTTTGAGCATGGCCATCCTCGACGACGCAGCACTCGACCAGATCTTCCGCACCGCGCGCACCTATAACGGCTATACCGATCAACCGGTTCGCCAAGAGGATCTGCACGCGATCTGGGATCTGATGAAATGGGGACCGACCGCGACCAACCAGCTGCCCGGGCGCTTTGTCTGGTGCACCAGCGATGACGCCAAGGAAAAGCTCGCCGCCTGCTGCTCGGACTCGAACGCCGCCAAGGTGCGCAAGGCGCCCGTCACGGTGATCATCGCGATGGATCGCGACTTCCACCACCACCTCCCTGAACTCTTCCCGCATGTCGATGCGCGCCCGTGGTTCGCGAGCGAGACCGGCCGCGCCGAATCCGCGTTCCGCAACTCGACGCTGCAGGGCGCCTATTTCCTGATCGCGGCGCGCGCGCTCGGGTTCGACACCGGGCCGATGTCGGGGTTCGACGGCAAGGCGGTCGACGCCGCGTTCTTCGCCGACACGCCGGGCGTCAGCACCAACTTCATCGCCACACTCGGCCACGGCGACCCTTCGACGATTTTCGGTCGCCTGCCCCGCCCGGCGTTCGACAAGTTCAACACGCTCGCCTGACGCCCTTGTCGCGCACGCTCGTCCTCGAAACCGCCACCGCCGCCTGCTCGGTGGCGCTCATCGAGCACGGCGTGGTCATCGCCCAGGCGCATGAAGTCGTCGGGCGCGGCCATGCCGAGCGCCTGATTCCGATGATCGCCGACTTGCCGGGTGGTGGCCGCGCCGACGCGATCCTGGTCGATTGCGGTCCGGGCAGCTTCACCGGCATCCGCGTCGGCATCGCCGCCGCACGCGGGCTCGCGCTCGGCTGGGGCGCGCGACTGACGGGCTATACCTCGCTCCATCTGCTCGCCGCGACGGCGTTCGCCGACGACGCCAGCGACGATCTTGCGGTCATCCTCGAAGGCGGGCATGGCGAGGTCTTCATGCAAGGTTTCGCCCCGCCTTATCGGGACACCGGTCCCTTCGCATCGCTCAAGCCCGAAGCGGCGCTTTCCGCGCTCGCCGGGCGTCGCGCGATTGGCAGCGGCGTGCGCTTCCTGACCGCACTCGATCCCAGCATCGCGGCCGACCCGCGCCTGCCCGACGCCGCCGACGCGGGACTGCTCCCGCCCCATTGGGCGACGCTCGAACCCAAGCCGATCTATGGCCGCGCGCCCGACGCGAAGCCGCTCGTGCCTGCGCCATGAGCACGACGATCGGCATCGCGTTGCGATCGGGCGCGGTCGCCGATCTGGCGAGCGTCGATCGCGTGATGCAGGCGGCGTTCGATCCACGGTTCGGCGAGGCGTGGACGCACAATCAGGTGCTCGGGCTGCTTGCGATGCCAGGCGTCTGGCTGACCATCGCTGAACTGGCCGGCGAATCCGCCGGTTTCGCGCTGTCGCGCCGCGTCCTTGACGAAGCCGAACTGCTGTTGCTCGCCACGACCCCGCATTTGCGCCGCCGCGGCGTCGCCGGTGCGTTGCTCCGCGCGGTGATCGCCGATGCCGGAATGCAGGGCGCGACGAGCATCCATCTCGAAGTGCGCAGCGACAATGACGCGATCAAACTATATAGTTCCGAAGGCTTTATGATCGCAGGCCGGCGCCGCGATTACTATCGCGGACAGGCCGGGCAGACTTACGACGCACTGACGTATCGTCGCACAATAGCTTAAACCTTTTGTCATTCAGTCATTACTGCTTGCACAGGGAGATTGGAGCGCCGATAGGCCGCCGTGCGGAGGCATGTCACATGCCGCCCAATGAATTGTGAAAGGATTATTATGGACGTGATGGATGAACTGCAGGAGACCCTGATAACGCTAACCGCCGACATTGTTGCAGCACATGTCAGCAACAACAGCGTCGCAGTTTCGGATCTGCCGGTATTGATTGCCAACGTTCATGGCGCTCTGGCTGGCCTTGGCGGCCCTGCCCCCGTCGAAACCATCAAGCAGGAACCTGCGGTTTCGGTGCGCTCTTCGATCAAGCCCGACTTCATCGTCTGCCTCGAAGACGGCAAGAAGCTGAAGATGCTCAAGCGCCATCTGATGACGCATTACCAGATGACCCCCGAGCAATATCGCGCGAAGTGGAATCTTCCTGCCGATTACCCGATGGTCGCGCCCAACTATGCCGAGCAGCGTCGCACGCTCGCCAAGAAGATCGGTCTGGGCACCAAGCGCCGCAAGGTCGCCGCGCGCTGAGCCATTGACACTGCCCCTTCCCGCGACGGGGAGGGGCCTGCCGTCCCGTGCGGCCCGGCTTATTGCGACTCACTATCCCCTTTCGCAACAAGTCCGAAGCGCCTACATCGGCCGGATGCCGCGTCATATCGATCTTGAAGCCCTCTGCGCCGAAAAGGGCCTGCGCATCACCGACCAGCGGCGTGTCATCGCACGCGTGCTGTCGGATGCCGAAGACCATCCCGATGTCGAGAAGGTCTATGAACGCGCCTCGGCGATCGATCCCGGTATTTCGATCGCGACGGTGTACCGCACCGTACGCCTGTTCGAGGAAGCCGGCATCCTCGACCGCCACGACTTCGGCGACGGCCGCTCGCGCTACGAGCCCGCGCCCGAGGCGCATCACGATCATCTGATCGACGTCGAGACCGGCAAGGTCATCGAATTCGTCGATCCGGAACTCGAGCAGCTGCAGAAGGCGATCGCCGAACGTCTGGGCTTCCGCCTGGTCGATCACCGCATGGAATTGTACGGCGTCGTCCTTGACCGCAAGGGCTGAAGCGGCTGCGGCCCGCGCGTCCGCGCGGGCCGAGGCGGCCGCCGGCCGCCCGCCCCCGATCTCTTGGCTCGGCTGGGTTCGGCTGTGGACACGCGTGAGCCTGCTCGCGGTGACGCTGCTGCTCGCCATTCCGCTGCATTATCTGTGGCGGACGGTGCGGCTCTCGTCGCCTTGGCCGCGACTGTTCCTCGGCACCGCGGCGCGGATCTGCGGCGCGCGCGTGCGCGTCGTCGGCGTGCCGCTCAAGCGCGACGTCTTCTACGTCGCGAATCACGTCAGCTGGATCGACATCCTCGCGATCGCCGGTGCGAGCGGTACCGCCTTCGTCGCCAAGGCCGAAATTCGCGAGGCGCCGGTGGTCGGCTGGCTCGCGACGCTCAACCGTACCGTGTTCGTCGCCCGCGAGGATCGCCTGGGCGTTGCCGAGCAGATCAACGCCTTGCGCGAGACGCTCGCCGAGAATTGGTCGGTCACGGTGTTCCCCGAGGGCACGACCACCGATGGCCGCTCGCTGCTGCCGTTCAAGACGCCGATGCTCAAGGTGCTCGAGCCGCCGCCGCCGGGCGTGATGGTCCAGCCGGTGCTGCTCGATTACGGCCCGGTCGGCGCCGACATCGCCTGGATCGGCGACGAGACCGGCAAGGCCAATGCGATGCGGCTGCTGGCGCGCAAAGAGCGGTTCCGCGTCGCGGTGCACTTCCTCGAACCCTTCTATCCGCGCGACTTCCCAGGCCGCAAGCTGATCGCCGCCGAGAGCAAGCGGCGGATCGAGGCAGCGCTGTCGGTGGTGATGTGCGGGCCCGTCCCGCCGTTCATCGGGCATGATGCCTGGGCGGGCAAAGGCACCACCCTCCCCGCCGCGCTCGCCGCCGGTCTCGATCGCCCCGCGCCGACCGCCTAGTGGTCCGAATCTAACACTTGGTGCCCGCGTCTGACGGCGGCGATGATTTTATCGGGGTCGGCGGTCCAGACGAAGGGCTTTGAGCTTTCGTTGTGCTCGACCAGGAAGCGGTTGATGGCGGCCTGAAGGTCGACGAGCGAATGAAACACGCCGCGTTTGAGTCGACGGTTGGTCAGCCTGGCGAAGAAGCCCTCGACGGCATTGAGCCAGGAACAGGACGTAGGCGTAAAGTGGAAGGTGAAGCGCGGGTGGCGCTCGAGCCACTCGCGAACCTTGGGGTGCTTGTGAGCGGCGTAATTGTCGAGGATCACATGGATCGCCTTGCCGGCGGGCACGCGCGCTTCGATCAGATTGAGAAAGCGGATGAATTCCTGGTGGCGGTGCCGTTGCATGTTGCGGCCGATCACGGTCCCGTCGAGGATGTTGAGCGCGGCAAAGAGCGTAGTGGTGCCGTTGCGCTTGTAATCATGGGTCATGGTGCCGGCCCGCCCCTTTTTCAGCGGCAGGCCGGGCTGGGATCGGTTGAGGGCCTGGATCTGGCTCTTCTCGTCGAACGACAGGACGATCGCGTGGGCGGGCGGCGCGACATAAAGGCCCACGACATCGCGAAGCTTGTCGATAAACTCGGGATCATTGGACAGCTTGAACTGCCGAACGCGGTGAGGCTGGAGGCCGTGGGCGCGCCAGATCCGGTGAACCGAACTGGCGCTGATGTCGGCTTCGCGGGCCATCAGCGAGGCTGTCCAATGGGTCGTCTCACCCGGCGGCGCCTCATGCGTCCGGCTCGCTACCCATGCGACAACCTCCGCGGTTAGGGGAGGGATGCGCGACGGACGGGTCTTGTCGCGCAGCAGCCCCTCCACCCCTTCCTGCATGAACCGCTCCTGCCAGCGCCACACGCATGTCTTCGATGTGGCCGTCCGCCGCATGATCTCGCTGGTGCCGATCCCCTCGGCGCTCAAAAGCACGATCTTGGCGCGCCAGACGTGCTTTTGGGGCGCGTTACGATCCTTGCAGATCCGCTCGAGACGCTCTCGGTCCGCCGACGCAAGGTCGATGATTATACCACTTCGCATCCCCGATGACTCGCACGGCAAAACGGCGACGGGAATCCCTAATCGGACTCAACTGTCAGGCGATAACCACTAGCAGGGGTTCTGCCGCGGCGCTTTTGCGCCTATAGCGCCGCCGATCATGTCAGACGCCACCACCGCCCCCAAGACCGCTCCCAAGACGTACGCCGTAAAATCGTTCGGCTGCCAGATGAACGTCTATGACGGCGACCGCATGGGCGAGCTGATGGCCGCGCAGGGACTGACGCAGGTTGATCCCAAGGACGCCGACCTCGTCGTGCTCAACACCTGCCACATTCGCGAGCGCGCGACCGAGAAGGTCTATTCGGACATCGGCCGGCTGCGCAAGGATGCTGGCAAGCAGGGCCGCACCCCGATGATCGCCGTCGCCGGCTGTGTCGCACAGGCCGAGGGCGCCGAGATCGTGCGCCGCGCCAAGGTCGACGTCGTCGTTGGCCCGCAAGCCTATCACAACCTTCCCGATCTTGTGGCGAAGGCCGCGCGCGGCGAAGCGGCGCTCGATACCGACATGCCGGTCGACCTCAAGTTCGGCCACCTCCCCGCACGCCGCCGCGTACCGCCGAGCGCGTTCCTGACGGTGCAGGAAGGCTGCGACAAGTTCTGCACCTATTGCGTCGTGCCCTATACCCGCGGCGGCGAGGTCTCGCGCAGCTGGGGGCAGATCGTCGACGAGGCCAAGGCATTGGTCGACGCCGGAGCGCGCGAGCTCACGCTGCTCGGCCAGAACGTCAACGCGTGGAGCGATGGCGCGCGGGGCTTGCACGATTTGATCGCCGCGCTCGATGCGATCCCGGGACTCGCGCGGATTCGCTACACGACGAGCCACCCCAACGACATGACGCAGGGGCTGATCGACGCGCATGCGCAGGTCGAGAAGCTGATGCCGTTCCTGCATCTGCCGGTGCAGGCGGGCAGCGACCGCATCCTCAAGGCGATGAACCGCAGCCACAGCCGCGATTCGTATCTGCGCATCCTCGACCGCGTCCGCGCCGCACGGCCCGACATCGCGCTGTCGGGCGATTTCATCGTCGGCTTCCCCGGCGAGACCGAGGCCGATTTCCTCGAAACGCTGAGCCTCGTCGATGCCGTCGGCTATGCGCAGGCGTACAGCTTCAAATACAGCCCGCGCCCCGGAACGCCCGCGGCGACGATGGGCGATCAAGTTCCAGAAGACGTGATGGACGACCGCCTCCAGCGCCTTCAGGCCGCGCTCAACCGCGACCAGGCGGCGTTCAATGCGGCGACCGTCGGGCGGACGTGCCAGGTGTTGATGGAACGCGCTGGCAAATTGCCCGGCCAGTTGATCGGCAAGAGCCCGTGGCTGCAATCGGTCCATCTGGTGAGTGATGCGGCGATCGGCGACCTGGTCGAAGTGACGCTGGCCGAGGCGGGTGCGAATTCGATGCTTGGGCAGCGGCCCGCCTAAATCCTCCCCTCCCTGAAAGGGAGGGGTCGGGGGTGGGTCGGCCCGTTGTTACGCCGGACGCCTGCCCTAGGCTGACCCACCCCCAGTCCCTCCCTTCCAGGGAGGGGAGGCGCAGAAACTCTCGACACCGCACAACAAAAAGCGCAAAACCAGCCCATGCGCAAACCCGCTCCGACCGAACTCGTGCCGCCGCAATGGAAGCGCAATCCGGCGGCCTTGTGGGTCTATATCGCGGCCGGCGTCGGCATGATCCTGCTGTCGGGCGGACGCATCGTGCTCGAACGGATCGGCCTGCGCCGCTGATCCTCGCGCGCGAGCCCAGCGCCTGCGGGCGCCGCATCGGAATATTCCGATCGCCACCTATCTATCCGCGCCGCACCCCCTACCTTTTGCTCACCCTCCGACGTTAAGGAACCGCATGAGCCGCAAGCCCGTCCCCGCGCAATCCGGTGATCGCAGCCGCACCGAACTCGTGTTCGATCGTCCCCAATTGATGGCGCAGCTGTTCGGCGAATTCGATCAGAACCTGCTCGCGCTCGAGAACAAGCTTGGCGTCTACATCACTGCGCGCGGCAACAAGGTCGGGCTCGAGGGCAGCGCCGAGGCGGTCGCCCAGTCACGCGACGTGCTGCACGGGCTCTACAATCGCATCGTACGCGGCGAAGTGGTCGATACCGGGCTGATTGACGCCGTGATCGCGATGTCGAGCGAGCCGACGCTCGCCGGGATCATCCAGGCCGATGCCGGCGGCGGCGCCGTCCCGCAGATCATGATCCGCACGCGCAAGAAGACAATCGTCCCGCGCACGATCGCGCAGGCGCATTACATGCGTCAACTCCTCAACAACGACATCATCTTCGCGCTCGGGCCAGCGGGCACCGGCAAGACCTATATCGCGGTCGCGCAGGCCGTCGCGCAGCTCATCACCGGCAGCATCCAGCGCCTCATCCTGTCGCGCCCCGCGGTCGAGGCGGGCGAGAAGCTCGGCTTCCTCCCCGGCGACATGAAGGAGAAGGTCGATCCCTACCTTCGCCCGCTCTACGACGCGCTCAACGACTGCCTGCCTGCCGAGCAGGTCGAGCGCCGCATCGCCAGCGGTGAGATCGAGATCGCGCCGATCGCCTTCATGCGCGGACGTACGCTGGCCGACGCCTTCATCATCCTCGACGAGGCGCAGAACACCACGCCCGCGCAGATGAAGATGTTCCTCACCCGCTTCGGCGAGAACAGCCGGATGGTGGTGTGCGGCGATCCCAAGCAGACCGATCTGCCCGGCGGCATGAATGCGTCCGGGTTGAACGATGCGGTCGGGCGGCTCGAGGGAGTCGAAGGCCTGTCGATCTGTCGCTTCGGCTCGGGCGACGTTGTGCGGCACCCGATCGTCGGACGCATCGTCGAGGCATATGAAGGCGCAAGCTGATTGAAAGCGGGGATATCCTGACCTATAAGGAACGGATATCCCCGGAGACGGAAGATGGCATCGCTTTACATCAAGGATGAGGAAACCGCTGCCCTGGTGACTCGCGTCGCCGAACGGTCGGGCCTCACCAAGACCGCGCTTGTCCGCGAACTCGCCGCAGCGCGAGAGGCCGAACTCGACCGCGCCGCGCCGCAGATCTCGGCGCGCGAGAAATTGGATGCGTTGTGGGCCAGCCACAGCTTTCCGCCAACAGCGGGCGCAGATGCCGACAAAGCGTTTTTCGACGAGATGTGGGGCGAGGACCCGGATTGACCCTGTTCGTCGATGCCTCCGCGCTCGTCGCCATGATCACCAATGAACCGGAGCGCGACCGCTTCCGTCAAACCGTGCTGGCGGAAGCCGACTCGCTCTGGTCTGCGATGTCGTGCTGGGAAACCGTAAGCGCGGTCCGCAAGCGCGGCGGCTTATCGGTGCCGGAAGCGCGCGCACTGGTGGAAGAGTCGGCCGAGTTGCTGTCCTTGCGTTTGGTCGATGTCGGATCGACGGAACTGATCGCTGCACTTGACGCTTACCAGACCTACGGCCGCAACAGCGGCCATTCCGCCAAGCTCAACATGGGCGACTGTTTCGCCTATGCCTGTGCCAAGACCAATAAGGCCACGCTCCTGTACAAGGGCAACGACTTTGCAAAGACGGACCTTGCCTGATGCTTGAAATCGCCCTCTCCCACGAAGACGTCTGGCCCGAGCACGACTGGGAAGCGCTCGCCACCCGCGCCGCCACCGCCGCGCTCTCGCGCACGCCGCATGGCGAGCTCGTCACCGGCGCCGCCACGGTCGAGGTCTCGATCCGCCTCGCCACCGACGCCGAGGTGCAGGTCCTCAACGCGCAATATCGCCAGAAGGACAAGCCGACCAACGTGCTCTCCTTCCCGATGGTGCAAGCCGACCTGCTCGACACGATCGGGCAGAACAGCGACGATGGCGAGGTCCTCCTCGGCGACATCGTGCTCGCGCACGAGACCTGCGCGCGCGAGGCGATGGAAAAAGGCGTCAGCCTCGAAGATCACGCAACGCATTTATTCGTGCATGGCACGCTGCATTTGCTAGGCTATGATCACATGGGCGGCATGGAGGCCGAGGCGATGGAGGCGATCGAGATCGACGCGCTGAAGAGTCTTGGCCTTGCCGATCCCTATCTCATCGAAGAGGACTAACTGACCGCCATGCCCGACGGCCAAAGTATTGCCGGCACCGCCAGCCATCTCGGCGGTGCCCAGCACGCGGAAACCAGCATCTGGCGGAGCTTCCGCAGCTGGATCTCAGGTCACACCGGCGACGAATCGCTCCGCGCGACGCTCGAGGAAGCGATCGATGCGCATGAGGATGACCCCGCGCCCGACGCCAAGGGCGATCTCTCGCCGCTCGAACGCACGATGGTGCGCAACCTGCTTCATTTCGGCGAGCGCGATGCCGGCGACGTCGGCGTGCCGCGTGCCGATATCGTGGCGGTCGAGGAGCGCACCAGCTTCGCCAACCTCGTCGCGCTGTTTGCCGAGGCCGGCCACAGCCGCCTGCCCGTCTATCGCGAGAAGCTCGATACGATCATCGGCATGGTCCATATCAAGGATGTGTTCGGCATCCTCGCGACCGGTGCGCCGCACCCGCCGAGCATTGCCGATTTGATCCGCGAGCCGCTCTATGTGCCGATGTCGCGCGGCGCGCTCGATCTGCTCGCCGACATGCGCCAGAAGCGCGTCCATCTGGCGATCGTGCTCGACGAATATTTCGGCACCGAAGGTCTTGTCACGATCGAGGATCTGATCGAGGAAATCGTCGGCGATATCGAGGACGAGCATGACGATGCCCCCGAGGCCTTGCTCGTGCCGCTCGACGGCGGCGCCTGGGAAGCCGATGCACGCGCCGAGCTGGAAGATGTCGGCGAGACGATCGACCCGCGGCTCGCCGAGGTCGATGGCGATATCGACACGATCGGCGGTCTCGCCGCGGTGCTCGCAGGCCATGTCCCGCAAGTCGGGGAATGCATCGTCCACGACAGCGGCTGGACGCTCGAAGTCACCGCCGCGGATACGCGCCGCGTGCTTGGCCTGCGGCTGCATCCGCCCAAGGCCGAACCCGAGGGTCGCGACGGCTGACGGTCGGCCGCAGAAATCACCCGGTCGATCACTCTCTGCGGTTTAATACATTTCCTCGATCACGGCGTTCATGGCATCTTCCCTTTCGAGATCACAAGCCTCGACACATGGAGAGACACATGGACGCCATTACCTCAGGCAGCCCGCTGAGCGATCCGAGCAAGGAGCCCGCCGCGCTCCGCTCGCTGCTCGGCCGCACCAATCGCGATTGGTGGCCCAACCAGCTCAGCCTCGAAATCCTTCAGCAGAACGGCCTGTCGGGCAACCCGATGGGCGACGACTTCGACTATGCCGAAGCCTTCAACACGCTCGATTACGCCGCGGTGAAGCGCGACCTGACCGCGCTGATGACCGACAGCCAGCCGTGGTGGCCGGCCGATTACGGGCATTACGGCCCGTTCTTTATCCGCATGGCGTGGCACTCGGCCGGCACCTATCGCACCGGTGACGGTCGCGGCGGCTCGTCGTCGGGCTCGCAGCGCTTCGCGCCGCTCAACAGCTGGCCGGACAACGGCAACCTCGACAAGGCGCGCCGCCTGTTGTGGCCGATCAAGGCGAAGTACGGCAAGCAGCTGAGCTGGGCCGATCTGTTCATCATGGCCGGCAACGTCGGTATCGAATCGATGGGCGGCCCGGTGTTCGGCTTCGGTGGCGGACGCGAGGACGTGTTCGAGCCGCTCAAGGACATTTACTGGGGCACCGAAGAAGAGTGGCTCGGTGAAACCCGCATCAACGAGGAATCGGGCAAGGCGTTCGAAAACCCGCTCGCCGCGATCCAGATGGGCCTCATCTACGTCAACCCGGAAGGCCCCGGCGGCTGCCCCAACCCGATGGGCTCGGCGCGCGACATGCGCGAGACCTTCGCGCGCATGGGCATGAACGACGAGGAAACCGTTGCGCTCACCGCCGGCGGCCACACCTTCGGGAAGGCGCACGGCGCGGGTGATGCCTCGCTCGTCGGCGTCGAGCCGGAAGGCGCGGACATCGCGACGCAGGGCATGGGCTGGGTGTCGACGCACGGCACCGGCATGGGCGACGACACGATCACCTCGGGGATCGAAGGCGCCTGGACCCCGACGCCGATCACCTGGGATCAGACCTATTGGGACATGCTGCTCGATCACGAATATGAGCTGGTGAAGAGCCCGGCGGGCGCACACCAGTGGCAGCCGGTCGGCAACCCCGAGGAAACGCTTGCCCCCAAGGCGCACACGCCCGGCGTCAAGGTCCCGACGATGATGACGACCGCCGACATGGCGCTCAAGAAGGACCCGGCGTACCTCGAGATCAGCAAGCGCTTCCAGAAGGACCCGGCGGCGTTCGCCGATGCCTTTGCGCGCGCCTGGTTCAAGCTGACGCATCGCGACATGGGGCCGAAGGTCCGCTATCTCGGTCCCGACGTTCCCGCCGAAGACCTGATCTGGCAGGATCCGATCCCCGCTGCCGATTATGCGCAGATCGACGCGAGCGACGTTCCCGGCCTCAAGCAGGCGATCGCCAATTCCGGGCTTTCGGTTGCCGAGCTGGTGACGACGGCCTGGGCATCGGCCTCGACCTATCGCCATTCGGACCATCGCGGCGGCGCCAACGGTGCGCGCATCCGCCTGGCCCCGCAGAAGGATTGGGAGGTCAACCAGCCCGAGCAGCTCGCCAAGGTGCTGGGTGTCTACGAAGGCATCAAGGCCGATTTCGACGGCAAGGGAGCGAAGAAGGTGTCGATCGCCGATCTGATCGTGCTCGGCGGCTCGGTCGGCGTGGAAGCGGCTGCCAAGGCAGCGGGCCACGCGATCGAAGTGCCCTTCGCGCCGGGTCGTACCGACGCTTCGGCCGAGCAGACCGACGCCGAGAGCTTCGATGTGCTCGAGCCCAAGGCCGACGGCTTCCGCAACTATCTCTCGGTCAAGTTCAGCGTTCCGACCGAGGAATTGCTGGTCGACCGCGCGCAGTTGCTGGGTCTCAGCTCGCCTGAGATGGCGGTGCTGGTCGGCGGCCTGCGCGTCATCGGCGCCAACCACCCCAAGGCCGAGAAGCATGGCGTGTTCACCGACCGCAAGGGCCAGTTGACCAACGACTTCTTCGTGCATCTGCTCGACATGCAGACCGCGTGGAAGCAGATCAGCGACGACAGCGACGAGGAATATCTCGGCACGCTGCGCGAGACCGGCGAGGAAAAGTGGACCGCCTCGCGCACCGACCTGGTGTTCGGCGCCAACTCGCAGCTCCGGGCCTTGGCCGAGGTTTATGCCTCGGGCGATGCCGGCGACACGTTCGTGAAGGACTTCGTCAAGGCGTGGGTCAAGGTGATGAACGCCGACCGCTTCGACCTGGCCTCGGGTCATGTCCGTGGCGAGCCTGCGGTCGCCTAAGTACAGACTTAGCCCCTCCCCTTCAGGGGAGGGGTTGGGGTGGGGACGTCACAAGCGCCGATCTCGGCGAGGCGTCCCCCAACCCCCTACCCCTCCCCTGAAGGCGAGGGGTATTCTTTGTCACCGCGCGCGGCGAGAACGCGCTTCCCCTGCCCGCCTTCGCCGCCTATTTCCACTCCATGCGTAAACACATCCTCATCATCCTCGCGATCGTCGTTCTGGTCGCGATCGGGCTCCTCTGGTGGCTGTTCCAGCCCGAACCCGCCCAGCTTTCGGCAAGCGCGGTCGAGGGTGACCGTCCGACCATCTCTGCCCCGCGCGAACAGACGATCCCGACCATCAAGGTCGCCGATGCGATCGGCTGGAAGAACGGCGCGACCCCCGTTGCCGCGCCCGGCCTCAAGGTTGCCGCCTTCGCCACCGGGCTCGATCATCCACGCTGGCTCTATCGCCTGCCCAATGGCGACGTCCTCGTCGCCGAGACCAACTCGCCGCCGCGCGCGACCAAGGGCGTGGCCGATGTCGTGATGGGCTATCTGATGAAGAAGGGCGGCGCCGGCGTCGCCTCGCCCAACCGCATCACGCTGCTGCGCGACACCAATGGTGATGGGATCGCCGAAACGCGCACCGTGCTAATCTCGGGGCTCAACTCGCCGACCGGCATGGCACTGCTCGACGGCCAGCTCTATATCGCCGACACCGACGCGCTGGTCCGCGTGCCCTTCACGCCCGGCCAGACCCAGATCACCGCCAAGCCCGAAAAGGTCATCCCGCTCAATGGCGGCGGCAATCACTGGGCGCGCACCTTGCTCGCCGGGCCCGACGGGCTGCTCTATGTCGGCGTCGGATCGTCGAGCAACATCGCCGACAACGGCCTCGACGCCGAGAAATTCCGCGCCAACATCCTTCAGGTCGATCCCAAGGCGAAGACCTTCCGCGTGTTCGGCGCCGGCCTGCGCAACCCGCAGGGCATGGCGTTCGAGCCCAAGTCGGGCGCTTTGTGGGTCGCGGTCAACGAGCGCGACATGCTCGGTTCGGACATCGTCCCCGATTACATCACCCGCGTCGGGCTTGGCGACAATTTCGGCTGGCCCTGGTATTATTGGGGCGGCTATCCCGACGCCCGCGTGAAGCCTGAAAACCCCGCGCTGCAGGAATATTCCAAGCGCCCCGATTACGCGATGGGCCCGCACGTCGCGGCACTCGGCCTGACCTTCGCGACCGACGCCAAGCTTGGCGGCAAGTTCGCCAACGGCGCGTTCGTCGGCGAACATGGCTCGTGGAACCGCGTGCCGGTTTCGGGCTACAAGGTCGCGTTCGTGCCGTTCGGTGCCACCGGCTTCCCGGTCAAGGGCAGCAAGCCGGTCGACGTGCTGACGGGCTTCCTCAACGCCAAGGGCGAAGCGCAGGGGCGGCCGGTCGGGGTGATCACCGACCAAGCCGGCGCGCTGCTGGTCGCGGACGATGTCGGCAACACGATCTGGCGGGTGAGCGCACGGTAAAGCGCTACCGCCTAGCGGCTACTCCAGCATCTTGGGCGCTTCCTTCGCCAGCTTCGCGCGGATCTTGTCGGCGAAGAGGCGGAGGAAGATCGGCAGATCGATCTCGGCGCGCACCTTGTCCTGCGCCACCGTCAGCCGGCTCGCAACGCGCTGGCCGAGCGCGGCGACGGTGAAGTGCATCGTATCGCCCTCCCAATGATGATCGACCGAGGTCGCGCCAGGCACCATTTCGACGATCTTGCCGACCCCGCCCTCGACGCGCGCGCGAGCGCCCGCCAGCCCGAGCTTGTGCGGAATTTCGAGGGTGATCGGGTCGCTCATCACAAATCCTTCATGTCGCGAAGATCATCGCGTCATCGGCAAACGCCTTGAACTCGAGCGCGTTGCCCGAGGGGTCATAAAAGAACATCGTCGCCTGCTCGCCCGGCTGCCCGACGAAGCGCAGGTGCGGCGCGATCCCGAAGCGCGTGCCGGCGGCGGTGAGCCGGTCGGCGAGCGCCTGCCAGTCGGGCATCGTCAGGACGACGCCGAAATGCGGCACCGGCACGTCATGGCCGTCGACCGGGTTCGACACGGCAACGGGCTTCGCGGCTGGGTCGAAATGCGCCACGATCTGGTGGCCGTAGAGATCGAAATCGATCCACGCGTCGGAGGAACGCCCCTCGGCACAACCGAGCGTCCCGCCATAAAAGGCGCGCGCAGCGGCAAGGTCATGAACCGGGAAAGCCAGGTGAAAAGGACGTGTCATCCGCATGCCCTACCAAATCCTCTCCCGCAGGGGGAGGATCAAAGCGCAGCGTTGCGTTGCTCCGCCGATCCCGCGATAGCCGCACGCGATGACCCAACGCCCCGCGCTCTTCTCGTTCCTGCTCGGCGGAATCGCCGCGGTCGGCTTCGCACCGCTCGGCTGGTGGCCCGTCACGCTTGGCTGTCTCGCGGCATGGATGCTGCTCGTCCACCAGGCGCCGACCCGCAAAGCGGCACTGTGGCGCGGCTGGCTGTTCGGCTTTGGCCATTTCGCGATCGGCAATAACTGGATCTCCAAGGCGTTCAGCTATCAGGATGCGATGCCGCATGCGCTCGGGTCGATCGCGCCGGCCTTGCTCGCGCTCTACCTCGCGATCTTCCCGATGCTCGCCGCGACGGTCGCGTGGAAGCTGCGTCGCCCGGTGATCGACGCCAGCTATGTCCTGCTCTTCGCCACCGCCTGGATCGCGACCGAATATCTGCGCGGCACGCTGCTGACCGGCTATCCGTGGAATCCGCTGTCGGAGATCTGGCTGCCGCTGATCGGCGTCGCGCGCAGTGCACAGTGGATCGGCACCTATGCGCTCTCGGGCGTGACGATCCTCGTCGCCGGCGCGCTATTGCTGGCGCTGCGCCGCGACTGGGGCCTGCCCGCCGCGGTGGTCGCGCTGCTCGCGATCCTCACACTTGCATCGCTCGCGCCGGCGATCGCCCCCAGTGCACCGAACGCCCCGCGCATCCGCGTCGTCCAGCCCGATGCCGCCGACGAACAGCGTCCGCGCGACGATTATGCCGAAACCAATCTCCAGGCGCTCGCCCGGCTCAGCGGCAAGCCCGGCCCCGCCCCGCGATTGATCGTCTGGCCCGAGGGCGCGCTGCGCTATTTGCCCGAAAGCGGCTATCCCTTCCAATATTATGCCGAAACCCCCGGAACCGTTCGCCGGCGCATCGCCGCCGTGCTCGGCCCGCGCGACGTCGTGCTGACCGGCGGCAATGCGCTCAATTTCGATGGTGCCGGCGCCGTCACCAGCGCCACCAATTCGATCTTCGCGATCGACGCGAACGCGCGCATCCTCGGCCGGTACGACAAGGCGCATCTGGTGCCGTTCGGCGAATATCTCCCCGCGCGCTCGCTCCTCTCGGCGATCGGCCTGTCGCGGCTCGTCCCCGGCGATTTCGACTTCGCCCCAGGCCATGGTGCCGACGGGCTCGATCTGCCCGCCTTCGGCCGCGTCGGCTTCCAACTCTGCTACGAAATCATCTTCTCCGGGAGCGTCGTCCAGCCCGGCCACCGCCCCGCCTTGCTGTTTCAGCCGTCGAACGACAGCTGGTACGGCTATTGGGGCCAGTCCGAACACCTGGCGCAAGCGCGGATGCGCGCGATCGAGGAGGGCCTGCCCGTGATCCGGGCGACGCCGACGGGCATCTCGGCGATCATCGACGCGCACGGCAGGATCCTCGCGTCGATCCCGGCCGAAACCGCAGGCGCGATCGAACTGCCGATCCCGCCCGTCGCGTCCCCCACCCTGTTCGCGCGCTTCGGCAATGCGTTGGCGTTCCTGATCGGGATCATCCTTGCCCTTTCGGCATTTGCATTGCGCCGTTTGGCACGATAGGGCGTCATATAAGGAAAGCTTTATATCAGGCATGGCAACGGCCGAAGCTCTCCTCAACATGAGGATCTTACACATGCGTTCCAATTTTCTCTTCACCTCCGAGTCGGTCTCCGAAGGCCATCCCGACAAGGTCGCCGACCAGATCAGCGACACCGTCGTCGATCTGTTCCTCGGCAAGGACCCCTATGCGCGCATCGCGTGCGAGACGCTGACCACCACCAACCTCGTCGTCCTCGCGGGCGAAATCCGCTGCAAGGGCGTGTACGAGAATGGCGAATGGGCCGATGGCGCGCTCGCCGAGATCGAGGCGGCCGTCCGCAACACCGTCAAGGAAATCGGCTACGAGCAGTCGGGCTTCCACTGGGAAACCTTCGCGTTCTACAACAATCTCCACGGCCAGTCGGCGGAGATCGCGATGGGCGTCGACGAAGGCGCGAACAAGGACGAAGGCGCTGGCGACCAGGGCATCATGTTCGGCTATGCGACCGACGAGACCCCGGGCCTGATGCCCGCGACGCTCTATTACAGCCACAAGATCCTCGAGCGCCTCGCCGCCGATCGCCACTCGGGCGCCGCGCCGTTCCTCGAGCCCGACGCCAAGAGCCAGGTCACGCTCGCCTATGAGAACGAAGTGCCGGTCCGCGCGACCGCGCTCGTCGTCTCGACGCAGCACAAGGCGGGCTATTGCCTGCAGGGCGACAACGCCAATCCGGCGCTGTACGAAGAGCTGCGCGCCTATGTCAGCGGCGTGATGCACGACGTCCTTCCTGACGGCTTCATCAGCGACAAGACCGCGATCTACATCAACCCGACGGGCGCGTTCGAAATCGGCGGTCCTGATGGCGACGCAGGCGTCACCGGCCGCAAGATCATCGTCGACACCTACGGCGGCGCAGCCCCGCACGGCGGCGGCGCCTTCTCGGGCAAGGATCCGACCAAGGTCGATCGCTCGGCGGCCTATGTCGCGCGCTACATGGCGAAGAACGTCGTCGCCGCCGGCCTCGCGCGGCGCTGCACGATCCAGCTGTCGTACGCGATCGGTATCGCCGAGCCGCTGTCGCTCTATGTCGATCTGCACGGCACGGGCACCGTTCCCGAAGCCAAAATCGAGGAAGTGCTGCCCAAGCTCGTTCGCCTGACGCCGAAGGGGATCCGCGAGCACCTCAAGCTCAACGCGCCGATCTACAAGCGGACCGCCGCCTATGGCCATTTCGGGCGCGAGCCCGATGCCGATGGCTTCACCTGGGAGAAGACCGATCTGGTCGACGCGCTCAAGAGCGCCGTCGCCGCCTGATCCAACGCCGAGCGCGGGCTGATCCCGCGCTCGGCGCCCGCGTTACGGCCGGTTGGCCGAGAAGACCGACGGATCGAACCGCGCCGGCAAAGCGCGCGGCGCCACATCGGGCATGACCTGCGCGGCCTGGGTCGCCTCGGGCCGCACGGTGAAGCGCAGATCGTCGGCGAGATAGGCGGTGATCGGCGAGTCGGCCGGCAGCCGCCCGCTCGTGCCGTGAATGAATATCATTGGCCACGACACGAACAGCGCACCGCCGATCGCGAGCACGCCCTGCCCCGTCCCCTGCCGCGCCGAGCGTCCCGAAATGCGCACCGGACCCGACGGGGTCTGCACATAATCGAGCCGCACATCGAGCTGGCCGCGCTTGCCGAAATGGCCGTTGCGCTCGGACCGCATCACTTCGCCGACTGCGATCGATCCAACCGGCACCACCACTTGGCCATGATAGACCAGCGGTTCGGCCACTTCGAGATAGAAGCGATCGCCCGAATGCGCTTCCTTGGTGTTGAGTTCGGTGCGCGTCGTCAGTTGCAGCGGCATCCCCATCGGAAAATAGGCCGAAGGCCCCGCTCCCGCCGCCGTCGCCGCCGCCGGCGCGGCCCATTGCACCCTATATTGCGCCGCCGCGAGCGACGGAATGCAGGTGGCGAGCGCAAGGCTTGCCCAATATGTCAGCTTCATGTCACGCCCCTTTTGTATCGATTAAGGGCCATGAGTATTTCGTTCGGTTTTACCGGCACTTACGAATTGAAATGAAGGTTTCGTTAAGGACAGCGGCTCAGCGCGCGCGTTTGAACAGGCGGACCAAGGCTGGCTCGGCCGCCCGGATGATCAGGCTCGTCGCCTTCTGTGCGACGAAGCCGACCGCAGCCCCGGCGACGGTATCGAGGATGTAGTGCTTGCCCCGCGGCATCTGCACCGCCGCGACCCCCGCCGCCGCCGCATAGGCCGGGGCCAGCGCGCCCGGCACATCCTGCGCGATCGCGCCTGCTACCGCGACCGCGCCGGCGGTGTGGCCGAAGGGGAAAGACGTATCGCCGTGCGCCGCGCTCTTGCCCGGCGCGAAGCGGTGCTTGCCCGTCTCGATCGCCTTTTGCGGGCGCGTGCGGTCGATCGAGCGCTTGATGCCATTCTTGATCGCGGTGGCGAGCACTTCGCTCGCCAGCATCCGCACGCCGTTGCGGATCACCGTAGGACGGCGCAGCACGGCGCCGACCACAATCGTCCCGACGCCGAGCAGCAGCAACGGCGGCTGGTCGGCGACCTCGCTCGCCGCCCCCGCCAGCTTGACCACGGGCGTGTCGCGATGCGCAGCGGCGAGGTGCGTGGCCTTGCGATCGGCATGGGCGATCTTGCGCGCGGCCTTGGCGATCTTGCTCATGTGCGTACTCCCCATCTATCGCACGCCCAACGCCGCGGACAGCGGATTGGCTCCGCCCGGATCAGGCGCCTTCTTCCTGCACCTGCGCATGCGCCAGCACAGCGAACAGACCTGCCCCGCCAAACAGATTCCCGAGCACCGCGGGTACGAGAAACGCAAGGGCCTGTCCCCCGCCGATCTTGCCCGAAAAGAGCAACAGGAAGGTTTCGCTCGATCCGACCACCGAATGGCTGAACCCGCCGATCGCGACGACGTAGACGATCCCGAACACCACCAGGAAAGCCTGTTCGCGCGCATTGGGCAAGGTCCAGGCAACGATCGCGATCAGGAAACCCGCTGGCACCGCATTGACGAAAGTGCCGAGCATGTCGTGCTCGGTGATCTTCATCGACACTTCAAGCATCCCGGCGCGCAGCGCGGGATCGCTGAGATCGAGGGTTGCAAAGGCGAGCGCGACGAGCGCGGTCCCGAGCAGATTGCTCCCCAGCACTACCCCCCACAGCCGCAAGGTACGCCCGAGCGCGGCCCAGGACGGCTCGGTCACGAGCGGCAGCATCGCGGTCACCGTGCTCTCGGTGAACAGCTGCATCCGCCCGAGGATCACCATCAGAAAGCCGATCGGATAGCCGATCGCGATCAGCAGCGGCCGCGCCGGCGACGGCGCGGTATGCGCCGCGATCGCCGCCTCGGCGATCAGCGAGGCGTTGATCGCCAGCCCCCCCGCCAGCCCCGACCAGAACAGCGAGGTAATCGGGCGTTCGAGCTCCTCCTGCCCCTCCTCGCGCACCGCACGGTGCAGTTCGCGCGCATTGGCGGCCTTCAGTTCCTCGACGTCGCCGCCGTCGGTCTGCTCTTGATTCGTTTGCGCCATCGTGTCCGCCCGTTCGTTGAAGCGGTGTAACGACCGCAACGGGACTTTGCTCCGTACGCTGCGCCCGCTAGAGGCTGCGCGGATGACCGATCCGATGACGACTCGCCGCCTCTATGGCCGCCGCCAGGGGCACAAGCTCCGCTTGGGCCAGGCCGATTTGGTCGAGCGCCTGCTCCCCGAAATCAGCGTCCCCGAGGAAGGCCCGCTCGACGCCGTCACGCTGTTCGGCAGGGACTGCCCGCTCGAGGTCGAGATCGGCTTCGGCGCGGGCGAGCATCTCGCCGGCCAGGCGATGGCGCGGCGCGAGACGGGGTTCATCGGCTGCGAGCCGTTCCTCAACGGCGTCGTCGGCGCGCTGACGCATGTCCGCGACGAAGAGCTCGACAATGTCCGCCTCCACATGGGCGATGCGCTCGACGTGCTGGAGCGGCTCCCCGACGCGTCGCTGTCGCGCGTCTATCTGCTCCACCCCGATCCGTGGCGCAAAGCGCGCCACGCCAAGCGGCGGATGGTCAATCACGGCCCGCTCGATCTGATCGCGGCGAAGCTCAAGCCCGGTGCCGAGTTCCGGCTCGGCACCGACGATCCGACCTATTGCCGCTGGGCGATGATGGTGCTTGGCCAGCGCCGCGATTTCGTGTGGAGCGCGAAAGGCCCCGCCGACTTCCTGACGCGTCCCGACGACTGGCCCGAGACGCGCTACGAACGCAAGGCGCGCCGCCAGGGGCGCGAGGTCTGGTACTTCCGTTACGTCTATCAGCCGGTGGCGTAGCCGCTCCCCTCGTCGCGCTGGGCGCATGCCGCACGGGCAGTAGCGGAACCCTTGGTCCTCCTGCCTCGTTTGACACGCATATTCCCAGCCCCAGAGGGGAAATCCCATCGTGTCCAAATTCCGGCGCCTGCTGGCGACCGCGTTAAGCTGCTGCCTCTTTTCGGGCTCTAGCGCGATCGCGCACGCCGCCTGCCCCGCGGGCGGTTTCGATTATATGGGCGTACCGATCGCGTTCAGCCCCGATCACGCGGCCTATTATTTCGCGACCGACCACAAGCTCGTCGACGCCGACGGAGCGCCCAACGCCTATCACCCCGCCGACGTGCCCAACACGTGCCCCGAGACGGGCCGCGGCATCGATTGCCTTGCAGCGGCGGGCTATCCCGACGGATCGTGGTGGCAGACCGTGCTTGTCGCCGACCCCGCAGACCCGACCAAACCGGCGATCCAGCAGGATGGGCCGTACAAGGGCTTCTTCGTCTCGATGACATCGCTGCGGAATACCGAATTCGCCGGTCCCGCTAGCACCGCAAGCTATGTCGATGCCGCCGCGATCCCGTACATCGTCTTGCCAGCGCCCATCTATCGCACCGACGGCATGGGCGAGATGGGCGACATCGGCTTTGCGACCAACCTCGACACCGGCCGCACTACGCCGTTCGTCATCGCCGATGAAGGCCCAGTCGAACGGCTTGGCGAGGCGTCGGTCGCGTTCTGGCATGCCCTCGGCGTTCAGGCGCCCAACCCGCGCAACGGCGAGGGACTGCCCGATGGACGGATCGCCTATGTCGTCTTCCCCGGAAGCGCCAAGGACGCCAAGATCGGCTGGCCGATCGACAAGGCCGCGCTCGCCCGCGAAGCGCGCACCCGGCTCGACGCGGTCGGTGGGCTCACCGCGCTGCGATCGTGCGCGCAACCGACGATCGAGATCGCCGCGGCATCGGCGGTACGGCTCAGCAAATGATCACGGCGCTATCGCTCGCGTTGGTGTTGGCCACCCCCGCCCCGACGCCTGCGCACGCAAAGGCATGGACGCCGCATTCGGCGGCCGCTTTGCTCGACGCGAGCTTCCCGAGCGAGCACGCCTGCCAGATCGCGCTCGACGCGGCGCGCGAGCATGAGCGCCTGACCCCTTCCAAGCCGGTCCACGATCTCAGCTATGCGCGGCTATTCGCGCAGGCGCGCTGCGGCAGCGCCGTACGCAAGACCGGCGTCGTCTGGCGGATCCGCATGCACTGGCCGCGCCGCCTCTGATCACGCGCGACCGGCCGATGCCGGCCCGCGACGATCGGCGCGCAATATCTCCGCTCGTGCGGACCCGAATTCCGAAGCGCGCGTTTACCTCGCCGAACCGCAGGGGTCTGACATGCACTTCACCATCAATGGAACGGCGTATACCGCCGAACCCGACATTCGAACCTCGCTGCTCGATTTGCTGCGCGAGCATCTTGGCCTGACCGGCTCGAAAAAGGGCTGCGATCACGGTCAGTGTGGCGCCTGCACCGTGCTCGTCAATGGCCGTCGCATCAACAGCTGCCTGTCGCTCGCGGTGATGCATCAGGATGACGAGATCACCACGATCGAGGGCCTCGGCACACCCGAGGATCTCCACCCGCTGCAAGCTGCGTTCGTCAAGCATGACGGCTACCAGTGCGGTTATTGCACGCCGGGCCAGATCTGCTCGGCGGTCGGCATGCTCGACGAGGTCCAGAAGGGCTGGCCGAGCCATGTCAGCGAGACGCTCGGCGACGTCGAGTTCAACGACGGCGAAATCTCCGAGCGAATGAGCGGCAACCTCTGCCGCTGCGCTGCCTATCCCAACATCGTCGACGCGATCCGCGACGTGGCGGAGGCCAAGGCATGAAGACCTTCACCTACGAAAAGCCCGCGAGCGTTGAGGAGGCCGTCGGCTTCGTCGGCGAGGGCACGCGCTTCATTGCGGGCGGCACCAACCTGCTCGACCTGATGAAGCTGCACGTCGAGACGCCCGACAAGCTAGTCGACATCAGCCGGCTCGATCTCGCTAGGATCGAGGACACCGAAGCCGGCGGTCTGCTGATCGGCGCGCTCGTGCCCAACAGCGATCTCGCCGCGGATACCCGCGTTCGCGAGAAGTATGAGGTGCTCAGCCGCGCTTTGCTCGCCGGCGCCTCCGGCCAGCTCCGCAACAAGGCGACGACCGGCGGCAATCTGCTCCAGCGGACGCGCTGCTATTATTTCTACGACCCCGCCATGGCGTGCAACAAGCGCGCACCCGGTAGCGGCTGCTCGGCGATCGGCGGGTACAACCGCATCCTCGCGATCCTCGGCACCAGCGAGTCGTGCATTGCAACGCACCCCGGCGACATGCCCGTCGCGATGCGCGCGCTCGACGCGACGATCATCACGCTCACCCCAGGCGGGGATCGCCGCCGGATCAGCATCCACGATTTCTATCGCCTCCCTGGCGACACGCCCGAAATCGAGACCGTGCTCGAACCCGGCGAACTGATCACGCATGTCGAGCTGCCCGCGCCGGTCGCCGGCAAGCAGCTGTACCGCAAGGTTCGCGACCGCGCGTCCTATGCGTTCGCGCTCGTCTCGGTTGCCGGCCTAGTGTCGGTCGAGAATGGCACGATCGCCACCGCGCAACTCGCCTTCGGTGGCCTCGGTCCGATGCCGTGGCGCGACAGCCGCGTCGAGGAATCGCTGATCGGCAAGGCACCATCCGACGAAATCTTCGCCGCGGCGGCAGACATTTTGCTCGCCGATGCACAGGGCTACGGGTCGAACGATTTCAAGATCCCGCTGATGAAACGCACGCTGATCGCGTGCCTGCGTGAGTTGACCGCATGAGCAACACCAACAGCCTCAAGATGGACAAGCCCGTCCCCGCCAGCCTGCTCGACGCGGGTACGCAGGGCATCATTGGCCGCCCGCTCGACCGCAAGGAAGGCCCGCTCAAGGTCACCGGCCAGGCGACCTATTCCGCTGAATACCAGATCCCTAACCTTGCGTACGGCTATCTCGTCGGCACCAAGTTCGGGCGCGGCAAGGTCACCAATCTCGATGCCGACAGCGTCCGCGCGATCCCCGGCGTGATCGACGTCGTCACTGACTTCAAGACCTTCCTGCAGAACTCGCAGCAAGGCGGCGAAACCAGCGCGCCGACGCAGGGCGTGCAGGACGTCCATTATTTCGGCGAGATCGTCGCGATCGTGCTCGCCGAAAGCTACGAGGCCGCGCGCGACGCCGGGATCCGCATCAAGGTCGAATATGAGGAAGCCGAGGGCCGCTTCGATTTCGAGGCCCACAAGGACGAAACCACCAAGCCGCCGCCCAACAATATCCCCGCACATTTCAAGCAGGGCGATGTCGAAAAGGCGATGGCGGACGCCGCCACCTCGGTCGACGTCACCTACACCACGCCGAGCCAGAACAGCTCGGCGATGGAGCCGCACGCCTCGATCGCGGTGTGGGACGAGGACGGCGCGCTGACGCTGTACGGCTCGTACCAGATGCCGACCTCGGACAAGACACAGCTCGCCAAGTCGCTCGGGGTCAGCGACAAGAAGGTCCGGATCATCGCGCACTATATCGGCGGCGGGTTTGGCTCGAAGCTCGGCATCGCGCCCGAATCGGTCGCCGCCGCGGTTGCCGCCAAGCAGCTCGGCCGGCCGGTAAAGGCCGTGATGACGCGTCCGCAGGTGTTCGAGACCACCGTCCGCCGTTCGAACACCGAGCAGCGCGTGCGCTTCTCGGTCGATGGCGCGGGCAAGCTCACCGGCGTCGGTCACGAGACGCTGACGAGCAACCTCCCCGGCGAAGGCTTTTTCGAGCCGACCGGCATCGGCACGCATTTCGCCTATTCGGGCGAGAACCGGCTGATCAACCATGATCTGGTCGAACTCGACTGGCTGCTGTCGGGTTCGATGCGCGCTCCCGGCGAAGCGGTCGGCATGATGGCGACCGAGGCCGCGCTCGACGAACTCTGCCACAAGCTCGGCGTCGACCCGATCGACTTCTGGAAGCAGAACGAGCCGAGCGAAGACCCCGAGGAGAAGATCCCCTTCTCGACGCGCCAGCTCGTTCGCTGCCTCGAGGAAGGCGCCGAAAAGTTCGGCTGGTCGAAGCGCAACGCGACGCCCGGTCAGGTGCGCGACGGCGAATGGATGATCGGCATGGGCGTGGCGGCTGCGGTGCGCACCAACATGCTGATGGAATCCTCGGCCAAGGTCGCGATCGACGCCAACGGTCGCGCGACCGTCAGCTCGGCGATGACCGACATCGGCACCGGCAGCTACACGATCCTCGGCCAGATCGCCGGCGAACTGCTCGGGCTCCCGCTCGATCAGGTTAGCGTCGTGCTCGGCGATACCGATCTGCCGGATGCGGCGGGTTCGGGTGGCTCGTGGGGCGCAGGTTCGAGCGGCTCTGCGGTCTATCTCGCCTGCGAGATGCTGCGCGAGAAGCTTGCCAAGGCGATGGGCTGCGACCCCGAAGCGCTGACGCTCAAGGATGGTCAGGCGATCGCCGACAACCGCCAGGTGTCGCTCGGCTCGCTCGTCGGCGACGGGATCGAGGCGATCGGCTCGATCGCGCCCGGCAAGATGGAGAAGGAGCGCAAACAGTCGAGCTATGGCGCGCATTTCGTCGAGGTCGGCGTCAACGCGACCACCGGCGAAGTCCGCGTCCGGCGGATGCTCGGTGTCTTCTCGGCCGGCCGCATCCTCAATGCCAAGACCGCGCGCGCGCAGTGCCTCGGCGGGATGACCTTCGGCATCGGTGCGGCGCTGACCGAGGACCTCGTCCACGATCCGCGCAACGGCAAGCTCGTGAACCACGATCTCGGCGAATATCACGTGCCGGTGAATGCCGATGTGCCGCAGATCGAGGTTGAGTTTCTCGAGGAGCGCGATCAGTTCGCCAACCCGATCCACGCCAAGGGCATTGGCGAGCTCGGCATCTCGGGCTGTGGCGCGGCGATCGGGAATGCGGTGTTCAACGCGACGGGCATTCGCGTGCGCGACTATCCGATCACGGTCGACAAGCTGCTCGATCACCTGCCGCCAGTGTGATCCCCCCCACGACCGTCACCCCGGCCTTGTGCCGGGGCCCACCGGGAAGCGCGCGCCGCAAACGCAGTACGCGCGTCACGGTGGGCCCCGGCACAAGGCCGGGGTGACGAAGGCGCGCCAATCACCGCTTGCGCGAACGCCCCTTGGTCATAGGATCGGGCTTGACCGGCTTCTTCCAGCCCGGCGGCGGGGTCATCCGCTGTTGGCTCGTCCCCAGCCCCATCGCGCCGGGTTGCTGGCGGGTCAGACCTACCGTTTCAGCCTCGGCAGCGTCGTCGGCGCTGGCGCCACCGCGCAACAGCGCGAGCCGGTCGCGCAGCCGCCGCGCCTCTTCGAAATCGAGCGCTTCCGCCGCGACTTCCATTTCAATACGAACGCGTTCGATCTCATCCATGCAGCCCTAAACGCCGCGAGACGCGCTTGGCTCCAGCCTGCGCACCGACCGCAACCCTATCCCTGCGGAATTCCCACTCGCCGCCCATGGCCCCCTGAACATCGCCCCGACAAACGCCGGCGCCCCCGGCCGCACGAACAGCCAGTCGCGGATCGCCGGCCCCCGCTCCGCGCCGAGCGTCGTCTTGTAGCCGCTGTCGCCCGCGCCCCAGTCGACACTGCGCATGCCCGCGTCCCGCGCCCGCATGAGATTGCGATAGGCGAGCAGCTTGCCCGGCGAATGCTTGGCAAACGCCGGGTCGTAGCTGTTGGCGATCGCATAGCGCGTCGTCCCCGCGTCGAGATCGAACGAGAAGGCCGCGGGTGCCCCGTCGACGCTCAGCACCGCCGCCGACAGCATCCGCGCCAGCACCGGATCCCGCGCCGCCTCGCGCCAGAACGCGCCGTGTCCCGTCGCGGTGAACTTGGCGTCGCGCCCGTCGGTCTTCGCGGCGATCCAGCTCTTCTGCTCGACCGCAGCGAGCCAGTCGAACCCCGCATCCCAATTGCCAGCACCCAGAAACCCCCAGTCGAGCGGGCCATGCTCGGCGAGGTGTTTTTCGTGGAAGCGGTTTTTGCGCAGCGTCGATCCGCGCGGCCAGTCGGGCTGCTGCAGATCGAGCACGAAACTGTTCGCGACAAAGCGATCGAGCACAGCCCACCCCTTTGCCCGCGCGCGCGGCACCAGCGCGTCGAGCGCCGGATCGCCGTCGATCACCGGTCCGATGCGCAGTGCATTGATGCTGCGCGCCAGCGTGTCGAGCAGCGCATCGACCGCGGGTACATCGACCTGGCAGTGGATCGGAAAGCTGCGGAACGGCCAGTAACTGCCCGGCACGCTCGCCAATCGCGCGAACGACGGGCCGACTCGCACGAACGGCAACGCGATCACCGGCACGTCATCCTCCTCGACGAGGATCGTGCGCGCCGCGCCACCATAAGCGGCGAGCGCTGCCGCATACCAGGCGTAGCGCAGAAATGCATGGCTCGGCGCCGCCGCCTCGGCGACGAGGTCGATCGCGCCCGACAGCCCGGCGCCCACGCTCGCACGCGTCGGCGACGGCAGGCGGGTAAACTCCGAGAGCAGCATCGGCTTGGTCATCGCGCCGAGTCTAACGCCGCGGGGTTACCAATCTGTGGCCAACGCCTTGCGCCCGCGCCGACCACATCGCACAAAGGGCCATCATGAATCCCTACCCCGCCGTCTCGACGATCGCCCAGACGATCCAGCTGTCGCTCTCGCCGATCTTCATGCTCGCGGCGATCGGCCAGTTGCTCAACGTGCTCGCCGGGCGGCTGGCACGCGTCGTCGATCGCGCGCGCGTGGTCGAGGAATGGCACCCGCTGTCGAGCGGACCCGAGCACGATCGGCACGTCTGGGAATTGCGGCTGCTCGACCGTCGCATGACGGTGATCAACCGCTCGCTTGTGCTCGCCGTGTCGAGCGCGGCGATGACGTGCATCGTCGTCGCCTTGCTGTTCGTCGCCAGCCTGTTCGCGCTGCATATCGGCACCGTTGTCGCGGTGATCTTCATCGTCGCGATGGCTTTGCTGATTGCCTCGCTGTTCGGCTTCCTGATCGAGGTGCGGATTTCGCTCTCGGCGATCCACGTCCGCGACGAACTGCTCGAACGCTGAGGCGAAAGGGGCGCCTCGAACGGGCGCCTCCCCTTTTTGAAGGGTGCCTCCCCTCCCTGGAAGGGAGGGGAGTAAGTTCAACGAGCGCCCTCCAACCCAGGCCCGGCATCATTGATTGCCGCATAGCCGGGCGCGACGCGCGCATGCGCCGCCTGCTCATAGACATAGCCCGCATTCAGCACGCTCTGGTCGGCCCACGCGGTCGCGATGAACGACAGCCCGACCGGCACGCCACGCACCAACCCCATCGGCACCGTCAGATGCGGATAGCCCGCGACCGCCGGCAGCCCGGCAGCACTCGGCCCCTCGCCGCCATCCCCCGACACCGTGTCGGACAGCCACGGCATGCCGTAGGTCGGTGCGACGATCAGTGTTGCGTTGGCGCTGGCGAGCATCGCGTCGATCCCCTCCTTGCCCGCCAGCCGCAGCGATTTCGCGCGCGCGCCGAGATATTCGGGATCGGCCAGTCCCCGCGTCTGGTTGGCCACCTCGAAGGTCTCCTGCTGGAAAAATGGCATCTCGCGCGCGGCCTCGGCGCGATCGAACGCGATGACATCGGCCAGCGTGCGCGTCTTTACCGCCTGCGGTGTCGTCGCCAGATAGGTGTTGAGATCGGCCTTGAGCTCGGCGTGCAGCACCAGCGATTCGGCCTCGCCGAGCCCGTCGAGCTTGGGCGGCACGACATCGACCAACACCGCGCCCTGCGCCTTCAGCACCGCGAGCGCTGCAGCATATTTCACCTTGAGCAGCTCGGACATCTCGGGATGCAGCACCGCGACACGTACCCCGGCGAGCGAGGCGCTTGCCAGCGGCGCCGCAAAATCATGCGCATATTTGGCCGTACCCTTGGTCGCCGGATCGGCCGGATCGACCGCGATCAGGCCGTTGAACAGCAACGCTGCGTCGCGCACGCTGCGCGCCATCGGGCCCGGCGTATCCTGGCTATGGCTGATCGGCACGACATGCGTGCGGCTGATCATGCCGAGCGTCGGCTTCAATCCGACCAGCCCGTTCATCGCCGACGGGCACACCACCGAACCGTCGGTCTCGGTCCCGACCGCCACCGCAGCGAAGCTCGCCGCCACCGCCGCACCCGATCCGCTCGACGATCCGCACGACGTCCGATCGAGCGCGTACGGGTTGCGCACCAGCCCGCCGACCGCGCTCCACCCGCTCATCGAATGCGTCGAGCGGATATTGGCCCATTCGGACAGGTTGGTCTTGCCGAGGATCACCGCGCCCTGCTTGCGCAGGCTCGCCACCAGCGGCGCGTCGCGCAGCGTGACATTGTCCTTGAGCGCAAGGCTCCCCGCGGTGGTCGCGATCGGATCCTTGGTCTCGATATTGTCCTTGATCAGCACCGGCACGCCGTCGAGCGGCCCGAGCGGCTTTCCCGCCTTGCGCCGTGCGTCGGCGGCGCGCGCCTGCACGATCGCATCGGGATTGGTCGCAATCACCGCGCGTAGGGTCGGCCCGGCACGGTCCATCGCGGCGATCCGCGCGAGATAGGCCTGGGTGATCGCCGCACTGCTCGTGCCCGCCGCCATCATCGCCTGGACCTGATCAATCGATTTTTCGGCAACGTCCGGAAGCGTATGCGCATGCGCGGTTCCAGCGAGAACGGTCGAAAGCAGCAGCGACAGCGGTAAGCGCATCTTGGTCTCCGGTCGAGCGACGCAGCCAGACCCGCGCGCGTCCCGCGATCATGGGTCATCAGCGCATCGGCGACAAGCAGATCGTCACCGTCAAACCGCACAATCTCGACGCCTGCGCGCGCCGATCCCAGACATGAAAAGAGGCTGCCGATGCCCTTATCGAGGACATCGGCAACCTCCTGACATGGTCAGCGGCCGGAAGCTCCAGCTTAGAGGACCATGCGTACCGCAAAGCCTCGACGCTTGGTGGCGTTGATTGGGGAAGAATACCCCCCGCCCCAATGTCGCAGGACTAGCCTTAAAGGCCTAGCGGTGCGTCCTCCGAACGAACTGAACCGACCCCATTGCTGAACCATGAGACATCGGATCACCTCCTTTCGCTAGTTAAAACAGCGTGACCAGGCCTGGTCACGACTCGTGTTTGAATCATATTTTTAGGTGAAACAAGTCTTGTAATATCGGCATGTTTGGACGATTCTCTTCCGCCTGCCCGAAGCGCATTTGCCAGCGCCGCGTGACGCTCCCTCAGCGGCGGCAATCCTCGGTAACGCGACCGACTTCGGCCCACGCCGGAACGACCAGCGTCGGCATCCCCGCCTGCTCGACCAGGAACCGCCCGCGGCTGAACGCCATCGCATCGAGGATCGGATCGCGCGGGGTCAGCGCGGTCGCGACATAGGCGGGCGCGGCACCGGTCGGCTGGACGGTGACGCTGCGCGCCAGGCTCGACGTGCGCAACGTGAACGGGCCGCTCGCCTGCCCCTGACGCGAGAGATACACCATGTTGGTCTGGCGGTCGCAGCGCAGCGTCAGCACCGCATCGACACCCGGCGTCCCGAACAGCGCGATCGATCCGCGCGCATCGATCCGGTAGCTCCAGTCGCCGGGCGTCACCGGCCAATCGCGCCAGTCGGCGGCTTGCGCGACGGGCGCGGGCGGCGGCGGGACCGGTCGTAGCGGCGCGACGCGGGGCGCGACGGCGCGCGGCGGCGTGGGAGCGCCGACGCACCCGGCCAGCACGACGAGCGTGGCGACCACGGCGAAGCGTGCAGGGGCGAAGCGAGTGGGAATCAGCGACATGGCTGGTCTATGCGGCAAGCGACCGCCGTGCTCAACCGCCCGCACCGGCTCCCACCCCGAATCCGCGTCCGCTCGCACCGACGATGCGCGCAGCCGCACGGGAACCCGCCCCCGGGGTGCAATCGTTCAAGTCCCAGGGAACCGAGGCGGCACACGCGCCGTTACGATCGCGACACGAAGGATGTGATTCATGGCCCAGACCGAACCGACCCAATTGCTGCTCCAGTCGAACAAAGCCGACACGATGCCGATCCGCAGCCGCGACGGCGACAAGATCGGCACGCTGTTCTCGCTGATGGTCAACAAGCGCACTGGACGCGCGGTCTATGCCGTGCTGTCGATCGGCGGCTTTCTCGGCATGGGCAAGGCGTACTATCCGATCCCCTTCTCGCTGCTCGCCTTCGATCCGGTCAACGACACCTATGTCGTGACGATCGACCGCCGCGTGCTCGAGGGTGGCCCGAGCTGGGCGGCGAATGCGCCAGAGTTCGACCAGGCCTATGCCGACCGGGTTTCGAAATATTACGATGTGGCGGGTGAGGATTTGTCGCTCGGTTAAGCGGCGCGCGGGACGATCCGGTCGAGTGCGCCGTTCAGGGCGCGCTTGGCTTCGACGATTTCGTACCGGTCCTGAAGGCGCAGAAAAAAGCCCTCAGACATACCGAAATAGCGGCCAAGGCGCAGATCAAGATCGGCATCGACCGGACGAACGCCTTCGATCACCTCGGTGATTCGCTCGGTCGCGACTCCGATACCGTCAGCAAGCAGCTCGACGCTTAGATTTTCGGGTTCGAGAAATTCACTGAGCAACATCTGGCCAGCATGCTCATTCTCGAGCCAATCCGGATTAGTGATCGTCTGCAATTTCGACGTCATATGCGTCTCCGTCCTTCCAGACGAAACATATACGCCATTGGTCGTTAATTGAAATGCTGTGCTGGCCCGCCCGATCATCCTTCAGCGCATGGAGCCGGTTCCCACGCTGATTTCCAAGCTCGTCGAGTGACTGAGCCGCATCCAAAACCGTAAGCTTACGCATCGCGCGTTGCTGGATGTCGGGCGGTAGCTTTCGACTACGCTCTCGGTTCCACACTCGCTCGGCATCAGGGTCGGCGAAAGATCGGATCACGACTCACATCCTATGCTTGCTGTTTACACAACAAGCTCGTGAAGGAGTTCAGCCGAGCCTTGAATCGACTTTACTACAAATGCCGCTTCGTCGCAAAATCACCGCGCCCGCCGCGAACTCCCCGCCATCCCGGCCCGCATCTTCTGGCTTTTGCCATAGCGCGTCTTGCGCGTGCCCGGCTTGCCTTCGTTCGAACGCCCCATAACCGGCGCCTTCTGCTGATCAACCGGCAGCCCGAGCTCTTCCTGCTCCAATTGCCGGATTTCGTCGCGCAAGCGTCCAGCCGTCTCGAACTCGAGATCGGCCGCCGCCGTCCGCATCTGCTTTTCCAGATCCTCGATATACGCGCGCAGATTGTGACCGACCATGTGCGGCCGGTCCTCGTCGATTTCGATCGTCACCTGGTCGCGCTGCGACACGTCCTGGATGATGTCGCCGATGTTGCGGCGGATCGTCGTCGGGGTGATGCCATGCTCGGCATTGTAGGCAAGCTGCTTCTCGCGCCGCCGCCCGGTCTCGTTCATCGCCCGCTCCATCGAGCCGGTGATGCGATCGGCATAGAGGATCACGCGCCCGTCGACGTTGCGCGCCGCGCGGCCGATCGTCTGGATCAGCGACGTCTCCGAACGCAGGAACCCCTCCTTGTCGGCATCGAGGATCGCGACCAGCCCGCATTCGGGAATATCGAGCCCCTCGCGCAGCAGGTTGATGCCGATCAGCACGTCGTACACGCCGAGCCGCAGGTCGCGGATCAGCTCGATGCGCTCCAACGTCTCGACGTCGCTGTGCATGTAGCGGACGCGCAAGCCCGCCTCGTGCATGAACTCGGTGAGATCCTCGGCCATGCGCTTGGTCAGCGTCGTGACCAACGTGCGATAGCCGAGCTCGGCGGTCTTGCGCGCCTCGACGATCAAATCCTGCACCTGCTCCTCGACCGGCTTGATCTCGATCGGCGGATCGATCAGCCCGGTCGGGCGGATCACCTGTTCGGCGAACACGCCGCCGGTCTGCTCCATCTCCCACGCGCCCGGCGTCGCCGAGACATAGGTCGTCTGCGGCCGCATCGCGTCCCATTCGTTGAAGCGCAGCGGGCGATTGTCGATCGCCGACGGTAGGCGGAAGCCATACTCCGCGAGCGTCAGCTTGCGGCGGTGATCGCCGCGCGACATGCCGTTGATCTGGCCGACCGTCACGTGGCTCTCGTCGACGAACAGCAGCGAATTCTCGGGCAGATATTCGAACAAGGTGGGCGGCGGCTCGCCCGGCATCCGACCGGTGAGGAAGCGCGAATAGTTCTCGATGCCAGCGCACGATCCCGTCGCAGCGATCATCTCGAGATCGAAGTTCGTCCGCTGCTCCAACCGCTGCGCCTCGAGCAATTTGCCCTCGGGCACCAGTTCCTTAAGCCGCTCGGACAATTCGAACTTGATCGCCTCCATCGCCTGTTTGAGCGTCGGCCCCGGCGTTACATAGTGCGAGTTGGCATAGACGCGGACCGAGTTGAGGCTCGCGATCTTCTTCCCCGTCAGCGGATCGAACTCGACGATCTCCTCGATCTCGTCGCCGAAGAACGAGATCCGCCACGCAGTGTCGTCATAATGCGACGGGAACAGCTCGAGATTGTCGCCGCGTACGCGGAAATTGCCGCGCTGGAAGGCGGCGTCGTTGCGCTTGTACTGCAACGCGACGAGCTTGCGCACGATCTCGCGCTGGTCGACCGTCTGCCCCTTCTTGAGATCGAAGATCATCGCCGAATAGGTCTCGACCGAGCCGATGCCGTAGAGGCACGACACCGAGGCCACGATGATGACGTCGTCACGCTCGAGCAGAGACCGGGTGGCGGAATGCCGCATCCGGTCGATCGCCTCGTTGGTCGAGCTTTCCTTCTCGATATACGTGTCCGAGCGCGCAACATACGCCTCGGGCTGATAGTAATCGTAGTACGACACGAAATATTCGACGGCATTGTCGGGGAAGAACGACTTCATTTCCCCATACAGCTGCGCCGCCAGGATCTTGTTCGGCGCGAGGATCAGCGCGGGGCGCTGCACCGCCTCGATCACCTTGGCCATGGTGAAGGTCTTGCCCGAGCCGGTCACGCCGAGCAGCACTTGGTCGCGCTCGCCCGCCTGCGTCTGCGCGACAAGTTCAGCGATCGCGGTCGGCTGGTCGCCCGCGGCGGTATATTCCGACGCTAGCGTGAAGCGCTTACCCCCTTCGGCCTTGGGCGGACGCGCCGGACGATGGGGGACGAAGCTCTGCCCGGTTTCGGGCTCGTCGAGACTGGTGCGAATCTGGATTGCCATAGCTGAGCAATATGGGAAGGAACACCGCAACAGACAACGCACGCCGACCGCCGGTGCGCGCACTCCCGGGGAGATTCTTCTATGTCATTCCGCACGCTGGCCACACTGCTCGCTTTGCCCACCCTCGCGCTCGCCGCCTGCTCGCCCTCGGGCCCGATCAAGCGTCAGGCCGGCAGCTGGTCGCAGAAGATCGAGATCCTCAAGCTCGAGGGCCGCGGCGCGACGCCCGAGACCAAGACGCAGATGCAGAAGATGTTCGATTCGATGGCGGGTACCGCGGTCTGCCTGACCCCCGCTGCCGCCGCGAAGGAAGATTTCGGCAAGGCGATGGAGCAGATGGCGTCGCGCGGCCAGAACTGCACCTTCGACAAGAAGGACGTGTCGGGCGGCACGATCCATGTCGCTGCGACCTGCAAGCAGCCGACCGGCGGCACCGTCAAGATGACGATCGACGGCACCAACAGCGCGACCAAGCAGGACATGACGATGCAGACCGAGGGCTATGCCGCCACCGGCGCCAAGGAAGGCACGATGCAGATGCACATCATCTCGACCCGCGCCGGCGACTGCAAGCCCGGCGACATCACCCCGCCCGACGCGCCGGCGGCAGGGCCCGCGCCGATCGCCCCGGCCGCCAAGCCGTAAGCACCCCCGGCCCCGGCCGTGGCCGGGGCCTTTGCATCGCGGATCTAGCCTATCCGCCGATACGCGACGCGCCACATCGTCCAGCCGATCAGTGCCGCGACCGCCGCCAGGATCAGGCTGGTCGCGATCGCGCTCATCCAGCGATACAGCAAGGTCTGCGAGTCCTCCGGCGGCATCGCGAAGATCCCGAAGCCGTACGTCTGCCCGCCGAGAAACAGCGCGAAACCGGCGAGCGCGCCGACGCTCACCGCCATCCACGGTCCGCGTCGGCCGAGCGCATGGCAGACGATCCAGATCGGTCCCCCGATCGCGACGACCGCCATCGCGGTAATCACCGCGCCGACGAGGAAACCGATCAGCATCGGAAAGGGATCGAACCCGCTGCAGATCGAAACCAGCACTGCGGCGAACAGCCCCCCGACCACGCCCCCCGCCCCAAGCGCGAGCCCTGCGCGATCGAGCGATGCTTCATATCCCGCCGGTGCCAACGATGCTGCCACGTCAGATCCCCCCCGCGCGGGGGTTAGCATCGTCCCGCGCCCGCCCCAAGCAGATCTCGTTACGAATCCGTACCTAGCTTGTCCTGAAATATGCGAGTCGATATCGTACGCCACCCACTCGCTCGATCCGTCGAACCCGCGCACCGCAACTGCGGTTTACAGGCTGCCGATCAAGGCCAGCACGACGCCGATCGCGACCAGCACCAGCCCGGCGACCTCGCTCCGGCTGGTCTTCTCGCCAAGATAGAAATGCGCAAACGCCATTGTGAAGGCGACCTCGATCTGCCCGACGATCCGCACCAGCGCGACCGGCGCCGATGCGAACCCGGTGAACCAGCACGCCGAAGCGACCGACGACATCAGCCCGACCTGCCCCGCGACGCGCCACTGCGCGAAAACGCGCGCGACCTGATCGCGCTCGCGCAGATAGACATAGGCGCCCTGCAGTACGGTCTGCACCGCGACCGTCGCCGCGAGCACGATCAGCGCGGCGCGGATATGATCGGGCGTGCGCACTTCCTGCGTCGCGGCGCGGATGCCGATCGTCGTCAGCGCGAAAGCGAAGCCCGAGGCGATCCCATAGCGCGCCGCCGGCTGCCCGAGCGCGTGCAGGAAGGCGAGCGGCGACATCCGCTTGCCCCCCGTCGACAGGACCATGACGCCGACCACGCCGAAACCGATGCCCGTCCAGGTCGATGCGCTGAGATGATCGCCGAGCAGCAGCACTGACAGCAACGCGCTCTGCACCGCCTCGGTTTTCGAATAGGCCGTCCCGACGACGAAATTACGCTCGCCGAACGCCATCAGCAGGAGGTTGGTAGCGATGATCTGGCCTATTCCACCGCCGAGGCAGAAGGGGAGAAACCACGCGCCGAGCACGGGAAACGGCGCCGGCGCCACGAGGTATTGATACCCGACGACGAGGAGCACCGCGACCGGCAGGCCGTACAGATAGCGCACCAGTCCTGCGGCATTGACCGACAGCGTCCGCGAAACGCGCCGCTGCACCGCCGTCCGCCACGCCTGCAACGCCCCGCCGATCAACGCGGCGGGGAGCCATAATGGGGTGGCGATCACCGGATCTCAGCCCGACCGACCGGAAATGCTTTCAATAGCCTGCCTCTCGTTGATGGCGGAATGCAACGACATAGACGGCGTCGTCCGCCGGGTCATACCGATACAGCGCGACATAACCCGCCGCGCCGAAGCCGATGACCAACTCGCGCAGGTCGGTGTCGTCCCCGTAGGGCCGACCGATCGCCGGATTGCTTTCGAGCAAGCGAAGCTGCCGCGCAATCTCGGCACCGGCACGCTGCGCCGCTTGCGGGCTCTTTTCGGCAAGAAAGGTGCGGCAGCGCGCGATCCCGCGCACCGCGCCTTCCGCGACGATCAGTCGTGGCACTCGGGCGCCTCGCGCTCAGACTCCGAACCCCAGCTTTCGAGCCAGCCGACCGTTTCCGCAGCCGTGAGATGGCGTCCGGTTTCCTGATACGCCGTCCAGGCATCCAACGCCTCTTGCCGGAAACCTTCGCGCGCCTCTTCGCGATCGACATATTCGCGGATCGCCTCGCGCATGATCCAGTGCGCCGAGCGGTCGCGTTGCTGCGCCAGCGCCTGGATCCGGCTTTTCATTTCGGGATCGATCTTGAGCGATGTCGACACGGTATCCACCTCGGTAGTCGGAGGTACTACCTCGTACTAATAGCGGATCGCGAGTTTCCCGACAATCGCCACCGTCACACCAGCAACCCCTCGCGCGCGATCTTCTCCTTCCACACCAGCGGCGCGAGCTGGTGGACATTCGCGCCGGTCGAATCGACCGCCACCGTCACCGGGAAATCCTCGACCTCGAATTCGTAGATCGCCTCCATCCCGAGATCCGCGAACCCGACGACCTTCGATCCCTTGATCGCGCGCGCGACGAGATACGCCGCCCCGCCGACCGCCATCAGATAGGCCGACTTGCCCTCGGCGATCGCCTTGGTCGCATCGGGCCCGCGCTCGGCCTTGCCGACCATCGCAAGCAGCCCCTGATCGAGCATCATCCGTGTGAACTTGTCCATCCGCGTCGCCGTCGTCGGGCCAGCCGGCCCCACCACCTCGTCGCCGACCGGATCGACCGGTCCGACATAATAGATCACGCGGCCCTTGAACTCGACCGGCAGCGGCTCGCCCGCATCGAGCATGTCCCTGATCCGCTTGTGCGCGGCATCGCGGCCCGTGAGCATCTTGCCGTTGAGCAGCAGCCGGTCGCCCTGCTTCCAGCCCTGCACCATCTCGGGTGTCAGCGTATCGAGATCGACGCGGATCGCGGCGCTGTCGGGCTGCCAGTCGACCTTGGGCCATTCGTCGAGCTTGGGCGCCTCGAGGAAGCTCGGGCCCGACCCATCGAGCACGAAATGCGCATGGCGCGTCGCCGCGCAGTTCGGGATCATCGCGACGGGCTTGCCCGCGGCATGGCATGGCGCGTCCATGATCTTGACGTCGAGGATCGTCGACAGACCGCCCAGCCCCTGCGCGCCGATGCCCAGCGCGTTGACCTTGTCGAAGATCTCGATCCGCAGCGCCTCGATGTCGGTCTTCGGCCCGCGCGCCTTCAACGGCCCCATGTCGATCGGCTCCATCAGCGCCTGCTTGGCGAGCAGCACGCAATGCTCGGCGGTCCCGCCGATGCCGATACCGAGCATCCCCGGCGGGCACCACCCTGCCCCCATCTGCGGCAGCATCTCGAGCACCCAGTCGACGATCGAATCGGACGGGTTCATCATCTTGAACTTCGACTTGTTCTCGCTGCCGCCGCCCTTCGCCGCGACATCGACCGAGACTCGCGAGCCCGGCACCATGTCGACGTGGAGCACGCACGGCGTATTGTCCTTGGTGTTGCGGCGCGTGAACGCCGGATCGGCGAGCACCGAGGCGCGCAGCTTGTTCTCGGGGTTGAGGTACGCAAGCCGAACGCCCTGGTCGACGATCTCCTGCAGCGAGCGGCTGGTATCGTCGAAGCGGCAGTCCATGCCCCATTTGATGAAGACGTTGACGATGCCGGTGTCCTGGCAGATCGGGCGATGCCCCTCGGCGCACATCCGCGAATTGGTCAGGATCTGCGCGATCGCGTCCTTGGCCGCCGGTCCCTGCTCGGCGTCATACGCTTCGCCCAGCGCGCGGATATAATCCATCGGGTGGTAGAATGAGATGAATTGCAGCGCGTCGGCGACGCTTTCGATCAGATCGGCTTCGCGGATGATGGTGGTCATGGGGCTACTCCTGTCGCCGCGGCCTTAAAGCCATGTCCGCCGCCCGCCAAGCCGTCCGCCGCACGGCCCCTGAGAGCGATCGCGCTGCGATCGTCCGCATACAAGGATTTTGGAAAGGATCACGCCGTATAGCAGCAGGGATGTACGTCTCGCCGCTTATCCTATCGATTCTTGCCCTCGCGCTCGCGCTGAGCGGCGCCGCCGCCGGCCTGTTCTGGGCGCGCCGGCGCACCCCGGTCGTATATGCCGAATGCGATTCGCGCGATCGCCTTGCCCGGCTGCTGGTCGACGAATTCGAAGCGCACTCGAACGGCTGGTTCTGGCGCACCGATGCCGAGGGTTGCCTGAGCTATGTCTCGGCCAAGGTTGCTGCCGAGCTCGAATCTGCCGATGCGCCCGTGCTCGGCCATCCCCTGCCGGCGGTCTTCCGGATGGACAGCGCCTCGCCCGAAACCGAACGCACGCTCGGCTTCCACCTCGCTGCGCGCACCGCCTTTTCGAATTATTCGGTGCGCCCGGCGAGCACCGCCAAGCTCGGCCGCTGGTGGTCGATTTCGGGTCGGCCGTTCACCGATGAGACGGGCCAGTTCGTCGGCTTCGTCGGCAGCGGCAGCGACCTCACTGAGACGCGCCGCGCCGATGCCGAGATCACGCGGCTCGCATTGTTCGATGGCCTCACCGGTCTCGCCAACCGCCAGCGGTTGCGCCTCTCGCTCGAACAGACGCTGAGCGCGAGCAGCGTCTCGCCGCGCACCAGTGCGCTGTTCCTGCTCGATCTCGATCGCTTCAAATCGGTCAACGATACGCTCGGCCACCACACCGGCGACGCGCTGCTCAAGCAGGTCGCGCAACGCGTCCAGCGCGCGATCGGCGCGGACGGTCTCGTCGGACGGCTCGGCGGCGACGAATTCCAGGTAATTCTGCCCAACGAGACCGACCGCGTCCGGCTCGGCGATCTCGCGCGGCGCGTCATCTTCGACCTGTCGCAACCCTATACGATCGAGGGCTCGGCGATCAGCATCGGCTGCTCGATCGGGGTCGCGATCGCGCCCGAGGACGGCCATGATGCCGAAACCCTCGTCCGCAACGCCGATCTCGCGCTTTATGCCGCCAAGGGCGACGGTCGCGGCATCCACCGCTTCTTCCGCCCCGAAATGCTCGCTGGCGCGCAAAGCCGCAAGCAGCTCGAGGACGATCTGCGCGATGCACTCGCCGCCAACCAGTTCTTCGTCGCCTATCAGCCCGTCGTCAGCACCACGACCGAGCGGATCGTCGGCTATGAGGCGCTGCTGCGCTGGGAGCATCCGACGCGCGGGCTGATCAGTCCCGCCGACTTCGTCCCCGTTGCAGAGGATTGCGGGCTGATCGAATCGATCGGCGAATGGGTGCTGCGCACTGCCTGTCTCGATGCGGCCGACTGGCCGAAGGATGTGCGCGTCGCGGTCAACGTCTCGCCGATCCAGTTCGCCAACCCCGCGCTACCGACGGTCGTGACCTCGGCGCTCGCCAAATCGGGGATCGCGCCGCACCGGCTCGAACTCGAGATCACCGAGGGCGTGTTCGTCGACGAAAACGCCGCGACCGAGCAGATGTTCAAGACGCTCAAGGGCTGCGGCGTGCGGCTTGCGCTCGATGATTTCGGGACGGGCTATTCGTCGCTCGGCTATCTGAAGAAGGCGCCGTTCGACAAGATCAAGATCGACCAGAGCTTCGTGCGGGGTGCTGCGATCGCGGGCAATCGCAACGCCGCGATCATCAAGGCGATCGTCAGCCTCGCCGAGACGCTCGGCATGGAGACGACCGCCGAGGGGGTCGAGAATCACGACGAGATCGCGCTGATCCGCGAACTCGGCTGCAGCCACATCCAGGGCTATGTCTATGGCAAGCCGGCACGCGCGGCCGACGTCCTCGAACAGCTGACAGCAGGCGCCGGCCGTGCGATCGCCAGCGGCTACCGCATCAGTCGCAGCCCGCGTACCGCGATGCTGCGCACCGCACGGATCCAGGCGGGCGACGTCGTCGGCGAGGTGCGGATCCGCAACCTCTCGACGACGGGCGCGATGATCGACGGGATCGATGTCGAGGCCGGGACGGGCGAGCTCGAAGTGTTGATCGAACTGCTCGACGACCAGATGTTCCCCGCCACGCTGCGCTGGGCGGCCGACGGCAAGGCCGGCCTCGCCTTCACCGAGAATTTCAACCTCGACCGCCTCGCGACCCCACCGGCTGCCCGCAAGGCCGGGTGATGCGGCTCCCCTCCCGCTCGGGAGGGGAGCCGCAGCCTCAGCCCGCGCGGTTCGCCGGAGCGGCGGGTGCCGTCGCGGCGGCTGGCGCCGCAGCGGGTGCGGTGGGCGCAGCCGTGCCCGTTGCGGGCGGCGGCGGTGGCGGCGGGGCGTCGTTGGCACCAGGGCCGCCATCGGGTCCGGCGCCCGGACCGCGCGGACCGTGGCGCGGACCATCGGGACCATCGGGCCCGCCCGGACCACCGGGACCACCGGGACCACCCGGACCGTGATGCGGCGGGCCCATCGGGCGCAGCGCGACGACCTTGCCGTCGGCGGCGACGAGGAACGAGGCATGGATCATCCCGCGGCCATAATGGCCCTGGACGGTCACCGCCTGCCCCGTGCTGACGAGGCCGGTGCCATCACCCTGCCGCCCGAGGTCGACCAGCGCCCGACCGCTGCCGTCGGTCAGCACGAACATCGGCCCATAGGTTTCGGCAACGCGGCCGCGCACGCTGATCACGCTGCCGCTATCGGCGAGCGAACGGATCGCCACCGGGTTGAGCGGCGCCATCTCGACCGAGGGGCCGGTCATCTGCGCGATCGTCGCACCGCCACCGATGCCGAGCGCGAGCAGCGCGGCGCCGACGATCGCGGTGCGCACCGGCAGCTTGCGGCGCGGGCGGTGGTCCGCCACGGTGTCGAACGGGGCCTGGGGGCCTTCGATTTGGTCGGTCATCATTGCACTCCTGCTTGGTTGATGACCGCTTTCTACGGGAGCGTCCCGACACCGCGCTGAACTTGTCGGTTCAGTCTCGGTTTAGGCAATCTGCCTAGCGCGCGGTGCAAAGGACTCAGGACATGCGGATATTGTTGGTCGAGGACGACACGGCGCTCGCCGAGGGAATCGCAAAAGCGCTGCGCGCCGAGCATTTCGCGGTCGATGTCGCGGCCAATGGCGAGGATGGCGCGCATCTTGGCGATACCGGCGGCTATGACGCCGCGGTGCTCGATCTTGGCCTGCCGATCAAATCGGGGATCACCGTACTCGAGGAATGGCGCGCCGCCGGGCGCGTGCTGCCCGTGCTGATCCTCACCGCACGCGACGGCTGGTCGGAAAAGGTCGCGGGCTTTCGCGCCGGCGCCGACGATTATCTGACCAAACCATTCCGCGTCGAGGAACTGGTCATGCGGCTCCGCGCTTTGGTGCGCCGCGCGACGGGCAATGCCGCGGCGCGGATCGTGTGCGGCCGCGTCGCGTTCGATTCGCAGACTGGCCAGGTCGAGCTCGACGGCCTCCCGCTGCGGCTCACCGCGCTCGAATGGCGCGTGCTCTCGGCGCTGATGCTGCGCAAGGGCGTGGTGGTCGAGCGACTGTATCTGCTCGACCATGTCTATGAGGGCGATTCGGACCCCGATTCGAACTCGCTCGAGGTGATCATCGGCCGGCTGCGCAAGAAGATCGGCGCCGAAGCAATCGAGACCGTGCGCGGGCGCGGGTACCGGATGGTCGAAGGGTGAGCGCGCTGATCGCCACAATTGCCGCCCTGGCCAGACACGCGCCGCGCCGCCCCTCCAGGGGAGGGGTTGGGGGTGGGGCGGTGTCTCACCGAGCGTGTCGTCCGTTACTTCCCCACCCCAACCCCTCCCCTGAAGGGGAGGGGCTTGCGGGTTGCACGCCTGCCCAGACCCCATGACCCTCCTCCCCCGCTCGCTCTACGGTCGCCTCCTCGTCACCGCGCTCGTCGCCACGCTCGCCGCGCTCGCCTTTGCCGCGGTGACGATCGGCGCGGTGCTCGATCGCTTCGTGATGCACGGGCTCGACGAGCGGCTCGACGCGCAGATCGCGGTGCTCGAGCAAGCCGTCCGCCCCGACGGCACGATCGACCGCGCGCGCCTCGTGCTTGCCGCGCCGTATGCCGATGCCGCCGGCGGCTGGGGCTGGCGGATCGACGCGCCCGGCCGCACGATCACCTCGCCCGCCGCGCCCGAGCTCGACGCGACACGCGTCCCGCCCCTTCCATCCTTGCCCACGCCCGCGACACGTCCGGCGTCCCGGTTAGGCCCGCCCCCGCCCGACGGGCCGCACGACCGAAACCTCGGCCCACCCGACCGCGGCGACCGCGCGCAAGCGCTCGACTGGCGTGGCGTTGACGGCATGCGCCACGCACGCAGCCTGACGCTCGCCACCCCCGCCGGCACGGTGCGCATCACCGCATCGGCGCCGCGCGCGATCGTCGATCGTCCCTTGCGCGCCGCAATGGCGCCGCTGCTCGGCGCGCTGCTCCTGCTCGGCATAGCGCTCGCAACCGCGACGCTCGTCCAGCTCCGGATCGGCCTGCGCCCCTTAAAGACGATGCGCACCGGCCTCGCCGCGATCCGCGCCGGCACCGCGCGAACGCTGCCCGAGGATCAGCCGACCGAGCTCGCCCCGCTCGCGCACGAGATCAACGCGCTGCTCGCCGAAAACGCCGCCGCGCTCGCCAATGCGCGCGGGCACGTCGCGAACCTGGCGCATGGCCTCAAGACCCCGCTCGCCACGCTCGCGCTCGCACTGCCGGCGCATGATCCCGACGGCACGCTCGCCGCACAGGTCGCGCGGATCGATCAGGCGGTGCGCCACCATCTCGGTCGCGCGCGCGCCGCGACGCCGGGCAGCGGGCTGCGCTTTGCAACCCCGCTCGCTCCGGTCGTCGCCGACCTGACGACCGCGCTATCGCGAATCCATGCCGAGCGTGGCGTCACCGCCAGCGCGACGATCGCCCCCGCGCTCAGCGTCGCGGTCGATCGCCAGGATCTCGACGAGCTGATCGGCAATCTGCTCGACAATGCCTGGCGCTTCGCCGCCACGCGGATCGCGGTCACCGCCGCGCCGGCGCCCGACCCGCGCTTCCTCCGCCTGAGCATCGCCGACGACGGCCCGGGCATCGCCCCCGAGGCGCGCACGGCGGCGCTCGCCGCGGGCCAGCGGCTCGACGAACGCGGCGATGGCCACGGCTTCGGTCTGTCGATCGCATACGAACTCGCGACGCTCTATGGCGGGACATTGGTGCTCAAGGCGGCGTCGCTTGGGGGCCTGGACGCGATCGTCACACTACCGGCGGCGCTTTTCGCCGAGGCGTGAAAATATTGTCACGTTCCCGCTTCGGTCTCTTGCGTTTGAGCGAGGCCAGCTTTGACCGCGCGTCGCGCGGGACGGGCTCGCGAGGCCGTCCGCCAAGCGTCGCGGATTAGCGACGAACCGAGTCCCGAATGTGTCATTTACCGTCTTGTGTCCTCGCGCAATCCGGCACAATCTGTAGGGGTTGAGTTCGGGGCCGAACCCAAGAGCTAGTGAATCATGACCCGCAACCCTATATTGCGGTAATGATCTGTCCTGCGATTGTACCGCGGGATGGTCTGTTTTTGTTCTGGCGTTCGCCCACGAAATGCTATGCTGGGAGCTCGCTTCCCGATTCGAACGGATCGGGAACAGAGGCGGTCCCGGTCGACACAGGTTTGAACGAGTTTACAGGGACGCGAAATATGGATTTTCGGGATACCGGGGAAGTGAGTACCGACATGGCCACCGATATGATCGAGGCGCTCGCCGCCGCTGCGGCACCCTCCGACGATGGGAAGGGCACGGCCGACCGCAAGCTCTCCGCGCGTAGCGATTCGAAGGAGATCCATGTCCAGCTCTACCCGGTCGAGGTCGACCATTCGCGCGATGCATTGCTGACCGATTTCGGCAAGGACACGCTCAAGGACCGCTATCTGCTCCCGGGCGAGACCTTCCAGGATCTGTTCGTCCGCGTCGCCTCGGCCTATGCCGATGACGCGGGCCACGCCGAGCGGCTATACGGCTATATCTCGAAGCTGTGGTTCATGCCCGCCACGCCGATCCTGTCGAACGGCGGCACCGGACGCGGCCTGCCGATCTCGTGCTTCCTCAACTCGGTGCCCGACAGCCTCGGCGGCATCGTCGACACCTGGAACGAGAATGTCTGGCTCGCCTCGCGCGGCGGCGGCATCGGCACCTATTGGGGCAATGTCCGCGGCATCGGCGAACCGGTCGGCCTCAACGGCAAGACCTCGGGCATCATCCCGTTCGTCCGCGTGATGGACTCGCTGACGCTCGCGATCTCGCAAGGCTCGCTGCGCCGCGGGTCGGCCGCCTGCTATCTCGACATCTCGCACCCCGAGATCGAGGAATTCCTCGAGATCCGCAAACCCTCGGGCGATTTCAACCGCAAGGCGCTCAACCTCCATCACGGCGTGCTGATCACCGACGCCTTCATGGAAGCGGTCCGCGCCGGCAGCGAGTGGAACCTGACGAGCCCGAAGGACGGCTCGGTCCGCGCGACGGTCGATGCCCGTTCGCTCTTCCAGAAGCTGGTCGAGACGCGCCTCGCCACCGGCGAGCCGTACATCGTCTTCGCCGATCATGTGAACAAGGGCATGCCCAAGCATCACCGCGACCTCGGGCTCAAGGTCTCGACCTCGAACCTGTGCTCGGAAATCACGTTGCCGACCGGCAAGGATCATCTCGGCAACGATCGCACCGCGGTCTGCTGCCTGTCCTCGCTCAACCTCGAGACGTGGGACCAGTGGAAGGACGAGAAGGGTTTTGTCGAGGACGTGATGCGCTTCCTCGACAACGTCCTGCAGGACTTCATCGACCGCGCCGAACCCGGCATGGAGCGCGCCGCCTACTCGGCGATGCGCGAGCGTTCGGTCGGCCTCGGCGTGATGGGCTTCCACAGCTTCCTCCAGGCGCGCGGCCTGCCCTTCGAGGGCGCGATGGCCAAGTCGTGGAACCTGCGGATGTTCCGCCACATCAAGGGCCAGGTGGACGAGGCCTCGATGCACCTCGCGACCGAGCGCGGGCCGTGCCCCGACGCTGCCGACATGGGCGTGATGGAGCGCTTCAGCTGCAAGATGGCGATCGCGCCGACCGCGTCGATCTCGATCATTTGCGGCGGGACCTCGGCGTGCATCGAGCCGATCCCGGCGAACATCTACACGCACAAGACGCTGTCGGGCTCGTTCTCGATCAAGAATCCGTATCTCGAGAAGCTGCTGATCGAGAAGTCGAAGAACAGCGACGCGATCTGGAACTCGATCCTCGAGCAGGGCGGTTCGGTCCAGCATCTCGACTTCCTCGATCAGGAAGAGAAGGATTGCTACAAGACCAGCTTCGAGATCGACCAGCGCTGGCTGATCGAGCTTCAGGCCGATCGCACGCCGTTCATCGACCAGTCGACCTCGCTCAACCTGTTCATCCCGGCCGATGTCGAGAAGTGGGACCTGCTGATGCTCCACTTCCGCGCGTGGGAGCTGGGCGTGAAGTCGCTCTATTACCTGCGCTCGAAGAGCATCCAGCGCGCCGGGTTCGCAGGCGGGGTCGAGAACGACAACACGATCGAGAAGCCGCAATACGAGTTCGAAACGACCGATTACGACGAGTGCCTGGCGTGCCAATGATCCCCCGGATCATTGGCTTCGCGCTCGGCACTCTGGCGTGCCAGTGAGGTGGGAGTAAGTCACCCTCACCCTCCCATTGCTGCCGCAATGGGCCAGTTTCGGGTGAACAGCGCCCAGCGCTGTTCAGGTCATGCCGGGGGCATGACCGACCCGAAACTCCTCTCCCGCTAGGAGAGGGGCTGCAGCGCGCGCCAATTTCCTCTCCCTTTGGGAGAGGAAGGGAGCGGCGAAGCCGCGGAAGGGTGAGGGTGACATGCGACTCTACCGGGATCAGCCTTCTGGCACCGTGACGCGCGCGCGGGACCTTCGACGCAATGCGACCGAGGCGGAAAAGCGCCTGCGCCGCGCGCTGCGCGAGACGTTCCCGCAGCTCAAATGGCGCTTCCAGGTCCCGATCGGCCCTTACTATGCCGACTTCCTGAGCTTCGGCGCGAAACTGGTAATCGAGGTCGACGGCGGCCAGCATAGCGAAGCGGAAGGCTATGACGCTGCCCGCACGCATTTCATCGAAGACGAAGGCTACCGCGTGCTGCGCTTCTGGAACAACGACGTGCTCGCCAACACCGACGGCGTGATCGCCCAAATCTCCCTCTCCCTCCGGGAGAGGAAAGGGGCCCAAGCGAAGCTTGGGAAGGGTGAGGGTGACCGTCCAAAGAAAAAGGGCGCGGCCGACCGCAGCCGTCGCACCCTCATGCTTCCCACCGCTGACGCGGCGGGCCCCTTCCCTCTCCCGATGGGAGAGGGAAAAGTGAGCTTATTTCTCTTCTTCGAACGTCACCGCCACGTCGGCATTGGCGGACAACCGCACCTTGCCGCCCTCGACATCGGCAACAAGGCCGAGCGAGATGTAATGGTGATGCCCTTCATGCGAACCCGAACCCTCGTTGACCTGCGCCCCCGAGTCCTTCTTGGTCAGCTTGATACGACCGCCCTCGACGTGATCGACGGTGCCGACATGGACGCCGTCTGCGCCGATGACTTCGGCATGTTCCTGGATCTGCGATGCGTCGACCATGATGGTAGCTCCTGTGCTATGATTACGAGCCCCCAACGCGCCGTTGGTGCATTGGATGCACGGGAGATTCGATGATGCGAATATTACGCCTCCGCAACGCTTTGCTGGCTGCCCCGCTGCTGCTCGCCGCGTGCGCGCATCAGGTGTCGAGCGCGGTGCAGCACACCGCCGACACGCCCGGTTTCCTGCTCGGCGTGTGGCACGGCTTCATCTTCCCGGTCGCCTGGGTGCTGTCGCTGTTCGTGCCCGATATCGCCGTCTATGCCGTCCCCAACCAGGGCGGCTGGTACGATTTCGGCTTCTTCATCGGCATCGTCTTCCTCGGCGTCGGCGCGAACCGCACGCGCACCGTTTACGTCACGCGCGTGGTACGGCGATGAGCCTGTCGATCGGGATCATGTACGCGGTCGCCGCGTTGTTCACGCTGATCGGTGCGGGCCTCCTGCTATCGCTTGCGCGGCCGAGCGCGCCGGGGAAGGTCTACGCCTTCCGCATGATCGGCATCATGGCGCTGTCGCTCGGTATCGTGCTGCTGATGTCGGCCAGCGCGATGTGGCGCTGGAGCGTCGCCGCCTGAACCCTTCCCCGTCTTACCCCATTTTCAGAACACAGTCCCGGAGTACCCCAATGTCCCTCACCGAAGCCCGCAAGCAGTATAAGCCGTTCGAATACCCCTGGGCGTTCGATTTCTGGAAGCGCCAGCAGCAGATCCACTGGATGCCCGAGGAAGTGCCCTTGGGCGAGGATTGCCGCGACTGGGCGCAGAAGCTCAGCGACCATGAGCGCAACCTGCTGACGCAGATCTTCCGCTTCTTCACCCAGGCGGACGTCGAGGTGCAGGATTGCTATCACGAGAAATACGGCCGCATCTTCAAGCCGACCGAGATCAAGATGATGCTGGCCGCGTTCAGCAACATGGAGACGGTGCACATCGCCGCCTACAGCCATCTGCTCGACACGATCGGCATGCCCGAGAGCGAATACGGCGCCTTCCTCGAATATAGCGAGATGAAGGACAAGCACGATTACCTGCAGACCTTCGGCGTCGACACCGACGAGGACATCGCCAAGACGCTCGCGATGTTCGGCGGCTTCACCGAGGGGCTGCAGCTCTTCGCCAGCTTCGCCATGCTGATGAACTTCCCGCGCTTCAACAAGATGAAGGGCATGGGGCAGATCGTCACCTGGTCGATCCGCGACGAGAGCCTCCACTGCGAGGGCATCATCAAGCTGTTCCACGCCTTCTGCGCCGAGCGCAACTGCATGACCAAGTCGGTGCGCGACGACATTGCCGACATGTGCCAGCACACCGTCCGGCTCGAGGACAATTTCATCGATCTCGCGTTCGAGATGGGCCCGGTCAACGGCATGACCCCCAAGGAGATCAAGAAGTACATCCGCTACATCGCCGACTGGCGCCTTGGGCAGCTGGGCATGAAGCCGATCTACATGATCGACGAACACCCCCTCCCCTGGCTCGCGCCGATGCTCAACGGCGTAGAGCACGCCAACTTCTTCGAACAGCGCGCCACCGAATATTCGAAGGCGGCGACGCGCGGGAACTGGAACGAGGTTTGGGACGGCTTCGACAAGCGCCAGAAGGCGAAGGCGGGTGTCGGGGTTGCCGTGGCGAACGAGGATGCCGGCGACGCGGGGGATATGTTCTCGCGCGCTGGGGTGGCAGCGGAGTAAATCCAGGTTCGACAAGTGGACGGGGGCGAGACTCAAGCTAATGGTAAAAAACTATCGGCTGGTTCTACTCGCATCCATCAGTTGGCTAATACTAACGGGGGCGGCTCCACAATACAAACTAGCCGCCCCGAATCGTCACGGATCGCCTATCCAAATCCAACGGTCGGCGAAATCAACACCTAGCGACGAAGATTTTTGCAAAGGCGCCTATCAGCACGATAAATCTTGTGGTGCGATTGCGGCCAATGCTGCAATAGATCAATCAAGATACGCCGCATGGCAAGCAATTGCGGCCTTCGTTGGTTTAGCGATTGGAACTGGAACGCTTGTCGCTGCGATTATAGCTGCTCGCTGGGCAAAAAAAGGCCGCTCTAGAGACTGAGCGAAGTGCTGCAGCCGCGGAGAAGGCTATCGACAACAGCCGACTCTCTGAGGAGCGGCAAAGCCGTGCTTATATTTTCGTAGAATCTATATCTCTTGGGCGGGCGACCAAAGGTCCTGCCCGAAACCAACCCGGAGCCATTATGTTGCTTCGCAATACGGGAAAGACACCCGCATTTGACGTGCTACACTACAGCGAACTCCAAGTGTTGCCCGTCGCTAATGAACACAACCTGATGCTTCCTGATTGCCTCGAACGAAGATCCGAGACCGACCTCCCTTCCGGCGGGACGATCAATGCCATCCGCTCGATTGGCAGAACCCTTACCGGCCAAAAGATTTCCGGAATAAGGTCGGGTTCCATGGCACTGTTTTGTCATGGAAAAATTGAATACTCAGACACGTTCGGGATAAGACGGCGTACGACTTACCGAAACAGATATTCTGGAATGTGGCCGACGGAAGCTACCCCTCTGATGACTTTTTGTGACGGTGGCAATGAAGCGACATAGGATTGAATGTAAACGACACGCCTAGCGATGCGGATTAAGCTCGTCACGGGCAATCCCGATCGAGACTCCACTGCGCGTCTGTCGTTTTGAGACTGATCCACCGCACGCTGGTCCGCCGCGGACTATATCGTTCGCGACACGGTGATGATTCGCCCCCTCTCCGCCCCCGCATTCTTTGAGCGTGCTTTCATCGAAAGCGGTGCGCTAATCTGGCCCAATGGCTTCGAACTGTCCGCCGATGCCCTACATCGCCGGCTCGACGCTGCCGGGGAACTGGTACGAACAGCTGCCTAAACGAGAGGCGGATACCGTCGCCGCGTATGCAGCACCGTCAGAACATCGATCTCGCCCTCGGGCGCGATCGCGTAGACGATCCGATACGGCAGCCCGGGCACCGCAAAAGCCCGCGTCCCCGCAACCTCGCCGACACGCCCAAGCTTCGAGAACTGCCCGAACATCATCGCGGTCTGAAGTATCCGGCTCACCACCCGCTCGGCGGCGCGCTCATTGTCCTGCGCGATCCAATCGCGGATCGCGACCAGATCGTCCCGCGCCTGCGGCGTGAGGTTAACCTTCAAGCTTGAGGTCGCGCCACACCTGCTCGACCGGGATCATCGCCGAACGATCGCGGCTTTGCGCCAATCCGCGCTCGATCTTCGCGCGCTCCCAGGCCGCATAGCCGGGGTCGGGCTCGCCAGCTTGCTCGGAGACCTTCTCGGCGGGGATCGCGATCGGCTTCATGCTCGCGAGTGTATCACCGTTTGCGCATTATGAAAAATCGCCGCTTGCGACCGTTCAATCCTCCCCCGCCAGGGGGAGGTGGCGGCCGCAGGCCGACGGAGGGGGCGGAAGCGGTGTCCTTTGCAAGAGAGCGCACTCTTACCTCCCCCTCCGGCGCATACGCGCCACCTCCCCCTGGCGGGGGAGGATTCAAGGTCACCCCCGCAACCAAGACAAAACAAACGGCCGCCTCGGCGCGCTCGTCCCGTTAGGCGTCGCCACATCGATGTCCTGCCGGTTGAACTGCCGATACAGCACCACGCTCAGCATCGCGGCATAGAAGCACCACACCGACGCGAACGCATAGCCCTTGACCAGATGCACGATCGTCAGCCCGATCACATTCAAAACCCCATACCCCCGCACCACCCGGTGCGTCGACAGCAGCAGCGCCCCGCACGTCGCGAGGATGTAGAGCAGCGACACCCACATCTGGCTGGTGATCGGGTTGGCATACGTAATCGAATGCTGCTCGATCACCGCGCAGGTCGGCGCGACGACGAGGCCGGTCATGTCCCACGCGAACACCACCGCCCCCACGCCGCACAGGCCAAGGATCACGCGCCGCCGCCACCCCGGCGGCTCCATCAGCACCACCGCGACGGGCATCAGCAGCGGCAGGATCCCGATCGCATAGAGCGTGAAGAGGAACACGCTATGGTCGACCGCCGTCGCCCCGAGCCGCCCCTCGAGCGCGAGCCACACCATCCCTTCGGAAAACTGGTGCACCGCGAACAGCAACGGCACGCACGCGAACAGCAAGGCGCGCGGCTCGCGGACATGCCGCAGCGTCGCCACCCCGACCACCCCGAGGACGGCGGAGGCGGTAAAACTGGCGGTGGCCGAAAAGCACATGAGCGCGGACTTTCAGGAAGCAGGAGGCCTCCAGATGCGGAACATCGCGGGCGATTGCCAGCGGCATCTCGCGCCCCCCACCCCCAGCGCGCGGCCCGCCGGGCAACACGGCCGTCCCACACCGGCCAGGCCGCTCGGCCAAGGCCACGCCCCGTCCGGTCTGCAACAAAAACCGGCTGTCCTACACGTACCATTTGGGTTAAATGGTGTGCCGCCCAAAAACGGAGGTGGCACAATGTCCGATTTCGAAGACCTGTACCCCCGCGAATATTTCCGCGTCGAGGCCGAGCGCCGGATCCGCGTCGAGATGGCTGAAGCCCGCCTGCGCGTCCGCAAGGACGGCAGGACCGCCGAGCGCCAGCGCGATTTCCTGGCGACGCTTGCCGATACCGGCTGCGTCTCGGTCGCGGCCGAGGCGGCGGGGATTCGCCCGCGCTCGGCCTATCGCTTGCGCCGCCACCCGGCGGGCGCTGGCTTCGCCAAGGCGTGGGACGAGGCGCTGATGGTCGCCGCCGGCCGGCTCACCGCGATCGCGTTCGAGCGCGCGGTGGTCGGCACGCCGCGCGAGGTGTGGCGCGGCGGCATGCTGATGTCCGAGATGAGCGTGCCGTCGGACAAGATGATGATGTTTCTGCTCCAGCACCTGTTGCCAAGCACCTTCGGCGGGCGCGGCGTCGAGCAGCAGAGCGTCGAACAGCGGATGGCCGATGCGCGCTTCACGCTGCCCGGTTCGCTCGAATCGCTGGTCGATGTGCCGGGCGATGTCGATATGCTGCTCGAGGTTGATTACACGCCGATGCCGCCGCGCGACGAGAGCGCCTGACGCCCGTGATGGTGTGACTTTCGCGTGACTTTCCGCGTGCGGCGAGCACAGCCCCTCCCGTTGCCGGGAGGGGCTGTCTAGCAGCGCTTACGCCCGCGCGCCCTCGACCACGCCGCCCGAATTGTGCCGCAGCGCCTTGAGCACCGTCTCGACGATCGCCTCGGCATCGAGCCCGGCCTGGGCATATTGCAGCTCGGGCTTGTCCTGGTCCTGGAAGATGTCGGGCAGCCGCATCGTGCGCAGCTTGAGCCCCGCGTCGATCAGCCCGGTGTCGCTGGCGAAGGTCAGCACGTGCGCGCCGAGACCGCCGACGGCACCTTCCTCGATCGTCACCGCGACCTCGTGCGTGGTGAGCAGCTTGCGGATCAGCTCCTCGTCGAGCGGCTTGGCGAAGCGCAGATCGGCGACCGTCGTCGACAGCCCCTTCGCCTCGAGCGCCTCGGCCGCGCGCAGCGCCTCGCCGAGCCGCGTGCCGAGCGACAGGATCGCGACCTTGTGCCCCTGCCGCACGATCCGCCCCTTGCCGATCTCGAGCGCCTCGGGAACCGCGGGAAGCTCGACCCCGGTGCCGTTGCCACGTGGATAGCGCACCGCGATCGGCCCGCTGTCGTGCAGGATCGCGGTGTGCGTCATATGCACCAGCTCGGCTTCGTCGGCCGGCGCCATCACCACCATGTTGGGCAGCGTGGCGAGATAGGCGACGTCGAACGACCCGGCATGCGTCGCGCCGTCGGCACCGACGAGGCCTGCACGGTCGATCGCGAAACGCACCGGCAAGTTCTGGATGCAGACGTCGTGGACGACCTGGTCATAGGCGCGCTGCAGGAAGGTCGAATAGATCGCGCAGAACGGGCGCATCCCCTGCGCGGCGAGGCCGGCCGCGAAGGTCACGGCATGCTGCTCGGCGATGCCGACGTCGAAGAAACGCTCGGGATGCGCTTTGGCGAAGGCGTCAAGCCCGGTGCCCGACGGCATCGCCGCGGTGATCGCGCAGATCCGCGGATCGGTCTCGGCTTCCTTGGAGAGCTGGGCGCCGAACACGTTCTGGTATTGCGGTGGCCCGGGGGGCGCCTTGGTCTGCACGCCCGAGATGACGTCGAACTTCTGCACGCCGTGATACTTGTCCGCTGCGGCCTCGGCGGGGGCATAGCCCTTGCCCTTCTTGGTCACGACATGGACGAGGATCGGGCCCTCTTCGGCATCGCGGACATTCTCGAGCACCGGGATCAGCTGGTCGAGGTTATGGCCGTCGATCGGGCCGACATAATAGAAGCCGAGCTCCTCGAACAAGGTGCCGCCCATCGCCATGCCGCGGGCGAATTCGTCGGTCTTGCGCATCCCCGCAGCGATCGGCCGCGGCAGCTTCTTGGCGAGCCGCTTGGCGAGATCGCGCAGGCCGAGAAACTCGCGGCTCGACACGATGCGGCTGAGATAGGCCGACAGCCCGCCGACCGGCGGTGCGATCGACATGTCATTGTCGTTGAGGATCACGACCAGCCGGTTGCCCGCTTGGGCTGCGTTGTTCATCGCCTCATACGCCATGCCGGCCGACATCGCGCCGTCGCCGATCACCGCGATACCCTTGCCGGGCTTGTCGGCGATCTTGTTGGCGACGCCGAAGCCCAAGGCGGCCGAGATCGAGGTCGAGCTGTGGGCTGCGCCGAACGGATCATATTCGCTCTCGGAGCGCTTGGTGAAGCCCGACAGGCCGCCACCCATGCGCAGCGTGCGGATCCGCTCGCGCCGACCGGTGAGGATCTTGTGCGGATAGCATTGATGCCCGACGTCCCAGACAAGCTTGTCGTTGGGCGTGTCGAACACATAGTGAATCGCGACCGTCAGTTCGACCACGCCAAGGCCCGAGCCCAGATGGCCACCGGTGACGCCAACGGCTGCGATCGTCTCCTGGCGGAGCTCGTCGGCAAGCTGGCGGAGCTGGGTGGGGGCAAGCGTCCGAAGATCGGCGGGAATGTTCACCGTGTCGAGCAGCGGCGTTTGGAGAATATCGACCATCCGGCCTGCTTAGCGTGGTGCAATCCGCCTGTCGATTACCTCGATCGCCACGCACACATTCTTGACGCACCGTACTTTGCGGCATCACATCGCGCCGACTCGTCCCGGGGGGAAATGCCATGACCGCGCTCAGCCATCGCCTCGCCGACGAGGCCGACATCCCCGCGATCGCCGCGCTGATGGAGCGCGCGATCGATACGCTGCAGCACGGTTTCCTGTCGCCCGACGAAATCGCGGCGAGCCGGTTGAGCATGGGGCTCGACACGCAATTGATCGCCGACCGCACCTATTTCGTGGTCGAGCAGGACGGGCAACCCGTCGGTTGCGGCGGCTGGAGCTACCGCGCCACGCTCTATGGCGGCAACGCCGGTGCGGCGCCACGCGATGCCCGGACGCTCGATCCGGCGACCGAACCCGGGCGGATCCGCGCGATGTACACCGACCCCGGCTTCGTGCGCCGTGGCATCGGTCGCCTGATCCTCGCATTGTGCGAGGACGCCGCCCGCGCCGCCGGCTTCGGGCGGGTCGAGCTGATGGCGACGCTGTCGGGCGAGCCGCTGTACCGTGCGGCGGGCTATCAGGAGATCAAGCGGGTCGCCAGGATGGCCGAGCGCGGCACGCCGGTGCCGGGCGTGCGGATGGGCAAGGACCTGGCCTAGCCGCAGTCGGCGCACTTGCCGCGCACTTCGATCACCGGGCGCACCGGCGAGAAACCCGCGGCTTCCGCCGCCGAGCGCACGCCCTTGGTGATCCGGTCGTCATCGAGATGCGTCGTCTGCCCGCAGCTGTCGCACACCAGGAAGATGCAGTCGTGCAGGCAATCGGGATGCGCGTTGGCGATATAGGCGTTCGAACTCTCAACCCGCCGCGCCAGATTGGCGCCGACGAACAGATCGAGGATGCGGTACACGCTGTTGGCGGCGACGCGGCGCCCTTCGGCCTTGGAGACCGCCTCGGCGATGTCATAGGCCGAGGCCGGCTTGTCGAACCCGGCAAGCGCGCGAAAGATATTGGCACGCATCGCGGTCCACTGTTCGCCCGAACGCTCGAGCGTCGCCTGTGCGGCCAGCGCGAGATCGGCGCCTTGCGGCTCGGTATGATGATGCGTGGCCATGGGACAGAGATAGGCGGTGCGGGCCCTCCCCGCAACGGCGCGACTCAGTCGGTCAGTTGGCGGCGCGGCGGTTGAGGTCGTGGCCGAGCGCGAGTGTCGCCACGCCGATCAGCGTCCACACCGTCTCCATCCCCGATCCGTCATGCGGCAGCGAGATCGCGCCGGCCATCGTGCCGAGCCCGGCCGAACCGACCACTGCCGGCATCATATAGCCATGCGTGAAGATCCCGCGCCCGAGCGCGAACACGCCGAAGCCGATCGCGATCGTCAGCCCGATTTCGTGGAACAGCGGGTTGAGTAACAGTCCGCCCGCGGTCGAGGCGAGCGCGATGAACACCGAGCTCGCGATGCAATGCACCATGCATAGCCCCGACAGGCCGATCGCCATCGTGTCGAACCGCTGTTCGATCCACCGGATGGCGGGGGTTTGTGCGAGAGTCGTCATGCTGCTCGCCATGTGGCATGTCGGCGGTCAGGTTACAACATATCATCGATGTTTTTTTGTGGTGGTGAGACGATCGATCTGGCGCGTCACCCCTGTTGGCGCCTAGCATTCGCCACCATTCCAAGGCCTTGGAGAACCCGCCATGCGTGCCGTGCTTGTCAGTCTGCTGTTGCTGTGCGCCACGCCTGCCTTCGCGACCCCTGCCGCAGCGGGGCCGGAAAGCATCGACATGTCAGATGCGACCAGGCCATCCAACGCCGAGATGACGGCGATCTACGACGCCGATCAGGCGGTGCGCATGAGCAAAACCCCGATCGACTGGAAACTGGTGCGTCCGGCCGACCGTGCCCGCCGGACACGGACGCAAGAGCTGCTCGGCACGGGATCGCTGCACAGCGCCGACGATTTCTACCATGCCGCTTACGTCTATCAGCATGGCGACCTGCCCGAGGATTATCTGACCGCACACGCACTGGCGGTGATCGCGGCAGCGCGTGGCAAGCCCGAGGCCGCATGGATTGCGGCCGCGACGCTCGACCGCTATCTCCAGAGCATCGGGCAGCCGCAAATCTATGGGACGCAGTTTCGGCGTTCGACCGGTTCAGACTGGTCGCAAGAGCCGTATCGTCGCGATCTCCTGTCGGACGCGCTTCGCCGAGCAAACGGTGTCCCCCCGATCGCCGAGCAGGAGGAAAAGCGCAAAGGCCTGCCCACCCAGCCATGAACACGCGGATCGCAGGTCGGACGCATTGTCCAATCGACGCGGCCCCCGGCGAAGCGTAGGATCACCCGATGCTCCAGGCGTCTTCGCTCCCCTCCACCGTCCGCCCGCGGACGCTGTCCAACTGGCTGCTCTTCGTCGCGGCGCTGATCGTCGCGATCGTCGTGATCGGCGGGATCACGCGACTGACCGAATCGGGGCTATCGATTACGCAGTGGAAGCCGCTCAGCGGCTCGATCCCGCCGCTGACCGACGCGCAGTGGCAGGCCGAATTCGCCAACTATCGCACGATCCCGCAATACGAGGCCTTCAACCAGGGCATGACGCTCGCCGGCTTCAAGGCGATCTTCTTCTGGGAATATCTTCACCGCATGCTCGGCCGCGTGATCGGCCTCGCGTTTCTCGTGCCGCTCGTATGGTTCGCGGTGCGGCGGCGGATCCCGCGCGGCTATCTCGTGCGCCTCGTCGCGCTGTTCTCGCTGATCGCGCTGCAGGGCACGTTCGGCTGGCTGATGGTACGGTCGGGGCTGAGCGGACGGACCGAGGTCGCGCCGGGCTGGCTCGCGACGCATCTGCTCACCGCATTGTTCACGCTCGCGGGCATGGTGTGGACCGCGCTCGATTTGCGCGCGCTCGCCGACAACCGGCTCGCGCGCCCGGCCCGGTTGAGCCTTGTCCCCGCGATCGCGATCACGCTGCTGTTCGTGCAGATCCTGTTCGGCGCGCTTACCGCGGGCCTGCGCGCCGGTTACGCCTTTGCGAGCTGGCCGCTGATGGGCGACGCGGTTTTCCCGATGGCGACGCCTTTCACCGATCCGCTGTGGCGCAACCTGTTCGACAACCCGATCGTCGTGCAGTTCATCCATCGCTGGCTCGCCTTTGCGGTCGCGGGCGGCATGATGATGCTGGCGGCACGTGCGCGGCGCGCCGGCGCTCCCCGCGTCGCGCTGGTGCTGATCGGCTTGGTCTGCGTCCAGATCGTGCTCGGCATCACGACATTGCTCAGCGGGGTCCAAATCGGCGTTGCGGTCGCGCACCAGGCCAATGCCGCGTTACTCGTCATCGCTGCCGCCGATGCGGCGTTTGCCGTCGGGCGCCGCACGATCTGACGGCCGGCACCTACCCCGGTATCCTGTTACCCGTCAGCAAACCCGCACTTTGCTTGACTTTGCCGCGTCTCCACAGCAATAGCGCGTTCAACGGTGCCGTCCTCGAAGGGGCGGCATCTGTCATTTTAGCATGTAAAGGTCACAAGCCCCATGAAGGCGCTGATGAAGACCACCAAGCCGGCATTGCCGCATGAGGTGGAGAAGAAATGGATCATCGTCGATGCCGACGGTCTGGTCGTCGGCCGTATGGCGTCGATTATCGCCAACATCCTGCGCGGCAAGCATAAGCCGAGCTTCACCCCGCACGTCGATTGCGGTGACAATGTCATCATCATCAACGCGGACAAGGTGCGGTTCACGGGCAACAAGCTCAAGGACAAGATCTACTACCGCCACACCGGCTATGCCGGCGGCATCAAGGGCGTCGCGGCCGGCAAGATCCTCGAGGGTCGTTTCCCCGAGCGGATCATCGAAAAGGCCATCGAGCGGATGATTCCGCGCGGGCCGCTGGGTCGCGCCCAGCTGCGCAACCTGCGCGTCTTCGCCGGTACCGAGCATCCGCACGAAGCGCAGAACCCCGAAGTCCTCGACATCGGCAGCATGAACCGCAAGAACAAGGTGGGCAACTGATGTCCGACAACCGCCAGTCCCTCGCCGATCTCGCCGGCCTGACCAACACGCCGGCACCCGCAGCCGCTGCGACGACCGCGCCTGCCACGGGCGAAGATTACGTTGCTGCCCCCGCAGCGCCGACGCACGAGCCGATGCCGCTGCGCGAGCAGATCCTCGACCAGTACGGCCGCGCCTATGCGACCGGCCGTCGTAAGGACGCCGTTGCACGCGTCTGGATCAAGCCCGGCACCGGCAAGATCACGATCAACGGTCGTGACCAGGAAGTGTATTTCGCACGTCCGACGCTGCGCCTCGTCATCAACCAGCCGTTCGGCGTGACCGAGCGTGACGGTGCCTATGACGTCGTCTGCACCGTCAAGGGTGGTGGCCTTTCGGGCCAGGCCGGCGCGGTCAAGCATGGCATCAGCCAGGCGCTTACCCGCTTCGAGCCGATCCTGCGTGCGCCCGTCAAGGCAGCCGGGTTCCTGACCCGCGATAGCCGCACGGTCGAGCGTAAGAAGTACGGCAAGGCGAAGGCCCGTCGTAGCTTCCAGTTCTCGAAGCGCTAAGCTTTCGGATCTGTGGTACGCAAAAGGGGCGGTCCGGCAACGGGCCGCCCTTTTTCGGTTCAGGCGGACCCGAGCGGCGCGATCTTGAATTGCGACGCACCCGCGCTGAAGTACGCGCAACCGCCAGACAATGACGAAAAGGGATGTCCGGGTTTTGACCGACGATCGCATGCCGCCTGCCGCGGGCCAGACCGCCTTGCTTGATGGTCCATCGGACGATGTAGTCGAGACGCCCGACTGCGCGACGAACGAACCGACATCCTTCACCGCCGCAATCGAGCAGGTCGGTGCCGGATCGCTGCTCGGCTATCGCCTCCAGCAGCAGGCAATCCTGTCCGATTTCGGGCTGTTCGCGCTGCAATGCCGCGACAACGAAGCCCTGCTCGCCAAGGCGGCCGAGATGGCGGCCGACGGGATGCGGACCGGGCTGTGCAAGGTGCTCGAATACCGACCGGAACAGCACGACCTCCTCTTTCGCGCCGGCGTCGGGTGGGCGTGCCGGAGTGATCGGGGTCGTCAGCCTCGCCGCCGACGACAAGTCGCCCGCGGGCTTCGCCTTCCAGAACGGCACCCCCGTCATCTCGAACCATCTCGAGGGCGAGGACCGCTTCCGCACGCCGCAGATCATGGTCGAGCACGGCGTCCGCCGCGCGATCAACGTGCTGATCTCGACCACGGCGGGGCCATGGGGCGTGCTCGAAGTCGACAGCCCCAGCGCCGGCCAGTTCGAGGCCGCCGACATCGCCTTCCTGCAGGGCTTTGCCAATTTGCTCGGCGTCGCGATGGATCGGCAGGACTATGAACGCCGCCTTGCCGAGGCGCTCGACTATCAGAAGGTGCTCGTCCGCGAGGCGAGTCACCGCGTCAAGAACAGCCTGACCATGCTGTCGAGCATCCTCCATCTCCAATCGCGCGGCAATCCGCTCCCGGAAGTGTCGAGCGCGCTCAACGAAGCCTCGGGCCACATCATCGCCATCGCCCGGACGCACGATCAATTGTGGCGCCAGGATACCGGACGGATCGAGCTCCCCGCGCTCGCCGAAGATCTCTGCGCGAGCCTTTCCGGGCAGCTCCCCAACGTCAGGATCGAGTGCGAAGCCGACGCGGTGTCGCTCCATGCCGATCAGGCGGTCGCAGTCGGGCTGCTGATCACCGAACTCGTCACCAACGCGGCCAAACACGCCTATGATGATGCCGGCGGTCGCGTGCTCGTCGCCGCGCGGACCGAGGGCGACTCGGTCGTCATGACGGTGTGCGATTTCGGCAAGGGGCTCCCGCCGGGGTTCGACCCTCACAACCGATCTTCGGCAAGCCTCGGCGTCCAGCTGATCCGCACGCTCGCGCGCAGCCTAGACGGCGTCGTCGAGGTGCGGCCTGGCGAGGGCACCTGCATCGCCGTCACCTTCCCCGCCCGGCCCGCCGACGGCTGATTCGGCTCGGCTCAGCCGACCCGTTCGCGCGCGAGCGGTCGGTCGGGTGCGGGAGTCATCGTCCGCAGCAGTACGTCGAAGCGGCCGTCGGCAACGCGGATCTCGTTGAACGACGGCGGCGTCGTGCGCGTCCGCTCCGACAGTGTCCCCGCGCCGATCATCCGCACGATATTGCCGTCGACGTCATGCGCGATGTCGAACGGGTCGTGGACATGCCCCGTCAGCACCGCAGTCGCACCCGCCGCCGCCAGCGCCTTGAGCGCCTCCGCCCCGTTATGCGTCTGCGCCGAGGTCCGCGTCTCGGGCTCGACCAACGGGTGATGGCAGGCGATGAAGATCAATTTGCCCGCAGGCACCTTGGCCAGCAAGGCGAGCGTGCGATCCAGCGCACCGCGGCTGACCTTGCCCTTCGACCAATTGAACCGCCACTGCGCCCGCGCGGTCGTCACCAAGGGCACGATCGCGACACCGGGCAGATCGAGCGGCTGCTCGACCATCCGCTCGATCTTGGTCATCCGCCGATAGGGGCGGAAGAAGCGGTCGATCGGGTTGAAATAGGGCAGATCGTGATTGCCGACCTCGACCGTCACCGGCACGCCGAGCCCCTGCAGCCACTCGAGACCCGCGGCGAACTCGCGCTGCCGCGCGCGCATCGTCAGGTCGCCCGTCATGATGACCGCGTCGGGTTGTTCGGCTTTGACCAGCGCGCCGAACCACGCGACCGCCGCCGCATCCTCGCGCCCGAAATGCACGTCGCTGACATGAAACAGGCGCATCACGCCTCCTCTTTGGTCGTGATGAAGAGGTCGCGCGTCGTGCCGATCCGGATCTCGCTGCCGGGGTCGAGCATGACGGGTTCGCCGTCGACGAGCGCGAGCGCCGGCTTGTCGCCACGCGTGCGAAAGGTCGCGGCATGGCATTGCGTCACCTCGGACGCGGCGACCCAATCCCCCGTCACCCATTCCCAGCCGAGCCGCGTCAGCGCGCGAAAATCGCGCGCGTCGATCGCCGCGATGTCGAGCTGCCCCGCCTCGGCGCGCACGAACACCGCTTGCGCACCGGGCTTGAGACCGGGAACGCCGTCGAGCCGGATGCCACGGCCGAAGGTGCGCCGCCACGCATGGCGCAGCGCACGGAACAGGCCGCGCACCCGTCCGGCCCGCACCATTTCGCGCGCGCGCACCCAGCTCGCAGCTGGCCCGAGGATGAGTCCGACAAGCGCGCGGTGCTCGGGCAGCTCGACCACCGGAAGCGCGATCCTACGCCCGCGCGTGATCGCGGCGGTGACGATCGCGGCGGGATCGGTCGAGCCGTGCAGCGCCTTGGCGAGCATGTTCATCGTGCCGCCGGGCAGGATCAGCACCGCGCCGCGCCACTGCGCCAGCGCATTGACCGCAGCATTGATCGTGCCGTCACCGGCGAAAAGCACTGCGGTATCGACCCCCGCCGCATCGAGCGATTCGGGGGTCGGCAAGGCGTCGTCGGGAAAAGCGGTGCGCCCGACCAGAGTCAGCCCCCGCTCTGCAAACAACGTCGCAATCGCGTCGGCCTTGGCGGGAGTAGCGGTGCCCGATTTGATGTTGGTGATAAACCAGAGTTTCTGCATGGCGCGCTCAACGCATGGTGCGGCCAGAAGTACCGCCTGCGCAACGGAAAAAACCACGGGTTGACGTCGTCAGCCGTTCGCCACGTCTTTTGCCGGTTGTGGATCGGACAGGTTGCCGCGGATCTGCTGCAACGTCGCCACCACCCGCGCCTGGTCGGCATCCGAGATCCCCGCCAGCGCGCTGTCGAGCATTTCGTCGGCGAGCAGCCCGAGATCGTCCAGCAGCGGCCGCGCGCGATCGGTCAGATAGATCTGCCACGCCCGCCGATCGTTCGGATCGCGCCGCCGTTCGACCAGCTCGGCTTCGGCGAGCCGGTCGATCATCCGGCACGCGGTGATCGGCTCGACCTCGAGCAGTTCGGCAAGCCCGCCTTGGTTGATCCCCTCGCCACGCTGAAGGATCTTGAGCACGCGCCACTGCGTCCGCGTCACGCCGATCGTGCGCGCTCGTTCGTCGAAGCGGCGCCGCATCAGCCGCGAGACGTCGCTGATCATGAAGGCGATCGAATCTTGCATGCCTCGCCCTATCATAAGCATACTCACGATATCCAGCTTTCGATTTGGCGTCCAAGGCGGGCGGCCCGTTCGCCCCCGGGCAAAAAGCGCTGTCGCCGCAGGTGTCGCTTGTGCCAGATGGTGCGATGACCGACCCCCGCCCTACCCCGATCGCCGAACTCACGCTGCGCGGCGTCCTGCTCGGCGGCGTCATCACGCTGCTGTTCACCGCGGCCAACGTCTATCTCGGGCTCAAGGTCGGGCTGACCTTCGCGACCTCGATCCCCGCCGCGGTGATCTCGATGGCGATCCTCAAGCTGTTCAAGGGATCGACGATCCTCGAGAACAATATCGTCCAGACGGTCGCGAGTGCCGCGGGTACGCTGGCGGCGATCATCTTCGTGCTGCCCGGGCTCGTGATGATCGGCTGGTGGCAGGACTTTCCCTATGTCCAGACCGCCGCGATCACGATGACCGGCGGCATTCTCGGCGTGATGTTCTCGGTCCCCTTACGCCGCGCGCTCGTCGTCGATACCGACCTGCCCTATCCCGAGGGTGTCGCCGCCGCCGAAGTGCTGCAGATCGGCGCCGGATCGCGCGAGGGCGAGGCGGAAGCGCGGCAGGGTTTGCTCGTGCTGATCTGGAACAGCATCGCTTCGGGCGCCTTCGCGATCTTCACCCAGACCAAGATCATCACCGACACCGCCGCGACGACCTTCCGCGTCGGTGCCGGCGCGACGGGGATTTCGGGCAGCCTGTCGTTCGCGCTGATCGGGGTCGGGCATCTCGTCGGCATCTCGGTCGGCGCGGCGATGGCGCTGGGGTTGGTGATCGGCTGGTTCCTGCTCGTCCCGATCCTGACGGCGGCGCACCCGGCACCGGGCGATATCGCCGCCTGGGTCAACACCGTGTGGAAGGGCGATGTCCGCTTCTTCGGTGCGGGTGTGATCGGCATCTCGGCAATCTGGACCTTGGTGAAGATCGCCGGCCCGGTGATCGGCGGCGTCCGCTCGGCGCTCGCCGCCAGCGCAGCGCGCGGCAAGGGCGAGACGCTCGCGCTCGAGGAGCGCGATCTGCCGATCGTGTGGGTTGCGCTCGTTGCGGTGCTGACGCTGCTGCCGATCGCCTGGTTGTTGTGGGACGTCATCGCCGGCGGCGCGCTGGCCGGATCGGCATTCCTGCTGATCGCAGGCGCGCTGGTGTTCGTGCTCGTCGCAGGCCTGATGATCGCGGCGGTGTGTGGCTATATGGCGGGGCTGATCGGCGCGTCGAACTCGCCCGTGTCGGGGATCGGCATCCTCGCGGTGATCGGATCGTCGCTGATGCTGGTCGGGCTGTTCGGGCAGCATCCCGGCGCCGACACGACCCGCGCGCTGATCGCCTATGCGCTGATCGTGACCGGCATCGTGTTCGGCGTCGCAACGATCTCGAACGACAATCTGCAGGATCTCAAGACCGGCCAACTCGTCGGCGCGACGCCGTGGAAGCAGCAGGTCGCGCTCGTGATCGGCGTCGTGTTCGGCTCGCTGATCATCCCGCCGGTGCTCAACGTGCTCAACAGCGGGATGGGCTTCGTCGGCGTTCCCGGTGCCGGGCCGAACGCGCTCGCCGCACCGCAGGCCGGGCTGATCTCCGCACTGGCCAAGGGCGTGCTGTCGGGCGACGCCAATTGGGCGATGCTCGGCTATGGCGTGCTCGCTGGGGTCGTGCTGATCGCGCTCGACGAACTGCTCGGCAAACTGCGCCTTCTGCGCCTGCCGCCGCTGGGCGTTGCGCTCGGCATCTATCTGCCGATGGCGGTGATCCTCCCGACGGTGCTCGGCTCGGTGTTCGGCTTTGCCTACGATCGCTGGGCGCGGGGCAGCGCCAATCCGGACGTCGCCGAGCGGATGGGCACGCTCACCGCGACCGGCATGATCGTCGGCGAGAGCCTGTGGGGCGTGGTGTTCGCCTTGATCGTGTGGCTGAGCGGCAGCGATGCGCCGCTCAAGCTGATGTCGGGACACGAAACCGAAGCGCTGGTCGGCGGGACGGTGCTGTTCTTCGCGGTCGCCGCGCTGCTGTATCGCCGCGCGATAGCGGCCACGCGCTAAAATCCCTCTCCCTTCGGGAGACCGTGGCCGCGCGCAGCGAGGTCGGGTGAGGGCAGTCACCGCTGGTCAGGCGAGCCGCCCTAACCCTTCCCACTGCGCTTCGCCCAGCGGGCCCAATATCGGGTGAACAGCGGCCCGCGCTGTTCACCCGGCATTCCTCTCCCTCCAGGGAGAGGAAGCAATCACGCCATCGCCTCGAGCAGCGTCTTGATGTTGATGAACGCGAACGCAACCGAGCTGTCCGCCACGCCATACGGCACGAACAGCGTCTCACCATGTCGGATCGCGCCGCAGGTATAGACCACATTGGGCACATAGCCCTCGCGGTCCTGGTTCGCCGCGGCGAGGATCGGCTCGCGCGTACGGCCGATCACCTTGGCCGGGTTTGTCTTGTCGAGCAGCACCGCCCCGATCGCATATTTGCGCATCGCTCCGACGCCGTGCGTCAGCAGGAGCCAGCCCTCGTCGAGCTCGATCGGCGGTCCGCAATTGCCGATCTGCACCAGCTCCCAGGGGAATAGCGGGCCGAGCAGCTTCTCGCCCTCGTCCCAATGCGTCAGCGTGTCGGACTTGATCAGGTATAGATTCTCGCCGTCCTGCCGACCGATCATCATGTACTGGCCGTTCACCTTGCGCGGGAACAGCCCCATGCCCTTGTTGCGCGAGGCCGAGCCCGACATCGGCACCAGATCAAACGCGCGGAAGTCGCGCGTCCGCATCAGCTCGGACTGAATCGTCGAGCCGTTATAGGCGGTATAGGTGCCGAGCCATTCGTAGCTGCCATCGTCATGCTGAAACTGGACGAGGCGGAGATCCTCGAGGCCCTTCGACTGCGCGGCCGTGATCGGGAAGATTACCGTGCCCGACAGCGTCGAATCGCGGTGACGATAGACGGTGATCGGCCCCTCGGGGAGTTCCTCCTCATCGAGCCCGACCGCATCGGTCGCGGTCGCGAAGGGCGGCTCGGGCGCGAGCTTGAGCTGGTTACCGTCGGTGATGATGCCCTCGCGGAAGGCGACCGAGGAGATATGCCCCTCACCCACTGCCCGCAGCGACATCAGGATGCGCTGCGATCCCGCCGGCATGCCCGACTGGTCAAAATGCGGCACCGCGCTGGGGTTCATCAGCGCCGCGGCGGCATAGCTGTACTCGTGGCAGAAATAGGCGCCGATCAGCTGGCGCTTTTCGTCGCCAATCTCGCTGCCGTCGAGCCCGAGCATCGACTCGATCTCGTCATACCGCGTCATGAAGACACGCCGCGTCTGCCAGTGCCGCGCCTCGAAATCCTTGAGCACAACCTCAAGCTCAGCGCGTGTTTCGGCTGCGTCGAGCGCCATCACCGCATTGACGATCCGCTCGGTACGATTTCCACCATTGCCGCTCCAAGCCAGATGGAAGGGCCGCACGACGACGCGTGACGGGTCGGCATGGAGTCGCAATGGGTGTTCAAACAGCTCGATCACAATATCGCCTCGCGTAACGCCTTGGCGACGTCGCGAGCGAGGCTACGCGACGGCGCGGTTTGGTCCTGCCACGCTTTGCGCTCGCTTTGCCAGCCCGGAAATGGTGCAACCGGCCAATTGCAGCGCCAAAATCGACTCGGCACCCTGATTTCGGTTGAGCCCGGTCGGCATCAGGCCGTCGAAACATCCGCCGTCTTGGGCTGTTGCCAGCGGCAGATCGAGATCGTTCTGGCCGAGATACCAGCGATAGGCGCGGTTCGCTTCCTCGACCCAGCGCATATCCTGCGACGCGTCGAATGCCGCGCTACAGGCGTCGATCGTCGCCTGCGCCTCGAGCGGCTGCTGGTCGAACTGCAGCGGTTCGGCATAGACGCGCCCGAAGCTCTCGCTGCCGACCGCGCGGAAGCGGCCGTCGGGCGAGGTCTGCTTGGCGACGATCCATTCGAGCGTGGTCAGGCCGCATTGGATCATGTCGTCCCGCTTGAGCGCGATCCCGGCGCGCAGCAGCGCCTCGGGAAGCCGTGCATTGTCATATGCGAGCACGATCTCGAACCATTCCCATTGCAGGCGACGCGCATCCTCGAGCAGGGCGACGAGTTCATCGCCGAAGCGCGTCAGGATCGTGCGCGCCAACGAGTGGTCCGGCACCGCCTCGAGCATTGCCGCTGCACCCAGCATCGCAAAGCCGTGCGCGCGTGGCGAACCAAGTTCCAGCGCGAGCGACGCGGTCATGTCGAACATCGACGCGGCCCACATGCGGTGCTTGTCCATCTGCGCATCGCGCGCGGTCACGCCGAACGCCCACAAAGTCCGGCCGTTCGAATCCTCGGATCCGAAATCCTCGCACCAGGTACGATCGAAATTCATGAAATTGCGGAAGCGCCGCGCTTCGGGGTTCCACGCATAATTGGAGGAACGACGCGTAGATCGTCATCCACTTGTCGCGCTGCACATCGTCGAGCGACGTCATCTGGCTGACGAGCATCAACGCGCGCGCATTGTCGTCAATGCAATAGCCGTGGCGGCGATCGGGGATCGAGAAGATCGAGTGCTGCAGCATGCCCGTCGAGTCGCTCATCCGCTCGACCGCGGCGAAATCGGGCGCGAGCGGCGTCAGCGCGGCCGTGCTGCTCGGCAGGCGAAGCGGCTTGGCGGCGACCATCTGCGCGATCTCGCGCATCGCGACTTCGGCGAGACGCGGCCAGATCATCGTTCGGCCACGCGCATAGGCACGCTCCGACAGCTTGATCCGATTGCGCTCACTGCCGAGCAGCGCGTTGATCTCGCGGGCAAACGCGGCCGAGTCCCCGAAATCGACCAGTACGCCATGCCCATCGGCAAGGATTTCCGTCGCGTGGACGTATGGCGTCGAGACGACCGCCTTGCCGACGCCGACGGCGTAGGACAACGTCCCCGACGTGATCTGCGCCGGGTTGAGGTACGGCGTCGCGTAGATATCCGCTGCCTGCAGATAATCGATGAGTTCATCATGCTCGAGGAACGCATCGATAAACTCGATGTTGCGTCCGACCCCATGGTCGAGCGCGAGCGCCTTCAGCTTGTCGCGATACTTCTCGCCCTCATGCGCAACAAGGTTGGGATGCGTCGCACCGAGCACGGCATAGAGCACGTTCGGATTCTGCTCGACGATGGCCGGCAGCGCATTGATCATCACCTCGATGCCCTTGCCAGGCGCCAGCAGCCCGAAGGTCAGGACGACATCGCGCCCTTCCCAGCCGAAGCGCGCCTTGAGCGAGTCCGGAACGACGAACTCGCGATCGGGGACGCCATGCGGAATCATCACGATCGAGCGGCCCGCCGCGCCATAGACGCGTTCGAGGATCTCGCGACCGCGTTCGGCCATCACCACCACGCGCGAGGCACGGCGCAACAGGCCCTCCATCACGCGGCGCTGATCGGCATTGGGCTTTTCGAGGATCGTGTGAAGCGTCACGATGACGGGCATCGACACACGCTCGAGCAAGGCGAGGATGTGCTCGCCGGCCGGCCCACCGAAAATGCCGTATTCGTGCTGCAGCCACAGGGCCTGAGCGCCGCTCGCCTCGATCTCGCGCGCGGCCTCCAGATATTGCATCCGGTCCTGCTCGGGAATGCTGCGCGTCACCTCGGGGGGATATTCGTACCGGCCTGGATGATCGTCCATTGCGTAGACGTCGATCTTGAGATCCGGGAACCGGCCTTTCAGAGCGGTAAAGGTGTCGGTGGTATAGGTCGCGAGGCCACATTTGCGCGGCAGGAAGTTACCGACCAAGGCCACGTGGTCGATCGAGTTCACGACATCCGCCAACTGCACCATGATCGCAAATCCTGTTTTTTTACGGGGTTTATACCCTCGAGTACCCTCTCCCGAACGGCCAAGTTTCAATATGGTTGCAGGAATGTTGCATTGCAACAGAATGAATCGGCTGATCCGGATCAACCTTGCGGTAAGATGAACGGCGGCCGCGTTTAACCACGACCGCGATACCCCGGAACGTCTTGCGACGGCAACCACAACCCATCGGGCGGAGCGCCAGACTGCCAGAAAACATCGATCGGGATGCCCCCGCGCGGATACCAATAGCCGCCGATTCGCAGCCATGCCGGCTGCATCTCGGTGAACAGGCGCTCGCCGATGCCGACCGTGCAATCCTCGTGAAATGCCTGATGGTTACGGAACGAGCCGAGAAACAGCTTCAGCGACTTCGACTCGACGATCGTCGCCGCCGGGGCATAGTCGATCACCAGATGCGCGAAATCGGGTTGGGCCGTAACCGGGCAGAGCGATGTGAATTCGGGAACGGCGAAGCGCACCAGATACAGACGGCCCGGGCGCGGATTGGGGACATAGTCGAGCACCGCCTCTTCGGGAGAGGCGGGCAGCGTGCTGGTTTGGCCGAGATGCGTAGGGGTCATGCGGGCAATATAGGACGGCGAAGCAGCCGCGTCATCCCGCGGTCTCGACGTCGCGCGAACAGGTGGTTAGGCTGCAAAAAAACGAGGAGACGATCGATGGATTCGCTGGTGACGACCGAGTGGCTCGCAAACGAGCTGGGCGCGAACGACCTGAGGATCGTCGACGCGACGTATTTCGCCGGCTTCGGCGATCGCGACGCCGCGGCCGAATATGAAGCCGCGCACATCCCCGGCGCGGTGTTCATGGATCTCGCGGAGATCGCCGACACGAGCAGCCCCCTGCCCGCGATGCTCCCCGCGCCCGAGAAGTTCGCAAGCCGGATGCAGTCGCTCGGCCTTGGCGATGGCAGCCGGATCGTGCTCTACGACAATTCGCCTTACCACACCGCGGCGCGCGCCTGGTTCATGCTCCGCACCTTCGGCGCGCACGACGTCGCGATCCTCGATGGCGGGCTCACCAAATGGCAGGCCGAAGGCCGCGAGACGGCAAGCGGCAAGGAGCAGCTGCGCCACCGCCACTTCACCGTCTGGGCCGACGACACCGGCGTGCGCACGCTCGATCAAATGAAGCGCAATGTCGACAGCGGGGCCGAGCAGGTGCTCGACGCGCGTTCGGCCGCGCGCTTCACCGGCGAGGAACCCGATCCGCGCCCAGCGACGCATCCCGGCCATATCCCGGGCTCGAAGAACCTGCCGGTCGGCGAGCTCTTCAATACCGACGGCACGTGGAAGACGGGCGACGCGCTCAAGGCGGCGTTCGAAGGCGCGGGCATCGATCTCGCCAAGCCGCTCGTCACCACCTGCGGCTCGGGCATCACCGCCTCGGCGCTGGCATTCGGCGCGCATCTGCTCGGCAATCAGGCGGCGGTCTATGACGGCAGCTGGTCCGAATGGGGCGCCGAGCGCTCGACGCCGAAGGCGACGGGCGCGGCGTAGTCCCTTCAAAAGCCCCTCCCCTTCAGGGGAGGGGCTTAACGACTACACACTTGCGTTCGCGACGGTCTCCCGCTTTGCAGGACCTGCATTGCAGGATTTCGAGCCATGAAGAAGACCGATGCCCTCAAGGGCGACTCCACCCGTGTCGTCACCGCGGGTCGCCGCAAGGAATGGACGCAGGGGATCGTCAACACGCCCGTGTGGCGCGCCTCGACCATTCTGTACGATTCGGTCGCGGATCTGCGGGAGGCCGGCGGGCGCGATACGCATCACCGGCTGTTCTATGGCCGCAAGGGCACGCCCACGCAGTGGAGCCTTGCCGATGCACTGACCGAGCTCGAACCCGGCGCCGAAGGCACCTTCCTCTATCCCTCGGGCGTCGCCGCGATTGCCGCTGCCTTGCTGTCGGTGCTCTCGCCCGGGGATGACGTGCTGGTCCCCGACAGCGCCTATGACCCGACTCGCGCGATGGGCATGGGGCTGCTCAAGCGAATGGGCATCACCACGCGCTTCTACGATCCGATGGTCGGCGCCGGCATCGCCGACCTGATCACCGACGCCACGCGCGCGATCCTGCTCGAAAGCCCCGGCAGCCTGACCTTCGAGGTACAGGATATCCCCGCGATCGTCGCCGTCGCCAAGGCGCGCGGCATCACGACGCTGCTCGACAACACCTGGGCAACCCCGCTCTTCTTCCCCGCGATCGCGCACGGCGTCGACCTCACGATCCTCGCCTGCACCAAATATATCGTCGGCCATAGCGACGTGATGATGGGCTCGGTCACCGCCGCGCCAGGCCATTTCGCGCGGCTGCGCGACACCAGCTTCCAGCTCGGCCAGATCGCCAGCCCCGACGACAGCTGGCTCGCCAGCCGCGGCCTGCGCACGATGGCGATCCGCCTCAAACAGCACCAGGCGAGCGCACTCGAGATCGCGCAGTGGCTCGACCGGCAACCCGAAGTCGCGACCGTGCTCCACCCGGCTTTGCCGAGCTGCCCCGGTCACGCGCACTTCCTCCGCGACTTCAAGGGCTCGTCGGGGCTGTTCTCGTTCGTCCTCAACGGCGGCGGCGAGGCAGATCGCGCACGACTGATCGACGGGCTCGAGCATTTCGGGATCGGGTACAGCTGGGGCGGATTCGAGAGCCTCGCCCTGCCGGTCGACCCGCAACGCCATCGCAGCGTCACGCGCCGTGCCGATGCGGGGCCGCTCGTACGGTTGCAGATCGGGCTCGAGGACCCGGTCGATCTCATCGCCGACCTGGCCGCCGGACTGGCACGATTCGCCGCCTAGCAATGATTTGAAACAGAACTGTTGCGCAACAGCCACAATCCCCGGCTATCCCGCGCGCGCGCGAGAATTAAGTTGTGCGATGCAGCGTGGCTCGGCAATGAAAGAACTTGCCGCTTAGCTGCGCGGGAGGTCTTGCGCCTCCGACAGACGCCGCATCGGTAAAGCAGGCGGGGACAGTCGCATTTTCGAAAGGGAAACGATGCGCTTCTCCACATCTACTCTTGGCGCGCTCTTGCTCGCCGCCTCCGCCACGCCCGCCTTTGCGCAGGATGTCCCGACCACCACCACGCCCGACGCCAAGGATGCTCCCGCTGCGGCGCCTGCCGCGCCCGACAAGCCGTTCAAGATCACCGGCGGCGCAACGCTGATCAGCGACTATCGCTTCCGCGGCCTGACCCAGACCAATGGCGAAGGCGCCGTCCAGGGCACGATCAACATCAACAGCTCGACCGGTTTCTACATCGGCACCTGGGCCTCGACGATCGACGGCAGCGGCAAGACCCCGCTCCTCACCGGCTACGGCGATGCCGAGGTCGATCTGTACGCCGGGTATACCAAGACCTTCAGCGGTCTGACGGTCGATGGCGGCCTGCTCTATTATTACTATCCGAGCGGCGTATCGGGCCTTAACACCGATTTCTTCGAGCCGTACGCCTCGGTCAGCTACACGCTCGGCCCGGTCTCGACCAAGGTCGGCGGCAACTATGCGTGGGGCGGCCAGAAGGGCCTCGATTTCACGGCGAACAACAAAGACGACAATATCTACGTCTATGGTGAAGCCTCGGTCGCGGTGCCCAAGACGCCGATCACGCTCAAGGGCCATGTCGGCTATACCGATGGCTCGCTCGGCCTTGCCAATCTCAACGGCAACGACCGCAACTATCTCGACTGGTCGGCCACCGCCGAAGCCGTCGGCGGTCCGTTCAAGGTTGGCGTGACCTGGGTCGATACCGACATCAGCAACAGCAAGGTCGGCGGTCTCTATCGCCACGGTTATGCTTCGCGATTCGGCCGCGGGTCGAGCGTGCTGGCCTATGTCGGCGTGAACTTCTGATACGAAAACGGGAGCGCCCTTGCGGACGCTCCCTCTGATCGGTCCCGAAACCCTCTCCCGCATCCGCGGGGGAGGGTTTTGTTTTGGGTCACTTCGGCGCGGTCGCCTTGGCTGCCTGCCCGTCGCCCTCGGGCGCTGCGACGACGTCACGCGTCGTCGTGCCCTTGTCGACCACGGTCGTGCCGGGATCGCCAACCGACGAGCGGATGCCGGGATCGTCCGAATCGACGCCCGCCTGCGAAAGCGTCGCGCTCTCGGCGGCGCTACGGGCCGCCGTGCCGCCGAACAGCGCGTCGAGCGCCTGTGCGTTGGCGCTCACGTCATTGGCGCGCGCCGCACCCGGCTTGGGCGGGGTCAGCGAGAAATCGGGCGGAATGACGAGCGGCGCCTGGCGCGCGACCGAGAATTCGTCGGGCCCGGCGCGGCCGCCCTTGCCATGCGCGCAAGCGCCCAGCGCGAGCAGCGCCACGCCGGCCGTCAGAATCGAAAACTTACGCATGGATATTCTCCGTTGGGCTTTGTTCCGCCCCAGAATCTTGGTTCGGTGTATCTCGTATCAGAAGCGCGCGCGCGAGCAAGATGAGCACGCCGATGCTAATCGCGGCGTCGGCAATGTTGAACACCAAAAACGGCTGCCACGCGCCGAAATGCAGATCGGCGAAATCGACGACATAGCCGAGCCGGATCCGGTCGAGGATGTTGCCGAACGCGCCGCCCAGCACGAGCCCGAGCGCCATCTGGTCGGCGCGCTTGGTCTCGCGCAGCATCCACACCAGCACGCCGAGCGCGATCGCGCCGGTCATCAGCACGAGCAGCCAGCGCGTCGTGTCGGTATCGGCGTGGAGCAGCCCGAGCGACACGCCGCGATTGGCAACGAAGCGCAGGTTGAAGAACGAGGTGACGTAATGCGCGTTGGTCATCGCATCGAGCTTGAGCCCGTCGGTCACGCCGAGCTTGGCAGCCTGGTCGGCGACGAAGAGCGCGATCGCGGTCGCGAAGCCTGCGAGCGGGAGCCTCATGCCACCACCGCCTCGCAGCGATCGCACAGATCGCCGTCTTCCTGAACTTCGGGGAGCAGCCGCCAGCAGCGCCCGCATTTGTGGAAATCGGTCCGCGCCACCGCGAGCGTGTCACCGAGCGTGACCTGCGCGACGATGAACAGCTCGGCGAGCTCGGCGGCGGGTAGCGGCGCCTCGGGCACGACCACCTCGGCCTCGAGGCTCGAGCGCACGATCTTTTCACGGCGCAGCGGCTCGATCGCCTCGGTCACTTGCTGGCGCAAGGCGCGGACGGCGTCCCACTTCGCCGCATCGACGCTATCGACCGCGGGCACATCTGGCCATTCGAGCAGATGCACCGAGCCATCCTCGCTCGGGAAGCGCGCCTGCCACGTCTCCTCGGCGGTGAAGCACAGCACGGGCGCTGCATAGCGGACGAGCGCGTGGAACAGCGTGTCGAACACGGTGCGCACGGCGCGGCGCTTGGAGTCGGTCGGCGCGTCGCAATAGAGCGAATCCTTGCGGATATCGAAGTAGAAGGCCGAGAGATCCTCCTGCGCGAACTCGGTCAGTAGCCGGACATAGCTGTTGAAGTCGTACACCAGCACCGCCGCGCGCAGCTTGGCGTCGAGTTCGGCGAGCAGATGGAGCACATAGCGTTCGAGCTCGGGCATCTCCGCCACCGGCAGCCGCTCGGCCTCGTCGAACCCGTCGAGCGCGCCGAGCAGGTAGCGGAAGGTGTTGCGCAGCTTGCGATACTGGTCGGAGACACCGCCAAGGATCTCCTTGCCGATGCGGTGGTCCTCGGTGAAATCGACCGACAGCGCCCACAACCGCAGGATGTCCGCGCCCGATTCCTTCATCAAATCGAGCGGGTTGATCGTGTTGCCGAGCGACTTGGACATCTTCATGCCCTTGGAGTCCATCGTGAAGCCGTGCGTCAGCACCGCATTGTACGGCGCGCGCCCGCGCGTGCCGCACGCCTCCATCAGCGACGACTGGAACCAGCCGCGATGCTGGTCCGAGCCTTCAAGATAGAGATCGGCCGGCCATTGCAGGTCGGGCCAGCGTCCGCTCTCGAGCACAAAGGCGTGCGTGCAGCCGCTGTCGAACCACACGTCGAGAATGTCGGTGACGCGCTCGTAAGCGGCGAGGTCATAGTCGGGGCCGAGCAGGGCCTGCGCCGCTTCCTCGCTCCACGCATCGACGCCTTGCGCGGTGATCGCGGCAACGATCCGCGCGTTGACCGCGGGATCGACGAGATACTGGCCGGTCTTGCGATCGACGAACAGCGTGATCGGCACACCCCAGGCGCGCTGGCGGCTGATCACCCAGTCGGGGCGCCCGGCGACCATCGCGGTGATGCGGTTCTGGCCCTTGGGCGGATACCAGGTGGTCGCTTCGATTGCCGCGAGCGCGGTCTCCCGCAAGGTCCGCCCAAGACTCCCCTCCCCTGAAGGGGAGGGGCTCTCGGGAAGCGCCTGATCCATCGGAATGAACCACTGCGGCGTAGCGCGGAAAATGACCTTCGCCTTCGACCGCCACGAATGCGGATAGGAATGCGCGAAATCATCGCTCGCCGCGAGCAACGCACCCACGCCGCGCAGGTCCGAACAGATCGGCCCCTCGGCGGAGACGAACTTCTTGTTGATCACCGAGCCCTGCCCGCCGAGCCACGCCCAATCGTCGCGATACATCCCCGCGCCATCGACCGCGAAGACCGGCTCGATGCCGTATTGCTTGCACAGCAGGAAATCGTCCTCGCCGTGGTCGGGGGACATATGGACGAGCCCGGTACCCGCGTCGGTGGTGACGAAATCCCCCGGCAGGAACGGCCGCGGCTTGGCGAAGAAGCCGCCGAGCTCGTGCATCGGATGGCGCGCGGTGGCGCCTTCGAGGTGCGATCCCTTGACCGACTGGAGCGCGGTCACCGTCCCTGCGCTGTCGCCGATCTTGAGGATCACCGGATGCCCGATCCGCGCACCAAAGCTCTCGAGCAGCTCCTGCGCGATCAGCAGCGTGCGCGGCCCCTCGGCCATGTCGTCGAAGCGGACAAGCAGGTATTCGATCTCCGGCCCATAGCTCAGCGCCTGGTTCACCGGGATCGTCCACGGCGTCGTCGTCCAGATCACCGCATGCGCGCCGACCAGCTCGGGCGCGTTCGGCGCGTCCACGATCTCGAACGCCACGTCGATCTGCGTCGACACGACGTCCTCATATTCGACCTCGGCCTCGGCGAGCGCGGTCTTTTCGACGGGCGACCACATCACCGGCTTGGCGCCGCGATAGAGCTGGCCGCTTTCCGCGAACTTCATCAGCTCGGTGACGATCGTCGCTTCCGCTGCAAAATCCATCGTCAGATAGGGATGGTCCCAGTCGCCATTGATGCCGAGCCGCTTGAGCTGCTCGCGCTGGACGTTGACCCAATGCTGCGCATACGCCCGGCACTCGGCGCGAAATTCGTTCGCGGGGACTTCGTCCTTGTTGCGCTTCTTGGCGCGGTACTGCTCCTCGACCTTCCACTCGATCGGCAGGCCGTGGCAGTCCCAGCCGGGGACGTACGGCGCGTCCTTGCCGAGCAGCCCCTGCGTGCGGCACACCGTGTCCTTGAGGATATGGTTGAGCGCATGGCCGATATGCATGTCGCCGTTCGCGTACGGCGGGCCGTCATGCAGGATGAACTTCTCAGCCCCGCGGCGCGCTTCGCGCATCTTCTCGTAGAGGTTCATCGCCTGCCAGCGCGCGAGAATGCCCGGCTCCTTGGCGGGCAGGCCGGCCTTCATCGGAAAGTCGGTCTTCGGCAGGAAGACGGTGTCGCGATAATCGCGGGCGGGGGCTGGTGTGTCGGTCATAGGTAAAGCGCGCTTAGCGTGAAGCCGGGCGCGTAGAAAGCCCCTCCCCTTCAGGGAAGGGGTTGGGGTGGGGAAGTGCGCTGCCATCGATTGGACAGCGTGGAGGCGGTGGTGGAGATCACTTCCGCTACGCCCGAAAGGTTCGACATAACATCGGCATTGCTGAAGCGGACGATCGTGAAGCCTAGCGCGGCGAGCCTAGCGTCACGACGCGCGTCTCGATCGGCGCCGTGCGTTTCGCCATCAACTTCTATTCCGAGGCCGATCGCGGGACAGAAGAAGTCTAGAATCGCTTGAGCTTCGAAAACCACATGCTGGCGACGGAACTTCAAACCATCGAGCTGCGAATTGGAAAGCGCCCGCCATAGCCGGATCTCCGGCTCGGTCGGATTGCGCCGCATCTCGTGTGCGCGCTTCAGGAGTTCGGCTTCCGTGGCCATCACTTCCCCACCCCAACCCCTCCCCTGAAGGGGAGGGGCTTTTTGCTCATGGCGTTACCAATTCCACACCATCCCCGTTTCCGAGAACGGCTTGGGTTCCATCGGAGGGATCGTCGCGTCGTTGAGGTCGCAGTGCCAGTATCCGACGTCGATCCAGCGCCCGTCCTTATACCCCGCCTCGCGGAAGAACCCGGCGCGCTTGAAACCGACCGATTCGTGCAGCCGGATCGAATGGTCGTTGGGCAAGGCGATCACGCCGATCGCGTGCGTGAAGCCCTGCGCGCGCACCGTGTCGATTAGCGCGTCGTACAGCTGCCGCCCGTTGCCGCGCCCCTGCGTGCCCGTCTCGAGATAGACCGTCGTCTCGATCGTGTAGCGATACGCCGGCCGATCGCGGAACGCCGAGGCATAGGCATAACCGAGCACCGCCCCGCCCTCGCCCTCGGTCGCCACGAGCCACGGATACAGCCCGCCCGAAGACGCCATCCGCTGCGCGATCACCGCGGCATCGGGCGCCGCCGTCTCGAACGAGACCACGCCGCGCTCGACATACGGGCGGTAGATCGCCGCGATCGCCGCGGCATCGTCGGGCGTCGCGGGGCGGATCGCGACGCGAGTGGGGGCGGGGTCCATGCTCACAGCCCGAACCGCGCGAGCACGAAGTCCATCAGCCGCGCGTCCCCAGCGCGCGGCGCATTGCCGCCGACGCCCTCGCACTCGAGGCAGCGCGCCTGGATGGCAGCACCGGTGCCGATCCGCGTCACGTCGCCGAGCGCGCGCGCGAACACCGCGCGCCGCTCGGCCGCCATCCGCGTGAAGGCATCACCCGCCGAGGTGTCGTCATCCTTGTTCGAGTCGGCGAACTGCTGGATCATCTTGGCAAACGCGCTCGGTTTCTTCTCGAGATATTCGGCGTGATAGCCATCGGCCTTCAGCCCCGCGCGCCGCGCTGCCTCGGCGATCGCATCCTGCAAGCCGCCGAACTTGTCGACCAGATGCAGCTGCAACGCAGTCCCGCCGTCCCAGACGCGCCCCTGCCCGATCTCGTTGACCTGCTCGGGCGTCATTTTCCGCGCATTGGCGACCCGCGTGATGAACTGGCGATAGCCATTCTCGATCCCCGCCTGGAAGATCGCATCGGTCTCGGGGTTGGTGCCGCCATAGATGTCCGGCTGCCCCGACAGCGGCGTGGTGCGGACGCCGTCGGTGGTGAGCCCGACCTTCTTGAGCGTGGTCTCGAAGGTCGGGATGATCCCGAAGATCCCGATCGAGCCGGTGATCGTCGTCGGCTGCGCGAACACCATGTCGCCCGCGGTCGACACCCAATAGCCGCCCGAGGCCGCGACCGAGCCCATCGACACGACGATCGGCAGCTTCTGCGCCTTCGCCTCCTGGATCGCGCGCCGCATGTCTTCCGATGCGAGCGCCGAACCACCGGGCGAATCGACGCGCACGACGAGCGCCTTGAGGTCCTTCTTGGCGAGCGCGTCGAGCAGCAGCTTCGACACCGTATCCGAGCCGACATTCCCGCCCTGCGACTTGCCGTCGACGATGTCGCCGGCGATCGTCAGCACACCGACCTTGTCGCCGCCGGTGGGCAGCGGATTGGCGGCGACATAGGCGTCGTACTTGATCGTCTTGAACAGTCCGGCCGCCTTCCCGGCATCGGCGCCGGCGATCTCCGCCACACGCTTGCCGAAATCGAGCCGCGTGCCGAGCTTGTCGACCAGCCCCGCATCGAGATTGGCCTTGGCGATATCACCCTGCGCCGCGGTGATCACCGCGCCCGGCGTCGCGAGGAAGGGCGCGAACTTCGCCTTGGGCCGTGCGGCTGCGACCGACTGCTGCCAATTGGCGAACAGCACCTGGTACAGCTTGACCACCTCTTCCTTCGCCTCGGGCGAGGCTTCGGTGCGCGTGTAGGGCTCGACGAACGACTTGTACTTGCCGACGCGGTAGACGTGCGCGTTGACGCCGAGCTTGTCGATCAGGCCCTTGTAATAGAGCTGCGATCCGCCCGGCCCCATGAACAAGGTGCCGCCCATCGGACTTTCCCAGATCTCGCTGGCATTGGCGGCGAGGCGATAGCCGGAATCGGTATAGGCCGTGGCGAACGCCAGCACCGGCTTGCCACCATCCCGCACGCGCTTCAGCGCCGCGCCGACTTCGTTCAGCGCCGCCGGATAGCCGCCGCCGAACGAGTCGAGATCGAGCACGACGACCTTGACGCTGGCGTCCTTGGCCGCCTTGTCGAGGCTGCGCACCACGTCGCGCAGGCGATATTCATGCGCGCCGCCGCCGCCGCTCAGGCTGGCGAACGCACCGACCTCCTGCGTCTGCTCGACGATCGGGCCATCGAGCTTGAGCACAAGCGCGCCGTCGCCGACCGCGCGCTTGTTCGGTTTGGCAGCGAGTGCCGCGAACAGCAGGCCGAAGAACAGCAGCATCGCGATGAGGACCAGCGCGTCCTTGATGCCGACGAGTATCTTCCACGCGCCCCGTACGAGTTTCATCTGGCCGATCCCTGCTTGGCGGAAATAGGGCTCTTCGCTACGGCAAGCCACGGCGCGAGTAAATGCGTGTTAGTTTGCCAACACGCGTAATCTTTCGTGCCAGAAAATGCGGTGGCGGCGGTTGACGATGCGTGGTGTCGCTATCATATCCCGCCCTGCTGGCACTCACCAACGTCGAGTGCTAACACCTGTTCATCATTAAGGGACTTCGCCCATGACCTTTCGTCCGTTGCACGACCGCGTGCTCGTCCGCCGCGTAGAGGCAGAAGAAAAGACCGCCGGCGGGATCATCATCCCCGAGACCGCCAAGGAAAAGCCGCAGGAAGGCGAAGTCGTCTCCGTCGGCACCGGCGCCCGCAACGAAGCCGGTGAAATCCACCCGCTCGAAGTCAAGGCCGGCGACAAGATCCTGTTCGGCAAATGGTCGGGCACCGAGGTCAAGATCGACGGCGAAGACCTGCTGATCATGAAGGAATCGGACATCCTCGGCATCGTTGGCTGAGCTGCCCCCCGTCTGCGCGCAGGCGCGGATGGTGTGACTTTCGTGTGACTTTCCAGACTCAACAGACATAGAAAGGGTAGCCTCATCATGGCAGCCAAGGACGTAAAATTCGGTCGTGACGCGCGTGAGCGCATCCTCCGTGGCGTCGACATCCTCGCCGATGCCGTCAAGGTCACGCTGGGGCCGAAGGGCCGCAACGTGGTGATCGACAAGAGCTTCGGCGCACCGCGCATCACCAAGGACGGCGTCACCGTCGCCAAGGAAATCGAGCTCAAGGACAAGTTCGAGAACATGGGCGCGCAGATGCTGCGCGAAGTCGCCTCGAAGACCAACGACATCGCCGGCGACGGCACGACCACCGCAACGGTTCTGGCGCAGGCCATCGTTCGCGAAGGCATGAAGTCGGTTGCAGCGGGCATGAACCCGATGGACCTCAAGCGCGGTATCGATCTCGCGGTTATCAAGGTCGTCGAGGACGTCAAGTCGCGCTCGAAGCCGGTTTCGGGTTCGCACGAAGTCGCCCAGGTCGGCATCATCTCGGCCAATGGCGATCGTGAAGTCGGCGAGAAGATCGCCGAAGCGATGGAGAAGGTCGGCAAGGAAGGCGTGATCACCGTCGAGGAAGCCAAGGGTCTCGAGTTCGAGCTCGACGTCGTCGAAGGCATGCAGTTCGACCGCGGCTACCTCTCGCCCTACTTCATCACCAACCCCGAGAAGATGTCGGTCGAGCTTCAGGATCCTTTCATCCTGATCCACGAGAAGAAGCTGTCGAACCTGCAGGCGATGCTCCCGATCCTGGAAGCCGTCGTTCAGTCGGGTCGCCCGCTCCTGATCATCGCCGAGGACATCGAGGGTGAGGCACTCGCCACGCTCGTCGTCAACAAGCTGCGCGGCGGCCTCAAGGTCGCAGCGGTCAAGGCACCGGGCTTCGGCGATCGTCGCAAGGCGATGCTCGAGGACATCGCGATCCTGACCAAGGGCGAGATGATCTCGGAAGACCTCGGCATCAAGCTCGAGAGCGTCACGATCGGCATGCTCGGCACCGCCAAGCGCGTCACGATCGACAAGGACAACACCGTCATCGTCGATGGCGCTGGTGACCATGACGCGATCAAGGGCCGCACCGATGCGATCCGTCAGCAGATCGAGAACACGACGTCGGACTACGACAAGGAGAAGCTCCAGGAGCGTCTCGCCAAGCTTGCTGGCGGCGTTGCTGTCATCAAGGTCGGCGGTTCTTCGGAAGTCGAAGTCAAGGAGCGCAAGGACCGCGTCGACGACGCGCTGCACGCAACCCGCGCAGCCGTTGAAGAAGGCATCGTCCCCGGCGGCGGCACGGCCCTCCTTTACGCCAGCAAGGTCCTCGACGGCCTGACCGGTGCGAACGAAGACCAGACGCGCGGCATCGATATCGTCCGCAAGTCGCTGACCTCGCTGGTGCGTCAGATCGCCACCAACGCTGGCCATGACGGCGCGGTTGTCTCGGGCAAGCTGCTCGACGGCAACGATCCGACGATCGGCTTCAACGCTGCGACCGACACGTACGAGAACCTGGTGGAAGCCGGCGTGATCGATCCGACCAAGGTCGTCCGCACCGCGCTGCAGAACGCAGCATCGGTCGCCGGCCTGCTCATCACGACCGAAGCGGCCGTGAGCGAGCTGCCGGAAGACAAGCCCGCAATGCCGATGGGCGGCGGCGGCATGGGCGGCATGGGCGGTATGGACTTCTGAGCCAACGCGGCCTGACATAGCGAAAGCTATGTCAGGACTCGCGTGGTTCCGGCCGGCGGGTCGGCGAGCGTGCTCGACGATCCCGTCCGACGCAGCACCGGCTTCGCCGGTGCCGGAAGCCCGCACTACCCGGCCTCCTTGGCTGGACAAGACGAAGGGCCGGCGGAGCGACCCGCCGGCCCTTTGTTTGTCCGGCGATCGGCGGTATATTCTGCGCCATGCCCGCGACCTCTCTCGATCTCGACCCGGCCTATCGTCGCATCAGCGTCGAGGAGTTCCTCGAGATGGATTTCGGCGGCGCCAAGGCTGAGCTCGAAGACGGCCTGATCTACATGATGGCGGGCGGCAGCGAGCAGCATGCGCGAATTGCTGCCAATATCCTGATGCCGCTCGGCCCACGTTTGCGTGGCACAGGCTGCCGGCCATATGGCTCCGATCTCGCTGCGCAGACAGACGATCGCACCGTGCGCCTCCCCGACGTCAGCGTCTATTGCAACAACCCAGCAGCGCCCGAGAACGCGCACAAGAAGCTGCTCGGTGATCCGCAAGTGGTTTTCGAAGTCCTGTCGCCCTCAAGCTTCGCTTACGATCAGAAGGTCAAGCTTGCGGAATATTGTGCGCTCGCCGGGACGCGCGAAGTCATTCTCGTCGATCCGGCGGAGGAGCGGATCCACGTCGTCCAGCGGACTCCGGCGGGCGGCTGGACCGCCGACTGGCTTGGCCCCGACGAAGACGTGACGATCGCTTCGCTCAACCTGACCATTCCCCGCTCGGAAATCTTCGCGCGCGATTGAAGGCTCAGTTGGGCCCGGGCATATCCGCCACCGCGGCACGCGTCGGCGCGGCGGGTACCGGGCATTTGCGCGCATAGCCCAGCCCTTTCAGAAAGGCGCGGCGCGTCTGCCCGGCATAGACGGCCGCCTCGGCGCGGCGCTGCTCCTTGTCCGCACCGGTCAGCACGCGCACCAGCCCGAGCCCCGGGATCAGCGTGCTCACCGCGGTCCGCGCGGCGACCGCCGCGACCTCAGCCCCCTCGCCCTTCGGCTTGCCGGGTACATCGGCATCGGGGCCGAGCGCCGCGTCGAGCTTGCGGACTTCGGTGGCAATCGTGCCGCAGCCCTGGGTGTGCGCGGCTGAATAGGGGGCCGAGGCGGCAAGCTGCAGGATCGGCGGAATCTTGGTCTTGGAAATCCGGGTGTCGCGCAACGGCTGCGTGATGACGTGCCCCAGACTGTCGCGCTGCTGCGCCGCCGCGCTTGCCGACGCGACGGTCGCCGCCGCTGCGATCAAGTTCAAAAGTACCGTCGTGCGCCGCATCATCGTTCTCCAGCCGCGTGTGTCCGAGCAGTGTCGATAGCACGGGAAAGCGCCACCTTTCGCACGCACTGAAAAACATGGCGAAATCGTCACGCTACCGTCATCGAGCGCCGATAGGGAGCCCGCAACGCCACGCGCTCGAACTCGCCGAGCACGCGTCGCGATCAGGGGAAAAATTGATGTTCGGACACATCCGGGCGCGTCGCTTCGCGCCTACGGCAGGCCTATGCGCGGCGTTGTTGGGATCAACGGCAATGCCGGCTTTTGCCGCCGACGTGTCGGGCCGCGTGCTCGATCCGACAACCGGCGCCGCCCTGCCCGGCGCGACGATCGCCGCCGCCGGACGCACCGCGATCGCCGACCGCGACGGCGTGTTCGTGATTCGCGATCTTCCGGCGGGACCGGTCGAGCTGACCTTCACCTATGTCGGCTATCCGAGCGTGACGCGCAGCGCGACGTCGAGCGACAGCGCTGCGATTGTCGATTTCCGGCTCGATCCACCATCGGGCGAAGTCGGCGGCGGCGAGATCGTCGTCACCGGCCAACGGGCCGCCGAGCGCCGCGCACTGCAAGCCAAGCGATCTTCGAATTTCATCCAGGACACGCTCAACGCCAATGACGTCGGCAAGCTGCCCGACCAGAACGTCGCCGAGGCGGTCCGCCGCCTGCCGGGCATCTCGGTCGCCAATGACCAGGGCGAGGGCCGCTACGTCATCATCCGCGGCGTCAATCCCAACCTCGCCAACGTCACCGTCAACGGCCAGACCGCGCCCGCGCCCGAACCCGAGAGCCGCCAGGTCAAGCTCGACGACATTCCCTCCTCGCTGATCGGCTCGGTCACCGTCGTCAAATCGCTCACCGCAGACCGCGATGCCAATGCGATCGCCGGTCAGGTCGACATCAACACTCTGACCGCGTTCGACCGCACCAAGGCGTTCGCCAACGCGCGGATCGTCAGCGGCTACAACACGCTCAACAGCCGCAGCCCGTATGAGGGCGACATCACCGCGGGGACGCGCTTCGGGCCGGACAAGACCTTCGGCGTGGTGCTGTCGGGCAACTATTCGAGCCGCCCGATCGAGTCCGAGAACCTGCAGGGTTCGTCGAACTGGGGCACGCCGACCGGCGCGAGCCGCGCGCTGCCCGATGATTACCGCCTGCGTGACTACAATCTCAACCGCACGCGCTACGGCGTCGTCGGCAATTTCGACTGGCGGCCGAGCTCGGACGTCAACATCTACCTCCGCACGCTCTATTCCACCTTCAAGGATCACGAGACGCGCGACCAGTCGCGGATCGAGATCCCGGTCACCTATGCGACGACCAATGCCGCTGGCGTCACCACGCAGCCGACCGCGGAGCAGCAGGCGGTGAATGCCGCGATCTCGAACGGCGGCACCTTCAGCGGCCGTGGCACGCGCTTCCTGCGGCTGCGTAACGAGGATGATTCGACCTTCTCGGGCGAGCTCGGCGGCAAGTTCCGCTTCGGCGGCTCGGAGCTGCAGGTCGAGGGCACCTATAGCAAGGCGCTCAAGAAGGACCCGCTGCGCTCGGAATTCTCGTTCCGCACCGGCAGCACCGCGCTGACCGGCCTATCGCTCGACCTCGCCGACACGCTGTTCAAGGTCAACACTGCCAACGGCACGCCGTACAATAGCGCGCTCTACAGCGGCTACCGCGTGACCTACGACCGCCGCCGCGCCGAGGAGAATCTCTACCAGGCGCGCGCCGACCTGACGATCCCGATCGGCTTCGGCAGCGACAGCACGATCAAGCTCGGCGGCAAGTTCCAGCAGACAGACAAGACCAACAATCGCGATTTCCAGCAATATTCGCTCGGTAGCACGCTTGCCGCGACGGGTGCCGCGGGCGACGATGGCAGCACGATCTATAACGGCCGCTATCTGGTCGGTCCGCGGATCAATTACGATCAGGCACAGACCTATTACACCGTAACCAATCCATCCGCGCGAACGCAGAGCGCGTCGGACTCCGCAACGTCGGTCGCCAACTCGTTGGTCAACGATTACGATTTGAGCGAGAAGGTGTTCGCCGGCTACGTCATGGGGACCTTCAAGGTCGCCAAGCTGACGATCGTCCCCGGCGTCCGCGTCGAACACACCGACGGCACCTATAAGGGCAAGGCCTTCACCGCGACCTCGTTGGTGAGCCAGGGCTACAACGTCTCGAATTCGCGCGCCTATACCGACGCCTTCCCCGATCTCAATGTGCGCTTCGACGTCAACGATCGGCTCGTCCTGCGCGCCGCCGCGACCACCGCGATCGGCCGCCCCGACTACAATCTGCTGGCACCCTATGTGAACGTCAGCGACACCACGCCCAACGCCGGCGTCGTTGCGCTCGGCAATCCCAACCTCAAGCCGTACAAGGCGGTGTCGGGCGATCTCTCGGCCGAATATTATCTCGCGGGCCAGGGCATTCTGTCGATCGCCGGCTTCTACAAGCATCTCGACGATCCGATCTTCACCGTCGGCACGACGCAGGGCGGCACCTTCGGCGGCACAACCTTCACCCGCGCGCAGGTGACGCAGCCGGTCAATGGCGACAGTGCCAGGATCTACGGTGTCGAGGCCAACCTCCAGGCGCAGCTGACGTTCCTGCCGGGCGCGCTGTCGGGCTTCGGTGTATCGGGCAACTTCACCTATACCGACGGTTCGTCGCGCGGCGTGATCGGTCGGGCAGGCTCGGTCCCCAACCTGCTCCAGTCGAAATACATCGGCACGGCGCAGCTCTCGTACGAGAAATACGGCGTGACCGGGCGGCTCGCCTACACCTATCGCTCGGCCTATCTCGACACGCTCGGCACAACGGCGGCGACCGATCAATATACCGACGAGAACAATTCGCTCGATGCGCGCATCGGCTATTCGCCGGTCAAGCAATTCACCATTTTCGTCGAGGCGAGCAATCTGCTCGATTCACCGTGGCGGCGCTATCAAGCGATCAAGACACAGCTGATCGAGAATGAGCGCTATCGCCAGACCTTCCGGATTGGCGTCCAACTCGCTTATTAAATGGTCTCGAGCGGGTAGAGCATCGCCACATTGCACCGTTCGTAGCGTGCACCGAACTCCGCCATGATCCCCGGATCATGGCGGAAGCCGGCTTTTTCATAGAGGCGGATCGCCGTCGCGCTCTTGGCATTGCTGAGCAGATACAGCCGGCGCGCGCCCATCGCCTCGGCGCGCGCGATCATCGCATCGAGCAGGAACGCGCCCGCGCCGCGCCCACGTGCGGTGTCGAGCACGCCCATCTTGGTCAGCTCATATTGATCCGGGCCGGTCCGCTGCAACGCGCATGCCCCAACGATCCCGAGCCCCTCAGCCTCGACGAACAGGACATCGCCGCCGGGCGCGATGATCCGTTCGTAGGGATGCTCAAGCACGTCGCGATCGGTCGGCTCGATCCGATACATGGCGCCGATCCACTGCGCGTTGATATCGTGGAACGCCTGCGCCAGGTCGTCGCGATACGCGTGGATCGTCAGACCCGTCATCCGCGCTTCTTCATCGCCTCGATCAGCGCCTTCACCTCCTGGCTCCGGCCACGCGGGAGGATCAGGATGTCGGTGCCGCTTGCTACAACGATCAGGTCCTGAACGCCGACCATCGCAATTCGCGCGCCGTCGCTGCGCACCAGACAATCGGCAGTGTCGATCGCGATCACTTCGCCCTGATGCGAATTCCCGCTCGCGTCGAGCTCGCTGATCTCGTGCAGCGCGTCCCAGCTGCCCAGGTCGCTCCAGCCCATCCGGACGGGGATGACGGCGACGCGATCGGCCTTTTCCATCACCGCATAGTCGATCGATTCGGATGGCGACGCCGCGAATTCGGTCGCGTCTGGATAAATCCGCGTGCCGTCGCGGCGCGCTGCGTCCATCGCCTTCTGACAGGCCGACAGTGTTTCGGGATCATGCAGCGCGAGCGCGGCAAGATAGGCGTCGGCGCGAAACAGGAAGATCCCGCCGTTCCAGGCATGATCGCCCGCCGCGAGCATCGCTTCCGCCGCATCGCGCGGCGGCTTCTCGACGAACTTGGCGACACGGTGGACGCCGTTCGAAATCTCATCGCCCATATGGATATAGCCATAGCCCGTTTCGGGCGCATGCGGGTCGATTCCGAACGTCACGAGCCAGCCCTGTTCGACCAACGGGATGGCCTGACCGATCGCCGCATGAAAGGCCGGGACGTCAAGGATCACGTGGTCCGACGGCATGACCAACAGCGCTGCGTCGCCCGAGCCAGCCGCGATCGCTGCCAGTGCAATCGCTGGTGCGGTGTTGCGGCCGATCGGTTCGAGGATCAGCGCTTGCGCTTGGGCCGATATGGCTTCGAGCTGCGCTTCTACCATCGCCGCATGTTGCGCATTGGCCACGACGATCGGCGCGGTGAAGCCTGCGCCGTGTGCCCGTCTGGCCGTCAGCTGAAGCATGGTCTCGTCAGCAGTTAGCGCGAGCATCTGTTTTGGCAGTTCGGGCGTCGACATCGGCCATAAACGCGTTCCCGACCCGCCCGACAGAATGACCGGCACGATCGGCTTGGTCTGTGGCATGAAATTCCTCCTCTAACCCCTCCGTAGCGGCTCTGGGCTTCGAGCGTAACTCCCCCTAACCGTCCGCGATCCAGATCGTTCAGGTTTTCTTTGTCAATTTATGGGACAGGGTCGTGTCCGTGTCGGATTTGTTTACACCCCGCGCGGGCGCGGACGAGGTTCACCGCTGATGATCAGGCTGTTCAAGCACTACATCCCCAATGCCGTGCTGCTGCTCGGGCTGATCGACTTCGTCCTGCTCATCGCCGCGGGAGAGGTCGGCTACACGCTGCGGATGGGCCAATTGCTCATGCCGATGACGCCGATGCAGGCGCGGATCCCGCAGTTGCTGACCTTTGCCGCCTCGCTCGAAACGGCGATGCTGGCGGTCGGCGTATACGGGGCTGGCGCATTGCAATCGCTGCGCTACGCCACCGCGCGGCTGCTGGTGGCGATCTCGCTCGGCGTGATCTTCCTGAGCGTCGTCTTCTTCATCCTCCCATCGGCAAGCTTCTGGCGCTCGAACCTGCTCTACGCGATGGGCGTGGCCGCGGTGCTCCTGATCGCGCTGCGCGTGCTGGTCGGCAAGCTGATCGGCGGGCAGGCGTTCAAACGGCGCGTCGTCGTCCTCGGTGCCGGCGCGCGCGCCGCGCGGTTGAAGGCGCTCGCGCAGACGCCGGGCGCCGGGTTCGTCGTCGTCGGCTACATCGCGATGAGCGAAGCCGCACGCGTCATCCCCGAGGCGATCGCGCGCGATGCGATCTACAATCTTGCCGATCACGTCGTCCTGCTCAACGCGAGCGAAGTCGTGCTCGCGCTCGAGGAACGCCGCAACGCGCTGCCGCTCAAGGACCTGCTGCGGATCAAGACCACCGGCGTCCACGTCAACGAAATATCGACCTTCCTCGAACGCGAGACCGGCCGGATCGATCTGCAGAGCGTCAACCCGAGCTGGCTGATCTTTTCCGATGGCTTTTCCTCGGGGCGGATGTTCTCGAGCCTGTTCAAACGGCTGTTCGACGTGACCGCCAGTCTCCTCCTCCTCGGTTTGACGCTGCCGCTGATCCTGCTCACCGCCATCGCGATCAAGCTCGAAAGCCGGGGGCCGGCTTTCTATCGCCAGCGCCGCGTCGGCCTCTACAATGTCGGGTTCGATTGCGTGAAGCTGCGCTCGATGCGAATCGATGCCGAGGTCGCTGGCCAAGCGGTGTGGGCCGAGAAGAACGATCCGCGCATCACCCGCGTCGGCCGCATCATCCGCAAGCTCCGGATCGACGAATTGCCGCAGACCTGGTCGGTCCTCAAGGGCGAAATGAGCTTTGTCGGCCCGCGCCCCGAGCGACCGCAATTCGTCGAGGATCTCGAGCAGCAGCTACCGTATTACGCCGAACGCCACATGGTGAAGCCGGGGATCACCGGCTGGGCGCAGATCAACTATCCCTATGGCGCGTCGATCGAGGACAGCCGGCAAAAGCTGGAATATGATCTTTATTACGCAAAGAACTATTCGCCCTTTCTCGACCTGCTGATCCTGCTCCAGACGGTCCGCGTCGTCTTGTGGCCTGAGGGCGCGCGATGACCGGCGCCGCCACGCTGATCCTGTGGAGCCACGCGCTTGCCGCCTTCCTGTTCGCGGGGGTTGCCGTGTCGCGACTGCGCGAAAAGGGAAAAGGGCTGCCGCGCCTGCCGTTGGTCAGCGCGCTTGGCCTGACGGCTTTGTGGGCGCTCGCAGTCGCAGGAATCGAGGGCGTCGATGTCGTGACGCGCGTCGTCGAGGCGCTGCGCAATCTGGCCTGGCTCGGCTTCATGTACGCGCTGGTGGCGCGCGACCGTGCGGCGCACGAGCATCGCGCGGTCAGTGTGATCTATGGCGTCGTCGCCCTCGTCCTGATCGCCGGGATCGGACTTGCGATCCTAGAACAGGCGATCGGCACCGCGCTGATCCCACAACTGACCGCCGTTCGCCTCCTGCTGCGCAGCATGGTCGCGATCGGCGCGCTGCTGCTGCTTCATCACCTCTATGCCGCCGCGACGCCCCGCGCGCGCGCCGGCTTGCGGCTCGTCGTATTCGCGCTCGGTGCGATGTGGGGCATCGATTTGCTGCTCTATCTCTCGGCCTATGTCAGCGGCAGCTGGCCGGTTACGCTGACGATCGGGCGCGGCTTCGTGATGGCGCTGGTCGCGCCGGTGCTGGCGGTCGCGGTACAACGCAATGGCGAGTGGACGCTGCAAGTCTCGCGCACCGTTGCGTGGCAGACGGTCTCGTTCGCCGTCACCCTGCTCTACGCCGCGGTGATGCTCGTTGCGACCAGCGCGATCGCATCGATTGCGGGCGCCGACGCGCGGTTGTGGCAGACCGCGTTCGTGTTCGGCTCGACTGCTGCCGGCGTGACGATCCTGTCCTCGCCCTGGGTGCGCGCCTGGGCCAAGGTCAAGGTGTCGAAGCACTTCTTCCGCCACCGCTATGACTATCGCGCCGAGTGGATCCGCTTCACCGATACGCTCGGCAAGCCCGACGACGCCGCACCGCTCGACGCGCGGATCGTCAAGGCGGTCGCCGATCTCACCGATTCACCCGCCGGCCTGTTGCTGGTGCCCGATGGCGCGGGACTTGGCGTCGGCGCCGGATGGAACTGGGAAGCGCCAAGCGCAGGGGCCGAGGCCTCTCTGGTAACCCACCTCGCCACCACGGGCCGGATCGTCGAACTCGACGCAGTGCGGACCGATGCGACCGACGCTGCGGAAAGCGCGAGCGTACCCGTCTGGATGCTCGATGCCGATGGCTGGGTGTTGCTGCCGCTGGTCCATCTTGACCGGCTGCAAGGCGCGATCCTGCTCGCGCGCCCGCCGATCGACCGCGCGCTCGACTGGGAGGATTTCGACCTTTTGCGCATCGCCGGGCGCCAGGTCGCAAGCTATCTGGCGGAAGAGCGCGCGCAATCGGCGCTTGCCGAGGCCAAGCGCTTCGACGAGTTCAACCGCCGCTTCGCCTTCATCCTGCACGACATCAAGAATCTCGTCAGCCAGTTGAGCCTCGTCGCGCGCAATGCCGAGCGCCATGCCGACAACCCTGCCTTCCGCGCCGACATGATCGCGACGCTGCAGGATTCGGCCGGGCGGATGAACGATCTGCTCGCGCGGCTGTCGCAGCATCACAACACCCGCGCCGAGGAACTGCGCCCGGTCGATCTGCTCGCGCTCGCCGAACAGGTCGCAGCGCGGCGGCGCGCGCAGCATCCGGTCGTGGTCAGCGGCACACCGCAGTTCGCGCATGCCGACCCGCTCCGGCTCGAGCAGGTGCTCGGACACCTCTTGCAGAATGCGATCGAGGCGAGCGCACCCAGCGAACCCGTCACGCTCGCTGTCTCGGGCGATGGCAAGCGTGTGTCGGTCGCCATCATCGACCAGGGTTGCGGGATGAGCCCCGCATTCCTGCGCGAACAGCTCTTCAAACCCTTCGCCTCGTCCAAATCGGGTGGCTTCGGCATCGGCGCGTTCGAAGCGCGGCAATTGACCGAAGCGATGGGCGGCAGCGTCGCGGTCGAAAGCCGCGAGCGCACAGGCACCACTTTCCACGTCACGCTTGCCGCGGCGCGGACGATCTCGCTGGACGAAGCCGCATGACCGACAAGCCCAAATTGCTGATCATCGAGGACGATCTTGGCCTGCAGCGCCAGTTGCGCTGGGCGTATGAAGGCTATGCCGTGGTGACCGCGGTCGATCGCACCACCGCGCTCGACGCGATCCGCGCCGAGGAGCCAGCGGTGGTCACCCTCGATCTCGGCCTGCCGCCAGATCCCGACGGCACCAGCGAGGGTTTTGCCACGCTCGCCGAGATCCTGCGGCTCAAGCCCGACACCAAGGTGATCGTCGCCTCGGGCCACGGCGCGCGCGAAAGTGCGCGGCAGGCGATCGCCGATGGCGCATGGGATTTCTACGCCAAGCCGATCGACATCGACGCGCTCGGCCTCATCGTCGCGCGCGCCTTCCACGTCCATGCGCTCGAGGCCGAGAACCGGCGGCTTGCGGCGCGTGGAAGCGGCACCGGATTGGGCGGGCTGATCACCGCGAGCCCCGAAATGCTCAAGGTCACGCGTACGATCGAACGTGTCGCGGGCGCCGACGTGTCGGTGATGCTGCTCGGCGCGAGCGGCACCGGCAAGGAATTGCTCGCGCGCGGCCTCCACGATGCCAGCCCGCGCGCGAAGGGCGCATTCGTCGCGATCAATTGCGCCGCGATCCCGGAAACCTTGCTCGAAAGCGAATTGTTCGGGCACGAAAAGGGCGCGTTTACCGGCGCGGTGAAGACCACCGAGGGCAAGATCGAACAGGCGCAGGGCGGGACCTTGTTCCTCGACGAGATCGGCGACGTCCCGCTGCCGCTCCAGGTCAAATTGCTGCGCTTCCTCCAGGAGCGCACGATCGAACGCATCGGCGGGCGCAAGGCGATATCGGTCGACACGCGGATCGTTTGTGCAACGCACCAGGACGTCGATGCGATGGTCGAGGCGGGCTCGTTCCGCGAGGATCTCTATTACCGCCTCGCCGAGATCGTCGTGCGGATCCCGTCGCTCGCCGAGCGCAGCGGCGACGCGGCGTTGCTCGCACAGCATTTCCTCAAACTTTACGCCGCGTCGATACGCTCGGGCGTCACCGGCCTTGCGCCCGACGCACGCGCCGCGATCGCGTCCTGGCCGTGGCCGGGCAATGTCCGCGAGCTCGAGAATCGGATGAAGCGCGCGGTGATCATGGCCGAGGGCAAGCTGATTACCGCGGTTGATCTCGATCTCGCCGAGGGACGCGAGGAACCACCGCTCAACCTGCGCGCGGCGCGCGAGGGTGCCGACCGCGCGACGATCACCCAGGCGCTCGCGCGCGCTGAGGGCAACATCTCGAACACCGCCAAATTGTTGGGCGTCAGCCGCCCGACGCTGTACGATCTGCTCAAGAGCTATGACCTCCATGCGTAAGACCATATCCAGCCGCTTGGCATCGCTCGCCGCGATCGGGACCGCGGGTCTGCTCGTGGCCGGCTGCCACGCCCCGGCGCGGGTCGATCCCGCGGCCGCGCGGACCGAGCTCGCGCTCAGCGTCAAGGCGCTCGGCATCGGCAATTACAGTGCGGCGCGCAACCATGCGCAGTCCGCGATCAAGGCCGATCCCCGCTCGGGGCTTGCGCACGCGCTGCTTGCGCGCAGCTATCTGTCGGTCGGCGACGGCATCGCCGCCGAAGGCGAACTCGGCCGCGCCCGCGCGCTCGGGTTCGATTCGGCACGCACGCACCATCTGCTCGCGCAGGCCTGGCTGCTGCAGGGGCATGCCGACCGTGCGCTCGCCGAGGCCGCCAAGGCGCCACCTCGTTACACGGGCTATGCGATCCGCATCGGCGCGCGCGCGCTGGCGGCACAGGGCGATCCCGCCCGCGCGCAGGCGGTGCTCGCGGCGCTGCTCTCCTCCACGCCGACCGACAGTTTTGCCTGGTCCGACCTTGGCCGCATTCAATATCAGACCGGCAATATCGCCGGCGCGATCACCGCCGCGACGCGTGCGACCGCGGCGAATGCGGACAATGTCGAGGCGCTGACGCTGCGCGGCGAGCTCGTCCGTACGCAATACGGCCTGGTCGCAGCCCTTCCCTGGTTCGAGGCGGCGCTCGCGCACGATGCCTATTACGTCCCCGCCCTGATCGAATATTCCGCGACGCTCGGCGAGGTCGGGCGCTATCAGGACATGCTCGCCGCGACACGCAAGGCGCTCGCCGCGCGGCCCGGGAACGCGCAGGCACTGTATCTGCAGGCAGTGCTCGCCGCACGCGCCGGCAAGGACGATCTCGCCCGCCAGTTGATGGCACGCACCAAGACCAAGCTCGATGCCCTGCCCGGTGCGCTGCTGCTCAACGGCGCGCTCGCCTATCGCGCCGGCGTCTATCAGCAGGCGATCGATGCCTGGTCGCTGCTCGTCGGCCAGCAACCGACCAACATCGAGGCGCGGCGCTTGCTCGGGGCCGCGCTGCTCCGCTCGGGCGACGCCCGCGGCGCGCTCGACATCTTGAAGCCGGTCGCACTGCGCGCCGATGCCGACAGCTACACGCTGTCGCTCGTCGGGCGCGCATTCGAGCAAGCGGGCGAGCGCGACTGGGCCGCCAAATATCTCGACCGCTCGGCGATCCCCGTGGTGGCGGGTTCGGCACCGCTTGGCACCGATGATGGATTGGCCGGGCTGAGCCTCGCCGCGCGTGAGGCACCGAACGAACCCGTCGCACAACTTGCCCTCGTGCGCGGCCTGCTCGAGGCAGGCGACACTGCCGCCGCGCTGAGCAAGGCGCAGGGCTTGGTAACGCTGACCCCCGGCGCCCCCGACGCCTATCTCGCACTCGGCGATACGCTGATGGCGCTGACCCGCTACGGCGACGCCGCTGGGGCCTATCGCCATGCAATCGACATCCGCTTCGATGAGCCGACGATGCTGCGCACGGTCGATGCGCTCGATCGCGCCGGGCGCGCCAGCGAGGCGGCGAATGTGCTCGCGCTGTTCGTCTCGCAGAACCCGCAGAACATCGCGGGCCAGCGACTCGCGGCGCATTGGCAGATCGCAGGCGGCGATTGGGAGGCGGCGATCGAGACGCTCGAACGCCTGCGGCTGCGGATCGGCAATCGCGATGCGGCGCTGCTCGCCGAACTGTCGTATGCCTATACCGGCGCAGGCGATGCCGATGCCGGCCACATCTTCGGCAAGGCGGCCTATGCGCTCGCGCCGATGAACCCGGCAACCACCGACGCCTATGGCTGGGCGCTCTACCAGCAGGGCAAGAGCGCCCCCGCGCTGCAATTGCTTGAAAAGGCCGCGTCGATCGCACCCGATCGCTCGGCGCTCCGCTGGCATCTGGGTCAGGCCTATGCCGATCTCGACCGCGGTGCCGAAGCGAAGACGCAGATCCGTGCGGCGCTTGCCGATCCGCGCTTCGGCGATCGAGCGGCGGCGCAGGCGGCGCTCAAGGCGCTGGGCTGACCATTGCAGCGCAGGGCCAAACGCGCCTAGCGAAGCATCCGTCCGGCGTGTAGCAGACGCGACATGACCGAGCCCAGCACCGATCCCCTTGTCCGCATCGCCGCCGCGCTCGAACGCCTTGCACCGCCGCGGCCCGCGAGCGCCGATCCACTCGCGCACCCCGCCTATGTCTGGCGCGGTGCGGTGCTCGAGCCCGTGCGCGATTTCCGGCCGTTGCCGCTCGATCGGCTGCACGGCATCGACGCGCAGCGCAGCGCGATGCTCACCAACGCGCGCCACCTCGCAGCCAGCGCCGCGGCGCATGACGTGCTGCTGTGGGGCGCGCGCGGGACGGGGAAATCGGCCCTGGTCAAGGCGGTGACGGGCGCGGTGCAGGCCGAGGGGGCCGCGCTGGCGCTGGTCGAGATCGTGACCGCCCAGCTCGATACGCTGCCGGCGCTGTTCGCGCAGATCGCCGACCTGCCCCGCGCTTTCCTGCTGTTCCTCGACGATCTCGGCTTCGACGCCGCCGCCGATGGGCGCGCGTTACGCTCGATGCTCGACGGCGGGGCGGAAGCGCGACCGGTCAATGCCCGGCTCGTCGTCACCTCGAACCGCCGTCATCTGGTGCCGCGCGAAATGATCGACCAGCCGAACGCGGTCAATCCGCGCGACGCGGCCGACGATGCGCTCGCGCTCGCCGATCGCTTCGGGCTCAGCCTTGGCTTCCACGTCGTCGATCAGGGCGGCTATCTCGCGATCGTGGCGAGCTATGCGACGGCGTACGACCTGCCGTTCGATTCGATGGATGCCATCGGCTTCGCCACCCGGCGCGGCGCGCGCTCGGGGCGCGTGGCGTGGCATTACGTCGTCGAGTTAGCCGGGCGCCAGGGGCGGGCGCTGGAATAACCCAGGTCCTCCCCGGCACAGGGCGGACCTAAGCTATCACCCCTGCCCCTCGACCATCTCCGCGAGCTCGAGCCAGCGCAGCTCGGCCATCGTCTTGTCCTCCTGCGCCTGGCCGATCGCCTCCATCAGCCGCTCGAAGGCATCGGGGTCGCGCGTGTAGAGATCGGGGTCCTCGAGCAGCGCCTGGTCGCGCGCGATCGCCGCGTCGAGCGCTTCGATCCGCTTGGGGAGCAGTTCGTAGTCGCGCTGATCCTTGTAGGTCAGCTTGACCTTGGCGCCCGGCGCCGGCGCGGCAACCGCCGCCACCGCGTTCTTGGCGATCGCGCCGCGCTTGGTCGGCGCCTTGGCCTTGCGACGGCGCTCCCAATCCTCATAGCCGCCCGCGACGACATCGACCGTGCCCGAGCCGTCGAGCCCGAGCGTGATCGTGACGGTGCGATCGAGGAAGTCGCGGTCGTGGCTGACGATCAGCACGGTGCCTTCATAATCGCCGATCACGTCCTGCAGCAGGTCGAGCGTCTCGAGGTCAAGATCGTTGGTCGGCTCGTCGAGGATGAGCAGGTTCGACGGCTTGGCGAATTCGCGCGCGAGCAACAGCCGCGAGCGCTCGCCACCCGACAGCGTGCCGATCTTGGCATCGAGCACGCCGGGTTCGAACAGGAAATCCTTGAGATAGCCGACGACGTGCTTGCGCGAGCCCTGCACCTCGACCCAGTCGCCGCCATCGGCGAGCACGTCGCGGATCGTCTTGTCGGGCTCCATCTTGCTGCGCTGCTGGTCGATGACGATGCGTTCCAGCCCCTGCGCCATCTTGATCGTGCCGTGGTCGGGCGCGAGTTCGCCGGTGAGCAGCTTGAGCAGCGTCGACTTGCCGGCACCGTTCGCGCCGACGATGCCGATGCGATCCTTGCGCGTCACGCGCAGCGTCAGGTCGTCGATGATCGTGCGGTCGCCGAACGCCTTGCTGATGTGCTTGGCGTCGATCACCACCTTCGACTTGGCGTCGCCGGTGCCGATCGAGAGGTTGGCGGCGCCCGCCGGGCCGACCATCGACGCGCGTTCGGCGCGCATCTCGACCAGCTTCGTCAGGCGGCCCTGGTTGCGCTTGCGACGCCCGGTCACGCCGCGCAGCAGCCAATGCTCCTCGAGCTTCAGCTTGGCATCGAGCTTCTCGGCGTTGCGCGCCTCGTCGGCATAGACCGCCTCGGTCCAGGCGTCGAAGCCGCCGAAGCCGATTTCGGCGCGGCGCAGATTGCCGCGGTCCATCCATAGCGTCTGCTTGGTCAGCTTGGTGAGGAAGGTACGGTCATGGCTGATCACGACGAAGGCGCCGCGGAAACGCTGGAGCCATTCCTCGATCCATTCGATCGCGCCGATGTCGAGATGGTTGGTCGGCTCGTCGAGCAGCAGCACGTCGGGGTTCTGTGCGAAGGCGCGGACGATCGCGGCGCGGCGGCGCTCGCCGCCCGAGGCCTTGGCGGCCTCGCGGGTGAGATCGATGCCGAGTTGGTCGGCGATCGCCTCGGCCTCGTGCTGGCGCGGCGCATCGTCGCCGCCGAGCACATAATCGGCGAGCGTCGTGCAGCCGGTCATCGCCGGTTCCTGCTCGAGCAGGATGACGCGCGTGCCGGGGACGATCGTGCGGCGACCTTCATCGCTGTCGATCTTGTTGCCGAGCAGCTTCATCAATGTGGTCTTGCCAGCACCGTTGCGGCCGATGAGGGCGAGCCGGTCGCGCGGGCCGATATGGATGTCGAGGTTCCGGAACAACCAGCCGGAGCCTTGGATGACGCCGAGATTTTCGTATGCGAGGATTGGTGCTAATGCCATGGCCGCGCGGCCTAGCGATTTAGCGCAGCTAAATCGAGGCTAAAGCGCGGGGCGACCGGGGTGGCCCGGAGCGAGGACCGACAACGCTGCTTTGCCGCAGCGCGTTTGGGGAGTGTCGGCCAGTGCCTCTTCCGTCGCCCCGGCGGAGGCCGGGGCCGGTCGATTTGTGTCCGGCCGGTCGCCTCGAACGCGGCGGCCCCGGCCTTCGCCGGGGCGACGGAAGCGGTAGGACCCGCCGCGGCAAAGCCGCGTCGTCGGACGGGTTCGCTGGCGCGACCCGCCAGCCGGCCTTGCGCGAGTCAGCCGGGCGTGGCCGGCTGCCGCGCTGCGGCTCATTCACAGGCTGTTCAAGCCTTCGTCCCTATGCGAAGCCGATGTCGATGCTCGTGTCCGTATTGTTGGGTCTGGCCACCGCCACCGCCCCGCCCCCGCTGGCGGGCGTGTGGCTGCAACATGTCGATCAGCGCGAGGCATGGCGCGCGCGGCGTGAGGGCCGCATCCTGCCGATCCGTGAGATCGAGGGGCGCGTGCTGCCGACGATGCGCGGCAGCCAGTATCTCGGCTTCGACTTCGACGGGGAGCGCGGGATTTACACGCTCAAGTTCCTGCGCGATGGAACCGTCATCTGGGTCGAGGTCGATGGTCGTTCGGGCCAGATCATCGGCCGCACCGGCAATTAAGCGCGTCCGCGCTCGTAAAGGGAACACAGACATGCGCGTATTGATCGTCGAGGACGAACCCAGCCTGGGTCAGCAGCTCAAGGCCACGCTCGAGGGCGCAGGCTATGTAATCGACCTCGCCACTGATGGCGAGGAGGGGCATTTCATGGGCTCGACCGAGAATTACGACGCGATCATCCTCGACCTCGGCCTGCCCGAGATCGATGGGCTGACCGTGCTCGACCGCTGGCGCAAGGAAGGCCGCACCGCCCCGGTGCTCGTGCTGACCGCGCGCGACAGCTGGTCGGACAAGGTCGCCGGGCTCGATGCCGGCGCTGACGATTATGTCGCCAAGCCCTTCCAGTCGGAGGAACTGATCGCGCGGCTGCGCGCCCTGATCCGCCGCGCTTCGGGCAATGCCTCGTCAGAACTGACTGCGGGCGGCGTCCGCCTCGACACGCGCAGCGGCAAGGTCACGCTCAACGGCGACCCGGTGAAGATGACCGCGCAGGAGTATAAGTTGCTCAGCTACCTGCTCCACCACAAGGGCAAGGTGGTCAGCCGCACCGAGCTGATCGAGCATATCTACGACCAGGATTTCGACCGCGATTCGAACACGATCGAAGTGTTCGTGACGCGGATCCGCAAGAAGCTGGGCCAGGACGTGATCACCACGATCCGCGGGCTTGGCTACAGCCTTGAAGACCCGGATGCCTGATCGTGGCTGAAGCCGACGCGTCCGATCTGGTAGCGCCGCCGCTGCCCCCGCTCGAGGGCGATGCGCATCCGGCGATCCCGGTGCGCACCACGGGGTCGCTGTCGCGTCGCATGATCCTGATCGCGGCGGCGTGGATCCTGCTGCTGCTCACCGGCGGCGGGTTTGCGCTTGACCGCGTGCTGACCACCGCGATCACGCGCAATTTCGACGATCAGCTCGAATATGTGCTGACCGCCCTGATCGTTTCGGCCGAGATCGGGCCGCAAGGCGAGGTCCTGTCGAACCGCGAACTCGCCGATCAGCGTTTCATCGAGCCCAATTCCGGCCTCTATTACCAGATCGGCGCGCCTGGCCAGGAACCGTATGCGTCGCGATCCCTGTGGGATCGGCGCCTGGCCTATGGCGGCACGCACAACGATCTCGGCGTCCATGCCTATGACAGCAAGCAGTTCGTCGACCCCAAGGCGGAGAATCCCGAGCGGCTGCGAATCGTCGAACGCGACGTCACGCTGCCGGGATCTAAGGTGCGCTGGCGCTTCCAGGTGGCGCAAAATCGCGACGGGCTCGACGCGCAGATCAAGGTGCTGCGCAAGACGCTGCTGCGCAGCTTCGCGTTGCTCGGCTTCGGGCTGATCGTGATGGCGGGCCTGCAGACCTTTTACGGGCTGTGGCCGCTGCGCAAGGTGCGCGAGGAAATCGCGCGGATGCGCGCGGGCAAGGCGCGCCAGATCGAGCGGCCCATGCCGATCGAGGTCGCGCCGATGGTCGAGGAACTCAACGCGCTGATCGCGCATAACGAACGCCAGGCCGAGGAAGCGCGCCGCCATGCCGGCAACCTCGCGCATGCGCTCAAAACGCCGCTCACCGTCATCATGAACGCCGCCACCGCGCAGGCCGACGATCTCGGCGAGACGGTGGTGCGCGAGGCGCGGACGATGCGCCGCCAGGTCGACCATCACCTCGCGCGCGCCCGCGCGGTCGGGCGGCGTGGATCGGCGCACAGCCGGGCGGACGTCTGGCCGAGCCTCGAATCGGTCGAGCGCGCGGTCGGCATCCTCTACCGCCACGTTCGCATCGACACCGACGGGCCGAAGGATCTGCAAGTCCATGTCGAGCGCCAGGATCTCGACGAGATGCTCGGCAATCTGATCGAGAATGCCGCCAAGTACGGCGGCGGATCGGTGTTCGTCACCGTCTCGAAGCATTCGGGCTTCGTCGAGTTCCTGATCGAGGATGACGGCGTCGGCATTCCCGAGGAGCAGCGCATCCGCATCTTCGACCGCGGCGTGCGGCTTGATTCGGGCAAGCCGGGCACGGGGCTCGGCATGGCGATCGTGCGCGACGTGGCGGAAATTTACGAGGGTACGGTGTCGCTGGAGGAAAGCGAGGATCTCGGCGGGTTGCTCGTACGGTTGCGGTTGCCCGCGGCGAACTGAGCGCTGCGACGACCCGAGTATCGCCTGACTCGATTGAGCCCAGACGCGGTAATTACGACGACGATCGTTTGCGCCTTTGCGCGAATGCGTTCCAGCGGGTTCCAGAGATCTCAAAAAGCTTCATGCCACTCATCATGAGCGCCCCGTTTAGGACAGCGGCATGTCCGCTTTCGAGCAGAGCACGAAGCCGCTGCGCGGCATTGGTGTTGGTGGTGAGGTAGCGCCTTTGCGGTGAGGTTTGGCCCGGCGGCAGCGGCGGCAGACGATGGAGTTCCTTCAACCAAAGGAACTTGATCATGGCGATTGTACCGATCGAACGACCCGTCACCCCGCTGCGTCAGCGGATGCTCGACGACATGGCGATGCGCGCGATGCGGTCGCGGACCCAGCATGATTATATCCGCCACGTCCGCGCCTTCGCGGCTTTCCTCGGGCGCTCGCCCGATACCGCGACCGCCGAGGATGTGCGCCGCTTCCAGCTTCACCAACGCGAGCAGGGTGTCGGAGAGTCCACGATCAACGGCTCGGTATCGGCACTGCGCTTCCTGTTCGACGTGACGCTCGAGCGACCCGACCTGTCGCGGCGGCTGGTGCTGGCGCGTCGTCCCAGGAAGCTGCCCGACGTGCTGAGCGTCGATGAGGTGGGACGGCTGCTCGAGGCGGCACCGGGCATCAAGTACCGGGCGGCGCTGGGCGTGGCCTATGGCGCTGGCCTGCGCGTGTCGGAGGTCGCGCACCTCAAGGCCGACGATATCGACAGCAAGCGGATGCTGATCCGGATCGAGGAGGGCAAGGGCCGCAAGGATCGTAACGCCATGCTGTCGCCGCAGCTGCTCGAGCTGCTGCGGCTGTGGTGGCGCGAAGGCAAGCGGCGCAGTGTCCTTCTGCCGCACGGCTGGCTCTTTCCAGGGCGCAGCTACACCGACCCGATCTCGACCCGGCAACTGCACCGCGCGGTCTGCGAGGCGGCCGAGGCGGCGGGGATTCGAAAGCGCGTCAGCCCGCACACGCTGCGGCACAGCTTCGCCACTCACCTGCTCGAACAGGACGTCGATATCCGCGTGATCCAGGTGCTGCTCGGGCACAGCAAGCTCGAGACGACCGCGCTCTACACCAAGGTCGCAACGCGCACGATCCGCGCCGTGACCAGCCCGCTCGACCGGCTGATGGCGCTCATGGAGGGCAAGACGCCGCCCGGTTGACGCCCTCGTGCGGACCTCCCTCGAGGTCGCCAACATCTTTCGCGGCGCTGGTCCCGCATATCGAACGGCGCATGCGGGGCACCTGAGCCTGCACCAGCTGAAGGTCATGTCGGCGATCGAACATTGCCGTACCGCCGTCATGGGCGGTCACGTCGAAGCCTGCACCGACTGCGGGCATTGGCGGGTGGCCTATAACAGCTGCCGCAACCGACACTGCCCGCGGTGCCAGGGTGCCGCCGCGCGCGCCTGGCTGGCCGAGCGTGAGGCCGACCTGCTCCCGGTCGGTTACTTCCATGTCGTGTTCACGCTGCCGGCCGAGGTCGCCGATATCGCCCTCCAGAACAAGGCCGCGCTATACGGCCTGCTGTTCCAGGCGGCGTCCGAGACGATGACCACCATCGCCGCCGACCCCAAGCATCTTGGCGCACGCATCGGCATCACCGCTGTCCTTCATACGTGGGGATCGGCGATGACCCATCACCCGCACATCCACATGATTGTGCCGGGCGGCGGGCTGTCGCCCGACGGCAGCCGCTGGGTGTCGTCGCGCCCGGCGTTCCTCTTGCCGGTGCGCGTGCTCGGCAAGCTGTTCCGCCGCCTGTTCCTCACCCGACTGATGGCGCTGCGCGACACCGGGCGGCTCGGCTTCTTCGGAAGCATGGGCCATCTCGCCGACCGGCGTGCGTTCCTGCGCCACCTGTCGCCGGTCCGGAAGAAGAACTGGGTCGTCTACGCCAAAGCACCGTTCGCGGGACCAGAGGCGGTGCTCGCCTATCTGTCGCGCTACACCCACCGGGTGGCGATCTCGAACGGCCGGCTGCTGCGCTTCGACGAGACCGGCGTGACGTTCCGCTACAAGGATTACCGCCGAGACGGAGCCGACCGCCAGCAGACCATGACGCTCGCGGCCGATGAGTTCATCCGCCGCTTCCTGCTCCATGTCCTGCCAAAAGGCTTCCACCGCATCCGTCACTACGGCCTGCTCGCCGGTGCCACCCGCAAGGGGCAGCTCGAGCGGATCCGTGAGCTACTTGGCGTTGCACCGCCGGCCATCACCGATGCGCCGACCGGGCCGGAAGACGTTCGACCGCCATGTCCATGCTGCGGCGGGCACATGGTCGTCATAGAGACCTTCGAACGCTGGCGGCAGCCGCGCGCACCGCCGCAGAGCACCGCATCGACCGGGACGACCACGCCATGACCCCGCATGGCTCAGCTTCATCCCGCCACGCAGGTCTTGCGGTTCCGGCGATGCTGCCGCTCGTGCTGGCAACATCACCGACTGCATCAGCGGCACCTTCAACCTGCGATCATGGGCAAGATGCACCCCGGACACTGCCCCTCGGGACCATGATCTCGGCCGCCGATACGCGCCTCGACAGCCGTCACACGCGCCGCACAGCCGGGCCAAACTCGAAATCCCCATAGCCAGTACACGTGGCCCGCGGCTTCCTGCTTTGGAGGATATCGTACGCCTCACGGCATCCGATTTCCTTCACAAAAGCGGACGCAATGCGCTTGCCATATTGCCGCTGTATCGAAAAACTTTTGGAGAGAGATGCCGTATGCCCACCTACGCACTCGCGATACTCATGGCGGCCGTTCTCCTGAGTAGCACCTCAGGTCGAAGCGCGCCGTCTGGAGGAAGGCCATTTGCGATTACGGTCATGAATTTGGGGGGGTGCAAATTGGCACAGGGTGATCTTCTTTTTAGGCCTTCTGAATTTCAACGCTTAGCAGCCCGCGAGATGGACACCAGGCGTCGTATTATGGTGTATCGCGGTCGATTTGTGCCGGACACCTGCATGTTAGAAGTAGTGCGGGGATTGAAGATTGCTGGTTTTCGTGACGTTCGTCTGGCCACGACCAAGAGCAAGTGAACGAGCGATCGATGTCAGCTCCCCACCAAACTCTGACATACCCCGCGCCCCGCACCTGCTCAAAGCCAGCTACGGCCGTCCGCTCCGGCGCATCCATAAGGCGGCACCTGCCCCGAAAAACGCTGTTGCAGCTTGTGGCAGCCCCAGCCTCGGACCGGCGCGGGCATATAGCCGTTGAGCGCGATGCCGACCTCGTCATACGGGCTCTCCGCTTGCGCGACGTACATGTACCAGCGTCCGCCGAACATCACCGCGGCTGCGACGAGGACGACACATACGACTTGGATGATTTTCTGCATTACGGCCCTTCTTGAAATGGGGGCCGCCCTTGGCAGACAAAGCCGATGCGATTCAACCGCTAACGGGCGAACCGTGCCGACCGTCCGCCCGCCTTCGACCCGCCGCTCATTCGTTCCCGAGCAACCCGCCGAGCAGCCCGCCGACCACCGCGCCTGCCGCACCACCGCCGACCAACCGACCGATCCCCGCGCCCGCTGCCGCACCGCGCTCCTCATTCCCCGGCAGATGGCGCGCCACCTCTTCCGCCAGATTCATGATCGGCATCGATTGCAGCCAGACCTTGCCCGGCCCGGTCAGCGTCGCGAGGAACAACCCTTCGCCGCCGAACAGGATGTTGCGAAAGCCGCGCACCATCTGGATGTCGGTCGAGACGGTCGGCTCCTGGATGCCGATATGCCCGGCATGGACGCGGAGGCGCTCGCCGGGGGCGAGGTCCTTCTCGATCACCTCGCCCGACAGGTCGAGCCACACCGTTCCCGGGCCGGTGACGCGCTGGAGGATGAAGCCCTCGCCCGCGAACACGCCCGCGCCCAAGCGCTGCTGGAAGGCGATGTCGAGCGACACCGAATATTCGGCGCAGAGGAAGGTCTCCTTGCGGCAGATCAGCGATTCGCCGGCGCGCAGGGTGCGCGCGATGATCTTGCCGGGGAAGCGCGGGGCGAAGGCGACGTGCGCGGCCTCGTCGGCGATATATTCGGTGATGAAGATGCTGCCGCCCGACATCGCGCGCTTGAGGCCCGCGAACAGGCCTCCGCCGGTGTGGGTGTCCATGCGGATGCCGTCGCTCATCCAGGCCATCGCGTGCGTCTGGCTGACGATCCGTTCGCCGCGATCGAGATCGATCGAGACGGTCTGCATCACGGTGCCGGCGATGTCGTAGCGCATGGTTGGAGCGTCCCTGGCTGTGGTGCACTGACGTAACACAGCCAGGGGAACGATGGAATACGACGCCCCTCCCCTGGTCACCCCGGGCTTGTCCCGGGGGTGACGGGGGGCGTTACGCCGCGATGGCGACGTCCTGCATCACCTGCGCGGTAATCGTCAGGCTGCGCTTGCGGGCTTCGTGGTCGTAGATCGAGCTCGCGATCATCAGCTCATCGACACCGGTGCGGGCGACGAACGCGGCGATCTCACGCGCGACCTTGGCCGGGCCGCCGACTGCCGAGCAGGACAGGACGTGATCGAGGATCGCGGCACCTTGCGCGCCGAGGCTCTCGCGATAGCCCGCGACGGGCGGCGAGAGCTGGCGCGGGTTGCCGGTGCGCAAGGCAACGAACGCCTGCTGCTGCGAGCTCGCCAGCAATTCACCCTGCGCATCGGTATCGGCGGCGAAGACGTTGAAGCCGGCCATGACGTGCGGCTTGGCGAGCGCGGCCGAGGGGCGGAAGGTGCGACGGTAGATATCGATCGCCGCCATCAGCGAGTCGGGCGCGAAGTGCGAGGCGAAGGCATAAGGCAGCCCGAGCATCGCGGCGAGCTGCGCGCCGAAGGTGCTCGACCCGAGGATCCACAGCGAGACGTCGGCGCCCGCGCCGGGCGTCGCGACGATGCCGGTCTGGCCGTCGTTTGCGAAATAGCTCTGCAGCTCGACGACGTCGCGGGGGAAGGCGTTGGCGTCGGTCTCGAGGTTGCGGCGCATTGCGCGCGCGACGATCTGGTCCGAACCCGGCGCGCGGCCGAGGCCGAGGTCGATCCGGCCGGGGAAGAGCGCGTCGAGCGTGCCGAACTGCTCGGCGATCGCGAGCGGAGCGTGGTTGGGCAGCATGATCCCGCCCGCGCCGACGCGGATCGTCGAGGTGTTCGCCGCGATGTGCCCGAGCACGACCGAGGTGGCGGCGCTGGCGATGCCGGTCATGCCGTGATGCTCCGCGGTCCAGTAGCGGTGGAAGCCGTGGCGCTCGGCGTGCTTTGCGAGGTCGGCGGCGTTGGCGAGCGCCTGGGACACGGTGCCGCCTTCGACGACAGGGACGAGATCGAGCAGGGAATATTGGGTCATGGTAGGGATGTGGGGAGAGCGGCGGTCGTTTCAAAGCCCCTCCCCTCCAGGGGAGGGGTTGGGGTGGGGAAGTCCAAAACGCCGGCGTCTCTGCGAGGCACCCCCCACCCCCATCCCCTCCCCTGAACGGGAGGGGCGAAGATACGTCTCCGCCTTGCCCCTACGTCCCGCCCCGCTTAGAGCCACCCCATGGACCCACGCCTCGCCCATATCCGCACCTGGATCTTCGATCTCGACAACACGCTCTATCCTTCGAGCGCGCGACTGTTCGACCAGATCGATGCGCGGATGACAGGCTATATCGCCGACAAGTTCGCGGTCGATCCGATCGAGGCGCGCCGCATCCAGAAAGGCTATTTCCACGCGCACGGCACCACCCTCGCCGGGCTGATGGCCGAGCATGACGTCGACCCGCACGCCTTTCTCGACCATGTCCACGACATCGAGATGGACGTGCTCGAGGAAAACGCCCCGCTCGCCGCCGCGATCGCGAAGCTGCCGGGGCGCAAGCTCGTCTTCACCAACGCCGACACGCCCTATGCCAGCAAGGTGCTCGCCAAGCTCGGTCTCGGAGACAGTTTCGAGGCGATCCACGACGTCCATGCGATGGACCTCATCCCCAAGCCGCAGGCCTCGGCGTATGCCGGGCTGTGCGCGGCGTTCGATCTTGACCCCGCGACCTGCCTGTTCGCCGAGGACATGGCGCGCAACCTCGCGCCCGCCAAGGCGATCGGCATGACGACTTTGTGGGTCGACAACGGATCCGAACAGACGCCGGGCGGTGCCGACCGTTCTTTCATCGATTTTACGTGCGCCGACATTACGGCGTGGCTTCACGACCATATGGGGGATTCATGAGCGACCTGCAGCAGACCATCGACGGCGCGTGGGACGCGCGCGACACGATCAGCTTCGCGACCAAGGGCGATGTCCGCGACGCGGTCGAGCAGGCGCTGCTCCAGCTCGATTCGGGCGCGATGCGCGTCGCCGAGCCGACCGGGGATGGGAGCTGGCAAGTCAACCAGTGGCTCAAGAAGGCGGTGCTGCTGTCCTTCCGCCTCAACGACAACAGCCTGATCGACGGCGGCGCCGGCGGCGCGCCCGCGTTCGACAAGGTGCCGTCGAAGTTCGCCGGCTGGGGCGAGGCCGAGTTCCGCGCAGGTGGCTTCCGTGTCGTTCCGGGTGCGGTCGCGCGGCGCGGCGCGTTCATTGGCAAGGGCGCGATCCTGATGCCGAGCTTCGTCAATATCGGCGCCTATGTCGGTGAAGGCACGATGGTCGACACCTGGGCGACGGTCGGCAGCTGCGCGCAAATCGGCAAGGGCGTGCATCTGTCAGGCGGCGCCGGGATCGGCGGGGTGCTCGAGCCGCTCCAGGCCGACCCGGTGATCATCGGCGATGGCGCGTTCATCGGCGCGCGTGCAGAGGTCGCCGAGGGCGTTCGCGTCGGCGAAGGCGCTGTGCTGTCGATGGGGGTCTATCTCGGCGCGAGCACCAAAATCATCGACCGGGCGACCGGCGAAGTGTTCCGCGGCGAAGTGCCGCCGTATTCGGTGGTCGTGCCCGGCTCGATTGGCGGCGGCGCCAGTGAGAATGGGGGCACGCCGGCGCTGTATTGCGCGGTGATCGTCAAGCGCGTCGACGCGCAGACGCGGTCGAAGACCAGCATCAACGAACTGCTGCGCGACTGACCTTATTCCCCCCTCCCGCTTGCGGGGAGGGGCCGGGGGTGGGCGCGCGCTATCGACGGCAACTGACGCTGAAAGCGCGCGCCCACTCCCAGTCCCTCCCGCAAGCGGGAGGGGAGAAGGTCAGTCTCGACAACGTACCACACCCCGCCTAGTCCCACCGCAAACTAAGAGGATGCTTCACCAATGACCGCTACCGCTTCCAAGACGCTCGATCGTGTTCTCGTGCTCGAAATGGTCCGGGTGACCGAAGCGGCGGCGATCGCTGCTTCGACGCTCACTGGGCGCGGTGACGAGAAGGCGGCGGATGCGGCGGCGGTCGATGCCATGCGCACCGCGCTCAACTCGCTCTACATGGACGGCACGGTGGTGATCGGCGAGGGCGAGCGCGACGAGGCACCGATGCTGTTCATCGGCGAGAAGGTCGGCTCGGCGATCGGCAAGGGCCCCAAGATCGACATCGCGCTCGATCCGCTCGAAGGCACGACGATCTGCGCCACCGCAGGCCCCAACGCGCTTGCAGTGCTCGCGATCGCCGAGGAAGGCGGGCTGCTCAACGCGCCCGACGTCTATATGGACAAGATCGCGGTCGGTCCGGGCTATCCCGAGGGCATCATCGATCTCGACAAGTCGCCGACCGAGAACGTCACCGCGCTCGCCGCGGCGAAGGGCGTCAAGCCGTCGGACATCATCGCCTGCGTGCTCGACCGCCCGCGCCATGCCAAGATCATCGCCGAGCTGCGCGCGATCGGTTGCGGGATCATGCTGATCGGCGACGGCGACGTCGCCGGGGTGATCGCCACGACCAACCCCGACACGACGATCGACATCTATATGGGTTCGGGCGGCGCGCCCGAGGGCGTGCTCGCATGTGCGGCGCTGCGCTGCGTCGGCGGCCAGTTCAAGGGCCGCCTGCTGTTCCGCAACGATGACGAGCGCGCGCGTGCCGCGAAGTGGGGCGTGACCGATCTCGACAAGCAGTACGATCTGACCGAGCTCGCGCGCGGCGACTGCATTTTCGCGGCAACGGGCGTGACCGACGGCTCGCTGCTCGCCGGCGTCAAGCGCAAGGGCACGATCATGACGACCGAGAGCGTCGTGATGCGCGCGAGCTCGGGCACGGTGCGCTGGGTCAAGGGCGAACACCGGATCTGATCTAAAGCCCGTCCCCTGAAGGGGATAGGCCAACCAAATCGTCACCCCGGGCTTGTCCCGGGGTCCACCGTGTCGCACACTTGCCGCGTCGTCGGGTGCGGCGCGGTGGACCCCGGCACGAGGCCGGGGTGACGATTTGGGGGTCGGTATGCTGAAACTGATGGTGGCGCTTGCAGCGAGTGCTGCGCTGGGCGGCCCGATCGCCGCGCGCCCGCAAACCGCCAACGCCCCCGCCCCGACCCCGACGCTCTCCCCCTACACCTACGAAGAAGTGATGATCCCGATGCGCGACGGCGCTCGGCTGCAGACGGTGATCCTGCGCCCGCGGAACCAGACCGGGCCGCTGCCGATCCTGTTCTCGCGCACGCCCTACGGCGTTCCCGATTCCGCGCCGAAAAAGACCCCCGGCAACCAGGTCGCGCTCGACCATGACGGGTATATCTATGTCGAGCAATCGATGCGCGGGCGCTTCAAGTCCGACGGCGTCTTCACGCTCTCGACCGCGGTGCATCCGGGCGACCCGAAACAGGTCGACGAATCGACCGACGCCTATGACAGTATCGACTGGCTGGTGAAGAACCTCCCCCAGAACAGTGGCAAGGTCGGGATGTGGGGCGTGTCCTACCCCGGCTTCGCCGCGGCGATCGCTCTGATCGGCCCGCATCCGGCGCTCAAGGCGGTGAGTCCGCAGGCGGCATGGGTCGATTATTGGCAGTCGGACGATCTGCATCGCAACGGCGCGCTGCGCCTGTCCTATGCGACCGACTGGCTGGCGATGCTCCAGCTCGACAAGACGCAGGATACGTCGTTCCAATACGATCGCTACGACACGTACGACTGGTTCCTCGCCAAGGGGCCGGTCGAGCAAATCGACAAGACCGAGTTCAAGGGCAAGGTGCCGATGTTCACGGCGTTGCTCGACCATCCCAACCACGACGCCTTCTATACCGACCAACGCTGGAGCGACCGGCTCGGCAAGACCGTGGTGCCGACGCTCAACGTGGCGGGCTATTGGGACCAGGAAGACCCTTCCGGCTCGTGGCAGATCTATTTCAAGCAGGCGCAGAACGACCCCGATCATCTCGCGACGATGGTCGCGGGGCCATGGGCGCATGGCTGGTGGCAGCGACCGACCAATGCGCTCGGGCCGATCCCGTACGGCGTCCCGAGCGGGCAGCAGTTCCAGGAACAGATCCAGGCACCGTTCTTCGCCTATTGGCTCCACGGCACGGGCACCAAGCCGACGACCGGAGTGAAGAGCTTCCAGAGCGGGAGCTGGACGTGGAAGAGCTACACGGCGTGGCCGGCGGCGGGTGCCAGGCCGACCGACCTGTATCTGCGCGCCGACGGCTCGCTCTCCTTCACCGCCCCCGCAACGGGCGAGGCGTGCCGCGATTATGTGTCGGACCCGGCCAACCCTGTGCCGTTCCGCGCGCGGCCGATGTCGGGGACCTATCTCTCGCCCGACTGGGCGTGGTGGGAGGCGGCCGACCAGCGCTTCCTCGGCGGGCGGCCCGACGTGCTGAGCTATAGCAGTGCGCCGTTAGAGAAGGATCTGACCGTGACGGGGCATGTGCTGGCGCAGCTCGCCGCCTCGACCAGCGGGACCGACAGCGACTTCGTCGTCAAGCTGATCGACGTCTATCCCGACACGCAGGTGCAGAACGCGGAATCGCCCAAGCCCGGCGACTATGCCAAGTCGCTCAACGGCTATCAGCTGCCGATCGCGATGGACGTCCGGCGGGGGCGTTTCCTTGCGAGCGACACCGCGCCGCAGCCGCTCGTACCGGGCAAGGTGACACGCTGGGAGGTGCCGCTGCGCGAGCACGATCACGTGTTTTTGAAGGGACACCGGCTGATGGTACAGGTCCAGTCGAGCTGGTTCCCGGTAATCGACCGCAACCCGCAGACCTTCGTGCCCAATATCGCACGGGCGAAGGCTGCAGATTTCGTCAAGGCGACGCAGAAGGTGTGTGCGGGGTCGAAAATCGTATTGCCGGTGATGCCCTGAAATCCCTCTCCCTTCGGGAGAGGCAGGGAGGCGCGAAGCGACGGAAGGGTGCGGACAGTCTACGCCGCCGCGCCGCACTGCCCTCACCCTTCCCACGCCCTTTGGGCGCGGGCCCCTTCCCTCTCTCAACGGGAGAGGGAGTTTAGTTCTTCATTCGCCAGCCGGTCTTGAAGATCCAGGAAATCGCCCCGAGACACACGACCAGGAACAGCGCCGTCACCCCTAGGCTCAAGCCTACCGACACGTCGCCCTTGTCGAAGAACGCCCAGCGGAAGCCGCTCACCAGATACACGACAGGGTTGAACAGGCTCACCGTCCGCCACGGCTGCGGCAGCATCTCGATCGAGTAGAACGCGCCGCCGAGGAAGGTCAGCGGGGTGATCAGCAGCGCGGGAATGAAGTTCAGCTGTTCGAAGCCGTTCGCCCATACCCCGATGATGAAGCCGAGCAGACTGAAGGTCACGCTCGTCAGCACGAGGAAGGCGAGCATCGCGAACGGGTGGACGATGCCGAGCGGTACGAACAGCGACGCGGTGGCGAGGATGATCAGCCCAAGCACGATCGACTTGGTCGCGGCCGCGCCGACATAGCCGATCACCATCTCCATCGCCGAGACCGGCGCCGAAAGCAGTTCGTACACCGTGCCGGTGAATTTCGGGAAATAGATCCCGATCGAGGCATTCGAGATGCTCTGCGTCAGCAGCGACAGCATGATCAGCCCAGGCACGATGAAGCTGCCATAGCCGACCCCGCCGACCGTGCTGATCTTCGACCCGATCGCCCCGCCGAACACGACGAAATAGAGCGAGGTGGTGATGACGGGGGTGACGAGGCTCTGCCACAAGGTGCGCAAAGCGCGGGCCATCTCGAAGCGATAGATCGCCCAGATGCCGTGAAAGTTGATCGCCGGGGCCTTGGTTGCGCCGCTCATGCCGCGTCCTTCTTCTCGACCAGGTCGACGAAAATGTCCTCGAGCGAGCTCTTGTGCGTCTCGAGGTCCTTGTAGCCAATGCCCTGCGCGCCGAGCGCGGCGAGGAGATCGGGAATACGCTCGTCCTCGGCGTCGAAGGCGTAGATCAGCCGCCCGTCATCGGCGATCTTGAGCGGCCAAGCCGCGAGCGTCGCCGGGACTGCCGACAGCGGATCGGACAAAGTGATCCGCAACTCGCGCTTGCCGAGCTTACGCATCAAGGCGGCCTTCTGTTCGACCAGGATGATCCGCCCCTTGTCGATCACACCGACCCGGTCGGCCATCTCCTCGGCCTCCTCGATGTAATGCGTCGTCAGGATGATCGTGGTGCCGCCGGCGCGCAGCTTGTGGACCAGCTTCCACATGTCGCGGCGCAAGGCCACGTCGACGCCGGCGGTCGGCTCGTCGAGGAACAGGATTTCGGGCTCGTGGCTCAGCGCCTTGGCGATCAGCACGCGGCGCTTCATCCCGCCCGACAGCTCGCGGATCTTGGCATCGCGCTTGTCCCACAGCGACAGGTCGCGCAGCACTTGCTCGATATGCGCGTCGTCGGGGGCCTTGCCGAACAGGCGGCGGCTGAACTTGACCGTGGCGAGCACCGTCTCGAACATGTCGACCGACAATTCCTGCGGCACCAGGCCGATCGCGCGGCGCGCGCTGCGGAAATCGGTCTGCGCGTCATGGCCCAGCACGGTGATCGTGCCGGTCGAGGGCGTGACGATGCCACAGATGATCGAAATGAGCGTCGTCTTGCCCGCGCCATTCGGCCCGAGCAATGCGAAGATCTCGCCCCGCGCGATGTCGAGATCGACCGGCTCGAGCGCGCGATGTCCCGAGGCGTATGTCTTCGACACGCCTGCGACCGATAGAATGGTGTCCATGCTGCCCCCGTTTCTGCTGGCGCAGATAGGGCGGCAGCGCCGAGATAACAACCGGGCGGTATAAAACTGCTGCCGTCACCCCGGCCTTGTGCCGGGGCCCACCGTGATGCGCGTACTGCGGACGAAACTCTCGCGGCACGGTAGGCCCCGGCACAAGGCCGGGGTGACGGAGGGTTACTTCGTCGCCGCCGCGCGCGCCTCGGCGATCGCCTTCTGCAATTCCTCGAGCGGGAGCGCCGAGGAGACGATCTTGTTGCCGATCACCCAGCTCGGCGTCCCCGTCATCCCGAGCGCGCGCGCGATCGTCTCGTTCGAGGTGATCTCGGCCTCGGCGCGCGGCGCATAGGCCGCCGCGCGGGCGGCATCGACCCCGGCGGTCCTTGCTGCCGTCGCGATGCTCTGCACGCTGACCGGGCCGCCGGCGTAGAGCGCGTCGTGGAACGCCTGGAACTTGCCCTGCTCGGCCGCCGCCAGGCTCATCCGCGCGGCATCGACGCTGCTCTGCGCGAGGATCGGGAAGTCGCGATAGACGATGCGCACCTTCGGGTCGCTCTTCAGCAATGCCACGATCGTCGGCAGGCTGGCCCGGCAATACCCGCAATTGTAATCGAAATATTCGACCACGGTTACATCCGGTGTGGCATTCCCCGCCCAGGCGCTGCCGACCGGCGTGTAGATCGCGCTGCGGTTCGCTGCGATCGTCTCGGCATGGCCACGGTCGCGCAACGCGTCCATCGCCGCGGGAAGGATCTCGGGATGCGCCATCAAATAATCGTGCACCACGCTTTCGACCCGCGCGCGCTCACCCCCGCTCGCGGGGATCAGCCGTTCGAGGCTGGCAAAACCGGCCGCGCCGATCAGCCCCGCGACGAGCGCGAGGGTTATGGAATTCCAGGCCGGGCGCATCAGCGTTTCTTCTTATATTTCTTCGGGTTGTCGTCGATCTCGTTCTGCGCGGCGAGTGCGATGTCCTGCGCGCGGATCCAGTCGACGCCGTTGGGCGGCAGCCCCTGCATCGCGCCGCGTGCGCTATAGGCGGCGAGGCGGACCTTGCCTGTCAGGCTCGCTTGCTCGGCGCTGGCGAGCAACGCGCGCGGCTGGTCGCCCATCGCCTCGTAGACGGTGCCCAGTTGATACCAGGCAAAGGGATTCTCGTCGTCGCGGGCCACCGCCTGGCGCAGCACCTTGATCGCCTCGGGGTAATTGGCCTTGTCCTCGGTCGCGATCAGCGCGTGGCCGAAGGTCGTCGCGATCAGCGGCGCGTTGCGCGACAGGTCGGTCGCTTCGCGTAAAGGGGCCAGCGCCTGGAGCGGCTTGCCCGCCTCGAGCAGGATCTGGCCCTGGATCTCGAGGAAATAGGGGTCGTGCGGCGCGGCCTTGATCAGCGCGGCGGCCTCGGCATCGGCCTTCTCGGGATAGGCCGATTTGTGCCAAGCATAGGCGCGCGCATAATGTGCGTAGAGGCTCTGGTCCGAGTCCGGATAGGTGTTGAGCGTGGTCTTGGGGTCGGCGACATAGCCGAGCAGCTTGGCCTTCACGCGCTTGAACTGTTCCTCGAGCCCCTGGTCGGGTTTCTTGCCATAGGCCGGCGAAGCGATGACGTCGGCGGTGAGGCTGGCGATGCGCTCGCCCGACAGCGGGTGGCTTTGCGCGAACGGGTCGATGTTCTTCAGGCCGTACGCATATTCCTCGTTCTGCAGCTTCTTGAAGAAGGTCAACATGCCCTTGCCGGTGACGCCGGCCTCGCGCAGGAATTTCGCGCCGGTGGCATCCGCGGTCGATTCCTGGACGCGGCTGAAGGCAAGGAACTTGCCCTGCGCCGCGGTCGTGCCGGCCGAGAGGATCCCCGCCCCTGCTTCCGGCGCGCCCGCCGCGATCGCCGCGACGCCGAGCACCATGCTGAGGATCGAAGCGCCGAGCGCTGGCCGGACGCCGGCATCCATCAGCACGACGTGCCCGTCGGCGACGTGGCCGAGCTCGTGCGCGATCACGCCCTGCACCTGGTTGGCGTTGTCGGCGGCCTGGATCAGCCCCGAATGGACGTAGATCGTCTGTCCGCCGGCGGTGAAGGCGTTGATCGAATCGTCGTTGATCAGGACGACCTTGACGTTGTTGGGCGAGAGGCCGGCCGCGAGGATCAGCGGGCGCGACATCTCGTTGAACATCGCCTCGGTCTCGGCGTCGCGCAGGATCGACTGCGCTGCCGCCGGTTGCGCCCAGGCGAGAAGGGAGAGCGCGCACGCCGCGAAGAGTCGCTTCATGCGCGTGGTATCGCCGAGATTGACCAACGGGGCAACGGGGATGCGATGCTACGCCATGCCGAACGGGACGACGTGATTGCCCGCATCATGCCCGATCTCGGCGCGGCCAAGATAGCGCACGCCCATCTCGCCGCACCAGCGCGCGATCATTGTCTCGAGGCTCTCGCCCCAGGCCGGGGTATTGGGCTGGACGTCGGTGACATGGCCGAGCCGCACGCCGGCGATCCCCTTCAGCTGCGTCGCCTGCGCCAGGGTGAAGAGCATCCGGTCGATGCGGTAGAGCGGTTCGGACACTTCCTCGATCAGCAGCACGTGATCGGTGAGATCGGGCAGCCATGGCGTGCCGATCAGCGCGGTCAGGATCGCGAGGTTGAACGCGGCGGCGGGGTGGCCGTCGAGCCCGGGCTCGAGCACCGCGCGGTCCTTGTTCGCGAGCCAGCGAAGCCCGCGCGCGAAGGCGAAGCCGCCGTCGCCGCGCTGTGCGTCGGACACCATCGGGCCGTGGACCGGCCGTCCGATCTTGGCGGCGTAAAGCGCGCCGAGCAGGAAGCCCATGTCGGAGAAGCCGAGATAGGTCTTCCGGCGCGCAGCCTCGCCGAGCTGCGGCATCACGGTGTGGAGAATGCGGTTCGAGCCATAGCCGCCACGCGCGAACCAGACCGCGTCGAAAGCGGGATCGTTGGCGACCTCGACGAACGCCGCCGCACGCGCCGCGTCGGGGCCAGCGAAATGGCCGTCGGAGAGGAAGCATTGCGGATGGAAGACGAGATCGACCGTCGGCATCGCCACCGCCGCCAGACCGAGCGCACGCGCCGCGAGCGCTTCATCGATCCCCTTGGCGGGGGCCACGATCCCAATTCGCATGCTCAGCTCCGTTGCGCTCCGTCGCCACCCGCGATAGCCCGCTGCGATGAACAACGGCAAATCATACTTCTTCGTAGGGATAGGCGGCAGCGGCATGATGCCGCTCGCGATGATCCTGGCCGGACGCGGTGCGACCGTCGCAGGGTCGGACCGTTCGCTTGACCGCGGCGCTTTGCCCGCCAAGTTCGCCGACCTCGCCGCCAAGGGCGTGACGCTGTTCCCGCAGGACGGGTCGGGCGTGACGTCGGCCGAGCAGATCGTCGTCGCTTCGGCGGCGGTGGAAGCGTCGGTGGCGGACATCGTCGCTGCCGATCGGGTGGGCGCGCAGCGTCTAAGTCGTCCCGAATTGCTCGCATCGCTGTTCAATGCGAGCGCGCTGCCGATCGGCGTGGCGGGGACGAGCGGCAAATCGACCGTGACGGGGATGATCGGCTGGATCCTCCACGCCTGTGGCCGCGACCCGACCGTGATGAACGGCGCGGTGATGAAGAACTTTGCCAGCCCCGATGCGCCGTTCGCGAGCGCGCTGGTCGGCGCGGGCGAGGCGTTCGTCAGCGAAGTCGACGAGAGCGACGGGTCGATCGCGCTCTATGCGCCAAAGATCGCGGTGCTCAACAATGTCAGCCTCGACCACAAGTCGCTCGAGGAATTGCGCGCGCTGTTCGGCGATTTTGCAGCCAAGGCGCAGGCGACCGTGCTCAACATCGGCGATGCCGAAACCGCCGCTTTGGCGGAAACGCTTGATCAGACAAAGCTGATAACCTTCGCCATCGATGCCGACGCCGACCTGAGCTCCCGCAATCTCGCCCCAGCGCCGTTCGCGATCGGCTTCGATCTCATCGCTGGTGGCCAGACCCACGCCGTCCACCTCGCCGTGCCGGGGCGGCACAACGTTTCGAACGCGCTTGCCGCCCTCGGCGCGGCACGCGCAGCAGGCGTGCCGCTAACCGAGGCGATCGCCGCGATTGCGGGCTTTACCGGCCTCAAGCGCCGCTTCGAACGCGTTGGCGAGGCTGCCGGCGTCAGCGTGATCGACGATTTCGGGCACAACCCCGACAAGATCGCCGCGACGCTGGCGACGCTGCACGCCTTTCCCGGGCGGCTGCTCGTGCTGTTCCAGCCGCACGGCTACGGGCCGCTCAAGGTGATGCGGCGCGAGCTCGTCGCGATGTTCCGCGAAGCGCTCGGCGCCGACGACCACCTCGTCCTGCCCGATCCGGTCTATCAGGGCGGCACCGTCGCACGCGAGGTGACCAGCGCCGACATCGTCGCCGACATCGGCGCGCGGGCGCACCACATCGCCGATCGCGCCGATGCCGCCGCGTGGATCGTCGAGCAGGCGCGACCTGGCGACCGGATCGTGGTAATGGGGGCGCGAGACGATACGCTGAGCCAGCTTGCCGCCGACATGTTGCCACAGATCGCGTCCAGACTGGCCTGAACACCCTGACCATTAGGAGACGCCCATGTTTCGCCGCCTCTTCCTCGATCACCCCGCCTCGGTCGGCGAGACCTTTGGCGAGCATTTCCTCGTCGCCTCGCGCTTTGGCATGACGATGATCGCCGGCGGGCTCGCCGGTGTGGTGCATGCGTTCCTGCCGTTTGCGTTCAAGACGACCGGCAGCCGCACGGTGATGCGGCTCAATGCGCAGATCGTCGCGAAGCGCGCCGCGGCGAGCGCGGATGAATTGCAGCGGCGTACGGTCGAGTACGTGATCTGACGCCCTAATCCTCCCCCGGGGAACCGGGGGGGGAACCCTGAGCATTCAGCGAAGGGTGGAAGGGGTGACCTCTCCGCGGGCGCTGCACTTGCGGTGAGGCCCCCTCCACCCCTCGGCTGAAGGAGCCGAGCGGTTCCACTCCCCCGCTGCGCGAGGGAGGATTAAGGGCGGCAGTTCCCGAACGCGCCCTTCCCCGCTACAGCAGCGCGATGCTCCGCATCACCGAACTCAAGCTCCCGCTGCACCATGCCGACGAGGAACTGACCGCCGCGATCCGCAACCGGTTGCGCATCACCCCGCGCGATCTCGTCCGCTTCTCGATCGCGCGCCGCGCGCACGATGCGCGGATCAAGAGCGACATCCAGCTCGTCTATTCGGTCGATGTCACGCTGCGCAACGAAGCCCCGGTGCTCGCGCGCTTCAAGAAGGACCGCCACGTCCAGCCGACGCCGAACACGAGCTACAAATTCGTCGCCCAGGCCCCCGTCGACTATGCCGGCCCGCGCCCGGTGGTGATCGGCACCGGCCCGTGCGGCCTGTTCGCCGGGCTGATCCTCGCGCAGATGGGCTACAAGCCGATCATCGTCGATCGCGGCAAGGTCGTGCGCGAACGCACCAAGGACACCTGGGGCCTGTGGCGCAAAAGCGTGCTCAACCCCGAATCGAACGTCCAGTTCGGCGAGGGTGGCGCTGGCACCTTTTCCGACGGCAAGCTCTACAGCCGGATCAAGGACGCGCTGCATCTCGACCGCAAGGTGCTGATCGAATTCGTCAAGGCTGGCGCCCCGCCGGAAATCCTGACCGAAGCGCATCCGCACATCGGCACCTTCCGCCTCGTCACGATGGTCGAGAGCATGCGCGCGACGATCGAGGCGCTCGGCGGCGAGTATCGCTTCGAGACGCGGGTCGACGGGATCGACGTCGCGACGGCCGCCGACGGCACGCGCAAGGTGCGTGGGCTGCAGCTCCACACCGGGGAGTATCTCGAGGCCGAACAGGTCGTGCTGGCGGTCGGCCACAGCGCGCGCGATACGTTCGCGATGCTCCACGCCGAGGGCGTATACCTGGAAGCCAAGCCCTTCTCGCTCGGCGTGCGGATCGAGCATCCGCAATCGTGGATCGACGATGCGCGCTTCGGCCCCAATGCCGGCAACCCGATCCTCGGCGCGGCCGATTACGCGCTGTCGCACCACGCCAAGAACGGCCGCACCGCCTACAGCTTCTGCATGTGCCCCGGCGGCACGGTGGTCGCGGCGACCTCGGAAGAAGGCCGCGTCGCGACCAACGGGATGAGCCAATATTCGCGCAACGAGCGCAACGCCAATTCGGGGCTCGTCGTCGGGATCGACCCGGCGCGCGACTATCCGGGCGATCCGCTCGCCGGCATCGCACTGCAACGCCATTGGGAATCGCGCGCTTTCGTCGCGGGTGGATCGACCTATGCCGCGCCGGCGCAGTTGCTCGGCGATTTCCTCGCCGGCCGCGCGTCGACCAAACTTGGCAGCGTCGTGCCGTCGTACAAGCCCGGCGTGTACATGACCGATCTCGCGGAATGCCTGCCCGAGTTCGCGGTGACCGCGATGCGCGAGGCGCTCGTCCAGTTCGGCCGCGAGATCCCCGGCTACGACCATCCCGACGCGGTGCTGACCGGCGTCGAGACGCGCACCTCTTCGCCGGTCCGCATCACGCGCGGCGACGATTTCCAGAGCATCAACACCGCCGGGCTGTTCCCGGCGGGCGAAGGGGCTGGGTATGCCGGGGGGATTTTGTCGGCCGCGGTCGACGGGATCAAGGTCGCCGAGGCGGTCGCGCGGTCGATGGCGCCCTAGCCCGACGCTATCAAGCTCGCTTGACAGACAAGCGACCTTGACTGTAAAGCTTCCTTCACAAATGTGAAAGCGAGCTTTCCATGTCGCGCACCGTTGCCGCCCGCCGCTATCAAGTCCGCACGATCTGGCTGGCGCTGCTCTACGCCGCCGCGTTGCTCGGCGCGGTCTATGCCTTCAAGCATCAGCTCGTTGCCGGCCCCGGCGCCTGGATCGTCGCGGTGCTGCCGGCACTGCCGATCATCGGCGTGTTCGTCGCGATCGGGCGCTATCTGGTCGAGGAGCAGGACGAATATCTGCGCATGCTGATGGTCCGCCAGACACTGTGGGCAAGCGGCTTCGCGCTGAGCGCGGCGACGCTGTGGGGGTTTCTCGAGGCGTTCGACCTCGTCGGCCATGTCGAACCCTATTATGTCGCATTGCTGTGGTTCGGCGGACTGGGTCTGGGCAACTGCGCCGATCGCCTCACGGGCGCGGACGCCGCGCTGTGAGCCGCCGGATCGACCCCGCCGACCGCGCCTATCTGCGTCGTTTCGTCCCCGCGATGGCGCTCTATGTCGTGCTGGTCTGGGTATCGCCCTTCCTGATCCGCGCGTTGCACGCCGAGGGACCACTCCTGTGGCTGATCGCTTTGCTCCCCGCCTTCCCGCTGAGCGCGGTGTTCTGGATCATCGGGCGCTATCTCGTCGACCTGCGAGACGAATATCGGCGCATGCTCGAAGTGCGCAAAGCGCTGGTCGCAACGGGCTTTGCGATGACGCTGGCGACCGGCTGGGGGGTCCTCGAAGTCTACGCACACGCCCCGCACGTGCCGCTGTTCTTCGTGCCGATCGCGTGGTTCGCCGGGCTCGGACTCGGCTCGGCGGTCAACGCCGTGATCGAGCGGCGCGGCGGCGACGCGGCATGATCAACCGCCTCAAGGTGCTCCGCGCCGAACGCGGCTGGAGCCAGGGCGATCTCGCCGAGCGGCTCGACGTGTCGCGGCAGAGTGTCAACGCGATCGAGACCGGGCGCTACGATCCCTCGCTCCCGCTCGCCTTCCGCATCGCCGAACTGTTCGAGCTTCCGATCGAAGCGATATTCGTCAGCCCCTCCAAAGGAGATGCATCGTGAAGCCTGCCTTCAAAGCCTGGCTGATCGCCGCGCTGGCACTGCTCCCCGCCACGCCCGCGCTCTCGGCACCGGTCGCGGCGACGGCTGAAGTGCGACTGCCGCATATTTCGATCGTGACGATGGGCACGGGCAGCCCGGTAATCCTGATCCCCGGCCTCGCCTCGCCGCGCGCGGTGTGGGACGGCGTCGCCCCCACGCTTGCGGCGGAGCACCGCGTCATCGTGGTGCAGGTCAACGGGTTTGGCGGCGACGATCCGGGGGCCAATCTCAAGCCCGACGTGCTCGATGGGATCGTCGCCGATCTCGATGGCTATATCGCGGCCGAGAAGCTGAAGGACGTGCTGGTCGTCGGCCATTCGATGGGCGGGCTGGTCGGGATGATGCTGGCAAAGGCGCATCCGACCGACCTGTCGCGGCTGATGATCGTCGACTCGCTCCCCTTCTTCGCAGTGGTGATGGCGCCGCCGGGGATCCATGTCACCCCGGCGATGGTCGCGCCACAGGCCGCGAAGATGCGCGACGGAATCATCGCCAGCTATGGCAAGCCGCTCAGCGACGCGATGGCGGCGGCGCAGACGCGCGGGCTCGCGCTCAAGCCGGAAAGCATCGTCACGATGACGCGCTGGGCGAAAGCGGCCGACCCGCGCGTCACCGGCGAGGCGATGTACGAGGATCTGACGACCGACCTGCGGCCTTCGCTCGCCGCGATCGCCACGCCGATCACGATGCTGTACCCCTGGACCGCCGCGACCCGCCCAAAGGCGCTGACCGACGCCTTTTATCGCAAGCAATACGCCGATGCGCCACATATCGGGTTCGTCGATATCGAGGACAGTGGGCATATGGTGATGCTCGACCAGCCAGACGCGTTCAAGGCCGCGGTGGTCGCGTTCGTGGAGGCGAAGTAACAGGCCCACTCGTCCCTGTTCCCCGGCGAAGGCCGGGACCCAGTAGCGAGGCGCGAGCCGGCCGAGCGCAGTGCTTACCTGGAGCGGCCCGCGACTGGGCCCCGGCCTTCGCCGGGGAACGGGAGGCTGAGAAAGACGCGATTTCCCCTCCCGCGTTCTTGCGCTAAGCCCCGGCGCCATGACCGACACGCTCCCCACCACCCCCGCCCGCCCCGCGCTCGCCTATCATCTGACCGAGGGCACCGGCCCGACGATCGTCTTCCTGCCGGGCTATGGCTCGGACATGGAGGGCAGCAAGGCGCTCGCGCTCGAGGCGTGGGCGAAGCGCACCGGCCGCGCCTATCTGCGCTTCGATTATGGCGGCTGCGGCAGCAGCGAGGGCGATTTCGAGGAGCAGACGCTCGCCGGCTGGCGCGACGACGTGGTGGCGATGCTCGACGCAGCCGCAGGCGGGCCCGCGGTGCTGGTCGGGTCGTCGATGGGTGGCTGGCTGATGCTGCTCGTCGCGCGCGATCATCCCGAGAAGGTGGCGGCATTGGTCGGGATCGCCGCGGCGCCCGATTTCACCGACTGGGGCTTCACCGTCGAACAGAAGCTCGCGATCCTGTCCGAAGGTCGGCTCGAAAAGGTTGGGCGCTATGCCGACCTGCCGATGGTCTATACCCGCGCCTTCTGGCAGTCGGGCGAGGCCAATCGCGTGCTGTTCGCAGGTCTCGCGATCGATGTGCCGGTGCGCCTGCTCCACGGCATGGCCGATACCGAGGTGCCCGCCAACCGCTCGATCCACCTGGTCGAGCAGCTCCGTTCAGCCGATGTGCAGCTTACTTTGGTGAAGGGAGGCGACCACCGCCTGTCGCGCGACGCCGACCTCGCGTTGCTCGAGGCGACGCTCGAAAGTGTGATGGCTGATCTATGACCCTGTTGCTGCTCGCTCCGCTGTTGTTCGCGCAGGCCACCGCGCCGGTCGGCTCGCCCGCGCCGCCACCGTCGCAGCGCTACGAAAAGTGCCTCGATTTGGCGACAAACAACCCGACCCTGGCGGAAGCCGAAGCCGGGCAGTGGCAGCTCGCCGGCGGCGGGTTCCTCGCGGGGCAATGCCTCGGCATGGCCTATGCCAATGAGCAGCGCTGGCCCGCCGCCGCGACCGCCTTCGACGCCGCCGCACGGGCGGCCGAGAAGGCCGGAGACGGTCGCGCGGTCAATTACTGGGCGCAAGCGGGCAATGCCTGGCTCGCTTCGGGCGATGCGCCCAAGGCGCGCGCCGCGCTCGATGCCGCGCTGGCCGGCGGGTCGCTGACCGGCCTGCCACTCGGCGAGGCGCATCTCGACCGCGCGCGCGCGATGGTCGCGGGCCACGATCTCGACGGCGCGCGCGACGACCTCGACCGCGCGCTCGCCGAGGCGCCTGAGGATCCGCTCGCCTGGCTGCTCTCGGCGACACTCGCGCGACGCCAGCGCCAGATCGTCCGCGCCCAGCACGATATCGCCGAGGCGCTGCGGCTGGGCAGCGACGATCCTGCGGTGCAGCTCGAAGCAGGCAATATCGCGGCGTTCGCCAAGGACGAGGCGGGAGCCCGCGCCGCCTGGCAGCAGGCGGTTACGCTGCGCCCCGAGAGCGCGGCAGGTAAATCCGCCGCCGCCGCGTTGCTGCAGTTCAACGCCAAGCCCTGACGCTTTTTCGGGGCGCGACAGGGTGGCGTAGCCCCTTGCGCGCCCCTATCTCGGCGCAAAGCACAATGGAGCGCGCCGATGAAATATCTCCACACCATGATCCGCGTCAGCGATCCCGACGCGACGATCGCGTTCTTCAACCTGCTCGGGCTCGAGGAAGTGCGACGCATGGACAGCGAGAAGGGCCGTTTCACGCTGATCTTCCTCGCCGCCCCCGGCGATCATGACGCGCAGGTCGAACTGACGCACAATTGGGATCCCGAGCCGTATACCGGCGGTCGCAATTTCGGGCATCTCGCCTACCGCGTCGAGAATATCTACGAGACCTGCCAGCGGCTCCATGATGGCGGCGTGACGATCAACCGCCCGCCGCGCGACGGCCACATGGCGTTCGTCCGCACGCCCGACAACATCTCGATCGAACTGCTCCAGGAAGGCGGCGCGCTGGCGCCGGCCGAGCCGTGGGCGTCGATGCCCAACACCGGCGAATGGTGATGGTAGGCGCGCTCGAGATCGTTCGTATCCCGGCGCTCAGCGACAATTATGTGTGGCTGATGCACGATCCCGTCTCCGACGAAACCGTGGTGGTCGATCCGAGCGACGCCGCCCCCGTGCTGGCCGCCGCCACGGCGCGCGATTGGACGATCTCGCAAATCTGGAACACGCACTGGCATCCCGATCACACCGGCGGCAATGCCGAGATCAAGGCGCTCGGCGCAGTGGTCAGTGGCCCGGCGGCCGAGGCCGGCAAGATCCCGACGCTCGATTACGGCCTTCGTGACGGGGATTCAGTCCGCATCGGTGCGCATGTCGCGCGGGTGATCGAGACGCCGGGGCATACCGCCGGCCACATCGTCTTCTACATGGCCGACGACGCTGCGCTGTTCAGCGGCGACACCCTGTTCGCGATGGGTTGCGGGCGCCTGTTCGAGGGCGATGCCGCGCAAATGTATGGCAACATGCAGCGCCTCGCCGCGCTCCCCCCTGAGACGACCGTCTATTGCGCACACGAATATACGCAGTCGAACGGCCGCTATGCCGCCACCGCAGAGCCCGACAACAGCGCGATTCGCGAGCGGATGGTCACGGTCGATGCGCAGCGCGCTGCCGGCGAGCCGACCGTCCCTACGACGATCGCGCTCGAGCTGGCGACCAACCCGTTTCTGCGCGCGAGCTCGGCTTCACAATTGGCGGACCGGCGTGCGGCCAAGGATGCTTTTCGCGCGTAACTGACGTATAAGACCGCCTGGGGGCGCAGCGTTTTGAAAAGGGCCAATCGCATGTTCCGCTTCATTCTTCCGCTCGTCGTCCTCGCTGGTGCGAGCGCGGCGCTTTCCGCCGACTCCAAAGAATATCGCGCACGCGAGGCGGCGCGCGATCAGGTCGAGCTCGACAAGCAGCTTGCCGGGCTTGTGCCGGGCAAGCCGCAGAGCTGCATCGACACCTTCCGGTACCGCGATTCGACGCGCGTCGGCGACAAGATCCTCTACAAGAATGGCCGCAACGACGTGATGGTCAACGATACCGGCGGAGGCTGTTTCGGGCTGCGGCGTGGCGACGCGATCATCACCAAGACCTATGCCAGCCAGTTCTGCCGCGGTGATATCGTCCGCACTGCCGATCTCGTAACCAGCACGCCAAGCGGCAGCTGCAGCTTCGGCGACTTCGTTCCCTATCGCAAACCGTGATCCGCGGGCTTCTCGTCGTCGCCGCGCTTGGCGGCGTGATCGGCGCTGACGATGACAAGGACCTCGCCAAGGCGCTGGCCGGACGCGTGCCGGGCAAGGCCGAAACCTGCGTTTCGCCCAGCCGCGTCGGCAGTCCGCAGATTTTTGGGGATCGCGTCCTGCTGTACCGCGACGGCGCGCGCGTGTGGCGGAACGACTTGCCCGAGGCCTGCCCCGGCCTCGATGCCGACCCCGTCGTCGTCACCGAGGTGTATGGGAGCCAGGTGTGCCGCAACGATCAATTCTATACGCTCCAGCGCGGTGGCAGCAGCATCCCGGGCCCGCGGTGCCGGCTGGGCAATTTCGTGCCCTGGACTAAGGCGCAGTAAGACCGCGAGCGACCCGGCGCGCTGCCCAAACCGCCGCGCGCCCCTCGGCAGTCACCCCAGGGCCTCAAATCCTGCCCGCCGGAGCACGTCGGAAGACGGTGCCTCGATACGAAGCCGCGGTGACCGGGTCAGGGTAAGATCAAGCCGTACCCCCCGGCGCTACAGTACGAACCGGCTAAGGTCGGTATTGCGCGCGATGCTCGCCAGATGCGTCTCGACATAGGCGGCATCGACCACCACCGTCTCGCCACCGCGGTCCTCGGCGTTGAAGCTGACGTCCTCGAGCAGCTTTTCCATCACCGTCTGCAATCGCCGCGCGCCGATATTCTCGATCTCGCCATTCACCTCGGCCGCGATCCGCGCCACCGCGCGAATACCGTCCGCGGTAAACTCGACCCCAACGCCCTCGGTCGCGATCAGCGCGACATATTGCTGCGTCAGCGACGCCTTGGTGTCGGACAGGATCGCGACGAAATCGTCCTCGGTCAGCGCCTTCAATTCGACGCGGATCGGCAGGCGCCCCTGCAACTCGGGCAGCAGGTCGGACGGCTTGGCGACGTGGAATGCCCCGCTCGCGATGAAGAGCACATGGTCGGTCTTCATCGGCCCGTATTTGGTCGCGACGGTCGTTCCCTCGATCAGCGGCAGCAGATCGCGCTGGACGCCTTCGCGGCTGACCGAGCCGCCGCGCACGTCGCTCACCGCGATCTTGTCGATCTCGTCGAGAAAGACGATACCGTTCGCCTCGGCGTCGGCAATCGCCGCACGACTCAGCTCGTCCTGGTCGAGGCGTTTGTCGGCTTCTTCCTCGACGAGCTTGTCCCATGCGGCCGGCACGCTCAGCTTGCGGCGCTTGAGCTGGCCGCCGCCGAACGCCTTGCCCATCATCTCGGACAGGTTGATCATCTGCGCGCCGCCGCCGGGCACATCGAACGGCATTGCGGGCGCCGCCTCGAGTTCGATCTCGATCTCGGTGTCGCGCAGATGGCCGTCGTGGAGGCGTTGCCGGAAGGCTTCGCGCGTCGCCTCGCTCGCACCCTTGCCGGTCAGCGCGTCGAGCAGGCGCGCCATCGCGGCTTCCTCGGCCTTGTCCTTGACGGCGCCACGACGACGCTCCTTCTCGAGCCGGATCGCTTCCTCGACCAGGTCGCGCGCGATCTGCTCGACGTCGCGGCCGACATAGCCGACTTCGGTGAACTTGGTCGCCTCGACCTTGATGAACGGCGCGTCGGCAAGCTTGGCCAGCCGCCGGCTGATCTCGGTCTTGCCGCAGCCGGTCGGCCCGATCATCAGGATGTTCTTGGGGCTGACCTCGTCGCGAAGATCGGGTGCGAGCTGCTGGCGGCGCCAGCGGTTGCGCATCGCGACCGCGACCGCGCGCTTGGCGTCGGCCTGGCCGATGATGTGGGCGTCGAGCGCCGCGACGATGGCTTTGGGGGTGAGGTCCTGGTTCATCTTGTCTCTTCTTCTCTCCTCCCGCTCGCGGGAGGGGTCGGGGGAGGGCATGTCGCGGACGGCGCTCGGGAGGACAGCCCCTCCCCTAACCCCTCCCGCAAGCGGGAGGGGGATCAGGCCGCGCTCGTGTCGAGCCCTTCGACGGTCAGCCGGTCGTTGGTGTAGACGCAGAGCTCGCCCGCGATCGCCATCGCCTTGCGCGCGATCGTCTCGGCATCGGCCTCGTAATCCGCGAGCGCGCGCGCCGCGGCGAGCGCGAAATTGCCGCCCGATCCGATCCCGGCGATCCCCGCCTCTGGCTCGAGCACGTCGCCATTGCCGGTGAGGATCAGCGTCACGTCCTTGTCGGCGACGATCATCATCGCCTCGAGGTTGCGCAGATATTTGTCGGTCCGCCAGTCCTTGGCGAGCTCGACCGCGCTGCGCAGCAACTGCCCGTGATGCTGTTCGAGCTTGCGCTCGAGCCGCTCGAACAGCGTGAAGGCGTCGGCGGTCGCGCCGGCGAAACCGCCGATCACCGATCCGTCGCCAAGCCGCCGCACCTTCTTGGCATTGGGTTTCATCACCGTCTGGCCCTGCGTCACCTGGCCGTCTCCAGCGACGATGACGCGACCATTCTTGCGCACGGAAAGGATCGTGGTGCCGTGCCACACAACTTTGTTCTCGCTCATGCTGGGCGATATGGGATGCGGGATCGCGCTGTGCAATCCGGCTTGCGTGCGTGCGGCGTACTCGGCGATACGGGTGCCAGGGGGAATGTACGCCTATGAGTGACCAGCACGGCCATGCAGGGCCCGATCACCCGCTCGAGCGGCTGATCTTCTTTTCGGACGCGGTGTTCGCGATCGCGATCACGCTGCTGATCATCGAGGTCCATCCGCCGCACCTGCCGCACGGCGCGCCGTGGCAGGCCTATACCACCGCCCTGCTCGACCTCACGCCGGCCTTTTTCGGCTTCTTCGTCAGCTTTTTCGTGATCGGCGCCTTCTGGTCGGGGCATCACCGCGCGTTCGGGCTCGCCGGGCACTATTCCGACCGACTCGTCGCGCCCAATCTGCAGATGCTTTGCGCGATTGTGTTCATGCCGTTCGCCACCGCGTTCATGAGCGCGAACCTCGGGACGCTCGTCCCGTCGCTGCTCTACGCGCTGACGCTGATCGTGACGGGGTTCCTCAGCATGCGGCTGACACGGCTGACCACCAGCCCCGGCATCGTGCGCGCCGACGCGCCAGCGGCCGACATCGCGCTTGCCCGCGCACGCGGCGGCGGCGTGGTGCTCGGTGCGCTCGTCGCGCTGGGGATGGCCTTCATCATCCCGCCGCTCAGCCAGATGGGGCTGATCACCATCCCGCTGTGGCAATGGCTGCTGCGGCGGCGGGTCCTGCGGCGCCTCGCCCGCACGCCGGCCTGAACCGACCTGCGGGCGACGCGTCGCGCGGCGGTCAGTTCGCCGGCGCGGTCATCGCATTCATCGACCCGTTCGACGCGGTGATCGACGGCTTGCCGACCGGCGGGCGCAGCGCCTCGCGCTCGGCGGCGGTCATCACCGCATCCATGTCGGGCCGGAAATCGGCGACCGCGCGGTCATCGGCGTTGCGGGTGGGATCGAGCAGGTCGGTCGGGACATGCCCCTCGGCGGTCCCCGACGCTTTGGCGAGCGCACTCGCGATCCGCCCGCGCGTCAGGAACGCGGCGAGCCCGGCACCCGCCGCGACGACGACAGCGCCGATCGACCAAGCGGTGGTAGCGCTGATCGCCGACTTGGTGTTCGCTGCCGTGTGCGCAGGGCCGTTCTTGGCGGGCGGACGCTTGGCAGGGGCTTTGGGGTCGGGGGTCTTGGCCATGTCGAATCTCATTCTTCAAAATCGGGCGCGCGACGACCCGGGTCGCCGCGCGCGAGAGTATTAGCGGCAGCGCGCGTCGCGCGTGCTGTCCTTGTCGATCGCCTGGCCGGCCAGCGCGCCGCCGGCCGCACCGAGCAGCGCACCGAGCACGCCCGAGCCACCCGGCGCAATCGCCGCACCAAGCGCACCGCCCGCGATCCCGCCGACGACAAGGCCGGTCGTGCCATCGCTGTGGCGGCAATAATAACGCCCGTCGCTGCCACGATAGACGCGGTCGTTGTTGCTGAGGCGGCGCTCCGAATAGCGGCGGTTGTCGTCGCGATAGTAACGCGACGCATCGTAGCCGTTATACGCCGGATCGGGGCGATCGTAATCATATTGCGAATAGCCGCCGCCATAGCCGCGGCGCGGACCGTCGCCATATTCGTCACAGCCAGCGATGAGCGTCGTCGCGGCCAGTAAGCCGAGCGTAAGTGCGCGCATGAGGATCCTCCTGTTATGGTATCCTGGGGAAATGCACGGGCAGCGATAAGGTTGCTGTCGAGCCGCTGGCTGCCCCTGCCCCCCGTAGTTTCCGAAGGTCCGCCCCCCACGCCTCGACCAGACTGCCGGCGGCGGCGCTCGCGGCCTCGTCGCGCCGCGGCCGCGATCATCGTGCCGCGCGCGCGATCCGGACATTGCATCGCGGGGCACAATGCGCCGATAGTGGCGCCGCGCCGCCGGGAGCGGGGGCGCCGGACACGGGACGCGACGGGGGCCGCGAGCCCAGCGTCGGCACGGCAAGCCGGGGGGCCACAGCCATGAGTCCATTCGAGTTGGTGTTCGCGATGTTCGGCCTGCTGCTCGGTCTCGCGTTGGCCGAAGTGCTCGGCGGCTTTTCGCGCGCGCTGAAACTGAAGCGCGGCACGCGGCCGGTGCGGGTCGGCTGGCTGACGCCGTTGCTCGGGCTCGCGGTGATGCTCGATCTGACGAGCTTCTGGCTGCTCGCCTTCGACGCGCGCGCGCAGATCGGCGCGAATTACGTCACGCTGGTCGGGGTGCTGGCGATGGTCGGCGTCTATTATCTGGCGGCGACGCTGATCTTTCCCGACCGGCCCGAGGACTGGCCCGATTTCGACGAATGGTACGACAAGCAGAACCGGCTGGTGATCGGCGGGCTGCTCGCCGCCAATGTCGCGAGCTGGCTCGGCTCGATCGCGCTCGACGCGGCGCACCCGCTGCCCGAGGTGGCGGCGCCGGTGGGGAATGGATGGCTCGTGCTGGTGTATCTGGCGAGCGGGTTCGGGGTGCTGGGGCTGTTGATCGCGCTGCTGCTGGTGAGCGGGCGGCGGGCGAATGTGGCGATGCTGGCGGGGGTTTGTGCGTTGTTGCTGGTGAGTGGGGTGGTCGAGCCGTGGGTGTAGCCGCGCGGCCAAGGCTTTAGCGAAGCTAAAGCCGAGCGCTCAGGCGCGGCTCGGCCGGCGGCGCTACAGCGCCGACCGACGGCCGGGTCCCCACAAAGTATGACTTTGTGGGGTGCCCGACGCGGCTTTGCCGCGGCGCTCCTCGCATAGTCAGCGCTTGACGGAACCGTACCGCTAAAACACTCTCGCGACCAATGGCACAAAACTTCATAGAGCCCAGAGGCTTGCGGCACACGGTCGAGACGATCGACGGGGTCGAGCGCTTGCGCATCCCGATCCGACGGCAATGGTTCATGGTCCTCTTCCTGCCGTTATGGCTGGTCGGCTGGGGCTTCGGCTGGTTTTCGGCGGCTATGCAGATTTCGCAGCATTTCGACACCTTCCTTGCCGTGTGGCTGTGCGCCTGGACCGTCGGCGGAATTTTCGCAGGCGGGATCCTGTTCGGCCAGCTTTTCGGCGCCGAACTGGTCAGCGTCGTCGGTCGCGACCTGCAGGTGCAGGTTGGCGTGGGCCCACTGAAACGCATCTGGCGCTATCGCGGCGACCGGATCGAACATCTGATCGGCTGGACCGCGGTCGAAGACATGTTCGGGATGCGATCGATGCAGCGCCCATTCTGGCTGCGGCCCAAGTCAGGCGCGGTGAAATTCGATTATGGCGCCGACAGCGTGTTTCTGGCGCCCGGCGTGGACGAACCCGAAGGGCGCGTGATCGCGGCGTGGCTGGCCAAGCGTCTGCCGCGGAGCGCGAGTGCGATGCCGGAGTGAGGGCGATCTCGGCATCGCCGCCCGCGAGCGCCGCCGCTGCTGAGCGCGGCGTGGCGAAGCGTCAAGTGACGCTGCGGCTCGACCCCGACGTGATCGACCGCTCCCGCGGGCTTTGTTGCAAAACTGATGGCGGGGATTCACGCAGGGAATCGAGCGGTATAGATAGGCGTAATGCCCAAACCTGCCGCACCTGTGTATCGTACGACGAACTGGCCTGAGTATAATGCGGCGCTGAAGCGGCGTGGGTCGCTGGAAATATGGTTTGATCCGGAGATGCACTGGCTTTCGAAGCCGTGTGGTCGCCCTGGTCGCCCGATGCGGTTTTCAGACAGCGCGATAGAGCTGTGCCTGACGCTGAAGACGCTGTTCAACCTGCCTTTGCGGCAAGTGACGGGGTTGGTTTCGAGCCTGATCAAAATGGCGGGGCTGGATTGGTCGGTGCCGGATTATACGACGCTGTGCCGACGGCAGAAGACGTTGAAGGTCAACCTCGGCGGGCGGATCAGCTCGGGCGGACTGCACCTGCTGGTCGACAGCACCGGGATCAAAATGACGGGAGAAGGCGAGTGGAAGACGCGCAAACACGGACCGTCCTACCGTCGCCAGTGGCGCAAGGTGCATCTCGGGATTGATGCTGGGACGCTGGATATCCGGGCCATTGAGGTCACGACGAATGCCATTGGTGACGCACCGACGCTGCCCGTTCTCCTGGCGCAAATTCCCGGAGACGAGCGGATACTCAGCGTCGGCGGAGATGGCGCTTATGATACCAGGGACTGCCATGCCGCTATTGCCGGGCGCGGTGCCGATGCGGTCATCCCGGTCCGCCGCAACGGGCAACCATGGGCAGAAGGCGGTCCCGGCGTCGATGCACGCAGTGGAGCGCTACGCGCGACAAAGCGGCTTGGTCGCGCAATCTGGAAAAAGTGGAGCGGCTATCATCGCCGCAGTCTGGTCGAGACCAAAATGCACTGCTTCAAACTCCTGGGCCAGCGCGTTGTCGCCCGCACCTTCGATCGTCAGATTACCGAGCTCAAAGTCCGTGCTGCAATTCTCAATCGGTTCTCCGAAATAGGAACGCCGGTGACCGTCCGCATCCAATAACATCTTCAAGTAAAACGTCGGTCATGCTCTCGCGTAATTATGCAACAAAGCCGTTTAAAACACAGTCTTTTTTTACGCGAACTCGGGAAGCTTGCGAACACAAACTTCGCAAAAGGATTAGAGAGAACAAAGGCGTCAGATCCCCAAATTTTCTTTCAATGTTCCTACCCTTGGGAATAGATGAAAACACTTTAGACGATCAATTTCTCACGGACCTAAGCACCTTCGGGTCGCAACGTGGCGAGGTAGTCCACAAAGCATTACGATCAATAATAAACCTGCCCGATCCAAAAGAGGAAAAGGATCTCGTGGAGCGCATCATACGTGGTTTGAATGCATTTGAGATAGCACTGTCCAGTGTAGTGCACCACGAATAGTCTGTATATACCTGCTATTTGTCATTCACGGAAGATCGGACTAACAACGGCGCCAAATAATTCCCAGTAAACGACCCCTTCGCCTTCGCCACAACCTCAGGCGTCCCCTGCGCGACGATCTCGCCGCCCTTCACGCCCCCCTCAGGCCCAAGGTCGAGCACCCAATCCGCGGTCTTGATGACGTCGAGGTTATGCTCGATCACCACGACCGTATTCCCCTGCTCGACCAACTGGTGGAGCACTTCGAGCAGCTTGCGCACGTCCTCGAAATGCAGCCCCGTCGTCGGCTCATCCAGAATATACAGCGTCTGCCCGGTGGCGCGGCGCGACAGTTCCTTGGCGAGCTTGACGCGCTGCGCCTCGCCGCCCGAGAGCGTCGTCGCCTGCTGGCCGACCTTGACGTAGCCGAGGCCGACTTCCTGCAGCATCGCCATCTTGTCGCGGATCGGCGGGACGGCCTTGAAGAATTCGACCGCATCCTCGACCGTCATGTCGAGCACGTCGGCGATGCTCTTGCCCTTAAACTTCACCTCGAGCGTCTCGCGATTGTAGCGCTCGCCGTGGCAGACGTCGCACGTCACATAGACGTCGGGGAGGAAGTGCATCTCGATCTTGAGCAGCCCGTCGCCCTGGCACGCCTCGCAGCGGCCGCCCTTGACGTTGAAGCTGAAGCGCCCGGGCTTGTAGCCACGGGCGAGGCTTTCGGGGAGGCCGGCGAACCAGTCGCGGATCTGGGTGAAGCTGCCGGTATAGGTCGCCGGGTTGCTGCGCGGGGTGCGGCCGATCGGCGACTGATCGATGTCGATGACCTTGTCGAGATATTGCAGGCCGGTGATCTTGTCGTGCTTGCCCTGGACGATGCGCGCGCCGTTGAGCGTGCGCGAGGCGGCGGCGAACAGCGTGTCGATCGTGAAGCTCGACTTGCCCGACCCCGAGACGCCGGTGATGCAGGTGAAGGTGCCGAGCGGGAGGCTCGCGGTGACCCCTTTCAAATTGTTGGCGGTGGCGTTGTGGACGGTGATCTTCTTGCCGTTGCCTTTCCGACGCGTCTTGGGGACGGCGACTTCGCGGCGGCCCGAAAGATAGTCGGCGGTGATGCTGTTCTCGTTGGCGAGCACTTCCTCGAAGGTGCCCTGCGCAACGATATGGCCGCCGTGGACGCCGGCGCCCGGCCCCATGTCGATGACATAGTCGGCGGTGCGGATCGCGTCCTCGTCATGCTCGACGACGAGCACGGTGTTGCCGAGATCGCGTAAGCGCCGCAGCGTCTTGAGCAGCATGTCGTTGTCGCGCTGGTGCAGGCCGATCGAGGGCTCGTCGAGCACGTAGAGCACGCCCGACAGGCCGCTGCCGATCTGCGACGCGAGGCGGATGCGTTGTGACTCGCCGCCGGACAGGGTGCCGGAGGTGCGGTCGAGGTTGAGGTAATCGAGCCCGACATTGTTTAGGAAGCCGATCCGCTCGAGGATTTCCTTGAGGATGCGCTCGGCGATCGCGTTCTGCTGGTCGCCGAGCTGGCTCGGGACCTGTTCGAACCAGGCGAGCGCGTCGACCACCGACAGGCGCGTGACGCTCGAGATGTCGCGCATGCCGATCTTGACCGCGAGCGCCTCGGGCTTGAGGCGCGCGCCCTTGCAGACCTCGCACGCGGCGGAGGATTGATACTTGCTCAGTTCCTCGCGCATCCACGCGCTCTCGGTCGAGAGCATGCGGCGGTTGAGGTTGCCGATCACGCCCTCGAACGGCTTCTTGACGTCGTACGACTTCTTGCCGTCGATGAAGGTCAGCGTGACCGCCTTGCCCTTGGTGCCGTAGAGGATCGTGTCGCGCGCGGTTTCGGGCAGGTCTTCCCACGGCGTGTCGAGCTCGAACTTATACTCGCGCGCGAGGCTGCCGAGCACCTGCATGTAGTACGGCGATGGCGGGTTGGACTTGGCCCAGGGCACGACCGCGCCCTTCTTGATGCTGAGCGCGTGGTTGGGGACGACGAGCTCCTCGTCGAACAGCATCTTTTCGCCGAGGCCATCGCACGCCGGGCACGCACCCTGCGGCGCGTTGAAGCTGAACAGGCGGGGCTCGATCTCGGCGATGGTGAAGCCGGAGACCGGGCAGGCGAATTTCTCGCTGAACACGATGCGGCCGGGGGGCGCGTTGTCGCCGAGCACTTCGTTCTTGGGGGTGTGCGGCTCGACCGGATCGGCCGGGTCGACATAAGCGAGCCCGTCGGCGAGCTTCAGCGCGGCCTCGAAGCTTTCGGCGAGGCGCGTCGCGATGTCGGGGCCGATGACGAGGCGGTCGACCACCACCTCGAGGTCATGCTTGTACTTCTTGTCGATCGCGGGGGCTTCGTCGATCTCGTGGATCTCGCCATCGATGCGGACGCGGGTGAAGCCCGCTTTCTGCCATTCGAGCAGTTCCTTCTTATACTCGCCCTTGCGGCCGCGCACGACGGGGGCGAGCAGATAGAGCCGCGTGCCCTCGGGCAGCGCCATCACGCGGTCGACCATCTGGCTGACGGTCTGCGCGGCGATCGGCTCGCCGGTCGCGGGCGAGTATGGGATGCCGACGCGCGCCCAGAGCAGGCGCATGTAATCGTAGATTTCGGTGACGGTCGCGACGGTCGAGCGCGGGTTGCGGCTGGTGGTCTTCTGCTCGATCGAGATTGCGGGGCTGAGGCCCTCGATATGGTCGACATCGGGCTTCTGCATCAGCTCAAGGAACTGGCGGGCATAGGCCGACAGGGATTCTACATAGCGCCGCTGGCCTTCTGCATAGATCGTGTCGAACGCGAGGCTCGACTTGCCGCTGCCCGACAAGCCGGTGATGACCGTCAGCGTGTCGCGCGGGATGTCGACCGAGACGTCCTTGAGGTTGTGCTCGCGCGCGCCGCGCACGGAAATATGAGTCAGCATGGGAGCAGTCTGTTCCAGATTTGTTCGGGTGGCGCAAGCGACCGGTTGCAGAGGCGAGATGGGGCGTTAAACCCGCAACGACAAGGTTTGGGGGCAAGCGATGACCATGATGCTAGCTGCGGCGCTGCTCACGGTAAGTGCAGCGTCCCCGCCGATCGCGCCGTTGCAGCCGACCGCCAAATGGGCGGTCGACTATGCCGACACGCAGTGCGTCCTGTCCCGGCCTTATGAGACCGGCGCCGGACCGTTGACCTTCGGTGTTCGCACTTGGCCTGTCTCCGGCTGGATCGACATCATCCTGATCGAGCCGCACCCCAGCTCTGCCAATACGCAATCGGGCCGGGCCAAGTTCGTCATGGGTCCGACCGTTGCCGCAATCGACACGTCCTACACCAGCGCCGTCGCCGCTAAAGACCAGCCGCGGATAACGACACTCACCATTCCGGAAGAGGCGCTCGCCACGCTTGCCGATGCGCCTTCGGTCGATCTCGTTTTCTCGGGCAAAGCCCGCGTTTCAGTCGCCTTGCTGCTTATGAAGCCCGCGTTGCACGCGCTCTCGACATGCAACGCCGATCTGCTGCGCACATGGCATATCGATCCCGCCGAGCGGACGTTGGCCGTTACCAAGGCCAAAGCGATCGGCCCTGAGCGATGGATCACGAACGCCGACGTTCCATCGCAGGTGCTCGACCCGACACCACAAGGCGCGGTCATGCTCGTTTGGCTGATCGACACGGACGGCCGCGTGAAGAACTGCAGCGTGGTGATACCCAGCGGCGAGCCGTCCGCCGATGCTGCCGCTTGCGCCGCGATCACCCAGCACGGCCGGTATCGCCCCGCGCTGGACAAGGACGGCACCCCCCTTGCGACCCACTCCGGCCGCCGAATCTTCTGGAATGATGTCCGTTAAGACCTGCCATAGGCCGGCAATGCCAGCCGCCACCGGATCGCCGCCGCCCGCAGCGCAAAACCAGCGCTTGCGGCAATCGGCGCGGCGAACGCCGAAGGCAGGCCCGCGCTGACCAGTACAACATATGATCCCGACGCCAGCGCCGCCGCGGTCACATACAATTCCGGTCGCATCAGGATCGACGGCTCGCCCGCGAGCACGTCGCGGATGACCCCGCCGATGCATGCCGTCACCACGCCCATCAGCGCGGTCGGCACGGGCGGAATGCCGAACGCGAGCGCCTTGGCCGCGCCGAACACGGCGTAGGCGGCAAGGCCGACCGCATCGAGCCAGTCGAGCGCAGTCCCTTTCCACCACCGCTCGGGCGTCGTCCACACCAGCACCGCGACCGCAAGGCAGGTGCCCGCGACGAAACGGTCGTGCACCCAGAACACCGGCGCGCCGATCAGCAGATCGCGGACCGACCCGCCCCCAACGCCGGTGACCAGCGCGAAGAAGGTGGCGGTGACGAGCGTCTGGCGGTGGCGGATCGCGGCGAGCGCGCCGGTGATCGCGAACACGGCGATCCCGAACAGATCGAGCCAGGGCAGCGCGGAGCCGAATTGCCAGGGGAATTGCGAGGGCATTCCCGCGCTCTACCCGGCGAATGCGCGCGAGGGAATGCGGCGCGCGACACGGGGCCGCGCGCCGGGGAAATCAGCGGACCGCCGCTGCGTCGTTGGCGACGACTTCGCCGCGCTGTTCGGGCGTCATCGCGCTCGCGTCGACATCGGCGGCGCGGATCGCGTCGGCGCGGTCTTCGCCGGTCTTGCGCTCGGCCTTGGCCTGCGCCTCGAGGTCCTTGGCATTGGCCTCCATCGCGTCGGCACGGTTGTCGGCGGCCTTCTCGACCTGCTTGGCGAGCTTGCCGTCGCCATTGCCGCCGCACGCGGCAAGCGGGAGGGCGACCAACGCCAGCGCCGCGATCATTGTCTTCTTCATCGGTAACCCCTGTTGGACACGTACCGTCCTGGTACGCGCGAGAAAACCGCCGTGCGCGTCGATCGTTCCGCCTGCGCAGCGAGCCCGACGCTGGCATCGCCGCGACGCATCGGGCATGATCGCGCGATGCGACAGTATCAGCGCTCCACCCTCCTCTTCGCGGCGTGCCTCACCGGGCTGGCGGGGTTCGTCGATGCGCTGGCCTATTCGAGCATGGGCGGCTTTTTCGCCTCGTTCATGAGCGGCAACACGACGCGGCTCGGCGTTTCGCTCGCGACGGGGGCGAGCAGCGATGCGCGGATCGGCGCCGGACTGATCCTGAGCTTCGTCAGCGGCGTGATCGCGGCGACGATCGTGGCGCGGGCGCGTCCGCGCCACCAGCGCGTCGCGGTTATGGCGCTGGTCACCCTGCTGCTTGGTGGGGCGGCGCTGTTCGCGCCCTATCATCCTGCGATCGTCCCGCTCCTGCTGCTCGCGACCGCGATGGGGGCGGAGAATGGCGTGTTCACGCGCGACGGTGCAGTCAGCATCGGGCTGACCTATATGACGGGCGCGCTGGTGCGGATCGGCCAGGGGCTGGCGGGCGCGCTGATGGGCGATGGACCCCGCTGGGAATGGGCACGGCATCTGGCGCTGTGGGTGGGGTTCGGCGCCGGGGTGATTGCTGGCGCACGGTGTTATGGGGCTTATGGGATTGGCGCGCTATGGATCGCGGCCGGCGCGGCGGCGGTGCTGACGGTGGCGGCGCGCGCGACGCAGCGCGATCCGGCTTAGGGGCGGCACCCCTACCGAGCAGATGTAACCGAGCAGATCCCCGGCGAAGGCTGGGGCCCAGTCGTGCTGGCGGTGCCGATCAAGCGACACCGCTCGCTTATATCCGCCCTTGCTACTGGCCCCGGCCTTTCGCCGGGGAACGGGGTGTGGTCTGTTGGCTTCCTTGCGGGCAGCGGCGTGGCAAAGCCACGCCGTCGGTCGGCGCTTTGAGCGCCACCGGCCGGTCTGATCGCGGCGGGGCCTCGCCGTAGCTTGCGCTACGGCTTGGCGCGATCAGACGTGGATCGCCTTCCCGCGCACCGCCATCGCGGCCTCCTTCATCGCCTCGCTATGCGTCGGGTGCGCATGGCAGGTGTAGGCGATGTCCTCGCTCGTCGCGCCCATCTCCATGCCCAAAGCGGCCTCGGCGATCATCGTGCCCGCGGGCACTGCGATCGCCCAGACTCCGAGCACGCGGTCGGACTTGGCATCGGCGATGATCTTCACGAAGCCGTCGGGCTCGTGGTTGGTCTTGGCGCGGCTGTTGCCCGCCATCGGGAACTTGCCGACCTTGATCTCGCCGCCGTTCTTGGTGGCCTGCTCGCGCGCGACTTCCTCGGTGAGGCCGACGCCGGCGATTTCGGGCCAGGTGTAGACGACGCTCGGGATGACCGCGTGGTTCACGATGCCGGTCTGGCCGGCGATGTTCTCGGCAACCGCGATGCCTTCGTCCTCGGCCTTGTGCGCGAGCATCGGGCCGGGGATGACGTCGCCGATCGCCCACACGCCGGGGACAGCCGTCTGGAAGCGATGGTCGGTGTCGATCTGCCCGCGCGCGTTGGTCGCGAGACCGGCCTTTTCAAGCGCGAGACCGTCGGTGTTGGGACGACGGCCGATCGACACGAGCACGCAATCCGCCTCGATCGTCTCGGCTGGGCCGCCTGCCGACGGCTCGACCGTCAGCGTGGCATTGTCGCCGTTGACGGTGACGCCCGTCACCTTGGTCGAGAGCTTGAATTCGATGCCCTGCTTCTTGAAGATCTTGTTCGATTCCTTGCGGATATCGCCGTCGAAGCCGGGGAGGATCTGGTCAAGATATTCGACGCAGGTGACCTTGGCGCCGAGCCGGCGCCACACGCTGCCGAGCTCGAGCCCGATCACGCCGCCGCCGATCACGACCATATGCTCTGGCACCTTGTCGAGCTCGAGCGCGCCGGTCGAATCGACGACGACCTTCTGGTCGACGGTGACACCGGGGAGCGGGGTGACCGACGAGCCCGTCGCGATCACGATATCCTTGGCGGTGACGGTCTGCTCGCCGACCTGAACGGTGTGCGCATCGACGAACGCGCCGCGGCCCTTGAGCCAGGTCACCTTGTTCTTCTTGAACAGGAAGGCAATGCCGCCGGTCAGCTGGTTGATCGCGTCGATGCGCTGCGCGTGCATCTGCGGCAGGTCGAGCTCGGGCGTGACCTTGATACCCAGCTTGGCCATCGTGCCGTTGGCGGCAGCGTCGAAATATTCCGACGCGTGGAGCAGCGCCTTGGACGGGATGCAGCCGACGTTGAGGCAGGTGCCGCCGAGCGTCTCGCGCGATTCGACGCAGGCGGTGCGCAGGCCGAGCTGGGCTGCACGGATGGCGGCGACATAGCCGCCGGGGCCCGAACCGATGATGAGGACGTCGTAATCGTAGTCAGCCATGTGTCACTCCGTTCGCCCCGAGCTTGCCGAGGGGCTGCCTTCTCTTCCGTCCGACAGACAAGGACAGTGCTTCGGCAAGCTCAGCACGAACGGAATATGGGTAGATGCGATCCGATATTACAGGTCGATCAGGATCCGGGTCGGATCTTCGATCGCATTTTTCAGCGCGACGAGGAACGTCACCGCTTCGCGACCGTCGATCAGGCGGTGATCGTAGCTGAGCGCCAGATACATCATCGGGCGGATCACGATCTGGCCGTTGACCACCACCGCGCGGTCCTCGATGCGGTGCAGGCCGAGCACGGCGGCCTGCGGCGGGTTGATGATCGGGGTCGACATCAGCGAGCCGAACACGCCGCCGTTCGAGATGGTGAAGGTACCGCCCTTCATCTCGTCCATCTTGAGCGTGCCGTCCTTGGCGCGCTTGCCGAAATCGCCGATCGTCTTTTCGACCTGCGCGACCGACATCTGGTCGGCATCGCGCACCACCGGCACGACGAGACCGCCCGGCGACGACACCGCGACCGAGATATCGGCATAATCGTGATAGACGATCTCATCGCCCTCAATCGAGGCGTTGACGCTCGGGATGTCCTTGAGCGCGAGGCACGCGGCCTTCACGAAGAAGCCCATGAAGCCGAGGCGGACGCCGTGCTTCTTCTCGAACAGGTCCTTGTACTTGGCGCGTGCTTCGATGACCGCGGTCATGTCGACGTCGTTGAAGGTCGTCAGCAGCGCGGCGGTATTCTGCGCTTCCTTGAGGCGCTTGGCGATCGTCTGGCGCAGGCGCGTCATGCGGACGCGCTCTTCCTTCCGGCCCGAGGCGGCGGCAACCGAAGCGGCGACCGGGATCGGCGCTGCTGCGGGTGCAGGTGCCGGCGCGGGGGTCGAGGCGGCAGCGGCCGCGACGTCGTCCTTGGTCAGGCGGCCGTCCTTGCCGGTGCCCTTGACGGTCGCGGGGTCGACACCGTGCTCGAGCACCGCGCGGCGGACCGACGGCGAGAGCGCGGCGGGCGTGTCGCGCGGGTCTGAGGCAGGCGCCTGCTGGCCGGCGGTCGTGGCGGGCGATGCCTGCGCCTCAGCAGCTGGCGACTGGAGCACGGCGGGCTGCGGCGCGGCGGCGGCGGCGGGAGCGCCCTCACCTGCATCGATCGTCGCGATCATGGCGCCGACAAGCACGGTGTCACCGACCTGCACCGCGTGCTGCCCCATCACGCCGGCGACCGGCGACGGGACTTCGACCGAGACCTTGTCGGTCTCGAGGCTCGCGATCGGCTCGTCGACCGCGACCTTGTCGCCAGGCTGCTTGAGCCATTCGCCGAGCGTCGCTTCGGTGATCGATTCACCGAGTACCGGGACTGTTACTTCGGTTGCCATATCCGCCTCTTTTTCTCTTCCCCGGCGGAAGCCGGGGCCCAGGTGCGCAGCGTCTGCTGATCAGCCGCTCCGCGAAGTTACACAGGCCCGGCTGCTCGCGCAGCCGGGGTAAACATCAAACCTTGCGCGTACGGCGAATTTCTTCGCGAACGCTGTGGCCGAGCGCATCGGCGACGAGTGCCGCCTGCTCGGTCTGGTGCCGCTTCATCAGGCCGGTCGCTGGCGATGCCGAGGCCGCACGGCCGGCATAGCGCGCACGCTGCACCGTGCCGCCCGCTTCGACCAGGCAGTCCTCGATGAACGGGTCGACGAAGGTCCACGCGCCGTTGTTCTTCGGCTCTTCCTGCGCCCACACCACCGTCTCGAGGTTGGGCATGCGCTTCAGACGTTCGACCAGCGGCTCGCCCGGGAAGGGATAGAGCTGCTCGACGCGGACGATCGACGTGTTCTGGTCGCCAGCGGCATCGCGCGCTTCCATCAGGTCGTAGGCGACCTTGCCGGTGCACAGCACGAGGCGCTTCACGTCCGCATCGGCCGGGGCCGAAGGATCGCTCAGCATCCGCTGGAAGTGGCTGTCGCCGGTGAAGTCGGCGGTTTTCGAGACGGCCAGCTTGTGCCGCAGCAGCGACTTGGGCGTGAAGATCACCAGCGGCTTGCGGAACGAGCGGTGCATCTGCCGGCGCAGCAGGTGGAAGTAATTGGCCGGCGTGGTGCAGTTTGCGACCTGGATATTGTCCTGCGCGCAGAGCTGCAAGAAGCGCTCGACGCGGGCCGACGAATGCTCCGGCCCCTGCCCTTCATAGCCGTGCGGCAGCAGCATCACGAGGCCGTTGGCGCGCAGCCACTTGGCCTCGCCCGACGCGATGAACTGGTCGATCATGATCTGCGCGCCGTTCATGAAGTCGCCGAACTGCGCCTCCCACAGCACCAGCGTCTTCGGATCGGCAAGCGCGTAGCCATATTCGAAACCGAGCACGCCGTACTCGCTGAGCGGCGAATCGAGCACTTCGAAACGGCCATGCTCGACGGTCGAGAGCGGGCGATACTTGTGCTCGTCGGTCTGATCGACCCACACCGCGTGACGCTGCGAGAAGGTGCCGCGACCCGAATCCTGGCCCGACAGACGGACGCCATAGCCTTCCGAGAGCAGCGAGCCGAACGCCAGCGCTTCGCCGGTCGCCCAGTCGAAATTCTCGCCGGTCTTGAACATCTGCCGCTTGGCGTCGAGCACGCGGTTGAGCGTCTTGTGGACGGTCAGCCCCTCGGGGATCGTCGTCAGCGTGCGGCCGAGCGAGTCGAACAGCTTCTGCTCGATGCTCGTCTCGACGTTGCGGCGTGCGCTCTCCGAATCGGCGGGCGAATGCAGCCCCGACCAACGCCCGGCAAACCAGTCGGCCTTGTTGGGCTTGTAGGTCGCGCCGGCCTCGAACTCGCCCTCGAGCAAGGTCGTGAACTGCGTGATGTTGGCGTCGATCCAGGCGCGGTCGATCACCTTCTGCTCGATCAGCTTCTGGCCGTAGACCTCGCTGACCGGCGGATGCTTGCGGATGATGTCGTACATCAGCGGCTGCGTGAAGGAGGGCTCGTCGCCCTCGTTGTGACCGTTGCGGCGATAGCACCACATGTCGATCACCACGTCGCGGTGGAACTTCTGGCGGTATTCGATCGCCATCTTGGTGGCGAAGGTCACGGCCTCGGGATCATCACCGTTGACGTGGAAGATCGGCGCCTGGACGCCCTTGGCGACGTCCGACGGGTAAGGCGACGAGCGCGCGAACTGCGGCGACGTCGTGAAGCCGACCTGGTTGTTGATGATGAAGTGGACGCAGCCCCCGGTGTTGTAGCCGCGGATGCCCGAGAAGCCGAGGCACTCCCAGACGATCCCCTGCCCCGCGAACGCCGCGTCGCCGTGGATCAGCACGGGGAGCGACGCCTTATGCTCGTCGAGATCGCCCGCGATCGTCTGGATCGCGCGGGTCTTGCCGAGCACGACCGGGTCTTCCGCCTCGAGGTGCGACGGGTTGGCGACCAGCGACATATGGACGCTGATCCCGTCGAACTCACGGTCGGTCGAGGTGCCGAGGTGATACTTCACGTCGCCCGAACCCGCGACGTCGTCGGGATTGTCCGATCCGCCGCCGAATTCGTGGAAGATGATGCGGAAGGGCTTGGCCATCACGTTGGTGAGGACGTTGAGGCGGCCACGATGCGCCATGCCGAAGACGATCTCGTTGACGCCGAGCGACCCGCCATACTTGATGACCGACTCGAGCGCCGGGATCATGCTCTCGCCGCCGTCGAGGCCGAAGCGCTTGGTGCCGACGTACTTCTTGCCGCAGAATCGCTCCCACTGCTCGGCTTCGATCACCTTGTTGAGGATCGCCTTCTTGCCGAGGTCGGTGAACTCGATCGCCTTGTCCTTGCCTTCCATGCGCTCCTGCAGGAAGCGACGCTCTTCGACGTCGGCGATGTGCATATATTCGAGGCCGACATTGCCGCAGTAGTTTGCACGCAGGATGTCGACGACTTCGCGGATCGTCGCCCATTGCAGGCCCATCGTGCCGCCGAGGTACACCTTGCGGTCGATGTCGGCGTCGGAGAAGCCGTGATATTCGGTCTTGAGATCGTCGGGCATCTCGCGCTGCGACAGGCCGAGCGGATCGAGATTGGCGGCGAGATGGCCGCGGACGCGATAGGTGCGGATGAGCAGCATCGCGCGGATCGAGTCGCTCGCGGCGCGGAGGATGTCGTCCTGCGAGGGGGCCGGAGCAGCCGGCGCTGCGGGAGCAGGCTTGGCGCCGCCGCACGCGGGCTTGGGCGCGGGCTCCATCTGGGTCGGGTCGAGCGCCGAGGTGAGATCGTCGGTCGACGAGAGCGGCCAGTTCGCCTGCTGCCACGACGCGCCTTCGGTCGAGCCTTCGAGGCCTTCGAACCAGTCGCGCCACGATGGCTCGATGCTCTCGGGCGACGCCTTGAAGCGTGCGTAGAGCGACTCGATGAAGGCGGGGCTTACGCTGCCCGCAACATCCGCGAAATCCTGGCCTTCAATGCCCATGTGCCTTCACCTCTACTTCCCCTCTCCCAGCGGGAGAGGGAGGGGCCCACCCGCGACAGCGGGTGGGAGGGTGAGGGCAGCCCAATCTGCTAGCCTGCCCTCATCCGGCCCTGACGGGCCACCTTCTCCCACAGGGAGAAGGATTTGTCGTTCAACCGTTCAGCACTGCCAGCAAGGTCGTGCCCAGTTCCGAGGGGCTATCCGCAACGCGGATACCCGCAGCTTCCATCGCCGCGATCTTGTCCTCGGCGCCGCCCTGGCCGCCCGAGACGATCGCCCCTGCGTGGCCCATGCGACGCCCCGGAGGTGCCGTGCGCCCCGCGATGAAGCCGGCCATCGGCTTGCTGCGACCGCGCTTGGCTTCGTCGCGCAGGAACTGCGCCGCTTCCTCTTCGGCCGACCCGCCGATTTCACCGATCATGATGATCGACTTGGTCTCGTCGTCGGCGAGGAACAGCTCGAGCACGTCGATGAAGTTCGTGCCGTTGACCGGATCGCCACCGATGCCGACCGCGGTCGTCTGACCGAGGCCCGCGTTCGACGTCTGGAACACCGCCTCATAGGTGAGCGTGCCTGAACGGCTGACAACGCCGACCGAACCCTTGCGGAAGATGCTGCCGGGCATGATGCCGATCTTGCACTCGCCGGGCGTCAGCACGCCTGGGCAGTTCGGGCCAATGAGGCGCGACTTCGAACCCGACAGCGCGCGCTTGACGCGGACCATGTCGAGCACCGGAATGCCCTCAGTGATCGTGACGATCAGCGGAACCTGCGCGTCGATCGCCTCGAGGATCGAGTCGGCCGCGAAGGGGGGCGGAACGTAGATGACGCTTGCGGTCGCGCCGGTCTTGGCGACGGCCTCGGCGACGGTGTCGTACACCGGGAGATCGAGGTGGGTGGTGCCGCCCTTGCCGGGCGTCACGCCGCCAACCATCTGCGTGCCGTATTCCAGCGCCGCTTTGGTGTGGAAGCTGCCGGTCTCACCGGTCATGCCCTGGGTGATGACCTTGGTGTTCTTGTCGACGAGAATGCTCATGCAGCGTTCTTCCTGTTGGGAGAAAGCGGTGGTGCGATCAGCGCACCACCGGCAGAAAAATCAGTTGAGCGACCCGTCGATCGCCTTGCACGCGACCAGCAGTTCCTTGACCGCGTCGACCGAGACCGAGAGGTTGCCCTTGGCTTCGTCGTCGAGTGCGATCTCGACGATCTGCTCGACGCCGCCCGCACCGATCACCACCGGCACGCCGACATAGAGATTGTCGATGCCGTACTGGCCGGTGAGGTGCGCCGCTGCCGGCAGGACGCGCTTCTGGTCGTAGAGATAGGCTTCGGCCATCGCGATGCCGCTGGTGGCGGGCGCATAGTAAGCCGAACCGGTCTTGAGCAGAGCGACGATCTCGCCGCCGCCGCCGCGCGTGCGCTTAACGATCGCGTCGATCTTCTCCTGGGTCGAACGACCCATCGCGATCAGATCGGGGACCGGGATGCCCGAGACGGTCGAATACTGGATCACCGGGACCATCGTGTCGCCATGTCCGCCGAGCACGAAGCTGGTGACGTCCTTGACCGAGACCTCGAATTCCTCGGCGAGGAAGTGGCTGAAGCGCGCCGAATCGAGCACTCCGGCCATGCCGACCACCATGTGATGCGGCAGCCCCGAGAATTCGCGCAGCGCCCACACCATCGCGTCGAGCGGGTTGGTGATGCAGATCACGAACGCGTCGGGCGCGTTGGCGGCGATGCCCTCGCCGACGGCCTTCATGACCTTGAGGTTGATGCCGAGCAGATCGTCGCGGCTCATGCCGGGCTTGCGCGCGACCCCTGCCGTGACGATGATCACGTCGGCGCCGGCGATGTCCTTGTAATCGTTGGTGCCGGTGACCTTGGCGTCGAAGCCCTCGACCGGCGAGCACTGGCTGAGATCGAGCGCCTTGCCCTGCGGTACGCCGTCGACCACGTCGAACAGCACGACATCGCCAAGGCCCTTGAGCGCTGCGAGGTGCGCGAGCGTGCCACCGATGTTACCGGCGCCGATCAGCGCGATCTTCTTGCGAGCCATCTGGGATCCTTCCGACTATCGCCCGTACCGGGCGTTGTGATTGGGGCCGCGGACGCGCGGCGGGGCAGATGGCGCGCGGCTTAGGCCGGTTTGCGAGTCGGGGCAACCGTAAAGGCAACGACGTTAACAACCAGTATTGCGAATAATTCGCAAGTGCAATTAGGAAAGGTAGCGCCCGTGTGCTACCGCAACGCCGCGGCGCTCACTCGGTGCCATGCCCTTGCGCAAGATACGCTTCGGAACGCATTTCTTCCAGTCGGCTGATCGTCCGCTCGAACTCGAATCGGCCATCGCCCGCCTCATACAGCTGCGCGGGCTCGGCATCGGCGGCGGCAAGCAGTTTGACCTTATGTTCGTACAGCGCGTCGATCAACGCGACGAATCGCGCCGCTTCGTTGCGCATGTCGGGGCCGAGCTTGGGGATGCCGACGAGGATCACGGTATGGAAACGCCGCGCGATCGCGATGTAATCGGCCGCCCCCCTCGCCTCGCCGCAGAGCCGCTTGAAGCTGAACACCGCGACACCCTTGATCGCCTTGGGCACGTGGAGCGTGCGGCCCTGGACGATCATCTCCTCGGACGGCACGTGCGCGCGGTCCTCGACCGGGAAATCGGTGAGGCGGAAGAAGTCGCCCGACAGCATCGCGGTCGCCTGCGGGCCGTTGGGGACGAGCCAGGTGTCGACCTGCCCGAGGCGATCGCGGCGATAATCGGTCGGGCCGTTGAGCGCGAGCACGTCCAGTTTTTGCTCGATCAGCGCGATGAACGGCAGGAAGTGCTCGCGGTTGAGCCCGTTCTTGTAGAGATCGGCGGGCGGGCGGTTCGACGTCGTCACCACCGTCACACCCTCGTCGAGCAGATGCGTGAACAGCCGCGACAGGATCATCGCGTCGGGGCTGTTGGTGACCATCATCTCGTCGAACGCGAGCAGCCGCGTTTCCTCGGCAAAGGCCTTGGCGAGCGGCGGGATCGGGTCGCCCAATTCCTTGGCGCGTTCGGCGGCGAGGCGCTGGTGCACCTCGAGCATGAATTCGGCAAAATGGACGCGGCGCTTGCGGCGGATGTCGAGCGAGTCGAAGAACAGGTCCATCAGCATCGACTTGCCGCGCCCCACCCCGCCCCAGATGTAGAGCCCGCGGGGCGGCTCAGGCTTGCGGCCGAGCACGCGCCAGAGCGTCGAGCCGCGCTTGGGGGTGGCTTGCAGCGCGGCGGCAAGGTGCGCGAGGCGCTGCGCGGCGGCGGCTTGCTCGGGATCGGATTTCAACTCGCCCGAAGCGAGCAGCGCGGCGTAGCGCTTGAGGATATCGGTCATTCCGTAACGCACCTCACATGGATAGCCACGGAGTTGCCGTTACCGCGAGGCGATCCCTCAAATCCTTCTCCCTGTGGGAGACTGTGGCGCGAAGCGCCGGATGAGGGAGATGCGCACGCGCGCCTATGTCCACCCTCACCCATCCCACGCCTGTGGCGCAGGGCCCTTCCCTCTCCCCGTGGGAGCGGGAGATCCATCAAACGACGCGTTCGACTTCCATCTTCTTGATCTCGGCGATCGCCTTGGCCGGGTTCAGCCCCTTGGGGCAGACGTTGGCGCAGTTCATGATCGTGTGGCAGCGATACAGGCGGAACGGATCCTCGAGCTCGTCCAAGCGCTCGCCGGTCATCTCGTCGCGGCTGTCGGCGAGCCAGCGATAGGCTTGCAACAGGATCGCCGGGCCGAGGAACTTGTCCGAATTCCACCAATAGCTCGGGCACGCGGTCGAACAGCAGGCGCAGAGAATGCACTCGTACAGCCCATCGAGCTTCTCGCGCTCGGCGGGCGACTGGAGCCGCTCCTTGCCCGAGGGCGGCGGGGTAACGGTCTGCAGCCACGGCTTGATCGAGCTGTACTGCGCGTAGAAGTGCGTGAAATCGGGGACGAGATCCTTGATCACTTCCATGTGCGGCAGCGGCGTGATGCGCACCTCGCCCTTCACGTCCTCGATCGCCTTGGTGCAGGCGAGCGTGTTGGTGCCGTCGATGTTCATCGCGCACGAGCCGCAAATGCCCTCGCGGCACGAGCGGCGGAAGGTGAGCGACGAATCCTGCTCGGACTTCATCTTGATCAGCGCGTCGAGCACCATCGGGCCGCACGAGTCGAGATCGACCTCGAACGTGTCGTAATGCGGGTTCTGGCCGGCATCAGGATCGTAACGATAGATCTTGAAGTTCTTGATCCGCGTGGCTTCCGGCGCCGCTTTATGGACCGTGCCGCTCTTCTTGATCTTCGAATTGGCGGGAAGGGAGAATTCGGCCATCGCTGTCTCGTTTCCGTGATGCGTAGCGCCCAAGAGCGCCGGGTTTGCGACCGCTCGTACACAGACTGAGCGCGCCCCGCAAACCCTAGCTCTGCATTGCAGCATGCAATCTGCGGCGGGTAGGCAATTTGTCGAGGCCGTGGCGTAGCACATCCCCTCCCTGAAAGGGAGGGGAGGACCATCAGATCACGTCGAGAACCAAGCCCAGGTCGCGCGCTTCCTCAGCCTCGATATACCAATTGGCCGGCGCCTTCTCGCGCAGCTCCTCGAAGTCGACGCTGCTGTCCTTGACGATCGCGCGAAAGCCCTCTTCCTCGATTTCGATCGAATGCTCGACTTCGTGCAGCGCCGCCTTGATCGAGGCGACCACCATCCGCAGCGGGCCGTCGAGCGTGATCGTCTTCGAGATCTTGCGCTCGTGGATCATCAGCCGCGTGTGCCGCGTCAGGAACCGGCGCCCCACGGGGAACGCCGCCATGAAGGTTGCGCCGGCCGAATAGACCGCGACCTTGCCGAGGAACAGGATCTCGCGCCCGTCATGCTCCTCGAGCAAGCGGATATCGTCCGCCATCGTCCGCGCGACCTCGGGATCGCCGCCGAGCGTCGTCAGCGCGATCACGATCGCGCCTTCGGCCGGGCAGTTTTCGAGCTGCTGGCGGAAATTGGTGTACATCAGCTGGTCGACCGGACCCGACAGGCGGATGTGCGGATTGGCGAGCAAGGGGTAACGTGTGGCTGTCATGCCCGCGCTAACCGGCGAAGCGGCGGCTGGTTCCGAGGCCAGGCGGAATGTTCGCGGCGGATCTCAAATCTTCGCCTTGATCCCCGCCTGCTTCAGGATCGCATCAGCGGTGAAGCGTTTGCGCACACCCGCGTCGACGGTACAGGTCAGCTCGGTAATTGGGCTAAACATATCTCGTGATCGCCTTGCCGTTGCGCACGAAACGACACCCATGCGCCCGCAAAATGCGCTTGAGGTCGCGCCCGTAAGAGCTGACCGTCAGGCCGCGACTGATATGGTGCTTTCGGGAAACGCTACGAGTCTGAGACCGTGCGGACCATTCCGCCGGTCGGGATCAATCAGACGAGCATTCTCTAGGATCAATTCGGGCATGACCGCCGCAGCGCGGTCCCGCAGCTGTTCAAGCGTATCACCCTCGGTGATCAGGCCGGGCACATCGCAGTCGAGCGTTTACCACACCTGTGCTTCCGGGTCGTATCCAGCGTGACGAGTCCACAGCGCCATCGGTGCCTCCATCGCCGTTAGGATACGAATTGCACCGTTGAGGGGCAAGGTCGCCCTTGCCCCTCCGTCCGATCAGTAAACGCGCTTCTTCGGCTTGATGTACTCGGCCTCTTCGGTGAGCGTATAGTCGTGGACCGGGCGATAGCCGATCTCGACCTTGCCGCCGACGCCGCCCCAGCCGGTGAAGGTCGCGGTGGTGTGCTTCATCCAGTTCGCGTCGTCGCGATCGGGATGATCCTCATTGACGTGCGCGCCGCGCGATTCCTTGCGGTTCTCGGCCGACTGCATCGTCACCATCGCCTGCGCGAGCAGATTGTCGAGCTCGAGCGTCTCGACCAGATCGGTGTTCCAGATCAGCGAGCGGTCCTTGACCGCGACATCCGCCAGCTTGGCGTAGGTCGCCTTGATCTGCGCGACGCCCTCGGTCAGCAGTTCGTTGTCGCGGAACACCGCGCAGTTCTTCTGCATCGTGCGCTGCATCTCGACACGGATCTCCGCGGTCGGGATCGTGCCGGTCGCATTGCGGAACCGGTCGAGCCGCGCAAGCGACAGCTCTTCCGAACCCTTGGGCAGCGGCTGGTGCGGCGTGTTGGGCTTCAACGTGTCCTTGATGCGCAGGCCGGTCGCGCGGCCGAACACCACGAGATCGATCAGCGAGTTCGAGCCGAGGCGGTTCGCGCCGTGGACCGAGACGCACGCCGCCTCACCGACCGCGAACAGGCCGGGGACGACCGCATCGGGGTTGCCGTCCTTCAGATGAACGACTTCGCCGTGATAGTTCGTCGGGATACCGCCCATGTTGTAATGCACCGTCGGGGTGACCGGCAGCGGCTGACGCGTCAGGTCGACGCCGGCGAAGATCTTGCCGGTCTCGGTGATGCCCGGCAGGCGCTCGGCGAGCACCTTGGGGTCGATATGGTCGAGATGGAGCCAGATATGGTCGCCATTCTTGCCGACGCCGCGGCCCTCGCGCATTTCGAGCGCCATCGAGCGCGACACGACGTCCCGCGACGCCAGATCCTTCGCCGACGGAGCGTAGCGCTCCATGAAGCGCTCGCCCTCGGAATTGGTCAGATATCCGCCTTCGCCGCGCGCGCCCTCGGTGATGAGCACGCCAGCACCATAGATGCCGGTCGGGTGGAACTGAACGAACTCCATGTCCTGCAACGGCAGACCCGCACGCAGCACCATCGCATTGCCGTCACCGGTGCAGGTGTGCGCCGAGGTCGCCGAATAATAGGTCCGGCCATAGCCACCCGTCGCGAGCACGACGTTGTGCGCGCGGAAGCGGTGGATCGAGCCGTCGTCCATGCACAGCGCGATCACGCCGCGGCAGACGCCGTTCTCCATGATCAGATCGAGCGCGAAATATTCGATGTAGAAGTCCGCGTCATACTTCAGGCTCTGCTGATAGAGCGCGTGAAGCATCGCGTGGCCGGTACGATCGGCCGCAGCGGCGGTGCGCTGGACCGGAGGCCCCTCGCCCATGTTCTGCATGTGGCCGCCGAACGGACGCTGGTAGATCGTGCCGTTCTCGTTGCGGCTGAACGGCACGCCGGCATGCTCGAGCTCGTAGACCGCCGCCGGGGCTTCGCGCACCATATATTCGATCGCGTCCTGGTCGCCGAGCCAGTCCGACCCCTTGACGGTGTCGAACATGTGCCACGTCCAATGGTCGGGCGAATTGTTGCCGAGCGACGCGGCGATGCCGCCCTGTGCGGCAACGGTGTGCGAGCGCGTCGGGAACACCTTGGTGATGCACGCGGTCTTGAGACCCGTTTCGGCGATCCCCATCGTGGCGCGGAGCCCCGAGCCGCCGGCACCCACGACGACAGCGTCATAGGTATGGTCGATGATCTTATATGCCTCAGACATGCGGCACTCCGGTGGTGGCGGTGAAGGCGACCTTGAGGATCGCGAAAAGGGCGATGGCGCCGCTGCCGAAGGTGAAGAAGTTGAGCAGCAGCATCAAGGCGACCCGGCTGGCGCCGTGCTGATAATCCTCGATCAGCACCTGCAGCCCGAGCCGGAAGTGATAGAAGACCGAAAGGACCAGCAGCACGAGCGGGATCGCCGCCCAGGGCGAGCCGAGCCAGGTGTGGACCGTGTCGTAATCATAGGCCGGCAGGCGGACGAGCGCGACGAAGAACCAGAGCGTGAGAAACAGGTTCGATCCGGCGGTGACGCGTTGCGCCCACCAGTGATGCGCGCCTTCCTTGGCGCTGCCGAGACCACGGACGCGGCCGAGTTCGGTTCCGTTACCCATCTTACTTGACCCCCAGGATATAGGCCCAGACGAGCAGCGTCGCCACCACTGCGAAGACCATCGTCGCGATCGATCCCGCGCGGTTGACCTTCAACTCGTAACCGGCGCCGGCATCGAGGAAGAAATGGCGGATGCCGGTCGCCATGTGCTGGAAGAAGCACAGCGTCATGCCGATCCCGAACAGATAGCCGAGCGCCCCGCCGGCGACTTCGCCGAACACATAATAGAAGGTGTGATAGCTCTCGCGACCCGCCGCGATCGCGGCGAGCCACCAGACCAGCACGACCGTGCCGACGGTCGCCATACCGTCGCCGGTGATGCGGTGCAGGATCGAGACCACCATGTGCGGACCGGGTTTCCAGATCGACAGATGCGGACTGAGCGGTCGGGCGCGGGGTGTTGGGCTGGCCAAGGCTAGAACGTCCTCGTCATATTGGGTTGTGGCTCCTTTAGTCGGCAAGCCGCGCGATGCAAGGTTTCTGGCATGCCACGCAGCTGCAGCAATTGCAGCTGGGCACTTTGCCCCAGGGGCTATTTAGGACTTACTGGGCGTTAACCAAATGGCGGTAAGCCATCCGATGACCGCCGGCCCGTAGCGTACAGCCCTTGGCCGCGGCAGATTCGGAGCTTCGCCTTGAACGCCACTGCAATGCCTGCGCCCGGTACGGTCGCCGCGACCATCGATATCCGGGCGCGCCTGCGCGCCTTCGATTTCGACAATACGCTGGAAGCCGCCGCCCGCACTGTTTGGACCGTGCTCGAACCCGACGCCGCCGAGATCGCGCTCGCCTTCTGGGCGCAATGGCGCCGCGCGAGCCCCGGCGAGAAGAGCTGGCAGCCGCACGAAGAGGCCAAGATGATCGAGCTCGGCGTCACCTATCTGCGTAACCGCTTCTGCGATGTTTCGGGTCGGGCCTGGATCGAGTCGATGGAGCGCTCGGTCGCTTCTGGCTACAAGGAAGGCGTCTCGACGATGGCGTTGCTGTCGATGACCTGCGCGAGCGACCGCGCGGCGCTCGACATCCTGTTCAAGCGCGTCAAGGGCGACGATCCGCGGCTGCCGACGTTCATCGACACGCTGATGCGGCTCACCGGGCTCGAGGCGGAAATCACGGTAGAGATCTACAACGCCTTCCGTCTCAACAGCGCGCAGGGCGAGCGCGACCGCCTCGCCACCGAATTCCGCGAGCGGATCGCCGCGACGGTCGAGGAAGCGACGCAGGAATCCGGAGTGCTGCGCGGCCAGTCGGTCCGCACCTCGACCTCGGCGCGGGGCATGCTTGGCAAAACGAGCGAAGTCGCTGCCGCCGCCGAACAGTCGGCGATGGCGATGCGCGAGGCGGCACAGACCGCCGCCGGGCTGATCCGCGCGATCGAGGATGCGCGCAGCGAGGTCGAAGCCGCCGCCGAAATCGCGACGCGCGCCTCGACCCAGGCGAGCACCGCGGTCGGCATGTCGGAGACGCTGAGCGACCACGCCAAATCGATCGAATCGATCCTCGGCCTCATTCGCGACATCGCCGGGCAGACCAATCTGCTCGCGCTCAACGCGACGATCGAGGCGGCGCGTGCCGGCGATTCGGGCCGCGGCTTCGCGGTCGTCGCGCAGGAAGTGAAGAGCCTCGCCAACCAGACCGCGCGCGCGACCGACGACATCGCCGCCAAGATCGCCGCGATCCAGTCGGCAACGCGCTCGACCGTGGCGACCAATGCCTCGATCAAATCGACCGTCGCCGAGGTGCAGGAAAGCGCCAACCGCATCCGCTATGCGATGGAAGCGCAGGCCCACACCGTCACCGCGATCACCGCCGCCGTCGACGAGACCGCGCTCGCCGCCGATTCGATGTCGAACACCATCACCGCGATCCGCGAGGACACCGAATCGGTCGCCTCCGAGATCGACAGCGTCGGGCGCGGATTCGATTCGCTCGACCACAAACTGGGTACTTTAAAGAACCGTGCGAGCGACTTTGTCGCAAAAGTTGCGGCGTAAACCGGGAACGAGGATATGAAATGGCAGTAAGCGACGCGCTTGTGAGCGCGATCCCGGGTGGGTGGAGCGGCGAATACCGCAGCGCCGCCGCCCGCGTCGCCGACTATGATTGGGACGGCAGCATTCGCGCGTGCGCGGCGGAGATCACGCAGGCGATTGCCGGGTACGAAGCCGAAATATCGCGCGCCTTCTGGGAGCATTATCTGTCGCTGCCGGTGACCGCCCACATCGGCCCGCAATTCACCGCGGACTATCTCGACACGCGAGTCGCCAACAGCGCGCGCTACACCCGCGTCAAATATGCCGCGCCATACGAAGACGACTGGATGCGAATGGCGACGCGCCATGCCGCCTCCTCGCAAAAGGCGGGTGTGCCGTTGCAGGCGCTGCTCTCGTCGCTGAGCTTTGCGCATACCCGCACGCTGGCCGCGATCGAAGCCAAGCTCGGCAACGGTTCGCCGCGCATCGGCGCGCTCGCCGATTGCGTCCAGCGGCTCGCCTTGGTCGAGGCCGACGTGATGGCATCGTATCTCGGCGCGCATGATGCCGAACGCGCGCGGGCTGAACGCCGCAGCCGCTCGGCCGATTTCAGCGCAACGATCGCCAGTTCGATCGAGGGCGCAGCCGCGCTCGGCAACCGGATCCGCGTCCAGGCGCAAGGCGCGTCGCGCGCGGCGCGCGGGATGCTCGGTCAGACGAGCGAAGTCGCCGCCGCCGCCGAACAGTCGGCGATGGCGATGCGCGAGGCGGCGCAGACCGCCGCCGGTCTGATCCGCGCGATCGAGGGCGCGCGCAGCGAAGTCGAAGCGGCCGCCGAAATCGCAACGCGCGCCTCGACTCAGGCGAGCACCGCGGTCGGCATGTCGGAAACGCTGAGCGACCATGCCAAATCGATCGAATCGATCCTCGGGCTGATCCGCGATATTGCCGGACAGACCAACCTGCTCGCGCTCAATGCGACGATCGAGGCGGCACGCGCGGGCGATGCCGGGCGCGGTTTCGCGGTCGTGGCGCAGGAAGTGAAGTCGCTCGCCAACCAGACCGCGCGTGCGACCGACGACATCGCCGCCAAGATCGCGGCGATCCAGTCGGCGACGCGCTCGACCGTGGAAACCAACGCCTCGATCAAGGCGACCGTCGCCGAGGTGCAGGAAAGCGCCAACCGGATCCGCTATGCGATGCAGGCGCAGGCACAGACGGTCACCGCGATCACCGCCGCGGTCGATGAAACCGCGCTTGCCGCCGATTCGATGTCGGGCACGATCACCGCGATCCGCGCGGGCACCGAACATGTCGCGGGCGAGATCGACACGCTCGAACGCAATTTCGGCGATGTCGACGATCAGCTGAACGAGCTTAAAGGCGCCGCCGACACCTTCTCGGCGAGCGTCGCCGCCTGACCCACCCCTCAATCCCCTCCTTTCCAGGGGGGGGAGGCCCGTAGCGCTAGCGGAAACGTCCCGCTAAACACCGACCATGACCAACATCCTCCTCACCGGTTCATCGCGCGGGATCGGTGCCGCCACGCTCACCGCGCTCGAAGCCGCCGGCGCCAGCGTCACCGGCCACGGCACCCGCTCGGGCATCCCCGCCGACTTCGCCGACCCGGCCGCGCCCCGCGCTTTGTGGGACGCCGCGCTCGAGCGGTGCGACGGGCGGATCGACGTGCTGATCAACAATGCCGGCGTGTTCGAGGCCAATCCGATCGATTCCGACGATGCGGCCTGGGTCGAGCAATGGGAGCGCACGCTGCGGATCAACCTGACCGCGTCGGCCGAACTGTGCCGCTTCGCGGTGCGCCACTGGCAGGAGCGCGGGACCGGCGGCCGGATCGTCAACATCGCCAGCCGCGCGGCATATCGCGGCGATTCGCCGGCGCACTGGCACTATGCAGCGTCGAAGGCCGGGATGGTCGCGATGACCAAGTCGATCGCACGCGGCTATGCCCGCGACGGCATCCTGGCGTTCGCGATCTGCCCCGGCTTCACGATGACCGGAATGGCCGAGGACTATCTCGCCAGCCGCGGCGGCGACGCCTTGCTCGCCGACATCCCGTTGGGGCGCGTCGCCGCGCCCGAGGAGGTCGCCGAAGCCGCACGCTTCCTCGCGCTCACCGCCCCGCCCTCGATGACCGGCGCGGTGCTCGACATCAACGGCGCGAGCTACGTCCGCTAGCGCAACGTTCGCAGCCGTTCGAGGTCCTCGGGGCGGTCGATGTCGAGCAATTCCGCCTCGGGCGCGATGACGTGGCGGCCGGCGCGGACCATCGCGCGCGCGCCTTCGTCGCCCGCCAGATCGAGCAGCGCCGGAAGCCGCCTCGCGCCGAACAGCGCCGGGGGGCTCGTCTGCACGCCGTTGCTCGAGGCGATCACCGCATCGGCGCCATCGCCCTCGACCGCGTCGGCCAGGCGATAGATGTGCGAGGCCGTCACGCGCGGCATGTCGGCAAGCGCGATCACCGCGCCCGCGCAGCCGAGCGCGATCGCCGCGCGCACCCCGAGCTTGACCGATCCCGCCATGCCATCGCCCGGGTCATCATTCTGCAGCACGGTGTAGCCGCGGCTGGTGAAATCGAGCGCAGTGTTCGAACAGATCGCAAAGCGCGCCTTGAACGGCACGTCCTCGAGCGCGGTGACGACATGGAAGGCGAGCGGGTTGCCGAGAAACGCCTGCTGCAACTTGTCGGCATCGCCGAACCGCTCGGACCGCCCCGCCGCCAGCAGGATCAGAACGCACTCCTCGATCGCGATCATCTCGGGTCTCCGGCTCGGTAAGAAGGGCGTGGTCAGCGCTCAACGCGCGCGCGCACCGCTATGCTCCGCAGCACGCTGCGCTTTCCAGCGCTTTTCCGGTGGCGCGCTATCGTCAAACTGTCATCGTCTTGCCCCATGCGAGCCGAGAGACGCTGCCAAGAGGATTTTTACGACGATGACGCATTCGAGCACCGCCAGGGCGGCCCAGACAGTCGCGGCGCTGTTGCTGTCGCTGGCGTCGGGCGCGGCGATCGCGCAGACTGGTGCGATGCCACAGCCCGTCACCGCCCCCCCTGCCGCGCAGCCGCTCTCCCCGCCGATCGTCATCGCGCATCGCGGCGCGAGCGGGTTGCGGCCCGAACATACCATCGCCTCCTACACGCTCGCGATCGAGCAAGGCGCCGATTTCATCGAGCCCGATCTCGTGCTGACCAAGGACGACGTCTTCGTGGCACGGCACGAGAACGACATCACCGGCACCACCGATGTCGCCAAGCATCCCGAATTCGCCGCGCGCAAGACCACCAAGCTGATCGACGGCGAAAGCCATACCGGCTGGTTCACCGAGGATTTCACGCTCGCCGAATTGAAGACGCTGCGCGCGGTCGAGCGCTTGCCCAAGCTGCGTCCCGACAACGTCCAATATGACGGCCAGTTCGAAGTCCCGACGCTCGCCGAAGTGATCACGCTCGCGAAGCAGCATTCGGTCGGCGGCCGCGTCGTCGGCATCTATCCAGAGACCAAGCATCCGAGCTATTTCGCAAGCATCGGCCACCCGATGGAAGCGCGGCTCGTCGCGCAACTCAAGGCGGCGGGCTGGGACAAGCGCAGCGACCCGGTGTTCATCCAGTCGTTCGAGGTCGACAATCTCAAGCGCATCCACGCGATGACCGGGTTGCGGCTGATCCAGTTGCTCGACGCGAACGGCGGCCCCGCCGACCATGCCGTGCCGAGCTATGCCGCGATGGTGACGCCCGAGGGGCTCAAGGCGGTCGCCAAGTATGCGTATGGCATCGGCCCCGGCCTCGCGATGATCGAGAATGGGGATGCGCCGCCGACGACCCTGGTTGCCGATGCGCATGCCGCCGGGCTGCGGCTCCACCCCTGGACCTTCCGCGCCGAGAACATCTTCCTGCCGCCGAGCCTGCAGAACGGCAAAGATCCCGCGACGCACGGCCGGATCGAAGATGCGATGCAGCGCTATCTCGCGCTCGGAATCGACGGCTTCTTTACCGATTTTCCAGGGATTGGCGTAAAGGTGCGCAACGCCCTAAAGGAAAAATGATGAAGTACCGCCCCCTGATCGCCGTCGCCCTGCTCCCGCTGCTGATGGGGGGCTGTGTCCGCACCGCCGCCAGCATCGTCACCTTCCCCGTCAAGGCCGCAGGCAAGGCGGTCGACTGGACGACCACCAGCCAATCCGAATCGGACCGCAACTACGGCCGCAAGATGCGCAAGCAGGAAGCGCGCGAAGGCGCCGAGCGCCGCCGCTGGGCACAGGAATGCCGCAAGGAACAGCGCCCCGATTGCAATCGCTATGACGGGTATCAGGCCGGGCGCTGAGCCGGACCCCATACTCCCCTTCGTCACCCCGGGCTCGTCCCGGGGTCCACCGCGCCGCGAGTGCTGCGACGGCAACGTGCGCGGCACGGTGGGCCCCGGCACAAGGCCGGGGTGGCGGGCGGTAGCCCCCTTCGCTCAGACCTCGGCGCCGCCCAGCACCTGCGCCACCGCGAGCAACACCGCTGGCCGCACCTGCACGCCGACATGGCTGCTGCGCACCTCGACCGATCGCCCGTCGGCGTCGTGGCAGATCATTCCGTTGACGAGGCCATCGCTGCGGCTCCAGATCGCGGTGCTCGGCACCGGCGGGGCCTGCGCCACCAGGGCGCTGTGCGCGACGATCTCGGGCGCATCGATCCGGTCGCCGGTGAAGAATTCGAACGCGCGCCACACATTGGTCGCACGCGGGCTGCCGGCATAAGGCGAGCTGATCGTCACCACTTCGCGCACCAGTTCGGGCCAGCGATGCGCGGCAAAGCGCGCCATGATCCCGCCGAGACTGACCCCGACCAAGGTCACCGGCTCGCCGCTCGCCGCGGCCAGCGCCGCGATCCGGTCGTGCAGCCGCTCGCCGTCCAAGCCGATCGTCCGCGCGCCGAGATTGCGCCCGAGCCCCCAACCCTCGGCGCGATAGCCGAGCGAGACGAGGTAACGCTGCAGGAACACCCCCGACAGATCGCTGTTGAACAGCCCCGGCAACAGCAGCACCGGCCGCCCATCGCCGCGCGGCCCCTTGGCGAGCACCGCGCGGGCGCCGAGCAGCGACGCCAGCCCCCACGCCCCGCGCGGCACTTCGAGCGCGAGCAGCGCCTTCGACGGCGCCTTCACGTCGCATCTCGCGGATGATCTTGCGGCGGGGCGAACCAGCCGAGCACGGTCACCGGAAACGGCGTCCATGCCCCGACCCGCACCCCGGCGGCACGCAAGGCGTCACCAGTCCAGGCGTTGCACGTTTCGATCGCGTTGTAGCGCCCGCGCGCCTGGTAGAAGGCGTCGTTGCGGCCGTAGCCGGTGCGGTGCCATGCCTGCCGCCCGGCAAAGCTCGCGCGGATAAAGGCCGCGAGCCGGCGATATTCCTCGGGCCGCAGCACGACCTCGCGCGCATCGTCGGCGGCGGCCGGCGACGCGATATGCTCGACATGCAGCACGGTGCGATCGCTGCCGAACGCCGCGCGCAGCACCGTCAGCGGCTTCACGTCGCTCCAGCGCGGCGTCTCGAGATAGAAGGTCCGCTCGCCCCAGCCGATCGCGACGTGATCGAACCCCGCATAGCGCGGATCTGCGAGATCCCTGCCCGGCAACAGGTCGCGCCAATCGACTCCCGCCGCGACCTTGGGCAGCACCAGATCGGTATGCACGCCATTGCTCTCGACCAGGATCCGCACGCCATCGCGCGGCTGGCGCCAGCCGGCATTGCTCGGCACCGCACCGCCCGCCATCCCCGCCGCACCATAAGCCACGAGCAACACGGCGATCGCGCCAAGCACGCTCCCTGCCCGCCCAAGAATTCGTTTCATCCGTAAGCATTCCAGACCCGCAGTGGCTGTGATACCCTGTCGCGATGACCGACGATACGCACGTTCTCGACCGCCCCCCGCCCGGCGCCTCCGCCGATTGGACGATCCCGCAAGATTGGGCGCATTTCAGCCAGGAAGAACACCATGTCTGGGACACCTTGTTCGCGCGCCAGGCAAAACTGCTGCCCGGTCGCGCATCGGACGCCTATTTGCGCGGATTAGATGTACTCAAGCTGTCTAAACCCGGGATTCCCGATTTTGACGAGCTTTCCGAACGGCTGCTGAAGCTCACCGGCTGGCAAGTCGTCGCAGTGCCCGGGCTCGTACCCGACGACGTATTCTTCGACCATATGGCCAACCGCCGCTTCGTCGCGGGCAATTTCATCCGCCGCGCCGACCAGCTCGATTATCTCCAGGAACCCGACGTGTTCCACGACGTGTTCGGCCATGTGCCGATGCTCGCCGATCCGGTTTTCGCGGATTATCTTGCGGCATACGGCCGCGGCGGGCAGCGTGCGCAGGGCCTCGACGCGCTCAAATATCTCGGGCGGCTCTATTGGTACACGGTCGAGTTCGGCCTCGTTGCCGAGCCCGAAGGGCTGCGGCTCTACGGCGCGGGGATCGTGTCGAGCTTCGCCGAAAGCCGCTTCGCGCTCGATGACCCCAGCCCCAACCGGATCGCCTTCGATCTCGAGCGCGTGATGCGCACCGAATATCGGATCGACGATTTTCAGCAGAACTATTTCGTCATTCCGAGCTTCGAGGAATTGCTGCGCGTGACGGTCGAGACCGATTTCGCGCCGCTCTACGCCAAGCTTGCCGAGATGCCCGACGTGCCGGTCGCACAAATCCTGCCCGACGACACGCTGCTGACGCGTGGCACACAGGCCTATGCGCTGGCGAAGGCGCAGTGAGCCGCGCCGAACGCGAGCGCTGGGCGCTCGGTGAAGAAAACTGGCCCAATCTGCAGGCGTTCATGACCGAGCGGCTGCACATCTTCGGCGGCCTCAAGGCGCTCCATGCCGAGATCGCCGAGGTGCTGCCAACCTTCAGCTTCGACCAGCGCGCGACGATGGCGAGCGAATGCCGCGATTTCCTCCAGACGTTCAAGACGCGCTACGACGACCGCGAATTCCTGCGCGACGGGTTCGGCGTGCGCGGCGAGCTGCCGATCGACGATCGCGGTCGCAGCCAGGCCGGGCTGACGCGCGCCAAGGTGATCTACGATTCGTTGCTCGCCTCGCTCCGGCGCGAGAAAGCGGAGTGGCAGCCGACCTGACGCGACGGCTCATCGCACCCGGTAGAGCGCGCTGCTCGCGTCGCGATAGAGCGGCGCGTGCCCCGGCCACAAATCGCTGCGTCCATGCGTGTCGAGCATCCAGACGAAGTCGAAGGCGCGCGGGGTGAGCTGCGCGAGCCGCTCCTGGATTGCCGCGGTCGTCGGTCGCCCCGCGCAATCGAACGCGTCGATCATCTGCGACGGATCATAGCGCAGCGTGTCTGCCACCGGATAGGTGACGCGCAGCAACGGCGCGCCGACGATCGGCCATTCGGCGTTGACGAAGGCATCGCGCCGGACGATCGCGAGCGCGGGCAGATGCGGATAGGCAGTCTTGCGCCAGCCGGCGTGGCAGCCATTGGTGAGGACCATCGCCTCGATCCGGCTGCCGCGCGGCACACGATCGAGCGCGACGAGGTTCGAGCGATACTGCGCGTCGAGCGCATGCCAGCTCCCGGCGATCGCGCCGATGCGGACCGCGAACAGCAACGTTACGGTTAGGGCGAGCCGGGTCGCCTCTGCCGCCGTACCGCGCCAACGCAGCGCGAGCAGCGCGACGATCAGCGCGGCCGGCGCGATCCGCTCGTCGGCGCCCCAGCTGTTGAACACCGTCGATGGCATGACGAGGCAGGCGAGCACGAGCAGCACCGCGCCGTTTCCGATCCGCCAGTCGACACGCCATTTCCCGCGCCACGCGAGCAGCACAACAATTGCGCCGAGCAGCAGCACCATGCCGATATCGAGCACGGGTGATCCGCCGCGGAGCACGACGACCCAGTTCATCAGCTTGCGCGCAAGCAGATCGGGGCCAAATGCGAACGATCCGCCAGCCCCGCCGCTGCGCCACAAGACGGTGAGCACGATCGGCGGTGCCAGCGCCAGCCCGCGCAGCGCGGCGTCGCCGATCGCGGGCAGGAAGGCGGCACGCCTGCGCCACAGCCGCTCGAGCTCGAAGCCGATCGCGAGCAGGACCAGCACGCCCCACCCCATCGCGTGCGCGAGCCACACGAGCACGCCGAGCGGTACGAGCACTACCAGATGCAGCCACCCGGCCCGCTCACGCAGCCCGATCCACGCCGCAAAGGTCAGGAATGCCAGCGCCTGGGCGAGGCAGAAATTGAGAAATCCGAACAGCATCGCATTGCCGAATACGAAACCGCACGCGATGACCACCGCGGGTCCGACACGGCCATAGGCAACCCGCGCCACCGCTGCGATGCCCGCGATCATCAGGGTGGGGAGCAACGCGGCGATCAGCCAGGCGGCGCGCTCGACGCCGAGCCAGGGGCCCAGCCACCAGACGAGCAAATCGACCCTCAGATTGCCGACCAAATGCCAGTCGAACGCATAGAAGGCGTTGAGCAGCGGCGATCGCCCAGCCGCGAGCATCACGTGATAGCGCCCGACATGCCCCGCCCAATCGGTCATCGATGGGATCTGCGCCACCGCGAAGGGAAGTGTCGTGATCAGCGCCATCGCGCCCAGCCAGAACCCGATACGCGGTTCGCGCGCTCCGCTACAGATCGAGCGCCCAGCCATCGCGCCCCTTCGGATCGATCGGCTTGGTCGGCAGATAGCGCGCTCGCCCCGCGGTCAGCCGCAGGATCGTCCAATCGCCGCGCCGGTCGGTCTCCGCCAGCGTGCAGCCGCAGCTCGCAAAAGCCGCGACGACGTCGGCACGCTGCGTTTCGAGCAGTCCGGCGAGCACGATCGTCGCGCCGGGCGCTGCGATCGCAGCAAGCTCGGGCGCCATCGACACGAGCGGGCCTGCCAGGATGTTCGCGATCACCAGATCATAGGGCGCGCGCGCGGTGATCGTATCGTCGAGCGCACCGTCGGCGACGATCAGCGCGATCCCGTCGAGCGCGTTGAGCTCGGCATTCTCGCGCGTGACGATGATCGCACGCGGATCGATATCGGTCGCGACGACCCCGGCCGCCGGCCACAGATGCTGCGCGGCAAAGGCGAGCAGGCCGGTGCCGGTGCCAATGTCGATGATCCGCGCGAACGTCTGGTCGGCGAGGCGATCGAGCATCGCGAGGCAGCCCGATGTGGTCGCGTGGTGCCCGGTGCCGAACGCCTGCCCCGCCTCGATCAGGAAGGCGCGACCGCCGTCGGGCGCGGCAACGGGATGCGCGCTGGTATGGACGACGAAGCGCCCCTCGGCGATCGGCTCGAGCCCGTCCTGGCTGAGCGTCACCCAATCCTCGTCCGGGAGTTCCTCAATGTGCGGCGCGGCATCGCCCGCGCTCGGCGCGAGCAGTCGGATCGCGGCGAGCGCTTCGGGGGTCGGCGCGAGCTCGAGATAGGCGTCGAGCCGCCAATGCTCGCGATCGTCCTCTTCGAGTTCGGTCGTCATCAGCACCATGCCCTCGGTGACATCGTCGGCGGCATCGATCGCCTCGGCCTCGGCGCGAGTGCAGGGGAGCGTCACTTTCCAGCTGGTCATCGCGGCGTCCTGCCCGCGCCGCCCGCCCCGCGCAAGCCGGCATGTTCGTGTCGGCTGCGCGGCTATTCGTGGCGAAGTGCGTCGATCGGGTTGAGCGCGGCGGCACGGCGCGCGGGGAAATAGCCGAAGACGACCCCGATCACCGCCGAGATGCCGAACGCGATCAAATTGATCCGCGGCACGAACAGGAAATCGACCTTCATCACCGGCGCCAATCCAAGGATCGCGAGCTGCGCCACGACGAGCCCGATCAGCCCGCCCAGCATCGACAGCGCGATCGCCTCGACGAGGAACTGCATCAGCACCTCGCTCGCCACCGCGCCGATCGCAAGGCGGATGCCGATCTCGCGCGTGCGTTCGGTCACCGACACCAGCATGATATTCATGATCCCGATCCCGCCGACGATCAGGCTGATCGCCGCCACCGCAGTGACGATCCCGGTCAGCAAGGTCGTCGATTGCGTCAGCGTCGCAGAAATCTGGGCTGTGTCGAAGATGTTGAAATCGTCGTCCTTGCCGCCGGTGATGTTGCGGCGTTCGCGCAGCAGATCCTCGATCGAGGATTGCACTGCGGCGCTCGAATAGGCCTGGTCGACGCCGACCAGCATCAGCTTGAGATCGGTCGTGCCGGTGAAGCGGCGCTGCACCGCCTTCAACGGCATGATGATGACATCGTCCTGATCGCCGCCGAAGCCCGCCTGCCCGCGCTTCGACAGCAGGCCAATCACGTCGCACGAAATCCCGGCGATGCGCAGCCGCGTACCAAGCGGCGAATTGCCGCGGTAGAGATTGTCGTTGACGGTATTGCCGATCATGCAGACCGACTTGCCTGCGGCTTCCTCCGCCGGGGTGAAGGTCCGGCCCTCGGCGAGCGGCCACGGCTGGACCTGGAAATAGGCGTTGGTCGTGCCGTTGACCGTGGTCGACCAGTTCGCGCCTTCGTAGATCGCGGTGCCGGTCGTGCCGGCCTGCGCCGCCACTGCGGTGACGCCCGCGATCTGATCACGGATCGCGGCGGCATCGGCAGGCTTGAAGTCGGGCGGACGCGGTCCGCCGCCGCCGCGGCCGAAGCCCTGACCGGGGCGGACCTGCAGAATGTTGGTGCCGAGCGCGGCGATCGATTTCTGCACCGCGGCGGTGGTCGCCTGGCCGAGCGTCACCATCGTCACCACCGCCGCGACGCCGATGATGATGCCGAGCGTGGTGAGGAACGAACGCAGCTTGTGGCGGGCGATCGAGCGGAGTGCCAGGAGGAGCGTGGTGCCGAACATTATGACTCCCCTCCCGCTCGCGGGAGGGGTTGGGGGAGGGGCGTGCCGGTGGGGCTATCGCTTGAGGCACTGCCCTCCCCTAGCCCCTCCCGCAAGCGGGAGGGGGATTCTTCGGGAACCTCCCCGGGCCGATGCTGCGCCTCGACGCGCTCGACCAGCCCGTCCTTGAAATGCACGATGGTATGCGCGAACGCCGCCATGTCGGGCTCGTGCGTCACCATGATCACGGTGATCCCGCTGTCGCGGTTGAGCCCCGACAGCAGTTCCATGATCTCGACCGAGCGCTCCGAATCCAGGTTCCCGGTCGGCTCGTCCGCGAGCAATACCGCCGGCGACGTGACGATCGCGCGCGCGATCGCGACGCGCTGCTGCTGCCCGCCCGACAGCTCGGCGGGGGTATGGTCCCACCAATCGGCAAGCCCGACCTTGTCGAGCGCCGCCATCGCCGAAGCGCGCCGCTCCTTCTTGGCATCGCCGCGATACAGCAAGGGCAGTTCGACATTCTCGAGCGCAGTCGTGCGCGCGAGCAGATTGAACCCCTGGAACACGAACCCGAGATATTTGCGCCGTAACAGCGCGCGCTGGTCGCGATCGAGCGTCTCGACATGGACTCCCTTGAACAGGAACGTCCCGCCGGTCGGCACGTCGAGACAACCGAGGATGTTCATCGTCGTCGACTTACCCGAGCCCGACGCCCCCATCACCGCGACGAAATCGCCCTGCGCGATGTCGAGATCGATCCCCTTGAGCGCCTGGAACGCGGTCGCGCCCTCGCCATAGGTCTTGATGACCGCGCGCAGCGAGATGATCGGCGCGCCCGCGGCCGGCACATATTGGCCGACGGCGTGCACGGCGGGCGCGTTACTGGCCACCGGCCTGCCCGCCCGACCGCTTGCGCTTGCCAGCGCCAGAGGCGCTAGCGCCCGCTGCCAGCTGCCCGGTGATGACCTGGTCGCCCGGCTTGAGGTCGCCGCCGATCACTTCGGTCATCGATCCGTTGGTCTCGCCGGTGGTGATCTGCACGGGCTGCGGAACACCCTTCGCATCGGCGACATAGACCGTCTGCGATCCGCCGCGCTTGACCGTCTCGCCTTTGCCCGACCCGGCGCCACCGCGCCGCTGCCGGCCCGGGATCAGCGCCCCGGCGATGCCCTTGTTGGCGCTCGCGCCCGAAGCGTCGGTCGGCTTGAAGCGCAGCGCCGCATTGGGGACGAGCAGGACATTGGTCTTGGCGGTCGTGGTGATGTCGGCGGTCGCGGTCATGCCGGGGCGCAATTGCAGGTTGGCATTGCCGACGCTCAGCGTCGCGCTGTACGACACGACCTGACCGGTCGTGCTGGTCGTGGTGGTCGTCGTCGAGCTCGATTGCGCCGACAGGTTCGATCCGAGATCGACGCGCGTGATTGCCGCGGGGAAGGTCTTGCCAGGGAAGGCATCGACCGTGAACACCGCGTTCTGCCCTTCCTTGACCGAGCCGACATCGGCCTCGTCGATCGCGACCTCGAGCTTCATCCGGCTGAGATCCTCGGCAATGACGAACAAGGTCGGCGTGCTGAACGACGCGGCGACGGTCTGTCCCGGTTCAATCTGGCGCGCGAGCACCACACCGTTGACCGGCGAGCGCACCACGGTCTTCACCAGCTGGGTCGCGTTCGACGAGAGCGTCGCGCGCGCCGATGCGACGTTCGCCTGCGCCGCCTTCACGTTCGCGATCGCGCGGTTCTTGTCGGCGATCGCCTGGTCCATCTCGGTCTTGGCGGGAACGCGCCCGCCCGACAGCCGGCTGACCTCCTGATAGCGCGCGAGCGTCGCGTTCGACTGCGCGAGCGTCGCCTGGTTCTGCGCGACCGTCGCGACCGCGGCATCGAGCGCAGCCTGGCTCTGGTTGACCGCATCCTGGAAGCGCGACGGATCGACCAGCGCCAGCGGTTGCCCCTTGGTCACGCGGTCGTTGACGTCGACGACGACCTTGGTGACGAGCCCCGAAAGTTCCGAGCCGACATCGACCTGGTTGGTCGGCGCGAGCTTGCCGGTCGCCGAGACGCTCACGGCGAGCGCGCCGCGTGCGACGGTCTCGGTCGCGTATTCGGCCTTGGCGGTGGCGCCGAAACAGCTCTTGAGCAGAAGCAGCAGCAACAGGATTCCGACCGCGACCACGGCCCATTTCGCCCAGCGGCGCCAGGCGGGAACAGACTTCGCGCCGAGAAATTCGTTGAGGTCGGTGCGCGCGGGATCGGCCATCTATCGTACCTGTGCGGGAGAGATTGGGAGGACGGTCGGATCGGCGGCACTGTTCCAGCCACCCCCGAGCGCGAGATACAGTTGGACGAGCGCGGTCGCCTGGTCGGACTGCGCCTGGCTCAGGCCGTTGCGCGCGCTGAGCAGGCTTGCCTCCGACGTATTGAGCGTGGTGAAATCGGTCAGCCCGGCGCGATACTGCGTGCGCGCCAGGATCGCGCTGTTGTTCGCGGCATCGAGCGCGATCGCGAATTCGGCGGCGCGGCGCTTGGCACTGTCGAGCGCAACGACGGCATTCTCGACATCCTCGAGCCCCGTCAGCACGGTCGATTTGTACGCGGCAAACGAGCCCTCCGCCGCCGCCTCGCTCGCGCGGACCTGCGAGCGCAGCCGTCCGCCGTTGAAGATCGCCTGCGTCAGCCCGGCGAACACCTGGCCCGCGACGCTCTGGAACAGGTCGCCGATATGCGATGCGTCGGTCGAGACGCTGCCACTGATCGCGAGCGCCGGGTAGAGCGCCGCCTTCGATACGCCGATCTGCGCGGTTGCCGCAGCAAGCGACCGTTCGGCCGAGCGCACGTCGGGGCGCTGGCGCAACGTATCGATCGGAATACCGATCGCGACCGACGCGGGCCCGGTCGGGATCGGCCGCGCCGCCGCCAGCTGGGCCTTGAGCGCGCCGGGCGCCTGCCCGGTCAGCACGCCGAGCCGCGAGACCGCGGCGTTGTAATTCTGCTCGATCGTCGGGATCGTCGCCGCGGTCGAGGCGCGCTGCGAACGCGCCTGCTCGGCATCGAGCGAGGAAACCAGCCCGGCCTGGACGCGGAAGCCCGCGATCTGTAGGTTGTCGTCCTGCAAGCGCAACGAGTCGCGCGCATTGGCGAGCTGCGCCTGGTACAGCCGCGCGAGCATGTAGTTGCGCGCGGTCTCGGCCTGGGTCGAAAGCACGACGGTGGCATAATCATAGCCCGACGCCTGATATTGCGCGCGGCTCGCCTCGACGGTGCGGCGGATCTCCCCGAACAGCCCGACCTGATATTGCACGTCGAGCCCGAGCGAGAGCGTGTCGCCCGATCCGCGCCCGGTGATGACGGTGGCGCCGCCGGGCAGCGTGGTGGTGCCGCCGGCGATGCTCTGCGAGCGCGTATAGCCCGCCGACCCGCTGAGCGTCGGCAGCAGCTGCGCGCGCGACTGGACCAGCGATTCGCGCGCCTGACGCAACCGCGCGACGGCTTGTGCGATGTCGAGATTGTTGGTCCGCGCGCGCTCGACGATGCTCGCCAGCAGCGGATCGTTGAACTGCGTCCACCACGCGGTGAGATCGGCGGCGGGGCGGCCGTCGCTCGGCACCGAATACAGATCAGGCATGCCGAGCGTCGCCGGGGTGGCGGGGTGGTAATTGGGGCCAACGGTACACGCCGCCAGCGGTACGGTGACGGCAAGCAGCAGAGAGAGGCGATGGCGCATGGTGTTCCTGTGAACTACCACACCGTGCGAGGTCCACCGATTTATTGTCGCAACCTGTCGCGGATCGGCTCTGATGCGATACGAAATGTCCGTATCGCGGACCGTGGCGGCGTCAGCTTTCGCCGACGCCCGCGGCTATTCCATCTCGAGGATCACCGCATCGACCGCAAGGCTGTCGCCCGGCGCGGCGCTGACCGACTTGACCGTACCGGCCTTCTCTGCGCGCAGGATGTTCTCCATCTTCATCGCCTCGACCACCGCAAGCGGCTGCCCCGCCTCGACCGTGTCGCCGGCCGCCACATCGAGCCGCATCAGCAGGCCCGGCATCGGGCACAACAGGAACTTCGACAGATCGGGCGGGATCTTGGTGATCATGTGCTGCGCGTAGGGCGCGACATGCGCCGGGAGCACGCGCGCGACATGGCTTGCGCCACGCGTGGTGAGCCTGAAGCCGGTGCGGGTGCGCGAGATCTTGACCGTCAGCGGCGCATCGTCGAGCTCGGCGTCGACGGTGCGGTCGCCCGGCGTATATTCGAGCGCAATGTCGAGATCGGCATCATCGACGGTGATCCCATCGGTCGAGATCGACACGAGGTGATCGGTCTCGCCAATCCGCACCGACCATTCCGATGGCGGACGCAACCGCTTGCCGAGCTGCCCGTCGATGCGGCGCGCGCGGTCTGCCTCCGCGGTCGCGGCGAAGGCGGCGATCGCGGCGAGCGCTTCGATCAATTCGGCGTCGGCGGGGGCGCCGTGGAAGCCGTCGGGATATTCCTCGGCGATGAAGCCGGTCGTGATGTTGCCCGAGCGGAAGCGCGGATGCTGCATCAATGCCGAGAGGAAATCCAGATTGTTGCCGGGGCCTTCGATCTCGAACGCATCGAGTGCTGCGATCTGCTCGTCGATCGCTTCCTCACGGGTCGGCGCCCAGGTGATCAGCTTGGCGATCATCGGGTCGTAGAACATCGACACTTCGCCACCCTCGCGCACGCCATCGTCGACGCGGGTGTAGCTTTCCTGAAACCCCTCCCCTTTAGGGGAGGGGCTTAGTTTCGTATACGGCGTCTCGCTGCTCTCGGGCGGATTGTAGCGCACCAAGCGCCCGATGCTCGGCAGGAACCCGCGATACGGATCCTCGGCATACACCCGGTTCTCGATCGCCCAGCCGTTGAGCGTGACGTCTTCCTGCGAGAACCCGAGCGGTTCCCCCGCCGCGACGCGGATCATCAGCTCGACCAGATCGAGCCCGGTCACCGCCTCGGTCACCGGATGCTCGACCTGCAGCCGCGTGTTCATCTCGAGGAAGTAGAAGCCCTCGCCCGTCGTATCGGCGCCCGACACGATCAGCTCGACCGTCCCCGCCGAAAAATATCCGACCGCGCGGGCCAAGGCGACCGCCTGCTCGCCCATCGCCTTGCGCATCTTGGGCGTGACGAACGGCGACGGCGCTTCTTCGACGACCTTCTGGTGGCGCCGCTGGATCGAGCATTCGCGCTCGCCGAGATAGACGATGTTGCCGTGCTGATCGCCCATCACCTGGATCTCGATGTGGCGCGGCGATTCGATGAACTTCTCGATGAACACGCGGTCGTCGCCGAACGACGCGAGCCCCTCGCGCTTGGTCGCCTCGAAGCCCTCGCGGACGTCCTGCTCGGAATATGCGAGGCGCATCCCCTTGCCGCCGCCGCCGGCCGAGGCCTTCATCATCACCGGATAGCCGATGTCGCCCGCGATCCGCACCGCGTCCTCGGTATCGGCGATCTCGCCGAGGAAACCGGGGACCACGTTGACGCCCGCCGCCTTGGCGAGCTTCTTCGATTCGATCTTGTCGCCCATCGCGGCGATGGCCTTGGGCGGCGGCCCGACAAAGGCGATCCCGGCATCGGCACAAGCGCGCGCGAAGCTCTCGCGCTCGGACAGGAAACCGTAGCCCGGATGGATGCAGTCCGCGCCCGTCTCCTTGGCGGCGAGCAGGATCAGGTCGGCGAGCAGATAGCTCTCCCCCGCCGGCGGCGGCCCGAGCCGGACGCTCTCGTCGGCCATCAGCACATGCGGGCTGCGCGCGTCGGCGTCCGAATAGACGGCGACCGTGGCGATCCCCATCTTCTTGGCAGTGCGCATCACGCGGCATGCGATTTCACCACGATTGGCGACCAGGATTTTCTCGAACACGCTAACTTCTCCCCTCCCGCTTGCAGGAGGGGCCGGGGGAGGGCCTGTCCGCAAGAGGTGAAACCTGGAGGGAGGATGGCCCCTCCCCTAACCCCTCCCGCAAGCGGGAGGGGAACTCGTCATCACTGGTACCAGATCATCGACTTCAATTGCGTCGTGCGGGCGCGCGTCAAACCCGTCCGGCAAGCCGCCATTGTCATGCCCTGCGCCGATCCGCCGGCATATTGCCCGCCCTCGATCACGCACTGCGTATCGCGATATTTGAGCCACGCGCGCTGGCTCTCGAGCAAGGAGCCCGCATAGCCGAAGCCGCCGCCTCGCGACGTATCCTGCGCATCGCGGCCCTTCATATAGGCATAGGTCCGCTTCCACTGCGCGGTCATCGCGGCGTCGGCCTGCGCGTAACTCGCGCCGCCCGAGCGGTTCATCGCCGCCTGGGTCTGGATCGGCGCGGCGGTCAGGAGCAGCGCGATCAGCAGCACGTCTTTTCCTTCCGCATCGGCTCTTCGCCGACCATCGGGACGAGGCCGAGCTTGGCCAGCAGCGCGGCGTCCTTGTGTCGTCGCCGGCATTGCCCGTCGTCAGCAGCTTGTCGCCGGTGAAGATCGAGTTGGCACCCGCCATGAAGCAGAGCGCCTGCGTCGCCTCGGACATGCTCTCGCGCCCGGCCGACAGCCGCACCATGCTCAGCGGCATCGTGATCCGCGCGACCGCGACCGTCCGCACGAATTCGATATCGTCGATCGCGGCGAGCGGCGTGTCGGCAAGCATGTTGCCGAGCACGGTACCCTTGACCGGCACCAGCGCATTGACCGGCACGCTCTCCGGGTGCCGCGGCAGCGTGGCCAGCGCATGGACGAAGCCGACGCGGTCGACGCGCGTCTCGCCCATCCCGACGATCCCGCCACAGCACACGTTGATGCCGGCCTCGCGGACGTTCTCGAGCGTGTCGAGCCGGTCCTGGAAGGTGCGCGTGGTGATGACCTCGGCGTATTTTTCCGGCGAGGTGTCGATGTTGTGGTTGTAGTAATCGAGCCCCGCCGCGGCGAGCTGCTCGGCCTGACCCGGCGTCAGCATGCCGAGCGTCATGCAGGTCTCCATCCCCATCTGGCGGACGCCCTGCACCATCTCGATGATCGCGGGCATGTCCTTGTCCTTGGGGTTGCGCCAGGCGGCCCCCATGCAGAAGCGCTGCGATCCGGCGTCGCGCGCCTGGGCGGCGGATTGCAGCACGGCGCGGACGTCCATCAGCTTGGAAGCTTTGAGCTCGGTCTCGGCCGAGGCGGACTGGTTGCAATAGCCGCAATCCTCGGGGCAGCCGCCGGTCTTGATCGACAGGAGCGTGCACAGCTGCACCTCGCCCGCCGCGTGATGCGCGCGGTGCGTGGTCTGCGCGCGGAACATCAGTTCGTCGAACGGGAGATCGAACAACGCGGCGATCTCGGCGCGGGTCCAGTCGTTCCTAGACTCCCCTCCCGCTTGCGGGAGGGGTTGGGGGAGGGGCGTGCCAATGGCGCCATCGCTCGTTGACAGGCCCTCCCCTAGCCCCTCCCGCAAGCGGGAGGGGGACTCGCGTACGTCAGTCATTTCACATCTTCCTCGACCGGCGGCATGTTATGCCCCAGCAATCGCAATACTTCGCCCGCGGCCTCGACCAGGTTGGTCCCGGGCCCGAAAATCCCCTGCACCCCAGCGTCGCGCAGCACCTGATAATCCTGCGCCGGGATCACCCCGCCCGCGATCACCTTGATGTCGCCACGCCCCGCCTCGCGCAGATGGCCGATCAGCTCGGGGATCAATGTCTTGTGCCCTGCGGCGAGCGAGGACGCGCCGACAACGTCGACGTCGCTGTCGATCGCGAGCTTGGCGGCTTCGGACGGCGTCTGGAACAGCGGCCCGGGCACCACATCGAACCCGAGATCACCGAACGCCGACGACACGAGGTTCGCACCGCGGTCATGCCCGTCCTGCCCCATCTTGGCGACGAGCATGCGCGGGCGGCGGCCGTTGCGCGTCTCAAGCGAGACGACGCCTTCCTTCAACCCCTGCCACGCCGCGTCGAATTCGTGCGCGCCGCCGTAAATGCCCGATACCGGCGTCGGCACGGTGTCGTAGCGGCCGAACACATCCTCCATCGCCGAGGAAATCTCGCCGAGCGTCGCACGCTGGCGGGCGCATTGCACGGCGAGCGAGAGCACGTTCGTCGTACCGCGCGCGCCTTCGCGCAACGCGTCGAGCGCCGCCGTGCATTTCGCCTCGTCGCGCCCGGCCTTCGAGCGCGCGATCCGCGCGATCTGCGACTCCCGCACGGCGACATTGTCGACGTCGAGGATGTCGATCGGATCCTGCTCGGCGAGCTTGTACTTGTTGACGCCGACGATGACGTCCTCACCCTTGTCGACCCGCGCCGCGCGACCCGCCGAGGCTTCCTCGATCATCGCCTTGGGCCAGCCCGCGGCGACCGCCTGCGCCATGCCGCCCTCGGCCTCGACGCGCTGGATGATCTCCCACGCCTTGTCGACCAGCTCCTCGGTGAGAGCCTCGATATAATAGCTGCCGCCGAGCGGATCGACGACCTTGGTCATCCCCGTCTCTTCCTGCAGCACGATCTGCGTGTTGCGCGCGATCCGTGCCGAGAAGTCGGTCGGCAGCGCGATCGCCTCGTCGAGCGCATTGGTGTGGAGCGACTGCGTGCCGCCCAACATCGCCGCCATCGCCTCGACCGTGGTGCGGATCACGTTGTTGTACGGATCCTGCTCGGTCAGCGACACGCCCGACGTCTGGCAATGCGTGCGCAGCATCTTCGAGCGCTCATCCTTGGCGCCGAGATCGGTCATTACGCGATGCCACAATTTCCGCGCCGCGCGCAGTTTCGCGACCTCCATGAAGAAGTTCATGCCGATCGCGAAGAAGAACGACAGCCGCCCCGCAAACGCATCGAGATCGAGCCCGCTCGCCATCGCAGCCTTGGCGTACTCGCGCCCATCAGCGATCGTGAACGCCAGCTCCTGCAGCTGCGTCGCGCCCGCTTCCTGCATGTGATAGCCGGAAATCGAGATCGAGTTGAACTTGGGCATATGCGCCGAGGTGTAGGCGATGATGTCCGAGATGATCCGCATGCTCGGCTCGGGCGGGTAGATATAGGTGTTGCGGACCATGAACTCCTTGAGGATGTCGTTCTGGATGGTCCCGTCGAGAAGCGCCTGCGGCACACCCTGCTCCTCGCCCGCGACGATGAAGAAAGCGAGGATCGGGATCACCGCGCCGTTCATCGTCATCGAGACCGACATCTTGTCGAGCGGAATGCCGTCGAACAGGATCTTCATGTCGTCGATCGTGTCGATCGCGACGCCCGCCTTGCCGACATCGCCGGTCACGCGCGGATGGTCGCTGTCATACCCGCGATGCGTCGCGAGATCGAACGCGACCGACAGGCCCTTCTGCCCCGCCGCCAGATTGCGGCGGTAGAAGGCGTTCGAGGCTTCGGCGGTCGAGAAGCCCGCATATTGCCGGATCGTCCACGACCGCCCCGCATACATCGACGCACGCACCCCGCGCGTGAACGGCGCGAAGCCCGGCAGCCCGGGGTCGATCCCCTCGACATCGGCCGCGGTGTAGAGCGGCTTGACCGCGATCCCCTCGGGGGTCTGCCAGGTCAGGTCACGCCCCTTGACCTCCTTGGCAGCGGCGGCCTGCCAGGCATCGAGCGTCGGTTTGTCGGTCATAGCGGGATGTTGTCGTGCTTCTTCCAGGGGTTCTCAAGGCTTTTCCCGCGCAGCTTGCGCAAGCCGAGCGCGATCCGGCGGCGCGTCGAGTGCGGCTGGATCACCTCGTCGATGAAGCCCTTGCTCGCCGCGACGAACGGGTTGGCGAAGCGCGCCTCATATTGCGCGGTCTGCTCGGCGATCTCGGCGGGCGAGCGGCCGCGGAAGATGATCTCGACCGCACCCTTCGCGCCCATCACCGCGATCTCGGCGGTCGGCCAGGCGTAATTGAGGTCGCCGCGCAGATGCTTCGACGCCATCACGTCGTACGCGCCGCCATAGGCTTTCCGCGTGATCACGGTGATCTTCGGCACGGTCGCCTCGGCATACGCGAACAGCAGCTTGGCGCCGTGCTTGATGATGCCGTTCAGCTCCTGCGCGGTGCCCGGCAGGAAGCCCGGCACGTCGACGAAGGTGACGATCGGGATCTCGAACGCGTCGCAGAAGCGGACGAAGCGCGCCGCCTTCTTCGACGAATTGATGTCGAGGCACCCGGCCAGCACCATCGGCTGGTTGGCGACGAAGCCGACGGTCCGCCCCTCGATCCGCCCGAAACCGATGATGATGTTACCGGCATGCGTCGGCTGGACCTCGAAGAAATCGCCCTCGTCGACCGTCTTCCGGATCAGCTCGTGCATGTCGTACGGCTGATTAGCGCTTGCCGGCACCAACTGGTCGAGGCTGTGCTCGATCCGGTCCCACGGGTCCGACGACGGCCGTTCGGGCGACGCTTCGCGGTTAGAAGCGGGAAGGAAGTCCACGAAGTCGCGGGCCGCGAGCAGCGCCTCGATATCGTTCTCGAAGGCCACATCGGCGACCCCCGACTTCGTGGTATGCGTCACCGCTCCACCCAGTTCCTCCTGCGTGACGATCTCGTTTGTAACGGTCTTCACTACATCTGGGCCGGTGACGAACATGTAGGAGCTATCCTTCACCATGAAGATGAAGTCGGTCATCGCCGGGGAATAGACGGCACCCCCGGCGCATGGCCCCATGATGAGAGAAATCTGTGGCACGACACCACTTGCCAAAACGTTGCGCTGGAACACTTCGGCATAGCCGCCGAGCGAAGCGACGCCCTCCTGGATGCGCGCGCCGCCGCTGTCGTTGAGGCCAATCACGGGCGCGCCGACCTTGAGCGCCATGTCCATGATCTTGCAGATCTTCTGCGCATGGCGCTCGCTGAGCGAGCCGCCGAACACGGTGAAATCCTGCGAGAAGACGTACACCAGCCGGCCGTTGATCGTGCCCGATCCCGTGACGACGCCGTCGCCGGGAATGATCTGGTCCTGCATCCCGAAATCGACGCAATTGTGCTCGACATACATGTCGAGCTCTTCGAACGAGCCCTCGTCAAGCAGCACGGTCAAGCGCTCGCGTGCGGTCAGCTTGCCCTTGGCGTGTTGCGCGGCGATGCGCTTTTCACCGCCACCCATGCGGGCGGCTTCGCGCTTGCGGTCCAGTTCGGCGAGGGTCGAAGACATGCGCACTCCCTTAGGTCGCGCTCGTCTTGCCGCTCTGCGCACACTATGCAAATGTGGTTTTGCAAATATGCGTGTGGAAACTTCACAATGCCTGTCCCCCAGTCGCGCCGATCGTTCGACGGCTACCGCGTCCGCGTGGTGCGCAAGCAGCTCGGCCTGAGCCAGGCCGAGATGGCGCGGTCTCTCGCCATCTCGGTGTCGTATCTGTCGCAGATCGAAAGCGGCGACCGGCCGATCACGGGCAACGTGCTGGCAGCGCTCGCGACGCACTATCCGCACGACTGGTCAGCGATCGACCCGAGCGACACCGAGACACTGCTGTCGGACGTGATCGACGCCTGTTCGGACCCGAGCGTCGCCGACGTCGTCGGTGATCTTAGCGATATCGAACGCGTGATCCGCCAGCACCCGCTGATCGCGCGCCGCCTCGCCGCGCTCTATGCGACGCAGCGCGCCAATCTCGCGCAGTTGCGCGCGCTCGACGATCAGGTCGGCGCCGAGGGCAGCGCGCGCCGCCTGCCGTGGGAGGAGGTGCGCGACTGGTTCCACGCGCAGCAGAACTACATCGACGAGATCGACCGCGCCGCCGAGCGGATCGCCGCCGAATTCGCCCCCGGACCGGCGCTGCGGCGGATCGAGGCGCGACTGCGCGATCGCTTCGGCGTACGCGTCGCGCCGATCGCGACCGGCGACAGCGCAATCCGGGCGTTCGATCCGGCGGGTGTGCTCCACGTCGATCCATCGCAACCGCCCGAAAGCATCCTGTTCTCCCTCGCCTATCAGCTCGCCCGGCTCGAATTCGGCGACCTGATCGAAGGCATTGCCGCACGCGGATCGCAGACCAGCGTCGGACAGCAATTGCTCGGCGCCGGTATCACCAATTATGCCGCGGGCGCGTTGCTGATGCCGTATCTCGCCTTCCGCCAGGCGGCGCGTGAGTGTCGCCACGATGTCGATCAGTTGCGGCTCCAGTTCGGCACGAGCTTCGAGCAGACCTGCCACCGCCTCTCGACGCTGCAGCGGCCCGGCGCGCTCGGCATCCCGGTCTTTTTTTGCCGCGTCGACATGGCGGGCAACATCACCAAGCGGCATTCCGCGACTCGCCTCGAATTCGCGCGCTTCGGCGGGGCGTGTCCGCTCTGGGTGGTGCACGAAGCCGTCGCGATCCCCGACCGCATCCTCGTCCAGCTCGCCGAGACGCCTGACAGCGTGCGCTACGTCTCGATGGCGAAGGGCCTCGTCAAACCCTCGAACAGCTATACGCGCGCACCACGCCGCTATGCTGTCGCCTTGGGGTGCGAGGAGCGCTACGCAGCCGCCTTCGTCTATGCCGACGGGCTGCGCACGGACAGCAGCGCAACGCCGATCGGCAGCTCGTGCCGCGTCTGCCCGCGCGCCGATTGCGACCAGCGCGCCTTCCCCCCGGCCGCAAGCGATCTGCACATCGACCCCGACCGGCGCGGGCGGATTCCCTACGAACTCCGCACCACGCCGTAGCGGAGCGGCTACGCCATGCTCTCGAGCACGCCGTCGCGGCGGATCCAGCCATGGAACAGCGCGGCACCGAGATGCGCGAGGAAGGTCGCGAACAACAAGACCGCGAACACCGTGTGCAGCGTCCGCAGCACCGCGAACAGCGCGACATCGTGCGGCAGGATCGCCGGCAGATACACCACGCCGAACACCTGGATCGGGTAGCCGCCGGCCGACAGCATCGCCCAACCGATGATCGGCAGCACGATCATCAAACCGTAGAGCAGCCAGTGCGACACGCTCGCGAGCGCCTTCTGCCAGCCCGGCAGATCGTGCGGCAGCGGCGGCGGCGGGTTGATCGCGCGGTTGACCAGCCGGATCGCGACCAGCACGAGGATCGCGATGCCGATCGAGCGGTGCACCGACAGGAAGCGATAATAATCGGGCCCGGTGGTGCTCACCATGCCGATGCCGATCAGCAGCATCGCCAGCACGAGCACCGCCATCCCCCAATGCAGGATGCGCGAGGCGAGCGGAAAGCGGTCGGTCGAAGCGCTCATGGCCGGGTCCCCGCGGATTGGTTGGCGACCGCGCTCGGCGGCGTGTGTTCGCGCGTGCGGCGGCGGAACGAGGTCGCATAGACGGCCGATCGCGCGAACGGGATCGGGTCGTCCGACGGCAGCATTCCCGCCGGCAGCACGAGCGGATCGAAATTGATGTCGCGGCAATTGCCGGTCGCTTCGCTCTCGACATGGTCGATCACCAATGCACCGAGATCGACCTTGGGCCGGTTTTCCGGCCAGACTTCGGCCGCGCGATTGGGATCGCCCGGCTGCGCGAGCGTCGCGACCAGCCGCCACTTGAGCGGGCCCGTCGTGGCCCGCGCGAGCAGATCCTCGAACATGTAATTGGCCGATCGTCCCGCACGCGTCGCAGGCGTCAGCGTGGCGAACGGCGCCTCGGCCTGCATCGTCCAGCGGACCAGCCGCTGCGTCCCGTCGGGCGCGACGAAGAGGAAGCCGTCGACGCTGTTATAGCTGTCATTGGCGAAGCCCGACGCGAGCGGCTTGGCCTTCATGCGTGCGAGGAACGCCGCCGATTCGGGGTGCTTGGCGAGATAGGCCGTCACCTTCGCCGGATCGGGCTTGCCGGTCTTGGGATCGGGAACCGAGGCGAGCGCGTTTTCGTAAAAGGCCTCGGGCGTCGAGACGTGCAAGCCCGGCGTGTCGTTGATCGCCATCCGCCACTCGTCCCCACCGACCGGCTGCAGCCGCAGCGCCATGCTGCGCACGCCGACCATCGGGTCCTTGGCATACGGGTCGGGCGTCGCCTCGGCGAAGCGGCCCGTGACCGGAACGGGCCGGCCATCGAACACGCTCGCGCTCGACAGGCCGCGCGCCGCGGCGCTGCCGGTGAAGGTCCCGGCGATGCAGATGCCCTTGGCATGCGCGCGGCGGAAGCCGGCATGGGCGCCGCCGCCGGTCGCCTCGAGCGCATTGGCGATCTTGTCGGCGCCGAGCCGGTCGGGGGTCAGGAACCCACCGACATAGGCAAAGCCGCCGACCGTCGCGGCAAGCACGACCGCGATCCCGAGCGCCGCGCCCGAATGCCGCCGCAACAGCGCGAGCGTGCTTTCGCCAGGCGGACGATCCTCCGGGGGGACAGGCGCGACGGGGGGATCTTCGACGTACGGCATGAAAATCTCCGTACCACCCCATCGCCAATGGCAGATACGCGCCGTGGACCGAACCGGTGATAATAATCTCGGTTAGCAGACTATGGTCCGGCGCGCATAGCGCCGTCTATTCGAAGGTCCGCGCCAGATCGGCGGGCACGTCCGCCTTGGGATCGTTGCCGAAGCGGTTGGGGCCCGGCGTGCCGGCGGTGCAATACCAGACGAACACCAGGATGCTGCAGATCAGTGCGGCAAGCCCCGCGACGCCCGCCACGATCATCACGCCCGTGTTGCCCGACGCCGCACTGCCCGCCATGGCGAAGATCGCGACGAACACCGGGACCATCGGCAGCAGGATGTACCAGCCGCTGCGGTTGATGTCGTGCATCCGCCGCACCGCGACCGCGATGTTGGGCAGCAGCACCGCGAGCGAGAAGATGTTGCTGAGGATCCCGCCGCGCAGATTGCCCGCCGCGGCGACGCTGCCCGGCACCGAACTCGTCGCGCCCGTCGCCTGGCCGCCAAGCCCGAGTGCTGCATCGACAAAGCTGAGCACGATGCCGACAAGCACCTGGAACAGGATCCACATCCAATATTCCTTGCGGCGCGAGCGGCCGTTGAACTGCGCGTAGCGCTTCAACGGCAAGATCATCCATTCCATCGCTCGGTCCCCCTATTAGGTGCGTCGCGCGCACGCGTCAGTGTCGCTGGCAAACGTTTCGCTAGCAAGTCGCCGTGCACCAACGCGCTCAAGCGCGCGGTGGTTGCCGACGATAGCTCAGCGCCTCGGCGATATGGAGCCGCGCGACCTGCTCGACCCCGGCGAGATCGGCGATCGTCCGCGCAACGCGCAGCACGCGCGTATAGCCCCGCGCCGATAGCCCCATCGCCGCCGACGCCTGCGCTAGCAATGCCCGGCCAGGATCATCGGGGGTCGCCACCGCGTCGAGCAGGTCGCCATCGACCTCGGCATTGGTCCGCACCGGATGATCGGCATAGCGCCGTGTCTGTACCGCGCGCGCCGCCGCGACGCGCGCGGCGACCTCGGCCGATCCTTCGGCGGGCGGCGGCAGCACGAGATCGGCGGCGCTCACCGCCTGCACCTCGACGTGCAGGTCGATCCGGTCGAGCAGCGGCCCCGACACCTTCGCCTGATAGTCCGCGGCGCAACGCGGCGCGCGCGAACACGCGAGTGCCGCATCGCCGAGATGCCCGCAGCGGCACGGGTTCATCGCCGCGATCAGCTGGACGCGCGCGGGAAAGGTGACGTGCGCATTGGCGCGCGCGACGCTGACCGATCCGGTCTCGAGCGGCTGGCGCAGCGAATCGAGCACCGCGCGCTGAAATTCGGGAAGCTCGTCGAGGAACAGCACACCGAGATGCGCGAGGCTGACCTCGCCCGGCTTGACCTTCAACCCCCCGCCGACCAGCGCCGCCATCGAGGCCGAATGGTGCGGCGCGCGGTACGGCCGCGCCCGCGTGAGGCGTCCACCGCTCAGCGTTCCCGCGACGCTCGCCACCATCGACACTTCCAAGGCCTCGGCTGCGTCGAGCGGTGGCAGGATGCCGGGCAGGCACGACGCCATCAGCGACTTGCCCGAACCCGGTGGCCCGACCATCAACAGATTGTGCGCCCCCGCCGCCGCGATCTCCAGCGCACGCTTGGCGGTCTCCTGCCCCTTGACCTGGCGCAGATCGGGTCCGGCGAGCGGCGGCTCGATCGCGCCCGGTGCAGGCATCGCGAGCAGCCCATGTCCCTTGAAGTGATTGATCAGCGACAGGATGTCGGGCGCGGCGATCACCCCCTGCCCCGCCCAGGCCGCCTCCGCGCCCTGCGCCGCCGGGCAGATCAACCCGAGCGCGCGCTCGGCGGCATGCAACGCCGCGAGCAGCACGCCGGGCGACGGCGCGATCCGCGCGTCGAGGCTGAGCTCGCCGACGACGAGATACTCGCTCAACATCTCGGCATCGACCACCCCCATCGCCGCGAGCAGCCCGAGCGCGATGGGCAGATCGAAATGCGATCCTTCCTTCGGCAAATCGGCGGGCGACAGATTGACGACGATTCGCTTGGGCGGCAGCGCGAGCCCCATCGCCGCGATCGCGCCGCGCACGCGCTCGCGACTCTCGCCGACCGCCTTGTCGCCGAGCCCGACGACGTAGAAACCGGGCAAACCGGGGATCAGTTGCACCTGGACCTCGACCGCACGCGCCTCGAGCCCGAGATACGCCACCGTGGATACGCTCGCGACCATCCCCTCACCCCCCAGTAAGTGCCGACGGTATAACGGAATTAGGAACGTTACGAATACGTGATCCAGACGCGCGACTTGTCTTAGTGATCGTCGTTGCCCACATCGGTCGTCGATGAAGCCGCCGCGCCACCCCATGCTCCGGACCTTGTGGTTCTCGACCGGCGTCGTGCTGGTGATTCTCTCGCCGCTGGTCGGCGCAATTCCGGGTCCGGGCGGGATTTTCGTCTTCGCAGCCGGGCTCGCGCTGATGCTGCAGAACTCGCACCGCGCAAAGCGGGTGTTCGTCGATACCAACCGCCGCTGGCCCAAACTCGGCCATTATGCCGATATGGGGCTACGCCGCCAAAGCGCCGCGCGCCGTCGCGCGCGCGACAAGGTAGTTCGGGCCGATGGTCCGCCGCTGACCTTCCGCCAACGCCTCGCCGAAATTCTCGCACCGCCGCCGAACGATCGTCCGCGTTGACTTTGCCGCCCCTCGCATTTATGCGCAGCCCACCAAAGGCCGTCCTCGTGGCGGCCCTTTTCTATTTAGACGTGCCCCGGGCAGAATTTTAGGGAATGAACGATGAAGCGGACCTTTCAGCCGAGCAATCTGGTGCGCGCACGCCGCCACGGGTTCCGCTCGCGCATGGCGACGCCGGGCGGCCGCAACGTGATTCGCGCACGCCGCAATCGCGGTCGCAAGAAGCTGTCGGCCTAACCAACCTCCAGATTCGCCGCGATTTTCTCGCGGCGAACGCTGGCAAGCGTGCGCCGATGCCGGGCTTCGTCCTGCAGGTGCGCGCGCGCGACGACGGATCGAGCGACATGCGTGTCGGCTTCACCGTCACCAAGAAAATCGGCAATGCCGTGGTGCGGAACCGGATGAAACGCCGGTTGCGCGCTTTGGCGCGTGACGTGCTCCCCGATTCGGGCGTGCGCGGCGCGGACCATGTGCTGATCGGCCGCAATGGCGGGATCGAGCGCGATTACGCCGTGCTCCGCGCCGAGCTGGTCAAGGCGCTGGCCAAGGTGGCGCGGTGATCACGTCGCGCCCCACCGTCACCCCGGCCTCGTGCCGGGGTCCACTCCGCAGACCGCGCAACGCCCGGATCGCCCGTGCTGCGCGCGGTGACGGATGGACCCGTGGTAACGGAGCGCTGCCATGCTGACCCGCCTCCTCGTCCTGCTCGTCCGCGCCTGGCAAGTCGGACCGTCGGCGATCCTCCCGCCCTCCTGCCGCTATCAACCAAGCTGTTCCGCCTATGCAATCACCGCCTTACGCCGCTATGGCGCGGTGAAAGGTGGGTGGTTGGCGGCCAAGCGAATCGCGCGATGCCATCCCTGGGGCGGGTTCGGACCCGATCCTGTGCCCTAAGGACTCCTGCGAGTGACGAACGGATACCGCTAGCGTGAAACAAGATACCCGCAATTTCATCCTGTTCGCGGTGCTCGCCGCGATCATCCTGTTCGGCGGGAATTTCCTGTCGGCGCGCTTCTTCCCGCGCGCGGCGAATCCGCCCGCCACGAAGATGGTCGATGGCAAGAGCCAGGTCGTCAACACCCCGACCGGCCCTGCCGCGACTGGGGCCGCCGCCGTGCGCGATCTGAAGATCGTCCAGGCCGAGAGCCCGCGCGTGCCGATCCGCACCGCCGATCTCCAGGGCTCGATCAATCTCAAGGGTGCGCGGATCGATGATCTGACGCTCACCAACTACAAGCAGACGATCGACAAGAACTCGCCGCCAATCCGCCTGCTGTCCCCGCGCGGCACCAAGGACGCCTATTTCGCGGGCTTCGGCTGGAATGGCGACGGCGTCACCGTCCCCAATGGCGACACGGTCTTCACCGCGAGCGGTGGTGCGCTCACCCCCACGACGCCGGTCACGCTGCGCTGGGCGAACGGCAAGGGCCAAATCTTCGCGCTGACCTTCGCGATCGATTCGAAATACATGTTCACCGTGCGCCAGAGCGTCGGCAATGCCGGTCCCGCGGCCGTAGCGCTGCGCCCCTACGCGCTCGTCTCGCGCTCGGGCGTCGGCACCGAGGCCGACACCTGGACCAACCATATCGGCCCGATCGGCGTGTTCGACAAAGGCGCGACATATGACATCACCTTCGACAATCTGAAGGGCAAGGACGCGACCTTCCTTGGCAAGATCTGGGGCAGCAACGCCAAGGCCGGCGACAATTTCTTCGACGCCAAGGGCGGCTGGCTCGGCTTCGGCGACAAATATTTCCTCGCCGCCGTCATCCCCGACCCCAAGGCGCAGGTCCATGCCGGCTTCCACGCCGCCAATGGCGACACCTTCCAGGGCGACTTCACACAGGCGCCGCGGGTCATCGCACCGGGCAAGGCGCTCGTCTCGACCGCCAAGTTCTTCGCGGGCGCGAAGGAGACCAACACGCTTGACCGCTATGAGGATCGCCTCGGCATCCAGCATTTCGGCAAGGCGATCGACTGGGGCTGGTTCGAGATTCTCGAGAAGCCGATCTTCAAGTACCTCGACTGGCTGTTCCGCATGATCGGCAATTTCGGTGTCGCGATCATCCTGCTCACCGTTACGATCCGCACCGTCATCTTCCCCGTCGCACAGCGCCAGTTCGCCTCGATGGCGGCGATGAAGGCGATCCAGCCGAAGATGAAGGCGATCCAGGAGAAATATAAGGACGACAAGGCGCGCGCGCAGCAGGAGGTGATGGCGCTGTACAAGGCCGAGAAGGTCAACCCGCTTGCGGGCTGCCTGCCGACCTTGATCCAGATCCCGATCATGTATTCGCTCTACAAGGTGCTCATGCTGACGATCGAGATGCGCCATCAGCCGTTCGTCGGCTGGATCCACGATCTGTCGGCGCCCGATCCCGCGACGATCCTCAACCTGTTCGGCTATCTGCCCTACCACCTGCCGCCGTTCCTCGCGATCGGCATCGTGCCGGTGCTGCTTGGCGTGTCGATGTTCTTCCAGTTCAAGTTGAACCCCGCGCCGATGGACGATGCGCAGAAGCAGGTGTTCGCGATCATGCCGTGGGTGCTGATGTTCGTGATGGCGCCGTTCGCGGTCGGCCTGCAGGTCTATTGGATCACCTCGAACCTGTGGACCGTCGCGCAGCAGCGCCTGCTGTACGCGCGGCACCCGGGCCTCAAAGAGCCGGCGGTGAAGAAGTGAGCTTCGAACCAGAAGACATCGAGATCGCGCGGAAACTCTTCGCCGGGCCTATCGCGTTCCTGAAATCCGCCCCGACGCTGGAGTTCATTCCCGAGCCGACGGTCAACGAAGTCGCCTTCGCCGGCCGCTCGAACGTCGGCAAGTCATCGCTGCTCAACGCGCTGACCAACCGCAATTCGCTCGCGCGCACGTCGAACACGCCGGGCCGGACGCAGGAGCTGAACTTCTTCGACGTCGGCAATCCGCTGGCGTTCCGGCTGGTCGACATGCCGGGCTATGGCTATGCCAAGGCGCCGAAGGATCTGGTCAAGAAGTGGCGCTTCATGGTCAACGACTTCCTGCGCGGGCGCGACGTGCTCAAGCGCGCCCTGGTACTGATCGACGCGCGCCACGGCATCAAGGAGGTCGATCGCGACATTCTCGAGATGCTCGACAAGGCGGCGGTGAGCTACCGGATGGTCATTACCAAGGCCGACAAGATCAAGGCGTCGGAGCTGGTCGAGGTCACCGAGGCGACCGCGGTCGAGGCACGCAAGCGCCCCGCGGCGCATCCCGAAATCCTGGTGACGTCGAGCGAGACCGGGCTCGGCATCCCTGAGCTGCGCGCAGCGGTGATCGAGGCGGTGCGCGGAACCTAGACGCGGTATCGGCGCGCCCTTAACTTTCAATCCTCCCCCGTTAGGGGGAGGTGGCACGCGCAGCGTGACGGAGGGGGCGGTCGGCGATGCGGCTCGAAGGGGCGGCGAACGGCAAGCAGAATGCCAAGCGGCTGCGGCAGGAAATGACACCGCCTGAAATCGCGCTCTGGCTGGCGTTGCGCCGGAATGAGGCTGGCCTGCGGTTTCGCAGACAGCACGCGGTCGGCGACTATGTTCTGGATTTCTACTGCGCGCCCCCACGCCTCGCTATCGAGGTCGATGGCGAGGCGCACGCCCGCGGCGATCGGCCGGAGCGAGACGCCAAGCGCGACGCTTGGCTCGCAGCGCGGGGATTGCGAGTCCTTCGCTATCCGGCAATCGATATGCTGACAAATTTCGACGACGTGATGCGCCAGATCCTTGCCGTTGCGATCGAGCGACGGGGAGGAATTGAGAGCTGACCGCCGACCGCCCCCTCCGTCGCCTTCGGCGCCACCTCCCCCTGGCGGGGGAGGATTGTGCGGGGCGCGCCTTCAGACCTCGACGTAGGTCGCCGCGATCTCAACCGGAAAGTTCACCGACCGCGCGATGAAGCAATGCGCATGGATCCGCGCATGGATCGCATCGGCCACCGTCAGGTCACTCCCCGCAGCCACTTCGATCCGCGGCCGCAGGAACGCCTTCACGAAGCGCCCGGTTCCATCCGGTTCGCTCTCCCCCACGCCGATGGGATCATCGGCATAGCCACGCACCACCACCCCCGCGACGCTCGCCAGATGCAGATACCACAGCATATGGCACCCCGCTAAGCTCGCCAGCAGCAGATCCTCGGGATTGGGCAACGCCGGATCGCCGCCGAGCCGCGGGTCGTTCGAGCACGCCACCACTGCCCCACCGGGGGTCGCGATGTCCCAGGTCCGGTCGTAACCGCGATAGCTCTGCGTCCCCGTTCCACGGTTCCCCGTCCAAGCGATCCGCGCGGTAAAATCGTGTCTCTGCGTCACGCCTTGCCCTCCACCAGTGCCACGAACGGCTTGGCGAGCCCGTGATACAGCCGCTCGCGGCAGACCAGCGTGCTCGCCGCATCGGCGATCAGCGCAGTCGCGAACAAGGGCAGGATCAGGCCCGCGCGCCGCGGTCGCCTCCATCACGATGATCACCGCGGTCAGCGGCGCGCGCACCACGCCGACGAAGTAAGCGGTCATCCCCAGCAGCACGACCGCGCCCGCCGGCTGGCCCGCAAACAGTCCGCTCAGCAGATTGCCGAACCCCGCCCCCACCGCGAGCGACGGCGCGAAGATCCCGCCCGGCGCGCCGCTGAGAGTGGTGGCGAGCGCGGCGAGGAACTTGGCCGGCCCGAACCAGTCCGACTGGCCATGTCCCTCGACCAAGGCACGCGTCGCGCCATAGCCGGTGCCCCAGGTGGCCCCGCCCGTCACGATCCCGAGCACCGCCACGACGAGCCCGCACCCGGCGGCAAACGCGATCGGATGCGCTCGCGCCGTCACGATCGGCCGCCACTGCGCCCCCGCAAAGCCCAGCACCAGCCGCGAGAACAGCCCGCCCGCGGCACCGCCAAGCACGCCTGCGACCGGCGTGATGAGCAGCACCGCCGACACCCCCAGCGTCGCATGCATCGCGCCGAAATAGACATAGTCGCCGGCGATCCCGAGGCTGACCAAGCCGGCGATCATCACCGCGCCCATCACCAGCACCGCGACGCGCTGCTCATACGCCGCAGCAAGCTCCTCGATCGCGAACGCAACACCCGCGAGCGGCGTGTTGAACGCCGCCGCGACGCCCGCCGCGCCGCCAGCGATCAGCACGCCCGAGGTGATCGGCACGCGGAAATAGCGATGGACCTTGACCATGATCGCCGCGCTGATCTGCACCGTTGGACCCTCGCGCCCGACCGATGCGCCGCCGAGCAGCATCACGATCGTCAGCACCAGTTTCACGCACGCCGTCCACAGCGAGACGAGCGCGTTGCTCGGCGGCGTGTCAGGCGCGCGGCTTGCGGCGATCACCTGCGGGATCCCCGATCCGCGCGCATAGGGCGCGGTACGCCGCGTCACCCACACGACGAGCGCGAACAGCGCCGGGCTCAGCGCGATCGGCGCATAGGGGAAGCGCGTGACGAACCCGCTGAACAGCGCCTGTGCGCGATCGCTCGCGCCGGCAAAGACCAACGCGATGAGCCCGAGCAGCACCGCGCCGACCCCGGTCGCCAGCCGCCGCCGCAACCGGCCGAGTTGCATCCCCGCCTGCCGCGCACCGCGCCGGCGCCACACAATCGAGACGAGGCGGACGGCATAAGGCGCATTGCGATTCATGCCCGCGCTCATGCGCGATTGCGGCGCCGCGCGCTACCGCGGATGCGGTTGCACGGCGTTCCGCGCTCGCTTAGGCAGGGTGCCATGAAACTGATCATCGGCAACAAGGCCTATTCCTCCTGGTCGCTGCGCGGCTGGCTCGCGTGCAAGCAATCGGGCCTGCTGTTCGAAGAAGCGGTCGTCCCGCTCTACGACGCCGAGTGGGACAGGCGCCGCGAAGGCGACGAGTTCGCCCCCTCCTCGGGCAAGGTGCCGATCCTGTGGGACGGCGATGCGGTGGTGTGGGACAGCCTCGCGATCGTCGAATATCTCGCCGAGAAAACCTCGCGCGATCTGTTCTGGCCGGCCGATGACGCCGCGCGCGCAATGGCACGCTCGATGGCGGCGGAAATGCATTCGAGCTTCACCGCTTTGCGCCGCAAGCACAGCATGAACGTCCGCCAGATCTTCCCGCCCGTCGCCCCCGATGCCGACGTGCTCGCCGATCTCGAGCGGATCATGGAGCTCTGGGCGCAGGCGCGCGCGCGCTTCGGTGGCGAGGGCGATTTCCTGTTCGGCACGTTCGGCGCGGCCGACATCATGTATGCGCCGGTCGTCACGCGGATCGTCACCTACAGCCTGCCGATCGCGCGCTTTGCCGCGCCGTACATGGACGCGGTGCTGCACCATCCCTTCCTGCAGGATTGGATCGCGTCGGCGCAGGAAGAGGAATGGGTGATCGAACAGTTCGAGCAGCCCGCCACCGCGTGATCGCCTACGGCAGGCGCTGGGTCTCGTACGGCGTCCCGTCCTTGCGCTCGTAGCCGCCAGGCAGGAAGCGCATGTCGATATCGGGATACGCTCCGCCCTGCAGCCGCGGCCCGGCACCGATCGCGACGAACACGCAGGCAGCATCGCTGCGGTTCTGTAGATGATGCCCATCCTCGACCCCGGCCGCAAACGTCGCGACGTCGCCCGCGCGCAGCAGCGTTTCGCCGCCGTCTTCGACCAGAACCGCCTCGCCCGACAGCATCACGACCAACTCGTCCTCATCGGCATGCCAGTGCCGCTGTGACGACCATCCGCCGGGCTCGAGCGTGACATGGCTCGCCCCGAAATGCGTCAGCCCGCTCGGTGGCGCGAGCCGGCGGTACCAGCGCCCCTGCACCGGTGCATCGAACGGCGGCGGATAGCCCGTCGCATTGGTTTGCGGGATTGTATCGAGGTCGAGCTTGGGCAATGTCGCCTCCATGGATAGCCCCGCCAACCTGCCCGATTGCATCACCCTCGCCAAGGCGTTGCTCGCTTGCGAGAGCGTGACGCCAGCGCGTGGGACGGTGTTCGACCTGGTCGAGACCGCGCTGGTGCCGCTCGGCTTCACGGTCGATCGCTTCACTGTTGGCGAAGCCCCCGACGGCCCGGTCGAAAATCTGCTCGCGACCCGCGCCGGCACCGGCCCGCACCTCGCCTTTGCCGGGCATCTCGACGTCGTGCCCCCCGGCGAGGGCTGGACGAGCGGCGCGTTCGCGCCCGAGATTCGCGGCGACCTGCTGTACGGACGCGGCGCGGTCGACATGAAGGGTGCGATTGCCGCCTTCATCGCCGCAATCCCCGCCGAAGCCGGTGTCCCGCTCAGCCTTATCCTGACCGGCGACGAGGAAGGCCCCGCCACCTACGGCACGTGCAGCCTGATCGAGCGGATGGCGGAGACGGGCGTGCGGCCCGATTACTGCCTGGTCGGCGAACCGACGTCGTCGGCAAAGCTCGGCGACATGGTCAAGATCGGTCGCCGCGGCTCGGTCAATCTGTGGATCGCGGTGCCGGGCAAGCAGGGCCATGTCGCCTATCCCCAACTTGCCGACAATCCGATCCCGCGGCTGGTCGCGATGCTCGCCGAGATCGACGCGATCGTGCTCGATACGGGTAATGCCTGGTTCCAGCCGTCGAACATCGAGGTCACCGACATCACCGTCGGCAACCCCGCGACCAACGTCATCCCGGCAAAGGCGACGGCACGCCTCAGCATCCGCTTCAACGACGAACAGTCGGGGGCGGCATTGGTCGATCGCATCGAAGCGCTCGTCCACCGACATGATCCCGCCGCGACCGTTATCGCACGGATTTCGGGCGAGGCGTTCCTCACCGAACCGGGACCATTCTCGGCGCTGATCGGCGCCGCGATCGAAGCGCAGACCGGGTTGGTGCCAGCGCTCTCGACCACCGGCGGCACGTCCGACGCGCGCTTTCTCTCGGCGCTATGCCCGACGGTCGAATTCGGTCTGGTCAACGCGACGATGCACAAGCTCGACGAGGCGGTGGCGGTGGCGGACCTGGTCGCGCTCACCGCGATCTACGGCGAGATCATCGCCCGAATCGGCCGGTCCTAACCGATTCCAAAGCATCGGAATTCGGCGCGACTCGTGGAGATTCCTAGCTTTTCATGGACGCGAGTCGGCAGATGCGATACGCATCGGATTAACCTTAACGGTGCGCGGGCATGCCGATCGATCCCTGGTTCCTGATTGCGATCGCATGCAGCTTGGTCGGCTATGGTCTGTACCTGGTCGGCCTGCGTCGCCATCTCGTCCAGCCCAACCGCGCCTCCTGGCTGATCTGGAGCGCCGCCACCGCGGTCGAGGCCGCCACTTATGCCGCGGTCAATCCGAGCGCGCTCCCCGGCTGGGTGTTCGCTCTCTCTGCCTGTGCGTGCGCCGCAGTAACGATCGGCATCTGGCGCCGCTCGGTGTGGAACGCGCCCTCACGCGGCGAGCTGTTCTGCATGGCCGCGTGCCTCGCCGCGCTGACACTGTGGATCGTCTCGCGCAATGCCTTCTGGGCGCACATGCTCGTCGTCGTCGCCGTACCGGTGAGCTTCTGGCCGACGTGGCAGAGCGTGCTGCAGGACCGCACCCGCGAGCGCTCGCCGGCCTGGGGGCTGTGGTCGATCGGCGACCTCGCCACCTTACTCGTGGCGACGCGCAGCGGCGACCAGCATGTCGGCGAATATGCCTATATTCTCGTCGAACTGCTGTGCCATGCGAGCGTATGGTTCATGGTCGGCCTGGCGACGATCAACCCGCTGCGCTCGCTCGGCTTCCGCCAGGGGCGCTTCTACGTGCTCGACGCGTACAGCCCCGCCGCCAATCTGTTCGCGGTCGGCGAGACGCATCTCGGCAAGGCGGTCTATGCCGCGCAGGGCTTTGCCGAGGGCGATGCGATCATCCGCTTCACCGGCCGCCGCTTCCGTGCCGACCAGGTACCCAGCCTGATGCGTGGCTCGAGCGATCGCTTCGTCCAGGTGACGCCGCAGCATTTCATGGGGCCATCGGGGAAGATCGACGACCTCATCAACCATAGCTGCGACCCTAATGCCGGCCTGCGCTTTGCCGGCGGCAGCGTCACGCTGGTCGCGGTGCGCGACATCGCGGCCGGCGAGGAGATCGCCTGGGACTATTCGACCACGCTCGCCGAATCGAACTGGCACATGATCTGCCAGTGCCGCAGCCCCGACTGCCGCCGGGTGATCGGCAATTTCTCGACCTTGTCGCAGGCGCGCCAGGAATGGTTCCGGTCGCGCAACCTCGTCGCGCCCTATCTGCGGCGTCGCGACGCCGTGACGGCGCGCGACCGGGCAGCGTAACGCCTCACCCCCCAAGCATCGCGCGAATCCGCTGCGCCAGCGTTTCCATCGCGAACGGCTTGGCGAGCAACGCCATCCCGGGCTCGAGCGCGCTGTCGCCAACGACGGCATTCTCGGCGAAGCCGGTGATGAACAGGACAGGCAGCGTCGGCCGCGCGACGCGCGCGGCATCGGCGACCTGCCGGCCGTTGAGCCCACCGGGGAGCCCGACATCGGTCACCAGCAGGTCGATCCGCTCGGCCGAGCGCAGCAGTTCGAGCGCTGCCCCTCCCGTCGCCGCCTCGAGCGCGACATAGCCGAGATCGCCCAGCACTTCGCTCACCAGCATCCGGACGCTTGGCTCGTCATCGACGATGAGCACGGTCTCGCCGCGCTGTGCCTCGCCGAGCATGGGGCCCGCCTGGGCAGGCGCGCCGTCACCGACCGCGCCATCATGGCGCGGCAGGTACAGGCACATTGTCGTGCCTTCGCCGAGGGTCGAGTCGATCTGCAGCTGCCCGCCCGATTGCCGAACGAAGCCATAGATCATCGACAAGCCGAGCCCCGTCCCCTGACCGATCGGCTTGGTGGTAAAGAACGGGTCGAACGCGCGGGCGATCACGTCGGCGCTCATTCCCGTTCCCGAATCGGCGACGCAGAGCACGAGATAGGCGCCGGGGGCGAGGTCGCGCAGCGCCGCGGCCGCCGGATCGAAGGTCTCGTTATGGGTCGTGATCCGCACCGTGCCGCCCGCGGGGCTCGCATCGCGCGCATTGATGCACAGATTGAGCACCGCATTTTCGAGCTGATTGGCATCGGCCAGCACCGGCCAACTCGCAGCGTCGATCGCGATCTCGAGGGTGATCGCCGGGCCAAGCGTTCCACGTAGGAGATCCTCGACCCCGGCGATCAGCTGCGGAACGTGGACCGGGCGAGGGTCGAGCGGCTGACGGCGCGAGAAAGCGAGCAGCCGGTGCGTCAATGCAGCAGCCCGCACCGCGCCGGCCTGCGCTGCGGTGAGATAGCGCGGCAGATCGTCGATCCGCCCCTGCCGCACGCGCAGCTGCATCAGCTCGAGTGCGCCCGAAATGCCCATCAGCAGATTGTTGAAATCATGCGCCAGCCCGCCGGTGAGCTGCCCGACCGCTTCCATCTTGTGCGCCTGGCGCAGCCGCTCCTCGAGCTCGCGCTGGCGACTGACATCGACGCCGACGCCGACCACGGTCTCGGGCCGGCCGGCGGCATCGTGCTGGACATGGTTGCGTGCCATCACCCAACGCACGCTGCCATCGGGCAGCAGCAGGCGATATTCGTGCGCCCCGTCCTGACCGGTCTTGCGGGCAAGTTCGATCGCGGCGTCGAGGATCGGCCGATCGTCGGGATGGACCCGCCCCTCCAGATCGGCAAGCGACACACCTGCCTGCATGTGCTCGGCGGTAAAGCCGTACAACTCGGCAAACCCGATCTCGCTGTCGAAACGGTCGCGGGCGACGTCATAGGTCCACACCCCGACTCCCTCCATCGCGTCGAGCACGATCCGGGTCCGCGCGTCGGCGGCACGCACCGCAGCTTCTTGGCGCCGCTCCTCGGTGATGTCGCGCGCATTGCTATAGAGCCGGTCGCCGACCAGCGTCGTCTGCCACGCGAAGGTGCGATAGCCGCCGTCGCGCGTGCGCAGCCGCTTTTCGAGCCGGTGCGTCGTCCCGCTCGCCGCGATCCGCGCGATCTCGGCCGCGTTGCCGCCGACATCGTCGGGATGCCGCAGCCACTGGCTGTCACGCCCGACAATGTCCTCGCTTGCCCAGCCGAGCAGCCGCTCCCATGCCGGATTGACCGAAATCCAGCGCCCGTCCCGCGTCGCGATGCCCAGCAAATCGGTGCTGAATTCCCACAATTGATCGCGCTCGGCGGTGCGCGCGGCGACCTTGCTCGCGAGTTCGACATTGAGCGCGCGCAATTTGGTGACCGCGCGCACCCGCGCGACGGCGTCCCAGCTCAGTTCAGCGACTTCCTCGACCAAAGCGATCTCGCCGCGAGTCCAGGCGCGTGGGTCGGCATGGCTGATATAGAGGGCCGCCTGCAGTGTTCCCCCGCGCACCAGCGGCACACTCATCCCGGCCTTGGTTCCGATCGCGCCGAGCACGGCTTGCGGCGGCGCATCGGGGTCGTCAGGCGCGCTGAACGCCAGCGTATTGCCGAGCTGCACCATCGTGCCGACCATCTTGCCGAACATCACCGTCGGCATGGTGCCGGTCAGCGCTGGCAGCCGCCCGCTGACCCAGCACGCGCCATATTTGAGCAGATCGTCGGCCGTAACCTCGAAAAAGCCGACCCGATCGACCTCGAGAAACTTGCCCAGCACCTCGGCGGTGTGCTGCATGACATCGTCCGGGCCGGGTTGGATGCGCTGTTCCTCGACCAGGGTGAGGATGAAATCGCGCTCGCGTTTGGCCGCGCGCAAGGCCTGCTCGGTCTCGACATGGCCCGTCACCTCGAGGCCCTGGTTGAACAGGCCGCAGACGGTGCCATCCTCGTCCTGGATCGGCGAGATGTTGTAGGTCCAATACGTCAGCGTCGGCACCCCGTCGCGGAGCATCGTGACAGGCTGCGCCGAGAAGGTCGCGCCTTCGCCGGTCTCGAACGTACGACGGAAGTGCGGTTCGATCATCGGCCACAGTTCGGGCCGCGTCTCCGCCACCGGGCGTGCGAGCTTGGACCCGTCAGCATCACCATCGGCAATACCGGTCCACGCGTCGTTATAGATCAGCCAGAAATCGGCGCCCCAATAGACCGCGCTCGGAAAGCGCGCGCGCAGGCAGAGGCTGACGCTGAGCTTGAGCGTGGCGGGCCAATCCGCGGGCGGTCCGAGCGGATGATCGCGCCAGTCGCGCGTCCGCAACAGCGTCGCGACCCGCCCCGCGCCATCAAGAAAGCGCACCTTCGCCGCAATCGATTCCGCAGTCGATCTCGGAACGAGATCGGGCACGGGATGTTCAACGGCCATAGGCTAAGCTCTCGTACACGGGCTCTGCGGCGCCGGACGGCGGCCGCCAAACCGTGTGGGCTCATGGCAACGCTGTCAATACGGCAATAGGCGGCCCTAATAATAAGCGATGTCAGCGCGCTTCACAGCGCGCCGAGATCGATCTCGCCGAACCGGTCGACCGCGGCGTTGGCCTCGGGCATCGGATATTTGAGCCCGGTCGCGCAGTTGAACAGCACGACACGCTCCGCCTCGTCGACTTCGCCGGTGCGCAACGCCTCGCGATAGGCGGCGAGCGTCGCGCCGCCTTCGGGGCAGAGCAGCAGCCCGTCCTTTTTCGCGCAATCGTCGACCGCTTTCAGGATCGCGGGATCGCCGACGCCAAGCGCCTTGCCGCCGCTCGCGCGCACCGCGCGCAGGATCAGGAAGTCGCCGACTGCCTTGGGCACGCGGATGCCGGCGGCGACGGTTGCTGCATCTTCCCAGCGCTCGGCATGTTCCTCGCCCGCCTCGAACGCGCGGACGATCGGCGCGCAGCCGCTCGCCTGAACGGCGTACATGCGCGGGCGTTCCGACCCGATCCAGCCAAGCTTTTCGAGCTCGTCGAACGCCTTCCACATGCCGATCAATCCAGTGCCGCCACCGGTCGGGTAGAAGATCGCATCGGGCAGCTTCCAGCCGAACTGCGCGGCGAGCTCGAGCCCCATCGTCTTCTTGCCCTCGATCCGATACGGCTCCTTCAAGGTCGAGAAGTCGAACCACCGGCCTTCGGCAGCGCCGCGCCCGACGATCGCGCCGCAATCATCGATCTGGCCGTTGACGCGGTAGACGCGCACGCCCTGCGCGGCGATCTCTCGGATATTGACTTCGGGCGTTTCCTGCGGCGCCAGCACGATCGTCTCGATCCCGCAGCGCGTCGCGTACGCGGCGAGCGCGGCGCCGGCATTGCCGTTGGTCGGCATCGCGATCTTGGTGACGCCAAGCTCCTTCGCCATCGCCACCGCCATCACCAGGCCGCGCGCCTTGAAGCTGCCCGTCGGCAGGCGCCCTTCGTCCTTGACCAGCACATTGGCACTCCCCGCGCTCTTGGGGATCGCGACCAGCGGCGTCTCGATCTCGCCGAGGCTGACGATGTTGCCGGTATGGCGCACCGGCAGCAGCTCGCGCCAGCGCCACAGATCGGTCTGCCGCGCTTCGAGCGTAGCCTTGGGCAGCGCGGCTTTCACAGCGTCCAGATCGTAGCGCACCAGCAACGGTCGCCCGACGCGCGACAGGCCGTGAAGCTGGTCGGCTTCGTAGCGCTCGCCGGTCATCGAGCATTCGAGATGCGTGACAAAGGTCTGGCGGTCGGCGGTCAGATTGGCGTTGATCGACATGAAGCATCTCCGACTCGCACGTGTTGCGCGCGGTAAGCCCAAAAAAGGCGAGATAAGGGCGCTGGCATTGGCTCCCGGACGCACAGACCCACGCTTGGCGGCGGGACTGGCAAACCCATACCCGCCGCAGCGCGAAACGGCGCTCAGCCGGCCTTGGCCACGCCCACCAACGCCGGCCGCAGCAAGCGGTCCTTGATCATGTACCCGGCCTGCATCTCCTGCACGACGGTGCCCGGCGTCTGATCACTCGGCAGTTCGAACATCGCCTGATGGAAATTGGGGTCGAGCTTCTCACCGATCGCCACCATCTTCTTGATGCCGTGGCGCTGGAACACCGCCTCGAGCTCGCGACCGGTGGCTTCGAGCCCGGCGACGAGACCCTTCATCTTCTCGTCGGCGCGAAGTTCAGCCGGAATGGCCTCGAGCCCGCGCGAGAGATTGTCAGCCACCGACAGCAGGTCGCGCGCGAAGTTGGTCGAGGCGTAGGCCCGCGCATCGGCGGTCTCTTTCTCGGCGCGGCGACGGACATTCTGCGCCTCGGCGTGCGCGTAGAGCACCGCAGCCTTCGATTCGGCGAGTTCGGCGCGCAGCTTGGCGGTCTCGTCATGCTCGGCAACCTCGGGCGCCGCTGCGGCGGTTTCTTCGCGCAGCTCGGCCGCGTCGTTCGCCACGGTGTTTTCGTCTTCGATCATGTCGTCACTGTTCCATCTAAGCCATCAGCCGCGCGAGTGTCGCGGCGGTATAATCCACCATGGGCACGACGCGCGCATAGTTCAACCGCGTCGGACCAATCACGCCGACCACGCCGACCACGCGACCGTCCAATCCGCGGAACGGTTTTGCGATCACCGACGAGCCCGACAGCGAGAACAATTTGGTCTCGGCGCCGATGAAGATGCGCGTCGCATCGCCCGCGCTGGCATTGTCGAGCAGCCGCGCAATGTCCTGCTTGCCCTCGAGATCGTCGAGCAAATAGCGCACGCGCTCGAGGTCGGCGGCGGCGGCATCGTCGATCAGCCGCGCCTGGCCGCGCACGATCAGCACCGGGCGGCGCTCGCCATCCTCGCTCCAGATCGCGAGGCCGCGTTCGATCAGCGCGCGCGCGGCACCGTCGAGCTCGGCGCGTTCGGCGAGCAGTTCGCGTTCGATCTTGGCCCGCGCCTCGAACAGAGTGAGGCCGCCGAGCATCGCGCTCATATAATTGCCCGCCTCGATCAGCGCCGACAGCGGCAGCCCCGATGGCAGATCAATCACGCGATTCTCGATCGAGCCGTCCTCGCCGACCAGCACCGCAAGCGCCTTGTCGGCCGACAGCGGCACGAAACTCATCTGGCGCAGCACCAGCTCGCGCTTGGCGACCATCACCATCCCCGCGCAGGCCGAAAGGCCCGACAGCGCGGCGGTGGTGGCGGCGATCGCCTCCTCGACCGGGCCGGTCTGGACGAGCTGGCGTTCGATCGCGGCGCGCTCCTCGAGCGAGGGATCGAGCGCCTGCATCATCCCGTCGACGAACAGGCGCAGGCCGATCTCGGTCGGCATCCGGCCCGCGCTGGTATGCGGCGCGGCGAGCAGGCCGAGTTCCTCGAGATCCTGCATCACGTTGCGGATCGAGGCCGGCGACAGGTTGAGCCCCGACAGATGCGCGATGGTGCGCGACCCGATCGGCGCGCCGGTATCGAGATAGCTCTGCACGACGACGCGGAAGACGTCGCGGGCGCGGTCGTTGAGCTCGGTGATCGGGGGCAGCCGCATCCGCCCTATATGGGGGGCACGCGCGAAAGCCTCAACCGGTTGCTTGGGCAGGTTCGGCGGTCAGCGATCGCGCTCCACCGCGCGATCCGGATCGCGCGTTACGGTCCACTCCTGCTCGAACAACGCCGAATCCGCCACCTTGCGCCCGCTCGCATCGCGCGCCGGGCGGAAGCGGACATGCTGTAGCGCGAGCGCACAGGTCGCGGCATCGAGCGCGCGGTTGCCGCTCGACTTCACAACGCGGCAATCGCTCAGCCGTCCGTTGATTTCAATCGTCGCATGATACGTCACCATCCCGGCCGCCTGCGATTCATACACTTCGCGCGGCAGGTCACGGTAGCGCAGCGCATTGCTGACGAGTTCGGCATCGGTCCCGCCGCCCCCGCCATCGCCGTCGCCGCCATCCCCGCTGCCGGTGCCGCTGCCCTGCCCGCCGCTTCCCGTACCCGGCCCAGCGACAGGTGCCGCACCGGTCGAGCGCTCTGCGCCGATGCCCGCGATCGGCGCTACGACGACGGGTGGCGGTTGCTGCAGCACGATCGGCGGCGGCGGCGCGACGATTTCGGTCGCCTTAGACTTGAGATTGGGCGGCGACGCCGCGCCCTCCTTGCGCTTCTCGGCCTTTTTGGGCGCGGGCACCGGATCGGGCTTGGGCGGCGGGGGGGCGGGCAGCACCGAGATGACGGTCAGATCTTCGACGATGCGCCGCTGGAAATCGACGCCAAGCCCCATCACCAGCCCATAGCCGATCAGCCCGACCAGCGCCGCCGCACCGCCCGCCCCGATGATCCGGTCCTGTCGTGTTGCTGCGTAACCCGTCATGTCCGTGCTTTGTCCTCGGCCCAGAATGTGGGCATCCGCCGCCCCCAGCCAAGGGGTGACACCCGCCCAACGCACAGCTAGGGCGACTCGATCATTTCCAGGAGAGTCCCCATGCGCCCAAGCGGCCGCACCCCCGACCAGATGCGCGCGATCACGATCGAGCCGCGCTTCACCAAACATGCGGAAGGGTCGGTGCTGATCGGCTTCGGCGACACCAAGGTGCTGGTGACGGCGTCGATCGAGGAGAAGGTCCCGCCGTTCCTGCGCGGCAAGGGCGAAGGCTGGGTGACGGCCGAGTACGGCATGCTCCCGCGCGCCACGCACACCCGTGGCAGCCGTGAAGCCGCCAAGGGCAAGCAGTCGGGCCGCACGCAGGAAATCCAGCGGCTGATCGGCCGTTCGCTGCGCGCCGTGACCGATCTCAAGCTGCTCGGCGAGCGCCAGATCGTGCTCGATTGCGACGTCATCCAGGCCGATGGCGGCACGCGCACCGCATCGATCTCGGGCGCGTGGGTCGCGCTGCGGCTCGCGATCGACGGGCTGATGGCGAGCGGCAAGCTCACCGCCGACCCGCTGACGCAGAAGATCGCGGCGATTTCGTGCGGCATCTTCAAGGGCAATCCGGTGCTCGACCTCGACTATGACGAGGATTCGAACGCAGACGCCGACGCGAACTTCGTGCTGCTCGAAAACGGCAACATCGCCGAAGTCCAGGCGACCGCCGAGGGCGCGACCTATGACGAGGAGGCGCTGCTCCGCCTGCTGCGGCTCGCGCGGATCGGCTGCACCGACATCTTCGCCGCACAAGCCAAGGCCGTCGCAAAATGAGCCCAAAGGATTCAGAGGGGGAGGTCGTGCCACAGGCGATCCGCAAGCTCGCACCCGGCAAGCTCGTCATCGCCAGCCACAATGCCGGCAAGGTGCGCGAGATCGGCGCCTTGCTCGCCGAGCATGGCATCGAGGCGATCTCTGCGGCCGACCTCGACCTCCCCGAGCCCGAGGAGACCGGCACGACCTTCGTCGCCAACGCCGAATTGAAGGCGTTGCAGGCGGCGGACTTGTCGGGCCTCCCCGCGCTCGCCGACGATAGCGGGCTGTGCGTCGAGGCGCTAAACGGCGATCCCGGCGTCTATACCGCCAATTGGGCGGAGACGCCGAACGGGCGCGACTGGAACCTGGCGATGACCAAGGTCGAGGACGCGCTTGCGACCAAGGGCCCCGATGCGAGCCGTGCCGCGCATTTCGTCTGCGTGCTCGCGCTCGCCTGGCCCGACGGGCATGTGCAATGGTTCGAAGGTCGTGCCGAGGGCACGCTGACCTGGCCGCCGCGCGGCGCGGTCGGGTTTGGCTATGATCCGGTGTTCGTTCCCGCAGGTGGCGACCAGACCTATGCCGAGATGGACCCGGCGCAGAAGCATGCGATCAGCCACCGGGCCGATGCTTTCGCGCAGCTCATTGCGGCGGTGGTGTAACCCCCCTCCCCCCGTCACCCCGGCCTTGTGCCGGGGCCTACCGTGCGGCGCGCGCAGCGCTGAAATGACGCGGCATCCCGGTGGCTTGGTGGGCCCCGGCACAAGGCCGGGGTGACGGTGAAGCCCTGGGGTGGCGCCGCGCTCAGTCCCCCGCGCGCCTTCCCACCACATTCCCAGGCGGCGTGTAGCGGCACACCAGATAATCGTCGCGCACGCTGCTCGCAAGCGCGCAGCCGACCTCGCTGGTGCGGCGCCAGATGATCTGCGTGAAATGCCCGACGTCCTGCCAGCGGCCCGTCGTGCTGATGTCGGGGACCGCGCCTAGGCGATAGCTGCGCCGCTCATCGACCCAGAGCTGCACCATCTCGTCATACCGATACGCCCCGCGCGACCCCATGAAGAGGTTCTCGCCCTCGGGGATCCGCCCGCGCACGCCGGTCGAATGCTTGAATTCGCGCGTCTCCGCGAGAACGGCGGCGTAGCGGGCGGCATCCTGCGCAAGCTCGGCATTCCACACCAGCGGCGGCGCGCTGACCGCGGCGCGCGCGCGATTGTGCCCGTCGAGCATCGCGCGCTGCAGCAGCGATTCGCCGCGCGTGGCGGGCGCGTCGCTCAGCCGCGGCTCAGTGACGCGCGGCGGTTCATCGGGATCGGAGCCGACGCATCCCATCAGCAATGCCAGCGGCACCAAAGCCAGCCAGTGAACGCGCATCTTTCGTAATCTCCCCGAGACGCCCATAGGCTCCCGTTGATGAATGCCCCCGAAACGCCCCTGCTAACGCCGCCGCTCGCGCTTTATGTCCATTGGCCGTTCTGCGTCTCGAAATGCCCCTATTGCGATTTCAACAGCCATGTCCGCGAGAGCGTCGACCAGGCAGCGTGGCGCGATGCGCTGCTTGCCGACCTCGCGTATGAGGCGGCCAACCTGCCCGGGCGGCGGCTCGGCTCGATCTTCTTCGGCGGCGGCACGCCGTCGTTGATGCCCCCCGCCACGGTTGCCGCGATCATCGATGCGGCGACCGGCTATTGGCCGCCCGAGCCCGATATCGAGATCACGCTCGAGGCCAATCCCTCCTCGGTCGAGGCGGCACGCTTCGCCGATATCGCGCGCGCCGGGGTCAATCGCGTCTCGCTCGGGTTGCAGGCGCTCGACGATCAGGCACTGGTCTTCCTCGGCCGCGCACATGGGGTGGAGGAAGGCCTCGCGGCGCTCGCCACCGCGCAAGCCGCGTTCGCGCGCGTCAGCTTCGATCTGATCTATGCACGCCCGGGCCAGACGCTCGCCGCCTGGGACGCCGAACTGACCCGTGCGCTGTCGTTCGGGTCCGAGCATCTCTCGCTCTACCAACTCACGATCGAGCCCGGTACGCGCTTCGCCACCGAGGCAGCAGCGGGGCGGATCGTCATTCCAGATGGCGATTCCGCGGCCGACCTGTTCGAGGCGACGCGCGCGACCACCGCCGCGGCGGGGCTGCCCGCCTATGAGATTTCCAACCATGCCCGGCTGGGGGCGGAGAGCCGCCACAACCTCGTCTATTGGCGGTACCGGGATTATGCCGGGGTCGGCCCCGGCGCGCATGGACGGCGCGGCGGGCTGGCGACGGCGCGGCACAAAAAGCCCGAGAACTGGATCAGCGCAGTCGCGCGCAACGGCCACGGCGCGCAGATCGAGCAGCCGCTGGTGCCGGACGAACGCTCGACCGAGGCGCTGCTGATGGGGCTGCGGCTGCGCGAGGGGGTCGATCTCGCGCGGATCGCGGGGCTTGGCGAAACGACGGTCGATGCGCTGATCGACTGGCCAGCTGCGGCCAAGCTCGAAACACAGGGGCTGCTCGCGCGCGCGGGCAATCGGCTACGCGTCACCGAGGCGGGGATGCTGCTGCTCGACGCGATCCTGCCGCTGATCGTTCTCAGCCCCTCCCCTTCAGGAGAGGGGCTTTAGACAGTCAGAACCCGCCGGGCGCGGGCGACACCGTCACCGTCGTGCCGTGGCGGATCTCCTGCACCTCGAGCGCGCGCTCGGCGACATTGTCGCGGCCGAAGCGGAACGCGCCGTCGATGCCCGAGAAACCGCCACGATCCTTGAGCCGGTCCTCGGGGAACGCCGTCCCCATCGGCCAGTCGCGCATGATGCGGATCGTCAGCAGCACCGAATCATAGCCGAGGCTCGACAGCCGGAACGGCGCGGCGCCGAAGCGCGCGCGGTATTTCGCGGCATATTGGCGGTATAGCCCATCCGACACGCTCGCGAACCATGCGCCTTCGAGCGCAGGCTTGCTGGCGATCGCGGCTTCCGAATTCCACAATTCGGTGCCGAGGATATGCGCCCCGCCCATGCCGTTGCGGCGCAGCACCGGCACGCCCGCCGCCGCCGCATTGCCACCATCGGCAATCAGGATTGCCTGATACGGGGCGCTCTTGGCCATGCGGGTGATCGCCGCGGTCATCGATCCGGGTGCGCGATCATAGGTCTGCAACGCGCCGACACGGCCGCCCGCGGACTCGACCGCGCGCAGGAACGCGGTCGAGGCACGCTCGCCATAGGTGCCGTTGGGGACAAGGCCGCCGAAGCTCGCCACGCCCTGGTCATGGGCGTAATTGACGACACGGATGATCGACTGGGCCGGCACATAGCCCATCAGATACGCGCCATTGCCGGCCGCCGTCGCGTCGTTCGAGAAGCTAACGACAGGGACGCCGGCGCGCCGCGCGATCGGCGTCACCGCGCGGACGTCATCGGCAAGCAGCGGACCGAGGATCAGCTGGTTGCCATCCTCGAGCGCGCGCTGCGCCGCGAGCGCCGCGCCGGCGGCGGTGTCGTAGCTGGTGATGCGGACGCGCTCGTTCTTCGAATCGAGCAGCGCCATCTGCGTCGCATTGGCGAGGCTCTGCCCGACACCGGCATTGGGACCCGACAGTGGGACGAGCAACGCGACGCGGTGCCGCTGGGTATCGGTTGGAATGCCCTGCTCGACCGCCGGTTGCTGGCCCTGCGAGGGTCGCTGCGTCGGCGGACGCCGAGTCGGGCCAGGCCCCGGCACGACCGTCTGGCAGCCCGCGAGCAGCACCGCGCCGACCAGCGCCACCCCGCGCAAAAGCCGCTTAATCCCGATGGGACGTTGCGCGCCCATATCCTGCTCTGCCATGACCGCTCCCGATGAACCCTGATCTTTCGCCCGGCCTCTACATCGTTGCCACCCCGATCGGCAATCTCGGCGATCTCTCGCCGCGTGCGGCGCACATTCTGGCGCATGCCGCGGTGATTGCAGTCGAGGACAGCCGGGTGACCGGCAAATTGCTCAACCATATCGGCGTCAAACGCCCGATGACGCCGTATCACGACCATAACGCCGAGGACGTCCGCCCCGGTCTCATCGCCCGCATGGGGACCGAGGCGGTGGCGTTGGTGTCGGATGCGGGGACGCCGCTGATTTCCGACCCCGGCTACAAGCTCGTCCGCGATGCGCGTGCGGCCGGGCACACGGTTTGGACCATCCCGGGCCCGTGCGCCGCGGTGGCCGCGTTGACGCTTGCCGGGCTGCCGACTGATCGTTTCCTGTTCCTGGGTTTCCTGCCGTCGAAAGCACACGCGCGCGCGGCGGCGATCACCGAGGTCGCGGCGATCCGTGCGACGCTGGTGCTGTACGAATCGGGGCCGCGCCTCGGGGTAATGCTGGCCGCGCTTGCCGAAGGGCTCGGTGATCGCGAGGCGGCGGTGACCCGCGAGATCACCAAGCATTTCGAGGAAGCGGTGACAGGCACGCTGTCTGAGCTCGCCGCGCGCTATGCCGAGACGCCGCCCAAGGGCGAGATCGTCGTCGTGGTGGCAGGCCCAGGCGCACCCGAGGCGGCGAGCGCGGCGGATGCCGACACCGCACTGACCGAGGCACTGACGCGACTGTCGACCGGTCAGGCGGCGAGCGAGGTCGCCAAGGCGCTGGGGCTCGACCGCAAGACGCTCTACGCGCGGGCGCTCGAGCTGAAGGCCTGATGGCCCCCGTCCCCTTTCGTCTCCCCTTCCTCGAAGGGAGGGGTGGAAATGAGGACTCGTCGCGTCCCCTCCCCTAGCCCCTCCCGCAAGCGGGCGGGGAATGCCAAGCGGCAGGCGGCCGAAGCCTCCGGCCGCCGCGGTGAGCGTCTGGCGGGGTGGTGGCTCCGCCTCAAGGGCTGGCAGATCCTCGCGCGCCGCGTGCGCACCCCCGCGGGCGAAGTCGATCTGATCGCCCGCAAAGGCGCGCTCGTCGCGTTCGTCGAAGTCAAACTGCGCGCGACCGCCGGCGAGCTCGATTTCGCGATCGACGAGCGCCGCCTCGCCCGCGTCGCCGCGGCGGCCGAATATCTCATGCCGACCTATGCCGGCCCCGGTGACGACATCCGCGTCGATGTCATCCTGCTCGCGCCGGGCACGCGGCCACGCCACATCGAGAATGCATGGATCGGGTAGGACGATCGGGTGACAGCGCGCCCATCGCCCCCTATCTGCGCTCACGTCATTTGGACGGAGAATATCGATGAGCCTGACAGTCGCCGTCCAGATGGACCCGATCGCGCATATCAACATCGCGGGCGATTCGACCTTCGCGCTGATGCTTACCGCGCAGCAGCGCGGGCATAAGCTGTTCCACTACAGCGCCGAAGATCTGAACTATTCCAACGGCCGCGTCTGGGCCAAGGCCGATCCCGTCACGGTGCAACGCGTCGTCGGAGATCATTACAGCTTCGGCGATCCCGTCAGCCTTGATCTCGGCGATGAGGCCGACGTCGTGCTGATGCGGCAGGACCCGCCGTTCGACCTCGGCTATATCACAGCGACGCACCTGCTCGAGCGGATCGCGCACAAGACGCTGGTGTTCAACGACCCCGTCTCGGTGCGCAACGCCCCCGAAAAGGTGTTCGTGCTCGATTATCCGCAGTTCATGCCGCCGACGCTCATCACGCGCAGCCTCGACGAAGCGCGCGCGTTCCTCACGCAGCACGGCGAAATCGTGATCAAGCCGCTCCACGGCAATGGCGGCAAGGCGATCTTCAAGGTCGGTGCCGACGGCGCGAACCTGTCGGCTTTGATCGAGGTGTTCAACACGATGTGGCGCGAGCCGCACATGGTGCAGGCCTTTCTCCCCGACGTGGCGAAGGGCGACAAGCGGATCGTGCTGGTCGATGGCGAGGTCGCCGGCGCGATCAACCGCTTGCCCGGCGAAGGCGAGATCCGCTCGAACCTCGCGGTCGGCGGCTCGGCGGTGAAGACCGTGCTGACCGAGAAGGAGCGCGAGATCTGCGCGGTGCTCGGGCCGGAACTCAAGAAGCGCGGGTTGCTGTTCGTCGGGATCGACGTGATCGGCGGCGAGTGGCTGACCGAGATCAACGTCACCTCGCCGACCGGCATCGTCGCGATCGAGCGCTTCGATGGCACCGATGTCGCGGGGCTGATCTGGGATGCGATCGAGCGCAAGGTTGTCGAGCGTGGGTGAGGTAGCCGCTTCCTTCTCCCCTCCCGCTTGCGGGAGGGGCTGGGAGTGGGCGCGCGTTATCAGCGAGCGCTAGCGTTGAAAGCGCGGGCCCACCCCCGCCCCCTCCCGCAAGCGGGAGGGGAGCAAGTTCGATGACCGACTTCATCGTCAACCTCACGGCGTGGGGCGGCTATTTCGGCATTTTCCTGCTGATGGTGCTCGAAAACGTCTTCCCGCCGATCCCGTCCGAAGTGATCATGGGCCTCGGCGGGATCGCGGTCGCACGCGGGCAGATGACGCTCGTCCCGCTGATCGTCGCGGGCACGGTGGGGATGGTCGTCGGCAATTATTTCTGGTACGCGATCGGCTATCGGCTCGGCTATCACCGGCTGCGGCCGTTCGTCGATCGCTATGGCCGCTGGCTGACGCTCGACTGGCAGCATGTCGTCCAGCTCGAGCGCTTCTTCCTGTCACGCGGGCAATGGGTGGTGTTCGTCTTCCGCTTCATGCCCGCATTCCGCACGATGGTCTCGCTTCCGGCCGGGATGGCGCGGATGTCGCACTTGCGCTTCCTGCTGTGGACCGCGGCCGGATCGGCGATCTGGAACACCGGGCTGGCGTTTGCGGGCTATTATCTCGGCGCCAATTTCCGCGAGCTCGATCGGTTCATCGGCCCGGCCGCGATCGCGCTGACGGTGGCGATCATTGGCGGGTATCTGTGGCGGCTGCTGCGCTGGAAACCGCGCGTCTAGGCCCGCGGATGCGCGTTGCGGTAGACGTCGAGCAGGTGCGCCGCATCGACCTGCGTGTAGATTTGCGTCGAACTCAGGCTGGCATGCCCGAGCAGTTCCTGCAGCGCGCGCAGATCGGCGCCGCGCCCGAGCAGATGCGTCGCGAACGAATGCCGCAGCGCATGCGGCGTGGTGCGATCAGGCAGGCCGAGCCGCACCCGCGCGCCCTGCACTGCACGCCGCACCAGCCGGGGGGACAGCGGGCCGCCCTTTGCGCCGCGGAAGATCGGCGCGTCGCGCGCGGTGCCATAGGGGCTGAGCGCGACATAGGCCTCGACCGCGTCGCGCACCTGCGGGAGCAGCGGCACGATCCGCGTCTTGTCGCGCTTGCCCGTCACGCTGAGCGTCGCACCGAGCGGCAGCACCGCGCCGGTCAGCGACAGCGCCTCGGCGACGCGCAGTCCCGCGCCGTAAAGCAGCAGCAGCACCGCAAGATCGCGCGCTCCGATCCACGGTTCGCTGGCGTCGTCCGCCACATCGTCGGCGAGCGCGACCGCCTCGTCGGGTGAGATCGGGCGCGGCACGCCCTTCTTCACGCGAGGACCCTTCAGTCGTGGCGTCGTGCCCTCCCCTGTCGCGAAGGCGAGGAAGCCATGCACCGCCGACAGCTCGCGCGCCGCCGAGGCATTGGTCAGGCCCTCGCCACGGCGTTGCGCGAGGAAGGCGCGCAGGTCTGCGGCGTCGGTGTTGGCAAGCGCGGCGCGGTCGATCGCTTCGCCCCAATGCTGGGAGAGGAAGCCGCATAGCCGTGTCGCCGTCGCCTCATAAGCGCGCACGGTGTGGACCGAACGCCGCCGGTCGCGCGCGAGGTGGTCGGCATAGAGGCGCGGGAGCTCGGACATGGCGGGGGTGTAGCGCAGCGCTTGCCACACGTAAGCCCCTCCCCTTCAGGCGAGGGGCTAAGAAATGGGCAACCCTTTGCACCCGCCCCCGCGACCCGCCATATGCGCTCCATGTCCCGCGCCCGCGTCCTCGTCCTCAATTCCGCGCTCGGCCCGCTCGATTACCGCGTGCCGCACGGCATGAGCGTCGAGCCGGGCTCGGTCGTCGTCGCGCCGCTCGGCCCGCGGCAGTTGCTCGCCGTGGTGTGGGAGCCCGAGCGGATGCCATCCGACGCTGAGGTCGGCGACAACCGGCTGCGCAACCTGGTTGGTGTCGTGCCGGTGCCGCCGCTGGCCGCGCCACTCCGCCGGCTGATCGAATGGACCGCGGATTATTACCTTGCCTCGCCCGCCGCGGTCGTGCGGATGGCATTGTCGTCGACCTCGGCGCTCGAGGGCAGCAAGACGATCACCGAATATCGCGCGACGGGCGAAATCCCCGACCGCCTCACCCCGCAGCGTGAACAGGCGCTCGAGAAGATCGGCAGTTTCCAGGGGCTGATCCGCGAGCTCGCCGCGCTCGGCGAAGTGTCCGATGCGGTGATCCGCGGGCTGGTCAAGGTGGGTGCGCTCGAAGCGATCGAGGTCGATATCGACAGCCCCTTCCCCGCCCCCGATCCCGACCACGCGGCGCCGGCGCTTTCGCCCGACCAGCGCGCCGCCGCGGGCACGCTCGTCGCCGATGTCACCGCGCGCGCGTTCGCGCCGACCTTGCTCGACGGCGTCACCGGCTCGGGCAAGACCGAAGTCTATTTCGAGGCGGTCGCCGCCGCGATCCGCGAAAACCGCCAGTGTCTCGTGCTGCTCCCCGAGATCGCGCTGACCGAGCCTTTCCTCAAGCGCTTCGCCGCGCGTTTCGGCGTCCAGCCGGTCGCGTGGCATTCCGGCCTGCGCCAGTCGCAACGGCGGCGCGCGTGGCGCGGCATCGCCAGCGGGCAGGCGCTGGTCACGGTCGGCGCACGCTCGGCCTTGTTCCTGCCCTACGCCAATCTCGGGCTGATCGTCGTCGACGAGGCGCATGAGACGAGCTTCAAGCAGGAAGAAGGCGTGCATTATCACGCGCGCGACGTCGCGGTGATGCGCGGCAAGTTCGAGGAAATTCCGGTGATCCTGGCGTCTGCCACGCCAGCGATCGAGACGCGCCAGCAGGTCGCGCTCGGCCGTTATGCCGAGGTCAAGCTGCCCGGCCGCTGGGGTGCCGCCGAAATGCCCGCGATCGAGGCGATCGACCTGATCGCCGAGCCGCCCGAACGCGGCCGCTGGATCGCGCCGCGGCTTGTGAAAGCGATGGAAGCGACGCTCGAACGGCGCGAACAATCGCTCCTCTTCCTCAACCGCCGCGGTTACGCGCCGCTGACGCTGTGCCGCACCTGCGGCCACCGCTTTCAATGCCCCAATTGCACCGCGTGGATGGTCGAGCACCGCCTCGTCCGCCGCCTCGCGTGCCACCATTGCGGCCATACCGAGCCGGTCCCGAAGATCTGCCCCGAATGCCATAACGAGGACACACTCGCCGCGGTCGGCCCCGGCGTCGAGCGGATTGCCGACGAAGTGACCGCGCTGTTCCCCACCGCCAAGATCGCGGTCGTTACCTCGGACACGATGTGGTCGCCCGCCAAGGCCGCCGAGTTCGTCGCGCGGATGGAAGCGCACGACATCGACATCGTCGTCGGCACGCAGCTCGTCACCAAGGGCTATCACTTCCCCAACCTCACGCTGGTCGGGGTGATCGATGCCGATCTCGGCCTCGACGGTGGCGATCTGCGCGCAAGCGAGCGGACCTTCCAGCAGATCTGCCAGGTCGCCGGGCGCGCCGGGCGCGGCGCCAAGCCGGGGCACGTCTATATCCAGACGCACAGCCCTGATGCCGCGGTGATGAAGGCGCTGGTCTCGGGCGACACGGAGGCGTTTTACAGCGCCGAGACCGAGCATCGCCGCGAGGCCAATGCGCCACCGTTCGGGCGCTTCGCCGGGATCGTGGTGTCGAGCGAGGACCAGCAGGCCGCGCTCGAGACCGCCCGACTGATCGGCCGCGCCGCGCCGCAGCTCGATGCGATGGAGGTCTACGGCCCCGCCCCCGCCCCGCTCGCGATGCTGCGCGGGCGGCACCGCTTCCGTCTGCTGATCCACGCCAAGCGCGGGCTCGCGGTGCAAGACGTTGTGCGCGACTGGCTTGGTGGTCTCGACTGGCCGAGCAAGGTGCGCGTCGTGGTGGATGTGGACCCGTATAGCTTCGTGTAACCTGGCTTGCCGTGCTCGCAACGGGCCGATACGCTGCTCGGCAATATGTGGCGGGGGCTGAACATGTTGCGTAAATGGGTATTTGCTGCGCTCTTGGCGGCCACGTCCAGCGCGGCCGGTGCTACGTGGCGGACGGCGACCTCGACCAATTTCATCGTCTACACCGAAGGCAGCGAGGCGAACGCGCGCGCCCTGGCAGAGCGGCTCGAAAAGTATGAGGTCGTACTGCGGGTCATATCCGGCACCAAGATGACGCCCAACACGACGCCGATTCGCGTGTTCATGATGCCCACCCAATCCGCGGTGCAAGACACGATGCCGTTCCCGAGCGGCGGTGTTGCGGGCTATTATGACGACGACATTCGCGGATCGTACACCGTGATGCCGCGGACGGGCATCGACGGGGATGACGGCTCGTTCGCGCAGGTCGTGCTGTTCCACGAACTCGCGCACCAGTTCATGTTCCATAACTTTTCCGGCGCGTACCCGACCTGGTACATCGAGGGCTTCGCCGATTTTTATGGGACGACGAAGATCGGCGCGAAGGATGTGACGACCGTCGGGATCCCGCTGGAAAACCGCTACAAGTCGCTGAACGACAACGCCTGGATACCGATCTCGCAAGTCCTCTCCGCCCGCCGCTACAGCGATGTGACCGACGTCTATCTGCTCTATGCCGAAGGCTGGCTGCTCGTTCATTATCTGTCGACGACGCAAAAGCGGCCCGGCCAGCTGACCGCTTATCTCAAGGCGATCAACGACGGCAGCAGCTTCGAGGCCGCGGCGACCAAGGCGTTCGGCAACGTCGCGGCGCTCGATGCGGAACTGCGCGACTATGCGGCAGTGCGAAACCACCAGGTGCTCGACCTGCCGTTCAAAAAGCTCGATCCCGGCCCCATCACGACGCAGACCTTGAGCGCCGCGCAAAGCGCGATGGTCCCGTTTCAAATCCGGTTGAGCGCGGGTGTCCCGGCCGCCGGTTTCGCCGATTTCGAACAACGGCTTGCCAGTATCGTGGCATCTTATCCTGACGATCCTTCGGCGCTCGCGGTGCTGACCGATGCGCAAATGCTCGTCCAGCATCACGATGCGGCGCGCGCCACCGTCGCGCATTGGATGAAGATCGCGCCGCAGGATCCGCGGGCGCTGATGTTCCAGGGAATGCTCGATATCGAGGGACTGCGCGTCGCCAAGGTCGCCGATCCGGCCCGCTGGACCGCGGCCCGCCAGTCGATCCTCGCCGCCAACCGGCTTTCGCCGCACACGCCCCGCATCCTCAAGGCCTATTACGAGAGCTTCACCGCACAAGGCGTTCTGCCACCTGCGGGGGCGCAGAACGGCTTGCTCGCAGCATTCGAAACGATGCCGGAGAACGCCGAATTACGCCGGATGGTGGCGTCGGATTTCGAAGCCCGCGACATGCTGGGCGATGCCATCGATACGATTCGGCCGCTGGCCTTCAGGACGCGCGCGAGCGGTGAGCAGAGCGCGAAGGACAAGGCGCGCGACGACAAGATGTCGCTCAAATATCGGCTTGCCGGCGCCGGCGCTAAGGACGAGAGCGCGCGCGAGATGCTCGAGCGACTCGAAAAGAAGCAGGCTTCGCCGGCGAAATCGGAAAAGCCGGAAAAAAGCTGACTCTCATACCGTCGGCATCGCAGCGAGCCGTCACGGCGCGGTGATCGAGGCCTCGTCCCGCCGGGCTCCCCGCGGCTTGGCGACGTTGCGAATCTGGTCGTTCATCCGCGCCAACAGGACCGGATCGATTTCGCCTTGAAATTTCAGGCCCGCCCTGTCGCCATATGCCCAGGCCACGGTCGATGCGACCACCATGTTGCGGATCGTCAGGATCACCGCACCCGCCTCGCCCAATTGGGACGGCAGCCCTCGGATCATCGCACCGTGGGCCGAGATGTCGGTGACGTCCACCGGTGTCGGCGGGACGCCATAGCCGCTCACCATCCCGCCCAAGACAACACCGTAACGCTGCGCAACGCGCCGTTCGCCGCGCGCCACGCGGCGATCGATTTCGGCCATCACGAAATGCGCCAGCGTTTCCAATTGCCGTCGCTCGCGCACGCGAAAATCCGCGCGTGGCGTTGAATCGATCAGGCAGACGGTGCCGATATTGAAGCCGCCCCGTGTGGTCAGCGGCGCGCCGGCATAAAAGCGGATATTGGGCGCGCGGACCACCAGCGCATTGGCGCTGAAGCGCGGGTCGAGCGTCGCATCGGCGACGACCATCGGCGCATCGCGCAGGATCGTACGCGTGCAGAACGCATGCTCGCGCCGCGTCTCGGCAAAGGCTATTCCCAATCGCGCCTTGAACCATTGCCGCTCGGCATCGACGAACGACAGCGCGCTCGATTCGACGCCGAACATGCTTTGCGCAAGCCGCACCACGTCGTTGAACACCGGCTCTGGCGGGGTATCGAGAATCGCATAGCGCGTCAGTTCGGCGAGCCGCAGCGGCTCGTTGTCGGGATCGGGATAGGGCCGGTCTAAAAGCATCGCGGACCGTGGAGCACCTCTCTATCGCCTGGACAGTATCGGTTTCCCCGCGGGCGTATCTTCGGGATATCTACAGTACCGCCCAGGCGCGCCGGTCGCAGGACCGCCTTCTCCTGTATAGACGGCTAACCATGCCGCTCGCGCCGTTAGGTATTTTCCACGCAGTGCGGGCGTGGCCGACCGGCCAACCGTTGCGCGCCTCGGCTGACCCCACCGAAGACACTTTCCCCTGTTCCCCACGGCGCGATCCTGCCAGAATCCCAGCCATGCCAACATCAATCCCGCCGTCCGCCCTGCCGATCGACGCTCGCCCGGCATGGGCGACGCTGATGATCGGCGTGCTCGCGCGGTGCTGGGTCGTCACGCTCGCTACGCTCGGCCTGGCCCTCTTCGCCGCGCCCCCCGCGCGCGCCGACGACATCTCTGCCACTGCGCGCGGCGTGGTGCGCGTGGTGACGATCGCGATCGTCGACGATGAGGTCGTCGGCTTCGGCCACGGCAGTGGATTTGCCGTGGCGCCCAACCGGATCGTCACCAACGCGCATGTCGTCGAATTGCTGTCGCGCTATCCCGGCAATGTCGTGATCGGCATCGTGCCTTCGGAGGGCTCGAAAAGCTATCAGGGCAAGGTCATCGCGCTCGACACCGCACACGACCTCGCGCTGATCGAATTCACCGGCAAGCCGATCCCGACCACCGCGATCTATACCGGGCCGGTCGATGAAGGCAGCCTGGTCACCGCGCTCGGCTATCCCGGCAATGTCGACATGGCGACCGCGAAATCGGCGGTCGATTACATCCACCCGCTCTCGCCGATCCGCTCCGAGGGCGTGTTTTCGGGGCGGCGGCAGATGTCGGGCACCGCGGTGATGCTCCACACTGCGCAGATCGCGCGCGGCAATTCGGGCGGCCCGTTGCTCGATCCGTGCGGGCGCGTGATCGGCGTCAATTCGGCGATCACGCGCGGCGAGGAAGGCGATTCGAGTTTCGGCTTCGCGATCGCCAATAGCGAGCTCACCGCGTTTCTGATCCGCGCCAAGCAAAGCTATGCCGCGGTCGGCACGCCGTGCACCAGCATCGCTGATATCGACAAGGTCGATGCGCAAGCCGAAGCCAAGGCCGCCGCGCTTGCCGACAGTGCGCGGCGCGATGCCGCAGGCAAGGCGCTGGTGGCGCGCGACGCCGCGTGGATTGCAGCGCGCGACGCCGCCGACCGCCACCGCGAGAACGTGATGGCGATCGCCACCCTGCTGCTCGTGCTCGGCGCGATGGCGATCGGCGCGGGCGGGCTGCTCGATGCGCAGGCGCTGCGGCGCGGGGCGATCTGGGCGTGGGGGATCGGCGCGTTGATGATGGTGGGGGCGGTCGTGCTGTTCCTGCTGCGTCCGACCGAAACGCCGATGCTCGCCACACCTACGGAAACCGCAAAGATTGACCCGCCCGTCGCGCCGATGTCGTCGCGCGCGCCGCTCGGCAAGCTGGTGTGCCGTTTCGTGCCCGAGCGCAGCCGCGTCGTCTCGTCGGCGACGACCGACACGACGATCGACTGGGGCCAGGCCGGGTGCATGAACGGCCGAACGCAATATGCCGAGAATGGCAGCAAATGGGACCGCATCCTCGTCCCCGCGCAGGAGCAGACGGTGTCGGTGCTGCAGTTCGATCCGGCGACGCGCAGCTATGTCACGACGCGCTACTTCCTCGGCGCCGACCAGATGGACGAGCTGCGCAAGATCCGGTCGCAGGTCACACTGAAGGCCTGTTCCCCCGACGAAGCCGGGCGCGCCAATCTCGCCTCGCAACAGGCGGCGATCCGCACAAGCCTGCCGGCGCGGCCGAACGAGAAGATCGTCTATCAGTGCGAAGCGGCGCCCGCCGGGGCTATGGCCAGCCCGACGCCGTCAGGCGGCTGAGCCGCGGTCGATCCGCGCGGCGAAGCAGCCCGGCTTGGCATTGTGTGCGTGGAGATAGGCGATGGCGGGGTCGGCGAAGAGGCGCTCGATCGCGGGCACCAGGTCACTGCCCTCGATCACGTCGGCGTCGCGCATCATGCCTGCGGCATCGAAGGCGCGCAGCGACAACAGCCGGATCGACAATAGCTGCGGCACGCGGTCGGCATAGTGCGCGACCTGCGTTTCGCCTTCGCGCACGAAGATCGCGTGGCGTGCGCGGTACGGCGTATCGACCGGCAGATGCTCGTAATTGAGCAGCAAAACCGTTTCGCCGACCGCGAGATCCTCGAGCGAGACGCGGCACGGGAAACCTGGACTGGCATCGACCGTCATCCGCAGCGCGCCGTGCCCGCGCAGCGCCGCATCGGACAAACCGTAGAGCGGGACGAACGGCGCGGGGTCGATCCCGCGAATGACGAAGCCGGTCATTCCACGCCCTCGCGGTCGCGCAGCGCGACCTTGCGGTCGATCCCATAGGCGTAGCCGCCGAGCGTCCCGTCGCTGCGCTGCGCGCGGTGGCATGGCACGACGATCGACACCGGATTGGCGCCGCACGCGCTCCCGGCCGCGCGGACCGCCTTGGGGTTGCCCGCGGCGGCGGCCAGGTCGGAATAGCTGCGCGTCTCGCCCAAGGGGATTTCGCGAAGTGCTTGCCAGATCGCCTCCTGGAAAGCCGTACCGCGGACGTCGAGCGGCAGATCCTGGTCGCGCTCGGGAGATTCGACACTCGCGACGACGCGTGCGGCAAGATCGGCGAGTGCTGCGTCGCCCGGAACGATCTCGGCCTGCGGGAAGCGCGCGCGAAGGGCCGCTTCATCCTCGTCGAACGATACGCGGCACAAACCCTTGTCGGTCGCCGCGACGAGCATCGCACCGAGCGAGGTCTCGGCGAGGATCCAGCGGATCGTCACCCCCTCGCCGCCGTGCTGCCACGCGCTCGGACTCATCCCGAGCCGCTTGGCGCCGCCTTCGTAGAAGCGGCTCGGCGCCGAATAGCCGGCCTCGTACAGGGCCGCGGTCACCGTCCTTTCCTCGGTCAGCGCACGCGCGGCGCGGCCCGCCATCAAGCCGCGCGCATAAGCGGCGGGCGTCACGCCGGTGGCGCGTTTGAACAGGCGGTGGAAGTGATGCGGCGCATAGCCGACCTGCGCGGCGATCGTATCGAGCGCGACCAGTTCGTCGGCCGCCTCGATCAGCGCGATCGCCCGCGCCACCGCGATCCGGTCGCGGCCGACCTCATCGGGGGTGCAGCGCAGGCACGCGCGGAACCCGGCCACGCGGGCTTCCTCCGGCGTGCGATAGAAATCCATATTCTCGCGCTTGGGGCGGCGGGCCGGGCAGCTCGGCTTGCAATAGATGCCGGTGGTCTTCACCGCGCCAACGAAGCGGCCATCGGAATGCCGGTCGCGCGCCTCGAAGGCGCGCCAGGCGGCGTCTGGGTCGAGCGGGAGGCGCGTCGTGGTCATGCGAGCTTTGTAGCCGCAGGACCACGCCGCGCCATCCCGGCGCTTGCGCTCAAAGCGCAGCGTCAGCCTGCGTTGGCGGCGAACAGCTCGAGCGTGCGCGCCCTGGCGAGCTTGGCGCTCTCGGCGTCATAGGCTTCGCGGCGGTCCGAATTGAAGCCGTGGCCCGCTTCGTAGACATAGACCGTTGCGTTCGGCCACGCCTTGGCGATGACCTTCTCGACGCCGTCCATCGGGATGCCCTGATCCTCGCGGCCGAAATGGAGAATGACGGGAACCTTGGGCTCCTCGTCGGCGGCGGCGGGCACCATGCTGCCATAATAGGCCGAGGCCGCCGCGACATTGTGCATCCGCGTCGCCGCGAACCACGCGACCGAACCGCCATAGCAATAGCCGACAACGAACACCGGCCCGTCCTTGGCGAGCGTGTCGACACAGGTTTGCACATCGGCGAGGCTCAGGTCGAACGGGTGGAGCTCGCGCGCGAGCTTGATGCCCTGCGCCATGCCCTCGGCGTCGTGATCGGCCTCGAAGCCGGGATGCTCGCGATCGAAGATCGCGGGCGCGAGCACTTCATAGCCGTCGGCGGCATATGCGTCGCACAGCGCGCGGATATGCGGGGTGACGCCGAAAATCTCCTGGACCAGCACCAGCCCGCCCTTGCGCGCGCCGCTCGGCTGCGCGTGATAGACGCCGATCGCGGCGCCGTCGGACATCGTCATCTGCTGCATCTGGCCGGTCATTTCACTCTCCGTCACTGTCGCCCCCGCGACCGCGCCGCTAGCAACATTGCGGCGTGCACGGAAGCGCGATCAGGCGGCGCGGACGTCGGCCATCAGCTGGTTGATCTGCCCGCGCAGCCGCTCGACGCTGCCCGCGACATCCTCGGCGGTGCGCGTCACGTCGTCCGACGTCTGGCGCGAGCGTTCGGCGCGTTCGCGCAGCGTCTGCATGTTGGCGGCGGCATCGGCAGTACCGTCCTCGACCTCGGCGATGGCATAGGCGATCGCCTGCGTCATTCCGCGCTGCTGGTCGACCGCGTGCGCGACATTGGCCGACGACTGGTCGAGTTCCGCAACCAGCCCGTCGACCGATTCGATCGTGGCGAGCACAGTGTCGCTCGCGGTGCGCACCGCAGCGAGCCGGGCCTCGATCCGCCCCGCTGCGGTCTGCGTCTGGCGCGCGAGCCCCTTCACTTCCTCGGCGACGACCGCGAAGCCGCGCCCCGCCTCGCCCGCGCGCGCCGCCTCGATCGTCGCGTTGAGCGCGAGCAGATTGGTCTGTCCGGCGACCGCCGCGATCATGTCGAGCACCGCGGCGATCTCCGCCACGAGCGCGCCCATCGATTCGGCATGCCCCCGCCCCTCGAGCGTGCGCGCGCGCGCCGTCGCGACGCCCGCGCGCGATTCGTTCGCGGCGCGACTGATCTGTTCGATCGCACCGGCAAGCGCACTCGCCGATTGCGCGATCGTGCGCGCGTTGTTCGCGCTCTGCTCGGTCAGCGCGGCGGTCGCCATCGCGTGCTTCTCGGTCGTCCCCGCCTCGCTCGACATCGCCGCAGCGGTCTCGCGCAAGGCCGGCCCGGTCGAAGCGAGTTGGCGCACCGAAAGCCCGGCCGCGCGTTCGAACACTTCGAACAGCGAATCGAGATACGCGGCGCGCTTGGCGCGTGCGACATCCTCGCGCCGCTCGCTGGCGTAAAGCGCATCGGCGGTGTGGCGGGCTTCCTCGCTCAGCCGGCGCGCCTCGGCCGAGCGTTCCCGCGCATAGGCAAGCGCACGCGCGATGTCGCCAATTTCGTCGCTGCGGTCGAGCGCAGGGATCGGCGCGTCGGCACGCTCGAGCGTTATGTCGCGCGTGGCCTCGGCGATCAGTGCGAGCGGCCGTTCAACGCGCAGGCTCAGCATCCGCATCCCCCAGAATGCGACGAGCACCGCCACCACGGTCACGAAGGCGACGAGCAGATAGACCTCGACGAACCCGGTATCGAGCGCAGCGCTTTCGCGCGTCGCATCGGCGCGCAGATCGGTCATCAAGGTGGTGGTCGAGGCGGTCAACGGATCGATCGCGGCGTAGAGCGGCCCGCTGACGAAGAAATCGAGCTGGTCGAGCCGCCGGGCGCGGAGCAGGTCGAGCAGACGGTCGAGCGCGGCATCGGCCTCGTGCCGCGCCGCCGCGACCTGCGCGACCTGGCCCGCCCGCCGCATATCGAATCCGTGCTGGGTGAACGCCGCCCAGTTCGTTGCGATCTCGGCGCGCGTCGCCTGGATCGTTGCGATCGCGCCGGTCGCCGAGAGATTGCCGCTGCGCACCTTGTGCGCGGTAAGCAATGCGGTTGCGTAGCTGGCGTTGACGCGCTGCAACTCGCCGATCGGATAGAAGCGATCGACCACCAGCACGCTGACGCGGTGGCTTGTCGCCAGGGTCGTGCCGATCAGGGCGAGCGCAAGCAGCGCCTGAATCGCCAGCAAGCTGCCGACGATGCGCCGCAACTGCATCCGCAGATTGCGCCCGCCGGCATCCCAGCGCGCCGCAATACGATCGATCCAGAAGCGAAACAGCGAGACATGCGGAGCGGAAGCGATTCGTTTCATGTCCGACATTATTGTCGGAAAGCTCACAACCAATGGTTAAGCCAATATTACAGTTGCGTGAAAGACGCGCCTTCTTGAGGCGATAGGGCCGCTTTGTGCGCATGGCTTGCAAGCGACCCGAGCCGATGCTAACCGCTCGCCATCCCATCTGAAGGCGCATTCCCCAGCGCCCTCTTTTTGCATGGGGCCACCAATCGTGCCCAAGAGGACCTCAATCGCGTGGAAGCATCCGGCGGTATTCAAGCAAGCTTAAGCGGCCGCTATGCCACCGCTTTGTTCGAGCTCGCGCGTGACACCAAATCGATCGACGCCGTCGAGGCGAGCCTCGGCCGCGTCCGCGCTGCGATCGCGCAGTCGAGCGAGTTCGCGCAGCTGATCGGCAGTCCGGTCGTTTCGCGCCAGCAGGCGGCCAAGGCCGTCGCGTCCGCCGCCGAGATGATCGACGTCGACGACACCACCGCGAAATTCCTCGGCGTGCTCGCCGACAACCGCCGGCTGTCGCAGCTCCCCGCGATCATCCGCGCCTTCCGCGACCTGGCCGCGCGCCACCGCGGCGAGACGACCGCCGAAGTGACTTCGGCGCATCCGCTCACCGAGGAGCAGGTCGAAGCGCTCAAGCAGCAGCTGCGCACCCGCATCGGCACCGATGTCTCGGTCGATCTCTCGGTCGACCCCACCCTCCTCGGCGGTCTGGTCGTCCAGATCGGCTCGCAGCGGATCGACAGCTCGATTCGCACTCGTCTCAATGCTCTCGCGCACGCGATGAAAGGTTAAGTCATGGATATCCGCGCCGCAGAAATCTCGAAGGTCATCAAGGACCAGATCGCCAATTTCGGCACCGAAGCGCAGGTTTCGGAAACCGGCCAGGTGCTCAGCGTCGGTGACGGCATCGCGCGCATCTTCGGGCTCGACAACGTCCAGGCGGGCGAGATGGTCGAATTCTCGAACGGCGTGCAGGGCATGGCGCTCAACCTCGAGGCCGACAATGTCGGCGTCGTGATCTTCGGGTCGGACTCGCAGATCAAGGAAGGTGACGTCGTCAAGCGCACCGGCACGATCGTCGACGTCCCCGTTGGCAAGGCGCTGCTCGGCCGCGTGGTCGACGGCCTCGGCAACCCGATCGACGGCAAGGGCCCGATCGAGACGACGCAGCGTAGCCGCGTCGAAGTCAAGGCACCGGGCATCATCCCGCGCACCTCGGTCAACGAACCCGTCCAGACCGGCCTCAAGGCAATCGACGCGCTCGTTCCCGTCGGCCGTGGCCAGCGCGAGCTGATCATCGGCGACCGCCAGACCGGCAAGTCGGCGGTCGCGATCGACACCTTCATCAACCAGAAGGCAGCGCATCAGGGCGACGACGAGTCGAAGAAGCTCTATTGCATCTACGTCGCGGTCGGCCAGAAGCGCTCGACCGTCGCACAGCTCGTCCGCACGCTGACCGAGCAGGGCGCGATGGACTATTCGATCGTCGTCGCGGCGACCGCGTCGGACCCTGCCCCGCTGCAGTTCCTCGCGCCGTACACCGGTTGCGCGATGGGCGAATATTTCCGCGACAACGGCATGCATGCCGTGATCGTCTATGACGATCTGTCGAAGCAGGCCGTCGCCTACCGCCAGATGTCGCTGCTGCTGCGCCGCCCGCCGGGCCGCGAAGCCTATCCCGGCGACGTGTTCTATCTCCATAGCCGCCTGCTCGAGCGCGCGGCAAAGATGAACGACGCCAACGGGGGCGGCTCGCTCACCGCGCTGCCGATCATCGAGACGCAGGCGGGCGACGTGTCGGCCTACATCCCGACCAACGTGATCTCGATCACCGACGGCCAGATCTTCCTCGAGACCGACCTGTTCTTCGCGGGCATCCGCCCGGCGATCAACGTCGGCCTGTCGGTGTCGCGCGTCGGCTCGGCCGCCCAGACCAAGGCGATGAAGAAGGTCTCGGGCTCGATCAAGCTCGAGCTCGCACAGTATCGCGAAATGGCGGCGTTCGCGCAGTTCGGCTCGGATCTCGACGCCTCGACGCAGAAGCTGCTCAACCGCGGTGCGCGCCTGACCGAGCTGCTCAAGCAGGCGCAGTTCGCGCCGATGCCGTTCGAAGAGCAGACCGTGTCGATCTTCGCTGGCACGAACGGCTTCCTCGACACCGTGCCGGTCAACGCCGTCGTCCGCTACGAGCAGGCGATGCTCGCCGAGATGCGCAGCAGCTACGCCGATCTCCTGACCGACATCCGCGACAAGCGCGACCTGTCGAAGGAGACGACCGAGGCGCTGAAGACCGCGCTCGGTGCGTTTTCGAAGACGTTTGCGTAACGGACGATCGGGTTAAACCGTCATCCCCGCGCAGGCGGGGATCCATAATCTCGAAAGCCCCTTATTTCGAAGTTGGGGAAAATGGATTCCCGCCTTCGCGGGAATGACGAACAGGGAACTAGAATGGCCTCGCTTAAAGCCCTCAAGATCCGCATCGGCTCGGTGAAGTCGACGCAGAAGATCACCAAGGCGATGAAGATGGTCGCCGCCGCCAAGCTGCGCCGTGCGCAGGAAGCGGCGATCGCGGCGCGTCCCTACGCCTTGCGCCTCGAGCAGGTGATGGCGAGCCTCGCATCGAAGGTGACCGTCAGCGAATCGAGCCCCAAGCTGCTCGCCGGCACCGGCAAGGACCAGGTCCATCTGCTGGTCATCGCGACCTCGGAGCGCGGCCTCGCAGGCGCGTTCAACTCGAACATCGTCCGTGCGGCCCGCCGCAAGGCCGAAGAGCTCGAGCGCGCCGGCAAGACGGTGAAGTTCTACATCGCCGGCAAGAAGGGCCGCGTGATCAAGCGTTTCTTCCCGACGCAGATCCTCACCGATCACGAGATGAGCCACATCAAGACCGTCGCCTTCGTCGATGCCAAGGCGATCACCGACGATCTGATCGCACGCTACGAAGCCGGCGAGTTCGACGTCGCGCATCTGTTCTACGCCCGCTTCCAGTCGGCGCTGGTGCAGGAGCCGGTCGGCCGCCAGATCATTCCGGTCGCGCTGCCGTCGGCCGCGAACGACGTTGCCGCATCGTCGGCGACCGCCGCAGTCGAATATGAGCCCGACGAGGAATCGATCCTCGCCGAGCTGCTGCCGCGCAACATCGCGATCCAGATCTTCGGCGCATTGCTCGAAAACGCCGCGTCGGAGCAGGGCAGCCGCATGACCGCGATGGACAATGCGACGCGCAATGCCGGCGACATGATCAATCGCCTGACGATCCAGTACAACCGCAGCCGCCAGGCCGCGATCACCACCGAGCTGGTGGAAATCATCTCCGGCGCCGAAGCGCTCAAGTAGTCGATACGAGGAAAGCATCATGGCAACCGCCCCAGACACACTCGCCCCGGCGCTTACGAACAGCGTTGGCCGTATCAGCCAGGTCATCGGCGCCGTCGTCGACGTGACCTTCGAGCAGGATCGCCTCCCCGCGATTCTCAACGCGCTCGAGACGTCGAACAACGGCAACCGCCTCGTGCTCGAAGTCGCGCAGCATCTCGGTGAGAACACCGTCCGCACGATCGCGATGGACTCGACCGAGGGTCTGACCCGCGGCCAGGAAGTCACCGACACCGGCTCGCAGATCCGCGTCCCCGTCGGCCCGCAGACGCTCGGCCGCATCCTCAACGTCATCGGCGAGCCGATCGACGAGCGCGGCCCGGTCGGCCACACCGAGACGATGCCGATCCACGCCCCGGCCCCCCTCTTCGTCGATCAGTCGACCGAGAGCGCGATTCTGGTCACCGGCATCAAGGTCATCGATCTGCTCGCGCCGTATGCAAAGGGCGGCAAGATCGGCCTGTTCGGCGGCGCCGGCGTCGGCAAGACCGTGCTCATTCAGGAACTGATCAACAACATCGCCAAGGGGCATGGCGGCACCTCGGTGTTCGCCGGCGTCGGCGAGCGTACCCGCGAGGGGAACGATCTGTACCACGAGTTCCTCGACGCAGGCGTCATCGCCAAGGATGCCGACGGCAACCCGACCCCCGAAGGTTCGAAGGTCGCGCTCGTGTTCGGCCAGATGAACGAGCCGCCAGGCGCGCGTGCCCGCGTCGCGCTCTCGGGCCTGACGATCGCCGAATATTTCCGCGATGTCGAAGGCCAGGACGTTCTGTTCTTCGTCGACAACATCTTCCGCTTCACCCAGGCGGGTTCGGAAGTGTCGGCACTGCTCGGTCGTATTCCGTCGGCCGTGGGCTATCAGCCGACGCTGTCGACCGACATGGGCGCGCTGCAAGAGCGCATCACGTCCACGAACAAGGGCTCGATCACCTCGGTGCAGGCGATCTACGTTCCGGCCGACGATCTTACCGATCCGGCGCCGGCAACCTCGTTCGCCCATCTGGACGCGACGACCAACCTCAACCGCGCGATTTCGGAGCTGGGCATCTACCCGGCGGTCGATCCGCTCGACTCGACCAGCCGCGTGCTGACCCCGGCGATCGTCGGCCAGGAGCATTACGACACCGCCCGCCGCGTCCAGGAGACGCTGCAGCGCTACAAGTCGCTGCAGGACATCATCGCGATTCTGGGCATGGACGAGCTGTCGGAAGAAGATAAGTCGACCGTTTCGCGCGCTCGCAAGATCCAGCGCTTCCTCAGCCAGCCGTTCCACGTCGCAGAGGTCTTCACCGGCATCAGCGGCAAGTTCGTCCAGGTCGAAGACACCGTGAAGTCGTTCAAGGCCGTGGTCGACGGCGAGTACGATCACCTGCCCGAGAGCGCCTTCTACATGGTCGGCGGCATCGACGAAGTGATCGCCAAGGCCGAGAAGATGGCCAAGGAAGCCTAATCCTATGCAAGCCCCTCCCCTTCAGGGGAGGGGTTGGGGGTGGGGCGTGTCTCACCGAGACCTGCGCCTGCGTCCCCCACCCCAACCCCTCCCCTAAAGGGGAGGGGCTTAGAGAGACAAGAAATGCTGCACTTCGAACTCGTCACCCCTGAGAAGCTCGTCCGTTCGGAAGAGGTCTATATGGTCGTCGTTCCCGGCACCGAGGGGGATTTCGGCGTGCTCGAGGGCCATGCGCCCGTCATGTCGACGATCCGCGACGGCGCGCTGTCGGTCTATCGCACCGAAAAGGGCGAGCCCGAGCTGATCGCGATCGAAGGCGGTTTCGCCGAGGTCAGCGCGACCGGCCTGACGGTGCTCGCCGAGCGCACCGCTTAAGCTTTCCACGCTACTGCAATCGGGCACTGTCATCATCACGATGACGGTGCCCGTTTTTCGTTTTGGCTGTCTGCGCGGCCCCCGCCACGCGGTTTGGTTAGGAAAATGTCAAACACTCTCCCCTAACGCTTGTCGCCAAGCATGAGGAAACTGTCGGCATGAGTGCATTTGGGCGTCGACCTGGCATGACGGGCGCAGGCGCGAGACCCGCGTTCGGCGTCGCACGCCCGATGCAGGGCGGCGGTTCGCGTCCTGCCGACGGCGAATCGGCGGCCGGCGCGGGCGAGCAGTTCCCCCCGCTCCCGAGCGGTGCAGAACCCGAAGCATTCGGCACGATGCCGGGCATGCAGCAGGACGCGATGCAGCGCCTCGCCGACCGCCAGGCGTTGTCGGGCGAATCGGGCAGCTCGAAGGTCGAAGGCTTCGAAAGCTCGATCCACAAGATCAAGGAGCAGGTGCTCCCGCGCCTGCTCGAACGCGTCGATCCCGAGGCGGCGGCAACGCTCGACAAGGACGAACTCGCCGAGGAATTCCGCCCGATCATCGGCGAAGTGCTCGCCGAACTGAAGCTGACGCTCAACCGCCGCGAACAGTTCGCGCTCGAAAAGGTGTTGGTCGACGAATTGCTCGGGCTCGGGCCGCTCGAGGAATTGCTCGCCGATCCGAACATCACCGACATCATGGTCAACGGCCCCGAGCAGACCTATGTCGAGCGCAAGGGCAAGCTCGAACTCGCGCAGATTCAGTTCCGCGACGAGGAGCATCTCTTCCAGATTGCGCAGCGCATCTGCAACTCGGTCGGCCGTCGCGTCGACCAGACCACCCCGCTCGCCGACGCCCGCCTCAAGGACGGATCCCGCGTCAACGTCATCGTCCCGCCGCTGTCGCTGCGCGGCACCGCGATCTCGATTCGTAAATTCTCGGCCAAGCCGATCACGCTCGACATGATGGCGGGCTTCGGTTCGATGAGCCCGAAAATGGCGACCGCGCTGAAGATAGCCGGCGCGTGCCGGTTCAACGTCGTCATCTCGGGCGGTACCGGCTCGGGCAAGACGACGATGCTCAACGCCTTGTCGAAGATGATCGACCCGGGCGAGCGCGTGCTGACGATCGAGGACGCGGCCGAACTTCGCCTGCAGCAGCCGCACTGGCTCCCGCTCGAAACGCGTCCCGCCAATCTCGAAGGCCAGGGCGAGATCAGCATCCGCGATCTCGTCAAGAACGCGCTGCGTATGCGCCCGGATCGCATCATCCTCGGCGAAATCCGCGGCAGCGAGTGTTTCGACATGTTAGCTGCCATGAACACCGGTCACGACGGCTCGATGTGTACGCTCCACGCCAACTCCCCGCGCGAGGCGCTCGCGCGTATGGAGAACATGGTGATGATGTCCGACATCAAGGTGCCCAAGGAAGCGATCTCGCGTCAGATCGCCGATTCGGTCGAGATGATCATCCAGGTGAAGCGCCTGCGCGACGGCTCGCGCCGCGTCACCAACGTCACCGAAGTGATCGGCATGGAAGGCCCGGTGATCGTCACGCAGGAGCTCTTCAAGTTCGAGTATCTCGACGAATCGGCCGACGGAAAGATCATCGGCGAATATCGCTCGATGGGCCTGCGCCCCTACACGCTCGAAAAGGCGCGGACGTTCGGGTTCGATCAGGCGTATCTCGAGGCGTGCTTGTAAGCCGCATTCGCTCGACCATGCCGGAGTGATGAAGCGCTCGGTGCCACGCCACGCCTGGGACCGGCTATAGCTGGGCCGGACCTCTACCCACGACCGAAACTACGACGACGGCCCCGGTTGGCGAACGGTCAGTCAGGGTACGATTCGTTCGCGCGCATGCGTGCCCGCATACATCTGCTGAACCGCCGCGGGCGTGGGGCGCATGGCGGGTCTACCAAGCCGGACTCATGGCAGCCGCCACCGCGCACGCGATAAAAAAAGATCCAGATTTGCCAGCGCATCGCGCCATTCGAGCGCAGCGTGTCGCGCTGGTCCGACGGGTACGCTGCGCCTGGAAAACTGCGGGATGCCGCCAGCCGGCACCCCCATCCAACCAAGCAGATCGATCGACCATCTGGCGTTCGTCATCGCTCTACGTATGTAAATTGCATGGTTCGATCATTAGATTGCGCCATATACGGCATCAATATCCTGTAATTATTGAGCTGCACGAGGATAAGGCACATACAATCAGGGCACAGAGTGCGGGTAATCTGTAAGGTCCATAGAATCCTATACTGATCCTCATCATTATCCGGAGAGTGACATGATCACGTTATACGGCGTCGGAATTCATTTCTTCCAGAACATCGAGTTCAAACCCGATCTCCCGTCCTATGTGCAGGATCCGCAAGGAAACTATATTCCGAACGGACCGATCACCTATATGAGCGGGCGCGCGATCTTGAAGCAGGCCGCCGAGAAGTTTGGCCTCCGATACAAGCTCGCGGATTCGGCGATCTATCCGCAGCCCGATCACATCCAGTTTCTCAGCTACACCCCCACCGTTGCGTAGGATCCCAAACTGCGCGTCACCCTCGGCAGCGGCATCTTTCCATTCTACGGCCTGCCGCTTTCGCTGATCGAACGCCTGGCGCCGATCGGGGAAGTATCCGAGGTGCTGCAATATACGGTGCAGTGGCCCAAGGGTACCAAAGGACCGTTCCAAACGCCGGTCCCGGTGACGCTGAACAATACCGGGCGGCCTGACCCGAGCTTCCCCGCTCCGGCCGACAGGCGATCGGACGCGGCCTTCGGCAGCAACGGATTTCCCGCAAACTGCGAAATCCGCATTCGGCTCCTGTCGATCTTCTGCACGTCGTAACCACTGTCGACGACATCAGTTGGCGCGTCCATATCGCGGCAGCCTGTGTCTGAGAGTCCCAAGCGGCGACTCTGCTCATGTCCCGCATCGCCAATCTTCCGATGAGCGGTGAATGCGGTGCGAGGTATGCGTGAAGAGGCCGGGCAGCGCACCACGCCGCCCGGCCGAAACGCGCTCCGCCCTTACCCGATGCGAACCGCGGCGCTCCTATCCGTGCTGCGCGACGATCGCGCATCCTGCGGCGGCGATCAGCGCGAACATCTGGGTCGAGCGCCAATCGACCCAACCGACCCGGTCGAGATCAGCACGCCGGTCGCGCCGCCAGTCGGCGACGCCGGCCAGCACCGCAATCCCGACCGCGACGCCCGCGGCAATCCACCACAGCATGCGTCAGTCGCCGAGCTTCTCGATCTTCTCGTTCAACCGGCCGAGTTCGGCCTTGAGCGCGGCGATCTCGTCATCCTTGCTCATCGCGGCAGCCGGGGCGGGTTTCGCCGCGCCGCCCGGCACCGCGCCCGGCTTGAACGCCGCGGTCGCCGCCTCGAACATCGCCATGTTCTGCTTGGCGATCTCGGCGAACGGCGTGTTGGCGAACGGCGACTGCGCGAACGCGCCCTCGACCGCCGACTTGAACTGCTGCTGGTTGTGGCGGAAGCTGTCCATCGACGCCTCGAGATAGCCTGGCACCATCGCCTGCATCGAATCGCCGTACATCGCGATCAGCTGGCGCAGGAAGTTGACCGGCAGCATCGTCTGGCCGCGCTGTTCCTCCTCCATGATGATCTGGGTAAGGATATTGTGCGTGATATCCTCTTCGGTCTTCGCGTCGAGCACCTTGAAGTCGCGCCCCTCGCGCGTCATCGCGGCGAGATGTTCGAGGGTGATGTAGGAAGACGTCTCGGTATTGTAGAGCCGGCGGTTCGCATACTTCTTGATCGTCACCGGGCCGTCACCCGGAATGGTCTTTTTCATGCAGAAGGGCTCCCCGACCTATGTTTGCGCAGAACCTACCACCAATTATTACCGCATCGCAACACGGCCCGCGTCCGCTGCCATTATTCCTGGAAATGCTGCTGGCCGACACCGCGACGGCACCCGAGCGCCGCGCCGCAGCACTGGCCGGACTGCGTGCCTATCAAGACGCGCCGCGCGGCCGCGCGCGCAAGCCGATGCCGGCGCGCTACCGAAAAGGCAAAGCGCGGCTACGCGATTACGGCGCGAAGGGCGCGACCGGCCGTGCGGTGCTGTTCATCCCCTCGCTGATCAATCCGCCGCATATCCTCGACCTGCTGCCCGACGTCTCGCTGCTGCGCTGGCTCGCCGCGCAAGGGCATCGCCCGTTCCTGCTCGATTGGGGGACGCAAACCCCGGCGGGGGCCACGCTCGATCTCGACGCGCATGTCACGCGCGTGCTGCTGCCGCTGATCGCCAAGTTCGACACGCCGCCGATCCTCGTCGGCTATTGCCTCGGCGGGACGCTGGCGCTCGCCGCGGCGTGTCTCACCGACGTCGCCGGGTTGGCGCTGATCGCCGCGCCGTGGCATTTTGCGGGGTTTGGCGCTGCGGCGCGGGCCGACATGGCGGGCTTGTGGGCATCGGCCAAGCCTGCATGCGAGGCGCTGGGGCTGGTCCCGATGGAGGTGTTGCAGTCGGGGTTCTGGCGACTCGATCCGGCGCGCACGATCGCCAAATATGCGGGGTTTGCCGCGATCGAGCCCGGCAGCGCGGCGGCGCAGCGCTTCGTCGCAATGGAGGATTGGGCGAATGGCGGCGCTCCCCTCCCCTATGCCGCCGGACGCCAGCTGTTCGAGGATTGCATCGCGCAGGACCGGCCCGGGAGCGGCGCCTGGCAGATTGCCGGCGTCAGGATCGACCCCACTGCGCTGCGCTGCGCGACTATCGATTTCGTCTCGCTCAACGATCGCATCGTTCCCGCCGCCACCGCCGCCAATCTCCCCGATCGCCACAATCTCGCCGCGGGGCATGTCGGGATGATCGTCGGGCGCGGCGCACGCGCGCAATTGTGGGAACCGCTGGCGGGGTGGTTAAACGCCCTGTCGCCCGCTAAATAGCCGCCACATCATATCGCCGGAGAAGAGCCATGCAGGACATCGTCATCACCGCCGCCAAGCGCACGCCCGTCGGCAGCTTCCTTGGCGCCTTCGCCGCGACGCCAGCGCACGAGCTCGGGCGGATCGCGATCGAGGCGGCGCTCGCGCAAGCCGGAGTCGCGGGCGACGAAGTGTCGGAGGTCATCCTCGGGCAGGTCCTCACTGCCGCGCAGGGGCAGAACCCAGCACGCCAGGCGGCGATGGCGGCGGGCGTGCCAAAGGAGATCCCGGCCTGGGGCGTCAATCAGGTCTGCGGATCGGGCCTGCGCGCGGTCGCGCTGGCGGCGCAGGCGATCGCGTGCGGCGACGCGCACATCATGGTCGCGGGCGGGCAGGAATCGATGTCGCTCAGCCCGCACGCGCAGAATCTGCGCGGTGGTACCAAGATGGGCAATCTTTCGCTGGTCGACACGATGATCAGCGACGGCCTGACCGACGTGTTCAACAATTATCACATGGGCATCACGGCCGAGAACCTTGCCGAGCAATATCAGATCACACGCGAGGCGCAGGACGCCTTCTCGGTCCGCTCGCAGAATCTCGCCGAGGCCGCGCGCGGCGCCGGCCGCTTCCGCGACGAGATCGTCCCCGTGACGATCAAGGGCCGCAAGGGCGACACGATCGTCGCCGATGACGAGTATATCCGCGCCGGCGCGACGATCGAAAGCGTGTCGAGCGTACGCCCGGCGTTCAAGAAGGACGGCACCGTCACCGCCGCGAACGCCAGCGGCCTCAACGACGGCGCCGCCGCCCTGGTGCTAATGACGCGCGCCGAGGCCGAGAAGCGCGGCTCGCCGATCCTCGCGCGCATTGCGAGCTGGGCGTCGGCTGGGGTCGATCCGTCGATCATGGGAATCGGCCCCGTCCCGGCAACCCGCCGCGCACTGGAAAAGGCCGGATGGAGCGTCGCCGACCTCGATCTGATCGAAGCGAACGAGGCGTTCGCCGCGCAGGCGCTGTCGGTCGGCAAGGAACTCGGCTGGAATCCCGATCGCGTCAATGTGAACGGCGGCGCAATCGCGATCGGCCATCCGATCGGTGCCTCGGGCGCGCGCGTCCTGACGACTCTGCTGTACGAGATGGCCAAGCGCGATGCGCGGAAGGGGCTGGCAACGCTTTGTATTGGCGGGGGAATGGGGATTGCGCTGTGTGTGGAGCGGTAAAACGCGAGAAAACATTGCGCCACGGCAACGATTATTTTGGCAGATATGGCGAATGTGACACTTTGGTCACATGTTAAACAAACTGTCAGCTTTGGTTCAGGTTTGTGAAATGTAGGGTTTGCGCCGGACCTACATTTCTTATTTGTTACCCCCATCGGGCAGGCGGAACCGCCGCCCGGAAATGGGGAACTATCGATGAAGCTCAGACTGTTGTCTGCGAGCGCCCTTACCGGCGTGTCGCTTGTTATTGCTTTGCCTGCTGCGGCTCAAATCACGCCCCCTCCGCCAACGCCAGCCGGCTCGACCACCGCACCGGGGTCGCAGGCTGCCGACGAGAGCGCCGGCGTCGAGAACGCACCGGATGACATTGTCGTTACCGGTTCGCGCATTCGTGTGCGCAAATTGGACCAGTCGGTTCCCGTTACGACGATCTCGGCGGTTGAACTCCTCGGCGCACGCGGCGACGTTTTCGCTCGGCGACGCGCTGAACCAGCTCCCGCAGCTTCGCTCGACCTTCAGCCAGGCAAACTCGACCGGCAGCATCGGCACCGCGGGCCTCAGCCTGCTCGATCTGCGCGGTCTCGGCACTGCGCGCACGCTGACGCTGGTCAACGGCCGTCGCGTGGTCACCGCCGTTCCCGGCAGCTACACGCCCGACGTCAGCACGATTCCCTACGATCTGGTCGAACGCGTCGATCTCGTCACCGGCGGCAATTCGGCGATCTATGGATCGGACGCGATCGCGGGCGTCGTCAACTTCGTGCTGCGCAAGAATTTTGACGGCCTGCGCATCCGCGCGCAGGGCGGCGCGACCACCTATGGCGATCGCGGCACCTATCTGATCAGCGGCATCGCCGGTCATAACTTCCTCGACGGCCGTCTCAACCTCACCGTTTCGGGCGAATATACGCGGGCGAATTCGGTATTCTATGCCGATCGCGATTATCTCGGCGCGACGACCGGAACGCCGGGGTTCATCACGACCCAGATCACGACCGCGCCGAACCGCAATTTCGACGGCATTCCGAACACCTCGTTCGTGTCCAGCCGCATCGTCTTCGGCAACCGCTCGATCGGCGGTACTGTCGTGACGTCGTGCCCTGTCACCGCGACTGCGGCCAATGCGGCACAGCGCGCCGCGATCTGCACCGGCCAAAACACCCCGACCGGCAGCCCGCTCGCCTACAATTACGTGTTCCAGCCCAACGGTTCGCTGCAGAAGGACAGCAACATCGTCGACAACCGCGCGATCGGCGGCGGGATTCTCGGCGGCTTGACCGCGACGGGCGTCGAAGACGCGATGTTGCTGCCGAGCCAGGATCGCTATGTCGCGAACCTGATGTTGAGCGGCGATTTCTCGCCCGCCTTCAAGCCGTTCCTCGAGGCGACCTATGTCAAGGTCGATGTCGAGCAGCAATCGACCCAGCCGAGCTTCACGGGCGGCACGCTGACCTCGACGTTCAGCATCAACAACCCGTTCCTCACCGCCGCATCGCGCTCGACGCTGCAGACGATCCTCGCCCCGGGCGCCACGTCGTTCACGCTCAACCGCTTCAACAACGATTTCGGGACACGTGCGGAATTCCATAAGCGGCAGACGTATCGCGCCGTTCTCGGTGTTCAGGGCGACATCAGCGAAAAGGGCAATCTCCACTACGAGATCGCCGGCAACTACGGTCGGACCGAGAACTACTACCGCACCGGCGGCAACGTTCTGGTCGCAAACTATGCCAAGGCGGTGAACGCGGTGGTCGCACCGACCGGCTATGCCGGCAGCAACTTCGTGAACAATTCGACTGGCCAGAAGGTCGTCTGCGCGGTCAACGCCGACGCCAGCACGACCAATGACGACGCGGCCTGCGTCCCGTTGAACCTGTTCGGTCAGGGTGCCTTCGACCAGCGCGCGCTCAACTACACGCTCTACACCTCGACGCGGAACCAGTGGGCCGAGGAAATCGACGCAACGGCATTCCTCTCGGGCGATTCGAGCGGGATCTTCAAGCTGCCCGGCGGCCCGGTCGGTTTCTCGATCGGTGCCGAATATCGGAGCGAGGATGCGTTCTCGGGCCAGGATCCGGTCACGGCGTCGGGCGCGACCTTCCTCAACCCAGCGGCGACGTTCGATCCGAACAAGGTCGAGATCAAGGAAGTCTATGGCGAGCTTCGTCTGCCGCTCCTCGCCAACTTGCCGCTCATCCGCGAATTGACGATCGAAGGCGCTGGCCGCGTGTCCGATTATGGCGGCACGACCGGTTCGGTCGTCGCGTGGAATGCCGGGGTGATCTACTCGCCGGTCCGCGACCTGACCTTCAACGCCACCTTGGCACGCTCGGTCCGCGCGCCGAATCTCTCCAACCTCTATGCGACCGCGGCGACCACCTTCGCCAACGGCCTGACCGATCCGTGCGACCAGGCGGGCGGCACGAACTCGGGGAACAACATCAACGCCAATCCAAACCGCGCGAAGAATTGCGCGGCGGCTGGTATTCCCACCACCATTACCTTCGTGGATCCGGCATCGGGCGCGACCTTGGTGCGGCCGTGGACCAACCAGTCGGCGTCGGGTGTTGCTGGTGTCAACCAGGGCAACCCCAACCTCACGCCTGAAGTCGGCCTGAGCTTCACGACCAGCATGAACTATGCGCCGCACTATGTGCCGGGGCTGAACTTCAAGCTGACCTATTACAACATCCGCGTGAAGAACGTGATCTCCGGCCTCACCGGCCAGGCGATCATCAACCGCTGCTATGACGATCCGGGCGGCATCAACAACACGTTCTGCGCGGCAGTCTTCCGCCGCACGACGACCGATCCAACGACCAATCTGACCTTCAACGGTCAGACCTCGCGCACGATCGACACGTCGCAGTTCACGTTCGGATTGGCGGGTAACGGCAACGGCTTCATCAACCAGCCGTTCAACGTCGCCAAGCTGGCGACGCGTGGCCTCGATTTCGACGCGGCCTATGTTCACGCGTTCCGCAGCAACCTGCAGCTCAACCTTCGCCTGCAGGTCAGCTACGTGATGGATCGCCTGTCGTATGGCTACATCACCGAGCCGACACGCTATGACCGGATCGACAGCACGCTCGGCGATCCGAAGTGGCAGGGCCAGTTCACGATCAACGGCAAATGGGGCCCGGTCGACCTGAACTACAACGCGCGCTACGTCGGCAAGCAGATCGTTTCGTCGCTCACCTATGAGACGTTCTTCGCTTCGCAGGGTCGCCCCGCGACCAACCCCGATGCGCGTCCGTTCGTGTTCTATGATCCGATCGTCTATCACAGCGTTCGTCTCGGTGTGAACGCGACCGACAAGTATCGCTTCTACGCCGGGGTCGACAACCTCACCAACAAGCTGCCGCCCTACGATCTGACGGGCACGGGCAACGACGCGATCTATCCGAACACCGGCCGCTTCTTCTATGCGGGCGCCGAGTTCAAATTCTGATCGAAACATACAATCGAAGGAAAAGGGGTCGCGCTTGCGGCCCCTTTTTTTATTCGATCCATACTCTTTCGAACCGCCGTCCCAGCCCCGTCAGCAATTCGTACTGCGACATCCCGGCCGCAGCCGCCGCGACCGGCAGTGCATAATCGAGCGCGACCCAGTCGCCCTCGCGCAGCTCGGGCGCCGCCGCGACCGAAATCGCGGTCAAGTCCATCGACACCCGCCCGATTACCGGCAGCGCAGCCGCGCCGGCCTGCGCGCACCCGGCATTGCTGAACCCGCGCCAATAGCCGTCGGCATAGCCGATATTGAGGATCGCCACTTCGAGCGGCGCCGCTGCCGTGAACAGCGCATTGTAGCCGATCGAGTCTCCCGCCGCGAGCGTACGGCGCTGGAGGATCTGCGCCTCGGGCGTCACGACCTCCCCGACCACCCCCGCCAATTCGCCGCGCGGCACCCCACCATAGAGCGCGAGCCCCGGCCGCGTCAGGTCGAAGGCATAGGCGCCGCCGAGTGCGATCCCCGCCGAATTGGCGAGGCTGAGCCGTCGCGCCGTGGTGCGTCCGCCGAGCCCGCGCAGCGCGGCGGCCTGGCGCGCGTTCATCGCGCTGTCCTCGTCGGCGCAGGCGAGATGGCTCATCAGCGTATCGATCACGAGCCCGTCGAGCAGTCCGCCTTGCACCTCGGCGACCGATACGCCGAGCCGGTTCATGCCGGTATCGACCATCACGTCGCACCGACCACCACCGCCCTCGCGCCAGCGCGCGACGTGTGCGGCGGTGTTCAGCACCGGCCGCGCGATGCCGCGCGCGGCGGCGGCCATGTCCTCGGCCCGCACCCCGTGCAGCACCGCCACGTCGAACCCGAGCCCGGCGAGGCGCTCGGCCTCTCCCCAGGTCGCGACGAAGAAGTCGCGGCATCCGGCGTCGGCTAGCCGCGCGGCGACGCCCACCGCGCCGAGCCCATAGCCATCGGCCTTGATCGCAGCACCGCACGCCGCTTGCCCGCTCAGCGCGTCAAGCGCGCGCCAGTTCGCGACGAGCGCGGCGGTGTCGAGGCGGAGGCGGAGCGGAGCGTCGGTCATGCCGCAGCGGTTAGCCGCCGCGGCGCGGCCGCGCCAGTGCGGCGTTCAGTCGGCGCTTGCCCGCCCAGGCTTGCTTTCCTCGAGCCCGTAGAGCGTGACGACCAGCGCCATCGCAACCACCGCGATCGTATACCACAGCCCGGCATAGGGGTTGCCGGTCCGCGCGACGATCACCTGACTGATCAATGGCAGGAACCCGCCGAAATAGCCGGTGCCGAAATGATAGGGGATCGACATCGAACTGTAGCGGATGCGCGGCGGAAACATCTCGGAGAGCAACGCCGCGACCGGGCCATAGGTGATCCCGGCGAGCGCGCTGAGCGCTAGGATCGCGAGCAGGATCAGCGCGATATTGCCCGGCGACGGCACGACCGGGCGCAGATCGTATCCGCCAGACGCCAGCGCGGCATCGATCCCGGCGTCGCTCAGATCGTCGACGCCAACGCCGCCGACCAGCACCAGCGTCACCGGCGTGTATGCCTTGGTATAAGGCACACCCTTTTTCGACAGATAGTCGAGCAGGCGGCGGCATTCGGTCGGCTTGGCCGGGAACAGATCGTATTGGCACGCTGGCCCCGACACGACGACCGGCGCGCGCTTGGCGGCGTGGGCGAGTTCGGGATTGGCCGCGCTGCCCATCACCCAGAAGATCGGGAAAAGCAGCAGCAGCGTCAGCGCATAGCCGATAACGATCGGCGTCTTGCGCCCGACCCGATCCGACAGCCAGCCGAACAGCACGAAGAAGCCGAGCCCGCCGAGCGCCCCGAAACCGACGATCAGTTGCGCCGCGGTCTCCTGGACGCGCATCGTGCCCTGCAGGAACGAGAGCACAGTGAACATCGCGGTATACCAGATCACCGTCAGCCCGGCGGCGATGCCGAACAGCGCGACGAACAAGCGCTTGAGATTGCCGGGATAGGTGAAGCTCTCGACGAACGGGTTCTTGGCGGTCTCGCCCGCCGCCTTCATCTGCTGGAACACCGGGCTTTCGGACAGTTTGAGCCGCATCCACAGCGACACCGCGAGCAAGACGAGCGAGAAGACGAACGGCACGCGCCAGCCCCACGCATCCCATACCCCCACCGGCATCACCGCCTTGGCCAGCAGCACGACCGCGAGGCTGAGGATGAAGCCGCCCGCGACGCTCGCCTGGATGAAGCTGGTGAAATAACCACTGCGCCCCGGCGGCGAATGCTCGGCGACATAGATCGCCGCCCCGCCATATTCGCCGCCGAGCGCAAGCCCCTGCAGGATACGCAGCCCGATCACGACGAACGGCGCGGCGAGCCCGATCGTTGCCGCACCCGGCACCAGCCCGACGCCGGCGGTCGCCAGCCCCATCAGCGTGATTGTCACGAGAAACGTATATTTGCGCCCGAGCTTGTCGCCGAGAAACCCGAACAAAATCGCGCCGAGCGGGCGAAAGCCGAATCCGACCGCGAAACCGGCCCAGGCATAAAGCGTCTGGAGCAGCTCGCTCTGCGCGGGAAAGAACGTCCGGCCGATGATCCCCGAGGCGGCGAGCGTGCCGTAGATGAAGAAATCATACCATTCGAAGATCGTGCCGAGCGACGAAGCGGTGATGATCAGCTGGATGTCCTTGCGGCTCGGCGCCACCGGTCCGTCAGGCACCTCATCGCTTGCCAAGATCGTCGCCATCGCCGCTATCCCCCCACCCACGCTTCGGGCCCCCGCACGACGATAAGCGGTTTCGCACGTGCGGCAAGACGCATCCCGTCGGCATGCTGTCGGGCGCGTTATCCGCCGTCGCGCACGCGCTCGTGGTGGCGGATCACTTCGTCGATGATGAATCGCAGGAATTTTTCGCTGAAATCGGGATCGAGATCGGCTTGCTTGGCCAAGCCCCGCAGCCGCGTGATCTGCGATTCCTCGCGCCCCGGGTCGGCCGGCGGCAGGCCCGCGGTCGCCTTGTAACGGCCGACGGCCTGCGTCGTCTTGAAGCGCTCGGCAAGCAGGAAGACCAACGCCGCATCGATATTGTCGATGCTCTGGCGGTATCCGTTCAGCGTCTCGTCGGCCACCGACTGCTCCCCATCTGATGTCCTCGCCCTATTGCGGGCACGGGGGGACCCATGCAAGCCGGGAAACGCTTGCCTTTGGGCGCGCGCGCGGCCACATCGCAGCCCACATGAGCGCCACCCTTCTCCGCCTCGATCCGAGCCGCGCCCAGCCCTCGCTGGAGCCGATGGTGCAACTCGTCACCGGTGACATGAACATGGTGAATGCCGTGATCCTGTCGCGGATGCAGTCCGAGATTCCGTTGATCCCGGAACTTGCCGGCCATCTCATCGCCGGTGGGGGCAAGCGGATGCGCCCGATGCTGACGCTCGCGAGCGCGCGGCTGCTGGGCTATACCGGCACGCGCCATCACCGCCTCGCCGCCGCGGTCGAGTTCATCCACACCGCCACGCTGCTGCATGACGATGTCGTCGACGGCTCCGACCTGCGGCGCGGGAAACGCACCGCCAACCTGATCTGGGGCAATCCGGCGAGCGTGCTGGTCGGCGATTTCCTGTTCAGCCGCTCGTTCGAGCTGATGGTCGAGGACGGTTCGCTCAAGGTCCTCGGGATCCTCGCGGGCGCGAGCGCGATCATCGCCGAGGGCGAGGTCAACCAACTTACCGCCGCGCGCCGGATCGAAACGCCCGAGGAACGCTATCTCGACATCATCGGCGCAAAGACCGCCGCACTGTTCGCCGCCGCGTGCCGCGTGTCAGCCGTGGTCGCCGAGCGACCCGAGGCCGAAGAGCTCGCGCTCGATTCGTATGGCCGTAACCTCGGCATCGCATTCCAGCTGGTCGACGACGCGATCGACTATGTCTCGGACGCGGGCACGATGGGCAAGGATGCCGGCGACGATTTCCGCGAAGGCAAGGCAACGCTGCCGGTGATTCTCGCCTACGCCCGCAGCACGGGCGACGACCGGGTCTTCTGGAAGGCCGCGATCGAGGGGCATCGCAACCGCGACGAGGATTTCGCGCGCGCGATCGAGCTGGTCCGCACGACGCGCGCGGTCGACGACACGCTCGCGCGCGCACGCCATTATGGCCAGCGCGCGATCGATGCGCTCGGCATCTTCGCCAATGGCAAGGCCAAGGACGCGATGGTCGAGGCCGTCGAATTCGCGATCGCCCGCGCATATTGATCCGCTAACGTCGCCGCTTCGGCGGTCGTTGCCACTTTCCAATTGTGCGGAATGGCGCATAGTGGCGCGGGCGCGGCACAGGAGCATCGAGCATGTTCGTCGATTTCCAGAACGAATGGACCCCGCCCGAACGGCCCGAACCCAAACCCGCCCCGCGCCAGAACAAGCGCGCCGAATCGGTGACCGCCTGGATCATCGGTTTCAACCTGCTGATGCTGCTGGTCGGGCCACTCGCCGGCGCGACCTTGTTCGATGCGGTGGTGGCGCTGTTCAGGCGCTGAGCGGCGACGTCTGACAGCCCGATTTGGCGGTCTGCGCCTCGGCACCGACCAATTCGACCTGCAACGTCGCATGACCGATCCCGAAACGCTCCTTGAGCATGGCGCGCGCGCGGTCGAGAAACGCGTCGCCCGGATGCCCGTCGGGCATGACGAGATGCGCGGTCAGCACGGTTTCGGTCGTGCTCATCGGCCAGATATGGACGTGATGGACGCGCGCGACGCCGGGCAGCTCGCGCAATTCCTCCCAGACTTCGTCCGAATCGATGCTGCGCGGCACCGCCGCCAGCGCCATCTCGACCGATTCGCGGAGCAGGCCCCAGGTCTGCAGGAAGATCAGTACGGCGATGACGATGCTGACGATCGGATCGATCCAGGTCGCGCCCGAGAGCCAGATCACCAGTCCCGAGACGACGACCCCCGCCGACACCATCGCGTCGCTCGCCATGTGGAGATAGGCGCCGCGAATGTTGAGGTCGCCCTTGCGACCGCGCATGAACAGCAGCGCCGTCGCCCCGTTGACGAGGATCCCCGCCCCCGCCACCCAGGCGACGATCGGCCCATCGACCGGCGCCGGCGTCGCGATCCGTTGCACCGCCTCGAGCACGATCGCGCCGAGCGCGACGAGCAGCAGCAGCGCGTTGAGCAATGCCGCGAGGATCGTCGATCCCTTGAGGCCATAGGTAAAGCGCTTCGACGCCGCACGCCGCCCGAGCGCGATCGCTGCCCACGCCGCACAGAGTCCGAGCACGTCGGACAGATTGTGCCCGGCATCCGCCAGCAACGCGACCGACCCCGCGATCAGCCCGAACACCACTTCGCCGACGATGAAGGCGAGGTTGAGCGTGATGCCGATCGCAAAGGCGCGGTCATGCCCCTCGGCCGGCGGGCCGTGATCGTGCCCGGCATGGCTATGCCCGCCCCCGTGCGAATGGCCGTGCGAATGTCCATGATTGTGCGAATGGCTGGCCACGACGTTCTCCGAAACTCTGGGCACCCGCCTAGCATCGCGATTGCGGGATATACTAGGACGTTGGGACGCAAGTCGCGGTTCCCGCGTACCGCTCGGATGCTCCCCCAACAACGCGCTGTTCTCGCGCTGCACGATCGGGCACAGCGCGGTGCATCGTGGTCGCTTCCGCTCCCCCTTTCCGTGTGCGTCGGTCGACATGACGCTGCCGATCCTCGCCGTCCTGCCCGGTCTGCTCGCGACGTTGCGCGACACCAGCAATGCGGTGCTCGTCGCGCCGCCCGGCGCGGGCAAGACGACCGCGGTCGCCCCTGCCCTGCTCGACCAAGCGTGGTGCAGCGGCGAGATCCTGTTGCTCTCCCCGCGCCGCCTTGCCGCGCGGGCTGCGGGCGAGCGGATGGCGGCGACCGCCGGCGAACCGGTCGGACGCACCTATGGCTATGCCACGCGGATGGATTCGAAACGCTCTGCCGCGACGCGGGTCACGGTTGTCACCGAGGGCATTTTCGTCGCCCGCATCCAGCAGGACCCTGAACTCGCGGGTGTATCCGCGGTGCTGTTTGACGAGGTGCACGAGCGCAGCCTCGACAGCGATTTCGGGCTCGCGCTGGCGCTCGACGCGCAGGCCGGGCTGCGGCCCGATCTGCGGCTGCTGGCAATGTCGGCGACGCTCGACGGCACGCGCTTTTCGGGGCTGATGGACGGCGCGCCGGTGATCGAGAGCGCGGGGCGGATGCACCCGCTGACGCTGCACCATCTCGGCCGCGCGGCCGAGGCGCGGATCGAGGATTCGGTCGCCGCCGCAGTGCGCCTCGCCTTGCGCGAGCAAAGCGGCGGGATTCTTGCGTTCCTGCCGGGCGTCGCCGAGATCGAGCGCACCGCCGAACGGCTCGACGGCTTGGGCGATGGCATCGTCCTCCATAAGCTGCATGGCAGCCTCGACCCCGCCGCCCAGCGCGCGGCGATCGCGCCCGACGCCACGGGGCGGCGCAAGATCGTGCTCGCGACCTCGATCGCCGAGACCAGCCTGACGCTCGACGGCATCTCGGTGGTGGTCGATTCGGGGCTCGCGCGCCGTCCGCGCTACGATCGCGCCGCCGGGATGACGCGGCTCGTCACTGAGCGCGCGAGCCAGGCGGCGGTGACGCAGCGCGCGGGGCGTGCCGCGCGCCAGACCCCGGGCGTCGCGTATCGGCTGTGGGAGGAAGCCGCGACCGCCGGCCTCCCGCGCTTCGACCCGCCCGAAATCCTCGAGGCCGATCTGTCCGCCCTGACGCTCGACTGCGCGCTGTGGGGAGTCGCCGATCCGCGGAGCCTGCGGTGGCTCGACGCGCCGCCCGAAGCCGCGGTTCAGGAAGCGCGCGCGCGGCTGTCGGCGCTCGACGCGCTCGACGAGGACGGGCGCCCGACGCCCCACGGCCAGGCGATTGCGCGCCTCCCGCTTGCGCCGCGGTTGGGCCATATGCTGGTGCGCGCCGGCGCGCTGGGTCTGGCCGACGTCGCTGCGGACGTCGCGGTGCTGCTCGGCGAGCGCGGGCTTGGCGGGACCGATGTCGACCTCGAGACGCGGCGCCGCCGCTGGCGCAGCGAACGGGGGCCACGTGCGGAGGCCGGGCGGAAATTGGCGAAGCGGTGGGCCACACTCTCTCCCCTCCCGCTCGCGAGCGGGGCTGGGGGTGGGCGCGCGCTTTCAACCGGCGCGAACGGCGATAGCGCGAGCCCACCCCCCACCCCCCGTGCTGGGTCGGCTGTGCCCCAGGCACAGCCTGAACAGCGCGGGGCGCTGTTCACCCAACACTCGCAAGCGGGGGGGGGAGAAGAAGCCGTCGCCATCGCGCTCGCCTTCCCCGACCGGATCGCACGGCGCCGCGACAGCTCGGGCGAAACCTGGGCGTCGGTCGGCGGGCGCGGCTTCAAGCTCGATCCGACCACCAGCCTCGCGCGCGCGGAATGGCTCGCCGTCGCCGAAACGCAGGGCATGGCCTCGGGTGCATGGATCCTCTCGGCCGCCGCGCTCGACCTCGCAACGATCGAATCGCTGTTCGGCGATCGGATCGCGACGCATCGCACGGTCACGTTCGACCCGGCGACCGGCGGCATCCGCGCGCTGCGCGAGCGTCGCCTGGGGTCGCTGCGACTGTCGAGCGGCCCCGATGCGAACGCCGACCCGGATGCAATCGCCGCCGCGCTGCTCGAAGGCGTCAACGCGACCGGGCTCGCGCGCTTGCCGTGGAGCGACGCCGCGCTCGCGCTGCGCCACCGCGCCGCCTTCGCGCAGGCGCATGGCGGCGCCGAACTCGCGCTCGACGATACCGCACTGCTGGAACGCGCCTACGAATGGCTCACCCCGCTGCTCGCCGGCAAGCGCCGCCTCGACACGATCGACTCCGGCGCGCTGACCGAAGCCTTGCGCACGCTCATCGGCTGGGACGCGCTGAAAACGATCGACCGCCTCGCCCCGACGCATTTCACCAGCCCGGCGGGATCGAGCCATCCGATCGATTATGACGCCGAGGGCGGCCCGCGCGTCGATCTGCGCCCGCAGACGCTGTTCGGGCTCGCGACGCATCCAATGATCGCGGGTGGGCGCGTGGCGCTCGTGCTGAGCCTCACCTCGCCCGGCGGGCGGCCGATCCAGACGACGCGCGATCTACCGGGCTTCTGGGCGGGAAGCTGGTCGGCGGTCGCCAAGGAAATGCGCGGCCGCTATCCGCGCCACCCTTGGCCCGACGACCCCGCCGCAGCCTCTGCGACACTGCGCACGAAAAACGCAGATGCGCGGCGTCAAGAAGCACGATAAGGAGACCCCATGTCGATCGCCAGAATCTATCAGCGCCCCAAGAACGCCATGTCGTCGGGCCGTGCCCGCACCACCAGCTGGGTGCTCGATTTCGCCCCCGCCGAGGCCAAGCAGGCCGACCCGCTGACCGGTTGGGCCGGATCTGGCGACACGCGCGACCAGGTGCGGCTGAGCTTCCCGACACAGGACGCCGCGATCGCTTATGCCGAGCGCGAAGGCCTCGCCTTCACCGTCGTGCCCGCGCCGACCCGCACGCTCAAGCTGCAGAGCTACGCCGACAATTTTCGCTGATTGCGGTTGGGCTCTGAACGCGTCGTGCCGTAGCGCTCCGTCGCTACGGCTGCGAGACAGCCACTGCGGGGCGGATCAGGCCGCCAGAATTCCGCCGCTGAGCAACAGCAGCATCTTCACGTCGATCGCGACACCCTCGCTGCGCTTGGCGGCAACGAACGCGGCGATCTCGCCGAGCGGAACGCGGTGCACGGTGATGTTTTCACCGTCGACGCCGCCGCCGGCGCTCACCTTGGTCAGCCCTGTCGCGCGGACGAGGGTAAAGCCTTCGGACACCATCCCCGGCGACGAATGGAAAAAGCCGATCGATTCGATCGCAGTCGCGGCATAACCGGTTTCTTCCTCCAGCTCGCGGGCAGCGGAGGTGTGAATGCTTTCGCCCTCGGTCTCATCGCCGACCAGTCCGGCTGGAAGCTCGATACAGCGCCGCCCGAGCGGCACGCGATATTGCTCGACCAAAATCACCGCGCCATCGTCGATTGCCAGGATGACCGCGGCGCCGATCCCGCGCGCGCGCGTCACATATTCCCAGGTACCGTCCTTGATGACCCGAATGAACTTGCCGTCCCACACCGTCTCTGCGGTCATACTTCGATCAGCCTGTCAGGAAGTTCGTTGCGGTCGTCGGCGGTCTTGGGGAAGGTTTCCGAGAGGATCAGGCCGATCTGCCCGACCGCCGCGGCCATGCCGGCGGCGGGTCGCCCGGCGCGCGATTCAGCGACCAGTGCCGCCATCGCCGCGCCCCAGCGTTCGGCCGGGACTGCCCGGTGGATCGCCTCGTCGGCAACGATTTCCGCCATGCGCTCGTCGCGCGACAAGTACAGCAGGATGCCGACGCGCGCCGCAGTGCGCCGCTCGGCGCTGACCTTGAAATACTGGATCGCGCGACGTCGGACGCGCCGCGCCCGCGTCGCCTTGGGCACCAAGGCAATCCGCCACGCGGCGTTGCCGAGCGCATACCGGACGATCAGGAAAACGATCGCCTCGACCACGAGCAACGCCGACAGCAGGAGGCGCGGATCGGCCGGCGCATCCCACTCCCCCGACAATCCCCCGAGCCAGCGTTCGATCGCCGCCGGATCGATCGCGAACAGGGCGACGACGAGCAGCATCGCTGCCACCGCATAATGCAATGCGGCATCGCGATACTCGTCCGAGCGATCGCTGACGATCGTCACGATCTCGCCGTCGGTCCCCGCCTCGGCGGCCTTCACCGCCGCGAGGACGAGCGCGTGGTCGTCCGCGGTCAGATGAGCGGTGCGCGGCATTACCAGTCTCCCGAGGCGCCACCGCCCCCAAAGGATCCGCCGCCGCCGCCGGTGAAGCCACCGCCGCCCCAGCTCCCGTCGGAACCGCCGCCGCCGCCCCCGCCGCCCCAGCCGGAGTCGCGACGTGAGTCCCCGCCGCCGAGCCCGCCGAGCATCGCGCCCCACAGTACCGCCGATCCGACTCCGTCATGATATTGCTGACCGCCGCCGCGCCGGCGCAGGCTCGACAGGATGACGAAGCCGATCACAAGGCCCCAGAAGATCAGCCCGAACGGCACGCCGCCACCACTGCGCGTGCTGCGCTTGTGGCTCGCGTCGAACGAGGCCGCTGCCTTGTCGAGATTGGCCTTCTGCTCCTCGGGCGATGCGCGCAGTTGCGCTATCACGGCATCGGTGCCCGCCTCCATCGCGCCGGGAATATCGCTCGGCTGCTTCTTGAGCAGCGGCAGCATTGTCTCGCGGATCATCACGCCCGAAAAGGCATCGGTCAGGAAGGGTTCTAGACCATAGCCCACCTCGAGCCGGGGCCCGCGATGGCCAGCCGCCTCGTTCGGCGCGATCATCAGGATCGCGCCGTTGTTCACGTCCTTCAGGCCAACGCCCCAGGCACGCCCCAGCCCAACGCCATATTCCGACAGCTCGCGCCCCTGCAGATCGGGAATCGTCGCGACGACCAGTTGTCGCTTGGTGTCCTTCTGCAGCGCCTCGAGCTTGGCCGTGAGATCGGCCTTGGTCGCCGCCGGCAACACGTTGGCGGCATCGACCACCAACCCAGTGAATTTCGGATAGGTCTGCGCCGCTGCCGGGACGAGCCCCAACAGCAGCGCGACCAACGTCGCAAGCAAGGCCTGAATCAGGCGCATCGGCATCACATCGCCTTCAGGGCCTTGGGCCCGGTTACTTTAATTGGTGTTGCCGAAATTGACCGCAGGTGCCTCTTCCGCGCCTGCGCTCGTCGCCTTGAACGGCACCAGCGGCTTCGCGCCGTAGAACATCTTGGCGCCGATCGCGTCGGGGAACGTGCGGATCGTCGTGTTATACGATTGCACCGCGTCGTTATAATCGTGGCGCGCGGTCGAGATGCGGTTCTCGGTGCCTTCGAGCTGCGTCATCAGCGTGGCATAATTGCCCTGCGACTTGAGCTCGGGATAGGCTTCCTGGAGACGCTGGAGCGACATCGTCACGCCGGCCTGCGCCTTCTCGTAACTGGCGACCTTGGCAGGATCGCTCAGATCGGCGCCCGACACCTTGACCTGCGACGCCGAGGCGCGCGCCTGGGTCACTTCGACGAGGATCGACTTCTCCTGCGCGCCGGCAGCCTTCACCGTCGAGACGAGGTTGGGGATGAGGTCGGCGCGGCGCTGATAGTAATTCTCGACGTCGGCCCATTTGGCCTTGGCATTCTCTTCCGCGGTCGGAACGCTGTTGAGCCCGCAGCCGGCCAAGGTGACGGCGCCGAGGAGAACGAGCGGAGTGCGGTACTTCATGTCGTAGGGATCCCTTCAGATCTTGCGTCACCATGATAGCTGGGTACGGTGGCCTCGCGAAATGAAATCGGAAGGGGCCGCGCGATGTTCAAGGAGTTCAAGGCATTCATCGCTCGGGGGAACGTGCTCGATCTCGCCGTCGCGGTGATCATCGGCGCGGCGTTCGGCAAGATCGTGACCTCGCTGACCGACGACGTGATCATGCCGATCATCGGCAAGATCTTCGGCGGACTCGATTTTTCGAGCTATTTCGTCGTGCTGGGCAAGGTGCCGCCGGCACTTGCGGGATCGTCCGATTATGCAGCGCTGAAAAAGGCCGGCGTGCCGCTGTTCGGCTATGGCGCGTTCGTCACCGCCGCGGTGAACTTCCTGATCGTCGCCTTTATCATCTTCTTGATCGTGCGGGCGGTGAATCGGCTGATGTCCAAGGCTCCCGAGGTGATCGCCGAACCGGTCGAGCCGACCGACGTCACGCTGCTGCGCGAGATCCGCGACGAGCTGAAGAAGCGGCCGTAAACCTCGGATAGCCCCTCCCCTTCAGGGGAGGGGTTGGGGTGGGGACGTATAAGCACGGGTCAGGTCTCGGTGAGACTCCGCCCCACCCCCAGCCCCTCCCCTAAAGGGGAGGGGAGCACGTCAGGCCGCGACCAGTTCCTCTGCAGTCGCATCCGCCAGGCTGGTGCCATCTAAAATCCGCGCGGTCTCGTCGCGTACGCGCATCATCGCGTGGCGAATCGCGCAGCTCGCCTCGTCCTTGCAGTCCTTGCACGAGCGATACGCGGTACGGCTGACGCACGGCACCAGCGCGAGCGGCCCTTCGATCACGCGGATGATCTCGCCGAGCGAGATCAGGTGCGGCGGGCGCGACAGGCAATAGCCGCCCATCTTGCCGCGATGGCTGTGCAGGAACCCGGCCTCACGCAGATCGGCGAGGATCAGTTCGAGGAACTTGCGCGGCACGTTCGCCTCGGCGGCGATGCGGTTCATCGGGATCGGGGGGCTTCCGGCGGGGGCTTCGGCCAGGAACATCATCGCGCGGAGCGCGTAGCGGGAACGTTGCGTCAACATGATACTATACCCCATGCACCCGATTTGTGGCGAGTGAAAGGCGGAAGGTGTCAAACCGGGCCTTTTGCTCACGTTGCGATGACCGCTTTCATCGCCCCTTTTCACGCGGCTGTAACATGCCTATATCGATCGTGCCGGGCTTGCCCGGCTATGGTGATAAAGTGCGGCGTAGAATAGATGCAGCGGACCCGGGGGCAGTACCCGGCGACTCCACCAAAACCCCTCTCTCCAGAGGGGCTCTGACGGGGTCGAACTAGGATCGACGTGTATTGAAAGGCGCTGTTTTTGCCCAGGCTGAGTAACCTGTTCAAGGCTCATAACCACAAGTGCAAACGATAACCATGCACTCGCAATTGCGGCGTAACACTAAGGCTTAACGGCCTAAGTTACACCTACAAGAGCGCGGTCCGGGCCGCACCGGGCAACAGAAGCGGACACCGGCGGTCCGGGGGGCACCGAGCAACAGAAGCTCCCCACCTAATCTCTTCGGCGAGTAGCGTTACGCGAAGCATGGCCGACTCCGAAGACGCCCCCCCTCCCGCACAGCGCAAGATCATCCACATCGACATGGATGCCTTTTACGCCTCGGTCGAACAGCGCGACGAGCCGTCGTTGCGCGGCCGCCCTGTCGCAGTCGGCGGATCGCGCGCGCGCGGTGTCGTCGCGGCGGCAAGCTATGAGGCGCGCGTCTTCGGTGTGCGCTCGGCAATGCCGTCGGTTACCGCGCTCCGGCGCTGCCCCGACCTCGTGTTCGTGCCGCCGCGCTTCGACGTCTACGGCGCGATCTCGCAGCAGATCCGCGCGATCTTCGCCGATTATACCGACCTGATCGAACCGCTTTCGCTCGACGAGGCGTATCTCGACGTGACCGAGGACCGCCACGGCCTCGGCTCGGCCAAGGCGATCGCCGAACAGATCCGCGCGCGGATCAAGGCCGAGACGCGCCTCACCGCGTCGGCGGGGGTGAGCTACAACAAGTTCATCGCCAAGCTCGCCTCGGACCAGAACAAGCCCGACGGCATCTGCGTCATCCCGCCCGCGCGCGGCGCGGCGTTCGTCGCGAGCCTGCCCGTCAAGCGCTTCCACGGCGTCGGCCCGGTGACCGCGACGCGGATGGCGGCACTCGGGATCGAGACCGGCGCCGATCTGCTCGAGCAGCCGCTCGCCTTCCTTCACGCGCATTTCGGCAGCTATGCCGACTATCTCTACGGCGCCGCGCGCGGGATCGACCATCGCCCGGTGCGCAGCAACCGCGCCACCAAGTCGGTCGGCGCCGAACGTACCTTCGAGACCGACATCGCGTCGCCCGCCGATCTCCACGCCGCGCTCGACCGTGTCGCCGAGGCGGCGCTGGTGCGGATCGAGCGGCACGGCGTGCGCGGCCGCACGGTCACGCTCAAGCTGCGCTTCTCGGATTTCCGCACGATCACCCGCGCGCACTCGCTGAGCCGCGGCGCGTTCGATCGCGAGAGCTTCGTCGCGGGCGGGCGCGAACTGCTCGACGCGCAGTTTCCCGTTCCGCTCGGGGTGCGCCTGCTCGGGCTGACGCTGTCCGGGATCATCGAAGGGGAAGAGACGAGCGAGCAGGCGACCTTGCCGCTGTAAACCGTGGCGCTACGCCACCCGCTCCCCTACGCGCTGCAGATCCTCGACGAAGCGCGCATATTCCGCATCCGCCGCTGCGCGATCCGGAATGCGCAGCAAATAGCTTGGATGCACGGTGATCCACGCTTCGCCCCCACCGGGCAGCGTCAGCGCGCGCCCGCGCTCCTTACCGATCGTCACGACGCGCCCGAACAGGCTGCGCGCCGCCGTCGCGCCGAGCGCCACCGTCACCTGCGGGCGCACGAGCAACTGCTCCTGCTCGACCCACCAACGGCACGCGTCGATTTCGCCGGCGTCGGGCTTGGCGTGGATGCGCCGCTTGCCGCGCGGCTCGAACTTGAAGTGCTTGACCGCGTTGGTGACGTAGACACCCGCGCGATCGATCCCCGCCGCCGCGAGCGCACGGTCGAACACTTGCCCCGCCGGCCCGACGAACGGCCGCCCCGCCAGATCCTCCTGATCGCCCGGCTGCTCGCCCACGAACATCAGGCTGGCATCGACCGGCCCTTCGCCGAACACCGTCTGCGTCGCGGGCTTGTACAGCGAGCAGCGTGTGCAACCCGCCGCCTCGTCACGCAAAGCCGCCCCCGCCGCGTCGATGTTGTCGCCGATGTCGCGCTTGGTCTGTGCCGTCGCCATCATCCCACTCTCGCGCGCCTGCGCGCCCGCGATCAGCCCCGGCACCAGCGCGGTCTCGGGCATATTCTTCCAATATTTGCGCGGCATCTCCTTCAGCATCGCGCCGATCTTCAGGCGCGCCGGGTTGAAGATCGAGGCATAATAGGTCTTCCACACCTCTTCGATCCGATCGCCGTCGGGCGCATCGCCCTTCGCTGCGCCGGGTCCCTCGGCAAGCGTCTCGCCATCCCAATGCAGCGACAGCTCGGGCGTGAGGATCGACCAGCGCATGCTGGCAAACCGGTCGAGGAAGAAGCCGGCATTGGCGCGCACGATATGATGCTCGGGCTCGAACCATGCGACGAAACGTGACTCCCCGCCCTCCTCGACTTCGCGGAACCGCAGGAACGCGCGCATCTTGTGGATGTCCTTGCGCACCTCCTGCGCGAGATGCTCGAGCCGCCGGAGCAGCGGATCGGCATGATCCTCGATCGCGCCCGGCTGCACGCGAATCCGCGCGAGCAGCGTGTAGAGCAAGGCGAAGCGATCGGGATCGCTGTGGAGCACGACTTTCTTCGCCAGATCGATAAACGCGCGCGGCACGGCAAAGGCGGGACCAGTGGGCACCGTCGTGTCAGCGGTCGCCGCGAACAGGTCGTTCGGGTTGCCCGCCCCCTGCCAGACCACGTCCTCGGGCGGCACGCCCGCGGCCGCGAGACTGCGCGCGGCATCGCGCCAGCCGTCGAAATCATCGGGTTCGGCAAGAGTTATCGCGCGCATCAGGCTCCCCTTATGCCGCGAACAACTCCAGTTGCTCGATCTTGGGTGCAACCACCGGACGCAATTCGGCACGATCGCTGAGCGCGACCGGGCGCCAGTCCTCGGCGATCAGGAACGGCCGCACCTTGGCGACCGACACCGTCAGCCGTGCGACGTCGGCGAGATGCAGCCGCCGCCAGCGCCGCGCGGCGAGGATCGCGGTGACCGCCTTCACGCCGAGCCCCGGGACGCGCAGCAACGCCTCGCGCGGCGCGCGGTTGACGTCGACCGGGAACGACCCGCGAAACTTGAGCGCCCAGGCGAGCTTGGGGTCGATATCGAGCGGCAGCATTCCGGTCGTCGCATCGGCGGCGGCGACGACATCGGCGGAGGTGTAATCGTAGAAGCGCATCAGCCAGTCGGACTGGTACAACCGATGTTCGCGCATCAGCGGCGGGCGTTGCAGCGGGAGCACCGCGCTCGCATCGGGGATCGGGCTGAACGCCGAGTAATAGACGCGGCGCAGGCCGAAACGGTCATACAACGTCGATGCCTTGGTGACGATATCGCCATCGGTCGCGGCGTCGGCACCGACGATCATCTGCGTCGATTGCCCGGCCGGCGCAAAGCGCGGTGCCGACTTGAAGCGCTTCTTCGCATCGCTCGTATCGAGAATCGCGGTCTTGGTGTCGCCCATCGCGCCCTCGATCCGCGCGGCCGACTTTTCGGGCGCGAGCCGCGTCAGCCCGGCGACAGTCGGCAGTTCGACGTTGATCGACAGCCGATCGGCGTGCAGCCCGGCCTGATGCACCAGCTCCGGATCGGCGTCGGGAATCGTCTTGAGATGGATATAACCACGGAAATCATGATCCTCGCGCAGGCTGCGCGCGACCTCGACCATTTGCTCCATCGTGTAGTTGGACGAGCCGATGATGCCCGACGAGAGGAACAGCCCCTCGATATAATTGCGCCGGTAGAAGGACAGCGTGAGCCGGACGACTTCCTCGGCGGTGAAGCGCGCGCGGCGCACGTTCGAACTCTTGCGGTTGATGCAATAATGGCAGTCGAAGATGCAGCTGTTGGTCAGCAGGATCTTCAGCAGCGAAATGCACCGCCCATCGGGCGCATAGGCATGGCAGATCCCCATCCCCTGGTCGGTCGAACCGATCCCCTTCCCATCGCGCGACGTGCGTTTGACCGACCCCGAGGAGGCGCAGGACGCATCATATTTGGCGGCATCGGCGAGGATTGCGAGCTTCTGCTGGACGTCGAGTTGAGCCATGTGTTCGATATATGTTCCGAACCCAGGCGGCGCAAGCGGTTGCGCGGAATGTTTGAGGACTCCCTCGCGGTGCGTCTACAGCCCCAACCCCAACCGCTTCTCGTGCGTCACGTCGCTCTTCGAGCCGACCAGCCGCGTCGCCTTGCCATCGACGCATTCGACTTGTGCGACGATCCGGATCCAGCGCGACCCCGTCGCGGTCTCGATTTCGGCGTCGAGCGCAAAGCCGGTCTTGTCGCGGATTGCGGCGACACGCAGGCATTCGAGCGCGACGCGCGAGGCCGGCGTATAACAGGCCGCGGCGCGCGCGCGGTCGGGCACGCTGCCGCACTTCAGGCCGAAGAGATCATAAACGCCGTTGCTCCATGTCAATTCTTCGGTCACCAGATCGCACGCCCACAGACCGACCGTGGTACTGGTCGGCAGATCCGGATCGTTCATTGTCTTCTCCTGACGACTCATCGGATGCGGTATAGTCAACCCAGGTTAAGCAGATGTAGGCGAAACCCGATTGTTCCAGAGGCAATGCAAAGTGCATGTCGCTGGAACGTTTCGCGTGCACAATCATCAAAGGGTATCTCGATCATGCGCCACCTCTTCCTCTCGCTCGCCGCTGCCTCGCTCGTCATTCCGGCGACGATGGCCCTCCCGACCGACAAGGCCGAAGCGCGCAAGCATCGCTACTACGGCAAGTCGAGCCGCCATTATAACTGCCGCCGCTCGTCGGGCACGACCGGCCTGCTCGTCGGCGGCGCCGGTGGTGCGCTCGCCGGTAACGCACTGGGCGGCGGCGTGCTCGGCACGGTTGCCGGCGGCGTTGGTGGTGCGTTGCTCGGCAAGCATCTCGACAAGCGTCACGACGCTGCGCAGAACCGTCGCAACGGCTGCTAATCTGACTACTCGGCGGCGAGGAGGGTTTCCGCGCCGCCGAGATCTACCGAGACGAGGCGGCTGACGCCTTGTTCGACCATCGTGACACCGAACAACCGATGCATCCGGCTCATCGTCACGGCATTGTGCGTAACGATCAGATAGCGCGTCTGCGTCTCGCGCGTCATCGCATCGAGCAGCCCGCAGAAGCGCTCGATATTGGCATCGTCGAGCGGCGCATCGACCTCGTCGAGCACGCAGATCGGCGCCGGGTTGGTGAGAAACAGCCCAAAGATCAGCGCGACCGCGGTCAGCGCCTGTTCTCCACCCGATAGCAACGTCAGCGACTGGAGCTTCTTGCCGGGCGGCTGCGCCATGATCTCGAGCCCGGCCTCGAGCGGATCGTCCGAATCGATCAGTTCGAGATGCGCGCTGCCGCCGTTGAACAGCGTCGTGAACAGCCGCCGGAAATGCCCGTCGACCGCCTCGAACGCTGCGAGCAGCCGCTGCCGCCCCTCGCGGTTGAGCGTGCCGATCGATCCGCGCAGCCGGTTGACCGCCAGCCCCAGTTCCTCGCGCTCGGCGGCATTGCCCGAACTGGCAGCCTCGAGTTCGGCGAGCTCGGTCTCGGCCACAAGATTCACCGGGCCGATGCGATCGCGATCGACCATCAGCTTTTCGTGGTTCCCCGATTCCTCCGCCGGGCTGCGCACGGTGCCACCATCGAACCCGACGCGCTCTGGAAGCAGCACCGACGGGCATTGGAAGCGCTCGCCCGCCAGCCGGTTCATCTCGACCCGGCGCAATTCCTGGTTTTCCGCGCGCGCTGCCGCGCCAGCACGCGCCTCGCGGGCTTGCGCGAGCGCTTCCCCCGCGGCTGCCGCACGCGCTTCGGTGTCGCGCAGCGTTGCTTCGGCGGCGCGCTCGGTCACGGCGGCGGTATCGGCTTCGGCACGCGCGGCCGCATGCGCCAGTTCGAGCGCCGCGACTTCGGCGGCGAGCGCCTCGGGTCGGCCGGTCAGAGCATCGGCTTCGACGGCGAGCTCGCCGTCGCGCTTGTCCATCTCGGCGATCCGCCGCGCCGCCTCGCCTGCGCGCGTGCGCCAGCCTTTCGCCTCCGCCGCCATGGCCGCCAGCCGCTCGCGTGCGCCGGCGATATCGCGATCGACCCCGGCGCGATCGGCGCGCGCCGTCGCGATCGCGCTGCGCCGCGCTTCGGCTTCGGCGGACAGCGTGCGGACTCGCTCGCGCGTCGCGCTGCCATCGGGGAGCGCAGCGTGTACTGCAGTCGCACGCGCGACCTCCGCACCCGCCTCGTCATGCTCGGCATCGATCCGCGCGCGGCGCGCTGCGAGATCGGCGCGCTGCGCTTCGATCCGCTCGATCGCCGCAGTCGCCCGGTCTTCCGCCCGCGCCGCCTCACGCGCACGCGCCTCGGCACCTTCCAGCGCCCGCCGCGCCGAGACCGCCGCCGCACGCGCGTTGCCGATCGTCGCGGCGATGCGCGCGAGCTCGGCGTCCGCCACCTCGACCGCCAGCGCCGCCGCCGGACGCAGCGCGGTGATCGCGCGCAAGCGATTGATCCGCTCGAGCCGTTCGGCTGCCGCCGCGCCGCCCGACTTGGCGACATAGCCGTCCCAGCGCCGCAGCACGCCCCCAAGCGTCACCAGCCGCTGGCCGACCGCGAGCGTGGCACCCTCGTCGGCTTCGGCCACCAGCACCTGTGCCAGACGCCGCGCCAGCGCGGGTGGCGCGGCGACATAGCGTGCGAGCGGCGTCGTCCCGGCCGGCGGTGGCGGGTCACCCGCCACGACGACTGCGCCCGCCCAGTGCCGCTCGCCGCCCGGATCGAGCCCGGCTTCGAGATCGTCCCCCAGCGCCGCGGCGAGCGCGCGCTCATAGCCCGGCTCGGGCTGGACCTGGTCGAGCAGCCGGTCCCGCCCGTCGCGCTTGGTCGCCTTGGTCAGCGCCGCCGCCTCGCTGTCGAGCGCGGCGAGGTCGGCGTGTGCGATAGCCCGCGCCGCCTGCGCGCCGTCGCGTTGCGCGATGCTGCCACGTTCATCGGCATCGGCGCGAGTGAGAGCAGTGCGTGCATCCTCGCTGTCGTGCAGCGCCTGCGCGCGCGCCGCCACGGCATCGGCGCGCTGGGCGATCAACGGCGCGGCATCGCCAAGGGCCGCGCCCTCGGCGCTCACCCGCGCGAGATCGCGCGCGCTGCGCTCGGCCCGGGCCCGCGCTGCTGCCAGCGCCGCGTCGGCAACACGCGCGTCCGCCGCCTCCGTCGCCTGCGCAGCCAGCGCCTGGGCGAGCGCGACCTCGGCATCGCGCCCGGCGCGTTCGGTATCGCTCAGGCGCGTCTCGAGCTCGGGCACGCGCGCGACCGCATCGGCGAGCGCCTGATCGAGCCGCTTGGTCTCATCGGCCAGCCGCGCGATCGCCTCGGCCGCGTCGCTCGCCAGCGAGCCTTCACGCGCGCGATCATCGGCAAGCCGGACCCGCGCCGCCGCGAGTTCCTGCGTCCGCCTGACCGCCGACGCCTGTTCGCCGCGCAACCCGCCGAGCCGATGCCCCGCTTCGCTCGCCGCCTCACGCAGCGCCTGCGCCGCACCGCGCGCTTGCGCCAGTGCCTCGGTCGCCGCCAACGCACGGGCCGCCGCGCCGCGCTGCGCCTCGGCGGCTGCGACGACGCTCGCCTCGCACGCCACCGCCTCGGCCTTGGCCGTATCCGCCGCCGCCTGCGCATCGCGCCACCGCGCGAAGATCATCCGCGCCTCGGCGATGCGGATCTGGTCCGAGAGCGTGCGGTAGCGTTCGGCCTGCCGCGCCTGGCGCCGCAAAGCGTTGGCGCGGCCGTCCTGCTCGGCGATCAGTTCGTCGAGCCGCGTCAGATTGGCCTCGGTCGCGCGGAGTTTCTGCTCGGCATCCTTGCGGCGAACGTGGAGCCCGGCGATGCCCGCGGCTTCCTCGAGCATCGCGCGCCGCTCCTGCGGCTTGGCGGCGATGATCGCGCCGATCCGCCCCTGGCTGACAAGCGCGGGCGAATGCGCGCCCGTCGCGGAGTCGGCGAACAGCAACGCCACGTCCTTGGCGCGCACGTCGCGCCCGTCGATCCGATAGGCCGATCCTGCCCCGCGCTCGATCCGGCGGACGACTTCGCTTTCCTCGCCTTCTGCCTCGATCAGCATCGACACTTCGGCGAAATCGCGCGCGGGCCGTGTGTTGGTGCCGGCGAAGATGACGTCGTCCATCCCCGCGCCGCGCAGCGACCGCGCGGAAGTCTCGCCCATCGTCCAGCGCAGCGCCTCGAGCAGATTGGACTTGCCGCAGCCGTTGGGGCCGACGATTCCGGTCAGCCCGGGCTCGATCCGCAGATCGGCCGCGTCGACGAAGCTCTTGAAGCCGGAAAGGCGGAGCCGCTTGATCTGCATAACTCCCCTCCCCTTCAGGGGAGGGGCTGGGGGTGGGGACGTATCAGGTCTGGGTGCCCGTTACGGCCCCACCCCAACCCCTCCCCTGAAGGGGAGGGGCTTAGATGTTCACCGAGCGCCCCCACGCCCGCCAACCTTACGCGCCAGCGCGCTTGAGCGCTGCCTCGACGTCGGGCCAGCTCACGCCGTCGACCTTCGCCCCGTTGATGATGAAGGTCGGCGTACCCGTCACCGCCGCGCCGTCGCCCTTGCTCATCATCGCGATGATCTCGTCGAGCGCCGCCTTGTCGGCGATGCACGCGCGCGCCTTGGCCTCGGGGATGCCGCGCTGCTTCACCCACTCGACATAGCCGAGATAGTCGCCCCAGGCGGCCGCCGCCTCGTTCGGCGTCTTGCCCTGCAGCTGCGTCTGGAGCGCGGTGGTCGCAGCCTGGTCGGCAAGCTTCGCCTCGAACTGCGGCTGGGCCATGTACATTGCTTCGAGCAGCGGGAAGAAGGTCGCTGTGCCGACGCAGCGGCCGAGCAGGCTCGGCGCGAAATCGGGCTGGCCGTGGACGAGATAGTCGCGGAATTCGTACGACACCTTGCCGGTGGTGACGTAGGTGTCGGTCAGCGGCTTCTGGCCGGTCTGGCCGAACGCGCCACAGGTCGGGCAGGTCCGCGAACCATATTCGACGACCTTGATCGCCGCATCGGGATTGCCCATGCGATACCCGCCCTCGGGCGTCTTCGAGACGACTTCGGTCCAGTTCTGCCCGGTCGGCGCGGGCTTGGCCGCGACCGGCGCCGCGGCGGCGACGTTGCCGCCTGAGCTCGTGCCGCTCCCGCCGCACGCGGCAAGCGAAAGTGCGGCAACCGCCGACAACAGGATACGAGGGGTCATCGATAAGCTCCTAGTCAGAAAGATCATTTGGCGACGGCGGCGCGCAAAAGCGGCTCGAGCGTCGCCCAATCATACACATTGGCTTGCGTCGCGCCGTTCAGCACGAACGTCGGCGTACCGGCAACCGCATAGGCCTTGCTCGCCGCGTCGGCACGCGCGACGAGCGCGTCGACCTTCTTGCGATCGCCGAGGCAGGCATTGGCCTTGGCGAGCGGCAGGCCGCGCTTCACCACGAAATCGGTATAGCCGTAGAACCCGGCAAGATAGGTCGCGATCGCGTTGGGCGTCGCGGTCTGCAATTCCTTCTGCTTGGCGTCGGGAATCGCGTCGCTGCGTCCGACCAGCATCTTCTGGTCGGCCATCATCGCGTCGAGGATCGGGAAGAACGCGCGCGTCGGCACGCACTGCCCGAGCAGGATCGGCCCGAGATCGAGCGCGCCATGAACCGGGAAATCGCGAAATTCGTAGGAAACCTTGCCGCTCGCGATATAGCCGCTCTTGAGCGCCGGAAGGCCCTCGACATCGAACCGCGCGCAGAGCGGGCAGGTCCGCGAGCCGAACTCGATCAGCTTGACCTTCGCCGCCGGGTTGCCCATCCGCACCCCACCCTCAGGCGTCGCGACAACCGTCTGCAGCCACGCGCTGCGCGCCGCCACCGGCGTCTTCTTCGGCGGCGCGGCCTGCGCCGTCGAAACCAGAGCGGCGCCCATTACCAGCGCCGCCAACCCAAACCGCATCATTCGTCTCCACTCACGCTCGGCGCCCCGCGCGTCGCCGCGACCCCCGCGGCCAAGGCTTCGAGCACCGCCTTCAATTCGGGATCGGCGATCGTCCTGAGGCTCGCGCCGAGATCGACCGGCACGGGCTTCAACGACGGCGGCGCGGCGCGCGGGCGCGGCACGGGAACGTCGCCCTGGCGGAACTGCACCTTGGCCACCGCGGCATAGCCGAAGAAGCGATTGACGCGCTCGATGATCTCGGGCGCGATATGCTGCATCATCGTCGCATGCGCACCGCGCACGACGAGGTTGAGCGTGCCCCCGATGCGCTCGCCATGCGGAAATTTGATCGATTCGGGCGACGACACGCCGGCATAGCGCGGGCCAACGATCTCGCTCCAGCGGCTGACGACGGCGCTCTGGACGAAGCCGAAGCGGCGGAACGCGGCGCGGCCGGCATCGGGGAGCAGCTCGGCGACCGATCGCGCACGGCCGCCGCGGGGGCGCTCGGCGGCGGGTGCTGGAGTGGCGCGCTTGCTCATTGCGTCGTCCATGCCATAGCGGGGCCGTGTCCGCCAAGCGTCCTTCCGCCGTCCCAGCAAAACTCCTGCTCGATTGGTACGATAGCCACGCGCGCGCGCTACCGTGGCGCGCCGCGTCGGGGAGCAACGCGCCCGATCCTTACCGCGTCTGGCTGTCGGAGATCATGCTCCAGCAGACGACGGTCGCCGCGGTGCGGCCGAAGTTCGAGGCATTCGTCGCGCGCTGGCCGAGCGTCGAGGCGCTCGCCGCCGCGCCCGAGGCCGATCTGATGGCGGCGTGGGCGGGGCTCGGTTACTATGCCCGTGCCCGCAACCTTCACGCCTGTGCCCGCGCGGTCGTAGCGCGGGGCGATTTCCCGACGACCGAAGACGGCTTGCGCGCACTCCCCGGTGTCGGCGCGTACACCGCCGCCGCGATCGCCGCGATCGCGTTCGGCGAGCGCGCAGTCGTCGTCGACGCAAATGTCGCGCGCGTCGTCGCGCGGTTGTTCGCGATCGAACGGACGCTCCCCGGCGGCATGCCCGAGGTGCGCGCCGCGACCGACGGGATCACGCCCGACCTGCGATCGGGCGATTTCGCGCAGGCGATGATGGACCTTGGCTCGTCGGTCTGCACGCCGCGGAGCCCGCGCTGCCTCGCCTGCCCGCTCTCGAGCGTGTGCGAGGGCTACCGGCTCGGCAACCCCGAGGGCTTCCCGATCAAGGCGGCGAAGCTCGCCAAGCCGCAGCGCCACGGCACGATCTTCTGGGCGCAGCACGACGACAAGGTTTTGCTCGTCCGCCGACCGCCGCGCGGCCTGCTCGGCGGAATGCGGGCGTTGCCGACCGGTCCGTGGGCCGATCAGGCGCCGGGGCTGACAGATCCGCCGCTCCCCGCCGACTGGCAGATCCTGCCCCAAACCGTCGCGCACGTCTTCACCCACTTCCGGCTCGAACTGTCGCTTGCGGTTGCGCGCGTGGATGGGCATGCGGGCGATGGCGAATGGTGGGAGGAGACCGGGATCGACTCGGCGGGCCTGCCGACGGTGTTCGCCAAGGCGGCGGACGCCATCAGGAGGGCAAAATGGTAGCATTGCGGTTCAAGTTCGCGGCGGCAGGATTGCTCGTCGCCGCAGGTGGCACGGCGATAGCGCAGCAGATGGCGCAGCCGCAGCCCGTCCTCCGTCCGGCCCCGGCCGCAGCACCCGCACCCGCACCCGCCCCGGCTGGCGCCCTCCCCCGCACGCAGGCGCTGTTCAGCGGCGATGTCGCGGCGAACCAGTTCCCCGGCGTGGTCGGCGTATTCGGTCGCGGCGATGCCCCTGCGATGGTCGTCGCAGCGGGCAAGATCGGCGACGAACCCGGCGCCCCCGCGACCGACCAGGACAGCCTGTGGCGCGTCTATTCGATGACCAAGCCGATCACCGCGATGGCCGCGATGATCCTGATCGAAGAAGGGAAGATGCGCCTCGACCAGCCGGTCAGCGATTTCATCCCAGCCTTCAAAAATATGCGCGTCCAGATCAGCCCCGATTCGCTCGAGACGCGTCCCGCCACCAAGCCGATCACGATCCGCAACCTGCTCACCCACACCGCCGGGCTCGGCTATACGATCATCACCAAGGGCCCGCTGCTCAAAGCGTATGAAGACGCCGGCATCACCCCCTTCACCTCCGACGCCAAGACCGAGGCGCAGCTCCGCCTCAAGCGCCTCGCGACGCTCGAGGCGTTCGCGGACAAGGTCGCGACGCTCCCGCTGATCGCCGAGCCCGGCACCAAATGGAGCTATTCGATCGGCCTCGACGTGATGGGCCGCGTGATCGAGGTCGCGTCGGGCCAGTCGTTCGACGCCTTCCTCCAGCAGCGCATCTTCGCCCCGCTCAAGATGAATTCGAGCTATTTCCAGGTCCCCGCGTCGGAAGCGCGCCGCCTGGCGACTGGCTATTTCATCGCCGGCAACACCCGCGTCCCGCTCGATCCCGGCGCGACCTCGGTCTATCTCCAGAAGCCGAGCTTCCCCTATGGCGGCGCCGGGCTCGTCACCTCGGCGGGCGATTACGATCGCTTCCTGCACATGCTCCAGAATGGCGGCAGCCTCGACGGCGTGCGCATCCTCAAGCCCGCCACCGCCAGGCTCGCCATGTCGAACCTGCTGCCGACCGGCGTGATCTATCCCGGCGCGGTCTCGGCAACGGGCGGGACGACCAACCCGCAGGGCTTCGGCGCAGGCGGCTCGGTGACGCTCAACGACACGCCCGGCGGCCCGGCCAAGGGCACCTATGGCTGGGGCGGGGCTGCCGGCACGATCGCCTGGGTCGATCCGGTCAACCAGGTCCGCGCGACGATCATGGTCAATTACCTGCCGGGCGACAAATGGCCGCTGCGCGCCGAATCGACCAAGGCGGTGTACGCCGACCTTGCCCCCCATCTCCTGCGGAAGTGATCGGCACAGCGTGATGTCTCCAGGCTTTACCGGCGGTCTGCTCGACCGCGCCGATGCGCTGCGCCACGATCCCGAGGGGCTCGCCGCCGCGCGCAGCGACTGGCGCGCACGCGTGCTCCGGCTCGACCGCTTCGAGCCCGAACTCGATGGCGAGGGCCGGATCGGCTGGTCCTCGCTCGCCGAGACGCCCGAGGACGCCGAGCTGATCCTGCTCGGTTTCGACGAGTCGCGCCGCCCGCATTTCGCGGCGTACCTGCCGGGGATGCGCGCACCGGCCGGGCGCTCCCCGCGGCTGTTCGCCTTGCTCGACCAGTTCGCGCCGGGCGAGGCGGCGACCTATGCCGCGGCGCGCTCGGTGCTCGACTGGCACAGCCGCCACCAGTTCTGCGCGAATTGCGGAACGCAGACCGCGCTGTTCCGCGCCGGCTGGGGCCGCGCCTGCCCCAATTGCAAGGCCGAGCATTTCCCGCGCGTCGACCCGGTGGTGATCATGATCGCCGAGCATGACGGCCGCGCGCTGCTCGGCCGCCAGCCGGCGTTCCCGCCCGGGCGATATTCGGCGCTGGCGGGGTTCCTCGAGCCCGGCGAATCGATCGAGGAAGCCGTCGCGCGTGAGATCATGGAGGAAGCGGGCGTTCGCGTGTCGGGCGTACGCTACATCGCCAGCCAGCCCTGGCCCTTCCCCTCCTCGCTGATGATCGCCTGTGTCGGCATCGCCGAGGACGATGCGATCACGCTCGACACCAACGAGCTCGAGGACGCGATCTGGGTGTCGCGCGACGACGTGCGCGCGGTGCTGGCGGGCGGCGAAGGGCCGTTCCTGCCGCCGCCGCCGTATGCGATCGCGTATACGCTGCTGAAGGCGTGGGCTGAGGGGTAACGGCATCCGCTACCCTCCTCGGAAAGCAGGAGAGCCGGGACGCGGCCTATAAAAGGGGGTTGCTATCGCCCCTTCCTGACCGTCGCCCCGGCCTCCCCCGGGGCGACGCGACAAGGCACGTCTGCTTTTGGCGGGAAGCGGCGTGTCCGTTTCTCGGATCAGTCAGGGTGCCGCATCGCTATTGTGTCGGTCGAATGCCTCTCTTGCCGCCCGAAAGCCGTCCACGTTCTCGACGATCCAAGTCCAGAGCGGGACCAGCCGAACCAGAAGTTCGAGTCCGGTCTCGGACAGCGCATATTCGACGCGAGGGACGACCTCCTCAAAGTCATGGCGTACCACCAATCCGTCACGCTCCAGATGGCGAAGCGTGCGTGTCAACATGCGTTGCGTGACACCATGCATGCGCCGGCCGATCTCCGCATTGCGAAGCTGACCATAGACGCCGAGCGTGTGAATGACCCCGAGCGACCAGCGATTGCCGGCATGCATCAGTACCTCTCGCCGTACCCCGTCATCGTCGTCCCTCAGGCCGTCGCAGACAGCCTGGGAGTATTGGAGAACGTCGTCCTGGCTTAGCGTCCTGACCACGGTATCACGCATGTACCCTTCTTTCGCGCTTGCAGATGGATCGCCAAATCGGGGCGGCAACCAATGATGAACGAGTTAGAACGATGAACGATGCAGTCTCCACCGTGAAGTCCCGGAACATCCTCGTGCTGGGTGCTGGCGAACTGGGTATGCCGGTCCTGCGCAATCTCGCGCGCCGCGCAAAGGATATTGACGGTGCCAGAATCAGCGTGCTGCTGCGCGCGGGCGCCGTCGAGTCCGACGCGCCAGCGAAACAGCGCGACATCGCCGAAATCCGCGATGCGGGTATCGCGATCGTCGTGGGCGATCTGGTCAACAGTTCGATTGACGAACTGGCGGCGGTGTTCTCGCGCTATGACACCGTGATCGGCTGCGCGGGCTATGCGGCGGGCATCGACACGCCGGTGAAGCTGGCCAAGGCGGCACTGCAATCGGGCATCCCGCGCTACTTCCCGTGGCAGTTTGGCGTCGATTTCGAAGCGATCGGCCGTGGCGGTCCGCAGGACATTTTCGACGCCCAGCTCGATGTGCGCGAGCTTCTGCGCGCGCAGGACAAGACCGAATGGGTCATCATCTCCACCGGCATGTTCATGAGCTATCTGTTCGAGCCTGAGTTCGGTGTCGTCGACTTCGACGATAGTGCTGTCCACGCCCTCGGCAGCCTCGACACCGCCGTGACGCTGACCACGCCTGACGATATCGGGGTACTGACCGCCGAAATCATTTTCTTCGAGCCGACGATCCGGAACGAAATCGTTTTCCTTGCCGGGGACACCGTCACCTATGGTGAGGTCGCAGACAAGCTCGAGGCGGCGCTGGGTCGTCGTTTCAGCCGGTCCGAATGGACCGTGCCGTTCCTGATGGACGAGCTGGCGAACGATGCAAAGAACATGATGCGCAAGTACCGAGCGGCCTTCGCGCAAGGGCGTGGTGTTGCGTGGGACAAGGCCGCGACATTCAACGAACGCCATGGCATCCCGGTTACCGACATATCCGCGTGGATCGGCGCAAACGTGTCGGCGAAACACCGCGGCTAGTCGCTCCCCACTGCTTCATGGAAACGATCGCCCTTCTAAAGACCACGCTTTGGGGTCAATCGAGTTCAGCACTGACGGTACCGTGATAGGCGTCATGTTTCTGCTGTCGAAGGCACGAACCAGATCGACTACCGCCGGATCTGGTGGATCAGCGGTCACCCACCACAGCACCCTGGCCTCGGCGCGCCCGCGCCGGCCCAAGCAACACGCTTGCCATGTCACCGCGTGTCGTGATGGTCAGTACCGCCAGATAGGGCAGCAAAAATCCAGCGCCCCCGACAAACGCGATGATCGCGAGAACCATCCCGACGATCGAAAAGCTGTTTCGCCACGCCGTCCACAGCGCCGACAGCAAGAGAAAGCACGAGAAGTCGAGGTTGAACTGGCCCGGCCATTGGCCTGCGGCGATGTCACCGAAGAACACCGGCAGGAAACCAAGGCCGTGCCGCGCGACAACGATCCCCGTATAGGCCACCAGCACGACCCAGGCCGCCACCAGAAATCCCCTGAATGCGACCATACCGCCCTCCCGATGCTGTCCAGCAGGGGGTAGAATGCGGCCTTTGCGGGGTGCCCGCAACCGACGTCAGCAGCGATCGCTTCCGCCGCGCAGCCGCCGCTCACCCGCGCGCGCGCGCCTTCCGATACGTCCCCAGCACGCGCACCCATTTCGAATGGAAGCCCAGTTCCTCAAGCGCATGGTCGAGCCCCGGCTCGCCCGGCCGCCCCTCGACATCGGCGTAGAATTCGGTCGCGGCGAAGCTGCCGCCACGCTGGTAGCTTTCGAGCTTGGTCATGTTGACGCCGTTGGTCGCAAAGCCGCCCATCGCCTTGTAGAGCGCGGCGGGGACGTTCTTCACCTCGAAGATCAGCGTCGTCATCCACGCACCCTCTCCAATCGGCGGGTGCCCCGCGCGCGCCAGCACGACGAAGCGCGTCGTGTTGTGATCGGCATCGGCAATGTCGCTGGCGAGCGTCTCGAGCCCGTACAGCGCTGCCGCGCCCGGCGGGGCGAGCGCCGCGAGCGTCGGGTCGCCACGCTCGGCCACCACCGCCGCCGCACCTGCGGTGTCGGGATAGGCGACCGGCGCGATCCCGCGTTCACGCAGCCAGTGGCGGCATTGGCCCAGCGCCTGCGGATGGCTCATCGCCTCGCGCACGCCCGCCAGCGGCCCCTGTCCCATCAGCGCATAGCGGATGCCGAGGAAATGCTCGCCGGTGATCACCAGCCCCGATTCGGGGAGCAGGAAATGCATGTCGGCGACGCGGCCGTGGAGCGAATTCTCGATCGGGATGATCGCGCAATCGGCGCGCCCGTCGCGCACCGCGTCGATCGCATCGGCGAAGTCGAAGCACGGCAGCGGCAGCCCCTCGCGGAACGCCTCGAGCGCGGCAATGTGCGAGTTTGCGCCGGGCGCGCCCTGAAACGCGACCGCGCGGCTCGGATCGGCGGCGGCGGCCTCGGTCATCTGGGCGACAAGCGCGCGGGCGGGTTCAGCGAAATTTTCCATGGGAGCCGGGCGGTAACGGGCCTGCCGCGTCGCGGCAAGCTTGGCTTGCGGTGTCGGACCAGCGAATCTATGGGTCAACACAACTACGTGGTCCTTCAGGGGGACCCTCCTGCGGCAGAGGCGGAAAAACGAGCATGGATAACCGGACCAACACGATTGCGGGCTGGGTTTTGGGCAGCATGGCGTCTGCGCTCGCGCTCGGTATTGCCGGCCATATGATCGTCGCGCCGATCACGTCTGAAAAGGAAGGCTATCCGATCGAGGCACCGGCGGACGACGCCGGCGGTGGCGGCCCTGCGGTTCCCGACAAGCCGATCGCCGACCTGCTCGCCACCGCCGATGCGACGCATGGCGCCGACGTCTTCAAGAAGTGCGGCGCGTGCCACACGGTTGCGCAGGGCGGCGCCAACGGCATCGGCCCGAACCTTTGGGGAACCGTCGGCGAGGCGATTGCCCAAGGCAAGGCCGGCTACGCCTTCTCGGACGCGCTCAAGACCGCGGGCGCGGGCAAGAAATGGGATTTCGAACAGCTCAACAGCTGGCTGACCAGCCCGCGTGCTTATGCCGCGGGGACCAAGATGACCTTCGCCGGCCTCACCAGCGCGAAAGACCGCGCCGACGTGATCCTCTATCTCAATACCCAAGGGTCGAACCTGCCGCTGCCCGCGCCTGCCGCGGGCGCCGCGACCGCGACCGAAGCGAAGGCACCGCCCGCAGCCGGTGCCGCCGATCCGGGCGGCAAGGCCTCGCCAAGCGCGGCCGGGCTCGGCAACGAGACCGCTCCGGCGGCGGCGGGCAAGGTCTCGTCTTCGCCGCTTGGCCGCGCGACGGCGGCACCGGTCGGGAAGTAAGGGCGAGAGAGTAAGAAAAAAGCCCCTCCCCTTCAGGGGAGGGGTTGGGGTGGGGACGTCTAATGCCTGGGACAGGTCTCTGCGAGGCACGCCCCACCCCCAACCCCTCCCCTGAAGGGGAGGGGCGAAAAAAGGCTCAGTCCTTGTCGCGATAGAATTCCTTCACCACCGCCCAGCCTTCCTCGGCGGTTTCGACGAAGGTGAAGATGCTCAGATCCTTCGCCGACACCACGCCTTCCTCGACCAGCGCCTCGAAATTGACGACGCGCTCCCAGAATTTGCGACCGTAGAGCAGCACCGGGATCGGCTTGATCTTGCCGGTCTGGATCAGCGTCAGCAGTTCGAACAGTTCGTCGAACGTCCCGAACCCGCCCGGGAACGCCGCAAGCGCGCGCGCGTGGAGCAGGAAATGCATTTTCCGCAGCGCGAAATAGTGGAACTGCATCGACAGCGCGGGCGTCACATACGGGTTCGGCGCCTGTTCGTGCGGCAGCACGATGTTGAGCCCGACCGATTCGTACCCTGCCTCGGCCGCACCGCGATTCGCCGCTTCCATGATCGACGGCCCGCCGCCCGAGCAGACGACGAACTGGCGCTTGCCTTCCTCGTCGATCGGAAAGGCGCTGACGAGTTGCGCGAGTTCATAGGCAACGTCGTAATATCTCGACTTCTCGACCAGGCTTTCGGCGATACGGATCGAAGCCGCATTGCCGTCGACCGCGTTGCGCGCGAGGTCGAGCAGCGCCTGCGCCTTGGCGGGCTCGGGGATCCGCGCCGATCCGTACATTACGAAGGTCGACCCGATCTTGGCCTCGTCGAGGATCAGTTGCGGCTTGAGCAATTCGAGCTGGAAGCGAACCGGACGCAGATCCTCACGCAGCAGGAAGTCCATATCCTGGAAGGCGAGGCGATAGGCCGGGTTTTCGGTCTGCGGCGTGCTGACGGCGGCCTTGGCGCTTTCCGCATCCTGCCGCGCGCGCGCGAAGACGCGGGACGGGACGTGCGTATGCGTGTCGGGGCTGTGGGTGTCGGGATGCGATGCGTCGGGCGTTCCCGATTTCGGTGTCTCTGTCATCCACCGCATCTAGGCGACACGCGCGCCGATTTGAAGCCTAGCGACAGAACCCCTTGTGATCGTCCTCGAAATGGAAGTGGTTGTAGTGCGCCGCGTTGTAGTTCGGGCTGAGCACCGTGCCGAAGCGGCGGCACGCCGAATCGTGGATCGTGCGCAGGAAGGCGCGCGCATTGGGGTCGCCGCCGTTCCAATCCTGCTGCACCGAGATGCGCCGTCCATTCTTGAGCACGACGCCCGAAAAATCGACCGCATTGGCGAGCGCGTGACCCGACAACCGCCCCGCCCCCGCCGCCGACCCGATCACCGTGCGACAGGCATAAGTGCCCATGCTCTCGATTCGCACGACATCGCTGCCGAGCATCTGCCGCGCCGCGGGGGCGACGGCATGCTCGATCCACCCCGTGAAGCTGCGCGCAAGCCCACAGCGCATCGCCTTCAAATTGGTCACGGGCACGCCGATGTCGATCAACTGGACCGCACCGACGATCTGGCAGCCGCCGCCATAATCGCGATCGGGCAGCGGCGAATAACGAACATCCTCGCGCGACAGATCGGCGAAGCACGCTTGCGTCTCGCGACTCGTCGGCAGGCTCAGCGTGATCGGCCGCGCGCCCCTTGGGCGAGTCGGCGGGCGCTGATCGTGACCGCTCGAACAGGCGGCAAGCAGCAGCGACACGAGGACGATGAAAGATCGGCGCGACATAGCGACTCGATAGCCGCCTGTTGGTTAACGCCGCCACAACCTTGCGACGAACGACTCATCGCTTGACGCGCGCGGCGATGGCTCTAGGACCGGCGACGGGCCACGCGGTCCCAACGCCGCGCGTGCTCTCTGTGAGGAGAGACTACATGACTGACGTACCTGCCGTGCCGGCGATCAAACCGGCGCGTCCATATTTCTCATCCGGCCCGTGTGCGAAACCGCCCGGCTGGTCCCCCGAAAAACTGGCTACCGAGTCGCTCGGCCGCTCGCACCGCTCGAAGATCGGCAAGACGCGCCTGCAGCTCTGCATCGATCTGATGCGAGAACTGCTCAAGCTCCCCGACACGCATCGCATCGGCATCGTCCCCGGCTCCGACACCGGCGCGTTCGAAATGGCGATGTGGACGATGCTGGGCGCCAGGCCCGTCACCACCCTCGCCTGGGAGAGCTTCGGCGAAGGCTGGGTCACCGATGCTGTCAAGCAGCTCAAGATCGATCCCACCGTCGTGCGCGCCGATTATGGCCAGCTGCCGGATCTGGGCGCGGTCGACTGGTCGAACGACGTGCTGTTCACCTGGAACGGCACCACCTCTGGCGTCCGCGTCCCCAACGCCGACTGGATCCCCGAGACCCGCGAGGGCCTGTCCTTCGCCGATGCGACCAGCGCGGTGTTCGCCTATGACATCGACTGGGCGAAGATCGATGTCGCGACCTTCTCGTGGCAGAAGGTGCTCGGCGGCGAAGGCGCGCACGGCGTGCTGATCCTCGGCCCGCGTGCGGTCGAGCGGCTCGAATCGTACACCCCTGCCTGGCCGCTGCCGAAGGTGTTCCGCCTCGTCTCCAAGGGCAAGCTCACCGAGGGCGTGTTCAAGGGCGAGACGATCAACACCCCGTCGATGCTCGCCGTCGAGGATTGCATCGCGGCGCTCGAATGGGCGAAGTCGGTCGGCGGCGCGGACGGGCTGATCGCCCGCTCGGACGCCAATGCCGCAGCACTCGATCAGATCGTGGCGGAGCGCTCGTGGCTCGGCCATCTTGCCGCCGACGAGGCGACGCGGTCGAAGACCAGCGTGTGCCTGACGGTCGAGGGCGCCGACGAGGCGTTCATCAAGACCTTCGCCGGCCTGCTCGAAAAGCAGGGCGCCGCCTATGACGTCGCCGGCTACCGCGACGCGCCGCCCGGCCTGCGCATCTGGTGCGGCGCGACGGTCGACACCGCCGATGTGGTCGCGCTCGGCCCGTGGCTCGATTGGGCGTATGCGACCGCGAAAGCATAGACGTCGTCATTCCCGCGAAGGCGGGAATCCATAATCCCGCCGTCCGTACCCGATCTGCGACGCCAGCCCGTATGGATCCCCGCCTGCGCGGGGATGACGCTGGTGGAGACGACGGACGCGAAATCGAAGGAATTCCAAATGCCAAAAGTCCTCATCTCCGACAAAATGGACCCCAAAGCCGCTCAGATCTTCCGCGAACGCGGCGTCGAGGTTGACGAGATCACCGGCAAGACCCCCGAAGAAGTCATCGCGATTATCGGCCAATATGACGGCCTCGCGATCCGCAGCTCGACCAAGGTGACCAAGGCGATCCTCGCCGCTGCCACCAACCTCAAGGTCATCGGCCGCGCCGGCATCGGCGTCGACAATGTCGATATCCCCGCCGCCTCGGCGCAGGGCGTCGTCGTCATGAACACCCCGTTCGGCAACTCGATCACCACCGCAGAGCATGCCATTGCCCTCATGTTCGCGCTCGCGCGCCAGCTGCCCGAGGCGGACGCCTCGACCCAGGCCGGCAAGTGGGAGAAGAACCGCTTCATGGGCGTCGAGCTGACCGCCAAGACGCTCGGCCTGATCGGCGCGGGCAATATCGGCGGCATCGTCGCCGATCGTGCGCTCGGCCTGCGGATGAAGGTCGTAGCGTACGATCCGTTCCTGTCGCCCGAGCGTGCCGTCGAACTCGGCGTCGAGAAGGTCGAGCTCGACGAACTGCTCGCGCGTGCCGACTTCATCACGCTACACACCCCGCTCACCGACCAGACGCGCAACATCCTGTCGGCCGAGAATCTTGCCAAGACGAAGAAGGGCGTGCGTATCATCAACTGCGCGCGTGGCGGCCTGATCGACGAGGCCGCGCTCAAGGCCGGGCTCGATTCGGGTCATATCGGCGGCGCGGCGCTCGACGTGTTCGTGCAGGAGCCGGCCAAGGACTCGCCGCTGTTCGGCACGCCCAACTTCGTCTCGACGCCGCATCTCGGCGCCTCGACCGACGAAGCGCAGGTCAACGTCGCGATCCAGGTCGCTGAGCAGATGTCCGATTATCTGATGTCGGGCGGCATCACCAACGCGCTCAACGTGCCGTCGCTCTCGGCCGAGGAAGCGCCGCGCCTGAAGCCGTACATGGCGCTCGCCGAAAAGCTCGGCTCGCTCGTCGGTCAGCTCACCACGGGCTCGATCGGCCGCATCTCGATCCACAGCGAGGGTGCTGCCGCCGAACTCAACCAGAAGCCGATGGTGTCGGCGGTGCTCGCCGGGTTCCTGCGGACGCAGACCGACACGGTCAACATGGTCAACGCGCCGCTGCTCGCCAAGGAGCGCGGCATGGAGGTGCGCGAGATCAAGACCGAGCGCGAGGGCGATTATCACACGCTGCTGCGCGTTTCGGTCAAGACCGATGCAGGCGAGCGTTCGGTCGCCGGCACGCTGTTCGGGGACGCCGCGCCGCGTCTGGTCGAACTGTTCGGCATCAAGATCGAGGCCGATCTCGCCGGGCACATGCTGTACGTCGTCAACGAGGACGCGCCGGGCTTCATCGGTCGCCTCGGCACCTTGCTCGGCACCGGCGGCGTCAACATCGGCACCTTCCACCTCGGTCGCCGTTCGGCGGGCGGCGAGGCGGTGTTGCTGCTGTCGATCGACGAAGCGCTGACGCCCGATCTGCTCGCGCAAGTCCGCGCGCTGGCGGGCGTGAAGACCGCGATGGGCTTGGCGTTCTGATCCGCTCCGAAGCGCGATTGCGGCTTTCGCTGCAATCGCGCTTCGGGCAAGGCGCGCGCATGACCACTTCCCTCCTCCCGACCGGCTTCCACGACCGGCTCCCGCCCTTCGCCGATGCCACCGCGCGGCTTGAGCAAGCCTTGCTCGGCGCAGCGCACGCCTATGGCTACGAACGCGCCGACCCTGCACTCGCCGAGTTCGAGGCCGGGCTCGCCGGTCGCCTCAAGGCCGCGCGCGCGCAGGATGCGGTGCGCTTCGTCGACCCCGTCAGCCAGGCGACGCTCGCGATCCGCCCCGACATGACCGCGCAGATCGGGCGCATCGCCGCGACGCGCATGGGCCACCACCCGCGTCCCGTTCGGCTGTCCTATGCCGGCCCGGTGCTCAAGTTGCGCGCCTCGCAGCTCTCCCCTGAACGCGAGATGCGCCAGATCGGCTGCGAGCTGATCGGCCTCGACACGATCGCCGCCGCGCGCGAGATCGTCGAGGTCCGCGGTCGCCGCCCTCGCCGCGGCAGGCGTGCCCAACGTCTCGATCGACTTTACGCTGCCCGATTTGATCGACGTGCTGGCGAGCGGCCCCTTCCCGGTCGAACCCGGCCAGATCGATACCCTGCGCGATCGGCTCGACGCCAAGGATGCCGGCGCGGTCGCCGCGCTCGCACCCGCCTATCTCCCGCTGATCGAGGCCGCCGGCCCGTTCGAGTCCGCGCACGACCGGCTCTGCGCGTTCGATGCGGGCGGCGCGCTGACCTCGCGGCTCGATGGACTGTGGCAGATCGCGGAGGGTCTCAAGGGCCGCGTCGCACTGACGCTCGATCCGACCGAGCGCCACGGCTTCGAATATCAGAGCTGGCTCGGTTTCTCGATCTTCGCGGGCGGCGTGCTCGGCGAGATCGGGCGCGGCGGCAGCTATACGATCGTCCACGAGAATGGCGCGGAAGAGGCCGCGGTCGGCTTCTCGCTCTATGCCGATGCGATCGTCGCGGCGGGGCCTGGCCGAGGTCGATCGGCGCCGGCTGTTCGTTCCGCTCGGTACCGATTCTGCAATCGCAGCGGCAATGCGCGCGGCCGGCTGGGTCACGGTCGCGGCGCTCGAAGCTGGGGATACGCCCGAGGCGCAGGTCTGCACCCACGTGCTCGCCGACGGTGGACCGCGCGCGCTGTAAGCGCAACGCCCGCGGCACGGCGCGACTAGTCGCGCTATTGCTTCACGTCCATCGGGTGACTGTCCGCACGACGGGCAAACGTAAGGCCGCGCGAGGAACCGCGGGCCGATCGTCTACGCACACCCCTGGAAGAGCCGGCGCCGCCGCCGCCGCGAGGTCGATAACGCCCCCAGCACCCATGCGATTTGGTGACAAGTTTCGCACAACGTCCATGTTTTCGTTTCGGACGGCGTACAACGGCCGATAATTTGTAGTACAAGCCTTGCACGCAGTCCGATCGACTGATACGCCCCCCCTCAATCGGGCAAAGCCGAAGACATTGGAGGGGAAGGACATGAGCTTGTTCACGACGACCGCACTCGGACGCATCCTGGCATGTGGCATGGCGGTCTCCGCCAGCAGCGCAGCCTTCGCGCAAGCCGCGCCGACCCAGCCCAACGATCCCGCCCCCTCGCCCACCGCGCTTGCCGAACAAGGCACGCCGGCGGAAACAGCGGCCACCGACATCATCGTCACCGCGCAGAAGCGCGCCGAACGCGTTCAGGACGTGCCGCTCGCGGTGCAGGTGCTGACCGGCGATGCGCTCCAGGCGCAGGGCGTGCGGCAGTTCGCCGACCTCACCAAGGCGGCGCCGTCGCTGATCATCCGCCCCGCGGAGCAGCCGGTCAATGCGTCGATCTCGATCCGCGGGATCGGCACCTTCGCCTTCTCGCCGAGCGTCGAGCCCAGCGTCGCGGTGCAAATCGACGACGTGCCCGTCCAGTTCCTCGCACGCGCCTTCGCCGATCTGTCGGACATCGAACGGATCGAAGTGCTGCGCGGTCCGCAGAGCACGCTGTACGGCCGCTCGGCCTCGGCCGGTCTGCTCAACATCGTGACGCAGGGCCCCAGCGCGCATCTGACCGGACGCGTCGGCGGCCTCGTCACGACCGACCGCGAATATAGCGGCAATGCCGCTCTGTCGGGGCCGCTGACCGACACGCTCGGCTTCCGCACCAGCGTCAACTACGACAATTTCGCAGGCAACGTTCGCAACCTGTTCAACGGTGAGCGCGTCAACGGCTTCCGCACGCTATCGACGCGCGGCAAGCTTGTCTGGAACCCGACGCCGACGCTCAACCTGACCGCGCAGATCGGCTATATCGACGGCCACACCACGATCGGCCGCCCGTTCGCGCGCGTTTCGCCCAATGCACGGTTGCGTGGTGTCGCCGCCTATACGCCCGCGGTGTTCGCGCCGGGCGTAACCTTCACCGACGACAATACCAATGTCGTCAACAACGTCACCTCGGGCACCGATTACAGCGACTTCTCGCAGTCGCTGCGCGCCTCGCTCGATCTCGGCTTCGCCTCGCTCGTGTCGATCACCGCCTGGGATCACTTCAAGCAGTTCGACATTCTCGACCAGGATGAATCGGCGATCGCCGCACTCGACAATCGCCAGTTCGGGACGTTCAACACGCATGCCTTCTCGCAGGAGCTGCGGCTGGTGTCGTCGGGCAAGACCCGGCTGCGCTACACGCTCGGCCTGTTCTACTCGAACCTAAATCTGACGCGCGATTTCACGCGCGGGCCGTTCTTCTCGATCGCGCGCTGGTACGCGACCAACGGCAACAAGCAGTATGCCGCCTTTGGTCAGGCCGAGTATGAGATCATCGACGGCACCTCGCTGATCGGCGGCATCCGCGCCGGGCATGGCAAGATCGACTATACCTTCCTCGATTATGCCGCGAACAACGCCAAGTTCGCCGGCAACAATTCGGAAGACTACCAGACCTACAAGGCCGGCATCCAGCAGCGCCTCGGCAGGGACGTGATGGCGTTCGCCACTTACGCCACCGGGCACAAGGGCCAGGCCTATGACATCGGCACCGGCTTCAACCTGGTTCGGCAGAATTCGAGTCCGGTCCGCCCCGAAACCTCGCAGGATTGGCAGCTCGGGGTGAAGTCGCAGTTCCTCGATCGCAAGGTCACCCTCAACGTCACGTTGTTCAACACGACGTTCGACAATTTCCAGGCGCAGGGAATCCAGACGCTTGCCGACGGGACGATCAACTTCCGCCTCGCCAATGTCGGCAAGCTGCGCACCCGCGGCGTCGAGGTCGAAGGCGGCGTCCGCTTCAACCGCGCGCTCAACCTCAGCGGCGGCGTGACCTATACCGACGCGAAGATCCTCTCCTTCCCGTTCGCGCAATGCTATCCCGGGCAGACCGCAGCGCAGGGCTGCGTCGGCAGTCCCTCGCGGCAGGATCTGGCGGGCTATCGTCCGGCACAGGCGCCCGAATGGAAACTATCGGTCAGCGCCGATTATACGCCGAGCCTGACACCGACGCTCGATGGCGTGTTCCAGGCGGCCTACAACTATCAGAGCTCGTTCAACTTCGGGATCAACCGCGATCCCGAGACGATCCAGAAGGGCTACGGCATTCTCAACCTGTCGTTCGGCATCCGCGGCGCCGATCGCAAGTGGGAGCTGGTCGGCTTCGTCAACAACGTGTTCGACAAACACTATTTCTTCAACGTCAACAATTCGTACGGCAACCAGGGCAACGCCCAGGCTACACAGAGCAACCTGCCGCGCGACTTCAACCGCTATGCGGGGGTGCGCGCGAGCCACACCTTCTAAACCCGAGGCGGGGTGGTCGTGCGCGGCGGTTGCGGCGACCACCCGTTCCCCGATCGGGGTGCGCTAGTGCGTAACGATCTCATTGAATTCGATCACGTTGAGATCGGGATCGCGGATGAAACAGACGTTGCGCCGGCCGTGGCCGAGCGTCAGCGGCCCCTCGGTGATCCGAATGCCTTCGCGATCGAGCCATTCCACCAGCGCGCCCATATTCTCGACGATCAACGCTGCGTGGGTATAACCCGGCCGGCGGACCGGGGCGTCGAGCAGGACGTTGCCGCCCTCCGCCGCGACGCCATTATAAATCAGGTGTAGGCGGAGTCCGCTTGGGTGGACCAACCCGCACGCCTTGACATCGGGTGCGAACTCGTCGGGATCGCGTGAGAAGCCGAACCTGGCGTAAAAGCGTTCGGCGGTGTCGAGATCTGTCACGCGCAGGCCGACATGGTCGAGGTGCAAGCTATCGAAATTCATTGTCCATCTCCAAGAGGCGCTCGCCTTCGTCAGACGCGCGCGGTGAATTCGAGGCGGACGCCACCGGGCATCCGGCAGATGAAATGCTTGGTCGTCGTGCCCGGCTGGATCGGCCGGGGTGCGAATTCGATCGTGACGTCGGGATGCGCAGACACGCTTGCGAAGGCGGTCGCGAGCGCCCCGTCGTCCGCCACCGCCAGCGCCAGATGATGCAGGCCGATATTCGCGCGCCGATCGAACGGGCTCGCCGTCGCGGGGTCCGCCACGCGCCACAGCGTCACCATCACCTCGCCATCGGTGACGAAGGCCGAGGGGTAGCCATCATCGCGCGCGAGGATCCGCCAGCCGAGCGTATCGCGGAAAAAATCGACCGCCGCGTCGAGATCGGGAACCGCCAGGCCGACATGGTGGACCCCACAGGTCAGTGCTTTGCGCATCATCAATCTCCTCGCTGCCCGACATAGCGGGCGCGACACGGCAGCGCCCTCAAGCAATCCAGGAAACTCTTTCCCGAAAAGCGGGAAGCGCCGCGCCGCGGCGTGCGCGGTCAGTCCGGCCGCCCCCATGCGGTAAGGTCGCGTAGCGTCCTTCGCACCCGCGGTGCCGCAAAATCGAGAAAATGCCGCATCTTGAGCGGCAGTTGCTCGCGCGGGAGATGCACCAGATGGACCGGCAAGGGGTCGAGTTCGAACTGCTCCAGGATGAGGGACAATGCGCCGTCGCGCACCGCGTCGTGCACCTGATAGGAGAGCGCGCGGACGACGCCAGCGCCCCGGATCGCCGCCTCGGCCGCCGCTTCGGCACCGGTCGTCAGCCGCGGCCGCGTCAGGGCTTCGGAGATCACCCGCGTGTCAGGGTCGCGAAAGCGCCAGGCCGCCGACACGGTCGCGCCATCGGTCGCGATACACGGCAAAGTCCCCAGCGCCGCAGGCGTCTTCGGGACGCCGTGGTGCGCGAGCAGGACGGGGCTCGCTGCGGCAACGACGCGAATCTCGCCGACTCGGGTCGCAATCATCCCGCTGTCGGGCAGGCGTCCGATCCGGACTGCGGCATCGATCTGGGCGTCGAGCAGATCAACGACGGTATCCCTGAGCACGAGATGGATATTGATCTCGGGATAGGCGGCGAGGAAGTCGGTAACGATCGGGACAACATGGAGCCGGCCGAAAAACAGCGGCGCGGTGATCACAAGGTCGCCCTTGGGAGTGACGAATTCCCCCGCCGCCTCGCGCTCGGCCTCCTCGACCGAGGCGACGATGCGCCGCGCGGCGGCGGCGAAGCCGCTGCCCGCGTCGGTCAGTGCGAGGTTGCGCGTCGTGCGCTGCAGCAGTTGTGCGCCGAGATGGCGTTCGAGATCGGCGATCTTGCGGCTGACGGTCTGAACGGGCACGTCGATGCTGCGCGCCGCCGCCGAGAAGCTGCCATGTTCGATGACCCTGAGGAAAAGGGTCATGCCTTCGATCCGGTCCAAGCGGGCTTCCCATATCGCGTGAAGGTCTGCACCGCTCGTAGATCGTTATCCCCGCTGATGGGAAGACCGGGTCTTGCCGGCAGCGCTCAGCGCAGCTGGCAGATATCCAGCACATTCATGTCGTTATAGTCGAGATTCTCGCCCGCCATCGCCCAGATGAACCCGTACGCGCGTGTCCCCGCGCCCATATGCACCGACCAGGGCGGTGAGATCACTGCTTCCTCGTTCGCCAGCACGATGTGCCGCAGCGCATCCTCCTGTCCCATGTAATGGAACACGCGATCATCGGGGCCGAGATCGAAGTAGAGATAGATTTCCGAGCGCCGCTCATGGATGTGCGGCGGCATCGTGTTCCACACGCTGCCGGGCTTGAGCAGCGTCATCCCGAGACACAGCGACGCGCTCCCGCAGGTATGCGGCAGCAGCAACTGGTAGATCGTCCGGTCGTTCGATTCCTCCAGGCTGCCGCGCTCGAGCGGCGTGACGTCGGCCATCGCCAGCTTGCGCAACGGGAAGGCGCGGTGCGCGGGGACGCTGAGCAGATAATAGCGCGCTTCCGCACCCGCGAAAGTCACGTCGACAGAGCCCATCGGGACGTACAGCGCCTCGCACCGATCGAGCGCGAACGTCTGCCCATCGACCGTAACCACGCCAGGCCCGCCGATATTGACGATCCCGAGTTCGCGCCGCTCGAGCAGCGGATGGCCGGCAGCGCTCGCCGGCTCGGTCTGATGCGGCAGTGCGAGCGTCGCCGCGCCGGGCACCGCGCCCCCGATGATGAAGCGCTCGCCATGCGAATAGGTCAGCACGATCTCGCCGGAACGGAACAGGCCGCCGACGCGGTAGCGATCGCGCAGCTCCTCGTTCGACGCGCACGCCATCATGTCGGGGTGCGTCGCGTAATAGGTCTTTTCGAACACAGGGATACTCCGGGAAAGGATCAGCGCTTGGACGGCGCGCGGTCGAGCTCGGCGACGGCGGTCGCCGCGAGCAGGAAGGCGCCGACGCCGTAGAATTGCGTGTCGTCGGCCGCGACGCGTTCGGGGCGGTCGCTGACCTGCTGCACCCAGCCGAGCCGGCCATCGGGCTGCAGACTGCGGACGAGCGCGTCCCAGCCCTTGCGCACCACCGGCGTATAGGCCGTGCGGTCGAGCAGGCCCGCTCTGACGCCCCACGCCATGCCGTAGGTGTAGAAACCCGTCCCGCTCGATTCCGGCGGCGACTCCTCGGGCGCGAGCAACGACGGCGCCCAATAGCCGTCGGGCTTCTGGAGACCTTTCAGCGTCCCCGCCATTTCGACGAACAGCTTTTCCATCCGTACGCGGTCGGGATCACCCTTGGGCAGCAGCGGGATGATCCGCGCCATCGCCGCGAACACCCAGCCATTGCCGCGGCTCCAGAACTGCTTGCGTTGCGCCTCGTCGCGGCGCTCGAAGAAGCGGCTGTCGCGGTAGAAGAGGTGTTCGGCGGGATCGAACAGGAAGTCGGTCGTCGCCCAGAATTCGCGCAGGGCATAGTCGCGGTAGCGGCGGTCGCCGGTCTGGCGCGACAGCTCGATCATCGCGGGCGGCGCCATGAACAAAGCGTCGCACCAGCAATAGCGCGTCAGGCATTCGGTGCCGTCATAGCCCGACGGCGGCTGATAGAAAGCGAGTCCGACGCGCGGCGGATTGGCGACGATATAGTCGAAGCGCGCGCGCGACGGGGCGAGTGCCGCAGCGCCCGCGCCATGTTTTGCCGCCCACAGATAGGATTGGGTGATGACGAGATCGTCGGCATGATAGGGCCGCTTCGCCGGCGTCCAGGCGTTGGCGCGCCCCATTGCGACGACCGCCTGCCCTATCGCTTGCGGCGCCCCGGCATCGGCGAGCGCGGTCATGCCGACCCAGAACACCGCTTGCTCCCACGCGCGCGGATTGCGCGTCTCGGTGGTGATCCGCGAGACATGGCCGGTGTCGGTCATGTGCGCGAGCTGCCACTGGGCAAGCTTGGTGGCGAGCGCGACGGCGTCGCGCGCCTGGGGCGCCGCAGCCGCCTGTGACGCGGGCGCGGCATAGAGCGGCGCCGACAGCAGCGCGGTGCTGGCGAGCAGGACGAGCAAGCGAGCGATCATGACGAACCTTCCGGAAGGGGCGTGCCGGCCGGATCGACAGCGACCCGCGCGAGCCTGGGACTGAGCAGGTGGAGCGCGATCAGCGCGACGAAATAGGCGCCGCCCGCCACCGCGAAGATCGGCGCATAGCTGCCTGACAGATCGAGGACGTAGCCGACGAACTTGGCGATCAGCATCCCGCCGATCGCGCCTGCCGTCCCGCCGATCCCGACGACCGAGCCCACAGCGGTGCGCGGGAAGAGATCGGACGGCAGGGTCAGCAGATTGGCGGAGAAGGCCTGATGCCCCGCGGTCGCCAGCCCGATCAGCAGCACCGCGGTCCACAGCGAATCGATATATTGCACCGTGACGATCGGCAGCACCGCAAACGCGCAGACCAGCATCGTCAGCTTCCGCGCGGCGTTGACGCTGACCCCGGCGCGGATCATTCGCGACGACGCCCAGCCGCCCGCGATGCTCCCCAGATCGGACATCACGTAGATCACGATCAGCGGTGGGCCGAAGCTCTTGAGATCGAGCCCGTAACGCTTGCCAAGAAAGTCGGGCAGCCAGAACAGGAACATCCACCAGATCGGATCGGTGAGGAATTTGGGCACCGCATAGGCCCAGGTCGCGCGGATCCCGAACAGCCGCCGCCACGGCAGCGGCGCGCTCGGCTGCACCGGATCGCTCTGGATCAAGGCGAGTTCGGCGGGCGAGACGCGCGGATGCTCGGTCGGACGGCGATAGATGGCGAGCCATGCGACCAGCCAGATGACGCTGAACGCGCCGGTCGCGACGAACGCCGCGCGCCAGCCGTAAGCCAGCGCGATCGCTGGCACGAGCAAAGGCGTCACAATCGCACCGACATTGGCGCCGGCATTGAAGATGCCGACCGCAAAGGCGCGCTCGCGTTGCGGAAACCATTCGGCGACCGCCTTCAGACCCGCCGGAAAATTGCCCGATTCCCCGAGCCCGAGCGCGAACCGCGCGATCGCAAATTGTGTAACGCCACCGACGAAGCCGTGCGCGACATGCGCAATCGTCCAGAAGGTGAAGGCGATCGCGTAGCCGACGCGCGCGCCCGCCACGTCGATCATCCGCCCGACCGCCAAGAAACCGATCGCATAGGCCGCCTGGAACCAGAAGACGATGTCGGCATATTGGCTCTCGCGCCAGCCGAGATCGGCCTGCAGCAACGGCTTGAGCACGCCGATCATCTGCCGGTCGACATAGTTGATCGCGGTGGCGGCAAACAGCAGCCCGCAAATCACCCAGCGATACGATCCGGCGCGGCGCGCGGCATCGGTGATCGTCGCGTCAGCCGCGGTCATGGCTGGGGGCGCTTCATCGCGCGGGATGGTCGATGGCCCGATCGGCATAGTCTACGCATTCAGGCCACTCACCTTCCCGGCTGCCCCGAAATCTGACGCCGGGATCCGCTTAGTTGTAGTACAACTAAAAGCGGTCGTCAATCGTTCGCGCCGCTATCCTCCACCTTCGGCCGCAGGCTGGTCGTCTCGCTCAATTGCGAGTGGCGGCTGAGGCTTTCCTGCATGTGATGCCGCGCCGCCTCTCGCGCGCGCGTCGAATCCATCCGCACGATCGCGTCGAGGATCGCCTCATGCTCGCCCTGTACCTTGGCGGCATAAGCGCGGTGCGCTTCTTCCGACTGATCGCGCAGATAGAGATTGCGCGGTGGGACGAGGCGCAACCCCAGAAATTCGATCAGCCGCTCGTAATAGTGGTTCTGCGTCGCGCGGGCGATCGCGAGGTGGAAGCCGCTGTCGGCGCGCGCGGCGGCTTCGGGATCGTCGATCACCGCCTCCATCTGCGCAAGCGCATCGCGGATCGCGCCGATGTCGGCGGTGGTGCGCCGCGCCGCCGCGAGCGCCGCCATCTCGGTCTCGAGCGCGAGCCGCATCTCGAGCAATTTGATGACGTCGGTGAGCTCGCTCATTTCGTCGCGCGTCACCTGAAACGCGCGGTATTGCGCGGTTGCGGCGACGAACACGCCCGACCCCTGGCGCGACGTCGTCAGCCCCTGCGCCGACAGCCGCGCGACCGCTTCGCGCACTACGGTGCGGCTGACATTCTCCGCCGCCGAGATTTCGAGCTGCGTCGGGAAGCGCGACCCCGGCGGCATCGCGCCGCTGCGGATGCGCTCCTCAAGCTTGGCGAACAGCCCATCGGTCAGCGAGGCTGAATGTCGTGCCACCGGCGTCTCCTCCGCAACGGCGCCGGGAAAGCGCGGCGCTCGCTGCTTGTCATACGAATTCTGCAGTTGTAGCATAACTGCTAACATCGAAGAGCGCTGAGCGCTACGGTCAACGGAGAGGCGTCATCGTGCGTTCGGCATTCCCTTTATTGCTCGCGGGCGCAGCATGCCTCGCGCCGGTCGCCGTGGCAGCGCAGAGCCAGCCGGCGCCGCCAATCCAGCCACAGGTCTCGCCGGATCGCCCCGATTGGGAAAATCCTGCCGTCTTCGCAATCGGTAAGGAGCCGCCACGCGCGACCGGCTTCCCGTTCGAAAGCCGCGCCAAGGCGATCGCCGGGCATCGCACCAAGTCCGATCGCTTCTTGCTTTTGAGCGGCCAATGGGCGTTCGCGCTCTCGCCCAATGCCGATCATCTGCCGACGGGGTTCGAAAAGCCCGGTTACGACGTCTCGCAGTGGAAGACGATCAAGGTCCCCGCCGACTGGCAGGCCGAAGGCTACGACCAGGCGCGCTACAACAACATCACCTACCCCTTCCCCGCCAACCGCCCGCTGATCCCACACGCGATCAACCCGGTCGGATCGTACCGCCGCGATGTCGAGGTGCCGGCGGGCTGGTCGGGCAGCGACGTGATCCTCCATATCGGCGCGGCGGGATCGGCTTATTACGTCTGGGTCAACGGCGCCAAGGTCGGCTATTCGGAGGACAGCAAGCTGCCGTCGGAATTCGACGTCAGCCGCTATCTGAAACCCGGCCACAACACGATCGCGATCCAGGTCTATCGCTGGTCCGACGGCAGCTATCTCGAGGACCAGGATTTCTGGCGCGTCTCGGGGATCGAGCGCGAAGTGTTCCTGATGGCCGCACCCAAGACGCGGATCCGCGACTTCTTCGTCCATGCCGGGCTCGACGAGCGCTACCGCGACGGCAAGCTCGCGGTCGATCTTGTGGTTACGCCCGCCAAGGCCGCGACGAGCGCGCGGATCGTGCTGCTCGACGGCGACCGGATCGTCACCGAGAAATCGACATCGATCGCCGCAGGCGCAGCCGAACGTACCGTCTCACTCGCAACGACGATCCCAGACGTCAAACCTTGGACCGCCGAGACGCCCAATCTCTACATGCTGCTGGTCGAGCTCTACGACGCGAAGGGCGCGATCGTGCAGTCGACCTACAGCCGTATCGGCTTGCGCACCGTCGCCATCCAGAACGGGCTCGTCACGGTCAACGGTCAGCCGATCACGATCCGCGGCGTCAACCGCCACGAGCATGATCCCGAGACCTTCCACGTCATCTCGCTCGAATCGATGGAGCGCGACATCCAGCTGATGAAGCGCGCCAACATCAACGCGATCCGCACCTCGCATTACCCCAACGAACCGCGGCTCTACGAACTCGCCGACCGCTATGGCCTCTATGTCATGGACGAGGCCGATATCGAGAGCCACGCCTATATGGACTGGTCGAACAACCATCCCACGCAGCGCGGGCAATATCAGCTCGGCTTCGATCCCGCCTGGAAGGCCGCGCACGTCACGCGCGTCACCAACATGGTCGAGCGCGACAAGAACCACCCCTCGATCCTCTTCTGGTCGCTCGGCAACGAGGCCGGAATCGGCCCGAACTTCGCCGCCGCAGCGGCAGCGGCCAAGCAGCGCGATCCGTCGCGGCTGATCAGCTATCTCGGCTGGGGCACGTGGGACGGGCGGTTCGAGCATCATCCCAACGATTTCACCGACATCTACGCGCCGATGTACGACTCCGCTGCAAAGCTCGTCGATTACGCGACCAACTGGTCGTTCCGGCAGCCTTTAATCATGTGCGAATATGCGCATATGATGGGCAATTCGGGCGGCGACCTGAAGGAATATTGGGATGCGATCTATGCACATCCCGACAAGCTCCAAGGCGGCTTCATCTGGGACTGGGTCGACCAGTCGATGTATCGCAAGACCAAGGATGGGCGGCGCTATTGGGGGATGGGCGGCGAATATGGCCCCAACCCCGGCGGCGAATTGGAATTCGGCGACGGTCTGATCCAGTCCGACCGCACCCCCAACCCGCAGCTGTTCGAGCTGACCAAGGTCTATGCGCCGATCCAGTTCGAGGGCTTCGACCCCGCCAGCGGCGCACTGCGCGTCGCGAACCATTATGATTTCGCGAGCCTCGCCGGGCTCGATCTCGGCTGGCAGATCCTCGAGGACGGTGTCGTCGTCGCGCGCGGGACGATGCCCGCGCTCGCCACAGCGGCACGCGGCCACGAAACGACGACGCTCGCGCTGCCCACGATCGCGCGCAAGCCAGGCGCCGAATATCTGCTCAACGTCGTCGCCCGCGCCAAGGATGCGAGCACCCCCGCGATCGCCGCGGGCCAGGTGATCGGCTGGGAACAGTTCCCGCTCGGCGCGGGGGCCGCGGTCGCCAAGCCCGCCGCCACGGGCAAGGTCGATCTCTCGCAGGCAGGCGGCATGGTCACGCTGCGTGCCGCCGGGGCCGAGCTGGTGCTCGATCGCAAGACCGGGCTGCTCGTCCGCTACGGCGCGAACGGCCGCACGCTGCTGCGCGGCGGGACGCCCGATTTCTACCGCGCCTTGACCGACAACGACGTCGGCGTCGGCGTCGAGCGCACCCATGCCGTCTGGAAGACAGCCTCGAGCGACCGCATCGTCGAGGCGGTCGAGCAGCACACAACGCCCGACGGCGCCGCCGTCACGATCCGCTACCGCATCGGCAAGGACGTCGCGCGCTTCGTCACGCGTTACGCGATGGCGGGCGACGGCACGGTGGCGGTCGAGGGCAGCTTCACCCCGCTGCGCACCGACCTCCCCGATCCGCTGCGGTTGGGCCTCGCCTATGTCATGCCCGCCAGCTTCGACACGCTCGAATGGTATGGCCGCGGCCCGCACGAAAGCTATGCGGACCGCAAGACCAGCGCGCCGCTCGGCCTGTGGCGCGGGCTGATCGCCGAGCAGAACCACGATTACATGCGGCCGCAGGAAACCGGCAACAAGGTCGATGTGCGCTGGATGGAGCTGTCGGATCACGCAACCGGCGGCCTGCGCGTGCAGGGCGATGCGCCGCTGTCGATGAACGCGCTCGCCTTCCCGTACGACGATCTGTCGCACCGTGCCCCGGGCACGCGCCGCAGCTCGGATATCGTTCCCCATGATGAGGTTTCGTTGATGATCGATGCAGTCCAGTCCGGAATCGGGGGCGACACGCAATGGGACCAGACCGGGCGCCCGCTGCCGCGCTACCGGATCGCGCTCGCCCCGCGCAGCTTCGGCTTCCGGCTGAGCCCGTTCAGCGGCGCAGGCACCACCCCGACGCTCGCCCGCCCCGCTTCCGCGACGGGCGTCGCGGAGGTGATCCAGTGAGCGCGCGCCTGCCCTCGCGCCTGCTCGCCGGTACGCTGCTGCTCCTGGCCGGCGCCGCCGTCGCGCAGGAGGCCCCCACGCCGCAGATGCCGCCGATCAGCACCCCGCTCCCGTCCGCGCCCGACCGTCAGGCACACGCCGCGGTCAAGCTCGCCGACTATCGCTACGACGATCTCCTGTGGGAAAACGACCGCACCGCGCACCGCATCTACGGCCACGCGCTCGAGGCGGCCGAGCCGCCATCGGGCTCGGGAATCGATTCGTGGGGCAAGAACGTCATCTGGCCGTTCACCGACCGCCAGCTGCGCAGCGGCGACCAGCACAGCTATCATGGCGAGGGGCTCGACTTCTACAACGTCGGCACCGGCCGCGGCGCCGGCGGGCTCGGCATCTGGCACGACAACAAGCTGTGGACCTCGCGCAACTACACCCGCTACCGCATCCTCAAGAACGGCCCCGACGCCGCCGATTTCGAGGTCGATTATGCGCCCTGGCCGGTCGAGGTCGATCGCCGCGTGTGGGAGACGCGCCGCTTCACGCTGCCCATCGGAACCCAGTTCACGCGAATGGTCTCGACGCTGTCGTCCGACAAGCCGGGGCCGCTGATCGTCGGCATCGGCATCGGCCGCCACACGATCAGCTCGACCGAAGGCGCGCTAACCGTCGACCGCGCACACGGCGTTCTCTCCTTCTGGAGCGCCGAAGACGGCATCCACGGCCGGATGGCGATCGCGCTGAAGGTCGATCCGGCGATGATCGTCGATGTGAAAAACGACTTCGACAATTACCTCGTCCTGCTCAAGGTCGAGCCGGGCAAGCCGTTCGTCTATTATTCGGGCTCGGCGTGGGACAAGGGCGTCGGCGGCTTCCGCACGCGCGCCGAGTGGGACCGCTACGTCCTCGCCGCGCCCGCCGATTTCCGCGTGCCGACCGACCGCCGCCAGGGGAAGACACAATGAAGCGTCGCGATTTCATGGCCGCCGCGCTTGCAACCGGGTTCGTTGCCGACACCGCGCTCGGCACCAGCGCGGACGCTGCGCCGCGCCCGGCCGCCGGACCGTCGGACCGTCGGACCGCGCCTATATGGTCGATCTGCTTGCGCGGATGGCGAAGCCCGTGCTCGGCCCGATGGCGACCGCCCAGCTCCGCGCGCGCTTCAAGCCCGAGCTCAGCCCGACCTGGGACGGGCGCGATCCGGGCGTCGCCTATCTCGAATGCTTCGGTCGCCTGATGGCGGGAATCGCGCCGTGGCTGTCGCTTCCCGCGGATACCACGACCGAGGGACGGCTGCGCGAGACGCTCCAGCAGCAGGCAGTGGCGAGCTACGCGCAATCGGTCGATCCGCGCAGCCCCGACTGCCTGTTGTGGCACGGCCAGGCGCAGGCGCTCGTCGACTCGGCCTATTTCACCAACGCGTTGATGCGCGCGCCCAAGCACTTGTGGGAACCGCTCGACACGACGACCAAGCAACGTATCGTCGCGGTCATAAAAGGACTGCGCGACGTCTCGCCGCCCTACACCAACTGGCTGCTGTTCGCCGCGATGAACGAGGCATTCCTGCTGTCGATCGGCGAGCAATGGGACCCGGTGCGGATCGACCTCGCGATTCGCAAGGTCAACGAATGGTATGTCGGCGATGGCTGGTATGGCGACGGCCCGCACTTCCATTTCGATTTCTACGGCGCCTACGTCATCCATCCGATGCTCGTCGAGATCCTCGAAGTGCTCGTCGCCACGGGCGCGAAGTTCAACAGCCTGGCGACCAAGGATCTGCTCGAGCAGGCCTATCGCCGGATGCAGCGCTTTGGCGAGTGTCTCGAACGGATGGTCGGTCCCGACGGCAGCTATCCGCCGATCGGCCGCTCGCTGACCTATCGCACCTCGGTATTCCAGCCGCTCGGCCTGCTCGCCTGGCGGGGCCGTCTGCCCAAATCGCTCCCCGCCGGCCAGGTGCGCGGCGCGACATTGGCGGCGCAACGCGCGGTCTTCCGTTTCTCCGGGAATTTCGACGCGAACGGCTATCTGACGATCGGCTTCACCGGCCACCAGCCGGCGCTGGGCGATTGGTATTCGAATGCCGGCAGCATGTATCTCGTCGCCGAAAGCCTGGTCGCGCTGGGGCTCCCCGCCGACGCGCCCTATTGGACCGACCCGGTCCAGCCGTGGACCGCGAAACGCGCCTTTGCCGGGGAGGCGTTCGCGAAGGATTATTATTCGGACGCGTAACGCCGGGCGGATAGCGCGAGCCGCGCGGGACCGGGTGGCGGGTTGCGCGACGCACGTCCGACAGGATGGGTCGTCGGCCCGGGACGCCCCCCAGCCCCGCCGCTTGATTTACCCCGCCACACGCGCTACGCCCCATCCATTCCGAAATTGGGAATTCTCGTCATCGGGCCTTGGCAGGTCCGGGCGGCGGGCCCATGTCCAAACTTCGGCTAAAAGAACATGAGTGCACAGACCGTGGCGAAGACGACTCCCCTCGAATTCATCCGACAGGTCCAGGCCGAGACCAAGAAGGTCGTCTGGCCGACCCGGCGCGAGACGATCATGACCGGCGTGATGGTCGTCATCATGACGACGCTGCTCGGCCTGTTCTTCTTCATCGTCGACACGGGGTTCGAAGCGATCGTCCACCTGCTGCTCAGCCTCGCCAAATAATCTAGGTAAAAGACACATGGCACGCTGGTACATCATTCACGCGTATTCGGGTTTCGAGGGCAAGGTCCGCGATTCGATCATGGCGGAAGCAACCCGCATGGGTCTCGAGCAGCTCGTCGAGCAGATCGAGGTCCCGACCGAGACGATCACCGAGGCGCGCCGCGGCAAGAAGATTCTCGTCGAGCGCAAGTTCATGCCGGGCTACGTGCTCGCCAAGCTCAACATGAACGACGACGTCTATCACCTCGTCAAGAACACCCCGAAGGTGACCGGCTTCCTCGGTCCGAACGGCAAGCCGCAGGCAATTCCGGAATCGGAAGCTGCGCGCATGCTCAGCACCAAGGACGAAGCCGCCGCCGCTGCGCCCAAGCAGAAGGTTAAGGTCGATTTCGAGATCGGCGATTCGGTCAAGGTGCTCGACGGCCCGTTCGCGAGCTTCAACGGCATCGTCGAAGAGCTCGATTTCGATCGCAGCCGCGTCAAGGTGTCGGTGTCGATCTTCGGCCGCGCAACGCCGGTCGAGCTCGAGTTCGAGCAGGTCGAACGCTCCAAGTCGTAAGTCGCAGGCCGCAAGCGGATAGCGAAGCTATCCGCGAGACGGCCAAGACCGGCCGGCGGGTCGCGGCACGCGATCCCGTCCGACGCCAGACGCGGGATTTACTCCCGCGCCGCTTGCGGCAAGCTCTGCCCCCTCCCGCGTCACCCCAGGCTAGTCCCGGGGCTCAACGGGACACGCGCATTGCAAGGGCAGCATGCGCGGCATGGTAGCCCCCGGCACAAGGCCTGGGTGACGGACTCGGGTCAATCCTCGAGCAAATTCAGATGCAGATAGGCCGATTGAAAGTCGGCCACCGAGCGCAACCGCGCCGTATCGAGAATCACGATCACGCGCGTGCGCCGCATGATCAGCCCGTCGCGCTCGAGCAGCTTGAGCATTCGATTGACGTGAACCGGGGTGAGCCCGAGCGCATCGCCAAGCTGCTCCTGCGTCATCGGCAGTGTGTCGCTGTCGCCGCCCTCGTCATTGACCACTTCGAGCCGCAGCGCACATTCGCACAGCAGATGCGCCAGCCGCATCAGCGCACCACGCCGCCCGATATTGGCGATCCACTCCCATGCGATCGACCCGTCGACCAGCGTGTCGAGCCAGAAGGCATGCGCGATCGCGGGATATTTTGCCGCGATCTCGAGCAAGGCGACCCACGGAACCCGCGCCATCGTGATCGCCGTCAACGCCTGGACGCTGTGATCGGCGATCTTGAGCAGCGAATTCTGCAGGTCGACCGCGTCGCCCGGGACCTGCAGCGCGATGATCTGCCGCCCGCCATCCCCGACGATCTTCTGGCGATAGGCGAAACCCGCCAGCAACACGCAGGTGAAGTCCGCCCGCTCGCCCTGCCGAACCAGATAATGGCCGGGCTCGAGCGCCTTGAGCGTAAAGGGCAGTCCGAGCAGCGCAGCTTCGTCCGCGGCGGCGAAGGGACTGCGTCGCTTCAGTTTTACCAACAAGCGCTGGAGTGTTTCTTGCATGGATCGATCCCGATACCGGCGGGAGCGCAAAACTCTCAGTCATCGGGCGCCAAAAACCTCGATAATATGAGACGCATAACACAAATTGTTTTTTACGCGGCGCATAAACGTTGCACGCGTGACATCGGCATGTGCAATCGGGTTTGCCTCGCGCACCGCATTCCGCTATGCGCCCCGCCTTCCCCGGCACGTCGCCTGGGAGTCGCGGGAGGCTGGGCTTTGGCCCTGCCGCACGGACCGCTAAACTTGAAAGAGAGTGAGACCGCCACATGGCAAAAAAGATTACCGGCTATATCAAGCTGCAGGTTCCTGCAGGCAAGGCCAACCCATCCCCGCCGATCGGCCCTGCACTGGGTCAGCGCGGCGTCAACATCATGGAATTCTGCAAGGCGTTCAACGCATCGACCGGCGACCAGGAAGTCGGCACGCCGCTGCCGACCGTGATCACCGTCTATGCCGACCGTTCGTTCTCGTTCGAGACCAAGACGCCGCCGGCATCGTACCTCATCAAGAAGGCTGCCAACATCAAGTCGGGCTCGAAGGAGCCGGGTAAGGTTTCGGGTGGCAAGATCTCGCGTGCACAGCTCGCCGACATCGCGACCGCGAAGATGAAGGATCTCAACGCCAACGATCTCGAAGCCGCGACGCGGATCATCGAAGGCAGCGCCCGCGCGATGGGCCTCGAAGTGGTGGAGGGCTGAGCTCATGGCATTCGTAAGCAAGAAGCAGAAGGCCATCACGATTGATCGTGAGAAGCTCCACGGCATTGACGAGGCGATCTCGCTCGCCAAGTCGGGCGCAACCTCGAAGTTCGACGAGACGATCGAAGTCGCGCTGAACCTCGGCGTCGATCCGCGTCACGCTGACCAGATGGTCCGCGGCGTCGTCACGCTGCCCAAGGGCACCGGCAAGACCGTCCGCGTTGGCGTGTTCGCCAAGGGCGCAAAGGCTGACGAAGCCCGTGCCGCTGGCGCCGACGTCGTCGGTGCGGAAGACCTGATGGAGCTCGTCCAAGGCGGCACGATCGATTTCGATCGCTGCATCGCGACCCCGGACATGATGGGCATCGTCGGTCGTCTCGGCAAGATCCTGGGTCCGAAGGGCCTGATGCCGAACCCGAAGCTCGGCACCGTGACGATGAACGTCGCTGCGGCAGTCGAAGCTGCCAAGGGCGGCCAGATCGAATATCGCGTCGAGAAGGCCGGTATCATCCACTCGGGCATCGGCAAGGCGTCGTTCCCGGCGGAAGACCTGCGCGCGAACTTCGACGCACTCGTCGACGCGATCGTGAAGGCCAAGCCGACCGGCGCCAAGGGCAAGTATGTCAAGAAGGTCGCCGTCAGCTCGACGATGGGCGCGGGCATCAAGGTCGACGTCGCCGAGGTTTCGGCAGCGTAAGCCTTCCGAGACTTTCGGATACAGTTTGAGGGCCGGGGGAAACCCCGGCCCTTTTCTATCTAAGCCCCTCCCCTTCAGGGGAGGGGTTGGGGTGGGGCCGTGCCGCGACTCAGGCGCCGGCCCACTCGGTGAGACCTCCCCCACCCCCATCCCCTCCCCTGAAGGGGAGGGGCACACGCTCATTCGACCGTGATTTGCAATTCCCCGGCACCTGCGCTACATAGTCGTTGCTACTTTCGCAAATCGACGGTCTAGGGCGCTTTGCGGCACCATCTTCCTTCTTTCTCTGCTGATTTCGGCAACCGCCGACGCGGCTCTTCGCGTCGGCCCATCAAGAAGGATCATGTTATGACCATCGGAACCGTAAAGTTTTTCAACGCAGACAAGGGCTATGGCTTCATCGCGCCTGAAGGCGGCGGCGAAGACGCGTTCGTGCACATCACGGCCGTCGAGCGCGCCGGCATGGCGACGCTCGATAAGGACCAGCGCGTCCAGTACGAGCTCGAGCAGGACAAGCGCGGCAAGATGTCGGCTGTGAACCTGCAGCACGCCTAATCGCGTTTGCTAAAAGAAAGGGCGGTCCGGTTCTCCGGGCCGCCCTTTTTTTGTGCCTAGCGCAAGGCGGCTGCAACCGCGGGCGCGCAGGCGAAGCTCTGCGGCGCCGCGCCGCCTGCCGACGGATCGGTCTTGGTCAGCCCGAGCGCCTGGCCGATCGAGCGCCCGAGCACTTTCAGCACGCCGCCCGCGCTCGGTTTGTCCTTCGCGCCGATGCCAGCGACCGCGATGCTCGGCTCGCTCAGCGTCCCGCCGATGCGGATCGGGTCGGTGATGCGCAGCAGCGCGCGGCTCTTGCTCGTCCCCGCCAGCGTCAGATCGATCCGCTCGCCATCGAGCACGATCCGCCCCGCCCCGCGCCCGACCGAGCTGCCCGTATCGATCTCGAGCGGACGCGGCACCAGCACGCCGTTCGTCCCGCGAAAATCGGCGACGAGGCACTGCAGCGGAACGGTATCACTCGGCCCGCCGATCGCGTGCGCGATCGCACCGCTCAGGCTTTGCCCGAGCACATCGGCGATCATCCGCTGGACATGCCCCTGCGTCGCGACGATCGCCGCCTTGCCGCTGCCGTGCGCGAGCGCGTCGCGCACCGTCTCGCCCTGCCCGCTGAGCACGATATGCCCGCGCACTTCGCCGCCGAGCATGTCGGGCTTACCTACCAGTCGTTCGAGCCTCAGCCCGGCGAGCCGCATGTCGATCGCAAGCTTGGGCAGCCCGCTGCGATGATCGACGCGGAGTGTGCCCGTCACCCGCCCGTTCGCCAGCGTTGCGACGACATCGCTGACGGTCAGCATACGATTGTCGAGGTTTAGCGTGCCCGACAGGCTCTGGAACACCGTACCGTCCTTCGACAGCACGCGGTCGGCGGCGAAGCGGATCGTCCCATCGGTCTTCCACAGCTTCGACAGATCGATCCGCGTCGGCGGGATCACGCGCGGGCCGATCCGCGCGAGCCGTGCCGCCGACTCGGCGCGCCCCTGGCTGTCGGCGAGATCGTCGAAGTCGAATTGCGTCGCGTGGATCCGCGCGTCGATCGCGGTGCGGATGCCGTATTTGTGGACGGTCGCGCGCGCGGTGAGGCGCGAACGGCCGATCGTGCCGGCGAGCCGGTCGATATACCAGTCGCGCGCATCGTGGCGGATCGTGCCGTTGAGGTCGATCGGCTGCGTTCCGAACAGCCCCGCCTCGATCAGATAATCGAGGTTCTTGAGCGTCGGCGCCTGCGCGCGGATCGTCGCGGTGAAGTGGCGCGTGTCCAGCACGCCCCGCATCGTCCCTTGCGCCGTGAAATCGAGCGCCGACGAGGAAAGCTTCACCGCAAACGGGTATGGCGCGGTCGGGTCGATCCCCGCGATCCGGCCGCCGGTCAGCGCGAGAGTCGCGGGCGTCTCGCGGAAGCTGCCCTTCGCCGAGAGCCGCAGCCCGTGCGTCGCATCGACCGACAGCGGCCCCGCGACGATCAACTGGCGCTTGGCATCGCGCAGCACGATCTGCGTGTTGGTGACATTGAGATCGGACAGGCTCGGGCGGCTCGTCCCGTCTTGCTTGGGCTTGCTGCCATCGGGCTCCCAGTTGGCGCGACCGCCCGCGTCGCGGACCAGGGCGATGCGCGCGCCGTCGATCACGATGCGATCGGGCCGGAACCGTCCGGTCAGCAGCGCCAACATCGGCACCCGCACCCGCACCGTCGAAACGCTCACGAAATCCCCCCGCCCCGCCCAGGCCGGCTGCGCGATCCGGACATCGCGCAGCGCGATGATCGAGGTGTAGGAAAACAGGCTGTCGCGCGTCACCGAGCCGATTTCGACCTTGGTGTGGAGCGCGGCGGATACGCGATTCTCGACCACGCCGCGCAGCAACCCGACCGGGAATGCGCCGAGCGCCAGCACGACCACGCCGATCGCAGCGAGCAAGGCGGCGGCGATTGCGAGCGCTGGTCGGCGCCAGCGCTGCGGACGTTGGGCGGATGGCGGCAAGGGGTCTGAAGGAGTGGTCACGCGTCTGAAACCCAGACGCCCACGGATTGTTGCAGCCTCGATATGATTTGCCGATCGAGGGCCGCGGAAACCGCTCCCGCGTGTCCAACACCCTTTCCCGCTCGCGCAAAATCACGCTAGCGCCGGAGCCGACGCCGCCGCGACACGTTGGCCGCTGGAAGGAGAAACCGCCCCGATGCCGCATGCCAGCCAGATCGTCGAATGTACCGGGCCCGAATCCCCCCACGCCTTCGACATCATCCCGCTCCAGCCGCGCAACGGCGCGCTCGATGCGGCGTGCCCGGTCTGCAAGGGTCACGGCCAATGGAATATCGAGATCGACCTGGTCAGCTTCCGCAGCAAGCGCGCGATCTGCAACCACTGCCTTGGCGCAGGCTGGATCGAGACCGGCAGCGACCCGCTCGGGGTGCCCGATATCGAACTAAACGCGGCCGGCCATCCGTGCTGGTACACGCGGATCGTGCCGGCCGTGCCGGACGCGTCGTAGCGCGCGCCCTTCGTCACCCCGGCCTGTGCCCGGGGCAACCGGGATGCACCCACTACGACGCCAGCGCGCGCATCACGGTGCGCCCCGGGACACGCCCGGGGTGACGGTTCGGCGGGCGGACTAAGCGATGACCTTGTCGAGGGCGGTGCAGAACGCTTTCATTTCAGCGCTCGAGCCGACCGTGACGCGGCTGACTGTCGGCCAGATCGGCCACGACCGCCCGATCTCGACGCTCTGCTTGCGGAACGCCGCCTGCATGTCCTTCGCCTGCTTGGTCTTCCAGTCGATCATGAACATGTTGGCGTTGGTCGGATAGACGGTAACGCCACGCGCCTTGAGGTGATCGAGTGTCAGCCCGCGTGCGCTCTGCATCTCGGCGCGGCGTGCGACGATCAGCGGGGCAGCGGTGAGGCTGGCGGTCGCGCACGCCAGGCTGGTGACGGGCAACGCGCCCGACTGCATGCCGCCATCATAGCGCATCATCTTGGTGAGATTGGCCGGATTGGTAATGACATAGCCCATCCGCAGCCCCGCCATGCCGAACAGCTTGGAGAAGGTGCGCATGACGATCACGTCGGGATGCTTGACCGCAAGATAGGAAGCGACCGGAACACCCGCGAAATGCGTATAGGCCTCGTCGATCAGCACCATCGATCCCGCCGGCTTGTTCGCGATCAGCCATTCGATGTCGGCGAGCGGGGTAATCGTGCCCGTCGGGTTGTTGGGGGTGCAGATGTAATAGAGTCCGGCATCGGGATTGGCGGCGAGCATCGCCTTGACGTCGTGCGTGTATTCGGCGGTGAGCGGCACCGCCTTGACCGACGCGCCGAGCCAGGCGGCGGTGCGCCCGGCGAGTTCGAAGGTCGGGTCGGCGGTGACCAGGCCCTTGGTCGGCGAACAATAGGTGATGACGGCGCGGCACAGCGGGTCGCTCGATCCCGGCCAGGGCGCGACATGGTCAAAGGGCACGCTCTCGACCGACATGACCGCCTTGATGAAATCGCTGCGCTCGTCATGCGGCGAATAGCGGTTGCCGAGCGCGATCATGCCGGCTGCGGCCTTTTGCCCGGGTGCGAGCGGGCCGGTCCAGCATTCGTTCGCGCCGATGCGAACCTTGGCGGTCGGCGCCGGATCGGGCACGCCCCCCGATGCGAAGGCCGGCCGGCCGACCGACGCGGCGAGCGCGCCGACGCCGAACACCGCGGCGATCCGCGCGAGGTCGCGCCGCGCAAAGCCACGGGTAAGAAGATCGTCCTGCGCTTCTGCGCCGAGCGTTGCGGTGATGGTGTCTTCGGTCATTGAATCGTCCCCTGCTTAAAGCGGATATCGATTCCTTCCTGCGCGGACTCAGGCGGTCCTTGGGCGTGAGTGTTCCGCACTTTTGAAACGAAAGCTATAGGCACGAGCAGAAAAACTTCGGCGCCCGGCGCCGCCCTGCCGCGTGCCGGCCCGCGACACACGATCACCCAGCGATTGACTTTCCTCCACCGTCCGCTAAAGGCCGCGCTCTCCCGTCACGCTTCGGCGCGGCGGGACCGTCCAAGACAGTAGGTGATCGGGATTTGCCCGGTCTTAATTTCCTGCCGAGACGGGGACCAGGATTACAACCGCTCTCGGCCCAGCCGCGACCGGTCTGCCGACCTCCTTCAAACGGGGCGACGCTCCCATTCCCCATCGCTGGACAATTCCGGGTGCAACAGCGCCCGGTTTGTAACCGGTCGTGCCGCGCAAGCGACACGGCCAAACGTGGAGAATGGCATGGATCGCGCTCAAAAGACCGAGCTCGTCGCCGAGCTGAACCACAATTTTGCCGAAGTCGGCGTGGTGGTCGTCACCCGCAACCTCGGCATGACGGTGGCTCAGTCGACCAAGCTGCGGAACGCAATGCGGGACGCAGGGGCGAGCTACAAGGTCTCGAAGAACAAGCTTGCCAAGATCGCACTGGCCGACACCGACTATGCTTCGTTGAGCGATCTGCTCACCGGGCCGGTCGGTCTGGCCAGCTCCATCGACCCCGTCGCGGCTGCCAAGGTGGCCGTCGACTTCGCGAAGACGAACGACAAGTTCGAAATCGTTGGTGGTGCGATGGGTGCGACCGTCCTCGACGTAGAAGGCGTCAAGGCACTCGCGACGATGCCGTCGCTGGATGAACTGCGTGCGAAGATCGTGGGCCTCCTGGTTGCTCCTGCAACCAAGCTCGCGACGATCGCCCAGGCGCCAGCAGCACAGCTCGCCCGCGTGCTCGCCGCCTATGCGGAAAAGGACACGGCGGACGCCTGATTTCAGGCCTTCGAGATTTCAAACCCGAACTGAACTTACTGGAGAATACACATGGCAGACCTGAACGCGCTGGTTGACCAGCTTTCCGCCTTGACCGTCATCGAAGCAGCCGACCTGTCGAAGCTGCTCGAAGAGAAGTGGGGCGTCTCGGCCGCTGCTGCTGTTGCAGCGGCGCCTGCTGCTGGCGGCGGCGCTGCAGCACCGGCTGCTGAAGAGCAGACCGAATTCGACGTCATCCTCACCGGCGACGGCGGCAAGAAGATCAACGTCATCAAGGAAGTCCGTGCGATCACCGCGCTCGGCCTGACCGAAGCCAAGACGCTGGTCGAGTCGGCTCCGAAGGCGATCAAGGAAGGCGTGTCGAAGGACGAAGCCGCCAAGATCAAGGCGCAGCTGGAAGCAGCCGGCGCGACCGTCGAGGTCAAGTAAGCGGCAGCGGGAGTGCGCTTTAGCCAAGGCTAAGGCGCACGCCCGCAAGGCCGGACGGCGCGGCTTGCCGCGTCCGACCAAGAAAAAGGGGCGACACCGCGCGGTGTCGCCCCTTTTTTCGTTCGCCCCGTTTTTCGTTCTCAGCGGCACGCGCCCCATGCGCGTCGGCGCAAACCCTAAGCCGGCCCGGTATATTCGATCGCGCTCACCGTATCGTACATCCGCGCGGCGCTATCGATCCGGAACGGCGCGAGCTTGCCCCCTGCCCCGCGATCGATCCCGATGACATAGGAGCGCGCGGTCTGGCCGCTGCCGCCGGCCCATTCATAGTGCGCATTGATCGTCAGCACGGGAACGAACAGCGCCTTGCCGCCGACCTCCATCACGTCGAGCGTCGCCTTGGGATGCATCGCCATGCCGCCCAGCTCGACCGCCACGCCGGCCGGCAGCTCGAACGGTGTCGTGATCGGCTGCGCGATCGGCGCGGCGAACAGCGCCTCGATCACCGCATCCTGCTGCTGCCCAGCGCTCAGCAAGCGAATGTCGAGCCGAACGCCCGTCGCCGCGACATCGCCGGTGTTGCGCAGGACGACCAGATATTCGACCGCAGCGCTCAGCAGATTGGTGCCGGCGCGTTTCGGGGTCAGCTCGAAGGTGATCGAAGCGCGCTTGCTGGCATCTGCGGCCGGCGCGACCGGCACCGGTGCTGGGATAGCGGCGACCGCAGCCGCGGCGGCCGCGGCCGGAAGTACGGCTGCGGGCTCGAACGCGTCAGGCTCGACGAGCTCGGCCACGCGCTCGTCTTCGTACCCCGCGATGTCCTGCGCGGCACGGCGCCGCCACCACAGAGCCAGACCGAGTGCGACGATCAGCGCCAGACCACCCCCGACTACGGGCCATAGCCACCCGCTTCCGCTCGCCGCGGGTGCAGTCTCTTCCGTCGCCGCGGCGCTGGCCTGCGGCGTCGGCGTAGGCGCAGGCGGGAGCGAGGCCACCGGCGAAGGCGCGACCGTCGGCGCGGCGACCGGAATCACCGGAACACCCGGCACAGGCGTGGCGCTGGCACGCGGCACCGGACTTCGCTCGGTTGCTGGCGTCGCCCGCGCCGTGGGCACGGTGCGCACAGGCGTCGCGGTCGCCCGCGGCGTCGGGGTCGCCCGGACGGTCGGCACCACAACCGGCGGCGCGACGGTCTCGGTCTCGACCGGACGCGGGTTGGTCGTCGGCTCAGGCGTCGGCGAGGCGCGCGGCACAGGCCGGTTCGACGGCAGGCTGAACGAGTCGAGCCCAGGAATCGGTTGGGCGGGCACATTGTTCTGCGCAAGCGCCGGGCTGCCAACCGCCGTCAGGCTGGTGGCGACGAGGAGGAGGGATAAGCGGGTCAAGGGTTTCACGCGCCCGGCCATAGCGATAAAACCCCGCCTGCCAAGGATTGCTGCGCCGAGCGGTTCGCCGCACGGCAACCGATACCGCGCCAACGCGTTGACACGCCCCTGTCCCTCTCCTATATCGCGCATTCTACCGCAACCTTCGGGAAATGATGTGCCGTCGCGCAGTGCATCGATCGTATTGATGGTTGAGGTTTCTCGAGACGCATGACAGCTGCTGTTATCCGCACACGCGGGCAACACGCGGCTTTTTGTCGTTTCCGATTTGCACGCCCGCCCGGTGGATTCCGGGCCGAATTTCAGGCTTGAGGGCAGAAAACTCCATGGCAACCAAGGCAATCGACGGTAGCACGCCCACGCGGCGCGCCGAGAGCGGCACGGCAAAGCGCCGGATCCGCAAGGTGTTCGGCAACATCCACGAAGTGGTGCAGATGCCGAACCTGATCGAGGTTCAGCGCGAATCCTACGAACAGTTCCTCCGCTCCGATCCGTCGATCGGCTATGTCTCGGGTCTCGAGAAGACGCTCCGCAGCGTTTTCCCGATCCGCGATTTCGCCGGCACCGCCGAGCTCGACTTCGTCAATTACGAGCTCGAGCCCCCCAAGTTCGACACCGACGAGTGCCGTCAGCGCGGCATCACCTATGCAGCGCCGATGCGCGTCACGCTGCGCCTGATCGTGTTCGAGGTCGATGCCGATACCGATTCGCGCTCGGTCCTCGATATCAAGGAGCAGGACGTCTACATGGGCGACATGCCCCTGATGACGGGCAACGGCACCTTCATCATCAACGGCACCGAGCGTGTCATCGTCTCGCAGATGCACCGTTCGCCGGGCGTGCTGTTCGACCATGACCGCGGCAAGACGCACGCTTCGGGCAAGTATCTCTTTGCAGCGCGCGTGATCCCGTATCGCGGTTCGTGGCTCGATTTCGAGTTCGACGCCAAGGACATCGTCAACGTCCGCATCGATCGCAAGCGCAAGCTGCCGGTGACGGCATTGCTCTACGCGCTCGGCATGACCGGCGAGGAAATCCTCAACCATTTCTACAACCGCGTGACCTTCGTCCGCGGCCAGGGTGGCTGGATCATCCCGTTCCAGGCCGAGAACTGGCGTGGCCAGAAGCCGATGTACGACATCATCGACGCCAAGACCGGCGAAGTGGTGTTCCCCAACGGCCAGAAGATTTCGCCGCGCGCCGCCAACAAGTCGGCCAAGGACGGTCTCACCGACCTGCTGATCCCTACGGAAGAAATCTTCGGCCGCTACAGCGCCTATGATCTCATCAACGAGACCACCGGACAGATCTACATCGAAGCCGGCGACGAAGTCTCGGCCGAGAATCTCGAACTGCTCGACCAGGCCGGCATCGACCGGATCGAACTGCTCGACATCGATCACATCGCGACGGGTGCCTGGATCCGCAACACCCTCAAGGTCGACAAGGCCGAAGAGCGCGAGCAGGCACTGTCCGACATCTACCGCGTGATGCGCCCCGGCGAGCCGCCGACGCTCGAGACCGCAGAGTCGCTGTTCAGCGGCCTGTTCTTCGATCCCGACCGCTACGACCTGTCGGCCGTCGGTCGCGTCAAGCTCAACATGCGCCTCGACCTCGACGCCGAGGACACCGTCACCACGCTGCGCACCGAGGACATCCTCGCCGTCATCAAGACGCTGGTCGATCTGAAGGACGGCAAGGGCGACATCGACGATATCGACAACCTCGGTAACCGTCGTGTCCGTTCGGTCGGCGAGCTGCTCGAGAATCAGTATCGCGTCGGCTTGCTCCGCATGGAGCGCGCCGTGAAGGAGCGTATGTCGTCGGTCGACGTGTCGACGGTGATGCCGAACGACCTGATCAACGCCAAGCCGGCGGTTGCCGCGGTCCGCGAATTCTTCGGCTCGTCGCAGCTGTCGCAGTTCATGGATCAGACCAACCCGCTGTCGGAAGTCACCCACAAGCGTCGCGTGTCGGCACTTGGACCGGGTGGTCTGACGCGTGAGCGCGCCGGCTTCGAAGTCCGCGACGTTCACCCGACGCACTATGGCCGCATCTGCCCGATCGAGACGCCGGAAGGCCCGAACATCGGCCTGATCAACTCGCTCGCCTCGTTCAGCCGCGTCAACAAGTATGGCTTCATCGAGACGCCGTACCGCAAGGTCGTCGACCACAAGGTCACCGACGACGTCGTCTATCTGTCGGCGATGGAAGAGGCCAAGCACACGATCGCGCAGGCCAACGCCGAGCTCGATTCGTCGAACGGCTTCGTCGAGGAACTCGTCTCGTCGCGTCAGGCGGGCGAATTCCTGATGGCGATCCCGAACAACATCACGTTGATGGACGTCAGCCCCAAGCAGCTCGTCTCGGTCGCGGCATCGCTCATTCCGTTCCTGGAAAACGATGACGCCAACCGCGCACTGATGGGCTCGAACATGCAGCGTCAGGCCGTGCCGCTCGTCCAGGCCGAGGCGCCGTTCGTCGGCACCGGCATGGAAGAGACCGTCGCGCGTGACTCGGGTGCTGCCATCTCCGCACGGCGTGCGGGCGTGGTCGACCAGGTCGACGCGGCGCGTATCGTCATCCGCGCAACCGGCGAGATCGATGCCGGCCAGTCGGGTGTCGACATCTACACGCTGATGAAGTTCCAGCGCTCGAACCAGAACACCTGCATCAACCAGCGTCCGCTGGTGAAGGTGGGCGACGTGATCACCGCCGGCGACGTCCTCGCCGACGGTCCGTCGACCGAGTTCGGTGAGCTTGCGCTCGGCCGTAACACGCTCGTCGCGTTCATGCCGTGGAACGGGTACAACTATGAGGATTCGATCCTCATCTCCGAGCGCATCGTGAAGGACGACGTGTTCACGTCGATCCACATCGAAGAGTTCGAAGTGATGGCGCGCGACACCAAGCTCGGGCCGGAAGACATCACGCGCGACATCCCCAACGTCGGTGAGGAAGCGCTTCGCAACCTCGACGAAGCGGGCATCGTGTACATTGGTGCCGAGGTCGAGCCGGGCGATATTCTCGCGGGCAAGATCACGCCGAAGGGCGAAAGCCCGATGACGCCGGAGGAAAAGCTCCTCCGCGCCATCTTCGGTGAGAAGGCGTCGGACGTGCGCGATACGTCGCTCCGCCTGCCGCCGGGCGTTGCTGGTACGGTCGTCGAGGTCCGGGTGTTCAACCGCCACGGCATCGACAAGGACGAGCGCGCGATGGCGATCGAGCGTGAGGAAATCGAGCGCCTGAAGAAGGACTCGGACGACGAGCGCACGATCCTCAACCGGGCTACCTGGTCGCGCCTCAAGGAAATGCTCACCGGCCAGACCGCGACCGCCGTTCCCAAGAACGGCCCGAAGAAGGGCGTGGTCATCGACCAGGACGTGCTCGACTCGGTCGACCGTCACGAGTGGTGGAAGTTCGCTGTCGCCGACGACAAGACCCAGAGCGATCTGGAAGCGGTCAAGGTGCAGTATGACGACGCCGTCAAGGTGATCGTGGACAAGTTCCAGGATCGTCGCGACAAGCTCGAGCGTGGTGACGAGCTGCCGCCAGGCGTGCTCAAGATGGTTAAGGTCTTCGTCGCGGTGAAGCGCAAGCTGCAGCCGGGCGACAAGATGGCCGGCCGTCACGGCAACAAGGGCGTGATCTCGCGGATCCTGCCGGCGGAGGACATGCCGTTCCTCGCCGACGGTACCCCGGTCGACATCGTGCTCAACCCGCTCGGCGTGCCGTCGCGCATGAACGTCGGTCAGATCTTCGAGACGCATCTCGGCTGGGCTGCCCGTAACCTGGGTCAGCAGATCTACACGCAGCTCGAAGAGTGGCGTGAAGCCAACCCCGAACCCGCAGCGGGCGACATGCCCGACGCGGTCAAGGCACGGCTGCTCGAAGTCTATGGCGAGCATTATGCCGCGGATATCGAGGCACGCGATGCGGGCCAGATCATCGAACTCGCGCAGAACCTGCGGACCGGCGTGCCGATGGGCACCCCCGTGTTCGACGGCGCGCGCGAAGCCGATGTGTCCGACATGCTCGAGCTGGCGGGTCTGCACTCGTCGGGTCAGTCGGAGCTGTTCGACGGTCGCACCGGCGACATGTTCGATCGGCGCGTGACGGTGGGCATCATCTACATGCTCAAGCTCCACCATCTGGTCGACGACAAGATCCACGCCCGGTCGATCGGGCCGTACTCGCTCGTCACGCAGCAGCCGCTGGGTGGTAAGGCGCAGTTCGGTGGTCAGCGCTTCGGCGAGATGGAGGTCTGGGCCCTCCAGGCCTACGGCGCGGCGTACACCTTGCAGGAAATGCTCACGGTGAAGTCGGACGACGTGGTCGGGCGCACCAAGGTCTATGAGGCGATCGTCAAGGGTGACGACACGTTCGAGGCCGGCATTCCGGAGAGCTTCAACGTTCTCGTCAAGGAAATGCGCTCGCTGGGTCTGAACATCGAGCTCACCACCACCGAGCAGTTCGACACCGACGGCGTCGCGATCGCGGCGGAGTAAGCGACCTTCTTCTCCCCTCCCGCTCGCGGGAGGGGTTGGGGGAGGGCCTGTAGGGTCAGGCGCTTTCCGACGACATTCCCTCCCCTAGCCCCTCCCGCAAGCGGGAGGGGAATTGGAGATTCCAAATGAACGAACTCACAAACTTCGCGAACCCGGTCGTCAAGGCCGAGACCTTCGACCAGATCCAGATCGGCATCGCCAGCCCGGACAAGATCCGCAGCTGGTCGTTCGGCGAGATCAAGAAGCCCGAAACCATCAACTATCGCACGTTCAAGCCCGAGCGTGACGGCCTGTTCTGCGCGCGCATCTTCGGTCCGATCAAGGATTACGAGTGCCTGTGCGGCAAGTACAAGCGCATGAAGTATAAGGGCATCGTCTGCGAGAAGTGCGGCGTCGAGGTCACCGTCTCGAAGGTCCGCCGCGAGCGCATGGGCCATATCGAGCTCGCTGCTCCGGTCGCGCACATCTGGTTCCTGAAGTCGCTGCCGTCGCGCATCGGCCTGCTGCTCGACATGCAGCTCAAGCAGCTCGAGCGCGTGCTGTACTTCGAGGCGTATATCGTAATCGAGCCGGGCATCACCCCGCTCGAAAAGTACCAGCTGATGACCGAGGACGAGCTCCTCGACGCGCAGGACGAGTATGGCGAAGACGCCTTCTCGGCCGGCATCGGCGCGGAAGCCGTGCGCATCATGCTGCAGGACTTGGATCTCGAGGGCGAGCGCAAGGAGCTCCTCGAGGAGCTCGCGGTCACCAAGTCCGAGCTGAAGCCCAAGAAGATCATCAAGCGCCTCAAGGTCGTCGAGAGCTTCATCGATTCGGGCAATCGCCCCGAGTGGATGATCCTCGAAGTCGTGCCGGTCATCCCGCCCGAGTTGCGCCCGCTGGTGCCGCTCGACGGTGGCCGCTTCGCAACCTCGGATCTGAACGATCTGTATCGCCGCGTGATCAACCGTAACAACCGCTTGAAGCGCCTGATGGAGCTGCGTGCGCCGGACATCATCGTCCGCAACGAAAAGCGCATGCTGCAGGAAGCTGTCGACGCGCTGTTCGACAATGGCCGCCGCGGTCGCACGATCACGGGCGCCAACAAGCGTCCGCTCAAGTCGCTGTCCGACATGCTCAAGGGCAAGCAGGGCCGCTTCCGTCAGAACCTTCTCGGCAAGCGCGTCGACTATTCGGGTCGTTCGGTCATCGTGACCGGGCCGGAACTCAAGCTGCACCAGTGCGGCCTGCCGAAGAAGATGGCGCTCGAGCTGTTCAAGCCGTTCATCTACGCCCGTCTCGATGCCAAGGGTCTCTCCATGACCCTCAAGCAGGCGAAGAAGTGGGTCGAGAAGGAGCGCAAGGAAGTCTGGGACATCCTCGACGAGGTGATCCGCGAGCATCCGGTCATGCTCAACCGTGCGCCGACGCTTCACCGTCTCGGCATCCAGGCGTTCGAGCCCGTGCTGATCGAAGGGAAGGCAATCCAGCTGCACCCGCTCGTCTGCTCGGCCTTCAACGCCGATTTCGACGGCGACCAGATGGCGGTCCACGTGCCGCTGTCGCTCGAGGCACAGCTCGAAGCGCGCGTGCTGATGATGTCGACCAACAACATCCTCTCACCCGCCAACGGCAAGCCGATCATCGTGCCGTCGCAGGACATGGTGCTGGGTCTGTATTACCTCTCGATGCTCAAGGAGAACGAGCCGGGCCAGGGCATGATGATTTCCGACATGTCGGAAGTCCATCAGGCGCTCGAAGCCGGTGCTGTCACCTTGCACACCAAGATCATCAGCCGCGTTCCGCAGACCGATGAGAAGGGCAACCAGTACCTCAAGCGCTATGAGACCACCCCGGGTCGCATGTTGCTTGGCGAGTGCCTGCCGCAATCGTCGAAGGTGCCGTTCGATACCGTCAACCGCCTCCTCACCAAGAAGGACGTGGGCGACGTGATCGACGAGGTCTATCGTCACACCGGCCAGAAGGACACGGTGCTGTTCGCCGACGCGATCATGAGCCTCGGCTTCAAGCACGCGTTCAAGGCCGGCATCTCGTTCGGCATGGACGACATGATCATTCCGGATGCCAAGATCGCTCTGGTCGACGAGACCAAGGGCCTGGTGAAGGACTTCGAGCAGCAATATCAGGACGGCCTGATCACGCAGCAGGAGAAGTACAACAAGGTGATCGACGCGTGGAGCCGTTGCGGCGACCAGGTGGCGAACGCCATGATGGACGAGATCAAGGCGGTTAAGCATTACGAGGACGGCCCCAACAAGGGTCGCGAGAAGCCGATCAACTCGATCTACATGATGGCGCACTCGGGTGCGCGTGGTTCGCAGGCGCAGATCAAGCAGCTTGCCGGCATGCGCGGCCTGATGGCCAAGCCGTCGGGCGAGATCATCGAGACGCCGATCATCTCGAACTTCAAGGAAGGTCTGACCGTCCTCGAATACTTCAACTCGACCCACGGTGCCCGTAAGGGCCTCGCGGATACGGCGTTGAAGACGGCGAACTCGGGCTACCTCACGCGTCGTCTGGTCGACGTGTCGCAGGATTGCGTGATCATGGAGCTCGACTGCGGCACGACCCGCGCGCTGGAAATGCGCGCGATCGTCCAGGGCGGCTCGACGATCGCGTCGCTCGGCGAGCGCATCCTCGGTCGCACGACCGCGGAGGACATCGTCGACAGCAAGACCGGCGAGATCGTCATCCCCTCGGGCACGCTGCTCGACGAGCCGATGATCCTGCAGATCGAGGCGATCGGCACGCAGTCGTGCAAGATCCGCTCGCCGCTCGTCTGCGAGACCAAGATCGGCGTGTGCGGCAAGTGCTACGGGCGCGATCTCGCCCGCGGTACCCCGGTCAACATCGGTGAAGCGGTCGGCGTCATCGCCGCCCAGTCGATCGGTGAGCCGGGCACGCAGCTGACGATGCGTACCTTCCACATCGGCGGTGCGGCGCAGCTCAACGAGCAGTCGAACCTCGAGGCGCTCTCGGACGGCACGATGGAATATCGCGATCTGCGCACCATCACCGACCAGCGCGGCCGTCGCGTCGTGCTGTCGCGCTCGGGCGAAGTCGCGATCATGGACATGGATGGCCGCGAGCGCGCGGTGCATCGTCTCCCCTACGGCGCCTATGTGCTGTTCGACGACGGGCACATCGTGTCGAAGGGCGATCGTCTGGCCGAGTGGGACCCGTTCACCATGCCGGTGATCACCGAGAATGGCGGCGTCGTGAAGTATGTCGATCTGATCGAGGGCAAGACGCTCACCGAGCAGGCCGACGAAGCGACCGGTATTTCGCAGCGGGTCGTGACCGAAAACCGCGGCATTGCCAGCAAGAAGGAGGATCTTCGTCCGCGCCTGACCCTCACGGGTGAAAGCGCCGAGGAATCCGGCCGGTACATGCTGGTCGCGGGCGCAACGCTCTCGGTGGAGGATGGTGCGATGGTTCAGGGCGGCGACGTCCTGGCGCGTGTCAGCCGCGAGAGCGCCAAGACGCGCGACATCACCGGCGGTCTGCCGCGTGTTGCCGAGCTGTTCGAAGCGCGCAAGCCGAAGGAAAATGCGATCATCGCGAAGGTCTCGGGTCGTGTCGTGTTCGGCAAGGACTATAAGGCCAAGCGCAAGATCGGCATTCAGCCCGAGGACGGCAGCGAGGTCGTCGAGTATCTGGTGCCCAAGTCGAAGGTCATCGACGTGCAGGAAGGCGATTACGTCAAGCGCGGCGACAACCTGATCGGCGGTTCGCCTGATCCGCACGACATTCTCGAAGTGCTCGGCATCGAGCCCTTGGCCGAATATCTCGTGTCGGAAATCCAGGAGGTCTATCGTCTCCAGGGCGTGAAGATCAACGACAAGCACATCGAGACGATCGTTCGCCAGATGCTGCAGAAGGTCGAGATCACCGACGGTGGGGACACCACCTTGCTCGCCGGCGAGCAGGTCGATCGCGACGAGATGGACGACATCAACTCGAAGATCGGCAAGAAGGAGCGTCCGGCCCAGGGCAAGCCCGTCCTGCTCGGCATCACCAAGGCGTCGCTGCAGACCCGCAGCTTCATCTCGGCGGCATCGTTCCAGGAAACGACGCGCGTGCTCACCGAAGCTTCGGTGCAGGGCAAGAAGGACACGCTCACCGGTCTCAAGGAGAACGTGATCGTGGGTCGTCTGATCCCGGCCGGCACCGGTGCGGGCATGGGTCGCCTGCGCGTCACCGCTTCGTCGCGCGATGCGGCGATGCGCGTCTCGCAGCGTCGCATGGCCGAAGTCTCGATCGTCGCGCCGAACTCGGCGAAGGAAGAGCATGACGCCGAGCTCGCCCGCTCGACGCGCGATGCTGGCGGTACCGGTGACGATGCGCTCGGCGCGGTCGTGACGAGCGGCACCGGCACCGATGCCGATGCCGGCGAGTATCTGAACAAGGAGTAATCCTCCGCGTTCGGGTTCACGGCCTGACGAAAGGATAGCCGCCGTCCGGGGAAACCCGGGCGGCGGTTTTCTTTTGGGGGGGCGCGGGGTCGGATTTCCGCCCCGGCTGGCCCTTCGGTTGCCATAAGGAATCCTTGTCCAACCACTTGCCCCCCGTGCCACGCCCGCGTTAGCTTCTTCCAAAGGGGCTTCCTATGTTCGGCAAGGTTTTGGTGTTCCTTGGAACGCTCAGTATATCGGCGATCGCGGCAGCCGCTGAACCGACGCCATCGACGTTGGCAGCAGCGTTTGGCGCACGGGTCGGAGCATCGAGTCCAGCGCTCTCGCCCGACGGCAGATTCCTCGTCTATATCGCCCCCGGCGCGGGACAGCTTACCGTCGCTATGGTGATGAACCTTGCCGACGGCACGACCACGCCGATCACCTCTGCCGATGGCAAGCCGCTCAAGTTGAATTCCTGCGGCTGGTCGGCCGCCGACCGGCTGGTCTGTCTCCTATCCGGCATCTCCACGGTCAATCACACCAAGCTGGCGTTGAGCCGTCTCGTCGCGGTTGATGCCGACGGGAAACACACCCTCCCCCTCAGCATTCAATATGGTCTGCGGCAGCAAGACGGAGAGGTGCTCGACTGGATGACGGGCGTCGACGGCACTGTGCTAATGTCCCGCGGAAATGGTGCGGTACTCGTCAATAGGCTTTGTTGCAAAACTGATGGCGGGGATTCACGCAGGGAATCGAGCGGTATAGATAGGCGTAATGCCCAAACCTGCCGCACCTGTGTATCGTACGACGAACTGGCCTGAGTATAATGCGGCGCTGAAGCGGCGTGGGTCGCTGGAAATATGGTTTGATCCGGAGATGCACTGGCTTTCGAAGCCGTGTGGTCGCCCTGGTCGCCCGATGCGGTTTTCAGACAGCGCGATAGAGCTGTGCCTGACGCTGAAGACGCTGTTCAACCTGCCTTTGCGGCAAGTGACGGGGTTGGTTTCGAGCCTGATCAAAATGGCGGGGCTGGATTGGTCGGTGCCGGATTATACGACGCTGTGCCGACGGCAGAAGACGTTGAAGGTCAACCTCGGCGGGCGGATCAGCTCGGGCGGACTGCACCTGCTGGTCGACAGCACCGGGATCAAAATGACGGGAGAAGGCGAGTGGAAGACGCGCAAACACGGACCGTCCTACCGTCGCCAGTGGCGCAAGGTGCATCTCGGGATTGATGCTGGGACGCTGGATATCCGGGCCATTGAGGTCACGACGAATGCCATTGGTGACGCACCGACGCTGCCCGTTCTCCTGGCGCAAATTCCCGGAGACGAGCGGATACTCAGCGTCGGCGGAGATGGCGCTTATGATACCAGGGACTGCCATGCCGCTATTGCCGGGCGCGGTGCCGATGCGGTCATCCCGGTCCGCCGCAACGGGCAACCATGGGCAGAAGGCGGTCCCGGCGTCGATGCACGCAATGGAGCGCTACGCGCGACAAAGCGGCTTGGTCGCGCAATCTGGAAAAAGTGGAGCGGCTATCATCGCCGCAGTCTGGTCGAGACCAAAATGCACTGCTTCAAACTCCTGGGCCAGCGCGTTGTCGCCCGCACCTTCGATCGTCAGATTACCGAGCTCAAAGTCCGTGCTGCAATTCTCAATCGGTTCTCCGAAATAGGAACGCCGGTGACCGTCCGCATCCAATAACATCTTCAAGTAAAACGTCGGTCATGCTCTCGCGTAATTATGCAACAAAGCCTCGCGCATTGAAACCGTGTGGGGGAACATTCGTTCTAGCAGTTCCAGTCCTGTAGTTCGTCAGCATCATCGCTCGACTGTGGAGCGAGCTTAGCGTCAGGGAGAAACACCATGCGTGCCACGCGCATCCCCCTCATGGCTCTTGCGACCCTTGGCGGTCTGCTCGCCGTCCCCGTCTCGGCGCAATCGACCGGCCTCGAGGACATGGTCGGCGCGCGCGCCGGTCAGGCCGAGAACGGCATTCGCGCGCGCGGCTACGAGCTGATCCGCGCCGACCGCGGCGACGACCGCAGCTACACCTATTGGTGGAGCACTGCGCGTCGCCAATGCGTGACCATTGCGACGATGGACGGCCGTTACGCCTCGGTCACGCCGACGCTGCCGCCCGATTGCGGCAAGACAGCGAGTGCCACCGCCTATCCCGCGCGCCCCGCTTATCCGCCGCCCTACCGCCCCAGCGACGACCGCCGCGGCGATAGCTATGGCGGCGCGCCGTCGGTCGACGGGCGGCAGGTGACGCTCGGGCTCGTCTGCTTCGGCGATGGCAGCCGCGACGGCCTGGCGACGGGCACCCAGTGGCAGTGGAACGCCCAGCGCGATCGCTACGAATACGGCAGCTACACCGAATCGCGCCGCGAGATGTTCGATGCGTCGCTGATGATACAGCTGTGGGACGGTGGTGGGCGGATCCGCCTGCCCAAGTCGCTGATCCCGCCGATCAACTCACGCGGCGATAGTGGCTGGTGGGATTTGTACGACGTCCAGCCGGGCCGCGACATGATCACCGCAAGCTATCGCCTCAACGGGTTGAACAAGCCGCGCGTCACGATCGATCGTCGCGCGGGGCGGATCAGCGTGCAGGGGCTGTCGAGCTACGGTTTCCGCGGTACGTGCGATCAGCTCGGCGGGCCCAACCGCTTCTAGCCGAACGCGCCGTCCCGATGCTTGGCGAGGCCTGTGCGTCAGTCGGGAACACGGCTCCACGGCGCCGTCCGTCGAACATCAAGCTTGCAGAGATTCTGCAATCCGTGGCGGCGCGCATAGTGCATCACGCGCTGCTCGTAATCGGCCGCGCGCGGGTTGGCGAAATTCCAGTCGGGCGGATTGAAGGTCGAAAAGCCGTTGATCGTCGGCACCCGCCAGCGTTCGGCCAGGAACATCGCATCGACATTGTGCGGGTACCAGCCGTCCAGCTCGGCGTTGATGAAGAGCGGCTCGTTGCGGCGGGTCGCAACCACGTAGAAACTCGCGCACCCCGGAGGCGGGGCCGGAATCGACCATAAGGCAGTGCGGTGGAGCGAACGACTAAGCTGGGCCGGAGATTCGGCGCTGAGATTTTCGATCACCAACGCCGCCAGGACACCGGCCGCCAACCACGGCTTCAATCGTGCCAGATCATGGGCCCGCTCCCGCCACATTGCGCCAACGAGCAGCAGGAACGGCAGGACCAGCCACAGCTGGTAGCGCGACACGGTGCGCAGCCCCTTCGCGCCCGGCACGAGTTCGAACACCAGCCCCCACGGCGACGCCACCCAGAATTGCAGCGTAAGCAGCCAGGCGATCATCATCGCCAGAGCGAAGGCGCGAAGCTCGGCCGAGACGGGCTCGTCTCGACCGACGCGCCGCCGAACGATGATCCGCCACGCCGCGGTCACCACGAGGATGAAGAAGATCAGCGGCAATCCCGATTCGTGCTCCCGCCCAAGCACGCGATTGGGAAGCGCCGGATCTGCCGGCAAGATCGCGCCGATCAGCGCGAACAAGGGCCTGAAGAGCCAGCCCCAAACGTAATTCCCGCGCCCCACATTGACCATGTCGATCACCGGCGTGACGAGATAGCCCAGCATGGCATGGTATGAGTCGCCGCCGGTCTCGCGCACTTTGGGAATGTAGACCGACAGGAAAGGCAGGACCGGCACGAGAAACGCCACGGCGCCACAGGCGAGCGTTCCTGCGTGGCGCCGCACGAGCGCAACCAGGGTCGCCGGGCGCCAAGCCCCGCTCGTCGCGCACCAACACACGGTGAACAGGCCCGCCGAGAAGATCGTGAACCACGCCATGTAATAGGTCGTGAGCAACCAGGCCGCCATCAATGCCCCGAGCGGCACCGTCAGCAAGCGTGCGACGCGGTGCCGCGCGTCCCGCTCGGCGCGGACGATCGCGATCGCCAGCATCATGGCGACCGGCAGCAGCGCGACACTCTGGAGCTGCGCATGGATCGCCTGAAGCGAGATGCTGCTGGCGGTGGTCCACAAAAGCGCCACGACCAACGCTGCGGGCCGCCCCCATCGCAGCGTGCGGGAGACCAGCAGATACGCCGCCACGAAACCGATCGCCTTGAAGGTCGCGATGTTCAGCGTGTCGGCCTGGAACGGGTCGGCGAACAGCCGCCAGAACGAATAGATCACGCCATACAGAAAATAGCCGTCATTATAGCCCGGCGTCCCGGTGTAGGGATGGAAATACGCCGTGGTCGTCCAGGGCTCCGCACCGCTGAGGACGTTACGCCAATGTTCGAGAATACTGATCTCGATGATGGCGTCGTCGCGTGCTCCGAAGCCGAGATCGAAGCCGCTCAGAATCGGGAAGCGGAAGAACAGCGCCATCGCCCCGAGGAAAACGAGCGTCGCCGCGACACTGCCATGGACGCTTCGCGGTTCGATCGCGCGGCTTGTACTTTCGGAATCCGCCAGATGTTCTCCAGCCGGCGTCAAATCGTCTCGTGAACGCATAAGGGTGAAAGCTCTACCGCGAAAAGAGGCGCTTTCGTCAGCGCAGATGCACGGCTGCTATAAGCGGTTCTCTCGTTCACACCATGCATGGCCGCAGACCATCCTCGTGCGCCGCAGACCGCGCCCGATCTGCGCGCCGGATCGCGGCAGGTTCATCGGCCTTCGTCGCCTGCCTCGTGCCACGCGCGCCCGCCTACAGCGTAATCGCGCCCTTCAGCCCCAGCACCACCACCTCGTCGGCGCTGCGCACGCCGCCGGGGTGGTGGATCCACTGTACGTTGGGCTGCAGCTCGAGCCACGGCAGCGGCGTCACGCTGTAATAGACCTCTGCGGCATATTCGGCGTCGCGCACCGGCGTGCCGGCGATCAGCCGGTCGGCATCCGCCGCGCGGCCGTTGACGTTGGTCCGCCCGAACGCGACCCCGAGCACGTCGCCCGGCAGCCAGGTCGCCAGCCCCTTGTAGAACACGCCGACGACCGCCTGATTGTCGGTCACCGCGGTCGCGCGGTCGGTCTGGGTGAAGTTCGCGAACACGCCGAGCCCGTCAAGCGACTTGCCGTCCTTCGACTTGCCGGTGATCTGCTGCTGCACGCTGACATAGCCGCCATAGCGCCCCGAATGCTCGAGCGGGGCGAGCCCGGTGATTGCGATCGGCCGCCGGTTGATGTCGAGATAGACGTCGTTGCCGTTGGCGGTCGTGTACCATCCGCCGACCTTGTACGATCCGACATGGCCGCCATCCCCGCCATGCGTCCACCCCGCCTCGAACGGGATCAGCACGCCCGTCGCGCCGTGCCAGCGCACGACGAAGAAGCTGTTCCTGAGGTTGAGCGGATTGACCTCATAGACGCCCGCCTGGACGTACACGCCCGGCCGCACATCGACGTGGAGGCGCGTGCCCCACTGCCCGACCGGCCAGTTCTGCCAGTAATCGCCGGCCAGATTGCCCGGCTGCGCGCCGCAGAAGGTCAGATTCTGGAAGTGGCACGAGAAGACCGCGAAATCCGACCCCGGATTGGTGCGACCGAGCTTGAGCTCGACCGAATCGCCGATCTTCTGTTCGTACCAGAGCTCGGTCACGCGCACCGTCTGCCCACGACCATAGACCTCCTGCACCTGCTGCAGCGTATTGAGCCCGGCGACGTCGGACAGATTGTCGCCGCGCCGCCAGGTGAGCGTCGCCTGCAGCGTCCCGCCCTCGAGCCCGACGAGCTTGCCCATGTCGACCTTCGCGCCGATGTCGAACTGCCCGGTCTCGGTGATCGCCTGATGCTTGCCGCCGGTCGGATTATATGCCGTCTCCGACGCATAGCGCGCCGACACGTCGACCCCGCGTTCGCCGAGCCAGGTGCGGCTGTTGCGCCAGTCGCCGAACAGGCCAGGCGGGGCAGCACTCTGCGTATCGCCGATCTGCGAACCGGGCGAGGTATCGCGCTGGTGCAGCATGTGGTTGGGCACGTAGCGCTTGGCCGCGGTCTTAGCGGCGGTGGGGGCGGCAGGCGCGTCGGTCGCGGGCGTCTTGGTATCGTTCGCGGTCGGCGCGGCGGGGGTGGTCGGCGGCGGTGCGGGCGCGCCGATATCGACCTGTTGCGCCATTGCACCCGCCGGCAGCAGCAGCGCGGCAAGCACGCCTGCCGCCGCCGTCGCATACAGTTTCCGAACGATCATCGCCTTGCCTCACACCGAACCGGTCCTGCGGGTCCGATGCAACGCAGCCGCCGCAAAGGCTAGCCGAGATCCCGCCACTGCGCGTCAATTGGCTGATTTCGCCCGGAATGTCGCGCTTATGTCACAGCCGGGTGGACGTCCCTCAGCGCGCCTGCACCCGCCCGGTCCGCACCAATTTGCCCCAGCCGACGCTGCGCCCGCGCAGCGCCTGCGTGATCGCCTTGAGCACGACATAATACATGATCTGGCGATAGCCGATCCGCTGCGGGATCAGCAGCCACAGCAAGCGCCACTGCTCGCGCCGCTCGAGCGCGAAGGCGACCGTCGCCGCGAGCAGGTCGATCGCGGTGAACACCAGCCAATAGAGCAGCATCTTGTCGACATCGTGCTGCGTCTGCGCCCAGCCATGCGCCTGCACCGCGATATAGGTCATCACGAAGCTGACGATGAGCGCCAGATCGATGATCGGCGAGATCGCCGCGAACACGATCTGGAACAGGATCGCCTGCGGCAGCCCGACGCGCGCGAGGCCCGCGGGGCGGCCGGTCGCCATGATGCTGCCATGCTTCCACAGGCATTGCAGCGTGCCGAACGCCCAGCGGAAGCGCTGCTTGGCGAGGCCCTTGATCGTCTCGGGCGACTCGGTCCAGGCGACGGCGTACTGGTCGTAGGTCACCGCCCAGCCCGCGCGCTGGATCGCGATCGTCAGATCCTGATCCTCGGCGAGCGTGTCATCGGGATAGCCGCCAACCTGCTGGATCGCCGCCAGGCGCCACGCGCCGACCGCACCCGGCACCACCGTCATCGCGTTCATCCGCGCGAGCGCGCGCCGCTCGAGATTCTGCGCGGTGATATATTCGACCGCCTGGAACTTGGTAAGCAGATTGACGCGATTGCCGACCTTGGCGTTGCCCGCGACCGCACCGATCTTCGGATCCTCGAACCAGCGCGCAAGCCGCGCGATGGTGGTCGGCTCGAACTGCGTATCGGCATCGAGCGCGATGACGATCTCGCCCGTCGCCAGTTCGAGCGCTCGGTTGAGCGCCCGCGCCTTCCCGCCATTCTCGAGCGTCAGCAGCCGCACGCGCGGATCGCCCGCGAACGCCGAGGTAACGACCTCGCTCGTATCGTCGCTCGATCCGTCGTCGATCACGATCACCTCGATCCGAACGTCGGTCGAGGCGAGCACGCCGCGCACCGCGCGTTCGATCACCAGTTCCTCGTTGAACGCCGGGATCATCACCGTGACGAAGCGGTTGGGGTCGATCGCCGGGAACACCGCCTTGCTCTCGCGCCGCGCCTGGATCAGTGCGAGCAGCGACAGGATCACCGCGCGTGCAATGCCGATGCTGATCGCAAAGAAGAAGATCCAGCCGAGCGCGATCACCCCGCCGCCGAGCACCGAGAAGATGAACAGATCGGTTTCCGCCGCGGCGCGATCCGAGGGGGACAGCGTCGGCATCGCGACCGACTTGGGAATGCCGGCGAGCGTCGACACCGGCACGAAGGTGTAGCCCTTCGCGCGCAGCTGGTCGATGATCTGCGGCAGTGCCGCGACCGTCTCCGACCGGTCGCCACCGGCGTCGTGGAGCAGCACGATGTTGCGGCTGCACTGCGGATCGGGGTTCGACGTGTCGCACTTGCCCTTGGGGTCGGTGACCTCGTCGACCGTGCCGTCGATGATGTTCTGCACCCCGGGCCGCTTCCAGTCGCCCGGATCGACGTGCAGGCCGACCGAGATATAGCCGCGGTCCTGCGCCATCAGCGCCGGGTCGATTTCGTCCGCGGTGCTCGGCTCGGCGTCCCCGAAATAGGGCGCGCGGAACAGCCGCAGCGTGTGGCCGGTGAACGCCTGGAACAGCCGCTGCGTGGTGTTGAGCTGGAAGGTCGTCTCGGACTGCGTCGCGCCCGCCAGATTGGGGTGCGTATAGGTATGGCTGCCGATCTCATGCCCTTCGGCGACCATCCGGTTAATCAGGCTGCGCTGCGTCAGCACATTCTCGCCGATCACGAAGAAGGTGCCGGGCACCTTCTTCGCCTTGAGGATGTCGAGGATTTTGGGCGTCCAGGTCGGATCGGGGCCGTCGTCGAAGGTCAGCGCGACCAGGCCCGGCCTGTAGCCGGTCCGCGCGACGACATAGGGCGACGGTAGCGTCTCGAAGCTGACATTGCCGACCGCGCCATCCTTGGTCACCTGCACGCGGCGCACGCCCTTGACCGGCACGCCGGCGATCTTGAGGATTTCGCCGCTGCCATCGATATCGACGTCGGTGCCTGCGGGAATGTTCTCGATCGCCGAGGGGGCCGGCAAGGTGCGATGCCCCCGCCCGAAGATCGACCACAGTCCGGGATCCTCCGACCCCAGGCGCCACAGCCCGATTCCGGTCAGCCCGACCTTCTGCAACCAGCGCATCTGGTTGTAGGCCGATGCCGCATCGAGCATCCACACGACATGGCGGCTGCCCGCTTCCTCGTAGGCGAAGCCGCTATTGCCGCTCTGCTTGTCGAAGGTCGGCATCGCGCTCGATTCGCGCGCGGCCTCCCACGCTTCGTCGATCGCGAGCGGTTCGCCGGTGCCGTCGTGCCAATTATAGCCGTAATTGCCGATCGCGACGACGATCTTGTCGCGCGGCACGTTGCGCACCGCGCGCGAGACCGATTGCTCGAACCAGCTTTGCGACGCGATCGGGCCGGCCTCGCCGCTGATTTCATGCTGGTCGTACGCCATCAGGACGACGCGATCGACGATCTTGGCGAATGCGGCGATGTTCCAGCCGGCCTCGCCGCCGGCTTCGTCTTCCGCCGCGCCCACCGGCACGGCGATGCCGATCACCCAGTTCCGCTTGGCGAAGCGCGCCCGCGTCTCGCGCAGGAACGCCTGATAATCGAGCTGCCCCTTGGGCGACAGTTCCTCGAAATCGAAGAACGCGCCCCCTGCCCCGTTCGCCGCGAGCCACGGCTCGAGCGTATCGAGGAATTTCTTGCGCAGCTTGGGGTCGCGCAGCAGCGCTTCCATGCCGGCGGCATCCCATTTGCCGTCGATCGCATTCTGGATCATCGGCAGGATCAGCGGACGCGGGCTGGCGCGGTTGATGATCTCGCGGCCGGCCGTGTCGCGGAACACCGTGATGTGATGGTTCGCGCCCGAGACCGAAACCCAGCCCGGCACCAGCCAGTCGAGCTCGCCGATATGGCGCCGCAGCGACGCGGTCGAGCTTTCGTCCCACGGCACGTGGAAGGCGATCGCGAGCGGCTGATCGACCCCGACGCCGCGCGCGGGTGCACCGAGCAGACGCGCATAGCCGCTCAGGCCATGCCGCGCGCGGCGTAGCAACGGCTCGTGCGGCGGCGGCAATTTGGTGAAGGCGGCGTGTTCGGCCTCGACCGGCAGCAAGGGCGCGCGCGGCACCGCGCCGATCGAAATGGCGAGCGCCGCCACCGCCATCACCACCAGCAGGACAAAGGCGACGACCGCCATCGCGAACCGCCGGCGCCGCCGTCCCGATGCATCGTAGAAAACGGGAGCGCGGCTCATGCGGTCGGTGTCCTCAGGTAGAATAGATTAGGCTCGCATCGGTGCTTTGGCATGGCGCAATTGCGACGCCAAGGTGACAATCGCTTCACATGGCGGAACACAGGTTGCGACAGCACCAAAATCGCCGAGGCCACCGGCCCGCGATGGCGGTATCGGCCGGAGTCATGCTCACGGCAATTCGGGGCTAATGCTGCAATGGTCGGGGCGATAGGATTCGAACCTACGACCCCTGGACCCCGAGACCAGTGCGCTACCAGACTGCGCCACGCCCCGACACATTGCAGGGCGCAGCGCGTAGCCCCCCGTCTCGCGACTATCAAGCGGAAAATCGCCTTGGCCGCGCGCAATGCTCGACGCTGGCGCAATCGCGCTGCTAGGCGGGAGGGTATGACCACCCTCGAAATCCTGGCGTTCGGGCTCGGGCTCGCCAATGTCACGCTGGTCGTGCTGCGCAGCATCTGGAACTATGTGTTCGGGCTGGCGATGGTCGCGCTCTATGCGGTGATCTTCGTCGATGCGAAGCTCTACAGCGATGCGCTGCTGCAGCTGTTCTTCTTCGTCGTGCAGATTTACGGCTGGTGGAACTGGGCGCACGTAAAGGCGCAAACCGGCGAGGTTGCGGTCGGCACCTTGCCGAACAGCGAGCGCATCGTGTGGCTCGTGACCGCCGCGGTGGGCAGCGCGGGCTGGGGCTATGCGATGTTCCGCTTCACCGATGCGTCGTTTCCTTGGCTCGATGCGACGCTCGCGATCGTCAGCGTCGTCGCGCAGATCCTGCAGTCGCGCCGCAAGCTCGAGAGTTGGTGGCTGTGGATCGCGGTCGATATCGGCTCGATCGCTTTGTATGCCGCCAAGGGATTGAAGCTGACGATGCTGCTCTACACGATCTTCCTCGTGCTCGCACTCTGGGGGCTGATCGACTGGCGTCGCGTCGCGCGGCGGGCGGCGGTCGCCGCATGAGCACGATCTGTTTGCACGGGCCCGAAAGCACCGGCAAATCAACGCTGATCCCGCAGCTGGCGGCGCATTTCGCCACGATCTTCGTGCCCGAATATGGCCGCACCTTCGCCGAGACGCACGGGACCGACTTCACGATGGCCGATCTGGTCGAGATCGCACAGCAGCACGATGCCCAGACGCGCGCTGCGTTGGCGATGGGCGCGGACCCGCTGTTGCTCGATACCGATCCGTTGATGACCGCGGTGTGGGCCGACATGCTGTTCGGTCGCCGCGATCCGTGGTTCGACGCGTGGCACGGCACCGCCGACCTGTATCTGCTGCTCGATATCGATCTGCCGTGGATCGACGACGGCACGCGCCTGTTCGGGAGCGCGACCGAACGCCAGCGCTTCTTCGATCTGTCGCGCGCTGAGCTCGATCGGCGCGGCCTGGCCTATGCGATCGTCGGCGGCCAGGGCCCCGCGCGCCTCGCCGCTGCACTGGCAGCGATCGAGGCGGCGGGTTTGGGTTGGATCAGCCCTTCGCCTTGAGCGCCTTCACCGCGGCGAGCGTCCCGGTGATGTGCCCGGCGGGCTGCATCTCCGACAGGACGTAGGCGATCTTGCCGTTCTTCCCGATCACGTACGAGGTGCGGTTGGTCCAGCCGGCCTTCTGCGGCAGCGCGACGTCATAGCCCGAGATCGTCGCCGGGGTCGCAAGACCGACCGGGAACTTGTCGCGGCATTCGACCGAGGAGAATTCCTTGATCCGCTCGGCATTGCCCGCGGTCAGGCCGATCAGCGTCGCACCCTGCTTGGTGAAATCGTCGGCGGCTTCGGCGAAGGCATGCGCCTCGGCGGTGCAGCCCGAGGTGAAGGCGGCGGGGAAGAAGTAGAGCACGACCGGCCCCTTCTTGAGCGCTGCGGCGAGCGAGAAGGGATGCGTCTTGCCGCCGAGCGCGGCGTCGGTCGAGAAGTTCGGTGCGGTATCGCCGACCTTGAGCGCGGCGCTGGCAGGCGCGGCGACGAGGAAGGCGGCGGTGGCAGCGGCGATAAGCGGAACAGCGAACTTCATGGCATCGTCTCCTGGGATAGTGCCACATCCTACCGCGCCGCTTGGCGCACCGCCAGCACGATCACCACCCAGCCGTCACCCCGGGACGAGCCCGGGGTGACGGAGAGGGTGAACTCTAGCGCGAAGGCGCGAGCTTGGTGTTGAGCACCCAGCCGACATTGTCATTCTCGTCGGCGACTTCCCACCACATGCCGTTCTTGTTGCCGGTGGGATAGACGATCGCGCCGGGCGGCAGCGACCGCACCACCTTGCCCGCGGCGCTCGCCGCGCTGCGCATCGCGACCGGGCCTTGCGTCGTGAAGGTCTTGGCGGGCGATGCCTCGGCGGTGCTGGTATCGCCGGGTTTGGTGTAGCCGAGTTCGGTGACGAGCTTGCTGTACGCCTGGATGAAGGCGAGCGTCACGATCCGCCCGATATCGGTATTGTCGTACCCGCCGCCGACCACGCCGCCGCCGGCAAAACCGCCGAACACCCCGCCGCCGCCGCCGAAGCTCAGGCTGTTCTTGGCGGCATAGCCGTCCTCGGTCGCCAGCGTCTCGGTGGTGCGGACGTTGGTGATCGACAGCACGACATTGGCTTCCATCTTGCGGCTGCGCACCCCGCCGACGAGCCCGCCGATCGGCCCGCCGAGCAGCCCGCCGATCCCCGCCGCGACGCCGCTGCCGCTCGCGTTGCTGTTCGCGCCCTGGACTTCGGCCTGGAGCACGTAATCCGCCGCCTTGATCTGCCCCTGCCCGACATTGGCGCCGCGCTGCAGCCCGAGATCGCCACCGATGTCGCGCTCGCGCTGCGCCGCCTGCAGCCCGCTGCCGCGATCGACGAGGTTGAAGCAGCCCGAGCGCGCGACCAGCACCTTGAGCAGCTTCTGCGGCGGCGCCAGATTGTACTGCGTCCAGCCGCGCGAATCGTCGCCATCGACGATCGAGATCGTGCCGTGCTTGCGCGCGCAGCGCGGCACGTCGTTCATCGTCGCTTCCTGCAACTTCTGCGTGCCCGACGGCTTGGCCAGGCGCTGCGCCCCCACCTGCATCGGTACGCCCGCCAACACCGCCGCAATCGCCACTCCGGCCAAGACTTTTGCCATATTACCCCCGTAAAGATTCGTTACGCAGCCAATATCGGATTCACGCCAGACGGCATAGGCGTATTGCGGCCCCATCGACGGGCTTTGTGCGCGGGCGCGTGCGATGCTATGGGCCGCCTTTCCTTTCCGCAGCACTTATCCGGGCGAATTCGTGACCCCTCTCCACACCATCCGCAATTTCTCGATCATCGCGCATATCGATCATGGCAAGTCGACGCTCGCCGATCGCCTGATCCAGGCGACGGGCGGCCTCACCGACCGCGAAATGTCCGAGCAAGTCCTTGATAACATGGACATCGAGAAAGAACGCGGGATCACCATCAAGGCGCAAACCGTACGCCTGCGCTACACTGCGCACGACGGCGTCGACTATACGCTCAATTTGATGGACACGCCGGGCCATGTCGACTTCGCCTATGAAGTCAGCCGGAGTCTGGCCGCGTGCGAAGGCGCGCTGCTCGTCGTCGATGCCGCGCAAGGCGTCGAGGCGCAGACGCTCGCCAACGTCTATCAGTCGATCGAGCACGATCACGAGATCATCCCGGTCATCAACAAGATCGATCTCCCCGCCGCCGACGTCGACAAGGTCAAGGCCGAGATCGAGGAAGTGATCGGCCTCGACGCGAGCCAGGCCGTGCTTACCAGCGCCAAGGCCGGGATCGGCATCGCCGAAGTGCTCGAGGCGATCGTCACGCGCATCCCGCCGCCCAAGGGCGATGCCGATGCGCCCTTGAAGGCGATGCTCGTCGACAGCTGGTACGACCCGTATCTCGGCGTCGTCATCCTCGTGCGCGTGGTCGCGGGCGTCCTGAAAAAGGGCCAGCAGATCAAGTTCATGCAGGCCGGCACGCTCCACCTGGTCGACCGCGTCGGCTGCTTCCGGCCCAAGATCGAGCAGTTGACCGATCTCGGCCCGGGCGAAATCGGCTTCATCACCGCGCAGATCAAGGAAGTCGCGCAGACGCGCGTCGGCGACACGATCACCGACGCCAAGCGCCCTGCCCTGGAGGCACTGCCGGGCTTCAAGGAAGTCCAGCCGGTGGTGTTCTGCGGCCTGTTCCCGGTCGACGCCGCCGATTTCGAGAAACTGCGCGAGAGCATCTCCAAGCTGCGCCTCAACGACGCGAGCTTCTCGTTCGAGATGGAAACCAGCGCGGCCTTGGGCTTCGGCTTCCGCTGCGGTTTCCTGGGGCTCCTCCACCTCGAAATCATCCAGGAGCGCCTGACGCGCGAATACGACCTCGACCTCATCACCACCGCGCCGTCGGTGGTCTATGACATCGAGCTGACGCATGGCGGCGGGACGATCGAGCTCCACAACCCCGCCGACATGCCCGATCCCAACAAGATCCTGAGCATTTCCGAGCCGTGGATCCAGGCCGTCATCTACGTCCCCGACGAATATCTCGGCAGCGTGTTGAAGCTCTGCCAGGACCGCCGCGGGATCCAGAAGGATCTCACCTATGTCGGCGGCCGCGCGCAGGCGACCTACGAGCTGCCGCTCAACGAAGTCGTGTTCGATTTCTACGACCGGCTGAAGTCGCTGTCGAAGGGCTATGCCAGCTTCGACTATACGCAGATCGGCAAGCGCGAGGGCGACCTCGTCAAGATGAGCATCCTCGTCAACGAGGAGCCGGTCGACGCGCTGTCGATGATCGTCCACCGCGGCACCGCCGAGACGCGCGGGCGCGGCATGGTCGAGCGGCTCAAGGACCTCATCCCGCGGCATCTGTTCAAGATCCCGATCCAGGCGGCGATCGGCGGCAAGGTGATCGCACGCGAGACGATCAGCGCGATGCGCAAGGACGTCACGGCGAAATGCTATGGCGGCGATGCTTCGCGCAAGCGCAAGCTGCTCGACAAGCAGAAGAAGGGCAAGTTGAAGATGCGCGAGTACGGGAGCGTGAGCATCCCGCAGGAGGCGTTCATTGCGGCGCTGAGGATGGGGGAAGAGTGAGGCCCGAGCCTAACGCCCCGATTGCGCAGCAATCGGGTCGTTAGACGAGGATCAGCCGAACTCCGGCCGGCGGCGCTAGCAGCGCCGTCCGACGACGCGGCTTTGCCGCGGCGCGCTCCACACCCCGCCCTCCCCCCAACAGTCACCCCGCGCCCGTCCCGGGGTCCACCGGGATGCACACGCTGCCATCGAGGCGCGCGCGGCACGGTAGACCCCGGCACAAGGCCGGGGTGACAAAGGGAGGACACGCCCCCCCCCAAAAAGAACCGTCACCCCGGGCCCGTCCCGGGGCCCACCGCACCGCACACGCTGCCATCGCGGCGCGAGCGGCACGGTGGGCCCCGGCACAAGGCCGGGGTGACGACAGGGGAAGCAAGCCCCCTCACCCACCCTTCCGCCGCCGCCTCGGCCGCTTGACCGCCGCCACCCCATCCCCCGCCACGCCCGCCCCCGGATCCCCCGCCACCGCATCGACGATCGCCCGCGACGGCGCTCGCCCATTGGCCAGCTCGGAAACCCACAGCGGCAGATCCCCGCCATGCTCGCTCCAATGCGGCTCGAACGGATCGATCCCCTCGACGAGCGCGTCCTCCTCGCACGCGGCCGACGGCAGCAGCGTCCCGCGATACTCCGACCCACCCTGCGGCACGCGCAAGAACGCCACGTCGGGGTCGTCCTCGGCAGCCTCGGCCGCCGCCTCACCGCCCTGTTCCTGCGCCGCCACCGCCGCCCGCCGCCGCGCGGCAAGGCACTCGAGCGCCGCCATCACCGCATCGTGCGCCTGCGCATCGAGCGTGACCCCGGCAAACCCCTCGAGCGACGCCGCCAGCGCATCGCCGCGCGCCGCCACCGCCGCGAGATCAGGCGTCCCCGCGACGGTGGTGCGCATCGTCGTAGTCGTCGCCTCGGCAACCGCACCCGCTTCGGCGCCCCCACCGGCACTGGCGCCAGCGGTCGCACCCGCGCTCGCCCCAATCCCAACGCCGCCACCACCGCCCGCGCTCGCGCCCGCCGTCGCGCGCGTGCTGACATAGTTGATCGTCGTGCAGCGCCCCTCGGCGTCCTGGCCATAGTGGCGCAGGCAGAACATCAGCAGCGCATCGTTGCGCTTGCGGCGGTAGCCGATCACCTTGCCAGCGGCGATGACGGGGACGAGCTCGCCCTCGATCGCGCGCTCGAACGCGATGTCCTTCAATCGCTGCACGCCATAGTCGAGCGCCGCATCCCAGGCGCGGCGGAACTCCTCGGCGCCGGGCGCGCGGCGCAGCGTATAGGCGTTGGCCTGCGCCATGTTGCACATCGCCGCGGCGCGGGAGACGCTGCCGGTATCGGCGAGCGCCTCGATGAACACCTTTTGCCGCTCGGGCGTCCAGCCGTCATGGCGATATTTGCGGGGGACGGGGGTGAACTCGGGAAGAGCCGGTCGCGCCTCGCGCGCGACGGGGGTGCGGTTCTGCATGACAGTGCCTCCGGTTGCGGGTGGTGCGCGGAGGGTAGGCAGATTCGGGGCGTGTAGGACAGCGTTTTGTTTATGTTTTGTTCTAGTACTTCAATACTTGTTTTAGGCTAAGGCCAACCGTCTATGTGTCACAGCGCCGCTATCGAACGCGGACGTTTTTTCATCAATTTGGAACTAACCCGGATTATTCATCGGGAGCCCAAATCGGTGGTGGCGATCGTGGTCTAAGTCTCTGGTTTGGAGTAGAGAAAGGGTGCTTACGCCATCCCTCTGCTCCAGACAGAAAGTGCCACGACCGCCATGGCTGACGATAGCGGGTTCTCCTTTACCTTCCCAGCCATTCGTGGTCGAAAAATCACCGCCGCGTTCGACGGCGGTCGGCTGACGTCGGACGGCGGCGTGCTACTGCTCGCACAGGCCGAGCGGCGGTTGGGGATCGCGGATCGGCTCGCCGCCTGCATCGCTGATCCGCGCGATCAGGGTCGGGTGATCCACCGGGTCGCCGACATCTTGCGCGCCCGCATGCTGGCGATCTCGTGTGGGTATGAAGACGCCGACGATCTCGACACCCTGCGGCATGATCCAGGGTTCAAGCTGGCGCTCGGCAAACTGCCGGGTGATCCGTTCGGGCTGGCCAGCCAGCCGACGATGAGCCGGTGGGAGAACGCGCCGACTACGCGCGAGTTGATCCGTCTGACCGGCACGCTGGTCGACCTCTATTGCGCGAGCTACCCCGTGCCGCCTGCGGCGGTGACGCTCGACATCGACGATACCGTCGACGTCGTACACGGCGCGCAGCAGCTCTCCTTCTGGAACGGGCACTACGGCGAGCGTTGCTTCCTGCCGATCCATGTCTACGACACCGCTACCGGGCGGCCGGTTGCGATGCTGCTGCGCACCGGCAAAACGCCGTCGGGCAAGGAAGTCGCCGGCCATGTTCGCCGGCTCGTGCGACGTATCCGTCGCCACTGGCCCGATACCCGGATCACGCTGCGCGGCGATGGTCATTACGGTCGGCCAGAGCCGATGGCCTGGTGTGCGGCGCGGCGATCAGGATGAGCAAAGCGCGACAAACAGGATGAGGATCGCGAGGGGCTGCGGCGGCGCAGGGCGTAGCCCGGAGCCGACGTAGCCCCTCGCGATGGCGCGTTCCTGATGGGGCGTTGCCGCTGATGATCACGGTCGGTCGGGTATTCCCGGCTTCCTCGCTCGCAGGGGAAGCCGCAGATGCCCGGTCGCCACATCAACGATCATCAGATGAGGCTCTATATGAAGTTCCGACACAGTGACGGCGTCGCGACCGCGGCTGCCAAGGCCGGGTTCAGCACGGCGAGCGGATATCGGATCGCTGGCGATCCGCGGCTGCCCTCGCAAAAGGAGGCTGTTCGGGGACGACGCCGTCCCGATCCTCTGGCCGATATCTTCGACGCCGAGGTCGTGCCGCTGCTTCGTGAAGCACCCGGCCTGCGCTCGGTCGCGGTATTCGAGGAGATGCTGCGACGCCATCCCGATCTTGGCACCGGGGTCCGGCGTACGCTCGAACGACGGATCCGCGACTGGCGGGCGCTTCATGGCGAGGAGCAGGAGGTCATCTTCCGCCAGACCCACGAACCAGGCCGGATGGGACTGTCGGACTTCACCGATATGGCCGATCTCGCGGTTACGGTCGCCGGCGTTCCCCTCGATCACCGGCTCTATCACTTTCGTCTCGTCTGGTCGGGGTTCGAGCATGCCCATGTGATCCTCGGCGGCGAGAGCTATGCCGCACTGGCCCAAGGACTGCAGAACGCGCTGTGGGCGCTCGGCGGCAGCCCGCTCGATCATCGCACCGACAGCTTGTCGGCTGCGTTCCGCAACCTCGATGCCGACGCCCGGTCCGATCTGACCCGTCGCTATGATGCGCTGTGCGAGCATTACGGCATGACGCCGAGCCGCAACAACCGCGGCGTCGCGCACGAGAACGGATCGGTCGAGAGCGCGCACGGACATCTCAAGAAGACGATCCGCGACGCACTGCTGATGCGCGGCAGCGCCGCGTTCGACGACTTGGCCGCCTATCGGCGGTTCATCGACGAGGTGATCGCGGCCAAGAACCGCCGGGCGGCAGCACGGATCGATGCCGAGCGCGTCCACCTCAAGCTGCTACCCGACCGGCGAACCAGCGATTACGAAGAGGTGATCGTCACCGTCACCTCAAGCAGCGGCTTCACGTTGCGCAAGGTGTTCTACACCGTTCCCTCGCGGCTGATCGGGCACCGCCTGCGCGTCCGGCTCTATGACGATCTGCTCGACGTCTTCCTTGGCGCGACCAGGCTGATGACGCTTCTGCGCGGCAGGTCAGTCGGGAACGGTAAGCACGGTCACGTGGTCGACTATCGGCACGTGATCCACTCGCTGCGGCGTAAGCCGATGGCGCTCATCGGCATCGTCTACCGCGAGCAGCTGTTCCCGCGCGAGGCGTATCGGCGGATGTTCGACCGGCTCCTCGAGCAACTGCCCGACCGCATCGCCTGTCGCACGATGGTCGAGCTGCTCGCGCTTGCGCACGAGCGAGCCTGCGAGGCAGAGCTCGCCGACATCCTCGCAACCGATCTCGATGCTGGTCGGTTGCCGGACATGGCGGCGCTGCGCCGACGCTTCGCGCCGGATCCCGCAACACTCCCCGAGGTCGTCGTCACGCTGGCACCGCTCAGCACATACGATATCCTGCTGAACGGAGTGGCGGCATGACCAACATGACCCAACCGATCGACGCGCAGCGTCTGACGCTCATCCTCAATGACCTGCGTCTTCCCGCGATCAAGCACCACTGGCCCGCGATGGCCGCGCGCTCGGACAAGGAGGGCTGGCCCGCTGCCCGCTTCCTGGCCGCGCTCGCAGAGCACGAGATCGCCGAACGCGATCGACGCCGCATCGAGCGGCACCTTGGCGAGGCCAAGCTCCCACCGGGCAAAACGCTCGACAGCTTCGCGTTCGATGCCGTGCCGATGATCTCGCGTGCCCAGGTCATGGCGATCTGCGCGGGCGACGGCTGGCTCGAACAGGGCGCCAACCTCATCCTGTTCGGCCCGCCGGGCGGCGGCAAGAGTCACCTGGCTGCCGCGATCGGCCTGGCGCTCATCGAGAATGGCTGGCGCGTGCTCTTCACCCGGACCTCAGATCTCGTCCAGCGCCTCCAGGTCGCGCGTCGCGAGCTGACGCTGGAGGCCGCCATCGCCAAGCTCGATAAATACCATCTGCTGATCCTCGACGACATGGCCTACGTCACCAAGGACCAGGCTGAGACCTCGGTCCTCTTCGAACTCATCAGCGCGCGCTACGAACAACGCTCGATGCTCATCACCGCCAATCAGCCGTTCGGCGAATGGAACCGGATCTTCCCCGATCCCGCCATGACACTCGCGGCCGTCGACCGCCTTGTCCACCACGCAACCATCTTCGAGATGAACGTCGAAAGCTACCGGCGTCGTACCGCCGTCCAGCGACGTACCGGTGCTGGCAGACCGCCGACCTACGCGACAATCAAGACGGTCGAGCAATCGACGCCCAGCGACAATCAAAGCACCACATAAATCTTGCCAGCGACAAACAGACGCGCCATCCCTGTCGCGCCGCGACAATCAGTTCTCATCCTGATTGACGCGCTTCTCAACCAGATCGTCGCGCTACACTGGTGCGAGGCGAACGGCATCGACTACATCTTCGGGCTGCCCGGCAACCGCACGCTCCACGCCGATCCCGTCATCGTCCGGGAAGGCGATGCCTGCGCGACCGACCGGGCATTGCAGGGACTGGTCGAACTACGGCGTTACGCAGAGACGCGCTACGCTGCGAAAACCTGGGGGAATACCGAACGTCGCGTCGTTGCTCGCATCGAGGCGAGCAGCCTCGGCCTCGACATCCGCCTCGTTGTCACCTCGCTTGCCGAGGGCAGCGCTGAACGGATCTATGACACGCTCTACTGCGCTCGCGGCCAGGCGGAAAACCTGATCAAGCTGCATAAAACGCAGCTGAAGAGCGACCGAACCTCCTGCTGCTCGGCCAACGCCAATCAGATGCGGCTCATCCTTCACACCGCCGCCTACTGGCTGATGTGGGCCGTGCGGCACGCTATGCCCGCAACCGCCACGCTCCGCACCGCCGAGTTCGCGACCATCCGCCTGCGGCTGCTCAAGGTCGCCGCGCGCGTCGTCGAAACCGCCAGCCGCATCCGCATCGCCTTCGCCAGCGCATACCCCGATGCCGCACTGTTCCGATCCATCGCGCTCAATCTGCGCACCGCGGGCCCATGATCGATGCGGCAGTGGCCGCCTAACGAACCCCGCCCATCAACTCCGCCCCAACCTGTGAAACCGCGATGAGACAGGCGCTTCGGACCCATGCGCCCTGCCTGCGGCTATACGACGCCTGCGCTAACCCATCGGCTGAGAAACGCTGCCGGTGAATAGATCAGGCTAACTCAATGCAACAGTGGCATTAATCGGCGGCAAGGCCTAGCTTTTCGCTCAAACGGTGGGGGGACACATAGTGGCACTGGATCTGAGCAAGCTGAAGGCAGGCAACGCCTCGAAGAAGCAAACTGACCCTCGCAAGATATTTACGACGTTGAAAGGCTTTGTTGCATAATTACGCGAGAGCATGACCGACGTTTTACTTGAAGATGTTATTGGATGCGGACGGTCACCGGCGTTCCTATTTCGGAGAACCGATTGAGAATTGCAGCACGGACTTTGAGCTCGGTAATCTGACGATCGAAGGTGCGGGCGACAACGCGCTGGCCCAGGAGTTTGAAGCAGTGCATTTTGGTCTCGACCAGACTGCGGCGATGATAGCCGCTCCACTTTTTCCAGATTGCGCGACCAAGCCGCTTTGTCGCGCGTAGCGCTCCATTGCGTGCATCGACGCCGGGACCGCCTTCTGCCCATGGTTGCCCGTTGCGGCGGACCGGGATGACCGCATCGGCACCGCGCCCGGCAATAGCGGCATGGCAGTCCCTGGTATCATAAGCGCCATCTCCGCCGACGCTGAGTATCCGCTCGTCTCCGGGAATTTGCGCCAGGAGAACGGGCAGCGTCGGTGCGTCACCAATGGCATTCGTCGTGACCTCAATGGCCCGGATATCCAGCGTCCCAGCATCAATCCCGAGATGCACCTTGCGCCACTGGCGACGGTAGGACGGTCCGTGTTTGCGCGTCTTCCACTCGCCTTCTCCCGTCATTTTGATCCCGGTGCTGTCGACCAGCAGGTGCAGTCCGCCCGAGCTGATCCGCCCGCCGAGGTTGACCTTCAACGTCTTCTGCCGTCGGCACAGCGTCGTATAATCCGGCACCGACCAATCCAGCCCCGCCATTTTGATCAGGCTCGAAACCAACCCCGTCACTTGCCGCAAAGGCAGGTTGAACAGCGTCTTCAGCGTCAGGCACAGCTCTATCGCGCTGTCTGAAAACCGCATCGGGCGACCAGGGCGACCACACGGCTTCGAAAGCCAGTGCATCTCCGGATCAAACCATATTTCCAGCGACCCACGCCGCTTCAGCGCCGCATTATACTCAGGCCAGTTCGTCGTACGATACACAGGTGCGGCAGGTTTGGGCATTACGCCTATCTATACCGCTCGATTCCCTGCGTGAATCCCCGCCATCAGTTTTGCAACAAAGCCCATCGAAGCGCTCGCCTGGGGTGAACCCAACAGAAAACGCTTCGAGCGCGCGATGCGCGATCTAGGAGAGTTCTTAGGTTTCGGATCACAAATGCCCGAAGACGATTACGGCAAGGGACCCGACAATCTTTGGTCCCTCGGCGGACTTAACTATCTTGTAATTGAGTGCAAAAGCGGTGCGACGAGTGCAAAGGCCATCAGTAAGCATGACTGCAATCAGCTGACAGGCTCAATGATCTGGTTTGGCAAACAATACGACAATGCTTGTTCGGTAACACCGGTGATGGTGCATCAGAAAATCACACCGGAGCACGCTGCGACTTTACATCCGGACGCGCGCATCATCACTGTTGAAAATTGACCAAGCTGATCGAAAGTCTTCGAGGTTACACTCGCGCAATCGGCGAAGCAAACGGCTACACGGACACGAATGTGATAGCCAAGCAATTAGCACAGTTCGGCCTGACTGCCGATGCGTTCGTCAATCAATTTACGACAAAGGGTAAGTGAAAAATAAAGCCGCTTTTTTTCGTTTTAGATCGCGAGGACTGCCAGAGGTCGATGTTAGCGGAGCATGCCAAGTACTATGCTATTGGCGGGCATTCTCCGCGTATTTTATGTAGTCGAACGAGGCCTGACCAATCAGTGAATCGGATTACGCCCTTTTCACTCAATCATTTCACAGTTGCAGCTGCTTAACAGTCGGACTTAGCCAAAAAAAGGCCGGACGCTTTCGCGCCCGGCCCCCTTAAACTCAACCTACAAAACCAGCCTTAGCTAAGCTTCGCGCGGCTCGCCCGCTTGCGCTCATTCGCATCGAGGAAGCGCTTGCGCAGTCGGATCGACTTCGGCGTCACTTCGACCATCTCGTCATCGTCGATGTACGCAATCGCCTGCTCGAGCGTCGCGCGCTTCGGGGGCGACAGGCGGACCTGGTCGTCCTTGCCGCCGCTCGCGCGGAAGTTGGTCAGCGCCTTGGTCTTCATCGGGTTGACTTCGAGATCGTCGGGCTTGGCGTTCTCGCCGACGATCATGCCCTCGTACAGCGCCTCGCCGTGGCCGACGAACAGGATGCCGCGCTCTTCGAGCGGACCCAGCGCGTAGTTATTGGCTTCGCCCGACCCGTTCGAGATCAGCACGCCGTTCTTGCGGCCCTCGATGTTGCCCTTGTGCGGGCCGTACTTCTCGAACAGCCGGTTCATGATGCCGGTGCCGCGCGTGTCCGACAGGAACTCGCCGTGATAGCCGATCATGCCGCGCGAGGGGGCGGAGAAGGTGATGCGCGTCTTGCCGCCGGTCGAGGGCCGCATGTCGGTCATCTCGGCCTTGCGCAGGTTCATCTTCTCGACGACCGTGCCCGAATATTCCTCGTCGACGTCGATGATGACGGTCTCGTACGGCTCGGTCTTGTTGCCCTGCTCGTCTTCGCTGAACAGCACGCGCGGGCGGCTGATGCCGAGCTCGAAGCCTTCGCGGCGCATCGTCTCGATCAGCACGCCGAGCTGAAGCTCGCCGCGGCCGGCGACTTCGAAGCTGTCCTTGTCCGAGGCTTCGGTCACCTTGACGGCGACGTTCGACTCGGCCTCGCGGAACAGCCGCTCGCGGATCATGCGGCTCGTCACCTTGGTGCCCTCGCGGCCCGCCATCGGCGAATCGTTGACGGCAAAGCGCATCGACAGCGTGGGCGGATCGATCGGCTGGGCGTGGAGCGGCTCGCTGACCGTGATGTCGGCGATCGTGTCGGCCACCGTTGCCACCGACAGGCCGGCGAGGCTGATGATGTCACCGGCCTTGGCTTCGTCGACGGGAACGCGGTCGAGGCCGCGGAACGACATGATCTTCGACGCACGGCCGGTCTCGACGATCTTGCCGTCGTTATCGAGCGCGTGGATCGGCTGGTTGAGCTTGACCACGCCCGAGTTGACGCGGCCGGTAAGGATGCGGCCGAGGAACGGATCGCGGTCGAGCAGCGTGACGAGGAAAGTGAAGGGCACGCCGGCGACTTCGACCTTAGGCGCGGGGACGTGCTTCACGATCGTCTCGAACATCGGGATCAGCGTGCCTTCGCGCGCGTCCATGTCGGTCGAGGCATAGCCGTTGCGGCCCGATGCGTAGAGCACGGGAAAATCGAGCTGCTCGTCGTTTGCGTCGAGCGACACGAACAGGTCGAACACTTCGTCGAGCACCTCCTGGATGCGCGCGTCGTTGCGGTCGACCTTGTTGACGACGACGATCGGCTTGAGGCCGAGCGCGAGCGCCTTGCCGGTGACGAACTTCGTCTGCGGCATCGCGCCTTCCGACGAATCGACCAGCAGGACGACGCCGTCGACCATGCTCAGGATCCGCTCGACCTCGCCGCCGAAATCGGCGTGGCCGGGGGTGTCGACGATGTTGATGCGGATGCTCTCGGATTCACCCGGCGGGGTCCAGTCGACCGAGGTCGGCTTGGCGAGAATGGTGATTCCGCGCTCTTTTTCGAGATCGTTCGAGTCCATCGCACGCTCTTCGACGCGCTGGTTGTCGCGGAAGGTGCCGGACTGGCGAAACAGCTGGTCGACGAGGGTTGTCTTACCATGATCGACGTGCGCGATAATGGCCACATTGCGGAGGCTCATGAATATAGCTCGATGAAGTGAGGAAGGTTGCGCGTGCCCCTAGCGCAAATGGTGCGTCGCGGAAAGGGGGGTGCGTAACGACCACGCTTCCGCCTGCCCCGGACGTGGGACAGGCGTAGCGCGCAACGGTCGGGACTTTAGAACTTGCCGGCGACTTCGACGCCGTACACGCGCGGCTCGCCGCGGATGTAGGTTGGGATGCCGAAGCCGCCGCCGGTGTTGCCCGCGTCGATCAGATACTTCTTGTCGAACGCGTTGCGGGCAAAGCCGCCGATGCGATATTTGCCCTGTGCGAGCTCGACGCCCGCGCGGACGTTGACCAGCGTATAGCCGCCCTGGCTGATCGCTTCCGAATTCGGCAGCTCGAAATACTGTTTGCTCTGATATGTCGCCGACGGCGTGGCGTAGAACGTCAGGTCGCCCGCCGGCACGCGCAGCGTCGCGCCGCCCGAGGCGCTATATTTGGGCTGGAGCCGGAACTGGGCGCCGGAATAGACGCCGTACGACGCGTTGTTGGCAATCTTGCCGTCGACATAGGCGAAATTGCCGAACAGCTGGAGGAAACGGCCGAGCTTGAGATTGCCCTCGAACTCGACGCCCGGGTTGTTCGCCTTGCCGGCGCTCTGCGTGGTGGTGACGCCGTTGTTGGTCACCGACACCTGGAAGCCGTTATACGCCTGATAGAACACGCCGAGCGATCCGGTGAACGGCCCGATCTTGCCCTTGATCCCGCCCTCATAGTTCCACACGACTTCCTGCGGAACGATCTGCAGGTTCGGCACCACCACACCACCGACGGTGGTCGCGGCAAGCTGCACCACCGGCGAGCGGTGGCCCTTGCTGATCGTCGCGTAGAGGTTGATGCCATCGGTCACGCGGTACAGCGCGTTGAAGCGCGGCAGGATCGCGGTGAAGCTGCGCTGCGCGGTGAAGATCGTGCCGTTGGTGTTGGCGGTGCCAAGCAGGCTGCTCTTCACCCCGAGCGACGCCAGGATGACCGAGTTGGGCTGGACCGAGCTGTAGCCCGACTTGCGCTGCTCGATCAGCACGCGTGCGCCCGCGGTCAGTTCGAGCCGCGGCGTCGGGATGTAGGTGCCGTCGGCGAACACCGAATAGGTGTCGTTGGTGCCGTAATTGGTGAAGACCGAGCTGTACGGGATCGCGGTCGCCGCGCCGCGCGTCAGCACGCGCGTGGCGTTGGCGGCGGTCACCGTGCCGTTTGCTGCCACGCAGCCCGACACGCCGTTTGCCGCCAGCGCCGCGCGCACGCCAGCATAGGCCGCCGCGACCGAGCAGCCGAGATACGTCCCCTCCTCGGTCGAGAAGGGCACGCGCTGCAGGTTGTTCTCGAAGAAGCCGTTCCAGCCGAACGAGGCGCGATACTTGTCGCCCGAGAAGTTGAAGCGGCCTTCATGGCTCCACTGGTCGCCGCGCGCATCCTCGGCAAATTCGAGATACCAGGCCGGGCCGCCATCAGCGTCGAACACTTCGTTGCTGTTGAATTTGCGATAGCCGTTGACGGTGGTGAACGTCACCCCCGGCGCCAGCTCCCAGGCGAGCGTCAGATTGGCGTCGTACACGTCGCGCTTGAGCCCGAGCTTGGCCGCGCCAAGCACCGATGCGCTGTACGGCGAGCCCGACAGCTCGGCATAGCTATAATCGCCGCCGTTGCCGCCCGTCGGTGCCAGAGCGCGCGAGCGGAACGCGGTGCCGGGGTTACGCTGCCCGTCATAGGTCAGGACGAGGCTCGCCGTAATCGCGTCGGTCGGCGCCCAGCGCAGCGAACCGCGAATGCCGCGCTGATCCTGGCCGTTGAGATCGTCCTGCTTGATCTTGCCCTGGTTCTGGTTGGCCACGCTCGTGTCGCCCGCGATGTTGCGGACGAACCCGTCATGATATTTGTACGCGAAGGCGAGCCGCCCCGAGAGCGTGTCGTTGCCGACGTTGACGAAGCCGGACACCTGGCCACGATTGTAATTACCGTACGAGCCGATCAGGCCCGCCGACGTGCCCGCCTGTGGCTGGGCCGAGATCAGATTGACCGCGCCGACCGCCGAGGCGGTGCCGAACAGCGTCGCCTGTGGTCCCTTGACGACTTCTATGCGCTCGAGATCGTACAGATCCTGATACGCGCCACGCGTGCGCGAGATATCGACGCCATTATAATAGATCGAGACCCGAGCGCCCTGCTGTGCCGAGCCGCTGTCCGAGGTGATGCCGCGGATCACGAAGCCGGGGTTGTTGTCGCTCTGCTCCTGGATGCGCAGGCCGGGGATGTACATCGCCACTTCGGCAAGCGAATTGACGCCAAGTTCCTGCATCTTGGCGCCGGTGAGCGCCGAGACGGTGATCGGCACGTCCTGAATCTTCTGCTCCCGCTTCTGCGCGGTCACGACGATGTCGCCGCCTTCCTCGGGCGCGCTTGGCTGAACGGTCGACTGCGCGAGCGCGGCGGTGGAAGTGCAACCGAGCAAAATGCCGGCAAACCCGAACGAAACGGAACGACGCATCGATGAACCCCTGTTTTCTTCTTATCTTGCTGCGGCGCGGTACGGCCAAGCTGCGTCGGGCTCGCGACAGTTTCGTTACGCTTGTGTGACCATGTGCGTATTACTATAATGACACACTTGAACCGCGGCACGATCCCCTTCATCTAGGAGGCGACATTGCCTGGAGGGAAGACATGGCGACCGCTGCCGACACCGAAGCGACCGCACTGATCCTGACGCCGCCCGACCCCGTTCCCGTGGTCGCGCCCGAAAAAGCGATCGGCCTGGTGCCGGTCGATGATGCGGTGCGCACGCAATTGCAGACCAAGGTCGCGGGTTTCGTCGACGATCTCGTCGCGCAGGACGTCAACAGCCCCGAATTCGGCAAGCGCGTCGATGCGATCGCGGCGATGGGCCAGAAGGAAATCCGCGCGGCCGCCGACCAGTCGAATCGCTTCCTCGATCGTCCGGTCAAGGCGATGGACGGCGAGAGCGGCGTCGGTGCCGACCTGACCGAACTGCGCCGCACGATCGAAAAGCTCGACCCTTCGGTCAACAGCAAGTTGCTCTCGGGCCGCGGCATGCTGAGCAAGGTGTTCGGCGGCGGGATCAACACCTATTTCGACAAGTACCGCTCTTCGCAATCGCACATCTCGGCGATCCTCAAGACGCTCGCGCGCGGCAAGGACGAGCTGTTGATGGACAATGCCGCGATCGACACCGAGCGCGCCAATCTGTGGGCGGCGATGGGCCGGCTCGAACAGATGATCGTGCTGTCGAAGGAAATGGACGCACGGCTCGAGGACAAGGCCAACGATCTCGACCATAGCGACCCCGCTAAGGCCAAGGCACTGCGCGAAAGCGCGCTGTTCTACGTCCGCCAGCGCACGCAGGACCTGCTGACGCAAATGGCCGTCACGGTACAGGGCTATCTCGCGCTCGATCTCGTCAAGAAGAACAATGTCGAGCTGGTGAAGGGCGTCGATCGCGCCTCGACCACCACGGTCAGCGCTTTGCGCACCGCGGTGACGGTGGCGCAGGCGCTCGCCAACCAGAAGCTCGTGCTCGACCAGATCACCGCGCTCAACACGACGACGGCCAACATCATCGATGCGACCGGCAAGCTGCTCAAGTCGCAGACCGCGACGATCCACGAACAGGCCGCCGCCGCGACGATCCCGGTCGAGACGCTCCAGCGCGCGTTCCAGAACATCTATGATACGATGGACGCGATCGACACGTTCAAGCTGAAGGCGCTCGATTCGATGAAGAGCACGGTCGGCACGCTGTCCAACGAGGTCGAGAAATCGAAGGGCTATATCGCCCGCGCGCAAGGCGCTGCGCAGAACGCCGGCGCGGGTGGCGAGACCTTCAAGCTGGAGGCGCTGTAAGGCCGTGACCGATGTCGACCGCCAGATCGCGCGCGCCGGGGATTTGCTCGACCGCACCCGTGCCGAGCGCCAGGCGCTCGCTACGCGCCGCCGCCAGGGCGTAAGCGTCGCGCGGCGTCTGGCGCTGGCAGGCTCGGCCGATCTCGCGATCATCGTCGCGGCGATCGCGGTCGGGTGGTTCGTGCCGCTCGGCATGGGTGGGGCGTTGCTGATCGGCTTGCTGATGATGGCGGTGACGGCGTTCCTGCTGTTCGCGACGCTGACGCCGACGGTGCGCGTCGAGCAACTGACGCAAGTCCCGCTCAAGGCCTTGCCCGCCAAGACCGAGCAATGGCTCGACGCACAGCGCAAGCTGCTCCCCGCCCCCGCGCAGACGCTGGTCGACGGCATCGGCGTGCGGCTCGAGACGCTGTCGCCACAACTCGCGACCCTCGACGAGGGCGAGCCGGTCGCGATCGAGGTGCGCAAGCTGATCGGCGAACAGCTGCCCGAATTGCTCAAGGGCTATGCCAAGGTCCCGGCCCCGCTGCGCGGCGTCGCGCGCAACGGCAAGAGCCCCGATGCGCAGCTTGCCGACGCGCTCCGGCTGATCGACAGCGAGATCGGTGAAATGTCGGCGCAGATCGCGCAAGGCGATCTCGATTCACTCGAAACGCGCGGGCGCTTCCTCGAGATCAAGTATCGCGACGAGGTCTAGCCTGCGGCGTTGGCGGACGCCCTGGCAACACCCGACGCAAACGGCTCCGAAGCTGCCGCACGAAAGTCCACCTCGCGGGACACCCTCACTCCGGCGCCGCCAACCACGCTCGCGCCGGCGCGAGCGTCAGGAACACGCGCAGCCGCGGGTGGACCAGAGTACGCTCCGCCTGCGCCTTGTTGAGCTGACTTCCCACCACGACGGCAGCGCGGCCTGTGGTCATCGCCATCCCGCCGCGCATGATCTGCGACAGCAGATCGGCGACATCCATCGCCTGGACGGGAAAATCGAGCGATTCGACACAGACGTCGAAATCGCTGCGGATCGCCCTGGCAGCCAGGACGCTGGCTCCGACCTCGCGCGCAAAGACAGTTACGTCCTCGGGCTTCCAGAACCCCGCGACGCGCAGCGTGAGGCGGTTGGCGTTTCGGTCATACTCTATGTGAAACATCGTCCCTCGATCGGCGCCCCACCGCACCAGGCACACCGTACCGCGCGCCCTACGCCAGCGCGACGCGCACGCAAAGCCTGGCATAAAACCGCGCCGCCCGCCCGCGGCATGATTGACAGGGTCAGCCTCCTCCCGGATTACTCGACCAATACAGCGCACAGCGCGTCGAAGGGGGTCGCATGAAGCCTATCGGTTGGACCATGGTGGCGGTCGCCGCCTTGCTTGCAGGGTGTGCGAGCGACGGAGCGCGCCCGGCGAACGCATCGACCAAGCCGAGCAAGAACGGCCACGGCGCGGGCCCCGGTGCCGGCCCCGGTGCCGGCAAGGGTTATGCGCACGATCCCTTCCCCTCGACCTACAAAGCCTATCCGGGCACCCCGACGCTCGTCACCCACGTCACGATCTTCGACGGCGAAGGCGGGCGGATCGAAGACGGTTCGGCGCTGTTCGCCGACGGCAAGATCGTGGCGATCGGACAGACCATCGCCGCGCCCGCCGGCGCGAGCGTGATCGACGGCACCGGCAAGACGCTGACCCCCGGCATCATCGACATCCACAGCCATCTCGGCGACTATCCCTCGCCCGCGGTCGAGGCGAATTCGGACGGCAACGAAGCGACCGGTCCGGTCACCGCCGACGTCTGGGCCGAACACAGCGTCTGGCCGCAGGACCCCGGCTTCAGCCGCGCGCTCGTCAATGGCGGCGTGACGACACTGCAGATCCTGCCGGGCTCGGCCAATCTGATGGGCGGCCGCTCGGTCGTCATCAAGAACGTCTATGCGCGCACCGAACAGGGGATGAAATTCCCCGGCGCGCCGTACGGCCTCAAGATGGCGTGCGGCGAGAATCCCAAGCGCGTCTATGGCAGCAAGGGCCGCGAACCCTCGACGCGGATGGGCAATATCGCGGTCGATCGCCAGACCTGGGCGAAGGCCGCCGAGTACAAGCGCAAATGGGACAAATACGAAAAGGACGGCGGCGATCCCCCCGGCCGCGACATCGCGATGGATACGCTGGCGGGCGTGCTGGGGGGCGAGATCCTCGTCCAGAACCATTGCTACCGCGCCGACGAAATGGCCATCGTCATGGATATGGCGAAGGAATTCGGCTATCACGTCAGCGCGTTCCACCATGCGGTCGAGGCGTACAAGATCGCCGACATCCTGAAGGAAAACGGCACCTGCGCGGCGGTGTGGTCCGACTGGTGGGGCTTCAAGATGGAGTCGTACGACGCGATCGCGGAAAATCTCGCGCTGCTGCAGAAGAACGGCGCGTGCGCGATGATCCATTCGGACGATCCCAACGGCATCCAGCGCCTCAACCAGGAAGTCGCCAAGGCGCTCGCCAGCGGCCGCCATGCCGGGATCGACATTTCCGACGCGGTGGCGTGGGAATGGCTGACCTACAATCCGGCCAAGGCGCTCGGCATCGCCGACAAGACCGGCAGCCTCAAACCCGGCAAGATGGCCGATGTCGTGCTGTGGAACGGAAATCCGTTCAGCGTCTATACCCGGCCCGAAAAGGTGTGGATCGACGGCGCGTTGCTCTACGACGCGAACGACCCGAAACGCCGCCCCGTCTCCGATTTCGAACTCGGCCAGCCCGGTGCGGGAGATACCAAGTGAAGCGCCTCCTGCTCCTCAGCGCCGCCTTCCTCGCTGCGCCCGCCGCGGCACAATCGGTCGCGATCACCAACGCCAGGCTCGTCATCGGCGACGGGTCTGCGCCGATCGAGAGCGGCACGGTGATCGTCCGCGACGGCCGCGTCGTCGCGGCGGGTCGCTCGCTCGCAGTGCCGGCGGGCACCGCCACGGTCGACGCCGGCGGGCGCTGGGTCACGCCGGGGATCGTCGCGGGCTTCACGCGGATGGGCATCGTCGAGGTCGACGGCGTCGACCAAACCAACGATGCCGATGCGCGCACCAGCCGCGTTCCACGCCGCGATCGACATCGCGCCCGCAGTCAACCCGAGCACCTCGTCGATTCCACTCAACCGCGCCGAAGGCATCACCCGCGCGATCGTCGCGCCCGACATCGCCGGGTCGATCTTTGCCGGGATGGGCGCGGTGATCGATCTCGGTGCCGACCGTTTGCCGATCACGCGTGCGCGCGCCTTCCAGTTCATGGAATATGGCGAGACCGGCGGACGCGCCGCCGGCGGCAGCCGCCCCGCCGCGCTGATCGCCTTCCGCAACGCAATGACGCAGGCGCGCGATTATGCGCGCGACCCCGCCCATTATCTCGACCAGGGCAAGAACGCCTTGCTGACCCGCGCCGATGCGGCGGCGCTGGTGCCCGTCGCCGAGGGGCGGATGCCGCTGCTCGTCCATGTCGAACGCGCATCCGACATGCTCGCCTTGCTCGATCTCAAGCGCGACTATCCGGCGTTGAAACTCGTCTTCGTCGGCGCCGGCGAAGGCTGGATGGTCGCGCAGCAGATCGCCGCTGCGCGCATCCCCGTGATCGCCTCAGCGCTGACCGATCTGCCCGCGAGCTTCGACCAGATCGGCGCGACGCAGTCGAACGTCGGGCGGATGAAGGCGGCGGGCGTGCTCGTCGGGATCGGCACGATTAACGACGACGAAGCGCGCCAGGCGCGGCTCGAAAAGCAATATGCCGGCAATCTCGTCGCACTGACCAAGGTGCCCGGCGCGACCGGGCTCGACTGGAACGCCGCCTTCGCCGCGATCAGCTCGGTCCCCGCCGAGGCGATCGGGATGGGCGACGAGATCGGCTCGCTCCGCGCCGGACGCCGCGGCGACGTGGTGATCTGGGAGGGCGATCCGCTCGAACTCGGCAGCGCGGTCGCGGCGGTCTATATCGACGGCGTCAAGCAGCCGCTGCGCACGCGCCAGGACGCGTTGCGCGAGCGCTACATGGTGCCGCAGGAAGGCGCGCTGCCCAAGGCGTACGAGCGCTAGCGCCCGCGCGCGTCAGTCGTGCAGGAGCGCGGTCAGATCGTGCCGCGTTCCGTGCACCCAGCCGATCCCTTGCGCGACCGTCCCCTTGCGGTTGAGCACGTCGGTCTGCCACTGCGCGGTCGACTTCAGCGAGCGGAGATAGCTGAGCAACAGCAGGTGTTCGGAACCCGCCGTTCTCGCATTGCGCCACAGCGCGGCGTTGCGATGCGCATCCCGCGAACCGGCGACTGCCGCGGGTTGCCCTGGAAGCCGATCGCACACGAAATCGCGCGGATCGGACAGGCTTGCGCGGAACGCCGCGAGCTGGGCGAAGCTGATGCCCTTCAGATTGCCGTTCTGCGTCGTGAGATCGAAGAACCAGCAGAACAAGGCCTTGCTGACGGTGCCGAACGCCGGATCGGCCGCCGCCCAGTCCTGCGCGAACTTGAACGCCGTCGCGGCGGTCTGCGCGCTCGCTGCGACCTGTTGTGCGATGAACGGCGGGGATCCGGTGAACGCGCGCAGGTCATGGCGCGCCGCCGCCTTGAGCGTCGTGCCGGTGTGCCACTCCGCGACGATCGGACGCCACCCTGCCATATCGGCATTGGCCGCATGCCAGAAGGACGCGCCGATCGTCGGCATCGCCGCATCCACAGCAGCCCGACCGGCCGCGATGATCATCGGTTGAAGCGACCCCTGCCCGAAATTCCACTGCAAGACGCCGAGCGACACCCCCATACCGTCGAAATTGCCCGATACGGCCGACCAGGGTTCGCCATCGTCCTCGAAATGCCCGGTCAGTTCGAGCGCAGTCGCAGTCCAGGTTTTCGGCAAGGTCGCCATCGCACAGTCTCCAAAATCGCTACGCCAGCACAGGCTGGCCAATGGATCTGAAAGAGGATGCTGCAATACAGGCAGTGCATCGTGACGCTGGACAGGATCTCGCAGCGCACCGTACTTGGTCCGAGTCGGTCATTCATATCGATTAATCGATTGATTCGAAACAAGTTTATCGGCGACATTGCACACGGCTCGCGCGATCGAACCCGAGCATGCTGCGGTGCAGCATATCAAGGATTGACTTTTAGCCGCGCTGCATCTATCTCGGGCCGCATCGAAGCGTCATGCAGCGTGATGGGTCCTTGACAGGTCCGGCTCCGCCTCGGTCGTTACCACAACGGACCTCCCTTTTCACGCGGGGTGTCACCTCTCCCCCCCGCCATTCGCGCGTCGATGATGCGCGTCCATGGCCTATGCAATGGACTGAATCCCAATGACTTTCGCCCAACTCGGCCTCGCCGAGCCGCTCGTCCGCGCGCTCGAAGCCAAAGGCTATACCACCCCGACCCCGATCCAGAAGCAGTCGATCCCGATCCTGCTCGAGGGCGGCGATCTGCTCGGCATCGCACAGACCGGCACCGGCAAGACCGCAGCCTTCGTGCTCCCGTCGATCCAGCATCTGGTGAACAACGAAAAGCGCGTGCTGCCGACGCATTGCCGCATGCTCGTGCTCGCGCCGACGCGCGAACTCGCCAGCCAGATCGCCGAGAGCGCGCGTGAGTATGGCAAGTTCTCGAAGATGTCGGTCGCGACCGTGTTCGGCGGCACCAGCATCAACAAGAACCGCCAGGACATGGCGCGCGGCGTCGACATCCTCGTCGCCACGCCGGGCCGCCTGCTCGACCTGATCGAGCAGCGTTTCGTCAGCCTCGCAATGCTCGAGATCCTCGTGCTCGACGAAGCCGACCAGATGCTCGACCTCGGCTTCATCCATGCGCTTCGGAAAATCGTCCGCATGCTGCCGAAACAGCGCCAGACGCTGTTCTTTTCGGCGACGATGCCGAATGCGATCCGCGAGCTCGCCAACCAGTTCCTCAACGATCCGCAGACCGTCAAGGTCGCGCCGACGTCGAGCACCGCCGAGCGCGTCGACCAGTTCGTCACCTTCCTCAACCAGGGCGAGAAGCAGGCGCTGCTGACGATCCTGCTGCGCGACGAGAAGGTCGAGCGCGCGCTCGTCTTCACCCGCACCAAGCATGGCGCCGACCGCGTCGTGAAGCTGCTCGCCGCCAATGGCATGGATTCGAACGCGATCCACGGCAACAAGAGCCAGCCGCAGCGCGAGCGGGCGCTCGCCGAGTTCAAGTCGGGCAAGGCCAAGGTGCTCGTCGCAACCGACATCGCCGCGCGCGGGATCGACGTTTCGGGCGTCAGCCACGTCTTCAACTTCGAGCTGCCGAACGTTCCCGAGCAGTATGTCCACCGCATCGGCCGTACCGCGCGCGCCGGCGCTTCGGGCACCGCGATCAGCTTCGTGGCGGATGATGAGCGGACGTACCTGCGCGACATCGAGAAGCTGACCAAGGTCAAGCCCGAGATGATGCAGCTCCCCGAGGGCTTCACCGCCGAGGCGGCACGGATCAAGGCGGCGCGTCCGGCCGGGTCCGACACGTTCGAGCGTCGCGATGAATCGGGTCGTCACCGTGCGCCGCCCAAGGCGACGCATGCGGCACGTCCGACCGGCGAGCGTTCGGCCGGTGCCGGTCGTCCGGCTGGCGCGCGTCCCGAGGGTGCTGGTCGCCCGATGGGTGCCGGTCGTCCGGCCGGCGGCGGCCGTCCCGGTGGCCAGGGTCGCCCCGGCGGCCAGGGCCGTCCCGGTGGCGGTCGTCCCGGCGGTGCCGGTGGTCGTCCGGGTGCAGGCGGCGGCGGTGGCCGTCGTTCGCCAGCGGCGGGCTGATTTTTAAATCCCTCTCTCCTTGGGAGAGGGTGGCCGAGCGTAGCGAGGTCGGGTGAGGGTCGAAGGTTGAGAACACCGTCGACCCTCACCCTTCCCACTCGGCTTTGCCGAGCGGGCCCCTTCCCTCTCCCAAAGGGAGAGGGAGTTCAGGGGTGAAACGTCAGCCACTCCTCTTCCGGAGCCCGTGCACTGCGCAAGCGGTTCGCGGGCTCTTCTGTATCCTTAACCCCGATCGCCATCCCGCAGAACAGCATCCGCTCCGCCGGCAGCGCGATCGCCGCGCCGACCGTGTCGGGGTACATCGCCCAGCATTCCTGCGCGCAAGTTCCCAGCCCCGCCTCGACCGCGAGCAGCATCACATTCTGCAGGTACATGCCAAGTCGGCCCATTGCGGCGGCCCCATCCGCCGATCGACGCTGCAGAACAGCGCCGCGGGCGCGCCGAAGAACTGGAAGTTGCGCGCGAACCACAGCCGCCGCGCCGCCTTGTCCTCGCGCGGGATGCCGATCTCGCCATACATCGCCTCGCCCACCGCGAAGCGCCGGTCGCGGTACGGCGCGACCAACTCGCTCGGATAGATGTCATACGCCGGCGTCTCGCTCTCGCCGCGCCACAGCTTTGCCGCGATGTCGGCCTTGAGCCGATCGAGCGGCGCGCCCGTCAGCACATCGGCATGCCACGGCTGGAGGTTGCCGCCGGTCGCCGCGCGCGCCGCCTTGGTGACGATGCCGTGCAGCACCGCCGGGTCGACCGGGTCGCCGAGAAATCCGCGTACCGATCGGCGCGCTGCAATCGCTTCGCTCACGTCCATGTGTCTCGCCTTTCGATCATCGGGTACGCCGTTCCACCTTGCCCAAGCGGCTGGATTACGGCAATAGAGGTTGCAAACAGAAACCGATTATGGAGAGTCGAGCATGGCCGAAGCCTATATCGTTGATGCAGTGCGCACCGCTGGCGGCAAGCGCGGCGGAAAACTCGCTGGGTGGCACCCCGTCGATATGGCGGCATCGGTCCTCGACGCGATCGTAGCACGCACCGGGATCGACGGCGCCGCGGTCGACGACGTGATCATGGGCTGCGTCATGCAGGGCGGGCAGCAGGCCGGGCAGGTCGGCCGCAATGCCGTGCTCGCCGCCAAGAACCTCCCCGACAGCGTCCCCGCCGTGTCGATCGACCGGCAGTGCGGATCGTCGCAGCAGGCGCTGCAATTCGCGGCGCAGGCGGTGATGTCGGGAACGCAGGACATCGTCATCGCCGCGGGCGTCGAAAGCATGACGCGCGTGCCGATGGGCACCACCGCGACGCTGTTCATGAAAGAGGGGCTGGGCAACTACAAATCGCCGCGGCTCGAGGAGAAATATCCCGGCATCATGTTCAGCCAGTTCATGGGCGCCGAGATGATCGTCAAGAAGCACGGCTTCGACCGCGCGATGCTCGACGCCTTCGCGCTCGAGAGCCATCGCCGTGCGGCGGCAGCGACCGAGCGTGGCGATTTCGCCAACGAGATCATCGCGCTCGACGTCGAGACGCCCGAAGGCGTGATCGCGCACACGATCGACGAGGGCATCCGCGCCGATGCGACGCTCGAGAGCATCGGCTCGGTCAAATTGCTCCAGGAAGGCGGCAGCATCAGCGCGGCCAATGCCAGCCAGATCTGCGACGGTGCGAGCGCCGTGATGATCGTCAGCGAGGCGGCCCTGAAAGCGCACAACCTCACGCCGATCGCGCGGATCGTCAATCTGACCGTCACCGGCGGCGATCCCGTCATCATGCTCGAGGAGCCGCTGTTCGCGACCGACCGCGCACTGCAACGCTCGGGGATGAAGATCGACGAGATCGACCTGTACGAGGTCAATGAGGCGTTCGCGCCGGTGCCGCTTGCGTGGCTGAAGCATACCGGCGGCGATCCGGCGAAGCTCAACGTCAATGGCGGCGCGATCGCGCTCGGGCATCCGCTCGGCGCCTCGGGCACGAAGCTGATGGCGACCTTGGTGCACGCGCTGCAGAAATCGGGCGGGCGCTACGGCCTGCAGACGATGTGCGAAGGCGGTGGTGTCGCCAACGTGACGATCATCGAACGCGTCTGATCTGACTTAGCCCCTCCCCTTCAGGGGAGGGGTTGGGGTGGGGACGTATCAAGAGGCTCGAGTCTCTGCGAGGCACGCCCCACCCCCATCCCCTCCCCTGCAGGGGAGGGGCGTTCTTGTTCTAAGGGAGGGACTCCATGCAACTCGACTCCACCACCGCCGCCGTCGTCACCGGTGGCGCATCCGGCCTCGGCGCCGCCACCGCGCGCGCGCTCGCCGCCAAGGGCGTCAAGGTCGCGATCTTCGATCTGCAGGCCGAGAAGGGCGAGGCGCTCGCCGCAGAGATCGGCGGCGTGTTCTGCGAGGTGAACGTCACCTCGGACGAGTCGGTTGACGCCGGCTTCGCCAAGGCGCGCGCGGCGCACGGCCAGGAGGCGGTGCTCGTGTGCTGCGCCGGCACCGGCAATGCGGTCAAGACCGCGAGCCGCTCGAAGGAAGACGGCAGCATCAAGCATTTCCCGCTCCAGGCGTTCGACTGGCTCATCCAGATCAACCTGATCGGCACTTTCCGTTGCGTCGCGAAATCGGCGGCGGGCATGCTGACGGTGACGCCCGGCGAGGGCGGCGAGCGCGGCGCGATGGTGATGACCGCGAGCGTCGCCGCCGAGGACGGGCAGATCGGCCAGGCGGCATACTCCGCCTCGAAGGGCGGCGTCGTCGGCATGACGCTGCCGATCGCGCGCGACCTGATGGGCGAAGGCATCCGCATCAACACGATCCTGCCCGGCATCTTCGAGACCCCGCTGATGCAGGGCGCACCGCAGGCGGTGAAGGACAATTTGGCAGCGAGCGTGCCCTTCCCCAAGCGACTCGGCATCCCGGCGGAATATGCGCATCTCGCGCTGACGATGCTCGAGAACAGCTATTTCAACGGCGAGGACGTCCGCCTCGACGGCGCGATCCGCATGGCACCGCGCTGACCGTTTCTCCCCTCCCGCTTGCGGGAGGGGTTGGGGGTGGGCACGCGCTCTCCTCCCAAGTGCCGCCTGATGGAACCGCGCGCCCACCCCCAGCCCCTCCCGCAAGCGGGAGGGGGATAAGGAAAGTTGATGCCCCGTCGCGACCCCACCCGTCTAGATCCCGCCAGCTACCCCTTCACCGTCACCATCCAGACGCGTTTTCAGGATCTCGACGTGCTGGGCCACATCAACAATGTCGCGATGGCGGCTTTGTTCGAAAGCGGACGCGTGCGCTTCAACCAGGCGATCAAGCCGCACGGCTGGGCCGGCCATCGCTGGCTCGTCGCGCGGGTCGAGATCAACTATCTCGGCGAGGGTTTCTTCCCAGACGATGTCGAGATCGCGAGCGGGATCGGCGAGATCGGCAACCGCAGCTGGAACATTCTTTCGGCTGCTTTTCAGAACGGTGCGTGCATCGCGACATGCGACGTCGTGCTCGTGATGAGCGCAAGCGGCGGGCTCAGCGCCTTGCCGGATGAATTCCGCGCCGGGCTCGAGGCCAACCGCCTGCGGCTATGAAGCGGCGGCAGGCATCCGCCGCTGCGCGAAATGCCAGACGAGCAGCACCGGCTCGATCAACGCCATGCCGATAAAGATGCTCGTCAGCCGCTCGAGCGCGGGACGGATCGCCACGTCGGCATAGCTGTCGGGCACCAGCGTCACCAAAATCGCCAGCGTGAATTGCAGCCCGAGATAGGGCACGCGCCCGCCGGCATTCTCGATATGCCGCCCGATCGCGACGCCGAGGCACGTTCCCATGATCAGCACCGGCGCCGATCCGTGCGCGACGAACAACACGGCGGCCGCCAGCGCTCCCCCACCGATGCAGCCGAGCGTGCGATGCCACAGCCGCTGGCTGACGGGCACCAGCCCGCTGCGGCCGAGCCCCGCCACCGGCACGATCATCACCGCCATCACCGTGACGCCCGCCTGCGCCAGTTGCGGGATCCCGACCAGCGCGTGGAACGGCGGCAGCAGCGCGAGCGTGACGCCGGCTTGCGCGGCATGGCGTGCGGCAGCGGGGTGCCAGCCGATCCGCTGCGCGGGCACCGCGGGCGGCGCGGGCCAGCGCCGCCGCACCGTCAGCGTCGACAGCAGGCTGACCGCGACGCACGCCGCCGTCCCCGCAAGCACTTCGAGCAGCCGCGTCTGCGCAAAAGCCATCGTGTCGAGCGCGGGGCTTTCGAGCTTGTCGAGCAGGATCATCTCGAAGGTCAGCCCGAGCAGCAGCCAGGCATAGGCACGCTTGGCGGTGAGCATGCCGTACAGCCCGATCGCCCCCATCACCGCCGCCGCGAGCGACGCCGCCGGCAGCGAGCGCACCGCATACGGCACGATCAACACCGCCGCCCCCGCCCCGACCGCAGTGCCGACGATGCGCAGCAACCCGCGCAACAGCGTCTGCGCAACATGGCCGCGCATCAGCACGAAGCCGGTGAAGGCCGCCCAGGCGACGCTCTTCGCGCCGATCGTATGCGCAAGCAGGATCGCCAGCGCGACCGAGGTGACGCATTCGAGCTCGTCGATCATCCGCGGGCCGGGGGTGAAGAAGGTCGAGAGCATCCGGCCGACGGGGGATTGGCGGAACTGGGTAAGCCGGCGCTGCATCGGGGTGGCTATGGCGCAAAGGGGGCGGTGCTTAAAGACCCCCAACCGTCACCCCGGCCTTGTGCCGGGGCCCACCGTGCCGCGTATCCTACAGCTTGCATTTCGTGGTCACGGTGGCCCCCGGCACGAGGCCGGGGTGACGAAATGAGGTCGGGTCCCGGCGAACGCTATACGAGCTTAATCCGCATCCCCAAACCGCGCAGGGCGCTTCTGGATGTTCGCCGCGACCTGCTCCATCATCGGCGGCTGGCCGATCACCTTGACCTGCTCGTCGGTCTCGGCCTCGAGCATCGCGCGCGGATCGGCGTCGAACGCCATGCTGCACAGTCGCTTGGCGCCGCGGATCGCGTTGGGGCTCTTGGCGGCGATATCGTGCGCCAGCGCCAGCGCCGCCGCATGCGGATCCTCGGCGATCCGCGTGATGAAGCCGTGATGCAGCGCTTCGACGGCATCGAACTCGCGCGAGGTATAGACGAGTTCGCGCAGCACATCGTCGCGCACCAGCCCGCGCCAGATCGGGAAGCCCGCCATGTCGGGCACCAGCCCCCAATAGCTCTCGCGAATGGCAAAGCGCGTGTCGGGCGCAGCGATGCGGATGTCGGCGCCCGACATGATCTGAAAGCCGCCGCCGAACGCCACGCCGTGCACTGCGGCGATCACCGGCATCGGCAGATTGCGCCAGCCCCAGGTGACATGCTGCGGCAGGATCGCGCCCTGGTCGTTGCGCGCGTCGCGCGACAGCCCCGAGCCACCGCCCGCCATACTCGTCATGTCGAGCCCGGCGCAGAAGGCGCGGCCCTCGCCCGACAGCACGACGCAGCGCACGTCCTTGCGCGGATGCAGCGCGTCGATCGCGGCGCCGATGCCTTCGAACATCGCCGGGTCGATCGCGTTCATCTTGTCGGCGCGCGTCAGCCGGACGTCGGCGATATGGTCGGTGATGGTGGTGGATACGCGGTCGTTCATCAGTCTCTCCATCGGCGTCACACGCTCTGCGCGCCGGTCTCTGCCCAATAGTGGTCGCGCAGCAGGCGCTTGTACAATTTTCCCGTCGCGTGGCGCGGCAGTTCCGCCGCAAAATCGATCTGGCGCGGGGTCTTTACTCCCGACAGTTCGGCGCGGCACCACGCGGTCAGTTCGGAGGCGAAGGCCGGGCCCGCCTCGGCCATGTCGACCGGCTGGACCACCGCGACGACGCGCTCGCCCATTTCGGGGCACGGCGCGCCGATCACCGCGACATCGGCGATGCGCGGATGCGTGATCAGGCGGTTCTCGATCTCCTGCGGATAGATGTTCACCCCGCCCGAGATGATCATGAAGCTCTTGCGGTCGGTGAGATAGAGATAGCCGTCGGCATCGATCCGCCCGATATCGCCGAGCGTCGTCCAGCCATGTGCGTTGCGCGCCTCCGCGGTCTTGGCGGGATCGTTATGATATTCGAACGGCGTTCCGCCCTCGAAATAGACCAGCCCCTGCTCGCCCGGCGGCAGCTCGTCGCCATCCTCGCTGCAGATATGGAGCACGCCGTACGCGGCCTTGCCGACCGAGCCCTTGTGCGCCAGCCATTCGGGCGAGGCGATCGTCGTCAGGCCATTGCCCTCCGACCCGGCATAATATTCGTAGAGCACCGGGCCCCACCATTCGATCATCGCTTCCTTGACCGGGATCGGGCACGGCGCGGCGGCGTGGATCGCGACCTTGAGGCTCGACAGATCGTGGCGCGCGCGCGTCGCCGGATCGAGCTTGAGCATCCGCACGAAATGCGTCGGCACCCATTGGCTGGCGTTGATGTGATAACGCTCGATCGCGGCGAGCGCCGCTTCGGGGTCGAAATGCTCCATCATCACGACGGTGCCGCCGAGCCGCTGGACCGTCATCGACCAGCGCAGCGGCGCCGCGTGATAGAGCGGCGCCGGGCTGAGATAGAGGCTGTCGGAACCAAGCCCGTACAGCCCGCGCGCGAGCATCTCGAGCACGGTGCCGGCCGCGATATCGGGATCGTCGGGCAGCGCAACGCGCACGCCCTTGGGCCGGCCGGTGGTGCCCGAGGAGTACAGCATGTCGATCCCGGCACGTTCATCGGCGATCGGCGTATCCGGCATTGCGGAGACCGCTTCCTCCCATGCGGCCCAACCCGCAACCGGTCCGCCAACCGAGAAGCGCGCGAGTTCGAGACCGAGCCCGGCGGTCACTCCGGCAAGGCTGGCCGAAACGACGACCAGCCGTGCGCCCGAATCCGTGAGGATGTAGTCGACTTCGGGTGCCGTCAGCTTGGTTGAGATGCACACGAAGAAAAGACCGGCCCGCTGCGCCCCCCAGGCGATGTCGTAGAACGCCGGGCTGTTCTCGAGGCAAAGCGCGATCGTATCGCCCGCCTGCAGCCCCTTCGCGCGGAACAGATGCGCCGCGCGGTTCGACCGCGCATCGAGTTCCGCGAAGCTGACCCGCTCGCCGGTTTCGGCGACAATCAGCGCGGGTTTGCCGGGATCGGTCCGCGCATGCACGCTCGGATGCGACATTTCAGGCCCTCCAGAACAGCCGCTTGCGGGCCGTTTCGTTTTCTTTTGCAACGCGATGCTATACCGGCGTGCCGAACGCCGCAAGCGGCTAGCCGAGGCCACGGCGCTCGATGCTTGCACCGAGGCGGCTTTGCGATACAGCGCCCGCATCATGGCCGCCGACACCCCCTCCGCCTTCGACCCGCAGCGTTTCAGCCGACTTGGCGTCGGCGGGCATGGCGGGTTGCTGAACCTCAGCTATCACGCGCATGGGCCCGACTGGGTCGAGCTGCAGCTGCCTTATCAGACCGACCTTGTCGGCGATCCGGCGAGCGGCGTGCTCGCCTCGGGGCCGATCCTGACGATGATGGACATGGCGACGAGCCTTGCCGTGTGGACCAAGCTCGGCACCTTCCGCCCGCACGCGACGCTCGACCTGCGGATCGACTACCTCCGCCCAGCGACGCCGGGCAAGACGGTGTACGGGCGTGGCGAATGCTATCGCATCACGCGCTCGATCTCGTTCGTGCGGGGCCAAGCCCATGACGGTGATCCGGCCGATCCGCTCGCGCATGTCGCGGGCACCTTCATGTTCACGGATGCCGCCTGATGTTGCCGCCTTATGCCGAACTGCTGGGGATCACCGTTGTCGAGGGCGATGACCCGACGCTGCTGACGATGCCGAGCGCCACCAGCCTGCTCGGGCGCCCGGGCTATCTGCACGGCGGCGCGATCGGCGGCATGCTCGAAATGGCCGCGATCGTCGCCCTGCAATATGCGCTCGCCGAGGATGGTGGCGGCAAGATCAAGCCCATCAACGTAACGGTCGATTACATGCGCGGCGGGCGTGAAAAACCCACGTTCGCGCGCGGCGTGGTCACGCGGCTCGGCGGGCGCGTCGCCAATGTCGAGGCGACGGCGTGGCAGGACGACCCCGCCAAGCCGATCGCGGCGGCGCGGATGAACTATCTGATCGTGCGCGGGTAACCGACCATCGTCACCCCAGCCTCGTGCCGGGGTGACGGGTGGGCTCATCTCTTCGGCGTCAGCCGCACCAGTTTGCCGTCATCCTCGAGCAGCCAGATCGCCCCATCGGGGGCCTGCGCCACGTCGCGGATTCGCGCACCCATGTCCCATTGGTCGGCGACCGTCGCGCTGTCGCCCGACAGCGCGATGCGGATCAGCGATTCGCCCGACAGCGCGCCGATCAACAGCGATCCGCGATACGCCGGAAACATCGCTCCCGAATAATAGATCATCCCGCCCGGCGAGATCGACGGGTTCCACCACAGTTTGGGGGCTTCGAGATCGGGCCGGCTAGGGTGATCGGGGATCGGCTTGCCAGAATAATTGTCGCCGTTCGAAACGATCGGCCAGCCGTAATTCTTGCCCGGCAGGATCAGGTTGAGCTCGTCGCCGCCCTTGGGGCCCATTTCCTCTTCCCACAGACGGCCATCGGGCGTGAACACCAGGCCGTAGGGATTGCGATGCCCGCTGCTCCACGTCTGGGCGCGCACCCCGCCCGCCGCCGCCATCGGATTGGCCGGTGCGGCCTTGCCGTCGAGCGTCAGGTACAGGATCTTGCCGAGGGCCTGCTCCGGATCCTGCGCCGGTGTGAAACGCTGCCGTTCGCCCGAGGAGAGAAAGAGCGACTTGCCGTTGGGCGCGAAGGCGATGTTCGCGCCGAACTGCCCCCCGACCCCGTCCGACCCGGCGCGCCACAGCACCTGCAGATTGACCAACGCGGTCCCGGTGAACAGGGCACGGGCGAGCGCCAGGCTGCTGCCGCCGGGGCGCGGTTCGGAATAGCTGATATAGACCAGCTTGCTCGCCGCGAAATCGGGGGCGGGCGCGATGTCGAGCAGGCCGCCCTGATTGTCGTTGAGCACCTTGGGCGCGCCGCTGATCTCGGCAATGGTGCCGTCGGGGCGGCGCAGCTTGATCTTGCCGGCCTTCTCGGTGACCAGCGCCGCGCCATCGGGAAGGAAGGCGATCGCGAACGGCTCGTCGAAGGTCGCGAGCACCTGCTGAGCGAAGGGCGGCTTGGTCGCGGCGCGGTTGGCGCGGCCGGTGGTCGCGGGGACGTTGGCGACGGTCGCCGCGGGCGCGTCGTCGGGCAGGCTTGTGACGGGCGCGCGGCTCGGCGCTGATGTCGGAGTCGGGGTGTTCGTCCCGGTGGCGGCACCCGCCGGCTGCTGCGGCTGTGCCGAACAGGCGGTGGCGGCCAGCAGGAGAAGAAGCGAAGCGCGCGACGACAGCATGGAATTCTCCGAAAGGCCCGAAAGACATACCGTCGTACCCCCGGACTTGTTCCGGAGCCACACCCCGCCTGCGACACAGTAAAGACAGCCGCTTGCCACTCGCCCCGCTTCGGCCTATATCGCGATCACTCTCTACATCGCCAGGTGAAGAGGCTGGAGCCCCCGGTTCCGGCGCCGAATACCTTTGCCTAACCGTCCCGAGGATTTCCATTGGCCGAAACGCCCGACCTGACCCCGCTGATCGCCCCCGAAGCTGCCGCGCTCGGCTTCGATCTGGTGCGCGTGAAGCTGTTCGGCGGCAAGGGCGACCTCACGCTCCAGGTGATGGCCGAGCGACCTGACACGCGGCAGCTGACGATCGAGGATTGCGCCGAACTGTCGCGCCGCATCTCGGACGTGCTCGACACGCTCGAGGCCGAGGGCCGCGACCCGATCACCGACGAATATCGCCTCGAAGTGTCGTCGCCCGGGATCGACCGGCCGCTGACGCGCCTCAAGGATTTCGCCGACTGGACCGGCCACGAAGCCCGCATCGTGCTCGCCGCGCCGATCGAGGGGCGCAAGGTGCTCACCGGGCTGCTGAAAGGCGTCGAGGGCGATCGCATCACCATCTACCTGCCCAAGCATGGCGAGATGGAGATCGGGTTCGACCAGGTCGGCACCGCCAAGCTGGTGCTGACCGACGCGCTGATCGCGGCGACTCGCCCGCTGTCGCTCGCCGGTGTCGAAGAAGAAGAAATCGAAGACGAAGCGCTGCCCGAGGGCATTGAAGACGAAGGACATAATTGATGGCCACCGCCGTTACCGCCAACCGCGCCGAGCTCATCGCCATTGCGAACGCAGTGGCCACCGAGAAAATGATCGACAAGGGCATCGTCATCGAGGCGATGGAAGACGCGATCCAGCGCGCCGCCAAGGCCCGCTACGGCGCCGAGAACGACATTCGCGCGAAGCTCGACCCCAACACCGGTGACCTGCGCTTGTGGCGCGTCGTCGAAGTGGTCGAGGCGGTCGACGATTACTTCAAGCAAGTGAACCTCAAGGAAGCGCAGAAGCTCCAGAAGGACTCGGTCGTCGGCGATTACATCGTCGACCCGCTGCCCCCGATCGAATTCGGCCGCATCGCCGCACAGGCCGCCAAGCAAGTCATCTTCCAGAAGGTCCGCGACGCCGAGCGCGAACGCCAGCATGAAGAGTTCAAGGACCGCATGGGCGAGATCATCACCGGCGTGGTGAAACGCGTCGAGTTCGGCCATGTCGTCGTCGATCTCGGCCGCGCCGAGGGCGTGATCCGTCGCGACCAGCAGATCCCGCGCGAAGTGGTGCGCGTCAACGACCGCATCCGCTCGCTGATCATGAACGTGCGGCGCGAAAATCGCGGCCCGCAGATCTTCCTCAGCCGCGCGCACCCCGATTTCATGAAGAAGCTGTTCGCGCAGGAAGTGCCCGAGATCTACGACGGCATCATCGAGATCAAGGCCGCTGCCCGCGACCCGGGTTCGCGCGCCAAGATCGGCGTGATCAGCCATGATTCCTCGATCGATCCGGTCGGCGCGTGCGTCGGCATGAAGGGCAGCCGCGTTCAGGCGGTCGTCCAGGAAATGCAGGGAGAGAAGATCGACATCATCCCCTGGTCGCCCGACACCGCGACTTTCGTCGTCAACGCGCTGCAGCCGGCCTCGGTCAGCCGCGTCGTGATCGACGAGGAAGAGGATCGCATCGAGGTCGTCGTTCCCGATGACCAGCTCTCGCTCGCAATCGGTCGTCGTGGCCAGAACGTGCGTTTGGCGTCGCAGCTGACCGGCAAGGCGATCGATATCCTCACCGAGCAGGATGCGTCCGAGAAGCGCCAGAAGGAATTCGCCGAGCGCACCGAGATGTTCCAGACCGAGCTCGACGTCGACGAGACGCTCGCGCAGCTGCTGGTTGCCGAGGGCTTCGGCGCACTCGAGGAAGTCGCCTATGTCGAGGTCGAGGAAATCGCCTCGATCGAAGGCTTCGACGATGATCTCGCCGCCGAGCTGCAGAGCCGCGCCGCCGAGGCGCTCGAGCGTCGCGAAGGCACGAATCGCGAGGAACGCCGCGCGATGGGCGTCGAGGACGCGCTCGCCGAACTGCCGCATCTCAACGAGGCGATGCTCGTCACGCTCGGCAAGGCCGGGATCAAGACACTCGACGATCTCGCCGATCTGGCGACCGACGAGCTGATTCAGAAGAAGCGCCAGGAACAGCGCCGCCGCGCCGAGGGCGCCGACGCCAACAAGCGCCCCGAGGACAAGGGTGGCGTGCTGGGTGAGTACGGCCTCTCGGAAGCGCAGGGCAACGAGATCATCATGGCCGCGCGCGCGCACTGGTTCGACGACGAGCCGGCGGCAGCGCCTGCTTCGGAGGAGAGCGAAGCCTGATGCCGTTCGTCAGCATCCGCATTTCGGGCAGCGCGACCAAGGACCAGAAGTCCGCGATCGTCGCCGATGTCACCCAGTCGCTCGTCGAGCGGCTGGGCAAGAACCCGGCTGCGGTGCAGATCGTGATCGAAGAAGTGAGCCTCGAGAATTATGGCGCGGGCGGGATTTTGCTCGCCGACCGTGACGCCCCCAAGTCCCAGCCCGCCCCCAAGTCGCAGGAGGACGCTCATGCGGAATCCTCGCAATGACACGCTAGGCGCCACCCAAACTCCCCTCCCGCTTGCGGGAGGGGCTGGGGGAGGGCCTGACGAGGGCGCGTCCCCCGCTGACAGCCCCTCCCCTAACCCCTCCCGCAAGCGGGAGGGGGAGGAAGCGGTGCGCCGGTGCATCCTGCTCGGCGAACGCGCGCCGCGCGAAGCGCTCGTGCGACTCGCGCTGTCGCCCGATGGCCACGTCCTCCCGGACGTTCGCGCCAAGGCCCCAGGCCGTGGTGCGTGGATTGGCGTGACTCGCAAGGAGCTCGAGACCGCGATCGCCAAGGGCAAGCTCAAGGGCGCGTTCGCGCGCGCCTTCAAGACCGGCCCGGTGCTGATTCCCGACGACCTGCCGGAGATGATCGCCACCGCACTCGAACGCGCAGTCCTCGACCGACTCGGCCTCGAGGCGCGCACCGGCCACCTCCTCACCGGCTCGGACAAGATCGAGACCGCGGCGCGCTCGGGCAAGCTGACCATGCTGCTCCACGCCTCCGACGCGGGCACCGACGGCAACCGCAAACTCGACCAGGCGTGGCGAATCGGCAACGATGAAGAAGGCAGCGCTTTGCGGGGGTTGGCACTGCCGGTCAGCCGCACCATATTGGCCGTGGCGCTAGGTCGGCAGAATGTGGTACATATCGGCCTGACAGAACGCGATGCTGCAAAGCGGGTGGGCGAAACGCTCAACCGCTGGCTGCATTTCATCGGCCCCGAATCCGCCCTCGTGGCTTGCGAAACACCGTCGCAAGGCGCATCGGCGCACATATCCAACCCGGCGGGAAGTGGCATCCCTGCTGCGGCTGACGACGACACATGCGAGGAATTTGAGTGAGCGATACCGACAACGAAAAGCCGAAACTCGGAATGCGTCAGCCGCTCGGGCTGAAGCGCACGATCGAGACCGGCCAGGTCAAGCAGAGCTTCAGCCATGGACGGCAGAACACCGTCCAGGTCGAAGTGAAGCGCCGTCGCGTGCTCGGGCCCGGCGGCGCGCCGGCCACGGCACCCGTCGAGCAGGCCGCCCCGGCACCGGCGCCCGTCGCCGCGCCGCGTCCGGTCGCGCCGACCCCGCCACCGCCCCCGCCCGTCTCGCCCGGCAACTCGCTGCTGTCGCGTCAGGAGCTCCAGGCCAAGCTGCTGCGCGAAGCCGACGAAGCGCGGATGAACGCGCTCGAGGAAACCCGTCGCCGCGAAGAGCGGCTGCGGATCGAGGCGCAAGCCGAGGAGCGCCGCCGCGCCGAGGAAAATCGCCGCGCCGGCGATGCCCCCGACAGCGCCGCTGCGCCCGACCCCGTGCCACAGCCTGCGCCCGAGCCTGTCGCGGCCCCGGTCGCCGAGGCTGCTGAGCCCGTCGCCGCACCGGCCCCGGCCGTCGAAGCCGCACCCGCGCCCGCCCCTGCGGCAGCTGCGCCGGTCGCCGGTCCGGCTGCGCCTGCGCCCGTCGCTGCTGCGCCAGCTCCTGCCCCGGCGCCAGCCGCAGCGCCCGCCCCGGTGCTGCGTCCGCTGAGCCTCGAGCGCGATCCGTCGATGCCCGCGCCACGCCTGTTCACGCCCGTACCGCGTCCCGAGCGTCCGCGTCCGGCACCGCCCGCCCCGGCGCCCGAGCCGACGCCTGCTGCGGCCACGCCCGCCGCAGGTGCTGCCGGTGCTGCCAAGCGTCCCGCCATCGGCGTCGCCGCGCCGGTTGCTCCGAACGAACCCGCGCGTCCCGGCCAGCGTGACCGCAAGGGCGACGAACGTCGCGGCGGCAAGCTGACCGTCAACCGTGCGCTCGACGGCGGCGACGGCGCTCGCGCCCGTTCGCTCGCCGCGCTCAAGCGCGCGCGCGAAAAGGAACATCGCCGCATGGGTGGCCCGCGCGAAGTGCAGGCCAAGCAAGTCCGCGACGTCGTCGTGCCGGAAGCGATCACCGTCCAAGAACTCGCCAACCGCATGGCCGAGAAGGGCGCCGACCTCGTCAAGATGCTGTTCAAGATGGGCTCGCCCGTCACGATGACGCAGACGATCGACCAGGATACGGCCGAGCTGCTGGTGACCGAATTCGGCCACAACATCGTTCGCGTCAGCGATTCGGACATCGACATCGCGATCGAGACCGATGCCGATCCCGAGGATACGCTGCTGCCGCGTCCGCCGGTCGTCACGATCATGGGCCATGTCGATCACGGCAAGACCTCGTTGCTCGATGCTTTGCGCGGCACCGACGTCGTGCGCGGTGAGGCCGGTGGCATCACCCAGCATATCGGTGCCTATCAGGTCACGCTGAAGGACAAGTCGAAGGTCACCTTCCTCGACACGCCAGGCCACGAAGCCTTCACCGAAATGCGCCAGCGCGGCGCCAACGTGACCGACATCGTCGTGCTCGTGGTCGCAGCGGACGACGCGATCAAGCCGCAGACGGTCGAAGCGATCAACCACACCAAGGCCGCCGGCGTCCCGATGATCGTCGCGATCAACAAGGTCGACAAGCACGACGCCAATCCGCAGAAGGTCCGCGAGGCCCTGCTGCAGTATGAGGTCGTGGTCGAGGAGATGTCGGGCGACGTCCAGGACGTCGAAGTCTCGGCGCTCAAGAAGACCGGGCTCGACGAACTGATCGAGAAGATCCAGCTTCAGGCTGAACTGCTCGAGTTGAAGGCCAACCCGAACCGCGCGGCAGAAGGCACCGTGATCGAAGCCAAGCTCGACAAGGGCCGCGGTCCGGTCGCGACCGTGCTCGTCAACCGCGGCACGCTCAAGGTCGGCGACATCTTCGTCGTCGGTGCCGAGAGCGGCAAGGTCCGCGCGATGACCAACGACAAGGGCATGCAGATCAAGGAGGCCGGCCCGTCGATGCCGGTCGAAGTCCTCGGTCTCTCGGGTGTCCCGCGGGCGGGCGATCCGCTGTCGGTGGTCGAGAACGAAGCGCGTGCGCGTGAAGTTGCGGAGTACCGCCAGAGCGTCATCACCTCGAAGCGCACCGGCGGTGGTCCGGCGAGCCTCGAGTCGATGTTCTCGGCTCTCAAGGAAAAGCAGGCGATCGAATATCCGCTGGTGGTCAAGGCCGACACGCAAGGGTCGGTCGAGGCGATCGTCGGCGCGATCAACAAGATCTCGACCGATCTCATCAAGGCGCGCGTGCTGCATTCGGGCGTCGGTGGCATCACCGAGAGCGATGTCACGCTGGCGGGTGCCAGTGGCGCGCCGATCATCGGCTTCAACGTTCGTCCGAACGCCAAGGCCCGCGAGATCGCCGAGCGTCACAAGGTCGCGTTCAAGTACTATGACGTGATCTACGACCTCACCGACGAGATCCGCGCCGGCATGGCGGGCGAGCTCGGACCGGAAGCGTTCGAAACGGTCGTCGGCCGCGCCGAAATCCGCGAGGTCTTCTCGGCGGGCAAGCACGGCAAGGCAGCGGGTCTGCTTGTTACCGAGGGCAACATCCGCAAGGCGCTCAAGGCGCGTATCACCCGGGCGGATGTCATCATCTACCAGGGCGAGATCGCCTCGCTGCGCCGCTTCAAGGACGATGTGGCCGAAGTGCGTGCGGGTCTGGAGTGCGGCGTGACCTTCACGTCTAACTTCGTCGACATCAAGCCGGGCGACTTCCTCGAAACCTTCGAAGTCGAACTGCGCGAACGCACGCTGTGATACCTTCCCCTCTCCCAGCGGGAGAGGGGAAGCCGCGGAGCGGCGCGGGGTGAAGGTGCGCGATAGCGCGCCGTCACCCTCACCCTCCCAAGCCAAATGGCTTGGGCCCCTCCCTCTCCGGCTGGGAGAGGTGTAAGAAGGCATTATGCGCCCAACCGATACTCCCGAATCCCGCAACGTCCGCCTGCTCCGCGTCGGCGAGCAGATGCGGCACACGCTGAGCGAGATCCTCGCGCGCGGCGATGTGCATGACGAGACGCTCGCCAAGCATTCCGTGACGATCACTGAAGTGCGCATGTCCCCCGATTTGCGCCACGCGACGGTGTTCATGAAGCCGCTGCTCGGTCGCGACGAGGAAGCCGTGCTGAAGGCGTTGCGCACCAACACCGCCTACCTCCAGCGCGAGGTCGCCGCGCGCGTCCACATGAAATACGCCGCCAAGCTCAAGTTCCTGGCGGACGACAGCTTTGACGAAGGCAGCCACATCGACACATTGCTCCGCGACCCCAAGGTGGCGCGCGATCTTGAGCCCGATACCGACGATTGACAACCGTTTGGGTAAGACGCATCTTACCACAATGAATGCGCAGACCAAGATTTCGTCGAAAGGCCAGGTCGTTATCCCGAAGGATATTCGCGACTCGCTCCAGCTCAAAGCGGGCGAGACGCTGAATGTGTCGCGGCAGGGACGTCGAATCGTGCTCGAGGTTGCGGAGCCCGAGCGCGAACGGATCAGTTACGAGGAATTTCGGCGACGCGTTCCCTCCTATGTCGGGCCAGCGGTATCGATCGAGGACATGAACCGGGCAGTCGACCGGATGTTCGCGGAACGCGGCAGACCTTGAAGGCGATCGATAGCAATATCGCTTTGCGCGTCATCACCAACGACGATCCGGTTCAAACGCCGATCGCCGTGGCGTTGATCGCAAGCGAGCCAGTATTCGTGTCGCTCACGGTCGCGATGGAAATCGAATGGGTGCTGCGGAGTGCGTATCGCTGGACGACCGACGCGATTGCCAACGCGCTCACAGCTTTTGCCTCGCTCGACAATGTGCATGTCGAGGAAGCAGGGTGGCTCGGCTGGGCGATTCATCGTTTGCGCGACGGCGCCGATTTCGACGACATGATACACCTCATCGCCGCTCGCGATTTTGACGGGTTCATATCGTTCGAACGTAAACTCAAAACTCAGGCCGGGCCCGCCAGCCCGGTCCCCATCGATCGTCTCCCCTGATGGCCAAGCTCTATTTCTACTACGCCTCGATGAACGCGGGCAAATCGACCAACCTTTTGCAGGCCGATTTCAACTATCGCGAGCGCGGGATGCGCACGGTGCTGCTCACCGCCGCGATCGACGATCGCTTTGCTGCAGGGACAATCACCACGCGGATCGGGCTGGCCGCGGATGCGATCGCATTCGAGCGCGATACCGATCTCGTCGCGATTGTGACGCGCGAGGGCGAGGCGGCGCCTGCCTGCGTGCTCGTCGACGAGGCGCAATTCCTCACCGCCACCCAGGTCGATCAGCTTGCCCTGCTGGCCGATGTCCACGGCATCCCGGTGCTCGCTTATGGGCTGCGCACCGATTTCCTTGGTGCGTTGTTCGAAGGATCGGCGCGATTGCTGGCGATCGCGGATTCGCTGATCGAGATCAAATCGGTCTGCTGGTGCGGGCGCAAGGCGACGATGAACCTGCGCGTCGATGCAGCCGGCCGCGCGGTCGCCGCGGGCGCGCAGACCGAGATCGGCGGCAACGACCTGTACATTGCGCTGTGCCGTCGCCATTTCAGCGAAGCGCTCTGCGCTGCCTGACAGAACGGACCCCGATGACCAATCCCGACCTGCCCTACACCATCGCGGTGTGGCTCATCCCGCTCGTGATAGCGATCGTGTTTCACGAAGTCGCACACGGCTATGTCGCGCGGATCTTCGGGGATCATACGGCCGAGCGGCTCGGGCGCCTCACGCTCAATCCGATCCGCCATGTCGATCCGATCGGGACGATCGTCCTGCCGATGATCCTCGCGATCGCGCATGCGCCGATCTTCGGCTGGGCCAAGCCGGTGCCGGTCGACAATCGCAAACTGCGCAATCCGCGCCGCGACATGATGCTGGTGGCACTGGCCGGACCTGCGACCAATTTCGTGCTGGCCACGCTCACCGCGCTTTCGCTAGCGGCGTTTGTCGGCTTGGCCGGGGGTATTCCGCCCGAGGGCGCGCCACACACTGTGACCGGCTTCGTGTTCGATTCGCTCTACAGCTTTCTGCTGATCAACGTCTTCCTCGGCGTCTTCAACCTGATCCCGCTGCCGCCGTTCGATGGCGGGCATGTCGTGCAAGGGCTGCTGCCCCGCGCTGCCGCGATCCAATATGCCAAGCTCGCGCGCTTCGGGCTGCCGCTGCTGCTGATCCTGCTGTTCGTGCTGCCGATGATCAGCCCGCAGGCCGACATCATCCGCCGCGTGATCGGGCCGGTCGCGAATGCCGTCGCCGATGTCTTCCTGCGGATCGCGCAGCTCGGCGGGGCGTGAGCGGCGTGCATGGCTGGCTGATCCTCGACAAGCCATTGGGGCTGGGCTCGACGCAGGGTGTCTCCGCGGTCAAGCGCGCGCTGCGCGCCGCGGGCCACGATGTCAGCAAGCGCGGCATCAAGGTCGGGCACGGCGGGACGCTCGATCCGCTTGCCACCGGCGTGCTGCCGATCGCGCTCGGCGAGGCGACCAAGCTCGCCGGGCGGATGCTCGACAGCGACAAGGTGTACGATTTTACCGTGACCTTCGGGGCGGAGACCGACACGCTTGATCTTGAGGGTAAGGTCATTGCCGAAAGCGCGGTGCGGCCGACGCTGGCGCAGGTCGAGGCGGTGTTGCCGCGCTTCACCGGACCGATCGAACAGGTGCCGCCGATCTATTCGGCGCTGAAGGTCGATGGGGAGCGGGCCTATGATCTGGCGCGCGCTGGCGAGGCGGTGGTACTCGCGAGCCGGGCGGTGACGATTCACGCTCTTAAAATCCTCCCCCGGGAACCGGGGGAGGGGGACCGTGAGCATTCAGCGAACGGTGGTGGGGGAGCGACGGCTGTTGTCGCACCCAGCCCCGGCCCACTCCACCGCTCGGCTGAAGAAGCCGAGCGGTCACCCTCCCCCGCTGAAGCGGGGGAGGAATTGGAGAGCGTCATGCTCACCGCGCACGTCTCCAAGGGCACCTACATCCGCTCCCTCGCCCGCGACATCGCGCTTGCCCTAAATACCGTCGGCCACGTCACCATGCTCCGCCGCACCAAGGCCGGGCCGTTCACCCTCGAAAACGCGATATCGCTGGACAAACTGGCCGAACTCGGGCAGGCGCGCGCCCTTGAAGACAAACTCCTGCCATTGAGGGCGGGGCTGGACGACATCCCGGCTCTATCCCTCTCCCCCGATCAGGCAGGGCTGCTCCGTCAGGGGCGGGTGTTGATCGGGATCGCCGCAGACGATGGCTCCTACTTCGCGACATCGGAAGAAATTCCCGTCGCTCTGGTGGAAGTCCAGGACCGCGAGGTCCGCGTCGTCCGCGGTTTCAATCTCTGAATGATGTCGAAGGAAGAAACATGACGATCACTGCAGAGCGCAAGGACGCGCTCGTCAAGGAACATGGCCGCGTCGAAGGCGACACCGGCAGCCCCGAAGTCCAGGTCGCGATCCTCACCGAGCGCATCCGCAACCTGACCGAGCACTTCAAGGGCCACAAGAAGGACAACCATTCGCGCCGCGGGCTGCTGATGATGGTCAACAAGCGGCGCACGCTGCTCGACTATCTCCGCCACAAGGACGGGGCGCGGTATACCGCCCTCATCGCGAAGCTCGGGTTGCGCAAGTAACTCGAACGCTCACGGAACGGCGCCCTCGGGCGCCGTTTCTACATCTAACCCCTTTCGCCATTCCGCAATTCGGCGGTTTGGCCGGGAGCCACGAAAGGCTCCGAACCGCGCGGACCGGCTAGTCCGCACATAGGCCCCACTGGCATCCGGCCAGTGGTGTTGAAGGAAACGATATGTTCGATACCAAGACCGTAACCACCCAATGGGGTGGCAAGACGCTGACGCTGGAAACCGGCCGCGTCGCGCGCCAGGCTGACGGCGCCGTGATGGCGACGCTCGGCGAGACCGTGGTGCTCTGCGCCGTGACCGCCGCCAAGTCGGTGAAGGAAGGCCAGGACTTCTTCCCGCTGACCGTCCACTATCAGGAAAAGTACAGCGCAGCCGGCCGCATCCCCGGTGGTTTTTTCAAGCGTGAGCGTGGCGCGACCGAAAAGGAAACGCTGACCAGCCGCCTGATCGACCGCCCGATCCGCCCGTTGTTCCCCGAAGGGTTCTACAACGAGATCAACGTGATCTGCCAGGTCCTGTCGTATGACGGCGAGAACGAGCCCGACATGCTGGCGATGGTCGCTGCATCGGCTGCGCTCACCATCTCGGGCGTGCCGTTCATGGGCCCGATCGGCGCAGCCCGCGTCGGCTACATCGACGGCGAGTATATCCTCAACCCGACCGTCGAGCAGATCAAGGCGGGCGAGCTCGACCTCGTCGTCGCCGCGACCGGCGATGCCGTGATGATGGTCGAATCCGAAGCCAAGGAGCTTTCGGAAGAAGTCATGCTCGGCGCGGTGCAGTTCGCGCACAAGGCGTGCCGCGAAGCCGCCAATTTGATCATCGATCTGGCCGAGCAGGCTGCCAAGGATCCGTGGGAAATGGCCGCACAGGCTGATCTCTCGGCTGCCAAGGACAAGCTCAAGAAGCTGATCGGCAAGGACATTGCGGCTGCCTATAAGGTGACCGACAAGTCCAAGCGGTCGAACCTGCTCAACGAAGCCCGCGCGAAGGGCAAGGCAGCGTTCGCCGATGCCGCCCCGCAGGACCAGATGGCTGCCGGCAAGCTGATGAAGAAGCTGGAAGCCGAAATCGTTCGCGGCGCGATCCTCAAGGACGGCCAGCGCATCGACGGCCGCACCACCACGCAGATCCGTCCGATCGAGGCGATAGTGCACTTCCTGCCGCGCGCGCACGGTTCGGCGCTGTTCACCCGCGGTGAAACGCAGGCGATCTGCACGACCACGCTCGGCACCAAGGACGCCGAGCAGATGATCGACGGCCTGACCGGCCTGTCGTACGAAAACTTCATGCTGCACTACAACTTCCCGCCTTACTCGGTCGGTGAAGTCGGCCGCTTCGGTGCGCCGGGCCGTCGTGAAGTCGGCCACGGCAAGCTCGCCTGGCGCGCGCTGCACCCGGTGCTTCCGTCGAAGGACGAGTTCCCGTACACGATCCGCGTTCTCTCGGACATCACCGAGAGCAACGGCTCGTCGTCGATGGCGACGGTCTGCGGCGGTTCGCTGTCGATGATGGACGCAGGCGTTCCGTTGAAGCGCCCGGTCTCGGGTATCGCGATGGGCCTGATCCTCGAGGGCAAGGACTTTGCGGTTCTCTCGGACATCCTCGGCGACGAGGATCACCTCGGCGACATGGACTTCAAGGTCGCAGGCACCGAGGCCGGCATCACCACGATGCAGATGGACATCAAGATCGCAGGCATCACCGACGAGATCATGCGCGTTGCCCTGGCGCAGGCCAAGGAAGGCCGTGCGCACATCCTCGGCGAGATGGCCAAGGCGCTCGACCACACGCGTGAGGAACTCTCGGCGCACGCACCGCGCATCGAGACCTTCACGATCGACAAGACCAAGATCCGTGACGTCATCGGCACAGGCGGCAAGGTCATTCGCGAGATCGTCGCGACGACCGGCGCCAAGGTCGACATCGACGACGAGGGCGTGATCAAGGTGTCGTCGTCCGACACGTCGCAGATCGAAGCCGCGATCAAGTGGATCAAGGGCATCGTCGAGGAAGCCGAAGTCGGTAAGGTCTATGACGGCAAGGTCGTCAACCTGGTGGACTTCGGGGCGTTCGTGAACTTCATGGGTGGCAAGGACGGTCTCGTCCACGTGTCCGAAATCAAGAACGAGCGCGTCGAGAAGGTCTCGGATGTTCTTTCCGAGGGTCAAGAAGTGAAGGTCAAGGTCCTCGAGATCGACCCGCGCGGCAAGGTTCGCCTGTCGATGCGCGTCGTCGACCAGGAGACCGGTGCCGAGCTCGAAGACACGCGCCCTGCCCGTGAGCCGCGCGAAGGCGGCGACCGTGGTCCGCGTCCGCCGCGTCGTGATGGCGACGGTGGCCGTGGTCCCGGCGGCGGTGATCGTGGTCCGCGCGGCGGTGGTGGCGGCGGCGAAGGCCGTGGCCCGCGTCGTGACGGCGACGGTGGCCGTGGTCCCCGCCGTGATGGCGGCGGTGCACGCCCAGAGCGCGCCGCTGGCGGCAACGAGGACGGCCCTGCGCCCGAGTTCGCCCCTGCGTTCCTGACGGGCGACCGCGACTAAGACCGACGCGGAAACGCTTTGGTGAGAGAGGGGCTCGGAGCGATCCGGGCCCCTTTTTCGTGGGCGTGTCGGCCGCGTAAAAGCCGCCTCTTATCCGGCGCGGAAACTTCGCCTAGGCTTTCTGCAAAGATAGGGGAATTCCATGCGTCGTCTCGTTCTCGCAGCCTTGCTTGCCACCGTTGCCGCGCCCGCGGTCGCCGCCCCTGCCGACGACCTCCACCGCGTCATCGCCGATCATTGGGCGTGGTTCCTCAAATCGAACCCGGTCTACGCGACGTCGCTCAGCGTGCACGCCTATGACGACCGGCTTGGCGATTTCAGCCTGGCCGAGCAGGACCGCCAGGCGGCGCAGGCGGCGCTGTTCATCAAGCGGCTCGATGCGCTCCCGGCGGCCAGGCTGACCGACGAAGACCGCACCAACAAGGCGATCCTGCGCCGCATCCTGTCCGAACAGATCGAAGCCAACGGTTTTGGCGAGCGGATGATCACCTTCACCACGCTCGGCAGCTGGTACCAGAGCTTTGCCGGCCTCGCCGACACGGTGCCGGTGCGCACGCGTGCCGACTTCAAGAGCTACCTCATCCGCCTCGCGCAGTTTCCGGGCGCCAATGCGCAGCAATTGGAGATCACCCGGCAAGCGGTCGCGGGCGGCTATGTCCAGCCGTGCGTCGCGCTCGTCGGGTTCGAGACGACGATCACCGGCGTCATCACCGCCAAGCCCGAGGATTCGCGCTTCTACGCGCCGTTTAAAGGCAACCGCCCGGCGGGGATGAGCGACACCGAATGGGCCGACTGGCAGAGCCGCGCGCGCGTGCTGATCACCGACACGATCAACCCCGAATATCGCAAGATCGCCGACTATTACCGCACCGCCTATCTCCCCAAATGCCGCGTCAGCGTCGGCGCCGCAGCGCTGCCCGAGGGCGCGAAATACTACGCCTTCCAGGTTCGCCAGCAGACCACGACCGATCTGACACCGGCGCAGATCCACGATATCGGCCTGTCGGAGGTCAAGCGGATCAAGACCGCGATGGAAGCGCTCGCCAGGAAAGCCGGCTTTGCCAGCCGCGAGGCGTTCATCCAGGAACTCCGCACCAACCCGAAATATTACGCCACGAGCGAGACCGAACTGATGAGCGCCGCCGCGCTGCAGGCCAAGGCGAATGACGGCAATATGCCCAAGCTGTTCGGAACGCTGCCGCGCCTCCCCTATGGCGTGCGCCCGATCCCGGCCGAAACCGCGCCGAGCAGCCCGGCCGCCTATTACATGCCGGGGTCGCCCAAGGTCGGCATTTCGGGGACGTTCTACGTCGACACCGCGAAGCTCGACCAGCGCCCGCTCTACGAGCTTCCGGCGCTGGTGAGCCATGAGGCGGTGCCGGGCCATCACAACCAGATCGCGCTGCAGCAGGAAATGTCGCTGCCCGATTTCCGCAAGTACGACACCAATTTCACCGCCTTCGTCGAAGGCTGGGGGCTCTATTCGGAGCATCTCGGGATCGAGCTCGGCATTTACGACACGCCCGAAAAGGACATGGGGCGGCTGTCGTACGAAATGTGGCGCGCGTGCCGGCTGGTGGTCGATACCGGGCTGCACGCGCAGGGGTGGACCAAGGACCAGTCGATCGCCTTCATGAAGGCCAATACCGCGCTGACCGACGCCAATATCGAGGCCGAGGTCAATCGCTACATCACCAATCCGGGCCAGGCGCTCGCCTACAAGCTCGGCGAATTGAAGATCCTCGCGCTGCGCCAGCGCGCCGAGACCAAGCTCGGCGCGAAGTTCGACGTGCGGCGCTTCCATGACGCGGTGCTCGAACATGGCGCGGTGCCGCTCGACCTGCTCGACACGCAGATCGACGCCTGGATCGCGCGCGAGCAACGCGCCGCCTGACGCCGCACGGCTGTCACACTAAGCGGGCAAGGCGGGGCCAAGGAGACCGACCCATGAAGACCCCGCTGCGCCTTGCCGCGCTCGCGCTTGCCATGACGGCGCTCGGTGGCGCTGCGCCCGCGCCGAACGCCCCGACCGGCCTCAAGGTCGATCGCGTCGTGCTGCTGATGCGCCACGGCATCCGCCCGCCGACCAAGGCGCAGCCGATGCCGCAAGGCGTCGCCGCCGACGCGTGGCCAAGCTGGCCGGTCGCGCCCGGCTGGCTGACGCCGCATGGCGCCGCCGCGGTGGTGGCGGTCGCGGATGCCGACAGGGCAAGCTTCGTCGCGGACGGGCTAATGACGGCGACGACGTGCCCGAAGCGCGTTGCCCTGCTCGCCGACAGCGACCAGCGCACGATCGCAACCGCGCGGAGCTACGCCAGCGGGCTCGCGCCCGGCTGCGCGATCGCGATCGAGCATCGCCCGCAGGACGAGGCGGATCCCTTGTTCAACCAGATCGCCGACGGCCACGCGCCGCTCGACCCCGCGCGCGCGGCGGCCGCGGTCGATGCCGCGGTCGGGCCGGGCGGGATCGCTGCAGTCGAGCGCAGCGTGACGCCGCTGCTCGCGCGGCTCGATCGCATCCTGTGCGGGCCGGCAACGACGCAGTGCGGCGTCGCGCGCGAGCCCTCGACGCTCACCCCCGCCACCGCCACGACGCGCCCCAAGCTCGGCGGCGCGCTCGATCGCGCCTCGACTGCGGCGCAGATCCTGCTGCTCGAATATGCCGAGGGCAAGTCCGCGCCGGACGTCGGCTGGGGCCGCGCCACCGCCGAGGACGTGACCGCGTTCGGGGCGTTCCATGCGCTCGAATTCCGCCTGCTTGCCCGCCCGCCCTATATCGCGGCGCGCAATATGGCAGGCCTGAGCCCCCGGATCCTCGCCTGGCTGTCGGACGACGGGACCGCAGCGCCGACGATCGCAATGATCGCGGGGCACGACACGCAGGTCGCCAACCTCGCCGGGCTGCTCGACCTGCACTGGCGCGTACCCGGCATCGCCGCCGACGATCCCGTGCCGGGCGGGGCGATCGTGCTCGAGCGGCTGAGCGACGCGAGCGGGCAGCATTACGTCCGCGCGGTCTACCGCGCGCAGTCGCTCGCCGAACTGCGCGCCGGCACTGCGCGTGCGCAGTATCGCGCGGTGCTGCCGATTGCGGGCTGCACCGCGCGTGGCGTGGTGGGATTGTGTACGCTGGCGGCGTTCAGCACCAAGCTCGCGGGGCGCTGAGCGGTTCGCTCATCGCGCTGCCCCCCACTCGTCACCCCGGGCTTGTCCCGGGGTCCACCGGGACGCGGATCCTGCACGTGCAGGACGCGCGGCACGGTGGACCCCGGCACGAGGCCGGGGTGACGGCTAGGGGCGGTGATAAGTCAGAGCGCGGCTTGCGCCTTGCGTGCCACCATCGCCTCCTGAATGAACCCGAACACGACCGCATCGAAACCCGGATCGGCCTCGTGCTGCCATTCGTCCATCCGCTGGTACATCGCGTTCACCCCCGCCTTCATCGCTGGCGTCGCGACCGCTTCGAACGGCGCGAGCAACGCCTGCCACTCGTCGAGGAAGCCCTGCGCCGCATCGCTCGCGGGTGCGAGCGGCAGCGCCGCCTTGATCCGACCACCGAGATCGGCCCATTGCGCGGCATAGGCCGTCGGATCGTATTCCGGCGGCATCGCGCGCGCCGTCTCGGCAAACGCGGCTTTCTCCTCGGGCGTGAAGAAGCGGTCGGTCACCAAATCCCATTTGTCGTGTGTCATCACGCGGTCTCCGTGCTGGATCAGCGAGCAGAAGGTCGCGACATCGATGGGCTCGCTACGCTCGATGCGGGACTGGACGGTGAGCAGCAGCGCACGCGCCGCGGCAATGTCGTCGGCTTGCGCCGAGAGCGCAGCGAGTTGCGCCGCGACGATCCGCGCGAGCGACACCGGCCCGTCGCGGGTGAAACGCTCGATCTGCGCGAGCGTCAGCCCGGCGCGCTTGAGCGTCACGATCTGGTGAACGCGCTCAAGCTCCACAGGACCATAGAACCGCCGCCCCGACGCCGAGCGCAGCGGCCGCACCAACCCGCGCGCCTCGTAGAAACGCAGCGCGCGTGTCGTCAGGCCGGTGCGGCGGGCGACGTCGCTGATGTCGAGCGTAGGCGGGAAATCGGGCATGGCAGGACTATGCCGCTTGACGCTGCGTCAACCGCAAGCGGTTTCTTCGCAGCACCGTCCTCGGCGAAGATCAGCTCGGAAAATCGGTCCCGATGCTGGTCGCCTCTCCCGCCTCGATCTCGGCGAGCGCATCGCGCAGCGTCTTGGTCACCGCGTCATAGCCCCATTGGCCGAGCACGAGATGGCGCGGCGGATCGGCCTGTTCGGTCAGCGCGATCATCGCCGCCGCCGCGCGTGCGGGGTCGCCCGCCTGGCTGCCGCTGATCTCCGACGTGCTCGCCAGCCGCTTGCCCGCGGTTTCGGCATAGGCCGCGATCGCGACCGGAGTCTGTTTGAGCGAACGACCGGCCCAGTCGGTGCGGAACGGCCCCGGCTCGACGCACGTCACCTTGATGCCGACCGGCGCGCCCTCGGCGCGGAGCGCGTCGGAGAACCCCTCGACCGCATGCTTGCTCGCGGCATAATAGCCCGAGCCCGGAAAGCCGACAAACCCGGCGACCGAGCTCAGATTGATAACATGGCCCGATTTGCGCGCGCGCATCCCCGGCAGCACGGCGCGCGTCAGCGCAAACAGGCCGAACACATTGGCCTCGAACTGCGCGCGGATCTCGGCATCCTCGCCTTCCTCGATCGACGCCTGATAGCCATAGCCGGCATTGTTGACGAGCACGTCGATCGCACCGAAGCGCTCGGTCGCCGCCGTGACCGCCGCCGCGATCTGCCCGGCATCGGCCATGTCGAGCGCCAGCGCGAGCACACGGTCCTCGGCGCCCTCCGCCAGATCGCGCACCCGCTCGGCATCGCGCGCTGTCGCGACGAGGCGCCAGCCGCGCGCAAGCACTTGCTGGGCGAGTTCGCGACCGAAGCCGGTCGAGCAGCCGGTGATGAACCAGACGGGGGCTTCGGAGGCCATGCGCAATTCCTCTATGGGGGTCGGCGAGATCAATCGGCAGGACCGCACGCCGGGGTCGGTAAGGTCTGCTCAAGACGCCCGACACCGCAAAGCGATCCATCGCGTTGCTGCGGCGGGGTGGGTTGGCGGGGTGGGTTGGCGGGGCCTGATCCCGTCCGTCCAGGCGACTGTCATGCAGGTTTCACAATTGCGGCGGAAGGCGTTCCTTTCCCTCAGTCCAAGGTGACATTGGTGGCGACGGTCCTGGTTGTCGAGGACGATCCCAAATCGGCGGACGCGATCTGCGCGATCCTGGCCGAGGAAGGGCTGCGCGTGACGACCGTGCAGGATGGCGCCGAGGCGTTCCTCCAGGCGAAGGACAAGGATTTCGACGCGATCGTGCTCGACCGGATGCTGCCCGGCGGGATCGACGGTGTCGGCGTGCTCGACATGCTGCGCAAGGCCGGCATTCGCACCCCGGTACTCATCCTCAGCGCGCTCTCGGCGCTCGAGGAGCGCGTCCGCGGCCTGCGTGCGGGCGGCGACGATTATCTCGCCAAGCCGTTCGAGCCGCTCGAACTCGCCGCGCGCGTGATGGCGCTGATCCGCCGGCGTGTCGCCGAGACCTCGTCGATCAGCCTCGAGCATGGCCGGGTGCGGATCGACCTGATCGGGCGCGAGGCGTGGATCGACGGCGCGCGCATCGATCTGCAGGCGCGCGAGCTGCAACTGCTCGAATATCTCGTGCGGCATCACGACCGGCCGGTCACGCGTGCGATGATCTTCGAGGATGTGTGGGGCTATCGCTACGACCAGCGCACCAATGTCATCGACGTCCATGTCACGCGGCTGCGGCGCAAGATCGAACGCGCCGACATGCCACCGCTGATCGAGACCGTCAGGGGGACCGGCTATGTCTTTCGCAGCCATTAAGCGCTGGCGGCGCAGTTCGAGCGCCCGTGTCGCGATCCTCTTCCTGCTGCTGTTCGGCGCGGCGGCGACGGGCTTGCTCGGCTTCGTCCATGATCGCGCCGTCGCGCATTTCAACGCGCAGACCGACGAATGGCTCGCGCGCGAGATCGTGCGGATGACACGGGAGACCGATCGCGCCGCGGCGGTCGAGCGCGTCGCGCGGCACAACCGCTCGGACGTCCATCATCTGCGCCCCTTCGGGCTGTTCGATCCGAGCGGACGCTTGCTTGCTGGCGCACCGCGCGCCCTGCCCGGCGGGCATCCCGATGGGCTGCAGTTCGACCTGACCAGCGTGACCCCGCGTGGCGCCGTCGATTTGCGCGCGATGACGGTCCGGCTCGGCAGTGGCGATCGCTTCCTCGTCGCGCAGGACCTGCAGGAATCGCAGGCCTTTGCGGGCGACATGGTCTCGGCGATCGTGTGGGGCGGGCTCGCGCTGCTCGTGCTCGGCCTGTCGGGTTCGGTGCTGCTCGCCGTGTCGCAGGAAACGCGGATCCGCACGCTGACGCACAGTCTGCACGAGATCATGGCGGGGCGGCTCGACGCGCGGCTGCCGCCGTCGCAGCGCCGTGACGAGCTCGACGATCTCGCGTGCGAGGTCAACCGCATGCTCGATGAGGTGCAGCGGCTGATGCTCGAGGTGAAGGCGGCGGGCGACAATATCGCGCACGACATGCGCACCCCGCTCACGCGCCTGCTCGCGCGGTTGCGCCAGGCCGATAGCAGCACCTGCAGCCCCGCGGTTATGGCGGCAGCGATCGGTGACGCCGTAGAAGAAGTCACCGGGATGATCGCAATGTTCAACGCGCTGCTGCGCATCTCGGAAATGAACGAGGGCGCGCGGCGCGAAGGCTTCCGCATGCTCGATCTCGCCCAGGTGGTGACCGACGCGACCGATTTCCACGAGGTCGCCGCGATCGAGCGCGGCGTCAGCATCCGGCGCGAGATGCCAGCCGCGGTGGCGTTCGAAGGCGATGCCGATCTGCTGTTCGAGGCGGTCGGCAATCTCGTCGACAATGCGATCAAATATACGCCCACGGGCGGGGAGATCGTCATCGGGCTCGCAGCGGGACCGGTGCTGACGGTAAGCGACAACGGCCCCGGCATCCCGGCAGGTGAGCGCGAAAAAGTCTGCGCGCGCTTCCACCGCGTCGAGGCGAGCCGCAGCCAGCCGGGCAATGGGCTCGGCCTCGCGCTCGTCTCGGCGATCGCGCAGGTCCATCGGCTCGAGCTGCGGATCGGCGACGGCGCCCCCGGCTGCGTCGCGACGCTCTCCGCCGCTTGAGCCGCCCGCATTAACTCGAATTTAGAATAGCGACTTGGCCGGGCCATCGAACCGCCACACAGCCGTAACGACATCGCCCTAGAGGCGGGCTTAGCCAGCGGGGAGGCAGCCGGGCGGTCCGCTCCGCGGCGCCCCGGCAGAAGCGTCATAAGCGCCTGTAGCGTCTGGCCGATCTTATTGGGGACTTTTCCGATGCGCGCGACTTTCCGACAGACCCTGCTCGCCGGGGTTGCCCTGTCCGTCACCCTGCCCGCCACCGCGGTGGCGAACGACGTCGCGGCACCCGTAGCGGCACCCGCCCCCGCACCTGCGACGCCCGGCACCCCCGAGCAGACGACGACCAGCGCGAACAGCGCGGGGCAGGCGAACGACAAGCAGTCGCTGACCTCCGCCGACATCATCGTCACCGGATCGAAGACCGCGCAGAGCGCCCCGATCACCGTCTCGCTGACCACGACGCAGCCGCAGGCCGCGGTCAGCCGCGACTATATCGCCAACACCACCGCCGCAGCCGATTTCAACGAACTGATCGCGCTCACGCCGAGCGTGTCGATCTCGGGCGCGGGCAACGGCTATGGCCTCGGCGAGACCAAGGCGACGATCCGTGGTTTCCAGGACGGCGAATACAACGTCACCTACGATTCGATTCCGTTTGCCGACACCAACAACCCGACGCACCATTCGACGTCGTTCTTCCCGTCGAACACGATCGAGACGATCGTCGTCGATCGCGGCCCCGGCAATGCCAGCCAGCTCGGCCAGGCGACCTATGGTGGCAACATCAACATGTACTCGCGCGCCGCGAGCGAGCAGCAGAGCGCGCAGGTCGAGGGCATCGTCGGCAATTGGAACACCTTTATCGGTCGCGCCGAATATCAGTCGGGCAGCATCGAAAAGCTCGGCGGCGCGCGGATCGTGCTGACGGGGCAATATCTCCAGTCCGACGGCGCGCTGACCTATTCGCCGGTGGGTTCCAAAAACCTCTACGGCAAGATCGTCGCGCCGATCGGCAGCCACAACACGCTGACGATCATGAGCACGTGGAACCGCAACCATTATTATCAGTCGGATGTGCTCAAGGGCGCGACCTGCGGCAGCGCGCGCGTCGGGGCCAACGGCACGACCGCGCTCGGCACCGATGGCCAGCCGCTGACGCAGCTGACCGGCAACGATTGCGCGGTGACCTCGAACGTCGGGGTCTACGGCCGCAACTACGCGCTCGGCAACAACCCCGCGCAGCAAGATTACTGGAAGTACAACCGCACCGACAAGACCACCGATTTCTCGTACGTCCGCCTGCAGAGCGACCTCGGTTCGGGCTTCTCGCTCGACAATCGCGGCTACATGTACGGCTACACCAACAATACGCTGTCGGGGAACACCGGCACGGTCGTCAGCGGCTTCAGCGGCGCAGGAACTGCGGCGTCGCCCTACAAGGCGGTGGCAGGTACGGCGACCGACATCCTCGGCTATGACAAGCTCAACAAATATCGCGTCTTCGGCTATATCGGCCAGGTCAATTACGACTTCGCGCTCGGCAAGATCCGCGTCGGCGGCTGGTACGAACATGCCGTCACCGACCGCCACCTGATCGACCTCGACCGCACCACCGGCGGCTTCAGCTACAACGAGAAGTTCAACAACGGCAACGGCACCGCCGCGCAGAACGCGCTGCCGTCGATCGCCCAGGCCAATCTGTCCTACGTCCAGCATTCGAACTGGAACCAGTATCAGCTGTTCGGCGAGTTCGAGTTCCACCCGGTCGAAGGCCTGTCGATCACGCCGGGCGTGAAATACGTCCATTTCGAGCGCGGCATCGCCGCACCGGTCAACCAGAAGACGCGCCTGCCGCTCGACACGAGCCAGACCTGGACCAAGACGCTGCCGTTCGCGACGGTCAACTATATGCCGACGAGCAACTGGTCGTTCTACGGCCAGTATGCGCAGGGCATGTACGTCCCCGATCTGTCGAGCTTCTACTCGGCCTCGGGCACGCTCTCGACCGCGCTCGATGCGCTGAAGCCGCAGACCTCGACCAACTATCAGGTCGGGACGGTGTGGCACGGCAACAAGGTCTCGGTCGACGTCGACGGATACGTCATCAACATCGACAACAAGATCGGCTCGTGCACCACGACAGGCTGCGACCAGACGCTGCTGATCAACATCGGCAAGGTCCGCTACAAGGGCGTCGAGGGCTCGCTCAGCTATATGCCGGTGCGCGGCCTCACCCTGTTCGGCAACGGATCGTACAATTACGCGCACAGCGTGACGAGCGGCGAACAGATCGCCAAGGCGCCCTTCTCGACCGCGGCGGGCGGCTTCATCTATCGCCGTGAAGGCTTGCGCCTGTCGTTCGACCAGAAGTTCACCGGCCCCCAATATGCCAGCGAATACAATGGCAGCCCCGGCTACCGCCTGTATCGCATCCGCCCCTACAGCATTGGCGAATTCGCGATCAGCCAGGAATTCAAGGGCGGCCTGCGGCTCGGCGTGACGGTCAACAACGTGTTCAACAGCCGCGCGGTGACCGCGATTTCGACTAGCACGACGGGAGCGCCGGTCACGGCGGGCTATCAGAGCGGGTACGGCCAACTCGACCAGTTCAGCTATCTGCCGCCGCGCTCGTTCCTGGCCTCGGCCCGGATCAAGTTCTGATCGCTGCGAGCGGGGACCGAACGATGCGGAAATATCTGGGTTCGGCGCTGACGACGCTGGCGCTGGGAATGATCGGGTCGGCCGGCGTCGCCGCCCCGCATGCCTTCCACTATCTCGCGGCGCCTGATTTCGCGCCGGGCGCGGTGCTCCCCGCCCCGCCCGCGCGCGGATCGGTCCAGGAGCAGAGCGAACTCGCACAATTGCGCACGCTGATCGCGGCGGCGCCCGCCGAACGGCTCGCACGCGCGCGCTCCGACGATGGCCAGGAGACGCCGGCGCTGTTCGACCGCACGCTCGGCGTTACGCTCGCGACATACCCGCTGACCTGGGCGTTGCTGCGCGACGTCCAGGAAGAGGCCGCGGCCGCGGCCAGCCTGGGCAAGGCGTATTTCCATCGCACACGCCCTTACGGCGTCGACCCGACGCTCCCCAATTGCGCCAAGACGCCAACCGGCAAGGCCGCGACATCGTATCCGAGCGGCCATGCGATCCTCGGCTATTCGACCGGCTTCGTGCTCGCCCGCTTGCTCAAGGGCCGGTCATCCGAGATCTTCGATCGCGCCGCGGATTATGCGATGAGCCGCGAACTGTGCGGCGTGCACTTCGCAAGCGACCTGGATGCCAGCCACGCGCTCGGCACGCTCGTCGCGAGCGCGTTGCTCGCCAATCCCGCCTTCCGCGCGAAGTTCGAGGCGGCGCACGCCGAACTGCTAGCCGCACACGTCGCCGGAGCCTGAGCGAAGCGGGCAGACCAGCTGCCCGAATCCCGCGCCCTCAGCCGACCGTCGTGTGGAACACGTGCCCGACGCCGGCGGTCACCGCCATCGCGATCGATCCCCACACCATCACCCGGACGACGCCCGGCAAAATCGGCGCACCGCCGGTCCGCGCACCCGCCGCGCCTAGCACCCCGAGCGTCAGCACCGCGACGATCGCGATCGCCCACAGGATCGCGCTGGCCGGCACCAGCAGCGCGGTCAGCACCGGCGGCAAGCCACCGGCGAAGAAGCACGCGGCCGATGCGATGGCTGCCTGGAGCGGGTTGGCGGTCGACGTATCGGTAATCCCGAGCTCGTCGCGCGTATGCGCCTCGAGCGCGTCATGCTCGCTCAGCGCCGCAACGACCTCGACCGCGAGCGCCTTGGGCAGGCCGCGCTTCATGTAGATCGCCGCGAGTTCGCGCTTTTCGTGCTCGGGATTGGCTTCGAGTTCGAGCCGTTCGCGCTCGATATCGGCCTTCTCGGAATCGGCCTGGGAGCTGACCGAGACATATTCGCCCGCCGCCATCGACATTGCCCCCGCGACGATCCCCGCGACGCCGGTCAGGATGATCTGCGACGATCCCGCAGCGGCGGCGGCAACGCCGACCATCAGGCTCGACGTCGAGAGCAGCCCGTCATTGGCGCCGAGCACCGCGGCGCGCAGCCAGCCGATCCGCGTGACATAATGCGACTCGCCATGCGCCTTGTCGGCGCGTTCCTGCGCGGTTGCTTCGAGCAAGCTCATCGAACGCCTTTCCAATAGCCGATCCCGTACGGATCGCCCGTTTCGGCCGTACCGCGCCAAGCGCGTGCCCGTAAGACCCTTTGCGCGTCGGTACGTTCCACAAACCGCAGCGGACGCCGCGCCGCCAGCGATCCTGGCGCCAAACAGCCGAGTCTGAACCGCAATTCAGTTGACGCCCCCCGCCCGCCACGCCGAACAGGAGCGCGTGACGCGCATCCTCCTCCTCGAAGACGATATCGGCACCGCGACCGAGATTACGCTTGAGCTGGTGGCGAACGGCTATTCGGTAACGCACCGGCTGCTCGTGTCCGAGGGCCTCGCGACCGCACAGGAGGATCCGATCGACCTGCTGATCGTCGATCGCCAGCTGCCTGACGGCGACGGACTCGACCTCATTGCCGAACTGCGCCGGAGCGGCCGCCGTACGCCCGCGCTCGTGCTGAGCGCGCTCGGCAGCCTCGACGATCGCGTGCGCGGGCTGCGCGCCGGCGGCGACGACTATCTGCCCAAGCCCTTCGCGCTGGTCGAACTGATCGCCCGCGTCGAAGCGCTGCTGCGCCGCCCCAACGAGACGCGCGACACGCGGCTCATCGCCGGGCCGCTCGATTTCGACCTGCTCGCAGGCGTCGCCACGCGCGCCGGTCGCGCGCTCGAGCTGCTGCCGCGCGAGCTAAAACTGCTCGACTATCTGGTGCGCCGCCCGGGTCGGATCGTGACGCGCTCGATGTTACTGCAGGATGTGTGGGGCTATACGTTCGAGCCCAACAGCAATGTGGTCGATGTCCATATCGGCCGGCTGCGGCGAAAGGTCGATGCCGAAGGAGAGCCGCAACTCATCCGCAACGTTCGCGGACAAGGGTATATCTTCGATGTTCCTGGCTGACCCGCGCGTCCGCGCGACGTGGCGCTGGGGCGGGGCGCTCGCCGCGTTATTGGTCGTGCAATCGGTGGTGCTGGCGGGGCTATTCTGGCTGCTCGCGTCGAACAGCCACCGCCATGCGGCCGAAGCGACCTTCGCTGCGGATTGCCGGACGGTCGGCGCGCTGCACGATGCCGAACGCCATGTGGCGGTCCGCCGGATGATCGCCGAGGACATCCACCGCGACCGCTTCCTCGCTCTGTTCGATCAGAACGGGCGGCTGCTCGACGGCAATGTCGCCGCGATCCCGCCGGGCGTCGTGGTCGGCCGTGCCTCGGCGATCGCGACGGTGCTGCCGACCCAGCTGCCCGGCAAAACCAGCGATGTCGCCCGGCTCGCCGTGTGCCGCATGCCCGATGGCGACCGGCTGCTCACCGGAATCGACCTCGACGAAGCCGAGGAAGCGCTCCGCGTCGTCGAGCGATCGTTGATGATCGGCCTAGGGCTCGGGCTGGTGCTCGCGGTTGGCGTCGGGTTGATCGCCGGGCGTCGCGCGGCGCGCCAGGTCGACAGCGTGCGGCAGCTGACCGAGGCGATCGTCGCGGGTGATCTCGACGTACGGCTTGCGGTCGGCGCGCGGCCCGACAGTTTCGAACTGCTCTGCGCGCATATCAATACGATGCTCGATCGGCTGCAGGTGCTGGTCGTCGATGTGCGCGTGATCGGCGACGATATCGCGCATCAGTTGCGCACCCCCCTCACCCGGTTGCGCGCGCGGATCGAGCGCGGGCTGCGCGACGCCGGGGATCGCACTGCGTTCGAACAGGTCGCCGAGGCGGCGCTTGCCGAGATCGACACGTTGCTTGGTATCGTCGCCGCGTTGCTGCGCGTTCGCGAGCTCGAGGACCAGGCGCGCCGGAGCCGCTTCGCAACGATCGATCTCGCGCATCTGGTCGGCGACGCGTGCGAACTGCACACGCCGACCGCCGAGGATCGCGGCATCGCCTTGCAGTGCGAGATCGAACCCGCGCCCGCGGTCGAGGGCGATGCGAGCTTGCTGATCGAAGCGGTGTCCAACCTGATCGACAATGCGATGAAGTTCGGCCCCCCCGGCGGTGCGGTGCGCGTTACACTCCGCACCGAGGGCGATGCCGCGGTCATTACCGTCGCCGACGACGGCGCGGGCATCGCGCCGGCCGAGCGGTCGCTCGTCACGCAGCGTTTCTATCGCGGGCGGCATGAGTGCGAGGGGGCCGGGCTGGGCCTCAGCCTGGTGAAGGCGATCGTCGATCTGCATGGCTTCACGCTGCAGTTCGCCGACCACGGCAGCGCGGTGTCGCTCGTGTGCCGCCCGGCTGCGCGACTGAACTAGAATTTAGAGAGCCAATTCGCGCTTCGTCCGTTGTCGCGGGCGAAGCGACGCGGATCTCCTGTCCCGCGCGGTGCTGAAGGGCGATGCGCATGACCAGTTTCGATCGAATCCGGAGGCGTGGCATCGCGCCGCTTTGTGCGCTCATCACCAGCCTCGGCCTCGCCGGATGCGTGTCGACGGCGCATCTTGCACGCGCACCGGCGCCGCGCTTCGATGCGGTGGCGTTCTTTGCAGGGCGTAGCGAAGGCAGGGGCGTGCTCAAGATCGCACTGCACCGGCCCGCCACCACGCTGGTCGAGGGCAATGGCCGCGTGACCGAAGATGGCAGCATCGTGCTCGATCAAACCGTACGGCGGCAAGGCAAGCCCGCGACGCAGCGCCAGTGGGTGCTGCATCCAGTCGGCACCGATCGCTACGCGGGGACGCTCAGCGATGCCGTCGGCCCGGTCGACGGTCGCGTCGACGGCACTGTGCTGCACCTGCGGTTCGCGATGAAGGGCGGGCTGCAGGCCGAGCAGTTTCTCGAGCTGCAGCCGGGCGGAACGGTCGCGCAAAACGTGATGCTCGTCCGCAAGATGGGCGTTGCGGTAGCGCGGCTCGACGAAACGATCACACGGCTCGGGCGCTAAGCGCGCCCGAGCAATTTGCATCCTCTGCCAGTGGCGCTCGTCTGCGCGAGGCCTTGGTGGCATGTGCACGACGGGCCTGCGCAGCCGCAGGACCGCCTACCTCAGTTGGCGGCGGCGAGCACCGTCTTTGCCGCAGGCGCGGTCTTGGCAGCCGCGACCGCGCTGCGATTGTCACAGCGCACCAGCGCCGGCGACTGGACGGTCTTGCCGGAGGGCGTGTGGACGTGCTGGACGGTGCAGCCTTCCTTGAGTGCGTCGCTGACCTGCTGCGGGCTGTGCGCCAGGCGGTTGGCAAGCGCGGGCGTCGCGGTCGCGATCAGGGCGGGGGCGATCAGGGCGGTGGCGAAAATGGCACGAAACATGGGTTAGCTCCTCGAAGGGATGATGCCCCCCAGATACGCGCGCCACCTTGCTCGCGGCGTTCGCTGCGATGACAAAGTGTTTCTGGCACAATCGCGGGCCACGCCGCGTTTGACCGCTCTCCTGCGCTCCCCTACCCCATCGGACCAATGCCTGTGACCGAACCCGCCCCGCTCATGCCGACCATCGTCCTGGTCGAGGACGATCCGCATCTGCGCACGCTGACGACGCGTGCGCTCCAGGAAAACGGCTATACCGTCCGGCCCGCCTCGACCGCGCCCGAAATGTGGCTGGCGATCGACCAGGGGCCGGTCGATCTGGTGCTGCTCGACATCATGTTGCCGGGCACCAGCGGTATCGATCTGTGCCGCGCGATCCGCCAGAAGAGCGACGTGCCGATCATCTTCGTCTCGGCCAAGGGCTCTGAGACCGACCGCGTCGTCGGGCTGGAACTCGGCGCCGACGATTATATCGCCAAGCCGTTCGGCACGCGCGAACTGCTTGCCCGCGTCCGTGCGGTGCTGCGGCGCGGCGGGGTCGAGCGTCAGGCGACGCCGCGCGACAATGGCATGCTCCGCTTCGACGGCTGGACGGTCAATCTGCCGCGCCGCGAACTGCTGTCGCCGACCGGCGCGTTGGTCGATCTGACAGGCGCCGAGTTCGACCTGCTCGTCACGCTGTGCGACCATAGCGGCCGCGTGATCGCGCGCGAGCGGCTGATAGAGCTGTCGCGTACGCGGCTCGGCGACAGTTCGGACCGCAGTATCGACGTGCTCGTCAGCCGGTTGCGGCGCAAACTGTCGAGCACCGGCGTCGATGCGCCGATCGCGACGGTGCGCGGCATCGGCTATATGTTCAGCGCCCCCGTGACGCGCGATTGAGCGCGACGCTGCGCCGGCACCTCCACGGCCCGGCTGGCCTGATCGGCCAGATCTTCGCGATCCTGTTGCTCGCGATGATCCTCGAATTCGGCGTGTCGACGGTGCTTTACGAGCGCGCGAGCCAATTCTCGGTGCGCGACGACGAGGCGCGGCGGCTTGCCGAGCATCTCGTCATCGCGCGCAAATTGCTCGAGGAGCAGGCGCCGCCTGCACGCCCGCAACTCGCGCGCGAGCTGACCACCAGCCGCTATGAGATCCACTGGGCACCCGCGCTTGCGCCGCCGCCGCCGCTCGCCCCCTCGCTCGACCGGATGTACCGCCAGGTGATCGGCTGGGAACCCGATCTCGCGCATGCCGATCTGCGGCTCAACCTCGCCTCGCCCGGGCGCAACGCGGTGACGGCGGGCGGGGTGACGCTCGCCGATGGCAGCTGGATGCACTTCCACACCCGCCAGCCAATCCACCAGGCCAATCTGTCGAGCGAGCGGATCCTCCTTGCGATGATCCCTGCGGGCGCATTGCTGTTGATGGGCGGGCTGTTCATCCGCCGCACGCTGCTCCCCCTCCGACGGCTAGCGCTCGCTGCGGACGCGGTCGGCAGCGGCAGCGACAGCGACGAGGCGGTGCCCGAAGCGGGACCGAGCGAAGTGCGCCGCGTGATCGGCGCGTTCAACCGGATGCATGCGCGAATCTATCAACTGATCGCCGACCGGACGCAGGCGCTCGCCGCGGTCGGGCATGACCTGCGCACCCCGCTCGCGCGGCTGCGGATGCGCGCCGATGCGATCTCGGACGAAGCATTGCGCGATGCGGTCGAGGCAGACGTCCTCGAGATGGACGCGATGGTCGCCTCGCTGCTCGCCCATCTCGGCGGCGAGGGCGAAAGCGAGCCACGCGTCGCGATCGATCTCGCGGTGCTGTGCGAAACGGTGTGCGACGATGTCAGCGACCGCGGACGCGACGCGCGCTATACCGGGCCCGACCATCTCGAACTGGCGGTCCGCCCGGTCACGCTCAAGCGCGCGATCGTCAATCTCGTCGAGAATGCGCTGCATTATGGCGAGCGCGTCTATCTGACGCTGGTGCGGGCAGGCGATCAGATCGTCGTCCGCATCGAGGATGACGGCCCGGGCATCCCGGCGGCCTCGCTCGCACGGGTGATCGAGCCATTCGTCCGGCTCGACACGGCGCGCGCGCGCGACACGATCGGGCTCGGGCTCGGCCTGTCGATCGTCGCGCGTGCGGTCGCCGAGCATGATGGAACTTTGACGCTCTCGAACCGGCCCGAAGGCGGACTCCGCGCCGAGATCGCCCTGCCGACGGCATAAGGCCCCGGCGCCCGAGCAATCATTCGTAACGTTGGCGCCGCGGCGCAGCAAAACGCGTGCGCTATCTGCTTCCGTGACCCCGTTCCCGTACGGGCCATTTTAGGAGCAGAGTCATGAACGATCTCATCGGACGCGTTCTCAGTTTCGAGAAGGGCGTTTTCCCTGACCAGAGCGCCCTTTACGCAAAGCTCGCGCAGCACGGCCAGAGCCCCAAGGCGCTGATGATCTCGTGCGCCGATTCGCGCGTCGTCCCCGAACATATCATGCAGGCGGCGCCGGGCGACCTGTTCGTCTGCCGCAACGCTGGCAACATCGTGCCGCCGTCGTCGTCGCAGATGGGCGGCGTGTCGTCGACCGTCGAATATGCCGTCTCGGCGCTCGGCGTGCGCGACATCATCATCTGCGGCCATTCGGACTGCGGCGCGATGAAGGCGCTGATGAACCCCGAGATGCTGAACGGCATGCCCAACGTCGCCGCCTGGCTGCGCCATAGCCACGCCGCCGAATGCGTCGTGCGCCAGGGCTACCCCGAACTGACCAACGAGGAAGGCGTCCGCGCCGCAGCCCTTGAGAACGTCGTCGTCCAGCTGCAGCATTTGCGCACGCATCCTTCGGTCGCAGCCGGCATCGCGCGCGGCGAGATCTCGCTGCACGGCTGGTTCTTCGATATCGGCGCAGGTGCGATGTACGCGCTCGATGGCACGACCGGCCGCTTCGCGCAGATCCAGGCGGATGAACCGCTGCCTGTCGCGCATGCCGCCCAGCGTCATCGCGCTTCGGACGTCGAGTATCTGGAAGCTGCAGAGTGAAACTCCCGTCGCTGAGCATGATGGGGCGGGATTTCACCGCCTCGATCGTCGTGTTCCTGGTCGCGATGCCCTTGTGTATGGGCATCGCGATCGCGTCGGGCGTGCCGCCTGAAAAGGGCCTGATCACCGGGATCATCGGTGGTCTCGTCGTCGGCATGTTCGCCGGCTCGCCGCTGCAGGTCAGCGGCCCCGCGGCTGGTCTCGCGGTCATCGTGTTCGAACTGGTCCGCGACCAGGGCCTGTCCGCACTTGGACCAATCCTCATCCTGGCCGGGGCGATCCAGGTCGTCGCCGGTATCTTCCGCCTCGGCGGCTGGTTCCGCGCGATTTCGCCCGCGGTGGTGCACGGGATGCTCGCGGGCATCGGCGTGCTCATCGTCGTCGGTCAGTTCCACGTGATGTTCGATGAAAAGCCGCTGCCGAGCGGCCTCAAGAACCTCGCGGCCGTTCCTGGTCGCCTGCTCGGCCTGTCGAGCGATATCGGCACGACCGAAATCGCGATCGGCCTTGCGGTGTTCACGTTGCTGGTAATGCTCGGCTGGGAGAAGTTCCGGCCGAAGGCGCTGCGGCTCGTGCCAGGCGCGTTGCTCGGTGTCGTCGCGGCGACGCTGGTCGCGTGGCTCTCGGGGCTCGACATCGCGCGCGTCGCGGTGCCGCAGAACATCGCCGGCGCGATCAGCCTGCCCAGTGCCGACATCCTCACGCGGTTTCTTGATCCCGGCGTGATCGGAGCGGCGCTTGCCATCGCCTTCATCGCCAGCGCCGAGACCCTGCTGTCGGCCGCCGCGGTCGACCGCATGCACGACGGCGTGCGCACCGACTATAACAAGGAACTGCGCGCGCAGGGCATCGGTAACCTGCTGTGCGGCATGGCCGGCGCTTTGCCGATGACCGGCGTGATCGTGCGCAGCTCGGCCAACGTGCAGGCAGGTGCCACGTCGCGGCTATCGACGATCCTGCACGGCGCGTGGATCCTCGGCTTCGTCGCGTTGCTGCCGTGGCTGCTGCGCGAAATCCCGATGGCGGCGCTCGGCGCGGTGCTGGTGCTGACCGGCTGGCGGCTGGTCAATTTCAGCCATGCCAAGCATCTGTTCAAGGATCACGGGCCGTTGCCCGTCGTGATCTGGGCGGTGACGCTGCTGCTCGTCGTGACGCAGGATCTGCTGACCGGCGTGCTGGTCGGGATCGGGCTGTCGCTGCTCGAACTGATCCCGGTGCTGCGCAACCTCCGTCTGAAGGTGGTGCATGTCGAGAATGACGGGCACGAGACCGTGCATCTCGCCGGTGCGGCGACCTTCCTGACGCTGCCCAAGCTGTCGGGTGCGCTCGATGCCGTTCCGCAGGGCGCGCCGATGCGGCTCGACATGACCGAGCTGTCCTCGGCCGATCACACCTGCGCCGAACTGCTCAAGGACTGGCTTGCGCGGCGTCGTGCCGCCGGCGGTCAGGTCGAAGTCTATGGCGCGTCCGAACGGCTGACCAAGCAGACCGCCTGAGGTACTGGCGCCTCCTTTTAGGAGGCGTCAGGGGGTGGGGGCGGCTCCCCCCCCCCGAGACATCCCCCAAGATGCGTCTCCACCCCGACCCCTCCCCTCACCGGGAGGGGTTTTTTGTGCGCCGCGGCATGCGAGCAACATTTCGTCACGATCCGGCAAGCAATCAGCAGCACTGCAGCCATAAAAATTGGATGTCCCGGCCGATCGCCGCCCCATCGCTTCCCGTTTGGAGAAGCGCTAGCGGTGAGATGCGGCGGCGGTCGGGGCAGCAGGCGGGACCCGATCGACCTATTTAGGGGGTTCCTTTGAAGATCTATTCGACCATCGCGGCAGCACTGCTGACCGCAATCGCCATGCCGGCCTTCGCCGACGAGACCGATCCGCCGCCCCCTATCGTGCTGTCGGGCTCGGTCGCGATCGTTTCTGACTATCGCTTCCGCGGCGTCTCGCAGAGCGACAAGGAAGCCGCGATCCAGGGCGGCATTTCCGCCACCCACAAGAGCGGCCTCTATGTCGGGACCTGGGCGTCCAACCTTGCCGGTTGGGGCACCTTCGGCGGCGCCAACATGGAGCTCGACCTGTACGGCGGATACAAGCGCAGTCTCGGCGGCGGTACCGCGGTCGATGTCGGGCTGACCTGGTACATGTATCCGGGCGGCGCCGATCTCACCGATTTCGCCGAGGGCTATGCCAAGCTGTCGACTACGCTCGGGCCTGTCAGCGCGCTCGCCGGCGTCGCCTATGCGCCCAAGCAGCGCGCGCTCGGCAATTTCTCGAACACCCCGCAGAGCCGCGGGCAGAGCCAGGACAATACCTATCTGTGGGGCGATGTCAGCGCCGGCATCCCGACCACGCCGGTCACCGCCAAGGCGCATCTCGGCTATTCCTGGGGCAATCCCGGGCTCGGACCCAACGGCACGAGCGTGACGCCAACGGGCAAATACCTCGACTATCTCGTCGGACTCGACGTGACGTTCAAGCCGGTCACGCTCGGCCTCGCTTATGTCGGCACCGACATTTCGCGCCGCCGCGCCGCCTATCTGCTCCCCAATTTCTCCTCGACCAAGAACGGGTCGTCGATCTCGTCGGGCAAGCTCGTCGTCTCGCTGTCCGCCGCCTTCTGATCGCTGCCGGATGAAATGCGTCCCCCGCTAGCCGGGGGACGCATCGCGGCGCTACAGAGGGGATCGCATGGCACCCCCTCCCCTCCCGCAATCGCGTTACGCGCCGGCCCTGGTCGAGGCCGCACTGGCGCTCCACGACAATCGGCTGTCCGATGCCGAGCCCTTGCTCAAACAGCAGCTGAAGCAGGACCCGTTCGACGTCGCCGCGATGCGGATGCTCGCCGAGCTTGCCGGGCGGATCGGGCGGTATCGCGATGCCGAGGCGTTGCTCCGCCGCGCGATCGAGCTGTCGCCCGCGTTTACCGCGGCGCGCGCCAATCTCGCACTGGTGCTCTACCGGCTCAACCGTCCATCCGAGGCGATTGCCGAGCTCGCCACCGTGGTCGTCGAGGATCCCGACAATCCCGGGCACGCCAACCTTCAGGCCGCCGCCTTCGGGCGGATCGGCGATTTCGACGCGGCGATCGCCTTGTACGAGCGCGTGCTCGCCGACACGCCCGCGCAGCCGCGCGTGTGGATGAGCTTTGGCCATATGCTCAAGACCGTCGGGCGCCAGGCCGACGGAATCGCCGCCTATCGCCGCGCGATCGACTTGTTGCCGAGTCTGGGCGAAGCGTGGTGGAGCCTCGCCAATCTCAAGACCGTGCGCTTCGACGATACCGATGTCGCGCGGATGGAGGCGGCGCTCGCCGCACCTGGAATTTCGGACGAAGACCGCTTCCATCTCGATTTCGCGCTCGGCAAGGCGTTCGAGGATCGGCGCCAGGCCGAGATGGCGTTCGCGCATTATGCCGCTGGCAATGCGCGCCGCCGCGCGCAGCTTGCCTATGATCCCGATGAGACGACGCGCTTCGTCGATCGCAGCATCGCGGCATTCGACGCCGCCTTCTTCGCCGAGCGCGCCGAGTCCGGCTGTCCTGCCCCGGACCCGATCTTCATCCTCGGCATGCCGCGCGCCGGGTCGACGCTGATCGAACAGATCCTGTCGAGCCACAGCCAGGTCGAGGGAACGAGCGAACTCCCCGACATCCCCGCGCTCGCCCGCGGCGAGGCGCATTATCCCGAAGGCCTGGCCGGCTGGTCGCACGACCGCCTGCGCGAAGCGGGCGAAGCCTATCTCGCGCGCACCCGCGTCCAGCGGCGCACCGACCGCCCGTTCATCGTCGACAAACTCCCCAACAATTGGGCGCACGTTCCCTTCATCCAGCTGATCCTGCCCAATGCGCGGATCATCGATGCGCGGCGGCATCCGCTCGGCTGCTGCTTCTCGAACTTCAAGCAGCATTTCGCGCGCGGCCAGGGCTTCAGCTACGGCCTCGACGATATGGGGCGCTATTATCGTGATTATGTGCGTCTGATGGCGCATGTCGATGCGGTGTTGCCCGGCCGCGTCCACCGCGTGCTGTACGAGGACATGATCGACGAGACGGAGGCGACGGTGCGCGCCGTGCTAGCGGCGTGCGGGCTCGCGTTCGAGCCGGCCTGCCTCGCCTTTCATGAAACCGACCGCGCGGTCCGGACCGCGAGCTCGGAACAGGTCCGCCGCCCGATCTTCCGCGAGGGGACCGACGCGTGGAAGCCGTTCGAACCGTGGCTTGATCCGCTCAGGGCGGCACTCGGCGCAACCCTCGACACCTATCCGGCCGCGCCGAAGTCGTTGTAATTCCGCAACGGTCGGGCACCATTGTTGCGCCTTTGTTGCAGTGCGCTTGACGAATACCGCAGTCGCGAACAGTTTCTCCGCAATATCTTAAGGGGGAAATTGATGTCGCTGCTCGGGCACCGCGCCGTCGTCGCTGCACTGCTGTCATCGGTCGCGTGGATCAGTCCGGCGCTGGCGCAGACCACGCCTACGGATCAAACACCCGTCGTCGACGGCGGCGACATCGTCGTCACCGCGACCAAACGCTCGGAAACGCTGCAGAGCGTGCCGATCGCGGTCCAGGCGCTGCCGACCAAGGCGCTCGACCAGCTCAACATCACCAATTTCGCGCAATACGCCAAGCAATTGCCGTCGGTCTCGTTCCAGCCCGCCGCCAATGCCGGCGGCAACCCCGGCCAGATCGTGATCTATCAGCGCGGCATCGCGGCGGGCGGCGAAGGCAACCATTCGGGCTCGCTCCCCGCGGTCGGCGTCTATCTCGACGAACAGCCCGTCACGACGGTCGGCGGCAATCTCGACGTCCACATCTATGACGTCGCGCGCATCGAAAGCCTGTCGGGGCCGCAAGGCACGCTGTTCGGCGCCTCGTCCGAAGCGGGCACGGTGCGGATCATCACCAACAAGCCCGATCTCTCGCATTTCTACGGTCGCGTCGATGTCGAGGGCAATCACGTCAGCAAGGGCGGCTTCGGCGGCAAGGCCGAGGGGATGCTCAACATCCCACTCTCGGACAATGCAGCGTTGCGCGTCGTCGGCTTCTACCAGCGCGATGCCGGCTATATCGACAATGTCGCGGGCAGCCGGCAATTCTGCGGCGGCACCAATTTCAACGCTGCCGGCAATTGCGTGAAGGACGGTATCACCGTCAACAACGCCAAGTTCGTCAAGAAGGACTATAACGACACCGAGATCGCCGGCGGCCGCGCCGCGCTGAAGATCGATCTCGACAGCAACTGGACCGTGACGCCGACCGTCATGTACCAGGACACGCGCAGCCACGGCGCCTATGGCTATGATCCGACCGTCGGCGACCTCAAGCTCCAGCATTTCCTGCCCGAATATCGCCGCGATCGCTACGTCCAGGCCGCGCTGACGATCGAGGGCAAGGTCGGCAATTGGGACCTGACCTATGCCGGCGCCTATCTCGATCGCAAGGCCGCGCAGTCGAGCGACTACACCGATTATGCCGAGGCCTACGACAATCTCTATTCGTCGGTCGGCGGGCTGGCCGGCTATTTCTATTACAAGGACAATGCCGGCAAGCAGGTCGCCCCACTGCAGAACGTGGTGGCGACCGACCATTTCAAGAAACTGAGCCAGGAACTGCGCGTCGCAAGCCCGGCAAGCGATCGCTTCCGGATCGTCGCAGGTGCGTTCTACCAGCGCCAGAGCAACGACATCCACCAGGATTACAAGGTCGCCGGGCTGGCCGATGCGCTGTCGGTCAACGGATCGCCCGGCACCTTGTGGCTGACGCAGCAGCACCGCGTCGACAAGGACTATGCGATGTTCGGCGAGGCGAGCTTCGACATCACGCCGACGATCACCGCGACGGCGGGCGCGCGCGCCTTCATTTACGACAATTCGCTGATCGGATTCTTCGGCTTCGGGCGCAATCCTTCAGGCAATTATTCGGATACGCCGTATAACGGCGCGGGCAGCTCGCGCACGGGCGTGGCGGGGTGCTTCACCACCAGCGGAACGCGGCTGCGTGAAGCCGTCGCCGCCGGCGCCTCGACCACGCTTGCAGCCGCCGCGGTGGCGGGAAGCCCGTGTACCAATCTCGGCACTTACGTCGGCGGCGTCGGGGTCGAGCCGGTCAAGGCATCGGGCCAGGGCGTGACGTACCGTGCCAATCTGAGCTGGAAGCCGGTCCGCGGCGTGCTGCTCTACGGCACCGTCTCGCGCGGCTTCCGCCCGGGCGGGATCAACCGTCGCGCCGATGTCGCGCCCTATGCCGCCGATTACCTGACCAATTACGAATTTGGTGCCAAGACCACGCTGCTCGGCGGCAAGGCGCATATCAACGGTGCGATCTATCAGGAGGATTGGGCCAAGTTCCAATTCTCCTATCTCGGCGCGAACAGCTTTACCGAGATCCATAACGGCCCCAATGCACGCGTCCGCGGGATCGAGCTCAACGGCAATCTCAACCTCGGCGGCCTGACGCTGAGTGCCTCGGGCGCGTATAACGATGCCAAGACGCGGCAGAATCTGTGCCTGATCGACGATCCGACCTATCGCTGCACCGATACCGGCAATGGCAACATCGTCTCGGCACCGGCGGGCACGCGGCTGCCGATCACGCCGCGCTTCAAGGGCACGGCGTCGGCGCGCTACTCGGTGCCGGTCGGCAGCTTCAAGGCGTATGGCCAGGGCGTCGTCTCGCACCAGAGTTCGGCTGCGTCGGACATTCGCACGGCGACCAAATATCCGACCGGCGATGTCTACAATCCCGCGGCCGTGCTCGGCCGGCTCGCCGCCTCCACCACCGCCGATTTCGCGGTGGGTGCCGAGTTCAACCGATTCAGCATCGAGCTGTTCCTGCAGAACGCGTTCGACACGCGCGGCCAGATCGCGCGCTTCCAGGAGTGCGGCAGCTGCGGCCAGCGGCCCTACATCATCCCGATCGTCCCGCAGACGGTCGGCGTACGGCTGCACAGCGAGTTCTGAGCGCCGCGTTCGGTCTGCGCCGGACACGAAAAGGGCGGGGAATGTCGCCATTCCCCGCCCCCTCGCGCTGTCCGAAAAAAGTTTGGCTTAGAAGTGCGTGATCACGCCCAGCATCGGCCGCAGGCTGTGGAAGTTGCCGAACGTGTTGACTTCAGCACGGATGCGGAAGCCAGCATTGCCGGTGATGCCCTTGAGGCCGATGTCCTTCGGACCGAACTCGGTGCCGATCCCGTAGGTGATCGCGCCGTAGTTCTTGTCGTTACGGTTGCCGGTCGAGAAGGTCGAGTAATGGTCGAAATCGACCCACTGATAGCCGACCTTGCCGTAGAACATGCCGCTGTCGCCAGCGCGAACGCCGAAGCGGCCAGCTGCGCCATATTCCCAATCGATGTTGCCCGAAACGCCCTTGGCGACGCTGCCTTCAGCACCGACGAACACCGGCCCGAGCGGAACGTTGATACCTGCAACGCCCTGAACGAGCGCGCCGGCGAGGCGGTAGTTGTTGCGCAGCGAACCGTTGCCGTTCAGCGCCTGCGGGATGCCGTGGTTACGCTCGTTGTCGAACTGTTCCCAGCCGCCCATCACGCCGACATAGGGCTCGATGCCGAATGCACGGCTGCCGTCGGGTGCGGTCGGACCGGTCTCGACCGGAGCAGCCGGAGGCGCGTCCTGAGCGAAGGCGGGTGCAGCGACGGCCACGGCCAGCGCGGCAGCGGCGAGTTTAAGAGTACGCATTTGTAATGACCTTATTTACGGACGTTTTTTAGGGGGTGTGCCGGGATGTGTCCGGAAAGCCCGGTGCGCCCTTAACAAGCTTTGGCGGCCGATGTTGCACCGCAGCGGAATAATCCTGTCGACGCGGGATTTTGTCACATTTCTGCAACGGTTTCTTGCCGCAAGATGAACGAAACCGCGGAAAACATTGGAATTGATACATTCGGGCGCCGACCGGTCAGTGTCAGAAAGAGCCGCATCCGCCCGAATCGTCGAGTCGTCGCACCACCTTCCTGCCCGGAAGCGACGCCGTGTCGGCGACCGCTCGGTCCGCAAAAGCACCCGCGTGCGATCATCCTGATGGTCAAGGCAGGCGATGCCGTCTATGGCGTCATCGATGCGTTGAGCCCGTTGCTCGACCCGGGCGATATCCTGATCGACGCGGGCAATTCGCTGTTCTCGGATACCGACCGGAGCGTCGGTGTAGCCGCCGCCAAGGGTCTCCGTGGACAGGTGCGGGGCGCCACTCCACCAAAGATGATTTGCGCGCTGATAGCGCTACCTCGACACCTTTTAGAAAATAAAGGTGGAGAGCAGATATGATACGCCAGCCTCGCGTCGGTCGTCACGGAACCCATGGGCGAATGGTCGGATTCGGGATCGCCATGGCGCTGATCCTGGCGTCGCCCGCGCTGGCGCAAGGCGACAAGATGGCGCCGATCCCCACCCCCGCCCAGACCGGCGCAATCGCGCTCGGCACCGGCAAGCTGCCCGGTTCGACTCAGCCCGAAGCATGGCACAGCCAATATGGCAGCGTGTTCGCCCGCAACGTCACCGTCGCCACCGTGATGCCCTTCCTGCCCGATCCCGCGAAAGCAACCGGCACCGCGGTGATCGTCGCGCCGGGCGGCGGCTTCATGACGCTGTCGATGAAGAACGAAGGCTATGACGTGGCCCGTGCGCTCGCCGCGAAGGGCGTCGCAGCGTTCGTGCTCAAATACCGGTTGAAGCCGACCCCGGCAACGATGCCGGCGTTCGAACAGTCGATGGCCGCGATGTTCGCGCCCGGCGCCCGGCCGCCGCAGCCGAAGTCCGATGCGATGACGGCCGACCTCGCCCCGCAGATCGCCGATGCGCGTGCCGCGTTTGCGCTGGTCCGCCGGCGCGCGGCCGAGTGGCATGTCGATCCGCAGCGGATCGGCATGATCGGCTTTTCGGCCGGGGCGATGCTGACGCTGGCGACGACGCTCGAGGGCGTCGATGCCAAGCCCGCTTTCATCGGCACCATCTACGGTCCGCTGGCAGCGATGAAAGTGCCCGCCGACGCGCGCCGATCTTCGTCGCGCTGGCGGCGGACGATCCGTTTTTCGGCAATGGCAGCTTCGGCCTGATCGAAAGCTGGCGCACGGCCAAGCGCCCGGTCGAATTCCACCTGTTCGAACAGGGCGGGCATGGGTTTGGCATGTATCCCAAGACGACGACGAGCACCGGCTGGTTCGACGAATTCGTCTGCTGGATGGCGATGCACGATCTGCTCAAGCCGGCGCGCGCGGTGATGAGCGCGGCGAACGGAACGGAGACCAAATGATGCGTCGGATCCTGCGCCTTTCGCCGCTCCTGCTGGCGCTGACCATGGCCGGACCCGCCGCAGCGCAGGATCCGGCGCCGGTGCCCGCCCCGACCTATACGCCGATCCCGCTCTGGCCCAACGGTGCGCCCGGATCGGCCGCGCGGCGGGGCGAGCCCGAAATCGGCCGCGATTATTGGCTGCGCAACATCCACGACCCCTCGCTGACCGCCTTCCCGGCCGCGCCGGCGCATCGCAACGGCGCCGCGATCGTCGTGATCCCCGGCGGCGGGCACAAGCTGCTGGTGTGGACCAATGAGGGGACCAAGGTCGCGACCGCGCTCAATCGCCTGGGGCTGACCGCCTTCGTGCTCAAATACCGGTTGGCGAACGAAGCTGGCTCCAAATACTCGGTCGCTGGCGACGCGGCCGACGATGCGCGGCGTGCGATCCGGTGGGTGCGCGCCCATGCCGCCGAGTACGGAATCGATCCGCACCGCGTCGGCGCGATGGGCTTTTCGGCAGGCGGCGAACTCGTGTCGCTGATCGCCGACAATCCCGAGCCGGCCGGTCGCCCCTCGCACGATGCGATCGACCGCGAGCCGGCTCGCCCCGACTTCCAGGTGCTGGTGTTTCCAGGGCCGCGCGGGATCCCCGCCACGGCGATCGCCACCGCGCCGCCCGCGTTCCTGGTCGCCGGCAGCCGCGACGCGTGTTGCGCGGCGCCCTCGGTCGCGCTGTACGAACAGTTGCGCAAGGCGGGCGTATCGGCCGAACTGCACATGTTCGCCGACAGCGACCACGCCTTCAACCTCGACGAATCGAACCGCGTCTCGATCCTCCACTGGCCAGACCGGCTGAACGACTGGCTTGCCGACGGCGGCTGGCTTTCGGCGAAGGCCGTTCCGGGCGCGGCGACGACCAAGCCCAACTAAACGTGGCCGCCCCCGCGATGTCGACGCCGGTGGCCGCGTGAGCCACCGGCGCGGCTTGCGGTGTGGCGGCGGCGAATCGTGCTTCGGTTAGCCGATCCTGGCCAAGCGCGTTTCCTGCGGGATGGCCCGAAATCCGATCCTCTCCGAGGCGGTATCTCCCCCCTAGCCCGACGCCTTGGATCAAAAGCCGTCGCTCGTCGGTTAGGCGTTACGGCACAGAAGCGGGGCCGCGACGCCCGCCGTCATCATCCATGAATCCCGGACGTCGGCCTGTTCACTGGCCAGCGTCTTCGATCGCATCGCGGAGACCGTCAGGGACCTGAGACCGCGAGAAAGGTACCCATCATGCACGACCTTCTCCTCGGCGTATTGCCCGGATGGAGCATCGATCCGGTCCTGACGCTGATCATCGCCGCCATCGCTTGCCTTGTTGCAGTCGCCCTGCATGAAGCGTTCTCGCGTATCCTGCGTCGGCTGGCCGCCAGAAGCCCCGGCCGAACCGACGATATCCTGGTCGATCGGCTGATCGCGCCGACGCGGTGGATCGTCGTCGCGCTGGGTCTGAATATCGCACTCAACGCGGCACCGCTCGATGCTGTCGGCGCAACCTTTGTCCACCGTGCCGCCGGATTCATCGTTCCGCTGCTGCTCGGCTGGCTCGCGCTTTCCGTCCTGCGGGCGGTGCGGGATATCGTCGATGTCCGGTCGGATATCACCGCGTCGGACAATCTCGCCGCGCGGCGTCGGCGCACCCGGATCGGCATTCTTGCGCGGATCGGCACCTTCACCATCGTCTTCGTGACGCTGTGCCTGATGCTGCTCAGCATCCCGGCGATCCGCAGCGTCGGGGTCACGCTGATGGCGTCGGCCGGGCTGGCGGGGCTCGCCGTCGGCGCCGCCGCCCAGCCCGCGCTCAAGAACCTGATCGCGGGCGTGCAGATGGCGTTCAGCGAACCGATCCGGCTCGACGACGTCGTCATCATCGAAGGTGAATGGGGGCGGATCGAGGAAATCCGGCTGACCTATGTCGTCGTCAAGATCTGGGACGAGCGCCGCCTGATCGTGCCGATCAGCAAATTTCTCGAAGGCTCGTTCGAGAATTGGACGCGCGACAGCAGCGCGTTGCTCGGCACCGCGTTCCTCTATGTCGATCCGACGGCGGACGTGGCGGCGCTGCGGGACCAGCTCGATCGGGTCGTGCGCCCGCATCCCAATTGGGACGGCCGCGTCGTCGGCCTGCAAGTCACCGACATCAAGCCCGAGGTGATGGAATTGCGCGCGCTCGTCAGCGCTGCCGATGCCAGCAAGGCGTTCGATCTGCGCTGCGACGTCCGCGAAGCGATGATGCGCCATATCGCCGCCGAAATGCCGCACGCCCTGCCGCGCACCCGCACGACGCTGACCGGCGAACTGGCAGCACTGTGATGGACCGTGTAGCCCCCCCGCGCATGACCCTTTCCGCTCCCGCCATGCTCGCCGACCAGATCAGCCTGTTCCTCGATTTCGACGGAACGCTGGTGGAATTGGCGGAACGACCCGACGCGGTCGTCGTTACCCCGTCACTCACCGCGTTGCTGATGCAGCTCGAGGCACGCCTTGCGGGCCGTGTCGCGCTGGTGAGCGGGCGCTCCGTCGCCCAACTGGATCAGCTTGTCGGTCCGTATGCACAATCGCTGACCGTGGTCGGCAGTCATGGAGCCGAGATACGCATGGCTGGCAAAGACATATCGAGCGGCCCGCGGCCCGTTGCTTTGGAAGCGGCCGAAGCCGCGTTTCGCGAGGCCTTCGCCGGCAATGCGAATGTCGTGATCGAAGTGAAGACGCTCGGGGTGGCGGCGCATTACCGGCTCGACCCGTCGGTCGAACCGATCGCCAAGACCCTCGCGCAACAGCTCGCGGCCGAGAGCGGTCTCTATCTGCAAGGAGGCAAGATGATGGTCGAACTGCGCACCGACGGACACGACAAGGGCAGCGGCATCGCCGCGCTGATGGCATCGCCACGCTTTGCCGATCGTCGCCCGGTTTTTCTGGGCGACGATGTCACCGACGAGCCGGGCTTCGCCCGCTGTGCCGAGCTTGGCGGTTACGGCGTGCTGGTCGGCGCCGATCGGCCGACCGCTGCGGCCTACCGTCTCGCCGACGTCGCTGCCGTGCATGACTGGCTGGCCGCAGTATGACTGCCAACCTTGATCTTTGGCCGATCGGCAACTGCCAGGTCTCCGCGCTGGTCGATCGCTCGGGACGTTTCGTCTGGGGATGCCTGCCGCGGATCGACGGCGATCCGGCCTTCTCCTCGCTGCTCGACGATTCGCCGGCGGCGGGCGACGGGGCTTATGGCTTCTGGGAGATCGACCTCGACGGTGTGACCGAGACGACGCAAACCTATCTGCGCAACTCGCCGGTACTGGTGACGCGCCATACCGATGCGCAAGGCAATGCGATCGAAGTCACCGATTTCGCGCCCCGCTTCTTCCGCAGCGGCCGGATGTATCGCCCGACCGCGTTCGTCCGGATCGTCCGGCCCGTCGCGGGGTCGCCGCGCATCCGCATCCGCATGCGCCCCGCCACATCCTGGGGAAGCGCGCGCGCAGAGCATACGCGCGGCTCCAATCATGTCCGCTATCTGCTCGATCACGGCGTGATGCGCCTGTCGACGACCGCACCGATCGGCTGGATCGAGGACGAGCGCCTGTTCCGCGTCGAGCGGCCGCTGCACTTCTTCTTCGGCCCCGACGAGAGCTTCGGCGACGATATCGCCGCCGGGCTCGATACGATGCTCGAGCGGACGCTGGCCGAATGGCGGCACTGGGTGCGCGGCCTCGCGACGCCGCAGGAATGGCAGGAAGCCGTGATCCGCGCCGCCATCACGCTCAAGCTGTGCCAGCATGAGGAAACCGGCGCGATCGTCGCGGCGATGACCACCTCGATCCCGGAACATGCCGATTCGGGGCGGAATTGGGACTATCGCTATTGCTGGATCCGGGACGCCTATTACACCATCCAGGCGCTCAACCGGCTCGGCGCGCTCGACGTGCTCGAAGGCTATCTCGAATATCTGCGCAACATCGTCGACAATACCGCGGGCGGGCACATCCAGCCGCTGTATGGCGTCGGCGGCGAGCAGACGCTGACCGAATGGGAAGCGCCGGGCCTGAACGGCTATCGCGGGATGGGCCCGGTCCGCGTCGGCAACCAGGCCTATGACCAGGTCCAGCACGATGCCTATGGCCAGATCGTGCTGTCGAACGCCCAGGCGTTCTTCGACCACCGACTGTTTCGCATGGCCGGCATCGCCGATTTCGAAGCGCTCGAGCCGGTCGGCGAACGCGCGTGGGAGCGCTACGACCAGCCCGACGCGGGGTTGTGGGAATTGCGCACGAAATCGCATGTGCACACCTATTCGGCGGCGATGTGCTGGGCGGCATGCGACCGGCTCGCCAACGCCGCGACCGCGCTCGGCCTCGGCGCGCGCGCGACCTTCTGGCAGACCCGTGCCGACACGATGCGCGCGCGGATCGAGGAGGCGGCGTGGCGGCCCGAGACCAACCGGCTCTCGGCAACGTTTGCGGGCGACAATCTCGATGCGAGCTTGATCCAGTTGCTCGAACTGCGCTTCCTCGCCCCCGACGACCCGCGGTTTCTCGGCACGCTCGACGCGGTCGAGGCGGGGCTGCGGCGCGGATCGAACATGTTGCGCTACGACAGCGAAGACGATTTCGGCGTGCCGCACACCGCGTTCAACGTGTGCACCTTCTGGCTGATCGAGGCGCTGCACTATACCGGCCGCGATGCCGATGCCCGCGCGCTGCTTGAGGAGATGTTGTCGCGGCGCACGCCGGCCGGGCTGTTGTCGGAGGATATCGACCCGATCTCGGGCGAACTGTGGGGCAACTATCCGCAGACCTATTCGCTGGTCGGGATGATCAATTGCGCCGTCCTGCTGAGCCAGCCGTGGAGCGCGGTGCGATGAGCCGGCTGATCGTCATATCGAACCGGGTCTCGGCCCCGACCGAAAAACAGCCCGCCGCCCAAGGCGGGCTGGCGGTGGCGCTGACCGCGGCGCTGCGCGAGGCCAAGGGCGTTTGGTTCGGCTGGTCGGGCGAGACCGGCGAAACCGGCGAACTGAAGTTCGAAACCTATGACGGCGTCACCTCGGCGACGATCGACTTGCCCGAGCAGGACGTCGACGAATATTATAACGGCTATGCCAACCGCACCTTGTGGCCGCTGTTCCATTACCGCCTGGGACTGACCGAGTTCGAGCGCGACTTCCAGGGCGGATATGAGCGCGTCAACCGCGTCTTCGGTGCTGTGATCGGGCCGCATATCGAACCCGACGATCTGATCTGGGTGCATGATTATCACATGATCCCGCTCGGCTGGGTGTTGCGCCAGCAAGGGCTGACCAACCGGCTCGGGTTCTTCCTGCATATCCCGTGGCCGCCGACGCGACTGCTCACCGCGCTGCCCGAGCATCGGCGCCTGGTCGAAGCGCTGTTCGCCTATGACGTGGTGGGCTTTCAGACGCAGGAATGGCTCAACACCTTCCACGATTACGTCACGAACGAAATGGGCGGGACGCTGGGGGACGATGGGGCGATCACCGTCGGCGGCCGCACGATCCGCGCGATCGCCTGCCCGATCGGCATCGACGCACAGGAATTCATTGCCAGCGCGAGCAGCGACCAGGCCAAAGCGACGCATGAGCGCATGATCGAAAGCTCGATCGGCCGCAGCCTGATCGTCGGGGTCGACCGGCTCGATTATTCCAAGGGGCTGGAAGAGCGCTTCAACGGCTATCAGCGCTATCTCGAAACGCGGCCGGATGCCCAGTCCAATGTCTATATGTTGCAGATCGCGCCGCCGTCGCGCGACGCGGTGCAGAGCTACCGCGATATTCGCACGACGCTGGATGCGCTGTCGGGTCGGATCAACGGCGCGTTCGCGCATATCGACTGGGTGCCGCTGCGCTACGTCAACCAGGGGTTCCCGCGCGATGTTCTGGCGGGCGTGTATCGCTCGGCACGAATCGGCCTCGTCACGCCGCTCCGCGACGGGATGAACCTGGTCGCCAAGGAATATGTCGCGGCGCAGGACCCGGAGGACCCCGGCGTGCTGATCCTGTCGCGTTTCGCCGGGGCTTCGGAGCAACTCGAAAGCGCGCTGATGGTCAATCCGTACAGCCCGGACGACATTGCCGACGCGATTGCCACCGCGCTCGCCATGTCGCGCGAGGAGCGCATCGCGCGGTGGCGGCCGATGTTCGAGAATATCGTCGATCAGGATGTGATCTGGTGGCGCAAGCGCTTCACCACCGCCCTGATGCAGTAACAGTCGGCGCTGGGGAGGCAAGTGTCCCGAGCATCTGACCCCGACGAAGCGTCGCTTGCGCAGGTTCGGCGCTCCAGCGCGGTCGGGGTATCCCCTGTGAACGCTGTGTTGCCGTCCCAGGATTCGAGGCCAAGTGGTCTGCACGACGACCAGAGCCCGCGGCATGACCCGTGGCTCCCGTCTCAACCTTCAAGCGCCATGACGCTCCCCCCTTGGGTAGGCCCGCCAAGCACGCCCATCACGAGATGCCGTTCGTCATGGTCCCATTGGGGTCCCGATCCGCACCGGCGGACCGCCGGACCAATCGCTTCAGATCACCGGATTGTCACAAAAAGCCCGCCGTCTCGTTGAGACGGCGGGCCTTTAATGGTGGGCGTGGCAAGGATTGAACTTGCGACCCCTGCGATGTCAAAGCCGGTTTCGACAGTCAAATTCGCAATACTTTTCAGATAATTATACATCACCAAATCTCCTCGTGCCTGACAGGTGCCCAGAATCAAGTCATAATCACAGAGTATTTTGTTCCAATGGTGACTGCAACCCATTACATCATGTATCTTTTGCCAGGTTTTGTTGTGTTGAAGAAAAGGACGCGCGCAGTTTCTGTCCCGGAGGCCACCCGCTGCGTTGCAATGATCACCACACACTTTTTGACTTGGCCGGCTACGGTCCGGCAGGTTTTTAGGTAGCGAGCGTTGAATAGCTGTCGTTCACGGAACACCGACCACCGTCAGCTCGCGACCAGAGCCGGTCGTTTAAATCCGCCACCGCGGAGGTCTGCTTCTGACAGGCTTTGTTGCATAATTACGCGAGAGCATGACCGACGTTTTACTTGAAGATGTTATTGGATGCGGACGGTCACCGGCGTTCCTATTTCGGAGAACCGATTGAGAATTGCAGCACGGACTTTGAGCTCGGTAATCTGACGATCGAAGGTGCGGGCGACAACGCGCTGGCCCAGGAGTTTGAAGCAGTGCATTTTGGTCTCGACCAGACTGCGGCGATGATAGCCGCTCCACTTTTTCCAGATTGCGCGACCAAGCCGCTTTGTCGCGCGTAGCGCTCCATTGCGTGCATCGACGCCGGGACCGCCTTCTGCCCATGGTTGCCCGTTGCGGCGGACCGGGATGACCGCATCGGCACCGCGCCCGGCAATAGCGGCATGGCAGTCCCTGGTATCATAAGCGCCATCTCCGCCGACGCTGAGTATCCGCTCGTCTCCGGGAATTTGCGCCAGGAGAACGGGCAGCGTCGGTGCGTCACCAATGGCATTCGTCGTGACCTCAATGGCCCGGATATCCAGCGTCCCAGCATCAATCCCGAGATGCACCTTGCGCCACTGGCGACGGTAGGACGGTCCGTGTTTGCGCGTCTTCCACTCGCCTTCTCCCGTCATTTTGATCCCGGTGCTGTCGACCAGCAGGTGCAGTCCGCCCGAGCTGATCCGCCCGCCGAGGTTGACCTTCAACGTCTTCTGCCGTCGGCACAGCGTCGTATAATCCGGCACCGACCAATCCAGCCCCGCCATTTTGATCAGGCTCGAAACCAACCCCGTCACTTGCCGCAAAGGCAGGTTGAACAGCGTCTTCAGCGTCAGGCACAGCTCTATCGCGCTGTCTGAAAACCGCATCGGGCGACCAGGGCGACCACACGGCTTCGAAAGCCAGTGCATCTCCGGATCAAACCATATTTCCAGCGACCCACGCCGCTTCAGCGCCGCATTATACTCAGGCCAGTTCGTCGTACGATACACAGGTGCGGCAGGTTTGGGCATTACGCCTATCTATACCGCTCGATTCCCTGCGTGAATCCCCGCCATCAGTTTTGCAACAAAGCCCTTCTGACAATAGCTGCCGATGGAGCGCTCCGAAGCGGACCGTCAGGAAAGCGCCCCAATTGTCGCCATTCAGGCGGTTGCGTTGCTGTCTTAAAAGATGGTGTATCGCGGCGGCTGCATTTCGACAGCAGATGAGATTGCAGCCCCTTCACGTACGATGCCTGGATCGGGGTCGACCTGACCTCGTGCATCGAGGGGAGGAGTGAGAGCGATGACGCATTTCGTGGGTCTCGACGTCTCGGTTAAGGAGACGTCGGTGTGCGTGGTGGACGATGCCGGCAAGGTGGTGTGCGAGCGCAAGGTGCCGACCGAGCCGGATGACATTGCCGTCCTGCTGACGTCGGTCGGCGGCGATTACGTGCGGGTCGGGATCGAGGCTGGGCCGCTGTCGCAGTGGTTGGTCAACGGGCTGAGCGAGGCAGGGCTGCCGGTGATCTGTGTTGAGACCCGCCACATGAAGGCGCTGTTGCAGGCGCAGCAGATCAACAAGTCCGACCGCAACGATGCGCGCGGCATCGCCCAGATGATGCGGGTCGGGTTGTTCAAGCCGGTGCATGTGAAGACGCTGGCGGCGCAGGAGCAACGCATGCTGCTGACAAGCCGCAAGCTCGTGCAGCGCAAGCTGATCGACATCGAGTCCGACATGCGCGGCACGCTGCGCAACTTCGGCCTAAAGGTCGGCGTGGTCAGCACGATCGGCTATGAGGCTCGTATCCGTCACCTGGTCGAGGGCTTTCCGAGACTGGCGGCGATTGTCGAGCCGTTGCTGACGGTGCGGCGGGTGATGCGCCAGCAGCTGGCCAAGAGAGGTGGCTCCGCTTGTCTGAACAGGCTCGCGGTCTGGATAAGTGGACTACCGCGGGTTGATCATGCCGCTGCGAGAAGCGGCTGGTCGAAGTATACCTGGTCCGGTGTTCTGGCGCCAAGGGCTGAATGTGGCCGGACGCCGTTATAAAATGCGAGATATCGACCGATGCCGGCGCGGGCTTCGGGAACCGAGGCGTAGGCATTGAGGTACACCTCTTCGTATTTCACCGAGCGCCACAGGCGCTCAACAAACACGTTGTCCCGCCAGCACCCTTTGCCATCCATGCTTATTGCTATCTCTTCGCGGTGCAGGACGGCGGTGAAGGCCACACTGGTGAATTGCGAGCCTTGGTCGCTATTGAAAATGGAAGGCTTGCCGTACCGTGCGAGCGCTTCCTCCAACGCAGCGACGCAGAACGCGACATCCATCGAAATCGACACTCGCCAGGCCAGCACCCGTCGGGTGAACCAATCGACGATAGCCACCAGATAGACGAAACCGCGAGCCATTGGGATGTACGTGATATCCGTCGCCCAGACCTGGTTCGGCCGGATCACTGCCAGCTTGCGCAGCAGGTACGGATAGATCTTGTGCCCCGTCGCCGGTTTCGACGTGTTCGGACGGCGGTAGATCGCCTCGAGCCCCATTCGCTTCATCAGCGTCGCGACATGCCGTCGCCCGATGACCACGCCTTCCTGCCGGAGCAGATCGCGCAGCATCCGGCTGCCGGCGAACGGATAGAGCAGATGAAGCTCATCGATCCGCCGCATGATCAACAGGTCGGCCGGCGAGACAGGCCGCGGGAGATAGTAGATGCTGCCGCGGCTGATCTTGAGCTGCTGCGCTTGACGGGCCAGCGGCAGCTCATGGTCACGGTCGATCATCGCTTTGCGCTCGGCAACAGACCGGCCTTCCCGAGCGCACCGGCCAAAAAATCGTTCGCCAGCGTCAGCTCGCCAATCTTTGCGTGCAGCACCGTTATATCGACCGCTGGTTCGCTCGCTGCCGGCACCGCTCCGAACACGTCTGACGCCCCCTCCAGCAGCTTGGACCGCCACTGATTAATGAGGTTCGGGTGCACCTCATACTCCTGCGCCAGTTCGGCCAGCGTCTTCTCGCCTCCCACGGCAGCCAGCGCCACCTTGGCCTTGAATGCCGGGCTGTGGTTCCGGCGGGGTCGCTTGCTCATCTTGCCTCCTCTTCGCGGCCAGCATGGCCGCTCTCAGATCGGCAATCCACTTATCCCCGCTGTTCAGATTCCTAGAACCACCTCTCAAGCTCCACAAGATGCTGCTCGACACGGTCCGGCACGATCCGGTGTGTCGGCGGTTGATGACCGCACCCGGCGTCGGCCCGGTGGTTGCGCTTACCTATCGCGCCTCGATCGACCAGCCGCAGCGCTTCATCCATTCCAGAGCGGTCGGCGCACATGTCGGGCTGACACCCCGGCGGCATCAGTCGGGCGAGATCGACTATGACGGCGGCATCTCCAAGTCCGGTGACACCATGCTGAGAACGATGTTGTACGAAGCGGCGCAGATCCTGATGACCCAGAGCCGGCATTGGTCGTGGCTCAAGGCATGGGGGATTAAGGTCGCACAGCGCCGGGGCATGCGGCGCGCCATCGTCGCCCTCGCACGCCGCCTGGCCGTCGTTCTCCACCGCATGTGGACGGACGGCACCGACTTCCGCTGGGGAAGCGAACCCGGCACCGCGGTCGCGGTCGCCTGATACGATCTCAGAAAGGAGCTTTCACGGTTCTGCCTCGGCAGAAAGAGGTCCTCACGGGGACGAAGGTGGTGTGAGATCGTAACGTCCGCAGCCCTGTCGCCAGCGACAAGGGCGTCCAAAAGATTGATCCACACCGCTTTTTCTTACCCCATCATGGGGCGGCTACGTGCCGACCCCGGAGAGAAGCACGAACCCCGTGTGGCGATCTCAAGCCCGGCAGAAACCCAGTATTGCACTTCGTCGCCTGCCCATCCGTCACGACCGGCGCATTCGCGACGGCGGGGAGTGACGTGTGCCTGTTGACTCAAGCCGCGATAGAGAAGTGGACGTTCGGTCGTGCGCACTTCCAAATATTTCAAAGCAATCGCCAGTTATTTTGCCGTGAGCGCATCTCGGCAGTCGCGTCGAACGGTTCGCCGGACATGGCGGCTTCCGCGTCGGCCATGAGTGCCGCGTCGTCGGAGCCCGCCTGGCGATATTCGGTCGCCGCCGCCGCGCGCCGGCTGCGCGTTTCGCGGAACACCCACGCATCCTTGTCACGGCAGGCGATGCCGCCCAGTGTCGGCGTCGTAAAGGTTCGGCAGATCGCGCCGGATCGATCGCGAAAGCTGACGAGCATTCGTGTTGTCGCCGCGCTGTGTTGATTAGATGCGAGTTGCGTATTCAAGGCGCGCGCGAGACTGCCGGACGCGACGAGAACGCCGTCGCGACTTGCAATGGGTGCGTCGCCGCTGGTCCGGCCGCCCAAGAACAGGCCAAGCGTCAGGCTCGCCGCTATCGCGCCGCCGAACCACAAAGCGCCCAGGTTGCGCGTCCGATGGCGCTCTGCCCGCGCTGACATGAGACTCACCACTTTCGGCGCCGCGACCGCCGCCAACAGTGGCGCCGGAACGGGCTCGGTGGCGATCGGTTCAAACGTCAGCGTCAGCGTTTCGCGAAGCGCGCGGTGGCGCGATATTGTAGCGAAAGCGTCCGGGTCGCTGGCGATGGCCCGCTCTACGCGCTTGGCCGAGACCGGATCGAGCTCGCCATCGGCATAGGCCATCAACATTTCGGGATCGATCTCGCCGCTCATGCCGCTTCCCCCAGCGTTCGCATCAAGGCCTCCCGCCCGCGTACCAGTCGCGAGGTAAGCGTACCTATGGGGATATCCAGCACCGCTGCCGCTTCCTTATAGGCGAGCCCTTCCACCAGAACGAGCGCGACCGCCTCGCGCTGTTCCGGGGGCAGCATCGCCATGGCGCGGCCGACGTTACCAAGTTCGACGCGCGCCTCAATCACGCGGTCGCCCTGATCACCCACCCGTTCGCCTGCCTCCGCCTCCACAAAGGTCTCGCCGCGTCGTTTTGTCGCGCGGACAGTGTCGATCCAAGCATTGCGCATGATACGGTACATCCAGCTATCCAGTCGCGTTCCCGGTTGCCATTGGTCACGCGACTTCAATGCACGCTCGATGGCCGCCTGGCAGAGGTCGTCAGCATCGGCGGTCGCGAAGGCGAGCGTGCGGGCGAAGCGCCGCAGACGCGGCAGCAGGCCGATCAGCTCGTCCTCGAAACTCACCTCTCCCTGGTCCTCCACCTTTACGATATGGATGAAACGACTGCCCCGATCCGTTTCATCCATGACATGACAGAATTTCCCGCTTTGGCTATATCTGCACGCACCATGATGAGGCGCGTGCTAGTCCCTGCCTTTCTGCTGCTGCTGGCAATACCCGCAACGGCGCAGCTATTGCCCGCGCAAGTGCCCGGTGTCGTGAGCGGTGCGCTGCGCGGTGTGACCGACAGGGTGATGACGGTGCCCGCACTGCCTTCGGCCGTTATAACGCTGGCAGAGGATCGGCTTGATCGGATCGCGGCCTTGTTGCGTGATCATCGCGCCGAGATCGCTCGCGACGATCATGGGGATCCCGCACGCGCGGCCACCATTCTCGTCAACGATCCGGACGATGCGCTGGTCTCGGCCGCGGCACGCGCAGGCTTTGTGTTGGCCGAACGGGGTGAGATGCAGGACCTCGGTATCGCCTACGCGCGTTTCGATGTGCCAAGCGGCAGATCACTGGCCGACGGACTTCGTGTCATGCGCAAGCTGGCCAAGGGGCACGACGCCTCGGCCGATCAATTGCATTTCGAGAGCGGCGCCGTGGCAAGCGCCGCGACTTCGGGCGCGAGCGCCGCGGGGGAACGTGTGTCCGGCGCGATCGGGATGATCGACGGTGGGGTGGCCGTGCTCGGCAGTCCGATGGAGCAGCGCGGCTTTGCGGCGGGTGCCCCGTCGCCCGGTAATCACGGCACGTCTGTCGCGTCGCTTCTGGTCGGCGGCAGCGACGTGACCGGCGCGGCGGCAGGCGCGCGACTGTACGTGGCGGACGTTTATGGCAGGGACCCGGCGGGCGGCAGCGCACTTGCTATCGCCAAGGCACTGGCCTGGCTCAGCAGCGAGCGTGTGCCTGTGACGGTCATCAGCCTGGTCGGTCCGTCAAATCCGTTGCTCGCGCGTGTCGTGCAGGCAGTGCAAGGTCGCGGCATGATCGTTGTTGCAGCGGTGGGAAACGATGGCCCCGCTGCGCCGCCATCCTATCCGGCTTCGTATCCTGGCGTGATCGCGGTGACAGGCGTGGATGCGCGCGGGCATGCTCTGATCGAGGCGGGGCGTGCGTTGCATCTCGATTATGCCGCGCCCGGAGCGGATATGCTCGCGACAGACGTGCAGGGCCGAGCCGTGGCGGTACGCGGCACATCTTTCGCCGCGCCGCTGGCGGCCGCACGGCTCATGCGTTTCGCGGGCGGTGGCAGGGCTGCCGCGCTCCGGGCTGCGGATAGCGAAGCACGCAAGGCTGGTCGGGCCAGCCGTTACGGTCGTGGAATCCTCTGCGAAAGCTGCAGGACGGCGCCGAACTAATTTTCCGGCGGCGCGGATTAAACGCCGGACGGCACCCGTTCTTCCTTTGAGGGCCCGATGAGGAGCCCGCACGATCAAAGGAAGGAATGATATCATGAAGACGCTCCTTATGGGTACGACCGTGATCGCTCTCGCATTCGGCGCGATACCTGCGTCGGCGCAATTGCTGGGCGGTGGCGGGGGACTCGGCGGCGGCCTGAGTGGATCGCTCGGCGGCGGGCTCGGCGGAATCGCAAGTACCGGCACCGGCTCGCTCAGCGGTACGCTGAACGGTACCTCAACCATTACACGCGGCGTGCGCTCGTCGACACAGGGTACGCTCGACAACACCGTGTCGACCAAAGGGTCGAGCAAAGTCGATCGCCGGAAGGGCAGCGTGTCGACCAACCGCTCTGTCGACAGCGCGATCGGCGGGACCGTCGCCAACGCGACCGGTCCGGCGAGCGGCTCGGCATCGGGCAGCGCCACTGGTTCTGCATCGGGCAGCGGTGGCGCGCAGTTGATTGGCACGGATGCCGTTCAAGGCGCGGCAGGCCACGCGATCGGCACCACGCGAAACACGGTCGGCACGGTTCGTGACCGCGCTGACGATAGCGTGGGCACCGTGCGCGACCGGGCCGGCAATGTGGTGAGCAATGCGCGTAATCGTGCGGGTGGGTTGACGTCGGGCTCCGGGTCGGCGGATGGTAGTGCCTCCGGCAATGCCGATGGGGGCGCTGGCAACTTGGCGTTGGCCAGTAGCGGCGAAGCGAATGGATCGGGCGGCTTCACCGTAATGCGCGGCATGAAGGTGCGCGATACTGCGGGGAACGTTATCGGCCGCGTCCGTTCGGTGGCGACCGATGCGCGGGGCCGTATCGAGGCGATCAGCATGAAGGTCGGCGACAAGCTTGCGACGCTGCCTGCGACCAATTTCAGCGGCAACGGCAATCTTCTTATCTCGGCAATGGGCCAGAGTGAGGTGCAGAGAGCGGCGAACTAAGCGCGAACTTACGTGGAGTCTCGGAAATGCAGCGTTTCGACCCGGGCGGGTTTTCGCCCGGGTCGAAGGCTTTGTTGGCGACGCACGGACTGTTCTCGGAAGTAGGAGGCGCTTGCGATCAAGTCATCGCCATCAGGCAGCCAATCAGAATACCCACCCCGATAGCGGCCAGCCACCAAGTGGCCCATGCTCTGTCGATCTGCAATGCCGGTCAGGCAACCTCTGAATGTCTGTTCCTGGCGAGAGCTGCTGTTCGAACTTTCGCTCTGGAACGACAGGATCGTCCCAAACTTGGTCACCCCCAAAGTCGATGTCGCGCATGAATGCACGGCAGCTTTCAGGTTTTTCTGAGCGGCTTTGAATGACGAGGAATGCGTATCGCAGGTAGCCATCCGGCGGAGGCCGCCTTGCTGATTGTGGGCTGGAGCTAGAGGACGTCCTTACAGTCGCACGTAAGGACGTCGGTTTCGATCATGGCGCAGGTAACGATACTGGCGGGACCGGAGCGTCGCCGTCGCTGGAGCGATGAGCAGCGCGAGCAGATTGTCGCAGAGGCGTTTCAGTCGGGCGCGCGGGTCTGCGACGTGGCGCGGCGCCATGACGTTGCCCGCAGCCAGATCTACGAGTGGCGGCAAGTGATGCGGCGCCAGGCGGACCCGGCCTTCGTGCCGGCGGTGCTGGTGGATGAGCGACCCCAGCAAGTGTGCGAGCCCGTTGTCGCTGCCGTTTTCGATCTGCCCGATGGCGGGCGGCTGAAGATCTTTGCTTCAGCGTCACCGGCTCTGGCGGCGGCGGCCTTGAAGGCGATGCGATGATCCCGTCGGATGCACGGGTGTGGATCGCGATGGGCCACACCGATATGCGCAAGGGGATGCAGGGTCTGGCGCTGCTCGTGCAGCAAGGTCTGGGCCGCGATCCGCATGGCGGCGACCTGTACGTGTTCCGAGGCCGTGCCGGATCGTTGGTGAAGATCATCTGGCACGACGGGATCGGCGCATCGCTCTACTCCAAGCGGATCGAGCGCGGCCGCTTCATCTGGCCCTCGGCGAAGGATGGCGTGGTGTCCTTGACGCGCTCGCAGCTGGCCTGCCTGCTCGACGGGATAGACTGGCGTAATCCGCAGCATAGCTGGCGCCCGGCGAGCGCGGGATAGCGCATTTTGCGGCTTGCATGAGGGCGTGGAGGATGATTCACTCTCCGTCGTGGAAGCCGTCATTTCGCCTCTTCCGGATGATATCGCAGCGCTCAAGGCGCTGCTTGCTGCAACGATCCAGCGCGCCGACGAGGCCGAGGCGCGCCTTGCCACCGCCGCGGCGCGCGAGAGCGCGACCCAGGCGATGATCGTGCACCTCAAGCTGCAGATCGCCAGGCTCAGGCGTGAACAGTACGGCCCAAGCGCCGAGCGCAGCCGCCGTCTGCTCGAGCAGATGGAGCTGCAACTCGAGGACCTTGAAGCGGACGCCGGCACGGACGGCCTCGTCGCCGAAGTCGCCGCCGCCAAGGCGACCAGCGTCGCCTCGTTCGAGCGCAAGCGACCGGCGCGCCAGCCATTCCCCTCCCATCTGCCGCGCGAGCGCGTGGTCATCGCAGCGCCGTGCGCGTGCGCGGCCTGCGGTGGCACGCGCCTGTCGAAGCTCGGCGAAGATGTGACCGAGACGCTCGAGGTGATCCCGCGCGCGTGGAAGGTCATTCAGACCGTGCGCGAGAAGGTCGCCTGTCGGGACTGTGAGAAGATCACCCAACCGCCGGCACCGTTCCATGTCGTGCCGCGCGGGTGGGCCGGACCCAGCTTTCTCGCGATGCTCTTGTTCGAGAAGTACGGGCAGCACCAGCCGCTGAACCGCCAGGCCGAACGGTTCGCCCGCGAAGGCGTGCCGCTCAGCGTCTCCACGCTCGCCGATCAGGTCGGCGCGGCCGCCTTTGCGCTCACGCCGCTTTACAAGCGGATCGAGGCGCATGTCCTCGCCGCCGAGCGGCTGCACGGCGACGATACGACCGTGCCGGTCATGGCCAAGGTCAAGACCGATGTCGGTCGATTGTGGGTGTACGTCCGCGATGATCGGCCGTTCGCCGGTGCCGATCCGCCGGCAGCACTGTTCCATTACTCACGCGACCGACGCGGCGAACATCCCCAGGCGCATCTCGCGACCTGGTCCGGGATCCTGCAAGCCGACGCTTATGGTGGCTATGGTGCGCTGTATCGAGACGGGCGCTTGCCCGGTTCAGTGCGCGAGGCTGGTTGCTTCGCGCACGCCCGGCGCAAGTTCTTCGAGCTCGCCGATGTCGCGGGTGCCGCTCGCAAGAAGAGCCGCGGCGAACACGCCGGCATGATCTACCCGATCGCGCTTGAGGCGGTGCGACGGCTCGATACCCTGTTCGACATCGAGCGTGAGATCAACGGCAAGCCTCCCGCCGATCGCCTGGCCGCGCGGCAGCAGCGCAGCGCGCCGGTAATGAACGAGCTTCAGGCCTGGCTCACCGCCCAACACGCGACGTTGTCGCGCAACCACGACCTCGCCAAGGCGATCAACTACATGCTGCGGCGCTGGGGTGCGTTCACCCGGTTCCTCGACGATGGCCGGGTCTGCCTCTCCAACAACGCCGCCGAGCGTACGCTTCGCTGCATCCCGCTCGGCCGCAAAGCGTGGCTGTTCTGCGGTTCCGATCGTGGCGGGCAGCGTGCCGCGATCCTCTACACCCTCATCCAGACCGCGCGGCTCAGCAACGTCGATCCGCAGGCATGGCTCGCCGACGTCCTCGCCCGTATCGCCGATCATCCCGCCGCCCGGCTCGACGAACTCTTTCCCTGGAACTGGTCACCCTCGAACCAGGTCGCAAAAGCCGCCTGATGGCCGCCCCGTCCATGGTGTTCACCAGTCGCTACGCCGCACTCCGACTCTGTGTTGATCTCGATCTCATTGAGGAACTGGCCGAACAAATGTCACCCGAGGACGGCTGCCTCAGCATCATCGACAGCCTCGACGAAACAGCCGAGTCCGTCACCGCGTTCACTCGTTGGGGCCTCGATCGCCTCAACGAAATGCTCGATGAACGACGCTCGCAGCTTATGTAAGATAGCTTGGCTGCGCGGCCTTCGCCGGATGGATACTATCGCAGCCGCTGCAACTTACTAAATTGTACTTGCTCACACGAGCTTGCTGACCGCTTCCTGCATATGAGTGGTATCGACGGCGGCGTAGCGCTGGACCATTCGCAGCGATTTCCACCCGCCCAACCGCATGATCGTGATGAGATCCACCCCGGCCATTACGCAATGGCTCGCCCAGTGGTGGCGCCAGTCATGGACGGTAAAGTTCGCGACGCCGGCGCGTTCGCAAGCGGTGGTGTGGGCGCGTTTGAGCGGGTTGCCGCCTTGCACCGCGAGGTCGCGCGTGTCGGTATAGGGGCGACCAAGTCGGTTTAGGAACACGTGCCCTGTGTCCGGCTTGCCGCGCTTCTCCCACAGCGGCCGCAGCATCGCTTCCACGCGTGGGTGCAGCGCCACCGTGCGCGGGTTGCCGGTCTTCGTACGCGCAAAGAAGATCGTGCCACGTGCGAGGTCCACGCCCCCTGCCCCCCAGTGCAGCTGCAGTGCTTCCTGCGTCCGGGGACCCTGGAAGGCGAACATCGTCACGATCGGCTGAACATGACCCACATAACACCCGATCAGCCGATCGCGCTCGGCATGACTCAAGAAGCGAATTCGCTGATTGTCGAACGCGATCGCCTTGATTTTGATCGGCGGCAGGTCGTGCCGCTCCTGCCAGACGTTGATGCAGGCCTGGAGTAGCGAGCGGTAGCGATCCTGGCCGGCTGGCGCGTATCCCGCCAGAAACGCGTCCTGAAACGTCCGCCACGCAGCGCGAGGATCCGCCAGCGACATGTTCCCGATCCGCTCGTTCATAACTCCAACACGCAGGTTATCGCTCGAGTTAGGTCGTTTGGGCTTTGCCAGATACGCCTCGAACGCGTCGGCGATCACTGCGCGGCTGGCCACAGCCCGCGGCCCGAACATCAACTCCTCGCGCAGCGCTCGCTCGCGCTCCGCCATCAAGTGCCGCGCCGCATCCTCGTCACGCGTGCCCGTACTGAATTCTGCGACGACGAAGGACCGCTCGCCCAACGAGACCGATCCTCGACCGTGCCAGATCCCCGCGCGACCGCGCCGTCTGATCGTAAGCATTTCAGCCTCACAAGGAGTTCCGAATATTGTGCCTCCGTGAGCCGCATGCGCCCGCGCACCCTTAACGGCACGATGCTGTGTTGCGCACAAAGGCGTCGTAGCCAGCGGCGTACGTCTCGAACGTCCACGCGGAGTCGCTCTGCCACTTCACTCGGCGTCAACAGCGCTTCTCCCGCCACTGGCTGTGTCATTTTGCTGCTTTCAACCCGGCCAGTGGTTAAGTGGACCGATTTCGAATCGCGCGCGAGAAGTCTCGGTCGCTATCGAGGAACGCCGCCAAAATCGCCGGTATCAACTCAACGACCGGCTCCTCGCGACCATAGCTGGCCGCGTAGACCGCAGCATATTCGCTCAGCATTTGGTTCAGATCGGGCGCAATCGTGATAGTCAGCTTGACCGGTGTTCTGTCCGGCAAACGCGCGAGTTTCAGGTTAGCCATGGTCTCCTCCTATCGAACCGGGGGGGGCAAAGATCAGGTCACGGTGAACCACGAGGCGCACCGGTGCGCCGGGACGGATCGTGATCGTCGGCTGAATTTGCAGGTTTCGAGAGGTGAGCTGGTCTCCCGCGCGCGAAACATTTTGCTGCGTAGACTCTCGAATTGCCTGGACCAGATCGCTCTCTCCAGTGACGGTCAGGCTCGAACCGACGCCCAATAGCGTCGACAACGCTACCCCTTTGAGCAGCGCCCATGTGTGAAAATCCACTTTATCTTTCAGCCCGGCATAGCCGGATGGATCGGCCGCCGGCACATTGTCGATCTGCAGCGAGCTGCCATCCGGCATGATGATCCGCTGCCAGACGACCAGAGCGTTACGTTGCCCGAAGGCCACCACGCTATCGTAGGAGCCGATCAACCTTGCCCCCTGCGGAATGAGCAGAATTCGTCCGGTGGCACTGTCATAGACCCGTTCGGTAATTTGCGCGGTTACGAGCCCCGGCAGATCGGAGCGTAAGCCCGTGATGAGGCTGGCAGCGATCACGCTGCCGGCCGATAGCATGTAGGGAGACCGCGCGGCGATAAGGGCGTGCGGATTGACGTCGCCTCCCTTGTCCTGCGCACCCACGAAATCGGACTTGCGCTGCTGCCCGTTCGGGTCGTGCTCGGAGTCCGTCGCGACCTTGACCGGCTCTGTCGCGGTTGGCGCGGCGTTGGGCGAGGCAACGGGCTCAACTGCCGCCGTCCGGTTGCCGGATTGGACGATCAGGCCCGACTCTCTTGCGGATTTGATTTCGGCATCACGGCGCTCGCGCGCGGTAACCTCCGCTTGGTCGATCTTGGCCCCCTCTCCCATTGCGTCCTGTGGCGGCATGCTGCGCTGGCGCTCGAGGATCCCCCGGCCAAGATCGCCAGGCAGAGGCGGGCCGAGCTTTGGTGCCGTGCCATAAGTGTCGGGCAAAGCGTTTAGCGCGTCCGGCGTACCCTTGCCCGCAACAGCGCGCTCATCGTCCGCATGGATCATCCGCACCACGGCCGGCCTGAGTGCAATGTAGCCGACTGCCACGAAGACGATCACTGCGAGAGCAGCGCCTCCAATGATGATCTGTCGCTTGAACCGGATCGCACGGGAGGGCTTTGCCCTTAACACCATGGCTTCGGGATCAAGTTTGGGTGGGGCGCCCTCCTCTACCGTTTCTCGCTCGTGTGGACGCTCTTCAACGGCGCGCTCGTCGACCTCGGTCACGACGCCCTCCCTTGCAAAGCAGCTGGCGCGGCAGCGCGCGAAATCCGGACCACATCCTGATGTTTGGTCCCGAGCCTGAGTTCTGCGGCATCGAACAAGCGATCGACGATGTAGAAGCGTCCCGACACCCGGTAGTTCACGAGCTGCGCAACGCCGTGGCTATCGACCAGAAAGAGCGGCGGCGCTTCACCAACAGCCAGTGATGCAGGGAATTCGATGAACGTTTGCCGGCCATCGTCGAACGCGCGCAGCGGTCGCCAGGCCGGATGGTCACCGGATAGCGCGTAATCGAAGTGAAGCTTTTCGATTTCAAGCCCCGTCGCCACAGGAGCCGCAGCCTGAGCTTGGGCCTCGACGTGTTTCAACGCGATCATCGCATCCTGCGGATAGATCCAGGATATCGCTGCCATGGCCGCGGCAGTGCTGGCCAGCGTTATATGATACGTCCGACGATCCGTCGTGATGACGAGGTTGGTCGTAAGCCCCGTCGCGAATGGCTTTACCAACACGTGCGTCCGCTTTTCGGCGCCGGAGCCACTGCTGGTATCGCCGATCACCCAACGAACGGTGTCGCCGCTTGCTACCGCGCCGAGCGCTTCGCCCGGTTGCAATGCGATGTCGGTCACCCGCTCGGGCGCCGCATACACGTGATAGAGGATGCCCTCGGCATAGGGATAGACCTGCACTCCGTTGAGATAGGCGTGCGATGTCGGCTCGAGCGTCGCCGCTCGATTGGCCGCTGCGACATGTGCCAAGGCAGACGGCAGCGCGCGGCGATGCAGGCGGCTGAAGCGCCGCGCGGGTCTCAACGAGCCCCGGGCTTCTTCCCGCGCGGTCACGGCGCTGGGCGCCGGTCCAGGCTTGACACTAGTCGGGACGGTCTTCGCTTGAATGGGCAATGCGCTGCCAGCCGGTACGATCATCACCACGGTCGACAGAGCTGCGAAGATAGGAAAGCGGTTCACGGCTTAACCTCCGGAGATTGGATGGATTGAGTTGCGAGCGTCGGATCGACCGGCGAACCGACCGGAACGGTCTGCGCCTGGTCCGGCGGGGGCAGCGGGGGTTGCGCAGGCGCCGGCGGATCAAGTTCGCGGCTCCAGTCGATCGCGTCCACATAGATGCCGAGCGGATTCCTGCGCAGCGTTTCGGCGGTCGACGGTGTCCGGGTGGCGATCGTCAGGATGCCGGTCCAGTGCGATACGCCGACTGACGCACCGCGGTCATAAGCACTCTCGATCCACTTGATCTGGAATGACCGATCCGACGCGCGCACTACGCTGACGATCTGCACCGACACCGTCTTCTCGCCGATTGCGGCGAACGGATTGGCGGTGTGCGCGTAATCGCCGAGGGCTACCGCGCCACGCTGGGTTGCGAAATCGTAGGCGGATAGCCAGTCTCGCCGCATCAGCACGGGATCGAGCGAAATCGAACGGACGTTCTCGATGAACTTCGCCAGGTGCCACGCGATCTGCGGATCAGTTGCGCGGTAGCCCGCTTCGGCCGCCGTGACCGCTCGGGCCTCTCCAAGGCGATCGACCTCGACGACATAGGGCGTGACACGGCTCTGTGACGACTGCCAGATCAGAGCCGCTGACATCATGCTCGAGAGGGCAAGGCCACCAAACGCCATCAAGCGCCAGTTGCTGGCCTGAGCGCGCGCGGTACCGATGCGGTTGTCCCACATTTGGCCGGCACGCTGATAGGGGGTCTCGGGTTCGGGAGTGCGCCCGTAACGCTGCACGCTTCGCTTGAAGACCATGGGATCAATCCTCCTTTTCCTTGATATCGGGGGTTGCAGATGCGCCGCCGCGGTCGCCTTCGCGCAGCGCCTGCACGGCAGCGTGGCGATGATGGCGCGCGGATTGCTCCTGACGCATGGCGCGTGCCCATCCGGGCACTGACGGGTCGCCATCAGAACGGCCGCCGCGCGGACTAGGGCTAGAGCTGCCATTCAGCGCGGACCAAGCGGCGTCGCGGCCTGATTGCCGCGCCTCGGCGAGACCAAGCGTCGCACTGGCCTTCTGCCGCAAGGCCCCACCAGCCGCCTGAGCTATGCCATTCAAGCCAGCACCGACGGTGTTCAATCCCGCGGCAGTCTGGCCGAGGCCATAAGCGGTGGATGTCGCCGATCCCATCGCCGTCCCGCCGCGGACTGCGCCGAGCGCTCCAGCTCCGGCCGCGCTCACGGCACCGGCCACCGCGCCGCCGCCAAGGGCGGTTATGCCGGCGGCGCCGATCGTGGTCCCAATCGCGGCGCCAGCACCAAGCTGCGGAGCGCCGGCCACCAGGCCCGAGGCGATGCCCGGTCCGAACACGCCGAGCCCGAACAGGCTGAGCGATCCCAGCACCAGGCTCATGGCTTGGCCGATATCCGGCTCGTGACCCGCGAGCGCTTTGGTGAAATCCGTGAAGAAGCCCGAGCCGATTCCAACGATGACGGCGAGTACCATAACTTTTACGCCGGAGCTGACGACGTTACCGAGCACCTGCTCGGCAAGGAAGCTGGTCCGATTCCACAGCGCGAACGGCACCAGCACAAAGCCTGCCAGCGTGGTCAGTTTGAACTCGAGGATCGTCACGAACATCTGCACCGCGAGGATGAAGAAGGCGCAGATCACCATCACCCAGGCAAACAGCAGCACGACAATCGTCAGGAAATTGTCGAAAAAGGTCGTGAAGCCGCTCAGCTGCCGCACCTGATCGAGCAAGGGCCACGCTGCGGTGAAGCCCGTCGCGGCAAGCCGGCCCGGTCTCAGCAGATCGTCGGCGGTGATCGTACCCCCGCCCGCGGTCAGGCCTGCCGCTGCGAAAGACCGGAAGATGATGTCAGCGAGCATCGAGAAGCGGTTGAGGATGAAGGCGAAGGCACCGACGTACAAAATCTTCTTCAGCAGTTTGCCAAGAACATCCTGATCGCCGCCCGTTGCCCACCACAAACCGGCGAGCGTGACATCGATCGCGATCAACGTACTCGTCAGGAACGCGACGTCGCCGCCCAGCAGACCGAACCCGCTGTCGATATATCGAATGAAGGTGGCCATGAACTGGTCGATGACGTTGAGGTCATTCATCGGAGTGCCTTCCCGATCGTGAAAGATGCCGCGAGGCGCGCGTAGGGGCCGCGCGCGCCGCGGCGAAGGCGATGGCGAGAGGACCGCGGCCGTCTGTCCGACCACCTACTTGGGCGTGTAGGCGGAGCCGGAACCAAGAAACTTGGCCGTGGCGGCGCTGCTGTCGCTCTGCGACTGAAGTTGCCGAGCCTGATCGAGCGCGGAGGCGCGCCCCTGCGATACCAAAAGGTTCTGGAGCTGCATCTGTTGCTTGGCGATTAGCGCAAGCAGCTGATTGGTCGCTTGCGCTGCCTGCAGTGCGCCTTCCGCACCCTGGCTCTTGGCGGTCAACGCCGACAAGGTCGCGGCGTCGGCCGTCACGTTCGCAACGATCTGCGCCTGCACGTCCATCGTCTCCTGATAGGCCGACATCGAGGCATCCATCCGTGCCTTGGCAGCGGCAACATGATCGTTCGACGTCAGTGCCGCGTTGAAGCTTGTCGGAAACATCTGCCGGAATTGGGCATCGACATTGCCGACCTGATATTCGATCGCCTTGGCCCGTCCCATCAGCGTGTCGATCTGCTGCAGCGTCGCACGCAGCGCCTGGAGCTCGGGAAAATCGATATGGCTGAGGTTCTTCGCCATGTTGGTAAGCATCATCGCCTGATTTTGTAGCGACTGGATCTGGTTGTTGATCTGCTGAAGCGAGCGCGCGGCGGTGAGCAGGTTCTGCGAATAGTTGGTCGGGTCGAACACCGTCCATTGCGCGCGGACCGGCACGCTCGCCAGCGCCAGAAGTACGGCAAGGGTTACGCCGGAACCCCGTTTTGAGATGGTGTGCAGGTGAACTGAGCGCATTGGGCTGAGCGAAATCATGACGGCATCTCCAAGTCTGACGGTTGCGGTTGGGAATCTGCGAGGAAGCGGAGCAGTGTTGCTGCCCAGTCGAGACCGGCGTCATTGAGCCAGTGCGCGGCGAAGCTCTCGGCACCGTGCTCGGCGAGCAGGGCATCGATGCGTTTCTGCGACTCCGGATCGGACACTCCACACAGCGCCAGAGCGACCGGCCCCAGGCCAAGTTCGAAGAGCCGATTGCCGCGGGTCGATTGCAGGTAATATTGCCGCTTGGGCGTCGCGCGGGCGATCAGTTCGATCTGACGGTCGTTGAGTCCGAACCGCTCATAAGCGGAGCGCGACTGCGGTTCGATCGCGCGGTCGTTAGGCAATAGGATACGCTGCGGGCAGCTTTCGATGATCGCAGGCGCAATGCTGCTGTCGGCGATATCGGCCAGGCTCTGCGTCGCGAACAGCACCGCGACATTCTTCTTGCGGAGCGTCTTCAACCACTCGCGGATGCGCGCGGCGAACAATGGATGGTCGAGAAAGATCCAGGCCTCGTCGAGGATCAACAACGTCGGTCGTCCATTGAAGCGCTGTTCGAGCCGGTGGAACAGATAGGTGAGCACCGGCGCGACCACACCCGCCTGCCCCATCAGCGCTTCGGTCTCGAAACACTGGATATCCGAGATGACGAGCCCGCTCTCGGCGGCATCGAGCAGCCGACCGTATGGCCCCTCCAGCGTGTAGGGCGTGATCGCTGATCGCAGCGCGTTCGACTGCAGCAGCAGCGCCAGGCCGGTGAGGGTTCGCTCTTCCTCCGGGGCCGAGGCAAGGATCCCCAGTGCCGACCAGATCGTCTCCTTGATCTCGGGGGTGACGACGATCTTTTCGTGCGCGAGCAGCGCGGTGACCCATTCGGCCGCCCACGCGCGTTCGGCAGGCGCATCGATGTCACGCAGCGGCTGGAACGCGATACCGCCCTGCCCTCTCGTTTCAGCGCCGAGGCCGAGCGCGTGATGCGCGCCTCCCATGGCCAGTACCGCGGCGCGCGCCGAGTGTCCCTTGTCGAAGATATAGAGTTGCGCACCGTGATAGCGGCGGAATTGCAATGCTATGAGGGCGAGCAACACGGACTTCCCCGCGCCGGTTGGGCCGACGACAAGCATGTGGCCGACATCGCCAACGTGCGTAGACAGCCGGAACGGGGTCGAGCCCGCCGTCTGCGCGGTCAACAATGGTGCCCCGCCAAGATGCGTGTTCTCGGTGGGGCCCGCCCAGACCGAAGACAACGGCATGAGATGCGCGAGGTTGAGCGTGTGGACGAGCGGCTGGCGAACATTTGCGTAAACTTGTCCCGGCAGCGATGACAGCCACGCCTCGACGGCGTTGATGCCCTCCCGCATGCAGGTGAACCCGAGCCCATTGACGATGCGCTCGACGCTACGCACCTTGTCGTCGGCGCGAGCGCAGTCGGCATCGGCAACGGTGATCGTTGTCGTCAGATACCCGAACGAGACATACTCGCTTCCGAGCGCCTGCAGTGCGAGATCGGCGTCGAGCACCTTGTTGTCGGCGTCGCTGTCGAGGAGTTGCGCTGGCTGGTTGTACATCACTTCGCGCAGCATCGCGGTGATCGACTTGCGCTTGTTGAACCACTGCCGCCGTATCCTGGTCAGCGCCTTGGTGGCCTCGGTCTTGTCGAGTGCGATGAAGCGAGTAACCCAGCGATACCCGAAATTCTGGTGGTTGAGCGCGTCGAGGATTCCGGGCCGGCTGAGGTTGGGAAAGCCCATCACGGTCACGGTCCGCAGGTGCAGGTCGCCCAGTTTTGGCTCCAGACCACCGATGAGCGGTGTATCGGCGAGCACCCCGTCGAGATACATCGGCGTCTCGGGCACGCCGAGGTAATGACGGTGGGTCGAGATCGTGCCGTGAAGGTAGGTGAGGGTTTCGGCGGACCCGAGTCCACGCATCTCGGGCATGAAGCCGGCGAGCAGATCGATGACGCGGTCGGTCTCTGCAGCGAATGCGGCGAGACTTGCCCGCCAGTCCCTGCCCTTTGCATCCTCGGGCCGCTCGATCATCGACCGGCCTGCCGCGTCGGCACCATCCGCGCCCGGAAGCCAAGTCAGGGTAAGAAAGAAACGGCTTTCAAAATGGGTGCCCTCGGCCTGGAAGGTCGCGCGGCGCTCCTCGTCGACCAGCCGCGACGCGACGTCCGGAAACACGCTGTCGGGGTACCCAATAGCTTCGCGCCGCTCGGCCTCGAAGAACAGCGCCCAGCCCGAGCCGAAGCGTTTCAGGACGTTGTTGGCACGCGCACAGGCCGAGACCAGTTCCGCCTCTGTCGCACTCTCGAGATCGGGGCCACGAAACGCGAGCGTCCGTTGGAAACTGCCGTCCTTGTTGAGCACCACCCCCGGTGCCACCAGAGCGGCCCAAGGAAGATGATCTGCCAGCCGGTCGGCACGCTGGCGGTATTCACGCAGATTCAGCATGCGAAATACCCTTTCTGCCGGAGGTGGCGGAGCAGGACGGGCGCGAAATCCGGATCGCGCCGGGCGGCGAACACTGCGAGGCTGTGCCCGCCCGCCCAGAGAACCAGTCCGACCAGCCATTGCTGTAGCCCGAGCCCGAAGGCAGCGGCGATCGTGCCGTTGACGATCGCGATACCGCGCGGGGCCCCGCCGAGCAGGATGGGCACCCCGAGCGCGCCGTGGATCGGCGCCTCGAAGCCGGCGATGTGCTGGCCGGACCCGATCATGCGATCAGCGCCCCGCCGCCGAAGCTGAAGAAGCTCAGGAAGAAGGACGACGCGGCAAAGGCGATCGAAAGCCCGAAGACGATCTGGATGAGCCGGCGGAAGCCGCCGGCGGTCTCGCCGAAGGCGAGGGTGAGGCCGGTGGTGATGATCACCATGACCGCGACGATCTTGGCGACCGGTCCCTGAACGGAATCGAGCACTTGCTGGAGCGGCTGCTCCCACGGCATCCCCGTTCCGGCGGCGGTCGCCTGGTGGGTGACCGTCATCGCCAAGGCGGCGGCGGCGCTCAGCATGAGGGTCGAGGAACGACGAGGCAGGCGTAACGTACGCATGGTCAATCTCCTTGGTTTACACTGGTGGAAGTCTCTGAAAGCGAGAGCACGGCGTAACCGCCGTCCGGATCGAGCCCGACGACCCGGGCGAGCGTTTCGACGCGGCGCGCGGTGCCGCGGCCGGCGATGAACACGATCGTGTCGATCGCTTCGGCAATCAGCCGCCGCGGAACGGTGACCACCACCTCCTGCACCAGCTGCTCGATCCGATAGAGCGCCGACACCGCGCTGTTGGCGTGGACCGTCGCGATGCCGCCGGGGTGGCCAGTGTTCCAGGCCTTGAGCATGTCGAGCGCTTCGGGGCCGCGGACCTCGCCGACTATGATCCGGTCGGGGCGAAGCCGCAGCGTCGAGCGAACGAGATCCGCCATGCTGACGAATCCTGCGCGGGTACGTAGCGCGACGGTGTCGGTCGCCGGGCACTGCAGCTCGCGCGTGTCCTCGATCAGGATCACGCGTTCGTCGAGATGTGCCATTTCGGCGAGCAGAGCATTGGCTAGCGTCGTCTTGCCCGAACTCGTGCCGCCGACGACAAGGATGTTGCGACGCGCGACCACCGCCAGCGAGAGCAACCGTGCGGTGTCCGCGGACATGATGCCGTCGTTCACATAATCGATCAGCGTGTAGAGACGCTGCGCCGGCTTGCGGATCGAGAAACACGGCGCGAGCGAGACCGGCGGCAACAGTCTATCGAACCGCTCTCCCGCCCCTTCACCATGCGGCGGGAGCTCGGCCGATACGATCGGCGCGGCGCCATGTACTTCGGTGCGCGAATGGCTTGCGACCAGGCGGATGATACGCTCGACCTGCGACGGGTCGAACCGGACCCCGGTGTCGGTCCGCCCTTCGCCCAATCGGTCCAGGCGAAGCGAGCCATCGGGATTGACCATGATCTCGAGCACGAATGGGTCGGACAGCGCTGCGGCAATGGCAGGCCCCATCGCGCTGCGCAGCATTGACCTGCGGCGGTCTGTGGATTCGTCCCGGCTCATGGGAGGACCTCAGCTTCACCACCGGCGATCTTGCGCTGACGCGCCTCGACCTGCCGTCCGACCTGTCGCACGAACTCGCGGTAGCGCTCCCGCCCCTGCGCAATTCGGGCAGTGTCGTTTTCCGGGATCGGCGGGTTGATAGTGAGCTCATAGCGGACGAACGCCGCGAAGCTCTCGAACAGCACGTCGAAGTCGCGGCGCAGCGCCACGATCTCGCGCTGCAACCGATCGAATCTGGGACCGAAGGTCTGGTCCAGCTCGCGTGTCCCGCGGTTGCGCATGAAGTCGCGCAAAGCATCCTCCACGATCGCCGACTTGGCGGCCCCGGAGTCGTTGGCCAACGCTTCGAGCTCAGCGCTCCGGCTTTCGCTCAGATAGATGTGGTGCCGGGGCTTCATCGACCGGCCCCGAATGCTGGCACCGGCGCGTCACGGCCCGCGCCTTCGTCGATCGCCACTGCCTTGCTCACGGTATTCACGGAGCGCGTTTGGTTGATCGCGCGAAGGTCGGACCCCGGATCATCAACCTCATCGAACATTCCGGCGAACACCGGCTGTTCGGGCGCGATCGGGCTGGACTGCTGCTCCTCGGCGAGCCCCGGATGGCGTTGTTGCTGAACACCGCCATCTTCGCTCGCGGCATCGCTGTTCGTCGGCGCGGCCTCCTCGACAATCCGTTCGAGGCGTGGATCTGGCCGGCGCGCGAAGGTCCCCCATGGATTGCTGCGAGGCGGCGGACGATCGGCATAGCCATCGAGAGCCAGTGTCGGCGGAGCCAGTACGCGGCCACGGAAATTGCGGTCCATAAAATAGCGCAATTTGGTGGCCCGGATCGGCGCCATGCCGGATATCAGGACCAGTTCGTCGGTTGGCGGAAGCTGCATGACCTCGCCAGGCGTCAGCAACGCCCGGGCGGTCTCCTGCCGGCTGACCATGACGTGTGCGAGCCAGGGTGCAAGGCGATGTCCGGCATAGTTGCGCATCGCGCGCTGCTCGGTCGCAGTGCCGAGCGCATCGGAGATACGTTTGGCGGTGCCGTCGTCGTTCGTGCTGAACGCAACGCGCACATGGCAGTTGTCGAGGATCGCGTTGTTCTCGCCATATGCCTTGGAAATCTGGTTGAGCGACTGTGCGATCAGGAAGGCGCGGATGCCGTAGCCGGCCATGAAGGCGAGCGCGGTCTCGAAGAAGTCGAGCCTGCCGAGTGCTGGGAACTCGTCGAGCATCATCAGCAACTGATGGCGCCCGGTCTGGGACCGCTTGGCATCGAGGTGCTCGGTCAGCCGTCGGCCGATCTGGTTGAGAATGAGGCGGACGAGCGGTTTGATCCGTGAAATGTCAGACGGCGGCGTGACGAGATAGAGCGAAACCGGACGCTTGCCTTCGACTAGGTCGGCAATCCGCCAGTCACACCGCGACGTGACGGCGGCGATCGTGGGATCACGATACAGGCCGAGGAACGACATCGCGGTCGACAGCACGCCGGAGCGCTCATTCTCCGACTTGTCAAGCAGCTCACGTGCGGCGGAGGCGACGACCGGGTGCACGCGAGGGTGGTTGTCGTCGCCGAGATGATTGGTGTTCATCATCCGCTTGAGGGTTTCGAGAAACGTGCGCTGCGGATCGGACAGGAACGTCGCGACCCGCGCGAGCGTCTTCTCCTCCTCCGCATACAGAACGTGGAGGATCGCGCCGACCAACAGGGAGTGGCTGGTCTTTTCCCAGTGATTGCGCCGCTCCAACGCCCCTTCGGGATCGACCAGAATGTCTGCAATATTCTGGGCGTCGCGCACCTCGTTCTCGCCGCGCCGCACCTCTGTCAGCGGATTGTAGCGTGCTGACAGCGGATCGGTCGGGTTGAACAGCAAGGTGTGCGAGAAGAGCGAGCGCCAACCAGCGGTCAGTTGCCAATTCTCTCCCTTGATGTCGTGAACCAGCACCGAGCCGGTCCACGACAACAATGTCGGCACGACGAGGCCGACACCCTTGCCCGAGCGCGTGGGCGCGAACGCCATGACGTGTTCAGGCCCGTCATGCCGCAAGTACCGACCGTGCAGTATCCCGAGGAAGACGCCGGCATCGCGGAACAGGCCAGCCTTCTCGATTTCATGCACCGCCGCCCAGCGTGCCGACCCATAGGTGGTGACGTTTCCGAGCGCGCGTGCGCGCCAAAGGGAACCTGCAATTGCGGCGCCACAGGCGAGAAATCCACTCGCCCCAGCCAGCATACCCGCCCTGTTGAAAACCCGAGGGGCATAGGCTTCATAGTGATACCACCATTCGAACAGCGCCCATGGGGCATAGATCCGGTGCCCGAAGGCGATCATCCAGGTCGGACCGAGTTGGGGCTGGTATGCCAGCATCGCCGCCGCCCACTGCGTCGCGCCCCAGACGCCCGCGATCACGATCGCAAAAACGAGGACAATCTGGCCGACGAGCAGTCTGGTGGGTGTCATTACGCGAAATCCGGCTACGGCCGCACCACGCGCGCCGATCACGTAAAATCGCGCGTATCCGGCTTTAAAGGAACGACGCTGCGTGACGTTGCACGACGATATTGATGCAAACTTGACGTCGCTCCGACCGGCTCTGTCGTGTTGCCGCCAGTCTTCAACTGGACTCAACAGGCAGGATCGCTCCAGTTGACGTAACAACGGCAGCTACGCGACATTCCTCGTCGTTCATGGCCGCCGAGACGAACCGTGAAAGCTGCCGTACATTCACGCGCGGCATCGACGTCGGGGATGAACAGATTTGAGACGAAGCCGTCGTTCGGGGATACGTCGTGAATGTCGGGTTCGACGCATTGTCGCCATTCGCTGCAGCAACTCTTAGGATTAGCGCAGAGGTGACGGACAATGCGACCAGTCAGATCCGTGCCATCTGCGCCGGCTCGCTTGCCGCGAAGCCGAGACCGGCATGACCTGGTCCCGGGTGACAGAGCGGGATCGGATGCCCCTCGCGGCGCATCCGCTCGATCGCCTCGGGCCAAGATGGAAGTTCATCGCTGTCCTGAACCCACCGAACGGTGCTGGCCTCGTCACCCCACGCGCTCAACTTGGGCATCGCGGTGCGGTGGGCACCGCCGGTGACATAGGCCAGGAGTGCAGCCTCGTCGCGCCACACGCTTGTCGTCCAATAGGCGTGATCGCGATCGTGGCGTAGCGCCCCGGCCAAATAGCCGTCGCTTCTCCTGATCTGCGCGAGGCAGCGCTGCGCATGGATCAGGAAGAAGGGCAGAAACCGCAGGCTGCGAACGCGGAACCTGGTGACGCTGACAACGACGCCGCTCACAACGTCACCACCAGCTTGGTCGCCGAGACGCCGCGGCGCTGCCGTTCGAGCGCTGCCGGAATCGCCGCAAGCCCGTGCCCTACGACCTCGACCGCAGGGGCTGCAACGTATCGGCCGTCGGACAGCGCTTCGGGCAGGAATGTTTCGAAGATCATCGGCCCCACTTCGTTGCTGACCAGCGTGCTGCCCCAAATCATTTTCAGCCTCACCTTGTTGCGGCGTGCGCGCAGCGCGAGCGCGATGTTGCCAGCGACCGTGCCGGCCATCGCGGCAATCAACTTGCGCCAATGACCACGCCCGGCCGGGACGGCATCGAAAGACGCGGGCGGCGTCGCCGTCGCAATGAAGCGATTGCCGTCGCACGTTCCCAGAATGTCGATGCACGGCTGCACCGATCCCGCGCCGATCGCGACGGCGCCGGCGACCGTTTTCCCGCGAAGCGCTGCGGATATGTCGGCAACCACCGTCGGGCTGCGATAATCAAACACAGCCGCTGCGCCGAGCCGCTTGATCAGGTCAAAATTGAGCGGTGAGGCCGTGGCGACCACCTCGTAGCCGGCGGCTACGGCCAGTTGCACCGCATTGACGCCGACGCTGGTTGATCCACCCCACACCAGAACGGTCTTGCCGGTCGCCATCGCTCCCTTGACGGGCGGGTTCAGGGCGAGGAAATCGCGCTGGAAGAGCGCGCAGGCTGCCGTCGAGATGCCGAGCGGAAGCGCGGAAGCATCTTCGAACGAGAGCGCGTCGGGGATCGTCGCGATCATATGCTCGAGCAAGACGACAAAGGTCTGGAAGGCACCTTCGCCAGCGCGGTTGCGGGTCTTGTCGGTGCTTGCGGCAAAGCCGACGACCCGGTCGCCAACCTTGAACCGCGTCACCTCCGCTCCGACCGCAACGACATCGCCGGCAACGTCGGAGCCGAGGATCGCCGGGTAGTGCAGATACGGCGTCATCAGGTCACCCGAGGTCTGCACCAAACGGTCCATCGGGTTCACGGCGATCGCGCGTGTGCGGATCACGATTTCTCGCGACTGCACGATCGGAAACGGTGCCGCCCCCAGAGTGAAGTCGGCCCGTTTGGAGGAGAGCCAAAGGGCGGTGTTGTCGGTCATGTCCATCTCCTGCGGTGCCAAATGAAGATGCATCGCTAAGATCTGAGATAGGCCAGTGTTACTGGACGGCCCATGCTGCTACGTCCGCCAGTTCATCGCCAGCGTCCAGGAATTGCCAATGGATCCCTTGTCAGACGTGCTCAGCTTGCTGAAGCCCAGCAGCTACGGATTTCGCGGCCTCGATGCCGGCGGCGACTGGGCGCTTGCCTACCCTCCGGCTGAGGGTGTCAAATGCTTCGCTATCCACACAGGGGCCTGTTGGATCGCGCTCGAGGGCGACGCTGCGCCGATGGCGCTCGAAGCGGGCGACTTCATCCTGCTGCCGCGCGGGAACGCGTTCAGCCTCTACAGCGCGATCGGCGCGCCGGTGACCGACGCTTTTGCCTTCTTCCCGTCGTTCCCAGCCGGCGAGACGGGTGTCCTGGGTGGCGGCGGCAGTTGCTCGGGCGTGGGCGGGTTCTTCGACTTCACGGGGCTCCATACCGAACTGCTGCTCGGCATCCTGCCCCCGATCGTTCACATCCGGGCAGAGGCGACCAAGGCGGCGCTCGGCTGGCTGATCGCGCGGCTGATGCGCGAGCTGCGTGACCCGCAACCGGGGGGCACGCTGATGGCGGGGCATTTGGCGCAGACGCTGCTGATCGAGGCGCTGCGGCTGCACCTTGCCGAGCGCTCGCCGCACAGCGCGGGCTGGCTGTTCGCGCTGGCCGACAAGCAGATGCGTGTGGTGATATCGGCGATGCACGCCGAACCTGCGCGGCGCTGGACGCTTGCCGACCTCGCCAGTGTCGGCGGCATGTCGCGGTCGAGCTTTGCCGTCCGGTTCAAGGAAACGGTCGGCGAGCCGGCAATGGATTACCTGACGCGCTGGCGGATGATGGTGGCGGCCGACCGGCTGGCAAGCGGGCGCGTCTCCATCGCGACCGTGGCACCGGCGGTCGGCTATGAATCCGAAAGCGCGTTCGGTGCGGCGTTCAAGCGAACGTTCGGTCACTCGCCGCGGGAGTTCGCCAAGGCGGTGGCCGCGTAGCCGAACGTGTGGACGCCGGCGGTGATCTCACGGACGTCTCAGCGTCGGCTTGCCGTCCACGAGCAACCCGCGGTCAGTCGCGGCGGGTGCCATGGTTAGCGGGACGCATCGCCTCGATACGGTCGTCGATGGGACGTTGCTGGAGACGCGCAGCGCGAACCATCGCGTCGATGATGGCTGCGCATTCCGCCCGGCTGGTCGCCAACAACTCCCGAAATCCGCGGACGCGCGACAGGAACCAGAGCGTTCCCGCAAGGGCCGCGACCGGACTGCGGTCGAGCCAAGTCTTCGATCGGGGGTAAATCGGGTATCCCATCGCCTTGATGAGATCGAAACTCGCGTGAACGCCTCGCGACAGGATGACGGCTTCGCTCCATGATGCGCCGCCGCCTCGCTCCACGGCGCCAATCGACACGCTTTCGAAGGCGACGCAGAGCGGAGCATGGCAGCGTAGCCACAGCGGCATGTCGGGTTCGAGCGCGGCCGGAAGTCCGGCCGCGTTGAACACATCGACCCACTGTTGTTGCCCCATCAATGTCTTCTGCCCCCCAGCCCCGATGCTCGCCTTGAGCTTGCCGTCAGTATCGAGCTGTGCCTGCACGAACGGCATCCCGAACGTGCAGCGCGCTGCACCGACGACGCCTTTGAGGGGCGTCGGATCGAACGTGTTGAACATGAACTGGATGCACTTCGCGGCACTGCGGGACAGGGCCAGGAGTATGGCATCGACCTGATGGGCGAGCAGCGTCACGATCACCAGATCATATGCTGTGCCCTCGTCCAGCCGGTCCAGCACCCGAACCTCTGCGCGGGTGCCGTCGAAATCGATGATGGCGCCGTCACGTTGCAGTTGCGCCACGCGAGGCGAGCCGGGACGCGCCACGACGGTGACCTCATGCCCGCCGTTGCGTGCGAGCCGAGACGCGAAGGTACTGCCGATTTGGCCTGCGCCGATCACCGCGATTCGGAGTCGCGAGGGCGGTGTCGGAGCGGGTGTCTGGGTCATCGGGATCTCCAGGAGCAGGCGCGGGCGTCAGGTCGGCCGATCGCCTTATATCGATGACTAGAGGTCCACTTGGCGGACGCTCCATGCTGCAACGTCCGGATAGGCGTCGCGATCGTCCAGCACTTTGTTTGAGCCCTCTTGTAAGGGTTCGGTCCCTCAGGCCGGCGGCGATCACTGTGGCGGTCTGAGTACCGCTTGCAGCTGTCGCTTTGTAGGTGGAGCGATCTGTCATGCTGACGCTGCCACCTACTTACGGAAAATCCTTATGCGCCCATGAAGAGTCCGCCTATGGGGATATTCGCAAGAAGATTGAGGGCCGTTGCTGTGAGAAACAAGAAGCTTAACTTAAAGCCGGGATTCGAGCGCGTGATTGTAGGATGCTGACAGCTGTGCGTGCGACTGATTCTTTCAGGAGCGGTCATTCACGCGCTCATCCGCAAATGGCTTGAGTTGGTCGAATACTGTCGTCGCCTCTTGGGACTTTCCCGCCATCCGCGCTCTGACAGCGTAGATCACTTTGCGGCGAAGGCGGGACCGCAATGGGTGTCAGCTCCGTCTACAAGGACACGGCGGTTGGCGCGCAAGTCTGTGCTAGGCCGATTGACCGGCTCCGGCCCAGCCCCCAGCCCCTTCCACAAGGCGGCGTTGAACTTCGCCGTGTCGAGATGGTCCTCGGTTCGAAAATCCTGCCCCTTCATTGCGGCAGCCCAGTATTCGGAGTCGTGCAGGGGGCCGCATACCGATGCAGCCGCGACGAAACGATCCACCTCGATCGGCAGCTTCGTATCGCGCAATACGTCGGACGCGGTCGCGCGGAAGCTCCAGGCCGACATCGCCGGATCGAACAGATCGGCCATGGGCATCGCGAGTGAATCGTTAAGGCCCAGCGGCGCCAGACCGAGCACCGCCTCGATCGTCCGCAGCATGTTGATCGTCGTGTAACGAGTCGAGATCAGCGCATGCTGTTTCACCATTGGCCCCACCACAAACGCCAGGCTGCGCCGGGCATCGACATGGTCCGCACCGTTCTGCGCATCATCCTCAATCACGAAGATCAGCGTCGAGTCGCGCGCCTTCCCGTCCGCTACGGCTTCCACGACGCGGCCGACGGCATAGTCGTTGTCGGCCATTTCAGTTTCAACCGTATTCACGCCGTCGAGCGCGTCCTCAAAGTCGCCGAAATGGTCATGGCTCAGACGCAACAAGGTCAATGTCGGCAGCGTGCCGGCGGTCGCCATCGCATTATATTCGCGCTGCCATTCCAGCATCCGCCAATAATCGGGCATCTTCTGGTCGAAGCCGCGAAAATAGGGGTCACTGCGGCTGGCGAGCAACCGGTCTCCGGGCGTGTAGATCCGCGTCTTCGTCTTGGCCGGTTCGCGCACCAAGGGCACGGTGCCCGGCGCGCCCACGTCATAGATCGATGCGTCTGAAAAGCCGTAATTTCGCACGCTGAGCCCGGCGCGTATCGCCGCGTCCCACACGAATCCCTGGCCGCGATCGTCATCATCGCCGTCGCCATCGGGCGCGGTCAGGAGCGCCGGCCCGGGCATCAGATCGGGATCCTTGGCCAGCGCCGGGTTGGTGGCCTGGCGTTCGGCCATCGTCTGCTGCGTGTAGACGAAGCGATCCGCCTCCTCCGCTTCATAGGCAAGACCGCGCTGCGCGTAGTTCACCGGCGCGGTCTTTTCGAGCAGATCGGACACGCGGCCTGCGGTCGTCCATGTCCAGCCGGTGCTCGACTGTTCGCCGCTGTCGTAGAAATTGTCGAGCGTCACGAACTGGCGAGCCAACTGGTGGTGATTGGGCGACAGACGTGCCCCGAGGATAGCCAGTTTGGGGTCGCCGTTGCCAACTTCGAGGTCGCCGAGCACCTGATCGTAGGTGCGGTTTTCCTTCACGATGAAGATCACGTGCTTGATCCGCGCGCGCACCGCCGCCATCCGCGCTTCGGCGGCCACACGGTCTGCGTTGCGTAATAGCCCGACATTGTCGGCGACCTGCAGTGTCGTACGGGACAATTGCCGCTCGGTCGGCATCGGAAACTGCAACAGCCCTGACTTTTCGAGCTGGAAGATATATTGGTTCGCCGCGCCGCATGCGTTGGGCTGGCCGCGATAGATCGCGAGCTTCGGCGCGCAGCCCGCTGGATTTGGCCCCGGCGGGCTCTTGCGATTGGCGACCAAGACCCGCCGGCCATCCGCGCTGGTCGCGACGGCGCTGGGGTACCAGCCGGTCGGAACCAGCGCCGTCACCGCCAGTTCAGCGCCGGTCGGGGCGACGACGGCGAGCGCGTTGACGCCGCCCAACGTCACGAGGAGCCGACCGTCGTGGGCCTGCGCGATCGCATTGGGATTGAGCCCCTTGCGGACAGGCTCGCCGCCCAGCGCGGCGGGGAAGCCGAGGCGCGGTTCGGCGATCATCCGCCCCGTCGCCAGATCGACGATGGCCAGCCGGTCGGCATTGTCTTCGGTCGCGTAGAGACGATGCGCCGTCCGGTCGTACAGCATCGCGGTTGGCTCGCCGATCGTGGCGATTCGCCGCGTCACCTTCAGCGTGTCAGCGCTGATCGAGAGGCCGACCAATTGCCGATCGCGCGGTGTCGAAACCCAGGCCTCGCCCGCGCTCGTCCACGCCACCGCGAATGGGAACTCGCCGCCAGGCTTGCCGCTGTCCGCCGCATCGATCTTGCCCGGCCGCAAATCCTGTTCGGCCAGCACGCTGCCGCCTGCGAGGTCGATCAGCGACACGGAATCATTATAGTAATTGGCGACGATCGCCCTGCGTCCGTCCGCGCTAACCGCGATCCCCGCCGCCTGCGGTTTCACCGCTGCGCCGTTGCCCGTCTTGTGCCCCAACGTGATCGGCGGCGCGATTTCGGCAAAGGCGCTGCCCCGGCGCGCGAAGCGATGCACCACATCGTCGACGCCACCGCCGACCACGAATCCCGATCCGTCCGGCAACCAGGCTATCCCGGAATAGCTGTTCGGCACGCGCAACGTCTGCCGCGGTCGGCTGCCCCGCGCGTCGATCGCGTAAAGCAGGATGTATTGCTGCGACTGATCGGGAACGACCTTGCTGTCGGCACCATTGTAACGATTGAAGCCGCTGGTCATCAGCAGCATCTGCCGCCGATCAGGGCTGACGACCATCGCCGCCGCACCATCGGCGACATAGTCGGGATGCGGGCCGACATGCGTCACTAGCGCGTCGAACCGCGCGCCGGGCGTAACAAGCGGGCTCAGCGATTGACCGGTGGGCAGTTGCTGTCCGCCCTGGGAGGCCGTCGAACACGCGGCGAAGATCATCACTGCTACAACGGACCCGCGCTTCATATTCGTCGCCCTTCTTGAACAGCGCATACGCTGCCGTTGTGACACAATGGCGGCAAGGACTTATCAATCGATGGGGCGGACGAGCGTGACCGCGTTTCGTATCGCCCTTCTCATGCAATATAATAAATCTGGCGTGTTGCCGATGGTCATCTCCTCGATTTGTAAACGGCGGCTCGTGTCACAAGCGGATGTTTAGAAATGGACGGCGGAATGACCGGGTCTGATCGAGTGCTGCCGACCACACGGATCGGCGAAAATGGGACTTTATTACCATTCGCTGCTTTTCTCCCAACGGCAGCTCCAAACCACACCGGACATCAAAGCTGTATGCAACCCACGGAATGGAAAAGAAATGACTGGGCCAGCCGTTAAGCGGTCAAACCGCTTATGACGGCATCTCGAGCATACCGACGGCAAGAGTGCCGCTGCCGCTAGCATCGTACGCAGCCTGGACAAGTTTCGGCGCGGTTTGGGCGCGCATTGCTTCTCCCACCAAGATCAAGGCGGGGCCGGCACCCGAGGCGCGATTTATAACCAGCGCCAGCAAATCGAGTCGGGTATGGACGAGACGTTCCGACGGAAGGCTGACATCGCTCGCGATCAGCACCGGGGTAGCCGGGGCGAGGCCGTTTGCGATAAGCTGGCTGGCGATGTTAGCCGCGGCGCCGCGGCCCATGTAAAAGGCGAGGGTCGCCGAGGGATCTGAAAGCGCCGCCCAGTCAAGATCCAGCGGCTCGCCAGCACGCGCGTGGGCGGTTACGAAACGCAATTGACGCGCCGATCCGCGCCGCGTCAGCGACACGCCCGCGCTGGCCGCCGCGGCGCTCGCGGCGGTAATGCCGGGGCAAATCCGCACGCGAAGGCCGTGGCGGGCAAGCGCGTCGATTTCCTCAATCGAGCGGCCGAAAATCGAGGGATCGCCGCCCTTCAGCCGCACCACCCGCTCCCCGGCGAGCGCGGCATCGACCAGCAACGCATCGATCGTGGGCTGCGTCTTGGAATGGCGGCCCGAGCGCTTACCGACCGAGACGCGCGCGACATGCGCAGGGATTAAGTCGAGCACGCCCGGGCCAACCAACGCATCGTAGAAGACGATGCTGGCCGCGCCGATCAGCCGCTCCGCTTTGCGCGTGAGCAGATCGGGGTCGCCCGGGCCGGCGCCGACCAGCCAGACCTCGCCGGGTGCGATGAGCTCAGACATGGACACTCTCCTGGACGGGCAACAACTTGGCGATGGCGGGGCGGCACGAGCCGCAATTGGTGCCGGCGTTGATCGCCGCGCCCACCGCCTCGACGGTGACGAGCCGCTGGTCGATTATCGCGGCCAGCAAGGTGTTGAGGCCGACGTCGAAGCAAACACAAACGATCGCGCCGCGATCCGGCGCGGGTGCGGCGGGCCGGCCGGCAAGGACTTCGAACGACGACACCTCGGCCGCGCCGAGCTGGCCGATCAGCCAGTCACGCGGCGGCAGGCCGGCGCTGCGCGAGACGAACAACGCCGCCTGCAACTGCCCATCTACCAGCACCGCCGAGCGCACCACGCCGCGGCGTGCGTCGATCATCTCGGCGCGCTCGCCCTTGGGCATCAGCGCAATCATCGCCGCGGGATCGCCTTCGCCCGCCAGTTCGACCAGCCAGCCATGTGCGGTGCAGATTCGTGTCCAATAGGCGCAATCCGGGATGCCCGAAAGCTCGCGCGATACGAGGAAGCCGGTCCAGTCAGGCTTGTATGACCCGGCGCGCGCGGGCGTGTTCTTGAAGCCGGGCTGGCCCGAGACGGGGTCGCGATCCTTGCCGGGGAGCAATCCGGCGCGGCCGCCGGCGCTGGTCTGGTCGGTCCAGTGGATCGGCACGAACAGCTCGCGGCGGCGCTGATCGGGGGTGATCGCCACACGGAAGATGCTCGCGCCGTGCGGCGTCTCGATCCGGGCGAGCGCGCCGTCGGTGAGGCCAAGCCGCTGCACGGTGTCGGGATGGACATCGACCAGCGGCTCGCGGCGATGCTGCGAGAGCTTGGGCGACAGGCCGGTGCGCGTCATCGTGTGCCACTGGTCGCGGTAGCGGCCGGTATTGAGCCGCAACGGATACGCGCGGCTGGCGTCGTCGCGCAGCGCGTGCACGACGGGCACGAGCCGCGCCTTGCCGTCGGGGGTCGGGAAAGCGCGCTCGGCGAACGGCGAGGCGCCACCCCATTGGAACGGCGCCATCGCGGCATAGGCGGCGTCGGAGATCGTTGCCTGGCCGGAAATGTCGAGCATTCGCGTGCCGTCATTCTCGAACCCGGTCTGCGCGGCGAACTCGCGGAACACGCTCGCGGCGCTGGGATAGTCGAAACCGGCGAACCCCATCCGCCGGGCGACTTCGGCGATCGCCCACCAATCCGCCCGCGCCTCACCCGGCGCGGCGAGGAAAGCACGCTGGCGTGACACCCGGCGCTCGGAGTTAGTGACCGTGCCGTCCTTCTCGCCCCAGCCGAGCGCGGGCAGCTTCACCTGCGCGAAACGCAGCGTATCGGTCTCGGCGATGCAGTCCGACACCACGACGAACGGGCAATTGGCGAGCGCGACGCGCGCCATGCGGGCGTCGGGCATCGACACGGCGGGGTTGGTCGCCATGATCCACACCGCCTTGATCCTGCCCTTGGCCATCGCCTCGAACATGTCGACCGCCTTGAGCCCCGGCCCCGGACAGATCGTCGGCGACTGCCAGAAGCGTTGCGCGCGGTCGCGTTCGGGATCCGAAAACCCCATATGCGCGGCGAGGGTCGAGGCGAGTCCGCCGACCTCGCGACCGCCCATCGCATTAGGCTGGCCGGTAATGCTGAACGGCCCCGCACCGGGCTTGCCGATCCGGCCGGTGGCGAGGTGGAGGTTGATGATCGCGTTCGCCTTGTCGGTCCCGCTGGTCGACTGGTTCACGCCTTGGCTGAACAGGGTGATCGTGCGCGGGGGCTTTGTTGCAAAACTGATGGCGGGGATTCACGCAGGGAATCGAGCGGTATAGATAGGCGTAATGCCCAAACCTGCCGCACCTGTGTATCGTACGACGAACTGGCCTGAGTATAATGCGGCGCTGAAGCGGCGTGGGTCGCTGGAAATATGGTTTGATCCGGAGATGCACTGGCTTTCGAAGCCGTGTGGTCGCCCTGGTCGCCCGATGCGGTTTTCAGACAGCGCGATAGAGCTGTGCCTGACGCTGAAGACGCTGTTCAACCTGCCTTTGCGGCAAGTGACGGGGTTGGTTTCGAGCCTGATCAAAATGGCGGGGCTGGATTGGTCGGTGCCGGATTATACGACGCTGTGCCGACGGCAGAAGACGTTGAAGGTCAACCTCGGCGGGCGGATCAGCTCGGGCGGACTGCACCTGCTGGTCGACAGCACCGGGATCAAAATGACGGGAGAAGGCGAGTGGAAGACGCGCAAACACGGACCGTCCTACCGTCGCCAGTGGCGCAAGGTGCATCTCGGGATTGATGCTGGGACGCTGGATATCCGGGCCATTGAGGTCACGACGAATGCCATTGGTGACGCACCGACGCTGCCCGTTCTCCTGGCGCAAATTCCCGGAGACGAGCGGATACTCAGCGTCGGCGGAGATGGCGCTTATGATACCAGGGACTGCCATGCCGCTATTGCCGGGCGCGGTGCCGATGCGGTCATCCCGGTCCGCCGCAACGGGCAACCATGGGCAGAAGGCGGTCCCGGCGTCGATGCACGCAATGGAGCGCTACGCGCGACAAAGCGGCTTGGTCGCGCAATCTGGAAAAAGTGGAGCGGCTATCATCGCCGCAGTCTGGTCGAGACCAAAATGCACTGCTTCAAACTCCTGGGCCAGCGCGTTGTCGCCCGCACCTTCGATCGTCAGATTACCGAGCTCAAAGTCCGTGCTGCAATTCTCAATCGGTTCTCCGAAATAGGAACGCCGGTGACCGTCCGCATCCAATAACATCTTCAAGTAAAACGTCGGTCATGCTCTCGCGTAATTATGCAACAAAGCCGTGCGCGGGTGATCCGCGAACAGATCGTAGAACGCCTGCAGGTCGGCGGGCGCGATGTCGCAAGTGCTTGCGACGTCTGGGTTCGGCAGTGACTTCCAGAAGCCGTCGGGGACGTGCACGCGCTCGGCCAGCGCCTTGCCGTCGAGCCGCCAGCTCGAGCGCATGTGCGCGAGCAGTCCGGTGAACAGCGCGACGTCGCTGTCGGGGGCGATCGCGAGATGCAGGTCGGCGCGCTCGGCGGTCTCGGTGCGGCGCGGGTCGATCACCACCAGCTTGGTGCCACGCGCCGCCCGCGCAGCCTCGATCCGCTGCCAGATCACCGGGTGGCACCAGGCGGTGTTCGATCCGACCAGCACGATCAAATCGGCGGCGTCGAGGTCGTCATAGCTGCAGGGCACCACGTCCTCGCCGAATGCGCGGACGTGCGCGGCCACAGCACTCGCCATGCAGAGGCGGGAATTGGTGTCGATATTGGCGGTGCCGATGAAGCCCTTCATCAGCTTGTTGGCGAGGTAATAATCCTCGGTCAGCATCTGGCCCGAGGCGTAGAAGGCGAAGCTGTCGGGGCCATATTCGGCGACAGTCGCGGCGAAGCGCTGTGCGACGTGGTCGAGCGCATCGTCCCAGCTGGCCTGGCGGGTGCCGATCATCGGGTGGAGCAAGCGGCCCTCGAGGCCGATCGTCTCGCCGAGATGCGTGCCCTTGGAACACAGCTTGCCGAAATTCGCCGGATGGGCCGGGTCGCCCGCGATCGTCGCCGTGCGCGCGCCGGTGGGCGTGGCGAGCACGCCGCAACCGACGCCGCAATAGGCGCAAGTTGTCTTGACCGTGGTCAAGCCACGCCTTCCAGCGCCGCCGCGCGGCCGATCAGGATGCGGCCACCATCGATCTTGACCGGGATGACCGGCACGCAGCCCTTGTCCTCGCCGAGCGCTTCGCCCGTCACCAACGAGATCCGCCAATTGTGCAGCGGGCAAGTCACCGTGGTGTCATGCACGATCCCCTGGCTGAGCGGCCCCTGCTTGTGCGGGCATTGATTGGCGAGCGCATAGACCGCGCCATTGGCGGTGTGGAAGATCGCGATCTCGCGCCCGCCGCGCACCGGCAACGTCCGCGCGCCGAGCGCGGGGAGCTGGTCGACCGGACCGATGTCCAGCCATTCGCCGACCGCGCTCATGCCGTCACCAGCGCAGGCGCCGCCAGGGGACGGATTTCGGCGAGATGCTGATGGAGTTTGTAATCCTCCCCCGCCGCGCGCTTCGCCCAAGGATCGTCCTGCATGAAGCGCTGCGAATAGTGAAAGCGGGCCGTCAGCGCCACGCGGCCTTCCACATCCTCGACGATCCGCGCCTTGATATAGGCGAGCCCGACGCGCTCGACCCACGGCGCGGTGCGATCGAGATAGCGCGCTTCCTCGCGGTACAGCTGGATGAACGCGGCGCAGTGATCGAGCGCCTCCTGCTCGGTCGCGACCTTGCACAGGAAATCGGTGCCGCGCAGCTTGATCCCGCCATTGCCGCCGATCGACAATTCATATCCGCTGTCGACGCAGATCACGCCGAAATCCTTGATCGTCGCCTCGGCGCAATTGCGCGGACAGCCCGACACCGCGATCTTGAACTTGTGCGGCATGAAGCTGCCCCAGGTCATCTGCTCGGTCTTGATGCCGAGCCCGGTCGAATCCTGCGTGCCGAAGCGGCACCATTCGGAGCCGACGCACGTCTTCACCGTGCGCAGCGCCTTGGCATAGGCATGGCCGCTGACCATGCCCGCGGCGTTGAGATCGGCCCAGACCGCCGGCAGATCCTCCTTCTTGATCCCGAAGATGTCGAGCCGCTGGCCGCCGGTCACCTTGACCATCCGCGCCTCGTATTTCTCGGCGACATCGGCGATCGCGCGCAGTTCCTTGGGGTTGGTGACACCGCCCCACATCCGCGGCACGACCGAATAGGTGCCGTCCTTCTGGATGTTGGCGTGCATCCGCTCGTTGACGAAGCGCGACTGGTTGTCGTCGACGAACTCGCCCGGCCAGCCGCAGAGCAGATAGTAATTGAGCGCGGGGCGGCACGACGAGCAGCCATCGGGCGTCGTCCAGTGCAACGCCTGCATCACCTGCGGGATCGCCTTCAGGCTTTTTTCGGGGATCAGGCGGCGGACGTCCTCGTGTGTGAAGCTGGTGCATTTGCACACCGTCGGCGCGATGCGCTCGCCGTCGAACGCATCGCCCAGCGTGACCGCGAGCAGCCCTTCGACCAGATTGGTGCACGATCCGCACGAGGCCGAGGCCTTGGTGCAGGCGCGCACCGCGTCGAGCGTGCAGGCGCCACCCGCGATCGCGCCAACCACCCTGCCCTTGCTGATCCCGTTGCAGCCGCAGATCTCGGCGTCGTCCGCCAAAGCCGCGACTGCCGCGTTAGGGTTTGCCGATGCCGCTCCTCCGCTAGCAAAGGCCTGCCCGAAGATCAGCGCATCGCGGATTTCGGCGACGTCCTGCTGCTTCTTGAGCAGGTCGAAATACCAGTTGCCGTCGGCTTTGTTGCATAATTACGCGAGAGCATGACCGACGTTTTACTTGAAGATGTTATTGGATGCGGACGGTCACCGGCGTTCCTATTTCGGAGAACCGATTGAGAATTGCAGCACGGACTTTGAGCTCGGTAATCTGACGATCGAAGGTGCGGGCGACAACGCGCTGGCCCAGGAGTTTGAAGCAGTGCATTTTGGTCTCGACCAGACTGCGGCGATGATAGCCGCTCCACTTTTTCCAGATTGCGCGACCAAGCCGCTTTGTCGCGCGTAGCGCTCCATTGCGTGCATCGACGCCGGGACCGCCTTCTGCCCATGGTTGCCCGTTGCGGCGGACCGGGATGACCGCATCGGCACCGCGCCCGGCAATAGCGGCATGGCAGTCCCTGGTATCATAAGCGCCATCTCCGCCGACGCTGAGTATCCGCTCGTCTCCGGGAATTTGCGCCAGGAGAACGGGCAGCGTCGGTGCGTCACCAATGGCATTCGTCGTGACCTCAATGGCCCGGATATCCAGCGTCCCAGCATCAATCCCGAGATGCACCTTGCGCCACTGGCGACGGTAGGACGGTCCGTGTTTGCGCGTCTTCCACTCGCCTTCTCCCGTCATTTTGATCCCGGTGCTGTCGACCAGCAGGTGCAGTCCGCCCGAGCTGATCCGCCCGCCGAGGTTGACCTTCAACGTCTTCTGCCGTCGGCACAGCGTCGTATAATCCGGCACCGACCAATCCAGCCCCGCCATTTTGATCAGGCTCGAAACCAACCCCGTCACTTGCCGCAAAGGCAGGTTGAACAGCGTCTTCAGCGTCAGGCACAGCTCTATCGCGCTGTCTGAAAACCGCATCGGGCGACCAGGGCGACCACACGGCTTCGAAAGCCAGTGCATCTCCGGATCAAACCATATTTCCAGCGACCCACGCCGCTTCAGCGCCGCATTATACTCAGGCCAGTTCGTCGTACGATACACAGGTGCGGCAGGTTTGGGCATTACGCCTATCTATACCGCTCGATTCCCTGCGTGAATCCCCGCCATCAGTTTTGCAACAAAGCCGTTGCCGTCCTGTGTATCGCCGTAGAGCACCGCGCCGATCACGCGGTCGTCCTTGACGACGACGCGCTTGTAGATGCCGCGCGAAGCATCGCGCATCACAATATCCTCACACCCCTCGCCGCCCGAGAAATCGCCCGCCGAGAAGACGTCGATCCCCGAAACCTTCAATTTGGTCGAGGTGACCGAGCCGGTATAGCCCGAGGGCGTCGCGACGAGCCCGTCGGCGAGGCTGCGGCACATGTCCCACAGCGGCGCGACGAGACCATAGACGAGGCCGTTATGCTCGACGCACTCGCCGACCGCGAGCACGTTGGCGTCCGAGGTGACGAGATGATCGTCGACATGGATCCCGCGCCCGATCGCCAGCCCGGCGCCGCGCGCGAGCTTGACGTTGGGGCGGATGCCGACCGCCATCACCACCAGCGCCGCGGGCATGTCGCGTCCGTCCTTCAGGCGCACACCCTCGACCTTGCCCTGGCCATAGATTTCGGCGGTGTCGGCACCGGTCAGGATCGTCTGTCCGCGCGCCTCGAGCGCTTCCTTGAGCAGCCACCCAGCCGCTTCGTCGAGCTGGCGCTCCATCAGCGTCGGCATGATGTGGAGCACGGTCACCTTCATCCCGCGCAGCGACAGGCCGTGCGCAGCCTCAAGCCCGAGCAGCCCGCCGCCGATCACCACCGCATTGCCGCCCGCGTCCGCCGCGCGCAGCATCGCGCCGACATCGTCCATGTCGCGGAAGGTGACGACACCCTGCAAATCATGCCCCGGCACCGGGATGATGAACGGGTCGGAGCCCGTTGCGAGGATCAGCTTGTCGTAGCTTTCAACCCTGCCCGACCGCGCCGTGACGGTCTGGATCTTGCGGTCGATCGAGACGACGGGGTCGCTCGCCACCAGCTCGATCGCATTGTCGGCGTACCAGGCGAGATCGTTGATCACGATGTCGTCGAACGCCTTGTCCCCGGCGAGCAACGGCGAGAGCATGATGCGGTTGTAGTTCACGTGCGGCTCGGCGCCGAAGATCGTGATGCGATAGCGCTCCGCATCGCGCGCGAGGATCTCCTCGACCGCGCGGCAGCCCGCCATGCCGTTACCGATGACGATGAGATGCGGTTTGGTCATGAGAAAGCCCAATCCAGGGAGAGCCAGAGTTTCTTGGTGTCGGTCGCGAAGCGATCGGCGCGATAGTCGGCATATTTGAGGAGCGCGGTGTATCGGCCCTGCTTGACGCTGAGCTGCGCATCGACCTCATCGCCGTAATGTTGGCCGAGCCGGTCGCTGTCGAAGCGGTGGTAGGCGGCGACCAGGGCGATCGCGTCGAGCCCGGCGACCTTCTTCCAGCCATAGCCAACCGACCCATAGGCATCGCGCAGGCCGTTGGGCGGGGTGACGAGGAACTTGTCGGCCCAGCCGTTGAACTTGTGCAACGTGGCGAGCGGAGTCTGGAAGCTCGTGACCGCGACACCCCTGTCCGCGCCGAGCACTTCATAGCCGCCGGTCAGCGTCAGCGCCTTGGCGGCGATGCCGAGTTCCCCGGCACAATAGTCCGCGTGATAGCGGTTGGGGTTGCGGTGATAGTCGCGCTGCGACGCGAAGCTCGCGAGGTAGCTCAGCTTGAGCGTCTTGCTCAGCGGATAGGCCCCGGCGAATCGCCCGCCATAGCTCTGGCTCGAATTGACGAACACCTGCCGCTGATCCTGGTCGACCAGATAGGCAAAGCCCGTCAGCGTGCCGAGGCTGGTCTTGTAGCCAAGGTTGACGAAGACATTGTCGCCGCCGATCTCGCCCAGCCGCGTCGGACCGAAGCGATTGCCGCCGTCGATCCCCCAGATCGTGCGGACATTGTTCGCATAGGTGACATCGGCCTTGAGGTTCTTGATGGCCGACCATTCGACCCGCACCGCATCGAAGGTCTGCTCATTGTCCCGCCACGCCACCGCGCCGACGAAGCGCTGGTCGTCGAGGTTGATCGCCTGCCGCCCGACGGTGACGACGGTCTGCTTGAGCCCGCGATATTGCAGCTGCAGCCGGTTGAGTTCGATATTCTGCGGATCGGAGACGATCGGGTAAGCCGTCTTGCCGTTGACCCCGCTATTGTACGCCGGGTTGATCGCGAGCGTCGCCTCGGATTCGGCGAGGAAGCTGAAATCGCTGAGCTTCGCTTCGAACCCGCTGCGGAGCCTGAGCGTGACGGCGTCGGCGTCCTTCGCAAGCGGCGCCTGCTCGACATGTTCGTAGCGCAGCCGCGCATCGATCAACGGGGTGAAGGTGAGCGGGTCGGCTAGGGCCGGTGTGGCCACCAGCCCTCCCAGCGCTAGGAGCGACAGCGCGCGCATCAGATCCGCGCTCCGTTCGCCGCGGTCCAGCTGCCGCGCCAGTGGCGCTTGACCTTGAGAATCCCGAGCAAGGCGACGACCGCGAGCCCGGCGAAGATCAGGAAGCCGGGCGAAGTGCTGCCGGTCCATTGCCTGGCGAAGCCGAGCGAGGAGGCAAGGTAGAAGCCGCCGATCCCACCGCCGAAGCCGACCAGGCCCGTCATCACGCCGATCTCGCTGCGGAAGCGCTGCGGCACGAGCTGGAACACCGCGCCGTTGCCGAAGCCGAGCGTCGCCATCACCAGCAGGAACAGGCCGAGCGAGACGACCAGCGAGGCAGGCGCGGTGCTGATCGCCACCAGGACGAGCGCCGCCAGCAGATAGACCGCAGTCAGCGTGCTGATCCCGCCGACCCTGTCCGCCACCGCGCCGCCGATCGGCCGCACCAGCGACCCGGCGAAGACGCACGCCGCGGTGCAATAGCCCGCCGTCACCGGGGTCAGCGCGAAGCGGTCGGTGAAATAGACCGGAAGGCTGGCGGCCAGCCCGACGAACCCGCCGAAGGTCACGCCGTAGAACAGCATGAACCACCAAGTGTCGGCTTCCCTGAGCACCGACAGATAGGCGGCGAACGGCTTGGGTGCGGGCTGGCTCGGCGAATCCTTCGCCATCGCCATGTAGAGCGCGAACACGATCGCCAGCGGGATCACCGCGAGCCCCAGCACCGCGTTCCACCCGAACGCCTTGGCGAGCATCGGCGCGAACAGCGAGGCGAGCACGGTGCCCGAATTGCCCATGCCGGCGATCCCCATCGCCTTGCCCTGATGCTCGGCCGGATACCAACGCGACGCGAGCGGCAGCGCGACCGCGAAGCTCGCGCCCGCAAAACCGAGCACGACGCCGAGCGCGAGCGTGCCCGCAAAGCTGTTGACCCCGAACAGCCAGCCGATCGACAGACCGGCGATGACGACGATCTGACCGATCGCGCCGGTCTTCTTTGGCCCGATCTTGTCGACCAGCAGACCGTTGACGAGCCGCAGCACCGCGCCGGCAAGCGTCGGCACGGCGACCATCAGCCCCTTCTCGGCCGGCGACAGCGCCAGCTCCTTCGCGATGATCGGCGCCAGCGGCCCGAGCAGCACCCACACCATGAAGGCGAGATCGAAATAGAGGAAGGCGGCGATCAGCGTCGGGCGATGCCCGCTCTGCCAGAATCCCTTTGCGCCCGCTGCGCTCGGCTTCGCCTTGGGTCGCGCGCTGGTCCCCACCAGCCCCGCGTCGAACTCTGTCTGCAGCTGCGTCATCGTCCCGATTCCCCTCGAGCAAACGCAAAAAAGCCGCCGCGGCGCTCGATCATTAGAGACGCGACGGCGACTTTGCCAAATTGTTGGTGATGCCGAAGACGCTACTCCGTTGCAGCGACTCGACGATGATCGAAAACTGCCGTGATTCGCGCCGCAACGCAACAATTATCTGTGGCGATGCGGATTATGCTTCGAATCCGCCCAGATAGCCGGCGAGATCGGCCGGATCGAAGCTGCGCGCATCGAAGAATCGATCGGCGCTCAGAATCAAGCGCCCCTGTGTCGTGCCGACACCGAGCGATCCGGCGATCCCGCCCTCGAGCTTCGAGCTCGCTCCCGGCAGCGGCACACCGAGCGGTCGCAGCGCGGCGCGATAGACGTCGGGGCGGAAGACGCGCTGCGCCGCGTCGTAATCGGCCGGGTTCGGTGCCGCGTGGCCGGCGATGCACATCTGCGCATAGAGCCACGCCGCCTGGCTTACCCAGGGGAAATTGGCAGCCTCGCGGTGCTGGAACATGAAGTCGGGCACGTCGATCGGCGCGGCCCCTTGCGCAAACACGATGCGGTCCGAAATGGCGTGCCCGATCAGCGTTGCCGACCCATCGAGATAGTCGGGACCAGCAAGGATCGCGGCAATCTCCTCGCGCCGCTCCGGATCGACGAAGGCGATGCCCGCCCGGTAGAGCGCGCGCAACAGCCGATGCGTGAGATCGGGATCCTCCTCCATCCGCGCGGTGCGCATCGCCAGCACCTTTTCGACGCCGCGCAGCCAGATTTGTGAGGTCACCGCGACGATCACCCCGACGCCGCGGTCGACCGCGACGCTGTTCCACGGCTCGCCGACACAGATTCCGTCGATCTCGCCCGCCGCAAGTGCATCGGCTGCGAAAGGCGGCGCGACCGTGACGATTGATATGTCGCGATCGGGATCGATCCCGCAGCCGATCAGCCAATAGCGCAGCATGTAATTGTGGCTCGAATAGCGATGTACCACGCCGAAGCGCAGCGGCGTGCCGCGCTCGCGCGCCGCCTGCGCGACGATGGCAAGCCGTGCCCCAATCACCGCGACGTCGCCGGGCGCTCCCACTGCGGTGACCTGCGCCGCAAGGTCGGGCCGCAGCGTGATCGCATTGCCGTTGAGCCCGAGCACAAACGGCACCGACAGCGGCGTCGCCGGCCGCCCCAGCCCCAGCGTCGTCGCGATCGCCAGCGGCGCGAGCAGATGCGCGGCATCGCTATGGCCGTAAAGCAGCCGGTCGTTGACCGTCGCCCAGCTCATGTCGCGCACGAGCTCGAGCGCGATACCCTCGTCCTCGGCAAAGCCCAGCTCGCGCGCGAGGATCGGCAAGGCGGCGTCGACCAGCGGCAGGAAACCGATGCGGAACGGCGTGGTCGTCATAGGTCCCCCATCAGCCGGTTGGCGGTAACGATAGCGTCGGCGACGTCGCCGATCCGCCGCCCGCTGTCCATCGCCGCCTTGCGCAGCGCGGCATAGGCCGCGGGCTCGTCGATCCCGCGCTTCTTCATCAGCAGCGCCTTTGCCTCGTCGATCGCCTTGCGCTCGGCGAGCGCGGAGCGCGCTTCGTCGAGTTCGGTGCGCAGCCGCGAATACGCGCGGAAGCGGCGGATCGCGAGTTCGAGGATCGGCCGGATCCGCTCCTTCTTGAGTCCGTCGACGACATAGGCGGAAACGCCCGCATCGATCGCTGCCTCGATCCCGGCGACGTCGCTTTGGTCGACGAACATCGCGACCGGCCGCGCCATCGCCTTCGACAGCGCGAACAGTTCCTCGAGCTCGTCGCGGTGCGGATTAGCCAGGTTGATCAGCACGACGTCGGGCGACAACGCCTCGAGCCGTGCGGCGATGCCGCGGCGATCGACGAAGATCGTGACATCGCTGAGGCCCGCATCATGCAGGCCTTCCTCGATCACCGCCGCGCGTGCGGCACTTTCATCGACAATCGCAATTCTCAAATGCGTATCCCTCGTGACATCCCTTAGACCGATGACCTGGGAGACCAAAGCTGATTGAGCGGACGATCCGCTAGTACCGTGAGCGCGCTTACGACGACAGCTTCTGGGGCCGCAAACATGTCATGGGAGCGGCGATAATGAGCGCATCGTCGACCCTCCGCGCCGCGCACCCTGATCGGCAGCTTCCGTCAGAATCGGACGTTCACCAACGCTGACTTGAATGACAAGCTCTGGTAGACTGCTGCCGGCCGGGCGGAGCCGCTCGAACGACAGCTTATCGGGGTTTACTCCTAAGAACATACCGAACCGGTATCAGCCCGAGCGTTGCCGTTCGCTAAATCGACGGACCTCGGGATCGCCCAAACGACCAGCTAACGCCATCTGGATCACCTTGTGGCGCGCCGGCACCTTTTCCAGCGTCTCGGTGATATCGGCGGGAAGATGGCTGAGATCGTCCGAGCCGCAGCATGGGCACTGCTCGGGTGCGGGGATAATGACCTGCTCGCGCCGCAGTCCAGGATCGAAGTCGCGGCGTGTTGCCCGCTTGCGCGTGAACGCGGTTACAGCCGTCGCCCGGGCCGCGGCTATTTCGCCACGGATCTCGGCTTCGGTGGCGTCGGTCTGAAGATCCTCGAACGTCAGCTCCAGCTGGTCGAGCAGACGACGGATGCGCTCCGAGCTCGGGCCGTATTTGTCGCGACGCATCTTCTCGTTCATCAGTTCGAGATGGGCGTTACGCGCCAGAAGGTCGGCATTGATCGCCATGACCCGGGCCGCCTCAGCTTTTGCATCGAGCGCCTTGGCCTCGGCCTTTTCAGCAAGATCGCGGGCAGCGGCGAGGTCAGCGCGAACCTGCAAAAGCTCGTCGGATGCATCGCTCGAAGCCATGATCGATGATAACAGATCAGCCCCGACAGGCCTACATTTTTTGGCAGATTTCCGCCGATTTTCTGACCTCAAAGAGCAACTGCCGATCGCGCTTTTCTCATCCTGATTGTCGCGAAGCGTTCAGCCGATCTGGGTCGGACGCCACGTTTCCTGAGGGTTGCGCCAGTCGACCCCCTCGAGCATGCACGCCATCGCTGAGGCCGAGATCGTGATGGTTCCGTCCTTCGCCGCCGGCCACACGAAGCGGCCCTTCTCCAGGCGCTTGGCGTAAAGCGACATGCCCAGCCCATCATGCCAGAGGATCTTGCACAGCGACCCGCTCCGGCCCCGGAACACATACAGGTCGCCGGCATGGACGTCTTTCTTCAGGACCTGCTGGACCTGCAACGCGAGTGAACGCATTCCCCGGCGCATGTCCGTGTGACCCAAAGCAAGCCAGACCCTGGCGCCGCTCGGGACGGGGATCATCGCATAACAGCCTTGAGCACGGCGGCGGCCAGGGCAGGCGGCGCCGAGGCGAAGATGTTCACCCGTCCCACGCGCGCCAGATCAATGACGATGGCGGGCTGTGAGGGCGCCTGATCGGCGCGCTGATCATCAACCACCACCGCCTCGGCGAAGCCGGCTTCAGCGGGAAGTGACGTGCCGGTTTCTGCGACCGGCTGGCATAGCTTGCGGCGCCAAGTGTAGATCAGCGCCGTCGAGACGTCATGCCGCCGCGCGACCTGGGCCACGAACGCGCCGGGCGCAAACGCCTCTGCCAAGATCTGAAGCCGCTCCTCTTCGCTCCAGCGCCGCCGACGCTCAGGCCCGCCAAAAACCGTCATCTGACCCACCAAACCGCTCCTAAGCTCGCTCTCAAGAGCACGCTTAAGACCGGTCCATCACGCCACCGGCAAGGCGGCCGCTATCGGAGGCGTACCTCGCATGCAGTTCCGCCCCGCCGCTTTGGCCGCGTAAAGCATTGCATCGGCTTGCTTCAACCAAGCCTCGAATGAGCTGGTACCGGATGTAAAGTTAGCCAGACCGAAGCTTGCTGTGACGTGAAGCGTTGCGGTATTTTCGAGAGATATCGGGTGGCTGGCGATAGCCTGACGCAAACGTTCGATGGCAAACTTCGCGTCGCCGCCGGTCGTTTCCGGCAGTAGAACTGCAAACTCCTCACCGCCCAAGCGACCGAACACATCGATTGGGCGAAGCGTCGCACTTATGACATCAGATAAGGCTCTCAGAACCCGATCACCAGCTGCGTGGCCGTGGGTATCGTTGACCAATTTAAAGTGATCGAGGTCGATCATTACGAGCGTGCCGAAGCGGCCATTACGGCGAGCGCGCGCTATCTCGCGCTCAGCCTGTTCGACGAAGCCGCGACGGGTGAGCGCGCCGGTAAGCTGATCCACCTGCGCTACCATACGGAGAGAGGTGGCTCGGCAAATCTGGACAGGCTGCTAAGTGGAGTTTCTGCCTGAAGGCGGCCAGCATGGCTGCCGAACAGGAGATAAGATGACGAAGCGAACACGCCGGAACCATAGTCCGGCCTTTAAGGCGAAGGTGGCCCTTGCGGCCGTGAAGGGCGAGAAGACGCTGGCCGAGTTGTCGCAGCAGTTCGACGTTCATCCGAACCAGATCACGATCTGGCGCGGCCAGCTGTTGGAAGGGGCGGCGGGGGTCTTCGGGTCGGAGAACCATAGCGAGCCGGCGGAGCCGGCGATCGACGTGAAGACGTTGCACGCCAAGATTGGTGAACTGACGCTGGTGAACGATTTTTTGTCCGGAGCGCTCAGCAAAGCAGGACTGTTGCCGAGCGCAAAACGATGATCGACCGTTCGCACGCGCTGTCAGTGACACGGCAGGCGCGCGAGTTGGGTATCAGCCGCGGCAGCGTCTATTATCTTCCCAGGCCGACCTCGGCTGCCGACCTTGCCCTCATGCGGCGGATCGACGCGCTGCACATGGATTTCCCGTTCGCGGGCAGCCGGATGGTGCGCGACCTGCTTGCCGCCGAAGGCATCAAGGTCGGCCGCCTGCACGTCTCGACGCTGATGAAGAAGATGGCGATCGAGGCGATCTACCGGCGGCCGAACACCTCGAAGCCGGCACCGGGCCACAAGATCTATCCGTATCTCCTGCGCAAGCTGGCGGTGACGCGGCCCAACCAGGTCTGGGCGACCGACATCACCTACATCCCGATGGCGCGCGGCTTTGTCTATCTGATTGCGATCGTCGATTGGTTCAGCCGGCGGGTGCTCAGTTGGCGGCTGTCGATCACGCTGGAGACTGATTTCTGCATCGAAGCTTTGGAGGAAGCGCTGACGCGCTTCGGGGTGCCGGAGATCTTCAACACCGATCAGGGAAGTCAATTTACCAGCATGGCCTTCACCGCCGTCCTGCAGCGCGAAAAGATAGCGATCAGCATGGACGGCCGCGGCGCCTGGCGCGACAACGTGTTCGTCGAACGCCTATGGCGCTCCGTGAAATACGAGGAGGTCTACCTGCGGGCCTAATGCCTCAGTCAGCGAGGCGCGCGCCTCGATCGGCCAGTATCTGACCTTCTACAATGGACGACGCCCGCATTCGTCGCTTGACCGCAGGACGCCCGATCACGTCTACTTCAACCGGCCGCTTCTCGCAGCGGCATGAAACCGGCGGACGCTCCACTTAGCAATCGCGCCGAGCTGTTCAAATGAACCGAGCCACCTCTGCCCGCTCACCCGCCGACTATCGAGATAATTCCTTTTCGAAAACACGCGCTGGTCTTTGCACAGATTTTTGGTGTCATAAATTGGTCGAGACTGTTGAAAAATGCGCATTTGAGATAGCGATAGGGGCATAGGGGCGTGATTCACTGCGGGAGATCGGCGGGAGGCACGAGTATGATGGGTCGTCAGCGAGGATGCCCGCGACACCGTGCGCGCCCTTGCCCGCGCCGACGCCTACATACACGCGTGGCGTCGAAGACAGCGGATCGAGCGCGTGTTCGGCCACCTGAAACGTAACCTAAAGCTACGAACGCTCAAGCTGCGGGGCCTCGCCGGAGCAGCTGAAGAGTTCTCCATGGCTGCCGCCGCATACAATCTTCAGCTGCTGGCCCGGCAGGCCTCGCCGGTCTGATACGGGGCGCATCTTCCGGTGTCCGGCGTCACCTGTCATCCGCCACGCCGATCCCACGCGATCCTTTTTCAGCAGTCTCAACAGGTTGTAAAACCGCCATGTCGAGCAACGTGCGGGGCTACGATATCGGCGACCCATTGCCCCAGCGACGATAATTTAACAGGTGCGCAATTATGAGTATGAGATGCGACCAACCGTCTCTCACGTCACAAACGCACGACATAACCAACTTTACGCCTTTGCTCGCCTGTTGCCGGGATTCGCGGCTGTCGCTGTCCTGTTTTGGATTTTGGCGCTGCTCGGGATCGAGCTGACACGCGGCACAGGGCGCATTGCGGCGCTTTGGCTGCCTAATGCAGTACTTGCAGGCGTGCTACTACGGCGACCAGGCCAAGGCTTAACGTACTTGGCGGCATGCTTCGTCGCAAACATTTTGGCAAATCTGATCGTAGGCGATACGGTTTTGCTGGCAGTCGCGTTGGCCGTTGCGAACTCGATTGAGGTGGCAATAGTCGTTTGGGCTATGCGCCAGCTTTGTGGGCCTTCGCCGGCAATCGAGGAAATTCGCGCACTGGGTTGGCTCCTGCTGGTATCTCTGATCGCTCCTTCCGCCGCGGCGACGCTGGATGCCGTCGTGCTTGCACCGCCCGGGAAGTACTTCGACGTGACGGTCTGGCTGACCAAGTTGTTCGCCGATGGACTGAGCCTCTTAATTGTTACACCACTGATAATAATTGCCGCACAGGAATGGCGAAACAGGACGTGGCCGACCCGCCGGGGCCTGCGGGAGTGGTTAGTATTTCTGACGATGGCGACAGCCGCTGCCAGCCTCATATTCGCCCAAAGTCGTTTTCCGTTTCTGTTCCTCGCATGTCCGATCGTTATCCTCGCTGCCTTTCGAAAAGGGGTTGTGGGTACAGCTGCGGCTATAGCGATCATATGCATCGTTGCATCCGGCTTCACGATGGCGGGCATTGGCCCCATCACGCTGGTGAAAGGAGGTAGCGGCGACCAGCTCGTGGCACTTCAGCTTTTTCTAGCCGTGAGCTTCGCCATGGGCCTTCCGGTCGCGTCAACACTAGCGACTCGCGAGACGTTACGTCGCGAGTTGAAGGACAGCCGCGATTTTTCACAATCTATCCTCGATAATGTAGGTGAGGTCATCTTCAAAACGGATGCGAAGGGCCGTTGGACTTTTCTCAATCCTGCATGGGAGTTGCTCACCGGTTACCGGGTCGAAGCGAGCCTCGGGTGGCCGACAACCAAGCTGCTCCATCCCGACGACCTCGTTGCTGCTACCGAAACATATATGAAGATCGTGTCGGGCGAAATCGACGCCTGGACGCTGCGTCAGCGATTTTCGACTTCGACTAATGATTGCCGGCATATCGAAGTCGTGATCCGACGCCTTGCAAGCGAGGATGGCCGCTTCTTGGGTACGACTGGCAACATCCGAGATGTGACGGCGACTGTCCTTCAGCAGGAGGCGTTGCTCGCAAGCGAGCGGATGCACCGCCTCCTCGCCGATCATTCGAGCGATATGATCGTCCGCATCGGCTTTGATGGCATACGCAAGTACGTTTCGCCGGCTTGCCGGGTGGTGCTGGGCTATTCGCCCGAGGAGATGACTGGCGGCGCGCCAGTCGCGGCGATCCACGTCGAGGACCGCATGCGCGTCATGGAGGTATGCCGGACGCTGCTGGCGGGCGCGACTAATCCCATATGCACATATCGACAACAACACCGTGACGGTCACTACGTCTGGCTAGAAGCGGCATACCGACTTGTCAGGAACGACGCGGGTGACCCGATCGAGTTCGTGGCGAGCGTCCGCGACGTGAGCCAGCGGCGCGCGGTAGAATTGGAGGCTGCCGAGTCTTCTGCTCGCCTTCAGGAGAACAACCGCCTGTTCGCGATGGCTTCTGCTCTGACGCAAATTGGCCACTGGCGAGTCGACCTGGCTCGCAACCAGGCCATCTGGTCGGACGAGGTTTGCCGCATCCACGGCGTGGAAAATGGCTATTCGCCAGCGTTGGAGAACGCAATAAGCGCATACCATCCGAACGATCGGCAGCGGGTCGGCGACCTAGTGGCGCACACCATCGAAACCGGGGAGAGCTTTGAATTTACCGCGACGCTGCTACTTCCGGATGGGAGCACCAAACGCGTCGCGTCGCAAGGCCAGGCCGAACGTGCTCCCGACGACGCGGTGATCGGCATCTTTGGTGTCATCCAGGACATAAGCGCTCAGGCCGCAGCCGAGGAGGCCGTCCGTTTCAGCGAGCAGCAATACCGTCTACTTGCAGAGAACGCGACCGACGTCGTACTCCGCACCGGCGACGACGGCTTCGTGGTTTATGCTTCTCCTTCTTGTGTCGAACTGTCGGGCTATCTTCCCGAAGAATTAACGGGTCGGCACTGCGGCGAATTCATTCATCCAGAAGATCTGGAGGCAGTTCACGCCGCGCACGTCGCTCTCATTACAGGCACGCAGACGGCGCGAACGGTCGAATATCGACTACGCCACACAAACGGCGACTGGCGATGGCTGGAATCGCACATGAAGCCTTGGCGCGCACCTGAGGGCGACATGGGCGTTAAGGGCGGTGTGATCTCGGCAATTCGCGACATCGGTAGTCGAAAGGAACTTCAGGGCGAATTGGTGGGAGCTCGCGATAAAGCCGAAAGCGCCACCCGCGCCAAGGCTGGTTTTCTTGCCAATATGAGCCATGAAATACGCACACCCATGAACGGCGTACTGGGTTTCACCGAGCTGGTGTTAGCCGGCCAGCTGGAATCCGACCAGCGCCGACACGTAGAACTGATCGCCGAGTCCGGCCGTTCGATGATGCGGCTACTCAATGATATTCTTGACATCTCTAAAATCGACTCGGGAAAGATGCACGTCACTGAAGAGCCGGTCGATATTCGCCACATAATCCGGCGTTGCGCGGACCTGATGAAGACTGTTGTCAGCGTTAAGGGCGTAGCGCTGTCGACCAAAGTCGATCCTGCTGTTCCGCGGCGTCTTTTGGGTGACCCGCTGCGGCTGCGGCAAGTCTTGCTTAACCTCATCGGCAATGCCGCAAAATTTACGGAGCGAGGCGCGGTTACGGTCAATGTTCTGGTGGAACAGCAGATGTTGCGTATCGACGTGACGGATACTGGGATCGGCATTCCGGCTGAGCGGCTGGAGGTGATTTTTGACCAATTTACTCAAGCCGACGATTCCACGGCACGGCTATATGGCGGGACGGGGCTTGGTCTCAGCATCAGCGGCGAACTTATCAATCTTATGGGTGGAGCCATCACTGTGCAGAGTGTGGTTGGCGAGGGCACCACCTTCACGGTGCGCCTGCCGCTTCGGATTATCGAGGGCGAAGTCGCTACGATCGAGGCGGCTTCTACCGTGACCCCGATTGTTGGTGAGATCGTTCGGAAACCCCGCGTGCTGATCGCGGAGGACCATGACATCAATCAGGAGCTGATCATGGCCATGGCTCATCGCGCTGGCATGGAGCCCATGCTCGCAGTGAACGGGGCGGAGGCGATCACAATGGTGGAGTCGGCTGAAAAGTCGGGCCAGCCCTTCGAGTTGGTCCTGATGGATATGCAGATGCCCGAGGTCGATGGGTTGGAGGCTACCCGCCGGTTGCGCGAGTCGGGGTTTACTCCGGAGGCACTGCCGATCGTAGCGTTGACTGCCAACGCCTATGCGGAAGATATTGAATCGTGTCTCATAGCGGGCATGCAGGCTCATCTCGCCAAGCCCGTCCGCGTGCGAGACCTCACGGCCATCCTCGCCAGGTTCGTCGTTTCGGAAACGGCCACGCCGATCGTAAAGTCAGTGGTCAGCACAAAGCTTCTTGATCGTTATCGCACTCGCAAGGCGGACACAGTTCGCAAGCTCGAGGAGTTGTCGATGGATGACTCGCCCGCCGAGAAAGCCATTATGGAGGTTGCGGACCTTCTTCATAAGCTTGCTGGAGTTGCAGCTATGTTCGGTGAGGCCGAACTCGGGGATCGCGCCAAGCGGTGCGAGGATGAGCTGCTCGCATGCCCTGTTGGTCAGTGCGCCGCGGTTGCCGAAGCCGCAGCCATTGCGTTGCGACAAGCGGCATGAGGTAAGGCCGCAATGCGCTTACGTACCCAAAGACGGCCGGGCCCATCCGGCGAGCTTGGATCTTTAATACCCCCGATTGCGTACGATACATTACCTCCTCATAATCATGGCGTCCATCGAGCGAGGCGGGTGTTGTAGGGAGACTGAAATGGCTCGAATCATCATGGCAGACGACGACGAGATCGTCGCCGAGATTGCCATCGAAGCACTCAATGCAGCCGGGCATGCCGTAGGGCTTTTGGCAGATGGCACGGACATGATGAAAGTCATTCGAGACAGAAAGCCCGATTTGGTTATCCTTGACTGCAATATGCCCGAGAAGAACGGCATCATAGTTCTTCGAGAGATGCGCAACACAACCGAGTTTTATGATACGCCAGTCTTGATGCTTACGGGTCGCCGCGGCGAGCGCGACGTAGAACTTGCGATGTATGAAGGCGCGAACGACTATATGAAGAAACCTTTCGATCCCGATGAACTTGTTTTTCGCGTATCCGAGCTGCTGGAAAAACGACGGATTGCTATGGCCCGTCGGCCCACTCGGTGATCCGCTCTACTGCCGTGATTGGGCCCCACATGATCATACTGAGCCGGGTTTTTTATGCACCAGTCTGACACTGCCCTGCCACCCAAACGGCTTATCCGAATAATCTATGTGGAAGACGACGATCTAATGGCGGATATCGTCAAGGATCTGTTGACGAACGCCGGATATCTAATCGGTGTAATCGGTCACGGCACGCTGGCGTATGAGACGATCGCATTCAAAAAGCCCGACCTAGTGATACTTGATCGCTCGCTACCGGGCATGCAAGGAATTGAAATATTACAGCGCCTTCGAGCAACACCCGAGACGTACCTAATCCCGGTGCTAATGCTAACTGCTACCGGGGGTGAGGAGAAGATTGAAGAGGGACTTGGCGCTGGTGCTGATGGTTATCTCGTCAAACCATTCGAATCAGATGCCCTTGTTCAAAAAGTCAAAGCTATTGTCGAAAATAGTTTATTTATTCGATCCACGCGGCGCACCTAGAAACCCATTGTTGGTATGCAATGCCATCGGTTTTGGGCTGGAGGAAACTGGAGCCCTAACGCAAGTCACCCGATCTTCGATCGTTGGTTTGAATACCAGCATCCCCCACTGCCCCGTCATCGCCTTACCCGATGCAGTGGCCCCAAAATCGCCGCTGGTTGAATTCCGCTCTTGCCGTTCTCACGGAGGTGATGGATCATCTTCGGAACGATAGCTCGCTGAAGCGGGCTACCTACTGATCAGTTCGAAGGTGCAACGGAACCCAGGAGAACGGTCGTGGCTTTGTCAGATGATCAAGTAAAACTTATCAGAGAAAGCTATTGCATTATTCAAAAATCTGAAGAGTCGTACTCTGTAGATGAGCGTCGCAGCGGGGCCCCACAAAAAACCTAGCAAGCATCTGTTAAAACTAATCAATCTGGGATTATAGGGTCCTGATCGGCGCCGATCGGGGCCCGGAGAACCTTGATTCTGTTTTCCGCCACAATGACTTAGGTGCATCTAGGCTGGGCCTGGTTTCGACGCCTATTCACAGCCTACCGCCGATGTAGCAGGTCTGCCGAGTGCGACCGCCGGGTAGCCAAGCCCAGCGGCGATCATCGCGCCGTTGGCGACATCGCGCAAAAGCACATTGATAAAAGGTAATGTAACATTTTCGTTACGCCGGAGTTACGTCTTCATCTGAGCTGGGGAAAGCCAGGACTTGCCTTGCCGAGATGTCGCAACATGGCCTCGGAGGCTCAATGACCTGGCTCTGCTCGGAACCGTTCAGACGAGCGGCCCCTCCGGTTTACCAACGGTGTTAGAGGACAACGGAAATGGCTGAATATCGCGAAGCGAACGGCGACACGACCTATGTCGAGAAGCGGAGCAGCACCGGTCTTGTCATCGGCGGCATAGTGCTTGCCATCCTGATCGTGGTTGGACTGCTTTTCGCAACCGGCTTCTGGAGCGCGAATGTCAAAGGCGGCGCCCTGCCAACCGTGAACGTGAGCGCCAAGAACGGCGCCCTCCCGGACGTGACGGTGCACTCCAAAGAAGTCGTTGTCGGAACCAGCAAGCAAACCGTGACGGTCCCCAAGGTCGAAACGAAAAAGACATCGATCGACGTTCCAACGATCGGCGTCAAAGACGATAGTAAGCAATAGCATCCGTCGTCTTCGCAGGCGGGGTGGCGCCATGAAATCGACGCCACCTCCGCCGCCCACTGCGTGGTTGAATGGGACTTCCCGGCAGCCAAAGAAATCCCCGCTGTCAGAACGCCGACTGCTTGCAAGAAACGCCGACGCATCAACATCGAGGTGTCGGAATTGGACTATTCCGCAGCAGACCATGAGACATGAACGGCTTCTGTCAGATGCATTCAGTATAGGGCCGAATCAATCGTGTATCGGGGTTCAAGCAAATTAAAGGAGAAGGCTATGTTGAAAAAAATCACCCGCTCGGCAGTTTTGGCAGTCGCAGCCTTGACGACGGCTGGCATCGCCACCTTGCCCGACGTGGCACTTGCTCAAACTTATCATCATTATCGTCATCATCGCGCTTATAATGGTGGTGATCGGTATTACCGTAGTAATGCCGACCGCGGTCAATACGACAATCGCCATTGCGGAAGCGGGAACGGTGCGGTTGGCACAATTGCCGGTGGCGCTGGCGGCGCAGTGCTTGGCAACGTGTTGGGTGGCGGAACGCTCGGCACGATTGCGGGCGGCGTCGGGGGCGCACTGCTCGGGCGGACGCTCGACAAAAACAACACCCGGGATCGCAACAGAAACCGCAACGGCTGCTGATTGCAATGCGCCGCCGTTACAATGACATCGTGGCGGCGGCGCATTCTTAAACGATCGGGTCGGTTCTACGCGTTTGCCGCGATATCATGGATCGACGACCAAAGAGGATACTTATTCCAAGCCCGTGATGGTTGTTCATCACCGGGTGTTCATCATGGGCATGTTCAACACCGGCGTCGCAATGCGCCGCTGCGAACGACGAAAAATAACACTGTAGAAACCAGCGCCCCAACCGATCCGAAATAAAATTCGCGTAATCGAGAGGAGGTTTTCGTAACCGACGAACCTTCGCTGATATCGCCGAGCAGCAATATTGAAAAGCGAGTAGCCAATGCTGAAACGCCTCAATGAACTTGGGAGTCGTATTTCTGGTCGGACAGCCGATCTCGCTGGCGCACCTCTATCGATCCTGCTCGTCGCAATGTTTTGCGCTGGTTGGTTTTTGAAAGCTGGTGCCGCCGGTGAAAATACGTTGACTCTCATTCTATCTGTAGCATCGATCACCTTGACTCAGATGGTTCTTAACGGCCAGCGGCGGAGCGAGAAGGCGCTACATTTAAAGATGGATGAGTTGGTGATCGCCATGGACGGAGCCCGTAACGAGGTGGCGGGCATAGAATCAAAATCTATCGAACATCTGGAAGCCCTACGGCAGAACAGCAGTGACTTCGCTTAAAGCCTCATTCGAAGGTGTTCGCGAGAGCAATTTCGAGGGCTAGTTGCAATCAGATGGTTGATTCAACATAACGAAGAGAATTTTAGATCGGCAACGCCGAAATTAAGCAAATCGAAAATTCGTTTGTTCCGCCAATGTACTATATGAAAAACAGTACGGGGTAGGTCGGCCAGCCGGCGCTCCGCTGCCCGGCGGGAGGCCTCAAGATTACATCGAATGCTTCAAATCACGCATCTCATCCTCGCCTGCCTTGACTGTCTGCCAAGCGGACCGGATTGCCAATTTCGTCTCGGGCGACAGATCGATGTCCTTCATCGCGCCTTCGTGGCGGGCAATGCCCGGTGACCGCGAACGCCGCGACGCTCTTCGCTAAATGATAGCGGTCCGGTGGAAGCGAGCCGCCCGCGCCATGCTCGTGCTTTCGGCGCTGACGGCCCTGCCGTCCGCGGGATTAACTTCGTCCGGGCGCGTCGCGCTTACGTTCGACGACCTGCGGGTCTTCGGAAAATTCGAGTCCGCGGCAGATGGTGCCGAGGTCACTGACCGTCTGCTCGTAGGTATGACGCGGCACCGCTGGAAGGTGACCGGATTCGTCAACGAGATCCAACTCGAAGCCGCCGACCGTCCGCAACGCATCGCGCTGCTACAGCAATGGCTCGACGCCGGCATGGACCTCGGCAACCACACCTTCTCGCACCTGTCTCTGAACACGACACCGGTCGACGCTTACATCGCCGATGTCGCAAGCGGCGAGATGGTTACATCCCCGCTCCTTGCCGCCGAGGGTCGCCGCGAGCGATGGTTCCGATATCCCTATCTGGAGACGGGCACGACCGTGGCGGCACGCGCCACGTTCGAGGACTGGCTATGAAGCCGTAGGTATCGGGTGGCCCCGGTCACGATGGAAAATAGCGACTGGCAGTTCTCGGCACTCTACGATGATGCAGTCGAGCGCGGGGACGCGCGCGGGGCGGCAGCCATAAAGCGCTCATACCTTGCGTTCACGCGGAGGATCGTCGGTTGGTATAGACTGGCAGGCCGCGCGCTGTTCGGGCGCCAGCCCGCGTTCGTGTTTCTGCTCCATGCCAGCCGGCTTAACGCAGCCAGCCTAGAGGGCCTTGCAGGCATCCTGCGTGCCGAGGGGCTTAGGGTCGTGTCGCTGGACGCTGCCATGCGCGACCCCGCCTATCGCGCGCCGGATCGATATGTTGGGCGCGACGGCAACGAGTGGCTGGAGCGCTGGTCATCGACCCTACACCGCGACCTGCCATTCGAGAGCATCCCTGAGGTCCCAAGTGCTATTGCCGCGAGCGACATGAGGCTGGAATTCAAGGAGGATCCGCGCGCCGTGTCGCCACTCGGCGGCGACATACCCTTAACGCCGTAGTGCCTTATAGGCGGCCCCTCGCGCCGCGCTCGCGAGATTGCCTCATCGAACAGCTTTCGCGACACGGCGACAATAACGACGATATGCGTCCGGGCGCGCCACCGCGTTCGCGCAGCTTCTTCAGCGGCAGCCATATTCGGGACCTCGTCGCCAGCCAATAGGGGATTCGGCTAATTCGACAGTGTGGGGGGGTAGGGGTCGATCATGTTGTGGGCTTTGAAACAAGAACACTCACCGGAGATTTACCGTCACCACCCGAATCGCGAGCTCAGCGATATTAGGGTATGGGCAAGATGCAGACAGGGAGGGATCCATGAACGCAAACAAGGCACTTTGGGAGAAGGGCGACTTCACGCGGATAGCGGCGAGCATGCGGGATAGCGGCACCGCACTGGCGGCGTCGATCGGGATCAAGAGCGGTCAGAGTGTACTGGATCTCGGCTGCGGAGACGGAACTACCGCGGTACCTGCCGCTAAGCTCGGAGCGGACGTGCTCGGTGTCGATATTGCGAGTAACCTTGTCGCAGCCGGCAACAGGCGGGCCGCAGCCGAAGGGCTGGTCAATCTGCATTTCCAAGAGGGCGACGCTTCGCACCTCGATGATATCGAGAATGATCGGTTCGACCTCGTCATTAGCATCTTCGGAGCGATGTTTGCGCCGTCGCCCTCAGACGTCGCGAAAGAGATGGTCCGCGTGACTCGGCCGGGCGGAAGGATCGTAATAAGGAACTGGATACCCGGCGATCCGACGCTCGTCGCGCAGGTGCTAAAGATCAGCTCGGCCTACTCGCCACCGCCGCCCGCCGGCTTCGTCAGTCCGATGCTTTGGGGCAAGGAGGACGAGGTTGTCGCACGCTTCCAAGCCGCCGACATCGAACCGAGCTGCATCTCTTGTAGCCGAGATACTTACACCTTCGAATATCCAGGTCCGCCCGCGGCGCTCCTGAACGATTTCATCCAATTCTACGGTCCGACGATTAACGCGGTTGAGTCAGCCGAGAGCAACGGCCACGCCGAGCAGCTGAAGAGTGAGCTCCTCGCGCTGTTCGAACAGCAAAATCACAGCCCCGTCAACGATGTGACGGCGATATCGGCAGCGTTCCTCCGTGTGACCGTGCTGGTCAAATGAGGGCGACCTGTGTGTGCTTGCTACCGGTGACTCGGTAGGCCGCGAGCTCGCTTGCGCTCGCCAAGTTAAGCACTCCTGACCTGACCCCCGTCTTTCATCCAGCGGCAACCAGAGACCGGCCGTTGTTTGAGCTGCTACCCATTCTTGGACCACCCGGCTGGGCGTCATCCAGTTCCTGCCGGCCAGGGCGGGCCATGTGCCGCTGACCGGTTCACCAGCGATATCGGCGGCTTATTGCCGATCGCGCTATGTGGTCGCACCTCGTTATAGTCTCTACGCCAAGTCTCGCATTTTCCGACCGCGTCGTCGAGGCTCATGAACCAGTGCTGGTTCAGGCACTCCGCCCGGAACTTGCCGTTGAAGCTCTCGATGAACGCATTGTCCGTCGGCGTGCCAGGCCGCGAGAAGTCCAGTACGACACCCCGCATGTACGCCCACAGGTCGAGGTCTCGGGAGATGAACTCGCTGCCCTGATCCACCCGGATCGAGGCTGGATAGCCGACCTCGCCGCAGACCCGGTCCAGCACGGCGATCACGTCAGGCGCCCGGAAGCTGAACCGTGGCACTACTGCTGGCGAGAACCGGCTGAACGTGTCGATCACCGTCAGGATGCGTAGCTTCGATCCCGTGGCGAGTTGGTCATGGATGCGGCGCGGCGATCAGGATGAGCAAAGCGCGACAAACAGGATGAGGATCGCGAGGGGCTGCGGCGGCGCAGGGCGTAGCCCGGAGCCGACGTAGCCCCTCGCGATGGCGCGTTCCTGATGGGGCGTTGCCGCTGATGATCACGGTCGGTCGGGTATTCCCGGCTTCCTCGCTCGCAGGGGAAGCCGCAGATGCCCGGTCGCCACATCAACGATCATCAGATGAGGCTCTATATGAAGTTCCGACACAGTGACGGCGTCGCGACCGCGGCTGCCAAGGCCGGGTTCAGCACGGCGAGCGGATATCGGATCGCTGGCGATCCGCGGCTGCCCTCGCAAAAGGAGGCTGTTCGGGGACGACGCCGTCCCGATCCTCTGGCCGATATCTTCGACGCCGAGGTCGTGCCGCTGCTTCGTGAAGCACCCGGCCTGCGCTCGGTCGCGGTATTCGAGGAGATGCTGCGACGCCATCCCGATCTTGGCACCGGGGTCCGGCGTACGCTCGAACGACGGATCCGCGACTGGCGGGCGCTTCATGGCGAGGAGCAGGAGGTCATCTTCCGCCAGACCCACGAACCAGGCCGGATGGGACTGTCGGACTTCACCGATATGGCCGATCTCGCGGTTACGGTCGCCGGCGTTCCCCTCGATCACCGGCTCTGTCACTTTCGTCTCGTCTGGTCGGGGTTCGAGCATGCCCATGTGATCCTCGGCGGCGAGAGCTATGCCGCACTGGCCCAAGGACTGCAGAACGCGCTGTGGGCGCTCGGCGGCAGCCCGCTCGATCATCGCACCGACAGCTTGTCGGCTGCGTTCCGCAACCTCGATGCCGACGCCCGGTCCGATCTGACCCGTCGCTATGATGCGCTGTGCGAGCATTACGGCATGACGCCGAGCCGCAACAACCGCGGCGTCGCGCACGAGAACGGATCGGTCGAGAGCGCGCACGGACATCTCAAGAAGACGATCCGCGACGCACTGCTGATGCGCGGCAGCGCCGCGTTCGACGACTTGGCCGCCTATCGGCGGTTCATCGACGAGGTGATCGCGGCCAAGAACCGCCGGGCGGCAGCACGGATCGATGCCGAGCGCGTCCACCTCAAGCTGCTACCCGACCGGCGAACCAGCGATTACGAAGAGGTGATCGTCACCGTCACCTCAAGCAGCGGCTTCACGTTGCGCAAGGTGTTCTACACCGTTCCCTCGCGGCTGATCGGGCACCGCCTGCGCGTCCGGCTCTATGACGATCGGCTCGACGTCTTCCTTGGCGCGACCAGGCTGATGACGCTTCTGCGCGGCAGGTCAGTCGGGAACGGTAAGCACGGTCACGTGGTCGACTATCGGCACGTGATCCACTCGCTGCGGCGTAAGCCGATGGCGCTCATCGGCATCGTCTACCGCGAGCAGCTGTTCCCGCGCGAGGCGTATCGGCGGATGTTCGACCGGCTCCTCGAGCAACTGCCCGACCGCATCGCCTGTCGAACGATGGTCGAGCTGCTCGCGCTTGCGCACGAGCGAGCCTGCGAGGCAGAGCTCGCCGACATCCTCGCAACCGATCTCGATGCTGGTCGGTTGCCGGACATGGCGGCGCTGCGCCGACGCTTCGCGCCGGATCCCGCAACACTCCCCGAGGTCGTCGTCACGCTGGCACCGCTCAGCACATACGATATCCTGCTGAACGGAGTGGCGGCATGACCAACATGACCCAACCGATCGACGCGCAGCGTCTGACGCTCATCCTCAATGACCTGCGTCTTCCCGCGATCAAGCACCACTGGCCCGCGATGGCCGCGCGCTCGGACAAGGAGGGCTGGCCCGCTGCCCGCTTCCTGGCCGCGCTCGCAGAGCACGAGATCGCCGAACGCGATCGACGCCGCATCGAGCGGCACCTTGGCGAGGCCAAGCTCCCACCGGGCAAAACGCTCGACAGCTTCGCGTTCGATGCCGTGCCGATGATCTCGCGTGCCCAGGTCATGGCGATCTGCGCGGGCGACGGCTGGCTCGAACAGGGCGCCAACCTCATCCTGTTCGGCCCGCCGGGCGGCGGCAAGAGTCACCTGGCTGCCGCGATCGGCCTGGCGCTCATCGAGAATGGCTGGCGCGTGCTCTTCACCCGGACCTCAGATCTCGTCCAGCGCCTCCAGGTCGCGCGTCGCGAGCTGACGCTGGAGGCCGCCATCGCCAAGCTCGATAAATACCATCTGCTGATCCTCGACGACATGGCCTACGTCACCAAGGACCAGGCTGAGACCTCGGTCCTCTTCGAACTCATCAGCGCGCGCTACGAACAACGCTCGATGCTCATCACCGCCAATCAGCCGTTCGGCGAATGGAACCGGATCTTCCCCGATCCCGCCATGACACTCGCGGCCGTCGACCGCCTTGTCCACCACGCAACCATCTTCGAGATGAACGTCGAAAGCTACCGGCGTCGTACCGCCGTCCAGCGACGTACCGGTGCTGGCAGACCGCCGACCTACGCGACAATCAAGACGGTCGAGCAATCGACGCCCAGCGACAATCAAAGCACCACATAAATCTTGCCAGCGACAAACAGACGCGCCATCCCTGTCGCGCCGCGACAATCAGTTCTCATCCTGATTGACGCGCTTCTCAACCAGATCGTCGCGCTACAGTCATGGACGAAGTCCATGGCCCATACTTCATTCGAACACGACGCCGCGCAGCGTCCTTCTCTTAGCTTCGCTTTCACCCGGCGCTTCGGTGGCTTTTGTCGCAGCTGCAGCCCCAACTCCTTGTAAAGCCGATAAACACGTTTCGCGTTCACGTCCCAACCCTCCCGCCGGAGCAGCACATGGATCCGGCGATAGCCGTAACGCACGCGCGTTTCAGCGATCTCCTGCATCCGCTTCTTTAGGTCGGCCTGATCCGCGCGGCGTCCACGATAGTGGTAGCTCGATCGCTCCGCCCGAAGCACGCTGCACGCCCGTCGGATACTGACGGACCAGATGCCCCGGATGTCGTCGACGAGCTGACGCCGCCGATCAGGCCTCAGAGCTTTCGCGAGACGACATCCTGCAACATCGCCTTGTCGAGACTCAGGTCGGCCACCAACCGCTTGAGCTTCGCATTCTCATCCTCGAGTTGGCGTAATCGCCGCATCTCCGATGGCATCAAACCGGCGTATTTCTTGCGCCAGGCATAGAATGTCGCATCGCTGATCCCGGCTTTGCGGCACACCTCGCCGATCGTCGTGCCGTCCTCGGCCTGCTTCAACACAAACGCGATCTGCGCCTCGCTGAACTTCGATCTTTTCATCGCTCACTCCATCGACTGACCCTCAATCCTAAACTGGAATTTTCCAGCTCAAAACGGTCCAGGAAACGGGCAGCAGGTCACTCCCAACCACGAATATTCGGGCTCAAAACCCAATGCGGGTTGGTTGATCAATCAGACCCTTCGGACTGGGATCTCGTCTCACGGCAGCGAGATCGGCAGCATGGCCTTCCATGGCCGTTGCTCTCGCTAAGAAAACTTGAAGCAACGGAGCCGCCGCGCTGGCTTGGGAGCTAAGAGCGCGGCGGCCCACCCGAACCATCGTCCGTGGTGATCGAAATGTAATCCCATGGGCGATCATGCGCCAGTCCAATGATCGCTTTCCACTTGCTGCCCGCGAAGATTTCAGGAAGATCGCTGACGCATCGACAGATCGGTCGAGCAACTCTCTAGGGGATGCAAATGAACAAGAAACTCGTGCTCGCCGCAGGCTTCTGCCTGCTGTCGCTCACCGCGTGCGGTCACAAAACCGCTGCTGCCGACAACGTGGCCGCTGCCACCGACAATGCCGCGGACAAGATGGACGCAAACGCATCTGCAATCCGGGATACCGCCGACGCTATGGGTGGAAACACCGAAGTCGCGATGGACAATCGCGCTGATGCCTTGAACAACAAAGCGGACGCGGTCCGCGAGGCTGGCGAGAACAAGGCGGATGCCATGGACTCGGCCGCCAAAAAATAACGCCGCACCGAGTAGCGATGAGGTGCGAAATCCGCGCTTCATCGCTACCAAGTCGTGGCGAACCACGAGACGATTTTGTTTCTTCAGACCTGCTGCCGGGCGGCCACGCCGGGTCCAAGGCCGCATAGATACGAACGCTGCGACCCCACTATGGCGCGTATCTCGAAACCGCGGCGCGCGCTACGAAATGTGAGTAAAGCCGCTCTCGAAACAACGTCCTCCCGACCGCTCGTAACCGACTGGGCTCGCAAAGTCGCATTACGGCTAACGGCTCGCTCTTGCCGATGTTGCTGTTCGCTCGACCTCAGAACTTGAACCTAAAGCCAGCCTCATAGCTCTGGTCATAAAATTCGCGCTGCGTCGTCCGGTTGGGCAAGCCTTCATAATAGCGGAGCGGTGAATTGTTGAGGTTTTTCGCGTTGAAATACACGGCCATATGCTGCGTCACCTGATACGACGACGTCAGGTCGAGCTGAGTCCGCTGATCTTCGAAGGTATCGAATCCGGAAGCTCCGCCGACACCGAAGATGGCGCCATCGACATGGCTGAGCGACAGCCGCAGCTGTGCCTTATGCGCTTCGTAGAACAGGCTGAGATTGTAGGTCAGCGGCGACGTGCCCGGCAGACGGCTCGTCTCGCCCGGTCGAATGGCGAACTTCGACCAGACATAGGTCACATTGCCCAGGGCGCCGAAGCCATCAAACGGCGCCGGCAGGAAGGTGAACTTCTGGCTGTACTGCGCTTCGATGCCACGGGCGTGTGAGCTGGCGACGTTTGTGTAGGTCGTGATCGTGGTGATGCCATCGGTTATGCCGGGATAGTTGGGATCCCGGGTGACGCCGTTAATGATGTAATTGTTGAACTCCTTGTCGAATGCACCGAACGATACGATGCCTGCATTCGGCAGATAATATTCGACCTGCCCGTCAAACGCGTTGACCGTCGTTGGCTTGAGGCTCGGGTTACCGACAGAGACCGCACGGTTGCCGACATCCACCGTCGCGCCGGACAGCAGTTGCAGGAAGCCCGGGCGCCCGATCCCGGTCGAGTAGGTTGCACGTGCGACGAAGTTCTTGGCCAGATCGTAGCGAAGCTGAACGGTCGGGAAGAAATTGGTGTAGCTCGACTTGCGCGACGCTGGCGAGAACGAGTCAACGCCTAGGGCGCTGGTCGTGCGCGTCGTACCACGATAGGTGCCGTCGGTATTTTCGACCCGCAGCCCTGCAAGAACGTTCAGCTTGCCGAACTTGCCGGAATATTGCGCATAGGCCGCGTAGATGTTCTCTGTGTCGTTGAAAAATCCGGAGGCATTACGCACCGCGTTGGCGGCGCTGGTAAACTGGGTCAGCGGCGCCAAGACGGCGCGAACGCCGGAGATGCTCGCAGCATAGCCGACATTGTAGGTCCCGGCATAATAATTGGTGAACGGCCCGTCCCCAAGCACAGCAGATAACGACGTCGCCGGCATGCCCGCATAGCTCAGATTGTTCGGCTGATCGATCTTGTCACGAAAACGCAGCTTGCCGCCAACCTTGAACGCGCCGTCACCACCAAGCAAGGTGGTAGGAACCGTCACATTGAGCACGGCTGCATATTCCCGGTCATGAGCGCGCTCGGTCGCGTTGTTCGCGCCGGTAAGGGTGAATTGCGACGGGTCACTCGGATTGAAGCCCGAGGGCGACAGCGTGGGATAGAGCAAGCTCGTATTGTCATAGGCAACGGAGAAGCCCGGCTGGCCTGGGCGCGTGAAGGTGGAGTTGCGGTCGTAATCGCGGTGATAGGTCGAAGCCGTATAAGACAGCTGATAGTCGAGAATGACCTTGCCCAGATCGTTCCGGCCGCCGGCCGCCGCGATGAAATTGAGATGAGTCTCCTGTTCGTCGCGAAGCGTAACGTGCGCATCGACGCCCGTTGCAGTGATGACGCTGCCATTGGTGCTCGTAGTGTCCCCCAAGCCCCGATACTGCAGCACCGAACGGTGCACCGACTCGGTATAACCTGCATCGTTTGCGCGAATATAAAAGTGGTTCTGCCCGTCGGGATTCCAGTCGAACTCGCCGCCAAAGCCGAAGCGACGGCGATTGTAGCTATAGCGCCGCAGGTCGAGCGAATCGAGGACGCGGTCACCCGGAGTTCCGGGCTGCACGGCGTCGAGTAGACCGGGCTCGGCATCGTCAAAGCCGCGCTTGTCGGTATGAAACGAGCCGGTCAGCACAATTGCGAACTGCTTCTCCGGGCCAAAAGCCGTGCCTGCCGCCGCCTCGCCGATGAAGACGTCGCCATTCTTGTGCGCGTTCTGATAACCGCCTCCGATGGTCCCTTCGAAGAACGGCTTCGTCAAACCCACTGCGGTACGCGGTGTGAGTTCGACCGAACCGCCCAGTCCCTCGGCCTCCTGGTCTGGCATGCCGGTCTTGCGCACGACCAACCGGTCGATCGAACCGATCGGCACGGTATCGAGCTCGACGGCGCGACCGCCACCGCCGAAATAGGTGCCGCCAGGCTGCGTGTTGAGCAACGTTACGCCGCCAAACGTGGTGCCGTTCAGATTGCCGTCGATGCCGCGGATGTTGACGAAACGGCCCTCGCCGGTGTCAATCGCTAGGCTGACGCCCGGGATGCGGCCAAGCGCTTCCGCGGCATTGAAGTCGGGATATTTGACGATGTCTTCCGCTGCCTGGACATTCACCAGGTTTACTGCAGCTTTCTCCTCGGCGCGCGCAGTTTGCGCTGCTCGAGTCCCGGTGACGACAATATCGCGGCTGTCAGTTTGCGCCGCGGGTGCTGGCGCGGGCGCGGTCTGTGCTTGTGCACTGAGCGGGGCAAGCGCTGCTACCGCCGTCGAGAGAAGCGACAACGTCCGAATCTTCATGATGTTCATCCCAATCTATGCGTACGCTCGCCTTATCGACGGCGCTCTTTGACGCTCCCGGTGAAATCGGGGTGGGGATGAATTGTTACAGCAATGGGACTTTGCGGCCTGTTTTCCTAACGTTGGCAAGAATCAATCTTCATGAGATCAGCGCAAGACCGTGTTGAGATCGCAACATTGCCGCAGAACTCCAAAGCTATACTGTCTACTTCGGCGAGTAAGCTTTATGCGCTCGGAACCACCATGCGATGGACCACCAGAGCACTGCCCATCCCGACCCGGCGATCCAGCCGGCGACGACGTCAGTCGTCCAATGGACGCCCAGGTATAGGCGCGACAGACCGATCGCCGATGTGAGCGCGACGGCGCAGCACAGGATATAGACGCGAAGGCGCAAAGTCGGCACCGCAAGCGCGACCAGCCCAGCAAGTGTAAGGTAGATGACGGCCGAGTTCATCGCATGGCCGCTTGGAAAACTCGCGGTACCAAAACTGGCAAGATGCGCCACGACGTCGGGACGGGGGCGATCAAACAAGAGCTTCAGCGCGGTGGTGAGGAGACCGCCGGTTGCAGACGCGGCGACGAGCAGAAGCGCGAGCTGTCTTTGGCGCGCCAGCATGAGAAAACCAGATACCATCGCCACGACGATGACGAGGGTGGCGTTGTCGCCAAGCGCAGTGAGGTCGAGCATCGCTGCCCGCAACGCCGTTTTCCAAGGCGCATCGCCCTCTGTAGCGTGACGGAGGCGCGTGAGGACAGCTATGTCGAAAGCCTTGGTGTCGCCCTCCATCACCTCCGAGCCGAGATAGAAGATGATTAGCAGCGTCAAGGCAGTCAGCGCGAACGCCAGCAGGACGACCAGCTCAGGACGCTCCCTAGCGTACGCGCGTGCCCTGCCGATCACGCCCGCTTTAAGACCAGGACGTGAAAAGACCCAGGCAGCATCACAGGTCGGCCACCGGCAGTAGCGGGGGCGCCGAACTTAGCAGTCGGTAGATAGATCGACCCCGTCTTTGGATCGAGCGCTCCGGTCCGTGCGCCGACCTCGGTCTTGACGACTCCGACATGCGTCACTGCGACGCCAGTGAGGGCGAGGATATCGAGAATGCCATCCTTTCCGCAGGGGATGAAGGCGAGACCACGGGCTTCATCCATGATCACCGCATCCGGCCCCGAACCGATATCGACCAGCGCCGTCAGCTGCCGCTTGTGCGCATCAACAATGGCGGCCTTGCCGTTGGCGCACGATGCGATCAGCCGGTCATGCGCTTTGTCATAGCCAAGGCCTGTGGGGGCCTTGCAGCCCGGAAGCGCGATCGTCTTACCCGCAGCCCCGCGCGTGACATCGACGGTATCGATCTCGTCTTTGTCCTCGTTATTGATAAACAGCGTGCCGTCCGACCCGAACGCTGCATATTCGAGCGCTGGGCTCACCTTTATGGTCTTGGTCACCTTTGCCGCAGCGAGGTCGATCACCGATACGGTACCGCTGTCGGCATTCATGACGAACGCGTGAGTCATCGTGGCGTCGAGGAGAGCAGCATCGGGCTTCTTACCGACCGGAATGCTCGCGAATTCCGTGCCCGACCCGGTGTCGAACAACCGCACGGTGCCATCGGTCCCGCTCGTCACGAGGAGCTTGCCCCCGGGCAGCGGCACTACCGCGTGTCCGCGCTGCACATTACCGAGCGAAGAAACCGCGCCTGTCGTCACGTCGATTACCGTGACGGCATTGCTGCGCGCGACATAGACATGGCTGCCGTCATCATCGGCTCTCGCATAATCCCACGACCCATCGGGTCCGGCGATAGACTGGGCCACCGAATAGGTCGGTGCCGGAGTTGCGGCGATCACGAGCGGCATGGCAGCGGCGGCGAGCAAGGCAGGAAGCGAATGGCGGGGCATTGCGGTCTCCGGGATAATAGCCAGCGCCTTCTGACCCGGCGGGTGCCGCACGTCACGTTAGGGATTGCTAATCTGCTTGGTTTTTTGACGGGCTGGCGCTGTGTTCTAACGCTGGTGGGGACTTGGGAAAGGTTATGCGCACGCGCAGCCCCGGGCTATTATCCAGGAGGTCGATGCGCGCATGATGGAGTGCGGCAATCGCCGCGGCGAGCGACATGCCCAAACCGGTGCCGGGCAGATGACGGCTACGATCAAGTCGGTAAAAGCGGGAAAGAACATTGACGCGTTCCCCCGCCGGAACGCCCGGGCCATCATCGCTGATGGTCGCGATGACACTGTCGTCCATGCGTTCCAGCTTACTGACGATCAGGCTGCCAGCGGGGGTGTGCCGGATTGCGTTGTCGATCAGGTTCGTCAGCATTTGTGCGAGCAATTCCGCGTCTCCCGCAACGACGAGCCCGGGCTCATGCTCCGCCAGCAGGGTCTTGCCGTCATCTTCTGCCACCGGCTGGTGAGCTGCCACCACGTGCCGGATGACTTCGCTCAAATTCACGGGGCGAAAATATTGCCGGCCGTCACCCCCTTCCAGCGTGCCGATCCGCAGCAATGCTCGAAAGATCGCAAGGATTTGATCGGTCTGAAGAACAGCGACATCAATTCCCGCTGTGTAGTGGTCGATACTATTTGCCTCTCGCGTCGCCTCGAGTTGCTGGCGCAGCCTGGTCAACGGTGTGCGCAGATCGTGCGCGATGTCGGTCGTCACTTGGCGCAAACCTTCCATCAACGCGCCGATCCGGTCGAGCATGGCATTTAGGTTCGACGACAGAAGGTCGAATTCGCGGCTGATCCCGATCGTCGGCAGCCGTTCCGCGACATTACCTGCCATGACCCGGCCGATCGCGTCGTTGACGCGGTCCAGCCGCCGCATGAACAGACCCCCGAGTAGATACCCGCCTACCAGCACGAACATCGTGATGAAAACCCCGGCGACTAGCGTGAAGCGATCAAGCCCTCGGCGTAGCTCCTGAACGTCGTAAGTGTCGGTGGCAACGACCAGCACGCCTCCCTCGGGCATTGGCACGCCAAGGCTCTTCAGCATTTCGGGGCGGGCGTCCGCTTCCTGCGGATCGTCCAAAACCTCGACCTCGCCCCACCCTATCTTTGCGTTGCTTGTGCCGATATCGTTTACGAGCAAGCGCCCCCGGCGATCGGTCAGTTGGTAGCGAAAGGCCTCTTCACCGCCAGCCCTCCGATGAAGAGCGATCGCCTGGAGCAGGTTGGACCGACCGCCCTCGCGATCCTCGCCCTGCAGGATGGCCGCTTCGCTTTTCAGGCCTCCATCGGTTGCTTCAACGGCATAGCGTGAGATTGAGCGTTCAACGACGGCGAGGAGCAGCGCGGCGCCCGCCCCAAACACGAGTGCGAGAAGCAATGCGAAGCGAAAAGCGCCGCTGCGAAAACCGCTAAGCCAGCGCATCGAGACTATAACCCGATCCGCGGATCGTGTGGATCAGCTCCCGGTCGAAACCGCGGTCAACCTTCGACCGCAATCGGCTCATATGGCTCTCGATTATGTTGGTTTGCGGATCGAAGTGGAACGACCAGACATTTTCGAGCAGCATCGAGCGTGTCACGATCTCGCCGGCGTGGCGCATCATATACTCGAGCAGCTTGAACTCCTGTGCCTGAAGTAGGATCTGCTGCCCGGCCCGTTTGACGCTGCGCTTGATCAGATCGATTTCGAGATCAGCGACGCGGAGCGCGGTCACGACGTCAGTCGCAGGCCGTCGCCGCAACAGCGCGTTCACGCGCGCTATGAGTTCGATCGCAGCGAACGGCTTGACCAGATAGTCGTCGGCCCCAGCGTCGAGTCCCTCGACGCGATCGTGCACGCCATCGATCGCGGTTAGGAACAGTGCCGGCGATCGAACCCCCGCTGCGCGGAGTGCCTTGAGTACGCCAAGACCGTCGATGCCGGGTACCATGCGATCGAAAATCAACACGGCGTACTCATTGATCGAGCCGAGAGAGATCGCGTGGCGCCCGTCGCTGCACACGTCAACGACATAGCCGGCGGCGACCAGCGTGCGTTCCAGATGCACCCGTGTGGCGTCGTCATCCTCGAGCAGCAACAGCTTCATGGCATCCTCTCGAGCATCTGCGGTTGTGCAACGACTAGCCAACGGCTCGCTGCACCGAGCAAGTTAGGGATAAACACCACCCGGATCACCTGCGGCGCATGTCATACGGCTGACTGCGTCACGACCATCACCCACATCGGACCTACCGATTGTCAGCATCGGATGCTTATAAAACCTGGGTCGACGCCACCGCTGCCAGGACCAAGAACCTTCTCAAATCGCTTCCTCCTGTCGACTGTGGTCAGCTCTGCGCCGCGTCAGCGCCGCGATCATCGCCGGCAAAAACAGCAACACGAGGGGGACCGACGCGGTCAACCCGAATATGATTGCAGTCGCAAGCGGCTTCTGCAGGCCAGAACCGCGACTCATCCCGAGCGCCAGCGGCAACAACGTCAGGATTGCGATAAACGCCGACATCAGGATCGGCCGAAGCCGTTTACTGGCCGCCTCGCGGAGCGCACCTAGGTCGACCACCTTTTCTCGATCGATCTCGGCGAACAGGAAAATAATGAGCTCCGTGACCATCCCGATTACCATGGTCAGCCCCATCAAAGCCGAGATGTCGAGTTCGATACCCGTTACCCATAGCCCCATCAGCACTGCTGCTGCGGATAACAAGACAGTAACGAGGGCGGACAGCGTCCAGATCAAACGCTCGAACAAGAATGTCAGAAGCAGCGCGGTCAGCAAGAGCGCGGCGGCGAACACCATAGAAAGATCAGAGAAACTTTGCTGTTGCTGGGCATACAATCCGCCATATTCGACGCGGATCGAACCCGGGAGGTTCAGTGCGGAGACGTGCGATCGCACCTCCTTCATGGCAGAACCCAAATCGCGTCCCTCTAGCCGCGCCGTAACCGCGATGAACGGGGCGAGGTCTTCGCGGGTCAATTGCTTCTGCCCAGCGCTGATCGATATTTTCGCGACCTGATCGACCCGAACGGCATGCCCGTCGGGTGCTGTAAGGATCAGACGGCCAAGTTCCGATGCGCGAGATCGCAAATCGGCCGGTGCCCGAATTCTCACATCCACCAATTGCTCACCGATCCGCACTGGGGTTGCTGTAGTACCGCCGACCAACGCCTGGAGTTGGGTTGCTACAGCATCAGGATCGAGACCCTGAAGCGCCGCAGAGGCAGGGTTGACCGTGATGTCGATCGCATCGCCGGAGACGCGCAGGCCATCGACCACCTCGACTACACCCGATATGCCGCCGATAGAGGCCCCCACGCGCTTGGCCGCCTGTTCCAGCGCCGCGGGATTCTCGCCGAACAGTTTCACCTCAATCGGCTGCGGCACCGCGGTGAGATCGCCGATCAGATCCTCCATCAGCTGCGCGGTTTCGATCTGGAGGCCAGGAACCTGAGCGTCGATCTTCTGCCGGACTTCGGCCATCACCACATCGATTGAACGGCGCGAACCACCCTTCAGGCGGATGAAGTAATCTCCTTCATCTGCCTCGGTGAGGCCTCCGCCAAGCTGCAGGCCGGTGCGGCGGGAATAGCTCGCAACTTCAGGCGTCGATGTGATGATCGTCTCTACCTGACGAAGCAACCGATCGGTATCTGATAGCGCAGCACCCGGTTGCGCCTTGTAGTCGAGGATGAACCCTCCCTCATCCATGTGCGGCATGAACCCTGATGGGACGTGGCTCCACGCGGCATAGCCAAGGACCGCCATTCCAATGCCCAACAGTGCTGCAAACAGTCGCGGTTTAGCGAAGCTACGGTCAGTCGCGCGCGCATAACCACGATCGAGGCGGCTCATGAACCCTCCGGCTTTTTCGGCAGCCTCGGCATCTTTCTCCCGCAGCCAATAGGCGGACGCTAGCGGGATTACGAAGCGGGCATACAACAGCGACAACGTCAGCGCGGCGACCATGGTCAGCGCAAGCGCCTTGAAGAAGCCGCCAGTCACTCCGCTGATGAGGGCGAGTGGCAGGAAAACCACGATCGTTGCCGAGGTCGAACCAAACAAGGGTGAGCTCATCTCGGCTGCCGCTGCTAGGATCCCCTTTACCCCTTTCGCCGTTCCCTCCTGCATGCGGCGCATGATGTGTTCGAGCATGACGACGGCGTCGTCGACGACGAGGCCAACTGCCGCTGCCATACCGCCGAGCGTCATCATGTTGAAGGTCATGCCGGTCGCGAGCAGGATGAGGCCCGTGCCCGCCAGAACAGCGGGCAGCATCAGGCCGGTGATCACCATCAGTCGGGCAGAGCGCAAGAATACGAACAGCACGACCCCGGCCAGCACCGCGCCCAAGAGGATTGCGTCCCGTACTGCGTTTGCGGCCCCCGTCACGAGTTCCGACTGATCATAGAACGGTGTGACCTTGACGGATGGAGGCAGGCCGAGCGTTGCCAGTCGCGCATCGACCTCATTCACGATCTTCGTCGTATCGCCGTTCAGCGCCTGACGAACGTTGACCAAAACGGCGCGCTGGCCACCGGCGGTGACCAGGGTATAGCTTGGCGCGGTCGAGACGCGGATGTCGGCGATTTGCCCCAGCGTGGAGACGCCGACTTCCGGTTGGTTTTGAACACCGGTGCCGCGGGATCCCGCCTGGGAAGGGGCATTCGGCGCGCTCGCCGCCTTTAGTGGGGTGGAGGAAATGTCGGCGATCGTCGCCAACCGGTTTTGCGCCAGGACCAGATACAGCCGATGCCGATCCTCGATCCGACCGACTCCGCGAACGTCATTCGCCTTGGTCAAAGCGGTCACCACATCCTGCAGACTCAGTCCCAGAGCCTGCGCTTTGGCTGGGTCGATATCGACCGCGAACTCGCGAGGGCTTCCCCCGAGCACGTCCACGCCTGCGACCCCACCAACGGCCGTCAAAGCAGGCCGTACCGTCAACTCCGCGATTTGTCGCAAGGCCTCCTGATCGAGACTCTTCGACGTAAGCGCAACTCCAAGCACCGGAAAGATGGTCGGATCGGAGCGGCGAACGTCGAACCTGGTGCCGGCAGGCAGATCGGGCACTACAGTGGCCAGCGCACTCTGCGTCGCGAGCGTCGCCGACACCATATCGTGGCCCCAGGCGAAGTTAAGCGCGACCTCGGCGGTCCCACGACTGGTTGTCGAACGGATTCCGGAAACGCCGGGCACCGCGCGCAGCGCGATCTCGATCGGCCGCGTGATCTGCGCAGTCATCTGCGCCGCGTCACGTTCACCGGCGTCGATCGACACGACAACCCGCGGGTAGTTGATGAACGGAAATAGACTGACCGGAAGCTTTATGGCGGCAGCCACGCCGCCGAGCGTCAACAGGATCGCCGCAAGCCAGAGCGCGCGCGCATGAAGAGCGATACCTCTCTTCACTTCGTGCGGACCTTCATGCCGTCCTCGAGCGCCGTCCCACCATCGGTCACGACCCTGTCGCCCGAGCTGACGCCCTTGGCGATCGCGATGCGATCGCCGCCGGTCGGCCCGGTCTGGACGTCATGACGGTGGGCGATGCCGCTCGCGACCACGAAGACGTATGGCTGGCCGCCATCATCGAGCAACGCCTGATAAGGAATGGTCACCGCGCTGCTTTGGGTCTGCGTGGCAACTTCACCCTGCAGCACCTCGCCAGAGCCGATGCCGAGGGACGGAGGCAGAGTGGTGAACACAGATTCGAGGCGGGTGTTCGGGTTTACGACCGGATCAATCGACTGGATCGGCACGGACACGGTCGCGCGGCCCTTGGTGCCGGCGATTTTGATCTGTGCACCAGGCGACAAGGTCCTTGCGACCATGGGATCGGCCCCGAAGCGCGCACGCAGACCGCTCCCGTTCGTGATCATCGCGATTGACGCGCCCGCCTGAACGAGATCACCGGGATTGTTGGCGACACTCGCGACATACCCTGCAGCGGGGGCTGTCAGCGCCAGGCTACCTGCACGACCGCGCAAGCTTGCCAGCGTTACGTCGGCACTCTGCGCCGCAGCCCGCGCCGTTTCCACATCGGCGTCTCCAACCAGTCCGTCTTTACGAAGCCGCTGCGCGCGAGCGTAGGCAGCATCGGCGGCGCGGGCATCCGCAGAGGCCTTTGCGAGATCGAGGCGGGTATTAGGTGCCGGAGACAACTGAACGACCAGTTGACCGCGTGTGACCCTGGTTCCGACTGGCGCCACGATGCGGGCGACGATGGCTTCAGTCGGTGCCGACAACGCGATGCTTCCGCCAGGTCCCGCCTCCGCGACGCCGTAGAGCTTCACGGTCTCGGCAATCGAGCCCTGCGTCGCCTGCGCGAGCGTGACCAAAGCAGTGGGAGGTGTCGCTTGGTCGGCGCTGCTGTCGCTTCCGGAGCAAGCAGTGAGAAAAAGGCCGACAGCAGGACCGAGCAATTTCAGATTCATGGCCATGTCTCTTTCGGTGTTCCCGTCAGCAGTTCGAGCGCGATCGTCTGCTCTTCGATGTCCTGCGTGGTCTGCGCGAGCAGCGTCTCCTGGTCGCGCAGCGATTGCGCGGCGGTTTGGGCAGTGGCGGGCGGCAGATCGCCACGTTTCCCGGCACGCGCTGTTGCCACCTCGAACCTTTCGAGCGCCGGCAGCCCCTTGAGCACCGTGTCGCGTTGCGACCGGGCGATCGCGATTCCTCCCACTGCTGCTTCTATCTGGGCGCGGGTCTGAAAGACGCGGGCGTCATATTCAGCCCTCAGTGCTTCTCGCGTCGCGCGTTCCACCGCGATGCCACCTCTGTTGCGGTTCCACAGCGGCAGCGTGAAATCGATGACTGGTCCGAGCAACTGGTTGCCGGCCGAATCCCGGTTTGCATTGACGCTCAGCGCAAGCGTTGGAAACTGGTTTAGAATGGCAAGCCGCACAGCCGCCTCCTGTGAAGCGTAACCCGCCTGAAGCGCCTGGAGATCGGCCCGCTCGCGCAAAGCGACCGCAAAAAGCGCCGAGGGCGAGACCGGTTGCTTGGGGAGTGCAAGCGGTGCCAGCTCCAGCTTCGTTGCTGGCGGGAGACCCAGCAACCGCGTTAGTTCGTAACGCGCTGCGGTGAGGTCGCGTTCGCTCGTACGGACCTGTTGCTGGGCGCTGAAGGCTGCGAGCCGCGCGGCTTGCACCTGCTCCGCGCCGATGTCGCCGCGCCCCGCTGCTCGCAACGTTCGGTCGAGCAAAGATGTCGTCGCCGCGAAGCTTGACCGCGCGAGTTCATAAATCCGCTCCAGACCTGCGATCCTTACGACCTGGATCCGCGATTGACCTACGGTTTGCCACTCTGCCCAAGCGAGATCCAGTCGGACCTGCCTTGCTTGCGCGCCCGCCGCGGCAATGCGCGCATCGCGCGTGCGAAGCGCGTTGATGTCCTGTCCCAGGGCTCTTGTCAGGTCGAGGAGCGGATCTGGTCCGCTTAATACCTTGCTCGCCCCTATACTGAGCGTCGGATCGGGCATGAGGCGCGCTACAAATACCTGCGCGTCGGCAATCCCTGCTCGCACGCGCATCGCCTTAAGGTCGGGATTGGCGATTACCGCAATGACGCCCACCGCGTTGAGATCGAGCGGTTGCGATAGGTCGATCGACGTCGGTTTTAGATATGGTCTGTCGATCGTCGTCGCGTCGTGAGCCAGCACCGCCTTGATCGAAGCAAGCGAAAGGTCATTTCCGCCAGCCAGGGGCAGCGGCACAGGATGGTAGGTGGCGCAGCCCGAAGCCAGTAGGGCGAAGGAACAGGCGAAATGGCGTTTCATCGTTCGAGCAGCCTCGGCAAGATAATTGTGACGCGCAGCCCTGGCTCGTTGTCGGACAGAGTAACGCCGCCTCCATGCAACATCACGATGGCCGATACGAGATTCAGACCCAGACCGTTGCCAGGGGTGGTCCGGCTGGCATCTAGTCGTACGAACCGGCGCAGTATGCGGTCATGGTCCGCCACGGCGACACCCGTTCCAGTATCGGAAACGATGATGCTGGCTGATGCTTCGTCGTGCACCATCTCGATCGTGATCTTCGTTCCGGTCGGCGTATGGATTTGCGCATTTTCAAGGAGATTGATGATCGCCTGCGCCAGCAGTTCCCGATCCGCAGCGATGAAGACCGAACCTTCGATGGTGCACCGAAGAGTGCGTCCGCCGTCTACGACCGCAGGTTCACAGCTTTCGCAGACGTCCTGAACCAAGGCGACGAGATCGACGGGTGCAAACGATTTTATCAGCTCGCCGCCTTCGACTTCCGAAATCCGCAGGATCGCGGCGAACAAGTCGAGCAGATCATCGCTTTCCCGAAGCGCGGCCTGAATGGCCGTATGCTGTGTTCCGGGCGGCGCATCGTCCGCGAGCGCGCGCCCAAGTCGATTGCGCATCCGGACCAGGGGCGTACGCAAATCGTGCGCGAGATCGCTGGAAACTTGCTGCAAATTTTCCAGAAGAAGGGCGATGCGGTCGAGCATCGCGTTCAGCGATGCAGATACAGCGTCGAACTCGTCGTTGCGCGCGCTGACCGGCATCCGCTGGCTGAAATCGCCGGCCATCACCGTGCGCGCGGTCCCGCTGATCCGGCCGAGCCGATGGCGCAGATAGCCCCCGAGGATCAACGCTCCTGCGGCGCCAGCCGTGAGGACAAGAACGAATGCACCGCCGAACAGCACGAGGATCGTATGGTCGATCCGCTCCAGCGCTTCCGTATCCGCCGCCACCATCAAGGTAATGTTTTCAGGCAGGTTCGTGGCTAGGGCTCGCGCCGGATCAGACCCCTCCTCGGGATCGACAAAGACAATGTCGTGCCACCCTGGGCCCTTCGGTTTGGTATTCAGGCCGCCGGCGATGCGCTTGCCTGCACTGTCGAATAGGGCGTAGCTGAACGAATTGGTCGGATGGCTGGCTTCGCGCGCATCGATCCGCTCGCGAAGATCGCCGAGGCCTTCATCGCGATAATCCCGCAACAGCGACGCGGACTCTTCGGCGATTGCGGCATCCTGCTGCTGCCTGAAGCTTCGATCGGCCGCCAGGAAGACGATCGCCCCCAAAACGGCCACTAGCAACGCGAACCCAGCTGAATAGGTGAATGCGATCCGATACGCCGCACTCGAGCGACGTTCAGGCATCGGTGCGTATCCTATATCCTACGCCGCGCACAGTCTCGATCGGATCGAAATCAAAGTCGAAATTCAACTTCGCCCGCATGCGGCTGAGGTGGCTATCGACGATATTTGTTTTGGGGTCGAAATGATATCCCCAGATCGTCTCCAGGAACATAGTCCGGGTGACGATACGCCCAGCGTGACGCATCAGCTGCTCAAGCAAAGCAAATTCCCGTGGCTGCAAGGCGATGTCGCGACCGGCGCGTTTCACGTTGCGGTCGAGAAGATCCAGCGTCACGTCGCCCACGGTAAAATGCGTCTGCGGCTCACGGATCGTAGGGCGGCGGGCCAGCGCCGCGAGGCGGGCAGCGAGTTCGGAAAAGGCGAAAGGCTTGACGAGATAGTCGTCTGCGCCTGCATTGAGTCCGCTAACGCGGTCCGCGATTCCGCCAAGAGCAGTCAGCATGAGGACCGGGGTCGAGATGTCCGCAGCCCGCCATCGCTTCAGGATTTCGACGCCGTCCATTCCAGGTAACATTCGGTCAAGGATCGCTACCTCGAACACCTCCACCGAACCAAAATGCAATGCATCCAACCCCGACCGGACACACGTCACGACGTGGCCGAGTTCGCCGAGCGAATGCTCGAGGAACTCGGCCAAATCATCGTCATCTTCTGCGATCAGGACGCGCATCACATCGCGGCCGCGACGAAGGGCAAAGTGTCAGTCCTTTTCATTCAGACCTTCAAATTTGTCTTCGACGATGCGTCCAGTATTGGCGTCCACACCGATTTCGTGGATGCGCGTTCCCTGTCGGATGTCGAACGAATACCGCCAGCCGCCACCTTCCTTTTCATATTCAGCATCGGCGATTTTGCCGGGCGCCTTGTTGAGCGCGATCGCGCGCGCTTGCGCCATCGACAATTTAGCCGCTGGTTTGTTCGGTGCAGCAGTGGCCATGGCGGGAACCAAACCGGCAGCAGCGGCGGCCATGGCGAGGAGAGGAAGCTTGTTCATTTTTAGTCCTTTCTAAAGTTGCTCTTCGTCGAGCACCTCGGATTGGTACGCCACCTTACATTGGGCCATTGATGCGGCCGCGTTATAAAAACCCAATGTTAGATTCGTTGGACTTTATAGTCGTGGATCAGGCACATCGATCACGGTGGGGCGTCAATGGAGGGAACCGCAGGTGCACGCCGAGCGCAACCCTGGTCCTCCTCGTCGGGGCCAACCTGCTCATCGTAGTCGGTCGGGGTGGGCTGCGCGATCACGTGCGAAGCTCGGCATGGTACTGGCGGGCAGCCGGGGCTTCTTCACGTCACCTAACCTGCTAAGCAATCGATAATTGGACAGTCAGGCCGATCATCCCCCTGGCAGGCTTGGGCGAGATGGATGAGCGAGCGTTGCATCGCTTCCAGCGCTTGAGCCTTACGCCCCAGCTCGGCCGCACGTGCTTCCGCCAGGGCCTTCACCTCGGCGCTGGATCGCGCGCGATCGGACCACAGCCCGAGCAGCCTCCTAATCTCCTCGATCGGAAATCCCAGATCACGCGCGTTGGCAATGAAGCGAAGGCGGTGAACGTCGGGGTCGGCATAGTCGCGGTAGCTCCCCCGCCTGGGCGGCGCGGGCACAAGGCCAATCTTCTCGTAATGGCGGATCATGCGCTGCGAGACGCCGCTGGCATCTGATGCCGCTCCGATGTTCATAGCTTCACCGTGTTCAGCCGCAGCGCATTGAGGACCACGGTAAGGGACGAGAGCGCCATCGCCGCGCCGGCCAGCATCGGCGAGAGGAGGATGCCCGCCACGGGGTAGAGCACTCCGGCCGCGACCGGCACGCCGATCCCGTTGAACAGGAACGAGAAGAACAAGTTCTGACGGATATTCCGCATCGTCGCGTGTGCGAGCTTGCGGGCACGCACGATCGCCGAGAGATCGCCGCGCGTGAGCGTTATGCCGGCGCTTTCGATCGCCACGTCCGTTCCCGTACCCATCGCCAGACCAACATCGGCCGCGGCAAGGGCGGGAGCGTCGTTGATGCCGTCGCCGGCCATTGCAACCTTGGCACCGCTCGCCTTCAACTCGCCGATGATGCGCGCCTTGTCCTCTGGGCGCAGACCGGCGCGCACGTCGTCGAGTCCGCCCACGGCGCGCGCGACCGCGTTGGCGGTCGTTTGATTGTCACCGGTCAGCATGATGACGCGAAGCCCCTGCTGGCGGAGCGCGGCAATTGCCTCCCCGGCGTTGGCACGCACCGGATCGGCGACCGCGAGCAGGCCGGCAAGCGCGCCATCGATCGCCACCAGGATTACGCCTGCACCCTCGCTACGATGACGATTGGCATCGGAATCTACGGCCTTAGAATCAGCGCCAATTCGGCTCATTTGCTCGGCGTTCCCGATCACGACCGAACGGCCATTGACCTTGGCGCTGACCCCTAGACCGGTTTGCGAGGCGAAGTCCGTAACCGTGCCGAGCTGCAATTCTCGATCCTTGGCGGCAACGACGATCGCGTGTGCGAGCGGGTGTTCCGATTGCCTTTCGACGGCCGCAGCAAGCGCTAGCATGTCGTTCTCCACGACCGAGCCGATAGTCTGGACCGCGATGAGCTTAGGCTTGCCTTCCGTGAGCGTGCCCGTCTTGTCGATGACCAATGTATCGACCTTCTCTAGCCCCTGTAGCGCTTCCGCGTTCTTCACCAGAACGCCGACCTGAGCCCCGCGGCCCGTCCCGACCATGATCGACATGGGCGTAGCGAGACCCAGCGCGCAGGGGCAGGCGATGACGAGCACAGCAATGGCATTGAGCATGGCGTGGCCCATGCGCGGCTCAGGACCGACCAGCGACCAGACTACGAACGTCGCGATAGAAACCAGCACGACCAACGGCACGAACCAGCCAGACACCTGATCGGCAACAGCCTGGATCGGGGCACGGCTGCGCTGCGCGTCCGCGACCATGCGGACGATCCGCGCCAGCATCGTATCCGACCCGACCGCGCGGGCTTCCATGACCAGGCTGCCCGTGCCGTTGACCGTTCCCCCGGTGACGGCAGCCTCGACTTCCTTGAGGACAGGGGCAGGCTCGCCGGTGAGCATGGATTCATCGACCGAGGAGCGTCCCTCGACCACCACGCCGTCAACCGGGATCGCATCCCCGGGACGAACGCGTAGCCGATCACCGGCCGCCACATCGGCAAGGCTGACTTCCTCCTCGGACCCGTCCGATCGCACCCGGCGCGCCGTCTTTGGGGCAAGATCCATGAGGGCGCGGATCGCGCGTCCCGTTGCAGCCCTGGCACGCAGTTCAAGGACCTGTCCGAGCAGCACCAGCGCCACCACTACCCCGGCCGCCTCGTAATAGACCGGCACTACGCCGCCGTGCATGCGGAAGGTCGGGGGGAAAATGCAGGGCGCGACCGTCGCGACCAGGCTGTAGAGGAAGGCGGCACCGACCCCGATTGAGATCAGCGTGAACATATTCAGATGGCGGGTTCGAAGCGAGGTCCATCCTCGCTGAAAAAACGGCAACCCCGCCCACAGTACGATAGGCGCGGTGAGCGCAAGCTGTACCCAAGGGGAAGCGGCAGGACTGACGACATGGATGCCGAGCATTTCGGCGACCATCGATATTGCCAGCAGCGGCACCGCGAGCACTCCCGCCACCCACAGCCGGCGCGTGAAATCGATCAGCTCAGGATTAGGCCCATCATCGAGCGACGGTTCTTCCGGTTCGAGCGCCATGCCGCAGATCGGACATGTTCCCGGTCCCTCCTGGCGGATTTGCGGGTGCATGGGACACGTCCAGATAGCTCCTGGCGTTGCCGCTGCCTTAGGCTTCGGCTTGTCGCCGAGATAGGCGTCAGGGTTGGCGACGAACTTGGTCCGGCAACCGGCGCTGCAGAAATGATAGGTTTGGCCGGCGTGCTCGGCATGATGCGCCGTTTTCGCCGGATCGACCGTCATCCCGCACACCGGGTCCGTAACCGTCGCTACGCCTTCAGAAATTTTGCCGCCAGCGCAGCAACCTCCAGCCTCAGGGTGATGCTCGTCGTGTTTGGCCGTCTCTGGAGTCCCCTCAGCCGCTTCACCCGAGCAGCATGCCGCTGGCGCGGGAGAGACAGTCGCGGCCGCAGGCTCAGTGGTACTCCGCCCGGAACAGCCGCACCCGCTGGCTTGAGGCGTATGGGAATGAGGGTCGTTCATGGCGTGAGACTCCTTCTACCCGAGGGCATGTAGGGTCTGACATCGTGTCAAGGTCAAGCCCGCCTACCTAGACTCTACGCGGCCGGGGTCGGTTGCCCTTGGAAACAAGCGGTAGCGATACGCCGATTGATCCATCAGAGCAGGAAGCCGGGAGCCAGACTACCGCCCGGCCGATCCTCACATCGCCGATGCAGGGGGAGCGAGGGTCCCCAGCCAGGCGACGAGCCCCAGGATGACGACGATGCACCCGGTTTCGGTTACGAGGCTCACGCGCAACGTACCCAGAGCCCTGCGATGATCGGCACTGGCGATCGATCGCTCGAAAGTCGGCGTCAACCGAAAGCGGTTGAGGGCGGCAAGACCGAGCATAACTGCAAACAACACCAGCTTCGCGAGCAGGAGTCGACCATAGAGCGACTTGCCAAGGTCCGTGAGGTGGTCGACACCGACCAACATCCAGCCGTTGATCAAGCCGGTGATGACGATCGTAGCGACTGCGATAGTTCCGACTATCCCGAACCCGTGCAGTGCGCGGTGCGTCAGTTCAAGGTGTGCTGCATCGACTCGCGCAGCGGGCCGGGAGACGAGGAGGATTAGCCCGAACAAGGCCCCGACCCAAGTCGCCGAAGCGACGAGGTGTAGAATATCGGCGCCGAGGTGAACCCAGCCGATCGCGGCGTCATCCATCGCACCGTGCCCGGTCCATGCCAGCGTGCCGATCGCAACGACGCCGCAAAGCGCGACGATGCACAGCCAGATTCCGTGGCGAGCAATCATTATTGCCGCCACACCTGCGATAACGAGCGCGACCATGCGGAGCTTCCAGGCCACCCCGATCGCAGAGCCGGTGAGCAGCGCGCCGATCGCTTCGCCATCGATCGGCCACGCTGGCGTTCCCGCCAGCGAGGAGGCCATCAGCACGATCCAGGCGGCCGAGAATAAGAGGCCGAGGGCGGCGCTGCCGACCAGCCATGCGCGCAGCGCGAGCGCATCACCGCGCTCGTCAGCTCGCAGCCCATAGAGGCCGAATGCCGCGAGGCCGAACAGCGCCGCCAGCGTCAGGTAGAACGCGAAGCGGATGCCGATCAGCGACCAATCGGTCATCGTCTCACTTCACCGCAAAGGCATAGCTTCCGGCGACCTTGTGCGTGTCTGTCGACACCACCTGCCATGCCACGCTGTAGCGGCCGTGCGGGAGCGAGCCGTTGGGAGTGACGATCAGCGTACGGCCATCAGGCCCCAGCTTTGCTACGCTTGCCATCTTCATGGCTGCCATCCCGGGCATGGCCGCCATAGTCAGTTCTGCCTTGGAAAAGGCTGGCATCAGCTTTTCGCTGGAATGCAGCTCGATATGCGTCGGCTTGGCAACGGTCGCATTCGCGGCCGGGCTCGCGGACAGCAGTTTGGGGTGAGCGCAGGCGGTGCCGGCGAGTGCAAGGCTTGCGGCAGTGGCGATCAGGACAGGGAAGCGGCGCATGGAAGGCTCCTTCGTAATGGGGACTATCCTTCGTTACGCGCCCCAATCGACTACCCCTCGAAAGGTCGTGTTCAGGGATTGGGCTGCGGCATGCGTAACCTATGCTAGAGGGGTGGAGTGAACGACATGGATGACCTCGACGCAGTATTGACGAGGATGGCGCACGCTCCCGTGGCCGCCAGCCTCGACGGAATGGAAGCCAGAGTGCTTGCGCGCATCGCGGCGCGGCCAGCGGCGCGAGCCGGCACCGGCATCGGCGCGGTGACGATCGCCGTAGCGCTCGTCATGGGCGTATTTGGCGCGGGCTTTCCGGCCAGAGAGGCCGGGGCGGTGTCTGCGCTCTCGCCACTCGGGCCGATGTCGCCGCTCGCCCCGTCGATCTTGCTTGCCGGCGCGCCATGAGCGGTCGCGTCCGGCTGATATTGTGCGTGATCGCCTGCTTTGTTGCGGCGATCGGCGGTGTGTTCATCGGGCGGGCACTTCTCCCCTCGCCGGTGCAGCCCGGCGCGGAGCTGCACGAGGTGTTGCATCATAAGCTGGCGCTCGACGCAGACCAGCAGGCACGCCTGCAAGTCTTGGAACAGCGCTTCGCGGTCCAACGCCGCGCCTTCGAGCTGGAGTTGCGGGCCGACAATGCCCGTCTCGCGGAGGCTATCGAATTCGAACACGGCAACGGACCGCGCGTTGTCGCGGCAGTCGATCGGAGCCACGCCGTCATGGGCGAACTTCAGAAGGCGACGCTCGCGCATATATTCGCCATGCGACAGCTTCTCCGGCCCAACCAGACCGGGCAGTTCGACCAGGCGGTGGTCAAGGCGCTCACCGACGATCAGCGTTGAGCCTCGACTGGACCTCGCTCACCGAGGCCGAGCTTGCGACGCTCAGCATCGCGGGGCGAGAAGCGGCCTTTGCCGAGATCATGCGTCGCCATCGGCAACCGATTTTCCGGATGGTCCGCGCCTGCGTCGGTGAACCCGACGAGGCGCTGGACCTGTTGCAGGAGACCTTCGTCGCCGCGCACCAGGCCATGCCACGTTACGATGGCAATCGGTCGATGCGGGCGTGGCTTTCCACGATCGCGCTCAACAAATGCCGTGATTGGGGACGTAAGCGGACCGTGCGCCGCTTCCTCTCGTTCGCGATCCCGGTCGGCATCGAGGCCGAGGCGGTTACAGACGATCAAGTGCCGATCGACGACGCCGCCAGCGATCGGCAGGAGCTGAACCGGGTGACGCGCGCCATCGCTGCCCTCCCCGTTGCCTTGAAGGAGCCGCTAGTGTTGCGGACGATCGAAGGCTTGAGCCAGGCGGAAACTGCTGCGGTGTTGTCGATCAGCGAGAAGGCTGTGGAAACGCGGCTTTATCGCGCGCGTGCCAAGCTGCTCGAGCAATTAGGCGATCGTTGAGGGGTAGCACGACGGACCGCGTATCAAGGCTAGGGGGACATCCCCGATCGAAAGCCTTGAGGACCGTATGAGCCGCATTATCGACCGCCGCCAGATGCTACGCGGTGCCGCACTTGCAGGCGGCGGACTCGCGCTGTCGGCCTACATGCCGGCATGGGCGCAGACCAATTCGGCAGGCATTATCACGCCGCTGCCGACCGTCACCGGCAACGACATTACGCTCCGCATCGCGCGCCAGACGATGATGATCGATGGCCGCGCGTCCAAGGCGATCGGCATCAACGGCACCGTGCCGGCCCCGCTGATCCGGTTGCGCGAGGGGCAGACCGTTCGTCTCAATGTCATCAACGATCTCGACGAGGACAGTTCGATCCACTGGCACGGACTGCTCGTTCCCCCGCAGTTCGATGGGGTGCCCGGCATCTCGTTCCCCGGCATCAAGCCCCGTTCGAGCTTCCTCTACGAGTTTCCGATCCGGCAGAACGGCACGTATTGGTATCACAGCCATTCCGGGCTTCAGGAACAGCTTGGACATTACGGGCCGATCGTGATCGATCCTGCCGGCGCCGATCCGGTGCAGTCCGACCGCGAACACGTCATCGTGCTGTCTGACCATAGCCAGCTCAGCCCGGCTACCATCTTCCGCGACATGAAAGTTGACCCCGGTCACTTCAACTATCAGCGTCAGACCCTCGCCGGCCTGCTTTCCGGCAAGGATCAGCCGCTCAAGGACCGCGTGGATTGGGGCAAGATGCGGATGGACCCCACCGATATTTCCGACGCGACCGGCCCCGCCTATACTTATCTCGTCAACGGCCACGGCCCGCGCGACAACTGGACCGCGCTGTTTATGCCCGGGCAGCGCGTGCGACTGCGCGTCATCAATGCATCGTCGATGACAACCTTCAATGTCCGCATCCCCGGTCTTAAGCTCAGCATCGTCCAGGCTGACGGTCAAAACGTCATGCCGGTCGAGGTGGACGAGTTCCAGATCGGTGTTGCTGAAACCTACGACGCAATCGTCACCCCGACTGACGACCGCGCCTACACGCTTGTCGGCGAGGCGATCGACCGATCCGGCCTGGCGCGCGCCACCCTCGCCCCGCGCCCCGGCATGGCGGCCGAGGTGCCTGCGCTCCGTCCGCGCCCGCTCGCGACGATGAAGGACATGGGCATGGATATGTCGTCGATGGGCGGCATGGATATGTCCAGCGGCGGGATGCGCGGCCCCGACCAGACCAATGAAAAGAACCCGTCCGCCAGTCTCACCACCCCCGGCGCCGGCATGGCAGCAGGCGCGATGGCAATGGGCGGAATGCCGCAAGGCGGCACAGTGTCAGGGATGGATCATTCGGCGATGAACCACGGTGCGATGGCGACGGGCGGCAGCGCGGGCGGCATGGCGGGGATGGACCACAGTTCGATGGGCGGTCAGCAGGGCATGGCCGGCATGGACATGGGGTCCATGAAGATGCGCGACTTCTCCAAAGCCCCGCAGGTCACGAAGGGACCGGGTGTCCAGACCATCTCGCCGATGCCGATGGATCGTACCGGCGACCCCGGCCAGGGCCTTGAGAATGTCGGGCACAAGGTGCTGGTCTACCGGGACCTGATGGCGCTGGAACGCAACCCGGACGTGAGGGCTCCCAGCCGCAGCCTCGACATTCACCTGACCGGCAACATGGAGCGCTTCATGTGGTCGTTCGACGGCGTGAAGATGTCCGACATGATGGAGCCAATCCCCTTCCTCGAAGGTGAGCGCGTGCGGATCAACCTCATCAACGACAGCATGATGGGGCACCCGATCCATATCCACGGCCACTTTTTCGAGCTGGTGACTGGGCACGGCGATCATGCGCCGCGCAAACACACCGTCATCGTCCAGCCAGGCGGCAAGGTGACGTGGGATTTTACTGCCGATGCGGTCGGCGATTGGGCGTTCCACTGCCATCTCCTCTACCACATGCACGCCGGCATGATGCGAACCGTGAGTGTCCGTCCGCGGGGAGACGCCGCATGACGCGCCTCGCTCCCCTGTTGGCGTCGGCCGCCATGCTCACCCTCGCGGCTCCGGTCGCTGCGCAGTCGATGCAGGGCATGAACATGCCCGGCATGAACATGCCGGCTCAGAAGAAACCTGCCGCGAAATCGTCGGCGCCAGCCAAGCGCGCCAAGGCGAAGCCCGTTGTCGCGAAGCGCAAGGCGCCAACGAAAGCCACGGCTGACCCGATGGCCGGCATGGCGGGGATGGACCATTCGGCGATGCCGGGGATGGAGATGCCCGCAAGCGGCCAAATGGCTCCACAGGGCGCTCAGCAAGCAATGCCGGGGATGAATATGTCCGGCGACCAGCACGGTGGCCATGATATGCAGGCTATGCCGGGCATGGCAGGGATGACGATGCCCGGAATGGAGAAGACCGGCACGGCACTTCCTGCGGGAAACGCACTGGCCCCCGCGCCGCCGACGGACCATTACGCCGACCGCCAGTTTGCGCCGGCCGACATGGCGAAGGCGCGGCACGACATGATGTTCGAGCAAGGCGGTCAGCCGTTCTACCAGGTCATGTTCAATCTTGCCGAATATCAGGCGCGCCAAGGCCGCGACGGCTATCGTTGGGATGGCGAGGCGTGGTTCGGCGGTGACATCAATCGCTTGTGGCTGAAGAGCGAGGGCGAGGGTGCGTTCCGCGAGGGTGTCGAAAGTGCCGAAGTGCAGGCCCTCTACAATCGAGCCGTCGGGCCGTACTTCAACCTCCAGGCGGGCGTCCGCCACGACTTCCAGCCGTCACCCAACCGCACCTATGCGACCGTCGGTTTCGAGGGCCTTTCGCCCTATATGTTCGAAGTCGAGGGTGCTTTGTTCCTGTCGACCAAGGGTGATCTGCTGGGTCGCCTTGAGGGGTATTACGACCAGCGCATCACGCAAAGGCTGATCCTTCAGCCACGCGTCGAGTTCAATCTATCGGCGCAGGACGTGCCCGAAAACCGGCTTGGCGCGGGTCTGACCGACGCCGAGCTGGGGCTTCGGCTCCGCTACGAAATCAGGCGGCAGTTCGCGCCCTATATCGGTGTCTCCTATGTCGCACAGACCGGACGTACCGCCGATTTCACGCGCGCCGAGGGCAAAGATCCGACCACCACCAGCTTCGTGGCCGGTGTGCGGGTGTGGTTCTGATGACGAAGGGCATAGCCGAAATAGAGCCGTTGCCGACGTGTGAGGGGTACGCGCCGCCCGCGCGTAGAACCTTTAGATAACAGAGGAGACGGACATGCGTTTTTCACCGATATTTGCTGCCTTAGCGATCATCGCCACCCCGGCGCTTGCCCAGCAAGGCGGGATGCAGGGGATGGATCACGGGCAGATGGCCGGCATGAACCATGACGACATGTCGAAGATGATGGCTGGCAACCCTTACGCTCAATCCGAAATAGACATGCATCAGAAGATGATGACTGCAAAGCAGGGTGATGCAGCCGAAATGTGGACGCGCAAAATGATCGAGCATCATCGCGGTGCCGTCGCCATGTCGCGCGTCGCAGTCCGCGACGCCAAAGACCCTGAGACAAAGCAGATGGCGCAGATGACGATCACGAAGCAGGAAAAGGATATTGCTGAGCTACAGGGTTGGCTACGCAAGCACGGCAAGCGCCCGCAGTAACGGGTGCCCACCCCGCCCTGTTATCCCTCTACCCGGCTTTGTTGCATAATTACGCGAGAGCATGACCGACGTTTTACTTGAAGATGTTATTGGATGCGGACGGTCACCGGCGTTCCTATTTCGGAGAACCGATTGAGAATTGCAGCACGGACTTTGAGCTCGGTAATCTGACGATCGAAGGTGCGGGCGACAACGCGCTGGCCCAGGAGTTTGAAGCAGTGCATTTTGGTCTCGACCAGACTGCGGCGATGATAGCCGCTCCACTTTTTCCAGATTGCGCGACCAAGCCGCTTTGTCGCGCGTAGCGCTCCATTGCGTGCATCGACGCCGGGACCGCCTTCTGCCCATGGTTGCCCGTTGCGGCGGACCGGGATGACCGCATCGGCACCGCGCCCGGCAATAGCGGCATGGCAGTCCCTGGTATCATAAGCGCCATCTCCGCCGACGCTGAGTATCCGCTCGTCTCCGGGAATTTGCGCCAGGAGAACGGGCAGCGTCGGTGCGTCACCAATGGCATTCGTCGTGACCTCAATGGCCCGGATATCCAGCGTCCCAGCATCAATCCCGAGATGCACCTTGCGCCACTGGCGACGGTAGGACGGTCCGTGTTTGCGCGTCTTCCACTCGCCTTCTCCCGTCATTTTGATCCCGGTGCTGTCGACCAGCAGGTGCAGTCCGCCCGAGCTGATCCGCCCGCCGAGGTTGACCTTCAACGTCTTCTGCCGTCGGCACAGCGTCGTATAATCCGGCACCGACCAATCCAGCCCCGCCATTTTGATCAGGCTCGAAACCAACCCCGTCACTTGCCGCAAAGGCAGGTTGAACAGCGTCTTCAGCGTCAGGCACAGCTCTATCGCGCTGTCTGAAAACCGCATCGGGCGACCAGGGCGACCACACGGCTTCGAAAGCCAGTGCATCTCCGGATCAAACCATATTTCCAGCGACCCACGCCGCTTCAGCGCCGCATTATACTCAGGCCAGTTCGTCGTACGATACACAGGTGCGGCAGGTTTGGGCATTACGCCTATCTATACCGCTCGATTCCCTGCGTGAATCCCCGCCATCAGTTTTGCAACAAAGCCCCTCTACCCCCGACAGGGCGGGGTTTGGTTTCGTCATGTAACCAAATCGATGATCCCACGAAGAAGACTTGGCCGATTGACAGGTTCAGAGGCGCCCCGCAGGGAGTGCATGTGAAGCGCCTATTCCTTTTCCTGATGCTGATCGGCGTGATGGTCGGGCTTGCTGCGCAGCAGCCGGCCCAGGCGCTTGCTGCCCCGGCAGGTGCGATGGACATGGCAGCGATGGCAACCAGCGACATGGCCTCCGTGCCGGATTGCATGTCAGCGATGAAGAAGGACGCAGCCCACAAGCCGTGCAAGTGCGGCTTGGCCGGCTGCATCGCCATGATGGCGTCGGGCGGACCGATGATGCTGTCCGACGCATCGATGGTTCTCCAGGCCGCGGCGCGCTCCGATTGTGACGAGCAGATCGGTATCTTCGCAGCCTTGCGGGGCCGTTCCACCGCTCCGGAACCAGAACCCCCTTCGACCCTGATCTGATTTCAAGTCCGCGCGCGTGCCCGTCACGCGACCCGGCGCGCGTGCGCCGGGTACGACGCGATGTGAACTCAAGGTTCAGGACATGACGAAATGCGACCCCCCTTACGCCGCCGCGCGCCGAGCGCGCTGGTATGCCTCGCGCTCGCGTCGGTCAGTATGCCGGCGATCGCCGGACCGCTGACCTTCGACGCCGCGCTCCAAAAAGCGGCTGCCGACGCGCCGTCCATCAAGGCGAAGTCGCTCGGCGCCGATGCGAAACGATCGGCGCGAAGCGCCGCGGGGCAGTTGCCCGATCCCAAGCTCGCGCTCGGGATCGACAGCTTTCCGATCTCAGGACCGCTCGCGTTCGAGCCGCAGCGCGATAATTTCACCTGGGCGCGCGTCGGTGTCTCGCAGGACATTCCCAATCTCGCCAAGCGTCGCGCGCAACGTGGTCGCGCCGAAGCGGACATAGGCGTCGCCGATGCAGAGACCGGCGTGGAGGCGCGCTTCGTCAAGGTTCAGGCCGCGCTTGCCTGGATCAGCCTCGCTTATGCCGGGCAGCGACTTGCAGCGCTCGGCACGGTGCTCCAACGGCTCGAGCGCTTCGTCAAAGCGTCGCCCGGTGCGGTCGCGTCGGGGGTATCGCGGCCAGCACAGGTGCTCGCCGGGCGCGAAGCCGTTGCGAAATTACAGGACCGTCGCGACGAGCTGGTGTCGATGGTCGGCCGCGCGCGCGCCGACCTCACGCGCTGGACGGGCGAAGCCGACCCCGACATCGCAGGTCCGATCCCGGACTTCACGGTAGAGCCTGCGCGCCTGCGCGCGTCGCTTCGCGAGCATCCGACGCTGGTGTTGGCCGGTGCCACGATCGGTCGCGCGGATGCCGACCTCCGCATGGCCGAAGCAGAACGGCGTCCCGATTTCGGCGTCGATCTGTCCTACCAACGCCGCGATCCCCGTTTCGGCGATTACGTGTCTGCCGGGGTCACGATCGGCCTGCCGTTGTTCAAAAAGCGGCGTCAGGAACCGTTGATCGCGGCCCGCGCTGCCAATGCCAACAGTGCACGCGCCGGCGCAGATGCCAGTTTACGCGAACTGACCGCCGATCTCGAAGCAGGTCTTGCCGATCACGCGATGCACCACGCACAATGGTCCCGCGCGCGAGACGTGCTGCAGCCCCTCGCCGAGCAGCGGGTGACGCTCGAGACCGGCAGTTATAGCGCCGGGCGCGCCACCCTCACCGACATCGCCGACGCGCATGCCGCGCTTGCCGATGCGGTCCTCACCACGCTCGATCGCGAGGCGACTGTCGCCGCGGATGGCGCGCGGCTCATTCTCCTGTTCGGGAGCGCCGACCAATGACCCTCACATCCCTTCAACGGTCGCAGCTGGCTGCCACGCTTGCCGCCGTCGCCCTCGTCGCGGGCGCTGGAGGCTATTATCTAGCCGGCACGCGCAATGGGGCACCTGCCGCCGGGACGCCGGATACTCCTCGCAAGCCGCTCTATTATTACGACCCGATGGTGCCGCAGGAGCATTACGACAATCCGGACTCCCTGTCGTCGATGGGGATGAAGACGGTCCCCAAATATGCCGACGCGAGTAGCGGCCCAACGGCAAAGCCAGGCGTCACGGTCGACCCTTCGGCGATGCAGAGCCTCGGGATCCGGCTCGCGACCACGACCACCGGCACGTTGGCCGGCACGCTCGATGTGACCGGTGCGGTCGACTTCAACCAGCGCGACATCGCAATCGTGCAGGCACGTGCCGCAGGCTTCATTCAGCGGGTCTATGGCCGCGCGCCGGGCGACATAATCCGTGCCGGGGCGCCGATCGCCGACGTGTTGGTCCCCGAATGGGGCGGCGCGCAGGGCGAATATGAAGCGGTGCGCAAAACCGGCGACCCGTCGTTGATCGCTGCCGCACGCCAGCGTCTTCGACTGATCGGCATTCCGGGCGGCGTGGCGGGCGGGCGCGGGATGACCACCATCCGCAGCCCGATCGGGGGGGTTATCCAGACACTTGATGCGCGCGCCGGGGTCACGCTCGCGCCCGGGCAGACGCTCGCGCAGGTAAACGGCCTCGGCACGGTCTGGTTGAACGCCGCGGTGCCGGAAGTGCGCGCAAGCGCTGTCAAAGTCGGGCAGACGGCGAATGCCGAGCTGGCGGGGTTCCCCGGCGAGCGCTTCACCGGCCGCGTCATTGCCGTCTTGCCGACGACGCAGGCGGACAGCCGAACACTGACGGTACAGATCGAGCTGCGTAACCCCGGTGGTCGCCTGCGCCCCGGCATGTTCGCGACCGTCCATCTAGGCGGCACGTCCGACACCGCGCTGCTGGTGCCGAGCGAAGCCGTAATCCGCACCGGCAAGCGCACGCTCGTAATGCTCGCCGACGGCGAGGGTCGTTTCCGACCGGCCGAGGTCCGTATCGGGCGCGAGTCAAGCGGCCAGACCGAAATCCTCGCCGGACTGGCGGCAGGCGAGAAGGTCGTCGCATCGGGCCAGTTCCTGCTCGACAGCGAGGCGAGCCTGACCGGCATCGCCGCGCGGCCCATCACGGGCGACTCGAAGTGATCGCGCGGATCATCGAGGCGTCCGTCAAGGCGCGCTTCCTCGTCCTGCTCGCAGCCCTCGCGCTGATCGTCGTCGGGGCGGGCGCTTTGCGCTCGACCGCGGTCGATGCGCTGCCCGACCTGTCCGACGTTCAGGTCATCATCCGCACCACCTATCCCGGGCAAGCACCTCAGATCGTCGAGAACCAGGTCACGTATCCGCTCGCGACGACGATGCTGTCCGTGCCGGGGGCGCGCGTGGTGCGCGGCTATTCGTTCGTCGGCGACAGCTTCGTCTATGTGCTCTTCGACGACGCGACCGATCTATATTGGGCGCGCAGCCGGGTACTCGAATATCTGAGCCAGGTGCAAAGCCGCCTGCCCGAGGGCGCAAAAGCATCGCTCGGCCCGGATGCTACCGGGGTGGGCTGGGTCTATGAATACGCGCTGGTCGACCGGACCGGGCGTCACGACCTCGCACAGCTCCGCAGCATCCAGGACTGGTTCCTGCGCTACGAGCTGAAGACCGTTCCGGGTGTCGCCGAGGTCGCGAGCATCGGCGGCATGGTGAAGCAATATCAGGTCGTTCTCGATCCGCAGAAGCTGGCCGCTTACGGCATCACCCACGAGGCGGTGACTGAGGCGCTGAAGCGCGGCAATCAGGAGAGCGGCGGATCGGTCCTCGAGATGGCCGAGGCCGAATATATCGTCCGCGCGACCGGCTATCTGAAGACGCTCGACGATTTCCGCGGCGTGCCGCTCAAGACGGTTGGCGGCGTGCCCGTGACACTCGGCGACGTCGCCACGGTTCAGATCGGTCCCGAAATGCGTCGCGGTTTGGCCGAACTCAACGGCGAAGGCGAGGTTGCAGGCGGCGTCATCGTGATGCGCCAAGGCAAGAACGCGCGCGAGGTGATCGATGGCGTACGCACTCGGCTTGAGGAATTAAAGAAGAGCCTGCCGCCCGGCGTGGAGGTCGTCACCACCTATGACAGGTCGGGCCTGATCGACCGCGCGGTCGACAATCTGCGCAGCAAGCTGATCGAGGAGTTCATCGTCGTGGCGCTCGTCTGCGCGCTGTTCCTCTGGCACGTCCGCTCAGCGCTGGTCGCGATCCTCACGCTCCCGCTCGGTATCCTGATCGCCTTCATCGCGATGCGCGTGCAGGGACTGAACGCCAATATCCTCTCGCTGGGGGGCATCGCCATCGCCATCGGCGCAATGGTCGATGCCGCCGTCGTCATGATCGAAAACGCGCACAAGCATCTTGAACACTGGACGCACGATCATTCCGGCGAAACGCTTGAGGGCGCTGAACGCTGGCGCGTGATCACTGCTGCAGCGGTCGAGGTCGGCCCGGCGCTGTTTCTCAGCCTCCTCATTATCACGTTCTCGTTCGTGCCGATCTTCTCGCTTCAGGGCCAGGAGGGGCGGCTGTTCGCGCCCCTCGCGTTCACCAAGACCTATGCAATGGCAGGTGCGGCAATCCTGTCGATCACGCTGATCCCGGTGCTGATGGGGTTGCTGATCCGCGGTCGCATCCCGTCCGAGAATGCCAATCCGATCAATCGCGTCCTCACCCGCATCTACCGTCCCGCGCTCGACTGGGTACTGGCGAGACCGAAACAGGCGCTGGTCATCGCCGGCCTCGTGTTTGCGACCAGCCTCTGGCCGATCAGCCAGCTAGGCGGCGAGTTCATCCCGCAGATGAACGAGGGCGACCTGCTCTACATGCCGTCCGCGCTGCCCGGCATTTCGACCGCCAAGGCCGGCCAGCTTCTCCAGCTCACCGACCGGCTCATCAAGACCGTACCCGAAGTGGAAAGCGTGTTCGGCAAGGCCGGTCGCGCCGACACCGCAACCGACCCAGCGCCGCTCGAGATGTTCGAGACCACGATCCGCTTCAAGCCCAAGGATCAGTGGCGCGCAGGAATGACCCAGGACAAATTGATCGATCAGCTCGACAAGGCGGTAAAGGTGCCGGGCCTCGCCAATTTCTGGATTCCGCCGATCCGTAATCGGATCGAGATGCTGTCGACCGGCATCAAGAGTCCGATCGGTATCAAGGTGGCAGGCTCGAACCTTGCCGAGATCGATGCAACCGCGCGCGAGATCGAACAGGTCGCGAAGACCGTGCCCGGGGTCGGCTCGGCGCTGGCCGAACGGCTCACCGGCGGGCGGTATATCGATGTCGATATCAACCGGGCCGCTGCGGCACGCTATGGCCTCAACGTCGCCGACGTGCAGTCGATCGTGTCGGGCGCGATCGGCGGAGAGACGATCGGCCAGACCGTCGAGGGACTGGCGCGTTATCCGATCAGCGTGCGCTATCCGCGTGAGCTGCGCGACAGCATCGATGGCTTGCGAAACCTGGCCGTGCTTACGCCGGCAGGGCAGCAGATCACGCTCGGCACCGTCGCCGACGTTCGCATCACCGACGGACCGCCGATGCTGCGCAGCGAGAACGGCCGACCGGTGACGTGGATCTACATCGATGGACGCGGCGCGCCGCTCACCACAATCGTTCGTGATCTGCAGAACGCGATCGCCGCCAAGGTGAAACTGCCGCCCGGCGTCAGTGTCACCTATACCGGCCAGTTCGAGTATCTGCAGCGCGCGGTCGAGCGATTGAAGATCGTCGTTCCGGCGACCTTGGTCATCATCTTCCTGCTGCTCTACGCGACCTTTCGCCGGCTCGATGAAGCCGCGCTGGTGATGGGCACCCTGCCGTTCGCGCTCACCGGCGGTCTATGGCTGCTCTATCTGCTCGGTTACAACCAATCGGTCGCGACCGGTGTCGGGTTCATCGCACTCGCCGGCGTTTCGGCGGAGTTCGGCGTGGTGATGCTGATCTACCTCAAGCACGCGCTGGATGCCCGCGGTCCCACACCGGACGACGCAGAGGTCGCAGCGGCGGTCCGCGAAGGCGCCCTCCTTCGTGTCCGGCCCAAGGCTATGACGGTCGCGGTGATCCTGGCCGGCCTGTTTCCGATCCTGATCGGTACAGGCACCGGCTCCGAAGTGATGAGCCGGATCGCGGCTCCCATGATCGGAGGCATGCTCACCGCACCGTTGCTCTCAATGCTGGTACTGCCGGCAGCGTTCCTCCTGCTGCGGCGCGCCCGGCGTTCCACTCACCCTTCGACCCCAGTCCCACCGCTGCAAGGGAATATGCTATGAAGAAGACCCTGTTGGCACTCGCCGTCCTAGCGGGCCTGACGGCGACCACGGCATCGGCGCAGGCGGGTGCTTCCATGCAGGGCATGCCGATGAAAGGGGCCGTGAAAGTCGGTCGCGGCAGTGGCGTCGTGACCGCGATCGATCCCAAGGCCGCCAAGGTGACGATCCAGCATGGGCCGATCGCGGCACTGGGCCGGCCTGCGATGACGATGGCGTTCGCGGCAGTTCCACCGGCACTACACAGGCGCGTCAGAGTCGGTCAGCGGGTCGATTTTGCTATCAGGATGCGCGGGTCGAAGGCGGAGGTGACAGCTATTCGTGGTCGGTGATGCCGAACTGTGGGTAAGCGTCGAATTAGGACCCTAATAGTTTCAAGTTAGGTAACTGAAAAAGCTCAAAAATCTGCGATTGACGGGGCGGTTGGCGGTGATTGCCCCCTCAAATATGCTTGAGATGAGCTTGCTGACTGCCTCCTGCATATGGACGGTATCGACGGCGGCGTAGCGCTGGACCATGCGCAACGATTTCCAACCGCCCAACCGCATGATCGTGATGAGATCCACCCCGGCCATCACGCAGTGGCTCGCCCAGTGGTGGCGCCAGTCATGGACGGTAAAGTTCGCGACGCCGGCGCGCTCGCAAGCGGTGGTGTGGGCGCGTTTGAGCGGGTTGCCGCCTTGCACCGCAAGGTCGCGCGTGTCGGTATAGGGGCGACCAAGTCGGTTTAGGAACACATGGCCTGTGTCCGGCTTGCCGCGCTTCTCCCACAGCGGCCGCAGCATCGCCTCCACGCGTGGGTGCAGCGCTACCGTGCGCGGGTTGCCGGTCTTGGTGCGCGCAAAGAAGATCGTGCCACGCGCGAGGTCCACGCCCCCTGCCCCCCAGTGCAGCTGCAGTGCTTCTTGCGTTCGAGGCCCCTGGAAGGCGAACATCGTCACGATCGGCTGAACATGACCCGCATAAAACCCGATCAGCCGATCGCGCTCGGCATGACTCAAGAAGCGAATTCGCTGATTGTCGAACGCGATCGCCTTGATCTTGACCGGCGGCAGGTCGTGCCGCTCCTGCCAGACGTTGATGCAGGCCTGGAGTAGCGAGCGGTAGCGATCCTGGCCGGCTGGCGCGTATCCCGCCAAAAACGCGTCCTGAAACGTCCGCCACGCAGCGCGAGGATCCGCCAGCGACATGTTCCCGATCCGCTCGTTCATAACTCCAACACGCAGGATGTCGCTCGAATTGGGTCGCTTGGGCTTTGCCAGATACGCATCGAACGCGTCGGCGATCACTGCGCGGCTGGCCACAGCCCGCGGCCCGAACATCAATTCCTCGCGTAGCGCTCGCTCGCGCTCCGCCATCAAGTGCCGCGCCGCATCCTCGTCCGTAGTTCCGGTACTGAACTCGGCAACGGTAATCGTTCGTTCGCCCAACGAGACATAGCCCCGCATGTACCACTTTCCCGCGCTTCCGCGCCTTCTGATGGTGAGCATGTCACTGCTCCCCGTCAGAAGATGTTAAACCCACATAATGCGTAAATCGGACGGCACCCGCTGGCGACGCCAAACGGAACGCTGTCGCTCCGCGGCGCCGCCGTGCCCAGCCGGTGCCCACAGGAAGTGGCTGATAGGGGCAATTCCTGCCCACTATGTGCCCAAACTGGTCGGTTCCTGCAGCTTCCCCGGACACAAAAAAGCCCCGATAACTCGTTGAGTTATCGGGGCTTTTAATGGTGGGCGTGGCAAGGATTGAACTTGCGACCCCTGCGATGTCAACACAGATCAGGGCTACTTTTTCGCAGTTTTCCGCCACTCAGATTGGTCCCGCTTGCAGAACATACCGGGAAGATAACGCGAATTTCGCGCATTCTTACCGCAACTTTACCGCAAGGTAAATTTGCCCGATCAAACCGCGGAATCCCATCGACCCGCCGCACGGCTTCAGCAGCTGCCTTGAACCCTACGCATCGATTTCTGGATGTCGCCGGAAACCGGCGCACGCCGTGAGCCCGTTGGAGCGGCCGGGTTGGCGGTTGAGCTAGTGCTGATCGCACCAGCGCCCGTGAGCCGCCCCGTCTGGGAAACCCAGCGCTCTCGCCAAGGCCTCGGCGGCTTCTGTCGGATCAGTGCCGGGACCTCCATCAAGGAGCGACTTGGTCTCCCATCTAATATCCCGCTCGAAGCGAGACAGCGTCGCGGCACTGATCCCTGCCGCCACCGCTACGGTCTTCAACGAGAGACCAAGATCACGCCGTCGAACGCGCGAACGCGTGCCGATGGTACTGAGACCGACCGGGTTCCATTCCGGCCACGCCGGAACAAGCTCCCCAGGCATGAGGTCGAGCGCAGCCTGAAGGCGGAAGACAGTATCGGCCGCAGGCCTCCGACGTTTCGCCTGATGCGGCAGCAGACGCTGCGCCTCAAGACGTGCAACCGTCTCGCGCTTGATGCCAGCAGCTGCCGCAAGGCGCGCCTGCGTCCATCCCCGCGCCTCCCGCGCGTCCCTGAGCGTGGCTCCGAGTGCCATTGGAACTGAGGAGAGAGGAAACTTTAGCGGAGAGGAAAATTTCATGTGACTAGTTTGCACCACGCCGTTTGGCGGCATCTATAACCACAAGATGCTCCACCGCAACCCCGGCAACCGCTTCCACGGCGGCGGCCGGGAGCCCGGTTCCAGCGCCCACGAAAGGAGCAAAAGCGTGGCTAGCCTGACCGATCTCGATCGCCGCCTGTCGCGCAAGCTGGAGGCCCGCAAGGGCATCCAGCTGACTCCCGATGATCTCGACCTGCTCGTCACCACCGGCGCCTACCAGGCCTTCCGCGACGCCGTGGCGACCCACCAGAGGAATCTATGCCTGCAACGAAGCGAAGCAAGCCGCTCTACGAGCGCGGCGGATACCAACTCCATCGGCGGGAGGGGCGCACCGCACTCGAAATCGTCTGGTACGACGACGAGCGAAAGCGCGAGCGAAGCGCTAGCGCGCGCACAGAGAATGTCGAGCTCGGACGTGCTGCGCTCGATCGGCTCTACCTAGAGAAGACCAAGGGAGAAGCCTTCTGCCCTACGTGCGGCCAGCGCCGCGAGGCAACCCGCATCTACCTAGCCGCCGCGATCGCCGACTATCTCACGCTCTCGGCTGGAAAACCCTCGATTGAGGCGATCCGCCCGCGGCTGACCCATGTACTCTCCTACTTGGTCGAGAAGGATCTCGTCGGAACTGCCTGCGACGATGTCGACGAGGACTGGATCGAACGCTTCAGGAAATGGCTCCACGCAAAGCCGATCGTGACCCCAACCGGCATTAAGAAGGAGCGTTCCTGGTCGACGGTCGAAAACAGCGTCTTGCAGCTGGCGGCGGCCGTCAACCGGAGCGGCGGCATGAGGGCGAAGTTCAAGGCACGACAGCCGAAGGAAGTGAACCAGACGCCACAGCACCGGAGCGATATCGAAGAGCTCGCCGCGATGTTCCGCTACTGTGTCTCGCCGCCTCCCGGCAAGCAGCCGGCCGAACGGGCGAGGCGCGACCGGGCGAGCTTGTTAGCTTTCATGCGGATCAGCGTCGCGACGATGGCGCGACCAGACGCCGCTCACGACGTCTCGACCGATCCGATGCGGAGCCAATGGAATTCCGCACGAAAGATCCTCGATCTGAACCCTGCACAGCGACGCCAAACCCGAAAGTATCGGGCGACCGTGCCGGTGCCCCGGCAGATGGCTCGTGTACTCGATTCCACCGAGGGGTATCTGATCCCCGGCACCAGCGTGAAGTCCGCCTGGGAGACGATGGCCAAAGCGCTAGGCCTTCCCGGCGAGGGAGAATCGGGCATGAAACTCATCCGGCGATCGATCGCCAACCTCGTCCGTCAGCGGCTCCCCCAGGAAGCATGGGGCGAACTCGAAATGTTCCTGGGCCACGACAAGTTCGATGACGTAAGCGATCTGTATGCACCATTCAGGCCGGACTATCTGCGACGTGCATTGACGACGGTGGAGGCGATCATCGACGAAATCGAACTTATTGTGCCAGGCGCATTCTCTCTCTGAACAGGGGCAAGATCGCAAGCGGCGGATACGCCGTTAGCGGGGGGCTGCAGTTCGGGTCAGGCGCAAGGCAACGACTGACCCACCACGGCAACGGGCTTTGAACAGTTAACTTCCGATCTAGCCGTGTCCCCTCAAACTGCGCACCGTCCTGGCAGAACGAACCCTCAGAGACTCGACGACTTCAACGAATCTCCGCGGTGAGGACAGCCCCGGATGAGAATATGGCGACGATTCCGGACATCGCATTCGAGATGAGGACTTCGATGAGACGGGCTTAGCGGACTGCCGAAGACCGGATCGCGCTCGGATAGATCAAAGGAAGGGCCATCAAGACCCCGAAAGCAGCCCCCACCCGGATAGCGCTAGGGAAGCCAAAGTCTCGTTGAACTCCGTCTGGCACCTCACGCCGTCGGCACTGGTGTGCCGCCCTGACCCGAGCTGTCATAGCGGGCGACGAGAAGCAGGGCGATTACTGCGAAAGCCGCACCGGTCAGGAACGTGGCACCCGGTCCAAGACGATCCCACATCAGGCCTGCGACGACGCTGGCGACCAGCATGGCGACGCCTCCCGCAAGATTGAACAGGCCGAAGGCCGAGCCCCGGAGTTCAGGCTGCGCATGATCGGCGACGAGTTTCGCCAGCAGTCCTTGGGTCATTGCCATATGAGCGCCCCACAACGCGATGCCGAGAAACGTGCCGGCGAGACCGTGCAGCAGACCCAAGGCGAGATCAGCTGCAATCAGGCAGACGAGGCCGCAGATGAACAGGGATTGCGGCCGCACCCTGTCGGAGAGCGCACCTGCCGGGTAGGCGCCGACCGCGTAGACAAGGTTCATCGTGACCAAAACCAACGGCGCGAGGGCCAAGGACAGTCCCTCTCGGTTAGCCTTGAGGATCAGGAAGGCCTCGCTGAAGCGAGCGAGGGTAAAAACAACCCCGATCCCGACGGTTGCCCAGAACGCTGGAGGCAGCCGGCGGAGGTCGTCAATTCGTAACGGCAACTGCGATGGCGCCTTGGTCTCGTCGCGCGGCGCATCCTCGACGGCGAGCAAAACACACAGCACGGCCAATACGCCTGGGACCACCGCGACCCAGAAGACGAGGCGCATGTCATTTGCGAACAGCGTCATCAGACCAACCGCCAGCAGCGGCCCCGCGAAGGCACCCACGGTGTCCAGCGACTGGCGCAGGCCAAACGCGCGCCCCCTGATCTCGGGCGGCGTGACGTCGGCGACGAGCGCGTCACGGGGGGCGCCCCGGAGCCCCTTGCCGATCCGATCCATGAAGCGCGCGCCGAACACGGCCCCCGCGCTGCCTGCGAGCGGAAAGAGCGGCTTCGAAAGGGCGCCAAGGCCGTATCCTAAAAAGATGAGCGGCTTACGCCGTCCGATCCGATCGGACAGGTAGCCGGAAAAGACCTTGGCGATCGACGCTGTCGATTCTGCGACGCCGTCGATCAGCCCGACCAGCGCGACACTCGTCCCGAGCGTCACCGTCAAGAACAATGGGAGCAGCGCGTGCACGATCTCCGACGAGAGATCCATGAAGAGGCTGACGAAGCCCAGTGCCCAGACCGTTCGCGGTATTCCAGTGCGCGAGCGATCCATCGGAGCGGGTAGCAGGGCCATGAAGCAACGCTAACAGGCGAGCAATCGATCGTCACGACAGTCCGGCCCGATTGCTTGCGATCGGTCGATGCGCTCCGTCGTGGCGGCGAGGGATCAGCGCGACTCCCGCGTTTAGGGCACTCCCACGAGGTCGTCGATGATCGGACAGTCGGGGCGATTGTCGCCGTGGCACCGCCCGGCGAGGTCGAGAAGGGCGCGGCGCATCGCTTCGAGCGCCGCTGCCTTACGGCCGAGTTCGTCGGCGCGCGCGGTGGCAAGCATCTTCACGTCAGCGCTCGACCGGGCGGCGTCGCTCCACAGCCCCAAGAGCATCCTGATCTCCTCGATCGGGAAGCCGAGGTCGCGCGCGTTGGCGATGAACCGCAAGCGGTGAACGTCGGCGTCGGAATAATCCCGGTAGCCGCTGTCGCGTCGCGGTGCCGACGGGATCAAGCCGATTTTCTCATAATGGCGGATCATACGCTGCGAGACGCCACTGGCGTCGGAGGCCGGACCGATCTTCACAGCTTCGTCGCATTCAGCCGTAGCGCATTGGTCACCACCGTGAAGCTCGATAGCGCCATCGCCGCACCGGCGATCATGGGCGATAGGAGGATGCCGGCGAGCGGATAGAGCACGCCCGCCGCGACCGGCACGCCAATTCCATTGAACAGAAACGAGAAGAACAGGTTCTGCCGAATGTTGCGCATCGTTGCCTTGGCCAACCGGCGGGCGCGCACCATGGCCGCGAGATCGCCCTTGGTCAGCGTCATCCCCGCGCTTTCGATCGCCACATCGGTGCCAGTGCCCATCGCAACGCCGACATCGGCTGCGGCGAGTGCCGGTGCATCATTGATGCCGTCACCCGCCATTGCGACCTTGGCGCCTTGCGCCTTCAATTCGCCGATGATCCGCGCCTTGTCCTCGGGCTTCAGGCCGGCATGGACCTCGTCGATGCCGCCTATAGCCTTGGCAACAGCATCCGCCGTTCCTTGCGCATCGCCGGTCAACATGACGATCCGCAGCCCCTCCTCGCGCAGCGCGGCAATAGCATCGCGTGCAGATGCCTTTATCGGATCAGCGACGGCGAGAAGGCCGGCAAAACGCCCATCGATCGCGACGAACATTGCGCCAGCACCTTCGCTGCGATGGCGGTCCGCAGCCTTCGTCAGCGCCGACACATCGGCACCGACCCGTTCCATCTGAGCGGCGTTGCCGACGGATATTACGCGGCCACCGACTCGGCCGCTGACACCGAGGCCAGTCTGGGAGTCGAAGTCCTCCACCGGCGCAATCTCAAGCCCATCCTTTTGAGCGCCGGTCGCGACAGCATGGGCGAGCGGATGCTCCGACCGTGCTTCGACCGCAGCGGCGGCGGCGAGGACCTCGTTTCGCACGAACCCGTCGGCGGTCTCGACCGCGACGAGCGTCGGGCGGCCTTCGGTCAGCGTGCCGGTCTTGTCGATCACCAGCGTATCGACGTCGGCCATCATCTGCAGCGCCTCGGCGTCCTTGATCAGCACGCCCGTGCGCGCGCCGCGTCCGGTGCCGACCATGATCGACATCGGCGTCGCGAGCCCGAGTGCACACGGGCAGGCGATGATCAGCACCGCAATCGCGTTGAGCAGCGCGTGGCCGAACCGCGGTTCCGGACCCACCAGGTTCCAGACGACGAACGTCACGATCGCGATGACGACGACGAGCGGCACGAACCAGCCCGACACGCGGTCTGCCACCGCCTGGATCGGCGCGCGACTGCGCTGCGCCTCGGCCACCATCTTCACGATCCGCGCAAGCACCGTGTTCGAACCGACGGCGCGCGCCTCGATCACCAGCGCGCCCGTGCCGTTGACGGTGCCGCCGGTCACAGCCGCGCCGTCCTCTTTCAGCACCGGGACGGGTTCGCCAGTCAGCATCGACTCGTCGACCGACGACCGGCCTTCGACCACCAGGCCATCGACCGGCACCGCTTCGCCAGGCCGCACGCGCAGACGGTCGCCCGTTGCCACATCGGCTAGTTCGATCTCTTCCTCACTACCGTCCGCAGCGATACGCCTCGCGGTCTTGGGCGCCAGATTCAGCAGCGCGCGGATAGCGCGGCCGGTCGCGGCGCGGGCGCGCAGTTCGAGCACCTGGCCGAGCAGCACGAGCGTCACGACGACGCCAGCCGCCTCGTAATAGACCGGGACGATGCCGTGCATTCGGAATGACGCCGGGAACAGCCCCGGCGCCACAGTTGCGACCACGCTGTAGGCGAACGCCGCGCCGACGCCGATCGAGACCAGCGTGAACATGTTGAGGTGGCGGGTGACGATCGAGGTCCAGCCGCGCTGGAAGAAGGGCCAGCCGGCCCACAGCACGATCGGCGTGGTCAGCGCCAATTGCAGCCACGGGTTTATCGCGGGTGGGACGACGTGAACGCCGAGCATCTCCGCGACCATCGAGATCGCAAGCAGCGGCACAGTCAGCGCGGCGGCGACCCACGTCCGACGGGTAAAATCGACCAGCTCCGGGTTGGGCGCGTCGTCGAGCGACGGTTCCTCCGGCTCGAGCGCCATTCCGCAGATCGGACACGTTCCAGGCCCTTCCCGGCGAATTTGCGGGTGCATCGGGCAGGTCCACATCGCGCCGGGCGCAGCTTCGGGTCCGGGCCGGGGTTCGTAGCCCAGATAGCGGTCGGGATCTGCGACGAACTTCGTGCGACAGCTGCCCGAACAGAAATGATATTCGTGCCCCTCGTGCGTCCCATGATGCGCCGTCGCGGCTGGATCGACATTCATGCCGCAGACGGGATCTTTCACCACCATTTCAGCATCAACGTCTCCGGTTGCGAGATTGGACGAGCGCCAAACGCCCGCCGCGTGATCATGTCCGTGCTCGTGCGCGTGATTTTTCATATCGAACCTCCAGAGTACGCTGATATGGAGTTTGACACCATGTCAGGGTCAAGACCCGAGATTAGGGAGCCCTGCTCTACGCGAAGTTCCGTCGGTGCGACGACGGATGGATCCGAGGTCGCGGCCGCGCACGCGCGGCGCGCTACTGCGTGTCGGCTCCAGGGCTATGATGGTTGTACTCATCCTCGAAGGCCGGATATTTATTCTTGCGTTGCCGCGGTCCACGCGCTGGTCCGTCCAGCCAATTGTCTCAGTCAGAACACGGCCGCGATCAGGTGATCCAGATCGGCCGATTCCAGAATGGGCAGGCGTGGCGCCCTGCCTCATCAATCGCCGCCAGGTGAAGACGTGATTGCCGCCGATGCCGTGCCGACGGGCAACGAGGGAACGGCTCATTCCCGGCAGATACGTCTCCTCAACGATCCGAACTTCTCCTCCGGTGCGGCGATTGACGACTCAGCGGGTTCGTTCATCGACTCTGACCTTAACAGGCAACGTTCTTTACACGTCCCCGCTAGCGCTACGGGCTTTCAACTCGCATCTGCGCCGTCATCGAGGGACTCCTTTCGAGGCGGTCTTTAGCCGAAACCTCTACCTCTGATCCTGCCGGAGTGGGTTGTCATCGCGGGTTCCAAGTTGATATCCGCGGCAAGCACCTTGAATGCCCTGCCCCTGGAGCCCTCCGAAATGACTGTCGAAGCAACCGTCGATCTCGCCTTTCTACGTGGCGGCGGATCCATGGGAGCTCGCGTCCGCGAGCACGGCTGGTCCTCGACGCCGCTTGGCCATCCGTCATCGTGGCCTCTGCAGATGGCGACCTTGGTCGGCGTGCTGCTGGAGGCTGGCCAACCCATGTTTCTCGCTTGGGGGCCGGACCGGACGCTGATCTACAACGATGCCTACGCGCCGCTTCTTGGCGACAAGCATCCGAGCGCGTTGGGACGACCATTCCTGGAAGTGTGGTCCGAAGTCGCGACGGACCTCGCGCCGCTGTTCGATCAGGTGTTCGGGGGCGAGCCCGTTCACATGGACGACATCACGTTGCACGTCGATCGCGGAGAGGGCCTTGCGGAAGCCCATTTCGCCTTCTCCTACACTCCGGTCCGGGACGACGCCGGCTCCGTGGTCGGGTTGTTCTGTCCCTGCGTCGAAACGACCGAAACGGTCGCAGTCTCTCGCCAGCTCGCCAACGAGCGCGAACGCCAGCGAGAGATGCTTCGACAGATGCCTGGCTTCGTGGCGATGCTGGAGGGGCCGGACCATGTCTTTCGGTATGTGAACGACGCATACGTTCAGATCGTTGGAGAGCGCGACTTCTCAGGGCGGGGAGTTCGCGACGTGCTTCCCGAAGTTGCCGGCCAGGGCTTCTACGAGTTGCTGGATCGGGTCTATGCATCCGGGGAACGTTTCAAGGCCCGAGCGCTCCCTCTGATTTTGGCGGGCGAAAGCGAGACGAAGTTCATCGACTTCGTCTACGAGCCCATTCGCGACGACGAGGGCGCCGTCACCGGCATCTTCGTCGGCGGCTATGACATCACCGAGCGCGTTGCGGCAGAGCATGCACTGCTGGCTTCCGAAGCGTCCTCGGCACAGGTCCTCGATGCGACCTCCGAGGCATTCTATGCGGTCGATCGTGAAGGGTTGACGACCCTGTGCAACGCCGCGTTCCTGAAAATGCTCGGCTTCGACAATCGCGACGCGGTAATCGGTCGCGCGCTCCACAGCGTCATCCACCACTCGCACCCGGACGGTACCCACTACGCTCGCGAGGATTGTCCTATTTACCGTGCTGCAGCTAACGGCTCAGCGGCGCACGTCATTGACGAGCTGTTCTATCGTGCGGACGGCACCGCCTTCCCGGTCGAGTACCGTGCCGAGCCAATCATCCTCGACGGGGTGGTGACTGGGGCGATCTGCACCTTCGTCGACATCACTGATCGGAAGGCAGCGCAGGCCGCTCTGGCCGCGAGTGAGGCCGAGTTCCGCACGTTCGCGCAGGCCATGCCCAACCACGTCTGGGCGTCACCGCCCGATGGTATGCTCAACTGGTTCAACCAGCAGGTCTACGACTATAGTGGCCTCGAACCCGGTGCGCTCGACGGCATTGGCTGGACGGTCATCGTTCATCCCGACGACGCCCTTGCTGCCGGCGAACGTTGGGCGGCTTCACTTGCCTCTGGCGATACTTACGAGACCGAGTTCCGATTGTGCCGCGCCGACGGCGAATACCGGTGGCATCTCGCACGTGCGATCCCGATCCGGGATGAAGCCGGCAAGATCGTGCGCTGGATCGGGACGAACACTGACATTCATGACCAGAAGGCAACTGCGCAGGCGCTTGCAAACCTCAACGCGTCGCTGGAGCAGGAAGTCGCCGAACGCACCGCCGATCGCGACCGTATGTGGCGCAACTCGCAGGACCTGCTGCTGGTGCTCGATCTGGACGGTACCTTCCGATCTGTCAGCCCTTCGGTCGAGGCTACACTCGGCTGGAGCGCCGACGAGATGATCGGGCATTCAGTATTCGAGTTCCTCCTCACCGATGATGAAGCGAGAACACGGGAGGGGTTGACGCTCCTCGCCAAGGGGATCGGCCGTCGATCGGAGAACCGCTATCGTCATCACGATGGCGGTTTCCGCTGGATCTCCTGGGTAGCGAGGGCCGAAGAATGCCAGATTTACGCCACCGGCAGACACATTACCGCCGAGAAGGAAGCGGCGGTCGAGCTGGCCTCTGTGCAGGAGGCGCTGCGCCAAAGTCAGAAGATGGAGGCCGTTGGCCAGCTCACTGGCGGTATCGCGCACGACTTCAACAACATGCTCGCGGTCGTCATTGGATCGCTCGATCTGCTTGGGCGGCGCCTTGGCGATTCCGACGCGCGCTCGCTTCGGTATGTCAAGGCGGCGGCAGAGGGGGCCAAGCGCGCGGCGCTGCTGACGCAACGGCTTCTCGCCTTCTCGCGCCAGCAGCCGTTGCGCCCCGAGCGAGTCGACCCGAACAAGCTCGTCACCGGCATGTCGGATCTTCTGCGGCACTCCCTTGGCGCGGACGTGCGGTTGGAGACCGTCCTCGCAGGGGGACAGTGGAAGATGCATGTCGATCCGAACCAGCTCGAGAACGTGATCCTGAACCTCGCGGTCAACGCGCGCGACGCCATGCCCGACGGTGGTCGGCTCACCATTGAGACCCAAAACGCTAACCTCGACGAGCGCTATGTCGCCGCCCATCTCGGCGTGCCGGCCGGACAGTATGTGCTGATCGCCGTCAGCGACACCGGCTCGGGCATGCCGCCCGAAGTGATCGCGAAGGCGTTCGACCCGTTTTTCACCACCAAGGATGTAGGCAAGGGGACCGGCCTCGGCCTCAGCCAGGTCTACGGGTTCGTGAAGCAGTCCGGCGGGCATGTGAAGATCTACTCCGAATCGGACCAGGGAACGTCCGTCAAAATTTATCTGCCGCGTCTAACCGGGGCGGACGACGAAGCGCCCGTATCAACGGCGAAGGGACAAACCCCCTTCGGTGATGACCGCGAGGTGATCCTCGTAGTCGATGACGAAGCGGCCGTGCGCCAGTTCAGCGTCGATGCCCTACTTGAGCTTGGCTACAGCGTGCTCGAGGCAGACGGCGCTGCTTCCGCACTCCGTCTACTCGAGAGCCACCCGGAGATCGTCCTGCTGTTTACCGACGTCATTATGCCTGACGTCAACGGACGAAAGCTGGCGGATGCGGCGCGCAGCCTTCGTCCGGAGCTTAGAATCCTGTTCACGACCGGATATACGCGCAACGCGGTCGTGCATAACGGTGTGCTCGACGAAGGGGTCGAGCTGATCGGCAAGCCCTTTGGCGTCGATGAACTCGGTGCCAAGGTCCGCGAGATTCTCGATCGCAACTAACATTGCGAAAGCATCATCGGATTACTCGATTGCGCGCGCGCGCGCTCTGAGACGTGTGCGTGAGACATGCACGTCGGGAGTAGCGTCCGAAACGAATGTGCTGAGAGACCGCAATTCGGCGGGCGTCCGAGCAGGAAGCATGCATTAAAGCCGATTGCGTTGAGGCGTTGAGGCGTCAACCCGAACCCAGGCACTTAGCGGGATGCTAGCGTGACGGTTGCGGTCGTCCTCGCGGGCCGGGTAACCTTCTCCTACGTCGCCGGTTCACGCACAGCTCCGTTCAGACAACTGTCTTAGTCAGAACACGGAGATCACCAGGAAGCTGACGAGTATCCCGCCGCTAGGCCACGCGAGCCGGACGCTGCGCGGCCATTCCTTCAGTCCCACCAATAGTGCCTTGCACCAGCGCTCTGGCGGTGCGGTAGCAGTCCTCGACGTGCGAGTTGCCGACCAGCCTCATGGCGCCAAAACCGACGGCGGCGGCAATCCCCGAGCCGACGAACGGAACATACTTCGCGACCGAGGCCGTAGCGACGCGCATCCCGACACGGCGCAGCAAGGCCGTGACCAGGCGCTTCGTCACCATCCTCCCGATGACGTTGTTTCCCATGCTCGACGCCAGGACGAGCACTTTCTCCGCGAGGTGGGGCTCCAGCTTCTCGACCTGCTCGTGGTGCAGCTCGAAGCGCCGGCTTATGTCGGGCAACAAGGTCGCGAGGAGGCTGATGTCCGCCACGATGTCGGCTCCGGGAATGGGGACCACCGCTGCGCCGGCTGCCATCATGGCCCTGTTGCTAACCAGCTTCCGGCATTCGGCCCGGACGCGATCGAGTTCGGCAACGCTGTTGATCATGACGTATCCCCTTCCCAGGATGAACGCACGGTCGCTCCGATCGCTGCGTCACCGATCACCAAGCCGAGCGGAAGCCCGCCGGACCGCTAGATCCAGTCACGCCACTTGAACCACAGCAGCGGTAGGATGATCGATGCAACGCATAGCGCAAGGGCGTAGGGATAGCCCCAGTGCCAGGCCAGTTCAGGCATGTACTTGAAGTTCATGCCATAGATGCCGACCACCAGGACGGGAGGCACACCGACCACCGACACTACGGTGAGCACCTTCACTACATCGTTCTGCTCGATGCTGATGAACCCGGCGGCGGCGTCCTGCAGGAGCTGGATCCGCGCCGAGAGGCTGGCCTCGAATTCGTCTAGAGAGGCGATGTCGTGCTGAACTGCCTCAAGGCGTTCGCGGATCGGCGCTTCGATTGCCGGAGTGCAGCGGTCGATTACGAAGGTCGCCATGCGGCCAATGCTGAGAAAGGCATAGCGTACGCGCGAGGTCCGGTCGCTGACCTGCCCAATGCTGCGCATCGCCTGATGCAGATGCGCCGTGTCCTTGCTCAGCTGTCGCCGCTTGGGCTGGTCGAAGAAGATTGCCTGCGATGTGTCGTTGATCACGGCGGAACCGCGTTCGAGATGATCGGCGGCGCGGTCGACGATCTCCTCCAGTAGCCGCGTCAACACCTCCGCCGGCGCTACGTCAGATTGATCGGCGATGTCGTCGGCGACGGCGTCGAACGCTGCAAGCTCGACGAACCGCACGGTGACGCAGACCGTCGCCGTAAGAACGAAACCTACCGGCGCCACTGCCCACTGATCGGTGTCCGTTCCGGATATAAGCGGCGCGCTCATGTAGAGCGTCCCGCCCGCCGCCCGCAGCCTGCTTGTCGCCTCGATCTTCTGAAGATCCGCCAGCGTCGGAACGTCGATTGAGAACCGATCAGCGACGGACTTTACCTCCCCCTCGGTGGGATCGATAAGATCGATCCAGCGACAGTCCTCGAGATCGCAGCTGGATTGGTCGCGTTTGGGAAACGATCGGAGCATCAGCCGGGACCTTCGGGTGTAAACACTAGAATAGCGATGCAATGCATTCGTATCCCGGCGGATCTGTTCCGGCAACGGTTCGCCAATGTCTCGCGCCACCGCGTTGGCGCGTGCGTACGGGCACATAACATCTCATGCCTGCTGTCTGACAGACGACGACCAACGTCATATCCTGGTGCCATCGAAGGTGGCGAACCTAGTGCAAATCCCGTCCGCCAAGAGCGGAGGAGATGGTTTGACGCAGCGCCTCCACCGCGATGGGCTTTCGAAGCACATGCGCGCCCGGAACGTCCCGGGCGATCCGCTCCCGCTCCTCGCGCCCTGCATGACCCGTGACGAATACTATCGCGGTCGCGGTCGCGGTCGTGCCGAGGATGGCCGCGGCGGCGTCGATGCCGTCCAGGCCAAGCTGACCGAGATTGATATCGGATATGACCAGTCCGGGACGAACGCGAGCAGCCTCTGCGACCGCGTCCTCTCCACTCGAAGCGACCGCGATCGAAATGAAGCCCATGTCCTCCAGCAGGCTCTCGAGCATCCACGCGATCATCGCCTCGTCCTCGACAATCAGGACGGGCGTTTCAAGTGGCACCCCCTCAAGCCTTCCGGGGCCTCCAACGGGCAAGCCAGCTGGGTCCGTGCCGGATCCCGCCAAGTTTAGCCCGCCGACTAGTTGTTCAATCATCGTCCGTCCTTGTCCGTCGTTTGGAACGAAAGCCGGAAATACATTCCATCGGAACGCCACTCCGTCGTGCTATCCCCTCGAAGCTCGTGACTCACCGACAAGGCGATCATCTTGGAGCCAAATCCCCGTCGCGTTGGTGGGCTAACATCCGACAGGCCTGACTCGATCCATTCCAGTGATAGGTGCTCGCTCAAAAAACTCCATGTCAGCGAGACCCTGCCGCCGGGCCGCGAAAGCGCGCCATACTTCACAGCGTTCGTCACGAGCTCGTGCAGGATCATGCTTACACTCAGCAGGTGACGGGGCGCGAGCAGGACGTCGGGCCCAGAGAACCGCGCTTGAGCATCGGGCCCACCGGCGTATCCGCCGAGCAGCTCGTCCACCAGAGACCGCAACGGCGCACGTTCCCAGGTCGCCGCGGTCAGGATCTCGTGCGCGCTTCCGAGCGAAGACAGCCGGCCGTTAAACGCCTCACCAAACTCACTGAGCGTCGTCGAGCTGCGTGCAGTCATGTGCGCGATGCTGGAGACGACACCCAACAGGTTCTTCACCCGGTGGTTCAACTCGCCGATCATCAGGTCCTGCCGTCTTGCAGCGTCTCGGCGCTCGCTGATGTCGCGTAGGAAGCCGAGGAACACCGGTTCGCCGAACTGTTCGGTGCGGGTGATCGACAGCTCGACGGGCATCTCGCGCCCCGTCTGATGCAGCGCCTCGATCTCCAGGTGCGTGTCGAGCACCAGCCCCTCGCCCGTCGCAAGGTAGTGCTTTAGCCCGCGCTCGTGCGCCTCGCGGTAGCGATGAGGGATGATCATCTCGCTCATGCGGTGGCCGGCCGCCTCCGCGAAGGTCCAGCCGAATGTCCGCTCTGCAACGTCGTTCCAGCCAGCGATCGTTCCGTCCAAGCGCATGACGACCACGGCATCCAGCGCTGTCTTCAGAACCGCGCCGAGACTGGCATTGTCGAGGGAATTCATGTCGTTCACGTCGATCGATTAACGCGCCCAGACCCGCAGGTCCACGCCGGAAGCGCCTCGCCGGGCAGCAAGTGGTCCCAGTCATTTTGGCAGTGGCAGGAAGGCGGTGGAGCAGACCTGCGTTTCCTGGAACCTCCTTCGACAAAAAGCTGACGGCCTGCGGGGTTGCGGCCGCGGGAGCGCCCGTTACGCTTGCAACGCTTAAGCTGTACGAGGACCGGAACCAGACAACGACTCGGACGCTCATCGCAACGCCGCGACGCCCAAGCCGCCTCCCTCCCACAGTCAGGCCGTCAAGGCTGCGGGGCTGGTCTTCGTGTCCGGAACTGCGCCAGTCGATCCGATGACCGGTCAGCTCGCGGAAGGGCCGGTCCAGCTTCAGGTGGCTCAGTGCCTACGCAATATCTCCGCGATCCTGGAGGCAGCCGGGAGCAGCCTCTCGAAGGCCGTCAGCGCGACGCTCATTGTCGCCGACGAGGACGACTTTGCGGGCGCCAATGAGGAATGGTTGAAGTGGTTTCCGATGGATCCGCCGGCGCGACAGGGCGCGAAGCTGCCGGTCCGCATTCCGGGCCTGAAGATATCGATCGCGATGATTGCGGAGGCCTGATGTCGCGGACCGATCCGAACCGGATCGCGTTAGGCGGACTGGACGGCGATCTGTCGCTTGATCAGCTTCGCAACTGCCTCGGGGTGTGTGGCCGTCATGAAATGCGACGCGCCGGTGATCGTCTCGAAGACCGCACCCGGAATCCGTTCGGCCACCAGGCGATTGGCGCGGATCGCAGCCGGATGGCTGCGCGAACCCACCGCCACGCACACTGGGAGACCTGCGAGTGCAGCCAGTCCGTCGTCCAGAACGAACCGATAGGCATTCTGCCAATCCATAAGATTCACGGAGGTGGTCGCCACCGCATAGGCACGCACCGGCTCGGGCATGGCGTCCCAGCTGCCCAGCCCGCCATAGAAGTCGATCATCTGCCCGATCGCGTCGACCTCGCCAGCCCGGTAAGCCGCCGAGTAGGCGTCGGTCATGATGGTGAACGCGTCCAGGTGAGCCCTCTCCGCCACGCCGATCAGCGCTCCTGGCGCCGGGGCCTCGAAGACGGTCAAGCTCAGCAGCGGCGATGTGCCCCGCAGAGCAACCGCTAACGCCACCGAGCCCCCGAATGAATGCCCCACGAGATGGACGGCCCCTCCGACCTGGGCGATCAGCTCCTCGATAACCTCCGCCGCCGGCGCTATCGAGAGATCCGCATCCGTGCGACGCTCGGCGGTGCCGCCGTAGCCCGGAAGGCTGGTCGTGATAGCTCGGACGCCATGGAGGTGAGCCACCACCGGCCTCCAGGCTGCGCCGGTGCTGCAGGAGCCCGGCACGAGCACAACGCCCGGACCAGTCCCCGCTTCGCGATATTCGATCTCCGCTCCCATGCCCCCAACCGTCACCACGCCCTCCTCCAACAGCGCAACGCTAGATCAGGCGGGCATTAATGGCGAGTGCCCGCGCAAGCGGCTGGCTCAGGGAGCGATGTCCTGTGGTACAGGCTCGCGGACATCGGGCGGCAGGGCTGGGTCCCTCCGCATAACGCTCGAACTGCCGCCGCTGATGCTCGGCTCCCGTTCCGCCAACTAAGCCTATCGGGCCGGCCCGGCTCTGCGGTTTCGTTGACGCCCGTCGACGATCGGAGCAGCATCAATAGGTCGGATCATCGCAACGGTATTTCGCAAACAACGCAAGGAAGCCGCCACAATGAAGACTGTTTTCCTGACTGCTGCAGCCGTGATGTTCGCCCTGCCGACTGCGCCTGCGCGCGCCGATCCGCCCGGCCATATCACTGGGCTTGGCGGCGTATTCGTAACAAGTAAGGATCCGAAGGCGCTCGCCGCCTGGTACCGCGACGTGCTCGGCATTCGCCTCGAACCCTGGGGCGGCGCTCTACTGCGCTACGATGCCCCGGGCCATCCGCCGATGGCGCTCTGGAGTGCGATGTCGCGGGTGAGCGAGGAGATCACGCCTTCGAAGCGCGAGTTCTTGATCAATTTTGCAGTCGACGACCTCGACTCTTTCGTGAAGCGGCTCGAAGGCAAGGGGGTGACCATCCTTAAGCGCCAACAGGACAGCACCGGCAAGTTCGCCTCCATCCTCGACCCTGACGGGACCAAGCTCGAGTTCTGGCAACCCCCTGTGAAGTGATCCGTGCACGGCACCGGCTTGCTGGCGGCTTCCATTGAAGCGGACGTCCGGTTTTTGCAAATCCGAAGCTCACTGCCGCTTAATTCGATCGAACCAGCGCCGTCGACCGGCTGACCGCGATTGCTGCGTAGAGAAGCCTGATCCCGTCCTCGCCGCCGGTCGGGGTGGCAAGGAGCCCCTGTATCAATTGCGGCGGAGCGAGGCGTGGATTGACCGCCAGCATCTTTGCTGCGGCACTTGCAACGAGCGGCGCGGCCATTCCTTAAGTCTCGGCTAACCATGACTGGCTATCGTTGAACGATGACCGGCTCCCCATCCAACGCTGTGCCCGCCCCCAACGAGATGCTGGGCATCGTCAAGATCGCCGAGGGGGTCGCGGTTGGCGCGACCGGGGCGTACAACCACATGATCGAAGTGTCGGCCACGATCCCGAGGCAAATGGCGACACTCTCCGAGTTGCAGCGCACGACTGAGCGCTTACTCACCGAGCAGGACGCGATCGCCAAGTCGGTAGAAGCCGCGCGCGCAGCAGCCGATGGGTCGTCCAGAAAGGTGCAGAACGGCGCGGAGCTGATCGCGATCGCGGTCGCCGACTTCGCGGCACTGACCGACATGGTGAGCGCACTCGGCGGGCATCTCACACAGTTCGCCCAGGCGCTTGCTGAAGTCCACAAGGCGACCGCTGAGATCGAGGAGCTGGCGCGAACAAGTAATATGCTGGCCTTGAATGCGACGATCGAAGCGGCAAGGGCTGGCGACGCAGGTCGCGGGTTCGCGGTCGTCGCCGATGAGGTGAAGCGCCTCGCGGTCCGCACCCAGGCCGCCAACACTGCAATCCGGTCCAGGGTGTCCGCACTGCACGAACAGGCCGGCGAGTTCAGCGAAGGTCTAGCGGCCGGGGTCGCCAGATCCGAAAAGGCGCAGCAGCAGTTCGGCGCCGTCGAGGACGTGCTGGGAGAGGTTGTTGGCCTTGCGGCACTCGTCACCGATCAGTCGGTGCAGATGGAACGGTCCTCCATGCTCGTGCGGAGCGGCGTCAGCGAGGTGCACCAAGGATTTCTCGGCTTCATCCAGGACGCCACATCGAACGGCGAAAGTCTCGGAAAGGCCGAGAGGATGGTCACCTCGCTCGAGGTGCAGGCAAACGCGATGTTCGGACTGCTGGTCGCCAACGGCCTAGCGCCCGACGACAGCGCCTTCGTCGCCAAGGCTTTCCAGGCCCGTGACGACGTCGAACGGATCATCTCCGCCGCACTTGATAAAGGGGCCATCACAGTCGACCAGGTGTTCGACGTCGCATACCGGCTGATCCCGAACTCCGCACCGCCTCGCTACGACAATCTCCTAAACAGCTTCGCGGACGAACACATCAGGCCCATCCTGGATATCGTCACTCAAAGCGACGAACGGATCGAGGGAGCCGTCTGCTCCGACGTTAACGGCTACCTCGTGACGCACCAGTCGCGGCGGTCGCGAGAGCCACGCGACAATGACCCCGGGTGGAATGACCAGCACTGCCGACATCGCCGGATCCTACTGGATTCCGCGACCGCCAGAGCCGTCGCGAGCGACGCGCCGTTCTCGGTCTCGACCTATCAGGTGCTGCGGGGCACTGAACGGCTCATCATAAAGAGCGTCTACGTCCCATTGCGGTTTGCCGGCCGCAGATGGGGCAACTTCGAGATTGGCTACCATACAGGCTGACGGTCCACCGTCGTGCTTACGCCGGTCACACCCGAACACCGTGTCAAAGCACGAGAACAACAAGTGATCTGGGATCGATCTAACCCGTTCAAGGGCAACGATACTTCTTCAAAAGCCTCGTTGCGCGGTAAGGCAGGCTCGGCCGGACAGTGGGCGCCGTTGCTCTCGATTGCAGAGATAGGTCCGGCGAGGCAGAATGGGGTACGCCGTAGAGGAGGCACGGGTGGGAAGCATCAAGGTCGCGGGATTCTCGATTTCGCTCGATGGATTCGGAGCAGGCCCCGGACAGAGCCTTCTGGATCCGCTGGGAAAACGCGGACCTGAACTTCATAGCTGGTTCGTCGGGACAAAGTGCTTCAAGGCGATGTTCGGTCAGGCGGGGGGTTCCGAGGGCGTCGACGAACTCTTTGCCCGTCGTGCGATGGACGGCTTCGGGGCCTTCATCCTCGGCAGGAACATGTTCGGTCCTGTGCGCGGCGAATGGCCAGACGAGACGTGGAAAGGCTGGTGGGGCGACAACCCACCCTATCACGCGCCGACCTTCGTCCTCACCCATCATGCCAGGAATCCAATCGTGATGGAGGGCGGCACCACTTTCCATTTCGTCACCGACGGCATCCACGCCGCTCTGGAACGCGCACGTGACGCGGCGGGATCACAAGACGTCAAGATCGGCGGAGGCGTCTCGACCGTTCGCCAATTCCTGAAAGCCCGCCTCATCGACGAACTTCATTTTGCCGTATCACCGGTCCTGCTCGGACGAGGCGAGGCCATGTTCGACGGTCTGGATTTCCCCGCTCTTGGCTACCGCGTGATAGAATCCCGTGCCACCGAGCTCGCGACGCACGTGGTGCTCGCGCGCCAGGACAACGCGTAAGCACCCCGCTCTGCGGGTCAGCGGTTCGGGCCGGTTCCCCTCTGCACCGTTCGCCAAGTTCAAGTCCGGATTGTGCCTCCTGTGCAACCTGCCGACCGTCGCCGCCGCCTCACCGAAGCAGGCCCGAACACGGAGCGTCGCGCACCTCTGCGGGAAGCGCGACCTAGCGCGTCTCGACATCGGCCGCAGTGAGGAGGATTGGTGGTTCACCGCCGAGACGCTTCACGAATTCGCGCAGCGCGATGCGGTGAATATCGGCCTCGAACTCGACGAAGATCTCAAGCGCATAGTCGGCGTCGATGCCGTCGAGTTCAGGGTTGAGCATCTCCGCGAGCGCATCGCTCGTGATGAGAAACTCGACCGGACCCTGCTCCGTCGTGCCGATGAAGCCGACGCTGCTCCGCTCCGCTACCCAGTAGCCACCGCCGAGCTCGAAGATAACACTGGGCCGAGTCGCCACCGGTCAGTCCTGACCGGTCGGAAGGCGCTCGGCCAGCACCGCTATCCCATCGCCAACGAAACTCGCGTTCGCGACACCATCGATCTGCACGGCTCGCTCGGGCGTCAAGGTCGCCGCCGCGCGATGCGGCGGATCAAGGTCGAGCCATGCCCGAACTGCGCCGTCGAGACTTGTCACCTCAGGCATGTCGTCTTCGCCGCGTGGCACGTCCTCCAGAGAGGCGCTCATGCGCCATTCGATCGACGGGTTCTTTGCCTCGTCGCCCCAGCTAGCTTCGCTCATCAATTCGCCCTCCAGCGGATGCGCCCGCAAGCGCTTATGACACACCAACTGTGAAACTCGCACGCTCCATGCGCAAGCCGGCCTCACCCCGCCGCTTCCGACACGTTGAGCGATTGGCCTGGCCGGACGTTGGTGGCGAAGACCGCCGCTGGCTGGAGAGTGCGAGAGATGCATACCGTCAAAATTGCAGAAGATGAGCGAGTGCCCTGCATTGGCCAGGGGACATGGAGGATGGGAGAGCGACCAGACGCGCGCCCCGACGAGATCGTCGCCCTGCGCACCGGCGTCGATCTCGGGATGACACTGATCGACACGGCCGAGATGTACGGCGACGGGGCAACCGAAGAGCTGGTCGGAGAGGCTATCTCCGGCGTTCGCGACCAGGTCTTCCTGGTCAGCAAGGCATATCCCCAGAACGCGGGTCTCGGCCTCCTCCAGCGATCCTGCGAAGCCAGCCTTAAACGTCTCAACACCGATCGGCTGGACCTCTATCTGCTCCATTGGCGCGGAAGCGTGCCGCTGGCGGAGACCATCGCAGCGATGGAGTTGCTCCGTAACGCCGGGAATATCCGGCATTGGGGCGTCAGTAATCTCGACACGGAAGACATGGAGGAACTGGTCGACGCAGGCGGTGGCGCGTGCGCCACGAACCAGATCCTGTACAATCTCACGAGGCGTGGCCCAGAGTGCGATCTGCTGCCCTGGCTGCCCGAACACGGAATGAGCGCGATGGCCTACAGTCCTGTCGAACAGGGGAGATTGACGCGCAGCAACGCGCTCTCTGAAATCGCGTCGGGACTCGATCTCACACCTGCACAGACCGCGCTCGCCTGGACATTGCGCCACGAGGGGATGATCGTGATACCAAAGAGCGGTAGCGTCGCGCACGTTCGCGAGAACCGGGCGGCGGCCGACCTAGTCCTCGACGCTGCCACGCTGGCCCGCCTCGATGCGTCGTTCCCCGCGCCGAACTGCCGGATCCCGCTGGAGATGCTGTAGCGTGCAGTCACAGCGACACCTGCCTTCGATCGGTCGATGGCCTCTGCGAGCTGAGCCGTTCACAGCGGTCGCTCACAAGCTCAAGACGTCGCGCTCGGCTAAAATTCGGATCGCCTCCCCGCCCCGCCTCAGTCCCTCGGCCCGCCGAAAGCCCGCGTCGTAGATCACGCCGTAGCCGAACGGCTCCTCACCGACGATCGCGAGGATCGTGGTGGTCGTGCCCACAGCACTTACTACGCGGCCACCTAGTTGCGCGACCTTGTGCGCCAAGCGTCCATCCCTGGGCTCCCCCAGGATCGCGATGCGATGACCCTTGCGCGGTCCTTCGCCCCCTGGCTTCGGCGGCGGACCTGCCTTCGCTCGCGGCGCCGGCGCAAGCCAGTCGCCCAGCGACAGGCCGGTGTGCTCGATCGCCTTCACGACCACTAGGCCTGCGGCGCGGGCATCGCTGAGCGCGTCGTGGTGCCGGTGCGCGATACCGAGAAATCGCGATAGCACGTTGAGGCGATGGCTCGGCAGCTCGGGCCACGCTCGCTTTGCGACGCGAACACTGTCGAGCCAGGTCGTCTCGATCATCGGGCGATCGTGGACCCGACAGGCCGCCGCGAGGGCACCCTTGTCGAAGTAGGAATGAGCGACCGTCGTCTTTCCGCCGAGATGGGCATTCACAGTCGCGTGTATCTCGCCGAAGCACGGCTGCCCGACGACATGCGCGGCTGCGATACCGTGGATGCGCGTGTTGAAGCCGTGGAACTCGTCGCGCGGATCGACCAAGGTCTCGTACTCGAATATCACCTCGCCCGCACGAAAGCCGACGATGCCGATCTGACAAATGCTGCTGACCCGAGAACACGACGTCTCGACATCCACGACGACGAAGTCGGGTTCCGAATTACTGTCGGGAAGGTTGGCATCTGGCGAGAAGGTTGGCGGACGCCCGGACATGAACCGCCGTAGAGGTTTTGGTCGCGCGCAATCAAGAAGTTCATGCACGGATCGAGCAGTTCGACGGTCTTGTTGGCCGATCCCCCTGTTCTCTCTATGTTCATGATGTGCTATGTCGTCGCAATGGTTCCCGAATCCGTCATCCGCAAGGTGATCCATGTCGACATGGACGCGTTCTTCGCCTCCGTCGAACAGCGAGACGATCCGGCCCTGCGCGGCAGGCCTGTCGCCGTGGGCCATGGTGCTGCGCGCGGGGTCGTCGCGGCCGCGAGCTACGAGGCACGCAAGTTCGGCGTCCGTTCAGCGCTTCCGTCGGTAACCGCCATTAGGCGCTGCCCCGACCTGGTATTCGTGCCGCCGCGATTCGAGGTCTACCGCGCGGTCTCGGCGCAGATCCACGCGATCTTCTCCGAGTTCACCGATCTGATCCAGCCGCTGTCTCTCGACGAGGCCTATCTCGATGTGACCACCAATCGGCGCGGACTTCCGACAGCATGGCTGACAGCCAAGGCCATTCGGGCACGGATACTGGAGGAGACCGGGCTCACCGCGTCTGCGGGCATCTCGTACAACAAGTTCCTGGCGAAGCTCGCGTCGGACCACCGCAAGCCGAATGGGCAGTTCGCCGTGACGCCCGACATGGGAGAGGCGTGGGTAGAGACCCTGCCGGTCTCGCGCTTCCATGGAGTCGGACCGGTGACGGCGGAAAAGATGAAGCGGCTCGGCATCGAGACTGGCAGCGACCTCAAATCGAAATCCCTCGCATTCCTCCAGACCAACTTCGGAAGTTCGGCAGACTGGTATCACGCCATCGCGCGCGGTGTGGACCATCGGCCGGTGAACCCTGACCGCGTGCGGAAATCGTCCGGCTCCGAGACCACGTTCCGGCAGGACCTCCTGGCGCCGCATGAGATCGAGGCAGGAGTCCTTCGCATGGCGGACGATGTGTGGAGCTGGTGCGAGAAGCGGCGGTCATTCGGAAGGACGGCGACGGTGAAGGTGAAGTACGCCGACTTCCAGCAGATCACGCGCAGCCGCAGCCGGGCTTCGGCGATCACCTCTCATGCAGACCTCCGGTCGGCCAGTCTCGAGCTAATCCGGTCGGTGCTGCCGACGACCAAGCCGGTCCGCCTCGTTGGCGTGACCGTCTCGAACTTCGGGACCGAAGCGCCATCGAGCGCGCAGGAGCTCTTCGACCCGGTCGCCGACGTGCCGTCAGCCATGGCTCCCGCATGACCCGGCGCGCGGGTAGCGCCGACCTGCCCCTGCACGGCGGCAGGGTTCCAGCATGGCTGGCGCAGCGCATGACGAAGCTCGGCGCCGTGATCGTGGAGGCCATAGTGATGGAATACGGCCGCGACGAGATGCTGCGGCGCTTAGCGCATCCCTTCTGGTTCCAGTCGTTTGGCGCGGTGATGGGCATGGATTGGCATTCGTCGGGCATAACGACGAGTGTGCTTGGGGCACTCAAGCGCGGCCTGGCCCCCCTGTCGGGCGAGCTCGGCATCCACGTCTGTGGCGGTCGCGGTAAGCACAGCCGCGCAACGCCCTCCGAACTTCTGGCGGTCGGCGAGCGCGTCGGCATCGACGGCGCGGACCTGGCACGCGCGAGCCGTCTGGTGGCGAAGGTGGACAGCGCCGCGGTGCAGGACGGGTACGACCTCTACCTGCACGGCTTCATTGTCGCCGACGACGGCCAGTGGGTGGTCGTGCAGCAGGGCATGAACGGCGACCGCAAGCAGGCGCGCCGTTACCACTGGCAGTCCGAGGGCCTGGAGAGCTTCGTCAGCTCGCCGCACGCGGCGATCGAGGGTGCCGGACAAGGCACGATCGTGAATTTGGCCGACCGTCGCGCGGCCGCTTCACAGATTGGTCAACTGGACCTCTTGGCTACGCTCGGGCCCGATCGGATCGTCAGCAAATTCGTCGCTCTCGAAGGTCGGACCGCGACTGCCGTGCCGTCATCGGCGCAAGGCATGCTGCCGCACCTGATCATGCCAGATCACCATGATGTCCGACCGGAGAACGTCATCGAGCGCCGCCTCCATGGCGCGATAGCCGCGGCGGCGGATCGTGGTCCGGAGGACTTCGCCGAGCTGTTGCTCGTGCCGGGGATCGGCGCTCGTACCGTGAGAGCGCTGGCGATGGTCGCCGAGGTCGTTCACGGGGCGCCGTGCCGTTTCAGCGATCCCGCCAGGTTCTCGCTCGCGCACGGCGGCAAGGACCGACACCCCTTTCCCGTTCCAACCAAGGTCTACGACCATACCATCCAGGTGATGAAATCGGCAGTGCGAAAGGCAAGGCTCGGCGAGACCGAGGAACTCGCGGCAGTCCGGCGGCTCGACGAGCAGGCACGTCGGCTGGAGGCCAAGGCCACCGGTCCGTCGGTCGCCGGACTGATCGAGAGGGAGGACCACGCGTCGCATTCCTATGGCGGGCGCAGCGTGTTCGGCTGGGAACCCGAGCCGTTGGCGGCTACCGGTGGGGTAGGCGAGCGGCAGAAAACGGATCTAGGCTAAACGATCGACCTTCACTTCCCAGGCATGTGGGGTCCTCCGTTGGTTCAGCGCGGCCCCTCTGCGCGGCGCAGCGCCTCCTGCCCAGATGCCGACAGGCTCCGGAACGTGATCGACCGGCGCGTCTCCGCCATCTCGGGGATGCTATGTTCCCAGACGTGCCGCGCCTCGCCTGAGAGGTGGTAGATCGAGCGCGGCGGAAGCGGGACGCTCACACGTTCGAAGCCCTTAGCGAGCCGCCTGCGGAAGCGCATGGTCGCTGGCGCCAAGCGAGATGCCGATGACGTGCTCGTAGAAAGGACGGTCGCGGTGCCAGCTTATGCCCGCGCCTGGATCGTATCGGATCAGCAGCGCCTGGGAGAGGTGTGCAGGATCTAGTCCCGCGAACCGCGCCGCCCGTTCGCGCGCGGGCAGGAGCCATTCGGGAACTGCGTCGGAGACTGCCAGCCGACCCGCATCGAAGTCATAGCCCGCACCGTAGGAAGTGGTCAGGCGCTTGCCGAGCCAACCCTGAAACCTGAAGGGTGACAAACCGGTGCCGTCGATCCGCGCGGTGAGTTCGGCCTCTTCGTCCGTCGAGACGACATCGTCGCTAGACCTCAGCCCCGCCAGCGGGACTGTTCCGAAAAGGTCTGGGGCGGCGTCGATCGCACCGATCGCTGAATTGCCTCCGGACCGCAGTTCGAAGGACCGGGCAACGTCGACGTCAGTTCTTTCCGATCTCACGCCAGCTCTTCCCCTTGACCTCGACGCCGTGCTTCTTCGCGGCCGCCTCGATCCGCTTCCAGGCGGCGTCGCGTTCGTCGTCGCTTACACCCTTAACCTGGTTGAATCGGGCGATGGCGTTCCGCACGTGGCTGGCGTTCTCCAGTGGCTCCTTGCGCTCCTTGGGAAAGGCGAACTGACCCGTCTCCAGATCGTCCCTTTCGTCAGCCTTGAGTGTCGCCATCGTCCTTCTCCACATCGATGACCTCCACAACGATCGTTAGCCCGGTCGGCTCCGAAGACTGGGAGGAAACCTCAGCGTCGCCTCTCGTTGTGTCACTCGAATCAGTGGATGGCCGGCGGTTGGACGCGCGACGGCGCGGTGCAGGACCAGATCGACGATACGGTGATGGAGGCGGTCCAGTTCGCACGTGCCCGAATGGCGGCAGGCGAAGGGGAGACCAACTGCGATATGCGGTGATGAGATTCCGGAAGCGCGGCGCATCGCACTCCCCTCTGCCCGGACCTGCGTGCCTTGTCAGCCCAACCGAGACAGCAAGCCGGCCTTTTCGTCGTTCAACCGCCGCGGGACAAGGATAGCGAGTTGCGCTAGCGCAGCCGAAATCGCGTGCGACGTTCCGCCACCGAGCGGCGTTGAGACCGGATGCTGGTATTTCTCGATTTCGAAGCCTCCTCGCTCGCCAAGAGGAGCTACCCGATCGAAGTCGCATGGGTGTTCGAGGATGGTCGGTCCGAGGCCCACCTCATCCGACCAGCGCCGTCGTGGACCGACTGGGACGAAGAGGCGGAGGCGATCCACCACATACCCCGAAGCGAACTGCTGAGCGCGGGAGAACCCCATGACGCGGTCACGCGGCGGAGGTCGAGGAGCTTGTGGCCCACGACCTGCTCGCCAGCGCGCCGTCCTGGGACGGGAAGTGGCTCAGTGCCCTGCTCCGCGGCGCCGGCCTCGACCGGCGCGCGCTTCGCCTCCGCGACACCGACGACGCCATCGACGAAGTCGCACGTGGGATCCTCTCGCCCAGCGTACCACCTGAATTGCTGGACGCGACGGTGGAGAACCTTCTGACCCTGGTCGAGGTCCGCGCACCGGGTAAGGCGCCGGCCCACAGGGCACTGGCGGACGCCGAGGAGGAACGTCAGCGATGGCTGACGGTTCGTGACGCCGCGATGGAACTGGCGGAAGATCATCGTCGTGGACGCTGATGGTGTCCGCGTCGCTGGCCACCCTGTTACGCCAGACGGCCGCTACTTCGTCGTCCGCGGCAGGCTGTGGCGGACGAGTGACCCCAGCCTAGGGGAAGAGGAACGCGCCGCCCTTGTTGCGAGCCTGATGGATGCCCGGCGCGCCGTCGGCACGGCGAGGAAGGCGGGAGACGTGGCCGATGAGAAGGCGGCTCGCGCGGCTGTCGATGCAGCGAAGTGCGGGCTCGGCGAGCGGGGCCCCGTCTGGTGGAGCGACGGGGCTCCCGACCTGAACCGCCACATGGCGCGCAACACGCCTTACACCGAGTGGTTCGCCAGCCTCGACTGATCCGTGTTTTTTTTCGCGACCTAGCTGATGTCAGCGAGGTCCGAAGGCCGGAGCGCATAGTCGAGTTGCTCCATTCGGCACTGCCGCGGCGCCTTGTCCGGACGCCATCGCACGAGCCCGGTCCCATGGCGGAACCGGTCGTTGGTAACTTGGTCGAAGCTGACCTCGACGACGAGTTCCGGCTTCAGCGGAAACCACTCGCTCTCCTTGCCGTCGTTCCAGCGGCTAGGCCCGCCTGGCGCCTTGCCTGTGAATCCATGAGGCGAGATCAGCCCTTCCAGTCTTCCAGTGAGCTGCGCGCGGTCCTGCTTCGCCAGTGCCGACGTGAACCCGACATGGTTGAGCAGGCCAGCGTCATCATACAGGCCAAGCAGCAGGGATGCGACAAGCGGGCCGCCCTTTTCCCGACGAAAGCCGCCGACCACGCAATCCGCGGTCCTGTGCCGCTTGACCTTGAGCATCGCGCGTTCGCCCGGTCGGTATGCCTGATCGAGCGACTTGGCGATCACTCCGTCCAGGGCGCCGCCGCTCGCGGCAAGCCACGCTTGTGCGCCCGCGAGGTTTGGCGCGCGCGGTGAGAGCAAGAGCAGCGCGTTTCCGTTGGCGCGGTGAAAGCGCTCGAGCGCGGCGCGCCGTTCGTCCAGCAGCCGTTCGATCATTGGGCTACCGTCTAGCGCGATGCAGTCGAACAGCATCAGTTGCGCCGGGGTCTCGCGCGACAGCCGGCGGATCCGGCTCTCGGCGGGGTGGAGACGTGCCTGCAAAGCGTCGAACGAGAGGACGCCTTCGATCGGCAGGATCAGCTCGCCGTCCAGGACGTAGTCGTCGGTCGGGGTGGCCTCCAGCGCCGCGACGATCTCGGGGAAATAGCGCGCAAGCGACTTGCCCGATTTGGACCGGAGTTCGACGTGTCCGCGCAGACGCGACGCCACGGCGCGGAAGCCGTCCCACTTCGGTTCGAACTGCCAGCCGACTTCGGTTGGCAACTTATCGACGAGCTTGGCTTCCATCGGCTCGGTCTCGGCAAGGGCATGCGCGTTGTCCGTCATGCGCGGCGCTTGCGCTTCGGCTTGTCGGAGAGTTCGATCCAGGTCGGCACATGGTCGCTGGTCTTCTCCCAGCCCCGCACATCGTGATCGACCTGCGCATCGACGAGCCTGTCCGCAAGCGCCGGGCTGAGCAGCAAGTGGTCGATCCGAAGGCCGGCGTTGCGGCCGTAGGCGTTCCGAAAATAGTCGAAGAACGTGAAGATCGTCTCCCCCGGATGCATCTTCCGCAGGGCGTCGGTCCACCCCTGCCCGGTAAGGCGGAAGTACGCCTCGCGGACCTCGGGGGCGAACAGCGCATCCTTGACCCAGCGTTCCGGCTTGTAGACGTCGAGCTCGGTCGGCATCACGTTGAAGTCGCCAGCGAGCATGACCGGCAGTCCGGATTCGAGCCGACCCGCGGCGTGCTCGATCAGCTTCTCGAACCGGGCCATCTTGTATTCGAACTTCGGGCCGGGACGCGGATTGCCGTTGGGCATGTAGAGACCGCCAATCAGGATGCCGTTGACCGCCGCCTCGATGTAGCGGCTCTGCGTGTCGTCGGGATCGCCCGGCAGGCCACGCCGCGTCTCGTGGATCTCGCCAACGCGGCTGAGCATAGCGACCCCGTTCCAGCTCTTCTGACCGTGCCAGATGGCCTCGTAGCCCAAGTCGCGGATGGGGCCTTCCGGGAACTTCTCCTGCGGGGCCTTGAGTTCCTGAAGGACGACGACGTCGGGCTGGCTCTCGGCGAGCCAGCGCAGCAGTACCGGCAGGCGCCCGTTCACACCGTTCACGTTGTAGGTCGCGATCTTCATGCCATCAGAGGTCCGGCAGCGTCTGGTCGGCACGCCCCCAGCCGGCGAGCTGCTTCGAACCAGCGCGCTTCACCAGCTCCGCTGCATCGCCGATGTGGAAATGGTTCGGGGCGTCGATCGTCTCCATCTCTTGCCACGTGATCGGCGCTGCCACCGGCGCATTCTCGCGTGCGCGGACCGCATACGGCATCACTGCCGTCGCGCCGCGTTGATTGCGCAGGTAGTCGACGAAGATCCGCCCCTTGCGCTGTACCTTCGGGAGCGCGGCGGTGAAGTTGTCGGGATCGCTCTGGGCGACGGCCTGCGCCAGGCGGTGGGCGAAGTCCTTCACCTCCGGCCACTCGGCCCTGGGCACGAGCGGCGCGATGACGTGGATGCCCTTCCCGCCCGTGACCATCGGGAACGTCTCGAGCCCGATCGACTTCAGGATGTCGCGGAAGTGGAACGCGGCTTTGCGCACCGCCTCGAAGTCGAGGCCCTCGTCGGGGTCGAGGTCGAACACGAGACGGTCAGCCTTCTCGACGTCCTCGATCCGAGCGCCCCAGCCGTGAAATTCGATGGTGCCCATCTGCACGCAGGTCAGCAGACCGTCGGCGGTGTCGATGAAGAGATACGGCTCCTCGTGCCCGTCCTTCTCCAAGATGCCGACATGCTTTACCGTGTCGCCGAAACTGCCGGCGTCGTGCTTCTGGAAGAAGCACTTCTTGGCGCGTCCCTGCGGACAGCGAACCAGGCTCATCGGTCGGCTGCCGATCCAGGGCAACATGATTGGAGCGACCGCTGCATAGTAGTCGGCGAGCTGACCTTTGGTGATTCCGGATTCCGGAAAGATCACCCGGTCGCGGTTGCTGACCTTCACCTTGGAGACTGCTGGCGCGGCGATCTCGGCGACGGGCTGCTCGACCTCCAAAACGACGGCTTCGGCCTTCTTGTCGGCGCGAAGCCCGAGGTAGCTCGGGTGCCGCAGCGTCCCCTCGTTCGTCATCTCGGTGTAGGCGATCTCGGCGACGAGCTTCGGCTTAAGCCAATGGACGCCGCGCACCTCCGCGCGGGGCGCCTTCACGGTCGGCTTCTCCTGCTCGAGCGTCTGCATCGTCTCCATCAGCCGGAAGATCTCGTCGTTGCTGAAGCCAGTCCCGACCTTGCCTGCGTAACGCAGGATGCCGTCCTCGTGAATGCCGAGGACAAGGGAACGAAAGGCTCGCGACTTGTCGGACGGCGTCCAACCGACGACAACGAATTCCTGTCGCTTGATGCACTTGGTCTTGAGCCAACCCCCGGAGCGGGAGCCGATGTAGCGTCCGTCAGCCTTTTTCGAGATGACGCCTTCGAGTGGCTTTGTTGCAAAACTGATGGCGGGGATTCACGCAGGGAATCGAGCGGTATAGATAGGCGTAATGCCCAAACCTGCCGCACCTGTGTATCGTACGACGAACTGGCCTGAGTATAATGCGGCGCTGAAGCGGCGTGGGTCGCTGGAAATATGGTTTGATCCGGAGATGCACTGGCTTTCGAAGCCGTGTGGTCGCCCTGGTCGCCCGATGCGGTTTTCAGACAGCGCGATAGAGCTGTGCCTGACGCTGAAGACGCTGTTCAACCTGCCTTTGCGGCAAGTGACGGGGTTGGTTTCGAGCCTGATCAAAATGGCGGGGCTGGATTGGTCGGTGCCGGATTATACGACGCTGTGCCGACGGCAGAAGACGTTGAAGGTCAACCTCGGCGGGCGGATCAGCTCGGGCGGACTGCACCTGCTGGTCGACAGCACCGGGATCAAAATGACGGGAGAAGGCGAGTGGAAGACGCGCAAACACGGACCGTCCTACCGTCGCCAGTGGCGCAAGGTGCATCTCGGGATTGATGCTGGGACGCTGGATATCCGGGCCATTGAGGTCACGACGAATGCCATTGGTGACGCACCGACGCTGCCCGTTCTCCTGGCGCAAATTCCCGGAGACGAGCGGATACTCAGCGTCGGCGGAGATGGCGCTTATGATACCAGGGACTGCCATGCCGCTATTGCCGGGCGCGGTGCCGATGCGGTCATCCCGGTCCGCCGCAACGGGCAACCATGGGCAGAAGGCGGTCCCGGCGTCGATGCACGCAATGGAGCGCTACGCGCGACAAAGCGGCTTGGTCGCGCAATCTGGAAAAAGTGGAGCGGCTATCATCGCCGCAGTCTGGTCGAGACCAAAATGCACTGCTTCAAACTCCTGGGCCAGCGCGTTGTCGCCCGCACCTTCGATCGTCAGATTACCGAGCTCAAAGTCCGTGCTGCAATTCTCAATCGGTTCTCCGAAATAGGAACGCCGGTGACCGTCCCCATCCAATAACATCTTCAAGTAAAACGTCGGTCATGCTCTCGCGTAATTATGCAACAAAGCCGTCCAGTCTGCAAAAAGTCGGCGCGATCATTTCTAGAGATCTTGCCTGAGGCGTGAAACGCCCCGCCTAGCACACCGCGAAGATTCGGCGTGCCAAGTCTACGTCAGCTTGTTGCCTTCGCCGACTTAGGCTTGCTTTTTGCGCCAATCGGCGCGGATGGCTTTTTCGGGTTATTGAGCTTGATGGCAGTGCTTTTACGACGATTGTTTCCAGTGCGAAGCTGACCCATTATCTTTTCCTTTGTTCGTACGCGCGGTAAGCCGAAACGGTGACCCTCGCTTCTCAATCGAGGAGTTGCGCAGATGCAGGCGGGATGACAAGCGAAATACCAGGTCGCAGTATGGAATCCACCTCAGGAGTCGGTCATGACCCCGTGGAACGCGGGGTCCTCTAGCGCCTGTCCTGCGCCACGCGCGACACAGGTCAGCGCATCCTCAGCGACGACGACGGGCAACCCAGTGGCGTCCGACAGGACTTCGTCAAGTCGCAGAAGCAAGCTCCCGCCCCCCGTCATGACGATGCCTCGATCGTATATGTCGGCGGCAAGCTCCGGCTCTGTGGTCTCGAGCGCTTTGAGCACCGTCTCCACGATCTGACCCACCAGATCCGTCAGATAACCGGCGACCTCGGATTCACTGACTTCGATTTCAGCTGGAACACCGTCGACAAGGTCGCGACCCCTCACCGCCATGGTTTTTCCGGCGCCATGAACTGGCGCGCGAGCCGCCCCGATCTCGACCTTGATCCGCTCAGCGGTGGCTTCGCCGATCATCATGTTGTTGCGTCGGCGGATGCCCGAGGCGATCGCGTCATCCAAGCGATCGCCGCCGACCCTGACGGAGTTGCTGTAGGCGAGACCGCGAAGCGACAGCACCGCCACCTCTGTCGTGCCGCCTCCGATGTCGAACACCATCACGCCAACCGGCTCGGTCACCGGCAGCCCGGCACCGATCGCTGCAGCCATCGACTCCTCGATGAGACGGACCCTGCCTGCCCCGGCGTTCGACGCGGCCTGCTTGATCGCCCGGCGCTCGACCATCGTCGCGCTCGAGGGAATGCAGATCGCGATCTTGGGACGACGAGGCAGGCGGCTTGGACCGCCATTGGCCTTGTCAATGAAGTGCTTGATCATCTGCTCGGCCACGTCGATGTCAGCGATGACACCGTCGCGCATCGGACGGATCGTGCGGATCGTGTCCGGCGTCTTCCCTAGCATCAGCTTCGCCCCAGCGCCGATCGCTCGCGCGCGAGACACCATCGACGGTCTCGATCGCGACTACCGAGGGCTCGTTCAGGACGATCGCCCCTGCCGCGCACATATACGACCGTGTTCACCGTTCCGAGGTCGATCGCCATGTCGTTCGAGGCGAGCGAGAAAAAGCGAGAAAATCGCATCAATTCATTCTTCGAGTTGGAGCTGGACAGGCGGCCTGCTCGCGTTCCCACTTGCTTGCATCGGTCTAGACGCCAGCCAGATAGTGAACGGCGAACGTGCAGTGGGGTCAGTCGCCTGAACGGTAACCTCTTCGACACCGAACCCAGCTTTCTCCAGGCGCTCCACGAAGGCATCGTCCTGGTAAGCCGACCAGATCCCCAACACGCCCCCCGGTCGAAGCGCCGCGTACGCGTCGCGGAGCCCCCAGTCGCAATATAATCGATCGTTGGCGAGGTGGATGAAACCGTCGGGGCCGTTGTCGACATCGAGCAGGATGGCATCGAAGGCCGCAACTTCGTCGACGATGACGTCGTGAACATCGCGTACCTCCAGCGTTACCCTCGGGTCAGTCAGATAGTCGAAGAATAGATGCTGTAGCGGCCCCTTCGCCCAAGCCACAACCTGGGGGACCAGTTCGGAGACCACGATCTTCGCCCCGGCCGGGAATGTGGTCAAGGCGGCGCCCAGCGTGAAGCCCATGCCCAATCCGCCGATGAGTACACGGTCGGCCGGCCTGTTCATCCGGGCGAGAGCGAGTGTTGCCAACGCCCGTTCCGAACCGACCTCGGTGTTGCCCATTAGCTCGTCCTCGCCGAACCATATCGAGAAGTCCGAGCCGCACCGCATCAGGCTCAACAGCCCGCCACCGGGAATTTGCGCCGTATCGACGAGATGGATCGGGCTCATGGTTTCCTTACGGCGAACGGGAGGCGATCATATAGTGCGGCGGCCAGATTTTCAGGGCTCGCCGCCCGGTCAGACCCGAAGCCAGTAACTCGGTAGACGTGACCAGGCAGCTCTTTTAGCGTTCCATCGAGCTACTGCGCGAGCCTCTCAGGGTCCGACATCCGCATCGTCAGTCTTAAGCCGGTACGAGGTGGTGGCGCCCAGTCCCAGCGCGACGGCGACGCGATCGTTCCATCCATAGGGATCGGCGCGTACGATTGGCTGGCCACCGTCGTCGAACAGCACGGTCTGGTACAGAAAGCGCACCGGTATTTCATGCGGGAGCGACACAAAGCTCTCCGGCTTGCCTTGTCGCGCCTGATGCCATTTATCCAGTATGCCCTCGTCCTGCGCGATCATCTCCGCAAACCCCAGTGCATCGTCGACCCGCACGCAGCCATGGCTGCGCTGCCGCTGAACCTGGGCGAACAACTGCTTTGCTGGCGTGTCGTGCAGATAGATTGCGAGCTCATTCTTCATGTCGAACTTGACCAGCCCGAGCGAGTTCTTCGGGCCGGCCTGCTGCACGATCCAGCCGTTCTTCCAAGCGAGATTGTTCTTGCGGAAATACGCCGCGCCCTTCCCGGTCATCTCCTTCTGTTGAACGGAGCGCGGTACCGTCCAGGTCGGGTTGGCGACGAGGCGGAAGATCGGCGAACCGAGCTGCGGAGTCTCCTTGTCAGGCTCGCCAACCACCACCTTGCGGGCGTTGGCGAGCTTGCCGTCTCGCCAGTAGCTGAGCCGCGCGGCCGCGAGATTTACGTCGATGCGCGTGGCGGCCGCGTTGCGGTCCAACCAGCGCAACCGTTCCATGTTTACCGCGATGGCACGCGCACGGTCGACATCAGAGAGGTTGAGGATCGCGAGTGCATCACTGCCAATCGCGCCGTCCGGCTTAATGCCGTAGTCGGTCTGCATCGCCTTCACCGCTGTGATCATCGCAGGCGTGAGCCGGTCGCCTTGGACCGCCGCCTTGTCGAGATAGTCAAAGGCGACCAGCTGTTGGGCAATCGCCGGAATCCGCGAGTCCGAGGCCCCGGGCTTGATGGCCTTGCCGCTGTCAGGGATCACCGTCGTCGGTGCCTCCTTCTGACCACGCAACGCGACGTACGCAGCAGACAGCTTGCGATAGTTCGCGTCCTGCGGCGCGAGACTTTCGAGCCATTGATAGAGTTTACCCGAGGCCAGCGCAGCCTTGAGTTCGCGTGCGAGATCGAGTTTCGGCCTTGGAACCGTGTAGACGTCGTACAGCTTCGTTGGATCGGTCACGCCGCGCGAAAGCGCGCTGGCGTAGGAAAGCGCGGACTGGTTCAGCGCGGCGTCACCTGAGCCAGGTGCCCCGTCCACGGCGAAGTTTACCTTGTCGAGCCCGTGGGCGCCACGAGCGTCGATCGCCTTGTGCAGTTGCCCGACGGTCGTCGCGGACCAGCCGCCCTGATGAGCCTCTGGCTGCGCCGGTTGCTTGGCCACCGTCGCGGTCTTGGTCTCGCAAGCGGACAGCGTGACCATGATCGCCATCAACGACGAGCCAATTACAGCAATCCGCACAATCTTCTCCTGTTGCTTGTTCCGATGTCGCAATCGGTCCACTTCGTTGGCGTGAGGGACTACCGCACCCGGCACAAGCGCTAACCCACGAAGCCAGTGGAATTTTCAAGCCGTCGGCATCACATCGATCCGATCGCGTCCGACTGTCCGGTCAACTCACCAAAAGATCTATGCATTCGGTCGAGCGCGGCGGCGCCGGCTCGGCGTCAGCGAGCCGGTATGCTGCGGCCGCCTCTGACGCTCTCGGGTCCTTCGGAATTTCTTCGAGAGACGCCAAACCGAAAGCGTGCTGCGACAGAGCGCCGCGCCAGGCGGCCTAACGTTCACAATTTTGTGCTACGCAGCGACCTTCCAGGACCGAAAGCCATGCCGAACCGTGCTAAATCAAACCGTTACTCTCTCTCGTCGCGGGTTCGCCGTTGGGGGCCTCGCATTGGTCGGAGTCGCCACTGCTGGCATTTCCAGCGCGGCGACCGCGGCGCGAGTCCCGGCAACGGTTCAGCCGCTCGCCTCCCCCCGCGTCGTACGCCCCGAGCTCCTGCGTCGGGCAATGGCCGCACTTCAGCGGCACGGGTCGCAGGTCAAGCATAGGGACCGCATCGCGATCGCCGATTTCGCGCAGGCGTCGTCGCAACCGCGCTTCTATCTGGTCGACATGGCAAACGGCATGGCGACGACCATGCTGGTCGCACACGGCAGTGGAAGCGACCTCGCTCACACCGGATTTGTCCAACGTTTCTCGAACGCCGAGGGCTCGAACGCATCGAGCGAAGGAGCCTTCCTCGCTTCTGACTATTACGTCGGCAAGCATGGACGATCGCAGCGTTTGATCGGTCTGGACCCGACCAATAGCAACGCTCTAGCACGGGCGCTCGTCGTCCACGCCGCCTGGTATGCCAACCCGGACATGCTGCGCACGCACGGAGAGCTCGGCCGCAGCCAAGGCTGCTTCGCCGTCAGCGAGGGCGATCTCCAGCAGGTCTTCGCTAGGCTTGGTCAGGGCAGGATGATTTACTCTGCCAAGGTTTGACCGCTCGTGTCCCGTTTAGGATGCGTGACGTCTGCGGCCACCGTTCGGTCCGGCCGTGAAGCCCAGCTCCACTAGGTTCGCCACGCGCAGGTCGCGGGCCTGCACAGACTTGGCCCCTAGCACGACCGCGACCACGCGGACGCCGTGTCGCTTGGCCGAAGTGGCGATGTTGTAGCCCGCATCGACGGTATATCCGGTCTTGATCCCGTCAACCCCTTCGACCTTCCCGAGGAGATGGTCGTGATTGACGATGCGACGCTTCCGCCAGACGATGGAACGCGCTGCGAAAATCTTGTATTCCCGGGCATGGTTCCTGAGCAACGCCCTCGCCAAGATAGTCATGTCGCGAGCCGAGGTCTGGTTGCCGGGGTTGGTCAGGCCGCTCGCGTTGGCGAAGCGTGTGAAGGAAATCGGATGCCGTGAGGCGTACGATATCCTCCAAAGCAGGAAGCCGCGGGCCACGTGTACTGGCTATGGGGATTTCGAGTTTGGCCCGGCTGTGCGGCGCGTGTGACGGCTGTCGAGGCGCGTATCGGCGGCCGAGATCATGGTCCCGAGGGGCAGTGTCCGGGGTGCATCTTGCCCATGATCGCAGGTTGAAGGTGCCGCTGATGCAGTCGGTGATGTTGCCAGCACGAGCGGCAGCATCGCCGGAACCGCAAGACCTGCGTGGCGGGATGAAGCTGAGCCATGCGGGGTCATGGCGTGGTCGTCCCGGTCGATGCGGTGCTCTGCGGCGGTGCGCGCGGCTGCCGCCAGCGTTCGAAGGTCTCTATGACGACCATGTGCCCGCCGCAGCATGGACATGGCGGTCGAACGTCTTCCGGCCCGGTCGGCGCATCGGTGATGGCCGGCGGTGCAACGCCAAGTAGCTCACGGATCCGCTCGAGCTGCCCCTTGCGGGTGGCACCGGCGAGCAGGCCGTAGTGACGGATGCGGTGGAAGCCTTTTGGCAGGACATGGAGCAGGAAGCGGCGGATGAACTCATCGGCCGCGAGCGTCATGGTCTGCTGGCGGTCGGCTCCGTCTCGGCGGTAATCCTTGTAGCGGAACGTCACGCCGGTCTCGTCGAAGCGCAGCAGCCGGCCGTTCGAGATCGCCACCCGGTGGGTGTAGCGCGACAGATAGGCGAGCACCGCCTCTGGTCCCGCGAACGGTGCTTTGGCGTAGACGACCCAGTTCTTCTTCCGGACCGGCGACAGGTGGCGCAGGAACGCACGCCGGTCGGCGAGATGGCCCATGCTTCCGAAGAAGCCGAGCCGCCCGGTGTCGCGCAGCGCCATCAGTCGGGTGAGGAACAGGCGGCGGAACAGCTTGCCGAGCACGCGCACCGGCAAGAGGAACGCCGGGCGCGACGACACCCAGCGGCTGCCGTCGGGCGACAGCCCGCCGCCCGGCACAATCATGTGGATGTGCGGGTGATGGGTCATCGCCGATCCCCACGTATGCAGCACCGCGGTGATGCCGATGCGTGCGCCAAGATGCTTGGGGTCGGCGGCGATGGTGGTCATCGTCTCGGACGCCGCCTGGAACAGCAGGCCGTATAGCGCGGCCTTGTTCTGGAGGGCGATATCGGCGACCTCGGCCGGCAGCGTGAACACGACATGGAAGTAACCGACCGGGAGCAGGTCGGCCTCACGCTCGGCCAGCCAGGCGCGCGCGGCGGCACCCTGGCACCGCGGGCAGTGTCGGTTGCGGCAGCTGTTATAGGCCACCCGCCAATGCCCGCAGTCGGTGCAGGCTTCGACGTGACCGCCCATGACGGCGGTACGGCAATGTTCGATCGCCGACATGACCTTCAGCTGGTGCAGGCTCAGGTGCCCCGCATGCGCCGTTCGATATGCGGGACCAGCGCCGCGAAAGATGTTGGCGACCTCGAGGGAGGTCCGCACGAGGGCGTCAACCGGGCGGCGTCTTGCCCTCCATGAGCGCCATCAGCCGGTCGAGCGGGCTGGTCACGGCGCGGATCGTGCGCGTTGCGACCTTGGTGTAGAGCGCGGTCGTCTCGAGCTTGCTGTGCCCGAGCAGCACCTGGATCACGCGGATATCGACGTCCTGTTCGAGCAGGTGAGTGGCGAAGCTGTGCCGCAGCGTGTGCGGGCTGACGCGCTTTCGAATCCCCGCCGCCTCGGCCGCCTCGCAGACCGCGCGGTGCAGTTGCCGGGTCGAGATCGGGTCGGTGTAGCTGCGCCCTGGAAAGAGCCAGCCGTGCGGCAGAAGGACACTGCGCCGCTTGCCTTCGCGCCACCACAGCCGCAGCAGCTCGAGCAGCTGCGGCGACAGCATGGCGTTACGATCCTTGCGGCCCTTGCCCTCCTCGATCCGGATCAGCATCCGCTTGCTGTCGATATCGTCGGCCTTGAGGTGCGCGACCTCCGACACGCGCAGGCCAGCGCCATAGGCCACGCCCAGCGCCGCCCGGTACTTGATGCCCGGTGCCGCCTCGAGCAGCCGTCCCACCTCATCGACGCTCAGCACGTCGGGCAGCTTCCTGGGACGACGCGCCAGCACCAGCCGCCGCGACAGGTCGGGTCGCTCGAGCGTCACGTCGAACAGGAAGCGCAGTGCCGATACCGAGCCGTTGATCGTGGACTCTCCGACACCCTGCTCGCGTTGGTGAAGCTGGAAGCGGCGCACATCCTCGGCGGTCGCGGTATCGGGCGAGCGCCCGAGGAAAGCCGCGAAGGCGCGGACGTGGCGGATATAATCATGCTGGGTCCGCGACCGCATCGCGCGCATCGCCATGTCGTCGAGCATCCGCTGACGCAGCGGGGTGACGGGTCGTTCGATCGGTACAATCGCCATGATCAAGTTCCTTTGGTTGAAGGAACTCCATCGTCTGCCGCCGCTGCCGCCGGGCCAAACCTCACCGCAAAGGCGCTACCTCACCACCAACACCAATGCCGCGCAGCGGCTTCGTGCATTGTTCTCCTCATGCCAAGCTGTTGGGCCTTGGTCGTCATCAAGTCAGCGAACTTGCTTTCGCTTACACCGAGCTTCTCCGCCATCGCAACGGTCACGTCGTTGGCGGAATCTACTGCTATCGCGTGTATCGCCTCGCGCACCGACAAGGTCTTGTCGGCCGCAATTCCGAGCCTGGAGGGCTGTTGACGCGCGGCGTTGTGCGAGAACGTCAACGTGTCGCTCATCCGGATCCGACCGGCTTCGAGGGCGTCGAAAACAAGATACAGGGCCATCATCTTGGCCAGGGAGGCGGGCCTGTGTAGCGCGTCGGGCTGCTCCGAGTAGATGACCCTTCCATCCGACGCATCGACCAGCAGCTCGGAGGTGGGCCGGGCATGTGCATTGCGGGCGACAGCCGGCACCTGCCACCCGACAATCATCGGGAGGCATAGCAAAGCCGATCGTAGGCGCGACCATATGCCGAAAAAACGCTTCATATCTTTTCCAATGGCTTAGGAGCTCACAGTGCCGCGCGCTATGTGAACATGGCCTTGCCTAACCGACGGCTGACATTCCAAGTTTGGATCCTGCGGCTCCCGTCCTCGACCTATTTGCGCCATGTCGGCCTCAGGGTGGCGTGTCTTCTACCGGTCCATTCGATGCCGCCAACCTCCATGGTCGTCCGGGCCGCTGCGGTGCAATTGGGGAAGTCAAGGCGACGGGTGCGGGCTGCGGGAACAACCTCTTCTGGGCTGAAGCTATCCTCTGGCTGTGCTTCCCTGCCGCCACACCGGGTGTGGAAGACTTCTTTCGCATGCGGTATCTTCGTTTTGGCGGCGCCTGGTTCGCATGTCGGAAAAGATCAGAATTGTGCCTTGGGCCGCTCACAATGCGAGGATCATCTATTGCGGCCTCACCGTCGATTTCATCGACGAGGGATACTTCTGCCGCATTCCTATCAAGGACGTCGCAATCGATGCGGACGGCGCACCAGATGCGTACGGCCCACCGAGGTTCGAGGGCGATCTCGATGGATGCGGCACCGACACCCTGAACCATGCGGGCTATCCAGACAACAAGCACAATTCGATCCCGGACGACTGGCGCGACATCCTCGTGTCCGACGCTCAAGACCGTCCCGCGCTGGGTAAAGGCGGCTTCTTCATCTCCAAGACCTCGCTTCAGGACGAGACCGTCGGGGACCGCGTGCCAGGCAAGTTCGTGGATGCGAGCCGCGTTTCCTACATCGTCATGCCAAGATTCTGGATCGACCATCTGGGGGTCAAGCTCGGGGACCTCTGCCTTCTGTGGCACGCGCGATTGAAGATCAGGACCGTCGCGATCGTAGCCGACACCTGCCCGGTTGACGAGCCGCTTGGCGAGATGTCGATCGCCGCCGCCAGGAACATCGGCGGGAGGAACGTGTCGCCGATCACCGGCGTGGACCTGCCGGGCAATGGCAGGGTGCTTTGCTGCATATTCAAGAACTCCAGACCTGACCTGGTCTGGCCGATAACCGACGCGTTCGTGCAGTCCTTCCGCGGCGTGCTCGAGGCGAGGCTTGCAGCGGTACCCGGCTGATGCATAGCGCGACCCGCGTTCGCCCGCAGGATTCCGTCAGACCCCGTCCGCTCGGACCCTTGAAGTCTCGTGACGAAGGCTTGGGCATTCGGACACCTTTCGAACCGGAGATGCCTGACGCCGGTATCCCGCGCAGCCACGACGCGCATCGTGTTAATGGACTTTCGCTTGTGCCACTGGGTGTGCGTACGAATCTCTTCAGCGACGCAATGTCACACACAATTCCCGGCTCGTAGTTCCAGCCGATAATCCTCCGCGAGGCTTAGCGGCAGAGACGGCCTGCTGATCGACCGAGCGGACGACCATGAGCCTGGGATCTATCAGGTGAAATCTATCGCGGCTTGATGCGCAGCCGAGCTGGCTTTTTCGAACCGAAGCCAACCTGTCTTCACCGGTCGTGGCGCTGCCGGTTCGGTCACCAAGAAGCCATGCCGCAGGTCCGACGGCAATCCGGTCGACACCGAATTTCCGAACGACTAGACCGCTGCGTTGATGTCATCCGTTAAAGCTGGACTAGATGGGAGCAGCATCATGAACAGTGGGCTTGTCCGTAGATTAGTCCTGCCCACCATGGCTGCGGCGACTGTGTTTGCCGTCCAACCCGGCACCGCATCCGGGCCAGCAAGCGATCCGTTCACGCTGAAGCCGATCGCACCGGGTGTCTATGCAGCGATCGACGGTCCGGAAGGACGGTCGGGGTCAAATGCTGGGTTCGTCATCGGGGATGACGGCGTGCTGGTGATCGACAGTTTCTTCAATCCGGACGCGACCAGAGCGCTGGTCTCGGAAATCCACAGGCTGACGCCGAAACCAATCCGCTATGTGGTCAACACGCACTATCACGCAGATCACGTCGGCGGCGACGCCGTGCTGAGGGCCGCAGGTGCGATGATCATCGCGCACCGCAATGTTCGCGGCTGGGTGCGGACCGAGAACCTGCATCTCTTCGGAGAACATATCTCGCCTAAAACTGCGGCCATGATCAAGGCGCTCCCCCTGCCGGACCTGACGACCGAGCACAACATGACGATCTGGTTGGGCAATCAGCGAGTTCTGATAGAGCCTGCGCTTGGTCACACAGGCGGCGATCTCATGGTCACCGTTCCTGATGCAAAGACCATTTTCTGCGGCGACATACTCTGGCGCCGCATGTCACCGAACATCATCGACGGCGACGTCGCCAGCTGGGCAAAGACCGTCGCCGCGTTGCAGCAGGCGCCGACTGGCAGCGATACTGTCTTTGTCCCCGGGCATGGCGATGTGGCGACGCTAAAAGACGTTGGCGAGTTCGAGCATTATCTTAGCGACTTGCTGGAGTTAGTGACGCGAAAACGTGCTGGCGGCCTGTACGGGAAAGCCTTGGTCGAGGCCGCCCTACCCGAATTTGCGAAGCAGCACGGCGACTGGACGGCATTTACCCATTTCGCGCCTCTGGAACTCGGCTTCATGGACGACGAGTTGGCTGGCAAGAAGCGGCGTCCCCTTCCCGTCACGGACTAGCCGCGCCAAAGATTCTCAGGTTCGTGCGCTCTCAAAACCGCGACCCACTGATATACTAAGTCAAGTCGAGACAAATCGAATTAGGAAGGCATAGCTTGGCTAAAATCGACGTCAACACGGCTGATCAGCACGAACTCGACGCCGCCGGAAGTCTGCGCGGGCACGGTCCCGAGATAGTCCGCTACCGCGAGCAACGCGGCCGGTTCACGAGCCTGCGGCAGCTCGACGAGGTGCCGGGGCTTTCGGGGAAGGTCGACGAGGAGACGAAGGCGTTGCTGACGGTCGGAGAATAATCGTCAGAGCAACGTCTTCGCCGTCCGATGGCAGTCCTCGATGTGCGAGTTGCCGACGAGCTTCATCGCACCGAAGCTGATGCCCGCTGCGATGCCCGATCCGATCAATGGCACGTACTTGGCGACCGAGGCCGTGGCGACGCGTGTGCCCACTCGGCGCAGCAGGCTGGTCACCAGCCGCTTCGTGACCATCCGGCCAATGACGTTATTCCCCATGCTCGCCGCGACGACGAAGACCTTCTCCGCGACCTGAGGGTCGAGCTTCTCAACCTGCTCATGATCCAGACCGAAACGCCTGCTGATCTCGGGCAACATCGTCGCGAGCAATCCGACGTCTGCAACGATGTCCGCGCCCGGGATCGGAACGACAGCTACCCCCGCCGAAAGAAGCGCACGAGTGGTTACCATTCGCCGACATTCCGACCTGATCCGGTCGAGGTCGGCGATCTTCGTGCTCACTGGAATCTTCATTTCACTCTCTCCCCGTTGTCATCATCGGTCCGCAGACCTCGACCGCGCGCTTGAGCCCTGGATGTGCCTGCAGACGCCGCCAAGGGTCCACCGGACCGGGACGGTCGATCGGCGTCCCGTTATCAGGCTCACCGGTATGGTGCCGAACATATCGTAGATCGCGGCGATTGCGTGCAGGCTGACCCATGCGTGCGCTTGACGTCGCGGGTGACGACGTCCGGACACCTCGCAATCCCGGCAGCGACATGCGCGTACTCGGAGTCTCCGAGGTCGAACGAGGTCGATTCTTTGCGTCCGATCAACGGCTGCGGCTCCAATTCGGACATGGCACATCGGGAATACCTAATCTGGAAGATCCTCAACGCGGGGCAAAGCGCGGAGTATCCGCTTCCTGCCCGACTTCCGAAGCCAAATGCATCGCCGCAGCGTACCTCGATCAAGATCGGAAATCAGTTGAACGCCAAGACCCGTCCTGCGATCGATACGGTGCAGTTGTTCGCCAATCCCACCGCCGGCCGGGCCGCGCGGCGGCGCGTCGCTGCCCTGCGATGCAGTTTCGTGGCTCGAGGCATCAGGGTGCTTGATGGCGAATACGGTTCGGAGGCCCTACAAATCGACCAGCGAGCGCAGCACGTCTGTTGTGCGGGTGGCGACGGTACCTTGCGGCACGTTCTTACAGCGATTCTGGAAACGGATCGCGAGATAACGGTAAGCGTCTACCCGAACGGCACGGTCAACCTAGTCGCCAGAGAGTGTGGCTATCCGAACGACCCGGTGGCATTCGTCGACCGCGTGCTGCTGGGTGTTTGCCGCCTCAACCATTACATAGGACTCGTCGGCGAGGTTCCCATGGCGAGTTGCGCGAGCATTGGGCCCGACAGCTACGCGGTCTCTACAGTCTCGCCACTGTTGAAGCGAGCGATCGGCAGGGCGGCGTATTTCGTCGCCGTCTGCAGCTATATCATCCGCTGGCGCCGCGAGAAGGTCACTCTGCTAGGTCCAGAGCTGCAAATGGCGTGCGAAGCGGTCTCCATCGCAAAAGGACGCTTCTTTGCCGGTCCGTGGTCGCTTTCCCCTGACGCAAGTGCACATTCCCCGAAATTCGAGGTGATCGCCTTCCGTGACGCATCACGCACGACCTACTGCAGGCTATGGTGGTCATTGTTGCGAGGACTGCCAATAGGAGCGCTACCGGGCGCGGAGGCATTCACATGCACCGAATTGGTAATAACAAGCGAACAGCCCGTCCCGCTGCAGTCTGACGGCGACATAGTCGGCGATCTACCGCTTCGGATATCGCTGAGGGTCGCGCCGATCGAGTTCGCGTAACCGCGGGTGCCCACGACCAGACTGCCTGACGCCCTAGTCGCGGTCACGAACGCCCATCGGCCGCTCTGGTTGACAACACCGACCCTGTGGGACGGGTCCTCTGGAAGATCGACCAAAACAGGGTCGGACCCGCAATTTAGGCGGGGCAAAGTCGGGGCAATCTTGACCTCGTCACCGCAGATTTACCGCGCAGAGACGACGATTTTTCAATAAAGAGAACAAAAAAGGGCCGCTAACTCATTGAGCTAGCGACCCTTTTTATGGTGGGCGTGGCAAGGATTGAACTTGCGACCCCTGCGATGTCAACACAGTGCTCTACCACTGAGCTACACGCCCACTTCGCTGCGGCAGTGCCTAGCGAGGGGCGGGCTGTAGCGAAGCCTTTGCCGCTGCGCAAGCACCTGCACGCGCAAAATCAGATATTGTCGCTCATTCGCTCGAGCTCGAACATCCGATCGACCTCGAGCACGAGATCGCGCAGGTGGAACGGCTTGGACAGGACGCGCGCCTGCGGCATCGTCTTGCCCGCCTTGAGCGTCACCGCGGCGAAGCCGGTGATGAACATCACGCGCAGGTCGGGCGCCAGATCCGCTGCCTTCTGCGCGAGTTCGATGCCGTCCATCTCGGGCATCACGATGTCGGTCAGCAGCAGGTCGAAATGCTGGGTTTCGAGCAGCGGAATCGCCGCGGTCCCGCGGTCGACCGCCGCGACCGCATAGCCCGAACGTTCGAGCGCGCGCGTCAGATAGTCGCGCATCACGCGATCATCCTCGGCGAGCAGAATGCGTATCATGTCCAAAATCCCGTTTCGCGGCCGCGCCGCTTCCGTAGCGCGCGATCCTATGCGCACAGGCCTTAACATTTTCCAGCCGGATCGGCGCGCGCTTATGGTACGTATTGGCACAATGGCATCCCCCCCGCCCTCGTTCGACCGTTTTGGCGACGATCCGCCCGCCAGCCCGGTCGTGCTGTCCGTCCCGCATGCCGGGCGCGACTATCCGGTCGCACTGCAGGCGGCGTTGCGAGTGCCGCTGAGCGCCGCGCGCGTCCTCGAGGATCGCCATATCGATGCCGTCGCGCTGGCCGCGCAGGGCCGCGAAACGATGCTCGTGCAGCGCCGCGCGCGCGCCTGGATCGACCTTAACCGGTCCGAGCAGGAACGCGACCCGGTGATCGACGAGGGTGCGGCCTGGACCTCGCAGCCGCTTGCTACCGCCAAGCTGCGCGGCGGGCTCGGGCTGATCCCACGACGCGTGGCGGGCGCGGGCGAGCTGTGGCGGCGGCGACTCGACGCCTATGATGTTGCCGCGCGGATCCGCGACGATCATCGGCCGTACCACGCCGCGCTGGCGGCAGCGCTCGCCGCGGCGCGCGCGCGGTTCGGGGTCGCAGTGCTGCTCGATGTACATTCGATGCCGTCCCTCGGTGCTGGCAAGCCGGTCGTCGTCCTGGGCGATCGCTTCGGGCGCAGTGCCGCCACGCGCTTCGTTTCGGCAATCGAGGCGGTGGTCGGGGCCGCGGGGCTACCGGTCGCGCGCAACGCGCCATATGCCGGCGGGCACATCCTTGACACGCAGGCGCGCCCGGCGGCCGGGGTCCATGCGATCCAGATCGAATTCGACCGGACGCTCTACCTCGATCCAGCTGGTGATGTGCCGGGCGATGGGATGCCGGCAATCGCTCGGCTGCTGCGGCAGGTGATCGATACGCTCGCCGACGAGGCGACCGCCGGGCGCGCGCTCGCTGCTGAATAAAAAAACCACCGCGTGCAATGCAGCACGCGGTGGCCAAGGTTCAGGGAGGAGGCGCCCTGAAAGGGCGCCGCGCGGTCCCGCGAAAGGGGGGAACACGGGTCCGCGTACGATGGATATAGGTGGACGCTTTTCGGCCTTCAAGGGTAAAAACTGCGCCGGCAACAGTTCGTCAGAATTCGGCGCGATCGCGCTGGCGGACCGCCGGCAGCATCCGTCCGAGCACCGCGTCGTGCAGCATGAAATGATGCCGCAGCGCGGCAGCGGCGTGCACGACAACGAGTGCCGCCATCGCATAGCCGAGCATCGTATGGGCGCTGTCGCCGATCGCAGCAGCGGGCGCCGACACCGGCAGATGCGGCACGTCGAACAGGCCGAACCAGCGCATCGGATAGCGCGCCTCGCGCCCCGCCGAGCCCATCGCCCAGCCCGACAGCGGCAGCGCGAGCAGCAGCGCGTAGAAAGCGGCGTGGCTCGCGCGCGCGGCGGCGCGTTCCCAGGACGGCAGGCTCGCTGGGAGCCGCGGCGGACGGTGCGTCAGCCGCCAGCCGATCCGCGCGAGCGTCAGGACGAGGACGCAGAGACCGATCGACTGGTGCAGCGGGATGACCCCCGCCGCACCGTCGAGGAGCCTTTCGTGCAGCAGCCCGATCGCCAGATTGATCCCGACCAGTGCGGCGATGATCCAGTGAAACCCGATCGCGCCGCGCGAATAGCGATCGATCCGAACGATCGCGCTGCGCGCCATCAGTTGACGAGCTGTGGCACCGGTGCCTTGCCCAGACGCACCTGACGATCGAAGATCTGCGGCAGGGTCGAGAGCGAGAAAAGATGGGCGTAGATCAACGGTAGCAGGCCCGACTTCTGGATCTTGCGCAGCTGGTCGCCGCGCAGCTCGTTGAGCTTCTCTTCATTGACCATCTGGAAGCCGCGATAAATGAACGGCTGCTCGTTGCCCTCGACCTGCAGCGTGACCTCGCCCTCCATCAGCAAGCCGAGCTCGCGCAGTTCGACCATGAAGTCGGCGGTGCGGGCGCCGGCCTGTTCGAACTGCTCGTTGAAGCTCAGGATGTTCTGGACGACTTCGGTCGGCTTGCCATCGGCGAACAGGGCCTCGCCATCGTCGAACGCGCCGATCGCCTCGCCGGTCGGATCGAAGCAGAGCGACAGTTCCTCGGCATCGGGGCGCAGCCGTGCGAGCATGAAGGGATAGCGGCGAACATAGGCCGGAACATAGACCGTGTCCTCGGTCAGCTTGCCGTCGTCGCCGATGAAGACGTTGACGCCCTCGTTGAGCCCCATCAGCGCGATCGGGATCGCATCGTCGCCGCTGGTGAAGACGATCGGCAGCGTGCGCTGCGCCATGACGAACTCATCGACGGTCACGGGAATCGCATGCTGGCCGACCAGGAAGGTCGCACGGTCAAGCATGCGCATCTTGAAGGCGGCATGCGTCTCGCTCGAAAGCGGCTCAAGCGCGTTATAGAAGAGCGGAAGCGATTGCGGCGCGCTGGCCATCGGGATTCTCCATCGAACGTCAAAGCGCTGCGGTTTGCTACGCCGGATGGCCGCTGGCTCTATGGTGCGGCAGGGTTTTCCGCAAGGCCGAGCAGTTTGTCGGGGTTCATCAGCCCCTGCGGATCGAGCCCGGCCTTGATCGCGCGGAGCGCCGCCATGCGCGCGGGCGACGACAGCCGGGCAAGTTCGGCGCGCTTCATCTGGCCGATGCCGTGCTCGGCCGAGATCGAGCCCCCCGCCGCAACGACGAGATCGTGGACGAAGCGCGTGACGACGGGCGCGTCCTCGGCATACCAGCGCGCGGGATCGGCGCCGGCGGGGGCGCGGACGTGGAAATGGACGTTGCCGTCGCCCAGATGCCCGAAGGCAGTCGCGTGGCTCCCGGGGAAGCGCGCCTCGGCGGCGGCGGCCGCCTCGACCATGAAGCGCGGCATCGTCGCGACGGGAACCGAAATGTCGTGCTGCATCGCCGGCCCGCTCGCGCGCTCCGCCTCGGAGAGCGAATCGCGGATCCGCCAGAAGGCTTCGGCTTGCGCCTCCGATGCCGCGATCGTCGCATCGGCCGCCTGCCCATCGGCAAGTGCCGGCGCGAGCAGGCGTTCGAGCAGCGCGCCGGGCGCCTCGGCGGCAGGATCGGTCGCGACGGCTTCGATCAGCACGTGCCAGCGGTGTGAGGTCGCGAGCGGCGCGCGCGTGCCCGGGATATGCTGGAGCACCTGCGCCAGCGAATCGCCCGAGACGATCTCGAAGCTCTCGATCGTGTCGGTCCGCCGCTCGAGTCGGCGCAGCAAAGCGAGCGCAGTTTCGGGGTCGGCCAGCCCGACCCACGCCGCGGCGCGCTGCGCGATCGCCGGGTAGAGCCGCAGCGTCACTGCGGTGAGAATGCCGAGCGTCCCCTCGGCACCGATCAGCAGGTGATCGAGATCATAGCCGCGGTTGTCCTTCTTGAGCGCCGCGAGCCCGTCATGGATCTCGCCATTCGGCAACACCGCCTCGACGCCTGCGACGAGCCCGCGCATCGTCCCGAAGCGCAGCACCTGCGTGCCGCCGGCATTGGTCGAGGCAAGCCCGCCGATCGTCGCGCTGCCGCGCGCGCCAAGCGTCAGCGGGAACCGCATCCCCTGCGCCTCGGCTGCCGCATGGAGATTGGCGAGGATCACGCCTGCCTCGGCGACTGCCAGCCCGGCGGCGGGATCGATCGAGCGGATCCGGTTCATCCGGCGCAGCGAGACGATCAGCGCCGATCCGTCGGCCGGCGGGGTCGCCCCGCCGACCATCGAGGTATTCCCGCCTTGCGGAACCAGCGGGACACCATGTTCGGCGGCGAGCCGCAGCACCGTCGCGACCGCCGCGGTGCTGTCGGGCGATAGGATTGCCGGACTGCGGCCGTGATAGCGCCCGCGCCAATCGTCGAGCCACGGCGCAATGTCGCCGGGATCGGTCGTCACCGCAGCGTCGCCGAGCGCGGCGCGCGCGGCGTTGATCAGGCTGGTCTGGCGCGGACTCGGCTGTATTGTGGTCATGGCGCTGCCTCTATCATCGCCGTTCGCACACCGCCAATTCATCCGCTGTTCAAGCCCATATGGTAACCCCGCGTCCCCAATGCCGAACCTGGTCCTCCCGTCCGTTTTGTTGCTTGCGCTTGCCCCGGCGGCTTCCGCCGAAATGGGCCCGTTCGATCGTGTCGAACTGGCGCAGCTGTCGATCCACCAGCGAATCGTGATCCGCATTCCCCGCGTCTTCGGGCGGCGCGACGCGGAGCGCGCGGACTTTGCCGAACAGCGCTGGAGGACCAAGAAGGGCCCGAAATGCGTGCCGATGGGTGCGCTCGAAGGCGCGGTCATTACCGGCGCCGATAGCGTCGATCTGCTCGTCGCCGATGGCACGCGGCTGCGCGCCGAGTTCGACGACGATTGCCCCGCGCTCGATTTCTATTCGGGATTGTACGTAAAAGGCACGTCGGACGGGATGGTTTGTGCCGACCGCGACTCGATTCGCTCCCGCTCGGGCAGCGCCTGCAAAATCGAACGTTTCCGGCGGCTCGTCGCCAAGCGATAAGGGCTGCCGTGCCCTTTTTCTTGACATTCGCGCCTTAATCCGCAAGCGCTTTGCCTCGTTCGCGGGCGCTTTCGCCCCGGCGCTTTTTCCGGACACCGCATGACTTTTGCCGATCTCGGCCTTTCCGACGAACTCCAGCGCGCCGTCAACGAGTCGGGCTACACTGAGCCGACTCCGATCCAGGCGAGCGCGATCCCCTCGATCCTGATGGGCAAGGACCTCGTTGCCGTCGCGCAGACGGGCACCGGCAAGACCGCCGCCTTTGTGCTGCCGATGATCGACATTCTCGGCGAGGGCCGCAGCCGCGCCCGCATGCCGCGCACGCTGATCCTCGAGCCGACGCGCGAACTGGCAGCGCAGGTCGCCGAGAATTTCGAGAAATACGGCAAGTATCACAAGCTTTCGATGGCGCTGCTGATCGGCGGCGTGTCGATGGGCGACCAGACCGCCGCGCTCGAAAAGGGCGTCGACGTCCTGATCGCGACGCCGGGCCGCCTGATGGATCTGTTCGGGCGCGGGAAAATCCTGCTGACCGGCTGTTCGATGCTGGTGATCGACGAGGCCGACCGGATGCTCGACATGGGGTTCATCCCCGACATCGAGGAAATCTGCACTAAGCTGCCCAAGACGCGGCAGACCTTGCTCTTCTCGGCGACGATGCCGCCGCCGATCAAGAAGCTTGCCGACAAGTTCCTCGACAATCCCAAAACGATCGAAGTCGCGCGCCCAGCGACCGCTAACGTCAATATCAAGCAGTGGCTGGTGCATGTCACCGCCGCCAAGAAGCGCGACAAGCTGATCGAGCTGCTGCGCCAGGAAGACGTCAAGACCGGGATCATCTTCTCGAACCGCAAGACGACGGTGCGCGAGCTCAACAAGGCGCTGCAGCGCGCCGGCTTCGCGTCGAGCGAGATCCATGGCGACATGGAGCAATCGCAGCGCATCGCCGAACTCGACCGCTTCAAGAAGGGTGAGGTCAGCATCCTCGTCGCCTCCGACGTCGCGGCACGCGGGATCGACGTGAAAGGCGTGAGCCACGTCTTCAACTTCGATGCGCCGTGGCATCCGGACGATTATGTCCACCGCATCGGCCGCACCGGCCGCGCGGGGGCGACCGGGATCGCCTTCACCTTCGCGACGCCCGACGACGTCGAGAATATCCAGAATATCGAGAAGCTGACCGGCTTGAAGATCGAACGCTATGAAGCGGGCGAGGCGCCGGTCGTCGCATCCGACGAAGCCGAATCCCCCCGCGTTGCCGCCGCGGCCCCGAAGGGGCGCCGTCGGCCTAAGGCGGCGGGCAAGACCGACAACGCGCCGGTCGAGGCCGAAGCCGAAACCGCCGCACCGGTTGCAGCTGAACGCCCTGCCCGCGCGCCCCGCGAAGAACGTGCGCCACGCGCCGAGCGGTCGGCTCGTGAAGAGCGACCGGCTCGCGAAGAGAGCGCCGCCCGCGATGAGCGCGCCGCCCGCGATGAGCGTCCTGCCCGTGAAGAGCGCGCCGCCCGCGAAGAGCGCCCTGCCCGCGATGAGCGTCCTGCTCGTGAAGAGCGCGCCGCTCGTGAGGCCCGCCCCGCCCGCGACGCGCGTTCGCAGCGTGACACGCGCACCGGGCGCGAGAGCGACGCTCCGCGCGCCGAGGTGGTCAACCAGATCGAGCCGATCGATGCGGTCGACGATGGCGGCTGGAACGGCCCGATGCCGGCGTTCCTGCTTGCGAAGCTGACGCTGACCGAGTGATTTTGCGGACCGCGGTATAAGCGGTCTGCCAACGAAGCGTTCGGGGATCCGGTGCTGCTCAGCGCCGGCGATTGTGTCGGGGCACATCCACGCAAGGCGCTCCCCCGCGTAAATCCCCCGCCCGCAATTGGGGGAGAAGGAAACCGCCCATCTCCTTCAGACTGGAGGCGGGGGGGGCCACCACATGCGTTGCGGCCCGTAGCTGACACCCATCCCCTTCGCGGAACGCTCGCCCCCCCACCCGCTAGGCGCGGGAGGAAATTACGTTACTCGGCCGCCGCCGCCTGCGCGATCAGCGCATCGTCGATCTCGCCTGCGCGCGTGTACGCGGGGCGCGCAAGGATCCGGCCGAGATAGGCCTCGAACGCCGGGCGCTTCGGCAGCGAACCGAACATCACGCCCCAGGCGACTTGTGACCCGACATAGATATCGGCCGCACTGAACGTCGCCCCGGCGATATACGGATTCGCCGAAACCGCCTTCTCAAGCACATCGACCATCAGATCAAAGTGGCCATAGCCCGCCATCCGCTGCTGCTCATCGGTCGGGGTCACGCCGAGCGACTTGTTGGTCACGGCGTGCTCGACCGGCCCCGCCGCAAAGAACATCCAGCGATAATAATCGGCGCGCTCACCGAGCGGCGGAGCGAGCCCGGCCTCGGGAAAGGCATCGGCGAGATAGGCACAGATCGCCGCGCCCTCGGTCACGACATGCCCGTCATGGACGATCGCGGGCACCTTCCCCATCGGATTGATCGCCAGATACGGCTCGGCCTTCATCGATGCGGCATAATCGAGCACGACCGTCTCGTACGGCGCGCCGACCTCCTCGAGCATCCAGCGGGCGATCCGACCGCGTGACATCGGATTGGTGTAAAATGTAAGGGCCATGACCGTTCCTCCCAGGCGTCTATTAGAACATTAGAAGAACATTACTTGTGCGAAACGTCAATCCTCAGAGTGACTTTTCGAACAGAGCCAGCATCCGTGTCCACGCCTTATCGGCCTGCGCCACGTTGTAGACCTTGCTGTCGGGCGGGGTCCAACCGTGCATCGTGCCGGCATAGACTTCGATCTCGGCGGGCAGTTTGGCCGCGGCAAAGGCGGTCCGCAGCGTGTCCTTCGCCACGGGATCGCGCTGGTCGTCGTTCGCGGCGATCGCGATGAGGTAGCTCGCCTTCATCTTCGGGATGAGCAGATGCGGGCTGTCGGGCTTGTCGGTGGCAAGGCCGCCGCCGTGGAAGCTCGCGCCCGCGCGGACTCGCGCCGGATTGGCGGCGGCGGTGCGCATCACCATCGGCCCGCCCATGCAATAGCCCGTGGTGGCGAGGCCCTTGGCGCGGTTCACCTGGTGCTGCGCGTCGAGCCAGGCGGTGAAGGCAAGCGCATCACGCGTCGTGCCGTCGGTGCTGAGCGCCTGGACATAGGGCATGATCTTCGCGCGCACCGCGGGCTGCCCGAAATCCTCGCCCGGCGCGATGATCGGCGCTTTAACCGAGCGATAGAACTGATTGACCACGAGCACGGCATACCCCGATTGCGCGAGCCGGTCGGCCATCTGCCGGAACGCCGGGCGCAACCCCATGATGTCGGGCCAGACGAGCACGCCGGGCGCCTTGCCGGTGGCAGGCGTAACGAAATAGGCGTCGGCCTTGCCGTCCGGGGTGTCGATCACGACGTCGCGGCCCAGGATCTTGGCGGCGTTGGCGGGCGCAGGGAGCAGCAGCGCGAGTCCCGCAGCGCCGGCGATCGTGGCAAAGCCGCGGCGGGTCAGCGAGGGATCGGCGAGATGCGCGTCGTTCTCGGCTACGGTGAAATCATCACACATCGGTCTCTCTCCTCGCGAGTCGCCGTTCCGGCGTTCGACGCACCATAGGGAATTTTTCCGAAGCCGGTATCCCGCCGATCCTCCTCCTTCCGGGGAGGATCTAGATGCTACGCCACCACCACACGCCGTCCTCGACCGTGCGCACCGCCCGCCCCTCGACCTCGAGCCGCCGGACATGCGCGAGCGCCTCGCCCGTCGCCATGCCGAGCATATCGGGCCCGATCGCGCGGCGGAACAGCCGCCCGAAACAGTCGATCGCGCGCTTGGGTTGGGCGAGGAACACCTCGAGTTCGTCAAGCCGCTCGCGATGTTCGCGGTCCATCGCCTCGAGCCGCGCGTGCAGCCCGGTGAACGGGTCGCCGTGCCCGGGCAGCACCAGCAGGTCATCGGGCAGCTGCTTGAGCCGCGCGATCGACGCGAACCATTCGCCGAGCGGATCGGCAGCGGGCTCGGTCACGCCGAGCGAGATGTTGGGGCTGATCCGCGGGAGCACCTGATCGCCCGCGACCAGCACCTTGCCGATCGGATCGTAGAGGCAGGCATGTTCGGGGCTGTGGCCCGAACCGACGACGATCTGCCACTCGGTCTGCCCGATCCGCAGCGTGTCGCCATGCCTGATCCGTGTGTAACCGAGCGGCAGCGGGGTCACGATCCGGCGAAAGCCCGTCCAGCCGCGCTCGCTGGCGTGCGCGATCTGCGCATCGTCCCACCCCGCGCCGCGCCAGAAGGCGACCATCTCGTCCGGGACAGCATCGCGAGCGTCGGCCACCAGCATCCGCGCAGTGAGCCACTCACCGCGCGTCATTACCAGCGGGCAACCATGCCTGTCGCACATCCAGCCGGCGAGCCCGATATGGTCGGGATGGAAATGCGTGCCGATCATCCGCGTCACGCGCACCCCGGCGAGCGCCCCCTTCGACAGCGTCTTCCACGCGTCGCGTGCTTCGGTCGTGTTCATGCCGGTATCGACCAGCGCGACGCCGCCATCGTCGTCGAGCACCCAGCAATTGACGTGCTTGAGCGGCCCGGGAACGTGCAACCGTACCCAGCGAATGCCGGGGGCGACGGCCATCACGGCATGCGCGTCGGGCTCGGCGCCACCGAACGGATAGGTCAGGCCCTTATGGCTGGTCGGGGCAAAAGCGCGAGCGATGGGTGCGATGGACATGGCACGGGGTAGCGCGACGGCGTCGCCGAAGTCACGCACTTCCGCTAAGCGGCGAGCGCCGAGTCCGCGCCGAGCAGATACCGCAACACCTGCTCTGGCGTATCGAACAGCAGATCGGGCTCGACCCGCGCGAGCACGTCGCGATTGGCATAGCCCCACAGCACCGCACCCGAACAGATCCCGACCTTCTTCGCCGCGACGACATCGCGCGTCTCGTCGCCGATCGAAATCGCCTCATGCTGCGCGATAGCGCATTTGCGCAGCACCCGGCGATAGCGCCGCGCCTTGCCGAACAGCGACGCGCCGCATTCAAATCGCTCGATCAGCGCTGCATTGGCGGGCCCGAGGATGGCGCGGGCATTGTTCTCGGCGTTCGACGTGACAAGCGCGATCCGCACACCGCTCTCCGCCAATTGCTGGAGCAACGCGGTGATCCCGTCGAACAGCGCGATGCGATCGGTCTGCTGTGCGAACAGGTCGTGAGTGTAGCGCCCGATCGCGGGCAGCTTCCAGCGCGGGATGCCGAGATGGCGGATAACTTCGCTCGACGTCTTGCCGCGGAGCGATTCGACCTCGTCCGCGGCGACCTTACGAAACTTGAAGCGCTCGGCGAGGTGGTCGGCGATCGACAGAAACCAGTCCGCGCTATCGGCCAGCGTCCCGTCGAAATCGAAGATCACGAGACGATAGCGCGGCGGCATCAGGCGGCCTCAGCGCCGGCCGCGGCGTTTGCCGCCGTCGCCGTCCTGCGGAATGGCGGCACTGCGGATCGTCACCAGTTCGGCGCGGGTGACGACGCCGTCCTTGTCGAGATCGAACCGGTCGAACAGCACCGCGAACTGCGCCTGGAGTTCGGCGAGCGTGATGCGGTTGTCGTTATCCCCATCGGCTTGATACGGGCTGGGCAGCGCGTTGCGGTCCCCCAGCCATTTCTGCGCCCAGTCGCTATAGCCGATATAGCCCGCCGATCCGGATTGCGGCGCGGCGTCGGGAAAACTGCGCGCGACGCAGGCGGCCAGTTCGGCGCGCGTCGTCCGCGCGTCGCCGTTGACGTCGCACGCGGCGATGAACAAAGCGGCCGGCTCTGCGACGATCGTCGCGCCGGGCTGGCGCGGAGGAACCGGCGCGGCCGGCGGCGGCACCTGCGCGGCGAGCGCGAGCAGCAGAATCGGACTCATGCACGCACCCCCCTGTCCGGCAGCAGCAGACTGGCATCACCGTAGCTGTAGAATCGGTATCCGTCTGCAATGGCATGCGCATAGGCCGCCTGCATCGTGTCGGTGCCCATCAGCGCGCTGACCAGCATGAACAGTGTCGAGCGTGGCAAATGGAAGTTGGTGACAAGCCCGTCGATCCCGCGGAAGCGATAGCCCGGCGTGATGAAGATCGCGGTGTCGCCCGCGAACGGCCGGATCACGTCGTCCTCGCCGGTCGCGCTTTCGATCAGGCGCAGGCTTGTCGTGCCGACCGCGATCACCCTGCCCCCGGCGGCGCGGACCGCGTTGAGGCGATCGGCGGTCGCCGCGTCGATCCGGCCCCATTCGGCGTGCATCTTGTGATCGGCAGTATCGCTCGCCTTGACCGGCAGGAAGGTGCCCGCGCCGACGTGCAGCGTCAGCGTGGCATGCTCGACACCGGCGGCGGCGAAGCGCGCCATCAGCTCGGGCGTGAAGTGCAACGCCGCGGTGGGCGCTGCGACCGCGCCCTTTTCGGCGGCGAACATCGTCTGGTAATCGTCGGCGTCCTGCGCATCGGCGGGGCGGCGCGCGGCGATATAGGGCGGGAGCGGCATCCGCCCCGCGCGCTCGAGCAGCAGCTCGACCGGCTCGTCTCCCTGGAATTCGAGCGCAAAGCTGCCGTCTTCGCCGCGGTCGTGCGCGGTTGCGGTCACGCCGCTGCCGAAATCGATCACATCGCCGTCACGCAGGCGGCGCGCGTTGCGGATGAAGGCGCGCCAGCGGCGTGGCCCCTCGCGCTTGTGCAAGGTCGCGCCGATCCGCGAATCGCCGCGCGTTCCCTCGAGCTGCGCCGGGATGACGCGCGTATCGTTGAAGACGAGCAGATCGCCCGCGCGCAACGCCCCCGGCAGATCGCCGACGCTGCGATCGTGCAGCGCGGTGCCGTCGACCACGAGCAACCGTGCCGAGTCGCGCGGCGACGCCGGGCGCAACGCGATCCGCTCGGGCGGCAGGACAAAGTCGAACAGGTCGACGTTCATTGACCGCATGCTCCCCGCCGCAAAGACCTGGCTTACGCGGCCTTCTTCTTCGGCGCAGCGGCGGGCTTGGCCTTGAGCATCGGCTTCACTGCCGGCTTGCTCGGCGCAAGCGTGGCAGGCGCGAGCGTTGGCTCGGGGGCCGGCGGCGCAGGCACATAGGCCGGCGGGCTGTCGGCGGCGACATAGGCGTGGAGGATCCGCGACGGACGCGTCGGCGGCTCGCCGCGCGCGATCGTGTCGACATATTCCATGCCCGAAATCACGCGGCCGAAGATCGTGTACTTCTTGTCGAGCTTCATGTTCGGGTTGAAGACGATGAAGAACTGGCTGTTCGCGCTGTTCTCCGCCTTGGTCACCTGCTCGACGGTCGCGCCTTCGGCCGAGCCTTCGCGCGCTGCCGACACCGCGCCGCGGACGTGCGGCAGCCAGTTGAACTCGGCGGGGACGTTGGGGAGGGTCGAGCCGCCGGTGCCGTCGCCCTTGGGGTCGCCGGTCTGCGCCATGAAGCCTTCGATCACGCGGTGGAACAGCAGCCCGTCATAGAAATGCTGGCGGGTGAGCGTCTTGACGCGCTCGACCATCTTCGGCGCGGCGTCGGGACGCAGCCAGATGATGACGCGGCCGCCGGTCGACAGATCGAGATAGAGCAAATTCTCGGGGTCGGTTGCAGACGGGATCGGCGGGCGGCCCGCCGTCGTAACGACCGCGGACTTGGCGTCGTCCTTCTTCTTGTCGGCAAAGGCGGGTCCGGCGAGGAACGCCAGGAGAAAGACAAACAGGCTGGCAACGAAACGCATTATTTCCCCGCGAAATATCTCGGAATGAAGTCGCGCTTAGACCATGTGCCGCTTTGCGCCAAACTGAACGTTGCCGGGCAAAGGCGACCGAATTAGGGCCGCGCGCCCTTTCGGCCGATCCGCTCGACGCGGTCGGCCACTTCGCGCGCCACGCTGGGCGTCACGAAGCGATGGATCGGCCCGCCATAGAAGGCGATCTCCTTGACCAGGCGGCTCGCGATCGGCTGGAGCGCAACGTCGGCCATCAGGAACACCGTCTCGACGCGGTCGTTGAGCGCGCGGTTCATGCCGGTCAGCTGATACTCATATTCGAAATCGGTAACGCCACGCACGCCGCGCAGGATCGTGCTCGCGCCCTGCGCCTCGGCGAAATCCATCAGCAGCGAATCGAACGCGACGACGCTGACGCCCGCGATCGCTGCAGTCTCACGCTCGATCATCGCGAGCCGCTCTTCGAGGCTGAACATCGGCGACTTGGACGCATTGGTCGTGACACCAATGACGAGCCGGTCGACCAGGGTCGCGCCGCGCCGGATGATGTCCATATGCCCCAGCGTCACCGGGTCGAACGTACCCGGATAGACGCCGATGCGCTCGCTCAACGATCGCGCTCCAGCGTGAAGCGCGCGATGTCGCGGAGCAGATCGGCTTCGGGGCCGAAATGCTGGAGATGCTGGATCGCCTGGTCGACCAGCATCCGCGCCTGCGCGCGCGCACGGTCGAGCCCGAGCAGCGAGAGGAAGGTTTCCTTCCCCGCGCCTTCGTCCTTGCCGAGTTTCTTGCCGACCGCAGCCTCGTCGCCCTCGACGTCGAGAATGTCGTCGGCGATCTGGAAGGCGAGCCCCATGTCGCGCGCATAACCGCGTAAGCCCACGCGCCCCTCGGGCGGCACCTTGCCGAGGATCGCGCCCGCTTCGACCGAGCAAGCGATCAGCGCGCCGGTCTTCATCGCCTGGAGCCGGGTGACGGTCGGCAGGTCGAAGGTCGACTTCTCGGCCTCCAAATCCATCGCCTGCCCGCCGGCCATGCCCGACGGGCCAGCCGAGCGCGCGAGATCGAGCACCAGTTCGCTGCGCACGAACGGATCGGGATGCGTCAGCGGATCGGAAAGGATCTCGAAGGCGAGCGCGTGGAGGCAATCGCCGGCGAGGATCGCGGTCGCTTCGTCGAACGCCTTGTGGACGGTCGGCTTGCCGCGACGCATGTCGTCATCGTCCATCGCGGGCAGATCGTCATGGATCAGCGAATAGACGTGGATGCATTCGATCGCGGTGGCAACACGGCCGGCGCAATCGCGATCGACCGCAAACAGCCGCGCGGTCGCAAACACGAGCAGCGGGCGCAACCGCTTGCCCCCGCCGATCGCGGCGTGGCGCATCGCGCGATACAGATCGGCGCGGGGATCGTCTGGGATGGCGAGGAACTTGTCGAGCCGACGATCGACGTCGGCGCCGACCTGGGACAAGGCCGCCTTGAGCGACAGGGACGCTGCGGTCATGCCATCAACCTGCGGCAAAGGGCTGCGTGCCGACGGCACGCCCCTCGCTGTCGGTACGGATCGCTTCGATCCGCGCCTGTGCCGCCGTCAACCGGTCGTCGCAACGACGCCGCAACTTATCGCCGCGCTCATAGAGCGCGATCGCCTGGTCGAGCGGCGCATCGCCACTTTCGAGCCTCGACACGATCCCCTCCAGTTCCTTGAGCGCCGCTTCGAACGTCAACTCTTCGATCGGTGTATCCATTTGGCAGCTATGCGGCACGCGAGCGTTTGGGGTCAAGGATACGCGAGGCCTGACTTGCGTTTGTTGTCCGCCCCCAACGAGGAATACCCCATGTTTACGAGCATCGACCCCGCCACCGGCGCGCCTGGCCAATCCTATGCCGAGCTGACCGGCGGAGAAATCGAAACCAAGCTCGCGCGGGCGCACGCCACGTTCCGCGAATGGCGGCTGACCGATCTTGCGACGCGCACCGCCTTGCTAGAGCGAATCGCCGAACAGTTCGATGCGAACACGCAACGTCTGGCCGAGACCGCGACGCGCGAAATGGGCAAGACGCTCAAATCGGCAATCGCCGAGGTGCAGAAATGCGCGCAGGCGTTCCGCCATTACGCGCAGGAAGGGGCGGCCATGCTCGAACCGCGCAGCTTCCCCGGCGCGACCGCGACATGGCATCCGATGGGTCCGGTGCTCGCGGTGATGCCGTGGAATTTCCCGTACTGGCAGGTGGTGCGCTTCATGGCGCCGACGATCCTGGCGGGCAATGTCGGGCTGTTGAAGCACGCCTCGAGCGTGCAGGGCTGTGCCGCCGCGCTTGAGGAGATGGTGATCGCCGCGGGTGGTCCAGCGGGGCTGTTCCAAAATCTGCCGATCAAGTCCGACAAGGTCGACGCGCTGATCGCCGACGACCGGATCGTCGCGGTGACGCTGACGGGCAGCGAAGGCGCAGGGATGAAGGTCGCCGAAGCCGCTGGACGCGCACTCAAGAAGGTCGTGCTCGAACTCGGCGGGTCGGACCCGTTCATCGTCATGCCCTCGGCCGATCTCGACGCCGCTGCCAAGGCTGCGGTTACCGCACGCGTGCAGAACACCGGCCAATCGTGCATCTGCGCCAAGCGGATGATCGTCCATGCTGACGTCTACGACGCATTCCTCGCGAAATTCTCGGCCGGGATGCAGGCCGTCGTCGCGGGCGATCCGATGGATGCGGCGAGCGACATGGGCCCGCTATCGAGCGAGGAGCAGCGCGACACCGTGCTCGGCCAGTTGAAGCTGTTCGAGCAGGCTGGCGCGAAACTGCTGTTCGGCGGTGAGGCGCTGCCGGGCAAGGGCGCTTATATGTCGGCCGGCATTCTGGTCGACGTGCCGATCGACCATGAGGTCGCGAACGAGGAGCTGTTCGGGCCGATCGCGATGCTGTTCAAGGCAAGCGATATCGACGAGGCGATCGGCATCGCCAATGCGGTGCCGTTCGGGCTGGGGTCATCGGTCTGGACGCAGGATGCCGACGAGCGCGCGCGGTTCGAGCGCGACATCGAGGCCGGGATGATCGCGGTCAACAAGATGCTGGCGAGTGCGCCCGAAGCGCCCTTCGGCGGGGTCAAGCGGTCGGGCCATGGGCGTGAACTCGGGCCGTACGGGCTGCACGAATTCATGAATCTGAAGACCGTACTCGCCTGATATTTTCCTCCCCTCCCTGGAAGGGAGGGGAGGCACCCGGCTGGGTCGGCAGCACACTCCTCCAATGAGGAGCCGCCTCAATCCATCGTCAGCACGATCTTCCCGATATGATCCCCCGCCTCCATCCGCGCATGCGCGGCGGACGCTTCGGCAAGCGGGAAGGTTCGGTCGAGGATCGGTTTCAACCGCCCGGCCTCGACATGCGGCCATACATTGCTGTGCAGCTCATCCCGCCACCAGGCTCTTGAACGCCGAATCGCGCGGGCGCAGCGTCGATCCGGTCAGCGTCAGGCGGCGGCGCATGATGTCGAAGATCGGGATCGTCGCGGTCGCCCCGCCCTGCACCGCGATCGAAACATGACGGCCGTCCTCCGCGAGACATTTGAGATTGCGCGGCAGATAGTCGCCGCCGACCATGTCGAGCACGACCGCGCAGCCCTTGCCGCCGGTGATCTCGGCAACGCGCGCGACGAAATCCTCGGTCTTGTAGTTGATCGCATGCGCCGCGCCCAGCTTGAGCGCCGCCGCACATTTGTCGTCCGAGCCGGCGGTCACGATCACGGTCAGCCCGAAGATCGCGCCGAGGCCGATCGCCATCGTGCCGATCCCGCTGGTGCCGCCATGCACCAGCACGGTGTCGCCCTCGGTCGCATAGCCACGCTCGAACAGATTGGTCCACACGGTGAACAGCGTCTCGGGCAGCGCCGCCGCCTCGATCATCGACAGCGCATGCGGCACGGGCAGCACCTGCCCCGCGGCGACCGCGACATATTCGGCATAGCCGCCGCCTGCGAGCAGCGCGCAGACCGGCTGGCCCATCAGCTCGAAATCGACGTCCAACCCCTGCGCGACGACGGTGCCCGAAACCTCGAGCCCCGGGATCGACGGTGCGCCCGGCGGCGGGGCGTAGCCACCCTTGCGCTGGAGCACGTCGGGCCGGTTGACCCCCGCTGCGACGACGCGGATCAGCACTTCATCGGGGCGCAGCGTCGGGACGGGACGCTCGACCACGCGCAGCACTTCGGGTCCGCCCGGACCATCGGGGTCGATTGCGCGCATGGTAGCCGGAATTCCGTCCATCGGTCGTATGCCCCGTTTTGCCTGCGCGCCTTATTGACATGGCCGCTCGCCGGGTCAACGATCCCGCAATGGACTTGGACGAGATTCTCCCGAAACGCGCGGGCGATCCGCTCGCGGCGCTGCTCGCGCAGGACTTAGATCCGTTGTCGGTGGCGGAGCTCGAGGCGCGTGTCGCGGCGCTCGAGACCGAAATTGCTCGGACCAACGCGAAGATGGAACACGCCGCCAGCCATCGCGTTCAAGCCGATAATCTGTTCAAGTCTTGATGCCAGACAGCCCGCCATCCGCTATAAGATGGCATGAAGGGTGGTGAACGATTTTCAAGAGCTTGCAGTGGCGGATACGCCTTCCGACATAGGCGCAAAGGGCTGCGCTTTCGTCGCAGCTCGCAAGGAGTAAAGACCTAATGCCATCCTTTGCCTCCGCGCTGGAAACCACGCTGCACAAGGCGTTGGAAGCCGCGTCTTCACGTCGCCATGAATATGCCACGCTCGAACATCTGTTGCTGGCGCTGATCGATGACGAACATGCTTCGAAGGTGATGCAGTCGTGCGGCGTCGATACCGCCGAGCTGACCGCGACCGTGAAACACTATCTCGATACCGAGCTCGAAGCGTTGAAGGTCGATGCGGCGACCGACCCCTCGCCCACCAGCGGCTTCCAGCGCGTCGTCCAGCGCGCGATCCTCCACGTCCAGTCCTCGGGCCGCGACGAAGTGACCGGCGCCAACGTGCTCGTCGCGCTGTTCAGCGAGCGCGAGAGCTATGCCGTCTATTTCCTGCAGCAGCAGGACATGAGCCGGCTCGATGCGGTGAGCTTCATCAGCCACGGCGTCGGCAAGGGCGGCGCGGCGCCCGAAGCCTCGATCCCCAAGGGCGTCGAGGAAGAAAAGCCGCAAAAACCCGGTGAGAAGGGCAAGAGCGAGAGCGCACTCAAGCAATTCTGCGTCGATCTCAACGAGAAGGCCAAGAAGGGCAAGGTCGATCCGCTGATCGGGCGTGGGCCCGAGGTCGATCGCACCGTCCAGATCCTGTGCCGTCGTTCGAAGAACAACCCGCTCTATGTCGGCGATCCCGGCGTCGGGAAGACCGCGATTGCCGAAGGCCTGGCGCGCAAGATCGTCGAGGGCAACGTTCCAGAGGTGCTGCTCCCGGCGGTGATCTACTCGCTCGACATGGGCGCGCTGCTGGCCGGCACGCGCTATCGCGGTGACTTCGAGGAGCGCCTCAAGGCGGTCGTCACCGAGCTCGAGAAGATGCCCGATGCGATCCTGTTCATCGACGAGATTCACACGGTGATCGGCGCTGGTGCCACCAGCGGCGGTGCGATGGATGCGTCGAACCTGTTGAAGCCTGCCCTTTCGGGCGGGACGATCCGCTGCATCGGCTCGACCACCTACAAGGAGTTCCGCAACCACTTCGAGAAGGACCGCGCACTGCTGCGGCGCTTCCAGAAGATCGACGTCAACGAGCCGACGATCGAGGACACGATCAAGATCCTGGCGGGCCTGCGCTCGGCGTTCGAGGACCATCACAAGGTGAAATACACTCCCGACGCGATCAAGTCGGCGGTGGAGCTCAGCGCGCGCTACATCAACGACCGCAAGCTGCCCGACAAGGCGATCGACGTGATCGACGAAGTCGGCGCGATGCAGATGCTGGTGCCGCTCGCCAAGCGCAAGAAGACCATCACCTCGCGTGAAATCGAGCAGGTCATCGCGACGATGGCACGCATCCCGCCAAAGTCGGTCTCGACCGACGACACCAAGGCGCTCGAATCGCTCGAAACCGATCTCAAGCGCGTCGTGTTCGGGCAGAATGCCGCGATCGAGAAGCTCGCCTCGGCGATCAAGCTCAGCCGTGCCGGCCTGCGCGATCCCGAGAAGCCGATCGGCAACTATCTGTTCACTGGTCCCACCGGCGTCGGCAAGACCGAAGTTGCCAAGCAGCTTGCCCAGATCATGGGCATCCCGCTGCAGCGCTTCGACATGTCGGAGTATATGGAACGCCATTCGGTCAGCCGGCTGATCGGTGCGCCTCCGGGCTATGTCGGGTTCGACCAGGGCGGTCTGCTCACCGATGCGATCGACCAGCAGCCGCATTCGGTGCTGCTGCTCGACGAGATCGAGAAGGCGCATCCCGACCTGTTCAACATCCTGCTGCAGGTGATGGACAACGGGCGGCTGACCGACCAGCACGGCAAGACGGTCGACTTCCGCAACGTCATCCTGATCATGACGACCAATGCGGGTGCCTCCGACATGGCGCGCGAGACGCTCGGCTTCGGCAACCTCACCCGCGAGGGCGAGGATGAGCAGGCGGTGCAGAAGATGTTCACGCCCGAGTTCCGCAACCGTCTCGATGCGATCGTGCCGTTCGGCTATCTGCCGACCGAAGTGGTCGCGCGCGTCGTCGACAAGTTCATCCTGCAGCTCGAGCTCCAGCTCGCCGACCGCAGCGTGCACATCAAGCTCGACGACGAATCGAAGACCTGGCTCACCACCAAGGGCTATGACAAGCTCTATGGTGCGCGCCCGATGGGCCGCTTGATCCAGGAAAAGATCAAGCAGCCGCTCGCCGAGGAATTGCTGTTCGGCAAGCTGGTCCATGGCGGCGAGGTGACGGTCAAGCTGAAGGACAATGCGCTGTCGTTCGAGATCACTTCGGCCCCACCCAAGAAGCCCAAGAAAAAGACGACGACTCGGACCGACAAGGATACGACCCCGGTCAAGTGACCGACACGATGCCGGGTCCGAACCACGCGTTCGGACCCGGTGCCGCTGTTCCGATGGAGCGCTGCTGACCACTGCACCGATCTTGCGTTGGGCGGCGTCCTAGCGATTTTTGTTAATGATCTTTTTGTCAAAATCGCCTTATGGCGGGCTATGCAAAGTGCTGCGCACGCCCTTTTCCTGGCACTTTTCGCCACGCTTCTGAGTCTTTTTGGATCGTCGTTCCCTGCTGCCGCGACAACAGCGCATTCCGGCCAGGCGGTCGCGGTCTGCGTCGTGCGGGCACAGCCGGGCATGACGCCGCGATCGCTTCTTGCGGGTGCGGCACGCTTCGATTGCGGTCGCGGCCAGACCGCGCTCGGCAGCGGGGACTTCTGGGTCCGCTCGGCGCCGGTGCGGCGTGCGGGTCCGGTCGAGATCCGCATCGCCAGCCTGTGGGAACAGGCGGTGACGCTCCATGCGCTATACGCCGATGGCGCGATCGTGTCGCAACGGCTCGACCCCTATGCCACGTCGCGGCATCTCCAGCTCGGCGCGATCATCGCGCAACCGCTGGCGGTGCGTTCAGCGCCGGTCGTCCGGTTGCTGTGGCATGTCGAAGGCGCCGCCAATCTGCGCGGCATTCTGCGCGAAGCTCAGATTGCCACGCCCGCACAGGGCGTCCGCTCCAACCTGATGCTCGCCGCGCTCTATGGTGGCTTTGGCGGGCTGTGCATCGCGCTGCTCATCTATCACTTAGCGCTGTGGGCAACGCTGCGGCATCGCTTCCAGCTTGCATATTGCGCGATGGTGCTGGCCCTCCTGTGCTACGCCTTCTCGTCTTCGGGCGCGCTCGCCTGGGCCTGGCCCATGATTGCCAATAACGACCGGATGCGGATCAATTACCTCACGCTCGGTCTGTCGGCGGTTGCCGCTTTGGCGTTCGCGCGGACCTTTTTCGAGCCCCGCGTCTTTGCGGGCCCGCTGCGCACGCTGATCCTCGTCGCGGGGGCGACCATGCTGACCGCGACGGTCGCCTATACGCTGTTCGGCCCGCGCAATGTCCGAATGTTCGACCGCTTTTATACGTTGGCGTTTGCCGGGCAGCTGCTCATCGTCATCCCGATGCTCTGGCGCGCCTGGGTGACGCGGAGCAATTATCTCTGGCTGTTTGCACTGGCGTGGGGAGCGCCCGTGCTCGTCGCCTGCTTCCGCGTCGCGAGCGGGCTCAGCCTGATCCACTGGAATTTCTGGATCGACAATTCGACGATCGTGATGATGACGCTCGAGGCGTTGCTGTCGAGCCTCGCCATCGCCTACCGCGTCCGCGTGCTCAGCCGCGAGCGCGATGCCGCGCGCGAGGGCGAACTCGCCGCGCTGCTGCTTGCCGAGAGCGATCCGCTGACCGGGCTCCTCAACCGCCGCGCGTTCCTCGAGGCCGCGATCGGGCGCGAGGGCGAGCAGATGCTGATGATCGTCGATCTCGACCATTTCAAGCTGATCAACGAGACGATCGGCCATGATGGCGGCGACGAGGTGCTGCGCGCGGTGGCGCTGGCCTTGCAACGGTCGGTGCCCGCCGCGGCGCTCGTGGCACGGATCGGTGGCGAGGAATTCGCCATCGTGCTTCCCGCCGATGCGCCGGTCGAGCCGCGCGATATCCTCGATCAGCTGCGCGCGGCACGGATGCCGTATGACGTGATCGTCACGGCGAGCATCGGCAAATGCGTCGGTCCGCTGCGCCGCGAGATCGACTGGAAGGCGCTCTATGGCTGCGCCGATCGCGCCTTGTACGACGCCAAGAGCGCCGGACGGGATCGCGCCCGGACGCGCATGCTGGCAGACCGTGCCGCAGCGTGAGACGCCTTGCCGCGAATCGGCGGTAAGCGTATAAGCTGCGCGCAAGGGGATTGGCGTTGCGCAACCGTCGCATCATGGTTGGAATCGTCGCAGTCCTCGCGCTGGTTGCGGTGGCGCGCCACCCGAGCGCCGACATCCAGATCCTCACCCATGATCCGACCGATCCCGCGCCGCATCAGATCAAGGCAGCGATCGATCTCGGGCTGGTCGGGATTTCGCTGCTGGTGACCTGGACGGGCAAGCATCTCTCCTGACCCGCGCCGAGTGACGTGAGGGCCCAGTGACTTGCAGGCGGCGGACGGCTTGCTTACACCCATGTCAATGAGCAATACTGAAGCCGTCTGGCGCGAATCCTACCGTCATCCCAATGCCTGGGACAGCCTCTATCCGCCGCTTTCGATGGTGGAGCTGTTCGATCAGGCCGCCGCGCGCGCCGGCAATGCGCCGCTGATCGACTTTCTCGGGCGGCACTACAGTTATGCCGAAACGCTCGGCGGCGCCAATCGCGTCGCGGCGGGGCTGCAGGCGCTTGGCTACGGTCGGGGCGACCGGATCGGGCTGTTCCTGCCTAATGCGCCGCATTACCTTGCGGCCTATTACGGCATCCTCAAGCTCGGCGCGACGGTGGTCAATTTCTCGCCACTCTACACCGTTGCCGAGCTCGCGCATCAGGTCGAGGATTCGGGCACCCGCGTGCTGTTCACGCTGTCGGCGACCGCGCTGCTGCCGACCGCGCTCAAAGTCCTGGAGACCAGCCAGCTCGAGCGCCTCGTCGTTGGCTCGATCGCGGGCGCCTTGCCGGCCTCCAAGTCGATCCTCTATCGCCTGTTCAAGCGCAAGGAGGTGACGCCGCGGCCGCACGATCCGCGCATTCTGAGCTTTTCGCAGCTGATCGCCAATGACGGTACGCATGCCGCGGTAACGATCGATCCGGTCAGCGACGTTGCACTGATCCAATATACCGGCGGCACCACCGGCAGCCCCAAGGGCGCAATGCTGACGCACCAGAACCTGTCGGCCAATGCCCGCCAGGTGATGGGCATCGACCCGCACCCGACCGAGCCCGACCGGATCCTCGGCGTGCTCCCCCTCTTCCACGTCTTCGCCAACACCTGCGTACTCAACAGGACCGTTCTCAACGGCGGCTGCATCGTGATGCTGCCGCGCTTCGAGGCGGGCGCGGTCCTCGGCGCGATCACGCGGACCAAGGCGACCGCGCTCCCGGGCGTGCCGACGATGTACCAGGCGCTGCTCGACCATCCGGACATCGCCAAGACCGACTTTGCGTCGCTGCGCGTGTGCATCTCAGGCGGAGCGCCGCTCGCTGCCGAGCTCAAGGCGAAGTTCGAGGCGGCGACCGGGGCCACCGTGGTCGAGGGCTATGGCCTGTCGGAAAGCTCGGGCGTGCTTTCGGCCAACCCCTATGAGCGGCCCGGCAAGACCGGCAGCATCGGCCAGCCGATCCCCGCGACGCATTTGCGCCTCGTCGACAAGGCCGACCCGACCCAGCCCCCGCCCCCCGGCGAGCCGGGCGAGATCGTCGCGATGGGCCCGCAGATCATGAAGGGCTATTGGAACCGTCCCGACGCCGATGGCGAAGTGTTCGTGACCAATGAAACGGGGCGCTGGCTGCGCACCGGCGATGTCGGCACAATCGACGAGGACGGTTTCGTGCGGATCGTCGACCGGTTGAAGGACATGCTGTCGGTGTCAGGCTTCAAGGTGTTCCCGAGCCAGATCGAGGCGATCCTGCACCACCACCCCGCGGTCAAGGAGGCGATGGTGATCGGCCTGCCCGATCCGTATCGCGGCGAGCAACCGCGCGCTTATGTCACGCTCAACGAAGAGGTCGCGGCGACCGGTGCGGACTTGCGCGACTGGCTCAACCCGCAGCTTGGGCGGCATGAGCGGGTGGATGACGTCGTCATCCGCCTGACGATGCCGAAGACGATGATCGGGAAGCTCAGCCGCAAGGACCTGATCGCCGAGGTCATGGCGGAAATTGCCACGGCCTGACCGCGTCTCGGCCAGTCCTCCCGAGAAAGCAGCAGTCGACTTCGGTCGATGCTCGCGCGCGGCTGCCAGCGATATGACAGTTGCGTGAAGGTCAACGATTCCGATTGTAACAATCTGTCTGCATAGGCGGAAGACCAGTAGGGCTTCGAGGTTGTCGACGATGGATGCTGTAACCAAAAGCGCGATCACCGGACTGTCGAGCGGCACGGTCGCCGACTTTGCCGACTTCGCCCATTCGCAGCCCTCGATTCCTGAACGCACCACCTGCGAGCGCCGGGCGTATCGCACGATCTGGATTTCCGACATCCATCTCGGCACGCGTGGCTGCAACGCCGATCTGCTGATCGACTTTCTCGACCATGTCGACAGCGAGACAATGTATCTGGTCGGTGACATCATCGACGGCTGGCGGCTGAAGAAGAAATTCTACTGGCCAGCGGCGCATAACGACGTCGTCTGGCGCCTGCTCAAGCGCGCCAAGCGCGGTGCGAAGGTCGTCTATATCCCCGGCAATCACGACGAGGTCGTCCGCCAATTCTGTGGGCTCGATTTCGGCGGCGTCGCGATCCGCCGCAACGCGGTGCATGAAACCGCCGACGGGCGTCGGCTGTTGGTGCTGCATGGCGACGAATTCGATGCGATCACCCTCGCGCACCGCTGGCTGGCGCATGTCGGCGATGCGGCGTATGAATTCATGATGGCGCTCAATCGCTGGGTGAACGCCTATCGCCGCTTCTGCAACCTGCCGTACTGGTCGTTGTCGAAGCACGCGAAAGCCAAGGTGAAGAACGCGGTGCAGTTCATCTCCAACTACGAAGAGATCGTCGCGCAGGCGGCCGGCGCCCGCGGCGTCGATGGGGTCGTTTGCGGCCATATCCATACCGCCGAGTTCCGTGATATCGACGGTATCGCCTATTATAACGACGGGGACTGGGTGGAAGGCTGCACGGCTTTGGTCGAACATTTCGACGGGAGAATGGAATTGCTGCACTGGGCTGACGAGATTGCCGCGCGGGAGAAATCCCGGCCGACGGCGAAGATCGAGATGTTGGCGGCCTGACGCGCGTGCGCATCGCCATCGCCACCGATGCATGGAGCCCCCAGGTCAACGGGGTCGTGCGCACCTTGCAAGCGGTGCGTGCCGAACTCGAACGCCAGGGCCATGAGGTTCTGATCGTCTCGCCCGATCTGTTCTATTCGATGCCGTGTCCGACCTATCCCGAGATCCGCCTGGCCTTTGCCAGCACCGCGAGCGTCGGCAAGATGCTCGCCGATTTCGCCCCCAACGCGATCCATCTTGCGACCGAGGGGCCGGTCTGCCTCGCCGCGCGGCGCTGGTGCCTGACGCGCGGCTTCCCCTTCACCACCGCCTATCACACGCAATTCCCCGATTACGTCTCGGCGCGGACCGGCGTGAATCCCGAATGGGTGTGGCGCTATATCCGCTGGTTCCACTGGCCCGCCCAGTCGATCCTCGCCTCGACCCCGTCGATCGCCGCCACGCTCAAGTCGCATGACCTGACCAAGATCCGCCACTGGGGTCGCGGCGTCGATCTCGCGACCTTCGGGCCGGGTGTCGCGCCGCTCCCAGCGATCGCTGCCCTGAAGGCGCAGGGCGGCGGACCGATCCAGCTCTATGTCGGGCGCGTCGCGGTCGAGAAGAATATCGAGGCGTTCCTCACCGCCAAGCATCCCGGCACCAAGGTCATCGTCGGCGATGGCCCCGCGCGCGCCGCGCTCGCCGCGCGCTATCCGCAGGCGCATTTCCTCGGGCCGCTGTTCGGCGCCGACCTCGCCGGGGCCTATGCCGCCGCCGACGTGTTTGTTTTCCCAAGCCGCACCGACACGTTCGGGCTGGTGATGATCGAGGCGCTCGCCAGCGGCACGCCGGTCGCTGCCTATCCGGTGACGGGACCGGTCGACGTGCTGAACCCGCAGGTCGGCGCGATGGACGAGGATCTCGACACCGCGATCGCCGCCGCGCTGACGCGCGATCGTGCCGCCTGCGCCGCCTACGGCCAGACCTTCACCTGGGCAGCCAGCGCGCGCCAGTTTCTCGGCGCACTGGTTCCCGTCAAGCATCCCGAGGCGATCGCGGCGTGAGGCGATAGCGGCGATGTGAAGCTTAAGGCAGTGCGCGCGACGCGGCCGGCGTCGATCGCGCGGGGCGGATCGCACAGCGTTCAAGACGCCTTGCACTGCGGTCGCGACACACATGAGGTCCGAGGATGCGCGCGGCATTCACGAGCGAAGATCTTCGATACGGCGCTGACATGCGCGCGCATCGCGCTTGAGATCATCGGCATTCTCAACGCGCGACGGTACGCCGCGGCACGTTCCACCGCGCACGACCGCGAAATCGGAGCCCCCCGCAACCGCGCTTGCCCTCCCCCGCCATTCGCTCTACGTTGCATGCCAGCACAAGTGGCCGCTCCGAAAGGGGCGGCCCTTTCCGTTTTTGAGGAGTATCCCGTGGCCCAGCCGCTCATGCCGCACGCGACCGCCGCCTGGCTCGTCGACAATACCGCGCTCAGCTTCGAGCAGATCGCCGAATTCTGCGGCCTGCACATCCTCGAGGTCCAGGCGATCGCCGACGACACCGCCGCGACCAAGCTGACCGGGCGCGACCCGATCCGCGCGCACGAACTGACCCAGGACGAGATCGACAAGGGTCAGGCCGACCCCGAATACACGCTCAAGATCCTCAAGGGCCCCGAGCAGGTCCGTCGCACCAAGGGCCCGCGCTACACGCCGGTGTCGAAGCGCTCGGACAAGCCCGACGGCATTTCGTGGATCATCCGCAATCATCCCGAGATCAGCGACGGCGCGATCGGCCTGCTGATCGGCACGACGCGGACGACGATCGCGGCGATCCGCAACCGCAGCCATTGGAACATCGCCAATATCACCCCGAAGGACCCGGTCACGCTGGGTCTGACCACGCAACGCGAACTCGATGCAGCGGTGACCAAGGCAGCCAAGGCGGCCGGTCTCGAAGCGCCGGTCGACACGCGGCTCGAGGGTGACCGCGAAGCGCTGATCACCGAGCTGCGCGCCCAGCGCGACCAGCTCGCGCGCGACGCCGAAGCCGCCGAGAATGGCGAAGTCGTCGCCCCGCGTGCCGAGCCGACCGCCGAGACGCTGTTCAAGCGCTGAGGTTTCTACTCCCCTCCCTGGAAGGGAGGGGTTGGGGGTGGGTTGGCCCGTAGTAGGGCGCAACGCCCGCCCCATACCGACCCACCCCCGGCCCCTCCCTTCCAGGGAGGGGAGGAAGCCATATGACCGCTCGCCCCCGCTTCGACTTCACCATCCACGCAACTGACGGCAAGGCGCGGACTGGCGAGATCGCGATGCGCCGTGGCTCGATCCGGACGCCTGCTTTCATGCCGGTCGGCACCGCCGCGACGGTCAAGGGCGTCAAGCCCGCCGACGTTCGCGCGACCGGCGCCGACATCATCCTCGGCAACACCTATCATTTGATGCTCCGCCCCGGCGCCGAACGGGTCGCGCGGCTTGGCGGGCTGCACGCCTTCATGGGCTGGGACCGTCCGATCCTCACCGACAGCGGCGGCTATCAGGTGATGAGCCTCAGCGACCTGACCAAGCGCGACGAGAATGGCGTGACCTTCAAGTCGCACCTCGACGGCTCGCGCCACACGCTCAGCCCCGAACGCTCGATCGAGATCCAGCGGCTGCTCGGCTCGGACATCGTCATGGCGTTCGACGAGCTCGTGCCAACCACTTCGACCCCCGAGGTGCAGGCAGCAGCCATGGCGCGCTCGATGCGCTGGGCCAAGCGCTCGCGCGATGCGTTCGACGGCGGCGGCGCGCATGCCAAGGGCGCGGCGATCTTCGGCATCCAGCAGGGCGCGCTCGACCAGACGCTGCGCGGCGACAGCGCAGGCGCGCTGATCGACATCGGCTTTGACGGCTATGCGGTCGGCGGGCTCGCGGTGGGCGAAGGCCAGGAGGCGATGTTCGCCTGTCTCGACTTCGCGCCGGGCCAGCTTCCCGTCGACAAGCCGCGCTATTTGATGGGCGTCGGCAAGCCGACCGACATCGTCGGTGCGGTCGAGCGCGGGATCGACATGTTCGATTGCGTGCTGCCGACGCGCTCGGGGCGCACCGGCCAGGCGTTCACGCGGCACGGCCCGCTCAACATCCGCAACGCCAGGTTCGCCGAGGATCAGGGGCCGCTCGATCCGGCCTGCGGCTGCCCGACCTGCACCGGTGCGGCCGGCGGCAGCCGCGCCTATCTCCATCATCTCGTCCGTTCCGGAGAAATCCTCGGCGCAATGTTGATGACCGAGCACAATCTGTGGTTTTATCAGGCGATGATGGCGGACCTGAGGGCAGCAATCGCGGCGGGGCGGCTCAAAGCCTTCGCCGATGCGTTCCGACAGGCATATGAGAGCCACGCAGAGAGGGTGTAATGTCCAAGATCAACGAAATCGAAGCCGCCGCACGCGACCATAAGCGCGTCCGCGATGCCGCCGAGGCCAAGGCCGAGCAGCACGGCAACTGGCCCGTCACGCCGATCGCGATCAGCGTCGGCGTCGGCGTCGGATCGGCCGCGCTGGCGGCGGTTCTGCTGTATGTGAACCGGTCGAAGAAGACGTAATACGCTCGGATACGCCCCTCCCTGGAAGGGAGGGGAGGCGCATGGCGGGTGTTCCACGCGATTGACACAGCGCCTGCTGGTCACGACACATAGCTACAACACCGCCCCCCATCCGGAGCCTCCCCCATGCTGTCCCGTGCCGCCCTCCTGCTGGGCGCCGCCCTGCTCCCGCTGACCGTCGCCACCGCCAAGCCAGCGCCGACCGCACCCGCCCCAGCGATCAAGCCGATCGCCTTTACCGAACGCACGCTCGCCAATGGCCTGCGCGTGTACGCGATCCGTGACACGAGCACGCCCAACGTCTCGGTGCAGGTCTGGTACGATGTCGGCTCGAAGGACGATCCCGCTGGCCGCTCGGGCTTCGCGCACATGTTCGAACATCTCATGTTCAAGGCAACGCGCAACCTCGTCTCGGAGCAATTCGACCGGCTGACCGAAGATGTCGGCGGCAACAACAACGCCTCGACCAATGACGATTATACCGAATATCACGAGACGATCCCGGCGAACCACCTCCAGCGGCTGCTGTTCGCCGAGGCCGACCGCATGGCCGCGCTCGTCGTCGAGCCCAAGAGCTTTGCCTCCGAACGCGACGTGGTGAAGGAGGAGCTGCGCCAGAACACCAATGCGCGGCCCTATGGCAAGCTGTTCTCGCTCTATTTCCCGGCGATCTCCTACACGCGCCACCCTTACGCGCGCGGGACGATCGGCAGCCTCGACAATCTCGAGAGCGCACAGATCGACGACGTCCGCGCCTTCCACGCGACCTATTATCGGCCCGACAACGCCGTGCTCGTCGTATCGGGCAATTTCGATGCGGCGCAGCTCGACGCCTGGGTCGATCAGTATTTCGCGAAGATCAAACGCCCCGCCACGCCGATCCCGCGCGTCACCGTGGCCGAGCCCGAACGCACCCAAGCGACGCATTATGTCGTCCATGAAGCCAATACGCCGCTCCCCGCGGTAATGATCAGCTATCCGATCCCGGCCGACAACGACCCCGACGGCCCCGCCCTCACGGTGCTCAACGCGGTCCTGTCGCAAGGTGAGAGTTCGCGGTTGTACGAATCGCTCGTCTATCGCGACCAGCTCGCACAGAGCGCCGAGAGCGTACTCGATTCGAAGCAGGGTCCGGGCAATCTCGCGGTGTTCGCGATCCTGGCGGGTGGCAAGACCGCCGCGCAGGGCGAAACCGCGCTGCGCCGCGAGGTCGCGCGGCTGCGCGATACGCCGGTGAGCGCCGCTGAACTCGCCGAGGCGAAGAACGAGATCCTGACGAGCGCGCTCCAGGCGCGCGAGACCGCCGAGGGCGCGGGCCGCACGATCGCCTCGTCGGTGATCATCGACCGCGATCCGCGCGCCGCCGACCGGCAGCTCGCCGCGATCGGGCGCGTCACCGCCGTCGACGTCCAGCGCGTCGCCGCGAAATATCTGCGCGACCAGCGTTCGGCGACGATCCAGTATCTGCCCGAGGACGCGACTGCCAAGGCGCCGCAGAACGACCGGATCGAGGTCGCCGATACCGTGGTGGTCTCGCCATTGGTTGCGCCCGGCAAGGTCGAGGTGGTGACCCCCGCCAGCGCCGCCGATCGGATCGCCCCGCCGCCGCCCGCCGCCGCGATCGCCGCCGCCGCACCGGTGACGGACGAATTCGCGCTCGCCAACGGGATGCGCGTCGTTGTGGTCGAGAAGCACGACCTCCCGCTGCTGACCGCCTTGCTCGTCGCGCAGGGTGGGGCTGCCGACGACCGACCCGATCGCGCCGGGGTCAACAGCCTTGCCGCGGACTTGCTGACCAAGGGCACGACGACACGCTCCGCGACGCAGATCGCGCGGCAGATCGAGGCGCTCGGCGGATCGATCTCGAGCGATGCGAGCTGGGACGGCAGCTCGATCGAGGTGACCGTCAAGTCCGATCAAGCGACGCCCGCGCTCGCGATCCTCGCCGATGTCGCACGCAACCCGGTCTTCGCCCCCGCCGAGATCGAACGCGCGCGCGCGCAGACGATCGACGGCGTCCAGGTCGCCATCAAGGATCCGAGCCAGCTCGCCGGGCTCGTCGCGGCGCGCGCGGCGCTCGGCGCCTCGCCGTACGGGCACCCGCGCTCGGGCACGCCGACCTCGCTCAAGGCAATTACGCCTACCGACATCCGCAGCGCCTATGCCAAGGCCTGGGCACCCGCGCAGGCCACGCTGGTGCTCGTCGGCGACGTCACGCCTGCGCGCGCCAAGGCGCTGGCCGAAGCCAATTTCGCCAGCTGGAAAGCGACCGTGCCCGTCGGTCCCGACGGCCCGCGTCAGATCTACCCCGCGCCGCGCGTCGTCGTGGTCGACATGCCCGGTGCGGGCCAGGCCGGAGTCGTCGTGGCGCGCCCCGGGATTGCGCGCAGCGATCCGAGCTATTACCCGGCCGCCGTCGCCAACACCGTGCTCGGCGGCGGTTTCTCGTCGCGGCTCAACCAGGAAATCCGCATCAAGCGCGGGCTCGCTTATGGCGCCGGCAGCAGCCTGCAGGCCGGCCGCCTGCCGGGCGTCGTCGCCGCGCGCACCTCGACCAAGAACCCGAGCGCACCCGAGACGGTGTCGATCATCCTTGCCGAGATGCAGCGGCTCGGCGCTGAGCCGGTCAGCGCGGCCGAGCTCGACACGCGCAAGGCGGTGCTGGTCGGCAATTTCGGCCGCGCGACCGAGACGACGAACGGGATTGCCGGCACGGTCGGCGGCTATGTCGTGCAGGGCCTGCCGCTGAGCGAACTCGGCCAATACACGCAGCGGGTCTCGGCGGTCGATCCGGCGGCAGTGCAGGCGGCGGCGGCAAAGCTGCTTGATCCCGCCGCGGCGAGCGTCGTCGTGGTCGGCGACGCCAAGCTGTTCCTGCCCGACCTGCGCAAGGCGTATCCGAATGCCGAAGTGATCAGCGCGGACACGCTCAAGCTCGACAGCGCGACGCTGCGCTGACCGGCCGATGCGCCACGCGTCACCCCGGCGACACGCCGGGGTGACCAAACCCCTGCATTAACCACCAATCGTATCGTCGCGAGACACACCCAAAACAGCAGCATCGCAGCGCGCCGAAATCGGCTACAGCGCGCGCGTGTATCTGCAGGCGATCCTGGGTTGGGTGAAGATGCGGCGGCTGAGCAAGCTCGGCGCCGTCGGCCTGTGCGCGCTCGTGCTTGCCGGGGTGTCGGCGCATGCCGCATTGCGCGCGATCATCATCCAGCACGCCAAGGCGACGCAGCACGCCCCCGCGCCGAGCGGCTATGAGGTCGAGGATCACTTCCCCGGCGCCGCCTATTTCAACGCCGCCGACGATGCCGTGCGGGGCGACACCGCCCCGGCACACGGCGCGACGGGGACGATCGCACTGCCCGACCTGCCGCTGCCGGTCGGCGCTGCCGCTCTGGCGGCGGACACCTCCATCCGCGCGGCGCTCCCCTTTTCGATGGCGCGCGCGAGCGCGATCGACCGCGGGCGGGCGCTGCAATGCCTCACCACTGCGATCTATTACGAAGCCGCGAGCGAGCCCGATGCCGGGCAGCAGGCGGTCGCGCAGGTCATCCTCAACCGCGTACGGCACCCGGCCTTTCCGGCGACGGTATGCGGCGTTGTGTTCCAGGGCTCGGAACATACCGGCTGCCAGTTCAGCTTCGCGTGCGACGGGGCACTCCAGCGCGGCGCGCCGTCGCAAGGCTATTGGCTGCGCGCGCTCAAGGTCGCCGCCGCAGCGCTCAACGGGCATGTCATGCCGCAAGTCGGGCTGGCGACGCATTACCACACCTACGCCGTCACCCCGGCGTGGAACCGCAGCCTGGTGATGACGGCCGCGATCGGCGCGCATTTCTTCCATCGCTGGCAGGGCGGTTGGGGGACGCCGGCGGCGTTCCGCCAGCCGTATCTCGGCGGCGAGCCGATTCCGGGCCCGCATCCGCGGCTCGATCCGCCCGCACTGGTAAGCGCAGCGGCGGTCGTGCCGGTGTCGCCGATCGCCAAACCCGCGACGATCCAGCCCGCCTATGCGCAAAGCGGCACGCCGATCGCCCCGGCAACCCCGGCCGCGGATACGCTGCCGGGCGACTCGCAGATCCTCGATCGCTGGAAGGACTCGGGCAAGCCGCTGCGATAAGTCCGTCCCCTCCCTGGGAGGGGCTGGGGGTGGGTCGGCCGGTAGCGGGCGTGCCGTTCGACAACGGGCCGACCCACCCCTCGATCCCAGCGTCGGGTCGGCCATGCCCCCGGCATGGCCTGAACAGCGCGGGGCGCTGTTCACCTGACGCTCTTCCAGGGAGGGGAGGAAGCGTTACTTCTTCACCGCCAGATATTTGTCGAACCACGCCTGCGTTCGCGCCGCGACATCGGCCGAGTTGGCCGGCGCGCGGATGCCGTGGCCTTCTTCGGGATAGATCACCAGGCTGGTCGGCACGCCCATGTCCTTAAGGCCATGCCAATATTCGACCGACTGGGTCGGCGGCACCTCGATGTCGCGCTCGCCGACATAGATGAAGGTCGGGGTGCGGGCGTTCTTGATGAAATTGACCGCGGAGACGTCCTCATAGGCCTTGCGGTCCTCGTACAGCGTCTTGCCGAAAAACGGCAGCATCCACTGGTCGATACCGTTGGTGCCGTAATAGCTCACCCAGTTCGACAGGCCAGCGCCCGCGACGATCGCCTTGAAGCGGTTGGTCTGGGTGTTCGCCCACATCGACATGAAGCCGCCATAGCTGCCGCCGGTCAGCCCGAGCCGCGCATCGTCGACCGGAGCGACCTTCTCGACCGCGTCGATTCCGGTGAGGATGTCGCGCAGATCGCCGCCGCCGAAATCGCGCTTGTTCGCCGCGGTGAAGGCTTCGCCCTGGCCGTAGCTGCCGCGTGGATTGGGCAGGAAAATGTAATAGCCGGCATCGAGCAGCGCGCCGAAGCCGCCACCGAAATACGGCACGTTCGCCGCCGACGGGCCGCCATGAACGAGCGTGATCATCGGGGCCTTCTTCTTCGGGTCTGCGCCGAGCGGGGCGAGCAGCCAGCCTTGGACGTCGAACCCGTCATTCTTCCAGCTGATGCTGCGCGCGGTCATCTTGGGCGTGATCGCGTCATTGTCGTGCGTGATCTGGACGGGCGCATCGACCGGCCCGGCGAAGATCGCGGGCGCATGCGTGAAATCCTGCACGACGGTCGCGACGATCTTGCCGTCGGCACTCCACGCGGCCTTGGCGTCGCCCGCGGCAAGCGTCGACGGACGGCTCCAGCCGAGGCCATCGGTGCTCGCGCGCTCGGCATAGAGCCCCATCCGGTCCCCACGCAGCGCCGTGCCGCGGATCGCGGCGTCGCGCCAGACCAGCGACGTCACCGTCAGCTTGCTGTTCGGCTGCGTATTGCGCGACTCGCCGCCAGCGAAGGGCACGGTCCAGACATCGCCGCCGACCGACCCGAAATCGCTCATCAGGCCGCCGATATAGGCGACGGTCTTGCCATCGGGCGAGACGCGCGGGAAGTTGAGCTGCGTCTTCGGCTTGGCGATGGTGCGCACCGCGCCGGTCTTGGCGTCAACCGCATCGAGCGTCGCGACCCACCAATTGTTGTCGCCATTGCCGAGCGCCGAGGTAACGACGAAGCCGTTGCCATCGGGCGTCCAGTCATATTCGTAGATATAGCGATCGGCGGGTGAAAGCGGCTGGATCTTGTCCGCCGTCACGGTGTCGCTCACGTCGAACACCGCGAGCCGCTGCTCATCGCTCTTCTCGCCGATCTCGCCGATCTGGCGCACGCCGGCCTGGGTCGCGCCCGCTTCCTTCGCCGCGCCGATCGTGACGAGCAAGGCGATGCGCAACCCGTCGGGCGAGAAGCGCGGGGTCTGCGCGATGCCGGTGATCGTTGCTACGGTGTGCGGCTTGCCGTCATGGTCGACGAACAGCGTAACGCGCCCGGCCTTCTTGTCGCGCGTCAGATACGCCAGGCTGCCGTCGGGCGCGAACGTGAGGCCCGACACCGAACACACAGTGCCGCACGGATCGAAGCTGCGCAGCACCTTGCCGCTCGTCGTGCGGATCGTGATGCCGCTCTTGCCGCCCCCACCCTCACCGTCGATCGTCGCGATCCGGTCGCCCTGCGCCGACAGCGCGAGCCCGCCATACGAGTGCACCGTGGGTGCGGCGAGCGCCGGGCTGGCGGACGCGGCGAGCAGAAAAGCGAACAGGCTGAGGCGCATGGAAGGGAAGCTCCGTCGAGGGATGGAGCGGGATAGCACAGTGCGGCGGCGGAGCAATCGCGCCGGTGCGGCGATCCGTTATGGCTTCCCCACCTGCGCCAGCAGCACATCGACGGCAGCGCTCAACTGCGCATCGGTGCCCGGCCCCTCGCCAAGCGGCCGCACCACGGTAACATCGACCGGGCGCGGATGCATCTCCATGTCCTGCCCACGCCCGTCCTGGATCCGCGTGCTCGGCGTGCGCACCGACGACCCGTCGATCAGCGGCTCGCCGCCGGTAAAGATGATCCACCCCGCAGTCGGCTGCCCCACCACCTTGCCGAGCCCGAGCGCGCGATAGCCCTCGGTGAAATCCTCGGCGTCCGACAGCGACGATTCGTTGGTGACGAGCACGGTCGGCTTGCCGAGCGCGCGCTGGCCGAGCGCCTGGCGGCCGGGCAGCGGGAACAGGCCGCGCGGCGTCATCGTCAGGTAATTGGCGCGCGCGAACACATCGATCGCATAGCCGTTGATGAAGCCGCCATTGTTGTTGCGGATATCGACGACGACGCCCTGCCGCCGCTGATTCTCGGCATCGAGATCGAGATAGAGCTGGTCGAGCGATTCGGACGACATGTCGGCGATATGGACATAGCCGAGCTTGCCGCCCGACAGCCGATCGACCAGCGCGCGGCGATCGTCGACCCATTGCCGGTACGCGAGCCCCGCCGCCGCGCCGACCGAGATCGGCCGTACGACCACGCTCCGCTGGCCAGTCGCGCCGGCGACGCCGAGCGCGACACGGCGGCCGACGCTGTTCTCGAGCAGCGCATCGATATTGCCGTGCGCGCCGATCGCGACGCCGCCGACACTGACGATCCGGTCGCCGGGCGCGATCCTCTCGATCGCCGCAGGCCCGAGCCGCACGACCTCGCGCACGATCAAACCACGTCCCGCATCATAAGCGGCGCGGTCGAAGCGCAACCCGAGATCGCCGACGCGGTTGGGCCGCGCGCTGCCGGGCGCGCCGGGGCTGAGCGAGATTCCTGAATGCGAGGCATTGAGCTCGCCGATCATCAGGTTGATGATCCGCCGCTCCTCGTCGGGCGTCCGCGCGCCTGCGATAAAGGGCTGGAAACGCGCGCGCAGCGCCTTCCAGTCCTGGCCGTTGAACATCGCATCGAAGAATTTGCGGTCGAGGATGCTCCACGCCTGGTCGAACACGATCTGCTTTTCGGTCGCGAAATCGACATCCATTTCGGCACCGACCGGGATCGGCTTGGGCTTGGGGCTGTCGAGCGGTGTCGAGATGACGCGGCCGCCGTCGAGGTAAAAGAGCGTCTTGCCGTCGCCTGCGAGCGCGAAGTCGCCCTTCGGCCGATCGCTTTGCGTCAATTGCTGCGCGACCGGTGGCTCGTCGGCAAGCTCGTCGAGGTTGTAGCTGTAGAGATTGGCGCGGCCCTTCTCGCGCGCGCGGAAGACGAGCGTCTTGCCGTCGGGGCTGATCACCGGCGTATCGGCGTTGAGCCCGAGCGGCAGGATCGTCGCGCGCGCCCGCAGGCCCTCCCAGACGATCGACACCGGCTTGACCTTGGGTGCGGGCGGCGGAGTCGCGCCCTTCCTGGCCGCGACCGGCAAAGGTTTGGGCGTGGGCGGCGCAGGCGTGTCGGGCGGCGTGTCGGGCGTGCCCGGCTGCTTGCCGGGCTTGAACAGGTCGCTGAACTTGTCTTCCTTGAACTTCGGAACATGCGGCAACAGGTCGATTCGCACGATCCGCGAGTCCTCGCTGCGCTGCGCGGTGTCGAACAGGATGTAGGTGCCGTCGGGCGACCAGGCGATCCCGCCCATCTGCCCGTTGGCGAGGAAGCTGACCGGGCGCGCCGCGCCGCCCGCAGCCGGGACGAGCTCGACGTTCACGAACGAGCGCGGGTCGGTCAGTGGGAAGGCGATGTACTGGCCGTCGGGCGACCAGGTCGGGCGTGGGCCATCGCGCTCGTCGGTGGCGATCGCGCCGGTGAACAGCGTGCGATCCGCCCCGCCCGCCAGCGTCACGACATGGAGTTCGCGGTCGTCGAGGACATAGGCGGCCGACTTGCCGTCGGGCGCATAGGATGGCGACGAAGCGATGCCTTGCCGCGTCAGCAACGTCTCGCGCCCGGTCGCGACGTCATATTCGACGAGCCAACGCGCGAGCCCGCGTTCGGAAATGACGAGTGCGCGACGGCTGTCGGGCGACCAGACCACCTCGCGTTCGGCGCCGGGGGTGTTGGTCACGCGCTGCGCGCTGCCGCCGTCCTTGGCCGACGTCGCGAACACCTCGCCATGCCCGATTACCGCGACCTTCTGCCCATCGCTCGAGAGCGCCATGCGCGCAAAGCTCTGCAACTGTTCGTGGCGGCGCGGCGTCGTGCTGGCCGCACCGCGCAGCGTGATCGACACCGCGGCGGCCTGCCCGGTCGCGGGATCGTAGCGCCACACGCCGAAATCGCGTTCGAACACGATTGCCGACCCGTTCGCCGCCATCGACGGATAGAGCACGCGGCCGCTCGTGAAGTGCGTCAGCTGCTCGGGCGCGGCCCCTGCCCCGACGCCCATGCGCCAGAGATTCTCGGGCCCACCCTTCGCGCTCATATAGATCAGGCTCGCGCCATCGCGGCTCCACATCGGCCACGCGTGCTTCTCGCCATCCGCCAGCAGACGGCGATACGCGCCGCCCTCGGCGACCGGTTTCAGCCACAGTTCGGTCTGGTCGATGTGCGAGGTGCCGTTGCGCCACCACTGCCCCGCGCTGATGCCGCGCGTGTTGACCGCGAGCGTGCTGCCGTCAGGCGACGGCGCGGCCTGGAACTCGGCGAGATAGGTCTCGCGGCTGACCTGCATGGGCGTGCCGCCATCGACCGCGATGCGGAAGATATCGGCCTGGCGGCCGACATCGGCGACGCCCGAGGCGAAGTAGAGATACCTGCCGTCGGGCGACCAGGCGTCGAGCTCCTCGCCCGCCTCGGCATAGGTCAGCCGCGTGACGGCGCCGCTCGTGAGATCGAGCAGATAGATGTTGGCATTGCCGCCGCGCGTCGAGGTGAAGGCGAGCATGGTCCCGTCGGGCGAATAGAGCGGGCGCGCCTCGGTCGCCGCATCGGTAACGAGCGGCCGCGCAACACCGCCGTTCGCCGCGACCTCCCAGATATCGCCGCCCGAAGCGAAGGCGATCAGCGCGCCATCGGGCGATAGTGTCGGCTCGGCGAAGGCAGGCTTGGCCTCCTGCGCGAAACTGGGGGCAGCGAGCATGGCCGTGGCGAGCATGGTCGTGGCCAGCAAGCTCGCGGCAGCGAGCGCGCGACGTTGGAATATCATGGAAAAGCCCCCTGGCGTGACGATAGTGTCGGCGCGTTAGCGCCCAACAAAGCGCAATTGCGTGGCGATCGCAAGCCGTGGCGGCGGGGTGGCTTTGCCGCCGCCGCATGGTACATCGCCGCGTGCGACCGATGACCTCCCGACCCGTAATCCTTGGCGCGATCGTGCTGCTCGCGCTGATGCATGGCGCGCTGTTCTGGCCGGGAATCATGACCTGGGACGCGATCCGGCAATATGGCCAGGCGTTGACCGGCCACTATGACGATTGGCACCCGCCGGCGATGAACTGGCTGTGGCGGCAGCTTGGGGCGTTCGGCGCGGGGCCGGCACCGATGCTCGTGCTGCAGCTTGGGCTTTACTGGGGCGGCACCGCCTTGTGGGCACAGACGGCGTGGTCGCGCGGACACCGGGCGGCGGCTGGCGCGATCGCCGTGCTCGCACTGTCGCCGATCGTGCTGGTGCTGGTGGGCACGATCCTCAAAGACAGCCTGTTCGCGGGGACGCTGCTGCTCGCGAGCGGCGTGCTCGCCGCTCGACCGGGCGACCGGACGGCGCGGATCGTCGCCGCGCTGCTGCTCGTCGCGGCGGCGACGCTACGCTTCAATGCGGTTCCGGCGTGCCTCCCGTTGCTGCTGCTCGCCGCGCCCGATTCTTGGCGGCTGACTTGGCCGCGACTCGGCGCCACTGCGCTGCTCGCGGCGATCCCGCTGGTACTCGCGCTGCCGCTCGCCAATGCCGCGCTCACCGCCAAGCGCAGCGGCGTCGAACTGTCGCTGGTGATCTACGATCTCGGCGGGATCGACGCGGTCGCCAAGACCGACGTTTTCCCGCGCACCAGCGTGGCGAATCCGGTCGCGGTCAATGCCGACTGCTATTCGCCGATCTCGTGGGACCGCTACGCCTGGTGGGGCACGGCGCCGTGCGCGATCGGTTTCACCACGCTCGAGGGTCCGCTCAAGACCGGACATGGCCCCTATAGCTGGTGGGCCGCCGCCGTCGCTGCGCATCCTTTTGCCTATGCCGCACATCGTCTCGCGCATTTCGACCGCAACACGCGCTTCCTGGTCCATGATGCCGACCTGCCGGGCCTGTCGCCGCAGTCCGATCCCAATCCCTGGAGCTTCACCGTCGCGCCGAACGTCGGGCGCAGCGCGCTCCAACACGCTGCCGACGCGATGTTGGCGACACCGCCCGGCTGGCCGATCTGCTGGCTCGCGCTGGGGTTCGGCTTGCTGGTGCTGCGTCCCAGGATCGGCGACGGCGATCCCGCCGTGGCGCTGGCGTGGTCGGCGGTGCTCTACGGTTTCAGCTACCTCCCGCTGAGCGTCGCCTCCGAAGTGCGCTACCACTTCTGGACAATGACCGCGGTTGGGATCGCCGCGGCGCTGCTGCTGTCGCAGCGCGCGACGTGGCAGCTGCCGCGCTGGCGGCTCGCCACCGCTGCGGCACCTTTGCTTGTGGTGGTCGCTGCGGGCATCATCGCACGCGTCTAGGAAAGGGAAGCGTTTTGAAGCGGCGCGTTCCTGCTCTAGGGCTGCGGCCATGAAGCGTTTCTGGACCAACGTCACCCTCGACGACACTCGCGCCGTCTTTCTCGACGGCAAGCCGGTGCGCACCCCCGGCCGCGCGCCGCTCGCGCTGCCGAGCGACGGGCTGGCGCACGCGGTCGCCGACGAGTGGCGCGCAGTCGAAGGCGAAATCGACCCGCGTGCCATGCCGCTCACAGGGCTCGCCAACGCCGCGATCGACCGGATCACGCCTGACCCGGCAGTGTTCGCGCAAGGGCTCGCGGCTTATGCCGAGAGCGACCTGCTCTGCTACCGCGCCGATGCGCCCGAGGACCTGGTCGCGCGTCAGGCCGCCGCCTGGGATCCGCTGCTCGACTGGGCGCGGTTGCGCTATGACGTGCATGTCGAGGTCGTCACCGGCATCCTGCACCGCGCACAACCCGCCGCGACGCTCCAGCGACTCGGCGATGCGATCGCCGCGCGGGGCCCCTATGAACTGGCGGCGCTGTCGCCGATCGTCACGATCGGCGGCTCGCTGATCGCCGCCCTCGCGCTCGCCGAGCAAGCCGCGACGCCCGAACAGGTGTGGGACGCGGTGACGCTCGACGAGGACTATCAGGCCGAGCGCTGGGGCCGCGATCCGCTCGCCGAGGCGGGGATCGCGACGCGGCGGCGCGATTTCGGCGCGGGCGTGCGGATGCTCGAGCTGCTGAGCGGCTGACGCGCGCTTACTTCTCGGGCAACCGCCGAATGAAGCCGATCATCCCACGCTGGCGCGACCGCTTGAGCCGCTCGGCGGTCAGGATCGTCTGGACGCACTCGTAGCAATCGTCGAGATCGTCATTGACCAGCACATAGTCATAGCCGTCCCAATGGCTCACCTCGGCGAGCGCGCGGTCCATGCGGCGGTCGATCACTTCCTGCGTATCGGTGTTGCGATCCTCGAGTCGCTGGCGCAGCGTCTTGAGGCCGGGCGGCAGGATGAAGACGCGGACGACGTCGCCGCCGGCAAGCTGGAACAGCTGCTGCGCGCCCTGCCAGTCGATGTCGAACAAGATGTCCTGCCCGTGCTCGAGATCCTTGAACACCGTGTCGCGCGGCGTGCCGTAGCGCTCGTCGAACACACGCGCCCATTCGAGGAACTGGTCGTCTTCCGCCATCGCGCGGAAGGTTTCCTTGTCGACGAAGTGATAGTCCTTGCCGTCGACCTCGCCCTTGCGCGGCGCACGCGTCGTATACGATACCGACATCTTGATGCGGTTGCGCTCTTCCGTGAGCAGGCGGTTGGCAATCGTGGACTTGCCCGCGCCCGACGGCGAGGACAGCACGAACATCAGCCCGCGACGCTTGAAGTTCTTGGGCTGGGAGGAGCGATGATCGACCATGCGCGCTAGTGGCGCGGGCATGCCCCTCCCGTCAAGGTTTGGTGTGCCGACTCAGGCGCGCGGTGCATCCTCGCCGAACACGCGCGTCTTGAGCTGAGCAAGCCCGCGCAGCACGAGCCAGCCGGTCGCGAAGGTCAACGCCAGCGGAATCACCGCCTTGACGACATTGGCGACGATCGCGCCTTCGATCGCACCATCGACCGTGCTGTCATCCCCGTCCGAGCCGTCGATCGCCGCGCCGATCGCGGCGCCAATCATCGTCGTAAAACTCATCGTCCTGTCTCCCGTTCGTTACGCTCAGCGCACGAAATCACCGATGGTTCCGGCAGCGTCAAACCATGCGTTCGGGGCGAACCAGCCGATCGAAGGTTGCGGCATCGACGAGGCCGAGCGCGAGCCCCGCTTCCTTGAGCGTCAGGTTTTCCGTGTGCGCGTGCTTGGCGATCCTGGCGGCATTGTCGTAGCCGATCTCGGGCGCGAGCGCGGTGACGAGCATCAGCGAGCGATCGACCAGTTCGGCGATGCGGTCGCGATTCGGCGCTATTCCCTCGACGCAGCGCTCGGCAAAGCTCGCCATGCCGACGGCGAGCAAATCGATCGAGCGCAGCAACGCGGCGCCGAGCATCGGCTTGAACACGTTGAGTTCGAGATGCCCCTGCAAGCCGCCGATCGTGATCGCCTGATGGTTGCCGATCACTTGGGCGGCGACCATCGTCAGCATCTCGCACTGCGTCGGGTTGACCTTGCCCGGCATGATCGAGCTGCCGGGTTCGTTTTCGGGGAGGTGAAGCTCGCCGAGCCCCGAGCGCGGGCCCGAGCCGAGCAGGCGGATGTCATTGGCGATCTTGGTCAGCGCGACCGCCAGCGTGTTGAGCGTGCCCGAGACATGGACGATCGGGTCATTCGACGCGAGCGCTTCGAATTTGTTGGGCATCGTCTCGAAGGCGAGGCCGGTCAGCCGCGCGATCTCGGCGGCGATCGCACGGTCGAAGCCGGCGGGCGCGTTGAGTCCGGTGCCGACCGCGGTCCCACCCTGCGCGAGCAACAGCATGTTGTGCGTGATCGCGGGTTCGATGCGGTGATAGCAGCGATAGAGCTGCACCGCGTAGCCGGAGAATTCCTGGCCGAGCGTGATCGGCGTCGCGTCCTGCAGATGCGTGCGGCCGATCTTGACGATATCGTGCCACGCGTCCGACTTCGCTTTCACCGCGCGATTGAGCCGGTCGAGCGCGGGGAGCAGCCGCTGCGTCGCACCAATCGCCGCGGCGATGTGGAGCGCGGTCGGGAAGCTGTCGTTCGACGACTGGCTCATATTGACGTGATCGTTGGGGTGGACCGGGGTCTTGCCGCCGCGCTTTCCCGTGAGGACTTCGTTGGCGCGACCGGCGATGACCTCGTTGACGTTCATGTTCGACTGCGTGCCGCTGCCGGTCTGCCAGATGACGAGCGGGAACTGGTCGTCGAGCTTACCCGCTGCGACTTCGGCAGCGGCCGATTCGATTGCGTCGGCGATTTCGGGGGCAAGACCGTGCGCACGATTCACGCGCGCGGCGGCCTGTTTCACGATCGCGAGCGCGTGGATGATCGCGATCGGCATCCGCTCGGTCGCGGCGAAAGGGAAATTCTCGATCGAGCGCTGCGTCTGCGCGCCCCAATAGGCGGCGGCGGGGACTTCGATGGGCCCGAGCGAATCGGTTTCGGTGCGGGTTGTTTCAGCCATGCCAGTCTCCGTCATGCCGGCCCCGTCCCGGCATCCACCGGGCCGCAAAACCGAACGGGTGGGATGTGCGGCACGGTCGCCCCCGGGACAAGCCCGGGGTGACGGAAAGTGCTCGTGATTTTGGCGAGACAGCGGTCACGGGAGTAAATCCCGTGTCGTCGGACGCGGCGGACCGCGCCGGCCGGCAGTTCGCGTCGCTTGCGCGACCGCCGCGCAATGTGCGCGGCGCGCTCCCTACTTCTTCCGCTTGAAATCCACCGCGACGACGTTGGATCCGTCCTCGACCGGCTTGTGGATCGGCTCGTCATTTTCGGCGGTGTCGTGCGGCTCGGGGCCTTCGGGTACGTCCTGCGCCTGGAAGCGGAGTTCGAAATTGACCGCCGGATCATGGAAACCCGTGATCGCCGAATAAGGAATTACCAGCTTGGAGGCGACCTGGTTGAAGCTCAGGCCGACCGAGAAGCGCTCGTCGTCGACGACCAGATCCCAATAGCGGTTCTGCATCACGATCGTCATCTCGTCGGGAAAGCGCTCGAGCAGCCGCTGCGGGATGTCGACGCCGGGCGCCTGCGTCTTGAAGGTGATATAGAAATGGTGCTCGCCCGGCAGGCCACCATTGGTCGCCACCGACCCAAGGACACGGCCGACCACGGCACGCAGGGCTTCCTGTACGATATCATCGTAGGGAATCAGGCTATCGGGCATGCCATCGCTCATGCGCCCTTGGGTAGCGCGGTTTGATGGCGGGTCAAGATTGCATGAGCCCCCGAGCGCGCTATGGGAGACGAATGCGCACCGCCACGATCAGCCGCCGGACCAGCGAGACCTCCATCGACGTCTCGGTCAACCTCGATGGAACGGGGGCGTTCCAGATTTCGACCGGGATCGGCTTCTTCGATCACATGCTCGAACAATTGAGCCGCCACTCGCTGATCGACCTCGATGTGAAGACCGTCGGCGATCTGCATATCGACCAGCACCACACCGTCGAGGACACCGGGCTCGCGATCGGCGCGGCGATTCTCGAGGCGCTCGGCGAAAAGCGCGGGATCCGGCGCTATGCCGACGCGCATTCGCCGATGGACGAGACGCTCACCCGCGTCGCGATCGACATTTCGGGGCGGCCGTACCTCGTGTGGAAGACCGAGTTCTCGCAGAAGCGGCTGGGCGAGATGGACACCGAGATGTTCGAGCATTTCTTCCATTCGTTCGCGCAGACCGCTGGCATCACGCTGCACATCGAGACGCTGTACGGGTCGAACAACCACCACATCGCCGAGGCGGCGTTCAAGGGCGTCGCGCGGGCATTGCGCGAAGCGGTCGAGCTCGATTCCCGCAAGGCGGGCGTGATTCCCAGCACCAAGGGGACGTTGTGATGCCCCCCTCCCGCTTGCGGGAGGGGCTGGGGGAGGGCCTGTCATTGGCTTGCGCGGTCCCGACATTCCCTCCCCTAACCCCTCCCGCAAGCGGGAGGGGGATTTGACCCTCGCCCTCATCGATTACGGCGCGGGCAATCTGCACTCGGTCGCCAACGCGCTGAAAGCCGCGGGCGGCACAGACGTGCTCGTCACCGCCGATGCCGACGCGGTGCTCAAGGCCGACCGTATCGTCCTGCCCGGCGTCGGCGCGTTCGGCGCGTGCGCTGCCGCGTTGCGCGCGGTGCCAGGGATGGTCGAGGCGCTCGAGCAGCGCGTTCGCCGCGACGGCGTACCCTTCCTCGGCATCTGCGTCGGGATGCAGCTGATGGCCGACACCGGCGAGGAACACGGCGTTCACGCCGGGCTCGGCTGGGTCGCCGGCACGGTGCGGCACCTCACTCCGAACGACGCGACCGCGAAAGTCCCGCACATGGGCTGGAACGACGTCGTCCCGACCGTCGACCACCCGCTGATCGTGCCGGGCGAAGCCTATTTCCTGCACAGCTACGCCTTCGACGGAGCCGACACTTTGGCGACAACCGAGCATGCTGGATCCGTGACCGCCGCAATCGGCCGCGACAATCTGCTCGGCGTGCAATTCCATCCCGAAAAGAGCCAGCGCTACGGTCTTGCGCTGCTGGAGAGGTTCCTGACGTGGCGTCCCTGATCATCTTCCCCGCGATCGACCTCAAGGGTGGCCAGGTCGTCCGCCTCGCCGAGGGCGATATGGACCGCGCGACCGTGTATGGCGACGATCCCGCAGCGCAGGCGATGCTCTTTGCCGAGCAGGGCGCCGAATATCTCCACGTCGTCGATCTCGACGGCGCGTTCGCCGGCAAGTCGGTCAATGGCGAAGCGGTCGCCGAGATCGTCAAGCGCTTCCCCGGCCATGTGCAGCTGGGCGGCGGCATCCGCGATCGCGCCGGAATCGAGCGCTGGTTCGATATGGGCGTGTCGCGCGTGGTGATCGGAACGGCCGCTTTGGAAAACCCCGAGCTGGTGCGCGAGGCTGCGCGCGATTTCCCCGGCGGGATCGTCGTTGCGGTCGACGCCAAGGACGGTTTCGTCGCGACCAAGGGCTGGGCCGATGTCTCGACCGTCGAGGTCGCCGATATGGCGCGGCAGTTCGAGGATGCCGGCGTGGCGGCGTTGCTGTTCACTGATGTCGGGCGCGACGGGATGCTCAAGGGCGCCAACGTCCAGGCGACGGTCGATCTGGCGCGCGCGGTGAAGATTCCGGTGATCGCCAGTGGCGGCGTCAAGGGGATCGCCGAGATCCATGTGCTGGCGCTGCATGCGCGCGACGGGATCGAAGGCGTGATTACGGGCCGAGCACTGTATGACGGGCGGCTCGACCTGGCGGCGGCGCTTGCCGTGGCGGCGGCGGCGTGAGCCGATGGCCATCTATCTGACAATGAGCGCCAGCTTCACCATTGGCGGCGTTTGGCTAGTTCGGGCCGACATCCGCGATGGCTCTACGGGACTGAACGGATTCACGGGAATTGAGCGGAATCAACAGCCCATTGCATTCTGGGCAATCATAACCCTTCTAACTGCCCTGACTTCGGCAGTCGCCGTGTGCGCAGTGATGACAGTTCTGGAATCGAACAAATGACCGTCCGTGCCCGTGTCATCCCCTGCCTCGACGTCGCCAATGGCCGCGTCGTCAAGGGCGTCAACTTCGTCGACTTGAAGGACGCCGGCGATCCGGTCGAACAGGCGCGCGCCTATGACGCCGCCGGGGCCGACGAGCTCTGCTTCCTCGACATCGGCGCGAGCCATGAGGCGCGCGGCACGATCCTCGATGTCGTGCGCCGCACCGCAGAGGTGTGCTTCATGCCGCTGACCGTCGGCGGCGGGGTGCGATCGGCCGAGGATGCGCGCGCGCTGCTGCTCGCGGGTGCCGACAAGGTCGCGGTCAATTCCGCCGCGGTCGCGCGGCCCGAACTCGTCGCCGAGCTTGCCGACAAGTTCGGTAGCCAGTGCGTCGTCGCGTCGGTCGATGCGCGGCGCGTGGGCAACGGCTGGGAAGTGTTCACGCATGGCGGCCGGCGCGCGACCGGGATCGACGCGGTGGCGCATGCGCTGCGCCTCGCCGGACTCGGCGCAGGCGAATTGCTCGTCACCTCGATGGACCGCGACGGGACCAAGAGTGGGTTCGACCTCGCGCTGACGCGCACGATCGCCGACCAGGTGCGCGTGCCGGTGGTAGCGTCGGGGGGCGTCGGCGGGCTCGCCGATCTCGTTGCGGGGATCTGCGAAGGCCATGCCAGCGCGGTGCTTGCGGCGTCGATCTTCCACTTCGGCGAGTTCAGCATCGCTCAAGCCCATGCGGCGCTCGGTGCGGCGGGAATTCCGGTGCGTCGGCCGGTGGCGTGATCCCCGTCACCCCGGGCTCGACCCGGGGGCCGGAAGCAGATCGCTCGCGCTGCGCGATCGACGTCTCGCCTGGATCCCGGATCCAGCCCGGCATGACGGAACGTTAAGAGCCAGAGGGTATCCTTCCATCATGCGTTTCCTCATCGCCCTCCTGCTTGCCACGCCAGCGCTCGCCGCACCGCATAGCGGTGTCGTCAAGGTTCGCACCGGCCCCGAACTGTCCGACATCGTCCTGTTCGTCGTCGCGGCCCTCGGCGTGTGGCTCGTCCGGCGCGCGATGCGCGCGCGTTTCGCCAAGCGCGACGCGCGCAAGGATTGACGCAAGCACGCGCTTGGGCCAGCCCCGGTGCATGGCCGAAGATACACTCGACATGTTAGAAGCGACGATCCGCGCACGCCGCGGCGCCGACCCCACGACCTCCTACACCGCCAAGCTGTTCGCGCGCGGTCGCGGCAAGATCGCGCAGAAGGTCGGCGAGGAAGCCGTCGAGACCGTCATCGCTGCGTTGACCGAGGACAAGGCCGCGCTCGTCGGAGAGGCGACCGACCTGATGTTCCACCTGCTGGTGCTCCTCGCCGACTGCGATGTCTCGCTCGATGACATTCGCGCCGAGATCCGCCAGCGCGAAGGCGTGTCGGGGATTGACGAGAAGGCCGCGCGGAAACCCACCTGATCTTCAGCTTTTGGAGGACGCCATGCCAATCGATGCCACCCAGCCGTATGACGACCAGAACGTCTTCGCCAAGATCCTGCGCGGCGAGATCCCCGCGACGCGGCTCTACGAAGACCAATACGCCATCGCCTTCCCCGACATCGCCCCGCAGGCGCCGACGCACATCCTGGTGATTCCCACGGGCGCCTATATGTCGTGGGACGATTTCAGCGCACGCGGCTCGGATGCAGAGATCGCGGGCTTCGTCCGCGCCGTCGGCACGGTCGCGCGCGATGCCGGGCTGGTCGCGCCGGGCTATCGCCTGCTCGCCAATACCGGGCTCGATTCGCACCAGGAGGTGCCGCATCTCCACGTCCATATCTTTGCCGGTCGACCGCTCGGTCCGCTGCTCGCGCGCTAAGGGGATTGCGCGCGCCTGTTTAGGCTTTAGGCTCGCGTCAGGTTCGAGCGCTACGCGCCACTGCTGGGGATCCGACTGAATGCTGTTTGACCGCGTAAAATCTCTCGACGCGATTCTCGCGACCGCCGAAAAGAAGGGGCTGCACCGATCGCTCGGCGCGTTTCAGTTGACGATGCTCGGGATCGGCGCGGTGATCGGCACCGGGATCTTCGTGCTGACCTCGGAAGCCGCGCAAAAGGCCGGGCCGGGCATGTTGCTGAGCTTCATCGTCGCGGGGTTCGTCTGCGCCGTCGCCGCCCTTTGCTATTCGGAGCTCGCCTCGATGGTCCCGGTCTCGGGATCGGCCTATACCTACACCTATGCGGTCACGGGCGAATTGCTGGCCTGGATGGTCGGCTGGGCGCTGATCCTCGAATATGCGGTCGGCGCGAGCGCGGTCGCGGTCGGCTGGTCGAACCACTTCATCGGCTTGCTCAACGGGCTGGGGCTACACGTGCCCGCCGCGATAAGTAATGCCGATGCGCTGATGGCGCATGTCGCGATCGCCTTCGGCGCGGTGCCGAGCGCCGATCTGACGACGGCGATGGCGACCGGTGGCTGGGTCAACATTCCCGCGGTCGTGATCGTCGGGCTGGTCACCTGGCTGCTCGTGCTCGGCACGACCGAGAGCGCGCGCGCCAATGCCGTGCTCGTCGCGATCAAGATCGTCGCGCTGACGGTCTTCGTGATCCTGACGATCCCGGTGCTCAAATCGAGCAATTTCGATCCCTTGATGCCAACCGGCACCGTCGGCGTGTTCGGCGCCGCAGCGTCGATCTTCTTTGCCTATGTCGGCTTCGACGCGGTCTCGACCGCCGCCGAGGAAACCAAGAACCCGCAGCGCAACGTGCCCATCGGCCTGATCGCGTCGCTCGGCATCTGCACGATCTTTTACCTGCTCGTCGCCACCGGCGCGATCGGCGCGATCGGCGCGCAGCCGGTGATGAGCGCTGGCATCCCGCTGTCGCCGGGCTCGCCCGAGCTCGCCGGCCGCTGCGCCAGCATTGTTGCAGGCGGTGCGCTCGAGCCTTTGGTCTGCTCGAAGGAAGCCCTGGTCCATGTGCTGAGCTCGATCGGCTGGCCGGGTGTCGGCCGGCTCGTCGGCCTGGCCGCGGTGCTGGCCTTGCCTTCGGTCGTCTTGATGATGATGTTCGGCCAGACGCGCGTGTTCTTCACGATGGCGCGCGACGGCCTGCTGCCCGCCAAGCTCGCCTCGGTCCACCCGAAGTTCCGCACGCCGCACGTCGTGACGGTCGTCACCGGCATCGGCGCGGCGCTGGCTTCGGCGGTGCTGCCGGTCGGCAAGCTTGCCGATTATTCGAACTCGGGGACGCTGTTCGCCTTCTTCATGGTCGCCGTCTCGGTGATGGTGCTGCGCAAGACCGACCCGACCCGCCGCCGCCCGTTCCGCACGCCGGCGGTGTACATCATCGCGCCGCTCGCGATCATCGGCTGCCTCGGGCTGTATTTCTCGCTGCCGCTGACCGCGATCCTCGTCCTGCCGGGCTGGGGTGCGATCGGGCTGGTGGTGTATTTCGTCTACAGCCGCTCGCGCAGCCATGTCGGGCGCGGCCTGACCGAAGCCGTTTCGGACGATGAGCTGGAGCCCGCGCCTCCGGGCGCCCGCTGAGGCGGACGGGACCGCATACGAAAAAGGCCGGGGAGCGATCCCCGGCCTTTTTTGTGTGACGCCCTGAAGCCCCTCCCTGAAAGGGAGGGCTGGGGGTGGGTCGGCCCGTAGTCGGGCGGAGCGCTCCTGCTGAGAGCAACCCACTCCTCGATCCCCTCCCTTCCAGGGGGGGGCGGAAGGTAGGCCCCGTCAGCCGAGCTTGGCCGCCACCAACGCCTTCAGGTCGACCTGCGCGCGCGCGCCGTAGTGCGAGATGATCTCGGCGGCGCAGACAGCCCCCATCTTGAGCGAATCGGCAATGCCCTTGCCCTGTGCCTGGCCGCGCAGGAAACCCGCTGCGAACAGATCGCCCGCGCCGGTCGTATCGACGACGCGCTCGATCGGCTCGGCGGCGACGCTGACGGTCTGCCCGCCCGAGACCGCGATCGCACCCCTTTCGCTGCGCGTGACGACGAGCATCGGCACCTGCGACGCCGCCGCGGCGACCGCTGCATCGAAATCCTGATCCTCCATCAGCGCGGTGATCTCCGCCTCGTTGGCGAACATGATGTCGATCAGGCCGTCGGCCATCAGTTGGCGGAAATCGCCGCCGTGGCGCGAGATGCAGAACACGTCGCTGAGCGTGAAGGCGACCTTCCGCCCGGCCGAGCGTGCGACGTCGATCGCAGCGCGCATCGCCTGGCGCGGCTCCTCGGGATCCCACAGATAGCCTTCGAGATACAGGATCGCCGCATTGGCGATCAAATCGCGGTCGAGCGCGGATTCGGGGAGGAACTGCGACGCACCGAGAAAGGTGTTCATCGTGCGCTGGCCATCGGGGGTGACGAAGATCAGGCAGCGGGCGGTGGTCGGATCGCCATCGCGCGCGGCGGTGGTGAAGTCGATCCCGACCGCGCGGATGTCGTGCGCGAAGATGTCGCCGAGTTCGTCCTTGGCGACCTGCCCGATGAAGCCACACTTGCCGCCCATCGCCGCGATCCCCGCAACGGTGTTCGCCGCCGAGCCGCCGCTCGCCTCGATCCCCGGGCCCATCTTGGCGTAAAGCGCGTCGGCTTCCTCGGGCGAGAACATCAGCTGCATCGAGCCCTTGGTCATCGCGGCTTCGGCGAGGAAGGAATCGTCGGACTGCGACAACACGTCGACGATGGCATTGCCGATCGCGACGACGTCATAAGTGGGCTGGCTCAAGGATGGTCTCCGCAAAAAAGGTCTCTTACCGTGTGCCGTACCGGGGGGGTGGAACGTGCGCAACTCTCCGCCGCCGCGGCGCAAGCCGACGCCGGGGTGACGGGCGCGTGGGAGGCGGCTAGGACCAGCGCCATGTTGCGTGCGCTCCTCCTCTCGCTCGGCCAGCTCGGCGATCGCAAGATCGTCGCGGTGTTCCTCAAGTCGCTCGCGCTGACCGTGGTGCTGATCGCCGCGCTCAGCGTCGCTTTGTGGTATGGCGCGACGCAGGCGGCGGCGGATTGGGGCTGGGATCCGGCCGCGGGCGGTGTGCTCGGCGCGGTCGCGCTGCTCGCCGCATTCGGGATCAGCTGGCTGCTGTTCCGCGCGATCGCGATCGCGGTGATGATGGCGTTCGCCGACGATGTCGTCGTCGCGGTCGAGGCGCGGCATTATCCGGCCGCGCTCGAGACCGCGCGCAGCGTCTCGGCAGCACGCGGGATCGGCCTCGGCCTGCGCTCGGCAGCGCGCGCGATCCTCGTCAACCTCGCGCTCGCGCCGGTCTATGTCGCCTTGCTCGTCACCGGGGTCGGCACCTGGCTCCTCTTCTTCCTGGTCAATGGCTGGCTGCTCGGACGCGATCTCGGCGAGCTTGTTGCGGCGCGCCACGTGCCGCCTGCGCTGATGCGAGACTGGCGCAAGACGGGCGCGGTCGATCGCTTCGCACTGGGGGTTGCGGGGACCGCCCTGTTCATGGTTCCGATTGCGAACCTCTTCGCGCCGATCCTCGGTGCGGCGATGGCAACGCATCTGTTCCATTCGGGGCGAACGACATGAAGTTTTTCGGTGCAATTCTGGTCGGGCTGGCACTGTCGGGCTGCGTTGCGAGCACGTCGACGGCCCCGGTCGCGCGCCCGGCGATGGTGCCGATCCCGACCGGAACCGCGGGCCTCGGCGGCGTGGTCGGCGCGACCGCGGCGCATCTGACCGGCCTGTTCGGCGCGCCCGTTGCCGATGTGCGCGAGGGAACGGCCCGCAAGCTGCAGTTCAACAATGCGACCTGCGTGCTCGACGCCTATCTCTACCCCAATGGCAAGGCCGAGCCCGTCGTCACCTATCTCGACGCGCGCCAGACCGACGGCTCGCCGATCGACCGCGCGAGCTGTGTGGGGGCGTTGCAGGTCGGGCGGCGGAAATAGGCTAAGCGCGCGTAAGCTCCGCGAACGCCCAGTTCGCTGCCTCCGCCACGACCGGGTTGGGATCGTCGCGCAGCAATGCGACCTGCGCGCGTAATCCGGGATCGCCGCTGTTGCCCGCCGCGATCAGGCAATTGCGCACCATCCGGTCGCGCCCGATACGCTTGATCGGCGAGCCCGCGAACACCTGCCGAAAGCTCGCATCGTCGAGTGCGATCAGATCGGCGAGCTCGGGCGCGACGAGTTCGGCCCGCGGCAGGAACGCGCGGTTCGCGCTCGCGGCGGCAGCGAACTTGTTCCACGGACACACCGCAAGGCAATCGTCGCAGCCATAGATGCGGTTCCCGATGCTCTTGCGGAATTCAAGCGGGATCGGCCCGGCATGTTCGATCGTCAGATACGAAATGCAGCGCCGCGCATCGAGCCGGTACGGCGCGGGAAAGGCATCGGTCGGGCAGGCGCGCTGGCACGCGTCGCACGAACCGCAATGGTCAGCGACCGGCGGCGGAAGCGCCCCGAACGCGGCGATGTCGAGCGTCGTGTAGATCGCGCCGAGAAACAGCCAGCTCCCCTCCTCGCGGCTCACCAGATTGGTATGCTTGCCCTGCCACCCGAGCCCCGCCGCCTCGGCGAGCGGCTTCTCCATGACAGGTGCTGTATCGACGAACACCTTGAGGTCGATCCCCGGCGCCTCCGCCACCAGCCAGCGCGCGAGCGCCTTCAGCGCGCGCTTGACGACGTCGTGATAGTCGCCCCCTTGCGCATAGGTCGAGATGCGCCCCACCCCGCCCTCGCCCGCCAGCGCGAGCGGATCGGTCGCCGGGGCGTAGCTCATCCCGAGCGCGATCACGCTCTTCACCTCGGGCCATAGCCCAGCAGGCGATTCGCGGTGGTGCGCACGCTCCTCCATCCAGATCATCCCGCCGTGCAGCCCCTCGCGCAGCCATTGCTGCAAGCGCTCGGCGGTCCTGGGCGCAGCGTCCGCCGCCGCGACCCCGCACGCGACGAAACCGAATTCGCGCGCCTTCGCCGCAAGGCGCTGTTCGAGGGGCAAAGCGTCAACCATTGTCGGCCACATAGCGTGTTCGCGCCGCGCTTGTCGAAGCCCGGCGCACTATTCTACACAGGCAATACAGCGCTCAGCATCGGGCGCGGACGGCGGGGGTCTTCTTGGACAATCATCTGGCGGTCAGCGCCTCCGGCCTGATCAAGAATTTCGGCGGGCGGCGCGTCGTCGACGGCGTCGACATCGCGGTGCCCAAGGGCGCGATCTACGGCGTGCTCGGCCCCAACGGCGCTGGCAAGACAACGACGCTCAGGATGCTGCTCGGCATCATCGAGCCCGATGGCGGCGAACGCACGCTGCTCGGCCATGATCGCCCGCGCGATGCGAGCGACCGTGTCGGCTATCTGCCCGAGGAGCGCGGGCTGTACCCCGCGATGCGCGCCAAGGAGGCGGTCGCCTTCATGGGCGCGCTGCGCGGCCTCGATCTCAAGACCGGGCGCAAGCGTGCGGTCGAGCTGCTCGAAGCGGCGGGGCTCGGCCATGCGGTCGAAACCAAGATCCGCAAACTGTCGAAGGGCATGGCGCAGCTCGTCCAGTTGCTCGGCTCGGTCGTCCACCAGCCCGATCTGCTCGTGCTCGACGAACCCTTTTCGGGGCTCGACCCGGTCAACCAGGAGCGGCTCGAGGCGCTGATCCTCGCCGAGCGTGATCGCGGCGCGACGGTGTTGTTCTCGACGCATGTGATGGCGCATGCCGAGCGCCTGTGCGACCGGCTGGCGATCATCGCCGGCGGCAAGCGCCGCTTCGAGGGCACCGTCGCCGACGCGCGCGGGATGCTGCCGATGCGCGCGCATTATGTTCCCGAACGCGACGATCCCGGCATCGCGGCGCATCTGCCCGCCGACGCCCGCCACGGCGAGCAGGGCTGGTCGTTCGAAGTCCCCGATGGCGGCGTCGAGCAGGCGCTCAGCCGGCTGATCGGCGCGGGCCACGGGATCGCCGGCCTCTCGATCGAACGTCCCGGGCTGCACGACGCCTTCGTGCGGATCGTCGGCGCGGCGGGGCAAGATGTGGCGAACCTCGGCAAGGCCGCGACGGAGTACACCGCATGAGCGCGCAGCCGATGAGCAATACGCGCCGCACGATCCGCCAGGCGATGACGATCGCGCGGCGCGATTTCGTCGCGACGGTGTTCACCCCGACCTTCCTGCTGTTCCTGCTCTCGCCGCTGTTCACGATCGGCTTCGGCCTCGTCGGCGGGATGGGCGCGTCGACCGTCGCGAGCGGATCGAGCGAGAAGACGCGAATCGTCGCGATCGTCCCCGGGGGGCAGCAGGACGCGATGCGATCGGCCGATGCGCGGTTGCGCGATGCGTTCCCGCGTGGCGACCGGCCACCCCTGCTGGCGATCGAGGTGCCAACCGCCGATCCCGAAGCGCAGGCACGCGCCGCGTTCAAGAGCCGCAAGGGCATCGATGCGTCTGCGACGCTGTTCGGCGACCTGACGCATCCGACGATCCTCTATGACGGCCAGGGCCGCGCCGATGCGCGCTATCTCGCCTCGCTTGCAGAAGCGACGCTGCGCACCGACCCGACGCAGACCAAGCCGCTGAGCACGGCAACGCTCACCTCGATCGCGCGCGCCGCGCCGACCGAGAGCGGCCACAAGCAGGCCGCCTTCATCGCGGTGTTCGGCATCTTCTTCCTTGCCCTGCTGCTGGCAGGCCAGGTCGTCGGCACGATGATGGAGGAGCGCAGCAACAAGGTGGTCGAAGTGCTCGCCGCCGCGGTGCCGCTCGAGGCGGTGTTCTTCGGCAAATTGCTGGGCATGTTCGGCTCGGCTATTCTCTTCGTCGGCTTCTGGACGACGCTCGTCACGCAGATCGGCGGGATCCTGCCCGCCCGCTACGCCACCGCGATCGGCGAGATCGGCCCCGCGGTCGGCGCGCCGATGTTCTTCCTGTTGTTCTTCGCCTATTTCGCGATGGCCTATCTGCTGCTCGGCGCGGTGTTCCTCGGGGTCGGCGCGCAGGCTTCGACCGCGCGCGAATTGCAGATGATGTCGCTGCCGATCACGATCATCCAGGTCGCGATGTTCGGGCTCGCATTGAAGGCGAGCGCGGCGCCCGACTCGACGCTCGCGAAGGCGGTCGAGATCTTTCCGCTCAGCTCGCCCTACGCGATGGCCGCACATGCCGCCAACCAGCCCGAGCTGTGGCCGCATGTCGCGGCACTCGGCTGGCAAGCGCTATGGGTCGCGATCGCGATCACCGTCGGTGCGCGCGCCTTCCGGCGCGGCGTACTCAAATCGGGGAGTGGTCGGCTGTTCGGGCGGCGCAAGACTGTTGACATGAGTGTCAGTTAGACGTTCACTCTCTCAAAAGGAGAGGATCTATGGCGACTCTGGCGCAGGACGTGACCGATCGGTTCGACGTCAGCCGACCCGAACTCTATCGCGACGATCTCTGGCAGGCGCCGTTCCGCGAACTCCGCGCGACCGCGCCGGTCCACCGCGTCGAGCATTCCGACTTCGGCCCCTATTGGTCGGTGTCGAGCTACAAGCCGATCGTGACGGTCGAATCGCTGCCCGATCTGTATTCGTCGCAGGCGGGGGGGATCACGCTCGCCGATTTCATCGAGAACAACCCGACCGATGTGCGGATGCCGATGTTCATCGCGATGGACCGGCCGAAGCACACCGGCCAGCGCCGCACCGTCGCGCCCGCCTTCACGCCGTCCGAGATGGTGCGGATGAGCGACAATATCCGCATGCGCACCGCCGAGGTGCTCGATTCGCTGTCATGGAACACGCCGTTCGACTGGGTCGACGCCGTCTCGGTCGAACTCACGACGCAGATGCTCGCGATCCTGTTCGATTTTCCGTGGGAGGATCGCCGCAAGCTCACCTTCTGGTCGGACTGGGCGGGCGATATCGAGCTCGTCAAGAACGAGGAGCTGCGGCTCGAGCGGCTCCGCCACATGTACGAGTGCGGTGGCTATTTCCAGAATTTGTGGAACGCCAAGATCGGCAAGCCGCCGACGCCCGACCTGATCTCGATGATGATCCATTCCGACGCGATGGCGGAAATGGACCAGATGGAATTCCTCGGGAACCTGATCCTGCTGATCGTCGGCGGCAACGACACGACGCGCAACACGATGAGCGCGATCGCCTATGGACTGGACCTGTTTCCCGACCAGCGCGCCAAGCTCGAAGCCGATCCCTCGCTGATCGCGAATACGGTCCAGGAAGTGATCCGCTGGCAGACCCCGCTCGCGCACATGCGCCGTACCGCGACGGTCGATTCCGAACTCGAGGGGCAGCAGATCAAGGCCGGCGACAAGCTCGCGCTCTGGTACATCTCGGCCAATCGCGACGAGAGCGTGTTCGAGGATCCCGACCGGATCATCGTCGATCGGGCGAACGCGCGGCGCCATCTCGCGTTCGGGCATGGCATCCACCGCTGCGTGGGGGCAAGACTCGCCGAGATGCAGATCGCGATCCTGCTCGAGGAGATGGCCAAGCGGCGGATGCGGGTGAACGTGCTCGACGAGCCCGAGCGGGTCGCGGCATGCTTCGTCCATGGGTACCGCAAGCTTCCGGTCGAGATCAGCCGCTACTGACCCCAGCCTGCCGTCACCCCGGCCTTGTGACGGGGCCCACCGTGCCGCACGCCGGTAAGGGGCAGCGCGTGCGTCACTGTGGCGCCCTGGACGAGCAAACGTCAGTTCGGCTTGGCGATCGCCTCGGCACGGACCGGCTCGCCATCGCCCGAGCAGTCGCCATTCTGCCGCGCCGTGACTGCCGGCGGCGCCTTGCGGCCCATCGTCCAGTTCGCCTGCATCCGCACCTTGGGATTGGGCGCGCACCAGATTTCGCCGGTCTCGTTGATCGCGGTGACCCAGATGAGGTTATGCTCCTGGCCGTAATCGATCACGGCGAAGGCGAAGCCCGGCCCCTTGTCGAGCACATGCACCGGAAGCGGCGGATCGAGTTGCTGCATCGTCATGGACCAGAATCGCGCGAGATCGCTTGCGGTTCCCGGTGCGTCCACCGACATCACAAGCGCGTAACTATCCTGCACCCCAAGCGTATAGCCGAGTGACGCCAAAAGGACCCGACCCATGCACGACCGCCGCCATTTCCTCGCTCTCGCCAGCACCGGTGCCGCCGCCTTCGCGCTGTTCGGCTGCAAGGGCGCGAATGCGGGACCGCCCGAGAAATTCGAAATTACGCTGAGCGATGCGCAGTGGAAGGCCAAGCTCTCCCCCGCTGCCTATAACGTGCTGCGGCACGAGGGCACCGAGACGCCGTATACCAGCCCGCTCAACGGCGAGCATCGTGCGGGGATCTTCTCGTGCGGCGGTTGCGGACTGCCGGCCTTCTCCTCGAAGACCAAGTTCGAGAGCGGCACGGGCTGGCCGAGCTTCTGGGCGCCGCTCGCCAATGCGGTGGGGAAGCGAACCGACAGTTCGCTCTGCATGGCGCGGACCGAAGTCCATTGCCGCCGCTGCGGCGGGCATCTCGGCCATGTGTTCGATGACGGCCCGAAGCCGACGGGCCTGCGCTACTGCATGAATGGCGTGGCGATGACCTTCACGCCAGGCAAGGCCTGATCTCCCGCACCCCGGCCTCGGCCGGGGTGCCGTTCAGCCGTGACGCTCGTTCGACAGCGACGCCATGATCATCGGTGTGCCACGCTCCTGCGTGTCGTCGCCGGTCGACTTGCCCGAATAGATGAAGCCCTTGGTCGGATAAGCCGAGGTGCCGAGGCCGCCCTGCGGGCCGTACCACACCTTGACTTCGCTCCAGTCGCCATTGGCCGAGACGTCGATCGCGCGGACATCATGCTCGACGCCGCCGCGACGCGACCAGTTGGCGTGGGTGAGAAGGACCTCGCGGTCGTTCACGACTTCGCTGACCATCGCGACATGGCCCATCCGCATCCGGCTGGTCGCAGAGAAAGCGAGCACTGCGCCAACCTTGGGGGCGTGGCCACGCGCGTAGCGACCGGCGGCCTGGCCCCACCAGGTGCTGGCATTGCCGTGCAGATCGATGCCCGACACTTCGCGCGCAAACGGCGCACACTGCCAGAACTGCGCCATCGCAGGGGTCGCCGTCAAAAGGGCGCACGATACCACCAGCGCAAAACGCGCTGCCAAAGCCTTTAATGTCATGTGACCCCCCAAAGGTCGTTTGAACTTGCTGAGTGTCTCAAAGCAGGTCGCCGCGCCGCTGAAAACCCTGTCGCCCCGATGAACGGAACCTTTTCCGACGAAGCGAGTTGACCGCACGATGACTGCCCGTTTCGGCATCTACCGACAGTCCGCCCGTGCCATGCGCGCTCGCATTGCCCCGCGTTCGCAGCTAAGAATCGCGCCATGAAACCAATCGTCGCCAGCCCGCGCCTGCTGCTTGTCCTCGTATTGGTCGCCGCGCCGTTGGCGGGATGCTCGCGCGAGAATGCGCCGGATGACGACGCTGCCCTATATCAGTCGAATGCCGCGACGCTCACGCCGGGTGTCCAGCCGGTCCGCGTCGGCGAAGGCGGCCCGGCGTTTCGCGCCTGCGCCAGTGTCGGCCAAGTGGTGAACCTGTCACCCGCGGGCGAACGCTATCTCGCGGTGCGGTCCGCGCCGTTTGCCGAAGCCGACGAGGTCGGTCGGCTCGGCGACGGCGCGAAAATGTATCTGTGTTCGCGCTCGCTCGATCAGCGTTGGCAAGGCGTGGTGGTGCCGCCCGCGGATACGCCGACAAGCGATTGCGGCGTTACCGCGTCGCTCGCGGGTCCGCGCGCTTATGCCGGGCCGTGCAAGTCGGGCTGGGTGTTGAGCGGCTTCGTCCAGCCTGCGGCGGGCTGACCCAGCACTAGGGTTTGTTAGCCTAGTATGGCGCGTGCTACCTACAAAACGACCTGAATACCGCTGTTTTGAATTTCGGGTTTGCGGGGCACGACAGGATCGGGCATCGCGGTGTCGGACAGACACGGCAGATGGCGGACCCATGGCACTCGACCCCGAAACCTTCGACGCATTGATCGACACGGTCCGGCGCTTCGTCGCCGAACGCCTCCGCCCGCTCGAGGCTGCGGTCGAGGAAGCCGATGCGATCCCGGCCGACGTGGTGCAGGACATGCGTGAAATGGGGCTGTTCGGCCTGTCGATCGACGAGGCGTTCGGCGGGCTCGGCCTGACGATGCTCGAAGAGGCCAAGGTCGCGATCGAGCTCGGCCGCACCACGCCTGCGTTTCGCTCGACCTTCGGCACCAATGTCGGGATCGGCTCGCAGGGGCTCGTCATGGCGGGCAACGCCGAGCAGAAAGCCGCGTGGCTGCCGCGCATCGCGAGCGGCGAGATCATCACCAGCTTCGCGCTGACCGAGCCCGACGTCGGATCGGATTCGGGCGCGGTCAAGACGCGCGCGACCTTCGACGGCCAGTCGTACCGGCTGAACGGCACCAAGCGCTACATCACCAATGCCGACAAGGCCGATCTGTTCACCGTGATGGCGCGGACCAGCGACGAACCCGGCGCGCGCGGCGTCTCGGCGTTCCTCGTGCCGCGCGATCTGGCGGGCGTGTCGATCGGCCACCCTGAAAAGAAGATGGGGCAGAAGGGTGCCAAGGTCGCCGACGTGGTGTTCGACGATGTCGTCGTCCCCGCCGAAAACCGCCTCGGCGCCGAGGGCGAGGGCTTCAAGATCGCGATGCGCGTGCTCGACCGCGGGCGGCTGCACATTTCGGCGGTGTGCGTCGGGGTGGCCGAGCGGTTGATCGCGGACTGCGTCGCCTATGCCACGACGCGCACGCAGTTCGGCAAGCCGATCGCCGAGCATCAGCTGATCCAGGGGATGCTCGCCGATTCGAAGACCGAGGCGCTGGTCGCGCGCGCGATGGTGCTCGAAACCGCGGCGGCGAAGGACGCGGGCAAGGACGTCGTCATGGAATCGGCCGCCGCCAAATATTTCGCGAGCGAGATGGTCGGCCGCGTCGCCGACCGCGCGGTGCAGATCTTCGGCGGGGCGGGCTATATCGCCGATTACGGGATCGAGCGGCTGTACCGCGACGTGCGGCTGTTCCGGATCTACGAGGGCACCAGCCAGATCCAGCAGATCATCATCGCGCGCGAGACGATCAAGCGCGGGGGGTGAGCGACGCAATTCAGCCCCTGCGGGAGGGGCGCAACCAAATCCCCCTCCCGCTTGCGGGAGGGGTTAGGGGAGGGCAGTGCAGCCAAGCGCAACGCCTGCGGCACGCCCCTCCCCCAGCCCCTCCCGCAAGCGGGAGGGGAGTTTTAGGAGAGAGAAGATAATGGACACCACCACCCTGTTCCGCCTCGACGGCCGCGTTGCGCTCGTCACCGGGGGCTCGCGCGGCATCGGCAAGATGATCGCGGCGGGCTTCATCGCGCAAGGCGCGACCGTCTACATCTCCGCGCGCAAGGCCGACGCCTGCTTCGAGACCGCCAAGGAGCTCGGCGAGAAGTGCATCGCGCTGCCGCAGGACGTGTCGACCGTCGCCGGCTGCAAGGCGCTCGCCGCGCAACTGGCCGAGCATACCGACCGGCTCGACATCCTGGTCAACAATGCGGGCGCCGCCTGGGGCGAGCCGTTCGAGGCGTTCCCCGAAAAGGGCTGGGACAAGGTGATGGACCTTAACGTCAAATCGCCCTTCTTCTTGACGCAGGCGCTGTTCGGACCGCTCAAGGCCGCCGCGAGCGCAGGGCAACCCGCCAAGGTGATCAACATCACCTCGATCGACGGCCAGCGGCTCAACCCGTGGGAGACGTACAGCTACCAGGCATCGAAGGCGGCGCTGATCTATCTGACCAAGCGGATGGCGGCACGGCTCGTCACCGATCACATCAACGTCACCTCGATCGCGCCTGGCGCCTTTGCCAGCGAGATGAACAAGGCTGCGCGCGATCATGGCTCGGCGATCGCACAGAGCATTCCGGCCAAGCGTATCGGCGTCGACGAGGACATGGCGGGCGCGGCGATCTATCTCGCGAGCCGCGCGGGGGATTATGTGATCGGCGATACGATCACGGTCGATGGCGGGCTGGTCCATGCCGCGCTAGGGACGTCGATCGACGCGTAAGGCGTCGTCACCCCGGCCTTGTGCCGGGGTCCACCGTGCAGCACAGCCAGCCGTCGACGCGGATTGGGACGCTCGCTGCCTGGTGGGCCCCGGCACAAGGCCGGGGTGACGGTTGGGCTAGGTCGTCTCCTGCGGATGATGCGGCACGAGGATCAGCACGCCCTCCTCGACTCGCCATGATTTCAGCCGCGACAGGAAATTCATCCCCACCACGTTCATGTCGCCGAACGCTGGCGACACCACCACCGGCAAATCCCGCGCGATCACATTGCCGATGCGCAGCACTGGCACCGTCGCGGTCTGCGCGGTGACGGTGCCGTTCGCGGTCTGCATCACCACCGGCATCACCGAATCGCTCGGTTCGATCCCCGCGGCAGCGGCGGTATCGGCCGAGATCGCGGTGACGGTCGCGCCGCTGTCGACCAGCATCCGCCGCTCGACCCCGCCGAGTTTGACGCGCACCCAGAAATGTCCGTCGCTCGCCATCGGCACACGCATCTCCTTGCCGACGAGCTGGTGCCCACCGATCTGGAAGCGCTGTGCGACGCGCGCGAACATCGGATCGAACTGCGCGCGCTCGACCACGAGCAACGCCACCACGACGAGCGCGCCCGCGGTCATCGCGAACGACAGCAGCCGTCCCAACACCGGCACGCGCCGCGCGAGGAACAGGATCGCCACCACGCCGGCGATCAGCAGATACAACGTCGTGTGCGGGCCGAGATTGGGAAGGTTGGTCACGATCGGAATATAAGGCGCGCCCGTGCCTTTATGAAGGCTGACCGAAGCCCGATGCCGGTCGCCTTACGCCATCGCCGCCAGCACGCGGTCGACCGTCGTCGTCGCGAACGCGGTGAAACTGTCCGCGACGCCGTACGGCAACAGGATGTCGCGCCCGACCGCCAGCGCGCCGCAGCTATATACGACGTTGGGGACATAGCCGTCGCGTTCGTTGGGGCTCGGCGTCAGGATCGGCGCGGGCGTGCGCGCGAGCAGCTTGGACGGGTCGGCCTTGTCGAGCAGGCACGCGCCGACGCAGTAATTGCGCACCGTTCCCACGCCGTGCGTGAACACCAGCCAGCCTTCGTCGGTTTCGATCGGCGAGCCGCAATTGCCCATCTGCACATATTCCCACGGATAGCGCGGCGAGACGATCTTGCCGCCGCCTTCCCAATGCAGGATGTCGTCCGAACGGTGCAGCCAGATGCTCTCGCTATCCTGCCGCCCGAGCATCACGAACTGCCCGCCGACCCGCCGCGGGAACAGCGCCATTCCCTTCGCCCCCGCCGCATCGCCGGTCAGCGCGCGCATCACGAAGGTTTCCGATCCGTCGCCCGAGAGCAATTCGGATCGCGCCCGAGAGCCGCTGAACGCGGTGTACGTGCCGTGGTAGGTGGTCGAGCCGTCGTCGTCGGTGAAGAGCACCAGCCGCAGGTCCTCGATGCCCTGATGCTGGCTCGGCAGCACCGGGAACAGCACGGTCTCCGAAATGTCGCGACTGCCATCGACGCGCAGCGTGACGACGGCACCGTCCTCGAGGCTCGTCCCCTCGATGATCGGCGGCACCGCGACGGGGCTCGGCGGATCGATCGACAGCGCGCCGCCGGGCACCCAATGCCCGGTGCGGAACGCAACCGAGGAGACATGCCCCTCGCCGATCCCGCGCAGCGACAGGACGAAGCGCACGCCGCCGTCGCGCGCGGTCGACTGGTCGCGCACGAGGACCGCGCTCGGGTTGAACAAGGCGGCCGCCTCGTAGGAATATTCTTCGCTGAAATAGGCGCCGATCAACCGGCGCTGTGCTGCGCTGGTGGTCAGCGGCGCGGGCATCAGCGCTGCGATCTCGTCATAGCGCCGCAGCAGCATCGCATCGACATCCCGGTGCCGCTCGTCGAGCGAATGGGTGACGAGCGCGAGTTCAGTCGCGAGCCCGGCATCGTCGAGCGTCAGGACACGCTCGACGATCATTTGCGTGCGACTGTGCCCGGCAACCTGGAAGGCGCTCGGATACTCGAGCGTAAAAGGCCGGACCACCGTGCGCGCCGGGTCGGGGCGGAGGATGAGGTCGGAATGGTCGAGCACCGGCTGGCCGTCAGGCATGGCAATTCCCTTGGTGAAACGGCAGACTATCCCAGCCGAGCGGCGCCAACGTGCGAGCGAGGCGGTCGATCCGGGATAATCGGGCAATCAAAATACGACGCTGTGGTGCTGTCCTTAGCGGCGTTGCGGATATTGTTATACACCGACCTTTCGTGCCACCGTCGGTTCCGCCGGGAAAGGCCGGTCGACGGGGGCAGGCGATGATAAAGCACGGAATCCTTGCGGCGGGCATCGGCCTGTTCGGGCTGGCCAGCCCGACAGGCGCACAGCAGGTCGAACAGCCGCCCCTCGTCGCGGAGCAACCCGCTTTGGCGGTGCTCAATCAGCTTGGCGGAGCGCCGAGCGATACCGCGCGGCTCGTCCTGCTTGACCGTGCGCTGACGCTGCTTCCGCAACCTACGACGCTACGCGGACACGTGCTGTGCGGCCGGGCTGCACTCCTCAGCCAACTCCACCGCGAAGACGAAGCGCGCGTTGGTTTCGATCAATGCCGGCAATTGCTGCCCGACGATCCCAACGTGCTGTTGCCGATCGCCTTCGACGAATCTCGCCGAAAACGGCCGGTCGAGGCGGCGGAATTGACCATCCGCGCGGCACGACTCAAGGCGCCGGGGCTCGACCATATCGATGCTGACGTAATGGCGACGGTGCTGCGCCAACTGGCGTATGTCGGAAAGGGTGATCTCGGCGAGACGATGATCGACGCGCTGGTCGCGGCCGGCTATCCGCGCGACAATCCAGTCGCCTTTTCGCAATATGCGCAGACCGCGATCCTGTACCGATTGCGGAGCGGCGATTGGGCGACTGCGACGCAGCTTCTGCCATCAGTGCTCAGCCCGCGCGCGGGCGTCGCGATGCTCGTCGATCGCCGCTATGCGCCGATCTGGCCCGCGATCGCGGGGTGGGCGGGCACCGATCTGGCGGTCCAGCGCAGCGCGTTGCTCGCGGGCGCGCGTGCCACTTTCGAGATGCACGAGACGCCGGAAACGCGGCTCGCTTATGCGCAGGCGCTCGTCGACACGGGCCATCGCGGAGAAGCGATCGCGCTGATCGATCAATGGCTCCACACCGAGATCGCGGCCGAGAAGATGTGGGTGCGCAGCATGGCGCTCCTCAGAATGGGGCGCTGGCTGGCGGAACAAGGCGAGCGCGCCGAAGGGATTCGCCGGATGCGCGCGGCGGTCGACGCCCCCGAACAGCTCGAATCCGGGATCGAGAACATCGTGCCCAATCTGGTGATGCAAGTGTTGCTGGCGCAGGACTTTACCGGCGCGATCGAACTGCTCGACCGCCATCCGCCAACCGCGGACAAGCTCGAAAGCCCGGTTGCTGCGGGCTATTTCGTCGCGTTGCGCGCGTGCGCGCTGCAGGGTCTCGGCAAGCAGGATCAGGCCAAGGCGCAACTCAAGCGGCTGCAGACCGTCTATCCCAGCGCCAAGGCTGCCGAGGACTATGCGGTCGCCTGCGTGGCGCCCATCGACGACCAGGCCCGCCACTGGATCAGGGCCGCGCGCGACCCCGACATGCGCACCGAGGCGCTCGTCGCGCTCGAAACCGCGCGGTATCGCGCGAAAAAGGGGCTGCCCGCGCTGTCGCTCACCGAACAGATGCTGCGCCGGATCGCGCCGCGCGCAGACGTGCAGCGCACCTTTGCCGAATTCGGCCGACCGCTGCCCAGCAGCTACGCCCCCGCTCTTGACGACTTCCACGTCGCACCCGCCGACATGCCACGCGGCCCCTCGCCCACGCCGGTCGCCTGACGCCGGGGACTCAGCGCGCAATTCCCCCGGCGGCGAGCACGGCGAGCGTCACAAGCTCGCTCGCGGTGCTCGTCATCGGCGCGATCTGCACCGACTTTTCCATGCCGACCAGCATCGGCCCGATCACCGCGTCGCCGCCCAGCTCGCGCAGCAGCTTGGCCGAGATGTTGGCCGATTGCAGCCCCGGCAGGATCAGCACATTGGCCGGCACCGACAGCCGCGCGAAAGGATAATTGGCGAGCTGCTTGGGGTTGAGCGCGACGTCGGGCGCCATCTCGCCCTCATATTCGAAGCTGACCTTGCGCGCATCCAGCACCTTCACCGCCGCGCGAATGTCGTCGAGCCAATTGCCCTCGGGATTGCCGAAGGTCGAATAGCTGAGGAACGCGACGCGCGGCTCATGCCCCATCCGCTTGGCGACGAGCGCGGTGCCCTCGGCGATGTCGGCGAGTTCCTCGGCACTGGGGCGTTCATTGACCGTCGTGTCGGCCATGAACACGGTGTGGCTCTGGCCGACCATCAGATGGATGCCGAACGGCGTGCGGCCCGCCTCGGGATCGATCACGCGGCGCACTTCGCGCATCGTGTGCGCATAGGTCCGCGTGATGCCGGTGATCATCGCATCGGCTTCGCCGAGCTGGAGCATCACCGCGCCGAAGATGTTGCGATCCTGATTGATCATCCGCTCGCAATCGCGCCGCAGATAGCCGCGGCGCTGGAGCCGACCATAGAGGAAATCGACCATCCGCGGCACCAGCGGCGATTTGCGGCTGTTGTGGAGCTCATAGCTGTCGGGATCGGTGACGCCGAGCGCGCGCAGCCGCTCGGGAACGTCGTCGCGCCCGACCAGCACCGGCGTGCCGTAACCGCCGTCCTTGAACGCGATCGCTGCGCGCAACACGACTTCCTCTTCGCCCTCGGCGAACAGCACGCGCTTGGGATGCGCCTTGGCGCCTTCATAGGCAAGCGTCAGCACCGACGTGGTCGGGTTGAGCCGCGCCTTGAGCGTCTGGCGATAGGCGTCGAGATCGAGGATCGGCTTGGTCGCGACGCCCGAATCCATCGCCGCCTTGGCGACCGCGACGGGGACGATTTCCATGAGGCGCGGATCGAATGGCGCGGGGATGATGTAATCGGGGCCGAAGGTGTGCCGCACGCCGTACGCGACGGCGACTTCCTCGGGCACCTGCTGACGTGCAAGCGCCGCCAGCGCATGCGCCGCGGCGAGTTTCATCTCGTCGTTGATCGTCGTCGCGCGCACGTCGAGCGCGCCGCGGAAGATGAACGGGAAGCATAGCACGTTGTTGATCTGGTTCGGATAATCCGAGCGCCCGGTGGCGATGATCGCGTCGGGGCGCGCCGCCTTGGCTTCGGGCGGGGTGATCTCGGGATCGGGGTTGGCCATCGCGAAGATGATCGGCTTGGGCGCCATCTTCATCAGGTCCGCCGCTGGCAGCGCGCCCGCCGCCGAAACGCCGATGAACACGTCGGCGTCCACCAGCGCCTCGGCGCGCGTGCGCGCGGCGGTGTTGACGGCATGCGCCGACTGCCACTGGTTGATGTCGTCGCGGCCCTGGTAGATCACGCCGCCCAGATCGATCATCGTCAGATGGTCGTTGGGCAGGCCCATCGCCTTGATGAGTTCGGCGCAGGCGATCGCCGCCGCGCCGGCGCCGTTCATCACCACCCGGGTGGTCTTGATGTCGCGGCCGGTCAGGAACAGCGCGTTGATGAGCCCCGCCGCACAGATGATCGCGGTGCCGTGCTGGTCGTCATGGAACACCGGGATGTTCATCTTGGCGCGCAGCGTCTGCTCGATGATGAAGCATTCGGGCGACTTGATATCCTCGAGGTTGATCCCGCCAAAGCTCGGCTCCATCAGCTCGATCGCGTCGATCAGTCGATCGGGGTCCTCGGTCTTCAGCTCGATGTCGATCGCGTCGACATCGGCGAAGCGCTTGAACAGCACGGCCTTGCCTTCCATCACCGGCTTGGAGGCCAGCGCGCCGAGATTGCCGAGCCCGAGGATCGCGGTGCCGTTCGAGATCACCGCGACGAGATTGCCCTTGGCGGTGTAATCATAGGCGAGGCTCGGATCGGCGGCGATCGCTAGCACCGGCACCGCGACGCCCGGCGAATAGGCCAAAGCGAGGTCGCGCTGCGTCGCCATCGGCTTGGAGGCGATGATCTCGAGCTTGCCCGGCCGACCCTCGGAATGGAACAGCAGCGCTTCGCGCTCGGAAAACTGAAGGTTCGATTCTTCGGACATGGCGGACGGTCTCCTGGAATGGCGCTGCCTTAGGCAGAGTTTGGCGCGATGGGAACGCCCCTAGTCGATGCCGCGGCTATCGAACGCGGCGCGCGACGCGGTGATTCGGTCGATATTCCGCGCCGCCCACGCCCATACGCCGCAAAACGCCTCGGCCAGCGTGAGGCCAAGTTCGGTCAGGCGATATTCGACCTTGGGCGGGATCACCGGGTGGATCGTACGGATCACCAGACCATCGCGCTCCATCTGGCGCAGCGTCTGGGTCAGCATCTTCTGGCTGATCCCCTCGACCAATTGCGCGATCCGCGAAAAGCGCAGTTCGCCATGTTCGGTCAGCACTTCGAGCGTGATCATCGTCCATTTGTCGGCGACGCGGCCGATCACTTCGGTAACGAGCGCCTCGACGCGCGGATCGAGATCCTCGGGATAGTCATGCGAGACAGCCATCGGTTTCCTTCAGGTGCGTATGGCAGCTTTCGGTGCCTACTTTCTAATGGAGAGCGTAGCCCATATCTGCGTCCACGTCATTGCGGCAGGAGAATTTTCATGAAGATGACCGGCAACACCCTTCTCATCACCGGCGGCGGATCGGGCATTGGCCGCGCGCTAGCAGAGCAGTTTCACGCCCTCGGCAACCAGGTGATCGTCGCCGGGCGCCGTGCCGCCCCGCTCGAGGCGCTCGCGCACGATGTGCCGGGAATTGCGACCGCCATGCTCGATGTCGCCGATGCCGCCGATGTCGCGCGCTTTGCAGCCCAGATCGTCGTCGATTACCCCGCGCTCAACGTCGTGGTCCACAATGCCGGGATCATGCGCGCCGAGACGTTCACCGCCGAACCGTATGACGTGAGCGACGCCGAAGCGATGATCGCGACCAATCTGCTCGGCCCGATCCGACTGACCGCCGCTCTGCTCGCGCACCTGCGAAGCCAGGCGGATGCCGCGATCCTGACGGTTTCGTCAGGGCTCGCCTTCGTCCCGCTCGTCGCCACGCCGACCTATTCGGCGACCAAGGCGGCGATCCACAGCTGGTCGCAGGCGCTGCGTTCGCAGCTCGCCGAAACCGGGATCGACGTGATCGAGATCGCGCCGCCCGCGGTCGCGACCGATCTGATGCCGGGGCATGCCGAAGATCTCAATTCGATGCCGCTCGACGCCTATATCGCCGAGACGATGGCCTTGCTCGCGGCGAACCCCGAGGGCCCGGAAAACACCGTGGAGCGCGTCAAATTCCTGCGCGATGCCGAGCGCGAGGGGCGGTACGACGCCGTCTATGCGCGGCTCAACGCCGCGCACTGACGGGCGAGGACCGCGCGCGGGCGGTTTCCTTTCGGGGGTGGGGGCGGTATCGGACGGGGATGGCGCCTCCGCTGACCCCTCCCCCCGCACCTGCCGCATCCACTCCAACCCCGATGATGGCGCAGTATCTCGCGCTCAAGTCGGACGCGGCAGATTGCCTGCTGTTCTACCGGATGGGCGACTTCTTCGAAATGTTCTTCGACGATGCGAGGATCGCCGCGGCGGTGCTCGACATCGCGCTCACCGCGCGCGGGGAGCATCACGGCGTGCCGATCCCGATGTGCGGCGTGCCGGTCCACGCCGCCGACGCCTATCTCGCGCGCCTCATCAAGGCCGGGCACCGCGTCGCGATCGCCGAACAGACCGAAAGCCCGGCCGACGCCAAGAAGCGCAGCGGCAAGACGCTCGTCTCGCGCGCCATCGTCCGCGTCGTGACGGCGGGGACGCTGACCGAGGAAGCGTTGCTCGACGCGCGCACCGCCAATTGGTGCGTCGCGATCGGCGAGGCGGCGGGCGGCGTCGCGGTTGCCGCCGCGGATATCTCGACCGGGCGTTTCGAGCTGATCGAGTGCGATGCTGCCAGTCTCGGTGCTGAACTCGCGCGGCTTGCGCCGGCCGAAACGATCGCATCCGAGGCTACCGCGTTTGCCGACACGGCGACGATGCTGCGCCCGCGCGCCGATTTCGACAGCGGCCGCGGCGAGACGCGATTGAAGGCGCTGTACGACGTTGCGACGCTCGACGGCTTCGGCCAGTTCGGCCGCGCCGCGCTTGCGGCGGCAGGCGGTCTCGTCGCCTATCTCGACCATACCGCCAAGGGCGCGATCCCGTTCCTGCGCCCGCCGCGCCTGGCGCAAACGACGCAGCAGATGGCGATCGATGCGGCGACGCGCGAGAGCCTTGAGCTCACGCAGACCACCAACGGCGCGCGCAAGGGCAGCCTGCTCGACGCGGTCGATCGTACCGTCACTGCGGCGGGCGCGCGGCTGCTCGCCGCCGATATCGGCGCGCCGCTGATGGACCGCGGCCGGATCGAGGCGCGGCTCGATCTGGTCACCTTGCTCGCCGAGGATGCGGGGCTGCGCGAGGCGTTGCGCGGTACGCTGCGCAGCATGGCCGATATCGGCCGCGCGCTCGGACGCCTCGCCGCGGGGCGCGGTTCGCCGCGCGATCTCGGGCAATTGCGCGACGGGCTCGACGGCGCGTGGCGATTGGGCGAGCGGCTTGGCAAGATCGATCAGCCGCCGGCCTTGCTTGGCGAGCTGGCCCCAGCGCTCCGCGGTCACGGCGCGCTGATCGACCTGCTGACGCGCGCGCTCGTCGCAAGCCCGCCGATCGACGCCTCGGACGGCGGCTATATCGCGCCGGGCTATGACGCCGCCCTCGACGACCTGCGCGATGCGGGTGCCGGCGGACGTCGCGCGATCGCCGCGCTCGAGGCCGACTATCGCGGCCGCACCGGCGTCACCGCGCTGAAGATCCGCCACAACGGCGTGCTCGGCTATCATATCGAAGTGCCCGCGCGTTTCGGCGATGCGCTGATGAAGCCCGAGAGCGGCTTCACCCATCGCCAGACGATGGCTGGCGCGATCCGCTTCAACGCGCCTGAACTCCACGAGGTCGCGCTGAAAGTGACCCAGGCCGGCGCCCACGCGCTGGCGGCTGAGGCAGCGCACCTCGAAGATCTGATCGCCGCCGCGCTCGCCAAGCGCGAGGCGGTCGCCGCGACCGCTGATGCGCTCGCGCGGCTCGATGTCGCGGCCGGCCTTGCCGAACGCGCGACCGAGGGCGGTTGGGCGCGCCCGACGCTGGTCGATCACGCCTGTTTCGATATCGTCGGCGGGCGGCACCCGGTCGTCGAGGATGCGCTTGCGAAGCGCGGCGAGCGCTTCGTCGCGAACGATTGCCGCCTGTCCGAAGACTCGCGGCTGTGGCTCGTCACCGGCCCGAACATGGGCGGCAAATCGACCTTCCTGCGCCAGAACGCCGCGATCGCGGTGCTCGCGCAAGCCGGCAGCTACGTCCCCGCCACCGCCGCGACGCTCGGCCTGGTCGATCGGCTGTTCAGCCGTGTCGGCGCATCGGACAATCTCGCGCGCGGGCGCTCGACCTTCATGGTCGAGATGGTCGAGACCGCCGCCATCCTCGCGCAGGCGACGCCGCGCAGCTTCGTCATCCTCGACGAGGTCGGCCGTGGCACATCGACCTATGACGGGCTCGCGATCGCCTGGGCGGTGGTCGAGGCGATCCACGAGGACAATCGCTGCCGCTGCCTGTTCGCGACGCATTATCACGAGCTGACCCGCCTCGCCGAGCGCTGCGACGCGCTGACGCTCCACCACGTCCGTGCGCGCGAGTGGAAGGGCGAGCTTGTGCTGCTCCACGAAGTGTCCGAAGGCCCCGCCGATCGCAGCTACGGCCTCGCCGTCGCACGCCTTGCCGGCCTGCCGCCCGCCACGATCGCCCGCGCGAAGGCGGTGCTCAGCAAGCTCGAGGCCGGCCGCGCCAAGACCGGCGGGCTTGCCGCGGGGCTCGACGACCTGCCGCTGTTCGCCGCCGCGCTCGAAGTCGCGGAAGAGCAATGCGACGCGATCCGCGCCGCTGTCGAAACGCTCGACGTCGACGCGCTGACCCCGCGCGAGGCGCTCGAGACGCTCTACCGGCTCAAGGCACTCGCGCGGGAGTAGCGGCCCCTCGCGGGTTCAAGCGCGGGCGAAGAGCGTCAGCGTCATCGCCGCGCGCGGCACGAAGCCCATCGACCGGTAGAGCGCGACCGCCGGGTTATCCGGATAGTGGTGCAGAAAGACGCCCTCGCCGCGCTCGAGCCGCGGCGCGATGACCGCTTCCATCAGCGCACGCGCATAGCCCTGCCCGCGATGATCGGGATGCGTGCAGACCGCGCTCACCTCGGTAAAGCCGGGCAGCTTCATCCGCTCGCCCGCCATCGCGACCAGCCGCCCGCTGCGCCGCACACCTACATAGCCACCCTGCAGATAGGTATTGGGAAAGAACGGCCCCGGCGCGGTCAGCGTTGCGAGCTCGAACATCTCGGCAGCGTCGGCCGCGCCAAGCGGGACGACGTCGATCGTCCGGCCGGCGCGGGTAAGCTGCATCGCGACCATCTGGTCGAGCCGCCGCTCGGCGTCGACGACGGTCCCTGGCAGCGGCGGCGCCGCGCCGATACCGACCGTTGCCAGCACGCCCTGCACGGGGACCAACGCCGCAAGCGCGGCGAGCGCTTCGGGCGACGCGTCGGCGGCGGCACCGAACAGATTGACGTCGGGGCGGAACCGCACCGCCCGCGCATCGCCGATGGCCAGCGCGGCATGCCGCCCGGTGAGGCTGTGCCAGACGGGACGGTCGAGGGGGGTGGAAGCGGGCGTCGGATCGGTCATGCGGTCGCTGGACCACAACGCGCGCCGCCGCGCATCCCGGCGCTTGCGCCCAAAGGTGCCGCGCCGCTCACGGCACCTCGATCGTCAGCACCGGCTCGGCGATCGCCACCGTTTTGTGGAAACCGCGCAGGTCGAGATGCGTCGTGCCATTCTCGTCGCTAATGACATCGACGAACTCGTGGTCGATCAGCACGGTCTCGCGGACATAGCGCTGGCCGCCGAGCGACTGGCTCGCGAGCAATGTGTCGATCCCGCTGATCGACAAAGTCAGCAGGAAGCGATCGTTCGCGTCCGCCAGCGCGGCGAGCACCGGGCTGTCGTCGTCGAGGATATGAACCAGCGTCCAGGCCAGCCCGAGCATCGGATTACGACTCCGCACCAGCGGCAATTCGCTCAGCCGGCGAAAGGTTCGGCCGTCGCCGAGATGCACTGTTTCGAGCCAGCTCATCTGCGCCGTGACGTCGGCGAGCGGTCGCGACCGTTTCGAGGCGACGCGGATCATCAGCGCGCGCCGCCCAAGATAGCGCCCGATCACCGCGACATCGCTGAAGATCAGGCTTTCGCGCGGGCGGGCGAAGCGCGCGAAGATCAGCCCGGTGATCGTCGCCGAGAAGAACAGGCCGATCAGGATCTCGACCGCGGCGATCGCATGGCCAAGCCGCGTCACCGGCGCCATGACGCCGTACCCGACGGTGCCGAGCGTATCGACCGAGAAGAAGAAGCCGTCGATCACCGATCCGGGCTGCATCGTCCCGATTGCACCGGGGAGCAGCGCGTAGATCGTGCCGAACACCAGATTGATCGCGACGAAACTCGCCGAGACGAGCGCGATGAACCACGGCCAGCTCATCTCCATCACGCCGTAATAGAGATCGCCATAGGGCGACGGCCCACCGGTCTTGACGGCGGGGAAGCCGCCCATCTGGACGATCTGGCGGCGCGGGGATCTGGGCATGGCGCGAACCTTGGACAGGCGCGCGCTTACGTCAAGTCGCGTGGACGGACGCACACTTACCCCCTATCTGCGCTGCATGGCTTCCCGCTTCGAATCCGTCCCCCAGCGCCGCGCGATCATCGACCGGCGCAGCCTCGCCGATGCGCTCGCCGCGCTCGATGGCGACAAAGCGGCGTTGCGCGCGCAAGGCACCGCACTGCTCAAGGCCGCGCTCGATGCCGGGCGCGAGGAAATAGCGCAGCGGCTGATCGAACATCCCTCACGCGGGCTCGAGATCGCCGCGAGCCAGGCGTTCCTGACCGACCAGTTGCTGCGGCTGCTCTACGATTTCACGACCGAGCGGCTCTATCCCAACAGCAACCCGACCGCCGCCGAGCGCATCACGATCATCGCGGTGGGCGGGTACGGGCGCGGCGAGATGGCGCCCTATTCGGATGTCGATGTCGGCTTCCTCACCCCTTGGAAGCAGAGCGGCTGGACCGAGCAAGTGATCGAGACGATCCTGTACGCGCTATGGGACTTGGGCATGAAGGTCGGCCATAGCAGCCGCTCGCTCGACGAAATGGTGCGCCAGGCCAAGAGCGATGTGACGATTCGCACCGCCTTGCTCGAGGCGCGCTACGTCTGGGGCGACCAGGCCGTCTATGATGAGGCGGCACGGCGCTTCAAGGCTGAGGTCCAGGCCGACAGCGCGCGCCAGTTCATCGCCGACAAGCTCGCCGAGCGTGACGTGCGCCACAAGAAGATGGGCGACACGCGCTATGTCGTCGAACCCAACGTCAAGGAAGCCAAAGGCGGCCTGCGCGATCTCCACACGCTCTTCTGGATCGGCAAGTTCGCCTATAACGTCAGCGAGCCCGCGCAACTGGTCGAGGCAGGCCTGCTCAGCCGCGACGAATATCGCCAGTTTCACCGCGCCGAGAATTTCCTCTGGGCGGTGCGCTGCCACCTCCACGCGATCTCGGGCCGTGCCGAGGACCGACTGACCTTCGACCTGCAGCGCGAGATTGCCGAGCGGATGCGCTTTGCCGACCGTCCCGGCAAATCCAAGGTCGAACGCTTCATGCAATTCTACTTCCTGCAGGCGCGCACCGCGGGCGATCTGACGGGGGTCTTCCTCGCGCATCTCGACGAGAAGTTCGCCGCACGCGGGCGGCGCTTCGGACTGCCGACGCTCCGCCGATCCCCGCGCAAGCTCAACGGCTTCACCGTGATCCGCGGGCGGCTCGCCATCCCCAGCGACGACTTCCTCGCAGAGAAACCGACGCGGCTGCTCGAACTGTTCGCGCTCGCCGACAAGCACGGCCTTGAAATCCATCCACTGACGATGCGCGCTGCCGCGCGCGATGCGAAGCTCGCCGACGACATCCGCCAGGACCCGACCGCCAACGCGCTGTTCCTCGACGTGCTGACCTCCCCGCGCGACCCCGAGATCGTGCTGCGCTGGATGAACGAGGCCGGCGTGTTCGGCCGCTTCGTTCCGGATTTCGCGCGCGTCGTCGCGCAGATGCAGTTCGACATGTACCATCATTATACCGTCGACGAGCATACGATCCGCGCGATCGGGCTGCTGTCGAAGATCGAACATGGCGATCTCGAGGTCGACCACCCGCTGGCGACGGTCCTGCTCCACCAGATCGTCTCGCGCCGTGCGCTCTATGTCGCGGTGCTCCTCCACGATATCGCCAAGGGCCGCGGCGGCGACCATTCGATCCTCGGCGCCGAGGTGGCGCACAAGCTGTGCCCGCGTTTCGGCCTGAGCCCGGCCGAGACCGAGACTGTTGCCTGGCTGGTGCGCTTCCACCTGCTGATGTCGGCGACCGCGTTCAAGCGCGACCTGTCGGACTTCAAGACGATCCTTGATTTCACCGAGATCGTGCAGAGTCCCGAGCGGCTCCGGCTGCTGCTGCTGCTGACCGTCGTCGACATTCGCGCGGTCGGGCCGGGCGTGTGGAACGGCTGGAAGCGGCAGTTGCTCGCGACGCTCTACGACTCGGCCGAGGAAGTGCTGCGGCTCGGCCACAAGCAGAAAGGCCGGAGCGAGCGCGTTGCGGTCAAGCAAGACGCGCTGCGCGCGTTGCTCGGCTGGAGCCCCGAACAGTTCGACGCGCTCGTCCGCCGACTGCCCGAACCCTATTGGGTCGCCGAGCCCGAGGATGTCATCGCGCGCAACGCGCGCCTGGTCGCCGACGCGGGTGACGCACAGCTTTCCATCGCGGCGCAAGTCTATCCCGAACGCGGCGCGACTCTGGTGACGATCTACGCGGCCGATCATCCCGGGCTGTTCTACCGCATCGCAGGCGCGATCAGTGTCGCGGGCGGCAACATCATCGACGCACGAATCCACACCACGCGCGACGGCATGGCGCTCGACAATTTCCTCGTCCAGGATCCGTATGGCCGCCCGTTCGACGAGGCCGCGCAGCTCGAGCGACTGAAACACGCGATCGAAGACGCGCTCGCCAATCGCGGCAAGATGATCGACCGGCTGATGGCCAAGCCGCTCCCCCGCCCACGCGCGGAAGCCTTCGCGATCGCGCCCAACGTGCTGATCGACAACAAGGCGTCGAACCGCTTCACCGTCATCGAAGTCAATGCGCGTGACCGGCCGGCGCTGCTCCACCAGCTCGCCTATACGCTGTTCCAGTCGCGCGTGACGATCCACTCGGCGCATGTCGCGACCTATGGCGAACGCGCGGTCGACACCTTCTACCTGACCGATCTGACCGGAGACAAGATCGCCGCGGTAAGCCGGCTCCGGACGATCGAGCGCCGCCTGCTTGCGGCCGCCGCGGGCGAGCGGATGGCCGACGCGGCGTAGGATATGTCCAAGCGCACGGCTTGCCGCCGCGCCCGCCCGCATGGCATGGCTTCGAAGTGACCACCCTAGTGCAAATCCTGATCGACGCCGATGCCTGCCCGGTAAAGGACGAAATCTACCGCGTCGCGTACCGCGTCGACATCCCCGTGATCGTGGTGAGCAACATTCATTTGCGCATCCCGGTGCATCCGCTGATCTCGCGCGTCGTGGTCGATTCGGGGTTCGACGCCGCCGACGACTGGATCGCGGAGCACGCTCATGCCGCGACGGTGGTGGTGACCGCCGATATCCTGCTCGCCGATCGCTGCCTCAAGGCCGGCGCGGTGGTGATCGGCCCGACCGGCAAAGCGTTTACCAGCAGCTCGATCGGCAGCGCGATCGCGGTGCGCGCGATCATGGCCGATCTGCGCGCCGGCGGCGAGCAAACCGGCGGGCCCGCGCCGTTCCGTAAGGAAGACCGCTCGCGCTTTCTCTCGGCGCTCGACCTTGCCTTGACGAGCTTGCTGCGCGCGCGCTGAGTGCGACCGCGCAATCGGTGATTGGCGACCGTCCCGACGTGCCGTAAATCGCTGCGGGATAATCGATTCCCGCACGCGACTGCATGAAAGGAACGATCGATGCCGGTACTCGGAATTGGCGGCCTGTTTTTCCGCAGCAAGGATCCGGACGCGCTGTCCGACTGGTATCGCCGCCATCTCGGGGTCGGTGCCGGCTGCGTCTCGCTCGAGGGCGCGGCGCCCGACGCGTGGGCGTGGCAGGCGCAAGGCGGTCCGGTGGTGTTCGCACCCTTCGCCGCCGACACCGACTATTTCAGCCCCGACAAGCCTTACATGCTCAACCTGCGCGTCCATGATCTGGACGGGCTGGCGATCGCGCTCGGCGCGGCAGGGATCGACGTGCTGACCAACGAGGCGTGGAACGATCCAGCGATCGGCCGCTTCGCGCGGATCCACGATCCCGAGGGCAATCCGATCGAACTGTGGGAACCGACGACACCACCCCAGCCGACAGTGCGCTGAGCCGCGCCACGGGCGGTTTCGAGACACGACGGCCCGCCCCTCGACACCGAGGAGCGGGCCGCCAGTCTCACCGCGCTAAGCGTCAGAAGCGCGAGCGCAACGTCACGCCATACGTGCGCGGCTCGGCGAGGAAGGCCGAGTAGAGCGCATTGCCGGTCCCGCCGAAATTGGCGACGTTGGCCGACGAGCCAGCGCCCTGGAACGGCGTGTTGAACGCGACCTGGATGTACTGCTTGTTGAACACGTTCTGCGCCCAGAACTCGATCGCCCAGAGCTGATCCTTGCCGCGGATACCGACGCGCGCATTGACCAGCGCAAAGCCGTCCTGCTTCTTCTCGGGCGCCAGATCCGAGCCGGTGTTATAGTCGGAGGTCATGCGGCTATCGACATAGACCAGGCCCGACAGGCCGTTCGAACCAAGATCGGGAGTCCAGGCCGCCGAGGTCGTGACGACATGACGCGGGGCGTTCGACAATTGGCTGCCGGGCAGCAGGAACAGCGCCGGATCGAGCGGGGCACCAGCCGCATTGCCGACCAGATTGCGCGCGATCCTCGTGTCGGCGAAGGTATAGCCTGCCGTCACCTGGAACTGGCGGATCGGCGTCATCGTCGCTTCAAGCTCGACACCCTGCGAGATCACGCCGGGCTTGTCCGCCTTGCCAGTGCACTGGCCGGTCGCGGCCAGATTGTCGGTGTCGCCGCCGTTGAGGCTGGTCGAGCAGCCGATGAGGTTCTGCACGACGAACACCGACCCGTTGAAGGTGTTGAGCTGGAAGTTCTTGAACTCCGAACGGAACGCCGCGACGTTGAGGCTGAAGCCGCGCGTCTTGAACTTGGCGCCGAGCTCATAGCTATTGACCGTCTCCGCTGCGAACCGCAGCCCCGCCGCATCGGCGTTGCTGCGCGGCCCGAACACGCCCGACGCGCCACCCAAAGGCGAACGGTCGAGGTTGTAACCGCCCGACTTGTAGCCCTTGGCATAGGACGCATAGGTCAGCAGGCTGGGGATCGGCTTCCAGGACAGGACCGCGGTGCCGGTGACCTTACCCTCGCCGAAATTGTTCTGCAGGTTGAGCGTGTTGAGCTGCGACGACGAGTTGCCGGTGCAGCTCAGCGTCAGGATGCCGCCGATATAGGCCTTGGCGGCTGCAGGAACCGCCGCACTGGCGAGCAGCGGCGACAGATTGGCCTGCTGCACCGGGCACACGGTGTTGGTGTTGTTGAAGTTCGCACTGAAATTCTTGGCTTCGTGCGTGTAGCGCGCGCCGAGCGTCAGCGAGATGGTGTTGGTGATGTGGAAGATGTTGTGCGTGAAGAAGGCGTAATTCTCGCTCTTCTGGCGATAGACCGAACCCTGGTCGCCGACATTGTTGACGCCGCCGCCGACGCCTGGACCACCGGTCAGGCGATCGAGCCCACCGAGCACGGCGGGTGCGAGTGCGCCGAACGCGCCCGTGATCGTCGCGCGACCGGTTGCCGACAAGCAGCCCGGCGCGGTGTTGTTCTGCAGCGCGGCGTTCTGGCTGATATTGGCGACCAGACGGCACGCGCCAAACTCGCCATATTGCGCACCGAACACGGCGTTATCGACGACCCGCAAGTTCTCCTTCGAGTAGAAACCGCCGACGAGCCAGTCGAGCTTGTCGCCGAAGGCCGAGCCTTGGAGGCGCGCTTCCTGCGTGAAGGTGTGGAACTGGCGGTACGCGTTGCCGTCGGCCGCACGGTGCGTCAGGTCGACATTGGTGTAGTCGACGTCACCGGCATTGCCCGATTTGTACTCACGGTATGCCGTGATCGAGGTCAGCGTCGCGCCGCCCAGATTCCAGTCGGCCTGCAGCGAGCCGCCATAATCGACGGTCGTGTTGCGATAGGTCTGGCCCGGCGTGATCGCGACTTCGCGGTTGAAGGTGCCCGGCGTGTTGCCGGCGAGCGGATAATAGGCGCCCGCGCGCCGCAGGATGTCGACGATCGGATTGGCCGGGGTAACCGACACGGCGCGATCGGCATTGACGCCGGCGCCATTGGCCGCCGCCGCGTCCGGCGTCGGATCGGTCGTCTGCTTCTGGCCGTAATAGGTCGCGCCGCAGCAGCTCTCGTTGCGGTGCGAATAATCGCCGATCAGGCGGAAGCTGAGGTCGGCGGTCGGCTTGAACAGCAACTGGCCGCGGACGAAGTAACGGTTACGATCGTTGACCCGCGATTCGGTGCCGTTCGCCGGATTGACGGTGCGGTAGAAGCCGTCGCGATTGACGTAGACGCCGTCGAGCCGGAAGGCGAGCGTGTCGGTAATCGGTCCGGTCACCCCGCCGGCGAGGCGCTTCTGGTCGTAATTGCCGTACGTGCCTTCGCCATAGCCGCCAAAGGTGAATTTCGGCGACGCGGTGATGATGTTGATCAGGCCGGCCGAGGCATTGCGGCCGAACAGCGTGCCCTGCGGCCCGCGCAGCACCTCGACGCGGTCGATCTCGCCCAGTTCGTTGAGGCCAACGCCGGTGCGGCTGCGATAGACGCCGTCGATGAACACCGCGACCGAGCTTTCGAGGCCGGGGTTGTCGCCGACGGTGCCGACGCCGCGAATGCGCGCCGAGGCGTTCGATTCGCTGCCGGTCGAGGAGATGAGCAGCGACGGCGCGAGCTGATTGAGCGCACGGATGTCCGAGCCGCCCGAATTCTGCAGCGCTTCCTGCCCGACTGCGGAGACCGCGATCGGCACGTTCGACAGGCGCTCCGAGCGGCGCGTTGCGGTGACGATGATGTCGCCCGCATTCGCATCCTGGGTGGCGGCGGGCGCTGTGGCGGGCGTTCCGGCCTGCGCATCTTGCTGAGTGGTGGCGGGGGCGGTCTGGGCGAAGGCAGGGGCCGAGATCGCGACGGCAGCGACCGACAACAAGTACGCGGTTTTGCGCATTTCAGAACTCTCCAACGTTTTTCGTTTTTTGGGTATTGTCGTTCTGATTAGCTACGCAGGGCTGAGCGTAAAGCAAAAAGCCCGCGAGAAACACGATTTAGAAGATGGGTGATGTAGTATGGCCACACCGGCCCGTTCGCCGCAGTGCAGCAAGAATGGGGTGACGTTACGTAAAGCGGGGAAACGCACCGGGCCGGCGCGCAGAGGCGTCGGCCAGCCCGGCAAAGGTAGCCATTAAGGACTTATTTGGGCGCGAGCACCATCAGCATCTGACGGCCTTCCATACGCGGATAGGCCTCGACCTTGGCGGTTTCCGCCACATCGGCCTGGACGCGCTGGAGGAGGACCATACCGAGCTGGCCGTGGCTCAATTCACGGCCACGGAAGCGCAGCGTGATCTTGACCTTGTCGCCCTCGTCGATGAACTCGAGCACCTTCTTCATCTTGGTGTCATAGTCGTGGTCATCGATGTTGGGACGCATCTTGATCTCCTTGATCTCCTGCGTCTTCTGCGATTTCCGCGCGAGGTTCGCCTTCTTCTGCGCCTCGTACTTGAACTTGCCGACGTCGAGGAACTTGGCGACGGGCGGATCGGCGTTGGGCGACACTTCGACCAGGTCGAGACCGACCTCGCGCGCCTGCTCCATCGCCTCGCGCGTGTACATGACACCGAGGTTCTCACCGTCCTGGTCGATCACGCGAACCTTGGGCGATACAATGAATTCGTTGAAGCGAGGGCCATTCATTGGCGGCGCCTGGCGGGTCATCGGGGGTCGGATAGGTGTAGCTCCTGCGATTGTTTCAGAGACGATATAGGGGTTTTTCGGGCAAAACGAAAGGTGGCCTCGCGCATCTTCGTCACCCGGGCCTTGTGCCCGGGTCCACCGTGCACCACGATCCGCTTTCGAAGCGAGACGTGCCCCCCGGCGCACGGCCGGGGTGACAGTCGTGCGGGATCGGCGCCGTTACAGATCGGGGGCCTTGGCGGCTTCGGTGAGCATCGCGATTGCGTCGTCGAGCGTCAGGAATTGCTGGCGATCGCTGCCCAATTGGCGCAGCGCGACCTTGCCCTCCTCGGCCTCGCGCTTGCCGACTACCAGCAGGTTCGGGACCTTCGCCAGCGAATGCTCGCGCACCTTGTAGTTGATCTTTTCGTTGCGCAGGTCGGTTTCGACGCGAATTCCCGCGGCCTTGAGCTTCTCGGCCACTTCGCGTGCGTAATCGTCGGCGTCGGACACGATCGTCGCGACCACCGCCTGTACGGGCGAGAGCCACAACGGGAAGCGCCCGGCGTGGTGCTCGATCAGGATGCCGATGAAGCGCTCGAACGTGCCGAGGATCGCGCGATGGAGCATGATCGGGCGATGCCGCTCGCCATCCGCGCCGACGTACGACGCGTCGAGACGCTCGGGCAGCACGCGGTCGGACTGGATCGTGCCGACCTGCCACGTCCGCCCGATCGCATCGGTCAGATGGAATTCGAGCTTTGGCGCATAGAACGCCCCCTCACCCGGCAGTTCCTCGAACTTCGCCTTGATCGACTCGCTGAGGCTGGACCCGAGCACCGCCTTGCGCAGTTCATCCTCGGCCGTGTCCCACATCTCTTCGCTGCCGAACCGCTTCTCGGGCCGCAGCGCGAGCTTGACCGCATAATCCTCGAAGCCGAGGTCGCGGTACACGCTGTCGAGCAGCTCGCAGAATTGCTGGACCTCTTCGACAAGCTGATCCTCGCGCACGAAGATGTGCGCGTCGTCCTGCGTGAACTGGCGGACGCGCATGATGCCGTGGAGCGCGCCATGCGGCTCATTGCGGTGGCAGCAGCCGAATTCAGCCATGCGGATCGGCAAGTCGCGATACGATTTGATCCCCTGGCGGAAGATCAGCACGTGCGCCGGGCAGTTCATGGGTTTCAGCGCCATCAGGTCGGCGGTGCCGCTGAAGATCGCGGCGTCATCCTCGGTATTGGGGATCTCGTCGGGAACGACGAACATATTCTCGCGATACTTGCCCCAATGGCCCGACTGTTCCCACTGGCGCGCGTCCATCAGCTGCGGCGTCTTGACCTCGGCATAGCCCGCCGCGTCGAGCCGGCGGCGCATATACGCTTCGAGCTGCCGCCACAGGATGAAGCCCTTGGGGTGCCAGAACACCGAGCCCTGCGCCTCGGACTGGAGGTGGAACAGGTCCATCTCCTGCCCGATCTTGCGATGATCGCGCTTGCCGGCTTCCTCGAGCATCGTGAGATGCGCATCGAGCTGCTTCTTGTTGAGCCAGCCGGTGCCGTAGACGCGGCTCAGCATCGCGTTCTTCTGGTCGCCGCGCCAGTATGCGCCCGAGACGCGCGTCAGCTTGAACGCGTTTGGATCGAGCTTGCCGGTCGAGGCGAGATGCGGCCCGCGGCACATGTCGAGCCAGGCACCGGGCCCGTTGCCCGCCTTGTAGACCGTCAGTTCCTCGCCCTCGGGGAGCTCGGCGGCCCATTCGGCCTTGAAGGTCTCGCCCTCGGCCTGCCAGCGCGCGATCAGATCGGCGCGGCTCCACACTTCGCGGATCAGCGGCTCGTTCTTGGCGATGATGCGGCGCATCTCGGCCTCGATCGCGGGAAGGTCCTCGTCGGTGAACGGGCGATCCCGGCCATCGATTCGGGGGGGCGCGAAGTCGTAATAGAAGCCGTCGTCGGTCGAGGGGCCGAAGGTGATCTGCGTGCCCGGGAACAGGTGCTGCACCGCTTCGGCGAGCACGTGCGCGAAGTCATGGCGCGCGAGTTCGAGCGCATCGGCCTCGTCCTTCGACGTCACCAGCGCCAGCTGCGTGTCGCCCTCGAACGGGCGCATGATGTCGCGCAGCTCGCCGTCGATCCGCGCGGCGATGGCGGCCTTGGCGAGGCCGGGACCGATCGCGGCGGCCACATCGGCCGGGGTAGTTCCCGGGGCTACCTCGCGGACGGAACCGTCGGGCAGCGTGATGCGGAACATGGCGGACATTATCGCGGTCTTTCGTGGGACAATAGGAACCGGCGGCTAGGCCGGGAGCGCCGATATAGCCACGTGCAAGCGCGCCGTCATCCCCGGGACTGGTATGGCGGCAATGGGCCCCTTATCTCGTCCGCGGGATAAGGGGGAATATCATGCTGACGGGTCTGCTGCTCTTTGTGATGGTCGTGCTCAGGGGTTTTCCCGAGACCGCGGCGGCACGCTGGCTGGACCGCATGGTGCGCGCGACGTTCGACGCGGTGCGCCAGGTCGAACGCCGGCACCTCGTGTTCCTCGTCCTCATGACGCTTCTCCTGACCATCGGCGTCGAAGCGCTCGCGGTGATGGGCCCGCTCGATCTCGCGACGATCGTCGTGATGTGGGACATCTCGACCTATATCGACATCGTGGTGACGACGGTCGTGGTCGCGACCGCGACGCGCGGCAGTATCGGCTGGCGCGCCCTCGTCGCCCGCTTCGCACCGCGGCGCGCCCCGCGCGCTCGGCGGCAGCGGAGCGCGCGCAAGGCCGCTCCGCCCTCCAATGATGATGAAAGACCGGCGGTGTTCGCACGCGCCGCCTAACCCGTCACCCCGGCCTTGTGCCGGGGCCCGCCGTGCCGCGCGAGCTGAGCCGTCAGTGCATGCATCCCGGTGGACCCCGGGACGAGCCCGGGGTGACGGAGATGGGGGTGGCCGCGCGAACGACCCCTAGCGCAGCAGCACCAGCTCTTCCGCCATCGACGGATGCAACGCGACGGTCTGGTCGAATGCATCCTTGGTCAGCCCGGCCTTCACCGCGACCGCTGCCGCCTGCAGGATCTCGGGTGAATCGGGCCCGATCATGTGGAGCCCGAGCACCTGACCCGTCTCGGCGTTGCACACCATCTTGTACAGCGCGCGCTCGTTGCGGCCCGCCAGCACGTTCTTCATCGGGCGGAAGTCGGACATATAGACCTTCACCGATCCGAACTTGTTCTTGGCCTGCGCCTCGGTCAGGCCGACGCCCGCCATCGGCGGATGGCTGAACACGGCGGACGGGATGTTCTCGTAATCGACGCGGTGCGGTTTGTTGCCGAACAGCGTGTCGGCGAACGCCTGCCCCTCGCGGATCGCGACGGGGGTCAGCTGGACACGGTTGGTCACATCGCCGACCGCATAGATGCTGTCGCAGGTCGACTTGTTGTCGGGATCGACGACGATCGCACCCTTGTCGTCGAGCTCGACGCCGGCGCTCTCCAGCCCAAGCCCTTCGGTATTGGGCGACCGACCGGTCGCGAACAGCACGCAATCGACGTCGATCGGCTCGTGCCCGGTCATCGACACCCGCAGGCAGCCATCGGGCTGCTGCTCGATCCCGCGGAACGCCGCGTTGAAGCGGAAATCGAGCCCCTTCATCATCGAGATCTGGAGCAGGCGATCGCGGATCGATTCGTCATAGCCGCGCAGGATCACGTCGGTCCGGTTGATGAGCGTGACCTTCGAACCGAATTCGTTGAAGATCCCGGCGAATTCATTCGCGATATAGCCCGCCCCCGCGATCAGCACACGCTTGGGCAGTGCGTCGAGATGGAACACCTCGTTCGACGTGATGCCGAGCTCATGCCCCGGGCATTCGGGCACGATCGGCGTCGCGCCGACCGCGATCAGGATCTTGCCCGCGGTGACTTCGCGCCCGTCGCCGAGCTTGACCGAATGCGGCCCCGTCACCGTCGCGCGATCGAGGATGATATCGACGCCGTTATTGGTCAGCGTGTCGGTATAGGCGCCGTTGATCCGGTCGACCTCTTCCATCACATTGTCGCGCAACCGGGCCCAATCGAACCCGAGATTTTCCGGCACGTCCCAGCCGAAGCGCTTGGCGTCCTTCAGATCCTCGGCGAAATGCGCGCCATAGACGAGCAGCTTCTTGGGGACGCAGCCGCGGATGACGCAGGTGCCGCCGACGCGATATTCCTCGGCCACCGCGACCTTTGCGCCGTGTGCCGCCGCAACGCGCGACGCGCGCGTGCCGCCCGAGCCCGCACCGATGACGAAAAGGTCGTAGTCATACTCAGCCATGTCGTGTCCTCTTGCGGCCGCCCATCGGCGGACCGTCGCTCATCATTATCGTTGCCCGGCGCGGCGCATCGGCATCGCATCGATCGTCGCGACCAATGTGGCGCGGTCGATCGGCTCGGCGCGACGCAAGGCGGCATGGCCGTCCTTGCCGACCAGCACCATGCCGAACGCCGCCTTGGGCAGTCGCCAGCGCGTCCGAAGCGCCGCCGCACTGTCCTTCGCCCCACGCACGGTATCGCCCGTAATCTCGACGACCGTGACGTCACGATCGTCGAGCTCCTTCGGCATCCCATCGAGCGCGGCCCGCTGCGCAGTGCGCCGCGCATCGGCCTCGCTCGGCGCGGCGACGATCAGCACGCGGCGCTGATGCCGCATCTCGGCAACGCTCGCCGTTGCCCCCGATGCTGCCACTAGCGCCGCCGCGAGCAGCATCACCCGAACGCGCGCTTGATCAGGTCGGTGGTCGACACGTCGAACGCCTGGTCACCCGCATCGGCGGCCTTGGCCATTTCCTTGCCGAGTTCGACGCCGAACTGGTCGAACGAATTGATCCCGAGCAGCACGCCGCTCACGAACACGCGCTGTTCGTAGAAGGCGATCAGCGCACCCAGCGTGCGCGCATCGAGGTCCTCGATCAGGATCGTCGAGCTCGGCCGGTCGCCCGAATAGCTGCGCGCCAGATCGTCGTTGGGACGGCCCTTCATCAACGCCGCACCCTGCGCGAACGCGTTGAGCAGCAGCTGGCGATGGTGATCCTCGGACAGCGTATCGCCCGGCTCGATCACCGCGACGAATTCGACCGGCACCAGATGCGTACCCTGATGGAGCAACTGGAACACCGCATGCTGCGCATCGGTGCCGACCCCGCCCCAGGTGATCGCCGCGCTCGGCCGATCAAGCGCCTCGCCGTCGATCGTCGTGCCCTTGCCGTTCGATTCCATCTCGAGCTGTTGGAGATACGACGGCAGCAGCCGCAGCCGCTCGTCATAGGCGAAGGTCGCGCGCGTCTCGGCGTGGCGAACCTGCGTGTAATAGAGGTCGGCGAACGCCGCGAGCGCGGGCGCGTTCTGGCTGAGCGTGGTGTGCTGGAAATGCCGGTCCATCTCGGCCGCGCCCTCGAGCAGTTCGGCGAAATTGTCCCAACCGAGCGCGATCGCAGCCGGGAAACCGATCGATGACCACAGCGAATAGCGCCCGCCGACCGAATCGGCGAAGGGCAGCACGCGCGTCTCGTCGACGCCCCATTCGACCGCCTTGTCAGGATCGGCGGTGAGCGCGATCACGCGGCCATAGGCATCCTCGACGCCCGCCTCACCCATCCACTGCAGCACCGAATCGGCGTTGGTCAGCGTTTCCTTGGTGGTGAAGGTCTTCGACGCGATCACCAGCAGCGTCGCGGTCGGATCGAACTTCTTGAACACTTCCTCGAGCGCGGCGCCGTCGATGTTCGAGACGATCGCGACATCGTACGCGGTATCCTCACGCCCCAGCGCATCGACCAGCAGGTCAGGCCCGAGCGCCGAGCCGCCGATGCCGACGTGGAGCACGTGGCGGATGTCGCCGAGCGCGCCCGCCGCGATCGCGTCGATCAGCGCGCGCATCCGTGCGTGGAGCGCGGCGGCCTTGGCATTGTCCTCCTCGCTCCCCTCGCCGCGCTCGGCGACGTGGGTGACCGAGCGGTTTTCGGTGACGTTGATGACCTTACCCGAGAACAACGCCTCGCGCTTGCCGTGCAGGTCCTGCGCCTTGGCGAGCGCCTCGAACGCGGTGACAGCTTCGGTCGTCAGATGCGTCTTGGACCAGTCGAAGTGGATCCCGGCGACGTCGGCGCTGAACGTCTCGAGCCGGTTGGCGTCCTCCGCAAACAGCGTCTCGAGCTTAAGCGAGGGCAGAGCCTCGATCGCGGTCCAGTCGGCAGACATTCAGGCACCTCTTCGGTCGTGGGGCAGGAAACGATTCCCGCGCTAAATCGCCCTAGCGGGGCGGCATTACAACCACCAGCTTGACGATGTGGGCCCGCAGCACCAAACCGCGCGCTATGGCCGATCCGATACCGCTCCGCGACGTACCCCCACGCACATCCGAGACGCGCGAAACGCTCGTCTTCTTCCTCAAGCTCGCGATCGTCGTGTTCGTGTTTCGCAGCTTCGTCTTTGCGCCATTCAGCATCCCGTCGCAGTCGATGCTGCCGCGGCTCTATATCGGCGACTATCTGTTCGTCTCGAAATGGAATTACGGCTATTCGCGCTGGTCGCTGCCCTGGGGCGTGCCGCTGATCCCGGGGCGGATCCTCGGGCGCGATCCGGCGCGCGGCGACGTCGTCGTGTTCCGCGGCCCTCCGGGCGACGACCATGACGTGATCAAGCGCGTGATCGGCCTGCCCGGCGACAGTGTGCAGATGCGCCACGGTCAGGTGATCCTCAACGGGAAGCCCGTACCCAAGGTCAAGATCGCCGACTTCACGATCCCGCTCTCGCCCAATTACCCCGGCGGCAGCGAATGTCCCGCCGAGTTCGAGGACGTTTCTCGAGCAAATGGGGCGGCCGGCAAGCCGATCTGCCGCTACCAGCAATTCCGCGAGACGCTGCCCAACGGCAAGAGCTACGCCGTGCTCGACCGCGGCGAGCAGATCAACGCCGACGAAACCGGCGTCTACAACGTCCCCGCCGGCCACGTCTTCGTGATGGGCGACAATCGCGACGACAGCGGCGACAGCCGCTTCGATCCGCCCGAGGGCATGGGGATGGTTCCGATGGAGCGGATCGAGGGCAAGGCGGTGTTCTCCTTCTTCTCGACCGACGGCTCGGCCAACTGGCTGCTCCCCTGGACGTGGTTCTCGGCGGCACGCTGGAGCCGGATCGGGGAAGGCTTTTGAGCGCAGATCGGAGTGACGGGGGCCTCAGCGCCTGGATCGCCGCGAGCCTCGGCCATACACCGCGCGACATCGCGCCGTTCGAGCGCGCGCTGACGCATGGCAGCCAGGCCAAGGCAAATTACGAGCGGCTCGAATTCCTCGGCGACCGCGTGCTCGGGCTGGTGATGGCGGAATGGCTGTTCGAGCTGTTCCCGAACGAGCCCGAAGGCGCGCTGTCGAAGCGCTTCAATGCCTTGGTGACGGGCGCGGTGTGCGCCGATGTAGCGCGCTCACTCGGCGTCGCGGCGCAATTGAAGCTCGGCAAGCAGGCGCGCGACGACGGCGCGTCGGACAGCGACAACGTACTCGGCGACGTGATGGAGGCGCTGATCGGGGCACTCTACCGCGAGGCCGGGCTCGACGGCGCGCGCGCCGCGATCCGCACCGCCTGGGGCGACCGCGCGAGCCGCGAACTGACCGTACCGCAGCATCCCAAATCGGCGTTGCAGGAATGGGCCGCGGCGCACAACCGCAAGGCGCCGGCGTACGAGGTGGTAGAGCGCTCGGGACCGCACCACGCGCCACGCTTCCGCGTGAAGGCGCTGATCGGGACGTTTGCTGAAGCCGAGGCCGAGGGAAGTTCGAAGCAGGAGGCCGAGACGGCGGCCGCGACGGCGTTGTTGGAGACGGTGCGGCAGGCGGGCCGCGGGTAACGGCCTTCGACAGGCATCGGACGAACGGGTTAGGATCTTTTAGACGCGAACAAATCCGCGCGACCGAACTGGAGCCTCGCAATGAAAGTCGTCCTCCCCGCCCTCGCCCGCGCTTTGCTCGAACCCAAGCTGCCGGCCGGACTAGACCTCGTCTGGGTCGCGACCCGCGCGGAAGCGACCGCGGCGATGGCCGATGCCGATATCGGCTGGGTCGATCTCATTCCACACGGCCTGACGCCCGAAGCCGTCGCGGCGGGGGCGTCGCTCCAATGGCTGTTCACCGCGATTGCCGGGCTCGACTCGCTCGACCTGTCCGAACTTGCCCGGCGCGGGACGATCGTCACCAATGGCGCCGGCATCAATGCGATCGCGGTGGCCGAATATACCGTGCTCGGGGTGCTCGCCGCGGCGAAGCGCTTCGACCAGGTCGTGCGGATCGCCGACCGGCACGAATGGCCCGATGTGGCGCCGGGCCGGATCGAGCTGTTCGAAACGCGCGCGTTGATCATCGGATACGGCGCGATCGGTACGCTGGTCGGCGCGCGGCTCAAGGCGTTCGGGGTCGCGGTCACCGGCGTCACGCGCTCGGGCCGCGACGGCACGCTGACCCCTGATGCGTGGAAGCCGCGGCTTGGCGACTTCGATTGGGTGATCCTCGCCGCTCCCTCGACCGACACGACCAAGGCGATGATCGGCGCGGACGAGCTCGCCGCGATGAAGCCGAGCGCCTGGCTGATCAACATCGCGCGCGGCGAGATGGTCGATCAGGACGCGCTGATCGCCGCGCTGACGCAGAAGACGATCGCCGGCGCCTATCTCGACACCGTCACGCCCGAGCCGCTGCCCGCCGATCATCCCTTATGGTCGGCGCCGAACACGATCCATTCGATGCATCTGTCGGGCCGCAGCCAGACCAAGATGTTCCAGCGTGCGGCGGCGTTGTTCCTGCGCAACCTCGACGCGTTCCTGGCGGGACGCGCGATGGAGAATGTGGTCGATCTCGACGCCGGCTATTGAGGCCGGGACGGCGCCCGATCCTTTCGGGCGCCGTCCTGCCGATCAATAGCCGTCGTTGCGCCAGTCGCGACCGCGGCCCCAGCCACCATGTTCGAAGCGCTCGCGCTGCCAGTGGCGGCGGCGGGCCTGCTCCTGCCAGCGACGATGCTGGATCCAGCGCTGGCGGGCATAGCCCCCGCCCTGATATCCACCGCGCTGGTAGCCGCGATCGCCGTACCGGCGGTCCCCGCGGTCGTGATAGCCGTAGCCATCCTGATACTGGGCAGGGCTGTTCCAGCCACCATAGCGCTGCGCCGAGGCGGCGCCGGGGATGATCGCCAGCAGGGCCGTCAGGCCGAGCGACGCCGGAAGGATCAGTTTACGAAACATGCGCGAACTCCTCGTCGGCAAGAGGCCGATCGCTGTCGTCTAGCAATCCGCCGATGCGCCATCGCTGAACGCATGATGCAGCCAAGGTTAACCCCGCCAATCGTCAAAACGACGATCGCCCCGCCATTGCCGACGGGGCGTTCGAATACACCACGCGACGGCCGTACGCGTCGCCATTGTCTTGGACACCGTGGCAATCCCGTCGACGATCTCGACGCGGGATATCAAACGACGCGTCTCAACACCCGCCAAGTCCCGTGACCGCGCCAAGCAGGCTTGGCCTGCACCGCTTCTTCGGGCGGTCCGCGCTCGATCGGTCGCCTGCCGACCGATCGCCCGCCGATTCGTCATCCATCTCGGGCATTCCGGGAAAGAAGGTGGCCGAGGTGCGGAAGCGCACGCGCGCACTCCACTCCTGATTCCACGGTCCCGTTGCGGGTCGCTCGGGATAGACGAAGGTCGATTCGGGCCCATAGCCGATCAGCGTTCCGAACAGCATCTCGCCCGCCGCCTGCTTCACTTCGGCCGGCACCGCGCAATTGGTCTGTGTCGGCGCGAGCAACGTCCCGTCTGCCACAAGCCGCTGCGCCGTGGCCGGGCTGATCCAGTCCCAGAGCGCGCCGCCGAATTCGCGGCTGGTCGAGGATGACCACCAGACGATGTCGCCGGTATCGGTGTTGCCGCGCCGCCCGGCATCCTTCGCCCCCATCATCCAGGCGTAATAGCCGGTCGCCATCGGCACGCCGTTCCACGACAGCTGGACCGCGCCGTCGGGTCCGCCACCGGTGCGCACGTGAAGGCCCTGCAGATAGTCCTGCTGCAGGTTGAAAGTGATCGAAGGCGCGAAGGTCGATTGGATCCGATGATCGCCCAGCAGCGACCCGCCCTGCGGCTGGCGGCCCGACCGTGGGTTGGGCCATTCGGCATAGCTGCGGCTGTTGGCGAGCGTCGGCCCACGATCGACTGGTACGCGGGCGGTGAACAGGTCGGGCGGCATCTGCCCCGCCGCGAGCTTGGAGAAGTCGATCACCACCGGCTGGCCCGGCCGCGCATGCGCGCCACATCCCCAGAAGATGAGCAACCGTCCCTTCGGACGCTCGAACCGTTCGGGCACGTCCTCGCGTCCGCCGGTCCGCTGCGGCGCAAGCAGCGGGACCGAAGCGCCCATCGCCGCTTGGGGAAGGAAATAATGATCGCCCTGCACCGCCCCCGTCGCGCCGAGCGTCGAGCCGAGGCGCAAATGCACCTCATGCTGGTCGCCGTCACGGCGGCCGCCCATGCCCGCCATCATCGCACCGATGTTCGGCTTGCCGCCGCTAGCGGCCATGCCGCCCATTCCGCCGATGCCGGTCGATGTGCCGACATCCATCGCGTACCGCGCCTTGGGGCCGGTAATGGGCTGGCTCGATGTGGGCCGGGGCGTTTTCGGTACGGGCTTGCGCTGGGCGACGACGGAGCCTGCGCTCAACGCTGCGACGGCAGTTGCGATTACGATCAGACGGCGCATTGACGACCCCCCTCTTGAAACGGCGCGGAAATAATAGTCTCAAAACGGCCCCATAACCAGAGCAGGTTTTTCCCGCGCATTGAGCGAGATGCCCGACGCCAGCGGAGAAGTGGCCCGTCCTCACGCCGCGCCGGATATGTAACGCGCCACGAGTCGCGCCTCGGATGATTTACCCCAACAGGGAAAATCGCCCTTGCCTCCATTACCTCATCTGGGTAATGCGACACGTATGACGACGATGGCCGGCCTCAAGATCAAACGTTTCCGCGAAGACCGCGCGCTCACCCGCGCTGCGTTCGGCGCATGGTACGGCGCGCCGGGCTCGACCGTCCAGGGCTGGGAAGAAGATGGCAAGCGCGCCAGCGGCCCAGTCGTCAACCAGATCGCCGCCAACGCGATCGCCACCCACGCCGATTGGTATATTCAGATTCGCACGGAGAATGACATGAGCAGCTGGGCCCCGGATAGCTGGACGCGCGCCGATGCGCGGCAGATGCCGACCTATCCCGACGCCGCCGCGCTCGACGCCGCGACCGACCAGCTCGCCTCCTTCCCGCCGCTCGTCTTCGCGGGTGAAGCGCGCAACCTCACTGCCGACCTCGGTCGCGTCGCCGAGGGCAAGGCGTTTCTGCTGCAGGGCGGCGACTGCGCCGAATCGTTCGCCGAGCACAGCGCGAACAACATTCGCGACACCTTCCGCGTCATCCTGCAGATGGCGGTCGTGCTCACTTTCGCCTCGAAGCTGCCGACGGTGAAGCTCGGGCGGATGGCGGGGCAATTCGCCAAGCCGCGCTCGGCCGATACCGAGACGATCGGCGACGTCACGCTCCCCGCCTATCGCGGCGACATCGTCAACGATATCGACTTCACCGACGCCGGCCGCCAGCCCGACCCGCAGCGGATGATCCGCGCTTACTCGCAATCGGCCGCGACGCTCAACCTGCTGCGCGCCTTCGCAACGGGTGGCTATGCCAACCTGCACCAGGTCCATCGCTGGACGCACGATTATATGGGCCGCAGCCCGTGGGCCGAGAAATACAGCCACGTCGCCGACCGGATCGGTGAGGCGCTCGACTTCATGGAAGCGTGCGGGATCAGCCCCGAGACGGTGCCGCAGCTGGCGCAGACGCAATTCTATACGAGCCACGAGGCGCTGCTGCTGCGTTACGAACAGGCGCTGACGCGCCAGGATTCGCTGACCGGCGACTGGTACGACACGTCGGCGCACTTCCTGTGGATCGGCGACCGCACGCGTTTCGAGGGCAGCGCGCATGTCGAATATCTGCGCGGGATCGGCAACCCGATCGGCATGAAATGCGGCCCGAGCCTCGAGCCCGACGCGTTGCTGCGGCTGCTCGACACGCTCAACCCCAATCGCGTCCCCGGCCGCATGACGCTGATAACGCGCTACGGTCACGACAAGATTGAGGCGGGCCTGCCCAAGCTGGTGCGCGCCGTGCTGCGCGAGGGGCATCCGGTGGTGTGGAGCTGCGATCCGATGCACGGCAACGTCGTCAAGGCCGCCAACGGCTACAAGACGCGGCCGTTTGACAGGATCCTGGCGGAAGTGCGCGGCTTCTTCGCGGTGCATCGCGCCGAAGGCTCGATCGCGGGTGGCATCCATGCCGAGATGACGGGGCAGAACGTGACGGAATGTACCGGTGGTCTGGTCGATGTGACCGAGCAGTCGCTCGCGGACCGCTACCATACGCATTGCGACCCACGGTTAAACGCCGGTCAATCGCTCGAGCTCGCGTTCCTGCTGGCCGAAATGCTCAACGAGGAAATGGCCGAACGGCGGCGCGCGGCGGCCTGAGCCACCGCGCGCTGCCCAGGGTCAGAGGGCGCTGCGGCCCTGCAGCAGGCGGACCACGACGACGATCAGCGCGATCACGAGCAGGATGTGGATCAAGCCACCGCCGATATGAACGGCAAACCCGAGTGCCCAGAGAACGAGCAAGACAACGACGATAGTCCAAAGCATCGGGAAACCCTTTATTTTCGCGGCAGGAAATTCAAACCGTATCTGAAACAAAAACGCCGATCGGCGCGGCAAGTTCCGCTTCACCGGTGAATTGCACCGCCTCGACCGCACCGTCTTGACGGGGCGCCCCCCGGTGGGTATTGCGCCGTTTCGCGCAAGCGGCCCCTTCGTCTAGCGGTTAGGACGACGCCCTCTCACGGCGTAAGCACGAGTTCGATTCTCGTAGGGGTCACCAATTTCGGCTCAATCCGCAGAAATCCAGCATTTACGTTGGTTTCACCTCCTCCTGGTACAGCGAGCAGGTACAGCGGGACGAACTATGGTGGCGATGGCGGAGCCCTGGCGGCATCCTGAAACTGGAACATATTACCTGCGCAGGCAGATCCCGAAGCCGCTCCGCGAGGAGTTCGGCGGGCGGCAGCTGTGGAAGCGTTCTTTGGACACGAAGGATCCTGGCGAGGCGCGCCGAGTGTTCGCCGCGCTCAACGCCGAACTCGAGGCGAACTTCGAGATGGCTCGGCGGGCTATCTCGGAGCGCGCGACCGGCACGCGCCTCACCACAACGCAGGCAGAAGCTGCCCTGTCGAGAGCGTGCGCCCTCCACCGCGGTAGTCGGCTCGATCGCTTCCCCGTTCTGTCCAACCTCTACTGGTCGGAAGAGGCAGCGGTGTCGGCGATCGGGTGCGGACCAATTACCCTTTTCCAAGATCCTTCGCCGGCAGGGTTTGCAGCAATGGACGCGACGCGGCTCCCGGGCGATGTGTGGATGCGCGTCGTCAGGACACGTTCGCGCAAGGACACCCTTTTCATGGCCGAGCACGCGGTCCTATGGATCCATGGTGCCTTCCGGAACGAGGGCGGCTTCGGCGACTTGGTGCGCGACACCGAAAACGACTGGGCGCTCGTCGAGGCAATTACCGCGGCAGTCGAGCGCGAGCAGGCGGACCTGCGTGCGCTGATCGCATCACCGTTCCGGCCGACAAATACCCGCCTGCGCCCCGACATGACGCTGCGCGAGTTGTTCGACGAATGGAAGGTCAAGACGCCTGCGCCCGGCGCACAGGGCGCGCACGAGACCGGAACCACGGTGGAGGACTTCATCGACTTCGCTGGCGACGTGCCCGTAGCGCAGATCAGCGGCGACCACGTCTACAACTTCCGTGACGCAGTGGCGTCACTGCCGAAGGCTATGCCGCTGCACATCAGAGCAATGACCTTCAATGCGCGAATGGCGGCCTGCCGGGCCATAACCGGACCCAAGGTGGCGCCAGCCTCGGTGAAGCGTCGCGTCGGGCACATGCAGTCGCTGCTCACGCACGCGTTCAACCAGCGCTGGATCGAGACGAATTCGGGAAGCGGCATCCGCATCGAGGGCTACACCAAGAACACCGGCGGCCGGCGTCCCTTTCTCGACGACGAGCTCGCCACGCTGTTCGCCAGCGATCTGTTCCTACGGCCCGGTAGCTGGTCTGAGAGGCGGGAGTCGGTCGGAGACATGACGCTCGCCTGGCTGTTCCTCCTCGGTCTCACGAATGGCGCACGCATCGAGGAAATCGGCCAGACCGAGCTCGCGAACGTGAAGCGCGATGGCGGCGTACTATACCTCGACCTCGGTGCGGATGCAGTGGTGAAGAACGAAACCTCACGGCGCATGATCCCGTTGCATGATCTCGTCATAGATCTTGGGTTTGAGGCCTATGTCGCCGCCCTTAGGAAGGCCGGCAGGACGCGTCTGTTCCCGGATCTGAAGCCCAACAAGTTCGACAAGCTGTGTCAGGCGGCCTCGCGGGTCGCCAACCGCCTGATTGACAAGGTCGTGGCGGACGATTCGCGGATCGCGTTTCACTCACTGCGGCACAACTTCAAGGATCTCGCACGCGACGTCCCAATCGAGAAGTACATCGTCGATCAGATCATGGGTCACGCCGGCATCTCCACCGGCGACAAGTACGGCGTCGGGGCCCGGCTCAAAACTCTCAAGCGCGAGCTCGACCGGGTGAAGTTCGAGATGGTCGACTGGACTGCGGTGAGGACCGCTTTCACGATGGTCGATTGGGAAAAGTCAGTGGGCGACCGGACATGATGCACTGCTATGTTGTCTTCACGGACCCGGGTCACGTGTTCGAGAGCATTCACCGGACGGTCGACGGGGCGACCGCGATGGCTGCGAGCATCGGAGCCGCCAGCATGCCAGATGGATCGGAGATCACCATCGACGCGGTCACTGCCGTTCTTCGGCACGCCGCATCCATCTCCTTCGCCTGTCACGCAGAAGATGGAATCGCCACCGCGCACATCGAACGGCACGCGATCCTTGTCTAGCTCTTAGACCACGCAAGGGCGCGGTCCCCCTCCGCACCCTCGGATCCTTCACTCAATCCCTACGGCTCAGGCTTGCGAGGCGATGAAACATTCTCCGGGCCGCGTACGCCAGGTCTCAGCCGGAACACATCTCGACCGCTTTCAAGTACGCTCAAGGTTGCCGCTTTCGATTGGATACCGGTCACGGCGCGGACACCAACTTCGCTACGTAGTACGCATGAAGCATTTGCTGGGCCGCAAGCGCCATACCATGCTCTTCGTGCGCCAACCCCGGAACCTCGGTAAACCAGACGTTCGGGGTGCGACCACTTTCGAGCGCGAGCGATCGCATCACGGAGACCCAGGCGCGCCCCCGCTCCAGGCGCGAGGTTCCGATCTGCCCAAGAGCGGGCGGCCGGGGTTCGACATCCCTCGACCCGACAATCACCTCGACGGGCGCACCCGCCGCAGCCCGGACCCAGGCGACCTTGGAGGGTGCCGCCCGCAGTGACTTTCCGGGGCCCATTCCAAATGGCCATTCGACCAACTCGGTCGGCATCGCGTAGGTGGATGGCGCGCTAAGATAGGCGCACTCGATCCGTTCGGGGTGCGCGACGACGAAGCGCGCGACGAACTGGCCACCTGCCGAGTGGCCGTGGATGCAAAAGCGGCCAGATGAACCAGGCAGCGCGCGCTTGACCGGCCCGTCGGCCAGCGCATCGACGAACGCGTCGGGCGGCACGACGCGGCCCTCGAGCGTCCTGTAATCGAGAAAGTCGGTGCCGCCGAGCACCGGCGCCACGATCAGGACGTGATTGCGCTCGGCGAAGGGTATCCACTCAGCCAAATTCCTCCAAGCGTAGGACAGGATGGTTGCGTCCGAGGCCTCGTCCCATGGATAGCCGAACGCAAGCACGAGAACGTGCCTTGGATGATGGGGGACAAAATAGGTCACCGGAGCGTAGCGCGTCGACAAGATCGCAACGGCACCGGTTCTGTTGAAGCGCCACCTGTCAGCACCTTGGACCGCCGGCGTCGCCTTACCGGAAGCCGGCGTGGGGTGCGCGATGAGGAGGCTGGCGGCACTCAGCGCACACGCTCCAAAGCCCAGGCTGAGTCGCATTGGGTAATGCCTTTCCGCCTCTGACGGTCGCTACAATGTCATCCGATGAATGCGGAATGCCAGACTTTGCCGGATCAGATCAATGCGATTGGGGCAGGCGACCTCCGAGATGTCGCAGACGAAGCCGGGAACCAAACCGCTACCCATCGAGGCCGTAGCACGGTCCGTCTGACAGGCTTTGTGATACGAACGACCGTCTATGCGGCGTAGTTAACAGATCCACGGGTGGACCCATTGCCGCTATCATCTACCGTTATTGCCGAAGAACGGGGTGCGGCCACATCCGCGCCCATCCCACGACAGGAGCAACCGAAATTTCCAGGCAGTCTCGTCAGAGCATCCGATCAACGGCTACGCGCCGACCCGGGCTCAGGATTGCCGCGCTGCTCGTTGCGGCGCTCGGATCAACGGGAACGTCGAGCGCCAACACGTCCCCGACCATCGCACGCGAGCGGGCCGGCTGGCACAGCGACCTTCTTCTGCTCGCGCATGAGCTACCAAGCAGGCACGCCAACGCCTTTCATCTGATCACGCGCGAGAAGTTCAGAACAGAGGTCTTCTCGCTGGAGGCTCGCATACCAACGATCGGCGCCGATGCGTTCTGGGTAGGCCTCGACCAGATCGCGAACTCGATAGGTGACGGGCACACGCTTATGCGCCTGCCGCATGATGCCCCCAGCTTCGCACTCGCGTTCCGGCGGTTCGGCCATGACTACCGGTTGATTGCGGCGCCTGCGGCCGAAAGCACGGGCGCTCTCGTCGGTGCCCGCCTCATAGCGATCGGGCGTCTGCCGGTCGAAAGCATCCGCCGCAAGCTGATGCCGCTGACGCCGGTCGACGAAACGCAGCCCCTCCGAGAGTCCCGGGCAGAGTCACTGCTGATCAGCGGAACCGTCCTCCATGGGCTCGGCATAACTAGTGATGCGTCGCACGCCCGATACACCCTGCAGAAGGACGACGGGCAGATGGTCTCGGTTGACGTCACCAGCTCGAATGCCAAGCCGTCATCTAACTGGAAGTTTGCGAGTCGGACCGCCGCACGCTCACTAGTACGACCGAACACCGGCCTGAACTGTTCCAAGACCGAGGTGCCGACTACGGTCTACTGCTCCTTCACCGCCTATGACGATCTGGCCAGGACTTCGCCCCGCGCACTGGATGTGATCGACCGCTCGGGCACCAACCGGCTGATCCTAGACTTGCGCGAAAATGGTGGCGGCGATTTCTGCGAAGGGCTCAAGTACGTCGTCGAGCCCTTGGCGGCCCGCCGGGTCAACCGCCCAGGCCATCTCGTAGTTCTGGTCGGCCCCCGCACCTTCTCGGCGGCGATGTCCAACGCCGCTCACTTTCGCCAGACCACGAGCGCGCTCCTGATCGGCGAGCCGATCGGGGAGCGCCCGAACAGCTATCAGGAGGCTGACGAAGTCGTTCTGCCCTATACTGGTTGGACATTGCGCTATTCAACCCGCCTCTACCGTTTCTCGCAGTCGCGGGATAATCTCATACGGCCCGATTTCGTGGTTCCCACCAGTTGGAGCGATTTCAATCGGGGCCGCGACGCGCCGCTCGAATTGGCGCTCACGATCAGGTCCGATAAGGCGCCGCGCAGCAATCACCGTCTTCGGACTAGCCATGCATCAGAGAGCGAATCCTGCACTACGCGTCAGTAGTCGGCGCCGCCTCGATCGAAGCGGCGCACACCGAGCGGCACCCCAACCTCGTTCAGCTCGTTCACCGAATCGGCACCGAGCAGATCGGCCCGATGCCCGGATAGACTATGAGCGCCTGTGCCGCTCCATTGGCATCGACGTAGAGACAAATCAGTTCGCTGCGCCGAAGGTTCCTGAGCTTCCTAACCTTCCGACGGCCATCATTAGGTGTGGCGATCCGAGATACGGCGACGCGTGTCATCCGGGCCAACGCGAGTTAGGCGCTCGTCGGGTAGACATTGAATCGACTTGGAAAGGCTGTCGGACTGCCGGAGGCGTGACGGCGCTTAATCGAACTCCCGAAGAAGGACTTCTTGTCGTTCGTCGACGTACGGCAGCCGTTCGTATCCGAGATTTCGCCCGGATCCGTGATCCTGCCGTTCATGCCCTGGCGCGAGCAATAGCTCTTGAGTCCGCGAATATGCGCCATCGTCGCGGTCATTCCGGTCGCGTTGGAGGACGCGGCCAGTGCGGCTTATCGACATAGTGATGCAATCTCCGAAGACGCAGAGCTGCACGGTTGGCCGCGTCACCCGCGACATGCCCGCCGCCGGCGTGCTCGCGTCCGCACTAGACGGCTGTGCCACCCGCTATGTTCTTGATCGGGCCGCGTCCGCGCAGGTCTCGAGACTGGTATCGATTCCAGGTGGTCCGATCGCATACCCGGACGAGCTTACGCGACTGCCCGCAAGACCGTTTTGGCTCGAATGCTGGCCAGACGCGGATCCCTACCCCGTAACCGGCAAGCAAACCCTATGTCGCTACGGCTTCTACGTCGAACCGTTTGCCGATGGGCGCGGGGGAATGGTCGAGTGCGTGGTGGAGACTACGAACGGCGAAGCATGCCTGCTTGCCGCGCACGTTGAGTTCGACCTGACCGAACGAACGCTGTCACCTATCGGGGAGCGATGCCACCGAATGCGACATGCCGAGAACCCGGAGGTGGACCGGCTGCTCGCCATGTCGCGCCTCATCGTCGGAGAGGACTGGATGCGTCTCGCCCGTAACGTCCCGGCGAAATATTCGGAGTTCGTCGCTTGGCAGGCACAGCGTGCTTGGAACTCGGTGCCGCTGCTGCTCGGCTTCTCCGCCCTGCTGAACACGCGTATGGCCTTCATCGAACGGCCTTCGTCGTTGGACCGACTGAACAGTGGCCGAACCTACAAAGGAAGACCGGCGCTGCTCGAGCATATCGAGCTTGGCCTCAATCTCACGCCAGGCGAGACGACCCACCCGGGGGGTCAAGGCGTTGCGGCGGCGCGTCAGACACCCCGCTTCCACTTCGTCCGCGGGCACGACGTTACGCGCGGCGGCCGCACGTTCTGGCGCACCTCCCACTTTCGTGGAGATGGCTCCATAGAACCGACGCGAACATTCCGGGTGACAGCGCGCGGAGGATGTACGGTAACATGACCTTCGAACCGACAGGCCTGCGGCACATCGAGATGGACAATTTGCATCGGATCGACGTCGGCCCCGGCTGCACCCGCTACGATCTGCCGAGCCGGAACGGCATGCGGGCGTGGGTGGTCGACATCGCGGTGCGGTCTGGCCGCATGTGGACCGCCATGATGAGTTCGGTGAGGACATCTTCGTCGTGTCGGGCGAGTTGATTGAGGGCGGCAGGTGCTACGGGCCTGGCTCCTTTCTCCACTTCGAGCCAAACAGCAGCCATCGGCCTCGCAGCGAGGCTGCCGTGCGCCTGTTCGGGGTCAACCTTCAGTGGCAGGAAGCGTCGCTCGCCAGTCCGGCTTTGTAAACAAAGCAATGAGCGCGAGGGTGACCGCAGTGCACCTTGCCCTAGGCGAGAAGGAACCCCTGCGCGACGGCGTCGGTGATCAGCCTCTCCGCGAGGTCGCCGAGATCGGGGGACGCCTCTCCTATCAGCTGCATCTGCTCCCTCACCTGCGAGGCCCGCACGCCGTTCGCCTGCCAGGTCCGTCCCCTAATCTGGTAGCTGTGCAGCAGCGGCTGCAGGCGATCCATTGCACGAGCAAAGCGCGCGTCCGGGCTCTTGCGTGCCTCGAATTCTTCCCAGATCTCGCGAAGGGCCTCCCCCTGATCCGCCGGGAGCAGGGCATAGATCCTGTCGGCCGCTTGCCGCTCTCGATCCTCACGGCCTAGGTTCGCCGCCACATCGTAGACATAGGCATCCCCGGCATCGATCTCCACGAGGTCATGGATGACAAGCATGGTCATGACGCGGAGTATGTCAGTGCCAGGCGGCGCGTATTCGGCGAGAACCACCGCCATCAACGCCATTTCCCAGCTATGCTCAGCGTCATTCTCGACGCGGGAACCGTCAATCAGGACTGTGCGCCTCCAGACTTCCTTTAGCGCGTCGATCTGGCGAATGAACCGGAGCTGCGAGAGGAGCCGCTCCGGAAGCGTCAGCCCGTCTACGGGTTCCATTTCAGCCATCAGACATCCTTGCTCGTAGGCCTATTACTATCCGCCCGTGGGAAATGACCGACAACTGCGGGCGGCTTTCATCGACGGTCCGCCCAGGTCCGCAAGTCACCAGTCGTGAAGGGTCGCAAATCTGGCTTGGACGGCCGCAACCGTTCGCTTGGGATTGCAACATCCCGGGAATGCATCCCGCAGGCGCGACGTCCCCACGACTTAAAGGGAGCGCACGCGGCATTTCCACCGGTCGCAGTCTTGATCGGGTCCATGACAGCGTTGGTCTAGCTCGGATGCAGCCTAGCATGATCTGCGGATTATCTCACTGCAAAGCCTTGGCCTGACAACGCGTTGCCGCAATGCGACGATCGGACGCCAAGTGACGAACGACCGCCAGCACGTCTCGGGCGGCGCTAGCCGGCGAACATTATTTCGACCATTTTCCTATCAATCCTATCCGACGAGATGTCCCGCCGGGTCTTGGATCGCCCCCGTCGGGGCGCGATGCCGGCAGTTCCCATCGATTGGCGCTCCGGGTTCCGTCCCCGCCGATCACATAAAAGGGAACAGACTCCATGCATCGCAACACGACCTTCCTGCTCGCTACGACGGCCGCATTCGCCCAGATCACCAGCGCGGGAGCCGCGCGGGCGCAGGCGATCGCCGACGCGGTTTCGCAGGAGCCATCGGCCCCGGCGACAACGTCGGACGCCGTGGACAAATCGCAGGAGATCGTCGTCACCGGATCGCGGATCGCGCGCACCGGCCTGACCTCGTCGACCCCGGTCTCCGTGATAAGCACGCAAGCGATCCAGAACACCGGCCAGGGCAACATCCAGGACATCGTGGGTGAACTGCCGTCCGTCGGAACACCCAACCTGTCCCGCAGCAGCTCGAACTTCCTCTCGAGCGGCAACGGCTCTGCCACGCTGAATCTGCGCAACCTGGGTCAGTCTCGCACCCTGGCTCTCATCAACGGACGGAGGTCCGTCGGTGTACCGGGCGGTTCCGCGCTGGACGTCAACAATGTCCCGACTGACATGGTCGACCGCATCGAGGTGCTTACGGGTGGCGCATCTGCGACGTACGGGAGCGATGCCGTCGCGGGCGTGGTGAACTTCGTGCTGAAGGAAAAGTTCGACGGCTTGCGGTTGCGGGCCCAGAACACGATCTCGGACAAGGGCGACGCGGCGCGCCAGCTCGTGTCGGTCACCGGCGGTCAGTCCTTTGCGGACGACCGTGGGCACGTCATCGCGAACTTCACCTTCGACAATGACCAGGGGCTTCGCTCGGCGAACCGGGGTTTCTCGGCGCGCGATACGACGAATAGCAGCTATGCCGCGCAGGGTCTTTTCAGCGTGGACGGCAATTTTAGCGGGTCGAATGGGAAGACCTTCACCTTCGACAGGTCGAACAATCTGAAGGCGTATCAAGGTGCGGCCGTGGATGGATACAACCGCAACGGCGACCGCTACTTGGCTGTCCCGGTGCAGAGGCTGCAGGGTGCGGCGCTCGCAAACTTCCAGTTCTCGGACGCGCTCAAGCTGTACGCGGAGGGGGAATACTCCCACGTCTCGTCCCGCTCGAGCCTGGAGCCTGCTCCGGTCGCCAACGCAGGAGCCGGAGCGGCGACGAACTTCGATGGCAGCCCGCTCGCGGGGATTCCGATCACCAATCCCTTCATCCCTGATGCGATTCGAGCGGCGATGATCACCGCCGGGACGACCGCGCTGCCGTTCCGTCGCCGATCGAACGACATCTTCAGTCGCAGCAACGACGACCGTCGCGATTACTGGCGCGCCGTGGGCGGGCTGAAGGGTGACGTTGGCGCTTGGCACTACGACGTTTCCTACGAGCATAGCGAGGACAAGGAGCGCACCCAGACGCAGAACATCTCCGCGGCTGCCTACGGCGCGGCTCTGAATTCGGTCCGTGACGGGAGCGGCAACATCGTTTGCGCGGACCCCGCCGCCCGGGCTGCCGGATGCGTTCCCATCAACATCTTCGGCTTCAACACGGTTACGCCGGCCGCGGCGGCGTTCCTACAGAAGTACCCTGGTGCTTCGAATCCGGCCCTTGGATTGGTGCAGGGTGCGAGCCTGACCTATCTCGACATCTCGAAAGTGCAGCAGGACGACGTGGCCCTGAACGTCACCGGAACGTTATTCCGGCTCCCGGGAGGGCCCGCGACGGTGGCGGTCGGCGGGGAGTATCGCAGGGAGGCCAGTTCAGATCTCCTCGATCCCTACACCCGCGCCGGCGTGACGACTGGTAACCAGATAGGCAACACCGTGGGGAGCTTCGACGTAAAGGAGGAGTACGTCGAAGCGGTTTTCCCCATCCTCAAGGATCGGCCCTTCGTGAACTTCCTGCAGCTCGAGGGTGCATTCCGTCACGCCGACTATTCCACTTCCGGGAGCGTCAACAGCTACAAGTTCGGAGGCGAGTACGCGCCCGTCCCGGACCTTAGGTTCCGTGCGGTCTACGCGCAGGCGACGCGGGCTCCCAACATCGTCGATCTCTATCAGAACAACAGCCAGACCTTCTATGGAAGCATCAGCGACCCGTGCGATCAGGGGGCTGGGCTGGGTGACCGGGCGACCACGTTAAGGACGTTACCCGCTGCATGCAGTGCGATTCCGGGCGTCTCCGCCACCGTAGCGAGGAACGGCTCCTTCACCTACACGACAGCGCAGCTGCAGGGCGTGGACGGTCTGCTCGGAGGCAACACTAAACTGCAGCCGGAGACCGCTCATACCCTCACCGCGGGCGTGGTCTTCACTCCGCGCGCTATCAGAGGGTTCTCCCTCACGGTGGACTACTACCGCATCAACATCGAGAACGCGATCGGCACGATCGATCAGAACCTCTCGGTGCAGCAGTGCGTCGCGACGAGCAATCCCGTCTTCTGCTCGAGCGTCGTTCGCAATGCCGCCGGTTTCGTCACGCGCGTCAACACCTTGTCGGTCAACACGGGCACGGCCAAGGTCGCGGGCATCGACGTGCAGGCGAACTACGCACGGCATTTCGGCACGAACGACGCGCTCACGCTGAACGTCTACTGGAACCACCTTTTGAAACAGCAGACGGTGCCCTACCCTGGTGGTGACGTGCAGAACGAAGTCGGTCAGAGCGACACGTATCCGAATGGCACCCGCCTTGGCTCGGGCTTTCGAGACCGCGTATTCGGCACCGCGACGCTGCAGCATGGGCCAGTCAACCTGAACTACCGCCTCGATTACATGAGTGGTGTGTCCGTAGATAACTCCGACCCCACGGCGCAGCGGATCCCGGCATATCTCTATCACAACGTGCAGCTGCGTTTCGATATCGACCAGGCAAGACGGTTCCAGTTCTTCGCGGGGGTCAACAACATGTTCGACAAGAAGCCCCCGGTCGTGAGCGATGCCTATAATTATCCTGGCACCAACACGATCGCGAGCTCCTACGATCTGTACGGGCGGATGTTGTACTCGGGCGTCGACGTGAAGTTCTAGACTGGAGTTGTAGGGCGGCGCGCGAACTGGTCGTGCGCTGCCCTATTCGAAGATGCCTCATCGAGGTCGTTTATCGTCCCGCCACGGACAGGCAGCAGCTCAGTCGAGCACGTCTCCGTAGAGCGAGACTTGAAGTCCAAAGCGCAGGCGGGGAGCACTTGGCTGGCGCTCCTCGGCGGCGCCGAGCGGATGCTCGCCCTGTAGCTGGTTCCCGAAGTCGTCGAATGCCCTGCCCTCTGCCGCTCTCACGTTCCATCGTGCCCACATACGGCGGCTGCCCGACTTCGTGCTGCCAGCAATAGTTTCACAGCACATCAGACGAGTGATGCTCGATGAGGTCCCACAAGTTTCCGTATAGATCCTCGAATACCGCGACGGTGCCGTACGGCTCACGCTTCGGCGGCCTTACGAAGCGGACCCCCCTTGCGGTGAACGCGGAGTAGTCGCGCCAGAAATCGTCGGTCTGCAGAAAGAGGAACACTCTGCCGCCAGCCTGCCGTCCGATGAACTCGGCCTGCTCCTCGTTTGACGCGCGAGCGAGCAACAGGGAGGTGGTTGACCCCGGCGGGGCTATAGTCACCCAACGCTTTGACTGTTCGGCTACCTCGGTGTCCTCGACAAGCGAGAAGCCCAACACGTCCACATAGAAGGCGATCGCTTCGTCATAGTCCCTTACCAACACCGCGATGTGTACGATCGAACGCACTTATCCCTCCTTTTTCAAGCAGCTCGCTATTTGACCATCAGGCAAAATCGATCCTTCCCGCTAGGACCGGGATGGACGTCAAGGCCTCGCACGACCGTAAAGATAAGCGGCTATATTGGCTCGCAGTCTACGGTCTGCTCGCGCTCGATGGCGAGCAGGACAGCGGTCGTTCGATCGATCGTCGCTGCAGGTGAGTAGATTGCACTTCCCCGCTCCCGTTCGTGCAGAGACCATTCAACCGTACCGGATCACAACATGCACCCTCGCTACCTTCGCACCTTCATCGCCGCCGCGACGACGCTCAACTTCACCCGCGCCGCCTTGGCCGTCCACTTGGCGCCCTCAAGCGTCTCTGAGCAGATGCAGGCGCTTGAGGCGGAGCTAGGCACCCCGCTATTCGACCGGTCGCGCCGCAAAGTGCGCCTCACAGCCGCGGGCGAAGTTCTGCTGACGTACGCTCGTGAGCTCATCGATTTGTCGGACGAGGCAAGGACGTCGGTTGCAACTGCTTCCAGGGGTGATCGCGGCACCCTGACGATCGGTGTCCTCGAGACATTGGCTTCCCACTGGCTGCCACAGGTGCTGGCCGAATTCCATCGAGATCATCCCGGGATAGCGCTCAGTCTGCAGGTAGCGGGGAGCGGCGAACTTAAAGCTGCGGTCCGGGGCGGCACGTTGGACGTGTGTTTCGCCTTCAACACTAAACCAGATCTCGATCTCATTGTCCGCACACTGGACCATACCAGGATGGTCGCCATCGTCCCGTCGGATCACAGATGCGCCGAGATGGATAGGTTGGCGCGGCCAGACCTAGCTACCGAAGCCTTCATCGTTTCGCAAAAGGGATGCGTATACCGCCACCTTTCGCAGGAAGTGCCCGACGCGCGAGGCTTCCCTGCCGTGCCGCCTCAGCCGACCATGGAATCTAGGGCGTACGGCCGCGGCAGCCGGAGTAAGTAAAGCGGTAGGACCTGACTGAGCCCCGCACCTATTTCCCGCCGTTTGGCGGCTCCGCGAGGGGCAATACGCGACGGGCGACCCACTACCGATCCACCGGAAGCGCCGCCGAGAAGTGGGACGCATTCCGAACCCAACGCAGGACCGGATCCGAAAGCGGGGTTGCTGCTGTTGATCCCACAGGAACAGCGGCTCATGCCTTCGATCGCGCCGACGCCGCCACCGCGCGCGAGAGCACAAATGGAAGAGCTCGAAGAGGACCGTAACTATGAAGGACGGACCACAGCAGATGGCCGTCGGCGCGATCACGCTGTTCTTGGCGCTCGTCGCTATCATGAGCCTGCCGCTCGACCTGCTGCTGATCCGCGCGGGCAGGCTAGACATCGGCAGGGGCTTCCCGATCCACACGCTCATGTGGGTTCCCGCCGTTGCCGCCTTGATCACCTGCCTCGCCTATAAAGTGGAGCTCGGCTTCCTCGGCCTCTCCCGCTTCGCCACCAGACGAGCCCTGTTCGGATACCTGCTCGTCTGCGGATACAGTCTGACCACATTCCTGCTGCTCTGGTTGACCAATCTCGCGCCACTCGACTGGCACAGCTTCGCGCTCGCATGCGGCAAGCTCTACGGAGGCAACGCAGGCGCGCCGGTCTTGACGATCCTGTTCACGCTCACCTTCGGCGTCGTACAGAGCGCGGCGTCTGCGCTCGGCGAGGAGATCGGTTGGCGCGGCTTCCTTGTGCCAGCGCTCCGGTCGCGCCTCGGGATGGGTTCGACGCTGGTCGCGAGCGGGTTGATCTGGGCCGTCTGGCACTTCCCGTTGACGATCTTCTCCGACTACGGGGGCGGGGCGCCCCTTCCCTACCAACTCTGCTGCTTCACTATCATGATCGTGGCGACCGGCGCGATCTACGGTCTTCTACGGCTGAAGTCGGGATCGGTCTGGCCCGCAGTGGTTATGCACGCCGTCCACAACGCGGCCATTCAGTGGCTGCTGGATCCGATGACCGTCGAGACTGGTCGCGCAACGTGGTACGCTGGCGAATTCGGTGCCGGACTGGCCCTTGTGACCGCGGTCTTCGCGCTCGCGATGCTCGCCCGTGAACGACAACGCCATCAAGGGGGTGGCGAGATCACTGAGTGATCACGATCCCGTCCGGCCCACGAACCTTAGTCGACGACAGGCGAAACGTAGCAAAGAGGTTCTTGAAACCCCCTCTCGTGCGGTTCGCGACATTTACGATCCGCACGCCATCGGCGGACGGTAGGCCGCTCATACGCGTTCGGGGCACCGAAGTCCGCCTCCCAGTGGACGCTCAGGAAATCGTCACTGGCAAGCGCCCGATATAACAACCCGCTGCCAGACCGCCTCGGTGTCCGATAGATGGAGTCAAGAACTTGAGGCCGTCGCTGCGGTCTCGGCAAGCAGGATGAGACGTGCAAATGACCCGAACCCTGTTTCTCGCTGGCTCCTCGGGCGCGATTGGCAGGCGTCTGACGCCGATGCTGGTCGGCCGCGGCTGGCGTGTATTCGGAACTACACGCTCGGCGGCGCGGAGTGACCTCATCCGTGAAATGGGCGCGGAGCCGGTGGTCGTCGACGTCTTCGATGCGGCCTCCCTCGCGAAGGCGGTCCAGCACGCAGCGCCCGACGTGGTGATCCATCAGCTCACGGATCTGCCAGCCGGTCTCGACCCCGCTCGCATGGTTGCTGCCACGGCCTCCAACGCCCGCGTGCGGGAGATCGGCACCCGCAACCTCGTAGACGCGGCGATAGCGGCAGGCGTTCGGCGGCTGGTGGCCCAAAGCGTGGCGTTCGCCTATGCCGAGGGGCCCCGGCCGCATAACGAGGACGCTCCGCTCGCAGTGCTAGCGGACGGCCGCGCCGGCGTCTCGGCCAGAGGCGTCGCGAGCCTGGAGCAGCAGATAATGGCCGCTGCGCTAGATGGCGTCATCCTACGGTACGGCCACCTGTACGGACCGGGCACCGGGTTTAACGTTCGAACGGGCGAGGCCCCGCTGCATGTTGACGACGCCGCGCTCGCGGCGGCCTTGGCCGCTGAGGGAGGACCGCCGGGTATCTACAACATTGCCGAGGATGACGCCGTCGTCAGCATGGCCAAGGCACGCGTTGGCCTCGGTTGGCGACCGGCCGCGAGAGCGTAAGCACCCGCCACGCACTGCAACGCCCCGCCGCACCGATGCGAGCGAGATTAGAACCAAGCCACCGTAAGCATCTGAAGGAAGCCGGCATGAACGCCATTCAACTCTCGTCGCCGAGTCTCGACGGCTTAGCCCGCATCGTGATCGCCGATCCAGAGGAGCCGGCACGTGGGCAGGCCCTGGTCCGAATGAGGGCGGCAAGCCTGAACTTCCTCGACGTCGCGGTGGCGGACGGCAAATATCCCGCGAGCTTCCCTCTGATCCCGGTAGCTGACGGTGCCGGCGAGGTCGTCGCTATCGGCGACGACGTGACCGGGATCGCGATCGGAGACCGGGTCGCCGTGCATCCCAAGGCGCAGTGGATCGCCGGTCAGGGCACCGCCGAGAACGCCCGGGCAATGCGCGGCGTGAACGCGCCCGGATCGCTCATCGAGGTCGCTACGGTTGATGCGGGCACGCTCGTGAAGGCACCCGACCATCTCACCGCGAGCGAGATCGCGACGCTGCCGATCGCTGCGACGACAGCGTGGAACGCCCTCGAATCCGTGGCTGCCGGTCCAGGCTCGACAGTGGTCCTTCTCGGAACGGGAGGCGTGTCGGTCTTCGCCCTGCAGCTCGCCAAAGCGCGAGGCGCACGCGTCATCATCACGTCCTCGTCCGACGAGAAGTTGGAGCTCATGCGCGCGCTCGGCGCCGACGAGACCGTCAACTATCGCTCTCATCCCCAATGGGACGAACGGGTTCGTTCGATGACCGACGGGCTCGGTGCCGATCTCGTCGTCGAAACGGCAGGTAGCGCGACGTTCGAACGATCGGTCGCGGCTGCCAAGCACGGCGGGACGGTTTTCGCGATCGGCTTCGTGAGCGGCGGCTCTGTCGCGCTGAACCTAATACCTTTGATCGCGAGGGCGATCCGCATCCAGGGCAACAACACCGGTTCGGTCGCAGACCTGCGGCGCGTAGTCGCCGCTATTGCCGCTGCCGAGCTGCGGCCGGTGGTGGCGGAGACTTTCAGCGTGAGTGACCTCCGCTTAGCCTATATAAGGCAGAAGGAGGGCGTGACCGGCAAAATTGCCATTACGCTCGATTGGTGAGCGTGATCTGCAACTAAAGGCCGGGCGATGCGCGCGTTGCGCTACTGCGATCCGTGAGAGTGCGCTAGCAGGGCGGCGGCTCCTCACCCCTCTAAGGAGCACGAAACGACGCTGATTCCGGGGTCAACGGAGCCCTGCGACACTAGCTGACAGGGCGTGGTTGAGCGCCGCAGGTTGCTCGACGTGGATGAAGTGCCCCGCCCGCGGCACCTGCACAATGCGACCGCGGGGCAACGCCGCAACGGTGGCCACCTCCTCGGCTGAGGTAACATGATCGGTCGCGCCCTTCAGGAGGACCACCGGCCCCCGCCATGCGCTCATGCTCGCGAGCATCGGTTCCAGGATCTGCCCATCGTCGAACAACTTCGTCGCCTGAGCCTGCCCCTGACCCCAACGCGCATCGGAAATTCCGGACGATTGTTGCAGGCGACCGAAGAAGCCGCGGTAGCGCTGGTCGTACAGGTAAAGCTGCTGACGCTCCTCACCAAGGCCACCCATGCCCTTCATCGAGCGGTCGAGCAGCGTCCGGGGAGGCAGATCGGAACCCGCCAGCTCCATGGCCTGACGGGCAAGATCCACTTTGCCGAGCTTCGCGTAGAGCGCGGAGGTCGCCCGCAGTGTCGACCGGGTAGACTCGGGAAAGCTGTACGCCGGGTTCTCGAGGTACATCGTGCTGACGCGGGTCGGATGACGAAGCGCATAGCGAAGAGCGTAGTGGCCGCCGAAGGAGTGCCCCAGCAGCGACCAGCGCGCGACCCCGAGGGTTTCACGCAGGGCCTCGATGTCGGCCACCAGATCATCCATCCCGTACCTGGCATCCGCCGGGAGCGGGTCCGATCGGAGGACCCCGCGCTGGTCGAACGCGATGAGGCGCCACCCCCTCGCCAGCAAAGCGCCGGCGTAGCTTGAGAATTCGTAGCACCCGACCCCGGGCCCGCCATGCAGGTAGACCAGCGCCGGCGCTTCCCTCGGTCCCAGGTCCTCCACGTAAAGGCGCGTGCCGTTCACCGTCAGGAGGCGGCCCGGCGATGACGCCGAGATCGAGCTGGCGGACGCGCGTACGGCAAGTGCTAGGGCCAAGCCGGCGCCAAGCGCTTCGCGACGTGAAATCTGCGGACCAAACATGTTCATTCCACTCCGGCCCAAGTGATCCCTTCACTCGACGTCAGCAGCACTTTCCGAGACAGCTCAGTGCCCACCTTCACGAATGCCGACAGGAACACTGTTCTCAATGACCGCATAAACGCCTTCAATCGACGCAAGTTCGACGCTCCACCATCATCTGGCGCTCCGAGAAGCCGTCATCTCGATCTCGATCCGTGCGTTCAGCGGCAGCCCGGCGACCGCGATCGTCGTGCGGGCGGGCGGCGGCGTTCTGAAACGCGTCTCATACGCGGCGTTCATCACCTCGAAGTCCGCCATGTCGACGATGTAGACGACGCAGCGCAACACCTCGTCCAGCGTAAGGCCCGCGGTGGCGAGCACGTGCTCGGCATTCGTGATCGCGGCGTGCGTCTGCGCGGCGACGCCCTCTGCAAGCACATCACTACGAGGCCAACCCGGCCGGAAAGTATCACAAGCCCTGCCGCCTCCACAGCATCTGAATATGAGCCGAGCGAGCGCCCCGCTGCGAAGTGCGCTATGCGAGTCACGCTACCCCCATCTCGCCGAGATCGATGCTACCGCTAAGCATTGGGACGCAACCGCCAGAAACCGTGGCGATGATCGAGTCGGCGGTCCGCTTCGCCTCGACGATGAGCAGGCTCGGCCGGCCCATCTCGAGGCCCTGCCGGATCTCGAACCGGCGTTGGGCAGCGGTGCCGCGGGCGAGAAGCAGCGCCCCAAGCGGTGCGTTGGCGCTTCCCGTCGCAGGATCCTCCCAAGTGCCCGCAAGCGGGGCAAACATCCGCGCCCTGAGACGGTTGCCCTCCCAAGCGTAGACATGGACCGAGAAGCGCCCGTTCAGCGATGGTCGAGCAGCGGCCGCCAGCCTGAACGCGGCAAGGTCGGGGGTGCACTTGGAGAGGGCGCCGAGATCCAGCTCCGCGATGACATACGGATTACCCACCGACGCGATGACCGGCGGGTGCGTTGATGTCTGAACGTCCTCGTGGCGGAGCCCGAGGCACGCCGCGATGGTGTCGGCAGCGACCTCCTCCCCGATCGTGAGGGGCTGCGGTGCCGTGAAGGTGCCGCCGGTCGGACGCCCGGTCTCGTCGCGCAGGACCTTCACGTTCACGACGCCAGCAGGCACCTCGAGGATCAGCGGCCCCGCTGTCCCGAATCCCCTGGTGGCCAGTACATAGCCGGTTCCTACTGTCGGGTGACCGGCGAACGGCATCTCTGTCGTGCGGTTGAAAATCCTTACCCTAGCAGTGTGGGCAGGATCGGAGGGCGGCAGCACAAATGTCGTCTCACTTAAATTGAGCTCGGCCGCGAGCGACTGCATCTCACGGTCCGTGATCCCCTCGGCATTAGGGAAGACCGCAAGCGGGTTCCCCCCGAAGCGCACGTCGGTGAAAACGTCGAGTGTCTCGAATTCGTAACGCCTCATCACTGCTCCCTCCAACGAAGCGAACTATTGACATAACTTCGTTGATTGGCAAAGTAACGAATATGAGTGCGGCCTACATATTTCGGGTATTGGGGAATGAGCGCCGGCTGCAGATCCTCGTCTGGCTGCGCGACCCGACCAAGCACTTCCCGCCGCAGGTCTACGGAGACCTCATAGAGGACGGCGTCTGCGGCCTCTTCATTGCGGAGAAGCTGGGCATCTCCCAGTCGACCCTGAGCGAGCACATGCGATTGCTCGTCGCGACTGGAATCGTCGTGCCCAAGCGGATCAAGCAGTGGACCTTCTACCGGCGCGATACCGAGCGGTGCGCCCAACTCGCCGGGGATTTCGGCAACGAGTTCTGAATTGCGCGCGTAAGCGCCTGCCCCGAATTCGCACACCGGCCTGTTTCAATCCCCCAGGTGACAAGTGTCATGCCGTTCGCATGACCGCCGCCACTGCATTTGCGCCGCCGTCCTGTCACTGTTGGCCAACTCGATGGAGGTTTGGAATGGATGGTCTGGGCAACTCGAATATCGCCACCCTGCGGAACTGCTACAAGCAACTGGGGTCAACGCTCGCGGTCGACGATCTGACGCTGTCGATCCCGGCCGGGCGCGTCACGGCCCTGCTCGGCCCCAACGGAGCGGGCAAGAGCACATCCATCGCGCTTCTGACGGGCCAGCTAGCACCGGACCGCGGGACCGCAAGCCTCTTCGGCAAGGATCCCCGCCAGCCCTCCGCTCGCGCGTCGCTGGGTGTCATGCTTCAGATGGCGGGTCTGCCCTCACAGCTGACCGTAGTGGAGCAGATCAAGCTGTTCTCCGGCTACTACCCGCTGCCGCGCCCGCTCGGCGAGACGATCGATCTAGCCGGACTTCACGGGCTCGAATCACGCCGCTGTCGGGCGCTTTCCGGTGGGCAGCAGCGCCGGCTTCAGTTCGCGCTCGCGATATGCGGGCGACCGCGTCTGCTCGTGCTCGACGAGCCAACCACAGGTCTCGACACCGATTCCAGACGGTTGTTCTGGAACGTAGTGCGCTCCGAGGTCGCCGACGGGACCGCCGTCCTTCTCACAACGCACCTCCTCGAGGAGGCGGACGCGCTCGCGGACCACATCGTCGTCCTCGGGAACGGACATGTCCAAGCGGAATGCACGCCCGCGGCGCTGAAGGCCCGGGTCAAAGGCAGCACGATCCGGTGCCGAACCGTGCTTCCCGAAACAACGATCCTGACAATGCCGGGCGTTCAGCGGTGCATCCGAGACGGAGGCCGCACCGCGATAGTGACGACGTCCGCCCCTAAGACCCTGCGCTCGCTGCTCCGCCTCGACGATGGCGTGCAGGACATCGCCGTCTCCGGCGCGACGCTCGACGCCGCGTTCACGTCGCTCGTAGCGCCGCAGGCTTTGGAGAAAGCAGCGTGAGAACCGGAGACAGGATGCATGTTATCAAGATGTACGCGAGGGAAGCCGCATCGGAACTGCGGAAGCTGGTTCGGTCGCCGCAGTTCCTGGTGCCGACCCTAATCCTGCCGGTGGGATCGTTCGCGATTTCCGCTAGCTTCGCCGCCGCAAACCGTACGGAGGCATTGCTGTCGATGATGGCCGCCTTCTCGATCATGGCCGCGCTCGGCCCCGCCCTCTTCGGCTTCGGCTCGGGCATCGCGACCGAACGCGAGGCCGGTCTGCTAGATCTCAAGCGGGTATCGCCTCTGCCCGCAACAGCCTACCTGGCGGCGAAGCTTGCCGCCTGCATGACCGCCACCGCCATATCCATCTGCGCCATCCTCGTAATCGGCGCACTCCATCACGACGGTCTCGCCTGGTGGCGTTGGCCGCTCCTGATTGCGGCTGGCTCCACCTCGGCCGTCCCCTTCACGCTGGTCGGTTTAAGCATCGGGCTGAGGTTTAGTGCGCAAGCGGCAACGGCAATGTCGAACGTCCTCCTCCTCGCATTCACAGCGCTGGGCGGCATGCTGATCCCAGTCGCCGCGCTGCCGACTCCGCTCGGCGGCGTCTCCGAGGTGCTGCCGACCATCCACTTCGGGCGGCTCGCCCTCGCACTCCTCGGGAACGTCGGGGGGTTCGGCTACCTCGACGCAGTCGAGATGCTGACGTTCACATCGGTCTTCGCGGCGATGGCGCTGAAGGGCTGGCATCGCCCGGTCGCTTAAACTGAAACGGATGCTAGAGGTAGACCGGGAGGGAATGACATTGCTCGGACGCGGTAGGCTGATCGCGGGGCGCGACCCCACCTGGATGGCGCCGCTCGCGCTCTACGCCGCCACCCTGCTCGTCCTCCCGATGCCGGTATGGGCGATTGCAGGCACGCTCGCGGGCCTGTCCTTCCTGATCGTGCTGTGGTTCGCCGCCGCACGCCTCGACGGCACAGCGATCATCCCCCTGATCGTGATCGCCGCCGCCATTGGCATGGCGCTCGCGTCAGGTGGTGGCGCGTGGAGCCTCTTCTTCGCATACGGGGCGGCCATGGCGGGCCGGATCCGGCCGCGCTCGATCGCCATCGCGGCAATGGCAGCGCTTGGCCTGACCCTCGTCGCATACGGCGCCGCACTTGCCTTACCACTGCTCGAGTGGGGTCCAGGTCTGCTGTTCGGGGCAACGGCGGGCATGTCCGCGATGCACCGGCGTGAGCTGGAGCTGAAGAACGGCGCGCTCGCCGCGGCAAATCTTGAGATCAGGCACCTTGCCGCGGTCGCCGAACGCGAGCGTATCGCTCGCGACCTTCACGACCTTCTAGGACAGACGCTAACGCTCGTGGCCATCAAGGCCGATCTAGCCAAACGCCTTATCGGCCGCGATGACGTTGGCGCCGCTCAGGAGGTCGGTGACATCGCCGAGGCTGCGCGTACGGCTCTGGCTGAGGTTCGAGCAGCCGTCTCCGGGATGAGAAGCTCCTCGATAGGTGCGGAGCTCTCGCGGGCTTCGTCGAGCCTCCAGGCCGCCGGCATCGCCGCATCCCTACCGCACGCCGTCGCCGCGATCACGCCAGGCGGAGAGGCGGTCCTCGCGATGGTGCTGCGCGAGGCCGTGACCAACGTGATCCGCCATTCGGGCGCGACAATCTGCAGAGTGGAGGTCGAGCGTCTCGAAGACGACGTCACCCTGACAGTCGAGGATGATGGTGACGGGTCGGAAATGGTCGAAGGATGGGGCCTGACCGGCATGCGCGGACGCCTCGCGGCAGCCGGCGGCGAGCTGTCTGTCGCCGGTGGCCGGGATGGGACCCGGATCATCGCCAAGATGAAGGATGCAGAGCAATGATCAGGATCGCCGTGGCGGAGGATCAGGCGATGGTGCTGGGGGCGCTGGCAGCGCTGCTCTCGCTCGAGCAGGACATCGAGGTCGTCGGCCGCGCGGGCGACGGCGAGGCCGCATGGCGGCTGGTGAACGATGATGCGCCCGACGTGCTCGTCACCGACATCGAGATGCCGCTGCTGGACGGTCTCGAGGTCGCAGCACGGATCAAGGAGGCGGGCCTGCCCACGAAAGTCCTCATCGTGACCACCTTCGGCCGGCCCGGCTATCTCCGTCGCGCCATGGATGCCGGTGTTCGCGGCTACCTTCTGAAGGATGGGCCGAGCGACAAGCTGGCCGAAGCCGTGCGTTTGGTCGTCGCAGGTCGGCGCGTTATCGCGCCCGAACTCGCCGAACTCGCATGGGACGCGCCCTCCAACCCGCTGAACGACCGTGAACGCGAGGTGCTGCGCTGGGCAGAGGCGGGCCTCGGTAACAAGGAGATCGCACAGAGGCTCCGCCTCTCCCCGGGAACGGTGCGGAACTACCTGTCGGAAGCGGCGCAGAAACTGAACGCGTCTAACAGGATCGAGGCTGGACGGGCTGCACGTCTGGCGGGATGGCTATGACATGGTCCGTTTCGCACGCGTCGTACCTGCAATCGGCGTAATGGCCGGCCGCCTGAAGGTTCATCAAAACAAGTTCAGCGATCTTCTTGGAGCCACGTTGTAATGGATCGCAGCGGCGTGAGGTTGACGGTCGTGGCGACTCCGGCGCGGCACCGTCTTCGGGGTGCCGAGCAGAAGCTCGGCGACGTGGCGGGCTTCGTGATCCGCGACGCATCGGGCCGGGACCTCGGCTATGTCACGGGCGACACGTTTTACTACGACGGTGTCGCGGATGTGGCGAAGCGCTTCCATCCGGCGGTCGTGCTGGTGTTCGCTGGCGTCGCGCGGACACGTAGGCCTTTCAATCTCACCATGAGCAATAATGGACGTGCTCGATGCGGCTGCGGCTTTTCCGAAGGCGCGCGTGTTCGTCGCGCATAACGAGGGCTGGGCCCACTTCACCGAAAGCGCGGATCAACTCGAAGTGGTTGCCGGCGCCTTTGGCCTCGAGAACAGATTGGCTAGCCTGATCCCGGGGCAGACCGTGAACATTGACCATTCTAGTGGGGACCGCCGTTAGAGATGACGCGCCCAAACAAAACGGCACCGGGCCCAGGGTGCACCCGCTCGAGCGATCCCGGCTTCCACCGGGCAGTCGGGTTTACAGCTGCCGCGGATGCGTAGGCAGGCATGACATCTGTCATGTGGATCAGCTGACGGACGACACTGCATCGATCATACGGCCTGCGTCATGTTCTCGGAATGGCGGTCCCCGGTGGGGCCTGCAGCCGGAGAACCAACACGATGATCGCCTCACTCGCAGCCCTCGCACTTGCCGCCGGAACCGGCAGCGACCCCCATGCGCTCGCCAACCTCTATCTCGCATGGCGCGGCGGACCACGTCTCGAAAAACTCACCTCGATGCACGCCCGAGGATCGATCAAGGTCATGGGTCTTGGCGGAACGATCGATCGATGGTCGACCTCGGACGGCAGCGAGCGCGAGGACAGGGATCTCACGGTATTCAAGGTCAGCGAGGGCAACGGACCGGCTGGCGGCTGGTCCCGGGGCCCTGGGGGACAGGTCGACCGACTCTCCCCCGCCGCGACTATGGCCCTCGTCGAGGACGCGGGCGTCGATTTTGGGAGCGCGCTACGCGAGCCGCAGGGAGTCGCGCTCACGGAGTTAGGCGATGAGGTTCGTGCCGGCAGGGCCTGGAAAGTGCTCCGGGTCAGCTACGCGTCGGGTTCGACGTACGACATGCTCATCGACGGCGCGACCGGCGAACTCGAAGGCGAGCGGATCACGCGCGATGGCCGCTCCAAGCTCATCGAATTCTCCGACTGGCGAATGGTAGAGGGAGTGCGAGTGGCATTCCGCGAGAGTGCATCCGGGGCGCTCCCGGGCGAGACAAGGCAGGTCGCCTATCTATCCGTCGAGCTAAACGTGCGACCGGGCGCTGCACTACTCTCTCGCCCCGCTCCCCGTGAAATCGCCGTCTTCGACGCCGGGCACCGCTCGACCGGACCGCTTCACATCGACATCTTCGATGGCCGGCGCATCTTCGTCGACGTCAAGGTCGGTGGGCGCAAGGTCGCGGCGATGATAGACAGCGGTGCCGCGAGCAGTGTTGTGGACACCGCCTTCGCGTCAGCGACTGGCGTGCGAAGCAGCGGCGGAGGCTCGGTAATCGGTGCCGGCGGAACGGCCGCGGTCGCAATGGGCTCGTCCGAGGACGTCAGGCTAGGGTCGCTCACTTTGAAGGCGCTGCCGCTCGCGGTCATGGACCTATCGGGAATCTCCTCGCAGCTCGGGCGTAGCCTAAATCTGGTGATCGGCCGCGACCTGTTCGACCAACTCATAGTCACGATAGATGCACAAGCGCGAACGATCACGCTATCCGAACCCGCCTCCTTCAAGCCGAAACGGGGTGCGACCGCCGTCGAGGTCACCGCGGAGGGCCCGCTCCGTATTGTGCAGGCGACAATCGAAGGCGGGAAGCCGGCAAAGCTCCACTTCGACCTCGGCAACGGTACGCCGCTTGTCCTCTACCCCGCCTACTGGCAGCGCGCGGCCCTTGCGGACGGCCGTCGCTCGTCGAGGACACTCGTAGGGGGCGTTGGCGGAAGCGTCGCTGCCGAAACGGTGGCGACGCGCTCACTCGTCTTCGGAGGCGTGCGTTTCAGCGACGTGCCGACCATCCTCATGCCGGCAACCGGCGGCGCTGGAGATAACACCCGTGTTGATGGCAATCTCGGATTCCCCGTACTCTCCCGCTTCCGGATCTCCATCGACTACACCCACGATCGGATGTGGCTCACCCCGACGAAGCGCGGTGCTACCGTCGAATTTGACAGGGACCGCTCCGGCCTGGGATTCCTCGCAGGTCCCAACGGTCTGACGGTAAAGCTCGTCGCGCCTAAGTCGGCTGCGTCCGCGGCCGGCGTACATGCCGGAGACGTCATCGTATCTATCGACGGCAGGAGGGTCGGAGCGGATTACGTCGCGAGCGGACTGTCGCGATGGCGGACGGCACCGGCCGGACGCCACGTCACGCTGACGCTCTCCGACGGATCAATCCGTCGGCTCACCCTGGCCGACTTGTATTAAGCCAGACAGTAGCAGATCCGCACTGGTGACATCACGGAGGCGTGCCAGCGCCATTCCCTCGCTCGGCTCCGGAGCGAGGAATCTCTCCTACGGCTGGCCTGTCGATTGTGGCGCCAATCGGGGGCCGTTTAGTCCCAAAAGTATGTATCCCAGCCGCGTTGATCCTGAAGGCCAAGGGCTTTCGGAGGTGAGTTGCCGCCGCTCTTTCTCGTCGAACAAGCCGGTTTCAGATTGGCCAAGTTTTGGAAGTGGTCCGAAGTAAGACGTCTAGAGACCGTCCGACCGCCGCCTCAAGAGGCAAGCCATCACCTGAGTTCGCTAGCCTCGCTCCGGTAGTCGCGAGAAGCAGCATCGGACGGATGGGGTAGGCCGGGTCCAGGCTCGCGACCTGAGTCCCAGTTTGAGGCCCTCCCATCACATAGGCCGGCAGCGCGCCCAAGGCCGCACCGAGCCCGACACCCCGCTTCACGCCTTCGACGCTCCCCGCGGAACGGATCCGAAGACGCATCCCCGACCGTCCGATCCATTCGGCAAGGTGCGCGGTGAGCTGCCCCGTTGGATCAGGGACTAACAGATCCTGTCCCTCCGACGCTTCGAAAGCGAGCTCGCCAACCCCTGCCCGGTCACCCATTCGGAATATGACAATGGGCACTTCGCCGATCAGCCGCGTAGCCGGCCCGGCGTCCAGCGGCGCCCGAGCCTCCATGGTGAAGCACATGTCGAGGGTCGCCGCGGCCACCATGCCCCGAAGATCCCCGCACAGTCCGACGGTCACTTGCGACGCGATAGCTCGGCCGGGCCGCGAGATCGCAGCAAGCGCCGGGGGAAGGAGGTAGGAACTGATGGACTCCGTCGCCCCCAGCCTCAAGGTCGAACCCACCGCAGGTGTGAGCGACGCCAGGGCATCATCGGCTGCGGCGACCAGTGCGCGGGCATGTCGCAAAAACTCGACGCCGTCGGCGGTGAGTGTCGCCTCCAAGCCATGTCGGCGCACAAGCAGCGGTGATCCGACGACTCGCTCGAGCGCGAGGCACGTCTCCGACACGGTCGACTGAGCCCAGCCCAGCCTGCGGGCGGCGCGCACGAGACCACCCTCCTCGGCCACGGCAATCAACGCCCTGCAGTGTCGAACTTCGAGCTGACGATCCAACGAACACCCATCGGCATGACGATGACCCAATCGCAGCTTTGGCGGACCCAGACCGTGCTGACAACGAGCGATCAACGGTCACTATGGAATAGAATCCGATGAACCTAGGTGAACGACCCGGCCTGCTGATCATAGACGTCCAGATCGGCTTCGAGGATCAGCGTTGGGGACCACGCAACAACCCGAACGCCGAGGCGTCCGTCGCGGAGCTGATCGCCGCGTGGCGCACGGCAGGCCGCCCAATCGTGCACGTGCGGCATGACTCGCAGAGCGCTCTCGGATGCTTCCAGACCCTCACCCGGGGCAACGATCCCAAGCCGGATGCCGAGGCCATCGACGGCGAGCCGATCCATCATAAAACCGTCAACAGCGCTTTCATCGGGACGTCGCTCGAACGCGACCTCCGCTCAGCCGGAATCGACGAGGTCGTCATCGTCGGCCTCACGACGAACCACTGCGTGTCCACGACCGCGCGCATGGCCGCCAATCTGGGCTTCCGTACGATCGTCGTGGCCGATGCGACAGCGACCTTCGACGGCCTGGCGCTCGACGGATCGGTACGGCTTGCGGCCGACGTCCACGCCACCGCCCTCAGTGACCTGAAGGGAGAGTTCGCGGAGATCGAGGACACGGTCGATGTCGTGGCGGCACTTCGTCGGAGCGCATCGGCGTGAAGGCTGGATAAAAGTGGCAGGTCGTCCGATCCATCCGTGCGCGCGTCGATGCCACCTGCATCGACCGTCATCGGGTTGGGTCAGTATCAATCGGTTGGGGAGAAAACGAGATGGCCTTACACACTGCATCGATCAGCTGGACGCGCGGCGACGAGGCCTTCGTCGACAACCGCTACAGCCGCCGTCACGAATGGCGCTTCGACGGTGGCGCGGTGGTACCTGCTTCCAGTTCCCCACATGTCGTCAGGCTTCCATTCTCGGACCCGGCTGCGGTGGATCCGGAGGAGGCCTTCCTGGCCGCGCTCTCGAGCTGTCACATGCTATGGTTCCTGGGCCTTGCGGCGCAGCAGGGCGTGCTGATCGAGCGCTACGACGACGTTCCGGAGGCGCAGCTGGTCAAGGACGATGCCGGCCGGGAGTGGTTCGCGGAGGTCCGCCTAGCGCCCCATGTAGTTATCTCGGGCAAACCGCTCCAGGACGGCGGCGTCGAAGACCTCCATCACCGGGCCCACGAGGCCTGCTTCCTCGCCAACTCGGTCCGTTCGCGCATCCAGATCGACGGCACGTGGACATTTGAGGCCGGATGACACCGGTCATAAAGCGGCGGGGTCGTGCAGCGCCGTTTGAAGGAAAAACGCCATGTCGAGAATGACGCCATTGGAGCCTCCCTACGAGGAGGAGGTCGAGAAGCAGTTCGGCCGGATCATGCAGGAGGGGAAGGAGCCGCTCGCCCTCTTCCGGACGATCGCCCGCAGCCCCCGCGCCTGGAAGAAGTTCCGGTCCGGGTCGCTGCTCGACGACGGCCCGTTGACGCTTCGGGAGCGCGAGATCGTGATCAACAGGGTCTGCGCACGCACGGGCTGCGAATATGAGTGGGGTGTACACGTCGCCGTCTTCGCCGAGCGTGCCGGCCTCACCGAGGCCGAGATAGACGCCACCGTCCATGGATCCGCCGATGCGGACTGCTGGAGCGGAACGGAACAGGTCCTCATAAGCACTGTCGACGCCCTGCACGACCGGTCGACGCTGAGCAGCGACGAGTACCGCGATCTGTCGCAACGTTACGACACGGACCAGATCTTCGAGATCCTCATGCTCGCCGGCTTCTACCGGACCGTGTCATATCTCGCCAACGGCCTTGCGCTCCCCCTCGAGGACAACGCCGCGCGCTTTCCCAAACCGGCTAGCGCGAGCGCTGCTGCCTGAATAGTGGCAACCCAGTGTACCTCGTCACACCCACAGGGCCGTTCGATGATAGCTGGTCCACTGGGTCCAACGATCGCAGCAAGACGCCCGGGCCGTCGATCAGGAGCTTGAGCCGATGTCATACAATCTTGCTCAGATGAACGTTGCCAGGTTCCGGCTTCCGGTCGCGGATCCCGCGAATGCAGACTTCATGAAGGATCTTGCCAGGGTGAACGCCATCGCCGACCGGAGTGCCGGCTTCGTCTGGCGGCTTGTGGGTAGCGGGGATGACGCGACCGATCTGCGTGTCGACCACGATCCGAACCTGGTCGTGAACATGTCGGTGTGGTCGACCATCGATACGCTCTGCGCGTTCGCTTATGGCGATCCCGACCACCTCGCGATCATGCGTCGAAGACGTGAGTGGTTCGACAAGATGGAATTCCACATGGCACTCTGGTGGGTGCCGGCGGGCCACCTCCCGACCGTCGCGGATGGACTCTCGCGTATCGACCTTATCCGGACGCGCGGACCCGGGCCGGACGCGTTCAACTTCAGCTCGCGTTTCCAGCCAACATCTCATCTTCCTCCTTGTTCACAACATCCGGGAGATCGTCATACTCAGCCGACATGAAGCTGCCTAAGCAAAGGCGATTGTCGCGTTCCAAGGACCGACGGAAGCCATCCGGATACCTATGCATGCGGCCTTAGGATCGGATACATCTTCCAGCATGGCCTCCAGATCGGTGACGGTGTCATCCCAGTAGCGCTTCGCCACGGCGAAGCCGACGTCAGCCTTGCTTGGGAAATGATGGTAGATCCTCGCCGCCTTGATGCCGACGTCGGCCGCGAGATCGCGGAAATTCAGTCCGTCATATCCGTGCGACTGGGCGCTGTTCCTTGCAGCCAACAGAATGGCCTCGCCCACAGGCAACGGGACTGCCGCAAGCTGCACCTTCCGCGCCGCACGCCGCTCCGGTAGATTGGTCGTGAGTTCGCTGGCGGCCTATACTTTGGGCGTACTCAGATGGGCGGCCAAGTGCTTGTTCATCTCAAACATGCTCGCCGACTTCTTGCCGAACACCTTCTCGAGCTTGGCGTCGGCGTTGATCTGACGACGGTCCTTGGCATCCTGCAGATCGTGCTTCTTGATGTAGTCCCAGACCTTCTTGACGACCTCGCTTCTAGGTAGGTCGCTTGTGCCAACGATCTCCGCCAGATCTGGCGACGGGGTCACAGGCGCCGTGATGCCGCCACGCGCCCCTCCTGCTGGCTTCGCCGTCGCCTTGACCTTTTTCGTGGAGGCTGTCTCGGCCTTACTCGTCTTTCCAGCTTCTCGCGCCATGGGGTTCTCCGTACGCCGTTGCCCCGCCCTCTGCGGTTGCCTGTGCCGGAGACTGCACCAGCGCACCGCACCGTGCAAGCAACCACGTCCTAGGCGTCGATTGCGCACCTCCACGGTATTTCTAGGCATCCGATCCACCAGATGCCGGGGGCTAAAACCTAAACCGGTACCTCCCGCTCCACCCCAACCGCATCCAGGAAACCTCGGTCGTGACTTACCACCAGCAGCGCACCGTCGAAACCGGCCATTGCCGCCTCAAGCACTTCGATCGCCGCGATATCCAAATGGTTGGTCGGTTCGTCGAGTAGCAGCAACTGCGCCGGCTCCGCCCCACCCAGAACGCACGCCAGCCCCGCACGTAGCCGTTCGCCACCCGACAGCGTCCCGGCCAGCCGGAGCGCGTCCCGGCTGCGGAAGGCGAATTGGGCCAGCGCGGCGTGTGCTTCTTGGAGCCCGAGCGTTGGGTGTAACCGCCGGAAATTGTCGACCAGCGTCGTTTCGCCGTCGAGCAACCCGACACGCTGGTCGAGCATCGCCAGCCGCCCCTCCGCCCGCCGCACGCTTCCGGTCACCGGAGCGGCCAGCCCCATCGCTACACGCAGCAGGCTCGACTTGCCCGCGCCGTTGCGCCCGGTAACAGCGACGCGCTCTGGCCCACGAATCGCGCACGTCCACGGCCCGAGCACGCGTGACCCGACGTCGAGCGTCACCGCGTCCATCACCAGCAGCTCGCGGCCCGACGACAACCCGGTCGGCGGCAAGTCGATCTTTAGCGGGGTCACCACCTCAACCGCCCCGCGCGCCGCCGTCAGTCGGTCGGCCGCGGCGTCGGCCTGGCGCTCGGCCAGTATTTCGCTGCGCGCGCCACTGTTCTCGGCACGCTCAGCCTGGCGCCCCATCAGGATCTTCGGCGCGCTGCCGCTGGCGGCGAAGGCGCGCCCGGCCTTGTCACGCCGGGCCTGCGAGTCTCGCCTTGCCTGCCCCGCGCGATCCACCTCCCGCGCAGCCCGCGCAGCCTGATCCAGCACCTCGGCCGCGCGGGTCCGCTCCGCCTCGCGCACCGCGGCGAAGGCCGACCAGCCGCCGCCGACTTGATGGATGCCTAGCGGAGTCAACTCGACGATGCGGTCGACCTGTTCTAGGAGCACGCGGTCGTGACTGGCGATTATCGCCCCGCCGCGCCAGCGTGCCAGCAACGCCGCGACGCTCGCGCGGCCTGCGGCATCAAGGTTGTTGGTCGGCTCGTCGAGCAGGATCAGGTCGGGCGCTTCGATCAGCAGCCGCGCGATCCCGACCCGAGTGCGCTCCCCGCCCGACAGTGTCGCCATCGTCCGCGACAAATCGATCCCGTCCATCCCGACCTCGCGCAGCGCCGCCGCGACGCGCTCGGGCAGCGTCCAGTCGGCGCCTCCGAAATCACGCGCATCTCCCGCACCGGCCTCGATCCGGTCGAGCACATCCTGCGCCGCCGCCACCCCCAGCGCCTCGGCGGCCGACAGCTCAAGCGCGAAATCTTGCGCCAGCCGCCCGATCCGCCCGCCCGGCACCACGCTCCCGCCCGTCGCCGCTCGCACACCCGCGACGATATCGAGCAGCGTCGATTTGCCGCTGCCGTTGCGCCCGACGAGCCCAATCCGCTCGGCCCCGACCGCCAGCGTCAGGTTGTCAAACAGAATGCGTCCGTCCGGCGTGACGGCGGACAGGCGGTCGAGGGTCAACAGGGCGGACATGGGCGGGCGGAATGCGGCAACAACACCGCGGCGACAACCCGCCACAGCGCCTGCGTGTAGATAGGTGTCGAAAGGGGACCCCACCTCATTAATTTGTAACACTCTAACTTAAAGCGAAAGTTCCGAATTAGATGGGGTCCGGACCGGCGCCGATCGGGATCTCACGGAAAATCAGATCGCAGTTCAGATCCAGTGACTTGTGTTGGAGATAGGTGGGGTCCCGTTTCTAAGCCTATCTACACCGTGACGAACTGGGCGATCTCCACAGCCGGCAGCAGGGGCGCCGAGGAGCTATACCTGACCGTGCTCGATCATAACGCGCGGGCCAAGCGCTTCTACGCGCTGCACCGGCTCACCGAGGTCGGCACATGCACGTTCCAGCTTGGCGACCGGGTCGATGGTGACCGGATCTGGTGCAGGCGCCTGGGCGAAACGAACAGGCGGCCCACTGACACTGATGCGAATTCGTGTCGGCGTGGCCCGAGAACAACGCGGTCAGTTGACTAGCGTCCGAGGAAAACGCCGGTTCGCGGACAGCTCCCGCAGCAGGTGGATCGATCAGCCCATAGTTCGGCGCGCGGAATTCTCGCGAACGGCCGATGCGATAATGCCAGAAAGAAGTGAGACCGCCGGCGTCCCGCCCCCGGGACTGGCGTTCAAGAGTCGGATGCCAACGCCCCGCGAGGGGTTAGGCAGGGCATCCCCAACCACCAGCGCCAACTCGCCAGGCAGTCCGATTGCGCTGCGGAGCGTCACGCCAAGGCCGGCGCTCGTGGCAGCCCAAATCCCGGCTAAGCTGGTGCTTGTGAATGCTATCCGCCATGCAATACCTGCGGCATCGAGCGCCGCCGTCGCCGAAGCACGGAACAGACACGGTCCCTCCATGACGACGAGGGGCACGGGATCCTCTTGGCGCGGATAGCCATTCAGGGAAGAGCCGATCCAGGCCATCGGCACTTCGACGAGCAACTGTCCCTCCCCCTCGTTCCCGCGGTCGCGCTCGTCAGTCCACACAAGGGCGAGATCGAGGTGCCCGATCGCCAGGCGTTCCCGGATCTCTGCGTTGCGGGCGATGCGGGCCTCGATGCGAACGTCAGGATGGGCGCGCGCGAACCTCCCGAGCACCATCGGCAGAATCGCCTCCCCGAAGTCCTCCTGAATCGCCAAGCGGACCCACCCCTCGACCCGGGCACCAGTCACCGCCACGGCGGCCTCGTCGTTCAGGTCGAGCAGCCGCCGCGCATAGCTCAGGAGCTTCTCGCCGGAGTCCGTCGGGACGAGCCCCCTGCCTGACTTTCGCATCAACGGCGTGCCAGCCTGTTCCTCGAGCTTGCGCAGGTGTGCACTGACGGCTGAGGTAGACCGAGCCAGCCGATCGGCTGCCTTGGCGAAGCTGCCAAGTTCATTCCCCGTGACGAATGTCCGGAGCGCTTCAAGGTCGAACGTGACCAGACGTGACATTGAACGTCCTGTTCTGCGGGACGGTCTGTCCCGAACTTTTCGATATTCAGCACGAACCCGATCGTTGATCAAGCTCCGACACAATCGGAGCACCCTCATGGCTGAGCACTATCTCAAAACCGGCGCACTTGTGCTGAGCGCCCTCGGCACAGCCGGCGCCACCGCCCCGTCCGCAGCCCCGAACGTCCAGCGTCATTCAATTCTCGACGTGACCCCGCCCGCCGCTCGCGTCCTCACGAAAGTGGAGGCGTCGACCGTCCGCTTCGGGCCTGGCCAGGCTAGCGGGAGGCACATGCATCCCCACCCCGTGGTCGGCCTCGTCTCGGAGGGAACCTTCATCCTGCAAATCGAGGGCCAGGCGGCGGTGACCCTGAAACAGGGCGACGGCTTCTACGAACCGGCCGACGTGACGATCCTACGATTCGACAACGCTTCGTCAGCCGCGGCAGCGACCATGACGGCCTTCTACCTGGTTGGCGACGCATCGAAGCCCGTCACTGTCATGTTGCCTGACCGGTGAGCGGGACCCGGAAGGCGTTGCAGCGACGAACGGACCTCAAGACTTCTTGCGTCCGCGAAGCTGTCCTCGTTACCTGTCGAGACCAATCTGTCATTCCCGCTCCAGGAGGCCGGGACCACGTAGGGGTGACACCCGCGCCCTCTCGTGCTACGGATTCTGTAGCACAGAAGCGTTGGAGAATGTCGCCAGGCGCGATCCACCGAAATTTGTGTCCCTTGGTCGGCGAGCTTCGGAGCTCGCACCGATCCAGTCATTCGGAGTGATCGGGTGCAAATAACGACTTGCTGTCCTACCCTAACTGCTTGGTCTGCTGCGCGAGCTTCCAGCGATCGGCGAACGCGTATAGCGGCAGGAACGCCTCGATGAGTTCCAGCCCAATCTCCGTGAGGGCATATCCGCCAGAGGGCGCGAGCTCGACCAACCCGGCGTCACGAAGCTCCGTCAGTCGAAGCTGTAGCATCGTGGGCGACGCCTCGCATTGCGACCGCAGCTGCCGCGACGTCAGGCGTCGACTGTCGCGCAGCTCCCACAGGAGCCTCAGCGCCCAGCGACGCTCCAACAGCGCCATGAGCTCCATGATCGGGCGCGCTGGCGTGTCTTCAACCTGTGACATTCATTCCTGCTCGGTGACGCAAGCCCGCCCCGAGGACCAGCACCATGTGAGGCTATCGGCGCCCTCGGCCAGTAGCAAGGAGCTATTGCACACGCTTCGTGTAGGACACAGTTCGGTAAGGAGCGTTGGTCGGTCTGGCCGCAAGAGCTCCGCCGTACGCCGAGGGGCTGCCGCCGCGCGCCAAAGTTCTCCGAACCGGACCTGCCGCATGCGCCGGGCGACATGAGAATCATCGTTTGCGACGACGAGCAAGCGGCATTGCGTCGCCTGCAGATGCTGCTCGAGGACATTCCCGGCGTCGAGCTGATCGATGCGACGACGGATCCACGGGAAGTGCTGCAGCTGATAGCAGAGGGCAGGCCCGACCTCGTCCTTCTCGACATCGACATGCCGGAGATAGACGGCTTCGATGTCGCGGAGGGTCTCATCAGGCTCGGTCTTGAACCCGCCCCCCTGATTGCCTTCGTAACCTCCGAGAGGAGCCTCGCGTGGGAGGCGTACGAGCGCGGCGCCCTAGATCTCCTGCCGAAGCCAGTGCGCGCGTCCCGCCTCCAGCTGACTATCGAGCGCGCCCGCGATGCGCTGGAAGGTCGCGAGGCCCGGTTGTTGCTGCGGGAAGCCGAGCGGCGCCTGGAGGCGCTCGAGGCCAAATCAACGATGCTCGACCCGGCGCACGTCTGGGTCTCACGCCGCGGTGAGACTGTCCGGGTCGATCTCGACCGGGTCGAACGCGTCGCCGCGGAAGGTGCGTACGTTCGACTTCATGTCGGCGACCGCTCATTCCTCCACCGCGAGGCGATCAGCGCGATCTTCGAACGTCTCGACCAGAGGCGCTTCGTCAGGGTGCACCGCTCCCACGTTGTGCGCATCGACCATGTGTCCGCGATCCGGAGGACTTTGCATGGCGGTGGCGAGCTGCTGCTGACCGACGGGGACAACATTCCGCTCGGTCGCAAGTTCTCAAAGGAGGCCCGCCACCGGCTCGTCGATCCGACCGTCGACGACAGACCCAGCGTCAGATTGACCCCTTCGAGCTCAGCAAGCGCCTTCGCCCGTTTCGCACCAACGCGAGATCTCCAGACTGTCTCGTGCACGTGAGGTCGGTGATGCGGTCGACGTCATTGGGCTGGCTGCCCCGCGCCGATTGTCCTCCCACTACCCGCAGATGGTCAACTCGAGGCACCCATGATTAAAGTTCTCGCCGCCGTTTTGATTGCCGCACAATTGACACCGCAACCGCCTCGAACAGTCGTCCGCGTCGGCGACGGGCTAGCGCAGACACGACTGCTACCTTCCGGCACGAGACGCTACGTGCGTTACCTCGTGAAACCGGATGGGAGCCGTCAGCTGCTCGATCTTTGGCAGCGCCGGGTCGAACGCGCCCCTTTGCCCGGCTCGGCACGCCCCGGGCTTCACCTGACCCAGCGCTGGGACTCGGTGCGTGACAATTCTACGCTAATTCAGGACAGCTGGTTCGAGGCGACGACGTTCGAACCCGTCACCCACGTGCGACGAAAGACGAAGGACGGTCAGACGATCGTGCTGGGCTATCGCTTCAGCCATGACAAGGTGACGGGATTGATTGATCTCCCCGACGCCACGAACCCAACCTTTCGAATGGCGCTTTCCGAGCCCTCATTCAATTTCGAATACGACATGGAATTGTTCGAGGCACTTCCCCTCGCGGCGGGAAGCATATTCGATATCCCGTTCTACGACGCAGGCATCGACAAGGCCCCTCAGCGCTACCGCTTCGTAGTCGCCCGCTCCGAAATTCTCTCTGGTCCTGATCGTCAGAAGATCGACTGCTGGGTGCTGACGGGTGACTACCGTACCGGCAAGGTGCTCAACAGCTTCTGGATTGCGAAGAGGTCGCATGTGCTCGTTCGCGAGGAGGGCCTCGGGCCTGACGGCAGCCGACTCGTGAAAGCGCTGCTGCCGCCAGAAGCAGGCGATCCAAGCTGATCAAAAGATCAGTCGCCGCACGGGGCCCCGGCGGGTCCCGACGCCCCTTAACTCTCGGGGACCTGGACAAACTGGAGCTTCCAAGTATGAAATCGTTCATCCTGTCCCTCGCGCTCGTTTCCCAGCTCGTTCCTCCGCAACCGCCCGAGGAGCGACGTAGCGAGCAGCCGATCCCGCTTCCCAGGGACTGGTATCCCGAGAGCCTCGCTCACGGGCCCGACGGAACGATCTACGTAGGAAGCTGGCGCCAAGGGGCGATCGCGCGCGTCCGGCCGAACGGCAACCCCGAGGTGTTCCTCCCGCCCAGTTCGAACGGGCTGGACAACGTGCAGGGGCTGCTCGTGGACGCCAAGGCCGGGCTACTTTACGCATGCACGGGCGCGATCGGCTTCACCACGGTGCCCGCCACGCCTAGCGCGCTTACTACCTTCGATCTTGCGACCGGCGCTCCCCGCGCCCACTATCTTATGCCTGACAAGGGCCACTGCAACGACTTGGCGCAGGACACCGACGGCAGCATCTACGTCACAGATTCCTTCCATCCGCGCATTCTGCGGCTGCGGTCCGGCGCCCGGACTCTCGAAACGTGGATTGAGGATCCCGCGCTCGGGTCGGGATCCACGAAATACTATCTGAACGGCATCGCGATCGACGGGAGGAGCATCTACGTGAGCCCCGTGCTCGCGACTCCCTATGTGCTCCAGCTCGCTATCGAGCGCGACGGAACACCGGGCAGGGTCGCCCGCATCTCGGCACCGAGGCTCCTCCGGAACGTCGACGCCCTGCGCGTGTACGCTCCCGGCCGACTTGTACTATTCGAAAGCAACGCGTTCGGAGGCAACGGACCCTATGGAGGCGCAGTCACGACCGCGCGCGTGGAAGGCAATCGTCTTGCAGATCTGACGACGGTGGCTGCCGGTCTGAACGATCCCTCGTCGGGGTTCGTCCGCGACGGCCGCGTCTACTTCATCGAGTCCAAGTACGCGCTTCTGATGGCCCATCCGAACGACGACGCGGCTATACCCCGCGAAGTCCCCTTCGACATACAGTCGGTGCCCTTGCCGAAGGGGTAGCCGCGTCGCCATCTCCGCACAACATCCGAAGTTGCGAGGCGGCCACTCGCGTAATCGCATCCTGCTTGGCGCCACGCGAGACTGTTGGGCACAGTCGACGGACCGATATCGGCAAAGGACGCTCCTCCCACTGCCTGAGCGGCCATCGGTGATGCCAGCAGACCGTGGAGCGCCGCGAGAGATATCGCAAGCTGGTTCAGTATCTCGACGCCTTAGCGGTAGTCCAGCTCAGAAAGGCGCCTCGCAAGCGCGTCGGTGACAGCCGGCAAGTGGCCGATGGTAAGCATCAGCGCATTCCGGAGAAGTCTCAACGGAGTCGACTGCGCGGTTGCCGCGCGCGTCATCCGGTCGGTCATGCCCACGACGTCCCTGGCGACGGCGTGTCGCCGCGTCGCCCACTCATCAATGCCGGAATCATTCCCGGTGCTGAGCGTGCGGGCCAGGGGTTCAGCAAGCGACGCCGCATCCTGGATGCCCGTGTTCATGCCCTGCCCGCCTGCGGGACTGTGGACGTGTGCCGCGTCTCCGCAGAGCAGCACGCGATCCGCGCGAGGCGCCGAGGTCACACGGTGCTGAAGGTGAAAGCGGGAACCCCAGAGAACCTCGGTAACCTTCGCAGGCCTCGCCTCCGGGCCGCGGCCGTCCAAAAGCATCTGCACGAAGGCGGCGTCCGGACTTTCTGGAGCGTCGGCGATGGTGGCGACGATGCGGAAGCGATCGCCCGGAAGCGGAGCCACGACCATAAGTCCGGTGGGCGAGAAATAGAGATTCACTTCGTCGATGGGCAGCGGCCAATCCATCCGGACGTCGGCAAGCACGAAGTCCTCGTCATAGCTGCCACCCTCGAAGGCAATGCCAGCCTGCGAGCGCACGACGCTGTGGGCGCCATCGCATCCGACCAGCCACTTGGCGCGGATCTCCCGCTCTCCGTCGGCGAAGCGCACCCGCGCCGAGATGTCCGATGAGGATTGGGAAAACGAGATCAGCTCTGCCTGTCTCGTGACCGATCCCCCCAGCGCCGAAAGGCGATCCCGAAGAATGCCCTCCGTCACGTCCTGCGGACACATCAACGTGAATGGATACCGGGTGTCGAGGCCTGCGAAGCTCACCTCCATGAGGCTGCGGTCGCGATCGAGGACGCGGAACGTCGGCACGCGGATCCCGGCCGCAAGGAGTGCAGGCGTCGCGCCTATGCCTTCAAGGACCTCAAGAGTGCGGGCATGAACGACCGCGGCGCGCGAGGTGTTGGCACCGCTCTCGCGCCTTTCGACCAGCAACGTGCGCACGTTGAGGCGCTTCAGCTCTGCCGCCAGGACTAGGCCCGCGGGCCCCGCGCCGACCACCAGCACTTCCGTTTCGTCATCCGCCATAGCTAAGCTCCTAACCGTGTAAACAGTCATTTACTCCAGCGAGGCCCTCGATGTAAACGCTTGTTTGCAAACTCACGGGGTATATGGTCGCCGCCGGCATTCAGGAAACCGCGTGCAACAACCCGCTCCTCCCCGATCACAAGGCACCCGCGACCGCATTCTAGCGGCGGCCCGCACCGTGTTCTCGATGGAGGGCTACGAGCGCGCGACGATCAGGCTCGTGGCGTCCAACGCCGGCATCAACCCAGCGCTCGTGATCCGCTACTTCGGCAGTAAGGAAAACCTGTTCGCATCGGCCGTCACGTTCGACCTCAGGCTACCCGACATGACGAAGGCGTCGAAGGGGGAGGTCGGAACGAAGCTGGTCTCCCACTTCCTCGACCGCTGGGATGCCGACGGTGCTAGCGGCGATCTCCCGGCGCTGCTGCGCGCGGGCATCAGCCATCCGGCCGCGCGCGAACGGCTCCTCGCCATCTTCCAGGACCAGCTGAAGGCCGCGATCTCCTCCGTGACGGGGCCCGCCGAAGCCGGACCGCGAGCGGCGCTCGTCGCTTCGCAGATGCTGGGCTTGGCGCTCGGGCGCTACGTCCTTCGGTTGCCAGACATGGTAGCACTCGATGCAGCGTCGATCGCGCTGACGCTCGGCCCCACCATTCAGCGCTACCTTACACAGCCCTTCGGTGGCTGACGTGAAGAGCTTGCTCCCGTCCACCGCGGCGGACATTTCGCAGTACCTGCCGTCGCCGGCGCTTCCGCAGAGAGCTCTCCAGCCCACATCAGTGCGCGCGTTGCGTTGGCGGTCACCAAGGGGCCCGCACACCCGGCTAGAGATAGGTTGTCACGACAGGTTCGGACCACCAGCTGTTCTCACGGCCGTTGGAAAATCTGACCGGCGCCGCCGCCAGTTCGTCCGGCGTGACGTCGTCCAGGCAGGCGACTGCTATGCTTACGAAATCACCGCCCATCTGTTCGATGTGGCCAGTTCCGAACGGTGCACATCCGCAGCGGCTGCAGAACCGGTGATGGTTCGACATCGTGCCGAACTGGTAATCGGAAAGCGCCTCCTGCCCACGCAAGAGTCGGAATGCATCGGGTTTGACATGAATTCCCCATGCGCGTCGCTTCGTGCAGATCGAGCAGTTGCACTTGCCCGTTCCGGCGCCGAGATCGAGATCGACGGCGAAGCCGATCACCCCGCAGTGGCAGCTTCCCTGATATGTCCTGATCATCTTCGTCTCCAGCTTCTGCCGACGACGTATACGCGTCGGCTGCTGACAGCGTCGTGTCAGCAGCGGAAGGGCTGATGCCATAATGCGACGCGCCGAACGCCTCTTCCAGATCGTTCAGATCATGCGCCGCAGGGGTGGCGTCGTGACCGCGGACTCGCTTGCCGCGGAACTCGAGGTCTCGCAGAGGTGCGTCTATAGAGACATCGCAGCGCTCGTCGGACAGCAGGTCCCGATCCGCGGCGAGGCCGGCCTTGGTTACGTTCTGGAGCCTGGCTTCGATCTTCCACCGCTCATGTTGAGCGTCGACGAGGTGGAGGCCGCGATGCTGGGCGCCCAGTGGGTCTCGGGCCACGGCGATCCCTCCCTGGCCATCGCGGCGCGTGATCTGATCGCGAAGATCGCGGCCGTGATGCCCGCCGGGATGCGGCAGCAGCTGAGCAGTCCCGCCGCGCGTACACCGCCTGGCTGGCAAATCCCCAGCGACGCCGTGGACGCCGCTACTCTTCGCCGTGCCATCCGCAACGGCCGCAAGCTCGACCTGACCTATCAGGACGCAAAGGACACAACATCCGTGCGCGTCGTCTGGCCCGTGCTGATAGCCTACCGCGAAGACACCCGCGCGCTGATCGCATGGTGCGAACTTCGGGCCGCGTTCAGGAATTTTCGACTGGACCGCATATCGAGCGCAGCGATCCTCGACGAACCATGCCCGATCAGGCCGGCCGTGCTCCAGGCTAAGTGGCTTGCCGCAATTCAGACGCCTGTGCCCTGCTCAGAGGAGGCCATATGAGGCGTTGCTGCCTTGAGGCAGTCGATTTGGATGCAAGCCACGGGTCTCATCGCCGAGCCTCTGCTGGCCGTTGCGACGGAGGAGCAACGATCAAATCCGACGTTCCGACATCTGTGGACCATGTGGACAGCAGTTTCCGAAATCAATGTGTCTGACCCAGACGGCATTCCACAGTGTAGCCAATATTCGAAGGGCGGCCGGTTTCGGCTAGAAGAAGTGGGAATGGACGTGAGCGAGAGGGGAATTGTGGATGAGAACAGCCTTGGACGCACCGGTGGAGGCATTGGATGGCCCGGAACAGGCCTTCGTCGCCAAGATCAGGGAGCATGGCTGGTTCCGCACAGGAGTGATGGCGGACGACGGTCAGCTGGGCTTTTCGTTCACGACCGGCTTCTACGTCAGCACGGGCCAACCAGAACTCATGATCTTCAGCATGAAGGACACGATCGCGCATCAGGTGTTCTGGGACCTGTATGAGCTCGCGAAGGCTGGGCAGTTGCCGCCTCGGGGCGTCAGAACCGACGAGATTTTCGGGAACGGCGCAGCCTACCTCTTCGAGGTCGCGAAGCGGCACTATCCGACGCACCTAGGCTGGAGCCGCTGGTTCCACGCAGGCGACGACTTCCCGTGCCTCCAGATCGTCTGGGCTGATCGAACGGGCCTGTTCCCATGGGAGGCCGGGTTTGACCCGGCATTCAACGGGCTGCAGCTGGACCTCAGCGACAGGGGATGGATGGCCGAGCTCGCGCAGTGAGGGTGGACACAACCACTTCGCAAACTCGTGTTGCAGACAACAATGGTCGCTTCAAGGAAGGCCTTCAGCCTTCAAATCGGCTCGCAGCGCCGCAACGCCTCGGCAGCCACGTCGAACGCCTTCCAGGCCGTGCTCGCGAGGCCGCCACCCACACTGCACCGATGCACCCCCAATGCCGCCAGCTGCCGAACCCCCTCGTCGAACTCCTTGATGACGACATTGACCGCTTTAGGCGCAACGGCCGCCACGAGTTCGGCGATCACGCCGTGGTCAAGGATGAACGGCACAAACAGGCAGTCAGCGCCGGCCTCCGCATAGGCAACCGCGCGAGCGATGCTGTCCGCGGCGCTCATGCCGGGAACGCGGAAGTTCTCGTTACGGCCGACTAGCATGACCTCAGGATCGATGGCGTCGATCGCACTCCGGGCGGCGGCGATCCGATCTACTGCCAGAGACCGTTCGTACATGGCGCTACCCGACCAGTCTTCGATGGAGATGCCCGCAACGCCGGTGTCCACGGCCATCGCGACGTTCGCGGCAACTTCGTCCGGAGCGTCCGCGAAGCCGTTCTCGAAATCGGCGTTCACCGGCAGGTCGGTCGCTGCGACCAGCATACGCAGATGCGCCAGCACCTCGTCACGGCTCAGCTCACCGTCGGCCTTTCCCGCCGCCCAGGCGGCGCCAGCGCTCGTCGAGGCCAGTGCCCTGAAGCCGAGGTTGGCGAGTCGCATGGCACTGCCCGCATCCCACGCATTCGGGATGATGAAGAAGCCAGACCCGTGTAGCTCGCGGAAAGCCTTCCTCCTGAAGGCTATCGCCGAAACGCCGCCGCTTGCTTGTTTATCATCAGCCATGAGTGCCTCCAGATCCAAGACCAAGGGATAAGGCATTCGCGCAGCGGCTGACAGCGAAGCCTGGGTCGTTGGTATCGCCTTAGCGGTCGCTGGAAGAAGCTCCGGATCGTTGCCCGGCCTTCACGCAAGTGCATGAAGTCGCACGCGCGGAAGTGCTTCGCGTCACCAAGTGGCCTCATCCCCGGGATCGAGCCTACCGCGACGGATCCACCGGCTCGCGATCAACTTGCAGCTCTCGCCCACGGGCTGACCGGCATAAAACGGAGTGGGATCAGGCCGGCCATCCGCCAATGTGTTACGGGAGACGGCGCGCGTTCGTGGCAGCTGCGTTCGTTGGCACCCTCTCCCGCGCATTTCGTGCATCGGTTGCATCCTTTCAGCTTCACGGTCGGCTAGCCGTTAGCCAACGGACCATGTGCGGAGACGCTCAACGAATGTTGCAGGATCGGACGGGTCCTACCCCCGTCCAGCACGTTGGCTGCTGCCCTAACTGTGGATCGAACATCCGCGGCGGAACTGAGCGGGTCGTGAAGCGCGGCGCCGTTGTCGTTGCGCAGGATCCCGTCGTGGTCACTTGGAACGGGCAACCCGTTCCGCTCTCGCCGACCGAAGCACAGGTCTACTCGCACATCTGCATCCGTGGGCGGGTCACCCATCAGGAGATCGATGACGTCATCCAGCAAATCGGGGCGAACCGCGCGACCAGGTCACTGGTGCTCGGACACATCCGCGGGAAGTTCATGAAAATGGGCGCATGCGATCCCTTCGAGAGAGAGGGGACGAACGCGCTCCGCCTCCGCGTCGATCCGGATGAGCATGGCGCCACCCGCCCGGTGATCGGACTTGAGATGCCGCGCTACGCTACTGCCGCGCGCTGATGGTCGGGAGCATGACACGCACAGGCCGCATCAATGAACGGTTGCTTGATCCGGTCCCGGTGGAAGCCTGCACGTGGACTGCCAATGACCTTCGCGCGCGTGCGAGTCGTCCGATGGCGCTGGAGATCAAGGATGCTTATCCACTTACAGCCGTGCAGCCGGCCGCCCGGGCAATAGCGCTCACTGGGGACTTCGCCAGCCATGACAATTCATCGTTTCGAAACCGCTCCAGATGCATGTCAGCGCTTTGAAGAGACCGGGATGCTCGATAAGCTGCTCTCGGACCACGAGAGGATGCGATCGCTAGGGGACGAGGTCCGGGCATGCCTCACGTCCCTGACTCCCGATCCCGTAAGGATGGAAACGGCCCGCTGGCAGTTGTCGCGGCTCTCCATGCAACACTTCGCGGCCGACGAGCGTCTCGTGCTCGTACCGCTCGAGACCCGAGGCAGCTCAGCCGCAGCAAAGCTCGCCGCCCGGTTTCGGAAGGACCTCGAAAAGTTCTACGAATGGTATCGCAACCACATGGAACGGTGGACCGGGACGGCGATCGAACGAGATCCGACCGGGTTTGGCGGAGCCCTCGATGAAATCCTAGCCTGGCAAAAGGATCGGCTCAAACGCGAGGAACGGGAGCTCTACCCACTGTTGGCGACGCTACGCACCGAAGCCTCACCCCCTCCGGCACGAAACTGGGCGGCCAACGCCTGGGACATCCACGCGAGCATCCATAAACGTCGGTCGGGCGAATGACTCCCGGCAAGCACCTCGCGTTTGACATGACTGAACAATGCCGCGCACCGACCGCGCCCCTCGCGCGGGCATCACCGATAGCGGGCAAGCCGGGAATGTCTGGCAACCCCGCTAGGAAAGACCGAATACGCGTCTTGCGTTCCCTCCGAGAATCGCCTCGGCGGCGGCTGCACCCATCCCAAGCTCCGTCAGACCGGAAAGAGCGTGCTGATGTGAGATCATGGGCCAGTTGGTTCCGAACAGCACCTTCGTACTCCCGTGTCCCCTCATATACTTAACGAGTTCAGCAGGATAGCGCCGGACGGTGTAGGCCGACGTGTCGATGTAGACATTCTCATGCTTCGTCGCGAGGGCGATCGCCTCCTCGGTCCAGGGCCAGCCGATGTGGCCAGCGACAATCACAAGCTCAGGGAAGTCGAGTGCGACCCGGTCGAGGTAGATCGGTCTCCCGACCTCGGAGGACATCAGTGGACCGGTATGTCCGATCTGCGTGCAGAACGGCACGCCGGCGTCGCACAGCGCCGCATAGACCGGATAGAAGCGCCTGTCGGTCGGCGGGACCTCCCAAAGCCACGGCAGGATGCGGATCGCCCTGAACCCCAACTCGCCGATGCACCGACGCACCTCCCGAACCGCTTCCATGGGGCGTGAGATGTCGACCGAACCCACTCCGACCAGCTGCCCGGAAGCACCCTCAACGAAGCCGGCAACCTCGTCGTTCGAGATCATCACGTTGCGTGGGGCATACCAAGCCGAGGCCATCATGCGGCCAACGCCGCCCGCGTCCATGGCCTCCAGGGTCTCGGAGAGGCTCATCTGCTCCGTTCGGACAGGGACACCGGTCCATCTCCAGATCGAGTGGAACATTGGATCCTGACTGTGCCGAAGCGTCGGATGCTGCCCCCAGGCGTCGATAATCTCCATGAGCTGCGGACCCTTCTCAAAGCCAATTCGCGGCGTCGGTCGGTCAGTGACCGAGATTTCACCTGCGCGCGACCGCCGGCCATCGAAGTACGTCGCCTTCATAAGGATTGAATGAGAACTTCTTCAATGACATCCCAGATCACACGAACGTCTCTCGATTTCGGCTGTCTTGGGACTTAAACCGTCATGACTTAGGGATGAGAGAGTGGAGAGATAGTGCACCGAGGAGGTGCAAAACGTCGCTAACCACTAGCGGATTCTTCGCGGTCGCCTCATCAGTTGCCAACACCGTATCAGAGGCAGCCTTTTCGTATCGGCGGGCGATACTGGCGCGCTGTCGCGGCGGCCAACGGCGGCGGCGATGGCGTCGATCATGCTACTCTGCAAATCCCGCGTGTGATCGGCGCGGCGAGCGGAACGTTACAGCCACCGATGCCGGGATTTGCATGGTTGCTGGCGACCCCGACGAGTCTTTCCCGCACTTATACCGTGGCGCAATCGAAGCAAGAGCCGACGAAGGACGAGAGAAATGAACAGAAACCAGCGGTCGATATCTGCGCCGCCACCGCCCTGGCCTTCTCGTTTGATCGCACCGGTGGCCGCGCTGCTGTTAATGGCGCCGGCCCCTGCGATTTCGGCTAGCACCCCGGCACCCTGCACGTCCTCTCTGATATTTAGGGTCCAACCCAAGTCACCCTATGTCGAGAGGCTCGGACTCCGTTCGCTGCTTAACTTCGACTTTCTTGCGGTCAACCGCGGCGCGTCATCACTTGACCTGCGTGAGATCGACCTTGTCGCTAGCGATGCGAGCGGCAAACCGGTGCTCGTCAAGCAGGTCGACCATAATGGTTCGCTTCCGGGAATATCGACCGTGAGGACCGACCCTCTGCGACAGGGGCAGTCCGCCACGCTGTTCAATCCGTTCTTCGACCTTGGAACGGGCATACCACCGGCAAACCTGCGATTCGCATTCACCTTCCGGTCGGTCGACAGCAGCGGCGGGGATGTCACCTGCTCAATCAACGTGCGCCCGCGGTCCTTCGCCACGACCACAACTTTCGCGCTCCCCCTGAGCGGACGCCTGCTCGCCTGGGATACACACGACTTCTTCAGCCACCACCGGCGCCGATCGCTCACGGACGCCGATGCCATCAGCACGGGTCGGACCGAGAACTCGTCGCGCTACGCCTATGATCTCTCAATGGTCGACGCAGCCGGTTCCATGTTCAGTGGGACCGGAACGCGCAACACGGACTGGTATGGCTGGAACCAGCCGGTCCTCGCTGCGGGCAACGGCACCGTAGTGAGGGTGGAATCGGCCCAGCCCGATCAGGATGTCGGAAACCCGGCCTACCCAAAAGCCGCGATCGACGCCGATCCCTGGAACGAGTTCGGCAACTCGGTCGTGATCGACCACGGGAACAACGTCTTCAGCGTGCTGGCGCACATGCGAAAAGGCAGCATCAAGGTCAGACCCGGTCAGCTCGTGCGACGCGGGATGATGGTGGGCCGTGTTGGCTTCTCAGGTGCAGTGCTCACGATCCACACGCACTTTCAACTGCAGGACAGCCCCAACTTCGTCGCAGAGGGGTTGCCGGTGCAATTCAGCAACTTCGTGAGACTTAGGGGCTCGGCGACGATACCAGTCGCCAAGGATGCGATCGCCACCGGCGAGATCGTCTGGGCGCCGAGACCGACACGTCCTCGCGCAGGTGACCGCATGCGAGGCTAGGATCGACGGCAGACATCGTCGCAATTCCATCCAACCAACGGTGGTAGACGTCTCCCGACAGCCCGTTGATAGCGTCGACGTCGAGTAGGGCGCGGCCGGCAAGCTGCCTAGGTTCCTTGCCTACCTCGCGCGGTTGAACATACGGCCCGGAACCCCACTGCCATGGCTTGGTTCGCACCTGCAGAGCACGGTAACGCAACATGCCCGGCAAGGCGCGTTAGCTTGGCTGGGAGCTGAGAACGATACCGAGCTGTCGGGATTCCGACACCTGCTGGAGGGAGCGGGTTTCCTTAAGGGAGACGGCAACGCCTACCGTATAACCGCACAGGGCTATGCGCGGATGGACGAGCTGCGCCGTGGCAGCCTTCCGACGAACCAGGTCTTCGTCGCCATGTGGTTCGGCAAGGAAATGGAGGCAGCCTACGAGAACGCGATACTCCCCGCGATCACGCAAAGCGGCTTCACTTCCATGCGTATCGACCGCAAGGAGCACCTGAACAAGATCGACGACGAGATAGTGGCGGAGATCCGTCGGTCACAGTTCGTCATCGCCGACTTCACGTGCGGGATCGTCGCTGGTGTTGCAAGTCGCATCGCGGTTCCTCGAGGCGGAGTCTACTACGAGGCTGGCCTCGCGCAGGGACTCGGCCTTCCTGTCGTCTGGACCGTTCGCCAGGATCAGATCAACGACGTGCATTTCGACACCAGGCAGTTCAACCATATTGCCTGGGCCGACGAGGATGACCTGAGAGTACGCCTTACCAATCGCATCCGGGCGAACATCGTCGACGCACGCTGATGACAGTCAAGTGCCATAGACGTGAATTGGGTGTCGGGCCCCACCCAGAGGGCGTTCACGCCATTGACGGCCCGACAGTACTGGCGCGCTGAGATCAAGTCTGGAAGTCTGAGCACCATGATAGAGCCAGAGCCTCCACCTGCTTGCCTCCGCGCAGCATGACCTCGCAGCCAAAAAGGCTATTCTCTGTCGCAGCAAAGACGCGCAGACTGCTGATCGCCGATCGGAGCGAGAACCGCGAGTTCTTCCGTGTCTTCGTGGTCGAGGCGGGGGTCAAAACGGCGCGACGAGGGGGCAACTGCGGACATACATCCGCATGACAAGGTGGCCGCTTTCGCGAGCGAAACCTGTGCGAAGACGGCGCGCTTGGAACAAGTGATCAACCGCGAAGAAGCGTGCGACGGGCCAGCAATAGACAACTTCCGAGGGGAACAAATCGTGGCGAATACCGACATCAGCAAGATCTTCGATGCCAAACCCCAGAGCCTCGCGGCGTTCCTCGGAGCTAACGACCAGGGTGCTTCATCCCGTCATACCAACGGGCCTACAGCTGGGGTGCCACGGAGGTGGCTCGGCTCTTCAAAGACACCGTGACGGGCCTCGGCCGCCTTCCGACCTCGCCCAACTCGCTCCGGTTCCTAGGAACCATCATCGCAGTGAACGACAAGGCGCTTCTCGGCGTCGCGGAGCCGATGGACCAGCAGCTGCCCGAGACAGTCATGACACTGATCGACGGGCAACAGCGCCTATGCACGCTGATCACGGTGAACATCCTCCTGCATGACAAGATCGACGCCTCCAGGTCGATCTCGCGGCCGAGGATGCGGCCGATGGCCTGGGACAGATCGTTGGCGACTACCTGTACGATCTGGTGAAGACGTTCCAGTTCGTCGGCCGACCCTCCGACAGCCTGTGGCAGAACTATCCGCGCGTGATCCGCGCCCGTCAGGAGCAATGGGCGCGGCATAAGGACAACGCCCGATACGTTTCCCTGATCGCTCGGCTAATCTGGGCCTACATCGTCCACACCGGGCCAGGGACAGAGGTCGCACCCTTCCGGTACGCGATCGCGGAGGACGTCGAGCTAGGCTCGAGGCATCAAGCGCTCGCCGCCGCCTACAGTCGAACAGCGGACCCGCCGGCGCGGCTGCAAAACGCTGGATACACCCTGATCACGGAGGCATCGCCGAGCAGCGAGCTCTCCATGGACACGCTTGATCAAGCGCGAAAGCGCCACGACCACCAGAAAAGGCGTCCCCTAAAGAAGGCTTAAATTCACGACCGGTCATCGGCTCGAATGACACTAGGCTGGCTGTCGTGCGCCGACCGACTGTCCTGTGGCGCCTCGGCACGCGCGTACATGCCGTAATCGCGCGTTACCTCGGCGACGCGGAGGCGATAGTCGGCGAGGACGCCCGCCCTGCCCTTCCCCTGCGTCGCGCGGTGCGCGCCGGCATTCCGCCATTGGCGAACGGCCTCCTCGTCACGAAAGAAGGACAACGACACCAACCGGCATGTGTCGGCGACGCTGCGGAAGCGTTCGACCGAGATGAAACCCTCAATGTGTTCCAGCTCCTGCGCGAGAGCTGCGGCGAGCGCGAGATACTCCGCCTCCATCCCCTCAGCAGGCTCTACCTCGAAGATGACCGCGATCATGCCTTCACCAGGGGTGCGTGCGGACCAGACGCGAGCCTAAGGAAAAGGCGATCCTCGCGCGTTATGAAGCGCTGACGCTTCGCGAAGGCATAGTTCTCCCGGCCGAGCGGGTCGTCGCGGAGCCGAGCCTTGTAGGCCTCGTATGCCCCCAGGCTCTCCACGTTGTAGATCCCGTAGGCAGTCGTCGCCGAACCCTCGTACGGAGCGAAATAGCCGATCAGATCCGCGCCGCAGCGGGGGATCGCCTGTCCCCAGTTCCGTGCATACTCAGCGAAGTCCTCGACCCCGAAAGGGTCGATCTCGTAGCGAATGAGGCAGGTGATCATCGTCGATTTTCCTTGGTCGTTTGTCCAAAAGTAGTCTGATTCTGTCGGGAAATGCTTCGATCGCGCTGGAAGGATGACACCGCGTTTCGGCGGTCGACGAGGTTGGCGATTCGCTGGCTCGCGCCTAGATCACCGGCGCCCATCCGGGTCGGCGAGGAACGCGTTGGTTGCGGCATACAAAGTCGTCCGGCCGACCTCGAGGTGCATCAGGTGAGTGGCTTTGGGCACAACCACGTCCCGGATAGATGCAGCTCGAACGAGCTGCTCCCGGAGCCAGCGTGCGTCACGCGCGGTCGAGGAGCTGTCCCATTCTCCACGCATCAGCAGCACGGGCGCAGTGATGCCGGACATGTCGTACGGGAAGCGACCGGACCACGTCTCGGCGATGTCGCATGCGGGTCCCGACGGGATCGCCACCGAAGGCGGATGCCGCGATGGACCGCCGGAATCGGATTCCAGATAGGCTTGCGCCCAGCGACCAAACTCGTGCTGCAGGAGCACCGGCGAGTGGGTAGGCGGCACGTCCTTGACGAACCGGGCATGCTGCTGCTCGATAGTCACAAGATCCCACGCCGTGGAGACGGGCTCGCGACCCTCAAAACGTCCTGCGATGGCGCCAAACAGCACCAGCCGGTCCACCAACTCAGGACGCCTCGCAGCGAAGCGACCAGCGACGATCGTTCCCCACGAATGCGAAATGATCGAGACGCGTTTAGCGCCTGTCGATGCGAGAATCAGGTCCACCGTCCGCGCGACCTGACGATCCGCCACAACGGAGCGCCCCTCTGGTAGTCCAGAGCGCGAGGAACCCGCCTCCATCGAGGCGTACCGCTCTGAGCCACCGTATCCCGCGAAATCGAGGCCGAAAACCGTGAAGCCCGCCTCATTGAGGTTGTCGGCCCACGAACGGTCGTCGAACCGGAAAAAGACCGAAAGGTCCGACGGAAAGGTAGCCCCGTGAATGTAGAGAACGGGTCGAGACCGGTCGCCGCTCGCGCAAACCTGCTCGCGGACTCTGAGCCCGGGTTCCCACCCGGCCGCATCTGCCACGCGACCGGCGAGCATGTGATCACGGATCGCTCCTTCTCGGCCCCGCTCGGCTGCACGATGGTGGGTATGTTGTCGGGTCATGTCAGGGTGTCACCTCCGCCCGGCGAATTACAGGGCAAAACGCGGCCGTCGCTTCGCTACCGCTCGAAGCATCGAGACTGTTGATGTGCTAGGAAGACGCGATGAGAGAAGGACCTGACTTCGCGCGCATCGGCAGCCTGATCGGCGACCCTGTCCGCGCGAGTATGCTCCTCGGCCTGCTACGAGTTCCAGCGCTCACAGCCGGAGAATTGGCGAAGGAGGGAGGCGTGACCGCCCCTACTGCGAGTTCGCACCTTGCGCAGCTTTACGACGGGGGGCTAGTCGATGTCGTCACTAGCGGCAGGCATCGGTATTACCGGCTCGCCGACGCCGACGTGGCACATCACCTCGAGCAGTTGCTCGGCCTCGCGCAGCACCTCAGCCATTCGCCCACGCGGCCGGGGCCAAATGAGCCAGCGGTCAGACGTGCACGCGTCTGCTACGATCACCTCGCAGGCGAGATCGCGGTCGAACTGTTCGAGCGGCTGCGGGCCCGCGGCGGCGTTCGCGCCGCCGAAGTTGGCATCACCCTGACCCCTTCGGGACATGCCGCTTTTCTGCAGGTCGGTATCGATCTGAGTGCGACCGGCGGGACGCGCCCGGTCTGCCGCGAGTGCCTCGACTGGAGCGAGCGCAGGCCCCATCTCGCAGGCATCGCCGGCGCCGCGCTGCTATCGCGGATGGTCGAGCTGGGATGGCTTTGCCGAGTCGAGGGGAGCCGGGCGATGACAGTCACGGTGACGGGCGACCGCGCGCTCACGAAGCTGTTTGCGTAAAAGGCAGCTAACCTTGGCCCGCAAGCGAACACCGCTTTCAGCGTGGAATACCTTCCCCCTAGACTTTCAGATACCGTTCGACCAGCCCACCTTGGCACCGCAACGCTGGTCGCCAAACCTACGCACGAACCTTCAATCGACGATGAACAGCTTCGCGCCGGGGAGACTGCTAGAGCGGTGCGACGAGTCCCCGGAGTCCGAGACCTGATAACTCATCCCGGCCGTCAGGACGAAGCGACGGCCGTCCTGCAGCTCGGAAATGAGCTCGCCCTCGAGAACGAGCAGGACATGCCCACGGTCGCACCAATGATCGGCGACGTAGCCTGGGGTGTACTCGACCATCCGGACCCGCAGATCGCCGACCTCCGTGTTTTGCGAGATCGAGCGGCCGCGCTCCCCCGATCGGGCCAACGATGCAACGCTAGCCCAGTCGATGACCGAGAAAGCCTGGTCCGGAAAATTCATGACAGTATTCCAATGAACGTTTAGGCTTGAACGATAGCTGCATGGCTCGAGGCGCCAAGCAGGCCCGAGCCGTTTGTAGCTTGACGAACCCACGGACGAGACCGCCGGCGCGAACAGCGAGCCCCGCGGCGTCAATCACTCAGTCGTCCATCGCGAACACTAGCGCGTCCTAAAGCACGATTCGATTAGCCTCCACATGCCGAAACGCCTTGGAGCGGCAGGTTAGGAGGATTACCTGCATCCTATGCGACGCCTCCAGCAATATGTCGGTCATCGTCTCAAATCGCGCGTCGTCAGAGTAGACCAGCGGGTCGTCGAGGATCAGCGATATTGGAGCGCCATCCTCGAGCAGGAGATCGGCAAAGGCGAGCCGCGTCAGGACCGCGAGCTGCTCCTGCGTGCCCTTGCTGAGGTTTGTGCACGATTCGTCCTGCCCTCCGCGCGAGACCGACGCCAGACCCAGCCCCTCGCCGAACGAAAGGTCGCACCCGGGAAGGAGGCGCTCCACGTAGCGCGCCGCCCGCTTGGTTACGGGTGCGAGGAACGTGCGCGAGGCTTCGTCGGCAGCCTCGGTCAGCGCAGCACGCAGCACCTCCAGCGTATCGGCCTCGCGTTTCAGACGGTCGCGGGCCACCGTTGCGGCGAGCTCCTCCTCGACCGCCTCGGCCACGAGGCCGGCGGGACCTAGCGTGCCCTCCCGCTCGATGGTGGCCTCGAGCCCGGCGATCTTCCGCGCAAGTTCAAGCCGCTCGTCCGCTGCTCGGGCAGACGCCCGGTCCAGATTGTCGATACGGCGGCGGATCGCGTCGACCTCAAACGACCCGGCAGCCTGCTTGGCGAGATCAGCGCCTCGGCCCGCCGCGCCCGCTCGCGCTGCGACTCTTGAAAAGCCGCCAAAAGAGCGGCCTTGTCATCCTCACCCAGAAGAAGGTCAAAACGCTCGGCGGCACCCGCTTCCGCTGACACCGCACCGCTATGTTCCGCGACCGCCGTAGCCAGGTCGCGCTCGGCGTTCGACAGCGCGGTCCGCGCATCGTCGTGCCGTCCGACCGCAGAGGCCTCCCTGGTGCGCGAGTCCAACGCCGCACGGTCAAGCGCGGGCCCGTCGTAGTTCGGCGCTTCGTCCTCGCCAGCATCCTCGCCGAGCGTGGCGACATACGATCGAAGAGCGTCGGCGCCAGCGGCGAGACCAATCACCGGATCTCCCGGACAGAGCGCCGACATCTGCTTCCTAAGGGACGCCAGTTCACGCTTGGCGGAAGCCGCCCGCTCACTGGTCGTAACAGCGGAGGCGTGCGACGCGACACCGACAGTGCGTAACGCAGTGCCGAGTGCCTCATCGGCTGCGGCCACGGCCGCCTCGATCGAAAGACCTGCGCCTCCGGGCGGAACGATGAGAATGCTGCCGGCGTCGCCAAGTGTCAGCCGGGTCGCCTTGACGAGATTCAAGCTGGAGGCATCCTCGGCAGGAACGCCGTCGACAAGAAGGACGACACCTTCCGAGGTAGAAAAGTCCACGCGGACAGTGCCGGCGGCGAACCGGGCCCGCGCCTCGATCGCCGCCCGCTCCAGCTTCGCCAGCGACGCCAACGCCGGAGCATCAACCTCGCCCACCGACTGCGCCTCCATTTCCTCGACCCGTCGCTCGAGCTCGGAGAGCGAACGTCGCAGCTCCCGGGCACGGTTCTTCGCGCGCGCGATGGAATGTTGTTCGACCCGTCCGCGAGCCTCGCGCGACACGCGGTCTGCCTCCTCTCGATCGGATCGCGCCCGATCCAACGCGGCCCGCGCCTCCCGCTCTGCCGAAGCCGCCAGATCGACCGCCACTTGCGCGCCGACGCGGGCCGCATCGCGCTCGCCACGCGCGGCCGCTGCCTCCCCAACCGCTACCGATGCCAGATCGATACGCCTCAACCTTTCGTCTAGAGCACGCGCCACGGCGTCGGCATGCGCGTGCTGCGCCTGGGCCGTCGTCAACCGCAGCTGCGCCGACTCGCCCGTCTGAAGATCGGCGACGAGCGCCACGCGACGCGCTACCGCTTCGGGATCCACGAGGTCACGCTCGACCAGCCGCAAGCGCGTCCGCGCATTCTCCAGCTCACCCAGCGACTGCTCGTGCGACCGCAGCGCGGCCTCCGCCCGCGCCCGCTCGGCGGCGGCCGTGACCACGCGCGTCTCGGCTGCCAACAGATCGCCCTTGGACGCGCCCGTCTTCGCCGTGCGCAGGGCCGTGTAGCCGGCCTCGACGGCGGCGCGGATCGCATCGAAGCGCCGCCCGCCGGTAACCGCACCAACCTCCGCCTCCAGAACTCCGCGGACTGAATCGCGTACGAGGCGTCCAGGCTCGGACACGCTCAGACCCTTCGTCTGCTCAACCCAGAGAAGACCAAGCGGTCCGCGCGCGTCGAGATCCGCCCCCTTTCCGCCCCGCTCGAACCCGAGCAGGCGCTGCAGCTGCTCCTCGGCCGCCTCGCTCTCGTACCGGCCCGTGGGTCCTGTCAGCTTCACGACGCGCCCACGCAGGAACTGCTTCTCCAGCGTCCAGGAACCGGACGGCAGATCGAAGGACATCTCGATGCGAGGCGAGACGTCGTCGTTGAACGGGCAGTATGACTGGACCAGCTGCCCGGTGGCGGAATAGCGGGTGAAGAGGGCGGCCTGCATCGCCTCTAGCACCGTCGACTTGCCAGTCTCGTTGGGCTCGACGACGATGTTGAGGCCGTCCGTGAAGCCATCGATCGACAACGGCGTGCGGAACTTGCGGAAGTTCTCAAGACGGAGCGAGCGCAGCTTCATCGCGCGCCCTCCGCGTCGACGCGCATCGCCTCGACATAGAGCCGCTCGAGCGCAGCTGATGCGATCGCGGCGTTGGGTCCCATCCCGTCCGCCTTCCTGCGCAGCGTTGTGGCGGCGCCCGCGAGCGCGCCCTGGACATCGATGCGAGCAACGTCCTCCTCGGTAGGGAGCGAGACCAGCGATCCGTCATCGACGCCGAGCCAGCGAACCTCGTGCGCAAGCCTGTCGCGTAGCGCTTCCGTAATGCCGACCCTCTCCGCCAAAGACGCGACACCGGTCAATTCGAGCGACAGGAGCATGTCAGCAAGTGCACCCTCGCGCCGTAATTCGCCAATCTGCGCATCGAGCGCCCCCATGCCGTCGACCTCCCAGCGCCGCTCAATCCAGCGGTAGCGGCCCGTCGTCACGCGGTCGACCTCGGGCACGTCTCCGCCGCGCACCGTGACCAGCGCGCATGAGCCCGGCTCGTCGCGGCCGAAGCGATCGACCTCGGGCGTGCCGCTATAGGCGCTGCGGTCACCAAAGCGCATGAACCCATGCCAGTCGCCGAGCGCCAGATAATCGAGGCCAGCGGTCCTGGCGCGGTCTGGCGGGATCAGGTTCGAGCTCTCACCGGATGTGCCGAACTCCGTGATCGAGCCGTGCGCAAGGCCTATGCGCAGCGCTCCCGGAGGTGTGGCCATGTCCACAAGAGCGGAAGTCGGATCTTCCCGCGTCCGCCGGTGCTCGAGCGGCGCCGGCAGCAGCCAGGCCCCCTCCTCCATCTCGACCGGCTCGGCCACATCGACGACGCGCACGTTGCCCGGTGCGCGGGCGCGCACGCGGCTCCACAGCCCATCGGCCCGGGCATGATCGTGATTGCCCGGCATCAGCCACCAGGTCGCCGCCGCCCGCTGCATGCGCGACAGCGCCTGCATCATCACGCGATCACCTGGATCGACGTTGTCGAACACGTCGCCCGCCACGACGACATGACGCGCGCCGCTCGACGCGGCCACCTCGGCGAGACGATCAATCACGTCAAGCCGCGCCTCGGAGAGCGCCGAACGCACGTCCACCGGAAAGCGGCCGAATGGCTTGCCGAGCTGCCAATCGGCGGAATGTATGATCCTCAACGTGGCCACGATATCCTTCCTACGATCATTTGGCGTCTCCCGCACGAGGAGAATGATCGCCTGCGTTCCGCCTTTGTCCAGAAACGAGTCAGGCCGTCCGGCCTTGCTCTAATCGCTTGCCGGCCAGGTTCGACGCGCCGGCAACAACAACGCCGCTGCCGTTCGGATCTCCACCAGCGTCGTTCGTGACTCGGCTCACCTTGGACCCTGAAGCAGTGAGGCGTCTTTTACTTTTCGGCGTCCATCAAGCGGGGCGCCGGCGAGAAACGGGCTTGGGGGAAGGCGGTCGGATTGACCGTTGGAAGGAAAAATACGGAATGAACATGCAGAGCCAGATCGCCGCGGCGAAGATCACAGGACCGAACTTTACGGAGCCCCGCGTCGACCCCACGAAACGGCAAGAGGAGATCGTGGAGATACTCAGGATCGCCAACCAGTCGAGGAAGGGTCTCTCCCGGTTTAGCGAGTTCTCGCTCGCGCCGGCACGCCTCGACGACGCCTACACCTACTTCGCACAGATCCGGGCGGTGCCACGCTCCGGCTTCGGGAATGCCGAGTTCCGCTTCGACATCCCGGCGCGGCACTCGGGTGAACATGAACCGAAGGTGGTGGCCGCGAACGTGCTCGCTGCCGCGCGACTTTACAACCGACACACCCGCGTGGGTCCATACGCGAAGTGCGTACGCGAGTTGGTCGAGGCCGCGATCGAACCGGCGACTAAATGGTTGAAGCCGATGCGCCTTGTCGCGTTTGGCATGTCCGCGAGCGCGCACGGCGACCTTCCCAAGCTGTCGGTGGACCTTGAGATGCTCGGGGAAGACCTGACGGTCGGCATCGACCGCGTCGTCGAACACGACATCGATCGCCTTGAGGAGAAGGTGGCGGAGCAGGTCGCCAAGCACATGGCGCGGGAGAAGCTCTGGACGATCGCGACCGCGTCTCGTGCCTGTGGCTGGATCGACGACATCGCGCTGCGCATCGTAGAGGCGTCGGGCATGACGTGCGGCGAGGTCGTCTCGCGGCTCCGCGATACAGAGTTCCTCGACTTCTGCTTCGGCGGTGAAGAAGGCTACGACGTCAGCGCCTGCCTGAACTGGGAGGACGGCGTCATCAGGGGCCATTTCCGGTCACTGAAGAACGATTGCGACTTCGGCGCTGACCAGCTCACCGTCTTGCGCGACAAGGTTTCCGAAACGGACGTCGCCTCGCTCCCGGGCCGCCGGTTCGCCGATCTCTACGAGCAGCCCTTCATCCCCGCCGATGCTCTTATCACCTCCGTCTTCACGAACGGTGACTGGCTCTACGTCAGGGTGGCCGTCGGCATGAGCCTAATTGACGAGGCGGCGGGCTGCTGTCGGGTCGCGCGATGCGCAGCCTGACCACAGCATCAATCCTGCCGTCCAAGCGCCGGTCGCAGTCGATCAGACAGAAATGCCGAGGTGAAAATGAGAAAAATCGATGAGAGGGTCGCGCAGAAGTTCGCGCTCGCGGCCGCCATCCTGATGACGCGCGTCTTCTCGACGCCACTTCCGACGAACACGCGTCGACTCATGCTCGCCTGTGGTCCCGCCCTCCCCGGCAAGCGGCTCGCCAGACCGAATCCGGAACTGAAGTTCGACGTCCTGGGTCTGGGGTTCAGGCCGGGCAAGGAATGGAAGGGTCCCGCGGAGGTCTTCGTCGAGGAGCTGCGCGATGGAGAGCTGCACTCTTGGACCAGCTGCCAGCTGTATGCGGCGACCGAGACCGGTCCGATCTACGTCCTCACGAACGATCCGGAAGTCTGCTTCAGCTTCGACGGCAACTCACTCATCGTCCTGGTGGGGAGGCCTCACGACAGCGACGAGGGGGTGCTGCGCGCAAGGGCGCTGCTCCGCATAGCAGCGCGCAGAGTGCCGGAAGACATTGAGAAGCAACGGATAATGTAGGAGCGCCGGTCGTTCGCCCTGCCACGTGCGCGACCACCACGTCTCGCCGCGGCGCCGTACTCCCTCGTCGCTCTACTCATAGACACAGCAGGCGCCATCTCAACGACCCGGCCTCGGCCGATCAATCAGTTTCCGTATGGGAACATCACAATACGCAAGGAAGAGGCAAAACATGGAGCAATGGTCGACGACAGAACCGATCCGCGCGCTCTCGCTCGCCGAGCAGCGACTGCTTGGGGTGCTTCCACCGGTAATCGGTCTGGAGGCGAACGAGGGCCTGTGGATTGGGAATGTCCGCGATGCGGTCGCGCTCGATACCAATCCGCCAACCCTCAAGACGGCGTTGTTCCTGACGCCGGAGATGCGCACCGAGGACGTCGACCGCAGGTCTGCCATCGAGCGGCTTGCGTATGGAACGCTCCAGCAGCTGGCGATCTCGCGCGCGTGGCGCAACCTAGGAACGTTCGCCCCGCCCTGGTCGGCGTTTACCGGCAACGCCCTATGGAGCGCGCTGATCAATGCGGACATCGTCGCGCCCCAGAAAGTGGTCGACCGCATCCGCCGCGCGGTGAGCAACGACGGCCTCGACCCCGCCGACCCGCGCGCGCCGTGGACGAGCTGGCGGACAGCTGGCGCGATCCCGGTGCCGCTCGAAGGCGTCCGGAACATAGGCGCGGGCCATCAGGTGACAAGGCGCGAAGATGAACCCTGGCACTCCGGGTGCTACCACGACGACCAGATTGTCGTGCTCGGATACGGCAACGGGGAAGGGTTCGCGATCCGTCCCATCAAGACCATCAAGCGGGCGCACAGATCGCGCATCGTCTACGAGATCGGCACCGAGCGGAAAATCCCCGAGACGATCCTGACGGCGGCGGCGGGTCGGCCCGTGACCGACCTCGTGGACGAGAAGCTCGTCCGCGAGCTCGGCGGCAAGATCCTGTCCGGCACAGCGAGGGTTCGAACCACGAGGCTGCGTGTCGAGGCCGAATTGCCTCTCGAGCCAGGCATGCCGGTCGAGCACGCTGTCGAACTGGCAAAGCAGTTGGCCGGCGTCATCTGGCGGGTGCCGGCAGTGGCGGATGAGGTGGAGCGCGCATTGCTTGGCCACGACGCGGCGGCTTCATGAATACCGCGAAAGCCCACGTCTCTTGCGAAACCTGAGATCTTTCATCGAAAAGCCACGAAATATAAGCGTCCTTATCCGGTGAGGCTTTTCCTTAAACCTTACTCCCCGCCCACATCTCGTTCAGCAGTGGAAAGACCTCACCCATGCGACCCATGGTAACACGCCTTGCGGCCATAGCAAACCCGACCGCCGAGCAGGCGATCATACTTGGTGAACTGGGCGAGGACCGGGCCGAGCCCGGCATGTATTACATCATCGACGACGCCACCCAGGCGATCATATGGCATGCCTTCCTGTTCCTCCGCGCCAACTACGGCTCGACCGGCCGAGTGACGGCAGACAACCCTATGCCGTCCTTCGCCACGAACAAGAAGGACGCCTATAACCTGCGCGAGTGGCTGGCGTTCATCGACGCGATCAAGTGCGACTGGCGCAAGGCGGGCCACGATACGCTCTTCGCCTACGCCGGCTACCAGATCAGCCGTGTCAGTCAGCTCAGCGGAAAGATGCGGGACCCGAATACCGTCGGCATCAAGCTCGGCACTGTCAAGGCATTCTACACATACACCAATGCGATCCGCCTAACCACGGTTACATGGGACGCGAAGGCGATCGCCGCACGCTTCCGGACCAACCGACGCCGTCGCGCGAAAGAGGACGAGAAGATCCGGCCCTTCGGCAAGGACGACGTTCCGCTGATCCGCGAACAGCTGGGAAAGCTGCCGTCGGAACTGCCCAAGGATTCCCTGCGCTCGACGCGCGACCGCCTCCTGTTCGAGACCGGTGTGCGCACTGGAATGCGCGGAGAGGAGATCTGCTATCTGCGAGCAAGCGCGTTCAAGCGCCTGACGCCCGACCCCGAGAGGCCGAACGCCACCCAGCCCATGAGGATTCAGATTACCAAAGGCCGGGTCCACAGGACGGTGGCCATCCCGAACCGACTGATCGGCGAACTGAAGGCATATATAGTCGGAGAGCGCGCGCGCAGCGTGAAGAAACTGCTCGACCGCGGTGTAGCCGACCACGGCTATCTCTTCGTCAATCTCGAGGACGCGTCCCGTCCCGGATCGCAACTGACGACCAACACGATCCAACGCGACTTCACGGCGCTGATGATCCGGTTGAAGATGTTCGAGGAGGCTGTCCGGACCAAGAAGGGCGCGGCGGTAAAGGTCAAGGTGCCCAACCACAGCTTTCACGACACCCGGCACACCTTTGCAGTTCGATACTACGTCGGCTTGAAGCGGGTGGTCGCGAAGAATCCTGCCGCGCTGAACTACGCCGAACCATGGGAGCTCGTGCAGATCGCGCTCGGACACGCCGACTGGGAGACCACCCGAAAACACTATTTGCGCCACGTCGACGATTACGAGGCAGCCATCGGTGAACGGGTCAACGAATGGATGGAGGAAGCATGATGGACGATGCCGAGCATCTTGATCGCCCGTCGGCGACCGAGCAGGACCTGAGGATGTTCATCGCCGAAGGCGGCGGCATAGACACCCTGATCGCCGGTGCGACCCCGATCACGGCGACAGAAACGTCGCTGAGCATCGCCTTCACCAACGACGACGGCAGCGTCGAGACCATCCCACTGGATGTCCTCCTGCCATTGAAGGACCTCAAGGCGCCACTCGCCGAAGTATTGGCGCTCCGGACGCAGGAGATCGAGCGGGTCTCGCTCGAGCAAGACGTTACAAAGCTGGAGAAGTTCGTAACGTTCCTGGCTGAACGCCGCCGCACGCGCATTCGCCTCGAGGAGATCGATAACGCACTGCTCCAGAATTTCCGCGACTGGCTGGATGAGCAACGCACGCCTGAAATCGAGGGGACGAGGCGCTCCCCATACGCCGCCAGGCAGAAGAGCGGCGACCAACCGCTCTCGGTAGGGACGAAAAGCGAATACTACCGGACAGCGGTGAGCTACCTGAACCGCATACGGCTCCAGCCGCAGCACGGCCGGCGCATGCAGCCCGACCTCGACCTGAATTCAGAGAAGGCGTGGAAGAAGCGCGGCAGGCTCGACCCGACGCCCGTGCTAACGCGACCCGAACTGAAGATGCTCGTGCGCCTCTGCCGCGAGGAGGTGGTCGACACGACGATGCGGCTGCGCGCCTTCTGGGCGATATGCGACGGCGTGGCGACTGACGACGACCGTGCGCTCGTTGACGAGGCCCTGGCGCGCGAAGTTTCGGCGATGCGAGAATTCTTTGGGGCCGACCTGCCGCCTAACTGCAAGGATGAGCTCAGGGTCGTGCGCAAAGACGCAGCCAATGTCACTCCCGCGGGAGAGTTCAGGAGACGGACGTTTCCGCTCATTTGGGCCACCAACGGCCCCACCTACCAGGAGGCCGTCGGTCTTCTATATCCTACGCCAGCGAGAATGCTGCCCTTCTGCATGCTCTTCGCCATCTATTTCAGATACAACGCCGGGGTGCTTGGCTCACTGAAGGCAAGCGACCTGAAGCGGCAACCCAGCGTGATGGGCGAACGCCTACACGGCACTCCTTTCAAGAACCGAGCGAAACGCAAGCAGCACGCGTCTTGGCCCATAAACGCCGAGCCGCATAATCCGGCCGAGATGCTCAAGACGATCGAGAGATGGACGTCGGAGATCAAAGCCCACGCGCCCGCACCTGAAGAAAACCATCTCTTCCTCTTCCGCAACCACTATGGCGGGGTGCGCAGCTTCGCGTCCGTCGGTGCGCTGCGGCTGCAGACTGGCCTTTTCGTGCGGCGGCATGCGGTGGAACTCGACGAGAAGCGGTTCACTCCGAAATCGATCAGACCCAGCGTCATCGATCTGGTACATCACCTGTTCGACGGGGATGTGGTCATCGCAAGCCACGCCGGGAACCACAGGCGCGTCGACACGACTATCGAACACTACCTCTCCGATGGCGCCCGCAAGCGCAACGATGAGGGGCTCGCACCCGTCACCGAATCGATGCAGCGATGGGTGGAAACCGCCGGCGTCATCGATCCTCGCAACGGCGGGTCGGCAACCCTGGCGGCGACGCCGGGATGGGAGTGCGAGGACATCCGCTCAGGCGCGATTGCAGGCGAGGAGCCCGGTGTGCCGTGCCGCGCCTACGGACGCTGCGTTTCGTGCGAACTCGGCAAGACCCGACTGGACAGCCCGCTCGCATACGCCCTCAACTTCAAACTGCGGGAAGCCATGCTCCGGGCGCGCACGACAATGCCCGAGCACGCCTGGCTGGCGCGCTGGAGCGGCGAACTCGACCTACTCGAGCGCATCCTAGCACTCGAGTTCAGGGACGAGGCCAAAGCCGCCGCGAACCTTGACATACCCGACCTACCGACGGTGGAGTAACCATGAACGACACGAGCCAAATCATAGCCGAACTGCGCCGAACTGGCATTCATCCGGTCTCGGAAAAAGGCGACCGTCTGATCTCGTCCGCCAGCTCCTGGCAGTGCGAAAGCTGGCTGATCGACCCTCCGACCCGAAACCATAAGAGGACGGGCGTTACGCTCGACTGGACGACGCTCCCCCGAACGCTTGCACCCGTGTTCAAGGAACTGCTTTGGTCGACTTTCATCTCGCGACCCGACGGCCAGCCCTATAGCATCACGCATGCGGTCACCATCTTCACCCGGCTGCGGTATCTGGCGAAATGGATGGAGAGCCGGAAGCTGCGGTCGCTGGCGTCGATCACCCCCGCCTACGTCAACGCGTTCAGATCTGACCTAAAGGCGTATCTCAGAAAGAAAAGCAAGGAGCGCGAGTCCGAATACACGACCGGTTCGGTGACGGGTTACCTCAAGTCGCTCGAACTCGCCTTCGAACAGCGCGCGGCGATCGAGGCTAGCGGGCATCGGAGTCTCGGCTTCCAGCCGTTCGGCGAGGCCTCCGCTTGGAGCATAGCCGAGGAGATCGCGCCCTTCGTCGAGTCCTTTACGCCACCGATCCCCGACGCACTGGTGATCCCGATCGTCAGACAGGCCTACCGGTTCATCCGCGACGTCGCGGACGACGCCATCGAGCTGCAGGGCCAAGTCCTGGCCCTCGAGACACGACGCATCGGGAAGAAGCGACCGCGCACCCTCAGCCGGAAGCAGTTCATAAAGCTGCGGCCCATCCTCATCCGGGAGCTGGCGGCGCAGGGGGCCACCGATCGCGAATGGCTCGTGGCGCTCACGGGCCGGGGCGCGGACGGCGAGCAGGGATCTCCCGTGGAAGCGCTACGTCGTCTGGTGGTCGATGTGGTCGCAGCCGCGGTTGTCGTCGTCCGTTTCAGCACCGGCATCCGGCATGGGGAAATCCTTACCTTCGCCCCTGGCCTCGACGATGAAGGCATGCCGTTGTGCGTGGAGCGAGAGAAGTCCGTAAGCGGCGCCTACGATCTCTTCTTCGTCAAGGGGCTGGTGAGTAAGGGATGGGACCATCCCGAGGGCGCGCGCTGGCTGCTCGCCAGCAGGGTGAACGGAGACGATCGCGTTCCCGATCCCGTCCGCGCGCTTCAGGTCATCGAGCACCTCCTCGCGCCATGGCGGGAACGCAGCACCGATCCCGACGTCCGGACGCAGCTGCTGCTCCAGTTCGGAGTGAGCGGCTTCCCAACTGACCCTGGCAACGTCCTCCCCATGCTGTCCACGCAACTCGCGCTGGTAATGAAGGATTTCTATGAACGCCGCGTCGACCAGTCGGGAATAGACTGGACCGATCCAAAGCTGGCTGACTACGCGGGATCCGGCATCCGGAAGATCCAGTCGAAGCAGTGGCGCAAGACGTGGGCAAACTTTGTCATCCGGACGAACCGAAAGCTGCTCCCGGCGATCGCGCAGCAGTTCCAGCACTTCTCGACGGTGCTCACGCAGGAGGCTTACATCGGCAAGGACGCCGAGCAACTCGGGCTCGTGGGTGACGCCGCCACCGAACGGGCGATCGAGTTCATGCACAACTCGCTCGAGGGAAATCCGGGCGTCGGCGGGATGGCGAGAAAGGCGGTCGACAGCCTCACTGACCTGAAAGTCAAGATGATAGGCCTCGGCGCCGACGAGAAGCGGGACACGCTGCGCGAATGGCTGGTCGAGCGCGACATCACGGTATGGCCCGCCCAACACGGCAAGTGCTTCGTGGGCATGATGCCGGAGGGAAGTCGCTGCCATGCCACTGGCAAGACGCTCGACTGGTCCAACCAGACGCCGAACTTCGTCACCCGGAGCCCCAGGCTATGCTCGGGCTGCGCCTGCTTCGGCGTCGATGAACAGGACATCCCGTTCTGGGCGGACCGCTACCTACGGAACAAGCAGATCTGGGATCAGGCGACCGCGCGCCACCTGGACATCCACTACACCGTCGCGCGCGACCACTACCAGGCGTCCGAGCGTATCCTGCGTTCGCTCGGCGTCGATCTCGACCAACTCGGGAAGGACTACGGAAATGCCGATCAAGACCACCGCTGATCCAAAGGAGCGAGCCAGGGTCGAGCAGGCGCTCGGGAGACTACGCGCCAATGAGCCGCGGTTGCCGCGACACCGGGAGCGGGCCCGGCGCGGCTCGCTGCAGACGAACCTCAACACGCTCTCCGCCGAAGCCGGAGTTAAGCGGCACCGTATCGAGAAGCTCTATCCGGATCTCGCGGCCGAAGCGAACAGCGACCGCGGCGAGAAGGGCACATCCGTCCCCCTGCGCAAGCAACTGGACGACGCCAGGCTCGCCAAACAGGAGGCTGAGCGGAAGCTCGAGCAGTCCAACGGCATCAACCTCCATCTGATGGAGAAGATCGCGCAGCTGCGTGCCGACGTGCAACTGCTGAAGGACAGGGTGGCCGACCTCGAAACCGGGATAGACGACGATCCGAACGGGCTGTTCATCGGCACGGACGACGTCATCGGGATCCCGGCGATGCCCACACGGAAGAGGTCGCGTGGCCGAGCATCCCGAGCGTCCGTCTAAGTGGCTTGGTCTACCAGGACCGACGGTGTTGGCCAATGTCGCCATCCTAGGGTCTCGACGAAGCGGAGGACGCCGCGATCAACGCACACACCGAGACGCGAGAGTAGTCGCGGGTCCACATTCGGGGTGCCGCCGGCAAGACGCACGACCGCCCGGGCGGACGCGGCATCAGCATACCACCTGGCAGCGCTGCCAAGATGCACCCAGGACGCCATCGTAAGAGCAACCTCGAGAGCGGCCGCGAAGGTCGGACGCGCCGAGAGGTCGAGCCCAGAAGCCACGATGTCCTTGCCGAGGTCAGCCTTGGACGGTTGATGCATACCAGCCTCGAGTTCCGGCTCGTCCAAGAACACAAACCCTTCCGCCGTGCGTACCACGCGACCGCGCACCTGCACATTCTCGAGTTCCCCAGTCGGGCGCATCCACACGCAGCGTTCCGCCCGGAGCTCCTGAACAAGCGCACGGACATCGGCGGCGCCTCCGCTCTCCAGACCGCACCTGCGGATAGTGTCGGGATAGCCAGCGACGCTGATGACTTCCGACGAACCGACCCGCTCGACGTCGAAGTCCGCATTGGCGTGCGCACCCAGGTGCGGATTGCGATGCGTCAGCTCGGCCCACGCGCGCCTGATGTTACCCTGCGCACCCGACACGTAAGCGGCCGCGGGAGCACACCCGGCTTCGGCCACAAGGTCGGTGCAACGGGACAGCGAGGCGATAGCGTTCGCCATTGCATCGCCCAGGCCCGGCGAGACCTTGGGGAGAGCGGCCCTGATCACGATGCGTCCGACCCGATCCAGGGCATCTGGAAGTCGACCAAGGGCGCGCGGAACGTTATGACCGGCAATTGGTCCGACAGGTCGGGCTGCACCCGGATCACCCTATAGCCACAACCGAGGAAGATCGGATGCTGGATGATCTGAACCAGCGGTCGGCCAGGCATCGCATCAACCAGCGTCTCCGGCAGAGCATAAGGCAGCTTCAGCAACGCCGACGTGCCGAATGCGCTTAACAGGCACGGTCCGAGGGCAGCGGTGAACCCCAAGACCTTCCCGACCGGGCGGATGGCGAACCTTCCGCGCACTTGATCCGCATCGCGAATCACGACCCCGGGATTGGCGAACGTGCGCCGGAATCGGGCGACCTCCCATTCGCCGACCGTGCTAAGCCAGTCCTTCCGGCGCTGGGAACGGCGCAGCAGAGCCGAGGGGTCGTCGAACAACGGCCGCCATGGCCAGTCGGTGGGCGGATGGATCAGGGTTACGGCATCCCCGACCGAAACGCCTTCGATCGCGGCGAGCGCAGGCAGCAAGGGTGAGATGCGGGTGACCATCGCACCCAAGTGCATCCGGAAGAGATTGAGCCGCTCGGTCTCGGTGCGCACGAGGAAGTCGGCGATGCCGATCGCGACGGCGGCCGCGGAGACGGGGGGAGCGGTCCTCGCCACGGTGTGCACCCTCACGACACCACCCCAAGCGAGTCGACGAGCCAGCGGATCCACTGCGGCGACTCGCCCATCGTCTCGATCGGAGTACGGCCGCTCAGATTGGCGTTTTCGAGCCGGAGCCACGTCCGTACGCGCTCCTGCGAGAAGAGGACGGTCGCTAGGACGGGTGCCAGCTCGACGAGCAGGCGCATTCGCCGTTCGACATCCGGAAACCGGTATGCGTCGACGTCGTCGATCGCTCCCTCGAACCTGACGCCGAGCAACAGCGAGCATTCGTGCTCCTGCAGATCCCAGCGGATGACGACGCGGTCCCAGGACGCGAGTACCTCACGGAGCGGCAGCAGCGCGGGCGTCGCACCGCTGCTCACGAGAACGCTCCCGCCGCGACCATGCGGCAGATGTGCCGCAGGTGTCCCAGGTCGGACATGGCCTCGATCGGCGACAGGAAGAACATGTCCTGCCGCGGGTCTCGAAGCCACTCCGAGAGGTGCCGGCCATGGAGGCCGACCCCGTGCCCTACGTCGATGAGCAGCCGCATCCGCCGTTCCGTGTCGGCCGGCGGGTTGTCCCATCCCTCCCCGCCCTCGGGAAGAAGCATCCCGATCTCCACGGGAGCGAGCTCCCAGCGTTCGGCAAGCGCCCGCCACGCGGCGCGCATCGAGCGCAGCTCGAGCGCACCAATTTCCTCCATCGTCATCTTACGTTCCTTCCGTCGTTCTTGGTGGTCCACGCGCCTGGCGCAGACGTCTTCTCGACTGACGCCGGGACGGACACGGCGTGGGCTTCACAGCGAATGCATGGCGGGACATACTGAACTCCGAGCGTTGATGGGACCCAAAGGCCGGGGACTTAAAAGCCTCTTTTTACATTAGTGTCAAGCCTTGTTCGCGATGCTTTTGCAAAAAAGGCGCGAGATGTTATCGGCGTCGAATGGCGAGCAAGTTCCTGAAGGCCCTTGGTGCAAGGATCCGCGAGTTGAGGAAGTCCGATGGGCGGACCCAGGATGCGTTCGCCCAGTCGGTGGGGCTCGACCGGGCCTTCTACGGGCGGGTCGAACGCGGGAGCCAGAACATCGCGATGATCACCGCCGCCCGGATCGCCGCGACGCTGGACATGCCGATCTCCGATCTCACGGCCGGCCTGCCGCCCTACGACGCGTCGACGGACGAAGTGGAAGCTCCGTAGCTTAGACGCTGCACTGTCGCACTTCGATACGACGACCAGACCCGCCGCTGCGCGACGCAGCGGTCGTCTTCAATAAAAGCGAGCCATTGATGGGCGAGTCCGCGTCAAGAGCTCCGCGCCGTCCATCGCACCGTCCAGGACAGGCGCACCGTGAAGACTTAGCCATGCCGAGACCTCAGGGCCTTGTGGCGTCCGACCGGGCTATCTGTGCCAATACCCACGACTCGAGCGCCGGCGTGTCCGACATGTCGCCCGGGTACGAGATGACCGGGGTGAACGGACCATACCGTATCGGGATGCCGGGCGTGAACGCTTGCAACGTTGAAAACTTCGAGAGGCCGGACGGCATCTCCACCTCCCGCACCTCCGAATAGCGCGTGTTGGCGTCCGTCGTCTGTCCGACCTGCAGCGCTCCCAATGCTACGAGGTCGTGGGTGACGACCAGGCAGGAGCTGAAACACAGGCTGTCGGTGATCACGATCAGCCTGCCGCTCATGAGTGAGGCGGGCGTAGCGGTCGCCGCTTGCGAGGAGGCCGCCGGGCATTCCACTGGACCTGACGTCTCCTTGCCCCGGCGCCTTGCATCGATGGATCTGGAAAGGAGCTGTGCCATGGCATCGGTGAATTCCTTGCCGCGAGACGGTCCCAGCACGTCACGGTAGTAGGTGAGCTGGGCGAGATTGCCCTCCGACAGCCGCCACACCTGGTCGCAGCCATCGTCCGATGGCACTTTCGCGTTCACGAAACCCGGCCCGAACAACGCCTCGGCAATGCGGGTCCCGTAGATTGAACTTCCACCCGTGTTCCCACGCAGATCCACCACTACAAACGGAGCCTTGCGCAACTCGGCAGCCCTGGCCTCTACATCGGTTACCACAGGAGCGGCTGACTCGATCAACGATTGGAGCGAGATCCAGTAACCGGCGCCGGCCTTCCTAACGCCGAAGCCTGCGGCACCCGCCCCTATGGCAGCGCCAATGCGCGGGGTGAGAGCTTCGCGCTTGATGAGACGCCACTTCATTACCGCCGTTCTTTTGCCGCCGGCCACCGAGAACTCGCAGGCCTTCGGCCGCATCACGAACGGATTGTGGTCGTCTATCAGCAACAAGGGAGCCGCGTGAATCTGCTGCGCCCCGATCGACCAGTCGATGCGGAAGCCGCCCAGCTTCTCCTCGGCGAAGCGCTCGACCCCCACTCCGTCGCACGAGATTAACTCAGCACCGACTAGACTGGGCGCATCGCCGAAGACCTCCTCCTCGGCGACGATCCAACGTCCGGCACGCTTTGCCATGATAACGCCGGCCCATTCTGGCCGGTTGATGCCGAAGGTCGCCCTTGACCAGATGTGCGCATCCTTCAGCGCGACCGCGTAGGCTGAGAGCATTGCGGTGTAGCCGTCGTAGCTGTCGACGCGGTCGGCGCGAGCTCGCGCGACCTTAAATGCGCCAGCCTCTGCGTCACGGAAAGCTGGGTCTCGGACCTGCACGAGCATCGCCGGATGGTTAGCCGAGATGAACTCGTGCGCGGCCTTAACGTCCGCCTGTGCCGCCAGTCGCCAGTATGCGGATCCCATTGCGCGCAACCCGGAACCGTCCTGCGCCGCGGCTGCTGCCGCTGTCATGATGCTTACGAAGGCCAGCGCGCTAAGGAAGTTCAACCTCGCCAGTCGAACGAACAAAGTGCCCACGCACCAGAACTTCAGAATCGGCGACCGGTTCGAGCGTTGCGGAGATCTCGGCATCCAACTTCCTTCGTCATGTCGATCGCGCTCCGGCCGTGCGGACACTCAACGGTGAATAACGTGACAAATCGACTGATCTGCGAAAAGTGACGAACGACCGGGATCGAGGCGCCGACGACGCAGGTGGCCATTGGTACATCGAGCTTGGATCAGGCGCTATGATGGACAATATCTTCAGGAATTCCAGACCGCCCCTGCCGCCCGAATGCCTGACCGGTTCGTGCGGTCGCCCAGAAGCGCGCGGGAAGCGCGGAAAGCCCGGCTGAAACCTGTCCGGCCGGCCTAAGCCCAGCGCTTCGCACCTATGACGCATAAAATGACGATCATGGTCGAGGCGATCATCGCACCGGCGACCGGCTCGCCCAAAACCAATCCGGCCAGCAGAAATCCGAGTAAGGGCTGGAGGAGCTGAAGCTGACCAACACCGGCGATCCCGCCCAATGCAAGGCCACGATACCAGAAGACGAAGCCGAGCATCATCGAGAAGATTGAGACGTAGGCGAACCCCGTCCAGGCGCGCCACCCGACCGCAGCGAAGCTCGTTGGCATCGTGGCGAGAGCGATCACCGTCATGATCGGAAGCGCCAAAAGCAAAGCCCAGCTGATGACCTGCCAGCCGCCGAGCCGGCGCGAAAGCGACGCCCCTTCGGCGTAGCCCAGCCCGCACAGTAGGATAGCCAAGATCATGAGCATGTCGCCGGTAAGGGTTCCCCCGCCGTGGCTGTAGAGCGCGAAGCCAGCCACGGTCACACTCCGACGCCCGAGAACATCCAGAAGGCTGGACGTGGCCGCTCGCCGCCACGCACCACACCGAAGATGGCGGTGGCAAGCGGCAGCAGGCCGATGAACACCACCGACTGCGCCGCCGTTATGTGTTGGAGCGCCATACCCGTCAGGAGCGGAAAGCCGCCAAAGACGCCGGTGGCGACGATCCCAAGCGGCACGAGATCCTGCCGTGCGGGCCTAGCCTGACGCAATCCGCTCAGGAACACCGTGCTGATCAGCGCGGCGATCACGGCCCGGCCCGACGTGACGAACAGCGGGGTCAGATCGGCAACGGCGACGCGGGTCGCGGGCAGTGACCCGCTGAAGATGATAACGCCGAGCATTCCGCTGCCCCAACCGGCGGCAAGCCGTCTCATGGCCGCTCGCCCACGTGCACCGCCATATCAGGCAGTCAGGCGATCGAGGGAGTCGGCGACTTGGCGCAGCATATCCTTTCCAACGGGCATGACTGGAGCCGGTGGGCATCCCACCTCCAACCCGAGGTGGTGCGCCACGGCGTAGGCGATCCGAAGGCTACCATGCGCGCGGCAGAGCGACAGGAGCGGATCCATCGACTGCCGCAGCTCCCCGACCTCCGCCGACCTTCCCGCCTTCAAGGCGCGCGTCAGTCTGACCGCAGGGCCGGGCAGCGTCCCGGAGATGGCACTGTAGAAGGCATCCGCGCCGCTCGACATCGCCGAAGCGAGATTCCAGTCGCCGCTGTAACCGACCGAGAAACTCGGGCCGCTCAGCTCCCTCAGACGCGCAATGTCGAGGTCGAAGGCGCCTCCAGGCGGCGGCATCTTGATACCGGCTACATTCGGCACGACGGCGAGACGTTCGATGAGAGTATCGGAAAACGTGAAGTGAGTCGTGCCTGGATTGTTGTAGACGCATAGCGGGAGGTCTGTCGCCGCTGCGACCGCCTCGTAGTGCGTCAACGCCTCATCATCGGTCAAAGGCGTATAGGACATGGGCGCGAGGAGCACCGCGTCCGCACCCGCTCGCTCCGCCTCGCGAGCGAGCTGGATCGCCCAGCTCGTCCGCATCGCACCGACGCCGACCATCAGCGGAACGCGTCCAGCGAGCGCCTCGCTGGCCGCCGCTAGCGCACGCGACCGCTCCCCGCGCTCGAGATACGCGTAGCCGCCTGTGCTGCCCAGAAGGCAGATGGAATCCACACCGGCTAAGACCAGACGGTCGACGAGGACGCCGAGCGCGTCGACGTCAACGGTTCCCTCCGGATCGGCGGGTGTCAGCGGAAAAGCCGACAGGCCAGTCATCGTCGATGGTCTGCTCATGCGAAATCCGCCCGTTGCCTGCAGCCCGGCTGCATCTCCATCGCATCAGCTTTAAGTCGCTTCAACGAGACGCAGACCGACCAAGCGCCTCGCGGTGTTCGAACGTTTGCGCTGCGCCGAACCAGTTTCGCCATCACGCGGACCGTCATGCGCGCGTTCCGGTGTCACGCCGTAACTGAACGACCGGCCCCCGCTCGGCATCCACCTCGAACCCCGAGACGTGGAACCCGTGTCGAAGGTTCAGCTGTATCATCGGATTGTTCGCGGCGCGGCACCTCGTTTCGACCGCAACGTAGCCACCCCTTTCAAGGAGTAGATGCTGGGCCGTCATGAGACCCGTGGCGATCCCTTGACGTCGAGCCTCCGCCCGGACACCACCTAGCCAACTATAGAAGACGCGAGGTTCCCGAACGTAGCCCAGCTTGAATCCGACGTCGCATCCGACGCTGACTGCAACGATCAGGAGCGGGTCGCGCAGGATGGCCAGTCGATCCAGCAGGTAAGCGTCGAGGAACCCTGGGATGACGGATTGGCAAAGCGGGAGAGCCCGCTCGCGAACCGCGACCACGTCACCTTCGATCACGCAATACTCGACGTCGTCCATCGGCCGTCCAGTCTCCACTTGCGCGCCCGCCTCGTTCCAAGTCGCCGATCGGGTCCGCCGGATCAAGCCGGCGAGACGTCGATCGACCTCACGTCGATGCTTCCCCGTTGGCTGCGCCAAGACCAAGTTCGGCATGCAGCCCCAATAATTGGTTCACGGTCGCTTCGATACGGGTCCGGAGGTCTCGACTAAAGTCCAAGGCGATCAAGAGAAGCACCACAGGCTCGAACGACCCTGGATCCCGGCGATCGTTGCGGCAACGAGGTCGCCGTCTTGTCACCGGATGACTGGCACCTCGCCCATAATGAGCCACGATCGCGTTGTCCGGGTCAACTAGGCTAAGGATCGATGGACATGCGGGTTTGCTTGCGGTCGCTGCGCTCGTTCGACCGGGAGCAAATGATGCTGGATGGCACATCCGCGAAGCCACCGGACTAAAGGCGGGTCTCCGCCCCTTCTTCGGATCCCCAAGGTCCGGTACGTCCACTCGCATTATGCAGAGCGGTGGTTCTGCGCGGCGCGAAAGGAACGGAGTTGAGAGTCGACGGTCTCGTCGCTGCCGGACGGCACCTTGGAAGGCATTGGCCGGTCCACGTCGGCAGGCTGCGTTTTCCTCGAAGCATGGCAAGATGCGGCGCCCGCCGCCCGTCGAGATTCTTACGCCGAGATCCAATCGATCCCTGAGCAGTGCGGGCGACGATGACGCTCCGCCAGCGGTTCGATTCCTCATCCCTAGGTCACCGCGAGACCTTCCCGCTCGTAGCGGACACCGGATCCCCCACACGCAGCTCACCACCATTGAGCGGAACGAGGTTCTGTCCGAAGATCGGCCGCCCCTTCGCATCTCGCCGCATCCCGGCGAGGGAGCGGAGCGGCTCACCTCGAGGTAGCCTCTCCCCGGTTTCGGGGTCCAAGGTAATTACGACGCAGCGCGCGCAGGGCTTGGCCGCGGCGAACTCGGTGTTTCCGCAGCGAATCGACGTCCAACCTTCCTCCGCCCAAGGCACCTCCGTCCTAACAACGATGTTGGATCGAAAGCGGTCCATCTCGATCGGCACCGGAGCCGCCGCTGCCTGGAGCGCCTCCAACGAGCCGGTCGTGGTCAACAGCACCGGGTAGCCATCGGCGAAGCTCACGGTGCTATCACTGGGGGCCACGGGGTCGATGAGCGGGCGCGCTCTCGCCGGGTCGTCCATGTAGATCAAACGGCAGCGGGTCCCGATGGTCGCAGTCAGCCAGTCGGCTGCCGCGCAACCTGCCGTCATGCCCGAGACCCGATCTTTCCAGATCCTGACCTCCGCCCTAAGCTCCGGCGACACGGGCGTCGGGAAACGGACATCGCCCCGGCCATCGGCGTTTAGCTGTAGGCCATCGACCATCAGGTTGGCGTTGATCGTCGCCATAATAGGGAACCGCCGCTGGGTGACGAATTCACCGGCCTCGTCGATCACAAGCCAGCGGCGGTCGCCGTCGAGCCCCCACGGATCAACACGGGCCGATTGCACGGAGTGTCCGCGCAGCCCCTTAACAGGATAGATGCGGAGGTCGGTGATAACCGATCGATACCGGCCAGCCGCGGTAGGACCCGTGCCCAAACGATCTGCCACGTCACTCTGCATGCGTCGCGTCCTCCGCTGGGCATGTACCCCTTTTACGATGATCGGGTTGCCAGGCCATGGGGGCAAATTCGACATATGCTCGCATATGCTGTGGTCGCCACGCTCCATGGTGTTCGCATGGCATCGCGGATTCCGTCGCGATGTCCAGCTTCCATGACGCGCGAGCGGTGGCAACATCGCGACGGTCGCGATCGTAATCATATACTAGCCACGTCGCCTCTGACGGGTGCCTGGACATTGAGAAGGTCATCGATAGTTCGCGTGCCAGTACACTGTGGAGGCCGTCGAGCGTGATGGCCTAGTCGGCATGGCAAAAGGGACAAACAGACGCGCGGCGCACATTTTTGGACAACCGGGTGGAAGGGCGAGCGCCAAGGCACAGGCGGCAGGTAGCCCGCGTTCAGTCCGAACCAGCGCCATTACTCTATCCCCTTCGACGCCCAGCCTCTCACTACCCATCCTGGAACGCTTCGCGAGACTGCCGCCCGGCGGCAAGAGCGATGCGTCACATGGTTCCAGCGGCTGGACATGGACGGCCCAGGTCGGCGGAGGGAGCCTTCGCAACCCGGAAACCTCGGGTCCCGGAAATCTCCGAGTTTCACCACTTCCCTCGCAGGTTCACTTCGTCAAAAACCGCAGCGCGCCAGGATTTCGTTGCGGCTCCAGCATAATCGAGAGGTACGCACGTCCCCAAAGGCCCGGAACAGCCTGCGCAGATAGCGGCGCTCGGCCATCAAGAGCCTCAGCGGACACTCTGGTGTCGCTCTCGCGGCCGTCCGTGACACGACGCTTGCCGACTTCGTAGACGACACAGAGCTAACAGCCGACCGATGAGTTGGCACCGAGCGGTCACCGCCACACAGGAGAGATCAAAATGATCAAATGCTCGGTTTTCTATCCCTTCGACGCCGCCAAGACCTTCGACCACGACTACTATCGCACGAACCACATGCCCATGGTGAAGCGCCTGCTGGGTGCAGCCTGCTACCACTATGAGATCGACAGGGGTGCCGCCGATGGTCGGATCCCCGGAGCTCCGCCGACATATATCTGCGTCGGTCACTTCTTCAGCGAGTCGATTGGGGCATATCAACAGGCGATCGCACCGCACCGCGACGACATCCTGGCCGACATACCGAAGTACACGACCATCGTGCCATTCACCCAGTTCAGCGAGGTCGTTCAGATCTGACGCGATGTGTTTGTGTGCGGGTGCATCGCCTCCACCGCGATCCTGATCCAGTGCGTCGCCGGCGCCAGGCGCCGCGCATGCGGCTGGCGCCGCGACGCGTCGTGCGACCCCGCCAAGATCGGATGGGCGGCTGACGACAGGCTCACTCCTTACGTCAACCGTGGTCCAGCGGCGGAGCGTGGCCCGCGCAACGATGTGGACGACCAGGAATCCACGAAGTGGAGCTTTATGCTGGATTGCAGGGCTTCATCGCACACGGAATAGAAACGCCGATGCTCTGCTGCTCGTGGTCGGCGAGGTTAGCGTTGCGCCGAAACCGCATTCGTCCACCCAGCCAGAGACCAGCATGCGCCCGCCATTCAGGTGTAATGGATAGGTTCTTGGACCCTGCGAGCTCGCCAGCACCGCCCCCAAGGCGATCGTCGCGTGACCGCAGAAAGGGACCTCCATTGCCGGCGCGAAACAGCGCGAGCGCCACCCGTCCGGTGCAAGCGCCGCGAACACGGTTTCCGAATACCGGAGTTCCGCGGCGATACCCTGCATACGCGAGGCGGCAGGCCGTTGCTCGGCAATCACGACGCCGGCGGGATTGCCACCGTCGATGCCATCGACGAACGTCGCGACGCGATCGACTGTCATCCCCATCACTTGGATTGGTGCGACCCGGCCGTCGCCCGAGAGATCGCACCTCGCGCCAAACCGGCCGTCAGCTACGCGTGGCTTGGTCGCCATACGCCACCGCTCAAGCACCGGCCTTGGGACCCGCGCTCACGGCGTGGGGCGAGCGCCCCTCTGACTGAACGCTTCTCGGGGTTGAAGCGATGATCTGTTCGACCTGACCGGCCACGGGGCGAAGGACCCGCCGTTGGCACTGCATTATCGGGGATCCCTGCGAGAACGACATGCCGTACGTCGAGCCGCAGATCTGTTCGGCGGCGGCGTTGAGGCGGCGCTTCAGCCTGTGGACGTTTTCTGACCTAGTCAGGTCCAGGTCGGCGGTGTGCACTACGACGGACATGGTGGGGTCCGGATGCTTCGCCGCCGCCGCGCCGGAAAGCGCTAAAGTCAGCGCGACCGTCGACGCGATGGCCTTCGTCGTGTTTCCGAACATTGCCTTGTCTCCTGCAATTGGCTTGATGCGCCCTCATGGCAGGGGGTTCGCGCGCACGCGGGCGCCATGTCGTCAAAGGGCGCGGCGGAGGCACAAGTCACAACCCGTCTCAGATCGTCACCGAACTGCCCGGCGCGGCGCATCGCCCCCGGGCCAAGGTTGGAGAAACGGCGTTGAGGGCCCCGCCGGTCAGCTCACAGATTTGTGCAGGAGGCAACGAAGACAACTGTGCAATTTGGCTGGAAACGCTCGGGCCGCAACCAGCAGCTTGCAGTCGCCTGCGAAGCCCCCGAAACCGCGGCCACATCCCGCTGGCCCCGCAGACCTAGTCGCACCGCACACCGACCATCGCTCCAGGCATCTCTGCGGAGCGACCGGCGATCCACGCCTTTCCGGAAGGTTTCCCAGAGCAGGGTCAACCGATCGCGTCACATCGATAGGAAGGAAAAAAGATAGAGTTTAACGAGCTAATGAGCCTCGCGTACGGACTTCTTCACGGTTGGCAGGCGACGACAGCCCTGCCCCCGATCGCCTTCTTGATCTACGTCGTTGCACTTGGCATCGCCCTCGAATGGTACGAGCGCAGACGGATGCAAAGGAAGATATCGAGGTCCAAACGTTGCAAGAGGGCGGGTTGCACTCACGGTCGAGGGAGCTCACGCCCATCACGGTAGTCGCCAACGACCCAGATCACGCTCTGGACATCGATCATGTCGCGGGGTTCGAGGTCACCGAACGACCGGCGGATTTGGCCGGCGAGGTCAAGTAGCGACTCGTAGCCTCCCAGTTGCAGCTCGGGAACGTAGTCATGCTCGAGCGGATGCTGCACGCGAGCCGCAAAGTCCTTGGTGACCTCCGGCTTCAGGAAGATGTTCTCCTCGGGCTTCCACAGAAACGGAAGATAGGTGACGACCGTCCACTTTGCGTTGTCGTGTGGACGCAGGAGTCTCTCCATGGCAGCCAGGCCAGACTTCCGTTCCCCGAGCGCGAAACGCGCAGCCGCACGAACGAACGCGTCCGCGTCCGGTCCACGCAACAGCCCCTGCAACCGCGTCTTCTCGACGGGGTAAAGCAGGTTTGTACGTCGGAAGGCGGCAAGCACGGCCTCGCCGTGCCCGGATCCGGTCGCCGCTTCGTCGACCTGCGTCGTCGCATCCAGCTGCTCCTTGGCGAGCAGTTTGTAGTTGCGCTCGTCGGCCAGATAGGCCGGCGATTGAAAGCCACCGGCGAACCAATGAAGGAAGCGCTCCCGCGCGCCGGCCCATCCAAACCAGTTGGGCCCAGACTGCGCCAGCTCGCCCTGTAGGGCGGCCCAAACAGCATCGGCGTCCTCACCGCGCATCTGGAACACGGTCTTACCATCCCGGTTAATGATGCCGGCGTAGTCCTTGCCTGTCGCCAGGAGACGCAACGTCGCCTTGCCGGCAGTTCCCTCTCGGATCCCCGCCCTGAGTTCCGTGCCGTCTATCGCCTGCGTCCAACCGTGCACGTGCAACTGCAATCCAGCTTAGAGCAGCTGAGCCCGTTATGGGAACTCGGTTGGGTTGGGGCTTCGGCGATCGCTTTCGTCGGTCTTCCGCGCCTTGACGTAGGGCTGGACATATTCTGTCGACATAAGACGGACTGTGTGGCCGTACAGCGCCAAGGTCCGGTCGTGAAAGTATGCGCCGAAGCATGCCTCGATCGCGATGCCACACGCCGGCAATGTCGCCGAAACCAGATCGCAAGGCTTGATTCGTCTTACGTAGAAAGCCGGGTGTCTATTGCCGCCACGGTACTCAGGCCAGACTCACGTCGGACCAGCTACACCGACGAGGTTTCCCTCGATATCGGTGAAATGGCCTGCAACGACGTTGCCATTGGGATTCGTGACAGGTCCAAGCACACGCCTGCCACCGAGCCTCTCGGCATCCTGTAGCGCAGTCTCGACGTCGGGGACGCTGACGTAAAAGATCGTGTGTGGCGTATGCCCTCCTCCGCCGCCGATACCGCCCGGGATGCCAACCCCTTCCGGTGTCTGGGCGAGGTCTACAAAACCGTAGGAATTCTGGTCAGAGATGGCATCGGCGACGGGTGCGTCGTTGATCGACCATCCGAACAGTTCAGCGTAGTACTTACGTAGATACTCAGGGTTTTTGCCGATGATCTCGAAATGTACGACTGGGGCTATCATCTGTTGTGCCTTTCGAATTTAATCGGCCGTAGGCCGCCCTTCATATGGATCAGGACGCGGCACTCCGGTCGGAACCGCCTGCAAGTGGCCTCCGATGACCGTGTAGGTCGACGATAGCTGCGTGGCCTGAGCCTTCAAGCAACCCCTAATCCGTTGTATCGTCATGATCGCACAGACAAGCCTGCTGGGGCGAACGGCGGGCCCCGCGGCGTCAATCACTCAGGCGTCCATGGCGAACACTCGGGCGCCCTTGAGCACAATTCGATTAGCCATCACATTACGGAACGCCTTGAAGCGGTATTTCAGTAGGATCCCCTGCATCCTCTTCGACGCCTCCAGCAATATGTCGGTCGCTGTCTCAAGTCGCGCGTCGGAATAGACGAGCGGGTCCTCCAGGATCAGCGATCTCAGAGCGCCATCCTCGAGCAGGAGGTCGGCGAAAGCCAGCCGCGTCAAGACCGCGAGCTGCTCCTAGGTGCCCTTGCTGAGGGTGGTGCACGATTAGTCCTGCCCCCCCGCGTGAGACCGATGCCCGCCCCAGGCCTCCGCCGAACGACAGGTCGCACCCAGGGAGAAGGCGCTCGACGTAGCGTGCCGCCCGCTTGGTTACGGGTGCGAGGAACGTGCGCGACGCTTCGTCGGCAGCCTCGGTCAGCGCGGCGCGCAGCACCTCCAGCGTATCAGCCTCGCGTTTCAGACGGTCACGGGCCACCGTTGCGGCGAGCTCCTCCTTTAATGCCTCGGCTTGAAGGTCGGCGGTACCTCGCGTGCCCTCGCGCTCGATGGTGGCCTCTAGCGCGGCGATCTTTCGCGAGAGCTGGAGCCGCCCGTTCCCTGCGGGACGGACGGCTGGTCGGGTTGCCGATGCGTCGTTGGGTCGCCTCAACGTCGAACGACCCGGCAACTTGCTGGGCGAGATTCAGTGCCTCGGCACTTCGCGCCCGCTCGCGCTGCGCGCCGCTGAAGTAACGCGGAGAGATCGGCCCTATCATCCACGCCCAAAAGGAGCTCGAAACGCCCGGCTGCACCCTCCGCTGTCGTCACCGCACCTGCAGGGTCAGCTATCGCGGTAGCGAGGTCCCGCTTCGCCTTCGACAGGCCACCTTATCAGTCGCAACATCTTGTCCGAGACCGTCCACCCCTCCTGCGATCCGTCACGCAGCGAAGGACCGACATGTACCTGGAGCGGCGGCCGTTCGGGCAGAACCGCGATGCTGACTCGCCTCGAACCGATTGGGGCGATCGACGGAATGAGTTCCATCGTCGCCGATGCCCCGTGGCGGCACGATCGTGATTTCGGCGGGCGGTTGCGACGGTATGCCGTGGAATTTGATCGGTCCGGGCATGGCACGGTGGCGCGCGCAGCACTCCTGGGTTGGCCGGAGGCGTCCCGCGCCGTTTCGTTGGTGGTAGGCGCGTGCACGCCTGACCCTCTTACTTTCTCTGCCTAAAATGTTTGGCCCAAGGTATCTCGTCGGAAGCCTGTATGCGTGTCCGGGTCGACAAAGGTGCGAGGTTGCTCCGCGGCGGCGGCGAGCGCATTGACGCTGACCGGCGTTCGCCCGGCAACCATGGTGGGGAACTTGGATGACGGTTTGGCAGGAACGGCGGAGCGGCTGGCAGCGGCATGGCGGGGACGCCCGGTCACACGCCGACATCGACTATGGCCGGATCATACACTCGGCCTCGTTCCGCCGCCTGCAGGGCAAGACGCAGATCCTGAACCTCGGCGACAGCGATTTCTACCGCACCAGACTCACCCATTCGCTTGAGGTGGCCCAGATCGCAGGCAGCGTCTCGCGGCAGCTTGCGCAGGACAACGAGGGCCATCCAGCGGTCGCGCATCTTCCGGGACTCGCGCAGATTCAGGCGATCGGATCGACGCACGACCTGGGCCATCCGCCGTTCGGACACGGCGGGGAGGTCGCGCTGAACTACTGCATGGCAGGTCACGGCGGCTTCGAGGGCAACGGGCAGACGCTGCGAATCCTTACGCGGCTCGAGAAGTACTCGGAGCACAATGGCGCAGACCTAACGCGCCGGACGCTGCTGGGCACGCTGAAATACCCCGTGGGCTATGCCGCCGCCGCCAGTCCGCAGCGCTTGCCGCGGCTCATGGAGGGCAACCACGTGCTCAGGCTGATCGATCGGGAGATGTCGAAGCCACCGAAATGCTACATGGAGTCCGAGAGCGCGGTCGTCGACTGGATCCTGTCGCCCCTATCGGTGGCCGACCGTGACGCATTCTCCGAGCTTTCCCCGCCCGGCGATCCGAATGCGAGGCCGGGTAGGCACCGAAAGGCGCTGCACAAGTCGTTCGACTGCAGCATCATGGACCTGTCGGACGACATCGCATTCGGCGTTCACGACCTGGAGGACTCGCTCGCGCTATCGCTCGTCATGGCCGAGGACTTCGAGCGCTACGTTTCGGCCACGGTGTGCGGGCACTTCCTCGACTGGGTGAACTCGCGGAAGCGCGAGGGCACAAACAACGACGTCTACGGCAACCTCGTCAGGATGCTCTTCGGCGGGAGCGCTTCGCGAAAGCACGCCATCAGCCGGCTGGTCGGCTACTTCGTCGAGCACTGCTCCATCCACGATCTCGAGCGCTTCGAGGAGCCTCTCGTCAGGTATCGCGCGACGATCCACGATGGCGCGGCGGCCCTCCTCGATGCCCTGAAGGCACTGGTCTACGAGGTCGTCATTCGCAGCCCCTCCGTCCAGCACCTTGAGTTCAAGGGGCAGCAGATGGTGGTCGCGGTCTTCGAAGCGCTCCGTTCCGAACCAAAGGCATTCCTGCCCCGCCCTTCCTACGAGGTGTTCGAGCGGGACGGCGGCGACGTGCGGGTCGTGTGCGACCACATCGCGGGGATGACGGACATGTTCCTGTTGAAGACCTACGAGCGTCTGTTCAGTCCGCGCATGGGCTCTGTGTTCGACCGCATCTAGCCGCCGACCGGGGCGGCGCAAGCCGCCGCCTGTTCCAACGCGTAATTCCTCGCCCAGCACAGTCCGTTGACGAGCTCCATCTGTTTGATCGTGTGGCAGGGGATCTCGAGGAGGCGTGGGCTGGCGTAGATTACCGCGAGGCACTTCGCGCGGCTGATCGCCACGTTTAGCCGGTTGCGGCTGTAGAGGAACTCGATGTTGCGCGGCAGATCGTCGCCGCTCGAAGTGGCCATCGAGATCAGTACCACCGCCGCCTCCTGCCCTTGGAATTTGTCTACGGTACCGACGCGTGCGCCTTGCGGAAGCGTGCGGCGAAGCAGCTCCACCTGCATGTTGTAGGGGCTGACGACGAGGATGTCGTCGGTGCCAATCGGCCGCTCCACGCCGTGCCGGTCGCGCCAGGTTCGCCCGAGCAGGGCGCGGTAGGTACGGTCGAGCCTTGCCGCCTCCGCGGCGTTCCGCTGCGTGCAATTGACGCTATCGACGGCGACGAAGCGGAGGCCCTTGGATGCAATGGCCTCTGGATCGTCGGCGGGATCGGCGAGCAGGCGCTGGACCTCAGTGCCGGCGGCGGAACGCAGCCTCCCCTCATAGACCGCTGCCGAGATGAAGCCGCACAGATCGGGGTGCATCCGGCGCGTCTCCGCCAGGAACACGCCGCGCGCGGGCGGAACCGTGGCGTGATCCTGCAGCAGGTGCTGCAGCGCGGAGACGCCGCTATCCCTCGGGTGCGTTCCCTGGATAGGCTGCGCGAGCTGCATCTGGTCGCCGACGAGCACGATGTTGCGAGCGGCGACGCCCATGGCGACGATGTTGGCGAGGCCTACCTGCCCCGCCTCATCGACGAAGAGGTAGTCGAAGGCGCGGTCGTGCTCGGGCCGGGCGAACAGCCACGCGGTGCCGGCGACGAGCTGGTGGTGCGGGCCCACCGCCTTGTTGTCCATCGTCTCCTCGATCCAGCCGCCCGTCCCGAGCATCTGGTCCTCGCGACTGTTCTTCTTGACGCCGCGGAACTCCAGACACTGCGCGGCAGCGAGGGCCTCGACCTCGCGGAGCAACTGATTGATTGCCTTGTGTCCGTTGGATGCGATGCCGACGCGCATTCCGCGCGCCAATAGCGCGACGATCGACTGCGAAGAGGTGTAGGTCTTGCCCGCACCCGGCGGTCCCTGGACGAGCAGATGGCTGCCATCGAGCGCGAGTAGCGCCTCGATCGTACCTTCGAGCGTCTCCTGCCCCTCGGCGATGACAGGTGCACCCGCGGCGCGCCCGGTGAGCGCAGGAAGGTCGCGGCGCAGCACGGACAAGACCGCGGGATACCGCGCCAAGTCGCCGTCGCGGATGGCCTCCGCGAAGCGGTAGACCGCGCCTCGTAGCTCACGGTCGCCGACAGGCCCCGCGGGTATGAGGGCCGTGCCTTCCTCTATAGCGCTGCGCGAGGGTCCGATCTTGAGCTCGATCGTAAGCGCCTCCTCGTAGATCGAGACGACGTCACCGGCCGCCTCGAGCGACCCGGCGCGCTTGGGCTTGTCGCCTGGCTTCAGCTTGAAGTCCTGTGCGGGGAAGCGGAACGTGTGGACCATCGAGCGCTTGTCGGCCCACGGCGCGATGTCGGGATGGGCGGTGAGGCCGGCGAGGCACTCGGCGTCCTCAAGCAGCTCCTCGTACTGCATGTCCTGGCGCGAGAACACCGCCCACCAGCCCGGCTTGCTCTCGCGGCGGTGGAACTCCAACAGATCGACCAGCAGCTGGCGCCACGGCTCCCCCGCCACGTCGCCGGCCAGCAGCGCGTCGGCCATCGCCGCGACGCGTTGCTCCGCCTCGCCACGCTCCTCCGCCTCGCCGGCGCCTGGCGCCTCGGGCAGATAAGCGTACCACGGCGCGTCCTCACGACGCATGCCAACGAGCCAGTCGCGGCACGCAAGCGTCGAGCTGCAGTCGATGCGGTTGTAGTCCTCGATGTCCTGAAGCAGCTGCGGGGTCTGCAGGCTGCGCCACCGCTCGTAGATGACGATGCTGTCACCTGCGGTCTTGACCTCGCCGCCCCGGGCCTTGCCCAGATAGAACTTCTCCATGTTCTTGATCGAGTAGCGTGGCTCGGATGTCCGCAGCGCCTCCTTCACGACGCGGTACAGGTCGACCAGCTTGTGGTTGCGCAGGAGGTCGTCGACCTCTGCCTCGCGCGTCCCGTGCAGCATAGCCAACCGCTTGAGCGCGGTCTCCTCGTAGGCGGCATAGTGGTAGATGTGGGCTCCGGGCCGACGCCGGAGCGTTTCCGTCATGAAGTCGATGGTCTCCTGGAACGCCCGCTTCTCGCCTTCACGGTCGTGCGCCCAGAAGGCGTCGAACCTTTCCACGCCGTCCCTGGCGGTCACGATGCCGAACAGGTACTCGAGACCCTCGTCAAACAGCGGGTCTCCTTCCATGTCAAAGAACATGTCACCTTCGTCGGGGAGTGGCAGGCGTGCGAGCCCCCGTCCCGGCTCGGCGTCGAGCAGCTCGACGGTGCGCACGCCCGTCGCGCGCTGTCCCGCCTGAAGGCGCGCCTGGTTTCGGAGTTTCGACAGCGTGCCGGGTTGGATGCCGGGGATCCTCGCGGCCGCGCCCAGTTCGGCGAGCGCGACGAGGTCGGGCACGCCCGCGCGAACCAGCGCCTCGGTCTGTCCGCGCGTCATGCCGGCGACGATGCTCAGGTGGTTCGCGGCTTCCCACTCGGCATCGCACGCGGTCGCCCAGCGGCAGAAGGTGCAGTGGCCACACGGGGCGCCGGTCGAGACGAGCGTAGGTCGCGCCGCGTTGGCGAGAAATCGCTCACGCGCGAACGAGAAGTAGTGGGCGACGGCGTCGACACGGACGCTCGCCATGCCGCCATCGCCGAGCACGACGTGCATCATCTCGGGCGTGGCGCCCTGCTCGCGCGCGAGAATGTCGGAGTAGATGCACATCTGGAGCAGGTGCTTGGGCTTGGCGGTGCGGGCGAGCTTGGTGTCGGCGACCTCGTAGGACCAGCCGCCGAGCCGCGAGGGCCGCTCCACCCTGAGCAGGAAGTCGGAATACCCCTGCCAGGGGCCTTCCAGGAATGCGCCCTGGTAGATGACGTCCGGTCCTTCCCATAGCGCCGCCCGGGTCATCCGCGCCTTCTCGCCGACGTCCATGTCGCCGACGATCTCGACGATCGACCTGCCTTCCAGGCGCAGCCGCTCGAGATAGGCACGCTCGTGCTCGATGCCCTTCTCCTGGAGGAGAACGGCGGCCTCGTCGTCCGGCGGGAACGACGCGGGGTGCGTCAGGTGTCCGATGTCCTGGAACGTCGCGTGCGCGCATCCCATGAAGTTGACGAGGTCGCTCGCCGAGAAGAGCGTCGCACCGTTCCTTTTCTGCATCCGATCCTCCCTTTGCGAGCGGGGCACCGCCCCCGCCGCCATTGTTCCCGGGTCTAGCCAATGGCCGGACCCCGTCCAGTCGCGACAGATGTCGCGGAAGCCGGTTACCCGCCCAGCCAGCGCCACAGCCGCGCCACCGGGCCCGGCCTCGCGGTCAACGGCACAAGGGCCGCCTCCTGCCCCGGAGCGTCGTCGATGGTCCGAGACTCAGGTGCTCCTTCGCCCTCAGGGCCCGTCTGGCCTCCGGCTGCCTCGAGCGAAGTCTTTCGGCGCCGGTCCCGCCTGCGCCCCTCGGCGACCTCCTCGTCGGTCCAGTCCCCGGCCCAGCGGACCCGGCCCCGATCGACCACGTAGTGCGACCGGCACGCCAGCGACCAGCTGCCGACCGACGGCCATACGGAGATCGCTACGCCGTCGAAGGTCAGTTTCCAGTCGGTGGGCGCGAGCGGTAGCACGACTTCGCTGCCACATCCGCACGCGCAGAGGTGGAGCATGGTCGCATGGCCGAGCGACACGTACAGCACGCCCTCGTCGAGCTGCTCGGGCACCGTGTCCACGAAGTCGTGCCGTAGGCGCAGCGCGGCGCTCATGCCGCCTCCCCTTCGAGATCCTCGTTGAGCAGATGGTTGCCGTCGACCGTGAAGAGCGTGAAGTGCTCCCGCTCGAGGTCGAGGTAGAAGCCGCGCATGCGCTTCCATCGCATGACGGCCAAGCCGGCGTTGACCATGTTTAGGTCTGCGACCTGAATGTTCCGGGCGTAGACGTCGTCGCCACCCGCTCCCGTGAGCGGGATCCGATTCCGGCTGCGTACCTGGTCGCGCATGCCGGGTGTGCTAGTCGTCACTCGGAGCTGGCCCACGAGCGAACCGTCGACCAGATGGAGACCCATGCCGACGTCCACGAACGGCAGGTCAAGCCGCTCAAGCTCCGTGATGATTGCCGCCTTGGCCTCGCCGGCGTCGAGGCACAGGAAGACGAAGGTCGCACCTCCGAGCAGATCAAGGTTTCCGGGAGCGAGCCGCACGGCATGCGGCACGATGCCGCGGTGCATGTGCCCATAGACCCGTGCCCAGTGCTCGACCTTGCTGGGCCGGGCGCGTAGCTCGTCGAGCGAGGCAGCGCCCGGCGCCCGGAAGGCGTTGTGCTGCAGTAGGTCGTCGTCGTCGAACAGGTCGATGCGCTCGACCGGGGTCTTGGCGACCTGATCGAGGACGTAGGACCCGGTGCCACCGAGGCCGACGATGGCCACGCGTTCGCCCACGAGCTTCTGCGACACCTCGCCGATCCCGGCCCGCGACGTCGCGGTGTCGAGGTATGCGAAGGGCGACCCGTCGTCGTCGTTGGCGACCACCCGGCGCGTCCGTGCGGTCGCCTCGGGCTCGATCGCGGCAGCCTCGTTCCCGAGGATGGCCGCGTATGTCGACATCTTCCCATGGTAGTCGTCGTAGTGCCCGCACTCCGGCTTGCTTGAGAGCATGTGGTCGATCAGAAGGCCACCACCGAGGTTCTGGGGTGAGCTTCCGAGCACGACGCGTCCAAGCGGACGGCCCTCGCGGTCGCACGGCATCTCACCGGCGAACAGCGCGACGTGGCTGCCGGGTCGGCCGGTGACGTCGCCCGAGATCCCGTCGAGGGTAGAGACCAAGGCCCCCCGCCTCACGGCGCGCTGCGTCGTGACGTACGGCACGTCGCGCATGACGAGGTGGCCGGCGACGATGGCGATGTCGTACCCATCCTCCTGCAGGCGGGCGAGATCGGCGTTACGACTTATCAGTTGCTGTGACATTGAACGTCATCCCATCGATCACGTGTACGGACTGGCCGGGCAGCAGCGAGCCCTCTGGCCGGGACGGCGGGCCCTTGCGGTAGCTGACCGTGAGCGACACGTTCTGCCCCGCCGGCGGCACCGGGAAGGCCAGCGCGACGAGCTGCTCGAATCTGATCTCGCCAGGGTCCACCTCGCGCATCCGTCCGTTCAGGACGATGCGAACCTTCTGCGGCAGCGCCTTGCGCGAACGCACGCGTTCGACGCCGCCGCCCTCGAGTGCCACCAGGGCGCCACGCTCAATCGCGGCGTCGTGGTCGGAGTCGAGGAAGAGCTCATGATCGTCGGGTATGCCCGCGATCGCGCGAATGTCGGCGTCGCCGATCATCCCCGCGCCCCACTCCCAACCCCGTTCGTCCATAGTCAGCGTGAGGATTTGGTCCGAGCGGAACGACCGGAACCGCGCGAGCTGGCCGGGTTCAAGAGTGACCTCCTCCTCCAGGCCGATCGAGCGGGCGAAGCCGCCGTCCACGCGGATCAGCACGTATTCGCTCGTCGGCGTAAGGTTGGCGATTGTCCTTACCTGCCGACCATCGAGTGTGCGGTCGGACGTCGCGTGGTTCACGCCGTCAACGTCCAGACTGAATGAATGCGGCATCGTGTTGCTCCTCGGCCTGAGCGGACCGTTCGCGGAAGGACACTTGCGGCCAGCTCGTCGGTGGACTAGCTTGCCGTTTCAGTCCCGCTGTGGATTATCTACCACGGGACTAAATCACTTTGCAAGTCCATATGTGGACTTTTAGGAGGATCATGTCGCTTCTGACGCTTCCACGCGACGGAGAGGCCATCGACACGGCGTCCGTCTCCCTCGACGCCTTCACTCCCATCGCGGACGCTTGGCGGCTCTCCACCGAGGAGCAGATCCGTCTTCTCGGTGCACCGCCACGCTCGACGTTCTTCAAGTGGCGCAAGGAAAGCGGAGCGGTGCCCAGAGATACGGCGGAGCGCATTTCCCACATCTGCTCGATCTGGAAGTCGCTGGAGATATTGTTTACCGACCCCGAGCGGTCCGATGGTTGGCTTCGCCGCCCCAACGAGGCGTTCGGCGGCGCCAGCGCGCTCGACCACATGCTGAGCGGCAGCTTCTACGACATAGTACTGGTGCGGCAGTATCTGGACGCCCAGCGTGGTGGCTGAGTTTGAGGTGGTCGAACTAGATCGGTCTTTCCACAATTTGATCCCGTCGCGCTTTCCCACCATCGACCCGTTCGGGCGGATCGCCGGAAGCGAGGTAGACTTCGCAGCGATCGAAAGCCTGACCAACCCGAGGCTGCGCGAGAAGATGCGTCTCACGGCAGGCCTCGCCCCCGTCGACCAGTCCGACCCACGCCTCGCGAACTGGAACCATGCGCCCTTCGCCTATCCGAGTCCGGAGGGCAGCCGTTTCTTCGGACCCGATCGAACGGTACTCGAGCTGTTCGACGACCTGCAGACCGCGGTAGCGGTCTCGGTCGACCGGCGTGGCTCGTTTTTGGCGCGCACGGCCGAGCCAGCGACCACGCTCGAGATGCGGCAGCTGATCCGCCCGGTGCGGGGACGGTTCGCGGATGTGCGCGGCATGACGGGTTCCGATGACCGTGAGCGCCGCCGCGCGGTCGGTCGCGACGTGGTCGCGCTGGCATGCGACGGCATCCTGTTCAGTCCGCCGGAGCGTCCAAGCGCAACCGCCGTCGTGGTGCTGGCGGCCGCCACGCTGGGCAGGCCGGAACAGGGCGACCACTATAAATTCATGTGGGATGGCGGTCGGATCGCTCTCGTCTACTCGTTCACGTTCGACCGCAGCTTCACGCCGGAGGTGCTCGGAGGCGCGGATGACGTTCTGTCGCCGCTCTTTGCCGACACGCGCAAGCGCCTGCGCCTCATGACCGGCTGATTTCATGCGGTCAGCGGACGAGAGCGGCACTGCCTTCAGCCGGACCTATGGAACGTGCGCCGGTCCACAGCCTCGTCGAGAGATCGCCCGCCGCTGCATCGATGTAGCCTAGAGCGGACGGCCTTATCCTCCCTGCAAACCCGGGTGCCGGCGGGTCGCTTGGCAAGTACTGCCAGACCTGACTGCCGCGGTCCGTCGCTGCTATCAGCGAAGCCGTGACTGCGCCGCTGCCAGCACGTCCGCGGTAAAATGAGCCGGATGCCTCAATGCCACCGCCTCAAACGTGTGACTGACCATTCCGCGGTCGATAAGCATCCGGAAACCGTCCGAGGTCTTGCCTAGCACGAGATCCGATACGGTCTTGATCTCCCCATCGCGGGCGATCTTCTGCCGGGTGCGCCCAAGCAGGGTGGTCTTCCCGCGCTCCGACTTGAGCGCATCCTCGAGCGCGTAGACGCTACGCCACACGTCGTGCTCCGGCGTGCCGGCCAGCGCCGAGGGCATGACTTCGTAAAGCCTCAGCGACGCCGCCCTAGCAATTGTTTCGTTCTGCTGACGGCGGGCGTTCGTGATCGTGGTCTTCAGCTTGGCCGGATCGTCGCACCTGGCAATGTAGGTGAGCGTCCGTGCCTCTTCCGTCTGCGCGCTGTCTGTCATTTCCATCCTCCCCCGAGTGGCATCTTCCCAATGAAACGGGTGCTTCGGCAAGCAACTCCGCTGTCGACTGTTGGCTTGTGCGCATAATTCGGCCGCCGGCAAGAGCTGCCGATCTCCGCAATCTTTCTTGAAAAGCCATTGGACCCCCAGGGTGTTCTTCATGCGATAAAGCCCGTGGGTTGATGGCGTGACGGGTGATAAATGCCCATGATGCCACACCTGCGTCCGGAAGGCGCTGGGGACGAAATATGCGGGGTGGCCGATATCCTAATTAGGTAGGCACCTCGGCTACCTCGAAGTGGTTCGAAACCCACCTCACAGCAATCGGTGCGCAGGGCGACGTCAACACCTTTCAGCGGCAACGGCTAAATAACTTCCATTCACCCTTGCGTTGAATTCGGACCCTCTTGCGGAGCTCCGCGTTGACGGATTTCGAGCGAGGAAATTCAGATGTGCCACGTCCTGATTATCGAAGACGAGCCATTCATTGCGATGGATCTGCAGCAGCTCCTCGAAGGTGAAGGCGCCACGTCGTTTGACTTTGCTGACAGCGAGGATGACGCCGTTGCGTCCGCATTGGCAAGGCGACCAGACATCATCACATCGGACGTCAAGCTGTCGCGCGGCACCGGCCCGCATGCGATCACCTCGATCCTGGGCCAGCTTGGAGACATTCCGGTGATCTTTATCACCGGAACACCAAATGACTGTCGGCCTTGCGCGCCCCCGGGTGTCGTTCTTAGCAAGCCTGTAAACGCCCGCGCAGTAATCGAGGCATTCCACCGGTTACAGGCGTGATGGTGCCGCGGCCGGCGATCCTAGGCCGAGATCTGTCCCACCTTCGCGCGTAGCGTCCAAACCACGCCGGTGGGTTCGAATTTCAGCTCTCCGATCCCGCCCATGTCCCTGGCCAGTCCCTTCATAAGACGCGATCCAAAACCGGTGCGCGACGGCAGGTTAACCGGAGGGCCGCCAAACTCACGCCACCGAAAATCGAGCGTTCGATCCTCTCCTTGGCCCTCTAGCGTCCAAGTCAATTCAACATGTCCGACTTCGTTCGACAACGCCCCGTATTTTGCGGCGTTAGTCGATAGCTCGTGAAGCGACATGGAGAATGCGAGCGCTGACTTCGCGGACAACTCCAGGTCGGGTCCAGAGATGAGAAGACGCCCCGGCCGCTCGCCATGCAACCGTGTCGCGCCCTCGACGATCATGAGGAGTGGCGCTGCGGTCCAGCTCGATCGAGTTAGCAGATCATGTGCGTGGCTTAGGGTCGCCAAGCGCTCGCCGATAGCGTCGCGAGCCTCCTCGGGGGTGGCCACGCTGCTCAACGACTGGCTCACGATCGACTGCACGACGGCGAGCGTGTTCTTGATGCGATGTTCGAGCTCTGCGGTCAGGAGGGCGCGATGATTGTCCGCCTCTTTCTGACGGGAGATGTCCCTCACGGTTCCGACAAACCGTTGTTCACCATCCGCAGTCGATGCGAGAGCACCCTTAGCGTGAATCCAGCGTTCTCGTCCGTCGATCGCGCTGATCGTTCGAAATTCCATGTCAGTGGCGCCATCGCCATCGGGACCGAGCGCGAGTGCATTCGCCGCGATCACATGCTCTCGATCATCGGGATGAACGCGGGCCAGGAACGACAGATCATAGTCCAGCGGCTCATCGGGACGGTGCCCGAGCAGCTCGCACGTCCGCGCATCCCAAGTCAGCTCGCGCAGCCCCGGAGACGACTGCCAGGCGCCAAGCTCACCCGCCTCCAGCGCGAGGCGAGTACGCTCCTCGCTGGCAGCGAGGGCTGCGACAACCATATGCTGCTCGGTTCGGTCACGGAGTATTTTGAGAAAGCCGACTGGAACGTCTTGATCATTGGTAAGGGGCGTCATCTCCCCGCTCGCCCAAAAGCGCGAGCCGTCCCTCCTCAAATGCCAGCGTTCGTCCGCTCCACGGCCCAGCTTTAGAGCCGACCCCATTTCGACCGCTGGAACGTTGAGGGCCACGTCTTCAGGTGTGAAGAAGGTTTCGCACGAGTTGTTTACGATCTCCCTCTCTGTCCAGCCCATCAACACGTTGGCACCCGCGTTCCAGCTTGTGATTATCCCGCGGAGGTCCAGCGTCACGATCGCGTAATCGACTGCGCTGTCGAGGATGAGCCGGTTGAGATGCTCTTCGTTCCGCTGGCGACTGAGAGCACGCCGAAGTTCGAGTTGCGTCATCACCTGCCGCGCGAGGACCTCGAGCGTCAGGCGCTGGAATCGAGTTATCCCCTCTGGCCGCGGTTTCCGGTCGAGCACGCAGACGGTGCCGATCGGCAGGCCCTGCGGCGTTTTCAGCAACGCTCCGGCATAGAAGCGCAAGCCGTCATCTGCGGTCACCAACGGATTCGCATTGACCCGTGCATCCAGCCTGGTGTCCGGAATCACCAGCAGGTCGTCCTGCAGGATCGCGTGCGCGCAGATCGACACGTCTAGCGGCAACTCGCGCACGCCGATCCCGATCTCGGCCTTGAACCACTGCCGCTCGCTCGCGATAAGATTCACAACCGCGATCGGCGCGTCGAACGCCTCAGACGCGAGCTGCACTATGTCGTCGAAATCTGGATCTGTGGGTGTGTCCAAGACGTCATAGGCGACCAGTGCAGCGACACGCTCCTCTTCCGACCACCCGACGGGCTCGACTTGAGATCGCAGGGTGGTCGTGACGTCGTCGGGCATCGAAAACGCCTAGCACTGTTCGCAGTCATGCCGAAGGCTTTCGGTTGCGACGGCTTAGACCGACGTGAGATTTCGATTTAGCACGGAAGTCTCCGCCTCCTCGATTGGGAGGGTTCAGCGAGAATGCCAGTTAGCGGCTACCAGTGGACTGTCTGTCCGCCGGATCGAAGTCCGGCGGCGAACGCGCCGCGGCGATTTACACGCTCATCGAGACGGGCAAGCTCAATGGTGTCGAGCCGCACGCTTACATCGCCGATGTCATAGCCAAGATCGCCAGCAACTGGCCCGCATCGCGTTGGGACGAGCTCATGCCCGCAGCTGCTGCGGCTCACTTATCTCTTCGGCATCCTGGGTAGCTTCATGGACCTCCTCGCGAATGATCTTCGTCGTGATCTCGTGAAGGTGCGCGGCGAGCGCGCCGCTTAGTTCCTCGAACTCGGGCCATAGCGTTATCTTCACGAAGCTGGCGGGGGCACGGACGATGACCGTCTGACGGTGCATCCGTGTGTAGCGGAAAGGCTTGATGCCGTAGCGACGACACAGGGCGGTGAAGAGCTGGCGGGACCAAGGATCGGGAATCGAGAATTTGAACTCCTGGGCCTGTTCCGTCTTGCTGGCATTGGCGAATTTAAGTCTGATGCGTTCTGCTGCGGCACCGGCAGCTGACTTCTCACCAGCGGTCTTGGCACCTGCGTAGAGGGCTTCGATCTTGCGCAGCTTGTCGCGGAGTTGGTCTTCGGACTTCATCAGCGTCAGTGCACCGTCGGCTTCTCGGTGAGGATGCCGCCCAACATCTGACGGCGCGCACGCGTGCATGAGAGCACGGCCTCGTGAATCTCGGTCTCCATGATCCTCGTCAGGTCGCGCAAGTGCCCGAAGGTCGTGTCGAGTTGGGTCCGGTCGTCGGCTTCGGGGTCGCGGCATACCAGCTCGCAGATCCCAGCCATCATGGCGCGCAGTTCGGCAAGATGGCGGACCGCCTCATGTGCCCGCTCGGGGAGATCGATAGCGTCCTCGCCATTGAACAGCCCTTCAATGAAACCGTCTAGTTCCTGAAGACGGACGAGACCGTGCTGACCCAGATTAGCCGCGGTTGGCTCCATCGCCATGCGGGTCAACCGAAACGGCTGACTGCGCTTCTGATGTCGGGTCAGGTCGTTCCAGAGCCCCTGCACCAGCGCATCGAGCAGTTTGTTGACCTCATCAATGCTGTCGAAGACCGGAAGTTCGCCGCCCCACAGATCCTTGATGATCTGCAACGGCGCGACCGACATTGCGGGGGTTGCGATATTACCCAGGAAACGCGTGCGCACCGCGTGGAACGGCACCGGACACTGGTGCTTCTCCAGCAGCGCCTGCGCGCTCTTGTTGCTCGGTATCTTGGTCGCGCTCTTCATATCCATCCCGGCATAAACAAAGATCATGATCATCATGCCGTGATCGCGCGATGACAGGGCATCAATAATGTTGCGGCCGGGGCGGCGGCAAGGGTCGGATCGTGCTTCCACAACATGGAGTACGCGAAATGCCGGAACACCCACGCCTCACTCATCCCCATATCGGGACGTTCATGGTCCGGTTGGCCGCCGAAAATTACAAACCAGGAACGATGAAAACCTACAGGAATTTCGGGCAATTCCAACGATAACCGAACCAGAAATGGCCCTACCGTCTCGTCGTAACCGGTCGATCCGTTCCGTTCGGTACCGCTGACGGACGGGAATGCCTTGCCAACGGCACGATTGCACAACCGCGACCTGTCAGAACCGTTCGTGCGCACGGCGCAGATCCTCTCTTTCCTTAAGTCTTGGCTAACTAAGCTGCTCCCGGTTCCGTGGACACCGAGATATGATGTTTTTGGAACTGGAGGATGGAGATTCAACGACGGAAATTCATCCGCGAATTCAAGCTAAAAGCGGTGAAGCTGGTGCGGGAGCAGGGCGTGTCGCTTTCGCAGGCCTCCCGCCAGGCTGTCGGAGCACGCGTAGCCCTAATAATCTACTCTGGTGGCTTTCCCTCTCTATCCACCCTCTCGGCCATCACGCGGCTCGCTTGCGAGGCGAAGGATCCTATGTCTCATTGTGGCGACATGGTCGCTGGCGGCATTCGCAACCCCGGTCACCTCGAGCGCTGCCTAGCCCGGGAGGGCGTGCAACTCAGACCGCACCTAATGGATGAGGACCTGCTTGAGCGAACAGGCGCTGCCGCGGGGAAAACCATCAGTCCCATGGGCAATCTTTCCGGCAGTGCGGTCGAGGATCTTGCCGACTTCATCCGCAAGACGGGCCTCGTGCACGAACAGTAGGAACTTGCACCGATCTCACGTCTGCCCTGCGGCAACATCCGCGGTTGTCCAATGGCGAAGGAGTCGTCACAAGATCAGTACCTGCGAGATGAGGGCGGTAATCTGAAGCGGCTGAGCGCGGCTTCGCGAATCAACGATGCTGAACGCGCAGGATACCTGCTCCGGTGAAAATGACGATTTGGACATCAAAGGCTGCTAGCTAAATTCAGAAAGGCCGTGGGGATGGCTCGCGCTTAGAGGCCAACGGGGGAACGTTTTGGACAAGCTGCTCGACCAGGTTCTGTATCTTCTGGGACTGGTCTACTTCTATCGCTGGGTGGTCCCCTTCGTGATCCTCCCGATCATGCTGGCGATCGCAGGCCTCCTCCATTGGCGGGCCGAGCGCGCGACGCGTCCATTCATCACGGCCGCGCGGCGGCGCGCGAGCAGCCTGGTCGAGGCGCTAGGACCAGATCAGGAGCCGGCAGCCGAGCGAGAGGCGTTCTCACGCTCCTACATCGAGGTCTCGCAGACCATGAGCGCCGAAGCTCTAGGCGCAGATCCCCTCGTTCAGGCGTGGCGAGAATTCCAGGAATCCATCGTCGACGAGGACCAGTCGCCGATCCGAAACACGAGCCGCCCCACCACGTTCTTCATCCGCGTCATACCCCGTCAGACGACCCTCACCTTCGCGTCCAACATCTTCGTGGGCGTCGGGCTGGTCCTTACCTTCCTCGGCCTCATCGTCGCACTCAACACAGCCGCACGCGGCATGTCGGGCGGCGGTGTGGCGGACGCCCAACTCGCGCTGACGGGCCTCCTGACGGTCGCCGGTGCGAAGTTCTTCTCCTCCGTCGCCGGACTGGTCGCCTCGATATGGCTGCGGACCGCGGAACACAGCCTGAGTCGTCGCGCGACCGCGCCGGTGGAGCGTATCTGCGACTTGCTGGAACGCGGCCTGCTGTACATCCCGCCGCAGCGGCTCGCGGTCGAGCAGCTCGAGGTCCTGCGAGAACAGCGCGATCAGCTGAAATTCTTCAACACCGACGTTGCGCTCCAGCTGACCGATCGCATCGGCGAGCAGTTCCGCGCGGCGATGGCTCCGGTGACGCAGTCGCTCGGGGACCTGAACTCAAACATGACTTCGGTTACCCAGGGGATTGGAGCGGGCGCGCGGGAGGCGATCGAGAAGGTCAGCGGCGAGCAGCTGCGTGGGCTTAGCGACACGCTGGCCTCGCTCCGCGAACGGCTGGACGACATCGGCACCAAGGTCGGCTCATCTGGCAGCGACGCGGCCGAGCAGATCAAGGCCGCCGGATCCGAGTTCTCCTCCGCCGCCCGCGACATCCGCGACGCATTCGACAAGCTCGTCGGCAACGTCGACGGCCTGGGACAACGCCTGACGACGCAAGGAGAGGAATCTTCGCGTGCCCAGGACGAGGCCATGGCGCGCATTCGCGAGGGGCTTGAGGGTGCGCAAGCCCGGACGACCGAGATGATGGAGCGCGCTGTCGCGGCGCTACAGGCGGCGGGACGGCAGGCAGCCGAGGATATGCAGCGAGATCTGGGGAACGCGCTGGCCAGCGGCGTCGCGCGGAACCAGGAGACGTTCCGCGTAGCCATGGAGGAGTCGGGCGAGGCGCTCCGCGAAACCTCGGCCGGTCTCGCGCGCGCGATCGCCGGCGCCGCCGACGGCATCGAGCGGGCGGGCGCCAACTTCGCGCGCAGCTCGGACAACGCTTCGAAAAGTGCCGGCGCGATGGGTGATCTGGTCACGAACGCCGACCGAGTTTCATCCTCGCTGCGGCAGGCGACCGAGGGGCTGTCGGGCGCCGCAGCTCCGGTACTTCAGGCATCGCGCGCCGTCGGCGACGCGGCCAACCGGGTCGCGAGCGCCGTCGAGGCGAGCGGCGCGGCGGAGGCGCAGGCACTTCGCGAAATGCGTGAACTCGCTGACGGCGTGAAGCAGACGCACGCCGCGGCGGAGGGTGCGTGGCGCGACTACAGGGCCCGCTTCGAGGGCGTCGATCGAGCTATGGCGGAGACCGCTGATAGGCTCGCCGCCACGCTCGGGGAGTCCCTTACGGAGTTCCGCCGCTTCGCGCAGGACACCGACCGGGAAATGGCTGCAGCAATCGGCAAGCTAGCGACGACGGTCAGCCAGATCGAGGAGTATGCCGAGGCGCTCGACGAGTTCGTGGAGCAGGGTCGCGGTCCTCGACTGGAGCCCGCTGAGTGATACTGGACGAGGCGATCGAACACACCGTTGAGGAGGAGAACTACTTCATCTCCATGACGGACATGATGGTGGGGCTGGTCTTCATCTTCATCGTCCTGCTGATGTACTTCGCGCTCCAGTTCCGCGACGTGACCGAGCAGCTGTCCGGCGCCGATCGGACGCGGACCGAGATCCTGCGGAAGCTCGAGCGCACCTTGAAGGAAAAGGGCGTGCAGGTGACCATCGACACGCAGAACGGCGTCCTTCGGCTACCCGACGCGATCCTGTTCGACAGCGGACGCGCCGAACTGAAGCCGGCCGGCGAAGTCGCGATCGGCCATCTCGCCGAGGCGCTGTCGGACGTCCTGCCCTGCTACACCGAGTTGCCCTCGGCGCAGGGTCGCCCGGCACGCTGCCCACAGACCCCGCACCGCATCGAGTCGCTCTACGTCGAAGGACACACCGACGACGTGCCATTGAACGGGCGGACCCAGTTTGCAGACAACTGGGACCTTTCGGTCGTCCGCGCGACCAACACCTATCGCGCCCTCGCGCGAAATTCACCCGACCTCGCGTCGCGCTGCGCACGCAAGCCCCAAGGCTGCGAACCCGTGCTGAGTGTGAGCGGATACGGACCTCAGCGGCCCATCCACGGCGGTGGCGGATCGCTGGAGGAGCAGCGCCAGCGTGATCGGCGGATCGATCTAAGAATCCTCATGGTTGCGCCCGACGCCGGTGAGACCACCCGTGCCATCGGCAACAGGCTGGCGAGGAAGTGACCTCTCTCGCCACCCTCCTGGCCGATCCGACGGCACTTATCCGCCGCATCTGTGTGAAGGCGCCGAAGCCGGTCGCCATCCGGCGGGAAGTGGCCAAGATAGAGGGCACAGCCACCACTGTGCGAAATCCGGAGATGACGGCCGTGCTGCAGGCACGCGTCGCCGCTCTCGTAAAGGCGGGCGACGTCGAGGCCGTGACCAGGCGCGACCTCCGCGACAGCTGTCGCACCTTCCTCCACGCCCCCCACCCTCCGGGCGAGAACGACCTTATCGGGCGAGCCATCGTCGATCGCGTCCGCAGGACAGGGCGGCGACCAGCCTTCTTCGCGCTCCTCGACGCCTATCTCGACGGCTTCAAGACAAGCGATGCGACCGTGAAGGCGCTGGCGGCGACTTTGAAGTCGTGCGCCGATGGATGGGCATGGCGGCCAGGAGACCCCTGGCGGGACCGGCTCCTAGCGTTCGACCTGCTCGACTCCGACCTTGCTCCGGCGCGGATCGCACGCGCGGTGCTCGCATCCGCGCAGGGTCCGAGGCCAATATTGCAGGCTGCGGGGCTCGATCTCGGTGCACGCCCCAGGGGCGGCATGTCCGAGGCAGCCTTCGTGGAGGCGTGCCGCCTCACCTGCCGCCTGCAGGGCGATGCGGCGAAGGTCGCGCAGACGATGCTGCTGCGCTGGAGCCAGCAGCAGCCCGGCACGAACTCGTTCCCCCGTGCATGGCCGGAATTGGTCAGCGCCTGCCTCCTTCCCTGGCGGAAGAGCGATCCCGAAGCCGCGCACAAAGCGTTCCTGATCGACGAACTCGAGCGGCTCGGTGGCGGCGACCCGCGTACAGCCGGAGGGGGCCGCTGGCCAACTGTCGAGAAGACGGCGCCGGACGCCTACTCCGTCCTCCTGCGCTGGCTGACGCGCGCCTCGGTCATGCAGTTTCTCGAGATCGTCGACCGCTCACTGCGGGAGCCCGACGCTCGCAGGATGTGGTCGTACCGCCGCGCCTTCTGGACGTCCTACCTGCTGGCCGATCAGGGACCCGCGATCGACCAGGCCTGGGTTGCCTTCGGGTCCGACGGCGCGCAGCTGGCGCGGGCCGCCGCCCGCGATTCCAAGGACAAGAGCCTCTCCGTCTTTGGTATCCAGAACGAGAAGTCCAGCCAGCACGCCGCGCTTATCGTGAGGATCGGGGACCTGCTGATCGTCGACTGGAGCCACTCGGGCAAATACAACGTCTGGCACAAGGGCGAAGGCGGCCCCGAGCTCTTCAGGCCGAGCTACGCGGCGGGGACTCTGGACTCCGCACCGCTGCGCGACAGCCACAGCGCCCCCTCGCACTACAACTGGCAGAAGAATCTTGCCTTCATCATCGAGGGGCGCCGCTTCATGAGCGAGAAATCGGCTTGGAGACCGAGAGGTGTTTAAGCGCAAGGCGAGGACGCCGCCTACCAGCTTCGTCAGCCGCGCCGACGGCCAGCACATCATCATCGAACTGCACGAGGCCGGTCGTCCCTTGCCCGTGGATCGCTGGACGGCCGCGCTCCCAGCGAGCGTGACCGCGATGGCGGCACTCGCCGCGGCCGCCGAGGACGTCGGCGGGGCCGACGGCGCGGAGGGGGCCTGCTTCGACGAGAACACGCTGACGCTGGAGGCGCCGCTCGTCGCCCGAATCGACTCCCAGACCGCATCGGCGCTCGGGCTCCCGGCTCCCACCCGTCTCGCGCTCGACATCCGCCCGCACGGCCGCATCGACGAGGATGGGTTCAGGATCACGACGCGGTGGGTCCAGCCCGGCGGATTCCCGGTGAAAGCGAGAGTGGACGGGGCGTTGATCAGCAGCGAGGTGGGTGTCCGCCGCGTCCCCGAGCCACTCTGGTCGCTCCATGCTGCATCGCTCGCGCTCTGCGCTCCCTTGGAACGGACAGAGCGCTTCAAGGCATTGGCCCATCTGCAGCAATTCTGGCCGGAGGACGCCGCAGGCGCCGTGGAGAGCGACAGCTACCTGAAGGATCTGCGCATCCACTACGCGGCCGGTCTGTCGCTCAAGATCGGCACACTCACACCCGACCGAACGGAATTCGATCCGGTGCTCTTCAGCCCCGGGGCGATCGAGGACGCGCCCGAAGGTGGTTTGGACGAGGCGGCGGACGGCGTGCTGTCGCCCGCGGCCCAGAAGCTGTTCGCAACGGACCGCTTTCGCCGCGAGGCCCACGCCCGACCCGTCTACGTCCTGCGAAACGGCGAATACGTCTTCATCGATCCAGCACTGCGTCCCGCGCTGGATGTCGTGCGACGGCTGCAGGACGCGCCCGAGGATGAGCGCCGTCGCTTCGTGCTCAATCCGCGCGCGGTGTTCCGGGAGCGTCTCGGGGAAGAACTGGCGGAGGAGATCGGACTAGAGCGCCTGTTCGTCGAGACCGATCAGTTCTCAGCCCGCGTCTCCGGCGTAGACGTCTGGCGCGCCCCGGTGCTGCCGTGGCTGACCCCCGCCGCCGGCGGCGGCTGGCTGCCCGAGCGCTTCGGCCTAAGGATCGGCGACACCTACCACACCATCGAGGCGAAGGACGTCAAAACCCTCGTCGGGCGCGTCGAGGAGGGCAAGGCCGCCGGTCTCCAGGCCGTCAGGATCGACGACCTGGCCAGGCCGGTCGACGGCTGCAGTTCAGCGGAGGCTACGATGCTCCCGCTCGGCGAGCGGACGGACGCGGCGCTCGAAGCCCTGCGGCCGTTCGCTGGTGCCATTCCCCAGGTCGATGGCTCCGCGTCAGAAGAAACCGGCATCCCCCCTCCTACCTATCCCGGCAAGCTGTTCCTGGTCGTCCGGGACAATTTCGAGGACGTGGAATACATCGCACCGTGGAACGATGCACCGCCCCTGCCCCCGAGCCGGACGGATGCACCCGCGATGCTCCGGTCGCAGCTGAAGCCCCATCAGCAGGTCGGGCTGGACTGGCTCGTCTCGGCGGCTCGCGCCGGCCTGCCGGGGGTGCTGCTGGCGGATGACATGGGCCTCGGCAAGACGCTTCAGGCCATCGCGTTCATGGCCTGGCGGCGCGCCGAGGCGGAGGCTGGCAGGATCGAACCGGCGCCGTGCCTGATCGTGGCGCCGACGGGGCTGCTCGGCACCTGGCGAAAGGAGATCGGGCTTCATCTACTGGAGCCTGCGCTCGGGCCCCTCGTCCCGGCTTTTGGGGGATCGCTCCGCGAACTGCGCGAAGAGGACGCGTTCTCGGGCCGCGACATCGAGACGGGTCGGGCCGCGCTGAGTGCGGAGGCGTGGCGGGACGCCGGAGTCGTCCTCACCACCTACGAGACGATGCGGGACTACCATTTCAGTTTCGCCAGGACGCGCTGGGGCGCCATCGTATTCGACGAGGTGCAGCGCCTCAAGAATCCCGCCAGTCAGGTGTCCCGCGCCTCCCTCTCCCTGAATGCCGACTTCACGATCGGGATGACCGGCACCCCGGTCGAGAACCGGCTCCAGGACCTGTGGTCGATCATGAACGCCGTCGCGCCCGGCGTGCTGGGTTCCAGCCGCGACTTCGAGCGGCGCCACGCAGGCGGCGACCGAGAGGCGCTGATGGCGCTGAAGGACCGGTTGTGCGAGCCCCAGAACGGTCTTCCGCCCCTGCTACTGCGCCGGATGAAGTCCGACATCCTGGCCGGACTGCCACGCAAGCACGTGCATCCGTTCCGCGTCGAGATGCCTCAGCTCCAGGCCGACGCGTACCGCGACGTCGTGGTCCGCGCCGCGACGGCCGCAGCCGCCAACAACCTGGGCAAGAGCGGTATGCTGATGGCGCTGTCAGAGATGCGCGGCATCTCGCTTCATCCACTGGATCCGCGGAACGCGCCGGACGACCTCGACGGCTACGCTGCCCACTCGGCGCGCCTGATCCACTCGCTGGATGTCCTCGACGGAGTGGCGCGCAAGGGCGAGAAGGCGCTGGTGTTCGTCGAGGACCTCGCCATGCAGGAACGGCTGGCGGTCCTCATCCAGTCGAGGTTCAAGCTGAAGCGGCTCCCCTCGCGGATCAACGGGCAGGTCCCCGGGCCACGTCGCCAGCAGATCGTCGACGAGTTCCAGTCGCGGGGCGAGGGCTTCGACGTCCTCATCCTCTCCCCCCGGGCCGGCGGAGTTGGGCTCACGATCACCGCGGCCAACCACGTCATCCATCTGTCCCGCTGGTGGAACCCCGCCGTGGAGGATCAGGCGACCGACCGCGTCTTCCGCATCGGTCAGGAGCGTGAGGTGCACGTCCACCTCCCCCTCGCCGTCCATCCCGACCCCAACATCGGACCTTCCAGCTTCGACCTGCGGCTCGACGCACTAATCGAGCGCAAGCGCGCACTGACTAGCGAGCTATTCCTGCCACCTGAGGCCTCCGACGCGGACGTGAACTACCTGTTCCGCGAAGTTTCGATGGCGGAGGACGTTCCGGAGGGCGCCCTGCCGGAGCAGGATCCTTCCTCGCCCCCCCCTCCGTCCCCCGCGACAGAGGCGGTCGAACCGGACTCGGTCGTGCCGGACGTGGCACCGCCGACGCCGACCAGCGCCGAACCGGTCGCGCCCGCGCCGCGACTTGTCCTCTCGATCGCCGCACCGCTCCGCGAGCCCCAGATCCGGATGTGGCGGCTCGAGGCCGGAGACCGGCGGCCGCTGGATGAGCTGATGGCGATCTTCAGCGGGAAGTCCGTCGCCAACGTCATCATCCGCGACCCATACTGCCTGGGCACGAGCAGCGCGCGATCCGCCCAGGTGCGCTTCATTAAGGCCCTCGCCGACGGTGCCCGCGTCATCGAGAGCGCCTCGCTCGAATACGCGCCCGAGATCGACGGCGACCTCGACGAATCAGGCAGCCGCCGCGACGTGGGTTCGCTGATGGCGCGGGAGTTCCCAGGGGGCGGCGGGCCGCGCCTGAACCTCGTCCGCAGGCGCCGCAGGGGGGGGTCGGACGACTTCCACGACCGTTTCGTCGACATCGACGTTCGCGGAGCAGGCGGCGCTGTAGATCGACACTCGATCTCCATCGGCCGCGGCGTGGAGGCGCTGTTCGACGCGTCCCGGCAGTGCACCGTCACTTACGTCCCGCCGACGCGGGCCATGCTGTGACGGGTCGGACATCGACGACGACGTGCCTCGTTCGCATGGGCAACCGGGCCGTTGGCCGAGCCGGGAAAGATGGGATGAGACGATGATCGCAGACGCTACGGATCCAGCGATCGGCTGGTTCACGCTTTCCGAGGCAGATCGCGCGGCGGCGGCGCGGCATCTCGCCAAGCTCGCTTCGGACGGCACGCGCGACGAACTCGGATTCGCGCCGATCCACTTCGCATTCGCGGACCGCTTCTTCCCAGGCACATCCGTTCAGCACGCCCAGCTTCGCTACGTCCTCTTCGTCGCCTGGGCCTACCAGGAGCTTCTCGAGGCCGATCCAGGAGGCCGCTTCAGCGAGGAGGACCTGCGTGAGATCGAGCGCCGATACTCGCGTCGCCTCATCGACACGGCTCCCCAGCTGCAGAACTCCGGGATCTCCGGCTGGATGAAGTACGAGGCCGGAACACTCCCCGCCGTGCGCGCGAGCACCATCTACTGGACCGCGCTCCGTTCCTGGGGACTAGTCCGGTCACCGATCACCGGCGAGCCGCCGTCGGAAGCGGAATTGCGGAACGCTTGGCCAAGGCTCGTCACGCGGGCGGAGACGGACAGCGGGAAGGTGGCGGCAATCGACATCTTCGAGGGTATCCCGAAACGCCCCGCCGGCTGGACCCGCAGGACGGGACCACTGGACTTCGACCTTAGGCCAGCCGAGGCCAGGTTCCTGCAGGCCCGCTGGCGAACAGCAGGTCAAGGCGGATCGCAGCCGCTCATGAGCAAGGTGGCCGATGCCGGCATCCATACGGGACCGCTTTGGTCCCGGGAGGTCCGGCGCGTCGCCAGCGAGCGCGAACGCGTCTCCCTCGACATCGCGCGACGCGCCGCCTCGATGGCGTGCATCGCTCGCGCCGCCCACGCCGCGCTCATCGAGGCTCGCCGCAACGAGGACCTCGGACGCGACGACGCCCGACACCGCGACGCGCTGCCGAAGCTAGTCGAGCACCATCGCCAAGGCACGCTCGAGCTCGATGTCGAGGCGCTGAGGGTCGAGACCGGGATGGATCACAGGCTCGTCAGCTTCATCGAGCGTATCAAGGCCTGGACCGCCGACGGCGGCCAGCTCGCGGAGCTCGAGGACACGATCGTCCAGCGGGAGCACGAGCTGAAGGGCAGTCGCGCATACCTCTCCAACGAAAAACGGCGGGTGGACTGGAGCAAGGGGATTGCCGAGCCCCTCGACTACAGGTGGCCCACGGTGGCCCATATGGTCGCCAGCGTCCTGGAGGTCGCATGAGCTTCGAGCCGGGCGATGGGGCGTCCGTGTTCGCCGCGATGCGTCCGCGCAAGGGACAGATGCTGACCCGCGCGGTCATCGCCACCTACTCGCTGGACATGGTTGCGCTACTGGGCCTGGTGCTGGCGCTCGGCGGGGACGACGAGGCCGACTTCGCAAGCTCGCCGCTCGGCTTGGTCAAGGCGTTCGAAGAGGTTCGTGGCAAGCTCGTGGTCATGCACCAGCTCGGACGCATATCCGCACCCCGCGCGCACCGCTCGATCCTGCCGCTCCTGGACACCATGCTCCATGCCGTGGCGACCGACGAACGGACGGCCAGCTGGCATCCCAAGATCATGCTCGCGCGATATGCGGGCGATGGTGGCCACGAGTGGCGATTCTGGATCGGGAGCCGGAACCTCACCGGCTCAACCGATCTCGAAGCGGGCCTCCTTCTCGTATCTGGCAACGGCCGCGGGACGAAGCCGATCGCCGACGTCCACGGCCTTGCCGCCGAACTGCTTGCTGGCTGCCTGCAGGAGGGAGAGCTCACCGAGCTAAGGGCCGCCAAGTGGTCCGCGCCAGCCGGTGTGATGGTGCGCCGGCTGCTATGGCGCAGGCCAGGAGAGGAAAAGTCGTTCCTCGATGAGTGGGAGAACCGTCGCCCCGAGCGCATCCGCGCGCTGAGCCCGTTCATCGACAGGACCGGAGTCGGTACTATCCTCGGGGTGATCAGCGGGCCCATGACCCTGATGACGACACGGGAGGCAATGTCGAGCTGCGGGCCGTTGGACCGGGTCGAGTACCGCACAGCCGCCGGGTCCGATCCGGAGGCCGAGGTCCGGGTCGAGGACCAGCAGGAGGAGGCGGCCGGAGACTTCTCCGACCGACCCACCATCGGGGTGCACGCCAAGCTGCTGATGACGACCCGCGGGCAGAAGGCGGAGATGATGCTGGGCAGCGCGAACCTCACGAGACGCGGCCTTCGAGGACCCAATGCGGAAGCGGTCGCGCTCCTGGACATCTCCGACCCAGCGGTATCCGGGCCGCTCGCTGGCTTCATAGACCAAGGGGTCCAACTCTCGGCGGTGCAGCCGAACGAGGAGCGCGAGAAGCGCCTGCGGATCGAGCGGGAGCTCGACCACGCAATCTACGCGCTGCTAGAGCGGCCGATGGCGCTCCAGCTCGACGGTACCGGCCTGCGTCTCTCGATCAACGGGGGGATCGACGATCTGCTCGCCGCCACGACCGTGTCAGCCGCGTCGTTCGGCGCGAGCGGACGGCAGGTTCCTTGGCCCCCCGGAGCGTCCGAGGTCGTGCTATTGGAGCGTCCGCCTCCGCTCGAGGAACAGAGCTCGCTCGTGATCCTGATGGCCTCCAGCGTAAGCGACCCGTCGGTGCAACGCAGCTGGGTGCAGCGGGTGGAGCTACCGGGTCTCGACGAAAAGCGTCGCGACCGCGCCCTGCTCGCGCGATACGTGGGCGCCTCCCGGTTCAGGGCGTGGCTCCGTTCCCTCCTGGACGGCTACGACGCCACCGGAGGCGAGCGTTGGACGGACGGAGCCGCAGATCATGGAGAGGGCACAGCCCTCCCCGTCTCGCAGTTCGAGCATTTCGCGCTGGAGAACATGCTCGCGAGCTGGGCGCGCGACCCGCTCAGGTTCGAGGCACGGCTCAAGGGCGTGACCGCCATGCTCGATACCTTCGAGGAGACGTTCGGAGCCCTCCAAGAGGCGGACGAACGCTCGGCGGCGCTGCGTGAGCTGGGCGAGGTGCGTCCGTTCATCGCGGCCGTGACGCTCGCGATCGGACAGGAAGCGGCATGACCGAGCTCGCCCCCTTCCAGCGCGCCACTGTCGATGCCGCCGCGCGACGCCTCTCCGGCGACCGGCCGCGGCGCTTCCTCGTGGCCGACGAGGTGGGGCTCGGGAAGACGGTGATTGCACGCGCCGTAGCGGAGCAACTCAAGGGCAGGTCGAAGCGGTTCAACGTTTTGTATCTCTGCCCCAGTCTCGAGATCGCCGGGCAGAACCGGCCGAAGTTTGTGTCGCTAACGGGCATTGAGGAAAAGGCCTACCTTCCAGGCGGAGACCGGCTGGCACTAGTCCCGGGTTCGCCTCCGAGCGAGGGCAACGGCTACCGCATCTTCGCCTTCACGCCCGAGACGAGCCTGCCCGGCTGGAAGCCCGGGCCACGGACGGGCCGCAAGGCCGAGCGCTGCCTGATCCGTTCCGTCCTCGCACGCTATCCCGACATTGAGGAGGCGGTGCTCGCCCTAGACGCCGAGCGCGACGCAAGACCCCTCCTCGACGACACCGCCCCCCTGGACGGCTTTACGCACGTCGGAATCGACCGCGCGCTCCGCGACGTCTTCGCGTGCGGGGACGGCGAAGCGCTAGGACCGAAGGTCACCGAATGGCTGCAACGCGGCGACACCGGGCTCGCGGAATTCATTGCGCGGGCGCGGTCGGCGCTGGCGCTGACGACGCTCCGGTCAAAGACGTTCAGGCCCGACCTGGTCATCCTGGACGAGTTCCACCGTTACGCCGACCTCATCCTTCCCCAGCCCGTCGTCGGCGGCAAGGGCATCGAGCGCGAGCGGGCCGCAGTGCATAGGCTCCTCGTGGACGAGCTTACCGCTGGCCCCGAGGCCCCGGCCCTCCTTCTGTTGTCGGCGACCCCCTACAGGCTGCGGCGGCTGGACGGCGAGGAACTTCACGCCGTCGAGCACTACCGGGCGCTGATCGACCTGGCAGGGTTCCTCACCGACGATCAGGGAACGAGGCAGCAAGTGGAGGAGGCAATGCGGGCCTACCACGACGCCCTCCTCGAACCGGACCCGGAAAGGGTGAGGAGTTCTCTACGCGCCGCCAAGCAGCGCATCGAGGCCCTCCTCCAGCCGGTGATCTCGCGGACCGAGCGCGCGCTCGTGCACGAAAAGGATCTGTTCGATCGCCCGGCGACGCCGGTCGTAGTCGAACCCGAGGACCTCAGGGTGTTCCGCCACTTCGCGAAGGCGGCATGCGACGTGGACGCGAAATGGGCCGGCTGGACGCCGGCGATGTGGAGCTCCATCCCCTACCCGACCCAGACCCTGCACGGCTACGCGCTATGGCCGAAGCTGCGCCACGCGACCGGGCAACCCGCGCTGGCAGGATCGGGCCGGGGGCAGCTGGCGCACCCCCAGCTGAGGAAGTTGGCGGAGATCGCTGGAGATCCCAGGCAGCTCAGCCTGCCATGGCAGCCGCCGACCGCCCCCTGGTGGCGGCTGGAGGGACCTTGGTCCGCCGCGAAGCGCCAGCCGGGAAAGACGCTGCTGTTCTCCCGGTGGAAGGCTGCTCCGACCGCGATCTCCGCACTGCTCTCGCTCCAGATCACCGGCGGGATGCGCAAGCCAGGAAGCAAGCCACCCATCCCGCTTCTGAGGCCAGGCGGCGGCGAGGCGGGACCACTGCTCGGCCTGTTCATGCAGTGGCCGACGCTGTCTCACGCGATCGAGCCCACGAAGACGGGCGGAGGCTCGATCCGGGCGGTGCGCACCAAGGCGCGAGACGACCTGCGACACTTCCTCGAGGAAAGGCGGATAGACCTCGACGCGAAGGGGAAGCGCGCCACCTGGCTGGTGGCCTGCGCGCTCGAGAGGCACTTCTCGCGTCAAGGCTTCAACCGCATGAAGAGCGCCGTCCTTGTCACCAACACCGGGCGCGGCGGCCTTGCCTGGGACGACATCGAGGCCACCTCGAGCATCTCCCCGGGCGAGCTGTTGGCGCTCGCCGACCTCTTGATCTCCTCGCCTGGCGCGATCGTAGCACGGTGCGCGCGGCGACACGGCGTGCCTCTGGATACCGCCAAAGAGGCAAGAGCGGTGTTCGCGTTCGCCTGGGGTCGGCTCCGCAGCTATCTCGGACACCGCACCTTCGCGGACACGATCCTGTCGGCCTCGGACCGGAAGCGTTATCCCGACGCGCTGTGCGACGCGATGCTCAAGGGCGGCTTCGAGGCCGTGCTCGACGAACAGATGGGGATCCTCGGCGAGCTCGGCGATGCCAAAGGTCTACAGATCATCGACCGGCTGTCCGCCAGCTTGATGGATCGTCCGGGCCTCGTGCGCCTACGCCGTGGCAAGGCAGATGCGCGCATACCCGTACAGGCGGTCGTACCCTTCTCAGGAGGCGAGCAGCGCCGGACCTCAAAGGGGAAGGGCGGCAAGCTACGAAGCGATGGCCTTCGCCAAGCCTTCAACTCGCCCTTCTGGCCGCATGTCCTGTGCACCACCTCGGTCGGGCAGGAGGGACTGGACTTCCACCTTTGGTGCCGCCGGCTGGTCCACTGGGACCTTCCCTCGGATCCAGTCGACTTCGAACAGCGCGAGGGCCGGATCGCGCGCTACGGCAGTCTCGCGGTGCGCCAGTCCCTCGCCAGCGCCCACGGCCGCCAAGCCGTGGCGGAGGCTGAACGTACGAGCCCGTTCCTGGGGATGTTGAGGATCGCCCGCGAGCAGCCCGCCGGCGGAACCGGGCTGGAACGATGGTGGCTGCCTGCCAACGGTAGACCCGAGAGCATCAGCTTCGACTGGAAGTTCAGCCTGCGGTCCGTCCGCAAGGAGCGGATGCTGAAGGACCTGCTCCTCTACCGGCTGGCGCTGGGACAGCCCGAGCCTGATGCGTTCGTGACGATGCTGCGGCGAATCGGTGCGGACGCCACCGAGGCGCGGAGCCTGGCGATCTGCCTAGCGGCCATATCGAGGGTCAACGCCGCTGCGCCCGCCGTTAACGTGACCGGGCCATCATCGCGGTCGCGGGTGCCGTCGGTGGACGCCTAGTCGGATGGCCACCTACGGGGACGTGATCGCCGCCTACGGGCACCAGGCAGAGGCCCTCGCACCCGGCTACGAGGCCGTGTCCTCAGCGGCCATGCTCGGCGACTCGCTTGCAGGCCTCACCGCCCCCGTCAAAGGCTCGATGGCGCTCGATGTCGGTGCCGGAACGGGACGTGACGCGGCTTGGCTCCTGTCGCTCGGCTACGAGGTAGTCGCGGTCGAGCCAGCGGCCGGCATGCGCCGCATCGCCGCGGAACTCCATACTCACGCGGGCATCCGCTGGATCGACGACGCGCTGCCGGCACTTGATCAGGTCCACGGGCTCGGCATCTCCTTCGACCTGGTCCTCGCCTCAGCCGTCTGGCAGCACGTGCGGCCCGAGGATCGGGGACGGGCGTTGCGGAAGCTGGCAACTCTGACGAAGCCGGGCGGATCGCTCGTCGTGACGCTTCGGGAAGGCCCCTCCCCCGCAGATCGTCCGATGCACCCGACCTCCGCCGGTGAGATCGAGGCACTCGCCCGCTCGCACGGTATGGAGGTCCTTCGGATCACGGCGGCCTTGGATCACCGAGGCCGTGCCGAAGTGAGCTGGCAGACCGCCATCCTGAGGATGCCCGACGACGGCTCCGGCGCGCTGCCCCTCGTCCGCGGCATCGTGCTGTCCGTCAACAAGTCCTCGACCTACAAGCTAGCCCTTCTCCGGGCGGTCGGCCGCGCCGCGGAGCTATCGCCAGCGTCGGCGACGCCGGCGCCGGACGGACGCGACGCCGTCGAGATCCCGCTCGGCTTGGTCGCACTCCACTGGCTCCGTATGTATCTCCCGCTCGTGCGGGCGGGGTTGCCGCAGATGCCCGGCAACCTCGGCCACGATCGGCTCGGCTTCGCCAAGTCCGGCTTTCTCGGACTGCTCGACGCGGGGATCGCAGCGCCAGACCTGCGGATCGGCGCGTCCTTCACGGACGCGGCAGCCATCGATCTCTCGCAAGCGCTCGGCGCGGCCGCGACGACGATCGCCGACATGCCCGCTAACTACACCAGGTATCCCAATGGGGACGACCGCGTGTTCCAAGTCACCCGCGCCCGCGCCAGCCGTCAGACGCAGATCACGCTCGATCTACCGACACTGCGCGGCTGGGGTCTGATCGAGGTCCCCGGCAACCTCTGGCGGGCGATGATGCGCTACGGTGCCTGGATAGAGCCGATGCTGACCAGCGAATGGGCGCGCCTCACGCGAAGCTACGCGGACAGGATGGGGCTCTCCGTCCCCCCGGGCCAGGCCGAGGCGTCGCTGGCTTGGATCGAGCCGGTCCGCAGCGTCTCGGTCGCACGGATGGCAGCACTTCGCCTCTCCCAGGGTGGCGAACCGATCGAGTGCGTCTGGACGGGACGGAGCCTGGCGGCCGACGCTTTCGACGTCGATCACTGCCTCCCATGGTCAGCCTGGCCATGCGGCGACCTCTGGAACCTGATGCCGGCCCACGAACGCACCAACCGCCACGAGAAGCGCGAGCGCCTCCCGTCCGCCGCCGCGCTGGCCGGTGCGAGGAGCAGGATCATCCACTGGTGGAGCCGCGCCTACCTGGACGACGATGCGCTGCGTTCGCGATTCATGCTCGAGGCGTCCGCTGCGTTGCCGCTCCTCGACTCGGACAGTCCAATCTCGGTCCATGCCGCGCTCGACTGGCGGCGGCTGCGGTTGCGGCAGGACCAGCAGGTGCCGGAGTGGACGCCGCGCAACATGCTGTCCGTTGCCTAGACTTCATTCTTGGAGGTTGGCTGATCAGCATCGAACGGACTAATCTGCCCCAATGCTTGATTTCCATTGTCTAAGGGGAGGTCCCGACGGCTGGCGCGGCTCCTTCGAGCGGCTGGTCCAACACCTTGCGGAAGTGAACAGACCGACCGGCGCCACCGAGTTTCGACCGATCGAGGGAGCGGGCGGCGATGGCGGGATCGAGGCCTACTGGGTATTCGCCGACGACAGCGAAGCCGGCTACCAGGCAAAGTTCCACGAGCGCGCCGCCGACATCGACTGGGCCGCTCTCGATGGGTCAGTCCAGACGGCGCTGGCGATGCATCCAAGCCTCGTGCGGCTCATGGTGGCCATGCCGTGCGACCTGACGGACGTGAAGCGTGGCCGTGGCACGTCGGCCCGCGAGAAATGGAACGGCCGCGTGCGCCAATGGAGGGAGGCCGCCGCGCCGCGCGACATCACCTTCGAGTTCCTCGGCGGCAGCCAGATCGAACGTCTGCTCACCGCGCCGAACGCAGCGGGCCTCCGGGAATACTGGTTCTCCGAGCAGGAGCTTTCGGAAGCGTGGTTCGGTGCCCGCTTCGAACGCACGGTCGCGGCGCTGGACGAGCGGTACCATCCCAAAGATCATGTCGATGTCCAGGCGGCGGATCTCTTCAGGGCGCTGCGGGGTAGTCGGGAGTGGCGAACCGGCTTCACCATCCTCGCAAACGACGCAGCGAACGCGATGCCCGCGCCGCCGGACGATGCGGCGGAAATCGCCGGGTCGTACTCGGCACTCGCAAACGCCATCGATCGGCTCCAAGCGCTCACCGGCTCGCGGTCACCCCCCTCCAGTAGACCGTTCCCGACTTCCGAATGGATCGACGCTGTCGAGCAGGGCTTGGCAACGTTGCGCGCGATCGCCGGACAGCTCGATGACGACGGGCGACCCGGGATGGGCAGCTATCAGGCGAGGCGCGCTCGGGAGGAGGTCGGACTGGTCGCGAACGCGCTGTCAACCCTGCAGTCGCGTCTCGGCTCAGAGTATCAGCGTGCCGAAGACAAGCGGTACGCGATCATCGAAGGCGAGGCAGGCGGAGGGAAGTCGCACCTAATGGCCCGCGAGGTCGAGGTGGCACTTGCCGCAGGGGAGCCTGCGATCATGCTGCTCGGGACCGACTTCATCCACGGGGATGAGCCGGGAATGCAGATCGCCAGATCCCTCGAACTCCGCGGCATGTCGACCCAGACGCTGCTCGGGGCGCTCGAGGCAGCGGCCGCCGCCCGCGGCACCCGCGCGCTCATCGCCATCGACGCGTTGAACGAGGGCGCAGGCGCCCGCTACTGGCGTGACAAGCTCGCTGCCTTCGCAACCGAGGTCCAGCGCTTTCCGCGCGTCGCCCTCTGCGTGTCCTGCCGCGACGTCTACTCCGACCGCGTATTCACCGGAGCCGCACGCGCGGGTGCTGCGCAGATCGAGGTAGAAGGCTTTCAGACCGAGGATGAGCAGGAGCACGCCGCAGCCGTCTACATGGACCGGCGCGGGATCGCTCGTCCGGCATCGCCGTGGCTTCCCCCGGAATTCATAAACCCGTTGTTCCTGCGGACGACCTGCGTCGCGCTGGAGCGCCGCGGGCAGCGTCTTTTCCCGCTGGGGTTGCGCGGAGCCCGCGAGATGTTGCGCTTCTACCTGAACGCCGCCGCAGCGACGCTCGGCACGGAGCACGACGGAACGGACGTCCTCGAAGCTCCACTCGTGCGCGCGGTCACCGCAATCGCCTCGGAGATGGCTCGCATGCGCACCGACCACATCGCGCGTGGGATCGCTGCGACGATCGTGGAAGACGCCTTCGGTTCCCATCCCGCCCCGTCCGACGTGGCATGGGTCGACCTCATCGTTCTACGCGGACTCCTGCGCGCCGATCCTCCGGAGGCCGAACCGCTGGAGGAGGACGATCCGCTCGACGCGCAGGAGGACGTGCTCCGCTTCGCGTTCCAGAGGATACAGGATCAGCTCATCGCGAAGAGCCTCATCCAGGATCAGCCTGGTCCAGACGGCCTCTTCGAACCGACGGGCGTGCTCGCCTTCCTTCTGGGGCGATGGGGGGTGGAATACGACTGGCGGGGCGTCATCATCGCGCTCGCAGTCGAGTTCGCCGATGCGTGGGGCGCCGAGATGGTGGACCACATGCCGGGCGATTGGCTCCGATGGTGGGACGATCCGATCCTTCGGGAGGCCTTCGTCGAAAGCGTGCGCTGGCGCCAGCACGGATCCTTCCGGCCGCGCACCCTGGAACTCCTGAACGCGCTGGAGTGGCCTGCGACCCCGTTCGACCTCCTGATGGAGCTATCCGCGGTCGAGGGGCATCCCTGGAACGCCGACGTCCTGCACAGGAACCTGGCGAAGCGGAGCATGCCGGACCGCGACGCCTTCTGGACCACCCGGATCAACGGCGCGCCCGACGAGCCCCGGGCCGCGCACCGGCTGGCGGACTGGGGCCTCGGGGCCGGTCCCGCGACGGCGAGCGACGAGACCATCCGGCTCGCCCTTACCGCGCTCGGATGGATTTTCACCTCCACGAACGCGGCGCTCCGAGACCGTGCGACGAAGGCGACGACCGAGATCCTGCTGCGGCGGCCAGCGGCCGTCGGGGCGTTCGTCGGGAGGTTCGCGGACGTCGACGACGTATACGTCATCGAACGCGTCCTCGCCGCCGTGGCGGGATCATGCCTGCGCGATCCCACTCCTGTCCGGCTCACGGTTGCTGCCGCGAGCGTCTGGCACGACGTGATCGCGAAGGGACACCTCCCCGTCCACGTGCTCGCGCGCGACCACGCCCGCCTCGTCGTCGAGTTGGCTGCCGAGCGCGGCTCACTTCCTGCCGATTGCGACCTGGATCGGTGCCGGCCTCCCTATGGCAGCATCGCTCCGCGCTTCGGTCTCGATGAGGCGAAGATCAAAGCGGAGTGCACCGCCGCCGGGGACCACAGCATCTTCAGCTCGACCGCGGGATGGGGCGGCGACTTCGGCACCTACGTCGTGAAGCACCGGGCCCGCTCGTTCACGTCGGTCCGCCTGACCAAACCGCGGCCAGTCCGCCACGCGGAGGCATACCAGCGATTCCGGGAGGAGCTGATCGATGGAGACGAGTTCCGGGTCACCCTTCTCTCCATCGTCGAGACGACCACCGAGCTAATGCGAGGTAGCGACCGCCTACAAAGCCCTGAACGGCTTTGGGACATCTCGCGCGCGCAGGCTGAAGCCACACTCCTCCACCAGCTCGGGACCCGTGGACGGAAGCGCTATGAAACCGAGGCGCGTCCGCACCTGGAGGGCGAGGAGGGATGGTTGGGTTTCGCGGATGGCGAGCTCGGACTGATCGACCAGGAGCAGGCCAGGCTCTGGATAGCGCGGCGTGCGATCCGCCTGGGCTGGACCAAGCGGCTGTTCCCACGGGATGCAGGTGCGGGGAGCGAGACATCGCGCGCCACACGGATCGAGCGCATCGGCAAGAAGTACCAGTGGATCGCCTACCATGAATTGATCGCCCGGCTCGCCGACAACTATTGGCTCGCGCCCGAGTGGGGCCCGGAAGCGGTGAAGGGGTACGAGACCCCGCTCGATCTGCCCTTCACCCGCAGTCTCGAACCGACCGTTCCGCCTCGCGCCAACAATGATACGTCCAGACCTGCCGGCGATGGTCCGGTCGTTCCTCGCCTTGCCCTGGGCGAAGTCGCCACCTCGACCATGTGCGACTGGGTGTTCGAGGACGGGATCGCGCGGGACCGGCTCGCGCTCAGCCTCTGCCCCGACGTGGAGGGCGGGGACGGGGAGTGGCTGACCCTCTACCGCTACGCCTCCCGCAATACGGATCACCTACCCGTCGAGAACCAGAGGGGAGCTCCGTCCCGGCTGAACGACTTCCACTTCCTCCTCATGGTGGGAGTCGGAACGGCCGACGTCCCTGATTTCGTGGCCACGGCTCGCAACGTGTGGACCGATTTCCACCACGACTGGTTCAATTGGGGCGACCTCACGGATGGCCCATACCTCTATGAGGCAGGCATCCGCTCCACCTGGCCGGAAACGGAGTGGGTCACGACGGACGGCTTCCGGGGTGCCGAACAGACCTATCTCCGGTTCTGCCGCGAATACCACTGGGAGCACCACCTCGACGGCACGCTGCCACAGGGCGTAACCCTGCAGGTCCCGAACCCCTGGCTCCTGCGCGAGCTCGGTCTTACGGCTGATCCCCATAGGCTCGGGGTGTGGGTCGATAGCGAGGGTAGAGCCACGATCGTGTCGAGCGTCGGCGACCGGAATGCCCACTGCCTGGTACGCCGGGAAGCCCTCGAACCGATCCTCGCAGAACGCGACGTAGCACCCCTCTGGATCGGAATGGGCGAGCGCGGCGCATGGCCCGACCCTTGCGAGAACGCGGGTCCGAACTGTCGATGGAACGGCATCCTCTGGCGTGAGGCAGGTGAGGTTCGGCACGAGGCCTGGGCCGAGGACCACCGACCCGGCCAGGGCCAGCGTGTGGTGCGCCGCCGGCTGACATGAAATGGCCGTCAAAGAGTTCAGGTCGGATCTCTCCGCTTCCGCCGGTCATCAAGGCCGTAGAGCGGTAGAGTGCCGAGCCGCGCTTCAGGCCGCGCGCGGGCGCGTTCCTCGACACCGATCGCGAGTGCCAGCTGGATCAGCGCTGACCGCGCAATCTTCATCACCCGCAGCGCTTTCGCCTCCAGCAGGTCGCTGTCTATCGACAGGCCAAGCCCGTGCGACGATGGAGGATTGCGCATCAGCGGCCAGGCCCAGCCCTCATGGACCTGCAGGTACTTGTGCTCGAGAGCGTTGCGGATGTCATGGAGTTCGCGCGCGTCCGGCCCCGTCGATTGCATCAGCTGCTCATCGAAGAGATCCTTGGATAGCCAGTAGAGCCCCCGCAACGGCCAGTTCTCAGACTCCTTGAAGCGATCCAGAAGCCGGGGCTTGCCTTCCACCATCCACACGTTGCGGAAGTTGATCCGGTCGGGGATCTTGCCGAGCTTCCAGTAGTGGTCGACAAGGTAGGCGACCTTGTCGAGCAGCGAGTAGGCTATCCTGAAGGCCGTACGCACACGCTCGGTGGCCAGCGAGTGCATCGGGTAGTCCAGTGTATCGAACAGCTGCACGCCGCGATCCGAGAAGTGAACCCTCGTGTCCAGAAGCCCTTCGTAGAGCATGAAGCGGGCGGAGGCGTACTCCTGCTTCATCTGATTGAAGAAGCCGATGACGGGCGGTGGCGTTACGGCACCCGGACGCTCCTCCAAGCTCTCCGTGATCGGCGGCAGCACCAGATCGTCCAAGGCGGCGACCGAGTGCGCTCCGAGATCGTTGAGCGGGTTAAGGAAAAGCCTCCGTTCAAGACACCAGCCCCGATAGGCGCGCTCGGCCTTGTTCCGGCCAAGCGACGGGCCATCCAGATCCTGCAACCCGCGAATCCGTTCGAGGTCCGCTGCCTCCTCGTAGCTCCTCGCATCGGCGGCGAATCGCTGCACCATCGATTCAGGATAGACTGCGTCGAAGATGGAATCCTGCGCGGTCGCTGCGACCAGCGAGTCATGGGCGTGCAGCAGCAGAATCGCGCGATCGCGGTCCTCATCGAGCAACCCTGCATAATGCTTCAGTCCATAACCACGATTGGCCTGCGCCATCGCGAACCTCGGAATAATCCGCAGCGCCGCGTCCCAGCCCTCGATCGCGTCGATGAACCGACCCATCGTGTTGAGCTGGTTCGCGCGGTTGGTCAGTATCTGACAACGGCGGACCTCGCCAAGTTCGCCGAACCCTGGATGCGCAGCCGCGCGCGAGAGCGCCAGGACTTGCTGCTCACGCTGACGGTGATCCCACGTCCAGGAGCGACGGGTGCCCGAGACATCCTCCTTCACGCTCCAGGCATTCGCGCGGAAATACTCCAGGACCGCACCGTGCCCGATCGTCAGGTCGCGTCTCGCGAGCTCGTCGAGCAGGAAGATGGCCCGATCCGCGCCCCGCTCGAACCGTGCGTCCTGTGAAACGTCGATGAGGTTGCCTATGTGGTCGAGCGCCGCACCGTCATCGAGCTTCGAGATCGAGCGTTCACGCAGCCGTTCAAGGTCTTCAGGAGCGGGCATTCATCACCTCATCGCGCATATCGGCCCCCTCCACGGGAGAAGAGCTCCGGTTCAACTGCGGTACCTGCTTGTCGCTGCCACTTGACCAGCGCGAGCCAAGCGAGGAACATAGGCAGAACGAAAGAGTCGTCCCAACATGTCCTCCGCAACCGCCCAAGTCGAGTCGCTGGCCCTCCTTCGCGAGAGCGCGGCGGTCGTGCGCCCCCGCGACGTCCCGGCCCTGCCGTTCGACCTAGACTAGATGGATAAGCGTCTCGGCGACAACGGGATCGACGGTGCAGCACTGCACGAGGTCGCGCCTGGCGCCCCCTCGCTCAGCGACGATGCCGCCGCGGCACCTTTCGTTGCGGGCATCGCCGCCCGCTTCGCCGGCATCGGCGACGGCCGCGGCCTGTGGGCCGTCAGCCGCTTCGACCTCTACGCTCCGGGCCTCGAACAGGCCGGTCTCCCGCCCGGGGGGGTGTCATCTTCGCCGAGGGTCTTGAGGACAACGATGTGCTCGCGCTCATGGAGGACGCGCTGCGCCACGGCGCGCTCGCCGCAGTAATCGCCGAGGTGAAGCGCTCCGACATGACCGCCACCCGGCAGCTCCAGCTGGCGGCGGACGCGGGCCGCACACCAGCGGGTGGCGATCGGCACTGTCTCCGTTACCCGCGAACCCGCCCATCTCGCGCGGCTCTACCATCTGCAGATCGAGAGGATCGAGCCGGGCGACGGCATCGAGATAATGTGGCTGGCCGCGACGCGCACGGAGCCGCTTGGAGCAATGCCGTTCGCAGCGAACCTGACCGGCGAGAAGTCGCCTACCGACATAGCGAGGCTGGTTGATCGGCTCGCAGGCCGTGCCGGAGACGACGCTCCGTTCACGGTTGGGGCGGTCGAGAGCGATTTACCCGAGCGCGCTGTCGCGAGGGAAATCCGCTTGTCACGCCCCACGGCTGGCCTGCCTGGAAGCGTCCCGTCAGACTCCTGCGCTGACCGGAGCCAGCGATCCGGGGATGATGTCGGCCTTCTTATATACCGCGCCGTTGGCTTCTACCGATACGTAGTCATCGGCAAGAAACCACTGAACATATGGAACGCTGCAGCAGCTGGCGATCTCGCGGGCGTGAGCGGACTCAGGGATCGTTTTCCGACGGAGCTCATAAACGAACCCCGGTTGGCTGCCAGCGGCATCAGCGCGCGTCGCGGATGCAACGAAGATGCGCCGATAGGCGCTCCGCCAGCTGCAGCCGCTCGAACGGATCGCTGGCATCCATCATCGACAACCCTGGACGTTGGAGGGGGGCACCTCGGTACTTGGAGGTATCGCCGTGAACTGGAACAGCTCCCGAAGATTCGCGATTGACGCCGCCAGAAACCGAATTCGAAACAACACGCCCGTGCATTGAACGACCAGCGACGGGAGCTTGACTGCCTGCCGGGCAGGCGCATGGACAGAGCGGGTCGAAGCTCGTCCTTTACCCGTAACCAGCCGTCCCGCGCCCATAGTTTACCGGCGGGTCGAAGTGTTCGCCGAAACGCATTCAACTACCATTCCCCAATCCCGACCAACCCGTTAAGATCCTTGTCGGCAGCCGAAAATGCGCCTGCATAACTGCAAAAGATGAAACGGGTCTAAGCCTATGAAGCACAAGCCCCCGCCCGCTTCCACGGTGTTGTTCGATAACGAAGGCGACGAAGACGATCATGCCTCGAGGATCATCGCCAGCCTCGCCAATGCCACGCACTTCATCTGCATCGTGGCGTTCGCAAAGACATCCGGCCTCAAGCTCATTCGGGAAGCACTTGAGGCGCGCGCCGCCAAGGGCATCAGAGCCACGTTCGTGGTCGGGATCGACTTCTTCCAGAGTGAACCCGGGGTTCTTCGGGTGCTGCTCCAGATGCAGCGCGCGGCAGGAAAGGCAGGCAACGTGAAGGTCTACATGGGAAAGGAGGCGGGCGGCGCCACGCTGCATCCCAAGATCTACTGGTCGAAGAAGCCGAATACTGAAACCCTGATCGTGGGGTCCGCCAACATGACCTCGGGCGGGTTCTGCAACAACCACGAGATCTCCGCCACCCTCGCCGACGGCGTTCCCAGCTCCGAGAAATGGCTGCGGGCTTGGATCTCGCGTCGAGTGAAAACCAAGGACGTCGTTGAGGCGAGTCCGGCACTCATCGATCGCTACGAGCAGCGTCGCGACATCTATCGCGCAGCGATGAAGGCGGCGGAACGGCGAGCGCGTCGTGCAATGCAGGCTCCGCCCGGCCAGATCGTGTCGTTGAGCGACCTTCTGGCAGAGATGCGTGCCGACGATGGGCCTGACGGCTTCGATGCGCAGTCGGAAGGGCGTCGTCTGAACCATGCGAAAGCCCAGTCCCTACTCGCTGGGTTGGCGCGTGATCCGGACCTCAAGCGAAGCATGTTCCTTACTCGGTACGAGGAGCAGATCGGATGCTGGCACTCGGGTGGTCTCCAACGTGGCAAGACGGCGATCGCGCGGAAGGGAGCGCGGTTTCAGGAGGCACTGCGGGCCCTCGATTCCGAGCCCTCGCAGGATCCAGCGAAGCTCTTCGATCTCCTCAGGCACCATTTCGACGGCATCCCACGAGCGGGGATCAACGTCCTGACCGAAGTGCTCCACACGCGCGATCCGCGACGATTTCCGGTCATGAACCGCAATTCCGTAGCCGGAATGGGCCTCGCCAACATCACCGGCTATCCCCGCGCACCGGCGAAATCGTCAGTCGATGGTGCCCGGTACGCCCGCTTCGCAGCCGATGCAGAGGGGCTTCGCCGAGGCCTAGGGCTCGGCGACCTCAGCGAGCTCGATGTATTGTTCAATTTCGCCTACTGGAAGGAGCCGGAGGCGACCGAAGAGGATTAGCTTCAGTTGACAGGCTGCGGCTCCTCCGTCGGCTCCGCATCAACTTCGCGTGACAGCCACATAGCTCTCGCCCACCCCCGCGACGAATGTTGACGCATCAAGGAGCGCACCGGCCTGCCGCTCCGGGCCCGCCCTGAAATCATGCCGGTCTGAGGATGTAGCACGCCAGTAGCCGAAACCCTGGTCGAACAGGATCACCGCCACCATGCCGTCGTCGTAGCTGATCGTCATCTTGCGTCCGTGCGGCGCGTGGGAGTCGTAGTATCGGCACTGAAGCCGCAGGCGTTCGGCGAGAGCTTCCACAACGTGGGCGCGGTCTCCCTCGTTCTGCCAGTTGTTCCCGATCTTGAAAGGGGCACCACCGTACCGATCGTCCCGGAGCGGCTCGGTCACGACGTCAAAAGGGATGAGGACGCCCTTGGGCGCGAGCGAGTCCCGCAGCGCCGCGACTGTGCGGAACATCAGCAAGACGGGCAGAGGTGCCTTCAGATAGCGGTCGGAATAGCCGATCGCTGCGAGGTGACCGGGCTTCCACAGCCCAGCGGCCTCCAGATCGTCCTTGAGAACCCGGGATACCATCCCCGTCCCGAACTGCTTCACCGGCCGGCCCGGATCGGACTGCATGATGCGGACTCGGTCGCCAGGCGATGAGCGCTCCAGTGCATCGGCGTCCACGCGAAGCATCTGCGGAAACGACGCGAGCGGCATCGACACAAGCGGATGCTCGCTTCCCGATCCCCAGCCGGCGTCGAGCACGCGGGCAGCCGCGTCGCGGGTGAAGAAGCCGGTTGCACCGCCGGACGAACCGATGGCCGCCAGCATAACGGCGCCGTTCGCGCCCACGACCGGATCCGCGCTCCAGAGCGTGAAGCCGTGACGGAAGGAGGCGTTCCGCAGCCCTGCCCGCGCCGCGTCGTCCATCTGCTCAAGGGCCCCTGATGGCAGAACAAGGCGCACTTCCGCACCAACCGTGCCCAGCGATCCGAAGACGGTGGAGAACGGCGTCTCGGCCAAGGCAGCCAGATCATAGTCCGTTCCGGTCCAGATCGCCGCCACTTCACCGGCCTGCACCCGCCTGACCATGGCATCGGCCGCCGGCCCGCTGAGGACCGAATTAGGCCCAGCCAGGTCGTCCTCATCCGGTTCGCTCATGTCAGCGAGAAGCGTCGTGAGAAATGAAAGGGCGGCGCGGCGATCGATGATTTCCTGCTGCGCGAAGATGTCCGCCACGAGGACGCACGAGGAGCATCCAGTCCTACATTCCATCGGGCATTCAAGGACACGTCGCGCGCCTTGCAGGACAACGGTGAGCTCGTCGAGCAGGCGGGGCGAATAGCCGGCACCTCCCGAACTCTGATCATAGAGGAAGATCGAATAGGTCGGAGCGCCAAGTGCCCCGGTGCGTCGCGCAACGCCCAGCCCCAGCTCGCGCGGTTCGATGCCAAGCCGCCGGGAAAGGGCCTCGCGCATGGCCGATGCAAGCGCCCACGCCGTCCCGAGGTCGGTCAGGTTCGCGGGCTGAAGCTCTGCCACGTCCGTCAAGACCTCATGCCCAAGCGCCAGGGGACGCGTTATCGCGAACGTCTTGTCGTTGCCGGAACACCGACCGGCGCCACCCTTGGGTGGCATGAGCGCGTTGTGATCGGTGAGCGGTGGGCCGCCCTCCTCGGCCGCGCGACCGCAGTCCAGGCATATCTTGTAGCCTTGCTTCCGCCTTCCCATCGAATGGTAGAACACCATGCCATCGGAGGTCGCCCTCACGCGTCCCAGGATAGGGTCGAGCAGGGGATCCCAGCGCGCCTCCCTGGCCGAAATGCGAGCCGGTATCGGCTCGATGTATTCCACCCTGTCGGTCTCGGCGTGCGGCTTCGCCTTCCAGTCGACCCGGAAGCCGGCCGGCTCGAGGAACTGCTGCTGCTCTATACTCGTCGAGCCGCACGCGTTGCACTGCTCGACCATCGTTCGCGAGCAGCCCGCCTCCCCGCAGTCGCGACACGACCAGGACCAGCGCACGCTCTGGATCTCCGGACTGCCGTTGTCGTGGGCGGGCCGCTCCCAGTTCAGCGTCACGCCCTCCGAGGTCCAGACGAGCCCGTCGACCACGATCTCCGCTCCGGGCGCATACTCGCGGATGGCGACGTCGGCATTGCGGCTTGGATAGTCGTATCTCCGGTTCCGCGTGGTCTCGCCCTCATCGTCCGACCGGTTGCGGTGCCTGTCACGGGTCTCGGCGCAGTCGGTGATGAAGGGCACGACCGCGTTGGGGAATCCGTGACCTGGAAGCAGCGAACGGTTGGCGAGTTCCCTTAGCAGCGGTTCGCGGCACATCCGGCGCACCTGGATCTCGATCCCGGCCCGCGCGTCAGGTGCGAGCGTCCTCGCCTGCTCCCGCAGCGCTCGCCACTGCTCTCCGAAGGAGACAGCCGCCGACCCGAACATCTGTGCGGCAGTGGTCAGCACCGACGCGTTGCCCTCAAGAGCCGTCCCCCTGGTCAGCGCGCGAGTTCCGGGACCCGTGCTTGAGTCCGTGCTCGGCTGCGCCAGCCAGGCGAGGAATTGCGCGATCGGTGGATCGACGGGAGGATCCAGGGTCAGGCCTTGCGGGTAACCGAGGAAGTCACCCGCCTTGACACGTGTCAACTCGCCGGATGCCTCGCGGAACCATCGCGCGAGGAGCAGCGCATTGACGTGCCGCTGGACGATGCGCCGCGATTCAAGCTGCACCTTCGGCGACCGCAGCTTCGTGCCGAGGTAGGCCACCGGGTCCAGGAAGGCCTCGCGGTCCAGCGGGGTGTTGCGCGCGAAGGTGAGCGATGAGGCGAACCCCTGGCCCCGCCGTCCCGCGCGCCCCACCCGCTGACGGTAGTTCGCGATGGAGGGTGGCACGTTGGTGTTGAGGACGGCCTCGATCGATCCGATGTCGACGCCCATCTCCATCGTGGTCGAGCATGCCAGGAGGTTGATCTCCCCCTTCTTGAATTGCTCCTCGAACTCGCGGAGCCGATATGGCGGTTGCTGCGCCGAGTGCTCCTCAGCCCGGATGTAGGGCGCGAACGACGCAGCCCGGTCGTGAAGGTCGGACCACACGCCCGCGCCGCGGAGTTCGGCCACCAGCGGATCGTCGTGCGTGAACCCAGCCAGGCGCTCCCGATCGACAGCGCTGCGTGGGAACGTCTGTGGGAGCTGCGGGAAGGTGAGCTCCCGCGGCTTCTGGTCCGCACCCGGGGGGGGGCCGCGAAGGCCGTACGGGGTCCGCCCCAGGGCGAGCCGTGGGAGCACCCGATGCGTCACCGGGCATAGCCAGGCCGAACGGACCGGCGCAAGGGAAGCCCGGCCAAGGTCCAGTGAAAGGGTGGAGGCCGTGCTCTCCAGTAGCGGACGCACCTGATCCCAGGCGGACTGGAGTATGTCATCGATGGTCGCGCGATCCTCGGCCGACGCGCTATCCAGCCCGAGCGTCCGCTCCAGAAGCAGGACCGCATTGGTCTTCGGACCCGACGCCCCGGCTCGGGGCCAGACGATGTCCGAGGCATTGCGGCGGCTCTGGCCAGGCCCCACGATGCTGCGCACGAAGGCTTGCCTCGGCAGCAACCACCGCGCATCGGCCCAACTGATGTTCAGGACGAAGTTGGTCCGGATGGCTGCATCCACAAGGAAGTAGAGATAGTCGCGCCAGTCCCCGAGGCCGAGGCCCTTTCGCGTCAGGGCCTCCGGCACCCGCGCCTGGGTCAGCTTCTCGATCGGTGGAAAGACCAGCTTGGCGAAGCCGAGCGTTTCGATCGCGTTCGCCCGGCGCGGCCGCCGTGCAAGCTCCCGGAGCAGGAGGTAGTTGGCAAGCGCGTCGGGATCACGGTGGAACCGCTCATCGCGATCCGCATCCCACACGCGGCCGATCCACTGTCGAACCATCGGCTCGCTGCCCAGGTCCCGCACCGCCGCCGTCCATGGGACGCCCGCCTCGACGGCGCCCTGGCCCAGCTCCGCCTCAACCTCCGCGAGATACGGCGCGAACATCGCATCCCCCTGCGCGAGCCTGGCGAACTTGTCCCGCTTCTCCTCCAGCTCCACCCTCAGCTCGGGTGAGAGATCCGGGGGCGCCGATGCCTTCTGCACGAGATGGTAGACGAAGGAACGGACGTAGCTGCGCTCCGACATGGTCTCGATGTTCGCCGCGAAACGGGCTGTGCCCTGGCGGCTGTCGGTGAAAGAGATCAGCTGACGCCCTTCCGCGGGAAGCTCGATGCCTTCGACCCGGCTTGCGGACACCCCTTCCAGCATGGTCGGTGTCGCGTTCTGGATCAGGAAGGGTGCCCCGAAGCGGAATGGCCACAGCGGTCCGCTGGAATTGGTGCCGGGTGCCGCATGACAGCGAGCGCATCGCCCGTCGTCGACGGGTCGGCTCATCCAGACCGGGGTCCCCTCGCCCTTGCGCTCGGGGAGACTTCCGTCCCGCGGGTCCACGCCACGCAGCTGAAGGTCCGGAAGCGCGCGAACGCCCAGAAGCCTGCGCTGGCCGTCCGCGGGGACGCCGATCGGCTCCTGGTCCTCCGCCTCACCGTCTTCGGTCTCAGCATCGCCATCATCCATCTCGCGCGCGCTGGCGGCGGCGAACTCGTCACGGTCCGGGGTCGTCGCCGCGGGAAGCAACCTGTCACCATGGTCGTACGCGTTGAGCCACGGCTCTCCGCACTCGCGACAGCTGACGATCTCGTACAGCTGGCCTCCGCACCCGCCACACCGATCGTCGTCCTGGAACGAGATGCCGCCATACGGCCACTCCTCAGGGCGTTCGCGAGCACAACCCCCGTCCAAACAGGACCAGAGGCCTGGCACGGCCCGCACGAACTGGTGCACACGGAGCGGCAGCAGGGGACCGTCCCCCCTCGTCCCGGGCCTCGGGGTCGCGACACCGTGGATCAGCGAGGACGTGTCCAGCGCCGTGCCGGCGATCTGGCGGGCGCGGGTCAGCGACATCGGTCCACGCTCGGCCTCTCGCACGAACGCCTGCACCGTGGGATGCGCCGCGAAGTCGGCGCGCGCCGGATCCGGTGGCCCTGCAGCCGACGTCGGCGGTGGAAGGGCGACGTCCTGCCGGTGGCCGATCACCACGCTCACCTGCGATGTCGGAACGCCGGCCAGGTCGGCAAGGTAGCGCTGCAGTTCGGCCCTCGACTTTTCGTCAGAGCCGCCGATGGTCGCCGATGTCGCGACGAACCGCACGTTCGCCGCCTCGACGCCGAACGTCTGCAGCACGCGCCTCAGCAGAAGCGAGACCTCAGCCGCTGCGGATCCGACGTAGCTGTGCGCCTCGTCAATGACGATCCACCGCAAAAGACCTTGCGAGGCCTCGACGATCGGATGGTCCTCCTTCCGGATCGTCATGTATTCGAGCATGGTGCTGTTCGTGACCAAGACCGGCGGTGGATCGCTACGAAGGGTTCGCCGGTAGAGGACCTGCCCCGGGTGGTCGACCTCCGCCCGGTCGCGCTCGCTCTTGCGGTTGTCCGTCATCAGGCCGTTGTAGAGCGCGAAGCGGATGTCGCCGCCGAACGGCGCGATCCACCTGCGCAGGCGCTCCTCCTGGCTCGCGATAAGCGCGTTCAGCGGATAGAGCATCAACGCCCGCACACCCATGAGCCGACCCCGAACTTCGACCTCGCGCGCCAAGTCGTCCAACATGGGCACGAGGAAGCATTCCGTCTTGCCGGAACCTGTGCCGCTCGAAACGAGGACGGATCGCGGCTCCTTCGCCAGCAGGTGCGTCCAGGCCTCGATCTGGTGCGCGTACGCCGGATAGTCGAATCGGTACGGGTCACCCTCCCTTCCCACGAGTGCATCAACCACGCGCGGGTGGAGGAGGCCGCCGCGAAGGTCCTTGGGAGATCGACCGGACGACACGAAGCCCGCGGCGCCCTCGAGCGCGGGCTCGGCGAAAAGTGCGCCGCGGGACACGTCCGTGCATGACAGCCGGGCGCGGAGAAATGAGTTGAGGCCATCGTGCCGAATGCCGGCCTGAGCGATCACCGCGGCGGCCACCCGCTCGCGCAAGCGCGCATCAACCTCGAGCGGGCTCAGGGTCGCCGGAGAGGGGTCTGCGTCTGCCATCTAGCGATACTCCTCGAGCGTGGCGGCGAACGCCTCGCGAAACCAGCGCGGATGGCGCCGTCCTATGTCTTTAACGCACCTGATCTCGGCATCGTCGAGCTCGACCCGCTGCATCGCGGACAACGCCGCGGCGACGGGTGCATCCAGAGCGCGCCAGAAGTGCTCTCCCACGCCCCATGCCGGAAGCAGGTCCGCATGTCGCCGCCGAAACGGGTTCTGCATGTCCTGTATGCGGTCGTCAGATCTATTCAGAAAAGCGTTGGACGCCACGACAAGTCCGTCGTGCTCGGATTTCAACCCCAAGAGCGGTGCCAGGACGGGCTCCTGTTCCGCGATCGCCTTCCGACGGTCGCTCACCATCCGGGCCACCAGCAGCGGCTCGTCGGGTGCGGTCTCGAACAGGTACTCGGCCAATGCGGCCGCGGCCTCCTCCCAGCACCGGACATGCACCAGCGACCACGCCATCGGCAGCCCTTCGGTCAGCCGAACCAGCGCATCAAGGTCCTTCGCCGCCGCGTGGAACAGCATCATGGTGCCGAGAAGCGGCCGGTCGCAGATCAGCGCCAGGACGTCGAATGTCGCGGGCGGCATGCCGTCGAGCGAGAGGGCGAGATCGGTGGCTGACTTCACGAGCTCGCGGCTCTCGCGCGAAGTCGGCTCCCCCAGCGTGTCGTCAATGAGCCCGACGATCGCCGCCAGCCGCGGCTCCCGCTCCTGGACCGCCATCGCCCGGCCGAGCGCGGTGGTCGGCGCCACGGCCATGTCGCGCCCCCGGATGAACTGCGGGCAGCTGAGCACTCGCTCGTTGGCCCTGAGGTAGACCAGCCAGTCGCCGTGAAGGGTCGGAATCTCGAAGGGTCTGTGCATCCCGCTGGCGAGCAGGCCGTAAGAGCCAAAGTCCCGCTCAGCCGCGGGTTGGGCCAAGGCTCGCCCGACGATGCGGACGTCGCCCTCGACCACGGCACGATCAGGACACCATCCACGTCCCTCCTTCTGGAGGATGTGCTCGAACTCCTCGACGAACCAGAAGTCCTCATGGCCATCGTTGAACTTGAGCCTCACCGTCGCGCGTATGTCGCCAAGTGGCCGGAGCAGCGCCGCGAGGTCGTCGCGGACCGTGGACATCGGCAGCTCGCCGTCGACCCACCAGCTCGAGATTCCCTGCACCATAGGCCTCCGATTGCGGCCGAGGAGATCGGCGAGCAGCTCGCACCTGCCGTCGGCGCGAGCGACGAAACGGTTTATCGTCGAGAGCGAGATGCGCGAGCCGCGCTGCAGTGGACCAGCGGACCAGTCGTCTATCCAGGACTGGTGGGGAAGCGCGATCGAGATCTCGACGAGTGCCCGTCCGTCAACGAGGAGGCGTAGCGTGGTGCTCGATCTCGTGGTCGCGCGCGTCGGGAACCGCCAGGTGTCGAGGCCGACCTTCGCCCCGCCGTCCATCTCCATGCGACCCGGCCATCCGGAGACGGTGAGATTGAGCCATTCACCGACCCTGCGGGATTCGATCGCGAAGGCCGCTGGCAGCACGACGGCATCACCCCTTGCGCGGATGTGCCCGCTATGCTCATCGCGCCACGCGAACTCGCACTGGCCGTGCGATGGAGCGAGCGCGTTAGCCTGCCAACCGGCAGCCCCCGCCGCGCGCCAGACGAGTTCGCCCGGCGCCGCCATCCTCTCACGGTTACCGTCCCGCAGTCGAAACGCGGGCGCGCCGACGAAAAGCGGCAGCGTGGGGTCTACGCTCGAGCACTCGCGAGCGACGGTGCCCAGGATGAACAATCGATCGCGGTGCTCGCCCTTCTGTCCCGCGCGGACCAGATACCGGTCTCCACGCTCGGATGTGACCAGGGCTGCGCCTTCCACGATCCAGAGCGACCGCTCGCCTTGACTGCCACCGGCCAGCAGTTCGGAAGTGCTGAGCTCGTCATGTGCGGCGCAGGTCCACGTTCGCGGCACGTCGACGTGCAGCCGGTCCGGCCTGTACCCTCCGCTTCCGACACCAAGAAGCGTCAGTTCCAAGCGATCGTTCACGCCCTGGTCGCCGTCCGCCACGTAGACCCGCACGCCGGGTGGGACTGCGTCCCCGCCCGGCAGGCCGAACGGCTCGCCCACCCGCGCGCCGCCACCGCGCAGCTCCGCCGTGACCGCGATCGACAGCGGTAGGTCGAACCTGCTCCGCGTCGTGCTCGGTCTCGCCGTCCAGGTGCCCTCCTCATCCGGATCCGCGGTGGCCAGTTCGCCGGCCACGTGCCGCGCGAACTCGCCGGACGGGAAAAGGCGCAGCCGGCTCCAGTCCTCCCCGAGGTTTCGCGAGATCGCCCTACCCTCGACGTCATTGAGCGTTCCGGTGAGCTTCAGCTCGACCAGCTCTCTCCGCCCGTCCGACGTCAAGGTGAGCAGTCGTCGCAGACCAACCGCACCTGTCCCTCCACGCAGGACCGCGGTACGCATCAGGCCGTCGATCAGGCTTCGTCCCGCCTCGCTGCTGACACCGACAGGCAGTTCGTCGCGCCAGGCCGGGTGGTGCCTGTCGAGCCAGAGCGACGTGAGCGATCCCTCAGGCGCCCCTTCCGCATCCGCGAGGCGTCGCAGCCGAACGATCTCGGTCGCGAGCTCGGCGGACACGATCTTTATCTCCTGGTTGCGCCAGGTCTCGGGCACCAGAACCATGAGCGACGAGGCGATACGCTCGGCCACGTCGAGCGAGGCGTCCGGCTCGGCCAGCAGGGCTCCGACAAGACGCTCCAGAAATCGTGGCGCCCAGCCCGCCCCCTTCCCCTCGATCGCCGCGAGCGGGAAGCCGCCTTGCCTAGCGATCGCCGCAAGACGGTGATGCGTGCCGTTGATCCGCAGCTCCGGGATGCGCCAATGTCGAAGTCCGATGTCGGTCAGCTTCCGGTAGTTGGTCCAGCTCCCGCGCAGCTCGAGCGGCACGCCGAGCGCATCCCAGCGCTGCCCGGTGCCATCGTAGCACCGTCGGAACCACTCGGCCGCCCATAGCACGAACTGAGCCGCGAGGACCTTGTCGGGCGCGAACATCAGGGCGGAGGCGCGCGCCTTGAGCTTCGCCTGCAGATCGGAGAAGCGATCGTCCCGAAGTCGGTAGGCATGCAGCGGGCGTCCGTCGATCGCGGGCAGCTGGAGATCGGCTAGCCACTGCGGAAGCTCTGCGGCAGCGGCAGCGGCCGCCGGCGCCGTACCGAGCGGGCGCCTGAGCGCACCGGAGGATCTCCGCAGGATGAAGCGCAGCGCTACGGCCTTGTTGCGAAGGCGCTGAGAGTCGGGTGCAGCCGACGACTGCAACTCGTCCGCTATACGGCCAAGCTCATCTGCATCGGTCCTGGCCGCCTCTATGCGTGCCGCGTAATCCGCCCCGTCCACCCACCCCCCTTACCACTCGACAGCGCGATCCGCCGCTAAGTCGCGACGTGACGCTCCGACGATTTCAACTGCGCGAGCGATGCCGACCCGAGGAGGCACAGCACGAATTCGACGAGTGCACGTATCCTGCTCGATCTAGGCCGATAATCCAATCCCCGTGGAAGCTGCCGACCGGCTATTTCGAATTCTTAGAACGAACAGCATCCCTGGCGAACTGGGTCACTGCAGTGGCTCGACTAGCGCCCAATCCCGGCTACAATGCAACGCGTATTTTATTGCATGAACGACTTTAACGCCGAGGCCGCCGTCCAGACAAAACGTGTCTCGCCGCGGAGCTGGCGCTTAAGGACGGGCTTTCCGTGCGCGGCTGGCCGGACCCGCGCTAGCGCAAGCTACCGCGCAATATCTACAAGCTGACTGACGCGCTGATCGGCGAAGTTCGAATAGGCACGATGATAGCCGGTGCGCTGCCGTGGCGAAGCGTCGACAGGCGCATTAGGGCAGGCTAAATCGCAGACGTGGCGGCGGGTCGGATGGCGCGCCTACCGCAAAGCCTTCGTCGCGCCGTCTCCGCAAGGCAGATCACCACCAGGAGTGCGCAATGACGGATGCAGACACTGTGGATCGCAGGGTGTGAGTCCTTCAGCTGACCTACTCGAGCCTGAGAAGGTTGCTTGAGTTCAAGACGGTCTACGATATTCAGCGTAACGTAATTGACCGGCATTCTCGCGATTTCCGCGAGTTCGAGGCGGAAACCGCCGAGGGCACATTTGCGGGCGCCGGCGTACTCGCAACGCGCAAGAACATCCTTAAGAGCGCTCACCGCGCGGAAGGTAGTTTCTACCACGACGACGTCCCATTGGGATCTCACGAGGTCGGTGCCCACATCCGCAAGTTCCCCCTCGAGGCGGCGTCGGCATCCTATGTGTTTACACTAGTCGAGGTCTATGGCGACGAGGTGTCGGCGATCGTACAGCCCGGCGGCATCAATCGGAACAAGGCCTGGCACGAGGACATCAACGGTTTCGCCGACCTGCGCGACCGGGTCCAGGTCGAGACAGCGCGCGCCGCGTTCGCGAAACATTTCGGGGCGGAGTCTGCCGACGTCCCGGAACAGGCGGCGCGGCGCATGGTCGACTTGAAGCGTATCCGGAACGACTTCGCCCACGACGGTTCAGGGCACGTGTCATTCCTATCGTTCCTGTCCGACGCGATCGCGGTTGTCTGCCACATCGCTTTCCTGGTGACGGCCGAAACGCGCATCTCGATTTATCCGTGGGACGATCACGAATACCGGTTCGACCCTCAATCCACCTGACCGCCCGCCGGAGGGCGGCGGTCGCTCCATCGCTTGCATTCGGCATGTAGGGCGACGTGGCTAACAGCCGCGGACTCCGCGATCGGTCACCCGCGAATTCGGGTGGCGGCCCGAAAGTTTCGACGCACAAGTGAACGATGTTCCGCACCAGCCTCTCCGGTCAGATAAGGCAGACCAAACTGCCGAAGTGGAAACCGCTCCTGCCGATATTCGAGGCGGTGATGAACGCCGTCCAGTCGGTGCAGGACCGAGACGGCGACGGCGACGGCACGATAATAGTTAACTTTGTGGAGGCACCGTCCCTGGACATAGACAGTGTCGGTCGCATCGGGAATGTAGTGATCATCGATGAGGGGGTTGGTTTCACGGACGAGAACATGGACTCGTTCAACACGGCATATTCTGAGCACAAGTATACTAGAGGCGGTAAGGGCGTAGGCCGCTTCCTGTGGCTCAAGGCGTTCGACCGCGTCGAGATCGACAGCGTATTCGATGCCGACGGTGAAGGACGCCTTCGCCGAAAATTCTTGTTCGACACCGCCTTCGACCCTGATCAGGTGGTCGCAACGCCGACAGATGGCGCGAAGGTTGCGACCTCGATCGTTCTGATAGGGTTCCAGGATCCTTACAGAAGCGAGATCGCGCTAGACCTCGAGCACATTGCGCTTCGAATGTGCGAGCATTTCATCCTGCTCCTCATGCAGCCGACGTGCCCACGCATCGAGCTGCGTTCCGGCAAGCAGACGCTGCCGCTAAACCCATTCTTCGAGGAGACCTTCAGCCGGAACGCGACCCGTTCGACCTTCACGATCCGGGATCAGGATTTCACGGTCCACGGTTTCCGCCTGGCCTCGCCGCGCATGGCTCGACACCGCCTGATCTACTGTGCGGACGAGCGTGCGGTGTTGTCGGAGAACCTTGACGACCTCGTGCCCAACCTGTCGGGACGGCTATTCGACCCGAACGGCGGCTCGTTCGTATATCTCGCAGTCGTGACCAGTCGCTTTTTGAACGAGCATGTGAATCAGGAGCGCACGGCGTTCGACATTGACGACGGCTCGGACGCGGAGGCTTTTCAGGGCACGATGCTCATACCGACCCTAAAGCGAGCGGAGATCCGCAACGCCTGCGTCAATTTCGTCCGCAACGATCTGTCCGAGGTTCTCGCCGATATCAATTGCACCAAGATGGAGCGCATAAGAAGCTATGTCGCGACCGATGCACCGCACTACCGTGTTCTGCTGAAACGGGCCGATGAATTCATCGACCGCATCCCGCCGGGCGGCACGAAAAACGATCTCGAGCTCGCCCTTCATCGCGAGCTCCATCAGCGCGAGATCGAACTAAAGCGGGAAGGAAGCAGGATGCTTGTCGAGGCCGCCAGGCTCGACGATTACGAGGGCTATCGGGATCGCCTTTCTCATTTTCTGGAGAACAACAACGAGCTCGGCGTCGCCGCGCTCGCCCAGTATGTCACCCACCGGAAGATCATTCTGGAGCTGTTCGAGAAGGCGCTGAATTCGGTCGGTGATGGCCGATATCCGCTCGAGCGGATCCTTCACCAAATCATCTTTCCGATGAAATCGAGCACCGATGAAACACTGTATTCGCAGCAGAACCTTTGGCTCCTCGACGAGCGCCTTAACTCCTACGGAGTGATACATTCAGATCGGCAGCTCCGGTCAATCGATGGGCTGCAATCGGACTCGGCGCTGCGGCCGGATCTGATCGCCTTCGACCAAGAATATATCTTAGGTGACGGACCGCAGCCGCTGACGAGCCTCACCGTTGTCGAATTCAAGCGCCCTATGCGCGACGATTACACCGACGAGGTTAACCCGCTAAACCAAGTACTAGGCGTGGTTGAGAAGGTGCGGTGTGGGACCCAACTTGACGCCAACGGCCGGCCAATCTCGGTTGCTGGACCGGACATCCCCGCTACATGCTACGTCGTTTGCGACCTGACCCCAAAACTTAAGAAAATACTTCGTGAGCGGGATGCTACAATGTTATACCAAGACTCTCTGATCAGGACCGATGGGCCCACGACCTCAGTCCGATGGACATGATGCGCCACGGCTGATCGGTGAGGCGGTTCCAGGCAAAGCAGCAATGGTCGATGATGTCGTCGTAGGATTTGAAGATGCGGTTCGACAGCCAGTTGTCGCGCATGAACTGCCAGACGTTTTCGACCGGGTTGAGTTCTGGGCATTTTGCCGGCAACGGCAGCAGCGTGATGTTGGCCGGGACAATCAGCCCCGCCGAGAGATGCCAGCCTGCCTGATCAAGTATCAGCACGGCATGGGCGCCGGGCGCCACAGCGGCGGATATCTCGGCGAGGTGGAGCGTCATTCCTTCGGTATTGCAGCGCGGGAGCACCAGCGCCGCCCCCTTGCCCTCCGCGGGGCAGATGGCGCCGTAGATATAGGCCGAGGTGGTGCGTTGGTCCTTGGGCGCTGACGGACGTGTTCCGCGTCTGGCCCAGCGCCGGGTGATGCCATTCTTCTGGCCGACCCGCGCTTCATCCTGCCACCACAGTTCTATGGGTGTACCCCCGGGGAGCGTCGCTCGGATCGCTGCCACCTGGGCTGGGAAGCCTTTTTAAAAACGTCGATGGCGTCAGCCGCCTGCGCATGATGCCTTGGCCGTGCCGTCAGCTTCCTGTAGCCCATGGCGCGCAGATCGCGGCTCAGCGTCTGCTTGCTGACCGCCACACCATATTCGTCGAACAGCCACTGGATCAAATCGACGATCCGCCAGCGCACCACGCCATGTGACGCCGGGATCGGGCCCTGCTCGATGATCTCGGCAAGCGCCCGCTTATGCTCTGGGCCAAGCACCGGACGCGGACCGGGCGCTTTGCCGTCGAGCAAGCCGTCGGGCCCGCTGGTATTGAAGCGCAGCACCCAGTCTCGAACCGTCTGCAAACCAACGCCGCCTACCTGTGCCGCCGCGTGCCGCGCACCACCATCGTAAATCACCGCCAGCGCCAGCAGCCGCCGGACCTGGTTGGCGTCACCGCTCAAACGCGCCAGCCTTCGAAGACCAGACCCATCAAAATCGTCCCGAAGCCCAACCGCTGATGCCACCGCCAACCTCCCACCGTCTGCGATGTTGAATCAGATCATGACCGACTTGGGAATCCCCCGCGCTGAGTCAGGCTCCAAGGGACTTGGTATTACCCGACGGCCAAGGCTTCTACGGCTACAGTCGCAACTACAACGCTTATTTCGAGGTCCTTGACTACGGCAAGGTGCTCCGAGATGCGCAGCGGAGGAACGTCGCGCTCTTCGACAAGCTGAAGCTGCTATAACACCGCCGCCGGCGGCGGCGTCACCAGATCGGCGCATGGACTGTTGAATACGGCTCTCGACCGGCGCCACTTAGCTCGCTATCCTGAAAACGCGTCGTGGGATGGGCCCGCGGCGGAGTCTTGGTGCGCCGGGCAGGTACAGCGGCTGGACAGCGGACGGGTACAGCGGAGGGGTTCCGCCATATCCAAGAACCGCATTTTTCTGCGGGTTTTCGAAGTTGGTAACGGCTCTCGTAGGGGTCACCAGCGCTTCCAAGCACTTACGTATGTAAATGAGGATGGTGCTTCTAGCTTCCCCAAACTTTTCCCCAATACGCACTTTCCCGCCTAGCTGGATGATTCGGCCAAGCGGCTCCAAATACCACAACCAATCGGCGCGGCCAGACAGTGGCCGACGCAAAATATTCTCATAGATAGCGTCGGGTACAGCACGCCTGGAACCCATATGGCCTGCGCCTCCATGAAAGGAGCCGCAGCCGCGACGCGCTCGCGCTGAGCGTCGAGGATGGGCTGATCGTTGCACCGAATGTGATGATGGCGCGGTCATTAGCGATGCTGCGCCCGAGCCCGGCGCAAAGGCCTACTGACGATCGTTCCAGTGGGGCTAACCACTTTGATCCGAGATTTCTGCCAAAGCCATGTGGCAGCCTTTTCCCGATAGGTAGCGTCCGCGCATTCGCACGCCAGCTCCATCATCATCTCCACTGGTCGAGTTGCGCCAGGGTCCATATCCCACAGCGTCTCAGCGGCCGAGAAAAGCCGGGAAGCTTTGATCTTATTTGCCAACTTGCGGTCCTTTGCGGTGGGGAATTGGATGACTGTTGCCGGCAATCCATAATTGAAAGAGGCGGTTAGGGACGGACAGGTTGAGGGAAATGCGATTACGTTGCTGCTCATGATCGACTCCTTGTTGGACGATAATAACTAATACTTTATATTCTTATGTCAAAACAGACAGAGTTGGCCTATATTCCGAAGTATTTTGGCGTGTTGGCCAACAAGCTCGAGATATCTCCGAATTATAGATCGGACATTTCCCAACTTTGTCGCGTCGAATCCGACGATTGACCGCCAGAATCGTATGAGGAACTGTAAAAATAAATCGACCACCTTAGATCTGCATCGAAAGCGCAGCGGACCGCGAGCGAACGCCTCGCCGACCCCACTCTCCGCCCCCAGTCGCACGGCAGGGTCGAGATAGCGGCAATCCGAGCGCTACCGCGCCGCCTGCTCGTAGCGCTCACGCCAAGCGTCCACGTCCGGCGAGGCCCTAGATCTTGAAAAGAGGTGATAGCGCCCGCCAACCGGGCACAACCCAGGCCTCTGCTTAGGGGCGGTGGCGGATTATCGTCGATCTTAGGGTATCGAACACAGTGCAGGAGACACTGTGCTCTAGCCACGAGTGCGGGGAGAGGGCGCGTTCTGCCCCCGGCAGGGCGCTGGCCGACCCCCACCCCACCCCCCGGCACCACCCGGAGCGATCGAATAAAATCCGCGTTCCCGCCCCGCACTAATTTTTTTTCGCGCGGATCACGTTCCCCCATTCTGTAGTAACCTTCGGTTTTTCTCGCGGGCTATTCGGAGTTTTAGAGGATGTAGTATGACGATAGTTCCTACAGATTGTAGGAACTAAGATCGAAATCCGAAATCGTGCAGATTGACACTGATTTAATCTTAGCGCCTCTAGCATCTACCACCGACGAACGGCGGTCCAGCAGGGTGACACATGACCATTACCATCGAACCTCTTGCCGACCCTGTTCCCGTTGCGGCTGGGCGGCTGAGTATTTGTCGAGCGCAACTCTACAAAGAGATCGCAGCCGGACGGATCGTGGCTCGCAAGGCCGGCAAGCGCACACTCATCGAACGCTCGGAGCAGGCGCGTTGGTTGTCAGCGCTTCCGTTGATGCCCGCGAACATCGGTAAAACCGCGTGAAAGGCCTGTGCTTCGACGATTTGGACGAAATCTTTCCTGGGGCCACCTTGGGCAGAAACTCCCCCTCCGGGTCGATCGCCGGGCATCCCATCAATGCGATCTTCGCGGCAGCGAACGCACAGGCGGAGGCAGAAGCCCTATCCGCCGACGCGAAGCATCCGGATGAGAGCGAGACGGCTCAGGCCGCTTGGCGAGCCCAGCAGGACGCAGTGCGCGCCGAGGCGGAAGAACGCCAGATCGCTGATCAGGATGCCCTCCGCGCGCGGTTTGCTGCGGAGGACGCAGAACGCGCCGAGCAGGCGAGCGCCATCGACGCTGCTCGATCCGCGATGGAGCAGCAGGACCCCGATTATCACGCATATGCGGTGAAGCTCGGGTTTTACATCGATGCATATGATCCCGCCGACAGCGAGACGGCTGGGTCCAATTGGGCGCTCGCCGACGACGAAAACGAGAACGCAGAACTGATCGCGCGAGTGACGCCGCAAGTGATCAGCGCAATTTCGCCTTGGTTGGCGCACTTCGGCGCGATTGGCGGCGTGCGGGCTGACGGCCTCAATGCCACCTTGATGCGCGGGCTGGTTACCGCCGGCCTCTCCCCTACGTTCTACTTGGTCTGCGCCGCTGACGACGCAGCGGTTGGGGCGCCGTCGCTCGGCGAATTTACCCCCGTTTCTTTGGCGATCGACGCGCTGCCTGGCGCTTCGATCAACCTCAAATCCAAAGTCAGTCCGGTCAACGCGACGCTTCTGGTCGAAGCAATGCGCAATTGCGCCGAGCCGGTCGGGCCGTGGGGCGGCGCTCTACCGATCATCGATCTGCCCAGCGCGGCCGAGAGCCGATCGCAATATCTAGACCGAGCAGCGCTGGTACCGGGAAAGCTAAACCGGGTGATTGGCCGGTGGCGCCGTAGCGGCGGCAATCTCGCTCTTTTTGGAACGCTTGGCAGTGCCGATGAGCGCGCGTCGGGCAACCAGAAGATTGAATGGCTGGTGGAAGGGCGCATACCGCGTGGCTACGTCACGCTGTTGGTCGGCAATAACGCTTCAGGGAAGTCGAGCGCGGCGCACGCCATCGCGGCTGCGCTTGGCAGTCCCGAAGCCACCGCCCGGCGAATGGTTCTCGGTGCTGAAGTCACCGGGGAATACGAGGTGGCGATCATCTCGGGTGAGGATGGCGAAGGCATTATCAACCATCGAGCCGCCGCGCATGAAACGGCTTGGGGCCAAGCCTCGTATTTTGTGATCGACGGTGTGGGCGTGCCCCTAGAGGACGTGTTGGAGATGCTGGAGCTCACTCCGCATCTCGATCTGTTAATCATCGATCCAGTCCGAGCCTTTCTAGACGGCGATGAAGACTCGTCAGCTATAGTGTCGCGATTTTATGACCGGCTCACCCGCCTTGCTCGCGACAAAAATTGCGCAGTCATAGCGGTGCACCATCTTACCAAGGCCCGCCCTCGTCGCCTGGCCGATATGCTGCCGATGGTCCGGGGTTCCGGCGTCCACACCGATCGTGCGCGCCTTGTCATTGGAATGATCTATCGCGGCAACGGGCTCGTCGAAATCGGCCCTATCAAATCAAACCTGCCGGGGCTCTGGACAGAGACGAACCTCGGCGAGGTGTACGTCCGCGACGCCAATACGTTCACGTTGCGGCCTGCGATATCGAACGCGGCTGGCCTCCGGCCAAGCGGTGAAGATGACTGCGCCGAAACTCGTGTGCGGTCCGCCATCGGCAAACTCAACTCGGCTGCTATCGTCGTACGCAGGACCGGTAGATCTGGGCTGTTCGAGGCAAAAACGGCCGAACTGACTGGAATGTCACGCAACGCAATCTTGTCCGCGATTGCCGCGCTGCTCGATGCCGGCGCTTTGGTCGATGGTGAAGAAGGCCTCGTTGTGGTTCCGGCCGCGTCACCCTCTAGCGGGGACGAATGATATGCTATATCAGGTATCTGAATACCGCTCTTGCTTTGATTGCGGTGTACCAATTCAGGCTGCGCCGCCACCGGAGGTATCCAGAACAAAGGCGCGACCCTGCCCGATTCTGAAGCGCATCGCGCCCCGCGGCGGCGGGGGCAAGCGAGCCGTTACGATCAACAACCCACGGAGCAATCACCATGAATTTGAACCTCGCATGTGCAGCGCAGCCCCACACCGTTCACCTGATGCCCGGCGACACGCTCAACACGCTGCGGCAGCGCTGGGAGGAGTCCGCGCCGGCTCGCCGCTGCGGCCCAATCTTCATTCGATAATGCGCTTGGCGGCGGGCGCGGCAGGCCTCGTGTGTCGGGGCAGGGAGCTATTCATGGCCCGCCAGCCCTTCCGTCTCCTGCACTCGATGGTCGTTGCGTGCGGCCCGATCGCTTTCGCGGGTTCGCTCTGATGTGCTTCAGCGGAAACAACAGCGCGAGTAAGATCGCCAACCAGCAGCGCGCGGATGAAGTCGCTCGGCAGGGGCGTATCACGTCGGGCATGGGCTCGATCAACAGCGCATTCAGCGGCTTCAATGATGACTATTACGCGAAGCGAGCCAAGGACTATGTCGATTTCGCCACGCCAGCGCTGGATAAGCAGGCGCGCGCCACGCACGACGATCTGATCTATGCGCTATCGCGCACCGGCAACCTCGACAGCTCTGCGGCGATCAAGAAGAATGCCGACCTGACCGATGAGACGAACGCGCAGCGGATCGGTATCGCCAACACCGGGCTCGATCAAGCCAATCAGCTCCGGTCGAGCGTCGAGAACACGCGCGGCAACGTGGTCGCAGAGTTGAACGCCACCGGGGACAGCTCGGCCGCAGCAGCTTCGGCGCTTCGCGACACGTCGAACCTTAATCAGCCGTCCGGGTATTCGCCACTTGGCAATGTGTTCGCGAATTTTGCGAGCACGCTGGGCGCCATCGGGTCGAACTCCAGCAACGGATATGGCGGTTTCACAAGCGGCGGCAAGTCGCTGTTCGGCACCGGCTCCGGTTCACAACGCATCGTAGGAGCGTAAGACATGTGCTTTCCACCAGCAATCATCGCCGGCCTTGCCGCCGCCGCCGTGGGAACGGGCGCGAAATACATCGGCGACAAGCAAGCCGAGAGCGCCAGCAATAGCGCGTACGGCGCGGAGCGCGCGCGACAGCAGGCTTTCACCGCCGACCAGACCGCGAAGTTCCAAGACAGCCTAGATCGCACCAAGGAGCTGACCGATCCCGCACAGCAGGAGAAGGCTGTCGACGCTCGTAATAGCACGCTGGCCGCGGCGATCGTTCCCGCCTCGACCGCCGGCAGCTACCTGCCCGGCTCGTCGTCGGCGCCATCCGTCGTATCGACGGCGCAGGACAAGTCCGCGGCGACCAGCGCCGCAACCAGCAGTTCGCTAGCGCGCGCTATCGCTACCTTGGGCGGCGTGCAGGATCAAAAGCAGGGCGTAGACACTGCGATCGGCCGCAACAGCAGCGCTATCGGGCAAATTTCAGGCTTCAGGTCGGGCTCGGCGGGTGTGCTCAATTCCGAGATGAAGGCCGCGGCGCAAAAAGGATCGTTCCTCCGCGGTGTCGGCGGCTTAGCGCAGCAGTTTGGCATGATGGCGCTGTCGCATGGCTTGGGAGCACCAAGCGTCGGGACCGGCACGGACCTGAGCTACGCGGCGAACGGCGCGAGCACGTTGGGCAAGGTGTCCACCGCTGTCTCGCCTTTTAATCCAGGGGTCTTCTAATGGCACGCGAAGCAAACCAGTTCTACAAAGACCCGACCGCAGAGATCGGTTCGAGCCTCGCAACGGCGCTGTTCGGCGACCCCGCGGCTGCGCTGAAGCAACGGCAGGCGCAGGCTGCGGCAGACGCGCAGGCTGCGCAAGCTGAGGAGGCGCGCGCGCATGCCTCGGTGTACCGCGGGCAGGCAACCGGGCTCGACTCGACGAACGCTGCGAACGCCAGCCTTTCCGATGTCATTTCCAACCTCTTCAGAACCAAGCCTGCTATCGCCGCTCGCGCGCCAATGGGTGCGGAATCCGACGACGGCGGGGAGATTGCCGGGTTGCCGGGCGTTAATGCAGACCAAGCGTTCAAAAGCGGTCTGCCTGCCCTGTTTGCGTCCATGGTGCAGGGTGGCCATGGCTCAGATATCGACGGCACCGTTCGCGCCGCTGCGGCGTTCGGCGGTGGCGACGAGATGGCGCGGCGCGGACTAGTCGCAGGCGGCGCAAGTCCGAGCGCTGACTTCGCGATCACGCCAGAGCGCGCCGATCAGATCCGCACGCAAGACTCACAGTCGAAGCTCGCGCAGGCGATGGGCGTGGCGACGATCAACAATCGCGACAATATCCCGGTCGCCAACATCAAGGCAGCCAGCGACGCGACGGTGGCGGGCATCAACAACAGCGGCCGGGCCGACGTTGCCAATATCAAGGTGGCCGGGGCCTCGGGCGATCGGTACACGGGCGGTTGGACGCCTCGCGCGCGCAACGGCGGCGATAACAGCGATGCCGCGGTCGATGGCAAGATCGCTGGCATGGTGAAGTTCCTCGGGCTCCCGGCGAATGCCGATATTTCGAAGATCGATCCAGCGAAGCTCGCACAGGCCCTTGCGCTCTCCGAAGGTGGCAGCGCGACGAACCCCGCGAACATCAAGACGGTCAACGGCAAGGGCTTCATGAATTTTGGCAGCCCCCAAGCCGCTGCAAGCGCCACCGCCGCGCTTGTGTCGCGCAAGCTGGCCGCCGGGCAAACCACCATTCGATCACTCGTCGAGGGCTTGCCCGCAGGCGGCGGCGCTGCAAGTGGCCTTTCGGCTGACGCGCTCGATCGCGCCGCGCAAAATTACAATCTGACTGGCAAGATCCCTACTAATCTTGGCCGAGGCGGTGCTGTGCAGCAGCGCATCTTGTCTCGGGCGGCAGAACTTGCCGGAGGCACGAGCGTAGGCGACCAGCTCGCCGGGCAAGCTGCCCGCTCGGCTGACGGCCAGTCTCTCGCGCAGCTTCAGAAGCAAGTGGATGCGATGTCGGGCTTCGAACGTACCACGCTCGCCAACGGCAAAGCCGCAATCGAGCAGGCGGTTAAGAATGGTGGTCCTTCGACGGTGTCGATCTGGAACCAGTGGGTACAGAACGGCAAGCGCGGTTTTGCGGACCCCGGCGTCCGCGCCCTCGATATTGCCGTTCAAACGCTCGCGAGCGAGTATGGCAAGGCAATCGGCGGTGGTGCGAATGGCAACGCGGTGTTGACGGACAGCGCGCGCAAGGAAGCGCAGGAGCATGTCTCTTCGGCTATGACGGTCGCCGAACTGAAAAGCGCGGTTGCTCAGATGACGATCGATATGGGCAATCGCCGCCGAGCTTATCAGGGGCAACTCAACGACATTAAGGGGCGCATCTCCGGCGGCGGCGGCGGCGCAGCGCCAAACTCTGCACCGGCCCGCATCGTGAACGATGCCGACTACGCGAGGCTCGCGCCGGACACACGGTTCATCGGCCCGGACGGCGTCGTGCGGAGGAAGCCCAAGTGAGCGGATGGCAGGATGCGCCCGCAGAGCCGGCAGCGCCAGCTTGGGCGTCGGCACCGGCGGAAGGACCACCCGCGAAGCCGACGCATGACCAGTTCAACCGGCAGCTCGAACAGATGGTGAAGGCTGGCCACAACGCCGCCGACATCAACCAATTTGCGAGCGACAACGGCCTAACAATCAACCAAGGCGACCTCGCGCGAGCGGTAAAGCGCAAGGACGCCCGCGCCGTGAGCCGCGAGGATGTGCCTCCGCCAGCACCCTACAAGCCGCACTCACTCTGGCAGACGCTCGTCTCGCCGAGCGCGGCAGCGGCCGATAGCCAAGCGGTGGATAATTACACGCGAACGCGCGGAAACTTGGTCGACAAGTCGGTGTTGGCCCTTCGGGAAAGCTTTGCCAACACGGCGACGGGCATCGGCGAGGGTATCGCCGGGCTGCCCGATCTCGCGATTAAGGGCGTGGGCATGGCCGGCGGCGGGCTCGCTCGCCTGTTTGGCGCACCGGGGATCGCGCAGTCGCTGGAGAACCCCGTGACGATCGGCGGCATGGTGCGTTCGGCCACTGGGGCCGAAGCGGATCCCAAGGGCGAAGCGGGCATGGCGCGCGCGATATCGCGCGGTGTAGGCGGTGCAACCCAGGGCATCGGCATCGGCAATCTTCTCCAAAACGCGAAGGGCTCAGTCGCGCGCGGCATTGGCGCTGTCCTGTCGGCGAACCCCGGAACGCAGATAACGGCGGGCGCCACGGGCGCTCTCGGCGGTGAAGCGGCACGACAGGCGGGCGGCGGTCCGATCGCGCAGACGATCGCTAGCCTCGCGGCGGGCGGCCTCGGCGGCTTGGCCGGAGAGGGGACGGCGGCGCTCGGCACAGGCGCGCGGAACGTGCTCACCGATCGCGGCGCCGCGATCCGCGCCGGCAAGACGCTCACCGACAACGCGGACAATCTCCCGGCTGCGCTCACCCGCATCGCGGAAGCCGAGCCGCAGACCAGCGGCGCTGCGCCGACACTCGCGGAAGTCTCGCGCGATCCGGGTCTGGCGGGTTTCCAGCGGTCTTTCGGTTCAACCAACCAGAAGCAGGGCGCGCGGATCTCGCAGCAGCAACAGGAGAACGCCACGGGCCGCGTCGCCGCTGTCGGGGAAATCGCAGGCCCCGGTGATGCCGCTGCTGTCCAGGCGGAAGCAGGTGCACAGGCTGCGGCGCTCGCGACTTCGGCGCGAACCGCAGGCGAGGCCACCGGCCCGGCAGCGTACCCGGAAACCAGCGGTTCGACAGCGCGCCAACTTCTCGACGCGGCGCATGACGCGGCCAAGGCGCGCACGCGCTCTGCCTATCAGGACCCGGTGCTGACCGAAAAGACCCCCGTGGAGGTGCCGCCGGAGTTTTTCGACGGGCTAAAGGCGAAGCTCGAGAATTTCTATGGCGACGCCGGGGGCACAATGCCACCGGAGATGAGCAGCATCATTTCGGACATTGCGGGCGAGGCCGGCAACAGCAACGCGCTCACGAACCTTGATCGCCGCCTTGCAGACTTCGCCGGGCGGCAGCGCATGGCAGGCGCAGGCAAAGAAGCCGCGTTCGCAGAAAGCGTTCGCTCCGATCTGGCGGGCGTCGCTGACAGCGCCTTGCCGCCCGAGCAGCGCGCTGCTCTTGCTACGGCGAAGACCGCGCGGCGCGAGCAGGCGGATGCGTTCGAGGTAGGCTCTGTGGGCAAGGCGCTGGCGCAGGAGCGCTTCGGGCGCCCCGCGACGCCAGATAGCTCCATTCCGCAAGTGCTGATCCCCAAGGGTCGCGCAGGCGGCGAGGCCGTCGCGCAACTCTCTGCGTCCACATCCCCGGCCAACGCCGAGGCCATCGCGCGCGAGGAAATCCGCCGCCAGATGGATGTCGCGCCGAACGCCGCAGCCGTGGCGCGTGTGCGGCGCGATTTCGAGCCGGTGTTGCGCCAGTTCCCCGCGCTCAACGAGAATGTCACCAGCGCGCACGGGCAGATGGCGCTTGCCGAGGCGTTCCCCGCCTCCCCGCTCGGTCGGTTCGCAGACGCGACCAAGTCGCCGACGCAAGTCGTGGCGTCTATGCTCGACGCGAAGGACGGCGGGCGCGCGTTCACCGGCCTGGTCAATTCGCTGCGCTCGCGCCCGGCCGCGCTCGATGGCCTGCGGCGATCGGTCCATGACTATGTGGTCGATGCCAGCAAGACGAGCGCCGTCAACGGTGCGGGCGACCAGGTGCTATCGACCGCAGGCGGGCTGAAGACCCTGCGCAACGCGCTCGATCGCGATCAGGGCGCGAAGCTCTTTTCGCCGACACAGCGCCAAGCCCTGCTCCAGATCCAGGGCGAGATGGAGGGCGCGCAGTTTGCCAACACTGCGAACCGCACCGCTGGCTCTGACACGGCGCGCAACAACCTGCTGGCAGGCGCGGGCAAACTGGCGGGCCATAGCCGTACCGTCCGGATCGTCCGCGTCGTCATGGATCTGATGAACAATCAGGAGCAGGCGAATGCGCTGATCGGCAAGGCCATCCTTGATCCGAAGTTCGCCGCCGAGCTGATCCGCAATGTGCCCGCGGCGCAGGCGACCAATGTCGGGCAACGACTGGCGTCTAGCGTGATCGGCGCAACCGCTGGCGCGGCGCATCCCATTGATGCGGGGACGCGACCGAAATGAGCCTGGTCGTGTTTATCCACGCGCGCTCGCGGCGCTGATGCCGCACAGCGCTGCCAGCCTCACTGCGTGGTTAAACGAACCGTTCGTGCAAGATGCGGTCGTGAAGTCGCTGATGACCGTGGACTATCCATTAACGCTCAGCGAAGTGGCAGTGGCTTGCGGGGTATCGATCGCCGCAGCAAACAGCGCGCTGTTGCGCCTCCACAAACGGGGGTTCGTCACCCGTTACCACCTACCGATGCAGCGGCATGCGTATTGCCACAGGCGCGGCAAGTGCATCCCAGGCGGCGCCACGCGCATGCTTTACGTCTACAGCTGGGACTATGGGCGCGCTTAGCAGCGACTTCGCTGGTGGTCCGCTATCGGCGTGCGTGTTACACGCCTTGAAAGGGGACAGGCGGTGGATCTGACGGCGATGTTGGCACTGAGCGCGATGGCACTTACTGGCGCCACCACAGCCCCTTTAACAGCCATGGAGCGGCATACCATGGTTCGAGCCTACGGAACTCAAGCATGCTTCGAGCGGCTGTCACGTGCCGCGCCAGAGGTTGGTGGCACGATCATCCAAGCCGGCACTAATGCGACGGATCTCTGCGTTTGCGTTGGAGAATTGTTCGCCACCGGCTTTATCGCCGCCGCGTTCGACGCGGATAAGGTCAAGGACATGACCCCAGGCAGCCAAGCATCGAAGCTCTTCGAGAGCTATAACACTATCTGCCTGGGCCGGTTGAGACCGCCTGGCAGATAGTAATCGCGCACGCTTTTCAAGGCGGAGATCTCTCTGTGCGTTTGCGACGGCGCGAGTCCCTCCCCGTGGTTGCTTGCGAGCCGCTCTAGCCTCTCGCCTGGCGTGCCAATAAAGCCGGGTTTCAAAGCCCTGCCGCCTTGCGCAACACTTGATTGATACGCTTCTCCCAGCCGGGCCCATCGGCGCGAAAATGATCAAGCGCAGCCTTGTCGATCGGCAATGTGACGTCCTCCTTTGCCGAAGCTGGCGGGCGGCCCCGTCCGCGCTTCGGGGCGCAGTTAGCGGCTGCGAGTGCGAGCGCTGCACCGTTCGCCGCTTTCAGCAGTCGTCGTTCGACTACCCGGATGTGCTCGGCGGCCACTTTCTGAATTTTACGGTTTCCCTCTCGACGATAGATGCCCAGCGTTGCCATTCGCGAGGACACACCGCCCTGAGTGCTACCTAGTTTTTGCGCGACCGCAGGGGTCTTTGTGCCGATATTAACGAGCCGTCGCAATTCGGCATCATCTTCGGCCGACCACCGATCGCGTATCATGACAGCGTCATATATTTTGGCCAATCCGCAATCGCCCGGCTCGATTTTGGTTTGCGCACTTACAGGCTGGACCATTCGCTCTCGGCATCATCGACCGCCTGAAACACGTCGCCATCGGCCTGCTGGGATCGCAGGTGCGCGCGGACGGCTTCCGGATCTCCGTCCTTTGGAAAGGTCCGATCGCCCCGCGCAGCGAAGGCAAGCTCGTCGATCCAATCGTCGCGGTCTTTCTGTGCGAGCAGCCACCGGCCGAATGGTCCTCGTTCCGGCAAGCGATCTTCTAGATTTTCGTATCCCGGCATTAGGTCATCCGATTCGTTCAAGGCGAAGTTGACACGATACCAGCATCATCAACGTCCGAGAAACTAAGCCGTAGACTAATAACCGCGGAACCACAGCCGCATGGGGACGAGTTGTACCGTCGCCAGGAAATACTCAACGAGTTTGTCATGGCGGTTGGCGACGCGCCGGAAGCGACGGTTTCGGGATACGCGGCGGGGGTTGTGGTAGCGGTGGGTGCCTAAGCATTGGTCGCCGATCGAATCCGCAATAAAATCCGTTGGGCACGCTGTGTTCCCTTTCGGGATCAAACCCACACTATCCTCCGCTTGCGACCTCGTTAATTTTGGATAAACTTGATCTAAAGCAAAAAATGAGGGGCCTAATGAACGTCGTCGGGCAGGCTATCGAATTCCCCATGGTCCGCAAAGGCATTGGGTTCACTGTTGTGATGTCGCGTGAAACAATCGAGGGAGTTGCTGGCCATCCAATGGCTTCCGACGAGCCCGAGCGCTGGCTGAATAACAATATGGAATTTGTCACGCGAATCGCTGACCGCATCCGGCCGCTACTCACGCCTCGCGGTGCGCGCGTGGTTGTAGAGGCCAAGCATATTATCGCGCAGGGCACTCCTGTAGGCGCCTGACCCGAACCCACCCGGTCTCGCCAAAAGCGGCGATTATTGCCTGGAAATGCATCGTCGTTCAGCTCGGCGATAATGATCGATCGTATGATCATGGCTCGCCTGTCACGAGTTGAACAAGGAAGCGCAATGGTTCGTGCCGATCTCATCAAACTTATAGCTGCCGAGTGGCCCGACCTCCCGCTCGGCGACGTGGACAAGATCGTCACCGAGTTCTTTCACGCAATAACGACGCGACTGGCGGACGGCGGGCGGGTTGAGATTCGCCGTTTCGGTGTATTCACAACCCGCGCCCGAGACGCTCGGAGTGGTCGCGATCAGCGCACCGGTGCGTCGGTCGAAGTAAATGCCCGGCGCGTTCCTTGGTTTAAGGCGGGAAAAGATTTGTGCGAGTTGATTAACGGCGCAGGCTCCACCGCGCCTGACAGGAAAGGCATGGGCCAGGATTGACTTTCAATTAACCACCTTGCGTTCCATGCCACCGCGCGGCGGCTTACCGGTCGTGGGGGCGCATATGCTCAGGCTTGGACGGCGGTGACTGCATCGCGGGGGTTCAGCGCGAGTCGAAGTTGCGGTCTGAAATGCGGGAACCAGCTCGAACGATAACTCTCGGCCGGTGCTCAACATTCGAGCAAAATCGAGCCCTCTCCCCCGAAACAGGGAGAGGGCCGAGTTTCAGATGCTCGTCAGCAGCCGTTGACGTGGCGTGAGTGCGTCTTGTCGAAATGGCGCCCAAGAAGTCCGCCACCGACGCCGCCGGCTACCGTACCGAGAACCCCGCCGCCCAGCGCGTTGCCGATCAGCGCGCCGCCGACACCGCCAGCGATTGTTCCAACGGCGCCATTACCGCCGCCGCAACGATGACGATGATAATTGCTGTGACCGTAATAAGTGTGATGGCGATAATGCCGATGCGATTGCGCCGACACGGCGGTCGGCATCACAGCTGGAACGGCGACCATGGCCATCATTGCGGCCAGTGCGAACTTATTCTTCACGTCATTCTCCTTGGGACGGCCGAGAGCATCGGAACGGACGGCTCGGTTCCACAGCTTGTCGTAGGCCCGGCCGGTGAACGGCGCCCTAATTGGATTGGCAGCCTACCGTCAGGCTCCGCCGCCACGTGCTATTTCTCGTTCCGGCGTGTCGGGAACGCAGGCCCTCGCACGGTCATGCGATCAGCCGGATAGGGCTGCTGTAGCGCCACCACGTCGTCGTAGCTGCCACGCAACCATCGATCGTGGTCAGCGGGCTCAAGGACGGTGATCATCGACTTCGGATGGATCGGTGCGACGAGTTCGTTGGGGTTGCACGTTACCATCGTGAAGCCGTTCCCCTTGGCGGTGGCTTGCCAAAACCCGGCGACTGCGAATAGGGGCTGGTCGGTCACCTGGAACCACATCTCGCCCTTGAGCGGCTTCTTGCCGTCGCCGAGGTCGTGCGCTTCGGGCGTCCATTCGCAGAACTATCAGCGGGATCAGGCACCGGCTCTCGGGCTTGGCCGCCAGCGCGCGCCACTGCGACAAGCCTAGGTTGCGCACATTGGTCATTGGCCAGGCGGCGCCGCCGCCCAGAACATCCGAGGACATAACATCGAGACAGCGACCACGAGCGGTCTCGCGCACGACATACGCCCGGCTGCGCGGCATCAGTTCAGCGGGATTGAAGCGGTTGTCCATTGGACGATCGGCGCCGAACACCGTGCCGAAATGGGTGTGGAGCGTCTCGGGCTCGTAGCTGTTTCGGGCGCGGTTGCATATCGGTGCAGGCTGCCGAACTCCAGCGACGATGTCGATACTGTCAGATGTCGAGCTTACCCTGGCGGTCTTGCTCACGCTTAGCAATCAGGCTCGCTTGATACCGAAGTAACGATACAGCGTGGTCGCTCAAGCGCCCCATGATGGGAGATGTCCGACCAGGCGGATCGGCGAAGAATTCGTTTGCCCATGGAAGAGGCAAGACGCGATCGAGCCGAAACCGTGTTGCACACCACAACCCGCACGTGTCCATCTCGGCCACGTTTGAAATCACAAAATTATCTAACCCACCCCTGGTGACATCTTTCGATGTTCCATAGGCGACGTGGACCCAAGGATTTCCGTTGGTGTCGGCACTTGCCCGCTTGATAATGGCGGGCCGCGGTTTAGGTCCTGGGAGCGCCGGCTCTTCCTGAAACGGAAACCGGCACCACACAATGCTGCATGGTGCCGGCAACGTTGAAAATGGGAAGAACGTCCAAGCCAATTACCAGGCGTCTCCCGAAATCGGCGTAAGCTCGACGGGACCGCCGTTTTTCGCCGCTACGTATGCGTTGAGCTGCGAGATATATTCCTCGGAAACTCGATCGTTATAGCTCGGCGTCGGCCGTGCGGCCCGGAGTGAAGCAGTACCTGCCTGCTTTACGGGGATGCGCATAAAGGCACCTTTCTTATGAAACTTCATTGCTTGCCATGGTCCCGGTCGGGTTGCTGCTTGCTTAACCGGGCGGGGACTCATTTCGAGCGACCCAATTGCATAACGTACGGGGGGCGGCAATGTTGCAAAAAAGCAACGCTTCAACGCTGTGCGCCGTGGTGTGCCGCATAAAAAGCCCTGCCCCCTGCTTGTAGACCAACGGTGTGTCATGCTTTTAATATAGTAGATAGATGCGTGAATCCAACGATGAGTCAATTGCGATCCACCTCATTCCCGATCCCAGCGACACGATGATCTCCCAGTTATCCCTAGTGTGGGTGATTGAACCGCACCAGGGGATCCGCCACTGCCCCGCGCGAAGATCGCCGTGTCGTCCGCATGCATGTCCAGCCGCGCCCATCGATCCCAGACGGGGTGGATGAAGTTGGGCCTGCCCCAGATCTGCACCGCCGAATGATGCTCGTCGCCGCGGAAGCCGACGAAGTGGAGGGCGGGCTTGATCATCGAGAGTTCGACCATAGCGTTCACCATCGACTATTAGAGCCTATCCGAATAGCGTTGCTTGCCGACGCAGCAGCGGAGATTTCGGGGGGAGCTGATGGCGAAAGCTGAGTGGTCATGCGACGAGTGCGGAGACATCTATCCCGCCGATCAATTTGCCAAGGTCACGATCCGCGAGGTGTCGAGCACAAGCAGCTCGACCAGAGTCTATCGCGGCACGAAAGGCGGCTTAGGTGTCGGTGGGGGCAGCAGCACGCGTTATCGCCACGTGAAAATGAAGCTCTGCTACGCAAACTGCTATCCCGCATACCTTGAAATGCTTCGGCGCCAGCGCGCTCGGGCAATCAGGACCGGAATCGCTACGATCGCGATCATCTGCGGTGTGATCTATTTTGTTTTGAGGTTGCCTACGCCTGCGCCTCTGGCAGCAGGCAACGAAACCGCAGCCATTGATTCGAACGCGGCGGAAGCTCTGCCGCTACGGTCCAGCGAAGACGCGCGCAACAGCGCCGAACCGATCCAAGGCGACGCCGACCTGGATACGCGGCCTATGGCGGAGACGCCTCAGCAAGAAGTCGAAGTAGGTCGAGCTCCCATCGCAGAAGAGCCGCGGACGACAGCTGCTCCGAGTGAGGATGACCGTCGACCAGCCTCAGGGTCGAACAACATTGGCGGCGCGATTGCAATTGCACGGATCGACGCGCTCGAAGCGGGAAAAGCGATAGCTTGGCACGCGGATGGGGAACGAGGCTTCGCGGTTGTCAGCTCGCCCACCGCGACCGGAGATCGGACATGCCGCAATGTCTACATAACGAATGACTCGGCTGCACGATCTGCGACGGAGGCTTGGTGTCGGGTCGGCGACGGCGAGTGGGAGCGACAGCCGGGTTGATCACCGGTCGCCTTATTTTCCGCGAAGCTCGCCGCCGGCAGGCCCATTGCCCACGTCTCGGCGGCAGAACCATTCGTGAAAAATCTGCTCGCTGAGTTGGCGAACGAGGCGGCCGATACTGGCGATCCATGAGCCACTCGATACTTGGGGATCCTGATAGAGACGAACCGGAGTGCCGAGACCGGCTGGGCAGCATACGATAGCGACGGGAAGTTTATCGACAGGTATCGTGAAGACTGTTGACGAGACGTTGGGGTGATCGACGCGTCTGGCACCGCATTTCGATTCAGTTCCGGTGCGGATAGCTAAACCGCGCCACCGGATCCGTCTCGGTCCCCCGCGCGAACACGACCGTGTCGACCGGGTGCATGTCCTGTTGCGCCCAGCGGTCCCAAGCCGGGTGGATGAAATCTGGCTTGCCCCAGATCCGCACGGCCGAATGATATTCGTCGCCTCGAAAGCCGACGAAGTGGAGGGCGGGCGTGATGGGCGCGAGCACAAGGCGACGCGTATCCCCGTCTCGACGGCTTCCATCAATCGGCATAGCCTATCCAAGCCGACTAAGCGGCGGGAGGAAAGCCATGATTCGTAAGATGATGTTTGCGGCCGCATCGATCGCCCTGCTGTCCACGCCAGCGCTCGCCGCACCATGCCGTGACGCAAAGGGCAAGTTCATCAAGTGCGCCAACGCCGGGCCGGCCAAGCCGATGCGCTGCAAGAACGCCAAGGGCAGGTTCGCCAAGTGCGGGACGGCCGGCGCGAAACCTATGTGATGCCTATCGGCCCGCTCCACGACGGGGGCGGGTCGCTGCTTGAAGAGATCGGTCGGCTTGGTTTTCGGCCTGATGGGGGCGGGGGCGTTCCGTTTTACCGATGGCTAAACCCAAAGTCGCGGTGATGTCCGGGACGATTGCCCAACCCACTGAAGGCTCCGATGAACATGCCATGCCGCATGTGATCGTGCGGCGGCCGTTCGATTCGATCGCGGACGTGTAGAACGTGATGCGCATCAATTGCGCTCGGCGTTCCAGCCCAAAGGAGTGCGAGCGTCCCAGCCACCGCGATTGGTTTCATGTTCCCCCTCCGCGCGACCCGTTCGCCGCACTTCGATGATGCGGCGAGCAGGTTATCCGGTCAATCGAGTTCGGTGACGGGCATCACCGGCACTCGCCCATATGATAGCGGACCCAATACTTTCCCCATCGAACGGCGGCGCCCGCGGCGAGGATCGCGCCGGATAGCGATGGTCTATCTTTTAGCGTGCCGCGTGCAGCGACACGCGAGTAATTCGACCCGTAGGCTGGCAGGTCATAGCCCGGCTCAGCGTCAGGCGCTCGACGACGACGACCGCAATCAGCTGCGACGTTCGAGCAACTGTATTCCGCAAAGCCTCGCGGCACGGCGCTGTGCCTTCGAAGGCAGGTGCCTGGATGCCGGCGACGCGGATCTTGATGCCGTTCGAGCACCACAGCGGTCCATCACCATCATGGACGCGGACTACCGCGCAGTTGAATATCTGAGCCGGCGGCCCTGGCGCTGCCATAACTGCGATCAGAGCAAAGAGCATCGTTCGGTAGTGGCTGCTCTGCTACGGCCGCGCTACGCCCCGCCGTGCGCACCCGAGTGGATTGACGCAGCGATTGCTCCCGAAGCCAGTGGGTCGAGCCCGGCGACCTCTCCGCGCGCCCACACGAGCCAATCGGTGAGCGAAGCGACATCTACGTCCCGCATCTCGGCTGCCGCGGCTTCCTCAACGCGCGTAAGCAGGGCGCGGATCGCATCCGCATCACGGAGGCTCCGCGCAGCGGAAATCAATGCAGCGAGGCGGGTCTTCTGCAGGGCCTCGACGCGCGCCCGCTCCCGCGTGGCTTCGATCTGCCTGGCCTTGGCATCCACCGCCCTTTGCTCAACCTCGGCCTCAACGATCAGATCAACGACGATCTCACCAATGCGGTCTTCCAGAACCCCGGATCGATCGTCACCCCAGCGCCCGCCAAGGTGCGACCGAAGGCGCACCCTCGAGCCCGGTGCAGCGTTCCTCACGCTGCTGAGTGTGCTGCTCTCTCCCCAGCGGGTCCGGCCGCGAATGTCGAAGCGTAGCCGAATGTCTACCAAGCCGATTGTCGCGCGAGCCTGTAGGCCGCTATCCACGTAGATCGCCGTTCCGTCATGCCCCCTTCGGCGGAGCGTGTGGAATAACGCGTTGAGCAAGCGAAGCTGGCGGCGGCCGACCGCTGTGTGAAGTGCCGGGCCGGTTTCGGCCGGGCGATAAATATTGATCCGCTCGGCCGCATCGCGGGCAATCACGGAAAGGATCGCAGCGTCAGGATGTCGAAGCGACAGCGCCGAGAACGGGATGCCGATCGCATCGCGTTCTCGCTGGCGGATCGCGGCTAAGCCATCATCCTCAACGATCGGGGTCGGCTTGACGACGGGCGGCAGGAAGAGGCTTCCTGTAACCCCGTCCACCCACACGTCGCACCGCTCGCCTGCCGTCGGCCTTGGTTGCCGAGGAAGCGGCGAGCCTCGTTGTCCAGCGCGTACCTTGTTCCAGTGGCCGCGCGGCGGGATCGGCACATCAAGGGCGATCAGCATCCGTTTCAGATAGACATTTGAGACGCCGGCATGAGCCGCCAGCTCCTGCATCGGCGCCGTCCATGCGATCGCCCAAAGCAATGCTCTATCGACATATGGCATCGGCAACTCCAGCAGACAGCAGGCTGGCATCCCATCCGGAAATGGGCAAGGCACTGGCACACCGTTCCCGTTCCCAATCAACTCGTGGGAACGGCGGGAACGCGGGAACGTAAATATTAAGCACCTGATCTATAACGATTTATCGTTCCCGTGCGCGGCGGAAACGATAATCCGGCATAAGCATTTTGTTGTTACAATACAGTGGCTTAGCGTTCGTTCCCGTTCCCGTTCCCGCTATAGAGAGAGTAAACCCGGCTTGGAGCCGGGGGTATCTCTCTATCGGTTTAGCGATGGTGATGGCGAAGGTGGATCAGGCGGCGGTTGCGGCGCTCGCAAACGCTGATCAACGGGGACAATTCGCGCGGCGGCACTTCGAGCAGTCGGAAACGGTGATATGGAAAATGTGCGGAGTAAGCTGTGCAAACGTTTGCAGCGCACTGGGGGAATTTTGCCCCAGAGGAGATCTCTCGCTGCAAAGCTCTCTAAACGCCTGCTTGATCGCGGCGACGCCGCGGCACTAGGCGGCCTTAGAGACACCACCCAGCCCAACGACGTTGCTGCTCGCCGCCGGCACACCGAAAGTGCCGAGAAGCCCTCGCACCACGTCTGACACGTAGGATGGGGCTAGGTGGGCATAGTGCTTCTCGGTCATGCGGGTATCAGCATGACCGAGTTGCTTCGCAATCACAGCCATCGGAGCCCGACGCATGGCAAGCCGCGATCCATAGGTGTGGCGAAGAATATGGAAGCTAATCGCGGGCGTAATCTTGGCGGCCTCGCATGCCGCCTTCATAGGACGCGTCTGATCAGTGTGCTTCCACGGGTTGCCTTCCTCGCGAACAAGCAGATGATCACCGCTCGCTTTACCTCGTGAGAGACGAGCGAAATGCGCGACACCTTCATCTGTCAGCGCAATGGAACGCGGCTTTCCTGACTTGCTGATCTCGACATAGATCGATGCAGCTTTGGCGTCGAAATCGCGCACCCGCAAACGGCATAGCTCACCATACCGCGCGCCGGTGAGTAGCGCCGCGCCGACCAGATCGCGGAAACGCCCGTCGCATGCGTTCAAGCAGCGAATTGCCTCGTCATCCTGAAGATAGCGAATCCTGCCCTCCTCGACGCCGCGGGTGGGCGTCGCCGATTGCCAAGCCACCTTCGACGGAATGGAGATCTTCAACTCTTCCTGGCTCCTAAACGCAAGGTTCAGCGCCGCCTTGAGGACCGTCATCACACGATTGGCCGTGGCTTGACGGCGACGCTTCGCCTCTTTGTCTTTGGGGTCGATCGCCCGGCGGATGCGGGCGCCATTCTCGTCCAGCTTGCGGTTTACTGTTAAGCCGCCCTTCTCGCCGAGGTCGCGGTGCCAATCCTTGATCTGCGTCGCAGTTAGTCTCCGGACTTCGATTTCGCCAAAGACATCTTTGATGCGGCCGAGCTGGTGCTTCGTCCCGGTCTCATCCTTGCCCTGCCGGTGTTTGTAGTCCGACAAGTACGCATCGCATGCCATCGCTACGGTGTACGGGCCAGCCGGCACGCCATGCTCCGCCTGCGCCAGCTCGTCGAACCATGCCCGAGCGACTGCCTGGGCCTGAGAGAAGGACAGCACATCTGTGCCGTTCGCGTCGCAGGTGTCATCCGCCGTGCCAAGTTTCTTCTCCGAATAGCGGCCATCATCGAATGTGCGCGCCAGCCAGGAACCCGTCCGAAGCCCTTTGTAATATCCGATGTGCTTCCCGGTTTCGATCACCCGATAATAGGGCTTCTTGCGAGGATCGAGGCGCTCGCGAGCGGCCCGATTGTCGAGACGCACATCCTTAACAGTCCTAGCCACTATAGCGCCCTTATCTACTTCCCCAACTCTTCCCTAATACACGCACATAGACCCGGATGGAATCTAATAGATGAACATTGGCGGAAATCCTTAGGTTCCGGCACATTGGTGGACGGCAATAGACGCTTGTAGACCGGGATTTCACCCTCTCACGGCGTAAGCACGAGTTCGATTCTCGTAGGGGTCACCAGCGTTGATTTTTCAAGAACTTAGCTGATTTCGTGGGGCGTTTGTCTCGCAGTTTGTCTCGCACCCGCCTGCTTGAGATAGCCTCGCGTCAAGCGGCGACTCACGGTACTCTCGGGTAATGGATAAGCCACCACGCAATCCCCCTTGGTCGCGCGACGAACTAATCCTCGCGCTCGACCTGTATCTTACAAACCCTGCTAACCCGCCCGGGAAGGGCAGCAGCGCGGTTGCCGAGCTTTCCATGACACTCAACAAGCTCCACCGTCTCAATGGCGTTAGCGGCGCTCCTACACTCCGTAACCAGAACGGCGTTTATCTTAAGATGATGAACCTGCGTTCGTTGGACCCCGCGTACACCGCACAGGGCAAGGTGGGGATGCAATCCGGTGGCGCGCTCGAAAAGGTCGTCTGGGCCGATTACGAGGGTCGCAGGCAGGTCTTAGCCGCAGACGCGGCGCTCATTCGGCAAACCGTGATCGAAGTGAACGAAAGCGCGCTCGGCAAGCTCCCTGCGGCAGAACCGTATGAAGGCGAAGAAGGCGGCGTCATCATGAGCCTCCACAAACGCTACGAACGCGATCCGAAGCTAGTGCGAGAGAAGCGTAAGGCGGCAGTTGCGGCAGGCTCATTGGCCTGCGAGGTATGCGGCTTCGATTTTAAGGCTGCATATGGAAATCTAGGCGAAGGATATATCGAAGTTCACCATACTAGACCTGTTCATACTCTCATAGCTCGCACCAAGACGAAGTTGGAAGACTTGGCGCTGCTGTGCGCGAATTGCCATCGAATGGCACATAGGCAGCATATGCCGCTAGCCCTCGACATGCTTATTGAAATTCGTAAATCCGCACTCGACCGAAGGGAAGACACGCTTCAATCAAAGCCTAGGGGATCGCGACACACTGTTGATAATGATGCTGCGCAACCGGAGATAATTGGTTTAGCAATAGCTGTCGATCCAATATCGAAAGGGCAACATCTCTGATATGTTCAGACGCCGTTGGCTTTCGATACCCCATTTGCTTTAAAGTCGATCGGACCATCAGCATTATCGCGTAACTAAGACAATGACCAACAAGGAACTTTAACCCATTCGGCATTACGGTTAGGACAGCAGGACTTCGTGGGCTCGTCCGTTCCTTTGCTTCTTTCGTAAGCTTGATAACCTCTTTTTTATTGAATGTTGGATTACCGGTGCCATTGGATGACGTGATTACAATCCGACCTGGCGCTTCTCGCGGGATCATTGAACTGCCCGCAATAAGAGCAAGAACGTCGGCAATGATAGGAAGACGAGCATCTTTCTCGAATTGCTGCAGTGATTCCGTTAATATTTTCGTAATTGCGGCCGGAACACTTGCTCTATGAGCCAGTTTACGAATTAACTCCGGAATAAATACATGCTCATATAAGTCGTTTTCCCAGCTATAGCCGCTCGAATATAGAACGCGCCTATCGCTTATTCGATGTCCAAGCACTTCATCATAATCACTGTCGATCGCTACAATTGTATTTGAAATATCACCGTCAATTATTTGCCGAGGGCTTTGTTGCATAATTACGCGAGAGCATGACCGACGTTTTACTTGAAGATGTTATTGGATGCGGACGGTCACCGGCGTTCCTATTTCGGAGAACCGATTGAGAATTGCAGCACGGACTTTGAGCTCGGTAATCTGACGATCGAAGGTGCGGGCGACAACGCGCTGGCCCAGGAGTTTGAAGCAGTGCATTTTGGTCTCGACCAGACTGCGGCGATGATAGCCGCTCCACTTTTTCCAGATTGCGCGACCAAGCCGCTTTGTCGCGCGTAGCGCTCCATTGCGTGCATCGACGCCGGGACCGCCTTCTGCCCATGGTTGCCCGTTGCGGCGGACCGGGATGACCGCATCGGCACCGCGCCCGGCAATAGCGGCATGGCAGTCCCTGGTATCATAAGCGCCATCTCCGCCGACGCTGAGTATCCGCTCGTCTCCGGGAATTTGCGCCAGGAGAACGGGCAGCGTCGGTGCGTCACCAATGGCATTCGTCGTGACCTCAATGGCCCGGATATCCAGCGTCCCAGCATCAATCCCGAGATGCACCTTGCGCCACTGGCGACGGTAGGACGGTCCGTGTTTGCGCGTCTTCCACTCGCCTTCTCCCGTCATTTTGATCCCGGTGCTGTCGACCAGCAGGTGCAGTCCGCCCGAGCTGATCCGCCCGCCGAGGTTGACCTTCAACGTCTTCTGCCGTCGGCACAGCGTCGTATAATCCGGCACCGACCAATCCAGCCCCGCCATTTTGATCAGGCTCGAAACCAACCCCGTCACTTGCCGCAAAGGCAGGTTGAACAGCGTCTTCAGCGTCAGGCACAGCTCTATCGCGCTGTCTGAAAACCGCATCGGGCGACCAGGGCGACCACACGGCTTCGAAAGCCAGTGCATCTCCGGATCAAACCATATTTCCAGCGACCCACGCCGCTTCAGCGCCGCATTATACTCAGGCCAGTTCGTCGTACGATACACAGGTGCGGCAGGTTTGGGCATTACGCCTATCTATACCGCTCGATTCCCTGCGTGAATCCCCGCCATCAGTTTTGCAACAAAGCCTATCTTGCCCCATCATTGCTGGTGTGGTGGGGCATCAACAAGGATGCGCTCGACAGCAACGGCATTCCCGAAATCACGCGGATCAGCTTCCTGATCGGCGCGATCCTGTCGATCACGACGATCCTGTGGTCGGTCTGGCGCGTCCCCGAATTGCCGCTGACGCCCGAGGAAGACGCCGCAATCACCGCCGATCCGCTGTCGGTCCGCTCGACGATCACCGGGCTGGTCGAGGCGATTCGCGACATGCCGCCGACGATGCGCCAGCTCGCGGTGGCGATGCTGTTCCAGTGGTTCGGGATGTTCTGCTACTGGCAATATGTCGTGCTCGCGCTTGCCCGCGGGGTGTTCCACACCAGCGACCCGGCGAGCGTCGGTTTCCGCGATGCGGGGCTGCTCAACGGGCAGCTTGGCGCGTTCTACAATTTCGTCGCGTGCGTCTCGGCGTTTGCGATGGTGCCGTTCGCCCGCCGCTTCGGCGCCAAGCCGATCCATGCGGTCGCAATGGTGGCGTCGGGCGCGGCCATGCTGACGATCGCCTCGACCGGATCGATCCCGCTGCTGATCGTCGCGATGGTCGGCATCGGCATCGGCTGGGGCAGCCTGATGGGCAACCCCTATCTGATGCTCGCCAACGCGATCCCGCCCGAGCGGACCGGCGTCTATATGGGCATCTTCAACATGTTCATCGTCATCCCGATGATGGTCGAGATCCTGTTCGTGTGGCTCGCCTACCGGCCGCTGCTCGGCGGCGATCCGCGGCACGTCCTCATGCTGGGCGGCGCGATGATGCTCGCAGCCGCCGTGGCGACGTGGCGGATCCGCACGCCGGCACGTCCCGCGATTGCCTGATCAGGCCGAGCCGCGCAGGATCAGTTCGGGCGCCATCGTCACCGACTCGACGTCGGCGCCCTCGATCCGGCGGAACAGCAGATCGACGAGCACCCCCGCCCCGCGCGCAACATCCTGCCGCACCGTGGTGAGCGGCGGCGTGGTGTGCATCGCGATCACGACGTCGTCATAGCCGACCACGCTGACGTCTTGCGGCACGCGCTTGCCGTGCGCCGCCAGCGCCCGCAACGCGCTCATCGCGATGACGTCCGACGCGGCGACGATGCCGTCGGGCGACGAATGCCCCGCGAGATAGGCTTCGATCGCGGCATACGACGCCTCGCTCGTCAAATGCATCGGCAGCAACGTCGCCTGCCCGCTCCCCGACGCGGCGAGCGCCTGCTGGAAGCCGATATAGCGCGCGGCAAATTCGGGCACTTCGATATTGCCGAAGAACGCCAGCCGCCGGCGCCCCTGCGCGAGCAGATGTTCGGCAGCGAGCCGCCCGCCCGCGACATTGTCGGTCCCGACGGTGATCTGCGTCTTGTCGGGCATGTCCGCGCCCCACACGACGATCGGGCGATAGCGCGCGGCGACGCGCTCGATCGCGTCGATCTGGTTCGACTGGCCGACGATGACGACGCCGTCGACGCGCCCGGCATCGACAATCGCATCCAGCCAGCGATCATTTGCCGGGATGACCCGCGACAGCAGCAAGTCGTGCCCGCGATCGGCGATCGCGTCGGCCAGCGGCCCCAGCAAGCTCATGAAGAACGGGTCGGACAGATGCTGTTCGGCTTCGTGCCCCAGCGGCAACACCACGCCGATCGCGCCCGTCCGCCCAAGCCGCAGATTGCGGGCGGCCTGGTTAACCTTGAAGCCATGCTCGCTCGCCAGGGCAACGATGCGATCGCGCGTGGCCTTGGCGATCACCGGATTTCCGGCCAGCGAGCGCGATACCGTGGCCACGGATACGCCCGCCAGTTCGGCGAGTTCGGCCAGGGTCGAAACGGTCGGTTTCACGGACATCCCCGACCTTTGCCGCGTCGCGCGTCAAACGCCAACCATTGTGTCTCGAAAGTTGTAACGCCCGATCGAGGCGCGACAGGAACGGCACCATCGCCAGGCGCGCCTGTTCGGAGCAGACATCGCAAAATTCCGTGTCCAAGCCGTCGCAGCACGCTTCCACCAAGCGACTTGCAGGAGGATGAGAAGGTCACTATCGTTCTGCAATGGACACGAGGAGATTTGTCGACGATGCTTGCCCGGTCGCGCGGGCTTTGCACCGGGTGGGGGACACCTGGAGCATGTTGATCCTGCGCGACGCCGGCGCTGGACGGCGGCGTTTCGACGAGTTCCAGAAGTCGCTCGGCATCGCGCCCAACATCCTGACACGTCGGCTTGCGGCCTTGACCGCAGCAGGTCTGCTCGAACGCCGCCGCTACAACGAACGTCCGCCGCGCGACGAATATGTGCTCACTGCGGTCGGGCTCGATTTTCTGCCCGTCCTGCACGCGCTCGGCGCCTGGGGCGCGCGACACTTTTCGGACGGCGGCGTGACCGGCCTGGTCGATGCGGCGACGGGTAGGTCTTCCGTCCCAAGGTGACCGATCGCGAAACCGGTACGCCGCTTGCCCAACTGGACATTCGGGTTGCGCCGTCAGCTCTGGCGCTCAAGCGCGTCCGACCACAGGGTCAGCCGCCGTTCGAGCCGAGCGACGCTCGTCGCATCGGCGCCCTTTTGCGGCGAGAACAGCCGCGCCGCACCCGATCTTCGTCACCGCGGTGCGCACGCTGACCCAAGGCATCACCGACTTGCTCGAGAAGCTCGATATTGCCGATGCCGACCATCGCGCCTCGTCGATCCTGTCCGAGATGGTCGGGGCGCTGGCGCTGTCGCGGATGCATTCCGATGCCGCCGAAGCGGAGGCGCTGCTCGACCATTCACGCCGCTCGATCCTGCAATCGCTGAAGCTCGGCTGACGCGCGCGTCGGGGCCGGCGCTCATTCCATCGTCTTGAGCAGGTCCTCGATGCGACAGCTTGCGAAACTCGCGGAATGGTCGGCAACGCCGAACGGCAGCAACAGCGTGCGATCATGGACGATCGCCCCGCAGCTGTAGACGACGTTGGGCACATAGCCGGTCGTTTCGTTGGGCCGCGGCCGCAGGATCGGTTCGGCGGTACGCGCGAGCACCTTGCTCGGATCGACCTTGTCGAGCAGGCACGCCCCCATCGCATAATTGCGCATCATGCCGACGCCGTGCGTAAGCACCAGCCAGCCCTCGTCGAGTTCGATCGGCGACCCGCAATTCCCGATCTGGATATATTCCCACGGGTAGCGCGGGCCGATCAGTTTGACGCCACCGTCCCAATGCGTGATCGTGTCGGACGCGATCAGCCACAAATTCTCATTGTCCTGCCGTCCGATCATCGCATAGCGCCCGTCGATCCGCCTGGGAAACAGCGCCATGCCCTTGCTCGCCGGTACCGAACCCGTGAGCGGCGTCATCTCGAACGTATTGATGCCCGTGCCGCGGAACAGCTCGCAGCGCGCATCGCGGCCATCGAATGCGGTATAGGTGCCCAGGAAGCTGACCGCGCCGTCCTCCTCGGTAAAGCGCACCATCCGCAAATCCTCGATCCCCTGGCGCTGGGTCGCGGTCACCGGGAACAGCACGCTTTCGGACGGCGCCTCGCTGCCTTCGCAGATCACGCGCGTCGTTCCCGCCGTGCCGCTTTCGTCTGGCCCCTCAATTCGCGGCGAGGTGACCCAGCCGCTCGGCTGGTCGACGTGGAAGCCGTCGCGCGCGCTCCAGCTGCCCGTCCGGAAGGTCACCGACGAAACGTGCCCTTCGCCGATCCCGCGCAGCGAGAGGATGAAGTTGAGCCCGTCGGTGGGCGCATTGTCCTGATTCAGCCGCAGCACGATGCTGGGGTTGAACAGAGCGGCGGCCTCGAACGAATATTCCGCGCCGAGATACGCGCCGATCAGCAACTGCTGGTCGCGGTCGGCGGTCACCGTGTCGGGCAGGCACTGCCGCACTTCCTCGAATCGTCGCGTCAGGATCGTCTCGACATTGCGATGTCGCTCGGAAAGCGACTCCACGATGCACGCGCGATCGGCACGGCGCGTCGGTGCGTCGAGCGACAGCACGCGCTCGATCACGATCCGCAGACGCGACGGCGCACCGTCTCGGAAGGGCGCGGGATATTCGACGCTGAACGGCTTGATGACGGTGCGTGCCGGGTCGGGGCGCAGAGACACGTCGGAAAAGGTGAACAGGTCGTCGCGCATTGAACGTGGCTCCGATGGCGGGGTGGCGATCGTTGACGGAAACGACTGAACGATGGGCAGGGTTGCGCGTATTTGCGCGCCGCGCGCAGGGGCAATCCCATGATGACGCGCGTCAGACGCTAGCCAGCGCCGTCCGTGGCAGTGACGAGTGATCAAGATTTCTGTGCCGCGGGCGGCCGGGCCTTTCCGCGGCGCCGCGGTCAGCGCGCGTTGCGCAAAAGACGTATCAGGCTTCGGTTCGCCGGACTTTCGCCCGCATTTCTGCCGCCGCGACCGCGGTTCAGCCGGCGATGCGCAGCGGCACGCGCAGCACGCGGTCGGACGCGGTGAGGAACAGGGTCCGGCCCGCCTCGCCGAACGCGCAATTGGCGATCGGGCCGCCATTGGCGATCAGCCCGAGCGGTTCGGCCTCGGGCGTCAGGATCATCATCCCGCCCGGCACCGAGCAGAACAGCGTCCCGTCGCGTGCGATCTTCATCCCGTCGGGGAGCCCCGGCGCGCCGCCGGTCTGCAGCGCCTTGGCATCGAGCCAGATCCGCGAACCCGTCGGCATTCCGCGCGCGTCGAGATCGTAGACGCGGATCACCGGCGCGGCTTCGTCCGACACCGACACGTAGAGCCGGCGCTCGTCGGGCGACAACGCGATCCCGTTGGGGCGCGTCAGCGTGCCGTCGAGCAACACCGCCTCGCCGCCCGGCGCCCAGCGATAGACGCCGTTGTGCGGCAGTTCCTTGATCGACGACGTGTCGCCATCGGCGAGCCCGTACGGCGGATCGGTGAAATAGAGCGCGCCGCTCCGCGCGACATGGAGATCGTTGGGGCTGTTGAAGCGCTTGCCCTGATAGCGATCGACCAGCACGCTGCGGCGTTTCGTCTTGAGATCGAAGCGATCGACGCTGCGCCCGCCGCTATTGGCGATCAGCAGCGCACCGTCATGCCCGAGCGCGAGCCCATTCGAGCCCGCCTCGCGCACCAGTTTGGGGTCGGTACCCGCCGCGCCCGAGGGCGAGAGAAACGCCGTCGCGCCACCAGCGCGCGTCCAGCGCCGCATCAGATTGGCAGGCGGATCGGAGAAGAGCAGCCCCGTCCCCGGCACCCATACCGGTCCTTCGGCCCAGCGGATGTTGGTCGCGATCGTCTCGATCACCGCATCCGGCGCGATGATCCGGTCGAGCTTGGGCGACAGCCGGCGGATTACGGGCGCGGTCGCCAGCGCCGCCGCGGGCATCGCGACACAGGCCACGCCGAGCGCGAGCAGCTGACGGCGGTCGATCATTTCCGCGGCAGCTTCATGCCGAGCAGGACGAGCTTGCCGCCGGTAATCCCGAAATAATGCGGTGTCCCCGCCGGGATCAGCATCACGTCCCCCACTGCGAGCGGCCGCGTTGTGCCGCCCTCGATCCGGCTGCCCTCGACGAGATCGGCCCGCGTGGTGTGCGGATCGACCATCCGCCCGCCCGAGATCAGCGTCCCGGCGCCCGCGATCACGATCGTATATTCGGCATCGTCGGGATGCACCGCGGGCTTGCCCGGCGCCTTCCAATATTCGAGCGCGGCGACGGGCGCGCCATCACGCACCAGTGGTGCATAGGCAAATCCCTGCCCCGGCTTCGTCCCCGCCGCCATCTTGGCCACTGCCGTCTGCACGTCGGCGGCCGAGGCGAACCCGGTCGGATCGGTCACAGGCGCCTGCGCGGCAACCGGCGCGGCCAGGACCAGCGCGGCGATCAGCAACAGCGGCTTCATGCCCGACCGTCCAGCCGGATCGTGCGACCCTCGCGCGCCGAGCGGTAGATCGCTTCGACGATACGCATATCGCGCAACCCCTCCTCGCCCGACACGATCGGCGTCGTCCCGCCGAGCACGCAGGTGGCGAGATGATCGAACTGCCCCGCGAACTGCGTCACGCCCGGCCCCGGCGGCGGGGTAAGCTCGCGCTCGCGCCCGTCCTTGCCGGTCCACATATGGTTGCCGCTATAGCGCGTCGCGGGTTCGAGTTCGATCCGCCCCTTGTCGCCCATCAGCAGCACGTGGTTCTGGTTGGCGCTGTACATCGACTGGCATCCCGCGATCGCGCCCGAGGGGAATTCGAGATTCCATTCGATCATGTCCTCGACCTCGCGGAAACGCGGGTCGCTGCGGTCGGTCGATTCGCGCGCGGTCACCGCGATCGGCTCCTCGCCGGTCATGTAGCGCGCCGCCTGGAGCGAATAGACCCCCATATCCATCAGCGATCCGCCGCCCGACAGCGCGCGCTTCAATCGCCATTTCGACGGATCGCCCTGGGTAAAGCCATGCTCGGTGCGGACGTAGCGGATCTTGCCCGCGGCGCCACTGCGCGCGAGCCGCATCGCCTCGAGGTTGAACGGCTCGAAATGGCAGCGATAGCCGATCATCAGCTTGCGATCGGCCTTGCGGCACGCGACGATCATCGCCTCGCACTCGGCGACCGAGATCGCCATCGGCTTTTCGCACATCACGTGCTTGCCCGCTTTGGCGGCGCGGATAGTATACTCGGCATGCATCGAATTGGGCAGGCAGACATAGACGATGTCGATCTCGGGGTTGTTCCGGATCTCGTCGAAGCGCGCATAGGAATAGACCGCGTTCGCGCCGAGCCCGTGCTCGGCGGCGACGCGCTGACCCTTGGCGGCGTCGCCGGTCACCACCGCGACCAGCTTGCTGTGCTGGCAGCGCGCGAATTCGGGGATGATCACCCCCAGCCCATAACTGCCGAGCCCGACGATCGCATAGCCGAGCTTGCGCCCGCCCGGCGCCAACGTCGCATGCGCGCCCGCCTGCGTCGCGATCATCTGCGGAGCGACCGCGGCGGCAGCCGCAGACAGGAGGAAATCGCGGCGTCCAAAATCCATGCGTCGTTCCTTGTGCGGGCGCTCGCGGTTCGAGGAAGACGCGCCTGATGGGAAGGAAAGTGTCGGTTTACCGGCGTGCGCTTAATGCGCCAGCGCGCTGTTGCCCCAGCCGAGCGCCTGCGCGGTGACCGCCAATTGCGTGCGGTTATGGACCTTCAGCTTGCGCATCAACGCGGTCATGTGCGCCTTGACGGTCGCTTCGGCGATGCCGAGGTCATAGGCGATCTGTTTGTTAAGCTGCCCGCAAAAGACACCGTCGAGCACCTTGCGCTGCGTCGGTGTGAGCCGTGCGAACGGCGTCGGCGGGTCGGTCGCGAGCCTGGTGTCGGCCGCTGCGGCGTGCTGCGTCATCGTGATCCCTCTCCCCATCATGGCGTGACGTGGCACGCGCTGTTCGATCGTCGGCTTGGGCCGATCGCAGGGACCATATGACGAATCCCGTTAGTCGGACTTTACGCAAATTGGTTGGACAGATTCAAGCCTATTTGCGACACAAAACGTCACAATCGGTATTTTTCTTTGGACAAGACGAAATGCTGTCATACAGATAGTTCCGATCGCAGCTTTAGACTGCGGAGCATCGGGGGAGGCACTGGATGGTCTATCGGCAAGCGACAACGTGCGGACGGTGTGCGGATCGTGCGACCCGCGGCGGACGGCGCGTCCGATGACCCCGCAAGATTATCGCCTGGTCCTTGCCGCCGTTCTCGGCATCGCGCTCTCGATCGTGCTGATCGTGCGCGGCCGGCTCCATCCCTTCATCGCCTTGCTGACCGGCGCCTTCACCGTCGGCCTGATCGCCGGGTTGCCGATTGCCGACACCGCCAAGGCGATCCAGAAGGGCGCGGGCGACATTCTCGGCGGCACCGGCCTCGTCGTCGCGCTCGGTCTCGCGCTCGGCGCGATGCTGCAATTGTCCGACGCCGCCGCCGGCCTCGCGCGCACCGCTTTGCGCTGGGCGGGGGTCAAGGGCGCGCCGTGGGCGAGCGTCGCGACCGGGCTGCTGATCGGCCTGCCACTGTTTTTCGAAACCGGATTGGTGCTGCTCCTCCCGATCGTCGCCGCCGCCGCCGCCGCTTTGCCGAGCGGCGCGAACCAGGATTCCGCCAAGCTCCGGCTGATGCTCTCGGCGCTCGCCGGCCTGTCGGTGGTCCACGCGCTCGTCCCACCGCATCCCGGCCCGCTGCTCGCGGTCGAGATGCTCCATGCCGATCTGCTGCGCACGCTCGGCTATGGCCTGCTCGTCGGTATCCCGACTGCGATCGTCGCCGGGCCGGTGCTCGCCAAATTCACCGCGCGCGGCATCACGCTCGCGCCGCCGATGCTCGCCCCCCATGTGCTCGCGATGCCCGCCCCGGCGAACTGGCGCGCGCTGCTCGTCGTGCTGATGCCCGTCGTGCTGATCGCTGCGGGGCAAGCGGTCGCCTTGCTCCCACCCGCGCTCGCACCGCGCTTCGCGATCCTCGCGGTTGCGAGCAACCCTGTGCTCGCGCTGCTGATCGCGTGCCTCGCCGCCCTTCCCCTGCTGTTCGGCCGACGCATCGGCGACGCCAAGGTCCAGGAGGCGATCTGGAGCGAGACGATGCTCCCGGCAGGCGCGATCCTGCTCGCGATCGGCGCGGGCGGCGCGTTGAAGCAGGTGCTCGTCACCGCCGGCCTGTCCGACCTGCTCGCGCGCGTCGCGACCGGCGGGCCGCTCTCGCCGATCGTGCTCGCCTGGCTCGTCGCGGTCTGCATCCGCCTCGCCACCGGCTCGGCCACGGTCGCGACGATCACCACCGCGGGAATCATGCCGGCGTTCGTTGCCGCCTCGGGCGCGTCGCCCGAATGGATCGTGCTCGCGATTGGCGCGGGCTCGCTCTTCTTCAGCCATGTCAACGATCCCGGCTTCTGGCTGGTGAAGAGCTATCTCGGCATCGACACCGCCTCGACCTTCAAGACCTGGTCGGTGATGGAGACGGTCGTTTCGGTGATGGGGCTGGCGTTGATCCTCGTCGCCAGTCAGCTATTCTGACGCGATGCGACGCGGAACGAAGCCATGAGCGAGGGGCGGCTGGCCGACCGGGCCTATGCCGGGATCGTCGAGATCATCAATGGCGATGCGCTCGCGGTCGGCGATCGGCTACCCTCGGAGGCGCGGCTCGCCGAGCTGTTCGGCATGTCGCGCACGATCGTCCGCGAGGCGCTCGTCCGGCTCGCGTCGGACGGCATCACCGAGGCGCGGCGCGGGGCTGGCTCGTTCGTCAAGGGCCGCCCGTCGGACCGGCTGATCGCCTTCCTGCCGATGGACCATATGTCGGCGACCTTCGGCACCTACGAAGTCCGCTTCGTGCTCGAGGCCGAGGCGGCGCGGCTCGCCGCGTCGCGCCGTTCGAGCGAGGAAATGGCGGCGATCGACGCCGCGCTCGACGCGTTGCGCACCGCCCTGCTGTCGAGCGCGCCGGCGCATGACGAGGATATGGAGCTCCACCGCCGGATCATCCTGGCGACCGCCAACCCCGCCTTCCTGATCGCGTTCGAGGCGCTGTTCGCCGATGTCGACCGGATCATGCGCGCCGGCGTCGACATCTCGCGCTCGCGCCCACCCGAGGTGATCGGCGCGATGCTGCGCGAGCATGAGATGCTGGTCGATGCGATCCGCCAGCAGGACGCCGACGGCGCCGCGCTGGCGATGCGCTGGCATCTGTCGGAAGGTCGGAAGCGGCTGCTGCCCTAATTCGGCAGCAACTCGGTCGTGCTGCTCGGCGTCGCGCGCTTGCCGCCGCCGGGCACCAGCCAGCCACCATCGCCAAGCCAGTCGGCGAGCCGGTCGGGCCAGTGCTGCAACCCAACGCGCTCGGCATGCATCGCGACGTTGAAGCCATGGTCGGTGTCGGCGAACAGATGCAGCTCGGCCGAGACATGCGCATCGCGCAATTGCTGGTAGAGCGTCAGCGTCGGCGCAGCACAGCACGCGTCGAGCGTCCCCGCCGCCAGAAACGCCGGCGGCGCGCCCGCCACCGCGCGCGCGGGCACGCCAAGCGGCCCGGGATAGATCAGTACCTGGAAATCGGGCCGACCATCGACGCGGTCGACCGCGTCGCGCGCTGGCGCCGCAGACGCGGGATTGTCGGCGACGAGCGACACCAGCTCGCCGCCCGCCGAAAACCCCATCAGCCCGATGCGATGCGGATCGACGCCGTAGTCGGCGGCGTGCGCGCGGACATAGCGTACCGCGCGCCGGGCATCGGCGGCGCCGTCGCGCTCGATCTGGTACGCTGAGCCGGCCTCGCGCGCGAGCCGGTATTTGAGCACGAATACCGTCACCCCGAAGCGGTTGAGCGTGCGCGCGGGCATCAGCCCTTCGTTCACCCACACCAGCATCTTGTGCCCACCGCCGGGCGCGATGATGATCGCTGCGCCATTGGCGTGCGCGCGGTCGGCGCGCAGCACCGTCAGCGACGGGCGATGCACGCTGCGGACATAGGTGTTCTCGACGATTTCGGGCGCGTCGCGCAAGGGATCGGCGCCGGGCGGGCCGTCAGGCCAGAGCGGCACCACGCTCGGTGCGACGGTCGGGACCAACGCCGGGCCCTGCGCAGCGAGCGGCGCGGCGATGAAGGCGAGTGCAAAGGCCAGGCGTCTCATCGCATCTGGCCCGCGTCGGCATGGGGATCGCGCTGCAGCCATGCCAGCGCTTCGCGGCACAACCGCTCGGGGGACACACTCGCGTCGAGCGTTGTCGCCGCCTCGTCGGGTGCGAGCGGCTCGAGCGTGTCGAGCTGGCTCGTCAGCAAACTGCTCGGCATGTAATGGCCGGGGCGATTGGCAAGCCGATGGCGAAGTTCCGCGGGTGCGGCGTCGAGCAGGAGGAAGCGCGTCGGCGCCGCGATCGCCGCGGCCAGGCGATCGCGATAGCTGCGGCGCAACGCCGAACACGCCGCCACCACCACGCCGTTCGCACGCACCTCGGTGCCGATCGCCGCGCCCAAACGGTCGAGCCAAGGCCAGCGATCGCTATCGTCGAGCGGCTGCCCGCTGCGCATCTTGGCCACCGCTGCGGCCGCATGGTACGAATCGCCCTCGAGAAACGGCGCATCGAGCGCACCAGCAAGCACCGCGCCGACCGTCGATTTGCCGCTCCCGCTGACCCCCATGACGATCACCGCCAGTGGCGCGATCCCGTGATGCTTGACTGCCCGTTGCAAAGATTGTCCCCAAAACCGGACGGAGCCGCGACGCGACGCGCCGGCCCGGGCCTTTCGCATCGCCTGATACCGCCCGCGACGCCCGCCTGGGAACTACGACCATCGTCGCGGATGGCAGCCATGCTTCGGAGGCCTATTCCCAGCCTCGGCCAGGCGCGCACGTGCCGGTCGCAAAGGGTAATGTTAACGTGAACATTCGAACAGCCATGCTGGTGACGACCGCGGTAGCGCTACTGGCGCCCGTCGCCGCGCGCGCAGCGCCATCGACGCTTGCCACGCGCCCCGCCGATCCGCGCGCGGTCACCGTTGCGGGCGCCAATGACGGCCGCGCCGATGCGACCGACGCGATCCAGCGCGCGATCGACGCCGCGCGCCGCACCGGCAGCACCAAGGACAGCGGCGAAGGCATCGTCTTCCTCCCCTCGGGCCGTTATCGCCTGACGCGCAGCATCCTCGTCCCGCCCGGCGTGCGGATCTTCGGCGTTGGGCCAACGCGCCCGGTGCTCGTGCTCGGCGATGCGACCCCTGGCTTCCAGACCGGCGTCGCGACAATGGTGGTGTTCACCGGTGGCGACCAATATCAGGTCGGCAAGGTCCCCGTCCCCGTGCCCACCGTGGTCCCGGCGCGCGACGATGTGCGCGACGCCAATTCGGCGACCTTCTATTCGGCGATGAGCAACGTCGACGTCGAGATCGGCGCGGGCAATCCCGCCGCCGCCGCGGTGCGCTTCCGCGTCGCGCAGCACGCCTTTCTCAGCCACATGGACTTCCGCCTCGGCTCGGCCTTTGCCGGCGTCTACCAGGCGGGCAACGTCATGGAAGACGTGCACTTCCACGGCGGGCGCTACGGCATCGTCACCGAAAAGACGTCGCCCGCATGGCAGTTCACGCTGATCGATTCGAGCTTCGACCATCAGCGCGACGCCGCGATCCGCGAGCATGAGGTCGACCTGACGCTCGTCAACGTCCGTATCAGCGACACCCCGGTCGGGATCGACATCGATTCCGGCTATAGCGACTCGCTCTGGGGCAAGGACGTCCGCTTCGAGCGCGTCTCGCGCGCCGCGGTGACGATCAGCCGCGAGAACAGCGCCTTCACCCAGATCGGCTTCGACAACGCGCTCGCCACCGACACGCCGGTCTTCGCGCGCTTCCGCGAGAGCGGCAAGACCGTCGCCTGCGCGGGACGCAGCTACCGCGTCGCGAGCTTCTCGCACGGCCTCGCGGTGCCGACGCTCGGCGCGACCGGCCGGATCGCGACCGATGCGCAGATCACCCCGCTCGCCGCGCTGCCAGCCCCCCGCGCCAATGCGATCCGCGCGCTCCCCGCGGTCGCGCAGTGGAGCAACGTTCGCGATCTCGGCGCGCGCGGCGACGGCACCACCGACGACAGCGCCGCGCTCCAGCGCGCGATCGACTCGCACCGCGTGCTCTATTTCCCGGTCGGCTTCTACCGCGTAACCACGAAGCTCAAGCTGCGCCCCGACACCGTGCTCCTCGGGCTTCACCCCGCGCTGACCCAGCTCGTATTGCCCGACTCGAACCCCGCCCATGCCGGCGTCGGCAGCGTCGTGCCGATCCTCGAGACCCCCAAAGGCGGCGACAACATCGTGTCGGGGCTCGGCCTGTTCACCGGCCGCATCAATCCGCGCGCCTCGGCGCTGCTGTGGAAATCGGGCGCCACCTCGCTCGTCGACGACGTCAAGATCATGGGCGGCGGCGGCACGCCGACCGCCGATGGCCTCCCGCTCGGCGCGCGTTCGGCGCACAGCGGTGACCCAGTCGCCGACAATCGCTGGGACGCGCAATATCCGAGCATCTGGGTCACCGACGGCGGCGGCGGCACCTTCGCCGATGTGTGGACGCCCAACACCTTCGCGCAGGCCGGCTTCTATGTCTCGGACACCAAGACGCCGGGGCATGTCTACGAGCTCTCGGCCGAACACCACGTCCGCAACGAGATCGTGCTCGACGGCGTCGAGAATTGGGAATTCCTCGCGCCGCAGACCGAGCAGGAAGTCGGCGAAGGCATGGATGCGACCTCGCTCGACATCCGCAACTCCCGCAACCTGCTGTTTGCCAATTATCACAGCTACCGTGTGACGCGGACCTTCCACCCGGCGGTGTCGGCGGTGAAGCTCACCAACGCGTTGGACATCCGCTTCCGCAACGTCCACATCAACGCCGAAAGCGGCATCGCGAGCTGCCAGGCCGATGGCTGCGGCACCTATCTGCGCGTCAGCAAATTCCCGTTCGAAAATGCGATCCAGGACAAGACGCGCCACCTCGAAGTCCGCGAGCGCGAGTTCGCCCGGCTCGACATTCCCGCCACGCCAGCACCGGCAGCAGTCCCCACCCCGCTCCCCGGCATGGGCCCGGTGCGCAAGCTCGAAAGCGGTTTCTTCTCGATCTCGGGCGGCGCGGTCGATGCCGCGGGCGCGCTCTATTTCGTCGAGCATCGCTTTCAGCGGATCTATCGCTGGAGCGCGGCGGCGGGCCTTGAGATCGTTCGCGACGCCGCGCTCGATCCGGTCAATCTCGCGGTCGAACGGTCGGGCAAGCTGCTCGTCCAGTCCTCGCTCGGTGCGGAGGGCAGCGTCTATGCCTTCGACCCCGCCGGGCCGAGGACCGATGTCACCCTGATCGCGTCCACCCCGACCGCCGCGCATCCCGACGCCCAGACGCTGCTGCCGGGCAATTGGTGGAACAACGGCGAGTTCCGCGATCAATATGACGCGAAGACCGACCATTTCACCACGCTCGGCGAGATGTTCGCGCGCGATGCCGCGAGCCCCAAGCCGCGCGAATATGTCTCGCCCGACGGCAGCCTCGTCCTCCCGGCGTTCCGCGTGTGGCAGCAGGGCACGCCCGACCATGTCGGCTGGCGCTTCTCCGACACGCTCGACGCCTACAGCCTGGTCGGCGCGCGGGTCGGTACGCGCGTCTATGCCAGCAACGAGTCCGAGGGCCGCGTCTACAGCGCGCTGGTCGGTGCCGGCGGCACGCTCGGCGAGCTCAAACCCTTTGCCGAACGCGCCGGCGAAAGCGTCGCGGTCGATGCGCAGGGCCGCGTGTTCATCGCGAACGGGCAGGTCTTCGCCTACGCCCCCGACGGCCACGAGATCGGCCGGATCGACGTTCCCGAACGCCCGCTGCAGCTGATCTTCGGCGGCGCCGACAAGGCGACGCTTTTCATCCTGACGCACCATTCGCTCTACGCCGTGGCGATGCCGTCAGGCACGTCACCGCAATCTAACAACAATTAAAAAGAACAGGTGAGGACCCCCATGACCGACACGATCGAACACCGCCCGCTTTCCCGCCGCTCGCGCAGCACCCTGCTGACCACCAGCCTCGCCGCGCTGGTCGCGATGGCGATCGCGACGCCGTCGCTCGCGCAGACCGCGCCGGCAGCGCAACCGCCCGCGCCGCCGACCGCACAACCGCTGCCGAGCGACACTCCGCCGGCGCCCGGCGCCGAAGCGGCAGCGCCCGATGCCGTCGGCCAGGACATCGTCGTCACCGGCTCGCGCATCACCACCGGCGGCTTCACCGCGCCGACGCCGACGCAGAGCATCGGCGCGGCCGACATCGCGCGCAACGCCGAGCCCAACGTCTTCACGACGATCGCGCAATTGCCGTCGCTGCAGGGGTCGAGCGGCGTCACCACCGGCACCAACAGCACGTCGAGCGGGCAGCAGGGCCTCAGCTCGTTCTCGCTGCGCGGGCTCGGCACGATCCGCACGCTGACGCTGCTCGACGGCCAGCGCGTCGTCGGCGCGAACGTGACCGGCGTTCCCGACATCAGCCTGTTCCCGCAATTGCTGATCAAGCGCGTCGACGTCGTCACCGGCGGCGCATCGGCGTCGTACGGCTCGGATGCGGTCGGCGGCGTCGTCAACTTCATCACCGACAAGCGCTTCGTCGGCTTCAAGGCGAACGTTCAGGGCGGCATCACCACCTATGGCGACAACAAGCAGGCGCTGTTCCAGGCGGCGGTCGGAAAGTCGTTCTTCAATGATCGGCTGCACGTCCAGGTCAGCGGCGAATATGACCATGAGGACGGCGTTCCCGCTGGCGGCTTTGGCGAGGAATTGGCGAACGGGCGCACTTGGTATCGCACCTCGACCTTCATCAACCGCAACGTCACCAATGACGGGTCGCCGCAATATCTCGTGCGCGACCATGCGCAGGCATATCAATACACCAAATACGGGCTGATCACCAACGGACCGCTGCAGGGCACCGCGTTCAACGCCGCCGGCCAGCCGTTCCAGTTCCAATATGGCTCGAACGGCGTTCCCGCGAAGAATGCGGCGGGCACTGTATCGGGCTGCTATTCGGCTGGCGGATTCTGCCTCGGCGGCGATCTGTCGGGCAATGTCGGCATCGGCACGACGCTCCAGTCGCGGCTCGATCGCTATAACGGCTATGGCCGCGTCGGGTTCGACATCGATCCCGACAACGAGATCTACGCGACGGTCAACATCGCGCAGGTCGACACGATGAACCAGCCCAACCCCGGCGCGACCAAATCTGGGCTGACTCTGCAGTGCGCCAACCCATTCGTCCCCGCCTCGATCCAGGCGGCGTGCGCCAGTGCCGGGATCACGCAGTTCCAGTTCGGCACGAGCAACGGCCAGCTGCCCAACAACATCACGGTCTATCCGACGCGCAAGCAATATCGCTTCGTCGGCGGCGCCGCGGGCAAGGTGCCGGTGTTCGGCACGAGCTGGAATTACGACATCTCGTACGAGCATGGCGAGAACATCACCGACATCCACGTCAAGAACATCCTGCTGACCAACCGCTATGCCGCCGCAATCCAGGCGATCAACCTTGGCGGGCAGATCGTCTGCGCCGATCCGGTCGCGCGCGCCAATGGCTGCGTACCGATCAACATCATCGGCGGCGCTGCGCCGAGCGCGGCAGCACTCGCCTATATCGAACCCGCCAACGGCCCGTTCCAGCATACCCGCCAGACGCAGGACGCGTTCAACTTCAGCTTCAGCGGCTCGCCGCTCAGCTTGTGGGCCGGCCCCGTCTCGATCGCGGCGGGTGCTGAATATCGCAACGAATTCTACCATGTCGTCGGCGATCCCTACGGCAACGGCGTGTCGGCCGAGACGCCGTATAGCGCCAACTATCCCGCCGATCCGTTGCTCTCGACCAACGGCGCCAACTGGTACGCCGGCAACTACCATGCCGGCCGCGGCAGCTACCATGTCGCCGAAGGCTTCCTCGAAGTGAACCTGCCCTTCCTCAAATCGGACACGCTGGGCAGCGCCAACCTCAACGTCGCCGGCCGCGTGACCAACTACAGCACCTCGGGCACGGTCTATACCTGGAAGGTCGGCGGCACATGGGACACGCCGATCGACGGAGTGCGCATCCGCGCAGTGACCTCGCGTGACGTTCGCGCACCGAACCTCTCGGAACTGTTCGCGGCACCGATCACCACCACCATCCCCAATTTCACCAACTCCGACCCAAATCGCCCGGCCAACGTCCCTGCGACGCTGACGATCCTGCAGAACGCGGTCGGCAACACCGCGCTGAAGCCTGAAATCGCGCGTAACACCACGGCGGGCATCGTGCTGTCGCGGCCACACTGGCTGCCCGGCTTCAGCGCATCGTTCGATTATTACCGGATCAAGCTCAACGGCGTGATTTCGACGCTCAACGCGCAGCAGGAGGTCAACCTCTGCTATCTCAACAACATCACCTCGTTGTGCAGCGCCTTCAACCTCAACCCGCCCGCCGGCACCGCGCCCTACGTCAATTTGCAGGCATTCAACCTTGCCTCGATCTTCACCGACGGTTTCGACATCGAGGCAAGCTATCAGTTCGGTCTCACCAAGGTCGGCCTGCCCGGGCGCGTCGTGCTGCGCGGGCTTGCCACCAACGTGAAGAACTTCATCACCAACCCGGGCGTCCCCGGCACGATTCCGACCCAGTCGGCCGGGGTCAATGCCGGCAACACGCCGTCGTGGAAGCTGCTCGCGACCGAGGCCTGGAACACCGACACGTTCAGCTTCAGCGTGCAGCAGCGCTGGTTCAGCGATGGCGTCTACAGCAACGAATATGTCGTCTGCAGCACAAACTGCCCGGTCTCGACCACGCAGCATCCGACGATCGACAACAATTCGATGCCCGGCGCCTTCTATCTCGATATCGGCGGGTCGTATAACATCACCAAGAAGCTGAACGTCTATTTCAAGATCGACAATCTGCTCGATCATGATCCGGCGCCGTCGCCGCAGACCAATACCGGCATCGACACCAACCAGGCGCTCTACGATACGCTCGGCCGTCTGTTCCGGGTTGGCGTGCGCTACAACTTCTAGCACCTTCGTCCCCAACCCGGCCCGGTGGGCCGGGCACCTCGCGTCCCGGCCGGTGGCCGGGACGTTTTTATGCCAAGGAAATACCATGCCGAATGGGTCGATCCGCCTCCGGGCCGCCTTGCTCGCGACGCTCGTCGCGACCGCAACGCCCGCCGCCGCCTCGACCTCCTATTACGTCACCGCACCCGAAGATTCGCGCGCGGTGACGGTCGCGGGCGTGCGCGATGGCCGCGCCGACGACAGCGCCGCTTTGCAATCGGCGATCGACGCCGCCGCGGCGAAGGGCGGCGGCGGGATCGTGTTCGTGCCGTCGGGGCGCTATCGCATCAGCCGCACGCTCTACATCTGGCCCGGCGTGCGCGTGTTCGGCGTCGGCAAGACGCGGCCCGTGATCGTGCTCGGCGATGCGACGCCGGGCTTCCAGCAGGGGGTCGCCAACATGGTGATCTTCGCCGGCGCCAAGCCCGGCGCGAGCGCTAAAGCCAAAGCCCAGCGCGTTCCCTTCCCGCCCCTCGGCAGCGTGCCGTTCGATCCCGCCATCGCCGATGCCAACCCCGGCACCTTCTACCCCGCGCTGTCGAACATCGACTTCGTGATCGGCGCGGGCAACCCGGCCGCTACCGCGATCCGCTTCCATGCAGCCCAGCACGCCTATCTCGCGCATATCGATTTCCAGATCGGCTCGGGGCTCGCCGGGCTCTATCAGGTCGCCAACCAGGCGCAGGACCTGCAGTTTCATGGCGGCCGATACGGCATCCTCGCCGAGAAACCCTCGCCCGCGTGGCAGTTCACGCTGCTCGATTCGAGCTTCGACGGGCAGCGCGAAAGCGCGATCCGCGAGCATGAGGCGAGCCTCACACTCGTCAACGTCGCGTTGCGCAACGTGCCGACCGCGATCGACATCGACCGGGGCTATGGCGACTGGCTGTGGGGCAAGGACGTCCGCTTCGAGAACGTCGCGAACGCCGCGGTGGTGATCAGCAACGAGAACAACGTCTACACGCAGATCGGCTTCGAGAACGCGCTCGCGAGCGCCACCCCGACCTTCGCGCGCTTCCGCGACAGCGGCCGGAGCGTCGCCGGAGCGGGGCAGACCTACCGTGTCACCGCGTTCAACTACGGCCTCACGGTCCCCGGCCTCGGCGCGACCGGCAGCTATCAGACGGTGATGAACGCCGCGCCGATCGCACGGCTGCCCGCCGCCCCGCCGCCCGCGCTCCGCAGCCTGCCCGCCACCACCGGCTGGGCCAATGTCCGCAGCCTCGGCGCGCGCGGCGACGACACCACCGACGACACCGCCGCGATCCAGCGCGCGATCGACACGCATCGCACCGTCTATTTCCCTGCGGGCCGCTACCGCGTCACCGATACGCTCAAGCTCAAGCCCGACAGCGTGCTCGTCGCGCTCCACCCGAGCCTGACGCAGATCATCCTGCCCGACGGCACCCCCGCCTTTCAGGGCGTCGGCGCGGCCAAGCCGCTGATCGAGAGCGCGCGCGGCGGCGACGCGATCGTCTCGGGGCTCGGCCTGTTCACCGGCGGCATCAACCCGCGCGCGACCGCGCTGCTGTGGCATGCCGGCGCAAGGTCGTTGGTCGAGGACGTCAAGTTCCAGGGCGGCCACGGCACCGACCTCGCCGACGGCAGCCGGTTCGACCCGTACAACGCCAACCACACCGGCGACGCCGATCCCGCCAAGCGCTGGGACGCGCAATATCCGAGCCTGTGGGTACAGGGCGGCGGCGGGACCTTCGCCAATCTGTGGAGCCCCAGCACCTATGCGCAAAGCGGGATGCTCGTGTCCGACACGACGATCCCCGGCCATGTCTACCAGATGTCGATCGAGCACCATACCCGCGCGGAGTTCGTGCTCGATCATGTCGCGAACTGGGAGTTCCTCGCGCCGCAAACCGAGGAGGAAGCCGGCGAAAGCCAGGACGCGGTGTCGTTCGAGATTCGCCACAGCCGCGACATTCTGCTTGCCAACCTCCACGCGTACCGCGTGACGCGCTCGCTGAAACCCGCGCCGACCGCGGTGCGGCTGATCGACTCGCACGGCCTCCGCTTCCGCAACGTCCACGTCAATGCCGAGAGCGGCCTCGGCACCTGCGACGAGCATGGCTGCGCGACCTATCTGCGCGCGAGCAAATTCCCGTATGAAAATGCGATCCAGGACGTGACGCACGGCCTCGAGACACGCGAGCACGAATTCGCGGTGCTCGACGTGGGCGCGGCCGCAGTACGCGCGCGCGACGCGGTGGCCGACGCGAAGGTCGAAAAGCTCGCCGACGGTTTCTACTCCGCCGCCGGTGGCGCTGTCGCAGCGGACGGAACGCTGTATTTCGTCGATCACCGCCACCAGCGGATCCACGCCTGGTCGCGCGCCACCGGGCTGACCGTCGTTAGCGATGCGCCGCTCGACCCGGTCAATCTCGCGGTCGACCGCTCGGGCAAGCTGCTAGTGCTGTCGTCGAACGGACGCGAGGGCACGGTCTACAGCCTCGATCCCAAGCGCAGCGACGCGGCGATCACCGTCATCCCGCCGACCCCGGTGGCCGATCATCCCGGCGCCCGGACGGCGCTCCCGGTCAATTACTGGGTCAATGGCGAGTTCAAGGATCAGCTCGATCCTAAGACCTTCGCCTATCCGACCCTCGCCGACATGTTCGTCCGCGACATGGGCCTCGCCAAGACCCGGGAATATGTCTCGCCCGATGGCAGCTTGGTGCTGCCGGCCTACCGCACCTTCCAGCAGGGCCCGTCGAGCTTTCTCGGCTGGCGCTTCTCCGATTCGCTCGACAGCTACGGCTTCACCGCCGCCGCGATCGGCGCACCGGTGTTCGTCACCAACGCATCGGAGAACAAGACCTATCGCGGCCGTGTCGCCGCACAGGGCGTCGTCACCGATCTAGCGCCCTTCGCGAACCGCGGCGGCGAGAGTGTGACCACCGACGCGCAGGGCCGCGTCTATGTCGCCAACGGCCAGGTCTTCGTGTTCGACGCGAGCGGCAAGCCGGTCGGCCAGATCGACGTTCCCGAGCGCCCGCTCCAGCTGCTGGTCGGCGGCGAGGCGGGCAAGACGCTGTTCGTCCTGACCCACCACGCGCTCTACGGCATCCCGCTGCGCTGAACGGCGCGGCTCAGGCGCCGGTGAAGACGGGCTTGCGCTTCTGCAGGAAGGCGAGCCCGCCCTCCATCGAATCGGCAGAGCCACGCGCGGTGCGCTGGTTCTCCGCCTCCTGCAGCATCGCCGCGACATAATCGCTTTCATAAGCGCTGCGGATCTGGCGCCGCATCAGTCCGATCGCGCGCGTCGGCCCCGCCGCAAGCCGCTCCGCCAGCGCGAACGCCTCGGCGTCGAGCGCGTCGTCGGTGACAACTGTGTGGATCATCCCCCAGTCGAGCGCCTTGGTCGCGGGCACCTTTTCGCCGAGCAGCATCATCTCGCTCGCGCGCGCCTTGCCGATCAGCCGCGGCAACATCCAGCTCGCGCCGCCATCGGGCACCAGCCCGATATTGACGAACGCCTGGAGGAAATAGGCGGTCTCGCTCGCCACGCAGAAATCGGCGGCGAGCGCGAGGCTGCAGCCGATTCCCGCCGCCGGCCCGCGCACCGCGCTGACGACGGGGACGGGCAGATCGGCGATCGCCGCCATCGTCGGATTATAGCTCTCCGTCAGCGCCGCGAAGGTCGCATTGCCCGGATCGTCACTGCCGAGCGCCCCGCCGCCGACATCGGCGCCCGAACAGAAAGCCCGCCCAGCGCCTGCGATCAGCACCGCCCGCGCACCGTCGAGTTGGTCCAGCGCCTCGCGCAATTCAACGAACATCGCGGGCGGCGCAGCATTGAGCCGCTCGGGCCGGTCGAGCGTAAGGACGAGCACGTCGCCGCGCCGTTCGGACTTGATCATCGTGGTCATGGCGTTTCCCTGTTTTCGCGGGCGTGGTGGACGCGGAGGATCGTTACCCGGTCGCTGACCATCGCATAGGTGATCACATATTGAATATCCACGACGGGCAAGACGCGAAGCCCCGCTTTGCCCCACGGCCGCCCCATTCCGGGCCTACGCCCTAGCGCATCCGCACGTTCGATCAGCGGTGCATCGACGCGAGCCGCATAGGCCTCACTACGTTGCGCGTTGAAGTCGTAGATCCGGGCCAGGTCAGCACGCGCCGCGACCAGCCATCGCGCACTCACTATTCTGCCGCGCTCGCGCGAAAACGGTTTCGGCGCTCGGCGGCATCCTGGACGATTTGCTCGTGCGGAACGACCCGACCGTGCTTCACATCGTCAAGCGCCTCGCGGATATCATCGCGATAGGCGCGCGCTTCGGCTTCGGTGCGAAGGAAGGGCAAATCCGCCATGAGCTCGACGAGCGAAGCGTCGGGATCATCGAGCCAGCGCTCTAGCTCGACCACATCGAGCGCAACGATATTCGACTCTTCGTCCATCAGCCGACGATACACCGCTTCAGGCGTGCTGCCCAGACGCCGGCGTCTCCATCAGCTCGACCAGCATCCCGCCCATGTCCTTGGGATGGACGAACACGATCGGCGTGCCATGCGCACCGATCCGCGGCTCACCGAGCACGGTCGCGCCCTTCGCCTTCAAATCGGCGACCGCGACCTGAATGTCGGGCACTTCGAAACAGACGTGATGCTGCCCGCCCGCCGGGTTCTTGCGCAGGAAGCCCGCGATCGGCGAGCTCTCGTCATACGGCTCGATCAGCTCGATCTGCGTGTTGGGCGTGTCGATGAAGCACACCTTCACACCCTGCGCCGGCAAATCGAACGGCACGCCGATCACCGTCGCGCCGAGCAGGTCGCGGTACAGCGCGATCGAGCGTTCGATCGAGGGCGTCGCGACGCCGACATGGTTGAGGCGCCCGAGCGTTGTGGGAGCGGGATCGGTCATCGTAACGGCCCTTATTCGTCTTCGGGTTCCGAGGCCTTCTTGGCCGTCGTCGGATCGACGGGCGGACGCGGCGCCGGCGCCCCGGCGCGCGCGGGCACCTTGCCCAGCTCATAGTCGCACGCCGACAATACTTGCCGGATCGGGCCCGCGCCGGGTCCGGTGAACACCGCATCGACCGGCTTGTTGTCAGGATCGATCACGCGCACGCGGATCGATTTGCCCCCAGCGATCATCGCCGCAAGATTGCTGACGACGACATCATCGCTGATGAACGCGCCGCTCCCCGGGAACTGCCAGTTGGTGCCGAGCCACCCGCCATCGTCGACATTGAGCGACACCGGACGCGGCAGCGCGGCGGCGAACCCGCCCTTGGGGATGAACTGCAGCGAGACGATCTTCTCTGCCGTCGCGTCGCAACGCACCACCAGCCGCGCGCTGGTATCGGTCGACCAGGCCGAGCTCGAGGTCGCGATCGTCTTGCCGCTCGTGCGCGTCTGCACGGCCCATGGCGCCGATGGCACAGCGGCGGCGGCGGCGGGCGCTGCCGCCTGAAGCAGGAGCAGCGCCGCGATCATGCCTTTGCGCCGATCTTCGGCGCGCCGACGACGCTCTCGGGCAGATCCTTGCCGAACACGCGCTGATAATATTCCGCGACCAGGCTGCGCTCGGTCTCGTCGCACTTGTTGAGGAACGACAGACGGAAGGCGAAGCCGACATCGCCGAAGATCAGCGTGTTCTGCGCCCAGGTGATGACGGTACGCGGGCTCATCACCGTCGAAATGTCGCCGTTGATGAAGCCGCGACGTGTCAGATCGGCGACGCGCACCATGTTCTCGACCTGCTTCTTGCCCTCGGGCTGGTCGTATTCGCCCGACTTGGCGAGCACGATCCGCGCCTCGACTGCCGCCGGCAGATAGTTGAGCGTGACGACGATGTTCCAGCGATCCATCTGCCCCTGGTTGATCTGCTGCGTGCCGTGATACAGGCCCGACGTATCGCCGAGACCGACCGTGTTGGCGGTCGCGAACAGCCGGAAGAACGGGTTCGGGCGGATCACGCGGTTCTGGTCGAGCAGCGTCAGCTTGCCCTCGGTCTCGAGCACGCGCTGGATCACGAACATCACGTCGGGCCGGCCCGCATCATATTCGTCGAACACGAGCGCGGTCGGCGTCTGCAGCGCCCACGGCAGCAGCCCCTCGCGGAACTCGGTGACCTGCTGGCCGTCCTTCAACACGATCGCATCGCGGCCGACCAGATCGATGCGGCTGATATGCGCATCGAGGTTGATACGGATGCACGGCCAGTTGAGGCGCGCCGCGATCTGCTCGATATGCGTTGACTTGCCGGTGCCGTGATAGCCCTGCACCATCACGCGACGGTTGAACGCAAACCCTGCGCAGATCGCGAGCGTCGTGTCCTGGTCGAACACATAGGCCGGGTCGAGATCGGGCACGCGCTCGTCGGCTTCGCTGAACGCCGGGACTTCCATGTCCGAATCGATGCCGAACAGGTCGCGCACCTTCTTCATCTGGTCGGGCGCGTCGAGGATCGTCGTCTCGCGGCTGTCGGGCTGGGTGTTGGGAATCTCGGTCATGCAGCAGCCTTAGGCCAAGGTTGGGCGCGGACTCAAGAAGCGAGCTTGGGCGGCAGCGGAAACAGCGTGACGAATTCTTCGGCGAGCGCGCGATCCCCCGTCACGCCGAGCACGCCTGCCGCCTCGGCATCGGCAATCGGCCGGCCGCCATAGACGATCGCGGCGAGCGTCGGCGGATCGGTCTCGAACACCACCGACCCCTCGGGCTCGCCGCGCCGAATCGCGATTCCGGTCGCATCGACCATCGCGACGAATGTCTCGGCGCCGAAGCGGAAGCCGACCCGCGCATCGAACGCGCCGCTACGGCTGCGGTCGATCATCGTTCGGAACGACAGCATCGCGGAGGCCGGGCTGAACGGCAGCGTGGGGTCGTGCAGCACCGATTGCACCGCCCAGCGCCCGAGCTCCTGGATCGCCACCTCGGCCGAATAGCCCCACGGCGTCAGCTCATAGACCTGCACGGACGCCGGCGGGGGCAGCATGCGCCGCAGCAGGATGCCGACGCGCGCCATGCCGTCGAGCCGCTGCGTCAGCACATTGGCGCTGATCCCGGCGAGTCCTGTGCGCAGTTCGCCAAAGCGGCGCGGCCCGAACATCAACTCGCGGACGATCAACAGCGACCAGCGTTCGCCCACCAGCTCCATCGCCAGCGCAGTACCGCAGGCGTCGTCATACCAACGCTTTGCCGCGCCCTTGCCACTCGCAGTAACTTTAGATAACTTCATCGTTGCTTTTTATAACCAGAAAGCGCACCCCTGCCTATGTCGATTCGCACAATCGCACCTGCAGGAGTCACACGATGCCCCGCATGATCTTCATCAACCTTCCGGTGTCCGATGTCGCGGCGTCGACCGCCTTCTACGAGGCGATCGGCTTCGTGAAGAACCCGGCGTTCAGCAACGACCAGGGGGCCTGCCTCGTCTGGTCCGACTCGATCTCCGTCATGGTCGCGGCGAAGGCGTTCTACGCCACGCTGACCACCAAGCCGATCGCCGACACGCAGGCGACGAGCGGCGCGCTGTTCGCCTTGGCGTTCGACAGCCGCGCCGCGGTCGATGCGATCGCCGAGGCGGCGGTCGCCGCGGGCGGTCGCGAGGCGCATGGACCAGAGGACGAGGGTTTCATGTACAGCCGCGCCTTCTGGGATCTCGACGGTCACGGCTTCGGCCCGTTCTGGATGGACCCCGCCGCGGTGGAAAACGGCCCGCCGGCGACCGCCGAGGCCGCCTGATCGACAGGGGACAGACGATGACCAACCCGCACGGCACGCCGATCTGGTACGAACTCCTCAGCGCCGACCCGCCGGCCTCCAAGGCCTTTTACGACCGGGTCATCGGCTGGACGATCGGCGAGCCCGGCCCCGCGATGGACTATCGCATGATCGAAACCGGCAACGGAGCGATCGGGGGAGCGATCGGGGGAGCGATCGCGGGCGCGGTCGGCGGAGTGATGCGGCTGAGCCCCGAAATGCAGGCGGGCGGCGCGAAACCCGGCTGGCTGTTCTATATCGGCGTCGATGACGTCGACGCGACCGCCGCGGCGATCACGGCCGCGGGCGGCGCGGTGCATATGGGCCCATGGAGCATGCCCGGCGTCGGCCGCATGGCGGTCGTCGCCGATCCGCAGGGCATCCCGTTCTACATCATGCGCGGCGACAGCGACGCGGACAGCACCGCCTATGAGCGCACCGGCATGGGTAAATGCAACTGGAACGAGCTGATCACCCCGGACCAAGACGCCGGCGACGCCTTCTACCGCGCGGTCTTCGGCTGGTCCTATCCCGACGTGATGCCGATGGGACCGATGGGCGAATACCGTTTCTTCGCGGTCGGCGATGCGACGATCGGCGCGACGATGCGGCATGACGGCGCGGGTCCGGCGCCCGGCTGGCGCTTCTATTTCCGCGCGCCCGACATCGTCGCGGCCGCGGCCAGGGTGGTCGAGGCTGGCGGCAGCGTGCTGTATGGTCCGGCCGAGGTGCCGGGGGGCGACCGCATCATCGTCGCAAGCGATCCGCACGGCATTCCCTTCGGCGTGGTCGGTCCGGGCGCGGAGGGCTGAACAGGGTCGTCCCCGCCACCCCGTTGCCTGCCGGTCCTGACAAGGCCTTTCGAGGAGCATGACGATGTCGACCGACCCCGCCACAGCCCCTGCCACAGCCCCTGCCCCGCCCCTCCATGAACTGCGCATCACGCGGCTGATCGACGCCCCACGCGAAGCGGTGTGGCGCGCCTTTACCGATCATCTCGCCGAATGGTGGTGCCCCAGACCGTGGACCGTCGAGCTGATCGAGCAGGATCTCCGCCCGGGCGGCCGCTCGGCGATGCGCATGCGCGGGCCATCCGGCGAGGAATCCCCGCAAGAAGGCGTCTTCCTAGAAGTCGTGCCGATGGAACGGATCGTCTTCACCGATGCCTTTACCAAGGGCTGGCTTCCGGCCGGTCCGTTCATCGTCGGCTTCCTGGAATTCGCCGACGAGGACGGCAAGACGCGCTACGTTGCCGGGGCGCGTCACTGGACCGCCGAAGCCAAGGCGCAGCATGCAGCGATGGGCTTTATCGAGGGCTGGTCTACCGTTGCCGCGCAGCTCGAGCAGGTCGCCCGCCGGATCGCCTGACACCCGCCCATCGACGCCGATCAGGCGAAGGCGGGCGCGCCCTTCAGCTGCGTGTACGCCGCGATCACCTCCTGCAGCTTGCTCTCGAAGCTGCGGTCGCCGCCGTTGCGATCGGGATGATATTTCCGCACCAGCTCGGCATATTTTTCGCGCAGGCCCCGCCGGTCGACATCCGCCGCCAGCCCGAGCACTTTCAACGAACGCCGGTCGACCTCAGACAACGGCCGCCCATCCTTGCGCGCCGGTTCCGCCGCACGCCGGAAGCGCGCGCCGATCGCATCGAGCGGATCGCTGAAATCGCCCCATTTCGGCGGCACGTCGGCGCCCGAATGCGCAAAGGCGCGCGTCTCGCGCTCCCATCCCGCGAACGGCCGCTGTTGCGCATGGATTTCCTCCGCGCTCATGCCGGTGAAGAAATTGTAGCGCGCGTTGAACGCCCGCACGTGGTCGAGGCAGAACCAGCGATACGGCCGCGGCCCGTCGCCCGCGAAGCGCGGCGCATCGCCCGCCGGCGCGCGGAATTCGCCCGCCAGATCGCAGCCCGGTTCCTCGCATACGCGCCCGCTGCCCTCGATCCGGCCGTGGAAGCGCGGGGCGGGGCGCTCGCGCGCGCCATCTTTCTTGTCGTCTTCGCGCGCCACGCGGGGTCCCTCAAATCCAAAAACGGCCTATATAGGCGCGATGCTTGACCCTGCCACCGCACCCGCCCCGAATCCTGGCCCACTTTCCCGCCCGCTCGTCGACGAGATCCGCGAGCGGCTCGTCGCCGCGCTCGAACCCACCGCGCTCGATGTGTCGAACGACAGCGCGCAGCATGCCGGCCATCTCGGCGACGACGGCACCGGCGAATCGCATTTCAGCGTGAGCGTCGAAGCCGCGGCCTTTACCGGCCTGTCGCGCGTCGCGCGGCAACGCCTGGTCAACACCGCGCTCGCCGACCTGCTGCGCGACCGGATCCATGCGCTGGCGATCCGCGCGCGGGCGCCGGGCGAATGAGCGCGCGTTACAATCTCTGGTATTGGCCCGATCTGCAGGGCCGCGGCGAATTCGTCCGGCTCGCGCTCGAGGCGGCGGGGATCGCCTATGACGATTGCGCGCGCACGCACGGCGCCGAGGCGCTGCTCGACGACATGGAACGCCACGCGGCAACGCGCGGACCCTTCGCGCCGCCCTATCTCGAGCTCGACGGCCTGGTGATCGCGCAGGTCGCCAACATCTTGCTGTTCCTCGGCGATCATCACCAGATCGGCGGATCGGGGATGGCCGACCGGCTGTGGCTCAATCAGCTCCAGCTGACGATCGCCGACGTGGTGGCCGAGGCGCACAACGTCCACCACCCGCTCGACGGCAATGCCTATTACGAGGACCAGAAGGACGCTGCGCTGATCGCCGCCGCCGCCTTCCGGGCCGATCGCATCCCCAAATTCCTCGGCTATTTCGATCGCGCGGCCAACGCCAATCCCGGCGAGTGGCTGATCGACCATCGCTGGACCTATGCCGACACCTCGCTGTTCCAGCTGGTCGAGGGCCTGCGCTACATGTTCCCCAAGCGGATGGCAGCGATCGAGCACGACTATCCCGCGGTGATCCGGATCCACGATCTCGTCGCCGAGCTGCCGGGCATCCACGCCTATCTCAAGAGCGACCGGCGCCTGGCGTTCAACACGCAGGGCATCTTCCGCCACTATCCTGAACTGGACGCCGAATGACTCGGGCGCTGCGCCCGGCCGCACGGATCCTGCTGCTCGACGAGGCGGATCGCGTGCTGCTGTTCCGCTTCGATCCCGACGATCGCCCGCCCTTCTGGTGCACGCCGGGCGGCGCGGTCGATCCGGGCGAGAGCTACCCGGAGGCCGCACGCCGCGAGCTGCGCGAGGAGACCGGCCTCGATCTCGATTGCGGGCCGGAGGTGCTGCAACGCCACGCCGAGTTCATCACGATCGAGGGCGTCCCGGTCAGCGCCGACGAACGCTATTTCCTCGTCCGCGCGCCGCACGATGCGGTCGACACTGCCGGCCATACCGAGCTCGAGCAGCGCGTGATGACGCGCTTCCACTGGTTCACCCGCGACGAACTCGCCGCCGCCACCGAACCCTATTTTCCCGAGGATCTGCCCGCCATCCTCGACGCGCTGGAGCGCCCGCAATGACCAACGACGATCTCATCCTGCAGACGATCACGCCGGTGACGCACGATCTCGGCGGCTTCAAGGTCCACCGCACCTTGCCCTCGCGGCCACGCACGATGGTCGGCCCGTTCATCTTCTTCGACCAGATGGGCCCGTCGCGGCTCGGCATGGGCGAAGGGATCGACGTGCGGCCCCATCCGCACATCAACCTGTCGACCGTCACCTATCTGTTCGGCGGCGCGCTCGGCCACCGCGATTCGCTCGGCAGCGACGTGGTGATCGAGCCCGGCGCGGTCAATCTGATGACCGCGGGACACGGCATCGTCCATTCCGAACGCCCGCCCGACGCCGCGCGCGCGGACGGGCCCGAACTGTCGGGCATCCAGACCTGGCTCGCCATGCCCGAGGCCGACGAGGAAATGACGCCGGCGTTCGAGCATGTCGCGCGCGCCGATCTGCCGACGGTCGAGGTGTCGAACGCCCGTGCGCGCGTCGTGATGGGGAGTCTCTGGGGCGCCACCGCGCCGACCACGACCTATGCCAGCACGATCTACGCCGACATCGTCCTCGACGCGGGCGGGTCGATCCCGATCGACGCCGATGCCGACGAACGCGCGCTCTACATCGCGCTCGGCGAGGCGACGCTCGACGGCATGACGCTCGAACCGATGACGCTCTACGTGCTCAAGCCCGGCACCGCGGCGACGCTCCGTTCGACCACGGGTGCGCGCGCGATACTGTGCGGCGGCGAGGCGTTCGCGACGCCGCGCCATGTGTGGTGGAACTTCGTCTCCTCGAGGCGCGACCGGATCGACGAGGCCAAGCGCGCCTGGACCGCGGGCGAATTTCCGAAAGTGCCCGGCGACGACAAGGAGTGGATCCCGATCCCGGCTATTCCCAAGACGGTCAGCTATCCGTAACTCTTCCTCCCTCCCTTCTTAACCCCCTCCCGCTTGCGGGAGGGGCTGGGGGAGGGCATGACACAAGCGCCGCGCGTCGAGTAAGGTCAGGCCCTCCCCCCGACCCCTCCCGCAAGCGGGAGGGGAGACTAAAATGACCGACTTCACCCTGAACCGAATCGCCCTCCCCACCGGCGTCGAGCTCGACGTCGCCACCGCCGGCTCGCCCGAACACCCGCCGATCCTCCTGCTCCACGGCTTCCCCGAATCGCACCGCACCTGGCGCCACGTCATCCCGCAGCTCGCCACCGATCATTTCGTCATCGCCCCAGACCAGCGCGGCTTCGCGCGTTCGTCCAAGCCCGCCGAGATCAGCGACTACACCCCCGACAAGATGGTCGCGGACCTGCTCGCGCTCGCCGATCATTACGCGCTCACGACCTTCACGCTCGTCGGCCACGATTGGGGCGGCGCGATCGCCTGGATGGCGGCGTTGCAGAACCCCAAGCGGATCACCCGCCTCGTCATCGTCAACGCGCCGCACCCCTTCGTCTTCCAGCGCACGCTGTTCGACGACAGGGCGCAGCGCGAGGCGAGCCAGTACATCACCGCCTTCCGCAACCCCGGTTTCGAGACCTATATCGACAGCATCGGCCTCTCGAATTTCTTCGACAACAGCTTCCTGCGCCACACCGATTTCGCGCGGATCGCCGACGAAAAGCCGGTCTATCTCGACCAATGGAGCCAACCCGGCGCGATGACCGCGATGCTCAACTGGTACCGCGCGAGCCCGATCCTCGTCCCCGCAATGGACGAGACTCCGCCGCGCCCGGCGTTCCTCGACGGCGCGTTCCCGCCGGTGACGCAGCCGACGCTCGTCGTGTGGGGTCTCGGCGATGCCGCGCTGCTGCCGAGCCAGCTCGAGGGGCTCGAGACACTGGTGCCCGATCTCACGGTGGTGAAGGTCGACGCCGGGCATTTCGTCCCGTGGGAAAATCCCGATGCCATCGTCGCTGCGATCAAGGAATGGGAAGCCGCCTAACTTAAATCCTCCCCGGGAACCGGGGGAGGGGGACCGCCAGCCTCCTTCAGGCTGGTGGTGGAGGGGGCCGCCACAAACGTGACGCCCGTGGCGAGCGCCCCCTCCACCCTTCGCTGAATGCTCAGGGTCCCCCTCCCCCGCTGCGCGAGGGAGGATTTGCAGTGTCACACCCGAACCTTCGCGCCTTCCGGCAAATCCACCAACGGCGCAGTCCCGTCACCCGCCCCCGCATCGATCCAAGTCCCATGCGCATGGCTCGTCGCCACCGTCGCCCACTCCCCCGCCCCGGGCCACCAGCGCGCCCGCACCACCTGATGCCCCAGCGACCGGTCCGGCTCCATCGCCACCCAGCCAAGCGGCCGCTCGACCGTCGCGCGTGCCCCCGCCGCCGCCATCGCCACCCGCACCCGCTCCGCCACCAGCTCGGGCAGATACTGCCACACCACCGAATGCATCAGCACGCGTGTCACCCCCGCTTCCTGCGGCTCGGCCAGCCGCGCTTCGATCCAGTCGGCCGCATCCGCCCGCTCGAGCGCCACGCCGTGCGCGCGCACCATCTCCACCGCCGCGCGCACCCGCGCCAGGCGCTCGGGCGTCTCGGGCCAGACATAGGCCGCCAGCCGCGCCGCCACCGCCGGATCGGTCGCATCGATCGGCGCGACGTCGCAGCCGCGCACCGACACGATCTCGAGCGGCACCGCCACGGGCGGCGGCCCGCTCCAGCGCGGCACGATCGTCACCGGCGAATCAGCCGGCCCGAACCAGGCGCCGCCAAGATCGAAGCGATACCGCCCGATCAGCAGATTGAGCCCAGCACTCGACCCGATCTCGAGCACCTCCACCCGCGGCCCGCACGCCCGCGCGATCTCGAGCAACCCGAGCAGCAGCGCCGCCGACCGCCCCGGCTCGTTGGTCTGCGGCGGCCCGTCGAGCCACGGCAGCAGCGCCGCCTCATGCTCCACCAACACCCGCTCGATCGTCGCGAGGATCGCGCCCGCATCGGTCACCGCCCCCGAATACACCGCCGCCAGCCCGGCATCGCGCCCCGCCTGCACCAGCGCATGCAGCCCCCCGAACACCCGCAACGGCAGCGCATCGCGCGTCGGCTCGCCCGGCCAGTCGAGCACCCGCGCCCCGACGAGCGATCGCCGCGTCAACCCATCGGCGATCGCCGCGCACATCCGGGCATAGACCGGCGCGGCATTGGCCTCGCAATAATGCTGCTGGATCCGGAACGCGTCACGATTGCTCTGCTCATCGGCCATGATCGATTTTCTCCGTCGGTCGCGTTGTTGCGCCCACCCCCGCCCGCAAGTAAAGCCCGCGGCTATGGCAGACCCGATCATCATCGCCGTCCCCAAGGGCCGCATCCTCGCAGAAGCGATCCCCTTGCTCGAACGCGCCGGAATCGTCCCCGAAGCCGCGTTCAGCGACGAGAACAGCCGCGCGCTGCGCTTCACCACCAACCAGAGCGGAATCGACCTCATCCGCGTCCGCGCGTTCGACGTCGCGACCTTCGTCGCACACGGCGCGGCGCAGCTCGGCATCGTCGGGTCGGACGTGCTCGCCGAGTTCGAGTATTCGGAACTCTACGCGCCGGTCGATCTCGGCATCGGCCATTGCCGCCTGTCGGTCGCCGAGCCTGCCGACATGGCGGCGAACGACGATCCGCGCGGCTGGAGCCATGTCCGCGTCGCGACCAAATACCCCCACGTCACCGAAGCGCATTTCGCGCGCCGCGGCGTGTCGGCCGAGTGCGTGAAGCTCAACGGCGCGATGGAGCTGGCGCCGCTGCTCGGCCTCGCGCCGCGGATCGTCGATCTGGTGTCGTCGGGCCGCACGCTCAAGGAGAACGGCCTGGTCGAGGTCGAGGTGATTTGCGAGGTCACCTCGCGCCTGATCGTCAACCGCGCGGCGTTCAAGACGCGCGGCGAAGTGGTGCCGCTGGTCGAGGCGTTCCGGCGGGCGGTTGCACAGGAGATGGCGGCATGAGCGGGATGACGTTCAAGCCCCTCCCCTTCAGGGGAGGGGTTGGGGTGGGGCCGAAACGGGCACCCGCTCTCTGCGAGGCACGCCCCACCCCCAGCCCCTCCCCTGAAGGGGAGGGGAGCCGCACATGATCCGCCTCACCACCACCGCCCCCACCTTCGCCGCCGACTTCACCGCGCTCGTCAACGCCCGCCGCGAAGCCGACGCCGACGTCGCGCGTGACGTCCGCGCGATCATCGCGCGCGTCCGTGACGAAGGCGACGCCGCGGTCCACGCCTACACACAAAGCTTCGATCGCCACGATCTCGACGCCACCGGCTGGCAGATCGACCCCAGCGAATGGCGCGCCGCGTACGACGGCCTCGCCCCCGACCTGCGCGCCGCGCTCGAGCTCGCCGCGCAGCGCATCGCGACCTATCACGAGAAGCAGAAGCCGCAGGGCACCGAGAGCACAGACGCCAACGGCATCCGCACCGGCGCGCGCTGGAATGCGATCGAGCATGCCGGGATCTACATCCCCGGCGGCCGCGCGGCCTATCCCTCGTCGGTGCTGATGAACGCGATCCCCGCCAAGGTCGCCGGCGTCGACCGCATCGTCATGGTCACGCCGACCCCCGACGGCGAGGTCAACCCGCTGGTGCTCGCCGCCGCGCACATCGTCGGCGTCGACGAGCTGTGGCGGATCGGCGGCGCGCAGGCGATCGCCGCGCTCGCGTACGGCACCGACCGCCTCCGCCCGGTCGACGTCATCACCGGCCCCGGCAACGCCTGGGTCGCCGAAGCCAAGCGCCAGCTCTACGGCGTCGTCGGCATCGACATGGTCGCGGGCCCGTCCGAGATCGTCGTCGTCGCCGACGGCGAGAACCGCGCCGACTGGATCGCCGCCGATCTGCTCTCGCAATCGGAGCACGACCCGACCAGCCAGTCGATCCTGTTCACCGACTCGGCCGCTTTCGCCGACGCCGTCGCCGCCGAGGTCGACGCCCAGATCGACACGCTGGCCACGTCGAAGGTCGCGCGCGCGGCATGGGATGCGAACGGCGCGATCATCGTGGTGCGCACGCTCGAAGAGGCGCTGCCACTGGTCGACCGCCTCGCCGCCGAGCATCTCGAACTGGCGTGCGACGATCCGCAGGCGCTGTTCGACAAGGTGCGTCATGCCGGATCGGTGTTCCTGGGCCGCCACACGCCCGAGGCGATCGGCGATTATGTCGCCGGGCCGAACCACGTGCTCCCGACCGGGCGGCGTGCGCGCTTTGCCAGTGGGCTGTCGGTGCTCGATTTCATGAAGCGGACGAGCTTCCTGCAGCTCGGTCCGCAAGGTCTCGCCGCCATCGGCCCAGCCGCGGTAGCGCTGGCCGAAGCCGAAGGCCTCCCCGCCCACGCCAGATCGGTCGCGCTCCGCCTCCCCTAATCTCCTCCCCTCCCTGGAAGGGAGGGGCTGGGGGTGGGTCGGCCTCCCGGGCGCGCGCCGCTCTGACGCAAGCGGTGTCGCCGCCGCATCCATGGCACGCGTCACGCCCGACTACGGGCCGACCCACCCTCGCCCCCTCCCTTTCAGGGAGGGGAGGCTCGCGGGCAACCGTCGCGCGAGCTGATCCGCCAGCGCCTCCCTTCCACCAGGGGAGTAACAGCCCCCCCACACACCAATCTTCCCGTTCCGCGCTTTTTCCCCTATGGCGCCCGCCCATGTCCTCCCACGCCACTCCCCGCACCGCCGCCCGCTCCAAAGCGCGCGCCGCCGCCCGTCTCGCCGCCGTCCAGGCGCTGTACCAGCACGACATGGAAGCAACGCCGATCGCGCAGTTGCTCAACGAGTTCCACAATCACCGCCTCGGCGCGACGATCGAGGATGCCGAATATGCCGAGGCCGAGGTCGATTTCTTCGACGATGTCGTAAAGGGCACCGAGGCGCGCCTCGCCGAGATCGACACGACGATCGCCGCCAAGCTCGCCAAGGGCTGGAACCTCGCGCGGCTCGACAAGGCGATGCGTGCGATCCTGCGCGCCGGCACCTACGAGCTGCTCGCGCGCGCCGACGTGCCGGTCGGCACCGTCATCACCGAATATGTCGACGTCGCGCACGCCTTCTTCGACAAGCGCGAGGCGGGCTTCGTCAACGGCCTGCTCGACAACATCGCCAAGGACGTTCGCGCCTGAGCATGGCCGAGGTCGTCAACCTTCGCCGCGCGCGAAAGGCGCGCGCGCGCGACACCGCCGAGACGACCGCCGCCACCAACCGCGCCGCCTTCGGCCGCAGCAAGGCCGAGCGCGCGGCGGCAGCGCACGACGCGGCGCGCGCTGAACGCGTGCTCGACGGGGCCAAGCGCGAGGAATGATCGGGGCGGGCGCACACCGTGCGTTAATCCCCTGTGCTGCCGTCGCGCGCCAGACGAGAGGGAGAGCGGCGCCGCCCGCTCTGCAGGGACCGCACGGAATCCCTCGATACAATACGCAGACCTTCCCGCCGCGGCGTGCTAATTGAAATGGATGTTGAGTAGGAAATTCGGTCTCGCGGCTGCGACCAAATCGCGCGTAGTGCTTTTCATCGTTCTGACCTGCGTCGCGACCGGCCCGTTCTGGGCATTGGCGATAGCGACCGGCGATTCAGCCGGCGGCCGCGGCGCTTATGCGGTCGGAGCCATGTGGGGCCCCGCGGTAGCGGCGCTGCTCACCTGTGCGATCACGGGCCAATCCGTCAGGTCGCTCGGGTGGCGGTGGGGACGATGGCGCTGGCAAGTGCTGTCGTACCTCTGGCCGTTCGCGGTCTGCAGCGTCGTTTACGGAATCGTCTACGCGGCCGGTTTCGGCGGTTTTCCTAAAGCTGAAACGGTCACCGCGTTGCGGAAGAGTCTGGGTTGGCCCGCCGCAGACCCATGGATCGTGGTCTCCGGCTGGTTTGTGCTTCTCGCGACCACGGGCATCGTGCGCGGTGTCGCGACGGCTCTCGGTGAAGAGATCGGCTGGCGTGGTTTCCTCAGTCCCATCCTTTACGAACGACTCGGCTTCACGCGCGGCGCCTTGCTGACGGGCGCCATTTGGGCCGTCTGGCATTTCCCCCTCATTTTCTTCTCGAACTACGATAGTGCCACACCTTGGTGGTTCGCGACCCCCTGCTTTGTCGTGGAGGTTCTCAGCCTTGCGGTCATCATGTCATGGATACGGATGCGGTCGGGCAGCCTGTGGACGGGGGTGATCGCCCATGCGAGCATCAATCTCTTCAATCAGGCTTTCTTCGCTCCTCTGACCGCCTCGCGCGGGGCGATAACCGCGTACACCATCGATGAATCGGGCGTGGTCTTGCCGCTTGTCCTGTTGGTCACCGCGATCTTTTTCTGGAGCAAACGCGGATTGCTGGAAAAGAGTGAAGCGCGTGTCACCGGGCATTCCGCGTCACCGCTACCGAACGCGAATCCCGCCTGACCCACTGCGTCGACGCAAACCGCTCTGGCGCTCGGCCGGCGACGGCAGACATCCCCCGCGGGGGCCGCTAGAGCACAACCATGACCGAGGCCGATTTCATCGCAGCCCTGCGCGCGCTGCCGCTGCATCCCGGCGCGCTGGGCTTGCGCGACGATGCGGCGCGGCTCGGGCGGCTCGTGCTGACGAGCGATACGCTGGTCGAGGGGGTGCATTATCTCGACAGCGATCCTGCGGGGGATGTCGCCTGGAAACTGGTCACGACCAATGTGTCGGATCTGGCGGCGAAGGGCGCGGTGCCGGTCGGGGTGATGCTCAACTATCCACTGCGAAGCGACGCCCCAGCCTCGCCGACCGATTGGGACACCGCCTTCCTCGCCGGCCTCGCCGAGGCGCTCGGCGCCTTCGCCGCGCCGATCCTCGGCGGCGACACCGTCTCGCTCCCGCCGCACGCCCCGCGCGTGATCACGCTCACCGCGCTCGGCGACAGTGCGCACGCGCCCACCCGCAGCGGCGCGCAAGTCGGCGATGCGCTCTGGGTCACCGGCACGATCGGCGATGCCGGCGCAGGGCTCGCGATCGCGCAAGGACAGCCCGGCCCGGCCGACCTGCTCGCCGCCTATCGCCGCCCGCAGCCGCAGCTCGCCGCTGGCCAAGCGCTCGCCCCCCACGTCCATGCGATGATGGACGTGTCCGACGGCCTGTTGATCGACGCGCAGCGCATGGCGGCGGCAAGCGGCCTCGCGCTCGCGATCGATCTGGCGCAGATCCCGCTGTCCAACGCCTATCGCGCCCACGCCGGCGACACCCGCGCCGCGCGCCTCGCCGCAGCCACCGCGGGCGACGACTATCAATTGCTCTTCGCGCTGCCCCCGCACCTCGCCCCCCCCGCGCCCGCAACGCGGATCGGCGTGTTCGCGCCCGGCGAAGGCCTCACGCTGCACGACGCGGGCACACCACTGCCGCTCCCCGCCGCGCTCGGCTATCAGCACGCCGGCTAAGCCGCTCGAACCGCGCCGCTTGCCAAGCCCCGCCGCGGCGCTACTCTGGGCCCCAAGCGTGGGGGCGCGCGGCTGTGTGACACCTCACCGATTCCATGGGAAAGGACACGCATGACGATCGTCTATGCCGCCATCATCTATGGCGTGATTGCCGTAGCCTACGGCCTCCTCACCTCCGCCCAGGTCCTCCGAGCGCCCGCGGGCAACGCCAAGATGCAGGACATCGCCGCCGCGATCCAGGAAGGCGCCAAAGCCTATCTCGGCCGGCAATACCGCACGATCGCGATCGTCGGCGTCATCGTCCTCGCTTTGGTGTGGTTCTTCCTCGACGGGATGCGCACGCCCGTCTCGGCGGTGAGCTTCGCGCTCGGCGCGGTGCTGTCGGGCGTGGCGGGCTATGTCGGCATGAACATCTCGGTCCGCGCCAACGTCCGCACCGCCGAAGCCGCACGCACCTCGCTGCAGGGCGGCCTGACGATGGCGTTCCGCTCGGGCGCGGTCACCGGGCTACTCGTTGCAGGCCTCGGACTGCTGGCAATCTCGGGCACCTTCTGGTTCCTCGCCGGCCCGAACGGCGCCGACGCCGGCGCGCCGGTGGTGGTGAAGGCGCTCACCGCGCTCGCGTTCGGCGCCTCGCTCATCTCGATCTTCGCGCGTCTGGGGGGCGGGATCTTCACCAAGGCGGCCGATGTCGGCGCCGATCTCGTCGGCAAGGTCGAGGCCGGCATCCCCGAGGACGACCCGCGCAACCCCGCCACGATCGCCGATAACGTCGGCGACAATGTCGGCGATTGCGCCGGCATGGCGGCCGATCTGTTCGAGACCTATGTCGTCACGATCGGCGTGACGATGATCTCGGTCGCGCTCGCGCTGCGCCAGGCCGATGCGCTGCTCCAGGTGATGACGCTCCCGCTGATCGTCGGCGGGGTGTGCATCCTCACCTCGATCATCGGCACCTATTTCGTCCGCCTCGGCAAGGGGCAATCGATCATGGGCGCGCTCTACAAGGGGTTCTGGGTCAGCATCCTGCTGTCGATCCCGGCGATCTATCTCGTCACGCGCTATGTGCTCGGCGACATGAGCGCGGTGATCGGCGGCAACGCCTTCCTCGACGGCGGGACGCAGGTTGCCGCCGCCGGCGTCGCGGCGGCGACCTTCACCGGCTGGGAGCTGTTCTGGTCGATGATGGTCGGGCTCGCGGTCACCGGGCTGCTGGTGTGGATCACCGAATATTACACCGGCACCAACTTCCGCCCGGTGCGCAGCATCGCCAAGGCGTCGCAGACCGGCCACGGCACCAACGTCATCCAGGGCCTCGCGATCAGCCTCGAATCCACCGCGCTCCCCACACTCGTCATCGTCGTCGCGGTGATCGCGGCGTATCAGCTCGCGGGCGTGATCGGCATCGCCTTTGCCGCAACCGCGATGCTCGCGCAGGCGGGGATGGTCGTCGCTTTGGACGCCTACGGCCCGGTGACCGACAATGCCGGCGGCATCGCCGAGATGGCCGGCCTGCCCGACGACGTCCGCCACCGCACCGATGCGCTCGACGCGGTCGGCAACACCACCAAGGCGGTGACCAAGGGCTATGCGATCGGCTCGGCGGCGCTCGCGGCGCTCGTGCTGTTCAACGCCTACACCTCAGACCTGGCGCGCGATTTCCCCGATCTCACGGTCAATTTCGCGCTGTCGAACCCGTACGTCATCGTCGGGCTGCTGCTCGGCGCGCTGCTCCCCTATCTGTTCGGCGCGATGGGGATGACCGCGGTCGGCCGCGCGGCGGGCGCGGTCGTCGAGGAAGTGCGCCACCAGTTCCGCGAGAATCCCGGGATCATGGCGGGCACCAGCCGCCCCGATTACGCACGCACGGTCGATCTGGTCACCAAGGCGGCGATCAAGGAGATGATCGTCCCCTCGCTGCTGCCGGTGCTCTCGCCGATCCTCGTCTTCTTCGTGATCCGCGGCGTAGCGGGCCAGGCCGAGGGCTTCGCGGCCTGGGGCGCGATGCTGCTCGGGGTGATCGTCTCGGGGCTGTTCGTCGCGATCTCGATGACGAGCGGCGGCGGCGCGTGGGACAATGCCAAGAAATATATCGAGGACGGGCATTATGGCGGCAAGGGCTCGGAAGCGCACAAGGCGGCGGTGACGGGGGATACCGTGGGGGATCCTTACAAGGATACGGCGGGGCCGGCGGTCAATCCGATGATCAAGATAACCAATATTGTCGCGCTGCTGCTGCTTGCAGCCCTTGCTGCAAGCGCAGGCTGAGCAAAGCTCAGCAAGCGCGACCGGCCGGCGGGGGCGCCCGACGCCCCGACCGACGGCGTGGCTTTGCCACGACGCCCCTTCTTCTCCCTTCTTCCGTCACCCCGGCCTTGTGCCGGGGCCCACCCTGCCGCGCGCGCCACGAGGGTTGCGCGCGCATCGCGGTGGACCCCGGCACACGGCCGGGGTGACGGCTGAGAGGACTGCCCCCCACCCATTCGCGCTGAGCGTGTCGGAGCCCCCCTTCTTCTGTCACCCCGGGCCTGTCCAGGGGTCCACCGTGTCGCGCGCGCTACGCCGCTCACGTGCGCATCCCGGTGGACCCCGGCACACGGCCGGGGTGACAATCGGGAGGACGGGGGCCTCACCCCACCTCACCCCAAATTTCCCCACCACCCCAAAACCCGCTACCCAGCCCAAATGCCCCACCGCCCCCTATCCCCCGGCGAACGCGACCACGCGCAAGCCCTGTTCGGCCCCGCGATCGCGTACGACGGCATCAAGGTCCACGCCCGCCGCTATCTCCCCTTCCAGCCGCGGAACGTGGCAATGGCCCCCAACGGCCACATCTATTTCCCGCGCCCCAGCTTCAAACCCGATTTCTCGACGACCATCCCCGACCTCGCCTGGATCCTGCACGAGCTGACGCATGTCTGGCAGCATCAGAGCGGCATGTGGGTCCGCCTGCGCGGCACGCTCGCCGCTGGCCGCTACCATTACGGCGACCTCGCCGACACCAACCGCCCCTTCACGCGCTTCAACATCGAGCAGCAGGCCGCGATCGTCGGCGATTACGTGCTGACCACCAATGGCTACCACGCGCAACACGGCCGCGGCGCGCGCGCGGATTACGAGCGCGTGCTGCCGTTTCTGCGGTCCGCGTAAAGGCCCGCCCCCCGCTTGCCTCGCCCCGGCACCTTGGTAAGGTGGCATCGGCGCCACGCGCGCCTGTCGGGGGACATATGACATATCAGGGATTTAAAGGCCTGTTCGGCGGGTTCGTGCTGTTCGCTGCGGTCCCGCTCGGCGCGACCGAAAGCGCGCCCGCGGGACCGCCCAAGCCGCCCGCCAGCGCGATCTCGGCGGAAAGCTTCGGACAGCTTCCCTTCATGGAACCCCCCAAGCTTTCGCCCGACGGCACGCGCATCGCGACCAAGCACGCGATCAAGGGCCAACAGCGGCTCGCGAGCATTCCGCTCGATAAGACCCAGCAAGGCGGTCTCGCCGGTCTATGACGCCGCGCATTTCGCGATGCCGATCCTCATCCTCCACGGCAAGAAAGACACCGTCGTCCCGGTCGCGCAATCGCGCAGCATGGTCGCGCGGCTGAAGGCGGCGGGCAAACCGTACCGCTATGTCGAGCAGCCGCTCGGTGACCACCATTTCTCGCGCGAGGCCGACCGGGTGCAATTCCTCACCGAACTCGAAGCGTTCTTGAAGGAGAATAATCCCGCCTGATCGCCCCCCTCAAAAACCGCTGTCCTACACGCGGCCTTTTTGTCATCCTCGCGCATCGCCCCCCTTGCGGGCCGCTCTTTCTGATGACCGGACGCTACGCTCCCGCCACCCCGCAATGGTGCGACTTTCGTGTGACTTTCCGCGGGTCACTGTATTATATATGCACCACACTAAATCGCGCGAGGATATGCAACCTTCGTCCCCTTTGCCCGCGCGGCTTTCCTTTTCGGGCATCTTCGGCTATGCGCCGCGCTTCGCGAACTCCGCACAAGATCACCCACATCCTCAGAGGTTTGTTTGGCAAAAGAAGAACTGCTCGAAATGCGCGGCCAGGTGGTGGAGCTTCTGCCCAACGCCATGTTCCGCGTGAAGCTTGAGAACGATCACGAAATTCTTGGTCACACCGCCGGCAAGATGCGCAAGAACCGCATCCGCGTGCTCGTCGGCGACGAGGTGCTGGTCGAGCTGACCCCGTACGATCTGACCAAAGGGCGGATCACCTATCGCTTCAAGTGAGCGCGCATCGGCGATGAGCGCGGCCCTGGTTCTCGCCTCCTCCTCGCCGCGCCGCCGCGATCTGCTCGCGCGGATCGGGGTGACGCCCGTGCGAATCGAATCGCCCGACATTGACGAGACCCCGCTGACCGGCGAGGCACCCCGCGTCTATGCGCTGCGGCTCGCGCTCGCGAAGGCGCAGGCGGTGGGCCGTGCCGCGGACGAGATCGTCCTCGCCGGCGACACGACGATCGCGCTCGGCCGTCGCATCCTGCCCCCCGCCGAGACCGAGGACGTGCAGCGCCGCCTGCTCGGCCTGCTCTCGGGCCGACGCCATCATTGCCTGAGCGCGGTGTGCGTCATCGCCGCCGACGGAACGGCGCGCACCCGGCTGTCGGACACGATCGTCGCGTTCAAGCCGCTCTCCGCCGCCGAGATCGACGCGTATGTCGCCAGCGGCGAAGGGCTCGGCAAGGCCGGCGGTTATGCCATTCAGGGCCGTGCCGAGGCGTTCGTGCGCTTCCTGTCGGGGTCGCATTCGGGCGTGATCGGGCTGCCGTTGTTCGAGACGCGGGCGCTGTTGCTGGCCTCGGGCGTCGCGCTTGGCTGAATGGCTGTACGAGGCCGGAATCGGCGAGGCCCGCGCGATCCTGGTCGACGATACGGGAATCGTCGAGGCGCGGATCGAGCTCGATCAGACCGGTCCGCGGATCGGTGCGGTGCTGCCGGCCCGGCTGGTCGAGATCACCGTCAAGGGCCGCGAGGGCCGTGTCGCCTTTACCGGCGGCGAGGCGATGCTCGCCCCGCTCCCGCCCGGCATCACGCAAGGGACCACGCTGCTGGTCGAGCTGGTGCGCGAGGCGATCCCGGAGGGGCGCCGCACCAAGCTGCCGCGCTGCGCCCCCGCTGAAGGCCCCGCGCGTGCCGGGCCGAGCCTGCTCGAGCGAATCACCGCGAGCGGCGTATCCGTGCGGACCTGCCGGGCGCACGAGCTCGACCATTTCGAGGCGGCCGGCTGGTCGGAAATGCTCGAGGAGGCCGAGAGCGGCGACATCGTCTTTACGGGATCGGTGGGCGGCGCACTGCGGATGAGCCCGACCCCGGCGATGACGCTGTTCGACGTCGATGGCTATCCGCCGCTCGAGCCGCTTGCGCTCGCTGCGGCGCGCGCGGTCGCCGCGGCGATCGTGCGCTTCGACATCGGCGGGTCGATCGGCGTCGACTTTCCCACCCTCAGCGGCAAGGCGGCGCGCGGTGCGGTCGATGCCGCGATCGACGCGGGGCTGCCCCAGCCGTTCGAGCGCACCGCGATAAACGGCTTCGGCTTCGTCCAGATCGTCCGTCGCCGTGCCCGCGTGTCGCTCCCCGAACTGCTCCGCGCCGATCCCGCCGCCGCGAAAGCGCGTGCCCTGCTCCGCCGGATCGAGCGCATCCCGCCGCCGGCACAGACGCAGCACCGCGTGGCGCCCGGCGTGCAAAAGGTGCTCGCTGCCAATCCGCACTGGATCGCCGAGCTCGCGCGGCGTACCGGCGTCACCCCGATCTTCGAGGTGGCATGATGGCGCGTTCCAAACCCTGTCCGCTGTGCGGCAAGCCGCCCGTCGCGGCCTTCTCTCCCTTCTGCTCGCAAGGCTGCCGCGACCGCGACCTGCTGCAGTGGCTGGGCGAGGGTTATGCGATCCCGGTGCGCACTTTGCCCGGCGAAGAAGACGAAGACGGGCTAGACACGCCCCGAGACCGCGACTAAGAGGCCGCTTCCCCGGAGCAATTCGGGTGTGCCCGAGTAGCTCAGTTGGTAGAGCATGCGACTGAAAATCGCAGTGTCGGTGGTTCGAATCCGCCCTCGGGCACCATTTTCCTGAACAGCTCTGGAGAAGTGGTGATGCGTACGGTCTTCATCACGGGTGGCACGTCCGGGATCGGCGAGGCCGCCGTCCGCGCGTTCGCGGCTTCGGGCTGGCGCGTCGTCACCACCGGGCGCCGTGCCGATCGGCTGAAGGCGCTCGCCGATTCGCTTGGCGAAAACCTCCACACGCTCGCTTTTGACGTTCGCGACCGCGCGGCGATGCAAGCCGCGATCGCTGGCTTGCCCGGCGACTTCGCGCAGATCGACCTGCTCATCAACAATGCCGGGCTCGCGCTCGGCACCGCGCCGGCACAGGACGCCAAGCTCGACGATTGGCAGACGATGATCGACACCAACGTCTCGGCGCTGGTCGCGGTGACGCGGACGCTGCTGCCCGGTCTCGTCGCGCGCAAGGGCGCGATCATCAACCTGTCCTCGGTCGCGGCGACCTATCCCTATGGGGGCGGCAACGTCTATGGCGGGACCAAGGCGTTCGTCCATCAGTTCAGCCTCGGGCTGCGCGCCGATCTGCACGGCACCGGGGTGCGCGTCACCTCGATCGAGCCGGGCATGGTCGAGACCGAATTCACCGTGGTGCGCACCGGCGGCAATCAGGCGGCGTCCGACACGCTCTATGCCGGTGCCAACCCGATGACCGGCGACGACATCGCCGCGACTTTGCTGTGGGTCGCCGAATTGCCGGCCCATCTCAACATCAACACGCTCGAACTGATGCCGGTCAACCAGTCGTTCGCGGGCTTCGCCGTCGCGCGGGAGGGCTGACGTTTCCCAAGACGGCGGATGCCGATACATATCAGCCTCGTAACGAGATTTTAGGAGGCTTCACGCCACAAGGCGCGGGTCCGTAGTCCAGAGAGGCCCGACCGCTATGCGCTACCCCTTGATCGCCCCCAACCCGCCGCGGCTGAGCGATCACGTCGCGGCGCTGCACCGTGTCGAGGCGTCGGGTCATTTCAGCAATAACGGTCCCGAGGTCCGCGCGTTCGAGGCCGAGGCGACGGCGCAGCTGTTCGGCGGACACGGCGCAAGCCTTGCGGTCAGCAATGCGACGCTCGGGCTGATGATCGCGATCCGCGAAGCCGCAGGCGAGCGCTCCGCCGGGCGCTATGCGCTGATGCCCGCGCTGACCTTCGCCGCGACCGCGCAGGCGGCATTGTGGGCCGGGCTGACCCCTTTGATCTGCGACATCGACCCCGCCGACTGGACCGCGAGCGCCGAGGCCGAGGAGCGCCTGCTGCGCGAGCATGGCGACCGAATCGCGGTGCTGCTGCCCTATGCGACATTCGGCACCGCGATCGACCTCGACCGCTATGCCTGGCTGCAGCGCGAACACGGCGTCGGCGTGGTGATCGATGCCGCCGCCTCGCTCGGCACCCGCGACGCGGGCGGGGGCGGGTTCGGCGCGGGGGCACCCTTCGCGGTGGTCCATTCGATGCACGCGACCAAGACCTTTGCGGTCGCCGAGGGCGGGCTGATCCACTCGGGCGATACCGATCTGATCGCGCGGCTGCGCGCGATGGCCAATTTCGGCTTCGAGGCCAATCGCAACGCGACGCTGTTCGGCCTCAACGCCAAGCTCCCCGAAGTGCTCGCGGTGATGGCGCGCGCCAAGCTCGCCGAAATCGACACGGTGTGCGACCACCGCGCCGCGCTCGAAGCGGCCTATCGGACCGACCTGAAGGGCGTCGCGTTCCAGCAGGCGGAGGGCCAGCGACGCGCGAGCCAGTTCATGCCGGTGTTGCTCCCCGAATCGGTCGTCCACCGCCGTGCGGAAATCGCCGCCGCGCTCGCAGCGGTCGGGATCGGGTCAGGCCAATATTTCAGCCCGCACCTCGGCGAACAGCCGCTGTTCCAGCGCACCGCGACGATCCTGCCGACCCCGGTCGCCGATTCGATAGGGGCGCGCTCGCTCTCGCTCCCCGTCACCGATGCGATGCGCGTCGCCGATGTCGCGGTGATCGCCGAGGCGTTCAATCGCATCCTGTCGCGCGAACTCCGCACGCCGGCGCAGCCCCGGCAACAAACGATCGCCTCGCTGCTCGTCGTCGGCGGCGGCCCCGCCGGCACCGCATTGCTCACCGCCGCGAGCAAGCGCGGCCGCTTGCCCGAGCTCGCCGGATCGGGGCTGGTCGTCGCCGAGCGCGAGGCGACGCTCGGCGAGGGGCGGATCGGCCGCTATGCGATCACGTCGGACAGCACTGCCGAAACTTTCCTCAGCGCGGTGCGCGACAATCCGCATCCCGAACTCGCCGCTCTGGTCGATCATCCGACCGGACAGGCGGTCGGCCACTATATCGGCGCGCTCGGTGTGCCGCTGGTCGAGGCGGGGGCGTTCGTCCAGGCGGCCGGGCAACACCTCCACGCGCTCGTCACGCAGCATGGCGGGACGGTACTGACCGGACACGACGTGCTCGGCACGACGCGCGTCGCCGGCGGCCTATGGTCGAGCCGCCTGCGCCGCCGCAGCGACGGGCACGAGTTCGACCAGCTCTCGAGCGCAGTGGCGATCGCGACCGGCGGGCACCAGCCGCTCGACCGGCTCGCCGCGCAGCGCGCCGGCGGGGTGTCGCTCGTCAGCGAGGTCGGCGACCGGCTGATGCAATCAGACGAAGCGCTCGCGCTCGGCGGCCCCGAGAGGATCGTCGATCTGCTGTCGACCAAGCGCAACCCCAGGATCGTCGTGATCGGCGGATCGACCAGCGCGATCGCGACGATCGTCCTGCTGCTCAAGACGGCGAGCATCCCGCTCGGCGCGGGCGCGATCACGCTGCTCCACCGCCGTCCGCTGCGCCCCTTCTACCCCACCCCCGCCGCCGCTGCGGCCGAGGGCTTCACCGATTTCGGCCCCGACGACATCTGCCCCGTGAGCGGCTTCGTCTACCGCCTCGCGGGCTTCCGGCTCGAGGCGCGCGAACTCGTGCTGCGCGAGCTCCGCGTCGACGGGCGGACGCCCGATCCGCGCCTCACCGTCCATCAGGTCCGCGGCGACGACGACGCGGGCGCGCGCGCCCATCTCGCCGAGGCCGATCTCGTCATCGCGGCGCTCGGCTATCGCCCGCGCGCGCTGCCGGTGCACGATCAGGACGGCCGCGCGATCGCGCTTGCGGCGCACCAGGGCAGCGCGATGGTCGATCGGCATTGCCGCATCCTCGATGCGAGCGGCGCGGCGATCCCGGGGCTGTTCGGGATCGGGCTGGCGGCGGGCTTCGTGCCGTGGGGCCGGCTTGGCGGCGAAGCAAGCTTCTCGGGCCAGGCCAACGGACTGTGGCAATGGCAGAACGATGTCGGTGCGATGATCGTTGACCAGGTGCTCGGAGATGGCGCACGAGCGGTGGCATGACTGCCCCCACCGTTAGTGTCATCATGCCCACCTATAATGGGGCGGAGCTGATCGGCGAGACGATCGCCTCGCTCCAGGCGCAGACGTTTCCCGATTTCGAACTGATCATCGTCGACGACTGCTCGACCGACGCGACCGTCGCCGTTGCGCGCAGCTTCGACGATCCGCGGATCCGCGTGATCGAGGCGCCGACCAACCGTCGCGTCGTGCTGACGCGCAACGCCGCCTTTGCCGAGGCGCGCGGCCGCTATATCGCCGCGCTCGATCATGACGATCTGTGCCATCCGACGCGGCTCGCGCGGCAGGTCGCCTATCTCGATGCGCATCCCGAGATCGTGCTGGTCGGCAGCGCCGCCAACGTGCTGTTCGAGGGTACGATCCTGCCGTCAGCGCTCGCACCGCTCTCGACCCCGCTGCTGATCGAATGGCTGATGCGGATCGAGAATCCGCTGGTGTGGTCCTCGGTGATGATGCGGACCGACGCGGCGCGAAAGCTCGACCCGTTCCAACGGCCCGAGCGCGTCTATGCCGAGGATTTCGATCTCTATCACCGCATCTCGGCGTTTGGCGGGATCGCGCGGATCGACGACGAGTTGCTGACCTATCGCCGGCATGGCGGCGGCGCGTCGCAGCTCCAGGCGACCGCGATGCGCGAGCGCGCGAGCGAGGTCCTGGCCGATGCCTATACCCCGCTGTTCGGCGATGCGGCGGGCGACGCTGCGACGTTGATCGGCCGCTACGTGATGGCGCAGCAGCCAGTCCCCGATCGCGCGACCTTCGAGCGCGTCGGCGAGACGCTGGTCGCGCTGCAGGACGATTTCCTGCAGCGCCACACGCCCGACGCTGAAAGCCTCGCGCTGATCCGCTGGGAGACCGCGCGGCGCTGGGCGCGGATCGCGCGCGCCGGCTTGCGCACCGGGCGGCTCAAGCTCGGCGACGCGACCGGCGTGCGGCCCGACCATCTCGGGATGGGCTATGCGGGGATCGAGGAACTGATCCTCTCGCGACTGGTCGGCACGATTCGCTCGGCACAGCGACGCAAGACCGGCTGAGTTACTCCATCGGTTTTTCCCGACAGGTCTTGCTCAACGCGGAGCCATCGGATAATTCCGATGCATGCCGACCGACGACGCGCTTACCATTCTCGCTGCACTTGCCCATCCGACGCGCCTCGCGGCCTTTCGTTTGCTCGTGCGGCACGAACCCGACGGGCTCTCGACCGGCGACCTCGTCGCGCAGACCGGCCTGACGCAGAGCACCTTCTCGACGCATCTCGCGGTGTTGGCGAAAGCCGGCCTCGTCACGTCGGAAAAGCGCGGTCGGCAGATGATCCAGCGCGCGTCGATCGGCACGCTCAGCGACCTGATGCTGTTCCTCGCCAGGGACTGTTGCGAGGGCCGGTCCGAACTGTGCGCGCCGCTGATCGCCGACCTTGCCTGCTGCTGACCCGGAGCCCGCCATGACCGACATCATCGTCTATCATAACCCCGCCTGCGGGACCTCGCGCAACGTACTCGCGCTGATCCGCAACAGCGGCGTCCAGCCGCACGTCATCGAATATCTCAAGACCCCGCCCGAGCGCGCGTTGCTCGTCGAGCTGATCGCGCGCGCCGGGCTGACGCCGCGCGAGCTGCTGCGCAGCAAGGGCACGCCCTATGCCGAGCTCGGGCTGGAAGATGCGACGCTATCCGACGCGGCTCTGATCGACGCGATGATGGCGCATCCGATCTTGATCAATCGCCCGCTCGTCGTCTCGCCGCTCGGCGTCAAACTGTGCCGCCCGTCCGAGGCGGTGCTCGACATCCTGCCCGATCCGCAGCGCGGCGCCTTCGCCAAGGAAGACGGCGAAGCGGTGATCGACGCCGCCGGCCAGCGGATCGCCTGATGCTGGTTGCGCTGCTGATCTTCGTCGTCACGATCACGCTCGTCATCTGGCAGCCGCGTGGCCTCGGGATCGGCTGGAGCGCGATGGGCGGGGCGGCAGTCGCGTTGCTGCTCGGCGTCGTGACGCTCGGCGACGTGCCGACGGTGTGGAACATCGTGTGGAACGCGACCGCCACCTTCGTTGCGATCATCATCACCAGCCTGTTGCTCGACGAAGCCGGGCTGTTCGAATGGTCCGCGCTGCATGTCGCGCGCTGGGGCGGTGGACGCGGCAAGCGGCTGTTCACGCTCGTCGTGCTGCTCGACGCGGCGGTCTCGGCGTTGTTCGCCAATGACGGCGCCGCGCTGATCCTCACCCCGATCGTCCTCGCGATGCTGCGCGCGCTCGGATACGGCGCGAAGGCGACGCTCGCCTTCGTGATGGCGGCAGGCTTCATCGCCGATACGGCGAGCCTGCCGCTCGTCGTGTCGAACCTCGTCAACATCGTCTCGGCCGATTTCTTCAAGCTCGGCTTCGGCGCTTATGCCAGCGTCATGCTCCCCGTCGATCTCGCCGCGATCGCCGCGACGCTGCTGGTGCTGCGGCTCTACTTCCGCCGCGACATTCCAGCCGCCTATGATGCCACGCAACTCCGTGAGCCAGCGGAGGCGATCCGTGATCGCGCCACCTTCACCGTCGGCTGGTTCGTCTTGGCCGCGCTGCTGCTCGGCTTCTTCGTGCTCGATCCGCTCGGCGTACCGATCAGCGCGATCGCCGCCGCGGGCGCGCTGATCCTGCTCGCTGTGGCGGCGCGCGGCACCGTTATCCAGACCGGCAAGGTGCTGCGCGGCGCGCCGTGGCAGGTCGTGATCTTCTCGCTCGGCATGTATCTCGTCGTCTACGGCCTGCGCAACGCCGGCCTGACCAACCAGGTGGCCGTCCTGCTCGACCGCGCCGCGGCAGGCGGCGTATGGGGTGCCGCGTTCGGCACCGGGATTATCGCTGCCTTGCTCTCATCGGTGATGAACAACATGCCGAGCGTGCTGATCGGCGCGCTGGCGATCGACGCGAGCCACGCGACCGGCACGATCCGCGAGGCGATGGTCTATGCCAACGTCATCGGCTGCGATCTCGGCCCCAAGCTGACGCCGATCGGCTCGCTCGCCACGCTGCTGTGGCTCCATGTCCTCGCGCAGAAGGACGTGCGGATCGGCTGGGGCTATTATTTTAAGGTCGGCGTGACGCTGACCGTACCCGTGCTGCTCGTCACGCTCGCCGCGCTCGCGCTGCGCCTCACGCTCGGCTGATCAGACCGACGCCAGCTCGGCATCGACCGCCGCCAGATCGCCGCGCGCGCGCGCCGCGCGGCCGTAGACCGCCTCGAACAACGGCGTCGCCATCACCGTGGTGACGATCGCCATCAGCACGAGCATCGCGAACAAGGTCGGTCCAATAATGCCCTTCTGCAGCCCGATATTGATGATGATCAGCTCCATCAGCCCGCGCGAGTTCATCAGCGCGCCGATCCCGAGCGCGGTGCTGTTGTCCTCGCCCGACAGCCGCGCGGCGGCATAGCAGGCGCCGAACTTGGCGAGGATCGACACGACCAGGATCCCGAGCGCGATCAGCAGCAGCGACCCCGACGCAACCATGTCCATCCGCGTGTTGAGCCCCGAATAGGTGAAGAACATCGGCAGCAGCAGCACGACCGCGAGCGGCTCGACCTTGCGCTTCAACTCGGCGACGAACAGCCCGCGCGGCATGCACACGCCCATCAGGAAGCCGCCGAAGATCGCATGGATGCCGATCGCGTCCATCACGAACGCCGACAGGCAGAACAGCAGCAACGCGACCGCGAGCATCCCGCTGGTCATCTCGCCACGCTGCTCGACAATCCTGCCGAGCGGGGCGAGCAGCCGCCGCCCGAGCAGCAGCATGAAGCCGGTGTAGATCAGCGCCCCGCCGATCGCGAGCACCGCAACGCCCGCCCCCGCCCCGAAGGTCGCCAGCACGATCGCGAGCACGCACCACGAAGCGGCATCGTCGAATGCGCCCGCGGTGAGCGACAGCGTGCCGAGCGCCGAATTGGCAAGGCCGCGCTCGTTGATGATCCGCGCGAGCATCGGGAAGGCCGTCAGCGCGATGCACGCGCCCATGAACAACGTCGCGCTCGCCCGGTCGATGCCGGCCGCGAACAGGCCGGGCACCGTCAGCAGGAACGGCGTGATCACCACCGCGAACAGGAACGGCGCGGCGATCCCCGCCGCCGACACCATCGCCGCGCTGCGCGCCTTCGACTTGAAATGATCGAGCTGCAGCGTCAGCCCGACGATTAACATGTAGAGCCCGACGCCCAATTGCGCGCCGACATAGAGCACGTTGCGCGTGTCCTTGGGGAAGATCGCGAGCTGCAGATCGGGCAGCAGCAGGCCGAACAGCGACGGGCCGAGCACGACCCCGGCGATCATCTCGCCGACGACCTGCGGCTGGCGCAGGAATTTCTGTCCGAGCCAGCCGACCAACCCGGCACGCGAGGATGATCACTGCGAGCTGGAGGAAGAAATGAACGCTGAAATCACCCGGCGTGTAGCTCTTCACCGCGTTGACCGCGGGGCCATGCGCCCCCAGCACTCCGCTCAACGCCTGCCACGCTTCGCTCAGCAACCCGTTCATATTCCGCCCCAAAGCTTTGCGCAGCCTGTCCCCACTGCGTCCCTGCGCGCCGCGTTAGCGCATCATCCGGTCACTGCCACGATATTATCGTCCGAATTGCGATCGATATAGGTGTTGTAGGGATCAATCCCGGCAAAGGCCGGCTTGCGCTTGCTGATGATGCGGAGCGTCTGCACACCCGACCGGACGGGCAGGCGCTCCATCGACACCACGTCCTTGGCCGAAAAGGCGCCGTAATCGGGCTTGTGGTCAAACAGGCCGACCGCGATCGTGTCGGACAGCGGCGCCGCCGTCTCCTTGCCCGTGCCGCTCGCGTAGAATTTCGCAGCATCGACGCCGAGTAGCGTCTCGAACGTACCGTCGGGGAGTTTGCGGACGCTCGCGGTTTTCGCCTTCAGATCGTAGATCGTGATGCGATCGAGCAGGTCGCGGACAAGCTCGCGCTCGGCCGGGGTGCGGGCAAGGCCGAGGAAGCCGTTCACCAGATCGAGCGAGCGCGGATAGGGCTGGCTCTTGAAGCGATATTTGGCAAGCAGACCGCGCAGCATCGCGTTGACACGGGCCTCGCCGAGCCGATCCTGCAACAGGTACATCACCACTGCGCCCTTGCGATAATGGATGTAGCCCTGGTCCTCGACCCGATCGAGCGGCAACTCCTCGACCCGCTCAGATCCGCGCGACCGCAGATAGAGATCGAGCTCGTACTTGAGGAAGCGGCGGATCTTGTCCTCGCCATACAGGTGCTTCATCACCATCAGCGCCGAATATTGCGCCATCGTCTCGACCAGGATCGTGCCGCCCTGCATGTCGGCGCTGATGATCTGGTGCGCCCAATATTGGTGGCCCAGCTCGTGCGCGGTGACATAGGTGACATAGTCGATCTTGTCGGGGGCGTTGGCGTCGGCGAGGAAGCCGATCCGCTCGGAGTACGGGATCGTCCCGGCGAACGCCTGCGCGAAGGTGGCATAGCCCGGGAATTCGATGATCCGTGCATAGTCGAACTGGTACGGCCCGAAATTGGCGCGATAATAGCCGAGCGAGGTCTTCATCGCCGCGAGCATGCGATCGACATTATAGGCGTGCTTCGCGTCGTAGAAGACCGACAGCTTGACCCCGTCCGCCATCTCCGACTTTTCGGCATAGGCCGCCGACTGCACCGAGAAGAAAGCGAGGATCGGTGCGGGCGAGACGAAGTGCGCGGTGCGCCGGCCGCCCGCGACGGTATCGGAGAGTTTGCGACCCGGGGCGATCGGCGTCTGGCCGGCATCGGTCGAGACGGTGATGTCCGAATTTACCCAATCGGCATCGCCGATGTAGTTGCGGCGCTCTGCCGACACGTCCTCGAGCTTGGCCTTGCGCAACTCTGGCGTCAGCCCGTACTTCCGCCGCTTGGCGCGGTCGCCGAGCAGGCCGTCGCGGTCCATCCCGATCTGCGGGGCGAACTCCGAATTGCTGAGGAAGGTCCCGTTGCCGACCAGCCGCGTATCGTCGCCATTGGCGCGCAGCGCGACGGTCTGGCGATGCGTCACGAACGACAGCGTTCCCACCGCGCCCGGCGCGAGCGGCGTGGCGAAGCGATAGATGCGATATTTGAGATCGGCATCGTCCATCGCCAGCGTCGCACCTGGAACCACGATCGAGACGATCCTGGTATCCTCGTTCGCCAGCCGCACATGCAGGTCGCGTACCGGCGCGCCGGTATCGTTGACGAAGCGATAGCTGCCCGTCGCCTCCATCCGGCGCTCGGCCGGATAGAGCGCGACATCGAGCTTGATGTCGGTGGTCGAAGGCTGGAGAACCGTCTCGTACTTGAGATATTTCTTCTCGTACGTCGCCAGCCGCGCCTCGCGGTCGTCGCGGGTGCGATAGACGTTGCGCACGTCCATCTGCCGGTAGAGCCAGACACCCGTCACGATCGAGACAAGCAAGCCGCCCGCGAGCACCGCGCCCGCCGGTCCCTTGAGCCGCGCCGGAACCTGCCGCAGCCGTGGCACCAACCGCGTCTCGGTCCCGCGCCGCCACAACAGATGCGCGATCACTGCCAGCGCGAGCGCGATCCCCGACCAATAGAGCCGCAGCCACCAGCTCAGCGGCCCGCCGATCTGATCGCCATTCATGTCGGACAATGCGAGATTGCCGGTGCTGCCGTAATTGTAGAGCGGATGCTCGAAGCCGATATTCTGCAGCGTCAGCGTGGCGACGAGGTAGATCACCATGATCCCCCAGCCGACGAACTTGTTCGGGCTCAGCGCCTGGACGAACACCGACAGGATCGCGATCAGCACCATGTCGACCGTCATTGGCAGCAAATACCAGTCGAGATATTGCAGCGGCTCGAGCGCGGTCACCCCGCGCGCGAGCTGGACGAGCATCGCCGCCACCGCCGAGATCAGCAGCGTGGCGAACAGCACCCCCGCCACTGCGAGCGCCTTGGGCACCATATACGCCCAGTTGGGCAGCGAGGTCGCGTCGATGATCTCGTGCATCCGCCGCTCGCGATCGCGCCACACGACTTCGCCGCCATAATAGATCGCGATGATCAGCGGGAAGATCCCGAACGCGCCCATCAGCGTGCCGATCACCGCGAAGGTCAATGGTCGCGCGGGCGTTCCGTACAGCTCGCCGGCAAAGATCAGCGCGCCGAGCGCGTTGAACAGGCCGATCACCAGCAGCACGAAGAACGCCGGGCTGCGAAACACCAGCCCCATCTCGAAGCGACAGCGCAACCACAGCCGCGCGCCATTCGACGCGGCGGGGCGGACGGGCGGAAGGTGGTCGACCAGTAGGGGCGTCGAGGCGGCCAGCTTGGCGTCCTTGCGCTGCTGTCGCCGCAACTGCCGCTTCGACGCGCCGCGTTCGGAGAAGGTGAAGCGCGCATAAGCGAGCGCCAGCGCGGCGAACGACACGACCAGCCAGATCAGCCGGTTCCACAGCAGGATGCCGGTGAGAGCGGGCAGATGCGCGTTCGACTCGCTCGCGGTGAAGTAGCGCGTCGTCTTGGCGAGCGCGCCGAGTCCGAACGACTCGATATAGGCGCCGAACTCGCGATATTCGGGCTTGGAGCGGATCACCGTGTTGAGCACGACGTAGAGCACGAGGAACACGACGACGCCGAGATACGAATACATCATCGATCGCGTCATCGTCGCGACCGCGAAGAAGATCGACGCGGTCAGCAGCAGGTTCGGCAGCGCGAGCAGAAAATAGACCGAAAGGTAATCGAGCAGCCTGTTCGGCCCCATCGTCTCGGGGTCGACCCACGGCATCAGCGAGCCGATAAAGATCGCCAGCGGCACGACGAGAAACGTGATCGCCGCGGCGACGAACGCGCCGAGGAAGCGCCCCATCAGATAATCGAAGCGTGAGACGCGCGTCGAGCGCACCATCGGCCCGAAGCCGCTTTCATCGTCGCGCACGATCACGTTGGCGACGAACGCGGTCGTCACGAACATGTAGAACAGCGTCATGATCAGCGAGATCTGCGCGATCGCGACCGGCGCATTCTTGTGGATGTTGCCGCCGCCGCCGATCTGGATCTGTTCGGTCGTCATCGCGCCGAACGGCAGCAGGAAGAACAGGACCGAGACGACCCAGAACACCGGGTTGCGGAATTGATAGCCGAGCTCGAAGCGCGCGATCTTGCCGAACATGCCCCCGGCCCCCTTCACGCGGCTGCGACGGTGGGACGGACCAAGGCCGCATCGCCGCTGCGCGAGCGCGACAGCGTCGAGAAATAGACGTCCTCGAGCCCGCCAACGACCGGCGCGAAACCATCGCCCGGATCGGTGTCGGACAGGACGTGAATGATCGTCCGGCCCGCGAACAGCCGGGTCGAGATGACCTTCTGCGTCTGCGCATAATGCGCCATGTCGTCGCGCGCGATCGTCTTGGCCCAGACGGTGCCGCGCGACGCCTGGATCAGATCCTGCGGCGCGCCCTCGAGCTGGATCCGCCCGGCGGCGAGCACCGCCATGCGCGGGCACAGATCGGCGACGTCCTCGACGATGTGCGTCGACAGGATGATCACGACATTCTCGCCGATCTCGGCGAGCAGGTTGAGGAAGCGGTTGCGCTCCTCGGGGTCGAGGCCCGCGGTCGGTTCGTCGACGATGATCAGTTCGGGATTGCCGATCAGCGCCTGCGCGATCCCGAAGCGCTGCCGCATCCCGCCTGAAAAGCCCGCGATCGCCTTCTTGCGGACATTCCACAAATTGGTCTGGTTGAGCAGCGTCTCGACCGTCTGCTTGCGCTCGTGCGCCGAGGCGACGCCTTTGAGCACCGCCATGTGATCGAGCATGTCGTAGGCAGAAACCCGCGGATAGACGCCGAAATCCTGCGGCAGATAGCCAAGCCGCTCGCGCAAGGCGTCGGGGGTGGCGAGGATGTCGATATCGCCGAAGCGGATGCTGCCCGAAGTCGGTGCCTGCAGCGTGGCCACGGTGCGCATCAGCGTCGACTTGCCCGCACCATTGGGGCCGAGCAACCCGAACATGCCCTTGGGCACCGACAGCGTGACGTCGTCGAGTGCGCGCGTTCCGTTGGCATAGACATGCGTAACGTGTTCGAGTTCGAGCATGATTCCCCCCTATGTCGGGGGGAGGCTAGCGCAGTGTGTTAGGAAGCTAAAGCGCAAAATTGCGTTAGCGGATCATCACACGATAGCGGATCTGGAAGCTGCCGAGCACGCGGAAGTTCGCCCCTGGCTTGATCCGGATTGCCCGCACCCGGACGTCATAGCCTTGGGCGTCGGGCGTCGGCGCGTAGCTCCAGCTGCTGCCGTCATAAAAGTCGAAACAGTCGGTCGTGCTCGAAAGCGAGGCGAACGAGCAGGTCAGCCCGCTGGCGAGCAGGCCGACCAGCCCGCCATCGGCAAACTCGATCGGCCCTGTGCCGCTGGCAAGATTGGCCACGCGCAGCACGACGCTCGCCGGGAGGACATCGTCGATCCGCATCGTGTCGACCGTCTTGCCGGTATTGCCGACCGGGTTGGTGAACAGCACCTTATATTCGACCACCGCACCGGGAAGCGATTTCGGCGCGGCATTGCCGAGCGGATCGGACAGGACGGTGGCGGTCTTGGTCGCGGTCAGATCCGCGCCATACGCGCTGCCCGGGCCCAGCAGTGCGCATGCCGCGATCACGAGGACACGCGAGCGCCGAGCACGCATCACCGGCCGATCCCGAACAATGCGCGGCCGGCGCGGCCGAGCGAGCCCTGGTCGAATTTCAGCCGTGCGGTCACATACCCTCCAGCGCGCGAATAATGGTCGTCCTCGAAATCGCGGTCGCGATAGCCCGCGATATTGTAACCCGCGGTGATCCATACGTTCTTGGCAGGCGATACGCCGACCGTCGGGCCATAGCTGTACGACACCACCCCGCGCTGCCACGCATGCTGGACCGACGTCTGCACCCCGATATCGAAGCAACGCCCGACATCCTTGCGCATGTCGATCCCGATCGCATCGACATAGCCGGTATAATCGTAGGTCCCGAAGCTGCCGTGCACCCATTTCGACCCGTAATAGACCGTCGCCTCGAGCCCATGCCCGCGTCCCTCATTGCCGGTTCGATAGTTGAGCGCGAGATTGTTGATCACGCGGAGTGTCCCCTGAAAGCCGCCGCCGTAGGACGATACGGCGAGCACGTTGCTGCTTTCGATCCCCGCATCGGCATGTTCCTGGCGGAACTGCAGCCGCTCGAGCACCGACCAGCGACTGTCCTGCGGCCGCAGCGCGAGCGCCAGATCGGCGTTGAGCGCGGCGGCCGAGGCGCCGAAGCGATCGGTCAATGCGGCATAGCGGATCCCCGCCGCAAGCGTGCGCCCCTGCCCGAGCGTGCGCAGGAAATCGCCGGTGATCGTCCAGCGCACGTCGCGGTCCGAGCGGCGATGCTCGAGCCGCCCGTTCGCCGACCACAGCTCGGCGCGATACCCTGCGCCGACCGTCGCCGCGACATAATCGCCATCGTTCTGATAGGTGCCCGCGGTCGCGCCGTTCGCGGTGCTGGCAAAGGCGTCGATGAAGGCGCCGGTCGGCACCTTGCCGCGGACCGTGCTGCTCGCATCGAGCGTGACGTCGATCGTCCAGCGCTTGCCGATCGGCAGCGACTGGCTGAGGCCATATTGTGCATAGGTGCGCTGGCCGTTCTCGCCGATCGCCTGCTGGTTGAGCGTCGACATCAGCTTCGCCCCCGTCCACGGCGCGACATCGAAGCCCAGGCGCGGAGTGCCGACGGCAAAATCCTTGCCCTGCGCATATTCATAGCCGCCGAGCAGGCGGATCTCGTCGCGCACGCGCCACGCCGCGGTGAGTTGCTGGCGCAGCGGGAAATCGACGCTCGCGCGCTCGCCGCCCGGCGCGACCTGCGCCTGCGCGCCGAGTTCGAGCTTGCCGCCGAACAGCACCTGCGTGCCGCCCAGCGTCAGCAGCCGCGAATGCCGCGCCTGCCCGTCGATCCCGCTGTCATCGGCGAAGGTCCCGCCGACGAACAGCGTCCCCGTCGCGCGACGATACTCCAACCGGGCCTCGGCGGCCTTGCGCGCGCCGGGGCCATCGAGCTGGACGGCATTCCACGCGGTCAACGTCATGGCCAGCTTGCTGCTCAAGGCGACGCGGCCATCGACGCCGAACTTTCGCGTCCCAGCCTCGACGACATTCTGCTGGCCGAGCCCGAACGCCTGGTCCTGGCTGCGGCCATAAACGAGCACGTCGATGCCGCCGCGGTGCAGTTCCGCCTCGCCGAGCCACGCCTGCCCTGCCCCGAACCCACCGGCCCCACCCCGCGCATATTCGGCGCGGATTTCGCTGTCGACGGTCGGCTTGGCCTTGAGGTCGATCCCCGCGACCGTCCCGTTGCCCACGGTCGCATCGCGCAACACGCTCGCACCGAGCTGCACGCGGCCCTGCGCCATGCGCACCGTCGCACGGCCGCCAGTGGCAAGCTTGCGCAGCGTGCTCTCGGTCTCATAATCGACGACGATGAACACCGGGTTGAGCGCGGCGTCACGCCCGAGGATCGGCTCACGGAAGCGGAGCGTCCCGGCGGCGGGATCGATGTCGTAGTCGATGTGCCGCGTCATCTGCGTGCTCGTCAGGACGCGCTCGGGGCGGATCCGATCGCGCACTTCGAGCCGGAGCTGGTCGCTATTGGGAACGATGTTGCGGCCCGACAGCCGGTATGGCCCCGACAGCCCGTTGCCCTGAATCTCGTCGCGGCCGTGCAGCTGGTCGGTATTGGCGGCGAACGCGCTGAACAGCACGCGGTTGCCCTGATATTCGGCCTTCACGCCGTTGAGCACGCGGCTGTAACGCGTCAGCTGGGTATCGGTCAGCCCGGTCTCGAAATCGCCCAGCAGCGCGTAGAGATTGCGCCGCTCGAGCCGCAGGTACAGCTTGCGCTGCGTCGCCGCGTCATACCCCTGCGCGCTGCCGTCGCCATAGACGGTGTAATAGCGATCGGGATCAATCTGGCCGAGCAGCCCGCGCGAGCGGTCGATCTTGCGGTTGCTGTCATAGGCGAGCGTCATCAGCCACGATCCCTTGATCCGCCCCTTGGCATAGAAAGCGAGCTGGCCGTCGGTGACGACGCCGCCGCGCATCCCCGCCGGGAGCGACCGCGTCCGCGTCGACAGCGTGTCATAGCCGATCGTCCCCGCGCCAAAGCCGACCACCACCCAGTCGCGCGTCGAGGCGGCGAGCCAGGCGCGCACGTCGCTCGTCCGCACCGTCTTGTCCTGCGTCAGGCTGATCACGGCATGGACAGCGCCAGCGTGCGTCGTCGGCTGGAGCGCGATGAAGGCGAGACCGTCGTCGCCGCTGACGCGCGCAGTGGTCTGCGCGCGGCCCTTGCCGGCGAGCTGGCGCGCCTGGTCGAGCTCGACCTCGAGCGCGGCGGTGTAGGGCTGGTCGACCTTGAACGGGACGAGCGTCCCGTCGCGCACCGGATGCCCGCTCCGGTCGGTCACGCGCACCGCGATCAGCGGGCGTGTCAGGCCGTCGGCGACGAGCCGGCTGACGGCGGGAACGAACACCGCGCGGTCGGCGATGCTCGCGGATCGCACCGTGCGTGTCAGCGTCGTGACGACGCCGCCTTCGGCCGAAAACACGCGCACCGCGATGCTATTGTCGCCGTCTTTCAACGCGATGCCCGACCAGCGCGCCAGTGCGATCGTCTTGTCGGGATTGATGTCGGTCGTGTCGAACAGCAACGGATCGACCGGCTCGCCATTGACCACGAGCGCGACGCGCTGCCCCGGCAGATGCTTGACGACGACGCGCGTCACCGGCGCGCGCGGATTGTAGTCGGGGGTCGGGAACAGCAAGGCGACGCCGGGTTGCTGGCCCGCAAACCACTCTCGGTCGCCCGCGGCATGGGCGCTGCTGGCGACCGAGATCGGCAGCGCCTCGGCCGCCGCGGTCTTCACGCCGGTCGGGCGCAACTGGAAATCGACGCGCTTGAGCAAGCCGCCCTCGGCCTCGACGAAGCGCGAGATCGCACTGCCCGCGCTGCGCGTGTCGCTGTCGCATGCCACCGGCTGGTAGGCGGGCGGGATGCTGTTCGTATCCATCTGGACGACGTGGCGGCCGGGACGGATGCCCTCGACATGGTAATAGCCATCGCGGTCGGTCGCGACATAGGTGCCGTCCTCGAGCAGCAGGCGGATTCCGGGAATGCCCTTGCGCCCGCGATCGGGATCGCCGCAGCCGCCTTCGGTGACGCGGCCGATCAGCGTGAAGCCGTCGGTGAACAACAGCGGCGTGATCCGCACCGCGGCGGCGGCGTCATTGCTCGTCGTCCCGGCATTGCCCGAGGCGAGCACGCGGTTGACCGCCTCGCCCGCCGGAGCGCCGGGCGCGATGCTGACGACATAGCGCACGTCGAGCGTCGCCCCGCCCGCGACCGCAGGAACGGTGAAATCGAGCCGCCGCCCGTCGCTCGAGACGGCGGGCTCCGCCGTACCGCGCGCCGAGCCGCGCTCGTAGCGCAGCCCGGGCGGCAAGATATCGGTCAGATGGACGCGAAGCGCGGCATCACGCCCGCGATTGGCGAGCGTAACGCGATATTGCACGAAATCGCCCGGCGACGCCTCGCGCACCGAGGCGGTCTTGGTCAGCAGCAAAGCGGTAGCGCCGACCCGGTCCATCGGCACGTCGACATAGAAGGTGTCGGGCGTCGCCAGCGTGAACGCACGACCATATGACGCATCGTTGACGACGAATCCCGCACCCTGCGGGTCCTTCAAGGCGGCAAGCTCGCTTACGGTCTTGGTCGAGGGCGCGGTATAGGTGGCCGGCGGCTCAATCTTGAGATGATAGGTGCCCAATCCAACGAACGGGAAACGGTAATTTCCCTGCGGAAAGGTATAGGTGCGCCCGCTCGCATCGGTGGCCGACGTGCCGCTGACGACGCTCGACGGGTAGCGGCTGATGCCGTCGTCGCCAAAGACGACCGCAGGCCGGTCGGCCGCGTCGAGCAAGGTGATCCGCGCGCCGTTGATCAACGCGCCGCTGGCAGAATCGAACACATAGCCCGCCGGATCGACCAGCACCGAATTGGTCGAGCCGTAGCTATAGTCGTCTTCGGCAAAGCTCAGCGTAACGTGTTGCCCGCGCATCCGCGACGGGTCGCATGCCTCGGTCGCAGGATCGCTGCCGACTTCGGGCACGCCGCCGGCGAAGACGCCGGTGTCCAGCCCGGTCTCGAGCAAGGCGAGGCTGCCCGAATAGGTTTCGGTCGACACGCTGATCGTCGCATATTCGCGCGCAAGCGGGTCGCGATTGCCGCCGGCATTTTCGAGCACCAGGATCAACGGAACGTTGATGTCGAGCGCCTTGAGCGGCGGCGCGGCGGCGAGCGTCATGGCGTCGATCGGGGCGGGGGTGAATTGGAGCGTCGGATTCGTCTGACACGATAGGCCGGTGAGCTGATAGCCGACGGGAAGCAGGCGGAAACTGAGCGCGGTCGGACGCTTCGCGCGATCGACAACGACGGAGACGGGGTTGGACGCCACGCTCTGTCGGCCGTTCGGCGTATCGAAGCCGAGCCTCGCGATATTCGATATGCGCGCGCTTTCCTGCGCCGTCGCAGGGGCGACGGACGCCAGCCCGAGCAGGGCGGCGAGAGCGGTCAGGGCGCGCGGTCTGGGCATGATCGGGGGTGTTCGGCGCGCAGGTCTCCCGGCGCGCCGAAGCACGATCTCCTTGAACAAGGCTTTGGAAAGAGGTCGGGACTAGTTGATCGTTACCTTGAACGAGACCGCCACGATGCCGCCGCCGATCACCGTGCCAAGATTGGCGATGATCCGGTTGTTCGGTGTGTCATAGCTCCCGGTAAACGGCGCCGTGATCGTCGGGAGCAAGGTACACGTGCCGCCAGGAAGGCCGATCGCGAGCGACCCCGGGACATAGGTGGTGTTGGCCGGCACCGGATCGGTGATCGTGACGCTATTGGCCGAGGCGGTGAGCGTCGCATTGTTCGCGATCATGCAATATTCGACGATGGCGCCCGGCAGCGCCTTGGGATTGAGCGCATTGACCCCGTCCGACAGGATCAGCGCGGTCTTGTTGACGGTCAGCGCGACATTGCGCGTCGCGATGATATAGGAGCCATAGGCCCAGCCCTGACCGTTGCGGATGATATCGACGCCGATGCCGTCGCTATCGCCGTCGGCGAACACCACATCGACAGTATTGTCGGCATTCCCGAGGCTTAGATCGGTCGCGACGAGCGCGGCGCCCTGCGTATTTGCGGTGCCGCCTGTCGCCGCGATCACCTGCAGCGCGACGTCGGCCTGGTTGATCGTCCCCGTCGCCGGCACGTCGCCGACGATGAACACCTCGACCGAATTGTCGGGCGCGAGTTCGTCGATATAGGTGCGGGTGTCGATCGTCGGATTGTACACGCCGTCGCCATCGGTATCGACGAACACCTTGAAATTGGTGAGGTTGAAATCGTCGGTTCCGGTCAGCAGGCCGCCCACGATCCCCGACTGGAAGGCGTTGACGAGGAAATCCTGCGTTCCGTTGGTCGTGTTGGTGACCTTGTAGCGCGTATAGGCTGCCGTCTGACCGAGATTGACCTGCGTCGCCGCCGGCTGGTCGTAGATCACGGTCAAATTGACCTTGCGATCGACGACGAAGCTCGCCGTGGTCGAGTTGGTCGTCTGTGCCGTGCCGTTGACGCTGTAGGTGACCGAGGCGGTGTTGCTGACGGTCGTTCCCGCAGTGGTGCTTTGTGCGGCGGTCTGGGCATGCGCCGCGCCGGTCGCAGACAAGGTCGCGGTTCCGGCCAGTAGGATTCCAATCTTGGTACGCGTCACACTCTTCACTCCCTGTTAGAAATCGACGTCCGTAAAAAGTCGTTATTTGAGAACGGCCTGGAAGGAGAGCTGCCCTTGCGCTCCGCCTGGGACGGCATTGGCGAGGCGCCACCGCACATTGGTCACATCGTCGGGTGCCGCCGCGCGCGAGGCGCCGTCGGCCGTCCGGACGCGCAGGGTCGCGAGCGGGCCATAGGTCTTGCCGTCGACCGAAACGTCGGGCGCGGCCGAGCCTTGCGAGGGGCCGCGATAGGCGATCGCGGCGGGCACCGGATTGTCGAGCACGATGTTGCCGATCGGCTGGCTGCCGGTGTTGCGATAACCGAGCACGAAGATCACGCGGTCGCCCGGCACGACCCTGCGCGCCGGCACGAGCGCGACCCGCACGCTGCCATCGGCGGCGCGCGTCTTCGCTTCGGTCAGCGCCTTCGCGGTGACCTGGAGCGGCCCTGCGGCGAGCGCCGGCGTCGCGATGACGCTGGCCAATAAAAGGGCGGGTACAGGCAGATGCATTGGACGTCTCCTCACAAGGTCTTCACGCTGAACTGGATGGTGTGGTTGCCCGCCGCGGTGAGATCGCCGAGCCGGATATGGGCCCCGGCCGCGTCTGCGATGCCGGGGTCGGCGTCGGCGCCGTTCGCGCCCGCGCCGGCGAACACTGTCCCGGCGGCGCCGCTGCCCGATTGCGCGCTCACCGTCGCGGTGATCGCGGCCACCGCGGCGACCTGCGCGCCGTCGACCAGCACGAAGATGCGCACCCGTTCGCCCGGCGCGAGCCGTACGCTCGGCGGCGTCAGCAGCGGATCGGTATCGGCCTGGAACACACCGTCACCGTTGCCGTCGCGCGCGACGCGGTCGACCACGACGCCTTGCTGATTGCCCGTGATCGTGAGCGCGAAGCTCTGCGTACCATTCCCGGTATTGACGACGACGAACGGCACCGCGACCTGTGCCTGCGACTGGACCGCGAGGCTCGGACGTTCGGCGGTGATCGTCACGTCGAGCAGTTCGGCCGACACCAGGGTCACGGTGTTCGACGCGACTTTCTGCGCCCTGCCGCCCATCTCGAAGGTCAGCTCGGCGGTGTTGACGATCGGCGTGCCGGCCGGCACCGCCGCCATCGCCGGCGTCGCCACTGCAAGCGCAAGCAATGCCGCCAGAGCGGCCAGCCTCCGCTTGCGCTGCGCGACGACGATGGACGTAGAACGATCCGGCACTTTTCACCTGCATGATGGACGTGCAGGCGTTCCGCGGCATTTCAGGTTAAGCAGATGCTACCAGTCGTCCTTTGGTTCCCGGGACTTCGACCAATGTCGAATGCCGCGGCAAAAAAGGCGGCCGTCTGACGCGTCCTCTGGAACGAAGCGATCCGCCCTCACCCAACGGGCGCGAAGATGGGATCGCGGTCGATCTGCGCGAGCACCCGCCGCCCCTCGCGGCGCGCAACGGACAGGATCGCGGCATCGCCTCGCGACAGCCGCTCCCAGCTTGAACCGACTCGATCGAACCCGAGCGTGCCCGCGATTCCGGCGACGCGGTGCATCGCGTCCTGCGACGGCGTACCATTCAAGGATGCCACCGCTGCTGTCAGTTCCTCGCGAAATCGCGCGATCAGCGGTACGATCGCGGGCTGACCGAACTGCTCGGCCAGGCGGTGCGCACCGGCGAGTTCGTCGTCGGGGCGCCAGTCTGCAACCGCGGCCAGAAGCGCTTCGGACCGCTCCGATGGCGCCACGCAGCCGTCGAACCCGAGCCGCCACAACCGTTCGTCGGGGATCGCAGCATCGCTCTGTGCGAGGATCGCGGTGCTGCGCAGCGGCGGCGGCTCGGCGCGCAGCGCCGCGACCAGCGCCGTTGCGTCACCGCGCTGCAGCCCATCGCCGATCAGGATAAGAACAGGGCGATGGACCCGCGCCTGGGCGAGTGCGGCAACATCGTCGCGCGCTTCGAGCACATGCCATTGGGCGCTCGATAGGACCGCGTCGACGAACCGTCGATTGCGCGCGTCGCCATCCACCACAAGGACAATCGGAGGTTTCACTTGATCTCTATCAATAATTTATAGCGTTATCACTAGACAAGCTTGTCGTTTATGCCGAAGTTCAGCGCCCTGTAATCGAAAAAGATGAATGGTGTAGGGGAGATCTGTTGTGCAGCTTGGTGGCCATGCCTTGGTCGCTGACGATCATCCCCTGACGCGGGAAGGGCTGGCGCTTGCGATACGCGCCGCTGCGCCCGGAATAGCGCTAGACAATGTTGGATCGATCGCGGAAGCCGAACGGGCGATCGCTGCGCGCAAGGGCGGGTATCGCCTGCTCCTGCTCGATTTCGTGCTGCCGGATGCGCGCGGTTTCTCGGGGTTCCTGCAACTGCAGCATCTGCTGGCCGCGACCCCGATCGTCGTCATTTCCGCGCGCGCGGAGCCGGTCATCATCGAGGCGGCACGCGCGCTCGGCGCCGCCGGTTTCGTGTCGAAATCATCTGCACTCGATTCGCTGGCCGCATCGCTGCGGCTGATCTTTGCGGGCCAGCGCGTGTTCCCACCGGCGCAGGGTGCAAATCCTGCAGCGCACTCGCTGCGCGATCGCATCGCGACGCTTTCGGGGGCGCAGTTGCGCGTTCTGCTCGCACTCGCCGATGGCCGGCTCAACAAGCAGATTGCCGATAGCCTCGCCATCACCGAGGCGACCGTCAAAGCCCATCTGACCGTGATCTTTCGCAAGCTGGGGGTCGATAATCGCGCCCAGGCCTTGCTGGCGGTGCAGCCATTGCTGGCGGAGACGGGCGCGCGATGACCTTCGCCACCGAACATGAGATCGTTCGGCCAACCCCTCCCAACCTCGTGCAGTTCCTGCTGCTGACATTGCTCGCGCCGGTGCTGCTCGCGGTCTTCTCGGTCTGGCTCGAGGCGGAATATGCCAGCACCGACGCGCTCCGGCAGCAGGCGCACGAGGGCTTCGAGAACAGCGCCCGCGTCGCGACGCTCATCGAACGCCTTACCGCTGCCGAATCGGCGCAGCGCGGCTTCGTCATCACCGGCGAACGGCGATTCCTTGCGACTTATTCCGACGCAAAGGTCGCCGTCGGAACGACCTTCCTGCGGCTGGCGCCCGAGCTGCGCGGCCATCGCGAGGAAGAGCAGCGTCTCGCCGCGCTACAGCGTCTCGCGCGGCTCAAATTCGCCGAGATGGACGAGGTCATCGCGAAACGGTGGACCGCGGGGCTCGATGCCGCGGCACGCCTGGTCAGCTCCAATGCGGGCCAGCGCCTGATGGAGCAGATCCGGTTCGAATCGACCGCCATGGTCGATGCCGCCGGGCGCACCCGTGATCGCGAGGTCGCGACGTATCGCACGCGCGTTGGCGAGGACGCGACCACGATCCGGATCGGCATCGGTTTTATCGGCCTGGCGATGGTCGCCGTGGCGCTGCTGATCTGGCGGCAGGGCATGGCGAAATATCGCTCGCGCCTGCAAACCTATGACGTCGCCGAACGCAACCGCGCGATCCTGCAGAGCACGGTCGATGCGATCGTCATCTTCGACCCCAACGGCATGATCGAGACGGTCAATGCCGCCGCGGCGAAGATGCTCGGGTATCGCGCGGCGGACTTGATCCGCCGGGATTCGTCGGCCCTGATCAGCCAGCTCGATACATCGCGGACCTTTCATCAGCGGATCGGGCTGATCGACGGGCAGTTGCGCATGCCGCACCGTCCCGATCGCAAGCTGATCCACCATGACGGCCACGAGATTCCGGTCGATGTCGCGCTCGGCGTGATGCGCCTGCCCGCTGGCGACTATATCGTCGCCTCGGCGCGCAACATCGCCGAGCGCAAGCGCGCCGAACGGATGAAGGACGAGCTGATCTCGACGGTCAGCCATGAATTGCGCACGCCGCTGACATCAGTGGTGGGCGCGCTTAGCCTGTTGCGCTCGGGCGCGGCCGGGACGATTGCCGAGGCCCCCGCCCGGCTGATCGAGATTGCCGAGAACAATTCGCGGCGTTTGATCCGGCTAATCAACGACATGCTCGACATCGACCGGATCCAGTCGGGCCAGCTCACGCTGCAGCGCGAACGGACCGATCTCTGCGAGATCGCTGCGCGAGCGTGCGAGGGCAGCCAGGGGGCCGCGTCGGCACTCGACGTCCAGATCGAATGCCACCTCCCGAAGCATCCGGTGCTGATCTTGGGCGATGCCGAGCGTTTGTTGCAGGTGATTTCCAATCTGGCGTCGAATGCTCTGCGCGTCACGTCGGCTGGTGGAACCGTCAGGATCGGCGTCGCGCAGACCGACGACGGTCAGGCGCTGGTGACCATCGACGATGACGGACCCGGCGTGCCGATCGCGTTTCGTGACCGCATCTTCGGCCGGTTCGAGCGCGCGACCCACGAGCGCGGGGTCGGAACGGGTCTCGGCCTTGCCATCTCGCGGGAGATCATCACCCGCCACGATGGCAGGATCTGGTTCGAGGATCGCCCGGCGGGTGGCACGCGCTTTGCCTTTGCGCTCGCCCGCCTGCGCGAGGATCGGCTCGAGTCGACGCCAGCGGCAATGCCCAAGATCCTGGTGTGTACGGCCGATGCCGATGTGGTGGCGGTGGTCGCATCGCTTGCCATCTCGACGCGGTTCGAGTCGGTGCGGGTCGACACGGTAGCGGCGGCGACGACGGCGCTCGCACGCGGAGATCACGCCGCGCTGCTGCTTGATCCGACGGCCCCGGACGACACCGATTGCGCCCTGGTCCGTGCGCTCCAGGCGAGCCTCGACGCGCTTACGCCGCCGATCGTGCTCGTCACCGCCGAGCGCCGCGCGCGCCTTGAGGTGTTGGCGACGCTCGATGGCGTCGAATGGATCGAGGAACCGATCGATCCAGCGCGCATCGCCGAGGCGCTCCGCGCGGCGGTCGCACGGTCAGGAACGCCGCGTCCGACGATCCTGCATCTCGACGATGATCACGACGTACTGCTCGTGACCGAAGCTGCGCTCCGGCTCGAGGCCAATGTGCTCACAGCGACCGATCTCGCTGCGGCCCGCAAATTGATCGACACGCATGTGATCGATCTCGCGATCCTCGACTTCGACCTGGGGGGCGCGTCGGGGCTCGATCTGCTGCCGACGCTGGCGAGCGCGCAGGATGCCGCGATCCCCGCGATCCTGTTTTCGGCGCGCGATGTCGGGGCCGACGTAACCGACCGGGTCGATGCCGTACTGGTCAAGTCGCGCAGTTCGATCCGCGATCTCAAGGCGGCGATCCGCCGCATCCTCGTCGCAGCGGACAAGACGCCATGATGCCGCCCCTCGACCTGCTCTATGTCGATGATGACCCCGATATCCGGACGATCGTCGAGCTCGCGCTCGGGCTCGATCCGGCGATCACGGTGCGCACCGCCGCCTCGGGCAAAGCGGCGATCGCGTCGTTCGTCACGCCCGACGCGATTCCCGATGTGGTCGTGCTCGATGTCATGATGCCCGGGATGACCGGCCCGGAAACGCTCGCCGCCCTGCGGTGTCATCCGTTGCTCCGCGAGACGCCGGTGCTGTTCATGACCGCGCGCGGACGCGACGCCGACATCAAGGACTATCTCGCGCTGGGCGCGGCGGGCGTCATCCTCAAGCCGTTCGACCCGCTCTGTCTCGCCACACAGATTCGCACCTGTGTCGGCCGCGCGGAAATGCTGCCCGACCATTAGACCTTGGTCGCACTGCGCCGCACCCGATCACGGACCGCAAGATCCTGTTAAGCGCGTTGGTTGGATCACAGCCTTTGAAAGGGCTGTCCCCATGATCGATCACTTGCGGCAGGACCATGACCGACTGCGCGCGATCATCACCGAGCTGCGCGCCCTGCTCAAGGATGACGGTGCGCGGATCGGGATGTGCTTTGCCGCCGCGCGCTGGGCGCTGACGCGAGAGCTCCTGCGCCACATGGCGGTCGAGAAGCAGTTTCTGCGCGACCAACCGAACGAATGCGCCGCGCTATCCACGCTTTCGACCTACAATCCCGAAAACCTCGAACGCCGCTATCGCGACCATCTCGCGCGCTGGAGCGCGATGGCGATCGATGCGCAGTGGAAGGACTATTGTCGCGATCTGCGCGAGATGCTCGCCGCTTTGGAACACAATATGGATTTCGAGGAGCGGTCGGTCTTTCCCAGAACCGAACGCCCGGCCGCAACGAGCGGAAACGCGCCGCCGCATCCATGACCGGATCGGCGCGCGCGGGGCAGGTGTTTGCAATCACGACACTGCGCGACACGACACCAGATACCGCAGGCAAGCCCGCCGCGCTAAGGCGACGGGCTCGGCCCTGCTCGTTCACCGCGCGAAGCGGCGCTGCGTTAGGATCACGCTGCCCATCAACACCGGATCCGTCGCCGATCTCGCCAGCGTTACGCCATAGCGACCGCCCGTGATCTGCCAACTGGACGTCGCCGTGTCGTATCTGGCGAGCAAGCGCGGGTCGACGGTGAGCGAGATCGTGCGGCTTTCGCCCGGCGCCAGCGCGACGCGCTGAAAGCCGAGCAGCCGCGGTTCGATCACGCCGTCGATTGTCTGCAGATAGAGCTGCGGCACATCGGCGCCCGCATGCGTGCCCGCATTGCGCACCGTCAGCTTGACCGAAACGGTCTTGCCGCCGCTGACGGTCAGCCCCGAATAGGCGAAGGTGGTATAACTCAACCCGTGACCAAAGGCGTACATCGGCGCGAGCCCCTTGCGCGCGAACCAGCGATAGCCGACATCCGCGCCCTCGGTCATTGCGACGCTGACCGGCGTGTTCTCGGGCGTGCCGAAGCTCGGAATCGTCGGGCGCGGCAGTTGCTCGACGCTTTGCGGGAAGGTGATCGGCAAACGGCCCGAGGGATTGACCTTGCCGGTCAGCACCTCGGCGATCGCCTGCGCGCCCTCCTGCCCCGGATACCAGGCGGCGACAATCGCCTTGACCGCGTCGCGCCACGGCATCGCGACCGGATTGCCGGTCTGTAGCACCACGATCGTATTGGGATTGGCCTTGGCGACCGCCGCGATGATCGCGTCCTGCCCACGCGGCAGGGCAAGATCGGGCGAATCGAAGCCTTCGACCTCGTATTTGTTGACGAAGACGATCGCGACATCGGCGCGTGCCGCGGCCGCGGCGGCTGCCTGCGGATAGAGGCCCGGATCGAACTCGACCTTCGCCCCCGGCGCAGCCGCGGCGATCGCGTCGGTCGGTGCGCCGGCGAACCAGCGCGCGATGCGCCAGCTCCCCATCTGCCCCGAACCGCCGATCGGATCGCTCGCCGCCCAGCCCTTCGGCGGCAGGCCCTGCGACGACCCGCCCCCCGACAGCACGCCGATCTGTGCCTTCTCACCGATCACCGCGATGCTGCGCGCGCCGGCTGCGAGTGGCAGCACGCCGTCATTCTTGAGCAATACGATGCCGCGCCGCGCGATCTCGAGCGCAGTGGCGGCGTGAGCAGCCATGTCGACCGGCTCCTGCGCGGTCCATTCGGTGATGCCGACCGCCTTCATCGAGCGCAGGATGCGCCGTACCATGTCGGACAGCCGCGCCCGGTCGAAGCTGCCGTCGGCGAGCTTCGCCTTGAGCGGCGCGCCGAACCACACTTGCGTGTCGAGCTGGTCGCCCGATTGCTGGTCGAGCCCCTTCGCCGCGAAATCGGCGGACGACACCGCGCCCCAGTCGCTCATCACCCAGCCCTTGTACCGCCAGTCCTGCTTGAGGACGCGGTTGAGCAGGAAGTCATTGCCGCAGGCCTTGGCGCCGTTGACCAGATTGTAGGCGCACATGATCGAGCCGGGCTTGCCCGTCTCGATCGCGATCTGGAAAGCGAGAAGATCCGATTCGCGCAGCGCCGCCTCGCCGATCGTCGCGTTCCAGCTATGCCGGTTGGTCTCGTTCGAATTGAGCGCGAAATGCTTGGCGGTGGCGATCACGCCCGCTTCCTGCGTGCCACGGATCGCGGCGCCGCCCATCAGACCCGACAGCAGGGGATCTTCGGAGATATATTCGAAATTGCGGCCGTTGCGCGGATCGCGCGTCAGGTTGATGCCGCCGCCGAGCAGCACGTTGAAATTGCGCGCGCGCGCTTCGCTGGCGACGAGATAGCCGCCGCGCCGCGCCATCTCGGGATCGAAGGTCGCGCCGAGCGCCAGCCCGGCTGGCAAGGCCGTCGCGGTATCGGCCTTGCGCACGCCGAACGGGTTGGTCACGCCGAGGCTTGCATCGGTTTCGCGCAACGAGGGGATGCCGAGCCGTGGAATACCGCGGACGTACCCCGCGCCGGGCACGACATCGGCAGGCCAGACCAGATTGGGGTCGCCGAGCCCCGGAATACGCAGCGCCATGAAGCCGTGGATGAGCGAAAAGCGCTCCTCATCGGTCATCTTGGTCTCGGTTTCGGCCGCCCAGCGGTCCGCCGCCGTCTCGCGTTGCAGCGCGGCACGATCGCCAGCGCCGCCCGGCGCCTCCGCACCGGCCGCGCTACCGAAAGGTCCCACGACAGCCGCGCAAAGCAGCAAAAGCGTTCGCAAGTTCGTCTTCATCTGTATCCCCTGTCTGCGATCGGGGCGGTTCGGCCAACCCGTAGCGCCGCGGGTTCGTGGGTATCGGAAATGGTAGCGTGCCCGAATACCCGCATCGCGGCGAGCATTGCGCGAGAAGGTCTGCGCAACAAGGCCCGTCATGCGACCCGAGGCAATTCCCGACGCGCACGCACTAGGCTTGCCCACCAGAGGGGTGACGAACACCGCGACGCGGATCGCGCCGCGCGCCTTCCGGTCGCTGCCAATGCTGCCGTTGACGATCATACGGGCGCCTAGCGTGAGCGCCGGGTTGCCGAGCAGATCGACCTTGACCGCGCGCTGGTAGCCGACATCGACCTGGCAGACGCGGCGAGCGGCATCTGCGGCAACAGCACCCATGCGTGCCGCCGCCGGTGAACGTCCAGCGCGGCGCGTTCAGCCGCTTGCCCGACAGATCCTGGAAACCACTGCTCGAGCTTGCGAGCGGAAGCCACCGCGAGCGGGCTGGCCGGCACCTCGGCGTGGATCGGCGGCATGCTGTTCCCGCGGCGCTTCGGGGCGCGCGCGGACGCATTGGCGATGACCCGCTCGGTGCTTGGCCGTATGCGCGGCCTTGCCGAATTGCGGGGGGCGAGCCGGGGGTCGCTTACGCGGCGGGGCAGCATGCAGTCGCGACGTCCTAGACGGCTTCCGGCGAGGGCGCCGCTGTTCCAGCACGAGGCTCCCCGACATTTCGAGTCATCGCTTTGAAGGACGAAAATCCTTGCCTCCCGGGGCCTGCTCACCGAAGCGGCACATGCCTGGCATGGTGTATCGCCCGGCGCGTATGCCGAAGGACCGACGATGCCCAAGAAGCGCCCCGAGGGGATCAAGGATTATACCGGGCCCGCGGGGGGTTGGGGCGCGCTGAAGGCGGTGGCGGTTGCGCTCAAGGCGCAGCAGATCGTCTCGCGCGGCGCGCAGACGCTGCTCAAGTCGAACCAGCCCGACGGCTTCGACTGCCCGAGCTGCGCCTGGCCCGACCCCAAGCACAGCTCCTCGTTCGAGTTCTGCGAGAATGGCGCCAAGGCCGTCGCGTGGGAATCGACCGCCCGCAAGATCGGCGCCGCGTTCTTCGCAAAGCACAGCGTCTCTGACATCTGGCAGCAGACCGATCATTGGATCGAAGACCAGGGCCGGGTGACCGATCCGCTGCGCTACAATGCCGCGACCGACCATTACGAGGTCGTCACTTGGGAAGAGGCGTTCGCCGGGATCGGCGCCGGGCTCGCCAAGCTCGAGGATCCCAATCAGGCCGAATTCTACACCTCTGGCCGCTGCTCGAACGAGGCGGCGTTCCTCTATCAGCTGTTCGTGCGGCTCTACGGCACCAACAACTTTCCCGCCTGTTCGAACATGTGCCACGAAGCGACCTCGGTCGGCCTGCCCAAGTCGATTGGCATCGGCAAGGGTACGGTCAGCCTCGAGGATTTCGACCATGCCGACCTGATCCTGTCGATCGGCCACAATCCCGGCACCAACCACCCGCGAATGATGGCAACACTGCGCGAGGTCGCGCGGCGCGGCGGCAAGATCGTCGTGTTCAACCCGCTCAAGGAACGTGCACTCGAGCGTTTCGAATCCCCGCAGTCGGTGGTCGAAATGGCGACCTTCGCGGCGACGCCGATCGCGACCAGCTATCTGCAGGTCAAGGTCGGCGGCGATGCGGCGGCGCTGAAGGGAATCTGCAAGGCGCTGGTGGCGCTGGACACCGCCGAAGCGCCGGTGCTCGACCACGCCTTCATCGCCGAGCACACTGCCGGCTTCGACGCGCTGGTCGCCGATCTCGCGACCGCCGAATGGGCCGATATCGAGCATGCCAGCGGCCTCGGGCGCAGCGACCTCGAGGAGGTCGCACGGCTCTATTCGCAATCGAAGGCGACGATCTGCTGCTACGGCATGGGCATCACCCAGCACCGCACCGGCACGAGCAACGTCCAGCAGATCGCCAACCTGCTGCTGCTGCGCGGCAATGTGGGCCGCCCGGGCGCCGGCATCTGCCCCTTGCGCGGCCATAGCAACGTGCAGGGCGACCGCACCGTCGGCATCACCGAGCGGCCGTCACCGGTGTTGCTCGACACGATGCGCGATGTGTTCGGCTTCGAGCCGCCGCGCGCCGACGGGCATTCGGTGGTCGAGAGCATCGCGGCGATGCGCGACGGGCATGCCAAGGCGGTGGTGTGCCTCGGCGGCAACCTCGCGATCGCCTCGTCCGACCCGCAGGCGTGCGCGCAGGGCTTCCGCAACATGGATCTCGCGGTCCACATCACCACCAAGCTCAACCGCACCCAGCTGCTGATGGCCAAGGGCGCGACCTACATCCTGCCCTGCCTCGGCCGGACCGAGCGCGACAGCCAGGAGGGCGGCGTGCAGGCGGTGACGGTCGAGGATTCGATGTCGATGGTCCACGCCTCGCGCGGCTTCCTGATGCCGCCGGGGGAGAATGTCCGCTCCGAGCCGTGGATCGTCGCCGGCATCGCCAAGGCGACGCTGGGCGCCAAGGGCGGGATCGACTGGGACGGCTATGTCGCCAATTATGACCGGATCCGCGACAGCATCGAAGCCGTGTTCCCCGCCTTCAAGGACTATAACGCGCGCATCCGCGAGCCGGGCGGCTTCCATCTGCCCAATTCGGCGGCGCAGCGGATCTGGCTGACCGACACGAAGAAGGCCAATTTCATCGTTTCGCCGGGGCTGGAGGAAGACGAATCGACCAGGGACCCGACCGTCCTGCGGCTCACCACGCTGCGCTAGCACGACCAGTATAATACGACGATCTACGCGCTCGACGACCGCTATCGCGGCGTCTTCGGGCGGCGCGACGTGCTGTTCATGAACGCCAAGGAGATCGCGCGGCTCGGTTTCGCCGAGGGCGATGTGATCGACGTCACCACCGCGCTCGACTTCAAGCGCGCCGATCGCATCGTTCAGGGGCTGATGCTGGTCGAGCACGCGCTGCCCGACGGCTGCTGCGCGTCCTATTATCCCGAAACGCAGCCGCTGATCGCGCTCGAGGATCACGATCCGCAGAGCTTCACCCCATCCTACAAATCGGTTCCCGTCCAGATCCGTCGCGCGGGCGCCGACGATGGCGCGGAGCGTGTCGTCGCGCGGGCCGGCGTCGCCGGGCGGCTCACGTCGGTGAAAGCCTGACCGATGTACGCACCGACCGTAACCACCTTCGCCGACCGCGCCGCTGCGGAGGCGGCCTCGATCCGCCGGTCCCCGATCGGCTTCTTCGTCGGCGCGATGCTGGCCGGCGCCTATATCGGCATCGCCATGATCCTCGCGCTCAGCACCGCCGACGCGCTGCCCGCGGGGGTGCGCCCGCTGGTCATGGGCGCGACCTTCGGGCTCGGCCTGATCCTGACGGTCTTTGCCGGCGGCGAGCTGTTCACCGGTTATGTCCTGTATCTCGGCTTCGGGCTGATGCGCCGCACGCTGAGCTGGGCGGATGCGACGCTGCTGATGGTGGTCGTATGGGTCGGCAATCTGGTCGGCGCGCTGCTGCTCTGCGCCATTTACATCGCCGGCGGTGGCGGTGCGGTGTTTGCCAACGCCGCGACCATGTTCAACGCCTATGCCGCGCATAAGGTCGAGGCCGACGCGGTCGCGCTGATCGCGCGTGCCGCCCTGTGCAACTGGCTGGTATGCCTCGCGATCTGGACCGCGGCACGCGTGCAGGGCGACACGGCCAAGTGCATCGTCATGGCCTGGGTCCTGCTTGCCTTCGTCGCTGCGGGGTTCGAGCATTCGGTCGCCAACATGACCGCGCTCACGCTCGGACTGTTCGCGCCCGGCGAGACGATCACGATGGTCGGCATCGTCCGTAATCTGGCGCTGGTGACGCTCGGCAATGTCGCGGGCGGATTGCTGTTCGTCGTCGGCGCCTATGGGCTGGCGGCGAAGACCGATGCCGAGCCGGTGCGCCGCTGAGGGCCACGCCGCAGGGCGGCGGGTGCGTCAGACCGCCAACCCTGCGGCACCCGGAATCGAGCCTGAAGGTCAATTCGACGATGCCGTCGCCGTCCAGGGGAATCCCCGCCTCCTCGAGCCGCCGCCGATATCCGATGCCGCGCCCGAGGCTGTTCGATGCATCCGCCAAGCTGCAAGGCCGGCGGAGATTCGTACGCCGCCACATGATCATCACAATCCGCCCCGCCGCCCGCTCCATCGGCTGCCGTAAGATGTGAGCGGATCGTACCGGCGGCGATGCTGCGATCGCCTTCGGCGGCATCGCGATACCGGATCAGCGTCGGCACGGTCGTCGCGACGAGCCGCTCGCGCAGTAGTCCCGTCAACACGCCGTCATCGCCCAGCGCGGTGCGCGCGGCCGGTGCTTTGACGTGTCTCGCCCGGAACCGACCATCCGTGACGCCAGGCGCACATCATCCATGCGCCGATCCGTTCGGAACCGTCGTCGCGATCGGCCATCGGCCAGGTGCCGTCAGAGCCAGCCCTTGTTTCTGGCGATCCGGCTCGCTTCGACCCGGTTGTTCGCCCCGATCTTGGCGGCGGCTTCGGACAGGTAATTGCGCACGGTGCCGGGCGACAGCGACAACCTTCGCCCGATCTCCTTGTTCGAGAGTCCTTCCTCCGCGAGCCGAAGCGAAACCCGCTCGCGTTCGCTCAGCGGATCGTCCGCTTCCCAGGCGCTTGCTGCCAGATCGGCGGCGATCGTCCGTCCTCCGCCCGCCACCGTGCGGATCGCGGCAGCCAGTTGTTCGACGGGGCTGTCCTTGAGCAGATAGCCCTTCACGCCGGCGGTCTGTGCGCGCCGGAGATATCCCGCCCGGGCGAAGGTCGTCACGATCACGACCCGGGTCGCAAGCCCCTCGTCGGCGATCGCCTGCGCGACTTCGATCCCCGAGCGCTTGGGCATCTCGATGTCCGACAGCAGGATGTCCGGCGTCAGCGCCCGTACCAGGTCCAGCGCTTCGTCCCCATCGGTGGCGCGACCCACGACCTCCAGGTCGGATTCATACCCCAGGAGCGTCGCGATCGCACCGAGCACGAGCGCCTGGTCTTCCGCAACGACGACGCGGATCATGCCACACCGGTGGGTACGGCAGCGGCCAGGCGGGTGCCCGGTGCCGAATTCTCGAGACGGAGGCTGCCGCCCGCCGCGGTCAGCCGCTGGCGCATCCCCCTCAGCCCCGTGCCCTCGGCAAAGGTGCCGCCGCGCCCGTCGTCCTCGATCGTGAGGCGTGCCAATCCGTCGAAGGTGGAGATCGCCATCCGGCAATGCCGTGCGCCGGCGTGGCGGATGACGTTGGTAATCGCCTCGCGCAATTCGCCCAGCCCCTCGCGCGCGGCGCCCGCCACGCTGCGCATCTCGGCGGCCGCCGCGAGCGGGTCGTCGATCGCCAGCCGGGCGGCGATGTCGGATTTCAGCGCGACGAGCGTCAGCGTGCGACCGACGACATCGTGCAGGTCGCGCGTGATGCGCTCGCGCTCCGCCGTCTGGCTGAGCCGCCGCACTTCCTCCTGCGCCGCGAGCAGCGCGTCGTTCCGGTCGAGCACGGCCTCGCGCGACATCACGCCGAACCCCGTCGTCCCGATCAGCAGAACACCGGGCAGCCACCAGATCAGCGGATGCGACATGGTCAGTCCGACCACGACCGTCAGCACGGCGAAGCCGAAAATCGTCCATCCGGCGAAGCGGCCCGGACGCAGCCCTCCCGCCATCGATCCCGCGTAGATCGCGAACACCGTCCAATTGCCACCCCAGGGCGCAAGCGCCACGGCGATGACCATGACCAGGCAGGCGGCGGTGAACAGGCCCCAGCCTGCCGTCCGGGATCGGCTCAGATAGAGGGGCAGGAACAGCACCAGACCGATCAGGGAGGCGGTGACATCCGCGCGTGTCGGCCTCACCCAGAACCATGGCACGCTATAGAACGGCAGATAGGCGAGCCATGGCAGCGGCCCGTTGAGGAAGCGTCGCCAAGCGGTGTCGTTGCGCAACGATGGCCGTAGTCGGGTCATGGTGCGAGCCTCTCCGTTGCGCCGTCCGCCGTCAAGCCGGGCTGCGGCGCCATCCGGCCCGCGCCCAGACGGCGGCCACGCCGGCCATCGCCATCACGATCGCAATATGCACGCGCGTATCGCCGATAACGGGTGCGCCGACGATCGCGCGCGCGATCTGGCCGAGGTGATAGGCCGGCACGACCTCGCCGAGCGTCCGCATCCAGGCCGGGAGCAGTGCCGACGGGATCCACAGGCCTCCGACCACCGCCGACCCCAGGAACAGCGCGTTTGCCATCGCGACAGCCCCCTTCCCGCCCATCCGCATGCCGATCCCGAAGCCGATCAGCGCATAGGGGATCGTCGAGACGAGATGCAGGCCGATCAGCAGCGCCCAGCGTTCGGGTGCGAGCCGGACGCCGCCGACCGACGCCAGCGCGTAGATCAGCGCGATCGCGGCAGCCGTCGTGGCGACGGCTGCCGCCAGCTTGGCGGCGACATAGGCGGCCGGTGGCATTGGCGAGACGCGTTTGAGTTCGACCAGCCCCTGCTCCCGCTCCATCGCGACGCCTGCGCCGAACCCGAACAGCGCGGGGCCGATCGACGCGAACACACCGTAGCCCGCCAGCGACGCCGCCGCGGCCGCGGGCGACGGCTTGCCGATCGCAAGCGTGAAGAGTGCATAGAAAGCGGCCGGGGTCAGCACCGACGGCAGCATGAACTGCGGCAGGCGCCACGATCGGCGGAGTTCGGCCAGGCATTCGCGGCGCCATACGCCGACGGGATGGGCGAGCGCGCTCATGCCGCGATCCTCGTGTCGGCCTGCAGCAGGACGGATAGCGGATCCTCCAACGAGGCCTCGCTGATCCGCAGATCGGCGAGCTCGACATCCGCCGTGACAAGCGCGCGTACCGTGGCGACGGCATTGCCGGACTGGACGATGCACTCGGCACCCGCATGCTCGACCCGGCGGACCGCCGGCAGCGCCAGCAGCGTCGCATCGCTCAGGGTCGTGCGGCACCGCACGGTCGACCCGCCGACCTGCGCACGGATCGCCGCCGGCGTGTCGTCGGCAATGACGCAGCCCCGCGCCATGACGAGCGCGCGATCCGCCAGCGCGTCGGCTTCCGCGAGATCGTGGCTGGTGAGCAGCACCGCAGCGCCCGAATCCGCGGCTTCGCGCACCGTCGCCCACAGCGCCATCCGCGCCTCGCGGTCCATCGCCGCGGTCGGTTCGTCGAGCACCAGCAGATCGGGCCGTCCGCAGATCGCCAGCGCATATTGCACGCGGCGCGCCTGGCCACCTGACAGCGCGCCGCAGCGACGCTCTGCGAGATCGGTCAGGCCCGCCATGTCCAGCGTCTCATCGACGTCCCGAGCATCGGCATAATAGCCCGACTGCAGCGTCACCACCTCACGCACCGTGAGCACGTCGGGCAAGCCTGCCGCCTGCAGCATGACGCCCATGCGCGCGCGTGCGGCCGGCCGGATCGGGTCGAGGCCGAACAGCGTTACCTTGCCGTCGTCCGGACGCAGACGACCGGTCAGCAGGCTGACGGATGTCGTCTTGCCCGCGCCATTGGGCCCGAGCAGCGCGGTCACCTCCCCCGCCCGCACGGCCAGATCCAGCCCCGCCAGAACGGCATTGCCGCCAAGCGTCTTCGAAACCCCGACCAGCGCCGCTACGACCGAAAGATCTTCGCGCTTCATATGCATCTCCTTGTTACCAAACAGGTGATGCCCGCAACTGGAGCGCATGATCAGTGCGCGATGTCATGTGCGCGAGGTGACAGATGTCACTGTTCGCGGGACGGGGATCCCGCGCATCTGGTCCAACCAACTGGAGGGACGCATGATAAAAACTGGCATCAGATCGCTGACGTTCGCGCTCGGGGTCGCCGCCTCGGTCGTGCTCGCTGTGCCGGGCACGGCGTCGGCGCAGAGCAGCACGGCGTCGCCGACTCGCCTCTATGCTGACAGCAGTCTCGTTTCGACCGACCGCATCTCGGTCGAGACCGTCGGGCGCGGACCCGATCTCGTTTTCATCCCCGGGCTCGCCTCGTCTCGTGAGACGTGGCATCGCACCGCCGATCGGCTGCGAGCCCACTTTCGGGTGCATCTGGTGCAACTCAACGGATTCGCCGGGGAGCCCGCGCGGGCCAATGCCAGCGGCGCCGTCTTCGATCCGGTGGCGGAAGCGATCAGCGCCTATCTCGGCACTTTCAAGCACCCGGTCCTCGTGGTCGGCCACAGCCTCGGCGGTACGTTGGGCCTGGCAATCGCCGAGCGGCACCCGGGGCTGATCTCCAAACTCATGGTGGTCGACGCTCTTCCGTTTTTCGGGGTCGCGATGGGTGGCCCCGCCGCAACGCCGGACACGCTCAGGCTAATGGCGATGGCGATGAAGGCCGGGATGAAAGGCGCGATGCCCGATGCCCGCGCGCAACAGATGGCCGCCGCGATGGTCACCGCACCGACCGATATCGCCCGCCTGGTCGGCTGGATGAAGGCCAGCGATCCTGCCGTGGTCGCGACCGCAATGACCGATGATATGCTGGCCGACCTCCGGCCGGGGCTCAGCGCAGTCGGCATACCGGTCACGGTGCTCTATGAAACGTTGCTCAGCGACGCGGTGACGACGGGTTATGCACCCTTGCCGACGAAGTCGCTGGTCGAAGTGCCCGACGCGAAGCACTTTATCATGTACGACCAGCCGGCGCGGTTCGATGACGCGCTAGACGCCTTCGTGGCGACCAGGCGCTGACCGCATCCGGCATTGCCAGAAGAGCCCGTGCGAGGACGACACCACCGGCAGGTGCGAACAGGCGGAGCCGGGCTTCATCGATGCCCGCGGCATCCCATTATTGGGATGCCGCTGCGCCGGGACCCGCCTTTTGGTCGGGGCGGGCCGGAAAACGGGTGAGCGCGGTCAGCGCCGCCAGCGTGAGCGTACGAATGCCGGTCGGGATCGCGCGCGTATAATCGGGCGCGAAGAATGGGGAATGGTTGCTCGGCACCACCACATGCTGTGCCGCGTCGCGCGCGATCACCGCCGGATCGTACCCGCCGATCGAGAAATAGACCGATGGCACGCCCGCTTCGATAAAGGCGGAATAGTCCTCGCTGGCCGTCCAGCCGGGGGCGGTCGCCGGTTGCCAGACGATCGTGTCCGAACCGCCCGCCGCGGTGAGGACGTCCAAGGCTCTGCTGGCGAGCGCGTGATCGTTGACGACCGAGGTGGTGCCGTGAAGCCATTTGACCTCCGGTGCCGGGGCGAGCGCCATAGCGGCGGCCGCCTCGGCGGTGCGCTTCACGCCATCCAGCAGCAGCGTGCCAACCTCTGCCGCGTAGGAGCGCAGCGAGAGCTTGAGATCGGCCGTGTCGGGAATGATGTTGCCCACGCTGCCGGACTGGAAGCTGCCGACGGTCACGACGCCGAACGCGTTCGGGTCTTTCTGCCGGCTGATGACGGTCTGCACATCGCTGACGAAATGCGCGCCCATCACGATCGGGTCGATCGATGCCGCGGGCATCGATCCGTGCGCACCGCGACCGTGGAAGATCACCTCGACCGAGTCCGAATTGGAGGTCGTGACACCGTCCTTGATGACGACCTCGCCGGCTGGCCCGTTCCCGACATGCGCGGCGAAGCCCATGTCTGGCTTGGGAAAGCGGGTGAAGAGGCCGTCGTCGACCATCGCCTTGGCGCCCTTGACCAGTTCTTCCGCCGGTTGCGCCACGAACATCAGCGTTCCGTGCCACCGCGCCTTCATCGCCAGCAGGGCCTGTGCGGACCCCAGCCACCACGCCATGTGATTGTCATGCCCACAGCTCATCGCGACGAAGGTCTGCTTGCCGTCATCGCCCAGGGTCTGAACGCGGCTGGCGTACGGCAGACCCGTCTTCTCCTCCATCGGCAGACCATCCAATTCGGTGCGGACCATCACCACCGGCCCGTCGCCGTTCTTGTAGATGGCGACCACCCCGGTCCCGCCCACCTTCTCGGTCACCGTGAAACCCAGCGCCCGCATCCGTGCCGCGAGAAGAGCGGCGGTGCGCTGTTCGTGCATGCCGAGTTCGGGGTGCTGGTGGATGTCCTTGTAAAGCGCTTCGAGCTGCGGCCAGGTCTTCGCGATCTGCGCATCGATCTCCACGCGCGCGGCGGTCGGGTCGATCGGCTGTGCGGCGGCCGCGGTGGACAGGACACAACAGGAAAGCAGGCCGAGGATGAAGCGGGTCATGCAGGGGATCCTTGGAGAATGGCACCGTTCCCTATCCAGCGCCGGACCAGCCGCCAAGCGCCGCGGAGCCTTGCCGTGAACGTTCGCATGACCTGACGGAAATCGCGAGCTTTCGCAATGTTGCCGTACTGCCACAGCCGCGGACACAAACTGATCGCAATGGGCCGACGCATATAAAGTTTGTTGCTAACCTGTTTCTGGAGCGTCATGGTCGCGTGCGAAACGACCTGCGCGACAACGACAGGGACGGCATTGGGGAGCGGGGGTTCGAGCGCGGCTGCGCGCGACCCGATCATGCGGCAAACGGCTTTAATGGGCCAAACAGACTGTACCCGGAGACGTTCGGGCGCACCGGACGCCTGTAGGATCGGATGCGCAGGGTGACGGCCGGGGCACTATTCCATCAGGGGGCAATGATTGATGAATTGGACGAGGTTTCGCGCGATGCTGGCCTGCACCAGCGTTCTCGCCACCGGGAGCGTGGCAAGCGCCGCCTGGGCACAAAGCGTACCGGCCGCACCCGAGCCGAACAGCGCCGACCCGACGACCCCGTCCGCATCGGCACCCGCGAGCGCCGCAGGTGACCAGGACATCGTCGTCGTCGGCTCGCAAATTCGGGGACGCGCTTCGGAGGCGCTGCCGGTAACGGTTATTGGACAGGCCCAAATCGCCACCACCGCCGCGGTATCCGGCGAAGAACTGTTCCGCGCCATCCCGCAGATGGGCAGCCTGACGTTCAACAGCTCGTACCTGCCCGGCAGCAGCAATTCGGCGCGTGGCGACGTCGGCTCGGTCAATCTGCGCGAGCTCGGGCCCGGCAACACGTTGGTGCTGCTCAACGGTCGCCGCGTCGTCCAGCACCCGGTAAGTCAGGCGGACGAGAATCTGGTCCCGGTCATCTCGTACAACACCAATGCGATCCCGGTGGGAGGGATCGAGCGGCTCGAAGTGCTGCGCGATGGCGCCGCCGCGATCTACGGCACCGATGCCGTCGCCGGGGTCGTCAACACCGTGCTGCAGCAGAATTTGCACGGCGTTTCGCTCAACACGCAATACGGCGTCGCAGAGGGCACCTCGCTGCGCGAATCCTCCACCACCTTCACCGCCGGGCACAATTTCGAGCATGGCAATCTCAGCCTGGTCGCGAGCTACACGCACCGCGATCCGCTCTATTCGGCCGATGAGGACTATACGGCGTCGAACGACCTCCGTCCGCTGTTCGCCAACACGCGCTTTGCTGGAACGGCCTCGCTCGACGGGCGGAGCACGACGAGCGACTATGCGAGCCTCTCGACCCCGACGAGCGCCGGCACGATCCGCCGGGGAACCACCGCGCTGACCAGCGCCGCGGGCGCGTTCCACATCCAGCCATCGGCGCAGACCGGCTGCGCTTACACCTTCACCAACGGCACCTGCCTCGGCACCGGCGCGCTCGCGACGTCGGGCGCCAATCGCGACGCACGCTATGACTCGTCGCTAGCAGACGGCACGACGGTCATTCCTAGGCTCGATCGTCTCAACCTGTTCCTGACCGGCCATTACGACGTTTCGCCCGACGTCACCGTCTATAGCGAGGCAGGCTATTACCGCGCCGTGACGCGCAACGTCGTTGCCTCGACCGGCACGCTTTCGTCGGTGAGCATCACGGTCCCGGCCTCCAATTACTGGAACCCGCTGGGGCCGGTCACCTTCGCGAACGGCACCACGAACCCGAACCGTATCCCGGGCCTCACCAACGTTCCCGCCGCCGGGCTGCCGGTGACGATCACCGGGTACGATTTCTCCGACGTCGGCCCCAACATCGTCACCGATCGCAACTACCAGTATCGCCTGCTCCTGGGCACCCGCTTCAACCTGTTCGGCTTCAAGTGGGACAGCGCCGCAGTCTATTCGAAGGCAGGCGTGACCGACACCTCGACCGGCGTGAGCGCCACGCTGCTCCAGCAGAATCTCGCGCTTTCCACGCCCGATGCGTACAACGTCTTCAACGGCGGCAACACGACGACGTTCAGCCTCGCCGACACGTCGCCCAGCAGCCAGGCGGCGATCAACGCGATCCGTATCACGTCGGTGCGCAAGGATACGTCGACGCTGGCGATGGCGGACCTGAAGGGCAGCAACGCGCACCTCCTCACCCTCCCGGGCGGCGACCTTGGCCTTGCGATCGGCGGCGAAGTGCGGCGCGAGACCCAGCGCGACGATCGCGATCCGCGCGTCGATGGCACGATCACCTTCACCAACAGCACGACCGGGGTCGTCTATCCAAGCGATCTCGTCGGAACGAGCCAGACACCCGACGCGCAAGGATCGCGCGTGGTGGCCTCCGCATTCGGGGAACTCGCGATCCCGCTGATCTCCCCTGAAATGCACATCCCGCTGGTCCGCCATGTCGAGTTGCAGGTGGCCGGGCGGTTCGAGCATTACAGCGATTTCGGGTCGATCGCGAAGCCCAAGGTGGCGGGCGCATGGGACATCGTCGATGGCCTGCGCGTCCGCGGCTCGTGGGCGCAGGGGTTCAAGGCGCCCAATCTCGAACAGATCAACGCGACGCTCGTCTCGCGGTCCAACACCCGCAAGGATTATTACCGCTGCGAGGCGGAGATCGCCAACAAGCTCACCACCAGCATCGCCAACTGTACGGGCAGCAACGAGAGTTTCTCGGTCGCCGAGAACCGCTCGGGCAACAAGGACCTGCAGCCCGAACAGAGCGAGACGTGGTCGGCCGGCGTGGTGCTGCAGCCGCACTTCATCCCCGCCCGCTTCGGTCGCCTTACGCTGACGGCCGACATCTGGCATGTCCAGCAGACGGGCGTAGTCGGCCTGTTCGGCGGCGCCAACGCGCTGATCCTCGACGATCTGCTCCGCAAGCAGGGCTCGTCCAATCCCAACGTGGTGCGCGCCGCGGTGACGGCGGACGACATCGCCGCTTATGCCGGGAGCGGTCTCGCTCCCGCCGGCAAGGTCCTCTACATCAAGGATCAGTACCGCAACTTCCTGCCGCAAAAGGCGCAAGGGATCGATATCGGGCTCAACTATCAGCTGCGCAACACGCCGATCGGCAGCTTCACGCTCGACATGAACGCCGCCTATCTGATGAAATTCTATCGCGATCCGTCGCCCGACGTCGTGCCGCTGATCACCGCCCAGGCGGCCGGACAGATCAATGCGGGCATTCCGATCACCGGGGGTGGCGATCTCATCGAGCAGAACGCGCGGCCCCGCTGGCGTGCGACCTCTTCGCTGATCTGGGATCTGCACGACTTCGAACTCGGCGCTTTTGCAAGCTATACCGGCAAGGTGAACGATACCGGCCTCGTCGACAGTGCCGGCGTGGCCTGGGTCGTCAGCAGCCAGATCGTCGGAAATGTCTATGCGCAATGGAAGGTCCACGGCTTCGCCGATTATCGTTTCCGCGTCGGCGTCCGGAACATCGCAAATACCGCCCCGCCCTTGTCGTCGAGCGGGTATACCGGCACGCTCTACGACCCGTACGGCCGCTATCTGTACGTCAACGTCGGCGTGAACTTCTGATCCCGAGCGCGGAGACTCCGAATGACGAAACGCCTTATCTGCACGCTCGCGATGGGCGCCGCGAGCGCCGCGCTGATCGGGGCGCGGGCGCCGATCGCAGCGCATGGCACCACCGCGATCGTCGGCGCGGTGGTGTTCGACGCGACGGGTGCGCCGCCGCACCCGGCAACCGTACTGATCGAGGGTGACCGCATCATCGCGGTCGGGCCGGACGTGAAGGTGCCTGCCGGTGCGAAGATCATCGATGCCAAGGGCGAGGCGCTGCTCCCCGGTTTCTACGACCTGCACACGCATTGGACGCCGAGCGGCGATCCCGGCGTAACCCCGGCGATCGCCAACGCCTATGTCGCGGCCGGAGTCACCACCAGCAACGATTTCAACTCGGCGCCGGAAGCGTTCGAGGCGCGGCGCCGCTGGCTGGCATCGCTGGCGGTGGCGCCCCACGTCAATCTATGCGGCCGCCTCTCCACGCCTGGCGGACACGGCGCCGACTGGGCCGACACCGCCACCACCAAGATGATCGTGACACCGCAATCCGCGCGCGCGGGGGTCGACCAGATCCTGCCCTACAAGCCCGACTGTCTCGGCGAGGTGATGACCGACGGCTGGCGCTATGGCCTTTCGCCGGACAATACGAGCATGAACGAGGACGCGCTCACCGCTCTGGTCGATGAAGCGCACAAGTCGAACATCCCCGTTCTGACGCACACGCTGCGCACCGAAAAGGGCGCGGAAGCCGGGCGTGCGAAGGTCGATGTGATCGCGCACGCCCTGCAGGATCTGCCACTGACCGATCAGCAGGTCGAGACGATCCGCAAAGGCGGGTCCGCCTTCGCGCCGACCTTGGCGGTGTATGACCCGAGCAAGCCGAGCCGCCGCACCGCGCCCGGCGCCGACGAGGCGCGTCGTGTTCGCGCCGCGGCGAATTGGGCCAACGCGACCGCAAATACCAAGAGGCTCTACGATGCTGGCATTCCCGTCGTGTCGGGCACCGATGCGGGGATGCCGGGCACGCCGCACGGCATTTCGGTGCTCCGGGAGATGGAGCTGCTCGTCCAGGCCGGTCTGCCGCCAGCGGGCGCCCTGATCGCGGCCACCGCCAACAGCGCCAAGGTGATGCACCAGCTCGACGATCGCGGCACCATCGAGACGGGCAAGCGCGCCGACCTCGTGCTGATCAAGGGGACGCCCTGGACACGTATCGGCGACGTCGAAAAGATCGATCGGGTCTTCGTCGATGGCCGGCTGGTTTTTGGCCCCGGCGCACCGCCGCCCAATCCCGTCCAGCCGATGCCGGCGGTGACAGTCGGGCCGCTGGTCGATGATTTCGAGCGCCCGGACGGCCGCTCCAACCTCGATACGCTGGTCGTGACCGATCCCGACGGCGGGATCGAGCGCAGCGTGGAGGTCATCGACATCGTCAGCCGGGAGGATGGCGGCCATGCGCTGAGCATGATCGGCCGGATGGCGGTCAAACCCGATCCGCAGATCGCCATAGTGCTGCCGCTCACAAAAGGGGCGATCGCGCCGGCCGATCTGCGCCGCTATCGCGGCATAAGACTCGCGCTACGCGGCGACGGCCCATACGAGGTCGCGCTCAACACATTGAGCGGCAGCTATGCCGCGACGGTCTCGGCCGGCGCGAAATGGCAGACCGTCGAAGTGCCCTTCAGCGATCTCAAGAAGGAACGCGGCCGGGCTGAATCTGCTACCGGTGGCTGGACGGGAAGCGATGTGGTGAGCCTAGCGATCAAGACCAGGCGCAAGAGTGGCGAGACGGGCTGGCTGATGCTCGATAATGTCAGCTTCTACTGACACGGGGGGCAAAGGCGCCCGAGCGGCGTGTGGTCGGGCGATGCCTTTGGCTTCGACCGCTGCATTGCGGAAACCTCGATCCAGACCGGATTCTCCCGCTGAGGCGGTCCCGCAGGAGAGGTCGCCAGCTCGGCTAGCACTTGAGATGCTCGCCCTGCCAGCGGGTCGAGGACACGGCGGCGGCTCGTTCAACAAGGATTCTCACATCCCTCAGATAGGGCTGGGACACCGGAACGCTCAGTCCGCCGCGTAAGCCAAGCTGCGCCGTGCGACCCGCTTTGGTCAGATCCGCAATCGCGTTGGTTGCGACCCACCACGAGCGATGGACGCGCAAGCCGGCTACGCCTTCGGTCTCAAGCAGGGCTTCTGAAAACCGCATCAAGACGAGGGTCGAGCCGACATCCGTATGCACGCGCACATAATGGTCTTCCATTTGCAGGCACAGGATGGAGCCCCGCGCATGGGGCGGCAGACGCTTCAGGAGCGGCGGCAAAAACGGGGGCGCGCCGCGCGCCGAAGCGCGCTCTTGCGTGTTCTCAACCCGCGCCGCAGCGCCCGCGCGCACGGCCAATGGCGAGGTCGCTCCGTCGTCGGCAACCGAGGAAGGCGCGCGCCTCCGGGCCAGCCGTTCGGACATGCCATGATACAGCAGCTCCAGGACCAGAACAATCAGGAGCGTGCGGCCGATCATGCCGACGACCTCCCCAATGGGCTGCCGCCAACCATGTAACGCGACCAGAGCCGCCCCCGCGATCAGCACCATCGGGACAAAAGCGAGAACGCGGGCGAGAAGCCACTGCTGTACCGACGCGCGGCGCTGGAACCACGCGGACCGCATGAGGGGAAATGCGACGCATAGCGACAGCGCAAACCACAGGGCAGACATACTCGTCCAGAAACCGATCTGAACGAAAAACCCATCCTGCTCCATGTGGAATGGGCCGAGGAGCGTGAAGGCCATTCCTGCAAGCAACGCCACGCCCGCCATGCGCGGCACTTCGGACGCCAGATCCGCGCCGTGCAATTTCGCGAAACCCCGCATCGCAAACCCCGCAAATTGAGCCAAATCCTTAGGCTCACGCAGGAATTTGCGCAACGCCGCACCTCCTGTCGCCGGCGACGCCGGCACGATTTTACAAGGAGCGGCCCGCGCTTTCGCGGACAGGCTAGGAGCACCCCCAGTGTCGAGAAACCGCGTTTGCGATCCGCTGATCCCAATACCCGTCCCCGCGATGAATGGCGCCGTTCGTTCGGCCAAGATGCGGCGGCAACGCCACGCCGTGTTTCGGCGCTTCGAAGCCGTACACGCCGTACTGCGGCGCTTTGACACACGATGGGTTCTGGCGCTCGAACTCTGGTTGATCGCGGCGCCGGCTTTGGCCGACCCGCCGCGTCCGGCGGCACCGCCTTCCATCTCGCTACAGACGCTGAAGGACGTCACCCGGACATTGTCGTCCGATGCGTTCGAAGGACGAAAGCCGGCTACGCCCGCAGAGACAAAAACGACCGATTACATCGTCGCGCGCTTCAAGGCGGCGGGGCTAGAGCCTGCGAATAACGACAGCTGGTTCCAGCCGGTGCCCGTCGTCCAGCTGACTCCACACGACGTGTCGCCGATGGTTTTCAGTGGTGGAACGAGCCCGGTGTCGCTTCAGTACCGCGAGGACATGGTGCTGGCGTCATTCCGGGTCACGCCCGAAATCGTGATCAAGGACAGTCCGGTCGTGTTCGTCGGCTATGGCATCACCGCGCCGGAACTCGGTTGGGACGACTATGCCGGTACCGACGTACACGGCAAGACCGTCATCATTCTCGTCAACGATCCCGACTGGCGGTCTCCAACCCGGACCGGCCTGTTCGAAGGCAAGGTGATGACCTATTATGGTCGCTGGTCCTACAAGCTCGACGAAGCCGCACGCCATGGTGCGACCGCCGCCCTCATCGTTCACGATACCGAACCGGCCGGATATGGCTGGAATGTCCTGCAGTCGACGAGCACCGGCCCGCTGCTGGAACCCGACGATACGAACGGCCACGCCGATCAAAGCCAAGCCATTGGCTGGATGCAGCTTGCCAAGGCCAAGGCGCTGTTCGCGAGCGCCGGCAAGGATTTCGACGGGCTCAGCGCTGCCGCAGCGATCAAGGGCTTCAGGGCAGTCCCCCTCGGCGTGAGCGCCTCTGTTTCTTTCGCGAATACCATCAATCGACAGACCTCGAAGAACGTCATCGGCATATTGCCCGGCACGTCTGCTGCAAAAGACTATTTTCTGTTCACCGCGCATTGGGATCATCTCGGCCATTGCGACGCCGTCAACGGGGACGATATCTGCAACGGTGCTCTGGACAACGCCAGCGGCATCGCCGGGCTGGTCGCGCTTGCAGAAGCCAATGCCAAAACTGGACGAGCCCGACGTTCGCTCGTCTTCATGGCGCTCACGTGTGAGGAATGCGGCTTGCTCGGCTCCCGCTACTATGCCGATCACCCGGTATACCCGCTGGCACACACGGTCGGCGGCGTGAACATGGACGTCCTGAACGTTTCCGGGCGCACGAAGGATTCGTCGTGACAGGCGCGGGCAAGTCCGAGCTTGAGGATCGTGTAAAGATCCTGGTCGCAGCGCAGGGGCGCATCATGAAACCCGACCCGTATCCGGAGCGGGGCAGCTATTTCCGTTCGGACCATTTCAGCTTCGCCAAGGTCGGCGTGCCGATGTTCTACGGCGAATCCGGGGAAGATCTCCGCGTCGGTGGCGAAGCGGCTGGGCGCGCCGTTGCGCTCGATTATCTTCAGAACCGCTATCACAAGCCGCAGGATGCCTATGATTCGACCTGGGACTGGTCGGGCACGATCGAGGATCTGCAGCTCTATTACGGCCTGGGACGGCAGCTGGCAGACAGCAATGACTGGCCGAACTGGTATAAGACTGCGGAATTCCGCGCGATCCGCGACAGGAGCCGCGCCGCGAAGTGACCCCGGCGGCGGCGCATCCGCAGGTGCCCGCCGCGCCCGACAGTCTTTGGATCGGCGCGCGGCGGCACAGCCGGCTCGGTGGCGTGGCGATCAGGCGATGGCGATCTTGTCCTGAGTGCGCAGGTCGAAATCGCTCGAATCGTGCCGCTCGTGGAGCTGCTCGGACGGCGCGCCGGTGAAGCGGTTGACGATTCTTCCGCGCTTCACGGCCGGGCGCGCAGCGATGTCGGCCACCCAACGCTGGACGTTGGCATAGTCCTGCAGCGCCAGGAATTCCGCTGCGTTCCCGTAAAACTGGCCCAGCGCGACGTTTCCATACCAGCACCACACCGCGATGTCGGCGATCGTATAGTCGTCACCGGCCAGATAGGGCGTTTCCGCCAGTCGTCGGTCGAGCACGTCGTATTGACGCTTGGCCTCCATCGCGAAGCGATCGATCGCATATTCGATCTTGGTCGGCGCATAGGCGTAGAAGTGACCGAAGCCGCCGCCGAGATAGGGCGCACTGCCCATCTGCCAGAACAGCCACGCCAGGGTCTCCGCGCGCGCGGCCCGATCGGTCGGCAGGAATGCGCCGAACTTTTCCGCCAGATAGGTCATGATCGCCCCGGACTCGAACACGCGAATCGGCGTGGGCTCCGAACGGTCGAGCAGCGCCGGTATCTTCGAGTTCGGATTTACCGCGACGAAGCCGCTTCCGAACTGGTCACCCTGGTCGATGCGGATCGGCCAGGCGTCATATTCGGCACCCTCATGCCCCAGCGCGAGCAGCTCCTCGAGCAGGATGGTCACCTTCTGGCCGTTCGGCGTGGCAAGGGAATAGAGTTGCAGCGGATGCCGGCCGACCGGCAGCGCCTTGTCCTGGGTCGCCCCAGCGACAGGACGGTTGATGGCTGCGAACTGGCCGCCGTTCGGCTTTTCCCAGACCCACACCTTGGGTGGATTATATTCCTGCTGATCGGACATGCTGTGCTCCTGTTGATGGGTCGCGATATGGTGTCGGGCTAGTGTGGCTGGTATACGTGATTCGGCCCCAGCCCGTCGCAACTGCAGCGGCCTTTGTGACCGCGGTGCTGAACGCCGGGCGCGCGTCGAGCGTGGCGAACCAACGCGCGAGATTGGGAGTGGCGGCCGCGGAATGGGCCAGGGCCCGCGCGATCAGCAGTTCGGCAAACTGGAGGAGCAGGAGGATCTCGATCGCGTACGGGATGTTCGCCTGCGCGAACGACACCAGGAGCGTCTCCGAGAAGGTGTAGAGCCGGTGGGCTTGGCTGAGGGCGGCGCGTCCCATGCGGCACCTATGCCGCTTTGCGGCGCGCGAGCGCCGACAGCGTCGCCGTGATGGCGCCGGGCTCGAGCCGGTTGCGAAAGTCGACATCGACATGGGCGAACGCGATGATCCCGTCCCGGTCGATCACATATGTCGCCGGTATGGGAAGCACCCAGCTTTCGTCACCGTTGCGGTCAGGCAGCGCGTGGCCAAAGCCGGTGAAGATCGGCCGCAACGCGTCGGCGAGATCGAACGCGATTCCAAAGGACCTGGCGACGCGCGATCCGATATCGCTCAGCACCGGGAACGCGAGGTCGTTCTTCTCGACCGTGCTCAGCGATTCATCCGGCGTCTGCGGCGAGACGGCGATCAGCGTCGCGCCTGCAGCCTCGAATTCGGGGAGCATCGTCTGGAGCGCGCGCAGCTCGAGATTGCAATAGGGGCACCAGCCACCGCGGTAGAAGCTGAGCACGACCGGGCCAGCGGCGCACGCATGCGAGAGGCGCACCACACCGCCACGCGCGTTGCTCAGCGTGAAGTCGGGCGCCTGGCTGCCCGCCTTGAGCGCAGCATCGAGGATACCCGACGCACCGAGCGCGAGGTCTGCCTGGGACATCGCGGCTGCGATCCCGGCCGGCACCCGCGTCAGGAAATCGGCGTTCAGGGCCTTGAGGTCAGCTGTAAGGGACATCGGGGGTTCCTCGGGCAGAATGCCGGTTCAGGTGTGGCTCGAGAGGAGCAACACCACCGCGGTGAGCATGAAGCTGGAGAGGCCAGCGAGCGTCGGGACGAACTTGCGGATCATGTCGTGTCTCCGGTGAAAAAAGCCCCGAGGGTGGGGGGGAACACCCTCGGGACAGGCTGGGACGAGGTCAGGCGGCAGTCTTCAGGTAACCGGGGGCGACCCGTTCGACGCCCTGCCGGACGCCATCAACCGGCGTGCCGGCAGGGGCGGTTGCAGTGTCGCGACGTTCGAACTCGGTGATCGTCATGGTCGGTGTCCCTGAGGGGTTCGGGGCCAGCCGCACTGCTCGCCTGCCACCTGAATGAGCCATCCAGTGCGCTTCCAGAAGGCGGGCTGTGGCGATATGATCTATGCAGATACGGAATATACAAACGCCGCCTGCTGGACCGTTCGTCCGCGATGGAGGTCCTCACCCCGTTCGCGGACGCCGGGGCGATGGCCCTGCCGGGAGGCTTGCTCAGGAGCATCCGTCAGGACGTCGGGCGGAAGAATGGCGCGTGGACCGAGATCGATGCGCCTCGATGGAGCCGGACATCGCAACGGCCCGCCTGCGTTCGAATCGCGCCGTGTCGCCCGAGGCAAGCTCGCCGCGGGCTGAGCATAAGACCGTGCACTCCGTGCCGGATTATCCCGTGCCGTGCCGCATCATCCGTATTTCGCATCTCGTTGCGAAACGTCTGGAATCGTCACGACAAAACCGCACACTATGCCGATCATGAACACCACAGCGATCGACCAGATTCTCGCCGCGCTCGTGGTGAACGTGAAGGAGTTCGCCGTGTGTGAGTTCACCGCGACTTCGGCGATCGCGATCGAGCCGCTCGACAAGATGGAAGTGCATTTCGTGCTCGCAGGTACGCTCTATCTCGGCCTGGTGGACGGAGACTCGGTCACCGCGCCGGTGGGCAGCGTCGTCATCGTGCCGGCGCATATCCGCCAGGTAATCGGGGGTTCGGCAAATCCCTCGGATATCTTCCGCCCTGAAGACACGTGCAGCAGGCGCCGCGATGGCTTGATGCAGTATGACGCCACGCTGGGACGCCCGGGCAGCGTCGTTGTCGCCTGCGGTCAGATCAAAGCCGATATCGGCGGATCGTTCGGGCCGTTTGAAGGGCTGAAAGAGCCGATCTGTTCGCCTGTCGCCGATGAACCGGTCGTCGGGGTTGCCGTCTCGACGATCCTTCGGGAAACGGGTGCCACGTCGCTCGGAAGCAAGGCGCTGATCGGATCGCTGATGAAGGCGTGCCTGATCCTGGCGCTCCGTCGATCTGTCGAAGAGCTTGGCGCGCGGAAAGTCCTTCCCGGCCTGTTCGAGCGACCGTCCTTGGCGCGGGCGGTGGCGCTCGTCATCGCGGAGCCAGCGTCAAATCATAGCCTGACCGCCCTCGCGCGCGCAGCCGGCATGAGCAGGTCCAGATTCGCGAAGGTCTTTGCGGAGACGTTGGGAACGCCACCGATGGCATTCGTGAGCCAGGCGCGCCTCGAAAAGGCGCGGGACCTCCTTTTGTCGACCGGGCTTTCGATCTCCGACATCGCGCATCATGTTGGCTTTGCCAGCCGCAGCCACTTCAGTCGCAGCTTTCGCAACGCCTTTGGCATCGATCCGACCCGCATGCGCCGGACCGGCGCGAATGGGGAGGTGCAGGATGCGACATAAGCGAAGGCGCGCGATAGCGAGAGCGAACCGCATCCCGGCGCTGCGGCGAAGCCCCCTACCCGAATTTCTTTTTTCCAAATCTGTAACCGGCCCGCCCGTCTTGCCGAAAGACGCGATGTGCAACCCCGCCCACGTCTTGCGTTTCAAAGATCGGCCAGCGCCGCAGCTCTGGCGCCGAGGAGCGCGTCGATGAGCGAGACCGCCGACCAATGGGGCCAGTTGATGGCCGCGGCCCAGGATGGGCACGCCGCCGCCTATCGACGGCTCCTCGACGAACTCAGGCATTGGCTGAAGGGCTTCTACGCACGCCGCCTTCCCCCCGCGGTGGTCGACGATGCCGTCCAGGACACCCTGATTGCGATTCATGAAAAGCGCCACACCTACGACCGGGAACGGCCATTCAAGCCGTGGCTGATGGCGGTCGCCCGGTACAAGTGGATCGATCGCCTGCGGTCGATGAGCCGCTCGAGGACGGAGGAGCTCCCCGACGAGATCGCCGTCGAGGATCATGAGAGCAGCGTGACCAGCTCGGTCATTTTGGCGCGGTTGATGACCGAGTTGAAACCCGCGCAGGCCGACGCCATCCGGCTCGTGAAGATCGAGGGCTTTTCGGTTGAGGAAGCCTCCGAAAGGACCGGCCAGTCCGGATCCCTCATCAAGGTGAACATCCACCGGGGGCTGGCACGACTGGCCGCGATTGTTCAGAAGCAGACCGATGTCGAATGATGCCCTGATCGATAAACTGGTAAGTGACCTTCGTCCGGTACCCCGGCCGAGGCTCGCCCCCCAGCTTGTCATCCTCCTCGCTTTAGCCACCGTCGAACTCGTCGGTTTCCTGGCGCTTGGCACGATGCGGCCCGATATCGGCGCAGCGCTTGGCCGACCAGCGTTCTGGTGGAAGATGGCAGGGCTCGCGGTTCTCGCGATGATTGGCGTACATGTAGCGTTGCGGTCCTTCAGCCCCGTGTCGTCGCCGCGAAAGGGGCTTCGCCGCTGGGCGCTCGCCGTTGCCGGGATCATCCTTGCGGGCGCACTTCTCAACTTTGCGGGGCTCGGTCTGGATGGGCTGGGGGCCCGGCTGATGTGGCGAATGGGCGTCGAGTGCCTGACCGTGATGACGGTCCTCTCGGTCCCGCCTGTTATCGCGCTCGGCTATATGATGCGCCGCGGCGCACCAACCGATCACGCTGCAAGCGCAGCCGCCGTGGGTGTGGCGGCAGCGGCGTGGGGCGCATTCATTTTTGCCTTCCACTGCCCCAGCGACGACCCCTTCTACATCGTGTTCTGGTACGGACTCAGCTGCGCCGCCATTACGCTGCTCACGCGCGCCATTCTCCCGTTGCTTTCACGCTGGTAGGATCGGCCAACGCGCGAAAGCAGGCCCGTCCGTGTCGGCCGGAACGGTCGCACGCCGATGGTCGGTAGTTTGCCCAGCAGGTCGGACGCCAAGGCGCGAGTGCAAGAACCGACCCGCCCACCGCCTGGGCGGCCTTGAGCGCGCTCAGGAAAAAGGGACGGATCGGCTTTGCCTGAAGCGGTGCGGCGACACGTGCCGACGAAGCGCAAAACGAAAGGCGGGCGAGAGATGCAGCTTTCCGCAATCGAGGAACACCAGGCGTCATCGGTCGCGACGGTGTGACGGTTACGACTCAGCTCGCCTTGGTGGCCGCAATCACGGGACCACCGCGACCCGCCTGGAGGAATACCGCCGTCGAAAGACCCGGCGCCGCGCTCGGGACAGCATATTTCACTGCGGCGCCGGTCCAGTGACCGACCATTGTAAGTCGGCGAACAATGTTCCGGTGCGGGATCGTGCGGCCGCCGTTTTCGCCAGCCCTGATAGCGACCTGCACGGTTCGCGGATCGAAATTGGCGACCCAGACATCAGCGCCCCGAGCGGGCGACCGGCCGGCAGCGATGGCGAGATTGCCGTCGCGGATGGCCAATGCGGGTCCTTCGGCGGAGGCGGCGCGAATCGCGGTATCGAGCTCGGTTCGGTCATTGCCGACGATCGTCCGGTTGCCGTTGATCCACACCTGGGGCGTCGCGACATTGCCCCGGTGGTTGAAGCGGGCAAAGTCCCATTGCCGCTCGGTGAATTGCGGAGATGCGAAGGTGTCGCGCCAGCCGAGACTATCCCAGTAGGTGACGCCGAACGAGAGCGCCACGACATCCGGCCGGTCGGCGAGCGCGTTGACGTTCGCATCCGCCGGTGGGCAGCTTGAGCAGCCCTGGCTCTGGTAGAGTTCCACGAGGACCGGCCCGCCGTGGCGCGATGTGGCCGGTTGCACAGCCCCACGGCTGGATTCGAGCGCTGCGACGCTTCCGGCAGTGACGGCAAGAAGGGCGAAAATGGCGAAGGGGGTCCGCATCATAAAATCCTCGGTCAGAGTCCAGGCGTCGCGGTTATCATCGTTCCCGCGAGCGGAACGGCGGCGCTCCCCAGCGCGGCATGGAGCGGGGCACCCGCGCCCAGAAAGGGGAGCGCGGCGAAGAGCGCCGGATGGCTGAAATGCGTGTTCATCGGGATGGTCCTTGAACTGGAGTGCGATGCCACAGAATTCGCCGGTACGAGCGGTCCGGTTACAATGCACCCAGACGGATCTGCCGTGCGCCAGGACCGGCGGAAAGCGGCCATTCCGTCACCGCTCCCGGCATGGATGCACTTCCTGCGCACGCTCCGTGCGCAGGACCGAACCCGCCATACGGTCAGCGCTCGCCTCCCAGGATCGGCGGCGCGGGGCGCGCGAGCGTTCTCCTGCGCAAGGGTCTCGTCTCCGGCGCAATCGTCGCCGAGATCGGCGTGCGCGTCTGGCCGGGCTCGGAACCCCGCCCTGACCGGGCCGTAGCGCCGATGGCTGCGTCGTTCTGGATCAAGCTGCGGTACACTGCGTCGGTCGCGGCGACGCGTTTCATAGCCCTTCAAAGCCGTCTCGAGCCCGTTACTCGGGTGTCGCCTCGAGTTCGCCCAGCAGCCAGCGCCGGAAGGCGACAATTTTCGGATCGCTGCGGCGCCCCCGTTCGTAGGCGATCCAATACGCGCTGCCATCGCGCGACGTGTGATCGAAGGGTGCAATGAGTGTGCCCTCGTCAAGGTCCCGCCTCGTAAACGCCGGCATCAGGATCGCAATGCCCTGGCCGGCGCGCGCCGCAGCCGTGCATTCTGTCTGAAAGGTCAGTTTGATCTCGCGTCCGCTGGTGCGGCGCTGACCGGCTGCGGTCTCGAACATCCAGATATCCCACCACGGTTCGGGCGGAACGATCCGACGCAGATCTTGCAATTGTGAAAGCGCGATGGTGCCCCCGCATGCGCGCAGAAATTCCGGGCTGCACATCGGCGTGAACGTGACGTCGAACAGCTTTTGACTGACCAGCGGTTCCCAACCCCCGGCACCCGATCGTATGGCGATATCGTAGTTTCCATCTGCCGGATCGCGGATCTCGTTCTCACCGACGACGCGAAGATCAATGGTCGGATGACGGTCCTGGAAATTCCCCAGCTTTGGACTGAGCCACAGATTGGCAAAGGACGCAGTCGTCGTAACCGCCAGGGAATGATGTCCCTCCGGCCTGCGCAGCCCCTCTTCGATCAGAGTGAAGGCGCGGATGACGGCTTTGGCGACGCGTTCGCCATCGCCGGTCAGCGAGACGCCGCGCCCGCCCCGCCGAAACATCGTCTGGCCGAGATGCATCTCGAGACGCTTGATCTGATAGCTGACCGCCGCCTGCGACATGCCGAGTTCCTGGGCCGCCGCCGTAAAGCTGCCGAGCCGCGCCGCCGCCTCAAACGCCCTGAGGGCCGTCAGCGAGGGGAGATTACGCATGTCTACCGATAAGCTCACCTTATGACTCGGGTCAAGTTCGCGTTGGTAGCGACGTGGTGCGCGCAATACGCGCCAGGGTCTCGGAGCATTTGGAGACGACGTTGCGAACGGTGGATCAGGGGTGCCGAAAAAGGCAGAACAGGCGCCGTCGCACCCGCGCGAGGACCGGCAGTCTCGCGGGCATCCCTTGTTCGTACCGGGCCGCCATCGCCATTCTTACGATCGGCGGTCTCCCGCAAACGCTCCATGCACAGGTGGCGGACGGCGCCGACGTGTCTCCCAGCCCGGCGAGCATCGCCAACGTCCTGCCGGTCGCGGTAGGTCCACCGGCCGTCTCTCAAGGGCGGGCCGACGAAAACGTCGTACGCCAGGCAGAGGATGCCTTCGGCGCGACGATCGGGCGCGAGACGCTGGGGATCTACAGCAGCAGCAGCGTTCGTGGCTTCTCGCCGCTCGCGGCGGGCAATGCCCGTATCCAGGGGCTCTACTTCGATCAGGTCGCAGCACTCGACGCGCGTATCCTTCGATCGGTCAGCATCAAGGTCGGTCCATCCGCCCAGGGGTACGCCTTCCCGGCACCGACCGGCGTGGTCGATTCGGTATTGCGTCGCCCAGGCGCAGAGCGCCTCCTTTCTGCGACGATCGACACCGATACGTTCGGCACGAGGAGCATCGAGCTCGATGGCGAGCTGCCCGTGTCGTCCACGCTGTCGATCGGAGCCGGTGCGGGCCTCTACGACACCCGGAACTTCGACCATACGAAGAGCCATCAGAACGATGCGGCGGCAACGGCTTGGTGGAGGCCGGGCGCCGGCGTCGATATCCAACCCTTCTGGTCACGCTCGAACCTGACCGGCGCAAATTTCAACCCGGTGCTCGAGCCGGCCGGAGCGTTCCTGCCGCCGCGTGTTCGCCGAGACCTTTATTACGGTCCAAGCTGGGCGACGTCCGCGGTCGAATCGACGAACCTCGGCGTGATCGGGCGGGCAAAGCTTGCACCGCATTGGACGCTCGACGCCGGCATTTTTCGATCGATCACGGACATCCCGTACAATGTCGATATCTTCCTCATCAGCTTGCAGCCTGACCGGTCGGGTGACCTTATCGGGTTCTTCGATCCGCCGGTGCGATCGGCATCGACGTCCGGCGAGGTCAGGCTCACCCACGATTTCGACGAGGGGCCGCGCACGCATTCGGTGCTGGTGTCGGTGCGCGGGCGCGACAGCACGAACCGCTATGACGGTTCGTCCTTTGTCGATCTGGGCCCGGTGACCGAAGGGGTCAAGATCGATATGCCGGAGCGGCGGGTCAGCTTCACCGCGCAGAACCACGGCCGCGTCCAGCAGATTACCGTCGGCGCAGCCTATGCCGGGCACTGGCGCAACGTCGGCGAGTTGAGCCTCGGCCTGTCGCGTGTCGACTACACAAAGACCCTCGGCCCGCCGGGCCTGCCCGGGGTGAAGACGACGGACCGCCCCTGGGTCTACAATGTCGGTGGGGCCGCCTACCTCACGGGTCGGGTCGCGCTTTACGCGGCCTATACGCGCGGCTTCGAGGAGACCGGCGTGGCACCATCGAACGCCGCCAACCGCGGCCAGGCGCTGTCCTCGATCGTGACCGAGCAGAAGGAAGCCGGCATCCGCTGGCGTGTCGCCAAAACAGTCAGGTTGGTCGTCGGCGCCTTCGACATTCGCAAGCCGTATCTCAGCCTGGATCGCCAGAACGTCTACACGACCCTTGGCAGCACCGAGAACCGGGGCATCGAAATCTCGCTGTCCGGGACTCTGCCGGCCGGGTTGAGCGTCGCAGCCGGCGGCGTCTTCCTCGATCCGACAGTCGCCGGAGCGGTGCGGGGTCTTGGCGGGGTCGGCAAGCGTCCAGTTGGAGTCCCGCTTCACTCGGTCGACGTCAACCTCGACTGGCAGATCCCTGGGCAAAAGGCCCTTTCGGTCGATCTGGACGTCGACAATACCGGCCGGGTGGCCGCTTTGGTCGACAACCGTCTGTTCCTCCCGGGGATGACGCTCTTCGACCTCGGAGCGCGATATCGGTTCAAGGTTTCCAACGCCAAGGCAACATTTCGGGTCCAGGCGGCGAACGTCTTCGATCGATTTGCCCACAGTTATTACGCCCCCGGCGCGTTCCAACCGATCAGCGGTCGTCGCATCAATGCCTATCTCGCAATCGATATCTGATCGCCGGCTCAGCATGGTCGGGACGAGGGCGTTGCCGCCCCCGGGAACGACCCGAAGAACGCGGGAAATGCCGGATTTTTCCTGCGTCGATGTAACCTGCACCGCCGAAGCGTCGAACGTGTCTTTTTGCCGGACGGGTCTTCCCGCCACTCGCGCCCGGCACATCATTTGGAGGTAAGCCGTGCCGCACGTCGAGATCGCGCCGTTTCAGGGGTTCGGGCTTGGGCTGCGCATCCCGCACTTCCAGGATTTTATGAACGACCCCGTCCCGGTGGATTTCGTCGAGATCATCTCGGAGAACTTCATGGTCGCCGGCGGCCGCCCCCTCTATGTCCTCGACCAGGTGCGGGAACGCTGGCCTGTCGCGATGCACGGTGTTTCGATGTCGATCGGTTCGGCCGACGGGGTTCGGACAGACTATCTCAAGCGTCTTAAGCAGCTCGCCGACCGAGCCGAGCCGCTGTGGGTCTCCGACCATCTCAGCTGGTCAAGGGTGGAGCATGTCAATTCGCACGACCTTCTGCCCCTGCCCTTCACCGACGAGGCGCTCGACGCGGTCTGCGCCAACATCCGGCACGTCCAGGACGTGCTCGAGCGGCCGCTCGTTCTCGAGAACCCGTCGACCTATCTGGCCTTCGCCGACGATCAGATGACCGAATGGGCGTTCCTCACCGAGATGACCCGGCGCACCGGCTGCTATCTCCTCCTCGACGTGAACAACATCTATGTAAGCGGCACCAACAACGGCTTCGACCCCTATGACTATCTGGCGGGTGTCCCCGTCGATCGCGTCCGCCAGATCCATCTCGCGGGCCATAGTCAGGGGCGCGAGCGACTGATCGATACGCACGACCAGCCGGTGCCCGATCCGGTGTGGGACCTGTTCGGGCGGATCTACCCGCGACTGGGTCCGGTTGCAGCGATGATCGAACGCGACGACAATATCCCGCCGCTCGCGGCGTTGCTGTGCGAGCTCGACATCGCACGCCGGATCGCTGCCGAAGCGATGGCGGTCGCGGCATGAGCCTGCTCGCCCTGCAGCGGACGTTCCTCGACTTCCTGCTCGACCAACCGACGGACCTTGCGGTTGCCGTAAGCGGCAGTGCCGGACCGGGTCTGGCGGTCTACCACAATGCCTATCGCGCGCAGCTCGTCGCTTGTCTGAAGGACAGTTACGAACGGCTCTGGGCCTGGCTCGGAGACGACGCTTTCGACGCGGCGGCGCTTGCGCATGTCAGTCTCCATGCGCCCACGAGCTGGACGCTGGGCGATTACGGGATCGGCTTTGCCGACACGATCAGCGCCCTCTATCCCGAAGACCCCGAGGTCGCCGAGATCGCTGCGCTGGACTGGGCCCTACGGCGCGCGTTCGACGGTCCCGATGCGTCGCCGTTCGATCCGACTCGCCTCGCAGAGATCGATTGGGACGAGGCCGTCATCCACTTCGTGCCGACCCTTGCCCTGCTACCGGTGACAACGAATTGCGGCGCGATCTGGACTGGGATCGCAGCCAGCGATGATGTTCCGGCCGCGCAGATGCTGCCCGAACCGGCGTGGGTTCGCGTCTGGCGGGTCGAATTGCAGCCGCATTTCGCGACGATCGAAGCGACCGAGCGGGAGGCGATCCAGCTTGCAGCATCCGGGGAGCGTTTCGCCCGCCTGTGCGATCGCCTCGCGGAAACGATCGGCGTGGAGGAGGCCGTTTTGGCCGCAAGCCGCTATTTGTCGTCCTGGCTACAGGACGGTCTGATCGCGGACATCCGACAAAGATAAGCGCCTGGCGTGACCACACCCGCAAGAGGAGACCCTGCATGATCCGCTTCTATTTCCATCCGTCGCCCAACCCCGCCAAGGTGGCGCTGCTCCTCGAGGAAGCTGGTATCGCGTACGATTTGGTACCGGTGGATACGAGCAAGGGCGAGCAGCATCTCCCGGCGTTTCGCGCGATCAACCCCAACGCGAAGGTGCCGGCGATCGTCGATACCGATGGATCTGGCGGCAACGAGACCAGGGTATTCGATTCCAACGCCATCTTGCTCTACCTTGCCGAAAAGAGTGGTCGGTTCCTCGGTGATCCGCAGCATCGCTCCGAACTCCTCTCATGGCTGTTCTTCATTGCCTCGGGTCTGGGCCCGTTTTCCGGCCAGGCGGTCCATTTCAAGCGGATGGCGCCCGAGCTGGAGTATGCCGTGAACCGCTACCGCCGCGAGGCAGAGCGCCACTATGAAGTGCTCGATTCACATCTGGCCGGCCGGCGCTTCATCGTCGCTGACGACTACACGATCGCGGACATGGCCGCCTGGGGTTGGATCGAACGCGCCGGTGTCGTCCTGTCGGGATCGGAGGATCCCCTCGCGGCCTATCCGAACATCAAGGCGTGGTTCGCCAGCATCGACGCGCGACCGGCGGCGCAGCGCGCACGGACGGTGGGCGGGGATCACCCGTTCAAGCGGATCAACGACGAAGAAACCAAGCGGGCGCTGTTCCCGTCCAATTACCCCAAGGAAGAATGAAGTCCCGACCGATGGAGGTCAGCGGCAAGCGGGATCGGGCGGCGACGGCACATGCCCGTGCGGCGGTCCGCGATGCGAAGAGCCGCGCGGTGGAATGGTCGTGAAGATCAAGTCCAGGAGCGCCTGTGCCTTTCCGTCATGGACGCCGAGCCGTAACCTTCCGGCAAATCCGAACGAACAGGGTATCATGACCCAAATCAGCCCCCCCGCCTCCCGCCGCGGTTTCCTTGCTCTGTGCACCACCGGTACGATCGGTGCGCTGGCATGGCGGTCGATCGGTCGCAGCGACGCCGCGACGATCGCGGCCACAACCGCCCCGTTCAGACTCACCGACGCCGCGTGGCGTAAGCGCCTGTCACCGCAGGCCTATGCGGTCCTGCGTCAGGCCTCGACGGAATACCCTTTCACCAGCCCGCTCAACAACCAGCATCGCGCGGGCACTTTCGTTTGCGCAGGCTGCGCGCTTCCGCTGTTTTCATCGTCGACCAAGTTCGACAGCGGCACAGGCTGGCCGAGTTTCTACGATCATCTCCCGCATGCCATCAATGCGCGTGCGGACACCAGCCTCGGCGAACAGCGCACCGAAGTGCAGTGCGGACGGTGTGCTGGCCACCTCGGACATGTCTTCGAGGACGGGCCAAGACCCACGGGTCTTCGCTACTGTATGAACGGTGTCGCTATGGCGTTTCATCCGGCGTAGCGCCTGCTGGCTGGCCCTACGCTCGCGGCTCGTTGCGGAATCACACCTGTCGCCGCAGGCATGTCCGTGCGGGGAGGGTCGGGCTTGCGGTTGGGCGGCTGGCGTTTTCGGTGCGCCGCGCCGCCCAAGATCGCGTCAGTATGGGCAATCGAGAGCCAAGATGGGCCTTACTTGAAGGCGACCACCTGCAGGCGAAGGACCCTGGTCTCGAGGAACAGATCGTCTGCCTGTTCGACAAACTCCTGTCCTGCCGGGCCGGCCATATGGGCTTCGCCAGCAGCTTCGTCGACGAACGAGTCGAACACCCGATAGAGGCCCGTCTCGCCTTCGACCTTCGAGCCGTGCCAGGTCAGATTGCCGGGCTCATCCTTTACCAGCGACGCTTCTTTCGCAAGAAACGCCTCGACCTCTGCTTCTTTGCCAGGCTTGGCCTTCATCTCGATCAGGAATGCGAACTTAGCCATGTCAGTGTTCCTTGTGTTGAATGGCGCACGCGGCTGCGCACGCAGTACGAAGCTTGCGTCGCTTCGCCAGGTCGGTTCCGTGGACGTAACGACAGTGAGGAGACGTCAGGCGGCGTGCTGGCGCGCGAGCTGGTCCAGAACCGGGAACATCGCCGACGGCTCGGGGCGGCGGGTATAATCGCCATTCACCTCGGCGTAGACGATCGTTCCATCCTGCGCGATGATGTAGCGGGCGCTCATCGGCAGGGTCCAGCTGTCCTCGCCGTTGAACTGCGGCAGGTCGGCGCCGAGCGTGCGGTGGGCCACCCGCAGATATTCCGGCAGCGTCCAGCGCAGGTTGAACTGCGCGGCGACATCGCCGCCATGGTCGCCCAGGATCGGAAAGCCGAGCGCGTTCTGGCGCTGCGACTTGCGGCTGTTGGGCGCCAATTGCTGCGAGATCGCGACCAGGCTCGCACCACGGGCCTCGATCTCCGAGCGGGCCGCTTCGAGCGCGGTCAGCTCGTAATTGCAGTACGGGCACCAGACGCCGCGATAGAAGCTGACGACCAGGGGGCCTTTGGCAAGCAGCGCTTCGGACGAGACCGGATTGCCGTCAGGGTCTGGGAGCGTGAATGCTGGCGCGGTGTCCCCGGCCTTCAGTGCGCGCGCCGGTGCACCCGATGCGATCAGTTCGTCGACCGAGCGATGCAAGGCTTCGACGGCTGCCGGGGGGGCAAGTCGGGTATCGAACTCGACCTTGAAGGCGTCGAGCTTGCCCTGCAGCGGCAGATCGGATTGCATGATCTTGGCGAAGGTTTCCTGGAACGTCATCGCGCTTCTCCTTGGCGGCTCAGCACCATCGCTGCCGTGACGCCCAGATGCGCTATTCTGTTACATTGCAGTAGGATGGTAGAAGCGATATGACTTATTCAAATATAGAATAGGCGGTGTATTGAATGGATCGATCGCATGCGATGGACGTCTTTGTCCGCGTAGCTAGGACCAGATCCGTCTCAGCCGCAGCGCGATGTGCAGGTTCGCCAGCCCGATGTGTCGAAATGGATCGCGGCGTTGGAGGCGCGTCTCCGGCTGCGGCTTCACATCGCCAGCGCGGTTTCCTTGGCGTCGGCGATCGGTGACCGTCCCGAAGCCGCCCCGTGCGAAACGTTCGGAATAGGTCGTCATCCGATCGGCTGGCCGACCATCCTGGGCCGCCGCGATGCGCGTCATCGGCGTGACCGCGAGGCGGTTCTTTATAGTATGGCCGTTTATAACGATGGGCGTGAAAACGGCGCTGCCATCGATGTTCATCGTTCAGACCTCCGCAGCGGTACTTCGGACACTAGTGTCGAAATGTGAAGGCTTCTGTAGTATCGAGGCCCGACCCAGTCTGGGCAGATGATCCGGAGAACATGCATTTGACGACCAGCACTATATCCGCCATCGTTATAGTATGGATCTCGCCGATGTTGCTCTGTTTCGCACCATTGCATCGCTCGGCAGTCTTTCGGCTGCGGCGCGGCAGATGGGCACGTCGCCGATGCTGGTCAGCCGCAGGTTGGCAGGCCTCGAAGCCGAGCTGGACGCGCGGTTGTTCCACCGCACAACGCGCTCGCTCTCGCTGACTCCGGAGGGAGAGGCCTTTCTGCCCCACGCCGTCACCCTCCTGGAAGCCCGAGATCTGGCGTTCGCCTCGGTCTCGTCCGGCAGCTCCGGCCTCTCCGGCGTATTGAAGATTACCGCGCCCAACGTCATCGGCCACACCGTCGTCGTCCCGGTCGCAGCGGCGTTGATCGCCGGCAATCCCGCGTTACGGATCGACCTGATCCTCAGCGACGCTGTCATCGACCTTGCGACGGCGGGAATGGATGTGGCCGTTCGCGTGGCGGAGATGAAGCCGTCGGACATGATAGCGACAAGGGTAGCCGACAACCCGTTCACGCTGGTCGCTGCGCCAAGCTACGTCGCGCGCTTCGGGCAGCCTGCGACGACGGAAGACCTGGCGGGTCACCCCTGCATCAAACTCCACGGCATGGACGCGTGGCCATTCATGCGGGGCGGCGAGTTGCACCGCATGCGGGTGAGCGGGCCCTTGTCGGCCAACACGGTCGACGCGGTGCGAGCGGCGTGCATCGCGGGCGTGGGCCTTGCGATGTTGACCTACTGGGACGTGCGCCAGCAGATCGAGCGCGGAGAATTGGTGAGCGTCCACCTCACCGATGTCGAGCCGCGCGAGGTTGGGATATGGGCCGTATTCCCGAGCCGCGCGCATATGCCCGCCCGGGTGCGGGTCTTTATCGATGCGTTGCGAGATCGCTGCTTGCCGGGATCTGACGCTCCTCGATCGAACCATGCGGGCGGTCTTTGAATATTCGGTGGTGGTTGCAAACAGGGTGCCGAGGCTGGTCGCGGCGCTATCGCATGCAGCCGCCCGCCTTGTCCGGCGCCATGCACACGCAGGCCCGCTAAGTCGGGATACGAGCAAAGCGCGCGCGCAGGTGTGCGCTGAGCTCGGCTCCAGGGAAGAAGATCGTCCTGTCGTCGTCGCGGGACATCGTGTTCGACACGCTGGTACAGCATCACCGGGGCGGACAGAGGCGCGCGCGGACATCGGCACCAGCCACAGCTGCGCCCGATGCGCAGCCACTGACGTCAAAATTTCGAGCGATCGAGCCGCGGCCTGAACTCCCCGCATCATCAGATGCGGGGCAGAATGTCCGCGAAATAGGCTGCGATCGCTCGCGCCGACGGTTTGGCGGCGCGACCGCTTGTAAACAATGCATGGACGTCCACCGACCCCAGATCCCAGTCCGGCAAGACTTGGACAAGCGTACCGGTCGCGAGCTCGTGCCTGAAGGCGGACAATGTCGTCACAACGATGCCCATTCCTTCGACCGCGGCCAAGTATACGCCTTGCAGGTCGTCGATTCTCAGTCGTCCCTCGAGGCGCACCGAAGCCGTCGTTCCCTCCTTGCGGAACACCCAATCCCGGACTCCACGCGGACCGATAATGATCGCGTGTGCGGCCAAGTCCGCCGGCGCGTTCAGGACTGGAGCCGCGCTAAGATAGCTCGGCGCCGCTACCAGCGCGCGAGGCCAGGTCACGAGCTTGCGAGCGGTTGCAACCGAGTCGGCAAGGACTCCAAAGCGAAACGCGACATCGACCCCCTCCTTCACCAAATCTTGGCGGGCGTCATCGAGCAACAGGTCTAATCGCAACGCCGGATGCCGATCGAGGAAAGGCTTGAGGTGCGGAATCACAATCCGCGCAGCCAGGCTGGTGCCAATTGCCACGCGCAGCGTACCCCGTAATTCTTCCGAATGGCGGGCCGAATGCTCCGCATCGTCGAGATCGGCCAGGATTGGATCGATCCGGGCAAGGAACTCGGCACCGGCATCTGTCAATGTGACGGCGCGCGTGGTGCGCACGAGCAGCGATGCCCCGATCTCTCGCTCAAGGGTCGCGATCGTTCGCGAGGCCGTCGATTGAGACATGCCAAGCTCTCGGCCGGCAGCGGAGAAGCTCCCGCGGCGAGCAACCCGGATGAACAATCGAAGCGATTCGAGATGGTTACTCATAGCAGAAATGGATACGTCATAGCCGTGCAGTCTGGCTAGTCCGGGCGATAGAAAAGATCGATCTCCTTGTCTCAGCGCCCCGGCGACACCCAAGGAGATAGTCAATGACCTTTCGGAAAACTCTCGCGACACTCGCGAAATCTGGCCTGCCGCTACAGGACAAGCTCGATGCGCTGACATCCGAATTCGAAACGAACGTCGCCCCATCTTCTGTGGTCGAGGTCCTGCGCCGCGCCACCCGCGAGCTGATCGCATCGGGCGCGCAGAATCGGGCGCTGAGGGCGGGAGATGTTGCGCCCGAATTCACCCTTCCCGACCCTGACGGGAATCCCGTATCTTCCAGGGCACTGGTTGCCAGCGGTCATCTGGTGCTGACCTTCTATCGCGGCGCCTGGTGCCTGTATTGCAACTTTGACCTGAGTGCGCTGGAGGGAGCCCGCTCGGAGATCGAGGCCCGCGGTGCAACCCTTGTTGCCATCTCCCAGCAGACGGCACCCAACAGCCGCAAATCGCAGCGGCAGAACGGGCTCGGGTTTCCGATCCTGCGTGATCATGGTGGCGTCGTCGCTGCCCGGTTCGGCGTGCGCTGGACCATGCCGGCGTATCTCCGCGAGGTTCAGCAGGCGCTTGGTGCCGACCTGGCGCAGTTTAACGGCGAGGACAGTTGGACGCTGCCCATGCCGGCGCGTTTCGTCATCGCTCGAGACGGAACGATCGCCTACGCCGAGGTGAATGCCGATTACACCCGCCGGCCTGAACCTGCGACCATCTTCCCGGTCCTGGAGCAGCTGGGCCGACGGCAACCGGCGTGATCTTCCTTCGCGGCTCCACACCAAGCCGGTCTTCGCAGCCCCAAATCATCGAAGATCCGGTCCGACGAGAATTGCGCTCAGCCAACCCCATTTCAGCGAGGAGAATCATCCCATGGCGACCGAGACCTTCACTTTTGTCAACACGCGCGGAAGCCGCCTAGCGGGCAGGATCGAAGCCCCGGACGTTGCGCCCCGAGGTTGGGCGCTGCTCGCGCATTGCTTCACCTGCGGCAAGGACGGTTTGGCCGCAGCACGGGTTTCGCGAGCGCTCGCTCGTGCGGGGATCGGCGTGCTGCGGTTCGATTTCGCCGGTCTGGGCGAAAGCGACGGCGACTTCGCCGACATGACCTTTTCCGTCGACGTCGACGACCTTGGCTCCGCTGTGGCCGCCATGGCCGAGGCGGGTAAGCCCGTTTCGCTGCTGGTCGGGCACAGCCTCGGCGGCGCGGCGGTGATCGCTGCAGCCGCCCGCTTGCCGGAGATCGCTGCCGTCGCGGTGATCGGCGCACCCGCCGATGTACGGCACGTGCTGCACCAGATCGACCCGGCGACGCTCGATCGGTTGGTGGCCGACGGCGAGGCTGACGTCAGGCTTGGCGCACGGCCCTTTCACATGCGGCGATCGTTCGTCGACGACATGGCGCGCCATGATATCGAGGCGAGCGCGGCCTCGCTTCGCCGGCCGCTGCTCGTCATGCACGCGCCACGCGACGCCGTGGTCGGAGTCGAGCACGCCGCGCGGCTCTTCCTCGCCGCCAAGCATCCCAAAAGCTTCATCTCTCTCGACGGGGCAGATCACCTGCTCACCCGCCGCGAAGATGCCGATTACGCAGCAGCGATGATCGCGACTTGGGCGAGCCGCTACCTCCCGCCGGTCAGTCCGGACCTGCCGCAACAACACGGTCGATCAAGCCCTGGCGCGGCGTGAGGAAGAGGCTGCGGGGTGACGGCGTCGACCGCGAACCGACACTGCGAAAGCATCATGCGACGCCGTCCGAGAATCGAGCAGGCCGACCGCGAGTCGCTCGACAAGGCTTCGATATGCCTGACGGTTCGCTCGCGACAGGCGATACCCGGAGCGGGCGCGTTCGGCGGATGCTGATCGACGCTCGAACCGGGCCCTTTGAAACGGCGTTGCGAAATTGGGCGAAGGATCGCCCGATGGTTGCAAGGGAGCGGTCCACAGAGCATTCGGCGCTACCGTCAAAATGACGGTCGCCCGCCCTTCCGTGTCCATCACCCCCCCACCCAAGGCGATCACCATCTCGCTTTTCTCGAGGACTTGAAACGCGATAAGGCGATAGCGTTTCGGTGTCGTTCGCACCTGCCGGGGTGCCACATGGACGTGTTCACGATGCCGGCGACTCCGTGTCACATCAGCGGGGAGCGACGGAACGGGGACGCCGAGTTCCTGCCCGAAAGACGAACCACAATACGCTTCCCTGCCCGTTCCCGGCTTGGGACGGGCAGGACCAAAAGGCGAAATTCGCAATCGGACCGAACTGCGCTAAGGGCGCTGACCGTTCTTGGTCAGGAGCCACGCGTGCCCGCCTCACTTCATCCCTACCGGCCTTGAGCGCATGACGGATGCCCGCCTCCGCAGCACGCCCCTCCGCGTGATCGTCGTGGCGATCGCGGTCCTCGCGATCGTGCTGCCAATCCTGCTGATTCGTTTCGCGCCGCCGCTCGTACGCCATCACGTCGCGCGCAGCGCGCCGCAGCGCGTCGTGCCCGCCGCCGAGTTGCCGCCGGTCGAGCCGGTTGCCTTCCAGGATCTTGAGCCCGACGATGCGCGCACGTTCAACGCAAGCGTGCCGTTCGTCGATGGTCCCAACCCCGCGGCGCGACCGTTCAAGCTCGGTGGCGATACGCTCGAGCGCGCGCGCGCGATCGACTGCCTGGCCTCCGCCGTGCTCTACGAAGCGGGTGACGAGCCGATCGGGCAGCGCGCGGTGGCGCAGGTCGTCATCAATCGCGCTCGCCACCCGGCGTTCCCCAAGACCATCTGCGGCGTCGTGTTCCAGGGCGCCGAGCGCTCGACCGGGTGCCAGTTCACCTTCACCTGCGACGGCGCACTTGTGCGGCATCGCTGGCTCGACGTGCAATGGAAGCGCGCGCGCGACGTGGCGTCTGCGGCGCTCGCCGGCGCGGTCTACAAGCCGGTCGGCTATGCGACCCATTACCATACCAATTGGGTAGTGCCCTATTGGCAGTCGAGCCTCGACAAGATCGCTGCGGTCAATACCCATCTGTTCTTCCGCTGGACCGGCTGGTGGGGCACCCCGCCCGCCTTCAATCGCCAGGTCTCGCCCGAAGAGCCGATCATCGCGCAGCTCGCGCCCTATTCGGATGCGCACAAGGCGGGCGCAGACCCGATCACCGGACAGCCCGGCCTGCCCGACGCGGCGGGCGACGCAACCCCGATGCCGACCACCGCAGCGGCGACGGCACCAACCTTGCGGCCGCTGGCGAACGATCCCAATACCTATCTGATCACGCTCGATCCGCGCATGCCAGCCGATGAATATGCGGAGCTCGCGCTGAAGCTCTGCGGCGACCGGCCCTATTGCAAGGTAATGGGCTGGAGCGACACGACCGAGACCGCGACCGCTTGGCCCCTCTTGCCCGCGCAAATGACGACCATGTCGTTCAGCTATCTGCGCGACGTGCGCGACGCGGCGCATCCGTTCGACCGCACCGTGTGGAATTGCGCCGAGTTCCGTCGAGCAGACCCGAAGCAATGCATGCGGGTCCAGGCCTTTCTCCCACGGAACAGCGAGGCGCCAAGATCCGAGACAGCGTCCGGCGCACGCGCGACGACCGTGACGCCGCCTTCGGCCGAAGGACTCCCGGGGGTGCGGCGCAAGGCGGACACGCCCGAGACAAGGTCGGCGCCGGTCGCGCGAGCATCAGCAGGCCGCGCGGTCACCGCCCCGGCCGCACCCTAACGCAGCAAAGCCAGCGCGGGAGCGGGTATCGATCGCTTTCCGCCGTCGCTGCATCAGGCCGTGACGAACATTTTCCACCGGATCGCCATCTGCGCTGCGGCGCGTGCGTCGATCTTTCGGCACACAGCACGCGCGTCGGGCACGCGCCTCGGGCATGACCCGCTCGGCGACGTCGCGCGCGATCATCGGCTTGGCTTTGGAAGGCGGAATCGCCTCCTTCCGCAGCCATTAGCTTGGTCGCCGCGGTCGCCATCCGCAGCCACCTCTCGCCGAGCCCGCAGATGCCGATGCTGTGGATATAACGGCGTGGTCCGGCGCGGATATGGTCGGGGTTATGCAGGCCGTTCTGCGTAAACCAGTTCATCCCCACATGTTGCTGCGCGATATCGGCGTTGCCACCGACCGCGCGACACTCGGGGTCGAAGTGCGAATGCCCGCGTTGGAGCGAGGGAACGTCCCGCTGCGCGCGCGGCCCGTCGACGCCGCCCAGAGCGTCCCCGGCCGCCGGCATATCCTTCGCCAGCGGCATCGGCGGACGTAGACTGCCCGTTTAACCCCGAAGGCGCCCTTAGGATTCCTCGCCGGCGGAGAAGCGCAGCATGATCGTGACCGAAGCTTTGGACCACTTCTCGTTGATCACCGAACCTTCGCTTTGGGGTGTTCCATCGGCAGCTTCTGTCAGAAGCAGACGTTCGCGGTAGCTGATCTGAACGACCGGCTCTGGTCGCAAGCGGAAAGGCAGCTTCATGGCCGAAAGGACCCAGAGCACGAAGCCGCTGCGCGGCATTGGTGTTGGTGGTGAGGTAGCGCCTTTGCGGTGAGGTTTGGCCCGGCGGCAGCGGCGGCAGACGATGGAGTTCCTTCAACCAAAGGAACTTGATCATGGCGATTGTACCGATCGAACGACCCGTCACCCCGCTGCGTCAGCGGATGCTCGACGACATGGCGATGCGCGCGATGCGGTCGCGGACCCAGCATGATTATATCCGCCACGTCCGCGCCTTCGCGGCTTTCCTCGGGCGCTCGCCCGATACCGCGACCGCCGAGGATGTGCGCCGCTTCCAGCTTCACCAACGCGAGCAGGGTGTCGGAGAGTCCACGATCAACGGCTCGGTATCGGCACTGCGCTTCCTGTTCGACGTGACGCTCGAGCGACCCGACCTGTCGCGGCGGCTGGTGCTGGCGCGTCGTCCCAGGAAGCTGCCCGACGTGCTGAGCGTCGATGAGGTGGGACGGCTGCTCGAGGCGGCACCGGGCATCAAGTACCGGGCGGCGCTGGGCGTGGCCTATGGCGCTGGCCTGCGCGTGTCGGAGGTCGCGCACCTCAAGGCCGACGATATCGACAGCAAGCGGATGCTGATCCGGATCGAGGAGGGCAAGGGCCGCAAGGATCGTAACGCCATGCTGTCGCCGCAGCTGCTCGAGCTGCTGCGGCTGTGGTGGCGCGAAGGCAAGCGGCGCAGTGTCCTTCTGCCGCACGGCTGGCTCTTTCCAGGGCGCAGCTACACCGACCCGATCTCGACCCGGCAACTGCACCGCGCGGTCTGCGAGGCGGCCGAGGCGGCGGGGATTCGAAAGCGCGTCAGCCCGCACACGCTGCGGCACAGCTTCGCCACTCACCTGCTCGAACAGGACGTCGATATCCGCGTGATCCAGGTGCTGCTCGGGCACAGCAAGCTCGAGACGACCGCGCTCTACACCAAGGTCGCAACGCGCACGATCCGCGCCGTGACCAGCCCGCTCGACCGGCTGATGGCGCTCATGGAGGGCAAGACGCCGCCCGGTTGACGCCCTCGTGCGGACCTCCCTCGAGGTCGCCAACATCTTTCGCGGCGCTGGTCCCGCATATCGAACGGCGCATGCGGGGCACCTGAGCCTGCACCAGCTGAAGGTCATGTCGGCGATCGAACATTGCCGTACCGCCGTCATGGGCGGTCACGTCGAAGCCTGCACCGACTGCGGGCATTGGCGGGTGGCCTATAACAGCTGCCGCAACCGACACTGCCCGCGGTGCCAGGGTGCCGCCGCGCGCGCCTGGCTGGCCGAGCGTGAGGCCGACCTGCTCCCGGTCGGTTACTTCCATGTCGTGTTCACGCTGCCGGCCGAGGTCGCCGATATCGCCCTCCAGAACAAGGCCGCGCTATACGGCCTGCTGTTCCAGGCGGCGTCCGAGACGATGACCACCATCGCCGCCGACCCCAAGCATCTTGGCGCACGCATCGGCATCACCGCTGTCCTTCATACGTGGGGATCGGCGATGACCCATCACCCGCACATCCACATGATTGTGCCGGGCGGCGGGCTGTCGCCCGACGGCAGCCGCTGGGTGTCGTCGCGCCCGGCGTTCCTCTTGCCGGTGCGCGTGCTCGGCAAGCTGTTCCGCCGCCTGTTCCTCACCCGACTGATGGCGCTGCGCGACACCGGGCGGCTCGGCTTCTTCGGAAGCATGGGCCATCTCGCCGACCGGCGTGCGTTCCTGCGCCACCTGTCGCCGGTCCGGAAGAAGAACTGGGTCGTCTACGCCAAAGCACCGTTCGCGGGACCAGAGGCGGTGCTCGCCTATCTGTCGCGCTACACCCACCGGGTGGCGATCTCGAACGGCCGGCTGCTGCGCTTCGACGAGACCGGCGTGACGTTCCGCTACAAGGATTACCGCCGAGACGGAGCCGACCGCCAGCAGACCATGACGCTCGCGGCCGATGAGTTCATCCGCCGCTTCCTGCTCCATGTCCTGCCAAAAGGCTTCCACCGCATCCGTCACTACGGCCTGCTCGCCGGTGCCACCCGCAAGGGGCAGCTCGAGCGGATCCGTGAGCTACTTGGCGTTGCACCGCCGGCCATCACCGATGCGCCGACCGGGCCGGAAGACGTTCGACCGCCATGTCCATGCTGCGGCGGGCACATGGTCGTCATAGAGACCTTCGAACGCTGGCGGCAGCCGCGCGCACCGCCGCAGAGCACCGCATCGACCGGGACGACCACGCCATGACCCCGCATGGCTCAGCTTCATCCCGCCACGCAGGTCTTGCGGTTCCGGCGATGCTGCCGCTCGTGCTGGCAACATCACCGACTGCATCAGCGGCACCTTCAACCTGCGATCATGGGCAAGATGCACCCCGGACACTGCCCCTCGGGACCATGATCTCGGCCGCCGATACGCGCCTCGACAGCCGTCACACGCGCCGCACAGCCGGGCCAAACTCGAAATCCCCATAGCCAGTACACGTGGCCCGCGGCTTCCTGCTTTGGAGGATATCGTACGCCTCACGGCATCCGATTTCCTTCACAGAGTCCGACCAGCATGAGCAGGAAGTTTCGCAAGCCCATGGCTTCCAGGCCGCGACGTAGGTGGCGGCAGGTAAGAAATCTGGTCGCCCGTGGCGGACCGACGCTGATTTTTATCGTCTACCTGGCGGTAATTGTCACGTTCGGTGCCGGATATCGCGCCCTTCCGGCTGGAAGCTTTTATGCTCCCTATGCGCAGGATGAACCCGCCGGCAAAAATGATCGCAAACGTCTCGAGCAAGCCATCGAGCGGAGCTTGAAAACTCACCTCTTGCACGCTCCGGCTTTCGGCGGTGCATGGCTGGTTGATCCGCACTCCGTTCGCGTAAGCTCTTTGCGTGCTGACGGCGACGAAGTTTTCTTCGACGTAGCGCTTTACGCGACCGCGCAGATCGCCGGGAAGACCGTCGCAGTCAGTGGTCCCTATCGGTTCAGCATGCCCCTGCAAGGCCGCATGTTCGAGCTTCCATCGATGATAGGGCCATGCCGTTTGATCACACTTGTGTCCAAAGACGCATCTGGTCTCGCCGGTAAGGTGACGCAGGCACTGTTCCGAGCTGATCGCCCCTGTACAAATTTTCCAGCCCTCACGTTGACCTGGCGGGAGGATAATCAGCTTACGGCATTACATGGCGGTGTCGAAGCGGACCCCAGCCTTATCAGCGGTTGGCTGGGGCGTAGCATGTACTTGAGCGCGACTACCATAACCACAACTGGCTATGGCGATATCGTGCCACTTACGCCGTTGGCTCGTTTCATGACCGGGTTAGAGGCCATCCTAGGCTGGATCGTATCGGGCATTTTCATCGCGGTGCTTGCGGCTCAAGCACCTTGGCGAGTGATCGAAGCGGTGGACGAAGGAGATGAGGTGCCGCAAGCACCGAAAGATTTCGATGAGTCTCTCCGGGGCTGAAGGTCGCAGCTCTAGAGTTGACGAGACCGCTGAAACGATAGCCGGATAGCGCTTGCGAGGTGACCAGACTTGCTTCAGCTTTCGAGCATGACCCCGACACCCGGCAGCGACTTTAATCTTCGGCTCCAAACTAACGAGATGATCGAACGCGAGCGGCTTGCCGCGCTGCTAGCCGCCATCGAGGATGCCGTGCGAAAGAACCTTCCTCGTGGGTCCCGAGCCTACCTGCTTGTCGGCACAGTCCGGGCGGGCAGCGTCGACATCGCCCTCGCGCTCGGCGGCATAGCCGCAACCGTGATTGTGGGGCTGCCGCCGTGCCTCGTGGCTCTCAAGCAGCTCGCCCGCGACCGCCGCCCCGAACCGAATGCCTTCGCCGTCGCGCTCGCCGACGTAATGGCGTTCGACGCCACCAATCGCGTTGAATTCATCCACAAAGACAATGTGGTTACGATCGAGCGTAACGAGGTGAGAGGTGGCCCGGCAAATCTGGACAGGCTGCTAAGTGGAGTTTCTGCCTGAAGGCGGCCAGCATGGCGCCGAACAGGAGATGAGATGACAAAGCGAACACGCCGGAACCATAGTCCGGCCTTCAAGGCGAAGGTGGCTCTGGCTGCTGTGAAGGGCGAGAAGACGCTGGCCGAGTTGGCGCAGCAGTTCGACGTTCACCCGAACCAGATTACGATCTGGCGCGGCCAGCTGCTGGAAGGGGCGGCAGGAGTTTTCGGGTCGGACGGCCATAGTGAACCAGCCGAACCTGCGATCGACGTAAAGACGTTGCACGCCAAGATCGGCGAGTTGACGCTGGTGAACGATTTTTTGTCCGGGGCGCTCGGGAAGGCGGGACTGTTGCTGAGCCACCTCTAACGGCGGAGACGAGGCGCAGGAGCGCCTGGTCGTTGGGGAAGACCCTGACCTTGACGGTGCGCCGCTTGAGCTATTGCTGGACGGCGCGCTCGATCAGGTTCGAAGTGCGCAAGCGTCGGCGATGATGCTCGGGCAGCGTAAACACAGCCAAGCCTTCGGGAACGGCGTTTTCCACTCGTTCTCTCCACAGGGTGTGTTGCAACTCCATGGAATGCCGAAGATGGGCAGTTGGTGCCGCGGCATGCCCCGGCACCAACTTACAAATCTCGACCCGATCGAATTTCCAGACCTCGCGTTACACAACCCTATGATCGTCGCGAGTTTGGCAGATTAGCTCAGTGGCGTTCCGCCAACGCGCGTGCTTCGCCTCCAGAAACGGGCACGGTCCCTGCAGCCTGGGCTCGCTCAATAAGTAGCGTTGTCGTTGCGTGGCGATCAACGGCACGCGAGAACAGGTAGCCTTGGCCCAGGACGCAGCCAATTGCCTGGAGTTGGCTGGCTTGATCCTCTGTCTCGACTCCTTCTGCGACGACTCGGATATTCAGCTTCTGTACGATCTGAATCAGTCCTTCGACGATCGCCATGCTGGCGTCTCCGGGGGCGAGGCGATCTATAAAGCTCTTGTCGATCTTGAGGATATCAACCGGCACCGTCATCAAATGCGTGAGCGAGGCAAAGCCGGTGCCGAAATCGTCCAGCGCAACGCGCAAGCCTTTCGCTCGCAACACTTCCACCGCGTTCTGGACGGCGTTGTCGCCGTCGCCCATGTAGACCGCCTCGGTGACTTCGAGGATGACGTGCTTTAAGGGTACATTCTGCTGCTCGAACGCGGTCGTGAGGACACGCTCGACAGTGCCACCGTGGATGTCTGCCGACGAGACGTTGATGCCGACGTGCTGGAACGGGATGCCCATGTCGAGCCAGACGCGCACGTCTGCAGCAACCAGCGCCATCATGCGCGCCGTCAGGGCGGTCGCGACGTGCGCGTCCTTGGTTGCCTCGTGAAAAAGCGCCGCCGGCACGACCTCGTTACCCATTCTCATCCGGCAAAGAGCTTCGAGGCCGACGATCTCCCGTGTGTCCAGCCGCACCACCGGCTGGTAGAAAGCATCTATTCGGTTTTCGCGAAGCGCCGCGTCCACGTCCCGAATGTCGCCCAGTCTGCGTGTGATATTAGTCCCAAGGCCCGGCCAGTACCGTACGAAGCCACCGCGTCCGGTTTCCTTGGCGTGGTACAATGCGAAATCAGCATTCTGGCGAACGCGCTCGGCAACGACGTCACCGGACGAGACGACAGCGCCACCGATCGTAGCTCTAGGCACAACGACGTGCCCGCTACAATATGCCACTTCTCCAAGCGCCTCCGCTAACTCCGCTGCCACGCCTTCAAGGTTCCGCAGGGAACGGGCTGTCTTGAGGATTATGGCGAACTCGTCCCCTCCTATCCGGAACACCCGCTCCGGGCTGACCTGCGCCGCGATGCGTTGGCCGGCGGTCTGCAAGAGACAGTCGCCTGCATGATGGCCAAACGTATCGTTAATGATCTTCAGGTTGTCCAGATCGAGGACGAACAGTGCCCAACCGCCAGGTTCATCGCAGCTCAGGGCGGTCAGCGCAGCGTCGAACGCTCTACGGTTGGGCAAGTTCGTGAGCGCGTCGGAGAATGCGCGTCTCTCGTGCTCGACCACTCGTTGGTGCCGATCGAGTGCGATCGCACACAGGTTTACGCAGTGTCTGACGATCTCCTTTTCGAAAGCCGTTGGGCCGCGACACTCACGATAATAGAAAGCGAAGGTGCCGACAGGATCATCGTGCGCGGCATAAATCGGGGATGACCAGCAGGCTCGCAGCCCCAGCGGCAGCGCAAGCTGCTTGTATGCCGCCCAGCGCGGGTCCGTTTCAATGTCCGTTGCCGCTATCTCCATGTGCAGGTACGCCGCTGTACCGCACGATCCTGCATTCGGCCCGATAGCTATGCCTTCGAGCGCGTTGGAATATGCTTCCGGCAGGCGCGGTGCCGCGAGCGGGTGGATTATGCCAGCGGCGTCGACGGTGAGGACGGAGCAGATGACGTCAGGCATCAGCTTCTCGACCTCCAGACAGAGGCGCGTTGCCGTACGCTCCAAGGTGTCGCCCTTTGCAATCATCTCCAGGACGATGTTCTGAAGCTTGAGCAGGGGCTTCTCTAAAGCTGAATCGCAGTCAGTATTGACCATAAACGCCTCCGCGAACTGACCATGCCCATAATTATTAAAGATCTGCCCTCGGCGCTGATTAAATGGCAGCGCGTTCCAAACGAAGCTCGTCCAATCACCAATCCGTTCCGTTCCGAGGGTTTTGGTCGGCGCACGATCAGATCCGCATTCGTTTCCCTTTGCCAGAGAGTAACGGCATGTTTCTGTCCTCTGTGAGGCTTCGCAAGCGAAGGCGTCCCCGCAATACATCTATAGGACGATCACCGGTCTGCCACGCAGGCCGCCGGCTTCAAGCGTGCGTTGCGCGTCGGCCACTTGGTGGATGCCGTACACGCCCGTCACCCGCAGACAAATTTCGCCGGCCTCTACAACCTTGCTGAGCAGTTCGAGCCATTCGGTGCGTTCGAAGGCGGGGTAGGTGTAGCGGCTCGCAATGATGATCCGCCCGGAACGGCAATAGATGGCCTCTGTACATTATGGGGACACAGATTCCGGTAGGCTTCCAGAAACCAGTTACTGTAGAGTTTTCCTGCGAAATCGATTTATGAAAGGTCGAAAGCCGCACATTTCTGTCGTCACTTTGCTACTTTAAAAACCGAACGTTTCCGAGATTAACAGCCATATATCAACCACCTGAAGCTAACCGTAAATCCATGTCCCTATAATGTACGGGGGCCATTGCGGCCGAAATTGCGCGCGAACTCCGTCGCAGCCACTTCTGTCATCGTGCCCTCCTTTGCGATCGGCGTAGCCGATCCGGCATGGGGCGCTTATAGTTTTTACGTCTACCAGCGCAGCACGCGGGGCCCAATTAGTGCACCCAGCCCGGCAACAAGCAGCATACCTAGAGTATACCAGGTGAGCACGAACAATGGCGACACTTCTGGACAGTGGAGACAGTAGAGGGTTGCACCCCATGCCCCCGCAGCCAGCCCCGCTGTCGCGCCGGCGATCCGCAGCCGCGTCGGTGCCAACTGGCGGAACGACCACAGCAGCCCGGCGAAGATCGGCATCGCCAGCACCATCACGAGCCACGGACACTTCGTCCAGGTTTCGCCCAGCCACATCGACAGCCAGTCCGCAGGATCGACCCGCGCCATCTCGGCAATGCTCAATCCGGCGAGAGCGACGAATGGCAGCGTGATCGGCCAGAACCGCCGCAGCCCGATCGGCTCGGGCCGCGCCAGCCGCGACGTCATGACGAGCGCACCAATCCCGAGCGAGATCGTATAGCCCCATTTCATCCAGAAGGTCGTGCCGCGTACCGCCTGCGCCAGATCGGGGCGGAAGCCGAGGATTGTAACGACCAGCAGCAGGGTGACGACCGCGCCGATCCCCAGCCCCACCAGCAATCGCCGCGCGACAGGAAAGCGCGGTACGCGACGCACGTCGTCAGAGAGTATTTTGATGAGCACGTCGGTGTTCATCGCCGGTCGCCAAGCACGCGCGCGGTCAGCGCCTTGATCCCGCGGTGGATCGACACCTTCACGTCGGATTGGCCGATGCGGGCTTCGTGTGCGGTTTCCGCCACGCTTAGCCCGTCGATCCGGGTGCGGCGGATCGCGCCGGCCTGTTTTGACGGAAGCGCGGCCAGCAGATGGTCGATGTCGATACGGGCATTGTTGGCTTCCTCGAAATCGGTGCCGATCAACTCGTCCAGTAATCCCTCGATCGGGACGACAGGGTGATGGCGGCGGAAATTGTCAATCATCTTGTACCGCGCGATGGCGAACAGCCACGCGGTGAACACGCGGTCGGGGTCGAATGTCGCGCGGCGGGTATGAACCGCAATCAGCGTCTCCTGAACGAGATCCTCGGCATCGTCGTCGCTGCCCATGCGCCGACGATAGAAGGCGTGGAGCAGCGGCACGATGCTCTTCAGCAGCGCCGCGTGCGCCGACGCATCCCCGTTGAGACCGCCGATCATCCAGATCTTAAGTTGTTCCTCGCTTGCCCGCATCGATGCTCCACCGAGTCATTCGCACGAGAGGCCGTGCGGGTTACACATTGATCTTACCCCGATCGAGACGGGTTGTCCCGCGGGGAGAACGTGATCCATCGTTGCCGGGAAAATGCTTGCTCGGTGTAACCGACAGCTGATCGGTTACGAATAGGGGGTATGAACCAGTCTCCACCCCGCCGCTTGCTCTCCTCGTTCAAGCTTGTGACCGGCAGCCTCGCACTGGCCGGCATCTTCGCGACCGGCTCGATCCTGGCGGCGCCCGCGGCGCCCGTCGCCAATCCGGTGGTGGTCGAGCTGTTCCAAAGCCAAGGCTGCTCGTCCTGTCCGCCGGCCAACGCCAATCTAAACGCTATAGCTGATCGCCCTGACGTGCTCGCGCTGTCCTTCTCGGTCACTTACTGGGACCAGCTTGGTTGGAAGGATACGTTCGGGTCGCCGCGCTGGACCGCGCGGCAGTGGGATTACGCGCATAGCGCTGGCCGCCCGCAGGTCGCTACGCCACAGGTGATCGTCAACGGTGGACCGACCCTGGTCGGCAACGACGCGGCGCAGCTCGCCGCGGTAATCGCCAAGACTGGTAGGCCGCGCGGCGGGCCGGTCCTGGCGCGGGTGGGCAACACGCTGCGCGTCGGCGCGTCGGCACCCGGCACGACCGCAACCATATGGCTGGTCCGCTACGATCCGCGCGTTCGTGCCGTGCCGATCCGGGCCGGCGAAAATGGTGGCCGCACGCTTCCCCACCGCGACATCGTGCGCGAACTGGTGCCGCTCGGCACATGGCAGGGGTTGGCCGCGGCCTTCGCGCTTCCCGCAGCCAAAGAGGCAAATCTTGCCAGTGCAGTCCTTGTCCAGCGCGGCAAGGGCGGGCCGATCATCGCCTCCGCCAAGATCTAGCCTTTCGCAGACCGGTCCCGCCGCGGCGTCTCGGCGGGATTCGTATTTATGACGTCGCCAGCCAAAAGGAAATACCTATGCGCCTGCTTACCCTGATCGCCGTCTCCGCGATGTCGCTCTCTGTTGCCGCTCCCGCGTTCGCGCAGGACGCGATGATGAAGGCCGACAGCATGAAATCCGGTTCGATGAAAAAGATGTCGGCCCGCGACACGAAAAAGATGCAGTCATGCAACGCTATGTCGCACGACATGATGATGAAGAACACAAGCTGCAAGAAGATGATGAAGATGCACCCCGACATGATGAAGCACGACGAGATGATGAAGTCGGGCAACTGATCTGAACCGCGGCGAGGGCGCGTCGCCGCTGGCGCTGCGCTCTTGCCGCACAATCCATAGGGAGCACCGGTATGCCCGGCGGGGAGCTCATTTACCGCCAGCGCTGGCCCGTCAGGGTGTGGCACTGGCTCAACGCACTTGCAGTGACCGTCATGCTGATGAGCGGCCTGATGATCTTTAACGCGCATCCGCAGCTCTATTGGGGTCAGTACGGCGCCAATGCCGAACGGCCGTGGCTGGCGATCGGCAGTACCAACAAGGTCGGCTATCTGCGGCTCGGCTCGGTGACCATTCCCACCACCGGTGTGCTCGGCCTGTCGGGTGACGGCGACGCTGTGGCGTTCCCCGCGCTGGTCACGATTCCGTCGAGCTATGATCTCGCCGGAGCACGGCAGTGGCATTTCGCCTTTGCATGGCTGCTCGTTGGGCCGGGAATATTGTTCTGGCTGTGGGGTTTTGCTACGCGCCATATGCAGCACGATCTCGCGCCGAGTACCGAAGAGCTGCGACCACGCAACCTCTGGCGCGACGTCAAGGATCACGCCCGGCTCCGTTTCCATACCGGAGACGCCGCGCGGCGTTACAACGTCCTCCAGAAACTTAGCTATGTCGGCGTGATCTTCGGCCTGCTGCCCGTGATGGCGCTGACCGGACTAACAATGTCGCCGGGGATCGACGCCGCGTGGCCGTGGCTGCTGGATCTGTTCGGCGGGCGCCAGTCGGCGAGATCGATCCACTTCATCTGCGCCGCACTGCTGGTCGGATTCGTCATCGTTCACCTGGCCATGGTGATCCTAGCCGGTCCGCTCAACGAACTGCGATCGATCGTCACGGGCTGGTATCGGTTGCCTGGGGAGAAGCAGTCGTGACGCTCATCGACCGCAGGCGGCTGATTGGCTCGTTCGCCGCCGGTGCCGGTAGCCTTGTCCTTTCCGGGTGCGACCGCATCGTCGCGTCGCCGGTGGTGAAGACCGTGCTTGGCATGGGTGAGGGGCTGACGTTCGATACGCAGAGACTGGTCACCGATCGCGCCGCGTTGGCGCGCGAGTTCGCGGCGTCGGAGATGTCGCCGACATTCCGCACCAACGGCAACACCATGCCCGCGAGCGAAGCCTATCAAACGCATCTGGCGAACCGTTTCGGCGACTGGCGACTGGTCGTCGACGGGCTCGTCCGCAAGCCGCTGTCACTTTCCATGCAGCGCATCCGGGCGATGCCCGCGCGTACCCAAATCACCCGGCACGATTGCGTCGAGGGGTGGAGCGCGATCGGCAAGTGGACCGGTATTCCGTTGCGGCTCCTGCTAGGCGCGGCAGGCGTCATGCCGGCGGCGCGCTACGCCGTGCTTCACTGCGCCGACGACTTTGACGGTGATCCCTATTACGAGAGTATCGACCTGATCGACGCCTTCCATCCGCAGACGATCCTCGCCTGGGGGATGAACGACGAGTTGCTGGGCGTCGGGCACGGTGCACCGCTAAGGCTGCGGGTGGAGCGCCAGCTCGGCTACAAGCAGGCCAAGTACGTCATGCGCGTCGAACTGGTCCCGTCTCTCGCACATATTGGCGCGGGCAAAGGTGGGTATTGGGAGGATGTTGCTGATTACCAGTGGTATGCGGGCATTTGAGCCGTCGTGCGTACACGGACTTTGATTATCTGCTGACGGCGACAGCGGAAATGACACATTCCGCCTCAGCGACGCAGAGTGTCACAACCGGACGAGACCGTTGAAAAAGTTCGCTATCGGCTCGACGGTAAGGTTAACGCGAAATATTACATCAACTCCGGTGCTATCAGTAATATTTTGGGGTCAGCAGGGCGTTTGCGGCAACGCTTTGTTGCTCAAAATTTGTGAGGAACGGCGCTCTCCGACTTTTTTCAACAGTCTCGGTCAGTTTTGATGCTGCCGACCCAGCGAGATATTTTGCGGCTGCCGAGCGTCAGACCCCAAGTTAGCTTCATCCGCCTTTGGGAATATAAGGATCGCCCCTGCTGCATGCAAAAGTCAAAAGTTTTGCATCAAATTCAGTCACACGGCAGACCGGAAAGGATCGCCAGCAACGTAAAAGTTGCCTAGCCAGTTCCCGATTGCAGTAGCCCGAGTTTTGGATAATCTGATCCCCAATGGTCAAATCGAGTGCCCTCACCGTAGATCAATATTTTGCCGATCTTGACCCGAATCGCCTCGAGGCGATGTGCCGATTACGAGAAGAATGTCGCTCTCGCCTGAAAGGCTGGGAGGAGCGGATGCAGTGGGGCATGCCGGGCTATGGGCCTGCACAGTCCGACGCTCTGATCAGCTTTGATGACAAGAATGGTTATCTCTCGGTATTTATCCCAAAATCAACGATCAGTTGTCATAGGAAGTTCGTGAAGGGCGCGAGCTTTGGCATGGGCTGCATACGTTATCCTCGGCCAGACCTTATCGATTTTGATGTTCTCGGAGCGATGCTGTCATCGTCCTTCCGAGCAAAGGGCGGCATTGCGTAGCCGGGGTCAGAAGACGAATTAATATTATCTTATATTGGGCATTCATGAGGGAATCGGGAAATAGTAAAATGTTTTCGGTTGAGTTTGACAGAACTGCGGGCATCATTAGATGCCGCATTGAGGGTTTTCTTTTGAGTGATCAGGTTAACTCTATCATTCAAGCCACCAAGTTGGCGAAAGAAACATGTAAGCACCTACATGGCGATATGAAGATGCTTGTCGTTACCGATGGCCAGGTTCAAAGTGTTGAAGCTATGAAGACGGTAGCAGTTCAACGCGCTGATAAGATTAGTATTTATGATCGTCGTGCTTTTGTGCTGCCGACCAGTTTGCAAAAGCTTCAAGTGAGCAGAACTTTTAATTTGCCGACGGAGCAGTGCTTTATTTCTGAAAAAGCCGCGATCACATGGTTACTGGCAGACCGCGAACACCGCCCTCCGAGCGCCTGTAACACGTGAACATAGGGGCAATGTGAACCGCACAGAAGGGTCGGCGCCGTCGACCGCCCCTTCCGTGGGCGATGCGAAAATCACACAGACCGTGTGAAAACCCGGTCTGAGGATTCCCGCGGATCGCGGCGCGTGGTACGTTTCTGTCATGGCGCATTTGTCTGGAACGGACCGCTCGCAGCTCCTGCTGCTACCCGAGGCGGTTGATGATTATGTCGGGCCGGACAATCCGGTCAGGTTCATTGAGGCCTTCGTCGACGGGCTCGACCTTGGTGCGGCCGGGTTCGTCCGCGTACAGCCAAAGGCGACGGGCCGCCCTGGCTACGATCCGGCTGATCTGCTCAAGCTCTACATCTATGGCTACCTGAACCGGATCCGGTCGAGCCGTCGCCTGGAAGCCGAGACGCACCGCAATATTGAAGCCATCTGGCTGCTGCGGCACCTGAAGCCGGACTTCAAAACCATCGCCGACTTCCGCCGCGACAACCGTGCCGCCTTCAAGGCGGTGTTCCGCGAGTTCGTGGTGCTGTGTCGTCAGCTCGACCTGTTCGGGCGCGAGCTCGTGGCGGTGGACGGCACGCGCATCAAGGCGGTCAACAACAAGACCCGAAACTTCACTCGGACATCGCTGGCCAAGTTCATTCAGGACGCGGACGAGAAGCTCGCCGGCTACATGAAACGGCTTGATGAGGGGGATGCCGACGAAGACCGCACTCCCAGCGGCGGTCCCAGCAAACGCGACAGCAAATTGGCGGAGAAGATCGCCGCTATCCAGGGAAAGCGCGATCGTCACAAAGAAATGGTTGCCGAACTGGATCGCACCGGTGCCGACCAGATCTCGCTTACAGACCCGGACGCCCGCGCGATGGCGCGCATGACCAAGGTGGGGGTCGGCTACAACATTCAGCTCGCTATCGACGTGAAGCACAAGCTGATCGCCGAGCAGGCGGTGAGCAACCAGGTCCTCGACCTGGGACTGCTCGCCCAGACCGCGACAGCGGCAATGGAAGCGCTCGGCGTCGAGCGGATCGAGGCAGTCGCCGACCGCGGCTACTTCAAGATCGAGGACATCGAGGCCTGCGAGGCGGCAGGCATCACGGCTTACGTGCCCAAGCCAATCCGCGGCTCCGCTGTGCGTGAGGGCTTCTTCGGCAAGGAGGTGTTCCGCTACGAGCCGGACCAGGATGTCTTTATCTGCCCGGCCGGGGCAGCGCTCTCGCCGCGCTACCGGGGCAAGTCGCGCGACAATGTGAAGATCGACTACGCCAACCGCGATGCCTGCAAGGCGTGCGCGCTGAGATCGCGCTGTACTCGGTCCTTCCGCCGTGTCTCCCGCCTGGAGAACGAGGCCGTTCTCGACCGCATGGCAACGCGTCTGTCGCTGCGACCTGAAATGCTCGACCAACGTCGTAATAGTGTCGAGCATCCCTTTGGGACCATCAAGCAATGGATGGGCCAGGGCGCGTTCCTGATGCGCCGGCTGGAGAACGTCCGCGGCGAGTTCAGCTTAACCGCTCTCGCCTACAATATCAGACGGGCCATAACCCTGGTCGGTGTGCCGGGCCTGATCGCCGCAGTAAGGGCGTAAAAGCGGCCTTCTTGCGCCTCGAACGCCAAACCGGACCTCCAACAGGCCGTCTCTCGCCGCCTCAAGGCCCTCAACGAGCACCTTCCGGGCTTGTTCGGTTGTCGAACCGCTCCAGATTGGAATCGCTAACGCCAACCGCGCTATTCACGACTTTCCACACGGTCTGCACAAGTTTTGCATCAGGTCAAAAACGGGCGTTAGCAGTCTCCCGCTGACTCCCCGCCAGTCGCGGTACGCTGCCTTTCGCTCAAAGTGGCAAAAATAGCAGCCTGATCCAGATGGGCTTTGTTGCATAATTACGCGAGAGCATGACCGACGTTTTACTTGAAGATGTTATTGGATGCGGACGGTCACCGGCGTTCCTATTTCGGAGAACCGATTGAGAATTGCAGCACGGACTTTGAGCTCGGTAATCTGACGATCGAAGGTGCGGGCGACAACGCGCTGGCCCAGGAGTTTGAAGCAGTGCATTTTGGTCTCGACCAGACTGCGGCGATGATAGCCGCTCCACTTTTTCCAGATTGCGCGACCAAGCCGCTTTGTCGCGCGTAGCGCTCCATTGCGTGCATCGACGCCGGAACCGCCTTCTGCCCATGGTTGCCCGTTGCGGCGGACCGGGATGACCGCATCGGCACCGCGCCCGGCAATAGCGGCATGGCAGTCCCTGGTATCATAAGCGCCATCTCCGCCGACGCTGAGTATCCGCTCGTCTCCGGGAATTTGCGCCAGGAGAACGGGCAGCGTCGGTGCGTCACCAATGGCATTCGTTGTGACCTCAATGGCCCGGATATCCAGCGTCCCAGCATCAATCCCGAGATGCACCTTGCGCCACTGGCGACGGTAGGACGGTCCGTGTTTGCGCGTCTTCCACTCGCCTTCTCCCGTCATTTTGATCCCGGTGCTGTCGACCAGCAGGTGCAGTCCGCCCGAGCTGATCCGCCCGCCGAGGTTGACCTTCAACGTCTTCTGCCGTCGGCACAGCGTCGTATAATCCGGCACCGGCCAATCCAGTCCCGCCATTTTGATCAGGCTCGCAACCAATCCCGTCACCTGCCGCAAGGGCAGGTTGAACAGCGTCTTCAGCGTCAGGCAAAGCTCGATCGCGCTGTCTGAAAAGCGCATCGGGCGACCAGGACGACCGCAGGGCACCGAGCGCCAGTGCATCTCTGGATCAAACCATATTTCCAGCGATCCACGGCGCTTGAGCGCCGCATTATACTCGGGCCAGTTCGTCGTGCGATACACAGGTGCGGCAGGTTTGGGCATTACGCCTATCTATACCGCTCGATTCCCTGCGTGAATCCCCGCCATCAGTTTTGCAACAAAGCCATCCAGATGGTCGCGCTGCTCGCCTGCGTCGGATGATCGAGATGCTTTTTCGAGTTCACGGAAAGCGAGCTGTTCGTAATCGGTTGGGTTTACTGCGTTGGACAAAAGGGCCTCATCTCAGTGCTACGCCCGCGAAACTGCGGAACACGAAGTACGTGCGCTGAGCAATAGAGACGTGCCTCAATAGCTATTGAGGGGCCAAGTGGGCATAAGGCACGTTGAGTTGCCCGCGCCGCACAGTGAGCCGGATATTAACTCCGCGCGGTAGCAGCAATCTTGCCAGCGATGTATGCGCTAAATCGCACCAATAGTATGATTTACATAGAGGCCGACATGGCGACCATGCGTAAAACCATTACCCTTACCGAGCAGCAAAATGCGTGGATCGCCGCCCAGATCGACGCCGGCAGCTATACCAAAGAACATGGTCGCAGCACTATAACGCGGCCTGCCCCACCCGTACGCGCAGCCGCGGCGATGCGAAGTCGATGAACGCACGCAGCTTGAGCGGCAGACGGGCATGACCGTTATAGACGAGGTGCACGGGCGGCGGCGGCGGCTCGAAGTCTTGCAGCACGATGTTCAGCGCGCCTGCCCGTACATGCTCACCCACTTGATAGGACAACACCCGGATCAGCCCCATGCCGTCGATCGCGGCATCGATCGCGGCATCGATGCTGTTTACGCCGAGGCGCGAGCTGAGCGGCGCGGCGATCTCGCCGCCCTTCGACGCGAAACGCCAAATCTCGGGGGAAGGTATGCTTACCGATGAAATGGCGGCGTGGGTGGGAAGGTCGCCGGGTTCGGCCGGTACGCCGTACTCCGCAAGATAACCGGGACTGGCGCACACCACGCGGCGCACCGACCCGAGGCGGCTGGCGGTCAGGCCGCTATCGGGCAGGTCGCCGATCCGGAGCGCCACATCGATGTGATCGTCCAGCAGGTGCGCCACCTGGTCGGTCAGCATCAGCCCTACGCAGACTTCGGGATAGGCGCGCAGAAACTCCGTCACCACAGGCAGGACGTGCAAGCGCCCGAACATCACCGGGGCCGTGACGGCCAAGTCGCCGCGCGGCACGCTATACTCGCCCGCCGCGATGTGCTCCGCCTCGGTCAACTGTTCCAATATCCCCTTGGCGGCGGCGATGTAGGACAGCCCCGCCGGCGTCGGCGTCAGGCCTTTTGAAGACCGGACCAGCAGGCGGGCGCCCAGAAGGGTCTCCAATTCCGATACCTTGCGGCTAACGGTGGCGAGCGGAAGGCCGAGTTCCCGGCTTGCTCCCGACAAGCTGCCGACCTCGACGGCACGGAGTAGGATGGTCATCGCTTCCAACCGGTCCACGTTGTCGATCCTTCCACCAGCCGAGAGGGCGATTACCGATGCTGACAGCTACCACGGTTTGTTGGAAGCGCCCAGATATCGGTTCACCAACAGAGGAACCGCCATGTCCCGCCTTTCAGTTCCGTCCACGATCGACGCAACACCGGCCGCTTCGCACCCGCTACTCGAAGCGGTGAACAAGAAGCTGGGCGTCGTGCCCAACCTGTTCCGCCTCATCGCGACCAGCCCCGCCGCGCTCGAAGGCTTCCTCAGCCTGTCCGGCGCGCTCGGCAAGGGCGGCATCCCGGCCGCGACGGGTGAGCGGATCGCGTTGGCGGTCGCCGAGGTCAACGGTTGCGATTACTGCCTGTCGGCGCATAGCTATGTGGCTAAGAACCTTGCCAAGCTAGACGATTCCGAGATCGCCGCGAACCGCGCCGGTGGCTCTAACGACCCCAAGGCCGATTCCGCGGTGCGGTTCGCGGTTAAAGTCGCCCGCGAGCGTGGTCATGTTGGCGATGCCGATGTGAGCGCGCTCAAGCTGGCGGGTTACAACGACGCGCAGGTGGTCGAAATCGTGCTCCACGTCGCGCTCAATAGCTTCACCAATTACCTCAACGAGGTCGCCAAAACCGACATCGACTTTCCGGCCATCCCCGCCCGCAAGGCGGCCTGACCCGCGCCGGCCGACGCCGGACTCGCCACTCCACCGAGGAGCATAACTCATGGCCTATGATTTTCTGGACCGTCTCGCGACGCTCGGCGTCGAGGCCGCGCGGGTGGTGAACGGCGTCGGCGGGCTATGGGAGAGCGTCGGCGCAGACCACGCGTCGGGATCGTTCGGCGAACGCGAGGCGACGTTCATCGCCGCGCGCGACAGCTTCTACCTGGCGAGCGTGTCGCAGACCGGCTGGCCTTACATCCAGCACCGCGGCGGCCCCGCGGGGTTTCTGCGGGTGCTCGACGAAACGACGCTGGGGTTCGCCGACTTTCGCGGCAACCGCCAATATCTCAGCCTGGGCAATATCGCCGATGATGACCGAGTCGCGCTGTTCCTGATGGATTACCCACACCGGCGCCGGATGAAAATCCTGGCGCACATGACCGCGCACGACCTGGCGGCGGAGCCCGCGCTCGCCGCACGACTCGCGACGCCCGGCCATCGTGCCGTGCCCGAGCGGGCCTTCACGCTTCGGCTGGAGGCGTTCGACTGGAACTGCCCCCAGCATATCACCCCGCGCTTCACCCCCGCGGAAATCGAGGCGGCGAGCGCACCGCTGCACGCGCGCCTCGCCGCGCTCCAGACCGAGAACGCGCAGCTACGCGCCGCGATCGAGGAACGAGCGTGACCGACACCAGCCGGCCGCCCTTGCCTCCCTTCACCCCAGAGACCGCGGCGCTAAAGGCGCGGGCCGCGGAGGACGCCTGGAACAGCCGCGATCCCGCGCGAGTGGCACTGGCCTACACGCCCGACAGCCATTGGCGGAACCGCGCCGAGTTCCTGACCGGGCGCGAGGCGATCCAGGCTTTCCTCACGCGGAAATGGTCGACCGAACTCGATTACCGCCTGATCAAGGAGGTATGGTGCTTTCGCGAGAACCGCATGGCGGTACGCTTCACCTATGAATCGCGGGATGCCGCGGGACATTGGACACGGGCTTACGGCAACGAGCTGTGGGAGTTCGACGCGGGCGGCCTGATGGCCCGCCGCATCGCCAGCATCAACGACCTGATGATCCGCGAGGACGAACGCCTGTTCCATTGGCCGCTCGGCCGCCGCCCCGATAACCATCCAGGTCTGAGCGACCTGGGCCTTTGAAGGACATTTCGATGAAAGCCATCATCGCCGCCGCCGCGCGGGCGCGCCCCGCACCCTCGACCGCCGCCACGACCACCTACCACACGACCAAGGTCGACGGCCTCGACATCTTCTACCGCGAGGCCGGGCCAAAGGACGCGCCGACAATCCTGCTGCTGCACGGCTATCCCTCCTCGTCGCGGATGTTCGCCACGCTCATCCCGCTGCTCGCCGATCGCTATCACCTCGTCGCGCCTGACTATCCCGGCTTTGGCCAGTGCGCTGCACCGCCCGCGGGCCAGTTCCGCTACCCGTTCGATCATCTGGCCCAAATGGTCGACCACTTCACCCAGAGCGTCGGGCTGAAGACCTACGTCCTTTACGAACAGGATTATGGCGGCCCGATCGGCATGCGGCTGGCCGTCGCGCATCCCCAGCGGGTGCGCGCGATCATCGTTCAGAATGCCGTCGCGCATGAGGACGGCCTAGGCCCGGCATGGGCGCCGCTGCACGCCTTTTGGAGGGACCGCGTGGCGAACGAGGACAAGGTGATCCCCGCCTTCGTCTCGCTGGCGGGCGCGAAAGCGCGTCACCTGGGGTCGAGCCCCCACCCGGAGCGTTACGATCCCGAGACATGGCAGGGCGAATACACGCTCCTATCCCGCCCGGGCAGCATCAGATCCAGTCGGACCTGTTCTTCGACTACCAGACCAACATCGTCGCCTACTCCGCATGGCAGGCGTGGCTGCGCGCGTACAAGCCGCCGACGCTTGTCCTATGGGGCAAGTATGACCCCGTTTTCGCGGTGGCGGAGGCCGAGGCGTACCGGCGCGACGTGCCGGATACCGAAATCCACATCCTCGACGCGGGCCATTTCGCGCTCGACGAAAAGGTCGACGAGATCGCCGGGCTGATCCGGTCCTTTCTCGACCGCAACAGCAACCGACAGGAATAGAGCACCATGTTCCGCCCCCTTTCCCGCCGCCAATCACTCGCCGGACTGTCGCTCGCCATCGGGCTCGGCGCGTCCGTGAGGGCCTCCACGCTTCTTCGCTCAGCTTCGAGTCAGCACCACCCACGCCTATCGCCCCACACCAAGGAGTCTGCCATGACCGTTACCTATAACATGCAGAAGGTCGGCCCCATCGATGTCTTCTACCGCGAGGCGGGGCCAAAGGACGCACCCGTCGTCCTGCTGCTTCACGGCTATCCGACGACCAGCCACATGTTCCGCAACCTGATCCCGCAGCTTGCGACCCGCTACCGCGTGATCGCGCCCGACCTGCCCGGCTTCGGGCTGACCAAGGCGCCGCCCCGCGGGCAGTTCGACTACACCTTCGCCAACCTGACCAAAACGATTGAAGGATTCACCGAGGCGCTGGGGCTGAAGCGCTACGCACTCTACGTCTTCGACTACGGCGCGCCGACCGGTTTTCGCCTCGCCGCCTTGCACCCCGAGCGCGTCACCGCGATCGTCAGCCAGAACGGCAATGCCTATGCCGAAGGGCTGAGCGCCGCCTGGAGCCCGTACCAGGCCTATTGGGCGAACCCCTCCGACGCGACGCGCAACGCCTGCCGCGAGGCGCTTACGCCCGAAGCGATCCGCACCCAATATGTGACCGGCGCCGACCCGGCGCATGTATCGCCCGATGGCTACAGCCTCGATATCGCCTATTTCGCGAGGCCAGGCACCGACGAGATGCAGCTCGACCTGATCTACGACTACCGCACCAACGTCGCGCTCTACGACACGTGGCAGGCGTACTTCCGCCAGCACAAGCCGCCGATGCTCGCGGTGTGGGGCGAGAAGGACATCTATTTCCTGCCGCCCGGCGCCAGGGCATTCCGCCGCGACATTCCCGATACCGAACTCCATTTCTACGACACCGGCCATTTCGCGCTCGAAACGCACGGGCTTCAGATCGGCGACGCGATGCTGGACTTCCTTGACCGCAAGGTTCGGGCCTGACGAACGCCACAACCAGGAGAGCAGCCATGACCAACCAAGTCATCGCGCCGCCGGGCGTCCATCCGCCATCGGGTGCCTATAGCCATGCGGTGTCGACCTGCGGCGCCGGCCACACGCTCTACATATCCGGACAGCTCGGCGTCGACCCCGAGGGAAAGACGCCCGAGACCTTCGCCGAGCAAGCGAGCCAATGCTGGCGCAACATCGTCGCCATCCTCGCCGCAGCCGAGATGACAGTCCACGACCTCGTCAAGGTGACGGCCTTCCTCACTGATATAGGCGATGCGCGGGCGCTCGGCGCCATTCGCGAGCCCTTTCTGCAGGGCGCGCGCCCCGCATCGACGCTGATTGTGGCGTCGGCGCTGGTCATGCCGGAATGGCTGATCGAGGTGGAGGCCGTCGCGTTCAAAGCGGATGGCGGATAAGACATGCGCAAATAGGCGCGCTACGAAAGCGACGGGATAACGAACATGGCGCTGATCGGCGTGGTCTCGCAACTCAGCCGTTACCCCATTAAATCGATGCTGGGCGAGGATATCGACCAACTGGAGATCGCGGCAACAGGCGTGGTGGGCGATCGCGTTTGCGCGTCTATCGATCGATCCACCGGCAAGGTGGCGAGCGCCAAGCTCCCGCATCGCTGGCGCGGGATGCTGGCGTTCACGTCGCGCCTGTCGACATCGCTCGATCGCTACGGCCGTCCGCTGATCGAGGTAGAGATGCCCGACGGTACGCGGGTCCAGTCCGATCGCGACGACATCGACGATCTCCTATCGGCGGCGTTGGGGCGAAAGGTGATGTTGGCATATTCGAGGCCCGCGGGCCTGGAAATCCAACGCGCCCGTCCCGACGAGGTCGCCGACCACGGCGCCGACACCGAAGTTTCTCATGATACGCTGACGCTGGGCATCGGTGCGCCTGGTGGCGGGTTCGTCGATTACGCGCCCGTCCATGTGATCGCGAGCGCCAGCCTGGACCATGTTGCAGCGGCGATCGGCGCGACTGCGGGCGAGGCGGCACGCTTTCGCCCCAACATCGTGCTCGAAAGCAACTCGACGACGCCGTTCCAGGAGAATGACTGGGTCGGCAGCACCTTGCGCATCGGCAATCGAATCGTGTTGCACGTCATGTCGCCGACCCCGCGCTGCGCGGTTCCGACGCTCAGGCATGGGCAAACCCCCGAACATACCGGCATCACGCGCGCGATCGGCAAGATGAACCGGGTGGAAGCGCTCGGCCTGGGGACCAGCGCGTGCCTCGGCGTCTATGCGCAAGTCCTCAGTGGCGGAATGGCTTGCCTCGGGGACACCGTCACGCTGGAGCGGTGATCTGACGGACAGACGCGACGCCACCAAGACGAGCGGTACATCGGCTTTCGATCGCCATACGTCCTCTGGCATGATGCCGAGCAGGTAAAGGTTCAACTTTCTTCCGCCGTCCCCATGACTGTTTGGAAGCGCCGGGCTGGCTGGGGGCATCCGTGTCTACGTTGACGGTGCATCGCACCGCCTTGCGCGTCTGGTTCGCGCGTTTTCGGCACGCTTCCAGCGCCTCCCGGTTCGCCGTGATGATCCGATCACCCGCCGCGATATTGGCGAAGGCGTCGGGCGATGACGCGCGCATCATGCGCTGCCCGGCCTCCCACATCGGCATGGCAAGCGAACGCGCCGCCATCTTTTCCGGCCAATGCCAAGATCCTATTAGAGCCAAACCGGTAATTAAATTGTGCCTTTTCTAGGGCTTGTGCTTGATGGCAGGGGCAGAAGGAATGCAGGGCACGCGCGTCGGGACTGAACTAAGCGTACGCGCCGCAAGCGCACCAGAGACAGGAGGCGCTATGCGGCGATCACAAACGATCGCACCGAAGACCGGGCGTGCGCACATCTCAGATAAGAGCCGAATTTAATTCCCGGTTGGGCTCTTAGGCCTTACCCCGGCATTCGGTCCGAGGCACAAAGGTAGCCTTCCTCGCTCGAGTCACCGCGATCGCCGGAGTGAGGTCGATGCTGCGCTAAATCTAACGGAAAGTCGCTGCCAAAGCCAGATCGCCGGTTAGGGGGCGACCGGCTATAAGATGCTCGGAATCGCACGCTAAGCGTCGCGACCGTCTCAATGGCGATGGTTGAATGGGAAGGTGCTTATTCAGCATAATACTCCCATTGCGCGTTTGCGAACCGCCCTGCCTCTTCGGCCAGTTCACGGTCCTCCGGTGTGTTGCCCATGAAGCCTCCGTGCGGCATGGCTTCGAAGACATGGAGTTCGGCGTCAACGCCAGCCCGGCGCAAGGCGCGGTGCATTCTCACCGCGTTCGACAGAAACAGGTCGCGCGTGCCCGATTGCAGGAACGTCGGCGGCAGGCCGGTCAGGTCGCCGAACAGTGGCGAGAGATACGGATGCGAGAGGTCAGCCCCGCCGGCATACAGTTCGTTGTTCCGCATCAGTGAGCCGGGCAGCACGACATCGATCGTCTGATTAACCTGAAAGCTATCGCCGGACTCGGTCAGGTCGACCTGCGGAGAAAGCAGGATTAACCCAGCGGGCGTGGGGAGACCTTCGGCCTTCGCCCGTAGAAGCATGGCGACCGCCAGATTACCGCCTGCCGACCGGCCGCCGATGACAATGCGCGTGGGCGCATGGCGATCCAGAACGTAGCGATAGGCTGCCATCGCATCGTCCACCGCAGCGGGGTACGGATGCTCGGGCGGCATCCGGTAATCAACGCCGTAGCATAGCACCCCGTGCTGGTCGGCCTGCATCCGTGCCTGGGCACGGCAAGCCTCTCCCCCGCCAAAGACCAGCGCGCCACCGTGGAAGTCCAAATAGGCACAGTCCGGCTTGAGTAGGGTTGCAGGTGTTGCGACATGGATAGTGGCGTCGCCGGTGCGCATCGTCTCGACGCTTGCACGCAGCGTGCCAGCCAGCCGCTTCAATGCCGCCGCATATTGCCCGTCCGCCGCCGCCTTGATCTTCATCCAGCCGGCATGATCGTCGGGCGAGGGCATTGTGTAGAGCGCGTTTAGCGGGATGCCATCCCCGCCTACGAGACGTTCGAGGCTCGCTCGTGCCTCAGGGCTGATGGAAGAGGGAAATGGGATCAGCCGGGCCTGTACCACTACGCCGGATTTTTGCTCGCTCATGGGCTTTGTTGCATAACTGCGTGAGAGTCCGACCGCCCTTTTACTTGAAGATATTATGCGACGCGGACGGTCACCGGTGTTCCTATTTCCGAAAAGCGATTTAGGATTGCTGCACGGACTTTGAGCTCGGTAATCTGACGATCGAAGGTGCGGGCGACAACGCGTTGACCCAGGAGTTTGAAGCAGTGCATTTTGGTCTCGACCAGACTGCGGCGATGATAGCCGCTCCACTTTTTCCAGATTGCGCGACCAAGCCGCTTTGTCGCGCGTAGCGCTTCATTGCGGGCATCGACGCCGAGACCGCCTTTCGCCCATGGTTGCCCGTTGCGGCGGACCGGGATGACCGCATCGGCACCGCGCCCGGCAATAGCGGCATGGCAGTCCCTGGTATCATAAGCGCCATCTCTGCCGACGCTGAGTATCTGCTCGTCTCCTGGGATTTGCGCCAGAAGATCGGGCAGCGTCGGTGCATCGCCAATGGCATTCGTCGTGACCTCAATGGCCCTGATATCCAGCGTCCCAGCATCAATCCCGAGATGCACCTTGCGCCACTGCCTGCGGTAGGATGCGCCGTGTTTGCGCGTCTTCCACTCGCCTTCGCCCGTCATTTTGATCCCGGTGCTGTCGACCAGCAGGTGAAGTCCGCCCGAGTTGGCCCGCCCGCCAAGGTTGACCTTCAACGTCTTCTGGCGGCGGCACAGCGTGGTATAATCCGGCACCGGCCAATCCAGTCCCGCCATTTTGATCAGGCTCGCAACCAATCCCGTCACTTGCCGCAAAGGCGGGTTGAACAGCGTCTTCAGCGTCAGGCACAGTTCGATCGCGCTGTCTGAAAACCGCATCGGGCGACCAGGGCGACCACACGGCTTCGAGAGCCAGTGCATCTCCGGATCAAACCATATTTCCAGCGACCCACGGCGCTTCAGCGCCGCATTATACTCAGGCCAGTTCGTCGTGCGATACACAGGTGCGGCAGGTTTGGGCATCACGCCCATCTATACCGCTCGATTCCCTGCGTGAATCCCCGCCGTCAGTTTTGCAACAAAGGCTCGCTCATGTCGCTTCACAAACTCATCATGCTTTCAGGAGAGGTGGTTCTAGGAATCTGAACAGCGGGGATAAGTGGATTGCCGATCTGAGAGCGGCCATGCTGGCCGCGAAGAGGAGGCAAGATGAGCAAGCGACCCCGCCGGAACCACAGCCCGGCATTCAAGGCCAAGGTGGCGCTGGCTGCCGTGGGAGGCGAGAAGACGCTGGCCGAACTGGCGCAGGAGTATGAGGTGCACCCGAACCTCATTAATCAGTGGCGGTCCAAGCTGCTGGAGGGGGCGTCAGACGTGTTCGGAGCGGTGCCGGCAGCGAGCGAACCAGCGGTCGATATAACGGTGCTGCACGCAAAGATTGGCGAGCTGACGCTGGCGAACGATTTTTTGGCCGGTGCGCTCGGGAAGGCCGGTCTGTTGCCGAGCGCAAAGCGATGATCGACCGTGACCATGAGCTGCCGCTGGCCCGTCAAGCGCAGCAGCTCAAGATCAGCCGCGGCAGCATCTACTATCTCCCGCGGCCTGTCTCGCCGGCCGACCTGTTGATCATGCGGCGGATCGATGAGCTTCATCTGCTCTATCCGTTCGCCGGCAGCCGGATGCTGCGCGATCTGCTCCGGCAGGAAGGCGTGGTCATCGGGCGACGGCATGTCGCGACGCTGATGAAGCGAATGGGGCTCGAGGCGATCTACCGCCGTCCGAACACGTCGAAACCGGCGACGGGGCACAAGATCTATCCGTACCTGCTGCGCAAGCTGGCAGTGATCCGGCCGAACCAGGTCTGGGCGACGGATATCACGTACATCCCAATGGCTCGCGGTTTCGTCTATCTGGTGGCTATCGTCGATTGGTTCACCCGACGGGTGCTGGCCTGGCGAGTGTCGATTTCGATGGATGTCGCGTTCTGCGTCGCTGCGTTGGAGGAAGCGCTCGCACGGTACGGCAAGCCTTCCATTTTCAATAGCGACCAAGGCTCGCAATTCACCAGTGTGGCCTTCACCGCCGTCCTGCACCGCGAAGAGATAGCAATAAGCATGGATGGCAAAGGGTGCTGGCGGGACAACGTGTTTGTTGAGCGCCTGTGGCGCTCGGTGAAATACGAAGAGGTGTACCTCAATGCCTACGCCTCGGTTCCCGAAGCCCGCGCCGGCATCGGTCGATATCTCGCATTTTATAACGGCGTCCGGCCACATTCAGCCCTTGGCGCCAGAACACCGGACCAGGTATACTTCGACCAGCCGCTTCTCGCAGCGGCATGATCAACCCGCGGTAGTCCACTTATCCAGACCGCGAGCCTGTTCAGACAAGCGGAGCCACCTCTCAGGATCGCAGGTTCGCGGGCGGACTACTGCCCGAGGATTGGACGATCGCCTAGCGTTGGCTCCATCATTCCCACAACGATCGAATTTCGGGAATGACCCAACGTCGCCTGTCGGTTGCGAACTGATCTGGCAGCAGCATGGCCGTCGTTCTTTTTGGGTGCACAATAATTGTTGTTGCCGCGATTAATTGGGTGTACGGAAATCTATGAGGATCGAGTTCGCCCCTGCCAAGGACCGCGCGAATGCCGCCAAGCACGGCGTGTCGCTCGTGGCAGCGGAAGGGTTCGATTGGGACACGGCATTGGAGCGCGAGGACGATCGTTTCAATTACGGGGAAGCCCGGTTCGTTGCCCTTGGTCTGATCGGTGACCGCCCGCACGTGCTGGTGTTCGCCGAAGGCTCTCACGAAGATGCGGTGCGCGCCATCAGCCTGCGTCCCGCAGGAAAGCATGAGGTGAGGTCTACTATGGGCAAGTTTGATCCCGAAATTCACGACGATAGTCCATCGCTCAACGCTGCGTTTATGGCTGGCATGACTCCATCGCGGCGCGGTCGGCCGAGGCTGGAAACGCCAAAGGTCGAAATCAAAATCCGCTTGGACGCCGCAACGGTCGAGCATCTGCGTGGCAGCGGCCCTGGATGGCAGACTCGCGTGAACGCCTTGTTGGGCCAACTAGTGGAGGCGGGGCAAATTTAGCGACCCATCCGTCTCGCTAACGATCGAATTTCGGGAATGTCCGGGACGGGCGGAAAGCGCACATTGAGAAAACGGCGCGTGGAGGCCGATCCTCGTGAAGCTCTAAGGTGCCAGCGTTTTCCGATAGCCGTCCTGGAGGGGTTTGCCGTCTAGGTCGCCAGCTGGATCGTGAACAAAGCCGCAAGTAAGATAGAGTCGGGCCTGACTGGGAACCCCTCGCCGGGCGTGAAGGCAGAGTACGGTCGCGCCAGAGGCGCGCGCGCGCAGTTGAGCTTCATGAAGAAGCTCCCGGGCTATCCCTCTCCTATGCCGCCGAGGGTCTACTGCAAGCAATCCCAGGGTCCAAGCGTCGGAAATCCATGCTTCAGAGTTGGAGGAAGGGGGCGTCAACGTTACGGTTCCCATGGCCACTCCCTCATGTTCGTAAATGAAGCAGGTTGAGAGGGGGCTCCGGCAGGCATGACCGTTAAGGTAGCGTTCTCGCTCGGGCGTCATTTTTACGCTTGTTGCCGCGTAGAGGTGAGAGAAGCTCCTGATCAGAAGCTTGGCGAGGACATCGTCATCCGCGGGTTGTGCGATGCGTATTCCGGTCATGTCCACCCATTCTCAATTAAGGCGCCCCCCATGTAACGGCCACGCGGCTTTTTACGGCTTAAATTAAGCGGCAGCTAGCCACCAAAGCCGGTCATTCATGATGCACAAATTACACAGACCGTGTGAAAACCCGGTCTGAGGATTCCCGCGGATCGCGGCGCGTGGTACGTTTCTGTCATGGCGCATTTGTCTGGAACGGACCGCTCGCAGCTCCTGCTGCTACCCGAGGCGGTTGATGATTATGTCGGGCCGGACAATCCGGTCAGGTTCATTGAGGCCTTCGTCGACGGGCTCGACCTTGGTGCGGCCGGGTTCGTCCGCGTACAGCCAAAGGCGACGGGCCGCCCTGGCTACGATCCGGCTGATCTGCTCAAGCTCTACATCTATGGCTACCTGAACCGGATCCGGTCGAGCCGTCGCCTGGAAGCCGAGACGCACCGCAATATTGAAGCCATCTGGCTGCTGCGGCACCTGAAGCCGGACTTCAAAACCATCGCCGACTTCCGCCGCGACAACCGTGCCGCCTTCAAGGCGGTGTTCCGCGAGTTCGTGGTGCTGTGTCGTCAGCTCGACCTGTTCGGGCGCGAGCTCGTGGCGGTGGACGGCACGCGCATCAAGGCGGTCAACAACAAGACCCGAAACTTCACTCGGACATCGCTGGCCAAGTTCATTCAGGACGCGGACGAGAAGCTCGCCGGCTACATGAAACGGCTTGATGAGGGGGATGCCGACGAAGACCGCACTCCCAGCGGCGGTCCCAGCAAACGCGACAGCAAATTGGCGGAGAAGATCGCCGCTATCCAGGGAAAGCGCGATCGTCACAAAGAAATGGTTGCCGAACTGGATCGCACCGGTGCCGACCAGATCTCGCTTACAGACCCGGACGCCCGCGCGATGGCGCGCATGACCAAGGTGGGGGTCGGCTACAACATTCAGCTCGCTATCGACGTGAAGCACAAGCTGATCGCCGAGCAGGCGGTGAGCAACCAGGTCCTCGACCTGGGACTGCTCGCCCAGACCGCGACAGCGGCAATGGAAGCGCTCGGCGTCGAGCGGATCGAGGCAGTCGCCGACCGCGGCTACTTCAAGATCGAGGACATCGAGGCCTGCGAGGCGGCAGGCATCACGGCTTACGTGCCCAAGCCAATCCGCGGCTCCGCTGTGCGTGAGGGCTTCTTCGGCAAGGAGGTGTTCCGCTACGAGCCGGACCAGGATGTCTTTATCTGCCCGGCCGGGGCAGCGCTCTCGCCGCGCTACCGGGGCAAGTCGCGCGACAATGTGAAGATCGACTACGCCAACCGCGATGCCTGCAAGGCGTGCGCGCTGAGATCGCGCTGTACTCGGTCCTTCCGCCGTGTCTCCCGCCTGGAGAACGAGGCCGTTCTCGACCGCATGGCAACGCGTCTGTCGCTGCGACCTGAAATGCTCGACCAACGTCGTAATAGTGTCGAGCATCCCTTTGGGACCATCAAGCAATGGATGGGCCAGGGCGCGTTCCTGATGCGCCGGCTGGAGAACGTCCGCGGCGAGTTCAGCTTAACCGCTCTCGCCTACAATATCAGACGGGCCATAACCCTGGTCGGTGTGCCGGGCCTGATCGCCGCAGTAAGGGCGTAAAAGCGGCCTTCTTGCGCCTCGAACGCCAAACCGGACCTCCAACAGGCCGTCTCTCGCCGCCTCAAGGCCCTCAACGAGCACCTTCCGGGCTTGTTCGGTTGTCGAACCGCTCCAGATTGGAATCGCTAACGCCAACCGCGCTATTCACGACTTTCCACACGGTCTGTACAAGTTTTGCATCAATTAAAAATGGCCGAAATCCGGGCACTTCCCTGATGCATAAATCCAATGCACAATTGGACTATGATTTACGGCTATGCACGCGTCTCATCCAGCGGTCAGGACCTGGCGCAGCAACTCGCCCAGCTTGACGCGGTCGGCTGTACGAAGGTCTATCGAGAGAAGATCAGCGGGGCGACTGCCGAGCGTTTCCAGCTCAAGCGGGCGATCGGCGCGCTCGATGCCGGAGACGTACTGATGGTGACGTCGACTGACCGTCTCGCCCGCAACACCCGTGACCTGTTGAACATCCTCCATGCGGTGAAGGAGGCCGGCGCGGGCTTCCGCTCGATCGCTGAGCCGATGGTGGATACCACCTCGCAGTTCGCCGAGGTCATCATTGCCGTGCTGGGTGTGGCGGCAAGCTACGAGCGCCATCGTATTACCGAACGCACGGCTGCCGGCAGGGTTCAGGCCAAGGCCCGTGGCGTGAAGTTCGGCCGACGAGCTGCCCTAACCCTCCATCAGCAGGCTGAAGCGCTACAGCGGCTCGCAGCGGGCGATACGCAACACACGGTTGCCGCCCTGTTCGATGTCAGCCAGGCTACAATATCGCGGCTTCGTCAAAAGCATGCCGAATGACCCTATGTGAGTGGAATGCCGACTGACCGGTTTGCGGTCGCATCACTGCTACTTGGTCAGCGGTAGCCGGCCGAGATAGTCAACTTTTCCAATGCGAAGTCCCTTATAACGCAAAATATCGTATGCAGTTGTGGCGTGAAAATAGAAGTTAGGAACAGAGAAGGTAAGGAGAAAATCTTCGGCTGCGAAATCCGCGTGATAATCTTTGATCACGATTTGTATTGGGCGACCAACGAAGGCGTCGATTTCTGCGGGCTTCAATGCTGCGAGTACTAAACGGGCAGTTTCGAGGCGACCAGAGAGCGCGGAAAAGCTTTTGTCAAAAGGTGCCATATCTGGCGAAAAACTGCCGTTTTGAACACCTTCTATCGCTCCGATTGAATGCACAACTGTCGATTTGATCTGATATGCAAAGGAATGCATGTCCGACGCGAGCCGCGCGTCGAAAATCTCAATTTCGTCAATGCCTGCTTCCGAGCAATGCGCTTCGGCCTTTGCAAGGAGCTTACCGAGGTTTTCTAACATCTTAATATAAGGCGGCACCACCGCTGCATATAGAGAATAAGTCATCGCTGTTCCCTAAAATTTGGTTCTGAGGTTGTGGCATGTCTTCTGCTACAACGGCAGTTGGCGCTAGCGGCATGGCCGCTTCGATCCGCGAATGACCGGGATAGCAAAAAGCGCCCAGGATACGACATTCGAGCCCGGTTACGAGCGAACGGCGGACGAACCTAAATTGTCCTGCTCTACCTCGCTAAAACGACGATCTTCGTGGGATCGTCGTCTCCATGCTGCGCCCTGGCTTCGTTCTTGTATCTCTCAAGATTGTCTCGGACGTACGCGATTGCCTCCTGACGAGAGACCGCATACCCGGCATCATTCGAAACATAAGGATCGGGAATGAAAACGTAGCGGTCGATCCCGCCCCAGTGAGCGGTGAACCGGATTTCGCCGTCGACGGCATCTACGGTATTCAATTTCAAGCTCCTCCCGCATGCTTGCGGCCCACGCGACTAAGAAAAGCTCAGCCTTTGTTCCGCTCAGCGTCAACCGGATTCTGGCTACGCCACTGATCAGCGAGAGGACAACGGCAGCTTGCCACCAGGCCCCAACATCCGCGATCGACAGCGCATCGGATTTCTGCATCACCGCAATGCCGAGATTTCGCCGTTCCGAGCCTGATGCAAAACTTGTGATTTTCGCATCATGAACGCGGGAACGACTGATCAGCAACGGTCGATTTCGAAGCATTAGTGATTGGGAAACGGACATGCGATATTTCGCGCCGTTCATCACGGATGAAGACAATGCGACCACCCACTCCCTCTACGATAACCCGAATGCGGGTGCTGTCGGCTTTATTTGTCATTGTGACACCTTTGGGGCCAATCAATGCTCAAGGAAACATTGGATATCAACCTGCCGATTATAATGACGGTAAATTTCACTACGAAACGAACGAGCAGCGGTTCGAAGGCTTCACTGTTGTTAGATATATCGAGGATTGCCGAGCCGTTCCGATGCTTGATCAAGGGTGTTGGTTGACTAAGAACGCCCGGCTAACATGGATGGATAGTACCAAGACAATCGGATTTACTTTTACCGATGATGGTGTTGGCGTGTCGTTTAGCTCGAATAGCAAAAGTACTGACAAGAAATCATCTTGTATTGAGCAATCGGTTTTGATTGGGTATGATCCCAAACCAAGCACGGCTGAAAATATACAGAAGTTACTGCCATTCATAGAGCGCTCAATTCGAGCATGCCCCGAAATTGCATCTGCTGACTTGAAGCGAGCAATGATCGAACTTAAATCCTCAGGGGAGTCATATGCAACGGCCGCAAACGCATGGAAGGGCGTTGCACAAGAACTCTTTGGTCCAAAGCAAACTCGCTGTGTCGCGGATCGGCAAGTAGACCAAGGGCCGGGTAGGCTCCCACGTTATGTGTGCACACGCTTTTCGGACGGTTCTCAACCTCCAAAGTATTGATATCTTGCCATTATAGGGTCGAAATTAGGCGTTTGCCGGGCGCTCTACTGCTTCCTAATTTTGATGCAAAACTTTTGACTTTTGCATCACGAATGGCCGGGATTGGTGGATAGCAGACAGGCGGCTACCCCCTCGTGAGGCCCTAGTTCTTCTGTCCGGCAATGCGTTCTAAATAGTATACAGCTTTACGTTCGTTTCGGGCCGGTTCAACGTGCGATATTGCCGCGACCTGATTTGACGACGCGGCGACTGGGAGACCTATCAGGGCTCCCGCTCTAGGAGAGCAGAGTGCATGTTTCGGTTTAAGTTCGAACCCGACATTTCATTGTTGACCGCCACCCGATCTGGACTTTGGTCGCTGGAGACTGTCAGAGCATATGAGGCGTCTCTCCGAATAGAGTTGGCCAAACTTGGTGTCACCGCACGTCCGACGGCATTCATAATCGATATTCGATCGAGCGGGGCGCAGGAAAAAAGTGTCGCAGAAGCATTACGACGTATGGTGGCAGGACTAGGTCATCTTAATGCTGATCGGACTGTCGTTGTTACGTCTTCCGGCATCGCCAAGCTGGAAGCGACGAGAGTTGCTGACGCCAACGCACGAGTCTTCACCTCCATGGTTCTCGCCAGAGACTGGGCGTTGGGCACCACCAACCCTAGGCTGGTCGGGCCCCCGGTGCACGATGCTCCCAGCAACGCGGAGGTCGAAGGGAGCGTTGTCCACGTTTTAGGCCCGGATAGTGTCGATGTGATGCTTACTCCAGCGGCCGCACTGGAGACAGCGAAGCGAATTGGGGCCGCGGCTGAGGAGGCTTTGCTTGTAGCGCCGACGGCGACGACACCGAACAAGCCCGCAACATAACGCATATACCTGAGCTTAGCAGCGCGGGGATAGCGCGACATCTTCCGCCGTCGGAACGTCCGCAACTGGGCGCTAACTGCCTTTCGACTCTGCTCATACGAAACGAGCAGAAGACCCGTCTGCGAAGCGGACCGACAGACCTCGATGATCAATGGACCACTCACGCGCGGTATCTATCCGCAGCCAGAAGCGGTTCGCTATGGCCACGATACGAGCGTTACCACACCCGACGACGGTGATAATCCCAGCACTTGCTCCAGCTGTCGCGAGCTTCCCATGCATCTGCCCAGGAATACTGGCCCACTTGAGCTTGCCGGGGCCGACACTGTTGCATGCCCAGGAGCCGGTGACAGTGTGATCAGGATTGAACCTCAACGTCGCGACCTCCATTCCGCGTTTGATCACCCTTTCGCTGGGCAATTTTTGTAAAACCCAAACGTGATCCGAGGGTTCGCGCTCGGTAGGGCGGGTAACCCCCGCGTCAGGGGCAAGAACGGCGAACATTCCAACGACCAATAAGGCCAAATTCGTCACCGCTTTGCCTCCAAATTGTCCGCTATCAGTGCGCCGGCATAGCACAGTGTGATGACCGGATGTGGTTGCTTCCTATCGTCGCAAAAGGAACACCTTTTGCACGCCCGCGTCACTACGTCCGTTTCCTGCATACACGAACTGATAAGACCGGCACGCCCCATGCCCTGCCCTGCCCTGCCCTGCCCTGCTCGTTTCTGCTCTGCTCTGCGCATTCGCCGCCAATTCGGCGATTTCTGCCCGTGTCCGAAACCGATCGGTTTCGGACACGACAACCAACCGATCGCTTCATGGAGCCATTAAGCATGCGCAGATACATCGGTCCCCGCTCTGCCTGTCCGCCAAGCAGAGCGCTTTAACGGATCGTCACAACCTTGACTTCGACGGCATCCGCGATCTTCTTCCAGTTCTGATCGCTGGTCCACGCGGGCAACCCATCCCGCCGAGCAAGCGCCAGGCAGAAGCGATCTCCAAGGCTAAGGCCCGCCTCGGCCGTCATGGCGCGTAGCCGGCCGGCAATTTGCGCCAGAGCCTTGTCGGCTGGTACCACCGTCAGTGGCAGCGGATCGAGCATGGCATCGACTTCCCGCTCGGGCATACCGGCATGGATAAAGTGCGTGACGACCTCAGCGTAGTTCACGCTGCTCACTCTCGCTCCAGCGATCCCGGCTGCAACCTTCGCAGATCCCTTTTCACCTTTGATCATGGCGATGAGCGCCGATGCGTCAAGCACCACGGTCATTCGCCACTGTCCTCACGTCGACGGTTAAGGAATGCGTCAACCGAGGCGTCTGGGTTACCACAGGTGTACTGCTTGGCTAATGCCTGCGCTCTCGCCACTGCTTGGTTCGCGGTTCGCAAAACGACACCATCTTCCGTTTCGTCAAGATAGACCGCACCGCCGCCAATCAGACCCAAACGCTTACGAATGTCTGCTGGCAGGCTCATTCGCCCATTCGGCGTTATGTTGATCTGTAGGGTCATCGAAAGCCTCGCAAAAGGTCTATGGCATTATCTGCCAGCGTTAGCTCATCGGCCCCGAAAAAGCTATACATCAGTTGCGTGTCACGCAAGGAGTATTGTGACATAAAAACAATGCCGTGCCCCTAGAAGCGACCTCAACCAATTTCGGCGCGCATCCGGTTCATTTAGTGTATACCTTTCAAAGACCGGTCTGCAGCAGGTGCTTTATATCCCGTTCGATTACTCAAAAAGGACTGGACAAACAAGTACCACGTATCACAGACCAAGCCATGTTCATCCGTGCCTACCTCCGCGCTTCCACATCCGAACAAGATGCATCACGCGCCCGCGACGTCCTCGATGCTTTCGCCGTTGAGCAGAAGCTGCGGATCGCGGCGCGCTATGTCGAGAATGAAAGCGGGGCCAAGCTCGAGCGACCCGTGCTGTTCCGCCTGTTGGCCGATTGCGAACCCGGTGATGTCTTGCTGGTAGAACAAGTCGATCGGCTGTCCCGTCTCACCTCGCCGGACTGGCTGCGGCTGCGCAGCCTGATCGATGCAAAGCAGGTCCGCATCGTCGCGTTGGACCTGCCGACCTCGTGGAGCCTGGTTGCGCCCGCAGACGAGTTCACCGGCCGCATGTTCGCGGCCGTCAATGCCATGATGCTCGACGTGCTCGCTGCGGTCGCACGCAAGGACTATGAAGATCGGCGTCGCCGGCAGGCTGAAGGCACTGCCAAGGCCAAGGCAGCCGGCCTCTATAAGGGCCGCCCCGAGAACAAGACCCGCAACGCTGCCATTTCTTCCCTGCTGCGCGACGGCCGCAGTTGGCGAGAGATCATAGATGCCACCGGATGCAGCCGCACCCTGCTCGCCAAGATCGCTCGCGATCGCCGGCTGCTTAAGTCCGTTACGCCAGCGGAAACGGATGGCTGAACCATTCCCGTAACTCCATCTCGGTCAGGCCATTTCGAGAAAATGGTTTTGGGAACGGATTTTGAGAATGTTGCTCTGTCTGCGCCGCGTTTCCGCCCCCTGCCCTGCCGCTATCCCAGCCATCCTTCCTAATCGAGAAATTGCTTGAAAACGGAACAACCGCTATCGACCCCGGAGCAGACGTTGATTAGCATGAGCCGTTCGGCCTATGGCGCGAAGCTGGGAAGCTAGACAGCCGTTGATCCGAGAAGGCGCGATATGACTCACGGTAACGACAAAGCGCCCGTTCTGCTCGTCCATGGCTTGATCGGTTCCCTGCTTGACCTTCTGCCTGCTTTCGCTAGTTGCAACGTGACTGCATACGCCCCCGACCTGATCGGATATGGTGCACATAGGGCCGCCCGGCCCGAGGATATCAGTCTGCCCGCGCAAGTCGCCCACCTGCTCAGTTGTTTGATACTCATCGCCTCGATCGCGTTCACCTGGTCGGGCATTCCGTCGGTGGTGCAATTGCCATGATGTTCGCCCACGCCCACCGGGACCGAGTGGCGTCCATCATTAGTGTGGAAGGAAACTTTTCTCTCGCGGACGCATTCTGGTCTGCCGGTGTCGCGCAGATGGCGCCTTGCAAAGTCGAGCAAATGATGTCGGAATTCAGAGCCGATTTGCCCGCATGGCTGAAGCGCTCAGGGATCGAACCGACACCCGAACACCTCTCTGCAGCCGATCGGTTGCTCTCCCATCAGCCCGCGTCCACTGTTCAAGCAACCGCGCAATCCGTTGTGTCGATCACGGGAGACCCGACTTACGAATCTGCCGTAAGGTCCGTCTTCGAGAGCACTTTGCCGGCCCACCTGGTCGCTGGCGAGCGTTCGCGCAGTGGCTGGGCAATTCCGGAATGGGCAACCTCTCTCGCGGCGAGCGATACCACGCTACCCGGCGGGCATTTGATGATGGTGGAGAACCCGCAGCAGTTTGCGAGAACAGTTGTAACTCTCACGTCATAATCGGTATTGCTCAAGCGAGATCTGCACCGCACTGAACGCTCTGCCGATCAAAACCGGCAATTCCGAATTCCACCCAACCCGGTCATTCTCGGAACACCATCCTTGTAAGACGGCGCTGACTGTCACGAGTGCCCTTCGTTTTCGGGAACCTGGATCGGCTCAAGGTCAATTCACCGTCTCGGCTGCAAGAGCTTGGAAACGTCGCTGTCGACGGGAGGATCGAGTACGAAGCGGGGATAAGACAAGATCACCGAACTCGTCAACGCACGCACATGCCGTTGAGGAGCAGATCCACCAGATGAGCAATGCGCGGCGCCGGTGCGCTGTCCTTTTCCACCGCGATAGATATCGCGCTCACCACACAGATAATGTCGTTGAAGCTGGCGTCCTCACGAATGATACCGGCTTGCTGCGTGCGCTTAAGCAGTCGCTGCCCTTCCGCAGTAATCGCAGTGCAGCCAGGTGTCCCATGTTGGATGACGGTCCCGAGCGAAGCCGCAAGGCTCTGATAGACACTCGTGTTCATCGCGAGATCCTCAAGAAACTGGCGCATCGCGTCTCCGAGATCATGATCCGCGTCTCGCGCGCGGCTCTTCGCCGCGACCGACAGAAACCGCTCGTTGCTGGTGGCCGCCAACAGCGCCTCTCGCGTAGGGAAGCGGCGATAGAGTGTCCCGATCCCGACAGCCGCTCGCTTGGCCACTTCGTCCAGCGAGACGCCGGCACCTCGCTCAATGAATGCTTCCTCTGCCGCGACGAGGATGCGCTGGCGGTTGCGTTCCGCGTCAACACGTAGGCCAACCTCGATCATTTCCTTCTTCCTCGCCTTGCCAAGTGGAGAATGTCTCCATATTTGAGTGGAGAGTTCCTCCACTTGCTCGAAAGTTGATATGATGGCTAAGCGGTTCGAAGACAAGGTTGTGGTGATTACCGGCGGCAGTGACGGCATCGGGTTGGCATCCGCGCAGCTCTTCGCGCAGGAGGGAGCGTGCGTGTACATCAGCGCGCGGCGTCAGGCCGTGCTCGATCAGGCGGTCAGCCAGATCGGTCACGGTGCGGTCGGCGTACAGGGTGACGTCACGAACCTCGCCGACCTTACGACGCTCTACGAGCGCATCAAGCGTGACCACGGCAAGGTCGATGTCGTGTTCGCCAATGCCGGCATGCACGAGCCCGTTCCGCTCGAAGCGATCGACGAAGCCCATTTCGATTCGACGTTCGGCCTCAACGTAAAAGGTCTGCTCTTCACCGTGCAGAAAGCACTGCCGCTGATGACGCAAGGGGGCGTGATCGTCCTCAATGGCTCGATTGCGGGTTCCAAGGCCTATCCGGGCCAGTCGCTCTACAACGCCAGCAAGGCAGCGGTTCGCTCCTTTGCACGGAGTTGGACCAACGATCTGAAAGATCGCGGCATCCGGGTGAATGTCGTCTCGCCAGGTGCCACCGAGACAGATCTGATCCGGAGCTTTTTCGACAGCACCCCAAGAGCTGAAGAAGAGGTCATCAAGGGGGTTCCACTCGGGCGTCTGGCGCGACTCGAAGATGTCGCGAACGCCGTGCTGTTCCTGGCATCGAGCGAAAGCAGCTTCGTCGCAGGTCATGAGCTCTTCGTTGATGGCGGCGTCGCTGCTGTCTGACTCCGAGACATCGATACATCGAAGCCTTGAAAGCGCTCTCAATGCGCTCCGAGAAAACTGAAGGATAACCCAATGACGATGCCCGAACAGTCCCTGACCACCCTTCACCTCAAGCGCCAAGAAGGCGTGCTGTGGGTCTCGATCGACGTCCCGCCCGTCAACCTCATGACGGCGTTCACCGAGACCAACTTTCTTAGCCACGTTCGTGATGACAAATTGCGCGCGCAGATGCAGGAAGCGGCTGGCAAATTTGCGATGGACCCGCAGTCGGTGGCCAAGGCCATCGCTTATGTGATCGAGCAGCCCGAACAGGTCAATATCGGAGAGATCGTGAGCCGATCATTGAACCAGCCGTGACCTGCGAAGCAGCTCCGGCTTCCCGAAACAGCATCCTTTTGAGAATGTTCCGGCCTTCTCACGCGCGCTCCTGCTGGGGAAAGCGGCATCTATCCGGCCATCATCCGATCAAGAAGCCGGCTGGCTTTCTGATCAGATGGGTGAGTCACCACGGGATTTCACCAGACGCGCTGACAAAGCGGCCGGTTACCGTGTCGTCCTCCAGCAGAGCATAATGTACCGGCGTCTTCGCGGCGTCCTGCGGGGTGAGGAAGCCCTGCCCTCGTGTCAAATCGGTCTTTACGAAGCCGGGGCTGACCGCATTCACGACGATGGAGCTGCCTTTCAGCTCCTGCGCCAGTTGCACGGTCAGCATGTTGACCGCGGCTTTGGACGCATTGTAGCCGATTAGGCGGGCCGAATAGAACGGGCTTGCCGGATCGCCGTTCGTAGCGAGGGAGCCCAAAGCAGTCGACAAGTTGACGATCCGGCCGGCGAGTGACTGGCGCAATAGCGGCAACACGGCCTGCGTCACGGCAAGGGTGCCGAAGAAGTTCGTTTCCATGGTTTCGCGCACCACGGCCAACGCCGTCTTGCTTGGTGCCCCGTCCTCTTCGACGTTCCAGATGCCGGCATTGTTCACGAGAATGTCGAGACGACCATACTTCTCCGTTATGGTCTGCGCAGCCTGATGGATGCTGGTTGCGTCGGTGAGGTTGATCCGCACATAGGTGGCGGCGATGCCCTCAGTAGTAAGGTCGGTAGCCACCCGTCCGCCCTTGGTGGCATCCCGTGCGCCGATGATGACCGCGACACCAGCCTGCCCAAGCTGGCGGGCGATTTCCAACCCGATACCTTTGTTCGCACCCGTCACGAGCGCAACACGATCGAAATTCGCCATCATGAATAACCTTGGTTGGATAGGGTCACGCATATATATGAGGCTTACTTCAGCTTTTGGATTCGCTTTTGGCTTCGGTGTCGCAGCTTGATTTAACTCCCCGAAAAGCCCCGCGTCAGGCGCGGGCAAGCGTCACGGTGGACGCGATCTTCGAAGCCGCGATTCAGGTTTTGACGGTCATAGGGCCGACTGGTTTGACGACGACGCAGGTTGCGTCGCGGGCCGGCGTCTCGGTCGGTACGCTGTATCAGTATTTTCCGAATAAGCAGGCCATGTTGTACGCGCTTAGCGAGCGCTTGCTGGATGCCATGGCGACGCAGATCGAACTGGCTTGTCATTCGAAGCGCTGCGCCCCGTTGCGCCAGATGACCGAACGGTTCGTCAGTGCCTACTGGCAAGCGGTGACGGATCGTTGCGACGTGGCGCGGGCGCTTTACAGGATCGCTGCCCAGGTGGACACAGTGCCGCTGCTCGACGGCTTCTTTGACCGTGTGAGGGCGGCCATGTCTGCGATGTTCGCCAGCGCACCCGATGCGCGTTTCGATGACCTGACGATGGTCAGCCTGACGCTGCTTACGTCCATCACCGGCAGCGTTCGCGCGCTGTTCGATCGGAATCTGCCCAAGCCGTGGGCGTGCGATATAGAGCGGGAACTGATCCTGATGTGCCATGCGTACTTGGCCACCGCGAACTTGGCCAAGGACGCTTGTGCTCATCGGCTACCGGCGTAGCTGCCAATCGACGTGTGCCCGTCTGAAATCACTAGGTTCCCAAAAATCCATACTTTTGGGAAGACCTCGGCCGTCTCGCTGGCCGTTCGTTTGCGAGAAGCGGCTGACCGCTCGCCTTTGCCGGCCCGTATTTGCCTACAAGCCAAGCACCGTATATGACCATCAGTCAGATAAAATGACCAATGGCCATTTATGGAGAGAGAGATGGGTAAGGAGTGGGCTTTAATTACTGGCGCGTCAGGCGGGCTTGGCGAAGCGCTTGCTCGGGAGATGGCGGGGCGCGGCCGCAATGTCGCGCTCGCCGCGCGGGGTGAGTCCGCGATGCAGGCACTCGCATCCGAACTAAGCAAGCAGCACAAGGTGGAAACAAGGGTATATCCCGTCGACCTATCGACATCTGGCAGCGCGAAGGTGCTTACGGAGCGGCTGGACCGCGATGGGATCGAGCTCGATATGCTCTTGAACAACGCCGCTTTCGGCATGGCCGGCCCGTTCACTGATACCGACCACGAAAGACTGCTCGCCATGCTGCAGCTCGATGTCGTCACGCTGACCGAACTCTCTCTGGTGTTCGGCCGGCGAATGGCAGCGCGCGGGCATGGCCGCATCCTGCTCGTCGGCAGCCTCGCCTCGTTTAGTCCTTGTCCCAACTTGGCAGCCTATGCTGCGGCGAAGGCTTATGTCCTGTCGCTCGGCGAGGCATTGAACGTCGAACTCGCCCCCGCCGTAGGCGTCACCACGTTGCTGCCGGGCCTCATGGATACGGGCTTTAACACCGCTTCCGGGTTCAAAACGCCTGCGGGACTGCAACGTACGATTCTGCCGGTGGCGAAGGTGGCTAGGATTGGTGTGGACGCATTAATCGCGGGCAGATCTAGCGTAGTCGCGGGCCGGCTTAACAAGTTGACCGCCTTCAGCAACCGCTTGCTCTCTCGCCACCTCGTAGCAAAGGTCTCGGCCAGGGCGGGAGCGGCGGAGCGTGGCGCTTAAGCGGGCATACGGCGGCGAGGACAAGCAGGCGCGCCGACGGGCCATCCTTGCGGCCGCTGCCACGTTGTTTGGCGACGGGTGTGGCGATCTTCCCACGGCACACGCGATCGCGCAGGCCTGTGGCCTCGCCAAGGGCACGGTGTATTTGTACTTTCGATCGAAGGAGGCGATCTTCTCCGCCCTACTTCTGGAGGGGTGGGGCGAGGTTGTCGGCCTAGTAGAGAAAGCGTTCGCTCCCTCGAAGCCAGTGTTGGTCGACGACCCGACGGCAGCGTTCCTGGCCGCCTATGTCGCTCATCTCGACCGTCACCGCGAGCTTCTGAGGTTGGACGCGCTGCGGCCGACGCTGGAGCAGGGGCTCGACCTCGCGTCGCTGGCCGAGTTCAAGCGAACGTTTGTGGACCGGCTGGTCGCGGGCGGGGTGCTGATTGACCGGCGGTTGAGCCTGCGCGATGGCAAGGGCGTAAAGCTGCTGACGCGTACCCATGCGCTCACTTGCGGGCTATGGCAGTCGCTCGGGGTAACGCCCCTCGACGAAGAAAGCACGGCTGGTCGGATCGATGTGCTTCACCCAGACTTTTTCGATGAAATCACTGAGGCACTGGCCGAGTTCTGGCAGGGGGCGCTTATGCCAGCTGTTAAATGAGCGGCTCGCGGACCATCTCTCTCTTTTCACCATCCTAGGCGGGTTTAGAGAACGTCATGATGTTCTCATTTCTCGATCGTGAAACGGGAAGACTGGCGTCGAGACCCTATGAAGCGAGCCCTGCCCCGGCGCTAAGTGGCTATTCCGATCGCTCGCAGCAGCAGTTCGACTTGCACCAGGATCAGGCGTTTCATCTCGGCTGTATCCGACGCCACACTTCGAAGTCCTCGCATTCCATAAACGAGGACTCGTGCCAGTTCCGTCGGCGTTGCATTGATGCCTGAGCGCGGGACCTGATCGATGATCAACCCGGCAACGACCGCCTCAAAATTGGCATAGACCTGGCGAACCGCGGCGAAGCGCAGGTCGAACAGGTCGGACGCATCGGGATGAACGTCGGCCAGCTCGACCCCGTGCAGGCCCCAGCTCACACAGGCGGTCCTGAGCCGGTCACCCAGATCGTCCATCGGCGCGAGCGCCTCGGCGATCTCGCCGAGCTTTCGCTCGTCCATCCTGCGGATGACGGTCTCGAAGATCGCATCCTTGTCGGGATGCAGGAGGTAGAGCGCCGGGCGAGACATGCCCGCCTTGGCTGCAATGTCCGCCATGGTGGTGCGGGCGTAGCCATATCGCGTAAAAACGTCCGTCGCGCCGTCCACCGCTCGCTCGGCCTTGATAGATTTCGAAACCGCCATGCCTCTCCCTGACATCACAACTACTATTGTCAATCTGACACTCTGACATTATTTAGAGTTTTGTCAAGTTTGGAGAAGAAAGATGAAGCTCAACGACCTCACGACCGCCGCTATGGACTCGGCAGAAGCATCAATCGGCACCGGTCCGGTGACCATGGTCAATCTTCTCTGGTTCCGGGAGCAGCCGGAATACCAAGCCGGGTTCGCCGACGCCAAGCCTGATGTCCGCAGCGCCTACTACGAGGGATATGCTGGCGCATTCGTCGCCACCGCGAAGGAGCTTGGCGTCGATGGGGTAGAGGTGGTCCTTGCCGGCAGTCGCAAGGACGGTTTGATCGCCGGCCCCGATGACGATTGGGACGACATCGTCGTCGTCCGCTATGGCAGCTTTGCCAACTTCAGGCGGATCGTCGAGAGCGACCGATATCTCAAGACGGCCAGCCCCCACCGTGCCGCCTCCATCGCCAACTGGCGCCTAGTCGCCACGGGATCAAAGTGATGTCGGCTGCCACGGACCTCAGATCGGACCGCGTCGAGACCAGTCGCCACGCCACGGCTTGGGTCGAGGCCGGTCCGTCGGACGGGCCGTTGATGATCTTCCTCCACGGCTGGCCCGAAATCGGGCTGCTCTGGCAGCGTCAGCTCCGCTACTTCGCGGCGCTGGGCTGGCGCTGCGTCGCGCCGGACATGCGCGGCTACGGCGGATCGTCCGTCCCCGGTGATGTGGCCAGCTACGCGGTTCGGGAGATCACGGCCGACATGGTCGAACTCCATGACGCGCTCGGAGGAACACCGGCAGTCTGGGTCGGACACGACTGGGGAGCACCGGTCGCCTGGAGCATCGCGAGTCATCACCCGAACCGCTGTCGCGGCGTTATCGGGCTGTCGGTTCCCTATCTCTCGCGCGGGTTCGCACTGCCCAACCTGCTGCCGCTGGTTGACCGGTGGGTGTACTCCGAGGCGCAGTATCCAGTCGGCCAGTGGGACTATTGGCTGTTCTACCGCGAGAACTTCGGCGACGCTGCCCGAGCCATCGAAACCAACGTCCCGGCGACGCTCTCCGCGCTGTATCGCCCCGGAACACCGGCCGCGGTGGGCAAGCCGGCGATCACCGCGGATGTTCGATCGAGAGGCGGCTGGTTCGGGCGGAATCCGCTTCCACCCGCCGATCCGTCCACGACGATCCTGGCGGAGGACGAGTTCGCCGCGCTCGTGGACGCCTTCACCGTCACGGGGTTCTCCGGCACGGACGCATGGTATCTGAACGACGACGCGAACCTGGCATTCGCCAGGGAGGCGCTCGACTTCGGGCGCCTGCGGCTGCCGGCGCTGTTCCTGCACGGAGCGTGGGACACGGTCTGCGAGACCGTCAGGAGCAGGTTGGCGGACCCGATGCGGGCGGATTGCGCCGATCTCACGGAGGCGACGATCGAAGCGGGCCACATGCTCATGCTCGAGCGGCCCGACGAGGTGAACCGGGCCATCGAAAGCTGGCTCCGGGAAAAGCAGCTGTCCTCAAGAGGAGACGAACGATGAACGACGACAAGCACTTGAAGACCTGGAACATTTACCAGTCCGCCTGGTCGCCGATCGGCGGCACGGAACGGCGCGAGCTGCTGCGGCAGAGCGTTTCGGACGATATCGTCTACACCGATCCGGCGTCACAGGTCCACGGCGCAGACGCGCTCGCCGAGCGCATCTGCAAGAGTCAGCAACAGGTTCCGGGCTCCCGCTTCCGTAACGACAGCTTCATCGAGCATCGCGGCCAGGGCATCTTCCAGTGGACGATGCTCAACGGCGAGGGCGCCGACGCCGTGAAGGGGTCCAGCTTCGCACGCTTCGGCGAGGACGGCCGGCTCGTTCAGGCGACCGGCTTCTTCGAGGCGAAGAAGGGCTGAACGGTAAGATCCTTGTCCCCGACCGGACCCGCCGCGCGTGTCTTGCCATGTGCGCGTGGCGGGTCCGAAGTGTAACGACGGAGAACAGGCCGATGATGATCGGTTATGCGCGCGTCTCGACGACCGATCAGGATTTGACGCTGCAAACCGATGCGCTGGAAAAAGCAGGCTGCGAAAAGCTGTTCACAGACAAGGCAAGCGGCGCGAAGGCTGATCGACCTGGGCTTGCAGAGGCCTTGCACTTCGCGCGCTCTGGCGACACGCTGATGATCTGGAAGTTGGACCGGCTCGGCCGTTCGATCCGCGGCCTCATCGAGCTGGCGGCCGGCCTGTCTGCACGGAAGGTGGACTTCCGGTCCCTGACCGATGGCTTTGACACGGCGACCCCCTCCGGACGTCTTCTATTCTATATTCTCGCCTCGGTCGCGGAGATGGAACGCGAACTGATAAAGGAACGCACGCTCGCCGGTCTGGCGGCGGCTCGCGCAAGAGGTGGCAATGGAGGAGGCAGAAAATCAGCAATGACCCCGGATAAGCTGGACAGCGCGCGTAAGCTGCTCGCGGCAGGTGACAAACCTGTCAAGGTGGCAAAGCTGCTACGCGTCGGCCTCTCGACCTTCTACCGTCATTTTCCTGCCAGCGATCGCGTGATCGGATAGAGGATACCGGCGTGCGATGCGTGGGGTCGGCGTCGCCAGCGTTGTCTCCGTCGGGATCAAGATTTGGGAACATCACGACGTTCATAAAACCGCTCGATGACCCGGTTTTAGGAACGCGTCTTGGTCAAAACCCTAGCTTCTACGCCATAGCGCAGGCCATCCATCAGCAGCATGACCATCCGTTCGGTATGGGCCTCCCCATCATCCCCGGACGTCACCGCAAGGTTACCGATCGCCCGCAGCAGATCATAGGGCGCGATATCCGCACGGGTCTCGCCACTGCGGCCAGCAGCAGACAGCAGCATTGCCAATGCGGGCTCGAACCGGCTTCGAAAATATTCGGGTAGGGTGGCAAATGCCGGATCGCCGGAATGGAGTGCCGCCGCCAACCCCTGCTTGGCGGCCAGAAAGCGTGTGTAGCGCATCAGCCAAGCGACCAAGGCCTCAGCCGGCCCATGTTCGGCCGCAAGCAGCTTCGCTGCATCGGCGCACGCATCGACTTCGCGACGGAATACCGCTGCCACCAAATCGGCACGGGTGGAGAAACGGCGGTAGAGCGTCCCCAGTCCGACACCCGCTTGGGTTGCGATTTTCCGGATCGGTGCATCTACTCCCGAACGGGCGAACACGATCTTGGCGGCTTCCAGAACCGCTTCCTCGTTCCGGCGCGCATCGGCGCGCATTCGTGGTGCGGGCGTTCCCGCATCGTCCGCAGTTGGTGACACGACCTGGACCGCGTTCCGCAATTTGGCCGACACCATTTTCAACATGCTCCCTTGATAAGTGGAACAACGATCCGTATTACAGTGTAACGGATCATTGATCCGCTTGATAGCCGGGAGTTGCGCTGTCTTATGTCCAGTTCATTTGCGGAAGCCGGTCACTCCGCTGTCATCTCCATCGCGCCAATCATCTTGCCGTCACCGGGGCGGGGCGTCGACCTGCATGTCCGGGTGTCAGCGCCGGTCATGGGCGAGGCGCTGCCCGTCATCATCTTCTCGCACGGCAACGGCCAGTCGCTGCACGCCTATGGCCCTCTTGCCGACTATTGGGCGGCACGCGGCTTCGTCGTGATCCAGCCGACGCATCTGGACTCGCGGACGCTCGGCCTTGCTCTTAATGATCCACGTCGGCCGCAATTCTGGCGCTTCCGCGAAGAAGACCTGTTGGCCGTTCTCGACGGGCTTGATCGCATCGAGGGCGAAGCGCCGATGATCCGGGACCGGCTCGATCGCTCGCGCATCGCGGTCGCTGGTCACTCATGGGGCGGGCAGACTGCCGGAACCTTGCTCGGTGCCACCCATCCCGATCCTGACGACGGCTCGTTGGTCAACAGGCAGGATAGCCGCATCAAGGCAGGCGTGCTGCTGGCCGCTCCCGGCAGCGGCAAAAACCTGACCGAACACGCAGCCCGCACCTTCCTTTTCATGTACCCCGACTTCTCGACCATGACGGCGACGACCCTGATTGTCGTTGGCGACCACGACATGGGCAGGCTTTCGACACGCGGCACTGCCTGGTGGCGCGACGCCTACGATTTAAGCCCATCTCCCAAGGCGCTGTTCACGGCCTTTGGTGGCGAACATGCCCTTGGCGGCATCCCCGGATACGAGGCGCGCGAGACGACGGATGAACGACCCCAGCGGGTCTCCGCGATCCAGCGCCTTTCAACAGCCTTTCTCCGAAGCGCGCTCTACCCCGGCGATCCCGCCTGGGTCGGGGCGGTCGCAGCGCTGGAAGCCGACGCCACACCGGAAGGCAGCATCGAAACCAAGTAACCGGACGCCCCCGTTCCGGCTCGCTCGTACTAGCGCGGCTTATTCCATGGCTGGTCGCGCCACGCCATAACCACAGGAGTTACCCTCATGAACACGATCCTCATCACCGGCAGTTCGTCCGGCCTCGGGCTTGAGACTGCCCGCTACTTCCTCGATCGGGACTGGACTGTCATCGCCACGATGCGCACGCCGCGTAATGACGTGCTGCCCGCGTCCGAACGCCTGCGGATCGTCACGCTCGACGTAACCGACGCCGCCAGCATAGCCCGCGTCGTGGAGGAAGCGGGCCCGATCGACGCCCTGGTCAATAATGCCGGTGCCGGCCTCATGGGCGCGCTCGAAGGCGTGTCGATCGATGCGACCCGCCAGCTGTTCGAGCTGAACACGTTCGGCACCATGGCGATGACACAAGCCGTGCTGCCCGGGTTTCGCGCGCAAGGGTCGGGCGTAATCGTCAACGTGTCGTCGGCCGTGACGCTCAAGCCATTGCCGATGCTGTCCGCCTACACGGCCAGCAAGGCGGCTGTGGAGGCGTTCAGCGAAGACCTCGCCCTTGAGGTGGAGCCGTTCGGCGTCCGCGTGCGGCTGGTCATCCCCGGTCGCGCCCCGGAAACGTCGTTCAGCGCGACCGCCCGTGCCCACTCGCAGAACGGAATCCCCGAGGCCTATGCTGCGTGGGCCAAGCAAGTGTTCTCCGCAGCGCCGCAGCAGCCCGGCGAAGTCACTACGGCGACCGACGTGGCGGAAGCGGTCTGGCGGGCCGTCACCGATGCGTCCTCACCGCTCCGCATCCCTGCCGGAGCAGATGCTGTGACGCTTGCTGCACAGGTCGCGTAACGGCTGATCCTTCCCCTGGTTGGCCGGATCGTTCGATGCGATCCGGCCTTCCCAAAACTTGATCCCCTTGGGAAGCGCGCGGTCAGTCAGCCAAAGCCATATCGATCGCCGCTGCTGCATGGAGGGCGGTTGTGTCGAAGATCGGCACCTGACTGTCTTCCGGCCGAACCAGCAGCATGATTTCGGTGCATCCCAAGATCACCGCCTCCGCTCCGCTCTCAACGAGGCGGGCAATGACCGCGCGGTAAGCATCACGCGATGCCGGCAAAATCTTACCAGCGACCAACTCCTCATAGATGATACGATGAACGGTAGTGCGGTCTTCGTCGTCCGGGACGACGACGTTGAGACCATGCTGATCGGTCAGCCTTCCTTTGTAGAAGGCGTGTTCCATCGTGAATGCGGTGCCGAGCAGTCCGACCTTCTTGAAACCGGCCGCCTTGATGCGTTCGGCCGTGGGATCGGCGATATGCAGCAAGGGCACACCTACCGCCGCCTGAACGTCGGCTGCCATGCGGTGCATGGTGTTGGTGCAGATCAGCAGCACGTCCGCACCCCCGGCTTCGAGACGTCGTGCCGCATCGACCATGCGCGTTGTCAGGCCCGGCCAATCGCCCCTGTGCTGCAAGTCCTCGATTTCCGCGAAATTGAACGACCACAGGAGGCAGCGGGCCGATGCGGTCGGGCCGAGCCGATCCCGTACGCCCTCATTGAGGATGCGGTAATATTCGGCAGAACTTTCCCAGCTCATACCTCCGATCAGGCCGATCATCTTCATGCCCAGTATCCCCCGCTTTCATGCACCGTCTGACCACCACCTATGAGTTTCGAGAGTTCTGTCACGTTCTCTTTTTTCGATCCTTGTAAGACGGCGCTGACTGTCACGAGTGCCCTTCGTTTTCGGGAACCTGGATCGGCTCAAGGTCAATTCACCGTCTCGGCTGCAAGAGCTTGGAAACGTCGCTGTCGACGGGAGGATCGAGTACGAAGCGGGGATAAGACAGGATCACCGAACTCGTCAACGCACGCACATGCCGTTGAGGAGCAGATCCACCAGATGAGCAATACGCACCGCCGGTGCGCTGTCCTTTTCGACCGCAATGGATATCGCACTCACCACACAGATGATGTCGTCGAAGCTGGCGTCCCCACGAATGATACCGGCTTCCTGCGTTCGGCGAAGCAGTCGCTGCCCTTCTGCGGTAATAGCAGTACATCCAGGCGTGCCATGTTGAATGACAGTCCCTAGCGAAGCGGCAAGGCTTCGATAGACGCTCGTGTTCGTCGAGAGATCCTCAAGAAACTGGCGCATCGCATCTCCGGGATCATGATCCGCGTCTCGTTCGCGGCTCGTCTCCGCAACCGACTGAAATCGCTCGTTGCTGGTGGCCGCCAAAAGCGCCTCTCGCGTCGGGAAACGGCGATAGAGTGTCCCGATCCCGACCTTCGCTCGCTTGGCCACTTCCTCCAGCGGGACTCCTGCACCTCGTTCAAGAAACACTTCCTCTGCCGCGGTGAGAATGCGTTGGCGGTTCCGTTCCGCGTCGACACGTAAGCCAGCCTCGATCAATTTTTTCTTCCTCACTTGCCAAGTGGAGGTAACCTCCATATGTAAAGTGGAGTAAACCTCCACTTGCTTGAAAGGGTGATATGATGACGAAGCGGTTCGAAGACAAGGTCGTGGTGATTACCGGCGGCAGTGACGGCATCGGGTTGGCATCCGCGCAGCTCTTCGCGCAGGAGGGAGCGTGCGTGTACATCAGCGCGCGGCGTCAGGCCGTGCTCGATCAGGCGGTCAGCCAGATCGGTCACGGTGCGGTCGGCGTACAGGGTGACGTCACGAACCTCGCCGACCTTACGACGCTCTACGAGCGCGTCGAGCGTGACCACGGCAAGGTCGATGTCGTGTTCGCCAATGCCGGCATGCACGAGCCCGTTCCGCTTGAGTCGATCGAAGAAGCCCATTTTGATTCGACGTTCGGCCTTAACGTGAAAGGTCTGGTCTTTACCGTGCAGAAAGCACTGCCGCTGATGACGCAAGGGGGCGTGATCGTCCTCAACGGCTCGATCTGTCAACGCCGGTATAAAATGGGGCCAGCCACCGGTTTAAAAGTGGGCCAGTCAGTTTAAACAAAAAGCCTCTGGTTGAGGCTGGGTTTGATCGGCGTCGGGGAAGCGGCTGTAGCGTAGCGGAAGCCGATTTCCCGACGCCGATTGCCGTTTGGGATCAGGTCATCCTGCTACCCTCCTTGTCCTTTTGGCGCTTACGGCTGCTGGCAAGGCGGAAGCTGTCACCATTCATCTCGAGGATGTGGACGTGGTGGGTCAACCGGTCGAGCAGCGCGCCGGTGAGGCGTTCGGAGCCGAACACCGACGTCCATTCATCGAACGGCAGATTGCTGGTGATCAGCGTGCTGCCCCGTTCGTATCGCTGGCTGAGCACCTCGAACAACAGCTCCCCGCCAACGGCGGTGAACGGCACATAGCCCAGCTCGTCGAGGATCAGCAGCTTGACCGAGGCCAGATGCTTCTGAAGAATGCGTAATCGCCGCTCATCCCGGGCCTCCATCAGGTCATGCACCAGCGCGGCGGCCGTGGTGAACGCCACGCTTTGGCCCTTCTGACAGGCAGCAAGGCCAAGCGCGAGGGCGGCATGGGTCTTGCCCGTGCCGCTGGGCCCCAGCGCGATGACATTGCGGCGCTGTTCGATCCATTCACCGCGCGTCAGTTCCAGCACCAGCGACTTGTTCAGCGAAGGCTGGGCAGCAAAATCGAAGGTGTCGAAGCTCTTGGTGTGCGGGAACTTTGCCATGCGGATGCGGCGTTCCACCATGCGGCGTTCACGGTCGATCCGCTCAAGCTCGCACAGCCGCAGCAGATAGCGCGGATAATCAGCGCGGTCCTGCGCGGCTTCAAGGGCAACCTTCTCATACTCGCGCACGAAGGTCGGCAGCTTGAGCGCCTTGAGGTGGTTGGCCAGCAGCACCGCAGGCGGCACACTGGTAGGGATCTGCGCCATAGCAGGCAGCGGCATCAGGGGTTCGCTCATGCCGGTACTCCTGTCGCTGAAGCATTGGCCTGAGACAGCAAGCCCATATAGGCACCTGGGTCGGTGCGTCCGACATCGGCGCGCGGCAGATGCGGATAAAACTGCAGGTCAAGCCGCGGTGGCCGCCGTTCAAGCCGCGCCAGCGCAATCATCTTTACCGCATCAAAGCTGATCGCCCCCAAATCCAATGCCCGCGCCACCGCCCATTCAACCTGGGACTGCTCGAAGCGCTCGCATAGCCGTAGCACCTGGATAAACTCGCGGCGCCCTTCCTTGCCGCTGCGCGCCTCCATCAACCGGCGAATACGGTGCATCGGCTCGGCCAGTACCCAGCCATCGAGCGGCGCGGCCTGATCAAGCGCGCGCGGTTTTTGCTCCAGCAGCGCCAGATAGTGCAGCGGGTTGGCGATGAAGTCTTCGCGTTCATAGCTGCGCGGATGCACCGCGATCTGTTCCCCCCGGCAGATTACCGCGACCCGATCGACATAGCCTTTGATCACCACCTCCTGGTGGGCATAGGCCGTTGGCACCGAGTAATCATTGGTGCGATAACGGACCAGCGACATCGACGAGGCGCGCCCTGTCACGATATGGCAAGGATCGAACGGCACCGCTGGCAGCGGCATAAACGCCGCCAGGTCGGTGGTCAGCCTGTTACCGATGCTCTGACTGTGCCCGCGCAGCACCGACTGCCTGCGCTCCACGCATTGTTCGAGAAAGCGGGCATTCATGGCATCAAAGCTGTCCGCCACCGGCATCGGCACCATGAAGTGCCGCCGCACATAACCGACCAGCCCTTCGACCTTGCCCTTGTCGTTACCCTTGCCAGGGCGGCCAAACTTGTCTTCGAACAGGTAATGGCTCTGCAGGGTCGAGAACATCCGGCTGCGCTCACGCTTCCCGTCACCCAGTATCTGCGCCACCGCCAGCTTGGTGTTATCATATAGGATCGAGCGCGGGATGCCGCCGAAGAAAGCAAAGGCCGCGACATGGCTCTCACAAAACGCCTCGGCCACCTCGGCCGGATAGGCCTTGAAGAACGGCGCGTCGCTGTGTGGCAGATCCATGCAGAAATAGTGGAACCGTATCAGCTTGCCGCCGACGATCCCGTCCGCCTCACCAAAGTCCACCTGTGCATGGCCCGGTCTGTGGCTCAGCGGAATGAATACCTCGCGGCTGCGTAACTTCGCGCCCGCGACATAATCGCGCACAATCGTAATGCCGCCGGTGAAACCATGCTCATCGCGCAACCGCTCGAATATCCGTCCTCCCGTATGCCGCTGCTTGGCATGCACCGTGCGGTCATCGGTCAATATCTGATCGATGATCTCGGTGAACCCCGACAGCTTCCGGCTGTACGTAACCCCGCATCGCCCGTGCTCCGGCGGCTCCGGAAAAACCAGCATCTTGTCGACCGTCTTGCGATTAATCCCATAATACGCAGCTGCGGCACGGCGGCTCATGCCGTCAATAATCACGGCATGGCGAACCTTCTGATAAAGCTCCACTCTCTTCACCCTCCGCCTCCGCACAAAAGCGAAGGTCTAGCAGGAGTGGCCCCTTTTTAATCCGGTGCTACCGCCCGATGAATGGCCCCTTTTATTACCGGTGTTCTCACTGGCGATTCCGGCGTTCCAGGGGGCGCTGCCCAGACCCACCGCCGGCACGGCCGCTTCATCCAGCAGCGTCGCGGTCCCGAGGCCGAAGGCCAGACCGTAGCCAGCGGTGATCGAGGGCCGGAATTCCGCCGCGACGCCGTACGCCGCGCCCAACGCGATACCGACGGCGTAGTGAACGGCCTGCCCCGCCAGAGGCTTGTTGGCGTCGGACACCGCGCTTCCGCCCGTTCGACTGGCGATCGCGTCGGCCGCCTTCTCCGTGGCTGGTTCTGAATCACCGTCGTTGGCGGGCAGCAGCGGTGACGTGACCGCCTGGAAGCGGTCCATGGCGAATGACGCCACCGCCCCGGCGACCACTCCGGCCACGAGGCCACGCCCCAACTTCGCCCAACCGCTCTGGTCGATTCTGGTCTTGGTCGATGCCACCGCGTCACTCCTCTTGTGCCGCCGGACAACGAGCGCACGGCGAACTGTTTCCAGGTTCGCGGCAAACGCGGCCACGGGAGGTGGACCTCTGTGTTCGATTGGGGGCATGTCGGATCAGACGGAGACGGTTGCATCCGCCCGGCCGGCCTCGCCGAAGATGCGGAGGTAGCGCGCGATCTCGCCCGCCTCCCCCGTCGCCTTTGCCGGGTTGTCCGAGAGCTTGACCGCGGGTCGACCGTCGACGCGTGTGACCTTGCAGACGAGCGAGATCGGTTCGAGACCGGCTTCGCCATCCGGGTCGCAGCCGCGGAAATCGTTCGTCAGGTTCGTCCCCCAGCCGAAGCTCGTCCGCACCCGTCCCTCGAAGTGCCGATAGGCCTCGACGATCGTGTCGGTATCCATTCCGTCCGAGAAGATCAGCAGTTTCTGACGCGGATCGCGACCATGCTCGTGCCACCAGGCGATGATCTGTTCTCCGCCCGCGATCGGCGGAGCGCTGTCGGGACGAAAGCCGGTCCAATCCGCGAGCCAGTCCGGCGCGTTCGCCAGGAAGGCGGTGGTGCCGAAGGCGTCCGGCAGCGCGATCAGCAGATTGCCGCCATAATGCGCCCGCCAGTCCTCGAGCACCCTGTAGGGCGCCGCCGCCACGCCGGCGTCGGTCTCGGCCAGAGCGGCCGCGACCATGGGCAGTTCGTGCGCATTGGTGCCGATCGCCTCCAGATCGTTGTCCATCGCGAGAAGGACGTTCGACGTGCCGATGAAGCGGCTGCCCAGCCCCTCCTTCAAGGCCTCGACGCACCAGCGTTGCCACAGGAAACCGTGACGGCGCCGGGTCCCGAAGTCCGATATGACGAGATCGGGCAGCTCTCGCAGTCGCTCGACCTTCTGCCAGAGCTTCGCCTTGGCGCGGGCGTACACCACGTCGAGCGCGAAGCGGCCGCGATCCTTCAGCACTGCGCGAGACCGCAATTCGTTCAGGATCGCCAATGCCGGGATCTCCCACATCGTCGTGTGCGTCCACGGGCCGTCGAAGCTGAGCTCGTACTGCCCATCGATGATCTTCAGTTCGTACGGCGGCAACTGGAAGTCGGCGAGCCAGCCGATGAAGTCAGGTTCGAACATCCGGTGGTTGCCGTAGAAGCTGTTGCCAGCCAGCCAGATCAATTCCTTCTTCGCGAAACGCAACGTGCGCGCATGATCGAGCTGCGCGCGCAGAGCCGCCTCGTCGACGACTTCGGCAAGACGCACCGAACGCGTGCGGTTGATCAGCGAGAAGGTGGCGCGGACGTCGGGATGGAGATGGCGGATCATCTGCAGCATCAGCAGCTTGTAGAAGTCGGTATCGAGCAACGAACGCACGATCGGATCCAGCCGCCAGCCATGGTCGTACGTACGGGTTGCGATGTCGGTTACGGCCATGTCGATCCTTACGTCGGAACGAGCGAGGCCATAGGCGCTCGAGCGCAATGCCTATATGGAAATCAGGCTCGGGAGATTTGAAGATGCGTAGCGTCGTGATCGTGGTCGACACCCAGGCGGACTTCATGTTGCCCGATGGCGCGCTCGCGGTTGAAGGCGCCGAGGCGCTGATCGCACCGATGACCGCCTGGCTCGGCACGCTCCGCCCCGAGGAGACGGCCGGCGTCGTGTTCACCTTCGACACGCACTACGCCCAGACCTACCCGTTTTCGGCCGAGGCGCTCGAGTTCCCGATCCACTGTGTCCGCGAAACCGCGGGCTGGCGCAACATGCTCTCGCCAGACTCAGTCGATCCGGCGATCCCGGCGTACCGCCTTGAGAAGGGCGTCTTCGCGATGTGGTCCGAGCCCGGCCTGGTGCTGGAGGACGAGCGTACCCCGGCGAGAGGGCTGATCGGACGCGATGCCTACTTTGACGAGCTTCGGATGGATGGTGTCACCAGTGCCATCGTAATCGGCGTGGCCGCGGACTATTGCGTGCGCTGGGCGATCGACGGCCTGGTCAAGCGCGGATTTTCGGTCTCCGTGCCCCGCGCCCTCACTCGCGGCATCGCGCGCGAGATCGATCAGGTCCTAGTAGAAGACTTCGTGGGTAAGAACGTGGTCGAAATTGCGTGAGGCCATCCAACCAATGCTCAGCTGGGTGGCGAGACAATAGGAAGCTATCCGGCTATGATGCTCAACAGACTGATGGGTTCGGCCTCGTGGACGAGACCGCAGTCTCGGTCAGACGGTCCCGTGGGCCTCGCGACGCCGAGTGGCGAAGTTCGAACGTGGCGTTCGAGCGGCGAAGAGCACGTCGAGCTTTGCATCCAACTCAGCCGTCTGACGCGCGACTGAATCCAGCTCGGATTGCGTCAGCGGACGGTTGACCGAGGAGGTATTGCCCCTCAGGCTCAGTGAGGCAATCGAGCGCGAAGCCGGTCCGTTGCGGTACAAGAGCTGTAAGTGCGCCATGGCGGAACGCGTTAAGCGCTCCCAAAGTCTCGTATGTAAGAGAAATCTAGACATCGTCGTATTCCTTTTCACCCAAAACCGTCATTCCGACCACCGCACCTCCTTGGCGTTCAATGAACCTTCAAAGCGAAGCGAGCGTCCCCGTTACCTCGCACTGCTCTAGACGATTATTCGCATCCCATCGCCCCGCGGGAGTGATACTGATGTCGGGCCGACAATGCCGGCCAGAGGCAATACGCATCGGTCGCATGAGTTATTGAAGGCGGAAGTCGGCCTGAACAGGACGATCCCTGGCTCAAACAGGTGCCAGGGGCGTCCGGGTCGACTTCTTCAGGTCTTAGTGCCTTCCGGTCATTTGATTGCCGAGAACCTATTCGGCCTCACGATGGCAGCAGAACCGCCTCCATCGTCAGCTCCCTGTTCAGCAGTTTCGCGATCGTGCAGTTCGTGCGGGCCCGCTCTGCGCACTTTTCGAATTCCTCCTGCGTGACACCCGCGGCTTTGGCCTTCACGATGATGTGCAGGGTCGTGATCGTAGGATGCCCGTCGGTGATTAGCAGTTCGATCTCGACCGCCGTGTCGATCGACTCCGCCTCGCGACCGATCATGCCGAAATTGTTCGCCAGCGCCTGGTTGAAGCATCCTGCCTCGGCGACCGCCAGCAGTTCTTCCGGACTTCCGCCCGCCGTGCCTTCGAAGCGGCTTGAAAAACTGTAGGGTGCGGCAGGCAGGGTGGATGTGCCGGTCGAAAGCATGCCGCGGCCCTCTTTCCATGTGCCCTGCCAGGTCGCGCGTCCGGTGCTCTTCATCGTGGGATTTCCTCTGCGTATGATCAATGGAGCGCATCACCGATGCCTTCTCCGTGGTTGGAAGTGGCGCAGATGGCGTCAGCCGACTGGCGCCAGCTGCCCCCCGAGCCAAAGTGCCAGGTTGGAGACGTAGTGCCGGACCGAGGCCTGCGCCTCGGGCGAGTGGGCGAGACGGTCACCCGGCGCTTCCGAGACGAAGGTCGGCGAACCCTTGGACGGATCCCAATTGTAGTCCGCGAAGTGATGGAAGGTGGATTCGGCGAGCGCAGGACCGATCAGGCCCGATGGCTCGAACGCGACCGCGATGTTGAAGCGGTTGCCCGTGGTCTTGCTGACGCCCGTCACTATGACGCGGGCGCCGGGCTCGCCGTCGGGCACGATCACCGCGCCCTCGTGCGGATGCGACGGCAGATAGCGCAGCGCCCGTTCGCGCGCATCCGGGTCGCGCAGCACCGGGTGGACCGGCCCTTCGGGAGCGATGTTCTGGAAGTCGCCGTTCGCGCCTGAGTGGAAGTTCGGCCACAGGATGTCGGGCGTGCCCAGGTCGTCGGGACCCGGCAGTTTGGCGGCATCGATGTTGTGGGTGTGGAAGATGTGGGCCGCGCCTACGCCCCCGAGCTGACAGATGGAGCACCCCAGATCCATGTGATCGCGGGTGATCATCAGACCGCCGCCCTGACCGTGGAATCGCAGGATCGCCTCGCGGTCGGCATTCTCGAGTCCGTTGCCCACATCCACCGCGAACAACCACAGCTCGTCGAACTCGGACTTGTCGAGCGTGGAGAGGACCGGATCGGGCGTCCCGACCGGACCACGGTCCCGCGCGGTCACGTTGAAGAGCGCATCACCATCGCTTGATCGCAGCGACGCCAGATGCTCGCGCAGCAGCGAGAAGCGGCCGATGTGCCAGTCGTCCTCGGCGGTCTCGATCGTGGTTTGGAGCAGGATGTTGATCGGTGTGGTCATGGCGATGTCCGTGTGCTGGATGGTGGTGATTGCTGGGCGATTCCGCCCTGTTCCCAGCCGCCGCCCATCGCCTGGTAGAGGGTGACGACGGCGTTTAACCTGTCCGTCTCGATCTGGATCGCGACCAGCTGGGCGGTCAGCAGCCCGCGCTGGGCATCGAGCTGGTCGAGGTAGGGCGCGTAGCCCTCGCGGTAGCGGTTGGTGGATATCCGCAGACTGGTCTGCAGTGCGGTGACCTGTTGGGAGACGGCCACTTGCTGCTCGCCGAGGCGGTCGAACGTGGCGAGCCCGTCCTCCACCTCGCGGAAGGCGCCGAGCGCCGTCCGCTTGTAGCTGAAAGCCGCCTGATCGCGCCGGGCCGCGCTCGCGTCCACCTGCGCGCGCAGACGCCCGCCGTCGAACAACGGAGACAGGATGCTGGCACCCGCCGAGAAAAGGGTGATCGGATTGGCGAGCGCAGTCGACAGCGCGAGCCCACCGGAACCAGTCAGCGAGATGTTCGGGAGGAGTGCGGCGCGCGAGCTGTCCAGGGTTCGGTCGGTCGCGACCAGGGTCGCCTCCGCCGAGGCGATGTCGGGGCGTCGGCGCAGCAGGCTCGCCGGCAGACCGTCCGGGATCGCCGGAGTCCTCAGTGCGGCGAGGCGCGCACCGCGGTCGATCGCGCGCGGCGGGTCGCCGACGAGGATCGAAAGCGCGTTCTCCTGGCGCGTGACCGCCAGCTCCGCCGCCGGCACGAGCTGCTCGGCCGCGCGGTACTCGGCCTCGGCCTGGGCGAGCTCGAGCTGCGAGGTGTATCCGGCCTTCGCCCGACGACGCGCGAGCGCCAACGCATCCGCCCGGGCGTCGAGCGTGGACCTGGTCGTCACGACGCGTTCGTCCAAGCCGAGCAGCGCGATGTAGCCGGATGCGGCCGTGCTCGCGACGGCCAGCGCGACGGCGTCCCGGGCGTCCTGCGTGGCGAGCAGGGTCGCCCGCGCGCTGGCCGATGCCTGCGACAGACGTCCGAACAGGTCCAGATCGTAAGAGGCCGATGCTTGCGGCGCAGCGGCCAGGGCGTCGACGCCTTGGCCGAGCACGACCGTCCGGGCCTCGCCGGCGCCGGCGCCGACGGTCACGAGCGGCGCCTGCTGCGCGCGCGCGAGCCGCGCAAGCGCGCGGGCCTCCGCCACCCGCGATGCTGCGACGTCGATGTCGGGATTGTGGGCGAGCGCGCGCTTGACCAGTGCGGTGAGGACCGGATCGCCGAAACCCTTCCACCAGTCCGCCTCGATCGGAGCGGTCGGTCCGAACGAGGTTCTCCAGCCAGCAGGGGCTGCTACGGCCGAAGCGACCGGAGCGGCCGGGCGCGTTCCGACGCACCCCGCCAGAGCGAGCGCGGCGAAGCCGGCCGCCATCCACTTGATGCGAGGGAGGACTTTCGCGCTCACGGGCGCGCAGCTCCGCCGGTGTCGACCCGCGCCTCGACCGACATCCCCGGCCGCAGCTTGGCGGCGAGCCGCTGTCCGCTATCGACCGAGATCCTGACGGAGATGCGCTGCGCCACCTTGGTGAAGTTGCCCGTGGCGTTGTCGGACTTGATGACCGCGAACTCCGATCCGGCCGCCGGCGCGATGCGTTCGACATGCCCCTCGACCCGCTCGTCCTCGAGGGCGTCGACGGTGAACCACGCCTTCTGTCCGGGTGCCATCCGGGCGGTCTGAGCCTCCTTGAAGTTGGCGATCACCCAGAGCCGGTCGGGAACGAGGAAGACGAGCTGCGTGCCGTTGGTCACATACTGACCGTTGCGTACGCCGACATCGCCCAGCCTGCCTGCCTCGGGGGCGAGGATCGTCGTGTGCTCGAGGTCGATCTGCGCCGCATGGACGGCGGCCTGCGCGCCCTCGACGGCCGCGCGAAGACTGCCGCGATTGACGCCGACCGCGACCACGTCTTGGTTGGCGCTGTCGCGCGCCGCATTTGCCTGCGACAGCGACGCCTCGGCCTGTCGCAGCGCTGCCCGGGTCTGGTCGACCTCCCGAACAGAGAGCGATCCGTCGCGCACGAGGTCGTCGGCGCGGTGCTGATCGGCCTGCGCCCGCGAAAGCTGGGCCTGCGCGTTGCCGATCGCCGCCTGCGCGGATGTGCGCGCGGCTTGGCGCGAGGCGAGACTCTGCACGCTGTTCGCAAGCGCCGCGCGCGCGGCGTCCAGCTGCGCCTGCGCCTGCTCGACCCGCTGGCGGTAGATGCGGTCGTCGATCTGCACGAGCGGCTGTCCGGCGCGGACGAGTTCGTAGTCCTGCACAAGCACGCGCGAGACGTAGCCACTGACCTGCGGACTGATGATGGTGGTCTGGCCCCGCACATAGGCGTTCTCGGTACGTTGGACCGCGCTGTCGAACGGGGGCAGCCGCCATGCCGCCAGGACCGCGAGCACGCCCGCGAGCACGACGATCGCGACGATGACGATCACGCGCCTGCTGTTCTTTACGGGCTGCCAGCCCGACGCGACCGGAGGCGCCGGGGCGGCTGGTAGAGGTGCCGGCGTCGGCGCCGGAGCATGTCCGTGCAGTGCGGTGTCTGTCATGCGATGTGTCCGGACTGGGGGATCGCCTGCGCTGCGATGCGCGCCTCGCGTCGTCGGTAGATCAGCAGCGCGAAGAGGAAGAGCGTCGTGGCCGCGGCCATGATGGCGACGAGGCCGAACACGTCGTCGAAGGCGAGCACGTTCGCCTCGATCGCGACGCGCTGGCTAAGCGCGGAGAGTCCCGTCGCTCCGCGGATGCTCGGATCGAGCAGAGCTCCTGAGACCGCATTGCCGTTCTGCGCGAGCGTCTGCGCGGTTAGCGGATCGGTCGCGTTCAGATGCTGCACGATGTCGAACGAATGCTGCTTCTCGCGGTAGACCTCGTAGGTGCTGAGCAGGGCGGTGCCGATCAGTCCGCCGATCGACTGGGTGGCGGCGAACAGCACAATGAAACTCGTCAGCTTCTTGCCGCCCTGCGCGATCACCTGCGCGAAGCCCACCAGGATCGCCGGGCCGATGTAGAGCGTCGTCGAGAAGGCGATCAGCATCTGCGTGAGGTAGAGCTGGTCGGGTCGCGTCAGGCTGGTCGAACCCGAATCGAACCACGCCGCCACAGCGACCAGTCCGATCGCGAGCGCTATCGGCTGCGTGAGATGCCCCGGGCCGACCATCATCGCGCCGACGATCACGCCGGCTATCGATGCGAGGACGGTCAGCACCGAGAACAGGAAGAGCTGATCGTTGGTGAGGCCGAGCACGCTGAGCAGGCCCACCGAGCCGTAGGTCTGCTCCGAAAGCACGATGCGCGCGACGACGCCGATGATCACGAACCGGAGGAAGTTGAGCGTGCCCAGCCAGCGGAAGTCGATGATCGGGTTGGCCCTGTGGTACTCCAGAAGGAAGACGGCGCCGAACAGTGGCAGGCAGCCGGCGAGCGCCCAGCCGATCCAGGCCGTGTCGGTCCACCAGACCCAGCGTCCGAGCGCGAGGACGGCGCAGAGCAGCGCCATGCCGATCGTGAAGAGCACGCAGGTCGCGATGTCGAGCCGCTCGAACGCGGTCTCCCGCACCGCCGGCGGCAAGCGGACGAGCGCGATCGCGGCGAAGCACAGCATCGCCAGCCCGAATTCGAACAGGGAAAGGGTGCGCCACTGGTCGAATGCCAGCAGATCGGTCGAGAACAGGCGGGCGATCGGATACGCCAGCTGTGGCACCGAGATGCCGACGGCGATGCCCTTCAGACGCATCGGCGCCGGAAACGCCTGGATCAGGTAGACGAGTCCAAGCGTGGTGAGCGCCGAACCCGCGATGCCGCTGGCGCCGCGGACCGCGACCGCCGCCCAGAAGCCGGTGACCAGCAGGTGGCCGAGCGCCAGCAGGCAGTAGATCGCCAGGAAGATTAGTGCGAACGACCGCAGCCCGAACTGCTGCCTGTATTTGATGAGGATCATGCCTGTCGGCACGTTCGTCATGACGTAGATCGCCGGCAGCCAGGCGATCTCCTCCTGATAGAGGCCGAGCGATCCCTGCAGATACTGCAGGTTGATCTGGATGAGGGCGATTCCGAGCCCGCCGGTCACGCCGATGAGGATCCCGATTGCACCGAACAGCAATCTGCGGTTGAGCGGGTGGTCTGGCGTCGCGGGGCCGCCGGGCAGCGGGGAGCGCTCGTGCGGGGCGAACTCCCAGCGCTGTTCGCTGAAGAAGGGTGTGGAGGCCGTCATCGCGAGGATGCAGCCGGGACCGGAAGCCACCGCGGAAAGATGCCAGCCCGCTGCCGCGCGGCGCCAAGGAGGCTTTCGAAGCAACCTATTTCAAACATGACGGTTACAAGGTATGGGTTTGCCGAACCGGACAAGGCCACCTAGATGGTTGGGCGCGCGAATTTCGCATGAAGGATAATGACAGTGCGTTACCCGGCGGCCGAGACGGCAGAGAAGCACCAGCGGATACTTGATCAGGCGACCCGCCTTTTTCGGGATCGAGGTTTCGATGGCGTCAACATCGCCGAGATCATGAAGGCGGCGGGGCTCACTCACGGGTCGTTCTACAATCACTTCGAATCCAAGAACGCGCTGGTGAGTTCCTGCATCGTGCACGGTGCCGCGAAGTCGCTCGCCGACATCGACGCCACGGAGGCGACGGTCGCGGGCAAGAAGGCGTATGTCGACACGTACCTGAGCGTCGAGCATCGCGATGACCCGGGCAGTGGCTGCCTCATGTCGGCGCTGGCGTCGGACGTCGGTCGCGAGCCCATGGCGCAAGGGGCGATGACACGCTTCATCCATTCCTTTCTCGACAAGGTGACGACGCGCTTCCCCTGGCAGAAGCCGCGCACGGCCCGCCGTGACGCGATCCGTCTGACCGCCTCCCTGGTGGGCGGCCTCATCCTGTCGCGCGCGGTGAACGATCCCGAGCTGTCCGACGAGATCCTGCGCGAGGTCTCGTCGGGTCTGCGCGAGGGCTTCCGCGAGGCCTGACGCTGTTGGGATGCCGACAGCCGGCGTCGTCGCGGCCCTCGCGGACGCCCCGGTCAGCGCGGGCTCGAGCGTCATGGTCCACACGCCATAGGCTTGGTTCAGAACATCGTCGGACACACGTCCGCGACGGTCGCCGAGCGACCGTCGCGGACCATGCCGCGTCGTATCAGCCGAGGCGTGCGAGGACTTCATCGGTCTTGAGAATCGCGTGAGCGAACATCGGAGCGTTCGTCGCGGCGGCCACCATGCCCTCCGGATTGAACGCCGCCTGGGCGTCCGGGACGATCGTGACGTGGTAGCCGAGCTCCATGCCGAACCGTGCGGTCGACTCGATGCAGCTGTTCGCGATAAGGCCGACCAGCACGATCTCCTTGATGCCGTGCTGCTTGAGCAGCGCGTCGAGATCGGTGTTCGCGAAGCCGCTCTGCGCCCAATGCTCCTTGACGATCACGTCGCCCTCCTGCGGACCGAACTCCGCGTTGAACTCACCGCCCCATTCACCTTCGGCGAACGCCATGGTTGGGATGTTCTGCACCTGGAACATGTTGGGATGCTGCCAGTCGTGGAAGTCGTCCTTGCGCGACCGGTGGTGCGGAACGATGAACACCTTCACGCCGGCGGCGCGGAACGCCGGGATCAGCTTGCGCATGTTCTCGAACAGCCCGGACGCGTCCGCGGTCTCCTTGATCGCACCATAGAGCTTGCCGCCTTCGGTCATGAAGTCGTTGTACGGATCCACGATGAGAAGAGCGGTGTGGCCTGCGCCGTAGTTGATGTCGGTCATGATGGTCTCGCTTTGTTGGTTGGAGGAAAGGTCAGAAGCGCTCGACGGACGGGCGCAGGTCGATCTCCTGGGTCCATGCGTCCCGGGTCTGTCCGAGCACGTGGAGGAAGGTCGAAGCGATGCTTTCGGGTGCTAGGCGGGCATCGTCGTTGCCACCGGGCGACCGAACCCCGCCGTCGATGATGAAGTGGGAGACGTGTATGCCCTTGGGGCCGAGCTCGCGCGCGGCGCTCTGCGCGAGGCCGCGCAGCGCGAACTTGGCCATCCCGAAGGCGGCGGAGAGCGGGAAGCCCTTCACGCTCGCCGAGGCGCCGGTTAGCAGGATGGCGCCCTTTCCCCGCGGTACCATTCGCCTCGCCGCCTGCTGAACTGCGAGGAATCCACCGAAGGCACCGACTTCGATTGCCCGCCGAACGTCCTCGGGATCGAGATCGACGAGCGCCCCGGGCGCCCGGGCCCCGGCATTGTAGAGCACGACGTCGGGGACGCCGATCGCGGCGTCGACGTTCGCGAACAGCGCCTCGACCTGAGCCGGGTCGGATGCATCCGCCGCGAAGGCACGGCCGCCCAACTCCTCCGCGAGTGGTTCCAGCTTGGCGGCGTTTCGCGCAGCCAAGGCGATGGTCATGCCTGCCGATCGGAACGCCCGTGCGGCTGCAGCGCTGATACCGCTGCCGGCACCGATGATGAGCGCTGTCGAATATGGGGTCGGGTTCATGGGAACTCCTCGGCATGATACATGATGACAGTAAGGCTTGATGTCAATTAGGCGGTGTCGGACTGACCGGCATCATGGGTCCCCCCACCTCGATCGCCCGCCGCAGGGCGGGTCTCGCTTTGAGGCGGTCGAGATAGGCACCGAGGTTCGGATGGAGGCTCAGCAGGCCTAGATGGTTCGCGAGTTCCAAGGTGTAGCTCATCTGGACATCGGCGAGCGTAAGCGACTCTTCGAACAGGTACCGACCGGTGATCGCCCGGTCGATCGTGCCGAGCGCCGCATCGGCGTCGCGGACGGCGATCTGGCCGAACACGCCGGACAACCCCTCGGTCATCCCTGCATAGAGCATGGTCATGAGCGGCTGGCTCGCGCCGCTCTCGGCGAACCACATCCACTCGGCATGGGCCAGTCTGCTCGCCGTCGCCTCCGGCGTGAACCGACCGCCGGCATAGGTCTCGTCGAGATAGGACAGGATCACGCCGGACTCGGCGATCACGAGCGCGTCGTCCACGAGGAGTGGAGCCTTGCCGGACGGATGAATGCCCTTCAGTGCGTCGGGTGCGCGGAAGCCCGGAAGCCGCTCGTGCCAGACGACGTCATAGGGCGTGCCGATCTCCTCCAGCAGCCAGAGGATGCGGGTCGAACGCGAGTGGTTCAGGTGATGCAGGGTGATCATTGCCGCGTCCGACGCATCAGTTCGCTCCCCGCAGTCGGGCGACGTCCTTGGCGTCGACGTGGGAGGGGTGCGACCCGAAGCGGGTGGTGACGAAGTTCGCCGTGTCCGCGATCTCGCGGTCGCTGTAGGCCGCGCCGAACGCGGGCATGTAGGGCCGCCCCGCACGCTGCGGACCCGTGCCCGACAGGATCATCTGGGCCACGTTGACGGCCGAGGGGTCGTTGACCGCGCGCGACCCGGTGAGGTCGGCCTGGGAGACGAGCGCGCCGGCGCCGGTCCAGCTGTGACAGCTCGCACACGCGCCTTCGAAGATGCGTTTTCCAGCCGGATCGCCCAGGCGGCCCGCCCGGGGGGATGCCGGTGCCGCACCGGCCAGCGTGTCGCTCAGGTTCGCGCTGTGCTGTCCGGGAACGCTCTTCAGATAGAGGGCGATCGCTCTGATGTCGCTGGGCGACAGGTGACTGGTGCTGAGCGACACGACTTCCGCCATCGGGCCGGACGCGGTCCCGCGGCCCTGCGCATGGCCGGTGGACAGGTACGAGGCGATGTCGCCCTGGCTCCACGCGCCGACGCCCGTCTTCGCGTCGCCGGAGATGTTGTAGGCGTTCCAGCCTTCGGCCTGCCCGCCAGCGAACTTTTGGCGCTGGTCCATCGCCTGCATCACGTTGCGCGGCGTATGGCACTCGGCGCAATGGCCAGTCGCCTCGACGAGATAGGCGCCTCGGTTCCACGCCGGGCTTCGTTCGCCCGTCGGTTGGAATTCGCCGGTCCTATTGAACAGGGTGGACCAGAAGATCATCAGCCAGCGCTGGTTGAACGGGAAGACGAACGTGTTCGGCGCTGTCGGGGCGTGCACGGGCTTCAGCGAGAACAGATAGGCTTTGATGGCGAGGACATCCGCGTCGGTCATCATCGCGTAGGAGCCATAGGGGAAGGCGGGATATAGCCGCTTGCCGTCGCGCCCGATCCCGCGATGCACCGCGCGAACGAACTCGGCATCGGTCCAACGACCTATGCCGGTCTCGCCGTCTGGCGTCAGGTTTGGCGTATATATCGTCCCGAACGGCAGCTTGAACGCGCGCCCTCCCGAGAACGGTGTTCCGCCCTTGGCGGTGTGGCAGGCTTCACAGTCGGCCATGCGCGTCACATATACGCCGCGGGCGACCGCGCCGGTGAGCGAGACGTCGCGAGGGAGGCCCGTCGGCGAGGACAGCGTGTATTCGGACAGCGCGATGTGCGTTCCACCGGCGAAGCCGGTCGGGCTCGGCTGGAAGGTGAGCCAAGCGGTGAACGCGATCGCCAGAGCCGCGATGACCGCGACGCTCAGGGCCAGTCTGCGCACGATCTTCATGCCGCGTCTCTTGCGATCAGAGCGCGGTTGATCGGCATCCGAGAGAGCTGCACGCCGGTCGCCGCGAAGACGGCGTTGGCGATCGCGGCCTGGGCTGCGACGGTCGCCGGCTCCCCGATGCCGCCCGGCTTCTCGTCGTTGCGCACCATGTGGCATTCGATCGTCGGCATCTCGTCGATGCGGGTGACGCGGTAGTCGTGGAAGTTGCTCTGCTTCACGCGGCCGCTCTCGATGGTGATCTCACCGTGGAGGATCGCCGCGAGTCCGAAGACGCTGCCGCCCTGCATCTGGGCCTCCAGCGTGTCGGGGTTCACGATCGCGCCGACATCGGCGGCGACGACCAGCCTGCGCACCCACACCTCGCCATCATCGGCGACCTCGACCTCGGCCACGGTTGCAACAAAGGATCCGAATGCGGCCATCAACGCGATGCCCCGCCCGGTGCGCAGGCCGGCGGCTGCGACGGGAAGCGGCGCGGACCAGGCCGATTTCGCGACTGCCAGTTCGAGTACGGCACGGGCGCGCGGCTTCGCGTTGACCATCCGGCGGCGCAGCACAACCGGATCGACCTTCAGATCGTGTGCGATCTTGTCGAGCATGCCCTCGGTCGCGAAGACGTTCGCGTTCGGTCCCACGCCCCGCCAGAACGAGATCGGCACCGCAGGTATCTCAGCGCGCACGAATTCGACCAGCGTGTTCGGGAAGTCGTACGCCGTCTCGACCGCGCCATCGACGGCGTCGACGTCGACGCCCTTCGACACGGCGGCAGGAAGGAAGCGCGCGAGGATCGACGGGCCGGTGATCCGGTGGTGCCAGGCCTTCACCACGCCGCCCTCGACCTTGGCGCGGGTGCGCAGATGGTAGAGCGGACGGAAGTAGTCCTGCCGAACGTCCTCTTCGCGCGACCAGACGATCTTGACTGGTCCCTCGACGTGACGTGCGATGCGCACCGCCTTGGCGATGCCGTCCACTTCGAGGCGACGGCCGAAGCCACCCCCGATGAGATGGTTGTTGATGGTAACGCGGGCCACATCGACCCCGGCCTCCTTGGCTGCGACATCCTGCGCCTTGCCCATGACCTGCGTGCCGACCCAGACTTCGCATTGACCGTCATGCACATGCACGGTGCAGTTCATCGGCTCCATTGCGACATGGGCGAGGAAGGGCAGCTCGAACAGGGTCTCGTACAGTCCCTCGCCGACGAGATTGCCTGGCGCATCGCCGTGCGTCTCGGCGACCACGCCCTTGCCGAGGGCGGCGCGCTCCTGTCCCGCCCAGAGAGCGTCCTGGTCGAGCGACGCGAACGCGCCCGGCGACCATTCGATCGACAGCGCCTCGAGCCCCTTCATGGCCGACCACATGTGGTCGGCGACGACGGCGACCATGTCGTCGAGCACGACGATCTGTGTCACGCCAGGAAGGCCCGCGGCGACCTTGGAATCCACGCTGCGCACCTTGCCGCCAAGGACCGGCGAACTGGCGAAGGTCGCGAAGCGCATGCCGGGGAGCATCACGTCGATCCCGTAAACGGCCTTTCCGTTGACCTTGTCGGGCGTGTCGACGCGTTTGGCAGGCGTTCCGATGAGGGTGAAGTCCCTGCTCGCCTTGAGCACCGGATCGCCGGAAAGCGTGATCCTCGCCGCCGCGTCCGCCAGCGCGCCGTAGTCGAGCGAGCGCCCGGACGCCTGATGCACGACCTTGCCGGCCTTGGTCGTCAGGGCCGACGGCGGTAGCGACCAGCGGCGAGCGGCTGCTTCGACGAGCATCGACCGGGCCCTGGCTCCGGCCGTCCGCAGTGGCAGGTACCAGGCCATGATCGTCGTCGATCCGCCCGTCATTTGCGTACGGAAGGCGGGGTTTGCATAGTCCTTCGCGTCGGTCGGCGCATGCTCGACCGTCACCTGGTCGAGGCCGACGTCGAGTTCCTCCGCCAGGAGCATCGCCACCGACGTGTAGGCTCCCTGGCCCATCTCGACCGACGGCATGGTCATCGTGACCGCGCCCGATAGGTCGATGCGGATGAAGGCGTTGAGCGCCCCGACGGATGTCGCCGACGCGGTGGCGCCCCTGCCGTCCAGGCTTACGCCGAGCAGGAGGCCCCCGCCAGCGAGCGCGCCCGCCTTCAGCAGCGAGCGACGGGACATGGATGTGCTGGCTGCCACGGCGCGCATCAGACCGCCGCCGCTGCGAGCTTGATGGCTTCACGGATCCGGACGTATGTGCCGCACCGGCAGATGTTGCCCGCCATGGCCGCATCGATGTCGGCGTCATCCGGATGCGGGACCGTCCGCAGCAGAGCGGTCGCGGACATGATCTGCCCGGACTGGCAGTAGCCGCACTGCACGACCTCCTTGTCGAGCCAGGCCTGCTGGATGCGGTGCCCCGCCGGCGTCTCGCCGATGGCTTCGATCGTCAAGACCTTGCTCGATCCGATGCGACTGACGGGGAGCTGGCACGATCGGACCGGCTGTCCGTCGAGATGGACGGTGCAAGCACCGCACTGGGCGATGCCGCAGCCGAACTTGGTTCCGGTCAGACCGACGACGTCACGCAGCACCCAAAGCAGCGGCATGTCGCCGGGCACGTCGACCGAGTGGACCTTGTCGTTGATCGTGAGGTCAACCATCACATGAAAACTCTCGTCGGTGGAAGGATGGGCGGCGGGTCGGTCGCAAGGAGGTCGTGGCGAGGGGGCGTCTCCTCGGCTGCTATTCAATCGTATTTCCGGCGGCGCAGCGGCACTCTGACCCGCTCCCTCTATCGGAGGGGCGCCCCGCCGCTGCCCGCCTCATTCATTAGGCTCGTAATGCTTGTAGCCGACGAGTCAGGCTCGGACATTACGAGCCGACCAGGGCTCCGCATAGCTAGCCACCGATATGACCGTCTAACCATCATGTATGATTGATGGCGGTTTGCCCGGTGTGTAGATTGGTTCGATGCGGCGTGTGGAGCCGCCCCTTATTCCCGATCGCAGGAGGCATCGTGCACGCACGCTTCATACGTACGGCATCCGCGCTGATCCTATCGGCGTTCACCGGAGCCGCCGCCGCGACGCCGTCCACGTCGTCGGTGTCGGACGCCGCGCTCGTACGGACGCTGCCCGGCTTCTCCAATTCCACCGCGCTCGTCGATGGAGTTCGGCTGCACTACGTCGTCGGCGGCAAGGGCAGTCCGGTCTTCCTGCTGCCCGGATGGCCGGAGACGTGGTGGTCCTATCACAAGATCATGCCGGAACTGGCCCGGACGCACCGCGTCTTCGCGATCGATCTGCGCGGGATGGGTGGCTCCGGACATCCTGCCGGCGGTTATGACAAGAAGACGATGGCGGGCGATCTTTCCGCGCTCGCGCATCAGCTCGGTTTCGGGAAGGTCGACGTGGTCGGCCACGACATCGGCGCGATGGTCGCGTTCAGCCTCGCGGCGAACCATCCGGATCAGGTCGCGCACTTGGTCCTTCTCGACGTCGGGCATCCCTCGGCGGGCTATTTCAGCCTGAAGCTCCTCCCCGAGCCCGGCACCTTCGGCGACAAGGCCGATGAGGACCATGTCTACCTCTGGTGGTTCGCCTTCCATCAGGTGAAGGGATTGCCCGAGCAGCTCCTCGAGGGCCGCGCCGGCATCGAGCAGGCCTGGTTCTTCCACTACATGGCGAAGGACGAGGCCGCGATCGATGCACGCGACCGGGCGGTCTACGCAGCGGCCTATTCCACCCGTGAAGGCACGCGGACCGGAAACGCCTGGTATCAGGCTTTCGGTCAGGACGTGGCGGACGATGCCACCTACGGTCCGCTCACAATGCCGGTCCTCGGACTCGGCGGCCCCGGTTACAAGCGCCTGAAAGCGCAGTTGGACGTCGCGGCACCCGGATCCAGTACCTATCGTGTCGAAGGGAGCGGACATTTCATCGCCGAGGAGAGGCCGGTCGAGACGCTGCGCTTCCTAACCGAATTCCTCGCGGTCAAATGACGGGCTTCCGCTTAGATCCCCCGCGGGCACTGGTCGGCCCCGACACGGGCCAAATCGCGGCGAATGCGCTGTGACGATGGCGCATCGCTTCGAGGTCATCCTGCTTCTGATGGCGGCGTGCATCGTCCTGACGCTCGTCGCGCGCCGGTTCCGGCTTCCGCCCGCCGGCGCGCTGATCGTGGGTGGCCTCCTGCTCGCGATCGTCCCCGGCATGCCGTCGATCGAGCTCGACCCGGATCTGGTGCTCGTGCTGTTCCTGCCGCCCCTGCTTCTGCTGAGCGCGTACCTGACCGACTGGCGCGCGTTCAGGGCCGACCTGCGCATCATCCTGCAGCTCGCGATCGGCGCGGTGATCTTCACGACCTTCGCCGTCGGCTGGATCGCGCATCTCGTGCTGCCGGGCCTGCCGCTCGCGGCCTGCTTCGCTCTCGGCGCCATCGTTTCCCCGCCCGATGCCGTCGCGGCGAAGGCGGTGCTGCACGGTCTCGCACTGCCCGCCCGCACGATCACGCTGCTCGAGGGCGAAAGCCTGCTCAACGACGCGACGGGACTGGTGCTCTACCGGATGGCGGTGGTGGCCGCGTTGACCGGCGCGTTCAGCAGTTCGGATGCGGCGGGCAGCTTCTTCGCGTTGATCATCGGTGGCGTGTTCGTCGGCATCGCCTGCGGGTTCGCCGCGAGCACCTTGACCGGACGCTACCTAGACGGCGAGCTCGGGGTCACCGCGAGCTTCCTGGCCGCATGGGGATCCTACATCCTTGGTGAGTCGCTCCACGTGTCGGGCGTGCTGGCGACGGTCTGCTGCGGGATCATCATGGGCTGGCGGCAGCACGCCCTGCTCGATGCGGAACAGCGCTTCCAGTCGCGGGCGGTGTGGCGGGTGATCGGCTTCCTCCTCGAAAGCCTGGTCTTCATCCTGATCGGCCTTTCCCTGCGCAGCGTCCTCGCACGCCTATCGGTCGATGCGATCACCTCGCATGAGACGATGCTGCAGGTCGGCGCGATCGTCCTCGCGGTGATCGTGTCGCGCTTTCTGTGGATCGTGCCCGTCACCTACGGCATGCGCGCGATCTCCCCGTCGCTCCGCCGCCGCGATCCCTATCCGCCGTTCCGGATCCCGCTGGTCATGAGCTGGTCGGGCATGCGCGGCGTGGTGAGCCTGGCGGCCGCGTTGGCGCTGCCGGTCGGATTTCCTGGCCGCGACTTCATCCTGCTCGCGACGTTCGCGGTCATCCTCGTCACCGTCGTCGTGCAGGGGACGACGCTCGCCCCGCTCATCCGGTGGCTGCGTTTCGACCAGGCGGACCCCACGCCTCGCACCACGCTTTCCGAAACGCAGGCGCGCGAGCATGTGGTCTCGGCGCAGCTCGCCGCGGTCCAGGCGATGTCGGCGAACGAGGACGGCACGCACCGGCATCCGCGGCTGATCGAACAGCTGCAGTTCCGCCTCGGAGCGATCCGCCGCTCCGCCGACGCCGGCGGTGCGCTGGATCAGGTCCGGACGGACCACTTCGACACACTGCTTGCAGCGGCCGCTGCCGGTCGCAAGGAATTGATCCGGCTCTATGGCGCAGGCGAGCTCGACAACGAGATCCTCAACGCGCTCGAGAAGGAACTCGACGCGGACGAGATCCGCGCGCGCCACCTGCTGACACCGCTGGATCGCAGACGGGCGAAGGCGTGAGAGCGCTCACGCTGGGCGCCGCTTCGATCGGCACCCACCAACACGCTTTTCCATTCGAAGGTCCTTCATGCTGACACGGTTCAGGCACCACTCCGCCCACGCTTGGATAGCGGTCGCGGTGACCTTCATCGCGCTATTAGTAGCAGCCGGTCTTCGCTCCGCGCCGAGCGTCCTGATGGTCCCGCTGCAGGTGAATTTCGGCTGGGGACGTGGCACCATCTCCTTCGCCGCGGCGATCGGCATCTTCCTCTACGGTCTGGTGGGGCCCTTCTCCGCCGCCCTGATGATCTCGTTCGGCATCAAGCGCACGATGCTCGCAGGACTGACGCTGATGGCGCTGTCGACGTTCACCAGCCTCTGGATGACGGCTCCCTGGCAGTACGTGCTCACCTGGGGGGTCTTCTCAGGGATCGGCAGCGGAGCGATCGCATCAGTCCTGGGGGCCGCGGTCGTGAACCGCTGGTTCGCCACCCGGCAGGGGCTTGTCATGGGGATGCTGAGCGCGAGCACCGCGACCGGCGCGCTTGTGTTCCTTCCCCTCCTTGCCTGGCTCGCTGACGGCGGTGCATGGCGGCCGGTCGTGGTCGCCGTGACCATTGCCTGCGCCGCGCTCATCCCGGTCGTCGCGATCTTCATGTCCGAGCATCCGGACGACGTGGGCGGGCGCCGATACGGGGAGACCGAGCACACCCAGCCGGCGCCCGAGCTGAAGCAGGCCGCTACTCCGTGGCTCGCGTTCGAAGCCCTTTTCCGCGCGGCCAAGGTGCCGATGTTCTGGCTTCTCTTCGGAACTTTCTTTGTCTGCGGCCTCACCACCAACGGGCTGGTGGGCACGCACATGATCGCTTTCTGCGGCGACCACGGCATCGCGCCCGTCGCCGCCGCCGGTCTGCTTTCGATGATGGGGTTCTTCGACCTGTTCGGCACGACGGCTTCCGGCTGGCTGACCGACCGGTACGATCCTCGCAAGCTGTTATTCGCCTATTACGGTCTGCGCGGGCTTTCCTTGATCGCGTTGCCGTTCCTGGACTTCGGGCCGGCGAGCCTTGGGGTGTTCGCCATCTTCTACGGCCTCGACTGGATCGCGACGATTCCGCCGACGGTCAAGCTGGCCAACGTCACGTTCGGCCAGCGCGACGCCCCCATCGTCTTCGGCTGGATCGCCGTCGGCCACCAGGCCGGCGCCGCGACGGCTGCGTTCGGTGCGGGCGTCATCCGCGAACAGTTCGGGAGCTATGCGCCGGCCTTCGTCATCTCGGGCTGCATGGCGCTCGTCGCCGCCATCGTGGTGGTCTCGTTAAGGCTCGGGCCGCCGCCGCAGACCCGGCAGACTGCTCTGGCGTAAGGCGTCGGTGTCGGTGCCACTGCCGCATCCAGAAACGAGGCAGACGACTTCCCGAACTTCGTCTGCCGCAAAGTATTCCGCGCCGCAGTAGGAATCTGGGGCGTAGATAGTTACGAACCTTGCCGAATGCGGATGGCAGGCAGCGGGCGGCGTGTGGTTGACGCCGAGGTTGCCTCTAATATTCCATGATGCCCGGATCGATCAGCAGTCTTTCGAGGTCAATGACACATGGTGGATTTCAAGGGCCGCTTAGGCGGAAAGACCGTCGCACGGCCGGCCGATCCGATCGAACTTTACGGCACGCTGGATCGCGCCAGCGACAAGGGCCCGCTTCGCCCGTCGCAGGAGGCCGTTCTGAAGCAGTGGAACGTAAGAGCATCCAACACGCGTGACGTGATCGTCAAACTTCACACGGGTCAGGGCAAGACACTCGTCGGGCTGTTGATGCTTCAGGCGCGGCTCAACGCCGGCAACGGACCCGTCGTCTATCTCTGTCCCGATAATTTCCTGATCGCCCAGACCTGTGAGCAGGCCCGTCAATTCGGCATCCGGACCTGCACCGCTCCGAAGGAACTTCCCGAAGAGTTCCTCAACGGGACGAGCATCCTCGTGACGTCCGTCCAGAAACTTTTCAACGGTCTCACCAAGTTTGGTTTGAGAGGCGCAGCGATCAACGTCGACACCGTCTTAATGGATGACGCTCACGCCTGTGCGGACCGGATCCGCGAAGCCTGCCGCATCCGGATCCCGTCCACCGAGCCGGCCTATGCATCCCTGAAGGCGATGTTCGCCATCGATCTCGAACAACAGGGAGCGGGAACCTACGCGGACATCGAGAACGGTAAGCGTGAGTCGTTACTCCCTGTGCCCTACTGGTCGTGGATCGTCCGCGAAACGGAAGTGGCGAAGATCCTGTCGGGCGAGAGCGAGCGCAAACTCTATCAAGTTCGCATGGCCGCTGCTGAGGGATATACTGCCACACTGTCAGTGCATCTTTTCTGGCGCCGCGGTGGAGATCGAACCGTACCTGCCGCCGCTCGATGCCTTTGGATCCTACGCTAATGCGAAGCACCGCATCTTCATGTCCGCCACTGTCACGGACGATGCATTTCTCGTGAAGGGACTTCGCCTCGCGCCTACGACGATCACCAAACCGCTGACGTACGAGAAGGAAACCTGGTCCGGAGAGAAGATGGTCGTCATTCCATCGCTCATTCACGAGGATCTTGATCGCGACCGGATAATTGCCGGATACGGGAAGCCCCGTCCTGAGCGAAAGTATGGATTTGTGGCGCTCGTCCCGAGCGAAGCGATTAGCAAGGCGTGGGCGGACAAGGGTTCCGTGGTCGCAAACAAGGACACTATCGACTCGGCAATCGAGACCCTGCGGCGTGGCAACTACGAAAATACGGTCGTGCTGGTCAACCGTTACGACGGAATCGATCTTCCAGACGCGACCTGCCGTGTGCTCGTCTTCGACTCTCGACCCTATTCGGAGAGCCTGATCGATCTCTATGCCGAGGCGGTACGACCGCGGAGTGAGGCCACGCTTCTCCGCACCGTCCGCACGGTTGAACAGGGCATGGGGAGGAGTGTGCGTGGCGAGAAGGATTATTCGGTCGTCGTCATGGTCGGACCCGATCTCGTCAGATTGATCCGCGAAAAGTCCACTCGTCGATTTCTTTCGCCACAAGTCGACAAGCAGATCCAGATCGGCCTCGACGTCGCTGAAATGGCTCGCCAGGAGGTCGCGGACGGCGAAGAGCCGACGAAAGCCTACAACATACTCGTGAACCAGTCTCTCAAGCGCGATGAGGATTGGAAGGCATTCTACGCTGAACAGATGGACGGCATCGTTCCACGCGGGCCGAACGTGGACGTCCTGAATCTTTACGCAGGCGAACTGGCCGCCGAGGAGGCCTATGTCTCTGGGGATTACGCGGGGGCTTCGAAACTGATTCAGGACCTTCTTGATGTTGGCTCCTTCGATGATAGCGATCGGGCTTGGTATCTGCAGGAGCGGGCGAGATACGAGTGGGTCAGCAATCGGCCGCAGTCACAGATCCTGCAGGTTTCGGCGCACAAGCGGAACCGGCTGCTTCTCAAGCCGCCGACCGGTGTGACGGTGACGAAGCTCGAGGTGGTCAGTCAGGCGAGATCCGAACGGATGGCAGACTGGCTGCGGAAGTTCGACGACTATGCCGATATGGATGTGACGCTCTCCGACATTCTCGGACGACTGCGCTTCGGGGTGAAGGCCGACGACTTCGAGCAGGCTCTTGACGAACTCAGCTTCGCGCTCGGCTTCGCTGGAGAAAGACCGGATAAGGAATGGAAGGAGGGCCCGGACAACCTCTGGGCGCTCGATGACAACCGCTATCTGCTTGTCGAGTGCAAGAACGAGGTCGACGTCACGCGCGCCGAGGTGAATAAGCGGGAAGCGGAGCAGATGAACCGCTCCGCCGCCTGGTTCGAAAAGCATTATCGGGGGCTACGCGCCACTCGACTCATCATTCATCCCGCCAAGCGGATCGAAAGCGCCGCGGCCTTCACTCACGAGGTCGAGGGCGTCACCGAGCAGGATCTTGCGCGCTTCGTTCGCACATGTCGCGCGTTCTTCAAGTCGCTGGAAGGTCAGAACTTCGCCGACTTGTCGCCCGCCTACCTCGACGGGCTCATCAAGTCGCACAAGTTGACGGTCGACGATATTATTTCAGAATATTCGCGAAAGCTGAAGGACATGCGGTAGCTCGCGTCCCTTTAATGCGGTGCTCATGTTGCTGCCGGTCTCTGACACCCCAGCGGCAGGCCCAACTCCACGATCGCGCTGCCCTCCTCGTGATTGCCGATGCGGGCGGATCCGTCATGGGCCTCCACGGCGGAGCGGCAGATCGCCAGACCGAGGCCCATGCCGCCGGGCTTGGCGCTGGCGAACGCTTAGCGAAGGACGAGACCAAATCATGTCAAAGACCCCGCAGAAGGTGGATCGTGCCGCGTTCGTCGCGAGCAACCCGCGCTGCTGCTACTGCGCTGGGAGGCGGCCGACGACGGAGATCGATCACGCTCCGGCTCGGATCATCTTCATAAAGAAGCATGGCCCCGAGGGATTCCTGTTTCCCTCGTGCTCCGAGTGCAACCGTATCGCCGGCCTCAGCGAGCAGGTGATGGCGTTCTACATCCGCAGCTTCGATCGGTCGGCCGGTGGCCTCGACGAAGCGGAGTTCGCCAAGCTGGCTTCGGGGTTGATCAACAACGTTCCGGCGGCGGTGCCCCAGCTGCCGCCCCGTCCATCCCACGGCCTCGCGCTTTTCACGCATGGCATCTACGAGGCCGACCGTGCGACGACGGTGCCACCTGCCGCGAAGGCGCACATCGAACTGTTCGCCCTCAAAGTGCTGTACGCGTTGTACTACAGGGTGACCGGCCGCTTCGCTGGCTCGAGCAATCGCTATCTCCTGACTTGGGCACAGACCGGCACGGATGCGGCTCGGCTGATGCTGGCGACTGCCGACAATTGGTTTGACGAGCATGAGATCGGGCAGCGTCGAAATATCGATCTTGGCGATCAATTCCGTTTTCAATACGGCTACCATCAGTCACACGGATTCTTCGGGGTCCGGATGAGCTTCGCAGGTGCCTTCGTGATGTTCGGTGTCATCGGTCCGGCTCGGCAGATGGCGAAGCTCAAGGACCGCGATCCGCTGTGCCCGGCCATCTACGTTGCGGGGAAAAGGATCGAGAAGCGGTGGGGCCGGCGGGCACGTGGTCCCCTTGCGTGAGGATTTTCCAGTTAGAATGGATGCGGGCTCCATTTCCGAAACGCGATCCCCTCGAGAATGTCGTCACCCGTCGGATGATGTGATCTTTGGCGCCGGGCTTACGGTGTGATCACGACGCAAGCATCTGATCGCAACCATCCTTGCGCGAACCGCACCTTGCGATCGATGCAGGGCGCAGGCGATCATACTCACTTTTCGACGAAGTGCGATTAGCTCGCGCAGCTTTGCATCCTCTTCAAGGCTCCATGGCCGACGAATGCGATCAGTATCCGCCATCGCGTAAAGATCTCTGAAAATCGGCTTATCGCCTCAGCTCGCCAATGGGTGTGGATGCAGGCGTTGGAACTCTCGGCTTCAAAGATGTGCCTTATGTCGCGCACCGAGAACCTCGATAGCAGTTTGTGCGAAGTCTCGGAACGTCGCCTGCCACATCGGCCCGGCGTCGCTCCATGCGCAATCATCCAGCGTTCCGTGACGTCTGCTCTCCCATAGCTCGTCCGCCAACGCTTCGACCAGCGCGTCTAGGTCGTTCGACGTGCACAACCGGCAGCGGTAGTCGGGATCAGTCGGTTGCACGAGCGTCGATGAAATCGCCCGCGCGCGTCCATGCACGCTTCGGCCTGGCGTAGAGGTCCAAGCCGCGGACCAGGATGCACGGATCGCTGAACTCGATCCCGCCTGGCCCACTGCTGTGCACGTTACCCGACAAGCTGCGACCCTCGACCGCGCGGGCGGTGATCATCATTGGCCACGCGCCGCCGTCTTTTGTGGGCATGGGGAGGGTGATCGTCATTAAGCCATCGATAAGCGAGCAGGTGCCCATGACGTCTGGCGTCTCACCATCCCACGCCTCCTCGCCAACGACGACGATCTTCAAGTTTTGATCCGGGTCGGCTTCCTGGTCGCCCATGATCATGGTCCAGGTGCCATCGAGGTTGATGTCGGTCATACGGTCCTCGCGAGTCGGTGCGTCCATGGCGTCGGTATAAATCCGCAAAGGTGTTCCCGCAATGTTCTTGCCGATCGGCAAGTGTTGGGCCACGCTATGACCCACGCCGCCGCGCGGCGATTCGACATTGCTTGAGGACGAGAATGCAGCAGGAGCAGCATCTACGGGTGATTTTGCGCCCTACCCGCGACAGTGTCATCGCCACCGGCGGTGAACGACTCCTGATAGCGGACGTCCTTTAGGCGATGGCCGCTCCACACGAAACGCATCTGATCGAAGCTCCTCGAGAAGCCGCGCCCAGCCTGCACGACATCCCGTTCGAGCTCGTGCCGCGCGAGGTTCCGTTCTTCATCTGCGACACGCCCGCCGGCTTCCCGTCACCCGCTCAGGACGACATGCAGGATCCGATCGATCTTGGCGCGTGGCTCGTCGAACACCCGGCGGCCAGCTACATCATGCGGGTCGACGGTCAGTCAATGTCCGGCGCGGGGATCAACGATGGCGACCTGATCGTCGTGAACAGGGCCAAGAAGCCGAAGGCCGGGGCGATCGTCGTGGCGCTGGTGCACGGCGACCGGACGCTGAAGCGCCTGCGTTGGATCAACGGCCGGCATTGGCTAGTGCCCGAGGCCGAAGGCTACCCCGAGATCCTGGTCGACGAGGATGTGGAGATCTGGGGCGTGGTGGTCGGTGTGGCGCGCAAGATGGCATGAGCGCCCCGATCGCCCTGATCGACTGCAACAACTATTATGTCAGCTGCGAACGCGCATTCGATTCCAGCCTCGTCGGCGTGCCCGTCATCGTTCTGTCGAACAATGACGGATGCGCGATAGCCCGGTCGGCGGAGGCCAAGGCACTCGGGATCAAGATGGGCGACCCGATCCATCACCTGCGCGAGAAGGTGCGCGAGCACGGCATCCAAGTCCGATCGTCCAACTATGCGCTCTACGGCGACATGCAGCGCAGGGTGATCGCCGCCTGCGAGCCCTTCGCCCGCGATTTCGAGATCTACTCGATCGACGAGACCTTCATCGATCTGGCCGGGTTCGAAAGTCGAGATCTTGTCGCTCATGCGCATGCGATGCGGGCCCAGGTCCAGCAGTGGACGACGATCCCCACCTGTGTCGGTATCGCTGGCACGAAGACGCTGGCGAAACTGGCCAACGCAGCCGCCAAAAAGGATCCGCGCTTCGGTGGTGTCGCCGACCTGCGCGACGAGGGCACGCGCCAGGGCGTGATGCATGCGTTCGCAGTCGGCGACGTGTGGGGGGTCGGTGGCGCGACCGCGCGCAAACTCGCCGATCTGGGCGTCCATACCGCCGCTGCCCTTCGAGACATGCCGATGAAGCAGGCGCGAGGCATGGGCACCGTCGTCCTCGAGCGTCTTGTCGCCGAACTGCGCGGTGTGCCGTCGAACGCCGTCGAGGCCGTCGAGCCCCGCCGGAAGGGAATGGCCGTGACGCGGTCGTTCGGGACGCCGATCACCGACTTCGAGCAGATGATGGGGGCGCTATCCCAGCATGCGCTCCGGGCCGGCGAGAAGCTGCGGTCCCATGGTCTCGTCGCCGCCCGATTGACGACATTCTTCCATACCAATCGTCACAAGCCCGACCGGCCGCAATATAGCGGATCGCGAACGGTGACGCTCCACCCGATGACAAGCGACAGCCTCGAGCTGATCGCGGCAGCCCGACGCGGCGCGACCAAAGCATGGCGCGACGGCTACGCCTATACGAAGGCTGGGATCATGCTCGACGATCTACTGCCCGAGGACGAGAGACCGCGGACGTTGTTCGAAGAAGACGCAACCAAGCGCGATCGGTTGATGACAGCGCTCGACGACATCAACGGCCGCTTCGGCTCGTGGACCGCGGTAACGGCATCGCAGGGATTCAAGCGCGAATGGAAGATGCGGTCTGAAACGCGTTCGCCAGCCTGGACGACCAATCTCGCCGAGGTGCCCACCGTTCGGGCGTGATTACCGGGTTCGCTGCAACCGCCGCGACTCTGGTCGAGCGGCCCTATGCGTTCGCGCTGGAAATCCGATGACGGTTGGAGATCGATGCCGTTAACGCAATCCAATGCCTCCGCCGACTATGTGGTCCCCGTCAGGAGACGCCTATGAAGTTCGTCGAACTAAAGTCACGGGGCGGCGACTATTTCGTCGTGGCGGCCAACATTGCCTACCTCCGCGCTGACGAAAACGGTCAGACGAAGATCGGACTGATCGGTGGCGACTCGCTTCTCGTCGTCGGCAGCATGGCAGACATTGTAGCGGCGATCGGATCCGGAGACGCCGGGTTGCCGTAATTCGCGAATCACGGCGACCTAGGCAGTGTGTCCCTGGGCCCGAAGTCGTCCCAATAGCGGATGACAGAACTCGGCCCTCTCCTGCTAACGCGAGGGCTCAAGCCAATATCAAGCCAATATTTTGGTTAGCAACCGTTGACGTGACGTGAGTGCGTCTTGTCAAAGTGGCGACCCAGAAGGCCGCCGCCAACACCACCAGCAACAGTGCCAAGGACACCCCCGCCGAGGGCATTTCCGAGCAGTGCACCACCGACGCCACCCGCGATTGTGCCAACTGCGCCATTTCCGCCGCCGCAGCGATGTCGATGGTAGCTGCTATGGCCATGATAGGTGCGATGGCGCGCATCGGCTGCGGTCGGCATCGCAGCCGGAACGGCGACCACGGCCATCATGGCGGCCAGTGCAAACTTGCTCCTCATTGCAGTCTCCTTGGAATATCCCGTAGCGCCGGGACGACGAACGGCTGGGCCTTGCTTCCTATTCTTAAGCTAGGCCCGTGAACGGCGTCCTAATTGGATTGGCAGCTTCCTGTCAGGTTTCCACCGCGTTATTTCTCATCCCGCCGCGTCGGAAACACCGGCCCGCGCACGGTCATACGCTCGGCCGGGTACGGCTGCTGAAGCGCCGCCACGTCCTCGTAGCTTCCACGCAGCCATCGCTCGTGGTCGGCCGGCTCGAGCACAGTGATCATCGCCTTTGGGTGGATCGGCGCGACGAGGTCGTTCGGGTCGCACGTCACCATCGTGAACCCGTTGCCCTTGGCGGTGGCCTGCCAGAAGCCGGCGACCGCGAACAGCGGCTGGTCGATCACCTGGAACCACATCTCGCCCTTGAGCGACTTCTTGCCATCGCCAAGGTCGTGCGCCTCGGGCGTCCATTCGCAGAACTCGCTCAGCGGGATGAGGCAGCGGTTCTCGGGCTTGGCCGCGAGCGCGCGCCACTGGGACAGGCCGAGGTTGCGGACGTTGGTCATTGGCCATGCGGCGCCACCGCCGAGCACATCCCACGACATGATGTCGAGGCAACGGCCGCGATCGGTCTCGCGCACGACGTACGCCCGTCCACGCGGCATCAGCTCGGCCGGGTTGAAGCGGTTATCCATTGGGCGATCGACGCCGAACACGGTTCCGAAGTGGGTTCGGAGCGTCTCGGGCTCGTAGCTGTTGCGGGCGCGGTTGCACATGACGCGAGATTGCCGCAGCCGAGTAACGCTGTCGAGCGGCCTGAGACGGTCGGCTGAAGCGGCGACGGAGGGCAACGAAAAACGGGTAGTCGCGTTGTCGCGATCAGCGTGGCGCGTTGTCGTCCAGGATGCTTGTTTAAGGTGAGTCGATGACCCGACCTGTTGGCTTCGCGCCTCGAACCCCTGCGGAAATGGCTGAGCATGCGATGCGTGCGGATCGGATCGAGCCCTATGGCTTGCCGAGGAAGGTCTGGGTCGAGGACGGACACGTCCTGGTCGAGGGATATGATGGCAAGATCGTAAGCATGACGCCCGAGGTGGCGATCGACCTTGGCCGGACCATTAGCGAGGCTGGCACCGAGTCTCTCATCAACAAGGTCATGGACAGGGCCGCCACCGCAATTGACGAGCATGGCTCATCGACTGCAGCCTGAATCTAAAGGCGTTCTACGGGAACCGAATACTTCGGAATGAGCTCGCAGTCGCTGGGCGCCGTCCCGTACGCGGCGTGGTCGATGCAGTTGGCAGCGGATGCGAAGTTCGCCGCTATGGCAGCACGCACGATACCGTTGTCTCGCATCGACGCATCCACTCCGCCACCGGACACGGAGGTTGCGATCGTACAGTCAAACAGGACCCGGGCATCGTCGATGCGGACCAGCCGATAGCGGAGCGTCGTGGTCGTCTGATTGTGTGAAGGAAATCGGATGCCGTGAGGCGTACGATATCCTCCAAAGCAGGAAGCCGCGGGCCACGTGTACTGGCTATGGGGATTTCGAGTTTGGCCCGGCTGTGCGGCGCGTGTGACGGCTGTCGAGGCGCGTATCGGCGGCCGAGATCATGGTCCCGAGGGGCAGTGTCCGGGGTGCATCTTGCCCATGATCGCAGGTTGAAGGTGCCGCTGATGCAGTCGGTGATGTTGCCAGCACGAGCGGCAGCATCGCCGGAACCGCAAGACCTGCGTGGCGGGATGAAGCTGAGCCATGCGGGGTCATGGCGTGGTCGTCCCGGTCGATGCGGTGCTCTGCGGCGGTGCGCGCGGCTGCCGCCAGCGTTCGAAGGTCTCTATGACGACCATGTGCCCGCCGCAGCATGGACATGGCGGTCGAACGTCTTCCGGCCCGGTCGGCGCATCGGTGATGGCCGGCGGTGCAACGCCAAGTAGCTCACGGATCCGCTCGAGCTGCCCCTTGCGGGTGGCACCGGCGAGCAGGCCGTAGTGACGGATGCGGTGGAAGCCTTTTGGCAGGACATGGAGCAGGAAGCGGCGGATGAACTCATCGGCCGCGAGCGTCATGGTCTGCTGGCGGTCGGCTCCGTCTCGGCGGTAATCCTTGTAGCGGAACGTCACGCCGGTCTCGTCGAAGCGCAGCAGCCGGCCGTTCGAGATCGCCACCCGGTGGGTGTAGCGCGACAGATAGGCGAGCACCGCCTCTGGTCCCGCGAACGGTGCTTTGGCGTAGACGACCCAGTTCTTCTTCCGGACCGGCGACAGGTGGCGCAGGAACGCACGCCGGTCGGCGAGATGGCCCATGCTTCCGAAGAAGCCGAGCCGCCCGGTGTCGCGCAGCGCCATCAGTCGGGTGAGGAACAGGCGGCGGAACAGCTTGCCGAGCACGCGCACCGGCAAGAGGAACGCCGGGCGCGACGACACCCAGCGGCTGCCGTCGGGCGACAGCCCGCCGCCCGGCACAATCATGTGGATGTGCGGGTGATGGGTCATCGCCGATCCCCACGTATGAAGGACAGCGGTGATGCCGATGCGTGCGCCAAGATGCTTGGGGTCGGCGGCGATGGTGGTCATCGTCTCGGACGCCGCCTGGAACAGCAGGCCGTATAGCGCGGCCTTGTTCTGGAGGGCGATATCGGCGACCTCGGCCGGCAGCGTGAACACGACATGGAAGTAACCGACCGGGAGCAGGTCGGCCTCACGCTCGGCCAGCCAGGCGCGCGCGGCGGCACCCTGGCACCGCGGGCAGTGTCGGTTGCGGCAGCTGTTATAGGCCACCCGCCAATGCCCGCAGTCGGTGCAGGCTTCGACGTGACCGCCCATGACGGCGGTACGGCAATGTTCGATCGCCGACATGACCTTCAGCTGGTGCAGGCTCAGGTGCCCCGCATGCGCCGTTCGATATGCGGGACCAGCGCCGCGAAAGATGTTGGCGACCTCGAGGGAGGTCCGCACGAGGGCGTCAACCGGGCGGCGTCTTGCCCTCCATGAGCGCCATCAGCCGGTCGAGCGGGCTGGTCACGGCGCGGATCGTGCGCGTTGCGACCTTGGTGTAGAGCGCGGTCGTCTCGAGCTTGCTGTGCCCGAGCAGCACCTGGATCACGCGGATATCGACGTCCTGTTCGAGCAGGTGAGTGGCGAAGCTGTGCCGCAGCGTGTGCGGGCTGACGCGCTTTCGAATCCCCGCCGCCTCGGCCGCCTCGCAGACGGCACGGTGCAGTTGCCGGGTCGAGATCGGGTCGGTGTAGCTGCGCCCTGGAAAGAGCCAGCCGTGCGGCAGAAGGACACTGCGCCGCTTGCCTTCGCGCCACCACAGCCGCAGCAGCTCGAGCAGCTGCGGCGACAGCATGGCGTTACGATCCTTGCGGCCCTTGCCCTCCTCGATCCGGATCAGCATCCGCTTGCTGTCGATATCGTCGGCCTTGAGGTGCGCGACCTCCGACACGCGGAGACCGGCGCCATAGGCCACGCCCAGCGCCGCCCGGTACTTGATGCCCGGTGCCGCCTCGAGCAGCTTGGCCACCTCCTCGACGCTCAGCACGTCGGGCAGCTTCCTGGGACGATGCGCCAGCACCAGCCGCCGCGACAGGTCCGGCCGCTCGAGCGTCACGTCGAACAGGAAGCGCAGCGCCGACACCGAGCCGTTGATCGTGCCTTCCCCGACACCGTGCTCGCGCTGATGAAGCTGAAAGCGGCGCACATCCTCGGCGGTCGCGGTGTCAGGCGAACGCCCGAGGAAAGCCGCGAAGGCGCGGACGTGGCGGATATAATCATGCTGGGTCCGCGACCGCATCGCGCGCATCGCCATGTCGTCGAGCATCCGTTGACGCAGCGGGGTGACGGGTCGTTCGATCGGTACAATCGCCATGATGAAGTTCCTTTGGTTGAAGGAACTCCATCGTCTGCCGCCGCTGCCGCCGGGCCAAACCTCACCGCAAAGGCGCTACCTCACCACCAACACCAATGCCGCGCAGCGGCTTCGTGCTTTGGGAGCCGATGTGGAAGGGCGTCTTGTTGCCTTCCCATGTCACCAGCAAGCGAACATGCGCTTTATCGTTGGCGGGCGCGAGCAGGTTCATGCGCTCGAAGGTTTCGCGAAGCGCGGCGTTGACGCTCGACCGCTTGGCCGCGTGGATGAAATTCAGGCTTGAACTCCCGATCGTCGCGGGAAGTCCCTCGATTTCTGCGACTTCGACGTGATGGTACAGGACGTGGTTCTCGGCGACCGGTCTCGGTGATTCTGGAGTGAACGGCAACCCGATCGCGACCATCGGTATATCGTTCAGCGCCGCGTTGACGGGCGCGCCTACCACGGCGAGACAGGTGACGAGTGAACCGATGCGCATCGTGGCCCACTACCAGCTGGCGGTGTCCGCTAAGTTAATCTGGTCTGGTTCGGGCCGAAAGCGAGCGCGCGAACGCATGTCCACAGCGATATACAAAGATGGTGTATCGCGGCGGCTGCAGTTCTACCTTGGTGAGATTGCAGCCCTTTCACATACGATGCCTGTACCGGGGTCGACCTGACCTCGTGCATCGAGGGAAGGAGTGTGAGCGATGGCGCATTTTGTGGGTCTGGACGTCTCGGTGAAGGAGACGTCGGTGTGCGTGGTGGACGATGCCGGCAAGGTGGTGTGCGAGCGCAAGGTACCGACCGAACCCGATGACATTGCCGTGCTGTTGACGTCAGTCGGTGGTGATTACGTGAGAGTTGGTATCGAAGCCGGTCCGTTGTCGCAGTGGCTGGTGAACGGTCTCGCCGAGGCGGGCCTACCGGTCATCTGTGTCGAGACGCGGCACATGAAGGCGCTGTTGCAGGCGCAGCAGATTAACAAATCCGACCGCAACGACGCGCGTGGGATCGCACAGATGATGCGGGTCGGGCTGTTCAAGCCGGTGCATGTGAAGACGCTGGCCGCGCAGGAGCAGCGCATGCTGCTGACAGCCGCAAGCTCGTCCAGCGCAAGCTGATCGACATCGAGTCCGACATGCGCGGCACGTTGCGCAACTTCGGCCTCAAGGTCGGGGTCGTCAGCACGATCGGCTACGAGCCCCGGATCCGTCATCTGGTCGAGGGCTTTCCGCGACTGGCGGCGATCGTCGAGCCGTTGCTGACGGTGCGGCGGGTAATGCGCCAGCAGCTGGCCACGCTCCAGAAGATGCTACTCGACACGGTCCGGCACGATCCGGTGTGCCGGCGCTTGATGACCGCACCCGGCGTCGGCCCGGTGGTTGCGCTCACCTATCGCGCCTCGATCGACCAACCGCAGCGCTTCGTCCATTCCAGAGCGGTCGGCGCGCATGTCGGGTTGACGCCGCGGCGGCACCAGTCGGGCGAGATCGACTATGACGGCGGCATCTCCAAATCCGGCGACCCTATGCTGCGAACGGTGCTGTACGAAGCGGCGCAGGTCCTGCTGACCCAGAGTCGGCATTGGTCATGGCTCAAGGCCTGGGGAATGAAGGTCGCACAGCGCCGGGGCATGCGCCGAGCCATCGTGGCGGTCGCGCGCCGCCTGGCCGTTGTCCTCCACCGCATGTGGACGGATGGCACCGATTTCCGCTGGGGCAGCGAACCCGGCACCGCGGTCGCCGTCACTATCGCCTGACACAATTCTAAACAGGAGCTTTTACGGTTCTGCCTCGGCAGGAAAAGGTCCTCACGGGGACGAAGGTGGTGTGAGATCGTAACGACGGCAGCCTATCGCTCGCGATAAAGGCGTTACAAAGATTGATCCACGCCGCTTTTTCTTACCCCATCATGGGGCGGCTTCGTGCCGACCCCGGAGAGAAGCACGAACCCCGTGTGGCGATCTCACGCTCGGCAGAAACAGTATTTGTATTCCGTCGCCTACCATTTGTCAGACCGGCGCACTCGCGGCGGCGGAGAGTGGCCTGTGTCTGTTGACTCAGGCCGCGATAGAGAAGCCTGCGATCTCAAGGCTGCACTGGTTAGTCCGTCTGTGACGAGAAATTGAAACGCGCGAACGGCTCCGTCTCGCTCCCGCGGGCGAAGATCACGGTGTCGACCGGATGCATGTCCTGCTGCGCCCATCGATCCCACGCGGGGTGAATGAAGTCCGGCTTGCCCCAGATTCGCCTCGCCGAGTTATACTCATCGCCGCGGAATCCGACGAAATGCAGAGCGGGCGTGATCGGCGAAAGCACAAGGCGACGCCCATCCCCATCTCGACGACTTCGATCAATCGGCATAGCCTATCCAAGCCGACTAAGCGGCCGGAGGAAAGCCATGATTCGAAAGATGATGTTAGCGGCCGCATCGATCGCGCTGCTGTCCACGCCGGCGCTCGCCGCACCGTGCCGCGACACCAAGGGCAAGTTCATCAAGTGCGCCACCGCGGCGCCGGCCAAGCCTGCGCGTTGTAAGGCTGCCAACGGGAAGTTCGCGAAGTGCGGGACGCCCGGCGCTAAGCCCATCTGATGTCGATCGGCTCGCATCACGATGAGACAGGGTGGCTGTTCGACGATCGCGGACAGCTATGCTTTCGTCGTGATGCGGGCGGGACGTGGCGCCTCGATGCGCCGGACACTGCGCGCCGGTTGCTGGGCACGCATGTGCGGGTGACCGGCCGGCGGGCCGAGTTCGATTTGCTCGAGGTGGCCGAGCTCGAAGCCCATGGCGTCGAACAGACAGCCCCGAGGAGCATGCCGTGAGCGTGACGGTCGTCCTGTTCGCTCTGCTGCAAGCCCAGATGCTCGGCGGGACGAACGTCACGATCGACGCGCCGATGGTAGCGCCCGCAACCCATCCGAGTTGGTCGGACGAGTTCGATGGGCAGATACTCGACGCCTCGAAGTGGCGCTTCGACACCGATCGCAACAAGGCCGGTTGGTACAATCACGAGAAGCAATATTACGCACGTGCTCGACCCGAGAATACACGGCTGGAGCACGGACATCTCGTGATCGAGGCCCGGCGCGAGTCGCTTTCCTCCGCAGCCGACTGGGGCGGACAGGCCTACACATCGGCCAAGCTGGTCGCCCGGCGGCAGGGGCGTTACGGCTTCTATGAAATCCGCGCGAAGCTCCCGTGCGCGCGCGGCACGTGGCCCGCGATATGGATGCTGCCCGATCGCGGCGGCTGGCCAGATGCGGGCGAGATCGACATCATGGAGATGGTCGGCCACGACCCTACAATCGCGCATGCGACGCTACACACCGCCTTGTTCAATCACGCCAAGGGCACGCAGCGAGGTGCGCAGCAGACCGTGCCGACGAGCTGCACCCAATTTCACCGGTATCAAATGGACTGGCGGGCGGACGCGATCACGATCGGCGTCGATGATCATGCGTTCATGCGCGTTCGCAACGACCAGGCCGGAGGTCGCGGCGCGTGGCCCTTCGACACGCCCTTTCGTCTGATCCTCAATCTTGCTGTGGGCGGTGACTGGGGCGGCGCCAAAGGGATCGACGACGCCGCGCTGCCGCAGCGGATCGAAGTCGATTACGTGCGGGTGTGGGACGCGCCGTAGCAGCCTCGATCAGTCGCGTGCTGCGGTCACTGCAACGACCGATCAACCAACTGATCCAGCCGGAAAGCGATCTCTTTCCATCGGTCTACGCCAGCTTGATCACCTTCGATCGCGAGGGCGCCGATCCGCTCGGCGACATGGGCAGGCGCGTATGCGCCGTGCACCCGATGCACGGCCAATGCTTCCGCCCAACGCTCCTGATCTTCCGTCATCGACATTCGCCCATGTGGTAGCGGCGCCAATACGTATCCCATCGAACAGCCGCGCCAGCTGCGAGGATCGCGCAGGACAGCGACCGACCATCGGGCAACGTGCAGCGAGCGACGACGCGGGAATAGCTCTTGCCCATCGGTTGGCACGTCATCGTCCGGCGCAGCGTCAGCCGCTCGACGATAGCTCGGCTTCGCTCGGCCGCGAAATTCGAACACGTGTACTCGGCTCGCCTCTCGCGACACGGAACGGTGTCTTCGAAGTCCGGCGCCTGGATGCCGGCCACGCGGATCTTAATGCCGTTCGAGCACCAGAGCGGGCCGTCGCCATCGTGTACACGGGTGACGGTGCAGGAGAAGGCCGCGGTCGGGGCATCGGTAATCATCGAGAACATCATCGCGCTTCCTTGCGCTTAAAGGCTTACAGCAGCCAAGCGCACGGCGGGTTCGACAGCCTGCCATTCGGCCGGGCGAAACACCGAGCAATGCAACAAGACGATGAACAACGAAAACCGGCTAAGCAAGTTGCTCGAGAGCTTCAGGGGCATGATCTCGCTGGGGCCCGCCGAACTCGAAATGCTACACTTTCGGCCAACGCTTCAGGCAGCTACGAGGGCAAAAGAGATAGGCGCCCATTAAAATGACAAAGCCGAAGATGGTCAGAGCCGATGTAGACGAGCAGCCTGATCGCAAGCAGCTTCACCGCATAGTCGAAGGGCTCAGTGACGGCGTCGTGCTGATCGAGCCCGATGGTCGGATAGCCTGGGCCAACCAGGCCGCGCTTATCATGCATGGCTGCGCCGACGTGGCCGAGCTCGGTGCCACCGTAAAGGAATACCAGGGCCGTTTCGATCTCCAGCTCCGCGACGGCCAGCCGCTACCCAAGTCCGCCTACCCGATGGCGCGACTGTGCAGAGGAGAAGCCTTCGAAGATGTCGTGTTGGACGTACGCAAGGCGGGTCAGGCCGAGCCAGACTGGGTCCACCGCGAGCGCGGCTTCGTTCTAAACCGCGATGGCGATCCGGACTGTCTCGTGCTGATCATCTGCGATGCGACCGAGGCGTTCGAGGCGGAGGAGCGCTTCGAGAGCATGTTCAACGCGAACCCCGCCCCCGCCTTGATCGTACGGCTGGCAGACCTGCGATACGTACGCGTCAATGAGGGTTTCCTCGAACTGTCCAGCTGGGAGCGTGACCAGATCGTAGGGCGCTCGATCTACGAGTTCGACATTCTCGCGCAGGCCGCGGAGCGGGACAAGGCGAAGGCCCGGCTGGCGGAAGGCCGCTCAATTCCGCAAATGGAGGCGGACCTGCCGCTGCCCGATGGCGGCAGCAAGCTCGTGCTTCTCGCGGGGCATCCGGCCGAGATGCCCAACAATGAACAGTGCATGATCTTCACCTTCGCCGATCTCGAACCTCGCCGTCGCGCCGAGATGGCGTTGCGGCAGAGCGAGGAGCGCTTCGCCACCGCGTTCCGCTTCGCGCCGGTACCGATGCTGCTGACCAGCCTGGACGGGCACCGCATCCTCAACGTCAACCATGCCTTCCTCGCGCTGACCGACTGGGGCCACGACAGCGTGGTCGGCCGCAAGCCCGCTGAGATAGAGCTGTTCGAAAGCTCCGCGACGAGGCGGGAGATCGAGAAGAAGGTGTCCGAGAGCGGCTCGTTTCGCGGCTACGAACTGCAGGTCAAGACACGCACCGGCACGCTCGTCACCTGTCTCGCCTCGGCAGAGACCGTGTCGATCAACGGCCAGTTCTGCATTCTAGCAGCCTTCCAGGATATTAGCGACCGCAAGCGGACCGAGCTCGACCTGATCGCCGCTATCGAGGGCGCGATGCAGGACTCGAGCTGGCTCAGCCAGAAAATCATGGACCGGATGGCGGCGCTACGCGGCGGTGAGCCAAAGCCGGGCACATCCGGCCCGGTCGTTGAGCTTACGCCGCGCGAACGCGAGGTGCTGGCGTTGATCACCAGAGGCAAGACGGACGACGCGATTGCCGACGCACTATTCCTAAAACGCAACACAGTACGCAACCACGTTGCGCGTCTCTATGCCAAGATTGGGGTGCACAGCCGTGCGGAGGCGGTCATCTGGGCTCGCGATCGAGGACACCAACTCGGACTCGATTCCGCAAATTAATCGCGGTCATTGGTGTCGAGGCACCCATAGAACGGGTGCCTCCGCATCTTTGGCGCGTCCGTTCGCGCCCTTAACTTCTCCATCATCCGGGCCACCGCCCGGTCTGAGAGGAGAACGTCAATGTCCATTCTCGCGTGGATCATCCTGGGTCTCGTCGCCGGCTTCATCGGCAGCAAGATCGTCAACAAGTCCGGTGAGGGCATGCTGCTCGACATCGTCCTCGGTGTCGTCGGCGCCGTCGTCGGCGGCTTCCTGTTCAACCAGTTCGGCGCGGTAGGCGTCACCGGCCTGAACATCTACAGCCTGGTCGTCGCCGTCATTGGCGCGATCGTCGTGCTGGTCCTCTACCATTTGGTGGTCCGCGGCACGGCCCGCTGAACATCCGCCTCGCAACGACGTCACGACCCGGGCGGCTGTCGCCTGGGCATAGGAGAGAAGTATCATGACACAGACCATCACAGGCTTGTTCGACCATTACGACGACGCCCGCCGCGCGGTGCAGGATCTAGAGGCGGCCGGCGTCGCCCACCGCGACATCAGCATTGTCGGCCATAACAAGGGCGACCATGCCGGCACGGGCCGCGTCGGCGACGTTGCCGATCCTGCCGCCGAGGACGCTGGCAAGGGGGCCGGAATCGGTGCCGCCGTCGGCGGCGTCGGCGGCCTGCTCGCGGGGCTTGGCCTGCTCGCCATCCCGGGCATCGGCCCGGTCGTGGCCGCCGGCTGGCTGGCGGCGACTGCAGCTGGAGCAGTCGGTGGCGGCTTGATCGGTGGAGCCACCGGTGGCCTCATCGGTGCACTGACGCACGCGGGCGTCCCCGAGAACGATGCGCACGTCTATGCCGAGGGCGTCCGCCGCGGCGGCACGCTCGTCACCGCAAAAGTCGACGAGCCGCTAGTGCCGACCGCGCGCAACATCCTCGGTGACGACCGGACGGTCAACGTGACAGAGCGTCGCAACGCGTACGAGACGCAAGGCTGGAGCACCTTCGACGAAACGGCTCCCGCCTTCACCGACAGTGACATCGCCGCAGAGCGCTCGCGCTACGACCGCGTCTGAATCAACATAGAAGGACCGAACATGCGTATCATAACACCAATCCTGCTCGGGACCGCCCTCCTGGCGACCCCCGCACTCGCCCAGACCGCGCCGGCGAAGAACAACGTCGCGATCAAGACCGCTCATACCGTCAACGACGGCGGCTCGCGGCGCGGCGCGAACTCGTTCACGCAAGGTCAGGCGCGCGAGCACATCGCCAAGTCGGGCTTCACCGACGTGTCGGCCCTGACCAAGGACAGGCACGGGGTTTGGCGCGGCACCGCGAAGAAGGGTGGTGGCACCGTCCATGTCGGGCTCGACTTCAAGGGCAACGTATCCACCGGCAAGTGACGTGAGGGTGGTGGTGGCCCGCGGTCTTCAAAGCCGCGGGTCGCCACTTGCCGACGTGCCGACCGTATTCCATCGCCTGCATGCTGGAATCCTCGCGCTTGGGAGGCGGCATCGAGGAGACCGACCGTGTCGAAGACCCTCTACAATTTCGGGTGCAAGGTGTCCGCTTGGGGCGCCAACCTCGCGGGGCATCCGTTTTCCATCTTCACCGTCGCCATAGTCTGCGCGGCCTGGTTCATCATCGGCGGCACAGCGGCCGAGAACACCTTGACGCTCGCCCTGTCGGTCCTGGCGATCACCCTCACGCAGATGGTTCTGAACCAGCAGAGGCTGAGCGAGCGCGCGCTGCACATGAAGATCGACGAACTGGTTTTCGCCATGAAGGGCGCCCGCGACGAGATCGCCGGCATCGAGGGCAAGACCGAGGAGGAACTCGAGGCGCTCCGCCGCACTGGCGACATCGCCGAAGACGTTCTTGAGGCGCGACATAAGGTCTAGTTGGCACCTATTGGTCGCCGCTGCCGTTCCGTCGACGAATACGTCGCCGGCGGCGATTATCGCTGAACATTGTGCACCATGTCGGTGATCTTGCCGCCGCTCTGGCTCAAGTCGCGCGACTGGATCTAGAGTGTCATCAACGCGGCCACGTGTGGCGCCGGGTTGAACGCGCCTGCTCAGGAAGGTCACGACCATGCGAAGTCCAGTTCAAGCGCATATCGTCTACCGGGGCCTGAGGGTCGATTTCATCGATGGCGGCTACTTCTGCCGCATCCCGGTGGAGGCCGTCGCGATCGATGCTGACGGGGCTCCGGATGCCTATGGGCCGCCCCGGTTCGACGGCGATCTGCACGGATGCGGTACTGACTCTCTGACCCACGCGGGCTATCCCGACAACAAGCACAATTCGATACCGGACGATTGGCGCGACATCCTGGTGGCGGATGGAAAAGACCGCCCCTTCGTCACTGAAGACGGATACCACATTTCGAAGACTTCGCTTCAGGATGAGGCCGTCGACGATCGCTCGCCCGGAAAGTTCGTCGATGCGAGCCGCGTCTCCTACATCGTGATGCCGAGTTTCTGGATCGAGCGTCTTGGCGTCGAACTCGGGGACCTGTGCCTGCTGTGGCATTCGAGGCTCAAGATCAGGACCGTCGCGATCGTGGCCGATACGTGCCCAGTGGAGGAACCTCTCGGCGAGATGTCGATAGCCGCCGCGCGAAACATAGGCGGAAGGAACGTGTCTCCCATTACCGGCGTCGAGCTACCGGGAAATGGCACGGTCCACTGCTACATCTTCAAGAAATCCCGACCCGCATTTGTCTGGCCGATCACGGACCAGTTCGTGCAATCCTTCCGAAGCGATCTGGAGGCCCGGCTTGGAGCGGAGCATGCCTGATCTCAGGATACCCCACGCATTCACATCGCCAGTGGCCGATTGTATCCGGTGAGTTCGAGGTATCCTCGTCCACCACGCGTCCGAACTGCACCTTCCCAGTATATTGGGAGACCGCTCCGTCGAGCGTCCAGTTCCTGCGCGGCGAACAGCGGGACGAGCGGCCAGCGGTGCACGCCATCGGGCAGGCTCACGACCAGCTCCTGAGACACCGGATAGACCGCGCCGGTCGCCGGGCTGCGCCACCGCTGCAGGGTTCGGAACGCGACGTCACCCGGTGCCAGGATCACAGTCGTGCCATCCGGGCGGCGCAATGTTCCACCCGCCCACAGCGTTTCGCCCGACTTGCGTCGGATGCGGAACGCCATGAGCGCGCTGCCGTCGTCGAAATTGAGACCGGTCCAGTCCCAGCCCTGCGCGTCGGTCTGCAGATAGTTCGAGGACCATTCCCGGTCCAGCCACGCCTCGCCCGTCACCGCGACCGGACGGCCGCCGCGCGTAACCTGTCCCGACACCTTCAAATGCGGAATCGAGTAGTAATAGCTCGCCGCCTGCGGTTGCGGGCCCTTGCGGCTATAGCCCCCCTTGCCTTCCAACATCGGCGGCTGCGTCGGCGCGAAGGCGAGCGACAAGGTGAAGTCCTTCGCCACAATGTGCGTTGCCCATCGCCCGTCAGGCAACCGCCGCAGCCGCCAGTCGCGAATTGCGACGTCTCCGTCGCCGGTGCGCGCACCAGCCAGCCCGAACCCGGCCCGCGCCGAGCGCTCGCCGTGCACAAGCCTCCCAAGCCTCGGATCGGACAGTGCGGCGTGAGCGAACATCACCTGACCCGGCGCGAAGCGACTCGGATTGGCTGGATCGACCAGCGGCCGGGTGCGGAAGAAGGTGACTTGGAAACCGAGGTCGGCGCCGTCGGCCGTACGCAGCCAGCCGGTGACGTACCACCATTCGGTCCGGAACGCCGGGTGAGCGCCGTGGTCGCGCGGGAAGCGCAGAACGATACCGGGTCTCACCGCGGGATATGGAAGGGGCGCCGAAGGCAGAAGGGCAAAGGACGCTAGGAGCCCGACGAACCGGGACACCCGCATTACCAGTCCTCCCGGACGGATTGCACAGCGCTACGCGATGTCGCGCGCCGTCCGGCCAGCACCGCGGTCACCGCCGCCGCCCCGGTCAGTGCCGCCGCGACCGCCACCAGCGTTCCCACCGGCACGCGCGTGTCCATCGTCCAGTTGAACGACTGCGGGTTGATGACGTGGATCAGCACCTGCGACAGCACCAGTCCGAGGCCGATCCCGGCGAGCGCGCCGGTCAGCCCGACGATCGCGCCTTCCGTCGCGAGCATCGCGCTCAACTGGCCGCGCGTCAGCCCAAGGTGGCGCAACATGCCGAACTCGCGTTCGCGCGCCAGCGTCTGCGCCGACATGGTCGCCGCGACGCCGGCCAGGCCAACGAGGATCGCCACGGCTTCGAGCAGGTAGGTCACGGCGAAGCTGCGATCGAACAGCGTGAGCGCGAACCGCCGGAGCGTCGCGGGCTGCGTGATGTCGAGCTGCGTCCGAAGCGTCATCGGCAATCGCTCGCGAAGCATGCGCGCAACCACGGTCGCGTCGCTCCCTTTCCTGATCGTCGCCGACGCCTCGTCACGCCCCTGGTCGCCGGTGAGCCGCTGATAGTCGGTCTCGTCCACCAGCACCGCTCCGCCCTGACGTGCATAGTCGCGCCACACGCCCGCGACCGCGAAACGCGTGCCACCCGCGATCGGCAACCGGATAGTGGCACCCGGGTTCCAGCCGTAGAGCCGCTGCGCCGGCTCCGAGACCCAGACCGGCAGGACGTCCGCAGGCATGGAGGCTGCGCGCGAGATCAACACGAACTGCGGATCCTCGCCCCCGCGCTGCGGCCGTGCGATCAGCGTGACCGGAGGTCGTTCGGGCGTGATCGTCAAGGGCAGCTGCCGGCCAAAGGCCAGCCGGGCCACTCCGGGTGTCGCCGCAAGCCGCGCCCGCGTAGCGGCGTCGAAGCTCGCTCCGACGTCCGCGCGCATGTACAGGTCGGCGCTTAGGACCTGCCCGAGCCAATCGTCGACCGCACCGCGGAAGCTCGTCACCATCGTCGCCATCGCGATCATCAACGCGGTCGATGCTACGATCCCACACAGGGCGGTCGCCGCCTCTCCGGGCGCGCCGTGGAGATGGCGGATCGCAAGCTGGCGCGGGACATCCCTGCCGGATCGTCGCGCAAGCGGACCCAGCAGAATCCGGGCGAACCATGGCACGCCGGCGATCCCGCCCGCCAGGAGGAGTGCCATCCCGGCGAACCCGAACAAGGGAAGGTGCGCGACCGGCGGGAGCAACGCGACCAGGACGCCAGCTATGATGAGCGCCGCCGCGGGCCACCATGCCACCGGTGTGCGCGGATCGATCACGTCGCCCGCGTTCTTGAGCGCGGCCGCGGGCGCTGCGCGCGCAGCGAGGCGCGCCGGCACCGCACTCCCGACGATCGCGGCCAGCAGACCGATCGCGAAGAAGCCGATCGCGGCAACAGGCTGGAACACCACGCCGCCTCCTGCGCCACGGAAGTAGCCGGCCCCGAGGTCGCCCCCGAACCAGTGCAATGCGCTCCAGGCAAGGCCATACCCCGCAGCCAGTCCCAGCGCCGATCCCACCGTCCCGATCACGAGCCCCTCCACGACGATCGCCGCAACCACGCCACTGCGAGGCATGCCGAGCGTCCGAAGCAGGGCGAAGGCGCGCTGACGACGAGCGACAGAGAGCGATTGGGCCGAATAGACCAGGAACCCTCCGGTCAGCAGCGCGACCAGCGCAAGCATGTCGAGGTTCACGCGGTATGCGCGCGACAAGGCGTCGCCCTGCATGCTCTGCGCCTGCGCCGTGGCGAGCTTGGCGTCGGCGGGCAGAAGAGCCGGGAGCGATGCGTCTACTGCTGTGCGATCGGCAACCTTCAGGTCGAGACGATCCAGTCGGCCGAGCCGGTCGAACCGCCACTGGGCGGCACCGATGTCCATCACCGCCACGGTAGCGACTTCGTCGGTGGCGGGCAGCGTGCCCGCGATCCGCAGCGCCACCGTCCGTCCGTTCGCCGTCACGCTGACAACGCTTCCGACCGTAGCGCCGCTTTGCGCCAGCGCCGCGCGCGACACGAATATGGCAGCTTCATCGAAGGCCGCGGTGCCGTCCGCGCCGGGGCTATGCGGTGGGACGCCAATCAGTGTCGGGGTGACCGCCGCCGCCCGCAGCACATCCAGGCCAAGAAGGGTCAATCGTGTCTTGCCGATCCGGGCGTCCAGCTGGACGACGGGGCTCGCGTCCTCCACGCCTGCCGCCGTCGCCACACGCGGATAGAGCCGCTCGTCGAAACCGAGGCGGCTGGTCGCCTTCACAGACAGATCCGCGTTCCCGTTGACGCCACGGATGGCGCCGTCGAACGAGGCGAGCGCCGAGCCGTTGACGAGATGCACCGCGAACCCGAGCGCGACACCGACGGCGATCGCGACCGCGGTCATCAGGAAGCGTGCGGGATGGAATCGCCACTCCCCGCCGATCAGCCAGCCGAGCGCAAGCCGCCCGGACCATAGGCCGGGGTCAGCGCGCACGTCGCTCCGCCAGGCCCCCGGCGGTGAGCGTCAGCACGCGGTCGGCGATTGCGGCGGTCGCTTGGGAATGGGTGACCATCACCGTGGCGGCTCCTCGCCTGCGTGCGGCGTCCGCAAACAGCGCCAGCACACGTGCCGCCGTCTCGGGATCCAGATTGCCGGTCGGCTCGTCGGCCAGGATCAACGCGGGGCGGTGCACCAGCGCACGCGCGATTGCCACGCGTTGAAGCTCACCGCCCGACAGGTCGCGTGCGTATCCCGCGCCCCGCCCACCAAGTCCAACCGCGTCCAGCATCGTCTCCGCCTCGACCTGTGCCGCGTCGTTGTCTGGCGCCACGAGCGCCAACGGAAGCGCCACGTTCTGGCTGAGCGTCAGGTACGGGAGGATGTGGAAGGCTTGGAAGACGAAGCCGATGCGCTCTCTTCGAAGGCGCGTCCTTGCCGTCTCGCCGAGCTCTCCCAGCAGGACGCCGTCGACCGCCACGCTTCCCGCATCCGCATCGTCCAGCCCCGCGAGAATGTTGAGCAGAGTCGATTTTCCAACGCCCGACTCCCCGATGATCGCGACCACTTCGCCGGCGCCGAGGGCGAGATCAAGTCCCTCGAACAGGACACGAGGGCCTGGGACTCTCTTAGATAGGCCGGCGACTTTCAGCATTGGTGTCTCAATCATTGTCGCGTCTCGCAGATCGCGCGCGCCGCGGGAACGTCACGGCGATCCCGACACTTACCACCGGTCGACAAAGGCTTCGACATCAACCGGCGTAGATACGCGAGCCTTGAGTATGCGAGGGCAACGAGTGCCAGAAGCCGTCTTCTATTCGCCGCCCTGCACCGATAGGTCGCCGGTCGACACGTCGTCCATCTGGTCGTTCTTGACGTCCGCAGTAGGACCTCCTGCGGCATCGTCCATTGGGGGTTGCTCTGGAGGGATGATCTGCTCGATCGACACGTCGATTGCGTCGGCGTCGATCGGCATGTCCGACGTGGCGCCTGTCTGGCTGCAGTCGTCTGTCATGGAATGTCTCCTTTTCCTCGTTCTTGAACGCCCCTGCCGCGATAAGGAGCCGCCGCTTCTAATGCCCCCCCTCCACCCAGGGAACGCCCGCATCGCGGAACGCGTCGGCGAGCGCAGCCTCGATATCAAGCGATTCCCATCCTATGATCGGATTGAGATGTGCGACGAGATCCGGCAACAGACGAACGCCGAAGCGTCGCGCCGCGCCGCTCGCCTTGTAGCCCGCCTTGTGTTGATCAAAGCGCCAATCCGGATCGCGTGAGGTCTGCCCGACATACAGCCCCGAGCGGCCCGCCCCGCGCAGGTCGTGCAGCAGGATCACGTAGACGTGATGGTGCGCGTTGGGGTTGCCGACCGTCATTGCGCCCAAGCTGCATGCTGCCGATTTCGCGCGCTGCATCCAGACCGGATCCGTCACGCTAGCATCACCGTGCTTCGGTGACAGGAAGGACGGCTGGTCTCGGCAGGCGACTTGTCGGACAGGACGCTGTTGCGAAGTGGATAAGGGCATCTGAGGTTTCGCTCTTCCAGACGACCTGGCGATCGCCTGGGATCGCCAAAGGGCTGATCATAGTCCGTCGGACCTACCCTGGTTGCGCCGCCAGACCTGCTCGGCGAGAAGGGTCGCGAACCCGAGCCAAGCCACGAACGGCACGGCGGCCACCGCCGCAGGTCGATCGACCTTGGACGCCACGGCGACGTAGCCGGCACCGGTCGCAAGCATCACGCCCGATCCGATCGCGCTGGCGCCAAGTCGTCTCTCTCCGAAGAAGATCTGGGTCCAGCCACCAACCATCGCCGTCGTGACCAGCCACAGGCCCACTGCGGTGTCGCGGCGCGCGGTCCGCGGCGCGCGCAAAAGCCGATATCCGCCGAACGCCAGACCGCTCTCCATCACGGGCCAGGCCGCACCGAAAACAGGATCGGGCGGCGTGAAGGCGGGCTTGTCCAAACGCTTGTACCAGCGTTGGATGTTTGGATGGAGCGGGCCGGGCGAGTTGCGCTTGGCCACGATGGCGCTGGCACCCATCGCGATCGCAACGGCCCCGAATGCGGCCAATCGAGACAAGCCTCCAGGGCGGGTAGGCGAGCGCAATACGTGCTCAGGCCTGCTCGAGAAAACGTTCGAGATCGTCACTGCCGCCCACCCGCTCGCCGTCGATGAAGACCTGCGGGGTCGTGTCGACGCCGTGCTTCTCCTCGAACGCGTCCACCTCGTCGCGCGAGTGCAGGATGTGCTCCTCCACCGAATACCCGGCCTCGTCCAGCATGCGCTTGGCCTCGACGCCGAACGGACAGACGTGTTCGGGCAGCACCATCCGATACAGGATCGCGGTTTTGTCGGCCATGATGCGTCTCCTCGGACTGGAGTATCCGTGCCGCTTAAGCGAGCGAGCGGCAGGAGCGTTCCGCATCGGTCCTCCGTCGGACGCAACTTCGCTGCGGCGACCCGACAGCGGGACAACGGAACTGTTTGAGGGGCCGCGGCGACAGCTTCTTCCTCGGTGTCGGCAAAATCTGACGAAGGGATTATCGATCTCAAGCAGTTGCTGCAGGTTGATGGCAAGAATGGTTCGTTGTCCATGATCAGTACGTCGCTCACAGAAAGAGCTTCATGATTGCTGCCCCTATTGCCGGCGCCGAAGTTCTTGCAGACCTATGTTCGGGGGGCTGACAGCGCCTGCGCGACCTCAACTCGCCAGCGGCAGGCGCATCTCCACGATCGCGCCGCCCTCCTCATGATTGCCAATGCGGACGGTGCCGCCGTGGGCTTCCACGGCCGAGCGGCATATCGCCAGGCCGAGGCCCATGCCGCCGCGCTTGGTGCTGGCGAACGCCTCCAGCGCATTCTCGATGATCTCAGGGGCGAAGCCTGGACCATTGTCGCGCGCCGTTATGATCGCCGTCTGGCCTTCCACGCTGGAGGAGATCGTGAGCATACGCGCGCCCTCGGCGCCTTGCAGCGCCTGAAGCGCGTTCGTCGCCAAGTTGACCAGCGCCTGTTGAAGCAGGAGCCGGTCGCCCATCACATGTGAATCGGCGCCGTCCAGATCGAGCAGGAGCTCGGTCCGGTTGTCCAGCACCTCGAGGCGCACCAGCCGGGCTGCGTCCTTGATCATCTCGTCAATCCCGATCGGCAGGTCCTCGCGCTCCGATCGGCTGAGAAGGCGTCTTACGCCCTTCACGATGTCCCCTGCGTGGGCGGCAGCCGCCGCGACCTCCGCAAGCGCGTTCATCGCCTGGCGGATGTGATCCGGGCCGCGGGTGAGCCACCGCTGCGCTGCCTCCACGTTGGCCCGGATCGCCGCGAGGGGCTGGTTGACCTCATGTGCGATCGTTCCCGATACCTCGCCGATTGAGGTGATCCGCATCGCGTGTTCCAGATCGGATCGCGTCCGGGCGAGATCGTCGCTTACCTGCTTGTGCTCGGTCAGATCCACCATGCTGCACTGGATGTGGTCGTTCGCCTCGCCTTCATGCGGGAAGTGGAGCGTTATCCTCAGCGAAAGCGACGCCCCCTCCGGACCGGGCGCTGTGACCTCGCGCTCGAACAGAATGTCGCCGGTCTCAAGGGCCAGCAGGCACGACCGCAGATCCTCGTCGCTGAGTGGCAAGAAGTTGCAATACCGGTCGAGGAAGCGATCTCGGCATTGCAACCCCATCAGAACAAGGGCTTTTGGATTGGCGTTCACGACGCGGATCCTGCTCCGCACATACTTCAGGAAGACGGCGTCATCGGCAAGATGTCTGCTCAGATCAGACACGCCGCTCGCACGCGCTTCATCGAGCATGGTCCGGACCTCGGTGAAGTCGAATTCCAGCACTGCCACCGCCAAGGTGTGGAAGATGCTGCGGTATCGCCGCTCGCTCTTGTCGAGCGCACGGTCCGCCGCCCGCCGTTCCGTGATGTCGGTGCTAATCTCCAGTATACCCCATGGCGCGCCCGTGTCGTCGCGTTGCAGCGTCCACCGCGACGACACGGTCAGGAGCGTCCCGTCGGTGCGGGTCTGCTGGATCTCTCCGTTCCAGTACCCGTCATGTTCGAGCATGTCGTCGATCTGTTTGCGAGGCACATCGAACCGGCTGTCCAGCATATCGTGATGCCGTGTTCCCATGACGACCGAGCGCGGCGCCCCGTACAGTCTCGCTGCGCCCTGGTTCCACAATAGGACGTGTCCCTCGGGATCGCGGAGGACGATCGCGTCCGCGGCCTGGTCGAGCAGATGCGCCTGAGCCTCGTGTCGCTGCCGCGTGTCGAGGTTGTGGATTAGCAGCGATGTCGTGACCACGATCGCCAGAACGCTGAACGAGACCCTGAGCAGAGCGGATGGATCGGCGACCAGCGAGTGGTCAGCGAGGAAGCTCACCACCGTAAGGACGACGCAGATGCCGCTGAGGCGCAGGATCTCGAACTTGCTCGGGCTCGTGCCGACGGCGACGAGCACTAGGATGTAGAGGACGGCGATAGCGCTCGACAGCGAGGTAAACGTGTCGAGCGCGAAGATACCGAGCGCCGCCGCCGTCGCGCATGTCCAGCGGAGCCGCGCGTATCGATCGTCGCCACGATGGTGCCGCCCATCCTGCCACCGCCCCGTGCGACGACGGGCCTGCAGATCCTGCCATTTCGCCGACAGGCTCACACGGCCTGCTCCGGCGGACCGACGATCTGCGCTATCAGCTCGATCAGCCCATCGACGTCGCAGGGCTTTTCCAGAAACGCCCGCGCACCCGCATTCAGTGCACGCTTGCGCAGGCGCTCCTCGGCGAAAGCCGTCATTACCACGAAGGGCATGTCGGGGGCGACGTCGATTAGCGCGCGCTGCAGTTCGAGACCTGACATGCCAGGCATCTGCAGATCGGAGATCACGCACCCGAATCGCGACAGATCCTCCTCCAGCAGCGAACGGCCGCTGTCGAAGACCTGCGCCTGATAGCCTAGCGATTCGACGAGATTGCCCATGGCGCGGCGGACCGACGCGTCGTCATCGACGATGGCGATGCGCTGCGGCTGGCCTTGACCTGGATCGATCGGAGCGGACATTGGCTTTGACCTTTGGTGGGTTGGCTCGATCTCTTGCGGCAGCGCTGCCGACAGGCGACAAACCTTCCGAATCTCAGACGCGAGCCGGAGTGGCGCGCAGGGATTGTAACTCCGGTATCCTTCGGGCGACCCGGGCCGGGCGGCGCTGGACCGATACCTCGACCGCGGCTCGATCGAGGCTTGCGAGGAGCAGCGCGTGGTGCGCTGTCGAGAAGCCGGCCTCGATGAACCGGTCCCAATCTATCGCGCGCAGTTCGAGGTTGTGGTTGGCCAGCACCGCGCTCTGGCGCAGGATCTCCAGGCACGGGTCGGCGAGCGCCGCGTTTGACTGGGATCCGAACAGCGAACCTAGTGCCAGCGCGAGGCGGCTCGGTTCGCGCAGGGTCGACAGACCGTCGCGTTGGGCGATCGCGATGACCAGCCATTCGATGGGGGTGAACGTCGCGGCCGCCTGAACGGTTTCGGCGCACGGGGAGGACGTCGGCCATGCAGCGGGTTGGGAGGAGCTTGCCATGTCATTGTCCTCGATATGGCTATGGATCGTTGTTTCGCGGAATTGGCGTGACAGGTTGCGCATCAGCGGTTCCGATTGAAGGTTCGCGCGGCCCGATCGGGCGCCCTGCGGTACGTTCCGCCAAATCTTGCGATTATGCTGACGACCGCCAGTCCGAGCGTATCCATCCGGCGAAGGCCGCGCAGCCAAGCTATCTTACATAAGCTGCGAGCGTCGTTCATCGAGCATTTCGTTGAGGCGATCGAGGCCCCAACGAGTGAACGCGGTGACGGACTCGGCTGTTTCGTCGAGGCTGTCGATGATGCTGAGGCAGCCGTCCTCGGGTGACATTTGTTCGGCCAGTTCCTCAATGAGATCGAGATCAACACAGAGTCGGAGTGCGGCGTAGCGACTGGTGAACACCATGGACGGGGCGGCCATCAGGCGGCTTTTGCGACCTGGTTCGAGGGTGACCAGTTCCAGGGAAGGAGTTCGTCGAGCCGGGCGGCGGGATGATCGGCGATACGGGCGAGGACGTCGGCGAGCCATGCCTGCGGATCGACGTTGCTGAGCCGCGCGGTCTGGATGAGGGTGTAGAGGATCGCGGCACGCTGCCCGCCACGATCGGAACCGCAGAACAGCCACGCTTTGCGGCCGAGCGGGATGCAGCGAAGCGTACGCTCGGCGGCGTTGTTGGAGAGGCAGACCCGGCCATCGTCGAGGAACCGGGTGAACGCACCCCAGCGCCGCAGCATGTAGTTGATCGCCTTGGCGAGGTCGTGGTTGCGCGACAACGTCGCGTGTTGGGCGGTGAGCCAGGCCTGAAGCTCGTTCATTACCGGCGCGCTGCGCTGCTGCCGCGCGGCCAGGCGATCGGCGGGAGGCTTGCCGTTGATCTCACGCTCGATGTCGAACAGGGTATCGAGCCGTCGCACCGCCTCAAGCGCGATCGGGTAGATCATGCCGGCGTGTTCGCCGCGGCTCTTCTTGCGAGCGGCACCCGCGACATCGGCGAGCTCGAAGAACTTGCGCCGGGCGTGCGCGAAGCAACCAGCCTCGCGCACTGAACCGGGCAAGCGCCCGTCTCGATACAGCGCACCATAGCCACCATAAGCGTCGGCTTGCAGGATCCCGGACCAGGTCGCGAGATGCGCCTGGGGATGTTCGCCGCGTCGGTCGCGTGAGTAATGGAACAGTGCTGCCGGCGGATCGGCACCGGCGAACGGCCGATCATCGCGGACGTACACCCACAATCGACCGACATCGGTCTTGACCTTGGCCATGACCGGCACGGTCGTATCGTCGCCGTGCAGCCGCTCGGCGGCGAGGACATGCGCCTCGATCCGCTTGTAAAGCGGCGTGAGCGCAAAGGCGGCCGCGCCGACCTGATCGGCGAGCGTGGAGACGCTGAGCGGCACGCCTTCGCGGGCGAACCGTTCGGCCTGGCGGTTCAGCGGCTGGTGCTGCCCGTACTTCTCGAACAAGAGCATCGCGAGAAAGCTGGGTCCGGCCCACCCGCGCGGCACGACATGGAACGGTGCCGGCGGTTGGGTGATCTTCTCACAGTCCCGACAGGCGACCTTCTCGCGCACGGTCTGAATGACCTTCCACGCGCGCGGGATCACCTCGAGCGTCTCGGTCACATCTTCGCCGAGCTTCGACAGGCGCGTGCCACCGCAGGCCGCGCACGCGCACGGCGCTGCGATGACCACGCGCTCGCGCGGCAGATGGGAGGGGAATGGCTGGCGCGCCGGTCGCTTGCGCTCGAACGAGGCGACGCTGGTCGCCTTGGCGGCGGCGACTTCGGCGACGAGGCCGTCCGTGCCGGCGTCCGCTTCAAGGTCCTCGAGTTGCAGCTCCATCTGCTCGAGCAGACGGCGGCTGCGCTCGGCGCTTGGGCCGTACTGTTCACGCCTGAGCCTGGCGATCTGCAGCTTGAGGTGCGCGATCATCGCCTGGGTCGCGCTCTCGCGCGCCGCGGCGGTGGCAAGGCGCGCCTCGGCCTCGTCGGCGCGCTGGATCGTTGCAGCAAGCAGCGCCTTGAGCGCTGCGATATCATCCGGAAGAGGCGAAATGACGGCTTCCACGACGGAGAGTGAATCATCCTCCACGCCCTCATGCAAGCCGCAAAATGCGCTATCCCGCGCTCGCCGGGCGCCAGCTATGCTGCGGATTACGCCAGTCTATCCCGTCGAGCAGGCAGGCCAGCTGCGAGCGCGTCAAGGACACCACGCCATCCTTCGCCGAGGGCCAGATGAAGCGGCCGCGCTCGATCCGCTTGGAGTAGAGCGATGCGCCGATCCCGTCGTGCCAGATGATCTTCACCAACGATCCGGCACGGCCTCGGAACACGTACAGGTCGCCGCCATGCGGATCGCGGCCCAGACCTTGCTGCACGAGCAGCGCCAGACCCTGCATCCCCTTGCGCATATCGGTGTGGCCCATCGCGATCCACACCCGTGCATCCGACGGGATCATCGCATCGCCTTCAAGGCCGCCGCCGCCAGAGCCGGTGACGCTGAAGCAAAGATCTTCAGCCGCCCGCCATCGGGCAGATCGAAAACGGCAGCGACAACGGGCTCGCACACTTGCTGGGGTCGCTCATCCACCAGCACCGCCGGCACGAAGGCCGGGTCCGCCTGGCGCCGCATCACTTGCCGCCACTCGTAGATCTGGCTGCGGGCAACGTCATGGCGCCGCGCCACGTCGCAGACCCGCGCGCCCGACTGAAACGCCTCTGCGACAATCTGCTCGCGCTGCTCATCGCTCCAGCGACGGCGACGCTCCGGTCCCGCCAGTATCGTTACCTGCACCATGATCGAAACCGACGTCCTTACGTGCGACTGTAAGGACGTCCTCTAGCTCCAGCTCACAATCAGCAAGGCGGCCCCCGCCGGATGGCTACGTCCGAGCACGATCGCGGTGATCTCAACGTCGCCGAGCAGCATGTTCAGGAAGTGCCAGATCAGGACCGAAGTCGGTACTGCGAGCACCACAAGGGATAGTATCAACCGGGCCAGTCGGTCGCGGCGCGCGGCGGCGCGGGAAGCAAGCAGTCGATGGTCTCGTCTTGGAATGCGCATGATGCACCTCGGCTTTCGTCAAGGTGTATCCCGCGTCTCGGGTCCCGCAGCTATCGGACGGTGATGTGATCGGGTTAAACCAAGGTATGACAGCTGACGGCGTTGGCCATTTGGATGCGAGCAGGGCCGGAGCCAGTACTCTGGGGCAGGCACGGCGAAGGCGCCATCGCGCCCGTCGTTTCCGGCAGAAGCGGTCGTCCTCGAGTTAGCTCCCGATTCCGACCGGGGACGGTCCTATCGAGATACATAGGCGCATCGCGCGTGTTGATGCCGCGACAAAGGGGCGCGAGGGAGGCGGTCAAGCGACAGGCGCCAAGGCTGCGAGAGTTGGACGGCCGTGGCGTTTCGAATGGAATTCGGCAGTTCGGGCAACGTCGTGCGGCTAGATTTCCTGCCGGCTTATCTCTGCTCGCGCTTCATCATGTCTCCGGACTAAAATCCCTAACCCAGTTCGCTTTTCTAAATCGATCGAGACAGGAGCGGCGACGGCCGACTCTGCCACGCGGAACCGGGCTGGAACCGAGCTTCAGCATGCGGCTCTACCGCGAGCCTGAACCGGATGGTGTTACGAGCCATCGGGACCTCATCTGCTCGTCACGAAGCTCGGCCGCATATCGATGCAGGAGTTCCCTCGACATGTCATCGCTGACCGTCTCGACGATGCGCGTAACGCGAGCGCGCTCCAATTCCAGAAATACTTCGCGCGGCACGCTTGCCTCCGTTCCTGTGACCCCCCGATCGGATTGGCTTTGTTGCAAAACTGATGGCGGGGATTCACGCAGGGAATCGAGCGGTATAGATAGGCGTAATGCCCAAACCTGCCGCACCTGTGTATCGTACGACGAACTGGCCTGAGTATAATGCGGCGCTGAAGCGGCGTGGGTCGCTGGAAATATGGTTTGATCCGGAGATGCACTGGCTTTCGAAGCCGTGTGGTCGCCCTGGTCGCCCGATGCGGTTTTCAGACAGCGCGATAGAGCTGTGCCTGACGCTGAAGACGCTGTTCAACCTGCCTTTGCGGCAAGTGACGGGGTTGGTTTCGAGCCTGATCAAAATGGCGGGGCTGGATTGGTCGGTGCCGGATTATACGACGCTGTGCCGACGGCAGAAGACGTTGAAGGTCAACCTCGGCGGGCGGATCAGCTCGGGCGGACTGCACCTGCTGGTCGACAGCACCGGGATCAAAATGACGGGAGAAGGCGAGTGGAAGACGCGCAAACACGGACCGTCCTACCGTCGCCAGTGGCGCAAGGTGCATCTCGGGATTGATGCTGGGACGCTGGATATCCGGGCCATTGAGGTCACGACGAATGCCATTGGTGACGCACCGACGCTGCCCGTTCTCCTGGCGCAAATTCCCGGAGACGAGCGGATACTCAGCGTCGGCGGAGATGGCGCTTATGATACCAGGGACTGCCATGCCGCTATTGCCGGGCGCGGTGCCGATGCGGTCATCCCGGTCCGCCGCAACGGGCAACCATGGGCAGAAGGCGGTCCCGGCGTCGATGCACGCAATGGAGCGCTACGCGCGACAAAGCGGCTTGGTCGCGCAATCTGGAAAAAGTGGAGCGGCTATCATCGCCGCAGTCTGGTCGAGACCAAAATGCACTGCTTCAAACTCCTGGGCCAGCGCGTTGTCGCCCGCACCTTCGATCGTCAGATTACCGAGCTCAAAGTCCGTGCTGCAATTCTCAATCGGTTCTCCGAAATAGGAACGCCGGTGACCGTCCGCATCCAATAACATCTTCAAGTAAAACGTCGGTCATGCTCTCGCGTAATTATGCAACAAAGCCTGTCTCACGTGAGATCGGACATTCCCTTCGGGGCAATGCGCCAGGGGCGCCGCCGGTAACGCCGCCGGCCCGATCGCACCGGTGCTGAACCTTCATCTGCAAAGAGGGGATAACGGCAGCGGTCTGCGGTCTTCCCGCGGCCGGTCGTCTTCACGGCTGCAGACATCTCTGTGTCCGAAAAAGATTTTTCATCGCATCAACCCGGCGATCTCTGCCGACAACATTGAGACCGAAGCCGAGTTTGTGCATTTCGGGCCATCCGACCACACTGACAGTGCCACGACGGCAGAGTGCCGCGGCCCTTTCGCCATTCAGTGCTTGGCTGGCCAAACGCAGCGGCCGATTGGTGAGGTCTGGGTCATTACGGACTTCGTCCACCGCATTGATCGCCCAGCGCCCGTCGGTGGTCGATTTCGCCGGTTCCGTATTCACCACCACAAAGTCGCTTTTCTGCGTGGCGATGAAACGATCGAGCTGGACGTGCGGGTCTGTGAACCACCGCGCATGGAGCATCAGTATCGGTATCGCGGCCACCAGTGTCAGCAGGCTCAAGACGAGGATCATGCCGTCGGTCCGCTGCGGCGCTTTTGCAGCGAGCTGCTGATAGCCGAGCCCTGCGAGCAGGGCGAAGCTGCCGAGATAGGGGTGCAGATAGCGATATCCCCAGCCGTGACCCTGATACGGTAGGGTGAACCCTAGGAAGAGCAGCCAGATCGCAATCCCGAGAAGCATCGGCGCGGCGAGTCCGCCACGCCGGGCAACGGGCACGACCGCCACCATGAGTGGCAGCAAGGCGAGATTTTGCCAGGCGATGAAGCGTAGCATGTTGAGCATCATCCACGACAGCGTCAGCGGATCGCGCCGCAGGAGCAGGGGCACAACCTTGTCGAGGAACCGGCTGCCGCTCGGATCGGGATGCGCGGATGCGCCGGTCCGCAACGCTGCAAGCATCGGAAACCCGATCCACCAGGCGGCGATCCCGCAATAGGCGGCGCAATACAGCAGGAACAACCGCCATCGGCCCAGCCGAAGTTGCCAGGCGATGAACGGCGCGACGAAGAACAGATGGAACACCAGCTGGTGCAGCCCGGTCGCGAGAAACCCGATCGCGATCGCGCCGGCATGACCCCACCGACCGCCACGCAGAAAAACGCACAGCCAGATCAGGTTCAAGGCCATATGGCCCGTCATCGCATATGTAGTCATCGCGTTGACGAGCATCTGACTCGACGTGAAATAGACAATCACCGTGACCCAGATCGCGCGCGAATCTGAGCCGAACAGGCGTTTGGCGATATCGAGCAGCGCCACCGCCCCGAGCACCACCAACACGGGATTGAACAACACCGGGTCTATGATCTTGGAAAAGGCCAGGCGCATCAGTGCGTTGACCGGCAGGTACCCGGACACCATTCCGGTTGGCAAATCGGCGTTCAATAGGAACGCCGGCACCAACGCACTGGCATAAGGCCGCCACTGCGGGGCTAGAGGGGCCGCGAGCCGACCCTTGTCATAGACCCGCATATCAAAGGCAACCATAAACTCGTCGGCCGACACCGGAAAATTGAAGAGAAGCGCGTAGGCACACCATCCGAGCAATAGTGCGACGATGATGCCGACGATTATAACGAGCCGCGCACTCGGCGCGCGATCCGGCAGGTGCCATGCCGGTGCCCAACGCTGCAGGACGAGGAGCAAGGGCGGCAGCGCCAGCAGGATGACGATATCTTGCGTCTGGACCTGGTACAGGGTGAAAAGATTGCCCGTCGCCGTCGCTGCGCGCGCGACCAGCGGGAGCAGCATCAGCGCGGCGAGATCCAGCGATCCAAGCGGTTTTGCCCGCTTCTTCCCGCCACCGTTCGTATCCTGCATCGCATTCCCTGAAACGGTGGCGTGGCTCCTCTATAAGGCTGAGCCGAAGGTCGCCTTTACCTTGTCCGAGCAGCGGTGGGTTAGTCAAATGTCGGCAGACGCGGTAGCGGCGCCGTTCTCGCCGCCGGCAGCCGGACCCGGTGGTAGCAGTTGATTAACCGTTACCCGCTAGCCCGATACCAGCGCAGCGGAGTCCCTACATGTTCGTGCAACGGTTCGACAGAACGTCTTCGCCCGGCGCCACGCCGCTTGCGATCTCCATTGTGATGCCATGCCTCGACGAGGCGATCAGCTTGCCGCACTGCATCGCCAACGCCCGCGACGCGCTGGACAGGATCGAGCGCCAGTTCGGGATCAGCGGCGAGATCCTTATCGCCGACAACGGCTCGACCGATGGCAGCCAGGCGATCGCGATCGCGTGCGGTGCGCGGGTCGTCGCCATTGCCGAACGCGGCTATGGTGCGGCGATCATCGGCGGCGGGCACGCCGCCTTCGGCGAATATCTCCTCATCGGCGATGCCGATGGCAGCTATGATTTTACCGACGGCGTCGCGATGATCGCTCGTCTCCTGGCGGGTGCCGACCTGTGCATGGGATCGCGCTTCGCTGGCGGCATCGCGCCCGGCGCGATGCCCTGGAAGAACCGCTATATCGGTAATCCTCTGCTAACCGGCGTGCTCAATCTGCTGTTCCGCTCGGGCATCGATGATGCGCATTGCGGTCTGCGCGCGATACGCCGCGACGTGTTCGTTGCGCTGGGCCTGACCGGGGCGGGCATGGAATTCGCCAGCGAAATGGTCGTCAAAGCCAGCCTGAAGCGAATCCGTATCGAACAGGCGCCGGCGACCCTGTCGGTGGATTTGCGCGACCGAGCGCCGCATCTGCGACCGTGGCGCGACGGGTGGCGGCATCTGCGCTATTTGCTGATGCTCAGCCCGACATGGCTGTTCGGTATTCCGGCCCTCGCGGCGATGGGCGTCGCGACGGTCATCCTGGCCGTGGCGCTCGCGCATATGCTCGGCCTCCTCGCCGGGACGGGTGCGTTCGGCACGAGCTGGTCGCTGGTTGCGGGATTCCTGTTCTGCATCGGCCACCTTTCGGCCGTCATGGCCGCCGCGACGCATCTTCACAGCGTCAACGAGGGGTATCGCCACATGCCGAAGGTCGTGCGCCGTCATGCCCGGGTGCTGACATTGGAAACGATGCTGATCACCGGTGTTTCGCTGCTCCTCGTATCGGGATGCGGGCTCGCGGCAGTCGCGCTGGAGTGGTCCAACGGCGACTTTGCCGCCCTGTCCACCCCGTTGCCGCTGATTCTCGCATGCGTGCTGGGCGCGACCGGCTTGCAGACGATCATCGGCGGCTTCCTGCTGGCCATCATCGCCGGGCACGAAGCGCGCTTCGTCGCGACGGCGCGCCAGGACGCGTTGGTCGCAAGCGCCGTCCCAATCGAACGGATAGCGGCATGACGATATGGATCGCGGCGATCGGCCTCGGCTGAGCGCTGAAGCCGGAGCGTTCGATCCCTAAACGTGGTCGCATGGCCGGGTTAGTCAGATGTCTGCGCCAAGACTCCAAAGCGCGCCACAGCGTCGGTCAAACCCGTTGCTAGCGTATACCGTGGGCGATACGCGGTCTCGGCGAGCAAACGGTGGATTGCGCCTTCGATCAGGGGGGGATCATCCGGACGGGTCGGCATTGCCCCATAGATGACGCGATCGGCCGACCCGGCGGCTTGCGTCGCGATCTCGACGAAGCGCCGGACGGTCGTGGCCTCTCCGCTCGCGACGTTCAGTACGCCTTCGACCGGTGCGACGAGAATCGCTACCAGCGCGGCCGCGACATCCTCGACGTGAATGAAATCGCGCCGCTGCGAGCCCTCAGATACCTTTGCAACGCCGCCGCGCCGCGCTGCTTCGAGCAGCGAGCCGAGCAATCGCTCAGGGCGCTCGCCTGGGCCGTAGGGAAAGAAGATACGCGCCCAGGCGAGCGAAAGACCAAGTCCGGGTGCTGCCGTGGCGAGCATGGTATGGAGGCTTGCTTTTGCCGTGCCGTAAAGCGTAGCCGGCAGGATCGGCGACGTGGCTTCCTCGAGCCGGCCCGAACCCGTCCAGTCATATTCCGCGCAGCTGCCCGCAACGACCGCCCGCTGACCGCCGCCGGCCGCAAAGGCGCGAACGAGGCCGATCGACGCCGCCACCCAATCAAGATTCTCGGATGCCCCCCAAAAGCCGGGCTTGGCCTCCCAGGCGAGATGGAGCAGATGGGTCGCGCCAATTGCCTGAATCACGCCGCGATCGACGCCGGCCAACAGATCGGCCGGATGATGGATGACCCCGGAGTGATCGACAGACGATCGCCCCAGCGCGTGGACCTCGGCGCCGGCCCGCAGCAATAGCGGCACCACCTCGCGGCCGACAAAGCCACTGCCACCGGTGAGAAGGACCCGCATCAGATCATCTGGAGACTGGGCACCGCTACCACGAAGCGGGCATCCCATTCCCGGGCATAGGCGAGTTGCGTAACGACCTCGTCGCGCAGGTTCCACGGTAGGATCAAGATGCGGTCCGGCCGGTCGGCACGCAATCGATCCTGGGTGACGATCGGAATCCGGCTACCGGGCATGTAGGATCCCGCCTTCGCTGGATTGAGGTCGACCACATAGGGAAGCAGGTCGGGGCGGATGCCGGCGAAGTTGAGCAAGGTGTTACCCTTCGCCGCAGCGCCATAGGCGCCGACCTTCAAACCGTTGCGCCGCGCATCCAGCAGGAACACAAGCAAGTCGTCCTTCACCGTTTCCGCGCAGCGCTGGAACGTCGCGTAGAACGCGGGCGTCGTGATGCCGGCGCTTTGCTCGGCCTGGAGCAATGTCGTCACGGCCGAGGTGACGGCATGAGGTCCGCCCGCCCGCTGCGAAAAGACGCGCAGACTGCCGCCATGGGTCGGAAGGCACTGGACGTCGAACACCGAAAGGCCGTTCGCCGCGAAAATCCGTTCGACCGCCGTCAGCGAGAGATAGGAATAATGCTCGTGATACGCCGTATCGAACTGGTTGCGGGAAACCATTTCCAGCAAATGGGGGAATTCGAAGGTGGCAACGCCGGCCGGCTTCAGCAACCGCGCGAAGCCGCCGACGAAATCATTGATGTCCGGCACGTGCGCCAGCACGTTATTGGCGATGATCAGGTCTGCATCGCGCCCTTCGGCGGCCAGTTTCTCGCCGAGCGGGACGCCGAAGAAGTCCTCGACAATTTCGATGCCGCGCGCGCGCGCGGCCGTCGCCGTGCTGGCGGTCGGCTCGATGCCGTAGGTGGGGATGCCGGCGTCGCGGACATATTGCAGGAGATAGCCGTCATTGGCGGCGACCTCGACCACGCACGACGCCGCGTCGAGGCCGAGACGGGCGGTCATCTCGGTGACATACCGCCTCGAATGCTCCAGCCAGCTTTGGGAGAAGGAACTGAAATAGGCGTAGTCGGCGGTGAACAATGCGTCGCGGCTGGCGAAATCGACGGTCTGCACCAACCAACAGGCATGGCACACCAGCAGACGCAGCGGGAACCACGTCTCGGGCGCGTCGAGCTGATCCGCGGCAAGATAGGCATTGGACGGCGGCGCACTGCCGAGGTCAAGGAAGGGCGCCTGCAAAGGTGCGGCGCAGTGGCGACATTTCACAGCATCACTTCCCAAAATCGTCTGTTAGCATCGGCCGCAAGCGATCGCGGTCAGACATGATCGTGATCTCCCTGGGCCACGGTATCGCAAGGCGTCGGTCGAGCGGATTGAGGCCGTCTTCCGCTTCGGGAACATGGCGCGCCGAATGGAAATAGAGCAGATCGACCGTGTCGGTGAGCGTTTGGAAGCCGTGCGCAAAGCCCGGCGGAATCAGCATTGCGGTATGGTTGTCCGCCGACAATTCGGCCGAAACCGAGGTCAGAAAGGTGGGAGAACCGGCTCGCATGTCGGTCGCGACGTCCCACACCGCGCCGGCTAGACACAGCACCAGCTTGGTCTCCGCATGCGGCGCGCGTTGGAAATGCATGCCGCGAACCGTGCCGGCGTGCTCGGTCCGGCTGTGGTTCGCCTGGCGCATCGGCCCCGTCCAGCCGGCCGCCATCAGATCATCGTCGCAGAACACGCGTGTGAAGGCGCCCCGCGGATCCCCAACCGGATGTCGAACGACCCGGCGCGGCCCTCCAGGCATCAGTTCGGTAACGCTAAAACGGCTCATCGCGCTGCCCAGAATGCCGCAATGTCCGAGTCGCACAGCGCACGGGCATCGATGCCGTGATGCAGATCGCGGTACCAGCCCATCGTGCGACCGACCGCCTCCTCCAATGTCCAGCGTGGCACGATGCCCAGCGCGGCGCGCGCTCTGGCGATCTCCAGACTCAGCCAGCCGGCTTCGTGCGGTCCCGGCTCGACCGCACCGAAGCGCGCTTCGCCGCGACCATAGGCCGCCCGGGCGAGATCAACGACCGTCCGCACCGTCGCGGCGTCGCCGGTCTCCGGGCCAAAGTTATAGGCGCCGGCCAAAGCGGGGCGCTGCCACAGGGCCTCTGCCAGCTGCAGATAGGCATGGACCGCCTCGAGTACGTGCTGCCATGGACGGACCGCGTCGGGGCGGCGCACGTCCAGAACGGCGCCTGCCTGCCAATGCCGCACCGCATCGGGCAACAGGCGGTCGCCCGACCAGTCCCCGCCGCCAATGACGTTGCCCGCACGCGCTGTTGCGACGGCGATGCCGGCGCCCGCCAGATAGCTGTCTCGGTAGCTTGCGGTAACAATCTCGGCGGACGCCTTGCTGGCGCTGTAGGGGTCGTGCCCGCCCAGCGCATCGGTTTCCCGATAGGGATAGGGGTGCTCCAGATTGCGGTACACTTTGTCGGTGGTGACGACGACGATCACGCGCAGGCCGGTGCTGTCGCGGCAAGCCTCGAGAAGATGGGCGGTGCCCATCACATTCGTGGCGAAGGTCGCGAGCGGATCGGCGTAGCTTGCGCGAACCAGCGGCTGGGCGGCCAGGTGCAGGACGATTTCGGGGCAAGCGGCGCGCACCGCATCGGCAACGCCGGCGCGATCGCGGAGGTCGCATTCGCGATGCGTGAGGCCATCCGCGATCCGGGCTAGCGAGAACAGGTCGGGAGTCGTCGAGGGTGCCAGCGCGAGCCCCGTTACCTCGGCTCCAAGCTGGGCGAGCCGGATCGCGACCCAGCCACCCTTGAAGCCGGTATGGCCGGTGAGCAGAACCCGACGACCACGCCAGAAGGACGGGTCGGGCATCATCACCATGTCCGCCACGGCGCCCGCCCGGTAGCCCACATCTCCTCGAGCTGCTGCTTTTCGCGCATCGTATCCATCGGTTGCCAGAAGCCATCGTGCGCATAGGCCAACAGCTCGCCCTTGGCGGCCAGCGTCTCGAGCGGAGCGGCCTCCCAGGTCGTCGCATCGTCGGCGATTTCGGAGATGACGCTGGGGTTGAGAACGAAGAAGCCGCCGTTGATCATGCCCCCGTCGCCACGCGGCTTTTCCGCAAAGCCCATGACCTGGTCGCCGGTCGTCTTCAGCGCGCCGTATCGACCCGCCGGCTTTACCGCCGTGATCGTCGCAGCCTTGCCATGTGCCTTGTGAAACGCGATCGAGGCGGTGATATCGATGTCGGCGACACCATCGCCATAGGTGAAGCAGAACGCCTCCTCATCGCGGACATGGTCTGCGACGCGGCGCAAGCGCCCGCCGGTCATCGTCGCTTCGCCAGTATCGACCAAGGTTATCCGCCAGGGCTCGGCGCGGCGGTTCGAATAGGTGGTCTCGTTGCGTGCTAGGTCGATCGTGAGATCGGAAACATGCGACATGTAGTTCAGGAAATATTCCTTGATGATATAGCCCTTGTACCCGCAGCAGATCACGAAATCATTGATCCCGTGGGCGGAATAGATCTTCATGATGTGCCACAGGATCGGCTTGCCGCCGATCTCCACCATCGGTTTCGGGCGGAGATGGGTTTCTTCCGAAATGCGCGTCCCCAGACCGCCGGCGAGGATTACAGCCTTCATACAAAACTCCCCGCCCGATGTCGGCGTTTCGATACAGGACGATGGCCTGCGATGCTACTCCCGGACCGCCAATGGCTATCGACCGTGGAGTATAGCCCAGCGTGCCGACGTAAAATTCCACAGGAACAACAGGACAGTGGCGACCGGCGTCGCGACCATCACCGGCACGCGCAGCCCCGAGCAGAGTAGCACCATCAGCATCATCGAGCCCAGGAACCCGATGAGCGCGGTAAGCAAAAAGCGCTGCAGTCGAATCCAAGATCGCGCTTTCTCGAAGGTGAAGATGCTGTGGATTACGTAACCGACCGGCGTTGTAATGCAGAAGGAGAGGATCAGCATGACGGGGTACCCGACGCCGAGCTGCGTACCGCAGATCATGATAATATTGTGCAACAGTGCGCAGATGCCCCCCCCTGCCAAATAGCGGGAGGATTGCCACTGGATCGCTTGCCAGATCACGCGCGTGCCAGCATCGCGAAGTTGTTGCGCCAGGGTCGCACGCGCGCCTCCGCCACGATCGGTGAACGGCCGAACGCCTCGGCGAGCATGGCGTCGGCATCGGACTTGTAGAGATAGTGGACGTGGTCACCGGTCAGCCATCGATCGCCGGCGTGGCAGAGCCAGTGGATCGGTGTGGCCGTCCGCTCCCAATCCTTGAAAATCAGCGATCCTTCGGGGGCCACAGTTCGCCGCACCGCCGCCAGCAGTTCACGGCGCATCGCCGTCGGAACATGATGGATCACGTCGGACAGGATGACGAGATCGAACTGCCCCGGCTGCTCCAGCGCGACCGCCTGAACGGTCTTCTCCTCGAACGAAACGCGATCCCGGCATCCGCGAAACAAGCGTCCGGCATTGGGCGTCACGTCGATCGCCGTGATTTCGGCGTCGGGGTACAGTTGCACCAGCCGTTCGGTAACGGCACCTTCGCCGCATCCCACCTCGAGGATCCTGCGCGCCTGCGGCACCCATGCGCCGATCTGACGGCAATATGCGTCGATATCGATGAACACCGACCGATAGAGCGCGGCGACGAGATGTTCGTGCCGACCGAACATGCGGCGCACCGTGGGCCCGATCGGCATCGTCACAGCACTCCTGCGGATTTCGCGCGAAGGCGCGGCAGCGCGCGCTCGATGATGCGCGATCGATGAATGTAGCGTCCGGCGCCGACGGGCCCGAGCAGAAGCACCGACAGCAGCGCTTCCCCGAGAGCGCGCAACCGACCGTTCGCAACGTCGGCGAGCGCCGAATTTACGGCGATCGAGGCATTGGCGAGCCGGCGCACCTGTGCGCGACGGCTCGCCGGAATAGCGGCGATGTGACGCTCAACGACGATGCGGTGCTGCGCCTTGAAATTGCTCGCCTCGCGGCTGCCGGTCGTGGTGGCGGACGACCCGTGGATGCGAAAGGCGGCGGTGACGGTGTCGTGATAGAGGACCTCGCCATGCAGTGCGAGCTTGATCCACAGATCCCAGTCACCGGTGTACCAGAGATCAAGGTCGAGACCGCCGCAGGCAAGCCAGGCGTCGCGGCGGATGACCGGGCTCGCCACCGCGACGAAATTCTGCACGAGCAGCTTTTCGAGGAGTGCGGTCCGCTCGACCGGTTCTTCGCGGTCAGCCAGCGGACAACGCCAGATACCGCGAACCTTGTCGTCTTTGTCGATGATAGCGGTCGGCGCGAGGTGCAGCGCCGCGTCCGGCCGCCCCATGATCCAGCCCCGCACTGCCGCCGTCCTGCCAGGCAACCACAGATCGTCCTGGCATAGCCATGTGACATGCCGAGCGGAGGCATGGCGGACACCAAGATTGGTTTTGGGCGAGCAGCCGTCTATGCCGTTGGGATCGACAAACCGAAAGTTCAGCCGGTCCGCGAAGCTTTGGATAATGGACATCGATCCGTCATCGGGGCTGCTGTCGATGACGACCACCTCGATGCCAGGATCAGGATCGGCGGCGATCGAAGACAGCGTCCGTTCCAGCCATTCCTCCCCGCGATACACGGGCAGAATGACCGAGAGCCAAGGCCGAGTTTGGGTTTGCTCAGCCTGGGATGCTTGCATAAGATCCAGAGCTGGAAGCATTTTCGCGTCGTCCCGAATGGTGCACGCCGTTTCTACAGACTGATAGTTAACGAAATCCCTAGGGGTGTGCCTCGCCGAACGGCGATGACGATGGCGGTCGCTGCAGGGAGCTTCCGACGGCGGATCGCGCGCCGGCGCATCAAACCGACACGGCCTGCTCCGACCTGCCACCTTCGCCGAAAATGCGCAGATAGCGCGCGATCTCGGCGGGATCGCCGGTTGCTTTGGCCGGATTATCGGACAGCTTCACCGCCGGCCGGCCATTGGCGCGCGTCACCTTGGCGACCAGCGAGATCGGTTCCAGGCCATGGCCGTCTGCTGGATCGCAGCCGCGAAAGTCGTTGGTCAGGTTGGTCCCCCACCCAAAGCTCATCCGCACGCGGCCGTGAAAGTGCCGATAGGTCTCGGTGATCGTATTGACGTCCATTCCGTCGGAAAAGACCAACAGCTTGCACGTCGGGTCACGCCCCTGCGCCTGCCACCACGCGATGATCTGCTCGCCGCCGGCGATCGGGGGCATGCTGTCGGGGCGGAAGCCGGTCCAGTCGGCGAGCCAGTCCGGCGCATCGCGCAGGAAGGCGGTCGTACCGAACGCGTCGGGGAGCGCGATCCGCAGATTGCCGTCATAATGCGCCTGCCATTCCGCGAGCACGCGGTACGGCGCGCTGGCGACCCCGGCATCGTCGTCGGCGAGCGCGGCCAGCACCATCGGCAGTTCGTGTGCGTTGGTGCCGATCGCCTCGAGATCGTTGTCCATCGCGAGCAGCACGTTCGAGCTGCCGATGAAGCGCGACCCCAGCCCTTCCTTCAGCGCCTCGACGCACCAGCGTTGCCATAGAAAGCCGTGCCGCCGCCGCGTGCCGAAATCGGAGAGGACGAGGTCGGGCAAGTCGCGCAGCCGCTCGACCTTGTCCCACAGCTTCGCCTTTGCGCGCGCGTAGAGGATGTCGAGCTCGAAGCGTCCCTTGCCCTTCAGCGCGGCGCGCGATCGCAGTTCGTTGACGATCGCCAGCGCCGGGATCTCCCACATCGTGGTATGGGCCCAGGGACCGGCGAAGGTCAGCTCGAACTGACCCTCGACGGTGCGCAATTCATATTCGGGCAGCTGGAAATCGGCGAGCCAGGCAATGAAGTCGGGCGCGAACATGCGCTCGCGGCCGTAGAAGCTGTTGCCGGCGAGCCAGATCAGCTCCTTCTTGGAAAAGCGTACGGCGCGCGCGTGGTCAAGCTGCTCGCGCAACTCGCGCTCGTCGATCACCTCGGCCAGGCGCACGCTCTTGCTGCGGTTGATCAGCGAGAAGGTCGCCTCGACGTCGCCGTGCAGGTGGCGGATCATCTGCAGCATCAGCAATTTGTAGAAATCGGTATCGAGCAGGCTCCGCACGATCGGGTCGAGCCGCCAGCCATGATCATACGTGCGGGTGGCGATGTCGGTGACGGTCATCGCCTGCTTGCGGCGTTTCCAGGGCGGGAGCGGCGCGCGGCCGCGGCACCGCTGTTCACCGTATCCTCGTGCGCGAGCTTGCGCCAACGCGCGACGCGCGCGGGATCGAGCTCTCCTGCCGCCATCGCCGCGTTGATGGCGCATCCGGGTTCCGCGACATGCGTGCAGTTCGAGAACCGGCACTCGAGCGCCACGTTCGTGACATCGTCGAAGACCTCGGTCACCCCGCTGCTCACTTCGGACATCTGCAGCTCGCGCATGCCGGGCGTGTCTACGAGCCAGCCCCCCTCCTGCGCGCCACTGGCGAGGCGATACATCTCGCGGACCGTCGTCGTGTGACGGCCCTTGCCGTCGTCCTCGCGGACGGCCTGCGTGGCGATGTCGCTCGATCCCGTCAGCGTCTTGACGAGTGTGGACTTGCCAACACCCGACGATCCCACCAGCGCGACCGTCTGTCCGACGCCGCAATAGTCGACCAAGTGGGCGGCGCTCGCCGGATCGCGCCCGTCGACCAGTTCGACCCGCAGCCCCGACTGAAGCGCGCGCGCTGCATCGACCAACAGCTCGGGCTCGGGCGATAGATCGGCTTTGGTGAGGACTACGACCGGGCGAACGCCCACCTCGCGCGCGAGCACGAGATAGCGTTCCAACCGCGCGACGTTGAAGTCGTGCTTGCAAGACGTGACGATGAAGAGCGTGTCGACATTCGCGGCGATGAGCTGCACCCGGCGCTCATCGCCGGGGGCGGGCCGCTTGAAAAGACTGGTCCGTTCTAGGATGCGCACGATGGTCCGGCTGTTCGGATCGACCAGCAGCCAGTCGCCCACGGTCGGCCGGTCCTCCGCGCCACCTGCCACGGGCAGGCTGGAGGGGATCGATTCCTCGAACCCTTCGCCCGAAACGGTCACCCGTCCACGATGCACCGAGATCACCCGGGCCGGCTGCACGCTGCAGCGCTCCTCGGGGGAAAGCTGTTCGCTGAAGAACGCCTTCCAGCCGAGCTGCGCGAGACTGAGATCGGACGTTTCCACCGTAGCGTCAGCCGTCCTGCGGACGGCCTGATTCACCCGCATCCGGCGTCTGCTGCTCGACAGCCCGCTTGTCCGCCTTGGCCTGAGCCTTCTTCGCAGTCTCAGCCGCTTTGGTCTTTTCCCGCTCGCGGCGCTCGAAGTCGTAATTTGTCTTGCGTGGTATGTCGGTCACTCCGAAGCGCGTTGGCCCGGCATGAGCAAAGCGCTCGCCCCGGGACTCTTGCTCTTGCGGATACACGGATCCGTTGGTCGCGACTAGGGTCAGGGCGTGGGCACGCGTGAGTGCTGGTCCAGAAACAGTCGCTCCATCGACCCGCACCAGAGCGGGATTTGTGAAGGAAATCGGATGCCGTGAGGCGTACGATTTCCTCCAATGCAGGAAGCCGCGGGCCGCGCGCGGTGCCTATGGGGATTTCGAGTTTGGCCCGGTTGTGCGGCGCGTGTGACGGCTGCCGAGGCGCGTATCGGCGGCCGAGATCATGGTCCCGAGGGGCGGTGTCCGGGGTGCATCTTGCCCATGATCGCAGGTTGAAGGTGCCGCTGATGCAGTCGGTGATGTTGCCAGCACGAGCGGCAGCATCGCCGGAACCGCAAGACCTGCGTGGCGGGATGAAGTTGAGCCATGCGGGGTCATGGCGTGGTCGTCCCGGTCGATGCAGTGCCCTGCGGCGGTGCGCGCGGCTGCCGCCAGCGTTCGAAGGTCTCTATGACGACCATGTGCCCGCCGCAGCATGGACATGGCGGTCGAACGTCTTCCGGCCCGGTCGGCGCATCGGTGCTGGCCGGCGGTGCAACGCCAAGTAGCTCACGGATCCGCTCGAGCTGCCCCTTGCGGGTGGTGCCGGCGAGCAGGCCGTAGTGACGGATGCGGTGGAAGCCTTTTGGCAGGACATGGAGCAGGAAGCGGCGGATGAACTCATCGGCCGCGAGCGTCATGGTCTGCTGGCGGTCGGCTCCGTCTCGGCGGTAATCCTTGTAGCGGAACGTCACGCCGGTATCGTCGAAGCGCAGCAGCCGGCCGTTCGAGATCGCCACCCGGTGGGTGTAGCGCGACAGATAGGCGAGCACCGCCTCTGGTCCCGCGAACGGTGCTTTGGCGTAGACGACCCAGTTCTTCTTCCGGACCGGCGACAGGTGGCGCAGGAACGCACGCCGGTCGGCGAGATGGCCCATGCTTCCGAAGAAGCCGAGCCGCCCGGTGTCGCGCAGCGCCATCAGTCGGGTGAGGAACAGGCGGCGGAACAGCTTGCCGAGCACGCGCACCGGCAAGAGGAACGCCGGGCGCGACGACACCCAGCGGCTGCCGTCGGGCGACAGCCCGCCGCCCGGCACAATCATGTGGATGTGCGGGTGATGGGTCATCGCCGATCCCCACGTATGCAGCACCGCGGTGATGCCGATGCGTGCGCCAAGATGCTTGGGGTCGGCGGCGATGGTGGTCATCGTCTCGGACGCCGCCTGGAACAGCAGGCCGTATAGCGCGGCCTTGTTCTGGAAGGCGATATCGGCGACCTCGGCCGGCAGCGTGAACACGACATGGAAGTAACCGACCGGGAGCAGGTCGGCCTCACGCTCGGCCAGCCAGGCGCGCGCGGCGGCACCCTGGCACCGCGGGCAGTGTCGGTTGCGGCAGCTGTTATAGGCCACCCGCCAATGCCCGCAGTCGGTGCAGGCTTCGACGTGACCGCCCATGACGGCGGTACGGCAATGTTCGATCGCCGACATGACCTTCAGCTGGTGCAGGCTCAGGTGCCCCGCATGCGCCGTTCGATATGCGGGACCAGCGCCGCGAAAGATGTTGGCGACCTCGAGGGAGGTCCGCACGAGGGCGTCAACCGGGCGGCGTCTTGCCCTCCATGAGCGCCATCAGCCGGTCGAGCGGGCTGGTCACGGCGCGGATCGTGCGCGTTGCGACCTTGGTGTAGAGCGCGGTCGTCTCGAGCTTGCTGTGCCCGAGCAGCACCTGGATCACGCGGATATCGACGTCCTGTTCGAGCAGGTGAGTGGCGAAGCTGTGCCGCAGCGTGTGCGGGCTGACGCGCTTTCGAATCCCCGCCGCCTCGGCCGCCTCGCAGACCGCGCGGTGCAGTTGCCGGGTCGAGATCGGGTCGGTGTAGCTGCGCCCTGGAAAGAGCCAGCCGTGCGGCAGAAGGACACTGCGCCGCTTGCCTTCGCGCCACCACAGCCGCAGCAGCTCGAGCAGCTGCGGCGACAGCATGGCGTTACGATCCTTGCGGCCCTTGCCCTCCTCGATCCGGATCAGCATCCGCTTGCTGTCGATATCGTCGGCCTTGAGGTGCGCGACCTCCGACACGCGCAGGCCAGCGCCATAGGCCACGCCCAGCGCCGCCCGGTACTTGATGCCCGGTGCCGCCTCGAGCAGCCGTCCCACCTCATCGACGCTCAGCACGTCGGGCAGCTTCCTGGGACGACGCGCCAGCACCAGCCGCCGCGACAGGTCGGGTCGCTCGAGCGTCACGTCGAACAGGAAGCGCAGTGCCGATACCGAGCCGTTGATCGTGGACTCTCCGACACCCTGCTCGCGTTGGTGAAGCTGGAAGCGGCGCACATCCTCGGCGGTCGCGGTATCGGGCGAGCGCCCGAGGAAAGCCGCGAAGGCGCGGACGTGGCGGATATAATCATGCTGGGTCCGCGACCGCATCGCGCGCATCGCCATGTCGTCGAGCATCCGCTGACGCAGCGGGGTGACGGGTCGTTCGATCGGTACAATCGCCATGATCAAGTTCCTTTGGTTGAAGGAACTCCATCGTCTGCCGCCGCTGCCGCCGGGCCAAACCTCACCGCAAAGGCGCTACCTCACCACCAACACCAATGCCGCGCAGCGGCTTCGTGCATTGATCGCAGAGCGGACCACGGCACAGACCTCCGGCGCGCATCCCCTGCCCCCCGAAAGCGGCCGTTTGGTAATCGGACTGACACCGGTACTCGGCGAGCTCGGCGGCGCATGGGTTCGGCGAGCAGGCAAAGCGCCTCAGCGGATCTGCGCTCCGCTTATTTCCGTATCCCCGCGCTTTGATCGCGGATCGCCTTGAACTCGGAGGTCGCTTTCCAGCTCGGCCAGGTCGACGCGTTCGCCACCTCGCGGCCGATCGTCAGCATCAGGTCGATGTCCTGCTTGGCGCCCGCAAGGTTCCAGTCGGGCGACCAGGCGTCGCACGCCTGGTGGTAGCATTTACCCGTATAGGCATCGATCCACGCCTGCCCCGCAGCGGCCCCGCCCTGTTCCAGGTCGGAAGCGCCGGCGATCCCCATCTGCAGCAGGACCGGAACGCCGCGCTTGGCCAGGCTGAAATGATCGGCGCGGTAGAACAGCCCGCGCTCGGGCAGACCCTCGGGCGTCACCCGGCGCCCCTGCGTCGCGGCGACGCGCGCCATGTCGTCCTGCAAGCTGTCCTGCCCGACGCCGACCGGGATCGCGTCCTTCGCCTTGCCCGCGGTTTGCAGGATATCGATCGTCAGATTGGCGGCGGTCTTTTCGAGCGGATAGGCGGGATGGGTCGCATAATATTCCGACCCGAGCAGCCCGCGCTCCTCGGCGGTCCACAGCGCGAAGGCGATCGTCCGCCGCGGCGCGGGCTCGGCCTTGAGGATCCGCGCGATCTCGAGCAGCGCCGCGACGCCGAGGGCGTCGTCATTGGCACCGCGCCGGATCGTCTGGCTATCCTTATCCGGCGCGCCGACGCCATACGCGTCCCAATGCGCGCCGAACATCACCGTCTGGTCGGGCGCCGCCGTACCGGGAATGCGCGCGAGCACATTGTGGCTTTCGACGATCGCATGCTCGACGGCGATCGCGGCAGAAAAGCGTGCGCCCTTCAGCACGACCGGGGTGAAACGCTTCTGCCGCGCGGCCGTGCGCAGCGCCGAAAGATCGAGCCCGGCGCTCGTGAACAGCGCGCTAGCGGCGTCGCCCTTGATCCACCCCTGCAGCCGCAGGCTGGTGATCGTGTCCGGCGCGCGCGCGATGTCATACGCTTCGCCCTGGCCGGAGACCACGACGTTCCAGCCATAGCCCGCGCCAGCGGTATCGTGGATGATCAGCGCACCGATCGCGCCGCGCCGTGCCAGTTCCTCGAACTTGTAGGTCCAGCGCCCGTAATAGGTCATCGTCCGGCCGCCGAACTTGCCAAGCGCGTCGTCGCCCTGCACCGCCTCGAAATCGGGATCGTTGACCAGCACGACGGCGACCTTGCCGTGGAGATCGACACCCTTGAAATCGTCCCAGCCGCGTTCCGGCGCGCTGACGCCGTACCCGACGAAGACGAGCGGGGCCGCGTCGATTACGGCCTGGTCCTTGGGTTGCAGCGACCAGACATAGGCTTGCTCGCCACGCGTCCAGCGCTGCTGCTGCCCGCCGACCGCCACGCCAAAGCGCGTGGTGTCGCCCAGCTTGGTCCGCAACAAGGGGACGGTCTGCGTCCATGTCCCATCGGCAGCCCCGGGCTCAAGCCCGAGTGCGGCGAAGCGCTTGACGAGATACGCGATCGTCACCGCCTCGCCCGGTCCGCCGGGCGCGCGGCCCTGGAACGCGTCCGACGACAGATCCTGCACGCTCTTGGTGATCGCGACCGGATCGACCCCCTGCGCCAGCGCAGGGCTCGCCGCGGCGAGCAGCGCGAGAATCGAAAGCGTTTTCAACATCGGAAGAGTCCCTGGCGGCCGGGACGATCGCCCCGGCGTGTAGCACGATCGTTCGGCGTATCGCGTCGGTCAGCCTGCATAGGCCTTGATCAGGTCGAACAGATAATCGCGGCCCGAATAGACTGCCTTGACGATCGCGCGCTCGTTGAGGCCGTGCGTGCCGTTGCCGTCGGGATCGCCATAGGTGCCCGGCGGGCCGTAGACGGGAATGCCGATCGCCTCGAGGAAGATGCCGTCGGTCGCGCCGGTCGACATCATCGGGCTGAGCGGCACGCCGGGGTAGTATTTGGCGAGCAGCGTCTGCGCCGGGCCGATGATCTTGGGGTCGAGCGGTACCGGCTTGGCGACCGGCCCGCGGTTGTCGGTCTGCTTCACGCTCAGCGCCGGATCGGCGATGACCGCGGCGAGCTGGTCGCGCACGGCGTCTGGCGAGACACCGGGGAAGATCCGGCAGTTGATGTTCGCGCCGGCGCGCTGTGGCAGCGCATTGTTGGCATGGCCGCCGTCGAGCAGCGTTGCGACGCAGGTCGTGCGCAGCATCGAATGATAGCTCTTGTCGGTGTCGACCAGGGTGAGCGCCGCTGTGTCGGCGGGATTGGCCGCGAGTGCGATCATCGCGCGGCCCATCGCATCCCCGCGCGCGGCGCCGGCGGTGCGGAAATACGCCTTGGTCGTGTCGGTCAGCATCACCGGAAAATCATAGCCGCGCAGCCGGACAAGCGCGTCGGACAGCTGGTAGATCGCGTTTTCCTTGACCGGGGCCGAGCTGTGGCCGCCCGGATTGGTCGCCTCGATCCGATAGTTGATCGCGGTCTTCTCGCCGACGTGCAGCGTCGCGATGACGAGCTTGCCGTGCCCATCGCTGCGCCCGCCGCCGCCTTCGTTGAGCGCGAATTCGGCGGCGATCAGATCGGGCTTGTTCGCCGCGAGCCAGGAGGCGCCGTTGAACGCCCAGCTCGTTTCCTCGCCGCAGGTCAGCGCGAGCTTGATCGTCCGCTTGGGGCGATACCCCTGCTGCTTGAAGCGGAGCAGACTGTCGATCCAGATCGCGTCGAGCGCCTTCATGTCGGCGGTGCCGCGGCCGTAGAAATAGCCGTTTTCCTCGATCAGCGTGTACGGATCGCGCACCCAATCCTCGCGCTTCGCCACGACCACGTCGATATGGCCGAGCAGCAGCATCGGCTTCACCGTCTTGGAGCTGCCCGGATAGACGACGACCAAGCCGCCCTCCTTGGGATGATCGGGGACCGAGAACGGCGTGATCTGCGTGTCGGTGAACCCCGCCGCCTTGAAGCGCGCGGCGACCTTGCCGGCGAGCGCAGTGCAGCTGCCCGTCGTGATGCTGGTGTCGGTCTCGACCATGTCCTTGTAGAGCGCGCGGAACGCCTGCTGGTCGGGCCGCAGCGTTTGCGCGGTGCCGGGTTGCGCCACAAATAGGCTCGTCAGCGTCGCCAGACCGATGGCGACCGTCGCTGCATTCTTCATGGTGCTTCCCCGTCTTTGGCGTCCCGTGGCGCGCAGTATGCGCAGCCGCGGCGCGATCCGGAAGCCGCCACGGAAGGATCTTTCGCCCGCCGCTCGAAATTCTTGCGGCCGACGCCGGTAGCGTCTCGGTCCATGAGCCAAATCCAGGGGTTAGGATGCGGCGGTGGCCGGTCCCAAGCGCGCTATTTCCGTCCCGTCACGCCAAGCATCGCCAATCCTCCGAGCAACGACAAAGCGGCAAGCGCGAAGAACAACGTCGCGAAACTGCGCGGGGTCGCCAGCCACCACGCCAATGCCGGCCCGATCAGCACCGGCACCGTATTCGACAGATTGATCAGCCCCAGATCGCGCCCCCGCCGCCGCGGATTGGGGAGCAATTGCATGACGAAACCGATCTGTAGCGTCAGAAAGGTGGTCCAGCCGCTCGAAAACAGGCAAAAGCCTATCGCGGCGGCGGTCAAGTCGGACGCGCCCCCCATCACGACGAGACCCGCGACGTCGAGCGCGACGGCGGCCATGAGGAACGGTTTGCGCCGGCCGGACCTGTCCGACCAGCGGCCAAACACAAGGGCCAGGGGCAGGGGTACGAGGTTCGCCATGAAGATCAGGCCGCCCACCTGCGCCGGCACGCCACCGCGCGCGGCGGGCGCTGCGAATTGCTCCATGAAGAACAAAAAGGTAGGCGAACAGCACGTTGCCCGCGATCTGGACCATCAGGCGCGAGATCCAGGCAATCGCCATGTCGCGGGGCGAGACCACCATCCGCCGATCCACCGCCGGCGCCGTTGGCCTGGCCGACGTTGCCAGCAATGGCACCAGGCAGACGACCGAGACCATTGCGATGACGCCCAGGCGCAGCCCGAGTGCGGGTGTGGTCCATGCCGCCAGAAGCGGCCCCATCACGGCGCCAAGCGGTTGCGCGCCGGCGAGCAGCCCGCTCAGCAGACCCTTTTGCCGGTCGAGGCTTTCCTCGGCGAGCAGCGCCACGAGCGGCGCCAAGGCGATATTGAGCGACACCTGAAACTCCATGACCGCGACGACGAGCATCTCGGGTGTCCGGGCGCTCGCGATGCCGAGGTACGACACGATCGTCGCAACGAGCCCCGCGGCGATCCACGAACGCCGGCCACCGCCGCGTTCGAGCGAAAGATCGCTGAGCCATCCGAAGACGATTCCCGAAACGCTCGCCATGACCGCCCCCGCGATCATCGCCGTCGCGAGCACGCCGAACCGCGCTTCCCCCGCGATCTGCTCGATCCGCAGCGGCAACAACAGCGTCAGCAGCGGCAGATAGGCGACGACGCATCCGGCATAGGCAAGCGCACCAAGCACCGGAACAAGAAAGGTCGATCGCCCGGCGGCGTCGGCGGAGAGGAAGCGATCCGGATACGCGGTCATACGATTCGACGCTTAGGGCGTCAGCACCGCGACAGCCAAGGATTTGAACGCGGTCAGCGGCGCGGCGCGGTCGATTGGCGCAGCTCGAGCTTTGCGGGCAGGACGATCGGTTGTTCCGGCGTCTCGCGCCCACCAAGCTCGGCGATGATGAGTTCGACCGCGCGCGCCGCCAGATCGGCGATCGGCTGGTCGATCGCGGTGAGCGGCGGGTGCGTGAACCGCACGATCGGCGTGTTGTCGAAGCTGATCAGCGACAGATCGCGGGGCACCACGATCTTGCGGTCGCGGCACGTCTCGAGCGTGGCGAGCGCCATCTGGTCGTTGCTGGCGATGATCGCGGTCGCCGGGTCGACCGCGTCGAGCAACGCCACCGCCGCCTGCTGGCCCGAGGCATAGCCGAAATCGCCGCTGGCCAGCAGATCGTCCGCCAGCCCCGCATCCGCCATCGCTGCACGCCAGCCATCGACGCGCCACGCGCTGAGTTCGTAATCGGGCGGCCCGGCGATGAAGCCGATCCGCTCATGCCCCAACGCGATCAGATGCTCGGTCGCGATCCGCGCGGCGCGCTCGTCATCCATCGTCAGGGCAAAGCCCGCCCCGGCGCGGCGCGAGCCGATCCGTACGAAACTGATCCGCTGCGCCTCGAGCAGATCGACGATCAGCGGATTCTCCGAATGCGGCGGCGTCAGGATCACCCCGTCGGGCTGGAGCGCGGCGATCGCGCCCATCAGCTCGCGCGCGATATGGTCGCTATGCGTATCGACCAGCTCGACGATCATCCGATAGCCATAGGTCGCGCAGGTCAGCATCCCGCCGAGCAGCATCTGGTCGACCCAGTCGGTGCCCTGCCGCGCGCGCCAGTCGGCGATCGTGCGCTCGCGATCGTTGAGCGCGACGATCAGGTAAGAGCGCGAGCCGCCCATCCGTTGCGCCGCAATCGAAGGGACATAGCCGAGCCGGTCGATCGCCTCCTGCACGCGCGCGACCATTTCGGGGCGGACGCTGGGCTCCTTGTTCACGACGCGGCTGACGGTCTGCAGCGACACGCCTGCATCCGCCGCAACATGCTTGATCGTGACGGCCTGCCGTCTGCGCGCCATTCGCTCAGCCGCCGCAATATTGCGCGACATAGGCGGCGTGCGGCGGCAACCCAGCCACGGTCCGCGCGACATTCTCGCGCAGCGTTGCCAGGAACCTGGCCAGTTCCTCGTCGGGAAGCTTGGCAGCGATCGGGTGATGGGCGGCGGGTTCGATCCCCTGCCCCAGCATCACCTGGACCCAACTATTCTCGGCGAACAGCTCCTCGTTGCGGCGGAACACGCGGCCGGTCTCGCGGAACAAAGCGATCTTCTGCGCGAGGCTCTCGGGCACCTCCATCGCCGCGCACTGCCGCCAGAACGGGGAATCGCGGCGATTGGTCGCCTTGTAATGGAGGATCAGGAAGTCGCGGATCTGCTCCATGTCGGCGAACTGCTGGTCGTTGAATTCGGCCACGTCGCGCGGCGAGATCGCGCCGCCCGGCATCATCCGGATCAGCCGCAGGATCGCGCGCTGGATGAGATGGATGCTGGTCGATTCGAGTGGCTCCATGAACCCGCCCGACAGCCCGATCGCGACGACGTTGCGATGCCATTGCCGTCGCCGCGCGCCGGTGACGAAGCGGATATGGTTCGGCTCGGTCAGCACCGTGCCCTCGACATTGCCGAGCAGCCGCTCGAGCGCGGCGTCGCGGTCGAGATAGCGGCTGCAATATACGATGCCGTTGCCGGTGCGATGCTGCAGCGGGATGCGCCACTGCCATCCCGCATCGTGCGCCATCGCGCGCGTGTATGGGACAGGCGGGCGGACATTTTCGGTCTGCACCGCGATGGCGGAATCACACGGCAGCCAGTGGCTCCAATCGTCGAACCCGGCGTGCAGCGCCTGCTCGATCAACAGCGCGCGAAAGCCGGTGCAGTCGAGGAACAGGTCGCCCTCGACGACTTGGCCCGATTCCAGATGCAGCGCAGCGACGTCGCCGCTCTCGCCGTCGAGCGCGACCCGCGCGATCTTGCCCTCGATCCGCCGCGCCCCGTCGCCCTCCGCCATCCGCCGCAGGAACTGCGCGTAGAGCGCGGAATCGAGCTGATAGGCATAGTTCATCCGCTCGTCGGGCAGATGCGCGAACTTGCCTTCCATCGCCGCGACCAGTTCGAGGCAATAGGCGTCGTAGGACGCGTCATGCCCGCGCTCGCGGCCGTTCATCCAGAAATGCTGGAAGCCGGCCGACCAATGGTCCTGCCCGGTCGTTCCGAACGAATGGAAATAGCGGTCGCTGCCGTCCTTCCAGCCATCGAACAGGATGCCGAGCTTGAAGGTCGCCTGCGTCGCGCGCATGAAATCGGCCTCGCCGATGCCGAGCAGCCGGTTGTAGGTGACGAGCGGCGGGATCGTCGACTCGCCCACCCCGATCGTTCCGATCGCGTCGGATTCGATCAGCGTCACCGCGGCGGTGCGGCCCATCGTCCGTGCGATCGCGGCGGCGGCCATCCAGCCTGCGGTGCCGCCCCCGGCAACGACGATACGGCGTGGGCTGGCGATCATTGGCTGAGGTTCCTGAGCAGGAAGGCGCGGATCCGATCGGCGCTTTCCGGGGTGAGCGGGGCGAGCACGCTGCGGCCCGCCTCGGGGATATGCGCGGTCACGTCGTCGCTGTTGTCGAACACATAATAGTCGAACAGGTCGCGCCAATGCTGCTTCTGGTCGGCAGGCAGGTCGCGGATCGCGAGCAGCGCGTGGTTGAGCGCATCCTGTGGCGAGCCCATCCAGCGCGGCGTCTCGCGCCACCAATAGTTCACGAGCACGTTGAACTCGGCGAGCCCCTCGACGTGATGCCACCACAGCGCGGGAATATAGAGCGCGTCACCCGCCTCGAGCTCGGCGACCTGCGCATGCGCCAGCGCATCGGGGAAGCGCGGGTGCAGCTCCGCGTCGGGCGCGTGGAAATCGACCATGCTGATCGCGCGCCCCGCGGGCGTGTTGTCGATCGGCCCGAGATGCAGATTGCGGAACTGTTTGCGCGGGAACAGCGTGAAACGCCGCCGCCCGGCGGCCACGCACGCCAGATTGTTGGGCAGATCGTTATGCGCGGCGATCCGCGTCCTGGTGCCGATCCAGATGCTTGCGAGGCACGTCCGATCGCCGAGATCGACATGGTTCGCCTCATACAGACCATTGAAGAACTGGTGCATGTCGATCGAGGCGAGATAGACCGGCGGCGCCCCCGCCTTGCCCTCGATCGCGTCGATCCGCCCGAAGATGTCGGGCAGCTTTGCGCGCAGCGTGCGGAAATTCATCGCCATCGCCGCGTCGTAGAACAACCGGCCATCGCCGCCCGGCTCGCCGATCGCGACGGTGAAGGCGGTATCGCGGTGATGGCGCAGCAGATAGGCGCGCGCGTCGCGCGGCGAGCGGCGCGCCGCCTCGACCAGCGGCCAGTCCTTGACCAGCCCGCGCACGACGAACGGCGCATCGGCCGCGCGCAGCCGCGCGTCGAGCTCGGCCGCATCCGCGACCACGATCTCGGGTACGCTCGCGAGATCCTTGAAGACGCCGGGATCGGCTTCAGCCACGCGGGGCTTCCCGTCGGCTCTTGCGATCGACGAGTTCGGCGACGTTGCTGAGCGAGGCGAGCGCCATGAACATCGGCAACAGATGCCCGTCGGCGTGCAGCTCGCCAAGTGCCACCGCGTCGAGCTGCTGCAGGCGCTCCTCGGCTATCGCGTGATAGCCGACGAGCCGGTTGGTCGTACCGTCGGCGAGCGTGATTTCGAGCGTCAGGGGTTCGAGCAGGTCGTGCCGTGCGAGGGCTGCGAAGAAGCCCTCGCTCGCCTGCCACCCGGCATCGAGCTCGCCCAGCTGCCCAGCGATCGTCTCGAGATACGGCGTCGGCCGGCCGAGATCGTCGAACACGCGGACCCCTTCACCCCCGCTGGCGACGCGCGTGCTGTCGAGATCGAGATGGATCTGCTTGTCGCCGCCCTCCGTCGCGGGGTGGCCGATCAGGAAGGGCTGGATCTCCATCGCGAGCGGACGATAGCGCGCATCCCAACGCTCGCCATCGAGGAACAGATTCTCGCCGGGCTCGAACCCGAACATCGCCAGCGCCTGGAAACGGTCGCGCTGCGGTGTGAGGCGGAACAGGATCGGATAGTCGTTCTGCACGCGGCGAAACTCGCTCGGCACGATCAGGCACGACATCACCGCATCGCCGAAATCCGCACCGCGCGTCGACGCGATGCGCAGCGTGCGGTGATCCTCGCTGGTCAGGAGCGCGTGGTTGGCCATCAGGAAATATGCTCCATAGCAGTCGGTTGATACGCCGCCCGGCAGGCATCGAGATAGGCGCGGATCGGCGGCAGCGTCGCGACCATGCTGCGCGTGCGCTGCGCGATCGGCGCCAGCGGCACCGGCTTGTGCGCGTCGAACGGCCCGGGCTTGGGAACCTGCGCACCCATGCCGTACAGGATATACTGATAGCTCGCCGCGGGGAACAGCTCGTCGATCATCGGGACGTCGGCGCGCGTCGGCGGCCGGTTCGCCCAGAGCGCAAGCAGTTCGGCGAGCCGCGGCGGGATCGATGCGGCCGCGCGATGGTCTTGCCAGTAGCGCCCGTCGCGCCGGCTGAGCACGTAATGCAACTTGAGGAACTCGACGATCCGGTCCCAGCGATAGCGGAACAGCGTGTTGAAGCGCGCGGCGGTGAGCGGCATGGTCTCGCGCGTCGGCCAGTCGTCGAGCAGCGCATCGAGCGACAGCTCGATCGTGACGATCGCCGACGCCTCGAGCGGCTCGAGAAACCCCGCCGAGAGCCCGATTGCGAGGCAGTTGCCGGTCCAGAACTGCGCGCGATGGCCCGAGCGGAAGGTCAGCCGGCGCGGCGTGATCGGCTCGGCCGTGCCGAGATACGCGGTCAACGTTTCCAGCGCGGCATCGTCGCTCATATGTGCGGACGAATAGACGCAGCCGACTCCGCGCCGCGTCGGCAGGCCGATGTCCCAGATCCATCCCGCCGCATGCGCGGTCGCATCGGTCTGAGCGGCGATCGGGCTGTCGGCGGCAACGGGAACCTGCACCGCGAGTGCGCGGTCGTTGAACAACACGTCGCTGCGGTCGATGAACGGCACCTCGCCGACCAGCAGCGCGGCGTGGCCGGTGCAGTCGAGGAACAGGTCACCTGCGACGGCGCCATGCCTGCGGGTACGCACCGCAGTCACATCGCCGCTTTCGGCACGATCAACGCCGATCACATGATCGCGCACATGCCGAACGCCGAGCCGCTCGGTCGCATGCCGCATCAGCAGCGCGGCGAGCTTGCCCGCGTCGAGATGATAGCCGTAATTCAGTGCCCCCGCATAATCGGGCATCGTCCGCTGGCGCGGCGCCAGGCACTGGCCGGCAACCTGGGGTTGCGGTGTCACCGCATCGGCGAACGCCATACCCGGAGCGTCGGCCTGCCACGCCGCAACGAGCGCGCGGGCGTCCGCCTCGAGCGGCGGCGTGAAGGGGTGAAAATAGACGTCGTCCGCCGCGCCGGTCGTCCAGCCGCGGAAGCGCGAACCGTGCTTGAACGACGCGTCGCAGGCGAGCAGGAATTCCGCCTCACCGATCCCGATCCGTTCGAGCGTCGCACGCATCGTCGGCCAGGTCCCCTCACCCACGCCGATCGTCGCGACATCGGGGGATTCGACGAGCGTCACCGTGATCGGATGCGCAGCCGACGGCCGCGCCGCTGCGGCGATACGGCAGGCGGCAAGCCAGCCAGCAGTGCCGCCGCCGACGATGACGACTTTAGAGATGGCCGTATCCAATTGGCCCGTCCTGTTGCGGGGCCCGTAGTCGGGCCCCGTTCGACACCATCTGTGCCCCGCAACCCCGGAAAACGCCACCCTCGCAGCGCGAGGGCGGCGCCGTATCCGGTGTTAGAACGCGATCCGTGCGCCCGCCGAGTAGCGCGGATCCTGCTTGGTCACGAACGCGACGTTGCGATCCGAGCGGAGATGGCCGCTGCGATCCTCGCTGTTGACGTTGATCCCCTCGACGAACACCGAAATGCTCTTGGTGATCGCGTAGCTCGCGCTGACGTCGAGCTGGCCATAGGTGTCGATGTAGAACGGGTTGACCCCCGCCGCCGACAGATACCCCTTGCGCCAGTTATACGCGGCACGCGCCTGCAGGCCGTTCTTGTCATAGAACAGCACCGCGTTGGCGCTGTCCGACAGGCCGGTGATCGCGAATTGCGAGACGCTTGCCGGCAGGCGGTTGTTGTAGTTCTGATTGCCGCGGACGATCGTGTAGTTGAGGATCGTGCCGAACCCGGTGTTCCAGAATCTGTGCTGGATCGCGAATTCGAACCCATCGACATTGGCGGTCTGCGCGCTGTTGAACGGCGTCTGGATCACGAAGTTGACCAGCGGATCGTTCGGCTGCGCGACGATCGTCCCGTTGACCACGCCACCCGGATAATTGGCCCCGATATAGTCGCGGATCTGCGCAAAGGTTGCGTTCGCGCCCAGCGCATTGAGCGCCGCCTGATAGCGCGGGCCGTTCTGCGTCACGCCGTTGAACGTCGTCGTCGGCGAGGTGATCCCGGGGATCGTCTGGTTAACGACCGTATTGCCGATGTAATTCGCCACATTCTTGTGGAAATACCCGACCGAAATGTAGCTCTCTTTGTTGTAATACCATTCTGCCGACAGGTCGATGTTCTTCGACTTGTACGGGATCAGATTGGGATTGCCGAGCGAGCCGGTGCCGCCGCCGACGCGGAACAGCGTATCGAGCCGGCGACCGCCCTGCAGGCTGCCATAGTCAGCCCGCGTGATGGTGTGGCTGTAGGACGCGCGCAGCTTGACGGTATCGGTCGGTTCGATGTCGAAATCGACCGACGGCAGCCAGTTCTGGTAGCTGCCCTTGAACGAGGTGAAGCCGGTCCCGTTGAACAGGATGTTGAACTCGTTCTGCGAGTTCTGCCGCGCGCCCGAGGGGGCCGGCACCAGCGCGGACGCACTGACGTCGGTCGTCTCATACCGCAGGCCACCGATGATGTGCCCGGGCATCGACAGCACGTTGAACTTACCATTGAACTGGAAATAGGGCGAGATCGTCTTCTCGCGGACGCGCGAGTCGGTGGTGTACGGGATCAGGCACTGGCCGCTGCCGCCGCAGATCTTGTACGCCTGGTCGAGCAGCTTGACGACGCTCGGCAGGTCGAACGTGTAGAACGACTTGACGATGTCCGCCGAATTGGCGCCGCTGATGCCCGAGAACTTGTCGGGAATGCTGGTCAGCGTGAACAGGCTGTCGGGCAGCAGCGCCGCCGCGGCAGCCCGCTGCGCGGCACTGTCGCCGCCGGTCCCGCCCCACGTGTCGTTCTGCAGCACGCTATACGCCGAGCGGACCTTGTTGTCGGTGTATTGCACGCCCCAGTCGAGGCTCTCGAGGAACCCGTGGCTGTGGTCGTAATGCCCCTTCAGCTGGAACTGGTTGATCTCGTCGCGGAAGTAGGAATTGCGGAAGGCGTTGCCGGTCGGAACGATGTTCGCGGCATTGAGCGGATCGATGCCGGAATAGGTGTTGTACGAGATGACCGGCAGCTGGTTCTGGAAATTGATCGTCTGGTTCTGGATGCCGAACACCGCGGTGCCGACCGAGTTGCTGTTGCCATACGGGCTGTTCGGCTTCGATTCCGCGGTCGAGTGATTGACGTCGAGCACCACGGTGACGCCGCCCGGCGCCTTCCAGGTGAGGTTGCCGCCGATCGCCTTGTTCTCGCTGCGCGCCGACGTCTGCGACGCGGAGTAAGCGAGATCCTTGGTCTCGGACGCGCCGAACCGCTCGGTGTAGAAGTTCGGCCCGGCGACCGGCCCGTTGGTCCACGAGCTCGACGTGTCGTTATGGTTGTACCAGATGCCCACGCTGTTATCGCGAATGTCGACGGTGTTGCGCGAATAGGTATAGTCGAACGTCGCGGTCAGCGCGTCGGTCGGCTTGAACTGCAGCACGGCCTGCCCGTTGATGCGCTGGCGCTTGCCGTTGACGACATCATAGCCCGCGTTCTGCGGGACCTGATAGACGTCGGTCGCACCCGGACGGTTGGTGATGTTGGCCGCGCGCGGGTCGCCTGGTTGCGCGAGCGAGCCCCAATTGTTCTCCGCGCCGAGATAGCCGTCGCGGAAGCCGACATTGGCCTGGTTCGCGCTGAAATGCCGCTCCTGGAACGAGCCGAGCACAAGCACGCCGATGCGATCGTCGGCGAAGGTGTCGGAGAAGATGCCCGACACTTCGGGCGTCACGTCCTTGCCGCCATTCTGCGACGTGTCGATCACGCCGCGCGCCGACAGCGAGCCGCGCAGGCCCGGCTTGTCGAACGGCTGCGGCGTGCGGATGTTGATCGTCGAGCCGATGCCACCCGACGGCACGCTGGCGCGGCCGGATTTGTAGACTTCGAGCGCGGCCACGCCTTCGGACGCGAGATTGGCGAAATCGAACGAGCGCGAGACCGGTGCGCCGTTGCCGTCGCCGATCGTCGAGGTCGCAAGCTGGCGGCCGTTGAGCGTGACGAGATTGTATTCCGGACCGAAGCCGCGGACGGTGACGAACTGGCCTTCGCCGTTCGAACGGTCGATCGACACGCCGGTGATGCGCTGGAGCGACTCCGCCAGGTTGGTGTCGGGGAATTTGCCGATATCCTCGGCCGAGATCGCGTCGACGATGCCCTGCGCATTGCGCTTGAGATTGATCGAGCTGCGAAGGCTGGCGCGGATGCCGGTGACGACGATGTCGCCGCTCGCGTCGGTCCCATCGGCGGTCGCGGTGCTCTGCGTCGTCGCGGTGCTGGCCGGCGCATCCTGCGTCGTCGCCGGACCGGTGTTGCCCATCGTCGACGCGGCGTCCTGCGCCCCGGCGATCATCGGATAGCCGGCAAGCGCAAGCGTCGAGACGCCAAGTGCGAGTCGCGTAGCCAAACGGGTGCTAAAGCCCCCCATCATCATCCTCCCTGATAGCGGCGCGTTACCCCAGCGCCCTCTTGTTTGAGAACGTTCACTTGTTCCTGGCCAAAGCGATTGTCAAGTCGGCGGCATGGCGGAAACGCGATGTTGTGAACGTTCCCAGGATGTGCTGTTTATATGCCACAGGCGGCGGCACGGCCGAGCGGGGAAGCCCCGCCGGCAACGGCATGCGCGCCAAAAATCTGGGAGGATTTCTTCGATGGCAAAGACGATTCATGGCTGGCTACTCGGCGCAACGCTGCTTTCCGGTATCGGCGTGGCAGCGCCGGTGGTGGCGGGCCCGGCCGCCAAGCAGACCGCGGTTCAGGACGCGCGGGCGCGCGCGGCGGCGATCGTTGCCAAAATGACACTCGACGAGAAAATCGCGCTCGTCCACGGTCTGTTCCCCCCAATGGCCGCCGGCAAGACCCCGAACGAGCTGATTCCGTCCGCCGGCCATATCGACGGAATCGCGCATCTGGGCGTTCCGCTGATTCGCGAGAGCGATGCCTCGCTCGGCGTCGCCAACCAGATCGAACAGCGCAAGGGCGACGTCGCCACCGCTCTCCCCTCAAGCCTCGCCACTGCGGCGACCTTCGATCCCGCGATCGCGCGGGCGGGCGGCGCGATGATCGGCGCAGAGGCGCGGGCGAAGCGCTTCAGCGTGCTGCTCGCGGGCGGCGTCAATCTGACCCGCGACCCGTGGAACGGCCGCAACTTCGAATATCTCGGCGAGGATCCGCTGCTGTCGGGCATGATGGCGGGCGCGCACATCGCGGGCGTCCAGTCGAACCACATCGTCTCGACGGTCAAGCATTTCGCGCTCAATTCGCAGGAAACCGGCCGCACCGTCGTCGACGCGAAGATCGGCGAGGCGGCGCTGCGGATGAGCGACCTGCTTGCCTTCGAGATCGCGATCGAGACGGGCAGGCCCGGCTCGGTGATGTGCGCGTACAACAAGGTCAATGGCGACTGGGCGTGCGAGAATGCGCATCTGCTGAACGACGTGCTCAAGCGCGACTGGGGCTATCGCGGCTGGGTGATGTCTGACTGGGGCGCGGTGCATTCGACCGCCAAGGCGGCGAATGCCGGGCTCGACCAGGAATCGGGGCAGGAACTGGATCACGCGATCTATTTCGCCGATGCGCTCAAGGCCGATATCGCGGCCGGTCGCGTGCCGATGGCGCGGCTCGACGACATGGTGATCCGCTATCTGACCGGGCTGATCGAAACCGGCGCCTATGATGCGCCCGCCACCGCCGCGCACCCGATTCCCTATGATACGCATGCCGAGGTCGCGCAGCGCGCCGCCGAAGCCGGGATCGTCTTGCTCAAGAACGACGGCAACCTCCTGCCGCTGGCGCGCACCGCAAAGCGCGTCGTGCTGATCGGCGGCCGTGCCGATGTCGGCGTGCTGTCGGGCGGCGGATCGAGCCAGGTGCGCTCGGTCGGCGGCGCGCCCGTCGAGATCCCGCTGACCAGCGGTGCCGCATCCTCGTTCGCGCGCGTCACCTGGCATGCTTCCTCGCCGCTCGCCGCGATTCGCGCCGCGATGCCGCAGGCGCAGGTAACCTGGATCGATGGCCGCGACCCCACCGCCGCTGCTGCCGCCGCCAAGGCCGCCGACGTCGCGGTCGTGTTCGCGACGCAGTGGACGACCGAGGCGCAAGACGTGCCCGATCTGTCGCTGCCCGATCGCCAGGACGATCTGATCGCCGCGGTGGCGGCGGCGCAACCCAAGACGATCGCGGTGCTGGAAACCGGCGGCCCCGTGTTGATGCCGTGGCTGTCGGCAGTGCCCGCGGTCGTGCAGGCGTGGTATCCGGGGCAGCGCGGCGGCCCCGCGATCGCCAACATCCTGACCGGGCGCGTCAATCCGTCGGGCCGCCTGCCGATCACCTTCCCCGCCAGCCCGACCCAGGCGCCGCGCGCGGCACCGGTCGGGCTTGACCGGCTGACCTCCGCCGAGGCACAGGCGGCAGCCGATCCCGGCCATGCGAGCGATCACCAATTGGCGAGCTTCCCGGTCGAATATGCCGAGGGCGCCGACGTCGGCTATCGCTGGTATGAGAAGACGCGTGCCACGCCGCTGTTCGCGTTCGGCCACGGGCTCAGCTACACCCGCTTTGCCTATCGCAACCCGGTCGTGACCGGCGGCACAAAGCTCAGCATCAGCTTCGACGTCGTCAATACCGGGCGCGTCGCGGGCGCCGACGTGCCGCAACTGTATGTCGCGCGCGAGGGGGCAGCGACGCCGATGCGGCTCGCTGGCTTCCAACGCGTCACGCTCAAACCAGGCGAAGCAAAGCGCATCACGCTCGTCGCCGAGCCGCGCATCCTCGCGGACTATGATACGGCCCTGCCCGGCTGGCGGATCGTGGGCGGGCGCTACCGCGTCGCGCTGGCGCACGATGCGACCGACCGGGCGCTCGTCTCCACCACGAACGTCACGGCCGCGACGATGAAGCCCTAACCGACCGACAGGAAGGCTGTAACCGTCAACCGTCCTTCCGCGGGATCGCATGACAGCGGCGCGTCGGGCGCGATCGCGCCGCTGTGGAGCAGATAGCTCGGATAGACGAGCGCGCGGTTGTAGCGCGCTTCGATCTCGAGCGTGCGCTCGAACAGCGCCGTGTCGCCCGTGACATAGCGCGCGGGTGGCACGCCGCCGTGGCGGATCTCAGCCTCGAGCTGGCCGAAGAAGATCGGCGCACGATCCTCGTCGATCGTCTCGAACCCGGTCGAGCGGTGGCGAAAGAAGGCGGTGCCGTCGCCACCGTCGGGAGCGAGATAATGGACCAGCGCGATCCGGTCCGCGCCGAACGCGTCGCAATGCGGCAGCCGCTGGCGGATATCGAGCGCCTCGGGCGGGGTCGTGACGATCGAAAAACTCGCATCGATCAGCGCTACCGCGCCAGCGCGGCCCAGCACGGGACCCAGGACATCGGCCAGCGCCTCGACCTGCGCGGGCATATAGGTCGGCGGCAGCGCGGCGCGGACGCCGGGGTAATGTTGCATAGCGGGACCAAAGGTCGCTGCTATCGCAGCGGCGCGCAGCGCATCGGGATCGGCTGCGAAGCCGTCGATCACGACCACGGGCTGCGCCTCGCGCCCGACACGGTGGACGGTCATCCCGGAAACGCTCACGGGGCGCGCCAGTACCGCACATAATCGACCGACATACGCTGCGGCAGCGCGGCATCGTCGATCCCCTTGACCCCGCCCCAATCGCCGCCGACCGCGAGGTTGAGGATCAAATTGTACGGCACGGCGAACGGCCAGGCGGCATGCCCCCCCGGCTGATCATCGGCGACGCGCATATAGCCATGGCCGTCGACGCCGATCGTGATCGCATGCGGCTGCCAGTCGAGCTGGTAGCGGTGGTACGCGGTGCACGCGCTTGCGACGCGCACCTCGGCGCCGCGCTGCGTCCCCAGCCGGTGGTTGAACGCGCCGCTGTGCAGCGTGGCATGGACGACGCGCGGCTGCCAGCCGACCATCTCCATCAGGTCGATCTCGCCCATGTCGGGCCATGTGCCGGTCTGCGGCAGCAGCCAGATCGCGGGCCAGGTCCCACGCCCGCACGGCAGCTTGGCCCGGACTTCGTAGAACCCATAGCCAAGCGCCTCGCGGCTGACGAGTTTGGCCGAGCTATACGCCTGCCCGCCCCAGTCGGCGCGAGACCGCAGCGCCTCGCGCCGCGCCTCGATCACCAGCGCGCCCTGCTCGATCCGCGCATTCTCGCGTCGATCGGCTGCGTAATATTGCTTCTCGTTATTGGCCCAGCCAGTGCGGTTGCGCTCGACATCGAAGCGCCAGCGCGATGGATCGATCGTACGGCTGAACTCGTCGGCGAAGGCGGGCCGCGTCGTCGGGGCCCGCATCGGTACGTCGACCGAATAGTTGGTCGCCGCCAGGCTCACCGCCTGCGCGAACAGAATCACGACACTCGTCAACGCCTCACCTCATCCCGCTCGAACCGCTCTGCGCAGTCTCTCGTGGCAAGGGTTTACGGCGCGTCGGCTTTCGAAACCACCGACAAAATGGCGCAGGTCGCGCCGTGCTTAGCGGTGGCAATGGCCGCTCGGGATGGATCACAGTCGAACGCCATCGAGATCCTGCGCTTGGTGGCACCATGGGGCGACGAGAGGAACGAAACGCCACGACGGTCTGGGGTGGATCGACGCGATGCGCGCACAGACGGCCGGAGCCCGCGCTACACCGGCCCGGACGGCGGTCTTGCGCTTTACGACAAGCCGCTGAACGAGATCGTGACCGCAGGCGCTGATCGACTTCGAAGTCCCATCGTTCGAGCCGCAGCACGTCACGATGTCGGCGTCTGCGATCGGGCTTGGGTGTCGCCGACAATCCCCCAAGCGGCCATGAACACCGCGGCGATCACCGGCCCGATCACGAAACCGTTGAACCCCATCAACTCGAAACCGCCGAGCGTCGCGATCAGCACGACATAGTCGGGCATGCGGGCATCGCGCCCGACCAGGATCGGGCGGACCACGTTATCGACGCTGCTGATGATGAAGAAGCCGCAGAGGAACAGCACGCTCCCCTGCCAGATCGCGCCCCGCGCCAGCAGATACGCCGTCATCGGGACCCAGATCAGCCCAGTCCCGATCGCGGGGAACAAGGAGAACACGCCCATTGCCACCCCCCAGAGGAGGGCGCCGGGGACGCCGATCGCCCAGAAGACGATGCCGCCGGTCGTTCCCTGGAGGATCGCGATGATGAGACTGCCCTTGATCGTCGCGCGGATCACCGTGACGAACTTCGCGACCAGCACCGCGCGCTGGTCGAGCGTCAAGGGAATGGCGCGCTCGACGCGCGCTGCGAGCGCGTGCCCATCGCGCAGCAGGAAGAAGGTCAGATACAGCATGACGCCCAGCGCCAGGAAGAAGCCGAACGTGCCCTGCCCGATACTGAGCACCTGCCCGAGCAGCAACTGAAAGCTGTTCGCGACGCCTTGGCCAAGCCGGCTTCGCAGGCCCGCGACATCGCCCAGGCCGATATCGGCAAGCCAGTCCCGCGCCCATCCCGGCAAGCGTGCTTGCGTCTCGACAAACACGCGTCCGAAATCGATCTCCCCTCTGCGGACGTGCGTGTAGAAGGTCGTCGCCTGGCGCAGCAGGGCCGATGCCAGCAGGATCGCGGGCACGACGACGACCATGACGATGACCAGCAACGTCGCCGCGGCAGCGACCCCCCGGCGGTGCGGCACCGCGCGGAGCAGGCGTGCGTTGAGCGGCTCGAACAGAATCGCGGCGATCACCGCCCACAGGATCGCCCCGAAAAAGGGCGCGACCAGCCAGACGAAGGCAAGCGTTGCGCCCACGACCAGCACCACAAGAAAGCCGCGCGCAACCACCGCATCGGGTGCCACCCCAGCGCTCACGCTGCGGCCGCCGCGCCCGCCCGCGACGGCGGCGCAGCGCGCGCGACCAGCCAGCCGACCAACGGCTTGCAGCCTTCGAGCAGCCCCAGCAGGACGACGCCCAGCCCGACCGCCAGCGCCATGTCGCTCCACGCGATCGTCCCGAACTTCAGCAGCGTCTGTGCCTGCGGGAGGAACAGGATCAGGGCGGTCACGCCAGTGATCGCAAGCGCGACGTACCGCAGCGCGGCGTTGTGCCGGAACAGCGCTTCGCCGAGCGCCGCACTGAACGACCGGTTCGCCAGGATCAGCGCGACGATCTCGGCGATCAACGCAAAGAAGATCAGCGCGCGAAGCTCGGGCTCGGGCATGCCGCCCCATGTCTCGACGAAGAAGACGCTGGCCAGCATGGCAAAGGCGATCCCGCCCTGGAGCACGCTCCCGACGATCATCGGCAGCGCGAACAGCGGCTCGGCGGGATCGCGCGGCGGCCGCGTCATGATATCGGTTTCGTCGCGCTCCGCCTCGAACACCAGCGCGCAAACCGGGTCGATCACCATTTCGAGCAACGCGATGTGGATCGGGCCGAACAGCAACGGCATGCCGAAGAAGAGCGGGAGCAGCGCCAATCCGGCGATCGGCACGTGGACTGCGAAGATGAACGCCATCGCCTTACGGATATTGTCGTAGATCCGCCTTCCAAGCCGGACCGACGCGACGATCGACCCGAAATCGTCGTCGAGCAGGACGATCGCCGCTGCCTCCCGCGCAACGTCGGTGCCGCGCTTGCCCATGGCGATGCCGATATGCGCGGCCTTGAGCGACGGCGCATCGTTGACGCCGTCGCCAGTCATCGCGACCACCTCGCCCGCAGCCTTGAACGCCTGAACGATGCGCAGCTTCTGCTCGGGCATGATTCGCGCGAAGACGGTGACGGACTTGAGCCGTGCCGCGAGCGCGGCATCGTCGAGCGCGGCGAGATCGTCGCCGGTCAGCACATCGCCATCGACGATGCCGGCCTGCGTCGCGATCGAGCGCGCGGTCGCCGCATAGTCGCCCGTGATCATCACCACCCGGATGCCGGCGCTGCGGCACTCTGCGACCGCGCCGGCGACGCTCGCGCGGATCGGATCGGCCAGCCCGACGAGCCCGGTCAGGGTATAGGCATAGTCCTGCTGCGTTTCGGCCCAGGCGCGACTTGGGGGCGTCGCCGTTGCGACGGCGAGGACGCGGATACCCCGCATTGCCATCGCGTCGACGGCGGCGGTCATTGCCGCTAACGCATCGCTCGCCAGGTGGCACAGGCCAGCGATCGCTTCCGGGGCGCCTTTGGCCGAAATGGTGAGCGTGTGGCCACACTCCCAGATGTTCGACATGGCGAGGAGTTCGGGGCGCAGGGCATAGCCATGCACCGGCCCGCCATCGGGCACGGCGATCGCCGGAACCGCGGCGCGCGCGGCGTGTAGCGCAATGTCCAGCGGATCGGTCGGCTCGGCGGCACTGGCGAGCGCCGCGGTCGCGATAAGGCCGTGATACGAAACCGGAACCACGATATCCGGCCCCATCTCCAGGGTCGCGCCGCCCGGCAGCCACATTTGCGCGAGCGACATGCGGTTTTCGGTCAGCGTACCGGTCTTGTCGGTGCACAATATCGTTGCCGACCCGAGCGTCTCGATCGCTGCGGCACGCCGCGTAAGGACCCCGACCTTGCCGATCCGCCATGCCCCCATCGCCAGGAATACTGTCAGCACGACCGGAAACTCTTCGGGCAGCATCGACATCCCGATCGCGATTCCGGCAAGCAATGCCTCGATCCAGCCCCCGCGCAGCAGGCCGTACAGCAGCACCACGGTCAGCGCGACAGCGCCGCCTCCGATCGCGCACCAGGTGACGATCCGCGTCGTCTCGCGGCTAAGGCGTGGCGCTTCGGTGTCGAGCGTCGCGAGCGACTGGCCGATCCGCCCGATCTCGCTGCGGGGTCCGGTCGCCAGCACGCGCGCAATGCCGCTGCCGCGCGCAACGAGCGAGCCCGAATAGACATAGGGCTGACCATCGCCGCCAGGCCGCGGCGCTGCGCCGCCGTCGGGGGCGTCGAGCAGGATCTTGCCAACCGGCACCGACTCCCCTGTCAGCAGCGATTCGTCGGCCTGCAGGTCGTTTGCCGCGACGAGCACGGCATCGGCGGCGATCCGATCGCCCTGTTCGAGAACGATCAGATCGTCGCGGACGACCTCGCGCCCGGCGACATGGCGACGCACACCATCGCGAACGACCAGCGCGCGCGGCGCCGAAAGGTCGCGCAGCGCCTCCAGCACATGCTCGGTTCGTGCCTCCTGGACGACGGTCACGGCGATCGAGAAGGTCGCGAAGCCCAGCAGAATCAACGCTTCGGTGAGATCGCCGAGCAGCAGATAGGCAAGCCCCCCGGCGAGCAGCAGTGCCAGCATCGGTTCGCGCAGCACGTCGAACGCGATCCGCAGGATCGATCGCTGTCCTGCGCGCGGCAGTTCGTTGGGTCCGTCGGCGACAAGCCGCGCCGCCGCATCGTGCGACGACAAGCCGGTGACACCGGTGCTGCATGGCGCAGCATCAGCGTGCCGCAGCGATGGCGAGGTCATCGCCGCCGCCGATGCCAGGCGACCCAATAGAGCATCACGGCAAGGCCGATCAGCAGCCCTGAGGCAAAGGCCGCAATAAGGTGCCCCGTCGTCATGACAGGCGCCGTGTTGGGGGCGTCTCGATGGTCCCGGACAGCACGATGCCGGCCCGCAACGCACGCCGATTTCGGCGGTCAGGGGCTTGCGCGGCAGCGACAACGCAGAGGATCGAGTCGGCTGTAGGACCGATGCCGGCCTTGGCGTCCAGCACGCCGGCGCCCAGCCAGCCGAGACGCGATACCAGCTGGCGCTCGGGGTGAAGGTAGAGCTTCGTCATCGCCGCGTTCGCCTTTTTCCGGGCCGCCGCTACGCTCACCCGCGTGGCATCGGCGCCGGGGCAAATCCTAGGGGATCGATCACCGGCGCCCCATACGTAGTTCCCGCCAGCACGCGCCGTGTGACCGCGGCTCCAACGGCGGGCGCGCGCGCCGGACAGCATCCCGACGAGCGCGCGCAGATCTGACGGCGCGTCGCGACGCGCGGCCGTCTAGGGCGGTGTTCTCGATGCAGGGCCGTACCAAGGTTGATGGGGTGCGGCACATCACCCACGGTGCCGACGACCTGTTCCGCGCCGGCTACGCACCGTCGCGGGTACCGCCAGAGATTGCAGCGTCGCCACGACGTTTTCGAAGATCTTTTCAGGATCTTCCTCGTCTCTGTCGGGCGGCACGTTTCTCGGCTGACCGACGGAAACGACATCGGCATCGTTACGCCGCGCCCCCCGTCAGATCCAATCGACCAAAATGCGCGCGGGCGCCTTCGATGAAGGCGCGCACGTTGACCGAAGCGCGGCGGTTGGCCTGATAGACCAGATGTACCGGCACGGGTGGCGGGGCGGCCATGTCGAGCACGGTGACCAAGCGCCCCGCGGCGACGGCCTCGAGCGCCTGATACGACAGCACGCGCGCGATCCCCAAGCCATCGGACGCGGCGGCGATGGCCGCATCCGCGGTGTTGACCGTCAACCTGGGTTCGATTCGGATCGCTGTCTTGCCGGCCGCGCCGAAGCGCCACTCATGCGCGCGATCAATCTCGGTGAAAGAGATCAGGGCGTGATCGTGGAGCGCTCGCACGTTAGCGGGCGTTCCGCGCGCGGCCAGATAGCCAGGACTGGCGACGAGCACGCGCCGCACGTCCGCGACCTTGAGGGCATGGAGCGAACTGTCCGACAGATCGCCGATCCGAACAGCGACATCGATCCCTTCGTCGACCAGCCGGACGACGCGATCGATCAAGGTGAGGTCGACATTCAGACGTGGATGATCGCGCAGCAGGCTGGTGGCGATGGGCAGGATATGGAGACGCCCGAAGGTGACCGGTGCGGTGACGACAAGATTGCCCCCTGGCACCGCGCCTGTGCCGCGCAACGCCAGCGCGGCATCATCGAGTTCCGTCAGCGCGGCACGACAGCGCTCGAGATAGGCCGCGCCCTCGTCGGTCAGGCGCACCGACCGCGTCGTCCGTCGCAAGAGCGGCGTTCCAAGCGCCATTTCCAGCCCGGCCACGGCGCGACTCGCCGCTGTCGGCGAGACGCGGAGGCGGCGGGCGGCCTGCGCGAAACTCGCCTGATCGGCGACCGCGACGAACGTGCGCAACATTTCCAGCTGGTCCATGATTATCCCGCTTTCCGCACGAGTGAAGTGTCGATCGAACGGATTATCACAGCGGCCACAAAATGACATCTGCGTCGGGCAGGCCGCATCCAGCTGCCTATACCGGAGAAAAAACGTGTCCCGCATCGCCATCCCCACCCGCGAAGATTCCCCTGCAAAGTCGCAGCCGATGCTTGATGCTGTCGAGAAGCAGCTTGGCATGGTCCCCAACCTGTTCCGTCTCGTCGGCAGCAGCCCCGCTGCGCTCGAGGGGTATCTCGGCCTCAACGGCGCGCTGGGCCGCACGCTCGATGCCAAGACCCGCGAACGCATCGCGCTTGCGATCGCGCAAGCCAATGGCTGCGATTACTGCCTGTCGGCGCACACCTATCTTGGGCTGAACCTCGCCAAGATCGACGACGCCGAGATCGCGCTCAACCGCGCCGGTCATTCCAGCGACGCCAAAGCCGATGCCGCGATCGTGTTCGCCCGCAAGGTCCACGAAGCGCGCGGCCGGGTCAGCGACGCCGATCTCGCCGAAGTGCGCGTGGCGGGTTTCGACGAGGCGCAGGTGATCGAGATCGTCGCGTCGGTCGCGCTCAACGTGCTGACCAACTACGTCAACAACGTCGCCAAGACCGACATCGACTTCCCGGTCGTCCTGGCTACCGAGGCCGCCTAACCTCCTGGCGTCGGCAGTTTGCACCCGACGCGCCCACCGAAGCCCCTTTTTGCCGCAACCGGAGTCCGATCATGGCCAATGCCTTCCTCACTCTGGCGACGACGCCGAGCGTGTTCGCGGCGAAGGTCGCGAATGGCAGTGCCGGGCTTTACGATAACGTCGGCGGGGCGCGGCCGTCGGATCGCTTCGGCCCCGCCGAAATCGAATTCATCGCCGCGCGCGACAGCTTCTACATGGCGAGCGTATCGGAGAGCGGCTGGCCCTATGTCCAGCATCGCGGTGGCCCGGCGGGTTTCCTCAAGATACTTGACGAAACCACGCTCGCCTTCGCGGATTTTCGGGGCAATCGCCAATATATCAGCCTTGGCAACGTGGCGGCGAACGATCGCGTGGCGCTCTTCCTGATGGACTATCCGCGCCGCCGCCGGTTGAAGCTCTATGCCCGGATCGAGGCGCGCGATCTCGCCGCCGATCCCGCGCTGGCGCGCCGGCTTGATCTGCCGAACTATCGCGGCGTGCCGGAGCGCTTGTTCCGGCTGCACCTCGAGGCGTTCGATTGGAATTGTCCGCAGCACATAGCGCCGCGCTTCACCGAGGCCGAGATCGCTGCCGCGTCTGCGCCACTCCACGCCAGACTCGCGGCGCTTGAAGCCGAGAACATCGCGCTGCGCGCGGCGCTTGCCGAAAAGGACCTCCCCGCATGAGCAGCCTCGAGATTCCACGGCCCCCGCTACCGCCCTTCACGCGCGAGACCGCGTTGCTCAAGGTGCGGGCCGCGGAGGATGCCTGGAACAGCCGCGATCCCGAGCGGGTGGCGCTGGCCTATACGATCGACAGCGCGTGGCGAAACCGCGACAGCTTCGTCAGCGGGCGGCCCGCCATTATCGCACTGCTGCGCGCCAAATGGGCGCGCGAGGAGGACTATCGCCTAGTCAAGGATCTGTGGGCGTTCACCGACAACCGGATCGCGGTGCGGTTCCAATACGAGTGCCGCATCGCTGGCCAATGGTATCGGTGTTATGGCAACGAGCAGTGGGAGTTTGCCGAAAACGGGCTGATGCGGCGGCGTGAGGCGTCGGTGAACGATCTGGCGATCGCGGAGAAAGAGCGTCGCTTCCTTTGGGATGCCCCCGCGCCGCGCCCGCAGGCGTATCCCGGCCTGGCAGGCGTAGACGGGTGACCGCGATCCGCATCGCGGCCGTGTCGGGCAGCCTGCGGGCCAGCTCGACCAACCCGGCATTGCTGGACACGATCACCTCCGGAGCGTCCGATAGCGTCACCGTCACGCTGGTTTCCCGCATCGACCGAAGCCAAGTACGCGACGGCGTATTCAGCTAGGGCGACAGGTCATCGTCAGTTCGGCCCAGAGCGGGTTCGGGCCGTCGTCTGAATACGTCAGCGCGAAGCGGCCACCCGGCGTGGCGAACGCAGCTTCCTCCTCCGTCCGCACACCGTCACCGCGCACGATTCGCTTGGACGTCTTTTCCTGCAAGCGGGTATAGAGATCGCCATACGGCATTGCCCAGCCGTCCGGATTATTCTTCGTCACCTGTTCCTTGGCGACTGCCTCAACCACGGGCATCATCGCCACGAGATCAGGGCTGGTCATCATCTCAAGTCCTTGCGCGCGCGCGGTGGCATTGTGGCTGCCATGATGTCCGACCTTGTAGAAAATTGCTCGCGCCAGGATCTGCGCGGCGGTCTCCTGTGTGGCTCCAGACGGCGTGGCCGTGCCCGGATATGTCTGGTCATGCCAGGACAACCAGTTCCCGACCTGCGCGTCGGCCGGAAACAGGAGCACATCGCGGCCCGGCACCTCGATCGCGAGCGCGAGCGAGGTGTTGTTGACGTCGCCGTCGATCTTCAGCGCGAGCGTCTCGGCAGAGCCGAGCCACTCGCCGTCGATCCGCCGGTTCGCCTGACCCTGATAATAGAGCGCGGCGACTGTGTCGGTCGATGTTTCGCCCTCCCAGCCGCGAAACCGCTCGGCGAAGGGATAGCGGGCGGGATCGTCCGGCTCGGCATCGTCGGCCTGCGCCGCACGAAGCCTGAGCGTCACGTCGAGCGAGGTCACGTCGTCCGAACGAACGAGATAGGTTTCGCGCGTCGGCCCGGTGGTCGGATCGAGCTGGAGCAGCCGGTTGCGCGTTCGCGGCGGACCGAAAGCCGAGGCTTTCAGCCGGCCCGCCACGCCGAACAGCTTTTGCTGCCCAGGTGACAGATAGGCCACGTTGCCGGCCGTCGCCTTGGCCTTGAGCCAGTCCAGCACATCACGACAACTGCGCGGCGGTACTTTCGGGACGCGCGGCGGCATGGCCGCGGCCGCGGCGAGGGCCTGGCCTGCGGGCGCGTGCCATGGATCGATTTCGCCATAGAATTGCAGGAGATCGCTGATCCGGGTCAGGATATCGCCGACCTGCGCGTTCGTACGATCCAGCGCAAACGGGTTGGGGACCCCGCCGTCGCCAGACCCCACCAGCGCGGCAAGAGCTGCCAGCCCCTTCGACTTCTTGTCGCGAATGTCGTTCGCGAGGTCGTCGGAATAATCCTCGGTCCAGGCGAGCCACACCTGTTTGATCGTGAACTTTTGCCAGATGTCGAAATGGAGCAGGAAGCCCGACAGATGATCGTAATGCTCGTGCGTGCCGACGACCAGATCAAGCTCGCCGCCAGTGTCGGCGAAAAGATCATCGACGACGGGCTTTGTTGCATAATTACGCGAGAGCATGACCGACGTTTTACTTGAAGATGTTATTGGATGCGGACGGTCACCGGCGTTCCTATTTCGGAGAACCGATTGAGAATTGCAGCACGGACTTTGAGCTCGGTAATCTGACGATCGAAGGTGCGGGCGACAACGCGCTGGCCCAGGAGTTTGAAGCAGTGCATTTTGGTCTCGACCAGACTGCGGCGATGATAGCCGCTCCACTTTTTCCAGATTGCGCGACCAAGCCGCTTTGTCGCGCGTAGCGCTCCATTGCGTGCATCGACGCCGGGACCGCCTTCTGCCCATGGTTGCCCGTTGCGGCGGACCGGGATGACCGCATCGGCACCGCGCCCGGCAATAGCGGCATGGCAGTCCCTGGTATCATAAGCGCCATCTCCGCCGACGCTGAGTATCCGCTCGTCTCCGGGAATTTGCGCCAGGAGAACGGGCAGCGTCGGTGCGTCACCAATGGCATTCGTCGTGACCTCAATGGCCCGGATATCCAGCGTCCCAGCATCAATCCCGAGATGCACCTTGCGCCACTGGCGACGGTAGGACGGTCCGTGTTTGCGCGTCTTCCACTCGCCTTCTCCCGTCATTTTGATCCCGGTGCTGTCGACCAGCAGGTGCAGTCCGCCCGAGCTGATCCGCCCGCCGAGGTTGACCTTCAACGTCTTCTGCCGTCGGCACAGCGTCGTATAATCCGGCACCGACCAATCCAGCCCCGCCATTTTGATCAGGCTCGAAACCAACCCCGTCACTTGCCGCAAAGGCAGGTTGAACAGCGTCTTCAGCGTCAGGCACAGCTCTATCGCGCTGTCTGAAAACCGCATCGGGCGACCAGGGCGACCACACGGCTTCGAAAGCCAGTGCATCTCCGGATCAAACCATATTTCCAGCGACCCACGCCGCTTCAGCGCCGCATTATACTCAGGCCAGTTCGTCGTACGATACACAGGTGCGGCAGGTTTGGGCATTACGCCTATCTATACCGCTCGATTCCCTGCGTGAATCCCCGCCATCAGTTTTGCAACAAAGCCCTCCGAAATAGGAACGCCGGTGACCGTCCGCATCCAATAACATCTTTAAGTAAAACGTCGGTCATGCTCTCGCGTAATTATGCAACAAAGCCTCGACGACGGCCCCGATATGCGCGACTGCGGCCTTGGTATTGGGCTTGCTTGCGCCGATGCACTGGAGCGCACCGCAATCGAACAATGCGCGAAACCGCTGACCTTCATAGTCATGCGTGACAAGAAAACAGTCGCCCAGGATCTGCCGGTACATGCGGATCGTGACCGTCTCCCCGGCGCCGTTCGCGACCGTAGCAGTGGAGGTGGAGGTGGAGGTGGCCGCGGATTTGCCGGGCCTTGCTGTGGTGCGCCGGGCCATCGCCTTACATCCGGTGAAGCATGGCGAAGGGTTCCTTCACGGCCGCGGGATCGTATGTGAATCCCATCGCCTCAGGAGCGAGCAGATGCTGACGTTGGCGGTCAAGCCGGGCATCGTCGTTGATCCGCTTGCTGATGACGTAGCGCAGCTTGTTGTCGCGCAGGTCGATGATCATGGTCGCGCCGCCGCGAAACACGAAATCGCCCTTCATATGCGCGTTGTTTGCGGGCGGTGTCATGTCGTTCGCCCGCTGGATGCCCGGGTCGAAAAATCCCTGGCGACGCTGGGTCACCTCGATCACGAGTTGACGGATGTCTTGCCCGTCCGGGCCGGCGCGCCGGGTGGTGCGTACGCTCGCCACCTCGACCGAAAGGCCCGCGGCGCCACCGCGGATCGTATACAGCGGTTGGCCTCGGGGTCGCTGGAAGAAAAGCCCCAAAGCGCGTTCCCAAGCCTTGTCGATTTCCGTGTCGGGCCTGACGTTGGTGGCGCGGAGCGGATCGGTCAGCAGCATCAGGAACGCCTCCCACCGTGCGAAATGCGTCGGCGCGGCTCCTAGATCGGCCGCCAATTGCACGCGGTCTGCCGTGGACACGCCCAGCCAGGCAAGATCGGCGTCGATATCGGCCAGATAGCCAGCCAGGCGCGGGCCGGTGCAGGATTCGTCATGGGCCAGAACTGCGCGGGTCTTGGAGCGGAAGGCGTCGAAACGCTGCACCTCCGCCGCGGTCCCGGCGTCGGCCAGTTTCAGCTCCGGCTGCGTGAGCCAATACCAGACCTTGCGACGATTTTCCTCCGCCGTCCGGACGATATCGCTCCGCACATATTGCGGGATGAGGTTCATGCCCTCGGCATCGATATCGCTGACCGGCAATTCCGCGTCGGCCGCGTCCCACAGCAGATTGTCGGGCGACATCGACAGACAATTCTCGGGAAAGATGCCGCGCCGTCGGAACGCCTCGACAAAGGCAAGCCGGTAGTTGAGCCGGTCTTCGGCGATCAGGTCGGCATCTGCGGTGACGATCGCGCGCAGGAATTCGCCGAAGCGCACATCGACCGGCGGCAGATAATCGAGCGCGCGAATACACATCCGCAAAACGTGATCCGCGCTCTTGGTCGCTTCCGCGGTCAGCCGCGCCACGAGATCGGGGTGAAGCGGGCCGGTCGCGCCCATCCGGATGCCGCACATCCGCAACAAGTCGTCGGTGCGCGCGGTATAGATGCTGAGGAACGCATCGAAGACCGCCGCGACGAGGATCGAGCCGCGATCGTGCGGCTCGCTCGTGCCTTCGAGCAGATTGGCGTCGGGCTTGGCATCGATAAAATCGCGCAGCGACGGGTGGCCCGACGTGCCCTTTGCAAATTGTCCGGCCAGCCCACTCAGCAAGCTGGTCTGGTCGAGATGGCCGGCATTCTTCTCGATGTAATCATAGACCGCTTCGTAGAGCTGGAAGTGCGAAAACAGGGCGGAAATGTCGGCGAATGCCTCGTGAAAGGCCAGGCTGTCGACGCTGGTCGGTTCCGAATAGCGCGGATGGAGCCCGTCGAGGATCGCATGCGTCGTTTCGTGGACGATGATGTCATGCGAGAGCACCGTGAAAATCCAACTCGCCCCGGCCGCGCGCTGCGTCGCGTTGAAATAGCCGAACAGCAGCGCCCGCTTGTCGCGGCTGTAATAGGCGTTCGCCTCGCGCAGCGCGTGCGGATACACGCGCAGCTTGAGCGTGGGGACGTAGGTCTTCGCGTCGTCGTCCCAGGCCGGCGCCCAGATGACCTTGCGGCCGAGCGCGCGTTCAAACAGCTTGATCGTCTTCATCGCGACCGCGAACACCATCTGCTGGTGAAAGCGCGGATCGCCTTCGGACGGCGGTAGCCCCCCGTCATTGCCAAGCACGTCGGGCGCGTTGAGATCGAGCGGCGGATAGAATTGGCGACTGGCCGGGTCGATATCGATCACTTCGAGATATTCGTTGATCGGGCCGATGGAAATCGGCTCCTCCGTGGGGTCCGACCAGGCGAGCGCGATCGTGGCGTGGCTGAATTTGGCTGATCCGAGATCGAGCGACGCATTGGGATCGAACGCATAGACGCGCAGTCGTCGGGCGGTCGGTTGCGGGATCGGCACCATCTTCGGCATGATCGACTCCTGGCCCTAAAGCGGAAGGATGGCCGGCGGCGGCGTGCCGGGATCAAGATACGATCCCATCGCCGAATCGCACAGGCTGTATCCATGATTGACGAGACGCGCATACGCCTTGGACCCGAGCGACCAGAGCCGCACGCCTTCGTCCTGGGCTCCTTTGATATCCTCCGGCGACGGTTGCGCCGGCGACGGTCTCGGGTACGCCCCGGCGGTGTTGCGAAGCGGCCAATAGGCGATCTTTCGCTCGCCAGTCTTTGCGAGCATCATCAGCGCGCGCTGGCGGTTGTTCTCTGCTTGACGGTGAATCATGTTGATGACCCGCAAAAGCAAATTGAACCAGTCGGTCGGACGATGTTCCTCGTCGAACGCGCCGCCCGCATTGCTGACGAGCAAGGTACCATAGCGTTTCCAGATCGGCTCCAACCCCATATTGTCGTAGATGCCGCCGTCGGCGAGGAGCGCGCGCTTGAGGAAATCGCCCTCGTTCCGGTCGGCACCGGCGACGGGCTTTACCGTCTGCCCGTCGAAATCGATCTCGATCGGGCAGAAGAAGGGTGGGAAGGCCGACGATGCGGCCACGATGCGCGACAGCGGCAAGACCGGGTTGTCGATCATGCCGACCCGGTAATCGGCCGCATAAGGCCGGGAGAAACGCCACAAGGAATTCAGGTCGTAGTTGGTCGCGAGAATCACGAAGCGCGGCCCGTGCCCCTCTGCGGGGAGAGCCTGCAACGTCGCGCCCTTGAAGAGATGGCGATCATAGGCCTTGGCCACGCCGTCCGCTGCCGAGCGGAACGGCAGCAGCAGCCCAAGCAAACCTTGCGGAATGTCGAGATTCACCTCGGTAAGAAATTCGCCCAGCGGCTCGACGAAAACCGCCTTGAAATTGCCCGCGACACCATCGGCATCAAAAGTCAGATCTTTCCATATCAGCCCGAGAAACCCGGCAGCTATCGAGCCGCCCGATACGCTGGCGATCCGCGAGAGCCGCGGCAGCCAGCCAAGCTCGTTAAGGCGGATGAGCGCGCCAAGATGAAAGGCCGCTGCCTTATACCCCCCGCCCGACAGCGCCAGCCCGACACCATCGGGATCGTAGGACGTCGAGTTGAAGAGGCCAAGCAGAGGCTCGCCATCAGGTTCCGAAAACTGCTCGATTTCGGTCATGGAATATCTCGGCAGCGAACTGTGTGCCGAAACCATCATAGCGGAGGTGATTCGTACAGCTAGAAAGCGCGACCCCTGATCTATATTGCGAAGAATCCTTACCGATCGCATTGCGATAGAAGGAAGCACCTTGAAAACGGCGCCGCTCATCCGCTTCGACTACGATCTCGACAGCATCGTTGAGGTTCGGCGCTTCGCTTGTGAGGAGCGAGACGGGCGCCGCCGGTCGCAAACGCCGATCGACTCGGGGGCCGCAGAGACTCAGTCCCGGCCATGCCCAGCCTTTTTTCGGCTTCTCACCTGCGACCTCTGCTTAACCTTCCCCGGCCGACTTTGATTTCGTCCGTGCGGATTTCTCTATAGAAGACCGCCGAAGGAACCGACCTACCGGCACCGCACGCCGCTGAACCGACGCGGGCTCTAGGCGATTGCGCCGCGGTGCGCTCTTCGCCACCCTGGCAACTGCAGCTGCCAGCTCGCACTACCCCTGACCTCGCCTGACAGGATCGCCATGCCCCGGCTCCGGATGCTCCCCGACCCCCATCATCTTCCGGCCCTCGACCGGTCGTTCGTCATCGATCGACCGGCAATCGGGCTGGGGGCCGACCAGCCGCCGCCGCGCATCCTGCTGCTCTACGGATCGCTGCGGGAGCGGTCCTTTTCCCGTCTGTGCGTCGAGGAAGCCGCGCGGATCCTGACGCTGTTTGGTGCCGAGACCCGGATCTTCGACCCGTTCGATCTGCCTTTGCCCGATCAGGCGAGCGGTGACGACCACCCGGCCGTACACGAATTGCGGGCTCTTTCGCTGTGGTCGGAAGGACACGTATGGTGCAGCCCCGAGCGGCATGGCCAGATCACCGCGGTGATGAAAGCACAGATCGACCATTTGCCGCTGTCGATGGGTGGCATGCGACCGACCCAGGGACGCACGCTGGCCGTCATGCAGGTCTCGGCGGGATCGCAGTCGTTCAACACCGTCAATACGCTGCGCCTGCTTGGTCGTTGGATGCGCATGGTCACCATCCCGAACCAATCGTCCGTCGCGATGGCCTATCGGGAATTTGCGGACGATGACCGCATGCGTCCCTCCGCTTACTATGATCGTATCGTCGACGTGATGGAGGAGCTGATCCGGTTCACCGTTCTGTTGCGACCGCATACGGCGGCGCTCGTCGATCGCTATTCCGAACGCAAGGAAGCAGGGGCCGCTCCCGATCCTGCGGCCGATCATTCGGCAATTGCCATCAGCCCGCGCTAGCAAGCGGGGATGTCGGGGTCCCGCCCCCCCACCCCCGAAGTTCGCAATCAATTCCTGGCAAGGCGCTTGGACGACGGCCGCCCCGCAGTGGCGCTGCCCAACCGGCGCGCAGGTTGGCCCCGTCGAACTCGGCGCGGTCGCGCACGAGACCGGTGCGCGACAGGTCGCCCAGACATCGCAGCGGAGCGAGGGCGCAAATCTGGGCGCCCGCGACGCTGAGCGGAGGAATCGGTCGACGGACGGCATCACCGTACGGGGCGGCAGCATCGTGAATTGATCTTGTCGCCAAAGCAGCAACCGACGACAAACAGGAATGCCTGATCGTGTCCTCCTGAGCGTGCGCGCGCTCGCCAAAAGTGTCCCTGGCCCGCGAACATTATTCCGCGAACTCGGTTTCACGGTTGCTTCGGGGGAGATCGTGGCGATCACCGGCGAGTCCGGTGTCGGCAAGTCGACATTGCTCAACATCCTCGCCGGGCTGGACGACGCCGATGCCGGCGAGGTGGCGATCGAAGGCGTGGTGCTCGGCCGCCTCGACGAGACTGCGCGCACGCGGCTGCGGCGCGAGCGGATCGGTTTCGTCTTCCAAGCCTTCCACATCTTGCCGTATTTGACGCTGCAGCAGAACGTAGCATTGCCGCTGGCGCTGGTGTCGCCCAACGCCGCAGCGGCGCAGCGCGAGGCGACGGCCTTGCTCGCCGCCGTCGGGCTCGATGGCCGCGGCCAAGGCTATGCCCGCGACCTCTCGGGCGGCGAGCTGCAACGCGTCGCCATCGCGCGCGCGCTCGTCCACCGGCCAGCGTTGATCCTCGCCGACGAACCAACCGGCAATCTTGATCCCGAGACTGCGGCGCGCGTGCTCACGCTGTTTGCCGGAGCCGCGCGTGACCGCGGCGCAGCCGCGGTGCTGGTGACCCATTCCGACGCGACCGCGGCGATCGCCGATCGCGTGCTGACACTGACCTCCGAAGGCCTGGTCGCGCGTGCGCGCTGAGCGCGGCCTGTGGTCGGGTCGGCTCGCGCTCGGCTGGCTGATCGGCGGCGAGTGGCGATTTCATCCTGCCCGCTTCCTGGTCACCGCCGTGGCGATCGCGGTGGGGGTCGCGCTCGGCTTCGCGGTGCATTTGGTCAACGGTTCGGCGCTTGCGTCGTTCAACAGTGCCGTGCGCGGCGTGAACGGCTCTGCCGACCTGAGCGTGACCGCGACCAGCCGGCTCGGCTTCGATGAGCGGCTGTACCCACACGTTGCGCTGGCCGCAGGGGTGGCGGACGCAAGTCCGGTCGTGCAGCTCGATGCACGGATCGGCACGGCGCGCGTGACGCTGCTTGGCGTCGACGTCCTGCGCGCCGCCGCGGTGACCCCGACGCTGATCGGTATCCGCGCCCAGGGGCCGGATGCAGACAGCGCCGCAGCGTTCGACGAGACGACGGTCTTCCTGTCGCGTGCCGCGCTGGCGCGCAGCGGCGCGAAACTTGGGGCAATCGTCACGATTGCCGCAAACGGTCGCGCGGTGCCGTTGCGAATTGCCGGAACGCTGCCCGCGCTCGCCGACGACAGCGCAGTCGCGGTGCTGGACATCGCCACCGCGCAGTGGAAGTTCGACCGGCTCGGACGACTCGACCGGCTCGACGTGAAGGTCGCCGATCGCCCCGCGGCGGACGCTGCGCTCGCCCGGCTGCTGCCTGCCGATGCCGTGATCTCGACCGCGCAGGCGCAGACGAAGCAGGGGGATGCGCTGTCGCGCGCCTATCGCGTCAATCTCGACATGCTGGCGCTGGTCGCGCTGCTGACCGGCGGGTTTCTGGTCTACTCGACGCAATCCTTGTCGGTGGTTCGGCGCCAGCGTGCCTTCGCGCTGCTGCGCACGCTCGGCATGCCGCGCGGCGCGGTGATCGCCGCGGTCGTGGTCGAGGGCGTGGCGATCGGCATCGTAGGGTCGGCCGCGGGACTGGCGGCGGGCTATGGCCTGGCCTGGACCGCGTTGCACTGGCTGGGTGGCGATCTTGGAGCGGGTTATTTCGGCGGGACAGGGTCGGGCGTGGTGTTCCAACCCGCTGCGGCGGTCGGCTTCTTCGTGATCGGCCTGCTCGCCGCGGTCGGCGGAAGCGCGGTGCCGGCCCGGGTTGCGGCGCGTGCGGCGCCCGCAGCGGCGCTGAAGAATGCCGGCGACGTGCTCGATCCACGGCAGCGCGCGGCGTGGTGGCCGGCGGCGGCGTTTCTGCTTGCGGGCGGCGCGGTATCGCTGCTGCCGCCGGTGGCGCACTTGCCGCTGTTCGGCTTTGCCGGGATGGCGCTGTTGCTGGCGGGCGGCATCGCGGGCGTGCCGTGGTTCGCGCGGACGCTGCTCGCGCCGTTCGCCCGCCGCGCGATCGGCAGCGTTCCGCGTCAACTCGCGATCCGGCACCTCCACGGCGCACCGGGCGAGGCCGCCACCGCGCTGTGCGGGATCGTCGCCTCGACCGCGCTGATGATCGCGATGGCAACGATGGTGACGAGTTTTCGCGGCGCGGTCGACGACTGGCTCGGCCATGTGCTGAGCGCCGATGTGTACCTGCGCACCAATGCGGGCGCGAGCTTCGACCCCGCGACGCGCGCGGCGCTGACTTCGACGCCCGGCGTCGCGCGCTTGGCGTTCGGACGGCAGCTCTCCGTGACCATCGCGCCCGATCGTCCGCCCATCACGCTTATCGCGCGGCCGCGGCGCGGCATCGAGGATTCGCAGTTCGTGTTGATCGCCCGGGCGGGCGCGTTGCCCACGGGAATCCCGCCGATCTGGGTGTCGGAACCGGCGCAGCGACTTTACCGCTGGAACCCCGGCGATGGGATCCGCTTGCCGATCGGCGGCGGTACGCGCTTCGCAGTGGCGGGTGTGTGGCGCGATTATGCGCGGCAAGGCGGGGCGGTGCTGATCGACGAGGCCGACTATCAGCGGCTGACCGGCGATACCGGACGCGACGAGGCATCGGCGACACTCGTGCCGGGCAGCGACGCGGCGGCGGTGATGCAACGGTTGCGTGCCCGCACGCCGCCCTCGCTGCGCGGACAGGTCGATATCACCCAGCCCGCGACGCTGCGCCGCTTCGCGCTGACGCCGTTCGACCGTAGTTTCGCGGTGACCTATCTGCTCGAGGCGATCGCGATCCTGGTCGGGCTGGCCGGTGTTGCGGCGACCATGTCGGCGCAGACGCTTGCGCGGGAACGCGAATTCGGGATGCTGCGCCATCTCGGCCTGACGCGCGGCCAGCTTGGGGCGATGCTGGCGACCGAGGGGGCGATCGTCGGCCTGACCGGCGCGCTCGCCGGGATTGGGCTCGGACTGGTGCTGGCGCAGGTGCTGATCCATGTCATCAACCCGCAGTCCTTCAACTGGACGATGGCCACACGGATCCCGCTCGGCACCCTGGTTGCGGTTGCGGCGGCGCTCACCGGCGCGGCGGCGGCGACAGCCGTGGTGGCGGGCTGGCGCGCGACGTCACGCAGCGCAGTGCAGTCGGTGCGGGAGGATTGGTAATGCGCGTATCCCCGATCGTTGCGCTGCTTGCTGCGGCGAGCCTGACCGCGTCCGCGCCGCTGCCCTATCCGGTAGTGAAGCCTGGCATCGCGTTCGCCTTCCCACGCGATCACGGCGCGCATCCGCAGTTCCGGACCGAATGGTGGTACGTCACCGGCTGGCTGCGGACCGCCGATGGCGCCGACCTCGGGTTCCAGGTTACCTTCTTCCGTACCCGGCCGCCGGTCGATCCGGCCAATCCAAGTCGCTTTGCCGCCGGGCAAGTGCTGTTCGCGCACGCCGCACTGTCGGACCCGAGGATCGGGCGGCTGCTGCACGGCGAACGATCTGCGCGGGCGGGATTTGGCTTGGCCGCCGCCGCCACTGCCGATGCCGACGTCACGATCCGCGACTGGCGTCTCCGGCGGACTCGCGACGGCCGCTGGGAAACGCACGTGGCGGGCCCCGATTTCACCTTGGCGCTTGCCTTTGCGCCAACTCAGCCACCCCTGCCGCAGGGCCAGGGCGGCTATAGCCGCAAGGGACCGCAGCCCGAGGCGGCAAGTTATTATTATTCGATCCCCCACCTCAAGGTCTCGGGCCAGGTGCGCCGCGGTGGCGCGCCTGTCGCGGTGACGGGCGAGGCCTGGCTCGACCGCGAATGGTCGTCCAACTACCTTCAGCGCGACGCGCAAGGTTGGGACTGGACCGGTCTCAACTTCGACGACGGCAGCGCCCTGATGGCCTTCCGCATTCGGCGTAGATCGGGCGGCACGCTCTGGGCGGGCGGATCGCTGCGCCGCGCCGACGGTACGACGATCGTGCTGGGGCCCGGCGACGTGGCGTTTCGCACGCTGGCACGCTGGCGCAGCCCCGCGACCGGCGCGGTGTATCCAGTGATGCAGGAAGTCAGCGTCAGGCTATTGGATGGCGTCCACCGATGGTCGCTCACGCCGCTGTTCGCGGCGCAGGAACTCGATGCGCGACGCAGCGGTCTCCCGGTCTATTGGGAAGGGGCCGTGCGGACGCCGCGTGGGCGTGGGTATCTGGAGCTGACCGGATACGACCGGGCGCTGACGATGTGAGACTGGCGACCGCTTCGCCAAAGCGGCCGTAACATGTCGATGAACAGAGGGCTTAAGTCGGAAGCCCAAGCGTGTCTGCATCCTGCAAAATGGCACATCGCGCCTGAATCGCCTGACGCCACTCCAAACGCCTACGCAGACTGTTCCTGGATTCAGACGAAACCGAGATTCCACGACGACGGATTGTAATTGCCCATGTTCGGCAACACCGTCGTCATGTCGCTGGTGGGCACGCCGAACCAGCTGGCCAGTGTGGACGCATACTGATCGACAGAGATCGTCGGCAGCAGCCGACCTTGCCCGACATCGTCGGGGGTGCCGTTGCCGATCGCAGGCGGCGTGCCGTAGATCTTCTTGCCGTTGACCGCCCCGCCCATGACGAAGTGCATCGAGCCCCAGCCATGATCGGCACCGCTGGTGTTCGACACAAGCGTGCGGCCGAAATCGCTCGCGGTGAAGGCGGTGACTTGGTTGGACACGCCAAGCGCGACGGTCGTGTCGTAGAACGCCCGCATCGCATCGGCGACGAGCCCGATCTGCGTCGGATGCGCGGCGGCGAGGTTATCATGCATGTCGAAACCGCCGAGCGAGACGAAGAATACCTGCCGCTTGGTACTCAGCGCCTGCGAGACCGAGATCATCTGCGCGACGATGCGCAGTTGCAGCGCCAGCGCGTTGGTCGTCGGGAAGAGCGGGAAGTTCGCCGCCGGGGCGCTCGCGAGGGCGTTCGAAACCTGGCTGTAGAGGCTCAATGCCCGCGCGCTGACCTTGCCATGTTCGTTGGCGAGGATGTTGCCGGAGGACGCGGTCATCAGCGTGCGCAGCGTCGCGGCGGCGGTGGTCGAACCATAGAGGCTCGTCGCGTTGTTGATCAATGCGGTCGGACCACCGGTGCCGATCGCATATTGAATCGCCTGTTTGCCGGCGAGATACACCGCATTGCCACTCGCGTTGACGCATGTAAGCGTCGCGGTGCCGTTGCTGCTTTCGAACAGGTCGCCCATCCGCCCGCCCCAACCCGAGGTCGCGCCTTCAGGGCTCGATGCCTGAAAATAGCTCTGCTGGTCGTTGTGGCTGAACAATTTGGGCGGCAGCCGGACCGAAGCAGCGCTGTACTGCGCCTTGGTAGTCGGCTGGACGAGCGTGCCGACGTTGAGCGCGACCGCCAACTTGCCGGCATTGAACACTGGAAGCAGCGAGGCCATTGCCGGCGCCATCGCATATTGCCGGCCACCAAGACTATTGGTCGGGCTGAGCGCGGTCGCCGCCAACGCGTCGCGGGCGAGCGCGATATTCGAACGCTGCGCCTGATAGAGCGCATAGCTCGCCGCGTCGTAGGGCGGCAGCGTATTGGCGTAATCGTTGCCGCCGTACAGGAAGATGCAGACCAGCGCTTTGTAATCGCCAGCAGTCGCTGCCGCCGCCTCGCCGATTGCGCCGAGGCTGGTCACGAAGGGTGCCGCGACGCCGGCGAGACCCACTTGCGCGGAGCGTCGAAGGAACGCGCGGCGCGATTGATCGTGATCGAAAACGCTCATGTCACTTCACCGTCAGATAATCGGGCGACGCAAGCGCCAGGAGGATCGCGATCTGGACGCGTGTGGTCGGCCCGTTGGTCGCGGTCGTCGCGATGCTGTCCACCGCGCTTCTGATCGCCGCGACAGTCGTCGTCGACAGCTGCCCTGCGGCCAGGACCGCGTTGATCTCATCGACCAGCGCTGCGCTATCCGACGCCTTGGTCAGGATGTCGGTATAATCGGCCTTCACATCGCCGATCCCGCTGGCCACCAAGGTCTGCATGAAATTGACGTAGGCGACGACGGACTGTTCGTTGGTGATCTGAAATTCGGGCGCGACGAGCCCCGCGGTGGCGATCGCGGTGTCGGGCGGCGTATAGCCGGGGCGGAACCAGTTGAAGACCGTCTGGCTGCGCCCCATCGACTGGCCGAGCCGCGTCGTGGTGCTCGAGGTGTCGCCGATCGCCCAGGCTGCGGTGGGCGATGCGACATTGTAGGCGCGCGCCCAGCCGGTCAGCCGCATGACGGGCTCGCGCAATTTTCCGGCCGAGCTCGCGGTCAGCGTGGAATCGTCGCGCGCTTCGGTATCGAGCAGGATCGCGCGCAGCACCGCCTGCATGTCGCCGCGCACACCCTTGCCATTGTCGGCGAACACCGCTGCCACGCGCCCGACATAGCCCGCCGAGGGATTGCTCGTCACCAATCGCTGGATGAGCTGTTTCGAAACGAAGGGCGGCACGTTGGGATGCGCGAAGATCGTGTCGAGCGCGGTGTTGACCGCCGCCATTCCCCCGCCGGACACGCTGATGCCGAGGAAGCTCGCAGTCCCGGTCTCGTTGAGCGAGGCGTTCATCACCAACGGCATGCGGTATACATCGGGCGTGGTGGTGGTGGTCGACGCCAGCGAAAGGCCGGTGAAGACGCGGGCGAGGCCCGAAACGTCGGCCTGCGTATAGGTCTCCAGCGGAGTGCCACCCGCAGTCTTGACGCTCCCGTCCAGGTTGAGCTGGTAGAGCCCGAGCGCGAACAGCTGCATCAGCTCGCGCGCGTAATTCTCGTCAGGCTGCGATCCCGTTGCCGCATTGGCCTTGCGATTTCCGAGGAAGGTAAGGAACGATCCCATCGCCGCATTGGTGGTGATCGCGCCCATGATCTGGCGATAATTGGTAAAGGCTGTGTCGAGCAGCACGTCGACATAGGCGGCCGTGGCGAATGCCTTCCAGTTGAGGTTCACCCCGTTGATGCCGACGACCAGGATGTCGAGCAGCGCCATGCCGACGCGCTGGCGCAACTGGTCGCGGTCGGAAATCATCCCACGCCACATCGTCGGATCGAAGCCGTTTTGGGTGTTGACGTTGGCAGCGGCATTGTAGCCGTTCGCTATCAGCCAGTCCCAATGCGTCGTCGTCCGCGCCATCGCGAACTGCGCGGTCAACCAGCCGCTGAAACCGGTCGACACAACGTCGGTGACCATGGCGCGGGTTGCGCCCATCGTCGCCTGCGACAGAAAGCGGCTCGCCTGGAACGGCGTAATCGCCTGCGTCACGACGGTCGGGGTCGACGGGCCGGCAGGGGCGCTGCCATCGCCGCCACATGCCGCCAACGCGACGGTGGGGGTCAGCGCGCCAAGCGTCTTGAGCAGGGCGGATGTATCGATCCGGACGGAATCGCTATCGGAATTCGCGTCGTGATCGTCATCCGGGCGCCGCAAGGACACCGCGTTCGAAATACCCATTCAGATGACCCCCGCCACGTCTCGGCGTTGTGCCTTTACCGCGTGGTTGCGCAAGGGCAGGCGCGGCCAGCGGAATAGAATGCGCGCCTAATGGCGGCTGTCGACGCCAGCTCGCGCGATTTCAACCGCGTTCGCCCGTTGCTCGATGATAGCCTCACACATCAAGCTGCGCCCACGGAGCGGCATACGCGCGTCGGCCAAGCCTGCTGCCAGGCACCCTTCAGGCCTCGCTTACGGTACGTCTGCCGACGGGAGACCCGCCAAGATTCCCCCTCTCGCGAAAACGACGTCCTGGGTTTTGGCGGGATCGATGGAGACACGCGAAGCGCCTGTTAGACGCGCCCGACCGCGGCAAGCGGGCACAAAAAAACCGCCTCGGGAGATCCTGAGACGGTTTGGTGTGTCGGTTTGGTTGCGGGGACAGGATTTGAACCTGTGACCTTCAGGTTATGAGCCTGACGAGCTACCGGGCTGCTCCACCCCGCGACAGGGTGTTGTGTGTTTTGCTCGCAAGCGCGAGCGGGGTTTAGATGACATGTGATGGGTTCTCATGAGAGACACGAACGTTTTGTGTTCACCGGCTTCAATGCCTGGCGACGACCTACTCTTCCATCGCTTAAGCGATAGTACCATCGGCGCAGTCAGGTTTCACGGCCGAGTTCGGGATGGGATCGGGTGGGGCACTGACGCTATAGCCACCAAGCAATGGAGCCAGTGAACAGCAAAAGGTTCGGGTTCTCTGGAAGCCCCGCCTTGCGGCGGAGCTCCTAAAATCGGTGCACGTTTACGACAATCTGAAGATGGTAGTTGTTAATCAGGCGTTGCATTTGATCATCCGCCATCTGTGACGTGCTGGTTACCCAGGATTGTCATTGATGGTGGGACTCTCAAGCGCGAATAGAGCAATTAGTATCGGTTAGCTCCATGCGTTACCGCACTTCTACATCCGATCTATCAACGTCATGGTCTCTGACGGCTCTATGAAATCTTATCTCGAGGGAGGCTTCCCGCTTAGATGCTTTCAGCGGTTATCCCGTCCATACATAGCTACCCTGCTGCGCTCTTGGCAGAACGACAGGTACACCAGAGGTATGTTCAACCCGGTCCTCTCGTACTAGGGTCAACTCCTCTCAAATTTCGACGCCCACGGCAGATAGGGACCAAACTGTCTCGCGACGTTCTGAACCCAGCTCACGTACCACTTTAATTGGCGAACAGCCAAACCCTTGGGACCTGCTCCAGCCCCAGGATGTGATGAGCCGACATCGAGGTGCCAAACAACCCCGTCGATATGAGCTCTTGGGGGTTATCAGCCTGTTATCCCCGGCGTACCTTTTATCCGTTGAGCGATGGCCCTTCCACGAGGGACCACCGGATCACTATGACCGACTTTCGTCTCTGCTCGACTTGTCAGTCTCGCAGTCAGGCGGGCTTATGCCATTGCACTCTAACAGACGGTTTCCAACCGTCCTGAGCCCACCATTGCGCGCCTCCGTTACTCTTTAGGAGGCGACCGCCCCAGTCAAACTACCCGCCACAGAGGGTCCCTGATCCAGTTTCATGGATCGAGGTTAGACATCAGAAACAAACAGGGTGGTATTTCACCTATGGCTCCACGTCAGCTGGCGCCAACGCTTCATAGCCTCCCACCTATGCTACACAGTTTCTTCCTAATGCCACTCTGAAGCTGCAGTAAAGGTGCACGGGGTCTTTCCGTCTAACCGCGGGAACCCCGCATCTTCACGGGGAATTCAATTTCGCTGAGCATGTCCTGGAGACAGTGGGGAAGTCGTTACGCCATTCGTGCAGGTCGGAACTTACCCGACAAGGAATTTCGCTACCTTAGGACCGTTATAGTTACGGCCGCCGTTTACCTGGGCTTCATTTCAGAGCTTGCACCCCTCCACTTAACCTTCAGGCACCGGGCAGGCGTCAGGCCCTATACGTCGTCTTGAAGCCGACTTAGCAGAGCCCTGTGTTTTTGCTAAACAGTCGCTACCCCCTGGCCTGTGCCCCCCAACAGAGCTTGCGCTTAGTTGGGGCCTCCTTCTTCCGAAGGTACGGAGGCAATTTGCCGAGTTCCTTCAGGACACTTCTCTCAAGCGCCTTGGTATACTCTACCTGACCACCTGTGTCGGTTTCGGGTACGGTCTATACGGTGGGGCTATTTCCTGGGACCTCTTCGAAGCCTTCCCAATCCAATAAGGGAAGACAACACACGAGATCCGTCACACACCACCAGGTCACGGAATATTAACAGTGTTCCCATCGACTACCCCCTTCGGGCTCGTCTTAGGGGCCGACTCACCCTGCGCGGATTAGCCTTGCGCAGGAACCCTTGGTCTTTCGGCGAAAGGGCATCTCACCCTTTTTATCGCTACTCATGTCTGCATTCGCACTTCCGATACCTCCACGACCCATTACCAGATCGCTTCACAGGCTTACGGAACGCTCCGCTACCGCGTACCATAGAAATGGCACACCCTAAGCTTCGGTGCGTGTCTTGAGCCCCGTTACATCTTCGCCGCAGAACCTCTTATTTAGACCAGTGAGCTGTTACGCTTTCTTTAAAGGATGGCTGCTTCTAAGCCAACCTCCTGGTTGTTTTGGAAGTTCCACATGCTTTCCCACTTAGACACGACTTGGGGACCTTAGCTGTAGGTCAGGGCTGTTTCCCTTTTGACGACGGACCTTAGCACCCGCCGTCTGTCTCCCGGATAGTACTCTTGGGTATTCGGAGTTTGGTTAGAGTTGGTAGGTCTCGCGACCCCCGCATCCATCCAGTGCTCTACCCCCCAAGGTATTCGTCCGAGGCACTACCTCAATAGTTTTCGCGGAGAACCAGCTATTTCCCGGCTTGATTGGCCTTTCACCCCTAAGCACAACTCATCCGGTAACTTTTCAACGTTAATCGGTTCGGACCTCCAGTGCGTGTTACCGCACCTTCATCCTGGTCATGCATAGATCGCCGGGTTTCGGGTCTAATACATCAAACTCTGGCGCCCTATTCAGACTCGCTTTCGCTGCGCCTACACCTAACGGCTTAAGCTTGCTTGATACATTAAGTCACAGACCCATTATGCAAGAGGTACGCTGTCAGGCCTCAAGGACCCTCCAACTGCTTGTAGGCAATCCGTTTCAGGTACTGTTTCACTCCCCTCATCGGGGTGCTTTTCACCTTTCCCTCACGGTACTAGTTCACTATCGGTCGCATACGAGTATTTAGGCTTAGAGGGTGGTCCCCCTATGTTCAGACAGAATTACACGTGTTCCGCCCTACTCGAGTCCTGATGTTTCATTTTCGCATACGGGGCTGTCACCCGCTATGGCCAAGCTTTCCAACTTGTTCTGCTAATTCACCATCAGGCACTGGCCTGCTCCGCGTTCGCTCGCCACTACTAACGGAATCTCGGTTGATGTCTTTTCCTC
>NZ_JBSSBX010000001.1:1625000-2205000 GCF_054059235.1 Sphingomonas sp. UYP23
CCCAGACCAGTTTTCCGTCGGTACGCGTCAGTATGCTCGTCGATTTCGACACGCGCGGTGCGATCTGCGGGTCGAACTGCGCCTCGAACCGGACGGGATGGGGATTGGCGTTGCGCACCGTCAACGCAACACCCTCCCATGCCGCACCGCGATTGGCGCCGCTATCGGGTGTGGTCGTCTCGAGCGTCACCTGCGTCGCGGCGGCGAGCTTGACCTCGACCTGTTCGCCGACCGCCTTGTCGTCGACCGCGCCTTCGCCGATCAGCAGTGCGGCGGGGCCGCGCGGCTGGAACAGCGCGACCCGCCCGGCGGGAAGCGGCACGCCGAGCCCTGCCTCGCGGCGATTGCGCGCGCGCAGCGTGAGCTGGGGCGGGCCGGCCGCGCCGCTCTCATCGATCGCCGCGACATAGATGATATCGACCGGGACGGCGTGCCGGTCGAGCAAGGCGACCTGCTTCTGCGCCAGTGCCGCGACCGTCGTGCGATCGGGCACGCGATAGAGCTTGAGGTCACCGAGATCCTCCTGCGTCACCAGGCGCGGCGCGCTCATCCGCATTGCGGTGACGACGATATCCATCGCTTCGGGCGCGGGCGGCGGCGGCGGCGGTGGCGGCGGCGGTGCGAAACCGTCGGACGATTCGATCGCACGCGGAAAGCATTGGAAGCTGAGCGGCGCGCCCCCCCGCCCGCCCAGATATGGCGCGCGATCGTCGCGCTTGACCCGTCCGGCGACGACCATCGTCTCGGCATCGGCGAAGCTGGTCGAATCGCCGCTGGCCAGCGTGACCCAGGCGAGCAGATCGGCACTGCGCCCGTCGCCGCGCAGCGTCGCGACGTAATTCGCCTGCCAGTCGAACCCCCAGGCGAGGTACGACAGCGTGATCGTGACGCTCGTCGCGCGCGGCGATTCGAGCGCGACCGACAAGGTCGGCTTGGCAGCGACGCCGGGGGGAACGCGGTCATAGACCAACGCCCCCGCGCCCGCCGCACAATCGACCGCTAGGAAGCCGTCGCGCGTCTCGAGGATCGCCGCGCCATCGGGGCCCGATCGGATGACCGCGCTTTCCTCGACGATCCGCTTGGCGATGGTGCGGCGGATCGTGACAGGGCGGCCGAAGCTGCCGGCGTACAGGCTGCGCGGCGAGAGCAACGCGGCGTCGAGATTCTTCTCGCGAACGCCGTTCGGCAGGCCGGTGACGATCGCGCTTTCGGGGAGGATCCCGGCGGCGACGCCTTCGAAGCGCAGCGTGCTCGGCCCGGCCGGGATCGTCACCCGCCGCTGTTCGGTGATCAGCGCATAGCCGCGCAGCCAGCCGCGCTCGATCGGCGCCACGGCGGCGCGATCGGGCGCGCGGTAGATCGTCACCGCGACCTTGTCGGGCGCGGGCAAGACGGTCTGTGCCGCCACGCCGCTCGCGACAAGTCCAGCCAGCAGCGCCGTCAGCCATCGCACCGCGTGGCGCATGCCGCTCAGAACCGCGTGTCGAAAGTCGCGGTCACGCTCGCCGTGCCATTGGCCGGGACGCGAACCTGCCACACCGCCTCGTCGGCATCGATACGCTCGCTCGGCTGGCTTTCGGTGAGGATGCGGGTGTCGTGCCACCAGCTGTCGAGCCCGTCCTGCGCGACTTCGACGACCGCCTCATTCGCGCGCGCATTGGTCAGCGTGTAGCGCATCGTCGTGCGCCAGCGATCCGCCGAAATCCGCTCGCGCTTCTCGACCACCGGCAGAATCTTCACATCGAACGCCTCACCGGTCTTGAGCGCAAGCCGCGAGCCCATCGGGGTGTGCGGGATCGCGCTTTCGCCAATGAATTGCGGCGCGCCCCGCGCATCGCGCATATAGACGCGGACGGTGCCGGCGGGGAGCGCATCGCCCAGGCCACCCTCGCGCGACGAACTGAATTTGAGCACGGTGTCGACGCTCTTCGCTTCGCTCTGCGTCGCGAGCCAGGCATTGCGGTAGAAATAGGTCTTGGCGGCGGGCGTGCCGGCGACGTCGAGGAAGCTGACCTGCTTGGTCTGCGCATCGGCGATCGTGGTCCGCTCGGCGAGCGGATAGAGGTAGAAATCGCCGAGCTGCTCGCGATTGGCGGTTTCGGTGCCCGGCTGGTTGCCGCGCGGGCTGGTCGGGCGCCCATAAAAGCGCGGGCGATTGGGCTCCTCGGTCCCGACCGAGCCCGCGACGAGCAGCGTCTTGGCGGCGGTGAACGTGGTTCCGCTGGTGTTGGAGAGCGTGATCCAGCCCTGCACGTCGAGCTTGCCGACCTTCTCATCGAACAAGGCGACATAATCGGCCTTCCAGCCGAGCCCGCGCGAGAGGTAATTGAGCGTCGCCGGGCGGCTGCCCGCGGCTTCGCTGTCGAGCGTGACCGACAGGGTCGGCCGCGCGCGCAGATTGGGCGGGAGCGTCGGGAAGATCACCCGGCCGCCCATCCGGTCGAGCACCTCGATCCGGCTGCCGATCTGGACGATCGTGCCGCCATTGTTGGCGAGCACGCGCGCTTCCTCACGCGTTTCGGCGCCGGTCGCGGGGTTGGTGCGGACGAGCGTGACGGTCTGGCCGACCGCCTTGTCCATGAGCTTTTGTGGGGAGAGCAGGTCGTAATCGAAATTCTGCTCGACGATGCCGGCGCCCGACGTGGTCAGCGTCACCGTTTCGGGGCGGATCGCGGCGGAGACGTCGGCAAATTCCTGGCGGCTGCGGCCGCGCGGGAGCGCGAGCTGGCGCGTGTCCTGGATCAGCGCGAGGTCGTTATTGTAGATCGTCACCGCGACGTCGCCTTGCGCCGAGCGGGGGACGGAGGGAGATGGAGCGTCCTGTGAGCCGGCAAGCGCGGGGAGCCACAGCATCGTCGTCGCCAGCCAGATCCGCATATCGCCGCCCCCGTTTGTCGTTTCGGGATAGGCTAGGGATATAACAGCGCGGTTACAATCCGTTCGCCCCGGTCACGGAAGCGGCGAACGGGGCCAGACGGGTCTTTCGTCCGTCACCGCTGGCCTGTGCCGGGGTGACGGACGAAGGATCGATCGGATCACTCGACCGTGGTCGTCGCATTTGCGGGCGGGCGGCCGCGACGGCGGCGCGGCTTTTCGACGACTTCGCCTTCATGGCCGAGCTCGGGCTCGACCACCGCCGAGACGTTGAGCGACGGCGGCAGGCGGTCGGCAGCGAAGCCGTTATCCTCGAAGGCGGGCTCGTCCGACTCGGTCAGGACGGCAGCCTCGACCACCGGTGCGACTTCGCGGCGCGGACGGCCGCGGCCGCGGCGGGGTGCCTCGGCGACGGGTTCGACTGGTGCGGCGGTGTCGAGCGGGAGTTCCTCCGCGACGGGCTGCGCTTCGGCGACGGGCTCGGGCGCGCGCGCCACACGCTCGGGACGCTCGTAGCGCTCGCCACGCGGCTGGCGCTCGGCGCGCTCTTCGCGGGGCTGCTCGGCCTGAAGGTCATAGCCGCCCTCGCCGTTGCCGTTGCCGTTCACGCGACCGCGCGGACGGTCCTCATAGCCTTGCGCGCCTTCGCGCTGCTCGGTGCCGTGCTGCCCATTGGACTGTCCGTTTGCCGCGGCGTGATGTGACTGGCCGTTCTGCGCATAGCCGCGATTGCCGTCCTGACGATTGCCGTCCTGACGATTGCCGTCCTGGCGGTTGCCATCCTGGCGCCCATCCTGACGATACCCGTTCTGGCCGCCGCGCTGCTGATCGCCGCGCGGCTGATCCTGGCGATTGTCCTGGCGGGGCTGCTGCTCGATGACGCGCTCGCCCTCGTCCTCGTAATCGGGCTCGTCCTCGTCGAGCGTCGCGCCCTGGATCCGCTTGGTCGAGACCGCGCCGCCATTTTCCTCGAAACGCGCGCGCGTTTCGGCGAGCACGCGGAAATAGTGATCGGCGAACTGGAGGTAATATTCGACGTTGACGCGGTCACCCTGCATCTGCGCGTCACGCGCGAGCGTCTTGTATTTCTCGAGCAACTGCGCGGCATTGCCGCGGGCGCGATTGTCGATGCGGTTGCCGGTGTCCTGACGACCCGGATTGCCACCACCACCCGACGAGCGCTGCTGCTGCCCGCCACGGCCGCGACGGCGGCCGGCCTGACGATTATTGATCAACGTCTTGTTGTCCTGTCCTTGGGAACCAACCTGGTCACGCTCCAGAAATATGGATGCAAAGCCCCCATGCGCTGCCGCCGACCATCGGCGATACGCGCTTGCCAGCGTCGCCGGACGGGGCGACTGCATGACGAAGGAGACGGGCAACAGCCCATTTTCAACCGGTTATGATGAAAATGCGTGCCCCTGTGCTGTGCAATAGCGTCTCGAAGGGCAATCTCCAAGCAGAATATTGCGGTGATCGACCGCATGGTCACCCGACGGAACGCCATAGCCCTGACCCCACCGAAAGGGTCGAGCACTGTAGACCGTCGAGCGGCAATTTCAGTTTTGCTTGTTTCCAAGTCTATTTCGGTGGAAAAGCGATTCGGGTAGGTAGACCGCGCGAGCGTCCCTTGTGGAAGGGGCACGCCTTCTTGGTGGAAAACAGTCTACCTACCCGCCATCGCTCGCCTTGGACCGCTGGCAATAGCGACCCAATAGGCCGCTGCCGATCTTTGTATTCTACCTTAAACAAATAGCCAACCATGAAGGCGGGCCACTTTCAGGCATTGGTCTCGCGGCCCGTCACCGCGATGGTCGCGCTGTGAGTTGCGACCAGTGCGCGCGGATTGCCGCCGAGATCGTGGTGTAGCGCGACCGCGAACCCCTCGACCACGAGCAGCGCGGTGACCGCGGGCGCCTGCGTCGATCCGATCTCGAGGATCGCTGCCCCGCCCGGCGCAAGCAACGCGGGGAGTTGCGGCACGATGCGGCGATAGTCGTCGAGGCCGTCGGCGCCGGCGAACAGCGCCATGCCGGGTTCGTGCACGCGGACTTCGGCGGGGAGTGGCTCGTCGGTGCCGATATAGGGCGGGTTGGCGAGGATCAGGTCGAAGCTGGCGTCTATCCCCGCCGCCCAGTCGCCGGTTTGAAATTCCACGCGATCAGCGAGGCCGAGCGTGGCGGCGTTGCGCTTGGCATAAGCCAGCGCCTCGGGCGAGGCGTCGACACCGAGCCCGGTCGCGCCGGCCCATTGGTCGAGCGCGGCGAGCAGCAGCGTGCCGGGGCCAGTGCCGAGGTCGAGGATACGGCGCGGCGCGCCCTTGCCGAAATGCGCGAGCGCGGCGTCGAGCAGCGTCTCGCTGTCGGCGCGGGGCACGAGCACGCCGGGCCCGACCGCAAGCTCGATCGTCCAGAAGGCGCGGGTGCCCGTGATATAAGCGATCGGCTCGTGCGCGAGGCGGCGCGCGAGCAGCGGGCCGAAGCTATGCGGGGTGGCGGAGTCGAGCCGGTTGAGCAGCAGCTGTTCGCGCGCGATACCGAGCGCGTGCGCCATCAGGAGTTCGGCGTCGAGCCGCGGCGTTTCGCTGATGTCGGCGAGAAAATTCGTGGCGGCGGCGAGCGCCCGCCGGATCCTCCCCTCCCCTTCAGGGGAGAGATTGGGGGTGGGGCTGAGGCTCACCGGGTCCGGCGCCTGGTCCTTCCCCACCCCAACCCCTCCCCTGAAGGGGAGGGGCTTTTCGGCCTCCTCAGCCATCGAGGGCGGCCAGCCGCTCAGCCTCATCCTGCGCGATCAATGCGCCGACGAGTTCATCCATCTCGCCCTGCAAGATCTCCGGCAGCCGGTGCAGCGTCAGGTTGATCCGATGATCGGTCACCCGCCCCTGCGGAAAGTTATACGTGCGGATCCGCTCCGAACGATCCCCCGACCCGACCATCGATTTCCGCGCGCCCGCCCGCTCCTGGTGGAGGCGGTCGCGCTCGGCTTCATACAGCCGCGTGCGCAGGACGCGCATCGCCTTGGCCCGATTCTTGTGCTGCGACTTCTCGTCCTGCTGGATGACGGTGAGGCCGGTCGGGATGTGGACGATCCGCACCGCCGAATCGGTGGTGTTGACCGACTGCCCGCCCGGCCCCGACGAGCGGTAGACGTCGATCCGCAGATCCTTGTCGTCGATCTTGACGTCGACCTCCTCGGCCTCGGGCAGCACCGCGACGGTCGCCGCCGAGGTGTGGATCCGCCCCTGCGCCTCGGTCGCCGGGACGCGCTGGACGCGGTGGACGCCGCTTTCGAACTTCAGCTTGGCGAACACGCCCTTGCCCTCGACCGAGGCGATCGCTTCCTTGAAGCCGCCGCTTTCGGACGACGAGGCGGAGATGAGCTCGACGCGCCACCCCTGCGCTTCGGCATAGCGCTGGTACATGCGGAACAGGTCGGCGGCGAACAGCGCGGCTTCGTCGCCACCGGTCCCGGCGCGGATTTCGAGCATCGCGGCGCGCTCGTCGGCGGCGTCGCGCGGCAGCAGCGAGAGCGCGAGCGCGCGCTCGGCGTCGGGAAGCGTATCGCGGATCGTCGCGATCTCCTCGCGCGCCATCAGCTTGATCTCGGGATCGCTCTCCTCCTCCATCGCGGCGAGCACGTCGAGTTCGGCACGCAACCGCCGCACCTCGCCCGCCGCACGCGCGATCGGTTCGAGCTCGGCATAGTCCTTCGAGACCTGGACGAAGCGGTCGGACGGCAGGTCGCCCGACGCCATCAGCGCCGACAATTCGTCGCGCCGCGCCTCGATCTGCAGGATGCGTTCGGGGGAGATCGAGGTCATGCTATGGCGTTGTAAATGGGATCAAGGATAGTTCTGAAGCTCTCAGAATTGAATACCCCTTTATGGCCGCGTTCAACGAGGCTGGCTTCGCCGTCTTTTCGCGAGAGTACGACGGTCCACGCCGGATTCATCTTGAGAGCCTTATCGTATCGCTTCTTTGGACTACCAGCCACCACTACGGCCGACGAATATCCAGCTCGGCGCAATTCCGCCGTCATTTTGAAAGCGGCAAGTTCAAACTCGTCAGCTTCAGCGACGACGACAACGTCCGGCGTCTCGGCCGCAGGCTCTTCCAGCAGCATCGCGAGCCGCTCGATCCCGGCCGCCCAGCCAACGCCCGGCGTTTCGGGGCCACCGAGGCTCCCGATCAAGCCATCATAGCGCCCGCCCGCCAGGACAGTACCCTGCGAACCGAGTCGATCAGTGACGAACTCGAACGCGGTATGGCGATAATAATCCAGCCCGCGCACCAGCCGCGCGTTGCGCGTCCACGCCACGCCCGCCGCATCGAGCCCTGCCGTCACTGCGTCGAAGAAGGCGCGCGCCTCCTCCGTCAGATACGCGTCGATATCGGGCGCGCTGTCCGCCACCGGCCGATCGCGCGGGTCCTTCGAATCGAGGATGCGCAGCGGATTTTTGTCGAGCCGCGCGAGGCTGTCCTCGCTCAGCACGTCGCGATGCGCCTCGAAATGCGCGACCAGCGCCGCGCGCCACGCATCGCGCGTCTCGGCGTCGCCGAGCGTATTGAGCTGGAGCGTCACGCCGTCGGCAATGCCGAGTTCATGGAGCAACTGGTCCGCCAGCACGAGCAGTTCGACATCGGCGGCGGGCTCGGCCGCGCCGATCACCTCGGCGTCGATCTGGTGAAACTGACGGAAGCGCCCCTTTTGCGGGCGCTCGTAGCGGAACACGGCCCCGTGCGTCGCGATCTTGAGCGGCGCAAATTGCTGCCAGCCCTCGGTCAGATAGGCGCGCGCGATACCCGCGGTGAATTCGGGGCGCAGCGTCAGCGAATCGCCGCCGCGATCCTCGAAGGTGTACATTTCTTTCGACACGACGTCGGTCGTCTCGCCGAGCGAGCGTGCGAACACGGCCGTGCTCTCGAACACGGGAATGTCGACGCGCTGGAAGCAATAGAGCCGGCGGACGCGTTCGAACGTCGCGACGACATGCGCGAAGCGGCGCTGCTCCTCGCCGAAGATGTCCTGCGTGCCGCGGATGCGCTTGGGGGTTTCTGTACGGGCCATAAGGCTGCGTTCTCTATGCGAGCGTCGGGGCAAGCGCCAGATGGTTGTGCGAGGGGCACCTCCCCGCTCTGAACGGAGCGGCCGGGATCGGTCGGCCGAGCGCGTGGGCCGACGCCGCCACGGGCCCGCCCACTTCTCGATTTCCCTCCTTGCAGGCAGCAGACAAAGTGGGCGCTTGACACCCCGTCCGCTGCATCGCAGCATCAAGGCAATGGGGGCGACAACAGCCCCTTTTCAGCAGCCGCAGGATCTCACCGCCTCGTTTCGGAAAGGCCGTCATGCGTCCATTGATCCTGCTCGAATCCCCTATCAACGGCTCTCCGGCATGAGCCTCGTCCTCGCCTGGGCGCCCGCCATCCTCGCCATGCTCGCCGCCGGATTGTTCGCGGGCTTCGCCGCCGGTCTGTTCGGCATCGGTGGCGGTTTCGTCGTCGTTCCCGCGATGATCGCGCTGCTGCCGCTGCTCAGCGGCGCGAAGGGGGAATATACCCATGTCGCGATCGGAACGTCGTTCGCGACGATCGTCGTCACCGCGCTCCGCTCGACGCTCAGCCATCACAAGCGCGGCGCGGTCGATTTCGAAATCCTCAAGACCTGGGCGCCATGGATCATCCTCGGCGTCGGGATCGGCGTGCTGCTGGCACAGCGCATGACCGGGCAGACGCTCACCTTCATCTTCGCGGGCGGAATCGTGCTGATGTCGATCAACTTCCTCGTGCCAAAGCTCGCGCGGCGCCAGGTCAGCGATACGATGCCGACCGGCCTGCCGCGCGCGGCGATCGCTGGCGGGCTCGGGCTGTTCTCGTCGTTGCTCGGCATCGGTGGCGGCACGGTCGCGGTGATCGTGATGACGCTGTGCGGGCGCACGATCCACAAGGCGATCGCCACCGCCTCGGGCTTCGGCTTCATCATCGCCGTGCCCGGCACGATCGGCTGGATCCTGATCGGGCTCGGCAAGCCCGGCCTGCCGGTCGGCTCGCTCGGTTATGTCAACGTGCTCGGCGCGGTGGTGATCACCTCCATGTCGATCCTCACCGCACCGCTTGGCGTGGCTGCCGCGCATGCACTACCGGCCGAGCCGTTGAAGCGCGTGTTCGGCGTGTATCTCCTTTTCATTGCCGGCGTGATGGCCAATCGCGCGCTGCATATGTGACAGAAACGTTATGTTTGCGCGAGCATTTCGCGGACCGCAAAAGCGCGGTAGCACGCTCGCATGAGCCTGAACCTCGGCAAGAAAGTCGCCCCGCCCCGCTTCATCCTGTTCACGGTCCTGTTCGTGGTCGGGCTGTTCGTCGCGATCCCCCCGCTCGGCTGGGGGCGCGGCGCGATGGCGGCGTTCGACGCCGCCGCCGCGGTGTTCCTGATCGCGGTCTCGACGCTGCTCGGCCACGGCGAGGCCGACAGGATGCGCAAGACGGCGCAAGACAACGATGCCAATCGCGCCGGGCTGCTCGTGCTCACGGGCGTGACGATGCTCGTCATCCTCACCTCGGTCGCCAAGGAACTGCAGGGCAAGACCAGCATTGCCGCGACCGTGCTGGTGATCGCGACGCTGGTGCTCGCCTGGCTGTTCTCGAACACCGTCTACGCGCTCCACTACGCGCATCTCTTCTATTCGGACTGCGACGATGACGGGCAGGATTCGGGCGGGCTCGATTTCCCCAAATGCGCCGAACCCGATTATTGGGACTTTCTCTATTTCAGCTTCACGCTCGGCATGACCTTCCAGACCTCCGACGTCGAAATCTCGTCGCGGCGGATGCGGCGCGTATCGCTCGGCCAGTGTCTCGCGGCGTTCGTGTTCAACATCGGCGTGCTCGCCTTTACGATCAACGTGCTCGGCAGCAGCAGCGGATCGTAGCGGAATCGCGCGGCGAAGGGGTGGACGCGGGGCGAATCAGCGGCGTAAACCAGCCCCAGCCGCTCTTCCCAAGAAAGCTCCCCTGCATGATCCGTCGCGTCGCGTTCACCGCCCTGTTGCTCGCCACCACCGCATCGCCGGCGCTGGCCGAAAATTCGAAGCCGCAGCCGGTGCCCATCGTCGACACGATTCCTGCGGCGCGCGACACGCCCTTCCCCGGCACGATCAGCCTCGACATCGACGCCACCGACACGACGCGCGGCATCTTCACCACGCGCGAGACGATCACCGGCGTCAACGCGGGTCACATGGTACTGCTCTTCCCGAAATGGCTGCCAGGCAACCATTCGCCGACCGGCCAGCTCGACAAGCTTGCGGGCCTCCACATCCGCGCCGGCGGCAAGGAGGTCGCGTGGACGCGCGATCCGGTCGACGTCTACGCCTTCCACATCGACGTGCCGGCGGGCGCGAACAGCCTCGACATCGACCTGCAATTCCTCTCGGCGACCGCGGGCGACCAGGGTTCGGTGGTGATGTCGCCGAACATGCTGCGGCTGCAGTGGAATTCGATGAGCCTGTATCCGGCGGGCTATTTCACCCGGCAGATTCCGGTCAAGGCGGTGGTGAAGTATCCCACCGGCTTCACCGCCTCGTCGGGTCTGCCGTCGAAGGCGAACGGCTCGACCTATGCGTATCAGCTCACCAATTACGAGGTGCTGGTCGATTCGCCCGTCCTCGCCGGGCGCTATTACAAGCAGTGGCCGCTCTCCCCGCGGGTCAATCTCGACGTCTATGCCGACACCGCCGCCGAGCTCGTCGCGACCCCCGAACAGATCGACGCGCACAAGCGGCTCGTCGACCAGGCGGTCAAGCTCTACGGCGCGCAGCATTACGACACCTACGAGTTCCTGCTGTCGATTTCCGACGTGATGGGCGGGATCGGGCTCGAGCATCACCGCTCGTCGGAAGACGGCGTCAAGCTCGGCTATTTCACCAAATGGAAGGACGGCCCGGGCTCGCGCAACCTGTTGCCGCACGAATACAATCACAGCTGGGACGGCAAGTTCCGCCGCGGCGCCGACCTGTGGACTCCCGATTTCCGCATGCCGATGCGCGGCAGCCTGCTGTGGGTCTATGAAGGCCAGACGCAGTTCTGGGGCTATGTGCTGCAGGCACGCTCGGGGATCGTGTCGAAGCAGGACACGCTCGACGGCTATGCGGCGATCATGGCCGAGCTCGACAATCGTCCGGCGCGCAACTGGCGCGACATGGTCGACACGACCAACGATCCGACGATCTCGCAGCGTCGCCCCAAGGGCTGGACGAGCTATCAGCGCTCGGAGGATTATTACAACGAAGGTCTGCTGGTGTGGATGGAGGTCGATTCGATCCTCCGCCAGCAATCGGGCGGCAAGAAATCGATCGACGATTTCGGCCGCGCCTTCTTCGGCCTGAACGACGGCGATTATGGCGAGGTCACCTATACGTTCGACGATGTCGTCGCGACGTTCAACCAGATCCAGCCCTATGACTGGGCGGCGCTGCTGACCAAGCGGCTGACCGAAACCGGCGCCCGCGCCCCGCTGAAGGGCTTCGAGGCGAACGGCTACACGCTGATCTACACCGAGGAGCCCACGCTCGCCTTCAAGAATGCCGAAGCCGCGCGCAAGAACACCAACCTCACCTTCTCGCTCGGCCTGACGGTCGACAAGGAAGGCAAGCTCACCGGCGTCGGCTGGGACTCGCCCGCGTACAAGGCCGGGCTGACGATCGGCGACAGCATCGTTGCAATCGACGGTACCGCTTTTTCCGACAGCGCGCTGAAGGGCGCGGTCACCGCCGCCAAGACGCGCAAAACGCCAATCGTCCTGTTGGTCAAAAGCAACGACCAGATCAGCCCGGTCAGCATCGACTATCACCAGGGGCTGCGCTATCCGCACCTGCAGAAGATCGGCACCGGCGAAGGCGGGCTGGACCGGTTGCTGGCGCCGCGATAAGGCCGATCCGATCCGATTCCCTACTGCACTTAAGGACATAGCATGCGTATCGACATGATCCCGGTCGGCAAGGGCCCGCCGGACGACCTCAACGTGATCATCGAGGTCCCGACCGGCGGCGAGCCGGTCAAGTATGAGTTCGACAAGGCATCGGGCGCGCTGTTCGTCGACCGCATCCTGCACACGCCGATGCGCTATCCGGCGAATTACGGCTTCGTGCCGCACACGCTGTCGCCCGACGGCGATCCGCTCGACGCGCTCGTCGTCGCGCGTTCGCCCTTCATCCCGGGCTGCGTCGTGCGCGCACGGCCGATCGCAGTGCTCAACCTCGAGGACGAAGCCGGCGGCGACGAGAAGCTCGTCTGCGTGCCGGTCGATTCGACCTTCCCGTATTACTCGAACGTCAACGAGCGCGGCGACATGCCCGAGATCGTGTTCGAGCAGATCGAGCACTTCTTTACGCACTATAAGGACCTCGAGAAGAAGAAGTGGGTCCGCGTCGGCAAGTGGGGCGACCGCGACGAAGCGCGCAAGGTCGTGATCGAAGCGATCGAACGCTATGACGCCGCCAAGGCCGCAGGCGATCCCGCACCGGGCCTGGTCGCACAGGAAGACTGAGCCGCTTGAGCCCCTCCCCTTCAGGGGAGGGGTTGGGGTGGGGCCGTCACAGGCGCCGGTCTCGGTGAGACACCCCCCACCCCCTGCCCCTCCCCTGAAGGGGAGGGGTGGAAGCATGTTAAGTCCGCTTCTTCTTAACCGGCGCGCGCATCCCTGCCGCCACACCGAGCGCCGCCCACTCCCGCAGCGCATCGGCGTCATCGTAAACATCGTCGGGCGCGCGACGATAGTTCATCGAGCCTTCGCGCCCCTCGCCCATCGTGTAGGTGAAGCGCGGACACCCCGCGGCGTCCCACACCGCATCGCTCGTCGCATCGGCCTTGATCCACAGCACGTCCTCGAAGGCGATGGCGAAGATCGTGCCGTCGAGATAGAGCGTCGCTCCGCCCATCATCGCACGCTTGGTCACCGTGCCCATCGGTGCGAGCGCTTCCTCGATCCAGGCGATCAGGCCCGAATCGACCGCCATCAGCCCTGCCCCGCCAGCTTGGCGAGCGCATCGCCGGTGACGCGGTAGACGGTCCATTCCTCCATCGGCGCGGCGCCCATCGAGCGGTAAAAGGCGATCGCCTTCTCGTTCCAGTCGAGCACCGACCATTCGAAGCGCGTGCAGCCGCGCGCAACCGCGAGCGCCGCGAGATGCTGGAGCAGTGCCTTGCCGACGCCGGCGCCACGCGCCTCGGGCGTGACGTAGAGATCCTCGAGATACAGCCCGCGCCAGCCGGTCCAGGTCGAGAAATTATGGAAGAACAGCGCCATCCCGACGGGCTTGCCGTCGAGTTCGGCGATCACCGCTTCGGCCGCGGGGTGGGGGCCGAACAGCGCGTCGTGGAGCAGCGGCTCGGTCGCGACGACCTTGTCGGCAGCGCGCTCGAACTCGGCAAGTTCGCGCACGAGATGCAGGATCAGCGGCACGTCGGCTGCGGTGGAGGGACGAATCTGGATCATGCGGCGGCCTCGGTTTGTGGAGCGGGTGCGGCATGGCCGCGCACGGCGAGGACGCATCCCAGGATGATCAGCGCCGCGCCGAGCGCGGTGTAGAGCGAGACGGTCTCGTGGAAAACCCACCAGCCGAACAGCGACGCCCAGACGAACGCGGTATATTCGACCGGCGCGAGCACCTGCGCTTCGGCATGGCTGTACGCCCAGGCGAGCGCCATCGCCGAAATCGATCCAAGCACAGCCGCGGCGCCGATCGCGGGAAGCTGCGCGGGGGTCGGCAGCCCGGCGAACCACGGCGCGCCGAGCAGCAGCAAACCGCTGAGCACGATGCTGGTGAACAGCGCGACCTCGAGCGGATCGGCGATCTGTGCCTGCTGGCGCAGCAGGATCAGGCTGTAGGCGTAGAAGATCGACGCGGCGAAGATCGCGAGCGAGCCGAGCACATGCGCGGTCGAGGCGTGCCCCTGCACCTCGCCCGCAGCAATGATCAGCACACCAAGGCTCGCCACGATCGACCCGAGGATCGCCGCGCGCCGGATCGTCTCGCCGAGCAGCGCGGCGGCGAAATAGAGCGCGATCAGCGGCGCGAGGAAGGTCAACGCCACCCCCTGCGCCATCGGCACGCGCACCAGTCCCCAGAAGAACAGCAGCACCGAGAAGCCTGCGGTGCCCCCGCGCAAGGCGTGCAGCCGGAGCGCCGCCCGCCCCGGAAACGGCCGCCGCCGCAGCACGAAGATCGTGCCGAGCAGGATCACGCCGACGACCGAGCGCCACAGCACCGCCGAATAGGCGCCGCTGGTAATGCTCAGGCCTTTCATCAGCACGTCCATCGCCGAATAGGTCGCGATGCCGGCGGCGGCGACCGCGAAAGCGGCAGCCGCACCCACCTTCTTTGCAGTTGGCACGAGCATATTCAGCGGATCAGACGAAGATCGAGACCGATATCGACGCCGGCGAGTCTACGGTCTCCGGTGTAAACGATCGCGCGCCGCTCGGCGGCAAGCGCCAGACAGGCACGATCGCCGAGCGAAATACCCGCCGCCTTGGTAGCGGGCCGCAAATCGGCCGCAGCAATCGCGTGATCCATCGTAAAAGGAACGACGTCGATCTCGAGGCCCTTCAGCAATGTAAGAACGCGCTGCGTCTTATGGCCCTTGTCTGCCGCGCGCTGGAACGTCTCGGACGCGTTCACCGCAGAGAGGGCGCTTCCGCGCATGACCGGGATCACGATCTCCGCACCCGCCTCATCCAACAGTACCGCGAGTATGGCGGACGCGTCGAGAACGACGCTCACTCCTCGCGCCAGTCGCTCGCACGCTCGCGCAAGAACTGATCCACCGAATAGTCGCCACCGGTCATCGCGCGGAACGCCTGCTGCGCCTCCCGGACGACTTGCCCGTAGGTTTTCAGCGATATTCCCCCATCGCCGCTTTTGGAGAGCACCAGCGAGTCACCGTCGGCGATCCCGAATTCGCGGCGCAATTCCGCGGGGATGACGATCTTGCCGCCAGCAATCACTTTGGCATGATAGGTCATGTCAGGCCTCCCGAGACCTGACATATACCATAAGACCTATTCCGCCGCCACAGCCACCGGGGCCGCTGCCGCCACCGCCGCATCATGCGCCTCGATCGAGGCCGCCTTTTCCTCGACCAGCTTGACGATATGTTCGAGCATATCCTCGGAATTGACCGTGTGATCGGTCACGCCCGACAGATACACCATGTGCTTGCCGTTACCGCCGCCGGTGAGCCCGATATCGGTCTCGCGGGCTTCGCCCGGGCCGTTGACGACGCAGCCGAGCACCGACAGCGACATCGGCGTGCGAATATGCTGGAGCCGCTCCTCGAGCGCCTGCACGGTGCGGATAACGTCGAAGCCCTGGCGCGCGCACGACGGGCACGACACGACGCGCACACCGCGGTTGCGGATGCCGAGCGCCTTCAGGATCTCGAAGCCGACGCGAACCTCATCCTCGGGCTCGGCCGAAAGCGAGACGCGGATCGTGTCGCCGATGCCGTACCACAGCAGCGAGCCGATCCCGATCGACGACTTGACCGTGCCGCCGACGAAACCGCCGGCCTCGGTGATGCCGAGATGCAGCGGGCAATCGACCTGTTCGGCGAGCTGCTGATACGCCGCGACCGCGAGGAAGAAGTCGGATGCCTTCACCGCAACCTTGAACTCGTGAAAGTCGTGGTCCTGCAGGATCTTGATGTGATCCATCGCCGATTCGACCAGCGCATCGGGGCACGGCTCGCCGTACTTTTCGAGCAGGTGCTTCTCCAGCGACCCGCCGTTGACGCCGATGCGGATCGCGCAGCCGTTCGACTTGGCGGCGTCGATCACTTCCTTCACGCGGCTCGCTGAGCCGATATTGCCGGGGTTGATGCGCAGGCACGCAGCGCCGGCATCGGCGGCTTCCAGCGCGCGCTTGTAGTGGAAATGGATGTCGGCGACGATCGGAACGCGGCTCGCGCGGACGATCTGCTTCAATGCGGCAGTGCTCTCCACGTCGGGGCACGACACGCGGATGATGTCGACGCCGGCATCCTCGCAGCGGCGAATCTGGTCGATCGTCGCCTTGACGTCGTCGGTCGGCGTGTTGGTCATCGTCTGGACGGTGACGGGCGCGTCGCCGCCGACCGGCACGTTGCCGACCATGATCTGGCGGCTCTGACGACGGTTGATGTCGCGCCACGGGCGGAGGGACATGGAGAAACTTCCTCTGGTTGGTCGCGCCCATATAGCGACGATCCGCAGCTTCCGAAACCGCTAGAGTTTGCTCAGCCGGGCACATCGCATTAGGGCCGCGCGATGGAACGCCATTATGGTCTGGACTGGTTGCGCATCGGCGCGTTCGCGCTGCTGATCCTCTATCATATCGGCATGGTGTTCGTGCCGTGGGGCTATCACGCCAAGACCGCGCAGCCGCTGCCGTGGGTCGCGATCCCGATGCTCGCGGTCAACAGCTGGCGGTTGCTGCTGCTGTTCGTCGTGTCGGGCTATGCCAGCCGCGCGCTGCTGGTGCGCGGGCCCGCGACCGGGCATTTCGCGGTCAACCGCACGTGGCGGCTGATCATCCCGTTGCTGTTCGGCGTGATCGTCGTCGTCCCGCTGCAGCCGTGGGTCGAGCTCATTACGCAGCGCGGCTACCACCATGATTTCGGCTATTTCCTGCTCCACGACTATTTCAGCTTCCGCGTGGTCAACGGTCTCGCGCTACCGACCTGGCAGCATCTGTGGTTCGTCGGCTATCTGTGGATCTACACGATGGTGCTTGCGGTGCTCGTTGCCGCGATGGGGCAGCGCAGCCTGCAGCGTGGCTTCGATCGCGTGTTCGGCGGGGCGCTGGTATGGCTGGTCCCCGCGGCGTGGCTGGTGCTGGTCAGCGCGTGGCTGTTCCCCGGGATCGGGCCGAGCAACGATCTGGTCGGCGATTCGGTGAGCCATGTGCAATACCTGCCCGCCTTCCTATTCGGCTTCGCGCTCGCCGGATCCTCGCCGGCGCTGGCGACGATGCGACGGCTGTGGCCGTGGGCGCTGGCGGTCGGGATCGCCTGCTACACGATCGTCGCGGCGACCGAGTTGCGCTGGCCCAACAGCTCGATGCCGACCTGGCCGTGGGGAATCCTGTTCGCCAGCGCGCGCGCGGTGCAGGGCTGGAGCATGATCGTCGCACTGATCGGGTTTGCCGACAGCCATCTCAACCGCGACCTGCCGTGGCGCCGCGTGCTGACCGAGGCGGTGTTCCCCTTCTACATTATCCACCAGACGATCATCGTCGGGGTCGAGGGCGCGTTGCTGCCGTTCGGCCTGCCGCGCTTCGTCGAGTTCGGCGTGCTGGTCGTGACGACCCTCGTCGGATGCTGGCTGTTTTACGCGATCGGCCGCGAGATCGGCTGGCTGCGTCCGCTGATCGGGCTGCGGCCCTTCCCCCAGACGAAAGAGACGTGATGAGCTGGACCTTGGTACTCCATGGCGGCGCGGGGCAGATGACACGCGATACCGTCACGCCGGCGCAGGCCGAGGGCGCGCGCGCCGCACTCGGGCGCGCGCTCGATGCGGGCGCAGCGGTCCTCGTAGCGGACGGCGCGGCGCTAGACGCGGTCGAGGCGGCGGTGCGCGTCCTCGAGGACGATCCGCATTTCAACTCGGGGCGCGGCGCGGCGCTGACGCACGCGGGTGTCGCCGAGCTCGATGCCGCGATCATGGACGGGCGCGACCGGAATGCTGGCGCGGTGGCGGGGGTGACCGCGACGCGCAATCCGGTCAGCCTGGCGCGAGCGGTGATGACGGACAGCCCGCATGTGCTGCTGAGCGGCGCCGGGGCCGACGCGTTTTCGGTCGAGCAAGGTTGCGAGCCCGCGACGCAGGACTGGCTCGTACTGCCCGAGCGGCGCGCGCAGCTCGACGAGATGATGAAGGATGGCGGCGCGTTCGACGTCGACATGAAATACGGCACGGTCGGCGCGGTGGCGTGCGACGTGCACGGCCATGTCGCCGCCGCCACTTCGACCGGCGGCGTGACGGGCAAGCGCTGGGGGCGGATCGGCGATTCGCCGCTGATCGGGGCGGGCACCTATGCCGATGATCGCGCCGGCGCGGTGTCGTGCACCGGCTCGGGCGAGTTCTTCATTCGAGCCAACGTCGCGCACGAAATCTGCGCGCGGGTGCGGCTGGCTGGCGAATCGCTGGAAGCGGCGGTCGAGACGGTGTTGGCCGAAGTGACGGCGCTCGGCGGAACCGGCGGCATCATCGTCGCGGGGCCGCAGGGGGAAGCGCTGTGGCGCTTCTCGACGCCGGGCATGTACCGCGCGCGCGTCGACTCTACCGGAACCCGCGAAGTCGCGGTGTTCGGCGACGACTGACCCCAATCGCTCTCCCTTTGGGAGAGGGAGGGAGCCGCGTAAGCGCCGGAAGGGTCAGGGTGACCGGGTGCGATACGACGGCAGCGTGCGAAAGCCGCCGCGCCCTCACCCTTCCCACGCCTGCGGCGCGGGCCCCTTCCCTCTCCCGCTGGGAGAGGGAGAAGATCTTCGCTTTCGCCGCGCAATCGAGCCGACTAAAGCACTCCCATGACCAGTCTTCGTCGCGTTCGCCCCGGCCTTGCCGTTGCCGCCACCCTGCTCGCCGCGGCGACCGCTGCGCCCGCGTCAGCCTATTGGGAATATGGCCATCAGACGATCGCGCAGATCGCCGACGCCAACGTCCGCCCCAAGACACGCGCCGCGATCCGCGCGCTGCTCGCGCATTCGGAATTGCTCGGCACGCCCGAATGCAAGGCCTCGAACATCTCCGATGCCGCGGTGTGGGCCGATTGCATCAAGCCGCTCAAGGGCCCCGACGGCAAGGCGCGCTTCGGCTATGCCTATAGCTGGCATTATCAGGACGTGAACATCTGCCACCCGTTCGACCTGGTAGCGGCGTGCAAGGACGGCAATTGCGTCTCGGCGCAGATCACCAAGGACGTCGCTCTGCTCAAGAACAAGCGCGCCCCGCTGCACGATCGCGTCCAGGCGCTCGCCTTCTTGGTCCACTTCGTCGGCGATCTGCACCAGCCGCTGCATGCCGGAGAGAAGGACGATCAGGGCGGCAACAAGGTGCTCGCGAGCTATGGCGGCTACGGCACCGCGCGGCTCAACCTCCACAGCATCTGGGACGGCTATCTCGCCGAGCGCGCGATCACCAGCGGACCGCCGATCGTGCGGCGCTATCCGGCGGCGGTGCGCGCGAAAATCGCCGCGGGCGACGTCACCGACTGGAGCCGCGAGAGCTGGCAGGTCGCGCACGACGTGACCTATGCAAGCGTGCTGGCGGATCCCTGCGCGCCGACCCCGGCGCACGTCACGATGGACGAGGCGACGATCGAGAAGGACGTGCCGATCGCGCGGCTCGAGGTCGAACGCGGCGGGCTGCGCCTGGCGAAACTGCTCGACCAAGCGCTCGGCTGACGGTTCCGCTCAGCCGCGTACGCCCCAGCGCCAGTGCCATCCGCCCTTGGTCTTGCGCACCGCGATCACGGTGAAGACAGCGAACAGCGCTACGCCAATCGCGACCTGCGCGATCCGCTCGTGCACCAAGCGAATGTCGGCAACGAGCAAGGCAGCAAAGGCAAGCGTCAGCGCCCAGCCCTGCCACGTCACCGGCGTCGCGCCGATGCCGAACAGCTTGGGCACGAACCAATAGCCCGGCTCGGCCCGGTAATGGTCGATCACATCACGCGTCTGCATCGTCGTCCTCCTTGGGTGGGCGCCCGCGTCGGGGCGGATTGGGCGCTTCGAGTTTTACCCCCCGCTTCGCGAGCGCCTCGCGCAGCAGGCATTCGAACTGGGCGTTGACGCTCCGCAGATCGGCCGCCGCAATCCGCTCGATCGCCGCGTAGAGCGCGGGATCGAGTCGGAGCGCGAACGCTTTCTTGGGGGGAGCCGCCACCGTCCGACCCGTTACTGGTAGAGCGAACCGGCGTTGACGACCGGCTGCGTGTCACGCTCGCCGCACAGCACGACCATCAGGTTCGAGACCATCGCGGCGCGGCGTTCGTCGTCAAGTTCGACGACGTTCTTCTCGCTCAGCAAAGCGAGCGCCATCTCGACCATCCCGACAGCGCCCTCGACCAAGGTCTTGCGCGCCGCGACCACCGCCTGCGCCTGCTGGCGGCGCAGCATCGCGCCGGCGATTTCGGAGGCATATGCGAGATGCGTGAAGCCGCATTCGTCGACGGTGATCCCCGCCGTCGCGAGCCGCGCGATCAACTCGGCGCGCAGTTCGGCACCGACCTGATCGTGATTGCCGCGCAGCGTCACTTCCTGATGCTCGAAATCGTCATAGGGATAACGCGCGCCGATCGTGCGCACCGCCGCCTCGATCTGGACGATCACGAACGCCTTGTAATCGTCGATGTCGAACAGCGCCTGCGCGGTGTCGGTGACGCGCCACACGACTTGCGCGGCGATCTCGATCGGGTTGCCGCGCAGGTCGTTCACCTTCAGCCGCTCGGAAATCATGTTGTTGGCGCGCAGCGAAACCTTCGTCCGCGCGAGCCAGGGTAGCAGCCAGCGCAACCCGGTCTTGCGGTCGGTGCCCTTGTACGCGCCGAACAGCGTGATGGCGGTCGCCTGGTTGGGCTGCTGCATGTAGAAACCGCAGGCGACAAAGGCGATGACGAGCGCCGCGATCGCAACGAGCACCCCGCCGAGCGTCGAATCGTCCTGCAGCAAGCTTGCCCCGAACAACCCGAACCCGAGCGCCACGACCGCCACGATCAGCATCGCATAGCCGCTCGACGTGGCTGCGGTGTGTTCGTGCGACAGCGTCAGTGCGGTGTTGCGTGTTGGCGACTCGACCATCAATGCCTCCCGTTAATATGATATCATATTTATATCGGGATTTGCGGAGAGGCAAGTCTATTCCCTCCCCCGTTCAGAGAGGGAGTGAGGAGCAAAGCGAAGGGAGGGGTAAGGGTGACGGACATGGCAAGGGCGACGCCAGCAAAGCCGGCGTCGCCCCTCATCCCCATCTTCGTCACCCCGGCCCCGTGCCGGGGTCCACCGTGCCGCGCATTCTACAAGGGCAGTACGCGCATCCAAGTGGAACCCGGGACAGGCCCGGGGTGACGGATCAGGAGTGGCTGTTCAGTTGAGCACGATCGTGACCGCGCGACGGTTCTGCGCCCAGCTGGCTTCGTCCGAGCCAAGCGCGATCGGGCGCTCCTTGCCGTAGCTGATCGTAGAAATCCGCCCCGGCGCGACGCCGCGCGCGGCGAGATAGTTCTTCGCCGACAGCGCGCGGCGGTCGCCGAGCGCGAGATTGTATTCGCGCGTGCCGCGTTCGTCGGCATGGCCCTCAAGGCTCACCGGAACATTGGCATAGCGCGCCAGCCACGTCGCCTGGCTGTCGAGGATCGCGCGCGCGCGGTCATCGAGGCTGTAGCTGTCGAGCGCGAAATTGACGGTGTTGCTCGTCACCGAACGCTCGAAATCGGCACGTGAGCCCGGAACGATGGCGCCCTGTCCGCCCGAGCCGTTCTGGTCGGTCACGGGGCCTGGTGCCGGCGGCAGCTCGGCGGGGCGCTTCTTGCTGCACGCGGTGGTCGCGAGCAATGCGGTGGCAATCAGCAACGTCGTGGTCAGTTTCGCCATGGCGGCTTCTCCCCAGGGGTAAAAGGTCGTTTCGGACACGAACCGAATGAAGCCAAGGGCTTCGCCCGGTCACAACCGTGAGTCAAACACTTCGCACGGTATCAGGGGCGTAACGGTCCCCAGGCGGGATCGGATCCATCGAGCACCGTCGGCACACGCCGTACATTGACGCCGGTGAGGTCGACCGACCACAGATCGGCGCGTCCGCCGCCGCCCATCCCCAAGCGGAAGAACATGATGACGCGGCCGTTGGGCGACCAGCTCGGCCCTTCGTCCTGCGCGCCATCGGTGAGCAACTGCTCGTTGCCGCCGGCCGGACTCATCACCCCGATGCGGAACGATCCGCCGATCTTGGTGTAGGCGATGAGGTTGCCGCGCGGGCTCCACACCGGGGTCGCATAGCGCCCGCTGCCGAAGCTGATGCGCTGCTGCGACGATCCGTCGGCATTCATCACATAGAGCTGCTGCGTGCCCGAGCGATCGCTCTCGAACACGATCCGTCCGCCATCGGGCGAGTAGGTCGCGCCGGTGTCGATGCCGGGGGAGTCGGTCAGCCGCTGCGGGCTGCCGCCCGAAAAGGCGACACGGTAGATGTCGGTATTGCCGCCGACCGCCATCGAGAACAGCACGAAGCGGCCATCGGGCGAGATGCGCGGCGCGAAGGTCAGGTTCGCGCTCGCGACGAGCAGCCGCGACGATCCGCTCGCCAGATCATAGACGTAGATCGCCGGGCGATCCTTAAGATAGCTCATATAGACGATCGAGCGCTGGTCAGGCGAGAAGCGCGGGGTGAGCGAGATCGCCTGGCCGTTGGTGAGGAAGCGGTGGTTGCCGCCGTCCTGGTCCATGATCGCGAGCCGCTTGATGCGCTTGCCCTTGGAGCCCGTCTCCGAGATGTAGACGACCCGGCTGTCGAAATAGGGGCCTTCGCCGGTCAGCTTCGAATAGACCATGTCGGCGCATTTGTGCCCCGCGCGACGCCATTCGCTTGGCGGGACGACGAACCCCTGCCGCGCGATCTCGGCGCGCGACGAGACGTCGTAGAGGTAGCAGCCGACCGTCAGCGTCCCGTCGCCATTGGCACGGACGAACCCCTGGACGAGCGCAGACGCGCCGGCCGGCCCCCAATAGTCGAAGGTCGGCGCGGTGACTTCGGGATAGGCGATCGGATGCAGCGCGTCGCCGCCGAGCGGCTTGAACAGGCCTGAATTGCGCAGATCGGTGGTGACGATTTCGGACAATTGCCGGCCGAGTTCGTCGGTACGGCCGGCGGGCGTGCTGACCGCCTCCGACGTCGGCATCACGGGGATCGCGATGCCGAGCGGCGCCGAGACGCCGCCGACGACATCGACGACGAGTTCGCCCTGCTGCTGCGGATTGACCGCACCCGGCGCCGCTGGCGCGCCCTGTGGTGCTGGCGCGGGTGGCGCGGTCTGGGCCTGTACGGCGCTGGCACTGGCCGAGGCCAATAGCAGCGCAAGAAGCGTCTTGGGGAGCATCGTCTAGTCCTCAGCCGGGGAGTTTGTAGCGCAGGATAAAGGTCTTCCACCCACGTGGCACGTCGTAAAGCTCTGCCGGCAATCCGCGCAGCGGTGCGCAGCCGGCAAAGGTCGCGATCGCGTTGCGATCGACCGTGTCGACATAGCGGCGATTCTCGTCGTCAACCCCGCCATGATCGTCCGACACGGTCGGCCGACCGGCGAGCGACCCGTCGCGGTTGAGCGACAGCCGGATCGTCACGACGATGCGCGACGCGCCGGGGCCGGGATTGACCTGGCGGTCGGCGCACGGCTGGACCTGACGGCGGATCGCCGACCCGATATCGGCCGCCGCCTTGGCGTCCATCGTCGCGCCGGGCGCGGCTTCGGACGCCTTCGCCTTGGACGGCGACTGCGTCAGGCCCTTGCGGAAATCGTCGTCGAGCAGCGAGCCGGTCGGCCTGGCCTTGGTCGCCTTGGGATTGGTGCCGTTTGCCTTCGCGGCTGCCGCCGGCCTGGCCGACGCCGCGCTCTTCGCTGGCGTGGCTTTGGCTGGCGCAGCCTTGGCCGGCGCTGGCTTGGCAGCGGGCTTGTCGGCCTCCTCCGATTTCTCGGCGGCGGGCTTCTTGGGCGCAGGCTTGGGCTTGGGTGCAGGCTTGGGCGGCGGCACCGCGTCGGGCTTGGGTGCGGGTTTGGGCGCCGGCTTGGGCGCGGGTTTCGGGGGCGCGGGTTTCGGGGGCACGACCGGTGCGGGCTTGGGCGGTGCAGGCTCGGGCGCGAGCTCTTCCGCTTCGGGCGGCGGCGCATCGGCGGGCGGGCCGGGGTCGGGCGCGGCCGACTGTGCGGGCGGCTCGGGCGCGGCCGGGGCGTGCTGATCGAGCGCGACATCGTCGACCAGCGAGACTTCGATCGGCTTGTTGGTCGGCGGCGGGGTGGGCGCGCTGCTCCAGGCAAGCGACAGGAGCGCGAACAACGCGACATGGCCGAGCACGGCCGCCCCGAGTCCGTATTGCTCCGTCCGCGTCATTGCCCGTCCTGGCCCACCGTCACCAGCGCCACGCGGTTATACCCGGCGCGGTTGAGCTCACCCATCACGCGCATCACATGCCCGTAATCGAGCTTGCGGTCGGCGCGCAGGAAGACTTGCGGCGGCTTGGCCGGATCGCCCTTGGCGGCGAGCTGCGCGAGCACGTCGGGGAGCGTGGCTTCGCTCAAGGGGTCCTTGTCGAGGAACAGCTTGCCCGCGCCGTCGAGCGAGAGAACGAGCGGCTTCTGGTCCTGATCGAGCGCCTTGGCACGGCTGTCGGGCAGCGTCACGGGCACGCCCGCGGTGAGCAGCGGCGCGGTGACCATGAAGATGATCAGCAGCACGAGCATCACGTCGACCAACGGGGTGACGTTGATCTCCGCCATCGGCGCGCGCCGCCCGCGGCCGCGCTGCGACGGGAGGTTGATCGACATTTACGCCGCTCCCACTTGCGGGAGCGGCGGATGAAGCGGATCGCTCACCGGCGCACCTCGCTCTCGAGCTGGCGGCTGAGCGTCGCGTGGAAGCCGTCGGCGAAGCGGTTGAGGCGGGCTTCGATGCGGTTGATGCCGTGGCTGAAGCGGTTGTACGCAATCACCGCAGGGATCGCCGCGAACAGGCCGATCGCGGTCGCGAACAGCGCCTCGGCGATCCCCGGTGCGACAACGGCAAGCGACGTGTTCTGCGCCTGCGCGATCCCGGTGAAGCTGCGCATGATCCCCCACACCGTACCGAACAGCCCGACGAACGGCGCGACCGAGCCGACCGTCGCAAGGATGTTGAGCCGATCGGACAGCTGGTCGATCTCGTTGGCGACCGCAGCGCCCATCGCCGTCGCAAGCCGCTCGCGCGTGCCGCCGCGATCGACCTGCCCGCCGACGGTCGAGCGGCGCCATTCGGCGACACCCGCGGTGAACACCCGCGCGATCGGCAAGTCGCTCTCGCTGTGCAGACGGTGGAACGCATCGATGTCCTCGGCTTTCCAGAAATCGCGCTCGAACGTCGCGATTTTCCGCCGCGTGCTGCCCAGCCGGAAGAAGAAGCCGAGAATGACAGCCCAGGTCCAGACGCTCGCCGCCAACAGGCCGAGCATCACCGTCTTCACCACCCAGTCGGCCTGGAGGAACAAGGCGATCGGCGATAGTGTCGCCGCATCGGTGTTGAGCATGATTTCGTTCACGTGGCGCTTTCCCCTGATCCCATCGCGCGTTTGCCCATCACTTGGCGGAACGCCGCGATCCATTCCTTCGGCTGGCGCTGCGGCCGGCCCGTTGCCGCGACCAAGGCCGCGGTGACGTCTGCCTCGGTCAATATCGTATCGCCGCGCATGACTCGTTGCTGAATATCGACCGATGCCGCGCGGACCGTCTGCAGCGTGGTCAGAACGATCAGCGCGTCGTCGAGTTTCGCCGATGCGCGGTAACGGATGGCGAGCGCGGTCACGGCGTACGCCCCGCCGCCGGCTTCCTGATGGGCGCGCTGATCGATCCCGACGAGCCGCAGCATGTCCGAACGCGCGCGCTCCATGTAGCGCAAATAGTTGGCATGATAGACGATTCCCGAAAGATCGGTGTCCTCGAAATAGACACGCAGCGGAAACCGGTGGACGGTTCCGACGATGCGGCCTTGCGCGGGCTGATCGAGGTCGCTGGCCGTCGTCATGCCCGCGCTGTTAATCTAACCTGGCAAGCGAGGGAACCCTTAACGGCGCTTGCACCGATGTAACTCTCAGGTTACATGTAACCCGTAGGTTGCGAATCGAAGGGGATTGAAGATGAGCTTGGTCGAACTCGCCGAACGCAAGGCGCACGCCCGCGTGATCTGCCTCTACCTCTTTGCTGGGCTCACCGTGGTGATGCTCGGGCTGACTTTCTCGACGTGGCGACCGTCCTTCTTCCAGGGGACGTGGCTGGGCTTCACCCTCGTCTCCACACTCTATCTCTCGCCATTGGCGACGCGCCTGAAGAGCGGCCCGCTTGCACAATTGCTCGAGGACGAGGTGACGCGCGAACACCGCCGCGCGAGCAGCGCGATTGGCTTCTGGGCGGGTCTGCTCACCGCTGCGGCGCTGCTCGCGGTCGGCGACGTGCCTGGGCTGCTGTCGGCGAGCGACAGCGCGCGGATCATCTTCACCGCCGCAATCGTCGTGGCGCAGGTCCGTCTCGCCACGCTCGAGCTGCAGGCCGCGCGCTGAATGGCCGAAACGCTCCGCAATACGCTCAAGGCCGAACGCGAGCGGCTCGATCTGACGCAGGCGGCGCTCGCCGAACGCGTCGGAGTCAGCCGCAAGACGATCAACACCGTCGAGAATGGCGTGTTCGTCCCCTCGACGATCCTCGCGCTCAAGCTCGCCGCAGCGCTTGATCGGCCGGTCGAGGCCCTGTTTGCGCTAGACGATTCGGGTGTATCGCCTAAACAGGACACATGACCCATTCCGCGCTGCGCATCCGGGGCCTTGCCAAGGCGTTCGACAAGCCCGTCATCGCCGGGCTCGACCTCGATATCGCGGCGGGCCAGCTCTATGCGCTGCTCGGCCCCAACGGCGCAGGCAAGACCACCACGCTGCGGATGGTCGCCGGGCTCGCCAAGCCCGATGCCGGGTCGATCGAGATCTTCGGCGTCGATGCGCGGCGCGATCCGCTCGGCGCCAAGGCGATCACCGCGTGGCTGCCCGACGAGCCGATGCTCTATGACAAGCTCAGCCCGCTCGAATATCTTGCCTTCGTCGCCGGGCTGTGGCGGATGGATCCGGGCCAGGCAGCACAGGAGGCCGATCGGCTGCTCCACTGGCTCGATCTCTGGGAGCAACGCGACACGCGCTGCGAGGGCTTTTCGCGCGGGATGCAGCAGAAGGTCGCGCTCGCAGGGGCTTTGATCCACGATCCCAAGCTGCTCATCCTCGACGAACCGCTGACCGGGCTCGACGCGAGCATGGCGCGCTCGGTCAAGGACGCACTCCGCGCGCAGGTTGATGCCGGCAAGACCGTGATCGTCACGACGCACATCCTCGAAGTCGCCGAGCGGATGGCCGACCGGATCGGGATCATCGGTGGCGGGAAACTGCTGGCCGAGGGGACGCTCGACGACCTGCGCGACCGTGCCGGCACCGAGGGCATGACGCTCGAGGATACCTTCATCCGCTTGACCACTCCGGGGACGCCGGCCGCGTGAACTGGGCGATGCGTCAGCTGCCGCCCGGCTCGTTCGGCTGGCTCGCGCTGAACGAGGTGCGGCTGGCGGTGCGCGCGCGCAAGGGTGCCGGGCGGACCAGCGCGACACGGCTGATCGGCTATCTGCTGGTCGCGGCCTGGGTGGTGATCGGCTGTGCGATCGGCTGGGGCCTGCGCGACACCGCGATCCCGATCCTGCCCGAAGTGCGGATCGCGGTGCTCGCGGTGAGCATCGTCATGCTGAGCTTCATGACCGCACAGGCGATGCTCGGCAGCCAGCGCAGCCTGTACGACGTCGGCGACCTCGCGCTGCTCTTTTCGGCGCCGATCCGCGAGGCCAATGTGCTGCTCGCCAAGATGCTCGGCATCGCCGCGACGATCGCGCTGACCTACGCCGTGCTGCTGTTGCCGATCGTCATGCCCGTCGCCGCGCTCGGCCATCCGCGGCTGTTCGGGCTGGTGGCGCTGCTCGTCGCGCTGGCCTTGAGCGCGACCGCGCTTGGCCTGGCGCTGACGCTCGCCGTCGCGACGCTGGTCGGCCCGCGCGCCGCGCGCACCTTCGGGCAGATCCTGGCGGCGCTGCTAGGCGGCGCGGTGTTCCTCGGCTCGCAGCTCCTTCCCCGCGCCGATCACAAGGGCAGCGCGATGCTGGCTTTGTTCGAGCGGTTGCAGACCGACGGTGTCGGGACGCGTGGGCTGAGCAGCCTGCCGGGCCGCGCCGCGTTCGGCGACCCGCTGGCGATCGCGATCGTGCTCGGCGTCGCGCTGGTGCTCTTCGCCGGCGCGGGGCTGACGCTCCAGCGGCTGTTCCTGTCGGGCTATCAGGACGGCGGCAACCGCCTGTCGCGCAGCAAGCCGACCGGGCGCGCGAGCGCTCGACTGTTCCATGCCGGGCTGACGCGCACGATCTTCGCGAAGGAATGGCGGCTGCTCGCGCGCGACCCGGCGCTCGCCTTCCAGATCGTGATGCGGCTGATCTACATGGCGCCGCTCGTGCTGGCGATGGCGGGCAGCCGCCACGCCGTACCGATTCCCGCCGCGATCGCCTTTGCGAGCGTGCTGATCGCGAGCCAGCTCGTCGGCAGCTTCGCCTGGCTGACGGTGTCGGCCGAGGACGCGCCCGACCTGCTCGCGGTCGCCCCCGTCGCCAAGGCGCAGATCGATCGCGCCAAGGTGCTTGCGGCGCTGGCGATGGCGGCGCCGTTCGCGCTCGTCCTGCCGATCGGGCTGGCGACGCGTACCCCGATCGGCGCGCTGATCACGCTGGTCATGACCGGGCTTGGCGGCTTCGGCGCGGGCTATGTCGAACTCAAGCTTGGCAAGCCAAACCCGCGCAGCAGCTTTGCGCGGCGGCGCCAAGGCGGCTTCGTCGCCGGCCTGGCATCGCTGGCGATCGCCGTGGTGTTCGGCGGCGGGGCCGCCATCGCGGTCTATTGCCTCGATGGCGGCCCCGCGTTGAGCGGGTTCATCGGCGAGCGCTAATCGGCGAAGGCGATCGTCATCGGCCGCGGTGCCGTGCTGCCCCCTACACCGCTATTGCCACTGCCACTGCCACTGCCACTGCCACTGCCGAGCGACGCGACCTCGAGTGGCACCGGCGGATGAACTTCGACTGTCGCGAAAACCGGCGCCGGGGCCGCCACCCGGAACGGCGCCTCTAGTCGCGCGAGCGCGGCCTCGGCGAAATTGGCGAAGTCCGACGGTTCGACGCTCGTAATACCGCGCAGCACCCCATGCGCCGTCGCGCAAAACGCCTCATGCCCGTTTTGCGCGGCAAAGCCGTTATACAGCCGGGTCATCGCGCCATCCTCGGCCGCTTGCCACTGCGATGCGAAATGCGTGCGATAGGCGCGCTCGGTTCCGGCGGCCGCCTCTGCCAACGGCGCGGCAGCGTCGTGCAGCATCGCATTGTAGAGCCGGACGGTCTCCTCGCCATCGGCACCGCGACACGCCAACGCGGCAACATTGAGCGCCGCCCGCATATGCCAGACCGTCTCCGCCGCCGACAGCGGCTCGGTCCTGGCGGGATTTCCCACCCCGGCGACCTGGGCCGAAACCGGCACGGAGATCAGACACGCGCCGACAATCGGCGCGACATACCGCAACTTTCCCAACATGTTTGAAGCCCCCACTTTTCCCAAGTGGAGTTTTAGGCAAACGCCCTCACCAAGAGTTTGCGCAACACGCCGAATTCGGCGCTAACGATAGGTATCGTGCTGATCTCGATCAGGTGGTCGCGCCGACCGCCCTAGTGGCTGGACGGTGCCGCGAACGGACGCGGTGGGCCGGCATGGACCTCGCGTCCCGTCGGATCGGGCAACAATGCGACTTGTTCCAGCTGGATCCGCGGCGTGGGTCGCGCCAGCGCCACCTTGGCGCGCGGCGACGCGCTTCGCAGCGCGACGATCGGCGCCGGCGTGGCGACCGCGGTCGGCGCCGCATTTGCGCGCCAACGATCATAACGCGCGTAGAAATCGGTAAAGGCTGCGTCGAGCATCGGCAGCCGCGCGGCGGCGAAGGCCGGGAAACCGGCCGGGGTCACCGTCTCGCTTTCCGCCAAAATCTGCGACGCGGCAGAACAGAAGGCGGGATGGGCAAAGCCTTGCGAGAAGAAATTGTAAAGCACGGTCATCGCGTGATCATAGCCGCCACGGCTGCGATATTCGCTGGCAAGGCGTGCTTCGGCATCGCGCAACACGCTGCGCTGCCGCGCGAGGATCGCATTATAGCGCGCCGCGACAACCGCATCGCCGGGACCGCGACACGCCAGTGCGGCGACGTTGAGCCCGGCGCGAAAGTGCCAAACGACCGCGGCGGGCGTCAGCGTGCGGTTGGGCGTGTCGTACGATCCATCGGCCAGCCGCTGCGGAATCGGCATACCGGGATAGCTGCCCGCTGGCGGCGCCGTCGCCACGATCGCCACGATCGCCACGGGCGGTGGCGCAACGGTGGCGACCGACGGCAAGCGGTGCGACGCACATCCGTCGAGCAGTGCGACGCCAGCCAGCAACAGTGCGGACGCCGAAAGTCGAATCGATCTCATCACGCAACTCCAATCCGGGAAACGGGTTTCGCACGACAGGGTTAACGCCGCGTTACCGGCGTTCCGGCAGCCGATGTTGATCCGGGATGAAGTTCGACCTCAAACGAACGGCGAGCAGCATGGCGCTGCCCCGCTTCTCGGCGCGGCGGGATCTGCGCCCGCCATCAGCTTGGAGCGCCTGGCGCCCGACGATCCCGTCGGCGCGGAGACCTGGAGTGGCCTGGAACGCAAGGATCGCCGCGATCGTTTTAACCCGCGCACGCGGTCGATCGGCCCCGGATCGAACCGCTTTGCCTGCGGGGCGGACCGGTCGATTTTACGGCCAGAAGAATCCGTCGGCCGAAGCCGTATGCGGAAAATTCCATGGCAATATCGGCAGACCGCCCAGATACCGAAGGCATAAGTCTGCCCTCGACACGTAATCTAAGCGAGACCAGGCCGGCCGGCCGGCACGACCCGCCGCTACGCCGCGCGCTGCTCGAGCGCCGCCGCGGCCTCGGTCATCAGCAAGGCGATGATCTTGGCGACCGGCTCTTCCTTGGTCACCATCCCGACCGACTGGCCCGCCATCAGGCTGCCATGCTCGACATCACCGTCGATCACCGCACGACGCAACGCGCCCGCCCAATAATGTTCGATCTGCAACTGTGCCTCGGCCATCTCGACCTGACCTGAATCGAGCAGCTGCGCGACTTCGCGCTGCTTGGCGGTGAACAGGTCGCCGCCGGCATTCTTCAGCGCGCGCACCGGGATGACCGGCAGGCGCGGATCGATCTGTACGCTCGCTACCGCATCGCGCGCCGACGCGCGCAGGAATGCCTTCTTGAAATTGGCATGGGCGATGCTCTCGGTCGCGCAGACGAAGCGCGTGCCGAGCTGGACGCCCGCCGCGCCCATGTCGAGATAGGCGGCAATCCCCTCGCCGCGGCCGATGCCGCCGGCGACGAACACCGGCACCTTGTCGGCGACCTCGGGCAGGATTTCCTGCGCAAGCACGCTGGTCGACACCGGGCCGATATGGCCGCCGGCTTCCATTCCCTCGACGACGAGCGCATCGACGCCCGAGCGGATCAGCTTCTTGGCGAGCGAAAGCGCAGGCGCGAAACAGATCAGCTTGGCGCCATTCGCCTTGATCGCATCGATCGACCCCGTCGGCGGGAGGCCACCGGCCAGCACGACATGGCCGACGCCGTGGCGGTTGCACACTTCGATCAGGTCGAACAGCGCCGGATGCATCGTGATCAAATTCACGCCGAACGGCTTGGTCGTAAGCGCCTTGGTCGCGGCGATCTCGCGGTCGAGCAGCTCGGGCGTCATCGCGCCGCACGCGATCAGCCCGAAGCCGCCGGCGTTCGACACCGCGGCGACGAGATTGCGTTCGGACACCCACGACATCGCGCCGCACAGGATCGCGACCTCCGAGCCGAGAAAGGCGGAACCGCGCGTCATGCGCCGGGCGAGGCGCGTGGCGCCGATCGAGGAGATTTCGTTCATGCAGCGGGCCTAGCCTTGCGCAGGGCTTTGGGGCAAGCCCGCGTCATGCGACAGGCCGTGACCGAACTGGCGATTCCCACCCCCGGGCAGGGCCTTCACGAGATCACTGATCTGGTCGAGCGTTGGGTCGCCGACAGTGCAATCGAGACGGGGCTGCTGACGCTGTTCGTTCGCCACACCTCGGCGTCGTTGCTCATCCAGGAAAATGCCGCGCCCGCCGCGCGGCGCGATGTCGAGCGCTATTTCGCGAAGATCGCGCCCGAAAGTGCGGGGTATGAGCATGACGATGAGGGGCCCGACGACATGCCCGCCCATCTGCGCGCCGCGCTGACCGCGACAGGTTTGTCGATTCCGGTTGCGAGCGGGCGGGCGGTGCTGGGGACGTGGCAGGGGATCTATCTGTTCGAACATCGCCGGACGAGGCATCGGCGGCGCGTGGCGCTGCATTTGATCGGGGAATAAAGAGCGAAGGCGCGCTCCAGCACCCGCGAGCCACCCGCCTGGAACCTCCCTCTGCGCCAAACGCTTGCGCTTCGACTTTTCCACACAGGACATTCCATATGCAGATCGGTTTCATCGGGCTCGGCAAGATGGGCAGCGCCATGGCCGTCAACCTCGCCAAGGCGGGCCACCAGGTCCACGCGTGGAACCGCTCGCCGGTCGATTCCGCCGAGATTCCCGGCGTCACGATCGTCGACAGCGTCGCCGCCGCGCTCGATACCGAAGTCGTCTTCACCATGCTCGCCGACGACGCCGCGATCCGCAGCGTGCTGCTCGACTCGGGCGCGCTCGACTCCGCGCGCGCCGGGTTGATCCATATCGTCACCGCGACGATCTCGGTCGCCTTTTCCAAGGACCTCGCCACCGACCATGCCGGGCGTGGCCTCGCTTACGTCGCCGCCCCCGTCTTCGGCCGCCCCGACGCCGCCGCCGCGGCGCAGCTCAACGTCGTCGTCGCCGGGCCCGACGATGCGGTCGCCACCGTCACCCCGCTGCTCGAGGCGCTCTCGACTAAGGTCTGGCCGCTCGGCGCCGAACCCAGCCAGGCCAATGCCGCCAAGATCGCGGGCAACATGATGATCACCATGGCGATCGAGGCGATGTCCGAGGGCGTCGCGCTGGCGGGCGACAATGGCGTCGCGGCCGACACTTTCCTCGATCTGATGACCGGCACGCTGTTCGGCGCGCGCGCCTATCAGAGCTACGCGCCCAAGATCGTCTCGGGCGATTTCACGCCGGGCTTCAAGATGAAGCTCGGGCTCAAGGATCTCCGCCTCGCGACCGAACTGGCCGATGCGGCGCAGGTCACGCTACCGGTGCTCGACGCGGTGCGGACGCGGATGAGCGCCGCGGTTGATGCCGGGATGGGCGAGCAGGACTGGTCCGGCATCTCGAGCCGGCCCTACGCGCCCACGGGTTGATCGGTCGGGAAGGACGGCGCGGGCCTGACGCTCGCACCGTCTCGACCGAAATACCCGCTCTTCGGCAAAGGCTTGCCATCGTTACGCCGCGATCTGCAGCCACTCCGTCGGGATTGCGGAGGGTGGCCCATGTCGGTGGTGTTGATGCTGATCCTCCAGAGCGCCGGCGCCGCACTGCCGGTCGATTTCGATCTCGCGCATCTGCCCGCGCGCGACCGCCTTGCGGTCCTGCAACGCTGTGCCACGGCGACAACGTCCTCGGATATCATCGTCTGCGCCGCGCGCCACGATCGCCCTCTGGTCGCAGCCGCCGAGGGCTGGGCCAATCCCGACGACGAACCCGACGACGCTCGCGTCACACGCGGCACCGGGATGGCGGCGCTCACCCCGATCGGCGCGTGCGGCATGTTCGCCGGGCAGCGCGATTGCAACAAGGCCGAGATGCGTCACTTCGGCTACGGCCGCAGGCGCGATCCGGTGACGTTCGTGGGCAAGCTCGCGACGAAACTGCTCGGCCGCGACTGAGCGCGCCGCGGCGCGGTTCAGGTCGCGACGTCCTCCGCATCGAGCCCGTAGGCGGTGTGCAGCACGCGCACCGCGAGTTCGGTATAATCCTCCTCGATCAGCACCGAGACCTTGATCTCGCTGGTCGAGATCGCCTGGATGTTGATCCCGCGCTCGCCAAGCGTGGTGAACATCGTCGAGGCGACACCGGCATGGCTGCGCATGCCCACGCCCACCACCGAGATCTTTGCAACGCGCGTATCGTGGACCAGTTCGGCGAACCCGATCGCCTCGCGCCCCTGGTTGAGCACTTCGATCGAGCGCGCCAGATCGGCGGCAGGCACGGTGAAGGTCACGTCGGTCGACCCCGCGGCATGCGCGATGTTCTGGATGATCATGTCGACGTTGATGTTCGCCTGCGCGAGCGGCGCGAAGATCGCCGCGACTGCGCCGGGCTTGTCGGGCACCGCCACCAGCGTGATCTTGGCTTCGTTCTTGTCGTGCGCGATGCCGGTGATGAGCTGGCTTTCCATATCGTCAATCTCCTCCCAAAACTCATCCTCGCCCACGATCATCGTGCCGGGCAATGTATCCGCCATCGGTGCATCCTCGCCGGTGAAGGACGACAGCACCTGGACGCGGACGCCTTCCTTCATCGCGAGGCCGACCGAGCGGGTCTGCAACACTTTCGCGCCGACCGAGGCCAGCTCGAGCATTTCCTCGTACGTCACCTTCTTAAGTTTGCGCGCCCGCGGCACGATCCGGGGATCGGTGGTGTAGACGCCATCGACATCGGTGTAGATGTCGCAGCGGTCCGCCTTCATCGCAGCCGCCATCGCGACCGCCGACGTGTCCGATCCGCCACGGCCGAGCGTGGTGACGCGGCCGTGTTCGTCGACGCCCTGGAAACCCGGGATCACCGCGACTTCGCCCGCGGCGAGACTCGCCTCGAGTGCCGCCATGTCGATGTCCTGGATCCGCGCCGAGGCGTGCGCGTCCGAGGTCGAGATCGCGAGCTGCCAGCCGAGCCAGCTGCGCGCAGGCACACCCGCCGCCTGCAGCGCGATCGCCAGCAAGCCGCTGGTGATCTGCTCGCCCGCCGAGACGACAACGTCATATTCCTTCGGGTCGTAGAGCGACGACGCCTCGCGGCAGAAGCCGACCAGCCGGTCGGTCTCGCCCGCCATCGCCGACACGACGACCGCGACCTGATTGCCCGCCGCCACCTCGCGTTTCACCCGCGCGGCAACGCTGCGGATACGTTCGATCCCGGCCATCGAGGTGCCGCCGAATTTCATCACGATACGGGCCATGGGTGGCAGAAGTCCTTGAGGTGGGGCTTGGGCTATGCGGGCGGTCCTGATAGAAAGCGGGCATGAACAGCGCAACCGTAACGTCTGCAACCACTATCGACCCGGCCGAGGCCGCGCATTTCGGCGCGATGGCGGCGGAGTGGTGGGATCCCACGGGCTCGTCGGCGATGCTTCACCGGCTCAATCCGGTGCGGCTGCGCTATCTGCGCGAGCGGATCGACGCGCATTGGCTCGGCGATGACACGGGCTTCACGCCGCTCGCCGGAAAGCGCGCGCTCGATGTCGGGTGCGGCGCGGGGTTGCTGTGCGAGCCGCTTGCGCGACTGGGCGCTACGGTGACGGGGCTCGATGCGGCGGCGGAGAATGTCGCGGTGGCGGCGACGCATGCCGCGGGGTCGGGGCTGGCGATCGACTATCGTACGGGGAGCGTCGAGGATCTGGCGGGCGAGACGTTCGATCTGGTGACCAGCCTCGAGGTGATCGAGCACGTCACCGATCCGTCGGGGTTCGTCGCCGGGCTGGCGCGAGCGCTCGCGCCGGGCGGGCTGCTGGTGCTGTCGACGCCGAACCGTACGGCGCTGTCGCGGCTGGCGCTGATCACCTTTGCGGAAGGGACCGGCACGATCCCGCGCGGGACGCATGATTGGGACAAGTTCCTGACGCCGGATGCGCTGACCGAGCTGGTGGTGGCGTCCGGGCTCAAGGTGGTCGATGTCCGGGGCCTGGGCTTCTCGGTGGCGAAGGGCTTCGTGCTGAGCGACGACACCAAGCTCGACTATTTCGTGACCGCCACCCGCTAACGCCTCCCCTCCCTGGAAGGGAGGGGTCGGGGGTGGGTCGGCCTGTGGCGCGGCTGACACCCGCCTTCCGCGCGGCAAATCCCGATTTTGTAGAGCGTTCCGCGCCCGGGAGGCCGACCCACCCCCAGCCCCTCCCTTCCAGGGAGGGGAGCAACGCCGCGCTACAACCCGACCTTGCGCTCCAGCCAGCGCGCCGCGGCATCGGGGGTTGCCTTGTTAGCATCGCGGTCGACCTGATAATTCGCCGCGCGCATCGCCTCGACCGGGATCCGCCCGACCATCGGCTGCAACGCCGCGACGAATTTCGCATCCTTCGCCCGCCCCGGCGCGACCATCATGATCGCGTCATACCCCGGAATCGCATGGCGCGGGTCGCTCAGCACCGTGAGATGCTGCGCCGCGATCCGCCCGTCGGACGAGAAGGCCGAGATCACATCGGCCTGCCCGCTCGCCAGCGCCTGGTACATGAAGGTCGGGCTATAGGCGTGCGACGCGCCGAACTTGAGCGGATAGGCGCGCTGCACCGCCGCCCATTCGGGCCGCTCGAGAAATTCGAGATCGGCGCCGAGCGTCAGTTGCGGCGCGACCCGCACGAGATCATCGAGCGACGCGACGCCCTTCGCCTTGGCCGCCGCGTCCTTCATCGCAAAGGCATAGGCATTCTCGAACCCCAGCGCGCCGAGCAGCCGCACCTGCGCCGTCTTCTCCGCCCAGTCGCCGATCGCCGCGACCATGGCGGGTCTCGCGGGGATGTCGCGGCGCTTCATCTCGTTGGTCCAGATCGTGCCTGCATAGTCGACATAGACGTCGATCGCATCGGTCTTGAGCGCGCCGAACACCACCGCCGAGCCGAGCCCGTCGCGATATTGCACATGATAGCCGGCACGCTCGAGCCGATGCCCGATGACGCGCGCGAGAATATATTGCTCGCCGAAATTCTTCGCGCCGATCGTGATCGTATCGCCCGAGCGCGGCCACAGCGGCGTCAGCGCGAGCAGCACGCCGACGAGCAGCACGCTACTCGCCGCCCACACGCGTCCGCGCTTGCGCTGCGCGATGCCGCGCTCGATCACGCCGAGTAATGCATCGACCGCAAGCGCGAGCGCGGCGGCACTGAGGCAGCCGGCAAGTACGAGCGCCCAGTTCTGCGTCTGGAGGCCGGCAAAGATCATGTCGCCAAGGCTCGGCTGACCGACGGTGGTCGACAGCGTCGCCGCGCCGATGGTCCAGACCGCGGCAGTCCGGATTCCCGCCATCAGCACCGGCGCGACGAGCGGCGCCTCGACCAGCCGGAGCTTCTGCCACGACGTCATCCCAACGCCGTCGGCCGCCTCGATCACCGCCGGGTCGAGCCCGAGCAGCCCGGTCACGCCATTGCGCAGGATCGGCAGCAGCGCATAGAGCGTCAGCGCGAGCAACGACGGCAGGAAGCCGAGCGCGGGGATCCCGCCGCCGACCAGCCCCGACACGAACAGCAGCAGCGGATAGAAAAGCGCGAGCAAGGCGAGACTCGGCACGGTCTGGACGAGGCTCGCAAAGCCGAGCGCCACGCGCGCGACACTGGGCTTTCGCGCCGACCAGATCGCCAGCGGGAGGCTGATCGCAAGCCCGAGCAACAACGCCGACGCCGCCAGCAGCAAATGTGCCGCGAGCAGTGGCGGGACGCGCGTGAGCGCCTCGACGAACGGGCTCATACTGCCTGCTCCAGCGCCTGCAACTTGCGCGCTTGTTCGCGCGGCACCGCGACCAGCGCCGCAGCGACGGGCCCGCCCTCACCCGCGAGCAGCGCCTTGGGGGTGGCGTCGGCGACGATCCGTCCGGCATCCATCACCAGCACGCGGTCGGCGAGGATCAGCGCCTCGGCCATGTCGTGCGTCACCATGATCGTCGTCAGGCCGAGTTGGTCGTGCAGGTGCCGGATCGCACCGCCCAACTGGTCGCGCGTCACCGGATCGAGCGCGCCGAACGGCTCGTCGAGCAGCAGCAGCCCCGGCGCCGTCGCAAGCGCGCGCGCCACGCCGACGCGCTGGCGCTGCCCGCCCGACAGCGCATCGGGGCGGCGCGTCGCGAACTCGCGCGGCAGCTCGACCAGATCGAGCAGTTCGGCGACGCGCTCGGCATTCGTCCGTTCGCCCGCCAGCCGCAACCCGATCGCGATATTCTCGGCGACGCTCATGTGCGGGAACAGACCGATATTCTGGAAGACATAGCCAATCCGCCGCCGCAGCACGTGTGGCGGCGCGTCGCCGACGCCCACGCCGCCGATACGGACCTCGCCCGCGCTCGGTGCGATTAGGCGGTTGATCATCTTGAGCAAGGTCGATTTGCCCGAGCCCGAACTGCCGACCAGCGCAACGAAGCTGCCCCCCGCAATCTCGACCGACACGCCGTCGACCGCGATCGTCCCGCCGGCATAGGCTTTGGTGACGCCGGCAAAGGCGACGGCGGGGCCGGGAGATCGAACGGACATCCCGAGCTTTGTGCGGGAGCTTTGCCAGAGCGTCAAACCTTGGTTCGCCCGGGCTTGTCCCAAGCGCGCGCGTATCGCACACTCGCCGCCAACGCTCGAGCGGCCCGGTGCAAACCGGGGCGACCCCGGCATGACGGAAAGGATGCAGCATGACCGACACCCCAAAGGCAATTTTCATCACCGGTGGGGGATCGGGGATCGGCCAGGCGACCGCCAAGCTGTTCGCGGCGCGCGGCTGGCGCGTCGGCCTCGCCGACGTCAACACCGCAGGATTAGCCGCGACCGCCGCGATGCTGCCCGCCGGCATGGTCGAGACCTATCAGATGGACGTGCGCGACCGTGAGGCGTGGGTCGCGCACCTCGACGCCTTCACCGCGACCACGGGCGGCCGGCTCGACGTTTTGTTCAACAATGCCGGGATCGGCACGGGCGGCCCGATCGCCGAGATGAGTTTCGACGATCTTGACCGCGTCGTCGCGATCAACCTCGTCGGCGTGCTCAACGGCGCCAAGATCGGCTATCCCTATCTCGCGCGCACGCCGGGATCGTGCCTGCTCAACACCGCGTCGGCGTCGGCGATCTACGGCTCGTCGGGTCTGCCGGTCTATTCGGCGACCAAGTTCGGCGTACGCGCGCTGACCGAGGCGCTCGACGGCGAATGGTATGGCGCCGGGATCAAGGTGCGCGATCTCGTCCCGAGCTTCATCGACACGCCGCTGCTTGCGACGCCGGCGGGCAACAGCAATTACTCGATCAAGCAGGTCGTCACCAACGCCGGGCTCGAGCTGACCAATGTCGACAAGGTCGCGCAGGCGGCGTGGGACGCTGTCCACGGCGACAAGGTCCACACCTATGTCGGCAAGACGGCCGACCGCATGGCGTTTGCCGCGCGCTGGATGCCGGGCAGCTTGCGCAAGCGGATGCGGCGCGGGACGATCGGCTCAGCCGAGTAAAGCGTCGATCGCCTCCGCCAGCGCGACGTCCTTGTGCGACAAGCCCCCGGCATCGTGCGTGGTGAGCAGCACGTCGACGCGGTTCCACACGTTCGACCATTCGGGATGGTGATCGGCCTTCTCGGCGAGCAACGCGACGCGCGTCATGAAGGCGAACGCCTCGCTGAAATCGGCGAAGGTGAAGGTCCGCGTGATCGCGTCGCGCGCCTCGTCATAATCCCAGTCGTCGAGCGTATCGAGCGCTTCGGCACGGCCTTCGTCGTTCAGCGGTTCGACCTTCATTCCTGCTCTCCTGCTGGCGCGCGCGCCGCCTTCGCCGTAAGGCATAGCCAATGCCGCCCGTCGATCAACTGCGCACCGCGCCCGACGCCGATACGATCGAAGCGATCGCGCGCGCGACGATCGCGGGGCTGCCAGCAGAATTCCGCGCGCACCTCGGCGATGTCGTGCTGATCGTCGAGGATCTGGCCGATGACGAGACGCTCGACGCGCTCGGCATCGAGCATCCGCTCGATCTGACCGGGCTGTATCACCGGCGTCCGGTTGGCGAGAAATCGTCGATGGACAGCGGCGACCTGCCCGACCGTATCCATCTCTATCGCCGCGCGATCCTCGACGAATGGATCGAGACCGGGGTCGATCTCCACGCGCTCGTCGCGCACGTCACGATCCACGAGATCGGGCATCATTTCGGACTGTCCGACGACGATATGCATGCGCTGGAACATGCGGCGGGCCCCGCGTGACGCCGGTCTTCGCCTTTCGCGACGTGTGCTGCGTCCGGGGTGGGCGGATGCTGTTCGAGCATATCTCGTTCGCGGTCCCGCCGGGCGGGGCGGTGTCGGTCTCGGGGCCGAACGGCGTCGGCAAATCGAGCCTGATCCGCATTGCCGCGGGCCTGCTCCGGCCCGCCGCGGGCGAGGTCGCCGCCGCGCCGCACCGCGCGCTGATGGCCGAAGCCGCGGCGCTCGATGCTGCGCGGCCGCTTGGCGCGGCGTTGCACTTCTGGGCGACGCTCGATCCTGCCCCCGCCCCCTCCTCCGTCAGCGCGACCGAGCGCGTGGCGAAGGCGCTCGAAGCCGTCGGGCTCGCGCAGATCGCCGCGGTGCCGGTGCGCCTGCTCTCGACCGGGCAGCGGCGTCGCGCGGCGCTCGCGCGCGTCGTCGCGAGCGACGCGCCGCTGTGGCTGCTCGACGAGCCCGCCAACGGCCTCGACGTGGCGAGCGTGGCGATGCTCGAACGGCTGATCGCTGCGCATCGCGCGGGCGGCGGCGCGGTCGTGGTGGCGACGCATCTGCCGATCGCGCTGCCCGATGCGATCTCGGTCGTGCTCGGATGAGCGGCCTTTTTGCCATCATCGCACGCGATGTGCGGATCGCCTGGGCAAGCGGCGGGATCGTCAACGCGCTCGCTTTCTTCCTGCTCGTCACGATCCTCTTTCCCTTCGCGGTCGGCCCCGACAGCGCGTTGCTCGCGCGGATCGGCGGCGGGGTGATCTGGGCGGCGGCCTTGCTCGCCGCGCTGATGCCGGTCGAACGGCTTATCGGCCCCGATGCCGAGAGCGGCGTGCTCGACCAGCTCGCGGTGCGCGGTGTCAGCCTCGCGGCGGCGGCGGCGGCCAAGATCGTTGCGCATTGGCTCGGCTTCGGTCCGCCGTTGATGATCGCAGCGGTGCTCGCCGCCGGCTTGCTCGGCCTGCCGCCGCAGACGCTCGGCGCGGTCGAACTCGGGCTGCTGATCGGAACACCCGGCCTCGCCGCGCTCGCGGTGGCGACCTCGGCGCTGGTCACCGGGTTGCGCGGTGCAGGCGCGGTCGCCGGGCTGGTGATGCTGCCGCTCGCGGTGCCGCTGCTGATCTTCGGTGCCGGGTCGATCGACGGGGGCGCGCAGGCGGTCAAGCTGCTCGGCGCGGTCAGTCTGGTGCTGCTCGCCGGGGCGCCGTTCGTCGCGGGCGCTGCGATGCGCGCCGCGATGGAGTGAGACCGCCCGCTGGCGGCTGTGCGCGGCGAAGAAACGCGCTATAACGTCAAAGGCTTACGACATCGGTCGAGCCTGCCGCGAACGAATCGGAGTACGGCGTATTAAACGGTCAGCGAACATGTCCGAGCCATCCGGCGGCTCAGCGGCGAAGCGCCCCCGGCTGACCCCACGCGAGATGGACTGTCTGCGCGGCGTGCGCGCCCTGAAAAGCTCGGACGAGATCGCGCGCGACCTGAACATCGCGAGCGGCACCGTCGATTCCTATATCCGCGACGCCATCACCAAACTCGGTGCGCGCGACCGCCGCGACGCCGCAAAGCTGTTCGCCGTGATCGACCGCGATGCCCCCAATCGGCTTTGTTGCATAATTACGCGAGAGCATGACCGACGTTTTACTTGAAGATGTTATTGGATGCGGACGGTCACCGGCGTTCCTATTTCGGAGAACCGATTGAGAATTGCAGCACGGACTTTGAGCTCGGTAATCTGACGATCGAAGGTGCGGGCGACAACGCGCTGGCCCAGGAGTTTGAAGCAGTGCATTTTGGTCTCGACCAGACTGCGGCGATGATAGCCGCTCCACTTTTTCCAGATTGCGCGACCAAGCCGCTTTGTCGCGCGTAGCGCTCCATTGCGTGCATCGACGCCGGGACCGCCTTCTGCCCATGGTTGCCCGTTGCGGCGGACCGGGATGACCGCATCGGCACCGCGCCCGGCAATAGCGGCATGGCAGTCCCTGGTATCATAAGCGCCATCTCCGCCGACGCTGAGTATCCGCTCGTCTCCGGGAATTTGCGCCAGGAGAACGGGCAGCGTCGGTGCGTCACCAATGGCATTCGTCGTGACCTCAATGGCCCGGATATCCAGCGTCCCAGCATCAATCCCGAGATGCACCTTGCGCCACTGGCGACGGTAGGACGGTCCGTGTTTGCGCGTCTTCCACTCGCCTTCTCCCGTCATTTTGATCCCGGTGCTGTCGACCAGCAGGTGCAGTCCGCCCGAGCTGATCCGCCCGCCGAGGTTGACCTTCAACGTCTTCTGCCGTCGGCACAGCGTCGTATAATCCGGCACCGACCAATCCAGCCCCGCCATTTTGATCAGGCTCGAAACCAACCCCGTCACTTGCCGCAAAGGCAGGTTGAACAGCGTCTTCAGCGTCAGGCACAGCTCTATCGCGCTGTCTGAAAACCGCATCGGGCGACCAGGGCGACCACACGGCTTCGAAAGCCAGTGCATCTCCGGATCAAACCATATTTCCAGCGACCCACGCCGCTTCAGCGCCGCATTATACTCAGGCCAGTTCGTCGTACGATACACAGGTGCGGCAGGTTTGGGCATTACGCCTATCTATACCGCTCGATTCCCTGCGTGAATCCCCGCCATCAGTTTTGCAACAAAGCCGTTCCTGAGCGTGCTCGGGCATCTGATCAAGCTGCTCGACCCGAACGTCGTGACCGTCCTGTACTGGATCGCCAACGCATTCTGGGCGGTGCCGCAGATCGTGATCCTGGCGATCGCTACGGTCCGCCACACCCACCGGGCGCGCCGTCCCGGCGGGGACCCGGCCTGGGCCAACCCTTCGCGCTCGACCAAGCGCTAAGCGATCATCTGATCGCGACGATCGGCGCGTGCACGGTCGAACGGGTGCGCGTGTTCTTCGTCGATCGGCATGGGCGTTTGCTGCGGGACGTCGTGGTCAGCGAAGGCGATGGGCAATCGGTCACCTTGCCGATCGCTGCGATCGTTGGACAGGCGCTTGCGGTGCACGCAGCCGGCATCCTCGTCGCGCACAACCATCCCTCGGGCAAACTCGCGCCCAGTTCGGGCGACCGGATCGCGACGCGTGCGTTGCGCCGCCACGCCGACGCGGCGGGGATCGCGCTGATCGAACATCTGATCGTCGCGCGGACGGGATGTTCGGGTATCCTCGCGGCGTCGCTCGCGGCGTCATGACAGAGCCCACGTCCGGGAGCGCGCTGCTCAACGTGCTGGTGGTCGAAGACGATCGCCATATCGCCGCCATCATCGAGGTGTCGCTGCGGCTCGACCCGGGGATCGCGGTGCAGGTGGTCGATACCGGGACCGACGCGATCGAGACGCTGATCCACGGGGTCATGACGTTCGATCTCATCCTGCTGGATGGCACGCTGCCCGATATGTCGGGGCAGCAGCTGGCGCAGATCATCGCGCGCCACCCACGGCTTGCGACCGTGCCGATCATCATCCTGACGGCGGCTCTATCGACCGAGAAGCTCGACGCCTATCGCGCAACCGGGGTCTTGGCGGTGATGACCAAGCCGTTCGATCCCCTCACGCTCGCGCGCGATCTTCGTTCCCGGATCGAGCATGGAATGGGCCGTCCCGGCCCGATCGTCTGAGCGCCGCGCGGATTTCCGATGGACTGCACCGCAATCGTGCGTATCCTGCGCCGTCACCATGCCAGGCAGCGTGCTGACGTTCGAGTGGCGTGGGGCGAGCCTCCCCCTTTTGGACAGGTCGCAAGTGTCGGATCCCATCGACGATTTCGTGCGGCATCTCACCGCGCGCTTCGGAGCGCAGGCGCGTTCGATCGCGCTGTCGCAAGCGACGCTTGCCGCGGGTTTGAGCGGAACCGTCGCGGAAACATGGACGCGGATCGCCGACCGGATCGGGACCGGCGCCGACGCCGCCGGGCATGGACACGAAACCGACTGCTGTCCGCTCGACTGACCTGACGTAATCCGATTCCTGCGGCTTAGCGCGTAGGGCGGTCGCGAGACGCGCGGCCGTCTCCTAAGTTTTCGCTATGTATTGCTGATGTACTACACTATATCACATGCGCCGATGAACCGTACGGAATAGCGATTATGCCTCACCTTGCGCTGCCGAGCCTCGCATGAGCTTCCGCAACATCTCGGCCTGGTCGATCCGCAATCCAATCCCCGCGCTGGTGCTGTTCGCGATGCTGACCGTCGCGGGCATGGTCAGCTTCGCGCGGATGCAGGTCAACGACAATCCCGACATCGATTTCCCGGTGGTGATCGTCTCGGTCAGCCAGCCCGGCGCGGCGCCGAGCGAGCTCGAAAACCAGGTCACGCTCAAGATCGAGGCGGCGGTGCGCAGCCTCGCCGGGATCGACCAGATCAACTCGACCGTGTCGGAAGGCCAGTCGACCACCGTCATCCAGCTCGCCATTGGCACCCCGATCGACCGCGCCGTCGAGGACGTCCGCGGCGCGGTGCAACAAGTGCGCAGCGCCTTGCCCGACGGGATCCTCGAGCCGCAGATCTCGCGCGCCGACACGACCGGCAACGATCTGGCGAGCTATGCCGCGATCGGCACCGACATGACGATCGAGCAGCTCAGCTGGTATATCGACAATACCGTGGCGAAGGAGCTGCTGTCGGTCCCCGGCATGGCGAATGTCGACCGCAACGGCGGGGTCAATCGCGAGATCCGCGTGATCCTCGACCCGCTCAAGCTGCAGGCGCAGGGGCTCACCGCGGGCGACGTCAATCTGCAGTTGCGGCAGATCAACCTCAACGCCGCGGGCGGGCGCGCGCAGCTCGCCGGATCGGAACAGGCGGTGCGCGTGCTCGGCAACGCCCACACCGCGGCGGAACTCGGACGCACGCTGATCAGCGCGGGCAACGGACGGACGGTCAAGGTCGACGATCTCGGCGTGGTGCGCGATCTCTATGCCGAGCAACGCTCGGCCTCGGCGCTCGACGGGCGGCCGGTGCTGAGTTTCGACTTCCAGCGCGCCAAGGGCGGGTCGGACGTGTCGGTGTTCCACGGCGCCGAGGCCAAGCTCGCCGCGCTCGAGAAGCGCTTTCCCAAGGTGCATTTCAAGTTGATCTTCAACCAGGTCAAATACACCGAAATGCAATATCACTCGGCGATCGACACGATGATCGAGGGTGCGGTGCTCGCGGTGATCGTCGTCTTCGTCTTCCTGCGCGACTGGCGCTCGACCGTCATTTCGGCGCTCGCCATCCCACTCTCGGCGATCCCGACCTTCTGGGTGATGGACCTGATGGGCTTCACGCTTAACGGCATCAGCCTGCTCGCGCTGAGCCTCGTCGCAGGCGTGCTGGTCGACGATGCGATCGTCGAGATCGAGAATATCGTGCGCCACATGCGGATGGGCAAATCGGCGTATCAGGCGGCGATCGACGCGGCTGACGAGATCGGCCTAGCGGTGCTTGCCACCACGATGGCGATCGTCGCGGTGTTCCTCCCGGTCGGACTGATGCCGGGGATTTCGGGCCAGTTCTTCAAGAATTTCGGCCTGACGATCGTCGTCGCGGTGCTGATGAGCCTCGCCGTCGCGCGCCTCATCACGCCGATGATCGCGGCCTATTTCCTCAAGGCGCAAGTGTCCCATGCGCATGGCGAGGGGCGGATCATGGACGTCTATATGGCGGTGCTGCGCTGGACGCTGATGCACCGCTGGTCGGCGGTGGTCGGCGGGATGGCCGCGCTCGCGCTCACGGTGGTGTGCGCCGGCGCGCTGCCGATGACCTTCCAGCCCGACCAGGACAGCGATGCCTCGACCGCATCGATCGAACTCGTCCCCGGCTCGACGCTCGCGCAGACGCAGGCCGTGGTCGATCAGGTCGCGCAGCTGCTGAAGAGCCAGCCCGATGTCGCGACGACCTATCAGCGCGCGAGCGTCGGCAGCGGGCGCGTCACCGCCATCTTCAAGCCCGACAAGACGCAGTCGAGCAATGCGTTCGAACGCGCGCTCGCCCCGCGACTCGCGCAGATCGCCGATGCGCGGGTCGCGTTCCGCTCGAGCAACGGCGGCAGCAGCGGGCGCGACCTGTCGATCACGCTGGCGGGGTCGGACCCCGATTTGCTCCGCAAGACGGCGGTAACGCTGGTCAATCAGATGGGCCGCCTCCCGACGATCACCGCACCGCGGATCATCGGCGACCTGCAGCGCCCCGAAATCGTCATCACGCCGCATATGGATCTCGCGGCGAGCATGGGCGTCACCACCGCGGCGCTGTCGAGCGCGATCCGCGTCGCGACGCTCGGCGACATCGACCAGAACAGCGCCAAATTCTCGCTCAGCGACCGGCAGGTCCCGATCCGCGTCGCGCTCGACCAGAATGCACGCACGCGGCTCTCGACGATCCAGAACCTGCCGGTGCAGACCGCGAGCGGCGGGTCGGTCCCGCTCGGTCTGCTCGCCGCGATCAGCTTTGGCGCGGGGCCGACCAAGATTGAGCGCGTCGCGCAGCAGCGCCAGATCACGATCGGCGCCGATCGCGCGCCGGGCGTCGTCAGCGGCACCGCGATGGAACAGATCAACGCGCTGCCGATCCTGCGCAACCTGCCGGTCGGCGTCGGCAAGCTGACGCTCGGCCAGCAGAAGTTCGAGACCGAGATGATCAACAATTTCATCGCGGCGGTCGTGTCGGGCATCCTGCTGGTGTTCGCGGTGCTGGTGCTGCTCTACCGCCGCATCCTCGCGCCGTTCGTCAATCTGGGCTCGTTGATGCTCGCGCCGCTCGGCGGGTTGCTCGCGCTGCTGGTGACCGGAAACCCGATCTCGATGCCGGTCCTGATCGGCTTGCTGATGCTGCTCGGCATCGTCGCCAAGAACTCGATCCTGCTGATCGATTTCGCGCTCGAGGAGATGGCGAAGGGCGTCGATCCGTTCGTCGCGATCCTCGATGCCGGGCACAAGCGCGCGCAGCCGATCGTGATGACCACGGTGGCGATGGTCGCGGGCATGGTGCCGACCGCACTGTCGCTTGGCGGCGACGGATCGTGGCGCGCGCCGATGGGGATCACCGTGATCGGCGGGCTGTTGCTCTCGACCGTGCTGACGCTGGTGATCGTGCCGGCAAGCTTCAGCCTGGCGATGGGGATCGAGCGCTGGATCGGCCCGCGGCTCGGCCGGCGGCTGCTGACCTATCGGCCAGAGGAGACGGCGCTGGCGGTGCGATCGACCACCGTCCAGCACGCGCACCTGCAATAGCCGCGGATGCGGCGGCGGGGCTCAGCCCCCCGCCGCCGCGAGCGCGCGATAGGTCGCGCGGAGCGTGACCTTGTCGATCTTCTCGGTGCCGAGCCGCGGCAGCGCCTGGTCGACGAACCAGATGCGCGCCGGCACCTTGAACGCCGCGATATGCTCGAACAGGAACGCGCACAGATCCTCGGTGCTCAGCGCCTCGCCGTCGCGCAGCAGGACAACGGCGCCCGGCACCTCACCGAAACGCTCGTCGGCCAGCCCGAACACCGCCGCCTCGGCGACCGCGGGATGCTGGTAGATCGCCGCCTCGACTTCCTGGCACGAGATATTCTCGCCGCCGCGGATGATGATGTCCTTCTTGCGGTCGACGATGAAGAGATAGCGGTCCTCGTCGAGATAGCCGATGTCGCCGGTCAGAAAATAGCGATCGGCGGTGAACGCCGCCGCGGTCGCATCGGGGCGGCCGTAATATTTGGTGAAGTTGCACACCGACCGAATCGCGACCTCGCCGCGCTCTCCTTGCGCGACGGGCTTGCCGTTGCCGTCGACGATCGCGAGATCGATCAGCGGAAGCGAGGCGCGGCCGGTCGAATTGGGCTTGGCGAGGTAATTGTCGCGGAAATTGCCGCAACCCGCGCCATTGGTCTCGGTCAGGCCGTAGCCGAGCAGCGGCTTTGGCCCGCCCATCTCGTCGGCGATGCGGCGGACATGCTCGATCGGGCGCGGGGCGCCGCCTGCCGCGAAATCGGACACGCTCGACAGATCGTACTCGGCGCGTTTCGGATGCGTCAGGATCTCGAAGCTCATCAGCGGCACGCCGACGAAATAGGTGACGGTCTCCGCTGCGATCAGCCGCATCGCTTCCTCGGCATCCCATTTCGGCATCAGCACGAGCTTGCGCCCCATCGCGAAGCTCTGGAGGAACACCGGCACTTCGGCGGTGACGTGGAACAACGGCACGTTGAGCAGGGTCGCATGCTGCACCGGCGGTGCGACGCCGTCGGCGGTCGAGATCGACAGCATCACCAGGGCCTGCGCCAGATAGTTGTACAGCGCCTGCGTCACCGCGCGGTGGTTGCTGATCGCGCCCTTCGACTGGCCGGTCGAGCCCGAGGTGAACAGGATCGTCGCCGAATCGGTTGGCGCGACGCTCGGCAGCGCGGCGTCGCTCGAGCCGAGCAAGGCGGCCAGCGCGACGGCGAGCGGCTGGCTGTCCTCGACCGTCACCACCTTGACCTCGAGATCGGCGATCGCTGCAAGGCGCTTGGTGCGCGGCGGATCGGCGAAGACGAGGCTGCATTCGACATCGGCCATCGCCGCGGCGAGTTCCTCGGACTGCCACCAGCCGTTGAGCAGCGTGGCCACGCCGCCCGCCATCGTGATGCCCATGTAGAGCACGATCCACGACGGCGAATTGCGCATCGCGATCCCGATCCGGTCGCCCGGTACGACACCGTGGCCACCGACCAGCGTCGCCGCAACGCGCGCCGCCGCGGCATAGACCTCGGCAAAGGTCAGCCGCTCGTCGCCCGCGACGAGGAAGGTCTTGGCGGCATGCTCGTTGCAATAATGTGCGAAATAGGGGGGCAGCGTCTGCGGCACGCCGGTGATCAGCGGGAGATCGTTCCCGTCGACGCTGACGCTGCCGAGCGCGAGCGGACCGCCGGCGCCGGTCAATTGCGCGAGCGCGGAATCCATCCGTTGATCGAGTTTGCTCGGCATTCGCGCTCTCCACTTGGTCTTATCGCCTGGCGCCATTATGGAGGCGCAAACTCCAGGGGAAAAGCCTTGTTCCTACCCTCCGCCCTTCCCTTGCTCGCTGCCGCTACGGCAGGCGTGGATCCGCATCTGCATTTTACCGATCTGCACCTCAATCCGGTCGCGATCGACCTGCATTTCTTCCAGATCAAATGGTATTCGCTCGCTTATATCAGCGGGATTCTGCTTGGCTGGTGGTATTTGCTCAAGCTGATCGCGCAGCCCGGCAGCCCGATGGCGCGGCGCCATGCCGACGATCTGGTGTTCTATGCGACGCTCGGCATCATCCTCGGCGGGCGGCTCGGCTATGCGATCTTCTATGCGCCGCACCTGCTGACTTCGCTCGGGCTGTTCAAGCTGTGGGATGGCGGCATGTCGTTCCATGGCGGGATGATCGGCACGTCGATCGGCATCATCCTGTTCGCGCGTAGCCAAAAGCTCGATTGGCTGCGGATCCACGATTATCTCGCCTGCGCGGTGCCGTTCGGGCTGTTCTTCGGGCGGATCGCCAATTTCGTGAATGGCGAATTGTGGGGCAAGCCCGCGAACGTGCCGTGGGCGATCGTGTTCCGCGACACGGTGCAGACCGGCATGATCGAGCCCGCGCGGCATCCGAGCCAGCTCTACGAGGCGGGGCTCGAGGGGATCGCCTTGTTCCTCGTCCTGTGGTTCGCCTTCTGGAAGACCAAGGCGCGCTACGAGCCGGGCAAGCTCGTCGGGCTGTTCCTGCTCGGCTATGGTCTCGCGCGCTTCATCGTCGAATTCTTCCGCGAGCCCGATTCGCAGTTCAGCGGCACCTTCTTCGCGACGACGATCCACATGGGCCAGGTGCTGACGCTGCCGATGATCGTCGGCGGGCTGTATCTGGTGCTCACCGCCAAGGGCCGCCGCCACCGCGTCGAGCCGATCGCGGGCGGGCAGAGCGTGGCGTAACGCGGAATTCCCTCCCGCATCTTCTTGCTCCCCTCCCGCTTGCGGGAGGGGCTGGGGGAGGGCAGTGAGCACCTTGAGATGACCATGCCAGTTTCAGACTCCCCTCCCCCAGCCCCTCCCGCAAGCGGGCGGGGGGAAGAAGCCTCCCTCGCCGATCGCCTCGCGCGCGCGATCACGCTTGCCGGCTTGATCTCGCTCGCGCAGTTCATGGCGACCGCCAATGCGCACTATTACGCCACGCGCGATCCGCTCGGCGCCGCGGGCGATTTCACCACCAGCCCCGAGATCAGCCAGATGTTCGGCGAGCTGATCGGCCTGTGGTGTGCCGATCTGTGGGACCGCGCCGGTCGGCCCGACGTCGCCTGGGTCGAGCTCGGCCCCGGCCGCGGGACGCTCGCCGCCGATGCATGCCGTGCGATGGCCAAGGCCGGTTTCACCCCGCCGGTGCATTTCGTCGAGACCAGCCCGGTGCTGCGCGCCGCGCAAGCCGAGCGCGCGTCCACCGCGACCTGGCATGATTCGGTCGACACGTTGCCAACGGATGTGCCGTTGCTGATCGTCGCCAACGAATTTTTCGACGCGCTGCCGATCCGGCAGTTGGTCAAGGGCGCGCAGGGCTGGTTCGAGCGCCTCGTCGCATGCCAGGACACGCTGTTCCTCCCGATCGCAGGCAAGCAGATTCCCGATGCGGTCGTGCCCGAGACGTTACGCGACGCGGGCCCCGGATCGGTGATCGAGACGTCCCCCGCCAGCGTCGCGATCCTGCGCGGGCTCGCGCAGCGCATCGTTGCGCAGGGCGGCGCGCTGCTGGCGATCGACTATGGCTATGACGGCCCCGCGCTTGGCGACACGCTGCAGGCGGTGCGTGGGCACCAATACGCCAACCCGTACGAGAATCCCGGCGAGCAGGACCTCACCGCGCATGTCGATTTCGGCACGCTCGCCGCCGCCGCCTTGGTCGAGCGCGCGGCAGTCGCCGGGCCGATCGGCCAGGGCGCGTTTCTCACGGCACTCGGGATCGACGCACGCGCCGCCGCTTTGTCCAAGGCAGCACCCGACCGCACGGCACAAATCGCGCTCGACAAGACGCGCCTGACACAGGAAATGGGCGACCTTTTCCAGGTCCTCGCCGTATCTGCGCCGGGTTGGCCCAACCCGGCAGGTTTCGCATGATCACCTATCGCGACGCGCGCACGATCGACGGCCCGGCGCTCGCCGCGATGGCGCGCCAATCGTTCGTCGAGACCTTCGGCACGCTCTATAGCGCGTCCGACCTGTCGGCGTTCCTCGACGAGGCGTTCGGCCCCAACGGGCTGCCATCGCAGCTGTCCGATCCCGATTTCACGATCCGCCTCGCGCTCGCGGGCGAGGAGATCATCGGCTATGTGAAGATGGGACCGGTCACCTTCCCCGGCGAATGGCGCCCCGACGCGATCGAGCTCTATCAATTCTACGTGCTCGCCGATTGGCACGGCCAGGGCGTCGCGCAGACGCTGATGGCGTGGGCGCTCGATTTCTCGCGCGAACATGGCGCGCGTGAGGTTATCCTCAGCGTCTATGTCGACAATCACCGTGCGCACCGGTTCTACGAGAAATACGGGTTCGAGGATATCGGCCGGATCGCGTTCCGCGTCGGCGCGACGGTCGACGACGATAATCTGATGCGGCTGGTGCTGTGAGCGTGCCCGTCGAGGTCATCACCGCCGCAACGCTCACCGGCGTGTCGCATGGCTTTCTCGGGCGGATCGGCGGGGTGTCGCGCGGGGTCCATGCCGGGCTGAACGTCGGGATCGGCTCGGACGATGATGCCGCCGCGGTCGCCGAAAACCGCGCGCGGGCGAGCGCGGCGGTAGTGCCCGGCGCAACGCTGCTGACGCCCTACCAGATCCATTCGGCCGAGTGCATCACGGTACGCGCGCCGTTCGACGCGCGGCCGCGCGGCGATGCGCTGGTGACCGACCGGCCAGGCCTAGCGCTCGGCATCCTCACCGCCGATTGCGCGCCGGTGCTGCTCGCCGACCGTGCGGCGGGCGTGATCGGCGCGGCGCATGCCGGGTGGAAGGGCGCGCTGGGCGGGGTGACCGATTCGACGCTGCTCGCAATGGAAGCGCTCGGCGCGAAACGCGAGCGGATCGCCGCGGCGATCGGCCCGTGCATCGCGCGCGCGAGCTACGAGGTCGATGCCGCCTTTGCGCAGCGCTTCGCGGCCGACGATCCCGCCAACGAGCGCTTCTTCGCCGAGGGCCGCGCGGGACATTTTCAGTTCGATCTCGAAGCCTATGTCGCGCACCGGCTTGCTGCTGCGGGAGTAATGCGCGTCGCGATGCTGGGGCTCGACACTTACGCCGACGAAGCGCGCTTCTTCAGCTTCCGCCGCGCAACGCATCGCGGCGAGCCCGACTATGGGCGGCAGATCTCGATCATCGGGCTGTAGCTTCCTCCCCCCTCTCTCCTCCCCTCCCTGAAAGGGAGGGGTCGGGGGTGGGTCGGCCCGCGGCGGCGGCGGCCCTCTCCATAGGCCGACCCACCCCCAGCCCCTCCCTTCCAGGGAGGGGAGGCGCGCGGTCATCGCGTTTGGAATTCCTCCGGCGTCGTCAGCTGCGTGAGAATCAGCCCGTTGCCGTCAGGGTCTTTCAACATCGAGAAGCGCCCCCACGGCTGCGAATCGACCGGCGAGAGCGGCACGCCCAGCGCAGCGATCCGGGCATATTCGGCATCGACATCGTCGACCCCCAGCATCAGCCCCTGTACGCTACCTGGCGGCATCGCGTCGAACCACGTCACCAGCGAGATCGTTGCGCCACCATCGTCGGGCTGGAGCTGGATCCAGCGCATCTCGGGCCCCATCGGCTCGTCGCGCAGCACCGCGAGCCCGATCACTCGCGTATAAAAGTCCAATGCCGCCGCCGGATCGCGCACCGGCACAGAAACCACCGCAACCGCCATGTCGTGTCCCCCCGTCGCTCCACCGCGCAGATGGTTTCAATTGACACTATCGCGCGTTACACGATCCTACCCTATTTTTAGCGAGGACGCAGCATGGCCGACAAATTCGAAACCGAAGCCGATCTGACCGGCGTCGCCCCGCGCACCAAGCCCAAGCCGTCGATCGAGAAGATCGGCGATCGAAAGCTGAAGCCGTCGACCTTGATGATGGGCCATGGCTACGATCCGGCGCTGTCGGAAGGCTCGCTCAAGCCCCCGATCTTCGCCACTTCGACCTACGTCTTCCCCAACGCCGCGGCGGGCAAGCGCCACTTCGAAGGCGTCACCGGCAAGCGTCCGGGCGGCTCCGAGGGCCTCGTTTATTCACGCTTCAACGGCCCGAACCAGGAGATCCTCGAGGATCGCCTCGGCGTGTGGGAAGAAGCCGAGGACGCGCTGGTCTTCTCGAGCGGCATGTCGGCGATCGCCACCTTGTTCCTGTCGATGGTCAAGCCCGGCGACACGATCGTCCATTCGGGCCCGCTCTATGCCGCGACCGAGACGCTGATCGCGCGGATCCTCGGTCGCTTCGGCGTGAAGTGGCTCGATTTCCCGGCGGGCGCAACGCGCGAGGAAATCGACGCGGTGATGACTCAAGCCGCGACTGGCAACGTCGCGCTGATCTATCTTGAAAGCCCCGCCAACCCGACCAATGCGCTGGTCGACATCCAGGCAGTGGCGGCGAGCCGCGATGCGATCTTCACCGGCGACACCAAGCCGCCGATCGCGATCGACAACACCTTCCTCGGGCCGCTGTGGCTGAAACCACTCCAGCACGGCGCCGACATCGTCGTCTATTCGCTGACCAAATATGCCGGCGGGCATAGCGATCTCGTCGCGGGCGGCGTGCTCGGCTCGAAGGCGCACATCAACACGATCCGGCTGATGCGCAACACGATCGGCACGATCTGCGACCCCAACACCGCCTGGATGCTGATGCGCAGCCTCGAGACGCTCGAACTGCGGATGAGCCGCGCCGGCGAGAATGCGGTCAAGGTCTGCGGCTTCCTGCGCACCCACCCCAAGGTCGAGCGCGTCGGCTATCTCGGCTTCCTCGCCGACAGCCCCGGCATGGAGCGCCAGGCCGACATCTATGTACGCCATTGCACCGGCGCGGGCTCGACCTTCTCGCTGATCGTCAAGGGCGGCGAGAAGGAGGCCTTCGCCTTCCTCGACGCGCTCAAGATCGCCAAGCTCGCGGTCAGCCTCGGCGGCACCGAGACGCTCGCTTCGCATCCCGCGGCGATGACGCATCTGTCGGTCGCCGACGAGCGCAAGCAGGCGCTCGGCATCACCGACAATCTGGTGCGGATCTCGATCGGGGTCGAGGATGCCGACGATCTGATCGCCGATTTCGCCCAGGCACTCGACGCGATCTGACACGTTCAACGGAGGGACAGGTCTGCGGCGGTAAAACGCCGCAGACCCCATCTTGCGAAAAGGTCCGCGATGCGACCGATGATGATGACGCTGGCCGCAGCGATGCTGGCCCTGCTCCCCGAGGCGGTGCTCGCCGCGCCGCCGACGGGCACATGGACCAACCCGCAAAAGTCGGTCCGCGTCGTGTTCCAGAAATGCGGCCGCGCGATGTGCGGCAAGATCGTCTGGGCGAGTCCCAAGGCACGAGCCGACGCCGCGCGCGGCGGTGGCGGCCAACTTGTGGGCGCGATGCTGTTTAGCGATTTCGTCGAGCAGCGGCGCGGGCTGTGGAACGGCAGCGTGCTGATCCCCGATATCGGCCAGACGGTGTCGGGAACGATCGAACAGACCGGCCCCGACACGCTGGTCGGCGAGGGCTGCCTGGTCGCCGGGTTCGGCTGCAAGCGCCAAACCTGGACGCGAACGCGCTGACCGCTTGCCGCAGCGCGGCGATCGGGCGATGATAGCGGCATGACCACATCCGACTTCATCGCCGGCCTGCCCAAGGCCGAACTGCATCTCCATATCGAGGGCAGCCTCGAGCCCGAGCTGATGTTCGCGCTCGCCCAGCGCAACACCGTCGCAATTCCCTTCGCGAGTGTCGAGGACGTGCGCGCCGCCTATAATTTCTCACGGCTGCAGGACTTTCTCGACATCTATTATGCCGGGGCCGACGTTTTGCGCGAAGCCCGGGATTTCCACGATCTCGCCGCCGCGTATTTCGATCGCGCGGCCGCCGACGGCGTCGTCCATGCCGAGATCATGTTCGACCCGCAGACGCACACCGCGCGCGGTGTCGCATTCGAGACGGTGATTACCGGGCTGCTCTCGGCGATCGCCGAGGCCGAGGCAAAGCACGGCATGAGCGTGCTGCTGATCATGAGCTTCCTGCGCCATCTCGATGAGGCCGATGCGTTCGCGACGCTCGAGCAAGCCGCGCCGTGGCTCGACCGGATCGCCGCGGTCGGGCTCGATTCGTCCGAACTGGGGCATCCGCCCGAGAAGTTCGCGCGAGTCTTTGCCAAGGCACGCACGCTCGGGCTCAAGCTCGTCGCGCATGCCGGCGAGGAAGGGCCGCCCGACTATGTGCTGCAGGCGCTCGACCTGATCGGCGTCGACCGGCTCGACCATGGCAATCGCAGCCTCGAGGATCCGCTGCTCGTCACGCGACTCGCGCGCAGCGGGATGACGCTGACGGTCTGCCCGCTCTCCAACCTCAAGCTGTGCGTGGTCGATGACATGGCGGCGCATCCGATCGATCGGATGCTGCGCGAAGGGCTGCGCGCGACGATCAATTCGGACGATCCTGCCTATTTTGGCGGGTATGTCGCCGACAATTACCGTGCGGTCGAAGCGGCGCGCGGGCTCGGGCGGTCGGACCTGGTCACGCTCGCGCGGAACAGCTTCCTTGGATCCTTCCTTCCCGACGCCGCCGTCGTCGAACATCTCGCCCGGCTCGACGCCTATGTCGAACAGGCCCCCGCCGCCTAGGCGCCCGCTCAGCCGTCGCCGACGCGTTCGATGTCGGCGCCGACTGCGCTCAGTTTCTCCTCGAGCCGCTCATAGCCGCGGTCGAGGTGATACACGCGGCTGACCTGAGTCTCGCCTTCGGCGACGAGACCGGCGATGATCAGACTCATCGATGCGCGCAGATCAGTCGCCATCACTTGCGCGCCGGTCAGCTTGGGCACGCCGCGCACGACCGCGGTGCGCCCCTGCACCAGAATGTCCGCGCCCATCCGCGCCAGTTCGGGGACATGCATGTAGCGGTTCTCGAAGATCGTCTCGGTCAGCACGCTCGCGCCATCGGCCATGCACAGCATCGCCATGAACTGCGCCTGCATGTCGGTCGCGAAGCCCGGGAACGGCGCGGTCGACAAGGTCAGCGGTTGAATCCCGTTCGGCGCCGAGACGAGCAGATTGTCTCCGCGCTCCTCGAGCGTCACGCCCGCCGCGATCAGCGCCTGCGTCGTCGCGCGCATGTCGTCCATCTTGATGCCGACCAATTCGACCGATCCGCCGGTGATCGCCGCGGCGCAGGCATAGCTGCCCGCCTCGATCCGGTCGGGCATCACGCGATAGGTCGCGCCATGGAGCCGGTCGACGCCTTCGATCTCGAGCGTTTCGGTGCCGATCCCGCTGATCTTCGCGCCCATCGCGACGAGCAGATTGCACAGATCGACGATCTCGGGCTCACGCGCGGCATTCTCGATCCGGCTGCCGCCCTTGGCGAGCGCTGCCGCCATCACGACATTCTCGGTCGCGCCGACCGAGACGATCGGGAAGGTGTAGATGCCGCCCGACAGCCGCCCGCCCGGCGCGATCGCCTTGACGTAGCCCGCGGCCATTTCGAGCTGCGCGCCGATCGCCTCGAGCGCCTTGAGGTGCAGATCGATCGGGCGATTGCCGATCGCGCAACCGCCCGGCAGCGACACCGTCGCCTCGCCAGCGCGGCCGATCAGCGGGCCGAGCACGAGAATCGACGCGCGCATCTTGCGCACGATGTCGTACGGCGCCTCGGTCGCGGTCAATTTCCCCGCGCGGATCGTCATCACGCGGCCGAAATCCTCCGGTCGCGCGCCTTCGATGCGGGTCGAGCAGCCGAGTTGGTTGAGCAGATGCCCGAAACTGTCGACATCGGCGAGCCGCGGCAGGTTGCGCAGCGTGACGGGTTCTTCGGTGAGCAACGCGCACGGCATCAGCGTGAGCGCGGCGTTCTTCGCCCCCGAAATCGGAATGCGGCCAGACAGGCGGTTGCCGCCACGAATGAGAATACGATCCATGCCCTCGTTTATCGCCTCGCCTGAAACGCGCAAGCACGTTACATCTTGTGAACGAGGTCCGACCCGCTTCTCGCCCGGTTGATCGACTTTAATGCATTGTTTCTTGCGCGCTGCTTTGTGCATCCAATCAAAGGGGACTTTTCGCGCGTGCCAGGAAGTTGTTTCGCCGACCGTTTGGCCGGGATGCTAGTGTTGAGCGAAAACGAACGGCTCGCGCTGGAACGGCTGGAGGATCGTGAGCGGCCGGTCCGACGCGGGATGACGCTGCACCGCGAACGCGATCGCACGAGCGACGTCTATATCCTGCGCAAGGGAATGATGATGAGTTCGGTGCTGCTCGACGATGGCAGTCGGCAGATCCTGCGCTTCCACTTTCCCGGCGACATGCTGGCCGCAGCGAGCATGATCTATCGCGAGGCGCCCGAGACGATTACCGCAGTGTCCGATTGCATCGTCGCGCCGTTCGATCGATCGGCCTTCGCCGCGCTGTTCACCGAACATCCCAGGCTCAGCGCGCTGATCATGGTCTACAACCAGATCGAACGCGCCGCGCTCACCGACCGCCTGGCGGCGCTCGGCCGCACCTCGGCCAAGGCGCGCGTCGCGGCGATCCTGATCGAGATGCGCAACCGGATGCGGAGCGAGGTCGATGGCGCAGCGAGCTTCGTGCTCGGCCTGACCCAGGAAGAAATCGGCGATGCGACCGGGCTGACCGCGGTCCATGTCAACCGCATGTTGCGTCAGCTCGAGGAAGAGGCGCTGATCGCGCGCGAGAGCGGACGGATCACCTTTCTCGACGAGCGCGCCATGCTGCGCACCGCCAACTACGTCGATCGCTACGCCAAGCTCAATCTCGACTGGCTGCCGCAGGCGAACTGATCGCCGCGTCGACCGATGTCAGATGCGGACGCTCACGCCTTCTCGAGCGTGCATTGCAACGGGTGCTGGTTCTGCCGCGCGAAATCCATCACCTGCGTGACCTTGGTCTCGGCCACTTCATAGCTGAAAGTGCCGCACACCCCGACGCCCTTCTGGTGAACGTGGAGCATCACGCGCGTCGCCGCCTCCATGTCCATGCGAAAATAGCGCTGGAGCACCAGCACGACGAATTCCATCGGGGTATAATCGTCGTTGAGCAGCAGCACGCGATACGGCGTGGGCTCCTTGGTCTTCGAACGGGTGCGCGTCGCGACACCCGCGCCGGTACCATCCCCGTCATCGGTGCCATCGTCACGGCGTTCCGCCATCGAGATTCGGGTGCTGTCGATCATGTGTCCACAAAATATGGCATTGCCGGGGGGAAGGGCAAGAGGCGCGGATACGAAAAGGGCGGCCCGTCGCCGGACCGCCCCCGCGCGTCGAAGGATCGCAGCGTTTATGCGGCGACCTTGATCTTTTCGGCCGCAATCGCGACGCGGTTCGAGATCGGCTGGGTGATCTCACCGGCAAGCTTGAGCATTGATTCGGTGTTCTTCGATGCCTCGGCGACCATCGCGTCGAACGCGCTGCGCATGTAATCGCTGTGAAGCTTGAGGAAATCGGTCGGCGACTTGACGCTCGACAGCGTCTTCATCGCAGCGGTCGCGCTCTCGAGCTGCTTGCGGCCGTACTCGGCGGCTTCCTGACCCATCGTCTCGATGCCCTTGGCGGCGATCTTCGACGATTCGACGAGCGCTTCGATGTTGCCCTTCGAGAATTCGTTCATCTCTTCGATCATCTTCGAACCCTTTTCCATCGCGGTCTTGGTGCGATCGTTGACGTCGGCGAACATCGCCTGCGCATGGGCTTGGGTAGTGTCAGCGGCGGACTGTACGGTTTCCATGATCTTGGCTTCCTTCTGGACGACGGCCGCCGCGGCTGCGACGACGGATTTTGGGGCTGGTGGGGTAAGGACACTGGCAGGCGCCGGAGCGACAGGCTCGGGCGCAACCGCGATGGGCGCGGGAGCGGCGACGGGCGGGGCTGGCGCAGCCGGCTCGGGGGTGGCGGCTTCCGCGGAGGCTGGCTGAGGCGTAGCGATCACGGGCGCTGCGGTGAGCGGAACCGGCTTTGCCACGACAGTATTGCGTTTCTTGCTACCAGCAGGCTTGGCAGGGACCGGGCCGGGGGTGGCAGCAAGCGCGGCAGGAACCGAGTCGGATGGCGCAGCGGCCGCGGCAGCGATCGCGGTGATCGACGGCTGGGTCGCGGGGGACGTGGTATCTTTGATCGCCATGACGGGATTGCTCCTGCTCTATTGCTGCGGCGCAATATACACAGGAGCGACCCTGCCGGCAAGATAAATGTTGCACTGCAACATAACCGTAACGACTTGGCGTCGCACGGCCTTCCGCCGCGATCAGCGCGTCCGGACGTAGCGGCCCGGCGCATCTTCGAGCACCGGCAAGCGGCCCTCGCCCGGTTGCCGCGCGCCCGTTGCGGCGACCGTCTGGCCACCATGATCGCGCAGCCAGACGATCCAGTCAGGCCACCAGCTTCCTTTGGTTTCGACCGCGCCCGCGAGGAACTCCGCCAGCGAGGATACCGGGTCGGCATTGCGCCAATATTGGTATTTCCCCGCACTCGGCGGATTGACCACGCCGGCGATATGCCCCGACCCCGCCAGCACGAACCTGGTCTCGCCCTTGAAATGCCGCGTCATCGCCCAGACGCTTTCGGGCGGCGCGATATGGTCCTCGCGCCCCGCCTGGATATAGGCCGGCGTCTCGACCCGCCCGAGATCGATCGGCACGCCGAGCGCGCGCATTGCGCCGGGCTGGACGAGCAGATTGTCGCGGTACAGATCGAGCAGATAGCGTAGATGCCACGTCGCGGGCAGATTGGTTGTGTCGCCGTTCCAGTGGAGCAGGTCGAACGGCGCATAATCCTTGCCGAGCAGATAATTGTTGGTGACGTAATTCCAGATCAGATCGCGCCCGCGCAGCTGGTTGAACACCGATGCCATGTAGCGCCCGTCGAGAAAGCCGTCGGGGGTCAGCGTCTTGAGCAAAGCGAGCTGATCATCGGCGACGAAATGCAGCAGCTCGCCCGCATTCTCGAAATCGACCTGCGCGGTGAAGAAGGTCGCGCTCTTGACCGTATCGGCCTCGCCGCGTGCCGCCAGAATCGCGAGCGTCGCGGCAAGCGTCGTCCCCGCGACGCAATAGCCGATCGTGTGGACCGCCGGCACGTCGAGCCCGGCGCGGATCAGCTCGATCGCCTCGATCTGCGCGGCGATGTAATCGTCCCACACCACGTCCTTCATGCTCGCATCGGCCGACCGCCACGAAACGAGGAACACGGTGATGCCCTGCTCGACCGCCCAGCGGATGAAGCTCTTTTCGGGGGTCAGGTCGAGGATGTAGAAGCGGTTGATCCACGGCGGGAAGATCACCAGCGGGACCGACAGAACGCTCTCGGTCGCGGGCGCATATTGGATCAGCTCGTAGAGATCGGTGCGATGGACGACCTTGCCCGGCGTCATCGCCAGATTGCGACCGACTTCGAAGGCGCTTGCATCGGTATGCGTCAATTGCCCCTTGGCGAGATCGGCGAGCATGTTCTGCAGGCCCTTGAGCAGATTCTGCCCGCCGGTCTCGAGCGACTTCTCGAGCACCTCGGGATTGGTTGTGGGGAAGTTCGACGGGCTCATCGCATCGAGGAAACCGCGCGCGGCAAAGCGCATCTGCTCGCGCTGCTTGTCGTCGACGCCCTGCATCGCCTCGACCTGTGCGAGCATCTGGTCGGAGAACAGGAAATAGCTCTGGCGGATCCAGTCGAACAGCGGGTTCTCGCGCCAGCGCGGATCCTTGAAGCGCTTGTCGCGCGCCTGGGCCGGGGTTTCGGCGACGGGCTCGGCCTGGGGGACCAGCATTCGCTGCCACAGCGTCAGGCTGTCGGTCCAGAAATCGCGGGTGCGCGCGAGCGTGTCGGGATCGGTCAGCCCCGGAATCGCGGGCAGGACGGAGTCGCTCGCGCGCATCGCGTCGAACCCCTGCTCGATCAGCATCTGCTGCGCACGACCCAGGAGCCAGGTCCAGTGCTGCAGATCAGCAAGGCTCGGCATGGCAGGGGAAGGTGTATCGGCCATTGCATCCTCTACGCTTTACGGTTGCGACCTTAGCCCGATCGGGCTTGCCAGCAACCCCAAGCGCAAAGCCGGGTGACGAAGCGCCGCCAAGACCGTAAGGTGGCGGCGTAAGGAAATGTCTCCTCGAACCGGAATTCCGCAATGTCCGACGATTTCTATCGCATCAAGCGCCTGCCCCCGTACATCATCGCCGAAGTCAACGCGATGCGAGCGGAAGCACGTGCCACCGGCGAGGACATCATCGATCTCGGCATGGGCAATCCCGATCTGCCGCCACCGCCGCACGTCATCGAAAAACTGATCGAAGTCGCGCGCAAGCCAGACGCCCACGGCTATTCGCAGTCGAAGGGCATCCCGGGCCTGCGCAAGGCACAGGCCAATTATTATGGCCGCCGCTTCGGCGTCGATGTCGATCCCGATACCGAAGTCGTCGTGACGATGGGCTCGAAGGAAGGGCTCGCCAGCCTTGCCACCGCGATCACCGCGCCGGGCGACGTCGTGCTCGCGCCCAACCCGTCCTACCCGATCCACACCTTCGGCTTCATCATCGCGGGCGCGACGATCCGCGCGGTGCCGACCACCCCCGATGACGCCTATTTCGAGAGCCTCGAGCGCGCGATGGCGTTCACCGTGCCGCGCCCGTCGATCCTCGTCGTCAACTATCCGTCGAACCCGACCGCCGAGGCGGTGGACCTCGCTTTCTACGAGCGGCTCGTCGCCTGGGCGAAGGACAACAAGGTCTGGATCATCTCCGACCTCGCCTATTCGGAGCTCTATTACGACGGCAATCCGACACCCTCGATCCTGCAGGTGCCCGGCGCCAAGGATATCGCGATCGAATTCACCTCGCTCAGCAAGACCTATTCGATGGCGGGCTGGCGGATCGGCTTCGCGGTCGGCAACAAGACGCTGATCGCGGCGATGAGCCGCGTGAAATCGTATCTCGACTATGGTGCCTTCACGCCGATCCAGGCCGCGGCGTGCGCCGCACTCAACGGCCCGCAGGACATCGTCGCCAAGAATCGCGAGCTCTATCACAAGCGCCGCGATGTGCTGGTCGACAGCTTCGGCCGCGCGGGATGGGACATTCCCTCGCCACGCGCGTCGATGTTCGCCTGGGCGCCGCTGCCCCCGGCGCTCGCGCACTTAGGCAGCCTTGAGTTCTCCAAACAATTGCTGACTCACGCACGCGTCGCGGTTGCCCCAGGGGTGGGCTATGGTGAGAATGGAGAAGGCTTTGTGCGCATCGCGATGGTCGAGAACGAGCAGCGACTGCGCCAGGCCGCGCGCAACGTGAAGAAATATCTGCTGTCGATGGGCGTCAATACCCCCGCGAAGGCCGGCTGACCGCAGCGCGATGCATATCAATCTGCTGTATTCGGTGGCCGGCGTGCTCGTCGGCCTGCTCGTCGGGCTGACCGGCGTCGGCGGCGGTTCGCTGATGACGCCGCTGCTGGTGATCGCCTTCGGTTTTCACCCGGCGACCGCGGTCGGCACCGACTTGCTGTATGCCTCGGCCACCAAGACCGTCGGCACGACGGTGCATGGCTGGCGCGGTACGGTTGACTGGACCGTGGTGCGCCGGCTCGCGACGGGCAGCGTCCCCGCCGCGCTGCTGACGCTCGTCATCCTGCATTATGCCGGCGAGCAGTCGGCCAAGACCGGGCATGTCATCTCGGTCGCGCTCGGCATCACGCTGCTCGTGTCGGGAATCGCGACGATCTTTCGCGGGCGGATCGTCGCCGCTCTCAGCCAGCGGCTCGGCGCGGTGCGGCCAGCGCGGCTTGCGCGGCTGACGGTGCTGCTCGGCGCGGTGCTCGGCGTGCTCGTCTCGCTGACCTCGGTCGGCGCGGGCGCGCTCGGCATGACCGCTCTCCTGATTCTCTACCCGCTGATGCCGGTCAATCGGCTCGTCGGCTCGGACATCGCGCATGCCGTGCCGTTGACGCTGCTCGGCGGGATCGGGCATTGGATCCTCGGATCGGTCGACGGCGCGCTGCTCGTCTCGCTGCTGATCGGCTCGATCCCCGGGATCATCGTCGGCAGCCTCGTCGCAAGCCGCGTGTCGGATCGCTTTCTCACCCCCATCCTCGCCGCGGTGCTCGCCGCGGTCGGCCTGAAGTTGCTGTTCTGATGACTCGTCCCGACTTTGCCTTCTCGACCCGCTTCAATGTCCGCTATGCCGAGATCGACGGCCAGAAGGTCGTCTTCAACTCGCGCTACCTCGAATATGCCGATGTCGCGGCGACCGATTTCTGGGACTGGACCGGGATCGGCGCGGCGCTCGGGGCGGCGTGGACGCACACCGAATTCCACGTCCGCCATACCGCGATCGACTATCTGAAGCCGTTCGTGTGGGGCGACACGATCGAGGCGTTCGTGCGGATCACGCGGATCGGCTCGTCGAGCCTGACGCAGCGCTTCGAGCTTTGCCATGCCGAGACGGGCGCGCTCCACACGGTGATCGACATGACGATCGTTAACGTCGATCTGCCAACCGGCACGCCACGCGCGATCGCCGACGATGTGCGCGCCTATCTCGAGGCGCTGCCCGCTACTTCTTGAAGCCCGAGATCAAGTCGAAGCGGATTCGCACCCAGGCGCCGATGACCGGCTTGCCGTTGACGCGCGGCGGCCGCACGCGGAACTGCCACGCGGCCAGCCGCAGCGCGCGCGACAGGCCGCCGCCGGGCGGCGATTCGTCGAGCGAGCGGCAATTTTCGACATGATAATCGGGCGCGGTCTTGCACGCGATCATCGCCCAGCCGCCGTCGCCCTTCATATATTGCTGCATATAGGGCTTGAGCTCGGCATCGCTCGGCTCGCGATACCATTCGGCATTGTAGAGCGAGCCGCCGCCGGGGCCCTCGCCCGGACCATAGGCCGCGACGCTGTCCTTGCCGGTACCTTCGCCGCTGCCCTCGCCCTTGGCCGAGGGGATCTTGCCGATGTCCGATGCCGCGAAATCCTGCGGGCTGAGCTGGATCATCTTCGACGGAAGCGGCGCCTTGGGCAGCGGCGGTACGGTCGGCGGCGGTGGCGCGGCCGAGGCGGTCGTCACCACCCTCTTCTGCTGCTGCTTGACCTTGGTCTTCGACGCGGTCTTGGCGAGCGGCGGGCCGATCGGCCGAACGTCGAAGGTGGTGAGCTTGGGCTGCTTCTCGACCTTGGTGAACACGCCGGTGCCAAGCTGGAGCAGCAGCAACCCGACCAGCGCCTCGACGACGAGCGCGAGCACGATCCCGCGAACGCGGCGGCGATCCGACGTGGACTGATAGGAGGCGGATGCCATCGATCGCCCCTAGGCTGCGCCGTGCCGCACTGCAACAGGTTGCGCGCCATCTGAACGCTTTGTCATGCGGCGTCGGCCGCCGCGGTCGTCCAGCCCAATGCGGGGATCGTCAGCGAGCGCTTGCCCGAGAGATCGACCCGCGTCACCAACAGGTTACGCCCCTCGATATAGCCGATCACGCGCCGCGCGCGGCCGAGCGAACTCGTGCCATAGGTATGCGCGATCTCCTCGTCGGTCGGCGCGGGCAGCCCTTCGCGCGCGGCCCGTGCGATCAGCAGGAAACAGCCGAGCATCTCGTCGGGCAGATCGTGCGCGATCGCGATCGCCTCTGCCCAGTCGCCGTCGAGCCCGTCGAAGATCCCCGCGCGCGCCGCTGCGAGTCGCCGCGAAAAGCCCGAGGACGACAGTGGCGCTGGATGCACGCCGACCATGCGGCAGCGCACCTGGAAATCCTGGTAGAGCACGGCCGCGGGCCGCGTGCTCGAATCGCGATCCTCGACGATCGCACGCAGCACGTCGGTGACGACGCGCGCAAGTTCCTCGGGATCGCGTTTGGGTACATCGCGCGCCGGCTCGGACGTCGGTACGGTCTCGATCTGGTCGAGCACATATTCGGCCGGTGCCGCGCGCGGCGGTGGTGGCGGCGGACGCACCGGCTCTTCCATCTCGGCAAAGAGGAATTGCCGCATGTCGCTCGCCTGTGGCTGCGGCAGCGGAGTCAGCACCGGGCCGCCGCCACGCGAGCCGGTCTCGACCGAGCCGACCTTGATCGCAATCGGCCGCCGGCACACCGCCGGCCCGAGCGCGAGGAAGGTGCCGCGCGGGAGATCGCGGATCTGCTCGGCCTGGCGGCGTTCCATCCCGAGCAGATCGGCCGCGCGCGCCATGTCGATGTCGAGGAAGGTGCGCCCCATCAGGAAGTTCGAGGCTTCGGCCGCGACGTTCTTGGCGAGCTTGGCGAGGCGTTGCGTAGCGATGATCCCGGCCAGGCCGCGCTTGCGCCCGCGGCACATCAAGTTTGTCATCGCGCCGAGCGACGCGCGGCGGACCTCTTCGGTCACCTCGGCGCCCATCGACGGCGCGAACACCTGCGCCTCGTCGACCACGACCAGCGCGGGATACCAATGCTCGCGCGGCGCATCGAACAGCGCGCCCAGAAACGCCGCGGCACAGCGCATCTGGCCTTCCATTTCGAGCCCTTCGAGATCGAGCACGACCGAGGTGCGATGCTCGCGGATGCGCTGGCCGAAGCGCGCGACCTCGGCGACCGAGTAATCCGCCGCGGCGATCGCGATGTGACCGTATTTCTCGCCCAGGGTAACGAAGTCGCCTTCGGGGTCGATGATGATCTGCTGCACCTGCCCCGCGCTGCGTTCGAGCAGCCGGCGCAGCAGATGCGACTTTCCCGAGCCCGAATTGCCCTGCACGAGCAACCGCGTCGCCAGCAATTCTTCGAGATCGATCGGAACGGAAGCGCCGCCCGCGTCGAGGCCCATATCGACCTGGAACGTCATCGGGAGCGCATGCCCGATTGCACGGGGGTGGGGCAAGCGCCATCGACATCGCTGTCCCGCTTTGCACCGCGCCCGACATGTGCAGCCTTGCCGCGCGCCACCGCTCCGCCATAGGGTCGGAGTCGAAAGGACCCGAATGAAGGAACCCCGCAGCTCGCGTCGCCAGCACAATGTCCCCACCGTCAGCGACGTCGCGGCACGCGCCGGCGTCTCCCCGATGACGGTCTCGCGCGTGATCAATGACAAGGGCAGCGTCCGCGCGGCGACGCGCGAGCGCGTCGAGGAAGCGATCGCCGCGCTCAATTATGCGCCGAACACCGCGGCACGGATGCTGGCCGGGGGCGAGGACATGCGGATCGGCGTGCTCCACACCAATCCGAGCTTCTTCTATTTCAGCGAATTCCTCGTCGGTTGCCTCGATCAGGCGAGCCGCCAGGCGGTCCAGATCGTGATCGAGAAATGCGAGCCCGGCACCGAGACCGCCGCGATCGAGCATCTCACGCGTGGGCGGATCGACGGCATCATCCTGCCGCCGCCCTTGTGCGATTCGGCGCTGGTGCTCGAGGCGCTGCACGAACGCGGCATCCCGGTGGTGGCGATCTCGACCGGCCGCGCGCCGGGCTGGGCACTGTCGGTCAGCATCGATGATCGCCAGGCCGCCTATGACATGACGCGGCATCTCGGCGACCTCGGGCATCGCCGGATCGGCTTCATCACCGGCGCGCCCGATCAGACCGCGAGTGCCGAGCGGCTCGAAGGCTATCGCGCGGCGCTGGTCGATCTGGGTTTGCCCGCGACCGACGCGCTGGTCGCCGACGGGCTGTTCACCTATCGCTCGGGGCTCGACGCGACCGAGCGGTTGCTCGATCTGGTCGAGCCGCCGAGCGCGATCTTCGCGGCGAACGACGATATGGCGGCGGCCGCGATTGCGGTCGCGCATCGCCGCGGGCTCGAGGTGCCGCGCGATCTGGCGGTGGTCGGCTTCGACGATTCGGCGCTCGCGACGACGATCTGGCCCGAGCTCACCACGATCCGCCAGCCCGTCACCGACATGGCGCGGATGGCGGTCGAGCTGCTTGTCGAGGCGCTCCGCCTCGACAAGAGTGCCGCCCCCGGCGAGGTTGCCGAGCCGCACGTCCAGATCGGCCATGCGCTGATCCGCCGCCAATCCGACGCGCCACCGCGCGCCGGCTGAGCCGTGCTTACGGCCGGCACGCCAGCACATCGTCGGCAACCATGCCGAGCGACACGCGCGCGAGGCTGAGCTCGAGCGGCTGGCTGGTGCTGAGCACGAACGGTGCGTCGATCGCCTTGACGTCGGCGCCCTTGCCGCCGTTGGCAGCAGCGAAGCATTTGAGCGGAATGCCGACGATGCGCCATTTCCCGACCGGCAACGCGCCCGTGGGAAGCGGGCGCGACGCGCTGCAGCCCGTCCCGCACGTCACCCCCAGCGTCAGATCGCTGCCCTGCGGCGCATCGAGCCGCATGGTCGCGAGCAGCATCACGTCGCCATTGCTCTCGCGCGACAGATCGGCGGGCTCGGACGTCCGCAACGCGATCACCTGCGGACCGCCGCCGGCGAGCGAGAAATGCCGCGCGCCTTCCTGCACACCATAATCGATCGCGGTCACCTTGATCCGCCCTGCCAGCGCCTGCGCCGGGACCGACGTGACGGTCGTCGCAGCGCTCGCATCGCCGACCTGCAGCGACCAGCCCGGCGTCGCCACCCCGGCCTTGAGGAACACGCCGTCGGTGCCGGCATCGACCACGCCCGGTTCCTCGGACAGCGGCTTCCAGGCGCCCCGCGACTCGCGCCCGCTCAGGCCGTAGCCGAAGCGGTAGAGCGTCGGGCCGCCCGGCTTGGCGGTCAGCGGCCAGTCGGCGGGCAGCTTGCCGGTGAAAGGCGCGGCCATGGCCGTCGGCGCGAACAGCCGGTCGGCGACCCCTGCCCCTTCGCTCCCCGGCAGCCACGCGACGACGAAGCCGTCGGCGGCGTTGAGCATCGGATTGACGAACAGCGGCCGTCCGGTGAGCATCACCGCGACGACCGGAATCCCCGCCGCCTTGAGTCGCTGCATCGTCGCGAGCGGCGCGCGCAGTTCGGGGCGCAGCTGGAGCGACTTTATGTCGCCCTGGAATTCGGCATAGGGCGTCTCCCCGAACACGACGATCGCCGCATCAGGCTTGCGCGTATAGTGACCGTCGGGGGCGAGTTCGGCCTGCCCGCCGCCCCCCTTCACCGCGGCGGCTATGCCACCCCACAGCGTGGTCGCGCCGGGGAAATTGGCGTTGGTGAGGCCGGTCCCCTGCCAGCTGAGCGTCCAGCCGCCCGATTGCCGCGCGACATCGTCGGCGCCGTCGCCCGCGACCAGGATGTTCGCCGAAGGCTTGAGCGGCAGCACGCCTTGATTCTTGAGCAGGACGAGCGACTTGGCGACCGCCTCGCGCGCGACGGCACGGTGCGCGGGCGCGCCGAGCTGGCTCCAGTCGCCGGCGAGCGGCCGCGACGAGGGCTTGCCCGCCTCGAACAGCCCGAGCCGCAGCTTGACCCGCAGGATCCGTGCGACGGCATCGTTCAGTCGCGCCATCGGCACCGTGCCGTCCTTCACCTGCGCGAGCAGCGACGCGTAGAGCCCACGCCAACTGTCGGGCGCCATGTACATGTCGACCCCGGCATTGATCGCCTGCGGGCAATTGTCGAGGCTGCACCCGGCGATCTGCGCATGCGCGTTCCAGTCGGTGACGACGAAGCCGCCGAAATTCATCCGGCCCTTGAGCAATTCGGTGACCAGCCCCTTGCTGCCGCCGATCTTCTGCCCCTGCCAGCTCGAGAAGCTCGTCATCACGGTGCCGACCCCGGCTTCGAGCGCGGGAACGTAGGGCTTGCCATGGATATCGCGCAGTTCGGTCTCGCTGATCCGCGCGTCGCCCTGGTCATGACCTTCGAAGGTCCCGCCATCGGCGATGAAATGCTTGGTGCTCGCCAGCACGTGCGGGCCGGCAAGGATGCGGCTGCCATCGGGCTTGCCCTGCAGCCCGACGATCATCCGCCCGGCATAGCTCGCGACGAGATCGGGGTTCGACGAATAGCCCTCATAGGCGCGGCCCCAGCGGTAATCCTGCGGCACCGTGATTGTCGGGGCGAAGGTCCATTCCTGCCCGGTCGTGCGGATTTCGGCGGCGGTCGCCGCGCCGATCCGCTCGATCAGCGCCGGGTCGCGCGTCGCGCCGAGCCCGATATTCTGTGGGAACAGCGTCGCGCCGACGATGTTGCTGTGACCATGCACCGCATCGATGCCCCACAGGATCGGCACGCCCTGCCCGCCCTGCGACCGGTCGACCGAGGCGGCGTAGAATTGATCGGCCAGCGCGAGCCATTTCGGCGCGGGCGCGAGATCGTCCTTATACGGCCCGGAATTGCCGCCGTTGAGCACCGAGCCGATATGGTAGCGGCGGACCTCGTCGGGGGTGATGCTGTCGATATCGGGCTGGAGGATCTGCCCGACCTTCTCCTCGACGCTCATCTTGGCGAGCAGCGTGGTGATCCGCGCTTCGTCGGCCGCGATCGGCGCGACCGGCCAGGTGACGCGCGGCCATAGTTCGGGATGGACGACCGGACCGCCGGGGGTCGCCGCGACGGGCGGGGCCGCCATGCCGACGCTCGCGACGAGGCCAGCAGCGATCGCCGCGCCCCAGGCAAATTCGCGTTTCATAACCCCTCCAGCTCCATTCCATCGGCAAGCGCACTCGAGCTACGGTTGCCCGTCATTCCGTCGCGTCGCATTGACAACGTTGACATCATCGTGTCAACCCGCCGCGCGTTCGGATTCGGGGCCGAGTGGCGGGTAGAAGACCGCCGCCAGCATGGTCAGCCCCGCCACCAGGGCGATCGCCACCAGCAGCGCGCCATCGGGCAGATACAGCGCGATCGCAATCGCCTGCGGGGCAATCGCCTGCGCGAGCTTGCGCGCGATCGTCGCCATCGCATAGACCCGCACGGCATAGCCGCCCTCACGATCCTCGCGCTCGCACGCGGCGACCGTTGCCGGAACGAGCGACCAGAACATCACCGACATGCCCTGTCCGGCGACGATCGCCAGTGTGATGCACAGCAGCGCCGGGACGACGCCGCGCCCGGCCAGCGCCAATACCACCATCGCCAGCAAGGCGACCGCGGCGATCCGCAGCGTATCGACCTGCCCCGCACGCAGCGCGAGCCGCGCCCATAGCGGTGCGGTCAGCAACAGCGACAAAGCGGGCACCAGCGCGACATAATAGCCCAGCCTGCGCGCGCCGATCTGGTCGAACAGGAACAGCAGCGACTTGTTGATCAGCGTCATCGTCAGGCCGACCAGCAGGATCGTCACCATCAGGCGCCGCAGCGCCGTCGAGCGGACGAGCAGCGCCGCCATCGCGGTAATTGCACCGCCGAGCCGACGCGTCGGCGCCGCGCGCGGCACGACGCGCTCGGTTGTGCCGAAGCTCGTCGCAAGAAACGCCGGCATGGCGAGCCCCGCAAGGATCAGTGCGCCAAGTCGGAAATCGGCGCCACCGCTCCGATCCGCCGGAAGCAGCGCATAGGTCAGCGCGGCGATCAAACCGCCGAGCGCGGCGCCCTGCATCCGCGCGCCGGTCAGCCGCAGATGATCCGCCGGATCGGGCGAGAGCCGCGCGGTCAGCGCGCCATAGGGGATATTGCCCAGCCCATAGGCGAACCGCAGCGCGAGATAGGTGACGAGCGCATAGCCCGGCACCCACGCGGCGGGCACCGGCGGCGGCGCGAAGGCGAGGCACAGCAGCAGCACCGACATCGGCCCGCCGATCGACACCCAGGCGCGCAGCGGAATGCGCGGCGCGAGCCGATCCGCCACCGCCCCGATCAGCGGATCGGTGAGCCAGTCGACCGCCGCCCCCGCCAGGAAAATCCCCGACGCCACCGCCGGTGCGATGCCGAGCCCGCGAATATAATAGAACAGCAGGTACAGCTCGATCGACTGCCATACGAAATTGAAGCCGAGATCGCCGAGGCCGTAATACCAGGCTTCGAACCGCCGCAGCATCAGGCGCGCGGGGGTGCGGTGGATTCGCGAACGATCAGCGTATGCGGGTGGACGATCCGCGCGACCGGCGCACGATCCTCGAGCTGGGCGATCACCATCTCGGTCGCCGCCACCGCCATTTCGAACACCGGCTGGCGCACCGTCGTTAGCCGCGGCCAGGTGATCCGCGACACTTCCGAATCGTCGAACCCGACGACCGACAGGTCGCCCGGGATCGACAGCCCGAATTCGCGCGCCGCCATCATCGCGCCGACCGCCATATCGTCATTCTGCGCGAGGATCGCGGTCGGCCGGTCGGGCCGCGCGAAGATGTGGCGCGCCGCCGCGAGGCCGCTGTCGAAGGTGAACAGACCCGGCTCGATCCGGTCGAACTTGAGCTCGAGTCCGGCCTGGTGGAACGCCTGGGTATAACCGAGCATCCGCGCCTCGCTCGACGGGTGCGTCGCATCGCCGCGGATGATCGCGATGTCGCGGTGACCAAGGCCGATGACATGCGCTGCGATCTCGCGTGCGGCGGCGACATCGTCGACGAGATTGCTCGGTGCAGCGTCGATCATCCGCGTCGGCGCGATCCGCGCGCAATAGATTCGCGCTTCGTGCAACTGCTTGAGGATCAGGGGATGGTCGGACGCCGGCGGGGCGAGCACCACGCCGTCGAGCGCGGCCGAGCGCAGCAGCCCGACGACTTCGCTGGCATTTTCCTGCACCGAACGGATCGGGATCACCACCAGCCGGTAGCGCTCGTTGGTCAGCCGCTCGAGCACGCCGCGCTGGAGTTCGACGACATAGCTCGGGCTGGGATTTTCATAGACCAGCCCGATCATGTTCGATTTGCGCCGCACCAGCGCCTGCGCGAAGACGTTGGGATGGTAATCGAGCGTGTCGGCGGCGGCGCGGACGCGCTGCTGCACATCGGCGCTGACATGCGGCTCGCCATTGAGGACGCGCGACACCGTCTTGGCGGACACGCCGGCGAGCCGCCCGACATCGACAATCGTTGTTCGCTTCATGCCGCCCCAACCCAGAATGTGATGAATAGACCAGATCAGCCGCTTGGGCGCTAGAGGGTCTGACCACGTTGACAGGATAGCAGACAAGCTAAATCCCAGTTTTCGCCGTGTTTTGCCCCGTATCGGTGTGCCCACAGGGGCGTGCTCCATACCGCATTGCGTCATAATCTACTTTAAGATTTAGCTTTTTTCATTAGCCTTTCGCGAGATTTTCGTGATCCATGAAAATTCACCACCATAGGTGAGAATGCGAATCATCTTGACAACGTAGGACAAAAGAATAGCGCTATCACGGTCGGTCTAACAGGGGGTCGGCTTCGTATCCGAGCGGCCAGATAAGGCCGCAGACAACAGGGAGGGGTCCATGAAGGCCAATCAACACGCGTCGGCCTATGTCTGGTCGGCTTCGCTCATCGCGCTTGCCGCAGGGCTCGCACTGCCGCACGCCGCACAGGCGCAGACGGCGCCGGTGCCCGCACAGCAAGGTACGCCGCAAGCCGATACCGCGCCGGGCGCCCCCGGTCTCGAAAAGGGTGCCACCGCGACCAATGCAGTTCCCGACACGACAAGTGCCGATGACATCGTCGTCACCGGCGTGCGCGCTTCGCTGGAGCGGTCGATCGCGATCAAGCGCAATTCGACCGGCATCGTCGATGCGATCTCGGCCGAGGATATCGGCAAGTTCCCCGACACCAATCTGGCGGAATCGCTCCAGCGCATCACCGGCGTGTCGATCGACCGCGTCAACGGTCAGGGCGCGCAGGTCACCGTCCGCGGCTTCGGCCCGAGCTTCAACCTCGTCACGGCTTTGTTGCAAAACTGATGGCGGGGATTCACGCAGGGAATCGAGCGGTATAGATAGGCGTAATGCCCAAACCTGCCGCACCTGTGTATCGTACGACGAACTGGCCTGAGTATAATGCGGCGCTGAAGCGGCGTGGGTCGCTGGAAATATGGTTTGATCCGGAGATGCACTGGCTTTCGAAGCCGTGTGGTCGCCCTGGTCGCCCGATGCGGTTTTCAGACAGCGCGATAGAGCTGTGCCTGACGCTGAAGACGCTGTTCAACCTGCCTTTGCGGCAAGTGACGGGGTTGGTTTCGAGCCTGATCAAAATGGCGGGGCTGGATTGGTCGGTGCCGGATTATACGACGCTGTGCCGACGGCAGAAGACGTTGAAGGTCAACCTCGGCGGGCGGATCAGCTCGGGCGGACTGCACCTGCTGGTCGACAGCACCGGGATCAAAATGACGGGAGAAGGCGAGTGGAAGACGCGCAAACACGGACCGTCCTACCGTCGCCAGTGGCGCAAGGTGCATCTCGGGATTGATGCTGGGACGCTGGATATCCGGGCCATTGAGGTCACGACGAATGCCATTGGTGACGCACCGACGCTGCCCGTTCTCCTGGCGCAAATTCCCGGAGACGAGCGGATACTCAGCGTCGGCGGAGATGGCGCTTATGATACCAGGGACTGCCATGCCGCTATTGCCGGGCGCGGTGCCGATGCGGTCATCCCGGTCCGCCGCAACGGGCAACCATGGGCAGAAGGCGGTCCCGGCGTCGATGCACGCAATGGAGCGCTACGCGCGACAAAGCGGCTTGGTCGCGCAATCTGGAAAAAGTGGAGCGGCTATCATCGCCGCAGTCTGGTCGAGACCAAAATGCACTGCTTCAAACTCCTGGGCCAGCGCGTTGTCGCCCGCACCTTCGATCGTCAGATTACCGAGCTCAAAGTCCGTGCTGCAATTCTCAATCGGTTCTCCGAAATAGGAACGCCGGTGACCGTCCGCATCCAATAACATCTTCAAGTAAAACGTCGGTCATGCTCTCGCGTAATTATGCAACAAAGCCCCTCGTCACGCTCAACGGGCGGACGCTCGCCTCGTCCTACGCCCAGACCGTCGGCGGCGACGAAAGCGCCGACGGCACCGTCGGCGTGACGCGCTCGTTCGACTTTTCGAACCTCGCCTCGGAAGGCGTCAAGACGCTCGAAGTCTACAAGACCGGGCGCGCGGCCGTCCCCTCGGGCGGGATCGGCGCGACGATCAACGTCGTGACGCGCCGTCCGCTCGATTCGAAGACGTCAGGCTTCAACGGCAGCCTGGGCGGCAAGCTCAATTACGACACCAGCGCGAGCGACTGCGTCGATTGCGGATCGGTGGTGACGCCCGAATTCACCGGGCTCGCAAGCTGGTCGAACCCCGACCAGACCTTCGGCGTGTCCTTGTTCGGCAGCTATCAGCAGCGGCATTTCTCGACCGTGTCGGCCACCTCGAACGCCTGGAATATCAGAACGCTGTCGGACTTCCTCGATCCGAGCAACGGCTTCGTCAACGCCGCGACCAAGATCAACAACAAGCCGACCGATCCCAACCAGTTGGTGTCGGTCCCCAACGACAGCCGCTATCACTTCTCCGACGACAAATATGAGCGACTGAACGGCCAGGCGATCGTCCAGTTCAAGCCAACCGACGCACTGACGATCACCGCCGACGCACTCTTTGCGCGGACACTGCAGAGCGAACAGCGCTCGGATGAATCGAACTGGTTCAACCGCCCGTTCGACGTCGTCACCTTCGACAGCAACAAGGCGGTCGCCACGACCACCTATCTCCACGAGACGATCGCCGGGGTGAAGGACACCGGCTTCGAGCAGCAGGCGCGCGCGCAGAAGAACCAGCTCGAGGATTACGGCCTCAACGCGAAATGGGACATCGCCCCCAATCTGACGCTGTCGATCGACGGGCATTACGGCAAGTCGTCGGTGTTGCCCAACAACCCTAACGGAACCAGCTCGACGCTGGTCGGGCTCGGCGCCAACGTCATCGCCGCGCATTCGGTCGATTATTCGGGCGACATTCCGGTCCAGGATATCGTCGTCAACGATTCCACGCTCCCCGGCGGCAACCATAACGGCATTCTCGATGTCAACGATGTCGGCTCGTCGATCGCACGCACCTACACCACCAGCCAGAAGCAGAAGGTCAAGGAAATCCGCGCCGATCTCGGCTGGGATCTCGGCGGCGGCAGCCGGTTCGATTTCGGCGGACTGTACCGCTACACCGACACCAACCAGCAGCTGACCTCGACGCAGCAGACGTTGGGCAATTGGAGCGTCGATTTTCCCGGCGACGTCCAGAAACTGGCGCCGGGCGTGCTCCAGCAATTCTGCCTGCTGTGCAAGTTCAGCAGCTATGACCCCAAGGGAAGCGGCGCGAACCTGATCGCGTTCCGTGGCGATACGCTGGCGCTCTACAACGCGCTGTCACCGGCCTATGCCAAATTGGGCAACGCGATTTCGGTAACGGCGAGCCAGAACAACACCGTCAAGGAAACGGTCTATGCCGGCTATGCGCAGGTAACCTGGAAGGGCGCGATCGCCGGGCATGAGGCGAGCCTCGTCGCCGGCGGCCGCTACGAGCACACCAAGGACGAGGCGATCTCGCTCCAGGCGGTGCCCAACGCGATCACCTGGGTCGCCGACAATGATTTCACGATCAGCGTAAGCTCGTCGCCACAGACGCTCGTCGGGCACGGATCGTATGACAACATCCTTCCGTCGTTCGATTTCCAGGTCGAACTCAAGCGCAATCTGATCGGCCGCTTCTCGGCGAGCCGGACGATCGCGCGGCCGAATTACGACAACCTCTTTGCCTCGACGAGCGTCTTCGCCCCCGGCCGGCCGATCGCGATCGGCGGCGTCGCCACCGCCAATACCGGCAACACCAATCTGGCGCCGCTGATCTCGGACAATATCGATCTGTCGTTCGAATATTATTTCAGGCCCGACAGCTATGTCTCGGCCGGATTCTTCGACAAGCGCGTGCACAATTTCATTGGCACCGGCCTGTCGAACGGGACGCTGTTCGGCCTGCGCGACCCGACTTCGGGCACGCCCGGCACGCTGTCGGGAACGGCCAAGGCCGCGCTCAGCGCGCTCGGGGCCGATATCAGCGACGTCAATCTGTTCACCTATTCGGCGCTCCTGCAACGCGACGGCGCCGCCGCCGCCGCGGCGCAATTCAACGCGCATTACAGCGCGGTCACGAAGACCGTCGATCAGGCGTTCGTCAACCAGATCCTGTCGGCGGTCGATATCAACGGCACGGCGAGCGATCCGCTCTACAATTTCTCGATCTCGCGGCCGATCAACAACAAGGATGCCGAAATCTACGGCTTCGAGATCGCCGGACAATATTTCTTCGGCCACACCGGCATCGGCGTGTCGGCGAGCTTTACCTATGTGAAGGGCGATGTCGGGTTCAACAATGGCGGCGATCCGAACACCGACCAGTTCGCACTGACGGGCCTTTCCAACACCGCCAACGCCACGCTGATCTACGACAAGCACGGCATCTCGGCCCGGCTGAGCTACAATTGGCGCGACAAGTTCCTGTCGTCGCTCAATCGCGACAGCTACAAGAACCCGGTCTATACCAAGCCGTTCGGCCAGCTCGACATGAACATCAGCTATGATCTCAACAAGCAGATCGCGCTGTCGATCGAGGGGATCAACCTGACCAATTCGAGCCTGCGGACCTACGGCCGGTCCGAAAGCAACGTCTGGTTCGCGCAGGAGCTGCAGCGCCGCTTCCTGTTCGGCGCGCGCTACCGCTTCTAGCGCGTGAAGCCTGGCCGGGCGATGCTTGGGGGGAGGCATCGCCCGGTCAGTGCGGACTCAGAACACCATCGCGCCCTGCTTGGCGCTCACCCGATCGGCGATTACGACGTTTGCATGACCAACACCGTTCTTCTCGACACGATCGCGCATGCCGATCTGCGTGTTGCCGTCGGCCACGCCGCCGAATTCGGCGACGCGGTCAACCAAACCGTCGTCTTCCCGACCGAATTCGACGCCGTGCAACGCGACTATCCGATCCTGTTCCGCCGCGACGCCGAGGGGGCCCTCTACGCCGTCGCGCTGCTCGGGCTCGACCGCGACGAAAACCTCTTCCTTGATGCGACCGGCTGGCACGCGCGCCATATCCCCGCGCTGCACCAGCGCGGGCCGTTCCTGATCGGCATGGTCGATCGCGATGTCGATGGCACCGTCCAGCGCGAACCGATGCTCCATGTCGATCTCGACCATCCGCGCGTCGCCGCGCCGGACGGCCAGCCGATCTTCCTGCCGCATGGCGGCCACTCGCCCTATCTCGACCATGTCGTGACGCTGCTGCGCCTCATCCATGACGGGCTTGCGCAGCGCGACCCGATGTTCGCCGCATTCGAGCAGGCCGATCTGATCGAGCCGATCACGCTCGACGTCGCGCTCGATGCCGAGACGCACTATACCATTCCCGATTGCTTCGCGATCAGCCCCGCGCGGCTGGCGATGCTCGATGCGGCGGCGCTGGATGCGCTGCACCGCGCAGGATTCCTCGCACACGCCTTCCGCATCGTCTCCTCGCTCGGCAATGTGGCGCACCTCATCGAGCGCAAGAACCGCAAGCGGCGCGCGGCGGCGGGCACGGCATGACGACGACGCTCGATCCCGCCCTGCTCATCGCGCAGCAACGCCCGGTGGTGGTGCGCGGTCTGGTGCGCGACTGGCCGATCGTCCGTGCCGGGCGCGACGGGCCCGCCGCCGCCGCCGCCTATCTCAAGCGTTTCTACCGCGGTGCGCCCGTCGTCGGCTATACCGGCGACCCCACGATCGGCGGGCGCTTCTTCTACGACGCCAGCGGCACGGCGATGAATTTCACCGCGACGCGCGTCGCGCTCGACGCCTATCTCGATCATATCCTCGCGACACACGATGCCCTCGACGCACCGGCCTGCTATGTCGGCTCGACCGATCTCGACACCTATCTCCCGGGCTTCCGCGGCGAGAACGACCTCGTCGCCGATTTCGACGGCGCGACGCCGCTGGCGAGCATCTGGATCGGCAACCGCACCACCGCGGCGACGCATTTCGACATGTCGAACAACATCGCCTGCTGCGTCGTCGGTCGCCGGCGCTTCACGCTGTTCCCACCCGATCAGATCGCCAATCTCTATCCGGGGCCGCTCGAACCGACGCCGGGCGGCCAGGTCGTCAGCATGGTCGATCCACGCGCCCCCGATTTCGCGCGCTATCCGCGCTTCGCCGATGCGCTTGCCAGTGCCGAGGTGATCGAACTCGAGCCGGGCGACGTGCTCGTCTATCCCGCCCTGTGGTGGCACAATGTCGAGGCACTCGACGGCTTCAACGTGCTCGTCAATTATTGGTGGAACATGGCGCCGCGGTTCATGGACAGCCCGATGAACACCGTGTTGCACGGCCTGCTCAGCCTGCGCGACCGACCCGATAGCGAGAAGCAGGCATGGCGGTCGCTGTTCGACTATTACCTGTTCGGCCCCGCCGAGCGGCCGGCAGAGCATTTGCCCGAGCCGATGCGCGGCGCGCTCGCGCCGCTGACCGATCTTTCCGCGCGGCGGCTGCGCGCGCAGCTCCTGCAGAGGCTCAATCGATGACCGCCGTCCCCTCGCCCGACCAGGTCATCAAGCGCGTGGTTGTCGCCGGCGGCGGGACGGCGGGGTGGATCGCGGCGGCGGCGCTCGCCAAGCATCTCGGGCCGTTGCTCGACATCGTGCTCGTCGAATCCGACGAGATCGGCACGGTCGGGGTCGGCGAGGCGACGATCCCGACGATCCGCACGTTCCATCGGCTGCTCGAGCTCGACGAGCGCGAGTTCCTGCGTGCAACGCAGGCGACCTTCAAGCTCGGCATCGCGTTCGAGAATTGGGCGCAGCGGGGTGACCGCTACATCCATTCGTTCGGGCGGGTCGGCCAATCGATCTGGATGGGCGATTTCCAGCATATGTGGCTGCGCGGCCGCGCGGCGGGGATCGCCGACGAGCTCGGCGCCTATTGCTTCGAACTCGCCGCTGCCGAAGCGGGCAAGTTCGCCACCGCCGACGATGCCACGATCAACTATGCCTATCATTTCGATGCGGGGCTCTACGCCCGCTACCTGCGCAGCTTCAGCGAGGCGCGCGGCGTCACGCGGATCGAGGGCAAGATCGGCGGCGTGGTGCAGAATGCCGCGACCGGATCCATCGCGGCGATCGACCTCGAAGACGGACGCCGCGTCGAAGGCGATTTGTTCGTCGATTGCACGGGCTTTCGCGGGCTCCTGATCGAGCAGACGCTCAAGGCCGGCTACGAGGATTGGAGTCCCTGGCTGCCAACGAACCGCGCGCTTGCGGTGCAGACCAAGGCGGTTGCGCCCGCCCGCCCCTATACGCGGGCCATCGCGCATGAAGCGGGCTGGCAATGGCAGATCCCGCTCCAGCACCGCGTCGGCAATGGGCTTGTCTATTGCAGCGACTATCTGTCGGACGACGCCGCGCGCGAAAAGCTGCTCGCGCAGGTCGATGGCGAGACGATCACCGAGCCGCGGCTGATCCGCTATGTCACCGGCCGCCGCAAGCGCGTGTGGGACAAGAATTGCGTCGCGCTCGGGCTCGCCAGCGGATTCGTCGAGCCGCTCGAATCGACCAGCATCCACCTGATCATGATCGGCATCACGCGGCTGATTCAGTCCTTCCCGTTCGCCGGGATCAAGGACTCGGTCGTGCGGCGCTATAACGATCTGGCGGAGACCGAACTCGAGCGTGTGCGGGATTTCATCATCCTGCATTATCATCTCAACGCGCGGCCCGAACCGTTCTGGCACCGCTGCGCGGCGATGGACATCCCCGACACACTTGCGCAGCGGATCGCGTTGTTCCGCGAATCCGCCCTTACCCCACAGACCGCCGACGACCTGTTCCAGGCCGATTCCTGGCTTCAGGTGATGCTCGGTCAGCGGCTCGAGCCGAGCGGCTATCACCATATGGGGCATGTGCTGAGCGACACGCATCTCGCGCGCGCCTTTGCCGATCTCAAGGGTAACATTGCGGGCGCCGTCGGCCGGATGCCGACACACCAGACGTTCCTCGACGGTTATTGCGCGCGCTGAGCGCAATAACCGTCGAAGCCAGCGGCCTTATTGGTCGGCCGTACCGGGCTCGGCCATCTTGCGATGCTGTTCGGCGAGGATCGACGGCGGGACGACGCCGGTCATCGCGACCTGAACCTTGTTCTTCCAGCCCGAGACGATCGTGGTCTTCCCCGCCATGACCGCATCCCAGCCATCCTTGGCGACATCGGCGGGATCGCTCTTGTTCGGGTTCACCCCGACCGAAGTGTCCATCATGTCGGCGCGGTCGAAGAATTCGGTCTCGACCGGCCCCGGCATCAGCGTGGTCAGCGTGACGCCCTTCGACTCCTTGATCTCGTTGCGCAGCGCCTCGGTGAAGCTGTCGATGAACGCCTTCGAACCGTTATACACCGCCTGGAACGCGCCGGGGATGTAGCCCGCGATCGAGCCGGTCACGAGCACCTTGCCCGCATCGCGCGAGACCATCGCCGGCAGCGTCTTCTGCAGCAGGTACAGCGTGCCGGTGATGTTCGTGTCGATCACGTGGCGCCAATCGGCGACGCCCTGGTCGAGGAAGCCGTGCCCGAGACCATGGCCGGCATTGGCGCAGAGCAGATCGATCTGGCGGCTGCCCGCCGCGGACAGCAGATTATCGACGCCATCGGTGGTCGACAGGTCGGCTTCGAGTGCCTGGACGTCGGTACCGAACTGCTTGATGTCGGCCGCGGCGTCATTGATCAGCGCTTCGTCGGCGACGAGCAGCAGGTCGTAGCCGTCCTTCGCCGCGAGCGTGGCGAGTTCGAAGCCGATACCGGTCGAAGCGCCGGTGATGATCGCGAATTTATTGGCCATGGGGAAAGTCCTCTCATTCTCCCCTCCCTGGACGGGAGGGGTTGGGGGTGGGTTGGTCTAGGGAGAGGATCGGCGCCGCCACGGGCCGACCCACCCCCGGCCCCTCCCTTTCAGGGAGGGGCGGAAGAAGGTCAGATCGTCTGGCCGGGCTTCAAGACGACCTTGGTGACCTCGTTCTGATTGTCATGGAACATCTTGTAGCCCTTGGGCGCGTCCTCGAGGCCGAGGCGGTGCGAGATCAGGAAGGTGGTATCGACCTTTTCCTCCATGATCGCGGCAAGCAGGCCCGGCAGGTAATGCTGGACGTGCGTCTGCCCGGTCTTGAGCGTCAGCCCCTTCTCCATGAAGGCGCCCAAGGGGAACTTGTCGACGAAGCCGCCGTACACCGCCGGGATCGAGACGCGCCCGCCCTTGCGGCAGGCGTAGATCGCCTGGCGGATCGCATGGATCCGGTCGGTGCCGAGGAAGGTCGATTTCTTGATCTGGTCGATGACATTGTCGACGAAGAAACCGTGCGCCTCGAGCCCGACCGAGTCGATCATCGCGTCGGGACCGATTCCGCCGGTCATCTCCATCAGCGCATCATAGACCGAGCTGTCCTCGAAATTGATCGTCTCCGCGCCAAACTTCTTGGCGAGTTCGAGCCTGCGTGGAAAATGGTCGATCGCGATGACGCGTTCGGCGCCCATCAGGAACGCCGACTGCACCGCGAACAGCCCGACCGGGCCGCAGCCCCACACCGCGACGGTGTCGCCGGGTTCGATCTCGGCATATTCCGCCGCCTGCCAGCCGGTCGGCAGGATGTCGGACAGGAACAACACCTTGTCGTCCTCGATCCCGTCCGGGATGACGATCGGACCGAAATCGCTGAACGGCACGCGGACATATTCCGCCTGACCGCCGGCATAGCCGCCGGTCATGTGGCTGTAGCCGAACAGCCCCGACATCGGCTGGCCGTACAGCGTCTGCGCAATGTCCTGATTGTCGGCGGGCAGACCGTTGTCGCACGCCGAATATTGATGCTTGCCGCAATGATAGCAGCTGCCGCACGCGATGGTGAACGGCACGACGACGCGCTGGCCCTTCTTGAGCGTCGACTTGGGCCCGATCTCGACCACCTCGCCCATGAATTCGTGGCCGAGAATGTCACCCAACTGCATCGTCGGGATGAAGCCGTCGTAGAGATGCAGGTCCGACCCGCAGATCGCGGTCGAGGTGACCTTGATGATGCAGTCGCGCGGGTTGAGGATCTCGGGGTCGGGAACGGTGTCCATGCGGACGTCGTGGCGGCCATGCCAGGCAAGTGCGCGCATTATTTATGATCCTCTTCGAACTCGGCGCGGGTCGAGGCCGCAGTGGCGACTTCGCCGGTTTCCATCAGTTGCTTGAAGCGGCGCAGGTCGCGCCGCGCCTGAATCGCGGGTTCGCGCTGGAACAGCTTGGCGATCAGCTTGCCGACCACGCCGCCCGGCGGATCGTAGATCAGCGATGCGGTCACCACCGTGCCGCGCGCGCCGGCGTCGCGGAATTCGATCCGGCCGCTATTGGCGATGTCGGCGCCGGGATCGGAGGCCCAGACGAAATATTCGCCGTCGACTTCATCGGTGATCGTCGAGTCCCATTCGACGGTGCGGCCGGCGGGCGCCTTGACGACCCAGTGCGAATGCGTCGCGTCGCGGACATCGACGCGCTCGATATTGTCCATGAAGCTCGGCAAATTGGCGAAGTCGCGGAAATAGGCATAAAGCTCGGCGCGCGGGCGATTGATCGTCACCGCACGGCCGACGAGCGAGTCACCGCGGTCTTCGACCAGGCCATCGGTCGCGGCGTCGATCGCGGCGGAATGGTGCTTGGAGGCGGTCAGCGGAGCGTCGTCGCCGCCAGTCTGGGGTTGGGTATCGGCCATGCCGTTTTCTCCGATGCTGCGAACCACCGCTCAATCATCGGACTGGCTTTCCGTTCCCCTATTGTTTCCCTGGTGAAACAACCTTTATGCGAAATTGATCGAAGTTAAGTCTCTGGAAATCAACTTCAAAATAGGCGGCAGTACAGGAACGGGGGGCGCTCAGCGCCGTTCGGTCACCGCATACGGCGTGATCGAATAGGGCCGCGCCGCCGCCGCATTTCCCCATGCCGTATTGGGTCGCGCCGCCATCATGAAGCGCAACACGCCACCCGCGACAATCTCGATATGCCGCACGAAAGAGCGTTCGAGCCGAGCGCCATTGAGCGTCACGCTGCCGACATAGCGGTTCACCGCGGACAGCCCCGGCGCCTCGATCGTGAAGCGCTTGCCGTTCGGCAGATGGAGCACGGTTCGGTCGGCGAACGGCCGCCCGAGCACGTATTCGCCGCTCCCTGGCGCGACCGGATAGAAGCCCATCGCGGTGAACAGCAGCCACGCCGACATCTGGCCGAGATCGTCATTGCCCGCCAAGCCGTCGGGGGTCGGCTTGTACTGGCTCGCGACGATCTGCGCGAGCCGCGCCTGCGTGCGCCACGGCGCGCCGGCATAGGCGTAGAGATAGGCGACGTGGTGGCTCGGCTCGTTGCCGTGAATGTACTGGCCGATCAGGCCAGCGATATCCTCGGCGTGGCTGTAATCGATTTTCGAATTGTCATAGTCGAACATCGCGTCGAGCTTCTTGACGGTCGCCGCATCGCCGCCGAGCGCGCGGATCAGGCCGCCTTCGTCCTGCGGCATGAACCAGGAATATTGCCAGGCATTCCCCTCGGTATAGTCGCTCCCGTAATTGATCGCGGTCGGATCGAACGGCACGCGAAAGCTGCCGTCGGCCTTGCGCGCACGGACAAAGCCGGTCTGCGGATCAAAGCTGTTGCGCCAGTTGCGCGCGCGTTTGTCGAAGCGATCGGCGATCGCAGTGCGCCCCATCGCGCGCGCCATCCGCGCGATGCTCCAATCGTCATAGGCATATTCGACCGTCTTCGACGCCGCCTCGGGCTCGCGGTCGATCGGGACATAGCCGAGCGCCTTGTAATCGCCGATCCCGCCATAGGGCGCATGATCGGCGCTCGCGACCATCGCATCGAGCGCGGCGTTCGCGTCGAACCCCTTGATCCCCTTCAGATAGGCATCGGCGATCACCGGGGCGGCGTGATAGCCGATCATCGTCCAGGTCTCGCGACCGTGGAACTGCCATACCGGCAGGATGCCGAACGGGCTCGCCTGCCGGCTGGCGACGAGCGAATTGACGAAATCGGCGTTGCGCTGCGCGGGCTGGATCAGCGTCAGCAGCGGATGCTCGGCGCGGAACGTGTCCCACAGCGAAAAGGTCGAATGGAAGGTGAAGCCCTTCGCCAGATGGACCTGGTCGTCGGGACCGCGATACCGGCCGTCGACATCGCCGAACACGCTCGGCGCCATCAGGCTGTGATAGAGCGCGGTGTAGAGCGTCTTGCGCATCGCCGGCGCAGCGTCGATCTCGACCGCACCGAGCGCCTTGTCCCAGGCCGTTCTGGTCGCCGCGCGGACCTGGTCGAAGCTGCCGCTCTCGCTGGCGAGATTGGCGAGCGCGCCGGCTTCGTCGGTGCCCGAGATTGCGACACGCACTTCGAGCGGTTTCGCGAGCGTGCCGAAATCGAGCCGCGCGACGAGCGCCTGCCCGGCAAGCTGCGCTACGCCCGGATCGCCGCGCCCCGGCCCCTGGAAGCCCTTATACGCGATCGCCGCCTCGGTATTGCGGAAGGCATGACCGGTGAGCGGCGCCGAAAAGCGCATCGCGAAGAACAGTTTGCGCGCCGGGGCCCAGCCGCGCGTCTCGCGCGCGCCGATGATCGTCCCGTCGGGCAGCATGCGCAGCGACGACCACAGGATCTTGCCGGGGTAATTGTAGATGCTCGAGCGCAGATCGACGATCACATGCGCCGGCTTGCCGGCCGGGAAGGTATAGCGATGGACGCCGACGCGCGTCCCCGCGGTGAGCTCGGCACGGACGCCGGGATCGCTCAGCGTGACGGCGTAATAGCCGGGCGTCGCGCGCTCGGTCGCATGATCGAAGCGCGAGCGGTATCCGGAGCCGGGCGTGGCCACGTCGCCGGGTTCGAGCTTGACCGCATCGTCTGCGCCAACCGCGGGCATGACAAGCACGTCGCCCAGATCCGAATGCCCCGCACCCGAGAAATGTGTGTGGCTGAACCCGGTGATGCTGGTGTCGGTGTAGCGATAGCCCGCCGCCCATTTGTAGCAATCGCGGATCTTGCAGTCGGTATTGGTGTCGGGGCTCAGCTGCACCATCCCGAACGGCGCGACCGCGCCGGGAAAGGTATGCCCCTCGCCGCCGGTGCCGATCATCGGATCGACCGACTCATAGCCCCCGACGCCGCGGGCGGTTTGCGCGCTGACGGCACCCGCCGGGCCCGCCAGCAGCGCAACCATGAGCAGGCGGGTAAGACCGGAACGCTGCATGCCACCTCCTGCGACGACACCGTGCGCCGATTCCCGACGACTCTAGCCGATCCCCTTGGAAACGCGATAGGTTCGCTGCGCGCGGAGTGGCGAATGGTCGCCTGCCGCCCCAGCGGCGCGGAATCACCAGCGGATGGGCACGTCGCCCGGCACCCAGGGTTCGAGCCGCTGCATCGCGCGGTCGAACAGCGGGGATGCGACCAGCGCCGCGAGCCACGCCCGGACGTGCGCGATCGGCTGAGTCTCGAACCAGCCGCGATCGACCGCAGCGAATTGCCGGACGAACGGCAGGATCGCCATATCGCTGAGCGTGCGGTCCGCCCCGCTCAAACAGCGCGTCGCAATCAGCCGGTTCTCGAGCATCTCCAGCAACGCGAGCCCGGCGTCGCGATGCGCGATCGCGTCGACGCCGTAGCGCTCGGCATATTTGTAGCGGTCGAGATGATGCTTGAAGTCCGTATCGAAGCGCGCGACCAGCGCCGCGTCATACCCATCCCGCCACCGCTCGGGATCGTTCCGCGCGAGCGCCCACAGCATGATGTCGAGGCTCTCGTCGATCACAGAGCCGTCGGCGAGCACGAGCACCGGCACCGTCGCCTTGGGCGATGCCGCAAGCATTGCCGCCGGCTTTCGCGCAGCACGACCTCGCGAAGCTCGAAGCGGGTGTCGCTGACGAGCAACGCCAGCCGCGCCCGCATCGCATACGGGCAGCGGCGGAAGCTGTAGAGCAGCGTCACCGCGCCCGCGCGCGCTCCAGCGCGATGCCGGCGAGGTTCTGCGTCCGCTTGATGTAGCGCAGATTGGGCATGGCGCCGTCGGCGAAGAGCGCGCGGAACGCCGCCAGATGCGGCACGCTGTCGCCCCGGCATTTGGTGCGACCATTGGCCATGTCGATCACCGCGACCGAATCGCCGAGCAGTACGAAGTCGGTGAGGCCGAGCGCCTGCGCGCCCTTCAGCGCGGCGATCAGCGCGAGCCATTCCGAATCCATGCTCGATCCCGTGCCGGCGTCGAGCTCGGCATGCGCCACGCCGACAATGACATAGGCATATTCCATCTTGCCCGGATTGGGCCGGCAGCCGCCGTCGAAATAGACTTTTACCCGGTCGGTCATCGTATCGTCCTTTTCATGCCGCCCACGCTGCAAGATCATCTTGCTGGCCGATCAAGGCGAGACCGTGCGCGATCGATGTCAGTTCCCCGCCGGTCGCGATCCGCTCCGCACCGAAGCGCTCATCGAACAGGCGACGAATGCGCGGGGTGAGCGAGGTGCCGCCGGTCAGGAAGACGCGGTCGATCGCGCTCGCCGGGGTTGCCGCAACGGCGAGCGCGCGGTCGACCGCGTCGCCGATCCGCGCGATGTCGGGTGCGATCCACGCTTCGAACTCGGCGCGCGTGACATCGGCCTCGACCGTGAGCCCCGCCCCGGCGAAATGGAAATGCGCATCCTCGCTGCTCGACAGCGCGCGCTTCACCTGGCCGACCGCGTCGTACAGCTGATAACCAAGCTCCTGCTCGATCACCGCGATCATCCGCGTGATCGCATCGGGGTCGACCGCGTTGCGGTGGAGCTTGTCGAGCTCGGCAAGCGTGCGGCGGTTGCGCATCAGCGCAAGCCGCGACCAGTCGCTGAAATCGTGGAAATAGCCGCCCGGAATATCGAGCACCTTGCCCATCGAGCGATACGACCCGCCCTTGCCGAGCAACGGCATGACGAGATGATCGACGATCCGATAGTCGAAGCGGTCGCCCGCAATCCCGACACCCGCCGCGCCGAGCGGGGTGCAGCGCCGCGCCGCGCCGGGTGCTGCGATGTGGACCACCGAGAAATCGCTCGTCCCGCCGCCGAAATCGGCGACCAGGATCGTCGCCGGGTCGCTGATCCGCGAGGCATAGCTGAACGCCGCGCCGATCGGCTCATAGACATAGTGAATCTCGGCACCGAGCCCCGCGAACATCGCGTCATAGCGCGTTCGTGCGAGCGTCTCGTCGGGGCGACTGCCCGCGAATTCGACCGGGCGCCCGACGACAACGCGCGTCGCCTGCCCGTCGAGCGCCCCGCCGGCCCGCGCAGCAAGCTTGGCGAGGAACAGCTGGCCGAGCTCCTCGAACTTGAGGCGGCGTTCGAACACATTGGCGAATTCGAAGCTCGCGCTCGCCACCACCGACTTGAACGATTGCAGGAAGCGGCTGTCCTGCGGGAATTCGAGATATTCGCGGATCGCCCATGGACCGGCATCGGCGGCGAGGCCGCTCGGCACGCCGACATGGCGGCCATCGTCTTCCCAGAAGCACAAGGCCGAACGGAAGACCGGATCGCGCGCGTCGGGGGTATCGAGCCCGACGAGCTCGGCGACGCCACCCTGCGACAGCGCGACCACCGAATTGGTGGTGCCGAAGTCGAGACCGATTGCGGTGAGGGAAGATATAGACATGACGCGACGCGCTCTAGTCGCAAAGGCCGCGTGGCGCAAAACAGGTATCGGCGCGGCGACTCGCCCCATACCGGACGGGCGATCCAGAGCACATCGCACGACCAGCGAGACCCATACCGTGTGACAAGTTAGCCGCACTCCCGCGGATAAGCGAAATGCCGCGTGGCTAAGATGCTTCCAGGAAAGTGCTGTGCGGTCCGCATTGTGACGAAACCGCAATGAAACGCGACGGACTTTGCGCCCTGGCCGCCCCTAGCGCGAGGAAATATGACACGAAAATGATAGGCTCATTATCCTGCAGTGACCGCAGACGTAACATTCCTGACCCAATTCGGCGCTAGCCGAGCCGGACCGGGGCCAGAGGGCCCGCCTGGTTCAGGGGATATCACAATGATTGTTCGTTCGGGCTTCCGCCTGCAGCTGCTCATGGGCGGCGCGCTGATCGCTCTCACCGCTTCGCCAGCCCTGGCGCAGACCGCTCCGGCCACCGACGCTGCGGCCACCGCACCCGTTGCTGATACCCAGGCAACCACGCCGACCGCCGAGGCGCCCGCCGATCAGGGCGCCGGCATCGGTGACATCGTCGTGACCGCGACCCGCCGCGAAACCAACCTGCAGAAGACACCGATCTCGATCAGCGTGCTCAGCGCGCAGGGCATCGCCGATCGTCACGTGCTCAGCCTGTTCAACCTCGCCGACGGCTCGATCCCGTCGCTCCGCGTCGCGACCTTCGAGGCGCGCCAGTCGGCGCTGACGATCGGTATCCGCGGCATCGTCCCCTACGATCAGAACCAGACCGCGCGTGACGGCGGCGTCGGCGTCTATATCGACGGCGTCGCGCTTGGTAAGACGCAGGGCCTCAACGCTGCCTTGTTCGACATCGAGCGCATCGAAGTGCTGAAGGGTCCGCAGGGCACGCTGTTCGGCCGCAACACCGAAGGCGGCGCGCTGTCGCTTGTCTCGAAGGCGCCGACCGGCGTGTTCGACGCGCGCGTCACCGCCGGTGTCGGCAATTACGGCAGCCGCAACACCGACCTGCACCTCGACCTGCCGACCTTCTACAACATCTCGCTCAAGTTCGACGGCGTGTACCAGCATCAGGATCCGACCGTGAAGGATCCGCTCGCGGGTTCGACCGGCTGGAACTATTACGACCGCAAGGGCGGCCGCGCGGCCGCGCGCTGGCAGCCGATCGACGGCTTCACTGCCGACCTCGCGTATGATTATGCGCGCGACGACAATACGCCGAACTACAGCCAGCTGCTCAACTACAACCCGAACGGCTATCAGGTCGGGTCGTACACCAACGCCGCCGGCGTCCTTGGCACCTCGCTGTTCCTCCCAGGCACCAACACTGCCTGCGGCGGCACCATCACCCCGGCACAGGCCGCGGCTGGCCGCGTAGCCTGCATCGCGCCCAAGGCGCCGCTCGTCGGCGTCCATCCCGAGCGCCAGAACGTTGCCGATGTGGGCGTGCCGCAGCAGCCAAGCCTCGACATCACGCACGGCTTCTCGGCCAATCTGAAGTACAAGCTCGCACCATGGATCGAGCTGCGCTCGATCACCGCATGGCGCGGCGTGCGCACCGACCAGTGGGACAATTCGGGCGGCCCAGAGCGTAGCTCGTTCTCGCCGTTCGTGGTCAACACCGCCAACCCGACCGCGATCAACACCACCGGCACGTTCAGCCGCTACAGCCTGTCGTACCTGAAGCAGCACCAGTTCAGCCAGGAATTCCAGGCGGTCGGCAGCGTGCCGCAGTTCGACTATGTCGTCGGCGCCTATTACTACACCGAACAGGCGAGCGAGTATGCCGCGACCCCGCTGACCAACCAGTGGAACGCGAACGGCACCGCCTACACGGTCCGGAGCCCGATCCCGGGCAATTCGACCGCGATCTCGGGGGCGAACTCGGGCTATCAGCAGTATGACGCATCGTGCAACAACACGCTGGCTGCAACGGCGCCGCAATTCGCCAACAGCTGCCAGTTCATCACGCGCGCCAGCGCCGCGACCGACCACAACTATTCGGTATTCGGCAACCTGACCTTCTCGCCCGAGGCGCTCGGCAACGTGCTGCACATCACGGCAGGCGGTCGCTGGACCAAGGACGACCGTCACGGCAGCCTCTACGTCATCAACAACCGCACCGATCTTGCCGGTGCGGCGGGCGTGGTCGCACCGTTCACCTTCAAGAACAGCATCAGCCGCTTCGATCCGATGTTCAACATCGCATTCGACGTAACGCGTGATGTTCATCTGTACGCAAAATATGCGACCGGCTTCCGCGCCGGTGGTGCGAACGATCGCTCGCTCCAGTTCAACGCCTTCGGTCCGGAATCGGTCAAGTCGTACGAAATCGGCGCCAAGGCCGACTTCTGGGATCACCGTGCGCGCTTCAACATCGCTGGCTACATCATGGACCGCAGCAACACGCAGTTCGACTTCGACTATTTCGACACGAACGGGTCGAGCGTGACCAACGGCAGCCATATCGAGCAGACCACCAATGCCGGCAATTCGAAGATCCGCGGCATCGAGGCTGATCTGACCGTCAAGCCGATCCCGCAGCTCACGCTGACCGGGTCGTATGCCTACACCTATTGGAAGGCACCGTCGGCAATCAACCCGCTCGGCGGCGGCTTGCAGCAGCTGTACATCGTCTACACGCCTAAGAATGCGGCTTCGGGGGCGATCGATTATGTCATGCCGATCAACGTCGGTGACGCGAGCATCCGTCTCCACCTCGACGGCAACTATGCGAGCAGCCAGTACAGCTTCCAGCTCGAGAACACCAAGACCGACGCCAGCTTCGTGATGAACGGTCGCCTCGCGCTTGCCGACATCGCGGTGAACGACCATAACAAGGTCACCGTCTCGGTCTGGGCACGCAACCTGCTCGACACGACCTACGTCTATCGCCGCTCGTCGGCGAACTCGACGCCGGTGCAGAACTACGGCGCCAACGGCCAGCTGATCTCGACGGCATACGGCGGCGTCCTCGGCGACTATGGCAACTTCAACACGCCGCGGACCTACGGCTTCGAGCTTTCCGCCAAGTTCTGATCCCTCGGGACCAGCCAGAACAACCCGGTCCGAGCATCGCTCGGGCCGGGTTTTTCTTTGCCTGCGTCCGTCGAACGAGGGGCCGCGCGCTCAGCCGTGTTCGACCAGCATGTAGCCGACGCCGCGGATCGTCTCGATCGGGTCCGGCGCGCCGCCCGCATTCAGATGCGCGCGCAACCGGCGGATATAAGATTCGACGACGTTGGTCGCGGGCTCGCCCTCGTAACCCCAGACGTTGCGGTAGAACATGGCGCGCGTGACGATCGCATTCTTGTTGCGGATCAGCTCGCACAGCATCTGGAATTCAAGCTTGGGCAACGCCAGCGTACGCCCCGCGCGCACCGCGCGATATTTGATCTCGTTGACCTCGATATCGCCCGACCGCATCACGCCGTGCCCGCCGGTCCGTGCCGCGCGCCGCTGGATCGCGCGCAGCCGCGCATCGATCTCGATCGCGGCGACGGGCTTGACGAGATAATCGTCGGCGCCCGCATCGAGCCCGGCGACCCGGTCGGGAAGATCGCCATGCACGCTCAGCAGGACGACCGGCATGTCGAGCCCGCGCTCACGCAGCGCCTGCGTGATCTCGACCCCGCCGACATAGGGCAGGATCAGTTCGAGCAGCACCGCGCCGAACGTCTCCTGCGTCGCCAAAACGAGCGCCATGCGCCCATCACCCGCCAGGACCACCTCGTGCCCGAAGGCACGCAGCGCCTCGGCGAGCTGATGCGCGGCGCGCGCATCGGGATCGGCAATCAGGAGACGCACGCCAGACTCCCGCTCAAAGGGTCATTGCCTGCGCCAGGACTAGCACCAAACGGCAAGGAAATGCACCAACCGCATCGCGCCGCCGCGAACCGCGCGCGAGCAGAAGAGCGCGCGCGGGACCGCGCCTGTCGCTAACCCATGTGATTGACCGCTATCGGCCTCAGCGCTAGGCGGCGTGTTGCGACAGGTTCCCCGGCGACGGGGATGAAAAGGGAACGGGAAAACCCCGGCTGCCCCTGCAACTGTAAGCGGCGAGTTGCCCGACCATTTGCCATTGGGACCTTCTGGTCCTGAGAAGGCGGCCGGAACAGCGTTGACCCGTGAGCCAGGAGACCTGCCCGTCGCAGTCGTCTTTCGACCGGCCAGGGTGCGCCGAGCGAACGGGGAAGACCCCCGCGTGACGACATCGCCGACCTGCATCGCGCAGGCGGGATGGTTCGCGCCCTCCCTCCTTCGCGATTCAGGCCTTCGATCGTCTGAAAGCGGGGACTGCCATGAAACGATTCTACCCACCGACCGCCGGACTCCTGCTCGGCCTGCTCTTCGCAGCGCCCGCCTATGCGGACGCGCCGGCCAAACCGGACGACGCCCAACAGGCGCCCCGCCCCGATGCCGCGAGCGACGTGCCGACCAATTCCGCCACCGACATCGTCGTCACCGCGACGCGCGTGCCGACCGCGATCGAGCGCGTCGCCGCCTCGGTCACGGTGCTCGACAAGGCCGCGATCAATCGCAGCCAGGACATCGGCGTCACCGAGCTCCTGGTGCGCACGCCCGGCGTCAGCATGTCGCGCAATGGCGGCTATGGCACCAACACATCGCTCCGGATCCGCGGCGCCGAGACCGACCAGACCGTCGTCGTGATCGACGGGGTCAAGCTCAACGATCCGTCCTCGCCCGGCGGCGGCTACAATTTCGCCAACCTCCTGACCGGCGACGCCAGCCGGATCGAAGTGCTGCGCGGGCCGCAATCGATCCTGTGGGGCAGCCAGGCGATCGGCGGCGTGGTCAACATCGTCACCGCGCTGCCGCAAAAGGCTATCGAGGGGAGCTTCGATGTCGAAGCCGGCTCGCGCGAGACGGTCAGCGCGCGCGCCGCGATCGGCGGCAAGGCCGGGCCGCTGACCTTCCGGGTCGGCGCGCAAAGCTTCACCACCGCCGGAATCTCGGCCATTGCGCCGGCGTTCGGCGGCACGGAGACCGACGGCTATACCAATCAGAGCGTGACCGGGCGCGCCGAACTCAAGCTGGCCGACGGGATCAGCGCCGACGTCCGCGGCTATTATGCGCATGGCCGCGTCGAGCTCGATGGCTTTGACGGCGATTCCTCGGACTTTTCGGTCGACACGCAATTTGTCGGCTATGCCGGGCTCAACGTCGATCTGTTCGGCGGCCGGCTTCGCAATCGCGTCGCCTATGGCTATACCGACATCCAGCGCGACAATTACAGCCCCGAGCTGCCGCAACCGCTGACCTTCGACGCCAACGGCCGCAACGCCCGGCTCGAGTATCAGGGGAGCCTCGGCATCGCGGCGGGCTGGGATGCTGTGTTCGGCGTCGAACGCGAGATTTCGCGCTTCCGCACCGTCTCGCCCGACGGCGCGCTCGGCACGCCGATCCCCGCGCCCGATACGGCCCGCGCCGCGCTGACCGGTGTCTATGGCAAGCTCACCGCCACGGTGTTCGACGGGCTGACGCTGAGCGGTGGGGTGCGCAACGACAATCATAGCCGGTTCGGCAGCAAGACGCTGTTCGAGGCAGGCGGGGTATGGGCGTTGCGCAGCGGCACGACGCTGCGCGCCAGCTATGGCGAGGGGTTCAAGGCGCCGACACTCTATCAGCTCTTCTCCGAATATGGGAACCAGACACTCCAGCCCGAACGGGCCAGGGGCTGGGAAGCCGGCGTCGAACAGCATCTGTTCGCTGGCGCGCTGACGCTGGGCGGCACCTATTTCGAGCGCCGCTCGACCAATCTGATCACCTTCGACAGCTGTCCCGACGTGCCGACGACCGCGTTCTGCTTCCAGCCCGGCACGGCGATTGCGCGCTACGGTTATTATGCCAACGTGTCGCGCGCGCTCGCGCAGGGCGTCGAGGCGCAAGGCGCGCTGCGCTTCGGACAGCGCCTGCTGATCGATGGCAATTACACCTATTCGCTCTCGGAAGACCGGTCGCCTGGCGCGACCTACGGCCTGCAACTCGCGCGACGCCCACGCAATGCGGCGAACGGATCGGCGACCTATACGCTGCCGAGCGGCATCTCGGGCGGCGTCGCGGTCCGCTGGTCGGGCGAGACGTTCAACGACGCGGCGCACGCCACGCGCCTTGCGCCGTACACGCTGATCGACCTGCGCGCCGAACTGCCTGTCACCAGGCGCGTCGCGCTGTTCGGGCGGATCGAAAACCTGTTCGACGCGCAATATCAGACGACCTATCGCTACGGCACGCTGAGCCGCAGCGTCTATGCCGGTTTCCGTGGCCGGTTTTGAGGAGACGATGATGACGAACGCCACCCGGACGCGCCAAGCCGACCTTCTGTGGATTCTGCTCTTCACGATCGCGAGCACGCTCACCACCCTGATCTTCGCCTGCGCGACGCCCTTTTCCGCGCTCGCCGCGCTCGCCGCGGTGCATCTCGATCGCCGCGATGGGGTGCTGCTGATGCTCGCCGCCTGGGTGGTGAGCCAGGCGATCGGCTTTTGCGCGATGGGCTATCCCTGGGATGCGGCGACCGCGCTGACCGGCGTTGCGATCGGCACCGCTGCGGTAGCGGGGACGATCGTCGCAAGCGTTGTCGACACCTATGGCCCGGCACGCTCGACGCTCGCGCGGCTCGCGATCGCCTATCTCGCCGCGTTCGCGATGTTCAAACTCGGCATCCTGCTCTGGGCGCCAGTGATCGGCCATGCCGATGTGGCGCTGTCGCTGCCGATCCTGGAGCGCCAATTCGTGCGCAATGCCGTGATCCTCGCCGTCTTCTATGCGCTGTACCGCATACTGATCGCGACCGGGGTCCCCGCGCCCGACGCCGCGCCGCGCACGGTGCTCGCATGACCCTGCGCGAAGTGCGTGACGGACCTGCCGTCGTCGCCTGCAACACCTGCCGCTTCTCAACCGATGAACGGGATGATGGAGCCGGCGTGCGCGGCGGCGCGCGTCTTGTCGAGGCGTTGCGCGCGATCCAGGCCGAGCCCGGCTATCAGGACGTCGCAGTGCAGGAAATGCCGTGCCTGTTCGCGTGCCAGGAGTTCTGCACGGTGCATCTGCGCGCGCCGGGCAAGGTCGGCTATGTGCTCGGCCGCTTCGAGCCGAGCGCCGACGCCGCACGCGCGATCCTCGATTATGCGCGGCTCTATGCCGAGAGCGACGCGGGCCAGGTGGCCTATCGGAGCTGGCCAGCCGGGGTGAAGGGCCATTTCATCACGCGCACCCCGCCCGCCGGGTTCGTTGTCGAATGAGCGCCTTCGCTTCGATCGCCGCGTTCGAGTCCACGCTCACTGCGCTGCGCGCGCCCAGTCGTGTCGCGCAGGCGCAAGCCGCCGCGCGGCAGGGTGAGCTGACCAAGCCACCAGGGTCGCTCGGGCGGCTCGAAGATCTCGCGGTATTCGTCGCCGGGTGGCAGGGCGTGGAATCGCCGCGCATCGACCATGGTCGCGTCGCGGTATTCGCGGGCAATCACGGCGTCGTCGCGCACGGCGTCAGTGCATTCCCGGCGGCGGTCACTGCCCAGATGGTCGGCAATTTCCAACGCGGTGGCGCGGCGATCAACGCGCTGGCGGCGGCGGCCGGACTCGAATTGGTCGTCGTGCCGCTCGAACTCGACCGCCCGACGGTCGACTTCACCGGCGCGCCGGCGATGTCCGTCGAGGACTGTCTCGCTGCGCTCAATGCCGGCGCGGCGGTGGTGCGCGACGGCGTTGATCTGCTCGTGCTCGGCGAGATGGGGATCGGCAATTCGACCGCAGCGGCGGCGCTGTGTGCGCGCAGCTTCGGCGGCAGTGCGGCGGACTGGGTCGGGCCCGGCACGGGCGTCGACGCCGCCGGCATTGCGCGCAAGGTGGCGGCGGTCGCGGCTGCGCTCGCCTGCCACGCCGATGCGCCGCAAACGCCGTTCGAAACGCTGCGCCGCGTCGGCGGGCGCGAGATCGCGGCGATTGCCGGCGCGGTCGTCGCCGCGCGGCAGGCGGGCGTCGTCGTGGTGCTCGATGGCTTCATCTGCAGCGCAGCCCTCGCGCCGATTGCAGCGGCATACCCCGCGATCACCGATCACTGCATCGCCGGGCATTGCTCCGCCGAGCCGGGCCATGCGCGCCTGCTCGCAAAGCTCGGGCTCGCGCCGTTGCTGAGCCTTGGCATGCGGCTCGGCGAAGCAAGCGGTGCGGCGGTTGCCGCCGGGGTGATTCGCGCTGCACTCGCCGCGCATGCCGAGATGGCGACCTTTGCAGAAGCCGGCGTCTCGGGCGCGTGAGCGCGCCGGTCCTGCTCCATCTGCTGCGTCACGGCGCGCCCGAACGTGCGGGCACGCTGCTCGGCCGGACCGATAGCGCGGTGACCTCGCAGGGTCTCGCAGATTGCGTCGGCCGCGCCGCGGGGCTCGATGTCGAAGCGATCGTCAGCTCGGATCTGATCCGCGCGAGCGCCTGTGCGCAGACGATCGCGCAGGATCGCGGGCGCGGCGTGACGATCGACCCGCGCTGGCGCGAACTCGATTTCGGGGCGTGGGACGGGCACGCGCCCGCGACGATCGATCCCGCAGCGCTCTCGGCCTTCTGGGATGACCCCGACGCCAACCCGCCGCCAGAGGGCGAGCGCTGGTCGAGCCTGACTGCGCGTGTCGCGGCGGCGTGCCGCGACATTACCGTGCCGACCCTGGTGGTGACGCATGCCGGCGCGATGCGCGCCGCCTTCGCCGATCTGTGCGGCGTTTCGCAGGCGCAGACCTGGTCGATCGACCTGCCCTACGCTGCTTTGTTGTCGCTGCGGGTATGGCGCGAACCGAGCGTTGTCGCGCAGATCGTCGGACTGTCGGCGTGAAGCGGCTGATCGTCGCGTTCGGTTTCCTGACCCGCCTGCCGATGCCGCGCGTCGCCGCCGATGCGGGCGATTTTGCGGCCGCGATCCGCGCCTACCCGATCGTCGGGCTGGCAATCGGCGCGCTCATTGCGGCGTGCGGCTGGACGGGGAGCCAGATCGACCCCTGGGTCGGCGCGCTCGCCGCGCTGATCGCCTGGGTCGCCGTGACCGGCGCGCTGCATCTCGATGGGCTCGGCGATCTCGCCGATGGTCTCGGCGCGGCGCATGGCGACCGGACGCGGCTGCTCGCCGTGATGGCCGATCCGCATATCGGGAGCTTCGGCGTCGTCACGATCGTGCTGCAGGTGGTTGCGAAACTCGTCCTGCTTCACGCGCTCGCCGGTCTTGCCTGGTGGCCCGTCATCCTCGTGCCGTTCGCAGCACGAATCGGGCCGCTCGCCTGGGCGCGCTGGCTGCCGCCGCTCCGCGACGGGCTGGGCGCGCGCGTCGCTACCGCGGTGCGACTGCGCGACCTGATCGGCTGGGCGCTGGTGCTCGCCGCCGCGACGACCATATTCCCCGCTTTGCTCGTCGCCCCGCTGCTGGTGCTCGGCCTCGCCCTGTGGCTGCGCTGGCGCGTCGGCGGGGTGAGCGGCGATTGCCATGGCGCCGGAATCGAACTGGTCGAGACCGGCCTATTGCTCGCGATCGTCGCGTGCCGTCCCTGACAGGGCGATAAGCGCATCCACATCGACATGCCGCTCGAGCGTCGCGGCGATCGCATCGAGCGCGGCATCGATCGAGACCCGGTGATCGGGTCCGCCGCCTTCGACACCGATCCGCGCGAGCCAGGCCGCACGCTGGCGCGTATCGCCCAGCAAGCCGTGGACATAGCTGCCGCACACCAGCCCGTCGGCGCTCATCGCCCCCTCGGCGCGGCCATCGCCGAACTGCCCGACCGGACGCGCGGTATCGGGGCCGGTGGTGCGCCCCATATGGATCTCATAGCCCTCGAACGCCGCACCCAGCGCAGTCCCGCTGACGGCGCCGACGGTCTTCGCACGCCCGATCTCGGTCTCGACGTCGAGCAGGCCGAGCCCCGCCACCGCGCCGACCGGCCCCTCGATCCCGTGCGGATCGGATACGACGCGCCCGAGCATCTGATACCCGCCGCACAGCCCGAGCACCGGCCGGCCGCGGCGATGGTGTGCGAGAATGTCGATATCCCACCCCTGCGCGCGCACGAACGCGAGGTCGGCGATCGTCGCCTTCGATCCCGCGAGCACGATCAGCGCCGCATCGGGAATCGGCTGACCGGGCGGCACCATCACCAGCTCGACATCGGGCTCGAGCCGCAACGGATCGAGGTCGTCGAAATTGGCGATCCGCGCGGTGATCGGGCACGCGATGACGATCCGCGCGTCGCGGCCGACGCTGCGGCGTTCGAGCACCACCGCATCCTCGCTCGGCAAGCGGACAGCTTCGGGCAGCCACGGCACCACGCCGAACCCGCGCCAGCCGCTGCGCGCCTCGATCGCGCGATAGCCATCGTCGAACAGCGCGGGATCGCCGCGAAACTTGTTGACCAGGAAGCCGTGGATCATCGCCGCGTCGGCCGGATCGATCACCGCGCGCGTGCCCACCAGCGAGGCGATCACCCCGCCGCGATCGATATCGCCGACCAGCACCACCGGCACCCCGGCGGCGCGCGCAAACCCCATATTGGCGATGTCGCCGCTGCGCAGGTTGATCTCGGCGGGGCTGCCCGCGCCCTCGATCACGACGATATCGGCCTGCGCGCGCAAGCGGCGGTAGCTGGCGAGCACGTCGTCAAGCAGACCGGCGCGCCCCTCGCGCCAGTTCGCCGCAGCCAGCGTCCCGCGCACCTGGCCATGGACGATCAGTTGCGAGGTACGGTCGCCCTGCGGCTTGAGCAGCACCGGGTTCATGTCAACATGCGGCGCGACGCGCGCGGCGAACGCCTGCGTCGCCTGCGCGCGGCCGATCTCCCCGCCATCGGCGGTGACCGCGGCGTTGTTCGACATGTTCTGCGGTTTGAACGGGCGGACGACGAGCCCGCGATTGGCGAGCGCGCGACACAGGCCGGCGACCAGCACCGACTTGCCGACGTCCGACCCCGTCCCCTGCAGCATTACAGCGCCCATGCGACGCTCCCTGCCACGATCCACAGCAGCGCGCACCCCCGGCGATAGACGCTGAGCGCGCGGCGGATCTCGGGCACACCGATCGCCACCGCGCCGGTGCCGATCCAAAGTTTGTCGGCGAGCACGCCATCATAGGCGATTGGCCCGGCGAGCCGAACGCCGAGCACGCCCGCCATCGCCGCCTCGGGCCAGCCGGCATTGGGCGAGGCGTGCTTCCCCGCATCGCGCCACAACGTCGCCCAGCCGCCGCTACCGACCACGCACAGGATCACCCCGGCAAGCCGTGCGGGCACGAGGTTCGCGACGTCATCGCTGCGCGCCGCCGCCCAGCCGAACATCCGCCAGCGCGGCTCACGGTGGCCGATCATGCTGTCGGCGGTGTTGAGCGCCTTGTAGATCCACAGCCCCGGCAAGCCGCCCAGCAGCAGCCAGAAGAACGGCGCGACCACGCCGTCGCAAAAGCTCTCGGCCAGACTCTCGATCGCGGCGCGCGCGACGCCGGCTTCGTCGAGCGTTGCAGTATCGCGCCCGACGATCATCGCCACTGCGTGCCGCGCTGCGGGAAGATCGCCGGCTTCGAGCGCGCGCGCAACAGGGCGGACATGATCGTCGAGGCTGCGCTGCGCCAGCCCCGGCCAGGCAAGCAGCGCGATCCCGATCCACGCCCAACCCCCAAGGGCGATGCGGAGTGCGAGCGTCAGCCCCCAAGCGACCGCACCGGCCAGGCACACCAGCAGCAGTACGGTCGAAATCCCGGCGATCCACCGTGCTCGGGGCGAACGTGTTGCGCCGTTCCAACGCACCTCGCACGCCCCGATCAACCGCGCGAACCAGCCGACCGGATGCCCGATTCGCGCATACACCCCGCCCGGCCAGCCAAGCAGCGCATCGAGCGCCAGCGCGCCGAGCGCAACCGGCTCAACCACCGCCAAGCGCCCGATCGAGCCGCGCCAGTGCGGCAGCGCTTCCCGGCAGGCCGATCCGCAGCCAGTCGGGCGCATAGTCGAACGGGCGCGTGAGGATTCCCGCCGCTGCCAGCCGTTCGAACAGGTCCGCCGCAGCGGGCGTTTCGACAAGGCGGAACAGCGGGCAATCACCCCGTGGCGCAAGTCCATGCCGCCGCAAGACTTGGTCGAGCGCAACCGCGGCGGCGGTGAGCTCGTTCCGCGTCGCCGCTTGCCACACGACGTCGCGATACGCCGCGATGCCGAGTTCGATCGCGGCGGACGATACCGGCCAGCTCCCGAGCCGCTCGCGATAGCGCGCGACGATCGCTTCGGGACCACAGACGAAACCAAGTCGCACCCCGGCCAGACCGTAAAACTTACCGAACGAGCGGAACACCAGCACCGGGTCGTCCTCGCGCAGCAGCGGCAATACGCTCGCACCCATCACGCAATCGGCGAACGCCTCGTCGATCACCAGCCAACCGCCCTCCGCAGCGCGCGACCGGGCGAGCGCGAGCAGCATTTCGGGCGCGATCAGCCGCCCATCGGGATTGTTGGGATTGGCAAGCAAGGCGCTGCGCCATTCCGCGCCCGCCAGCGCGTCGCGCGCGACCGGCGTCGCGGCGGGAAAAGCCGCAGCGTGCGAGTCATAGCTCGGCACGACGACACAGGTCGGTCCCGGCAGTCCCATGGTCGACAGCAAGCGCAGCCCGATCTCGCTCCCCGGCACCGCCGCGATCGAACCATAGGTCATGCCGAACGCCGCCGCCGCCGCACGCTCGAGCGTCGCCAGCCGGCTCGGCGACGGCAAGGCATACAGGTCGGCCAGGGTCAGCGCCGCGGGATCATAGCCGTTCGGGTTGATCCCGGTCGACAGATCGAGCCACGGCACGGGCGCCGCCGGATAGCGCGCCGCCGCGGCATCGATGCGGCCGCCATGGATCGTCAGTGCGGACACGGCTCTAGCTCTCGACTTGCGGCATGCCTATGCCCATCGCCAATCCGCTTGCCACGCGCAAGCCCGCGACAAGGACGCCGCCAATGCCCGTCTCCACGAAAAGCCTGTTGGTGCTCGGCGGTGCGCGCTCGGGCAAGAGCCGCCACGCCCAGGCGATCGCCGAGGCGCGCGGCGGCGCGCTCGTTTTCATCGCCACCGCGCAGGCCTTTGACGGCGAAATGACCGACCGCATCGCGCGCCACCGCGCCGATCGCGACGCACGCTGGCGGACGGTCGAGGCACCGCTCGAGCTGCCCGCGGCGATCACCGCTGCCGACCGCCCGGGCGCGACGTTGCTCGTCGATTGCCTGACGCTGTGGGCGTCGAACCTGCTGCTCGCCGAGGCCGATACCGATGCCGCCGCGGACGCGCTCGTCGCCACGCTCGCGCGGATCGGCGCGCCGATCGTGCTGGTCTCGAACGAGGTGGGCTTCGGCATCGTTCCGGACAATGCGCTCGCCCGCCGCTTCCGCGACATCGCCGGCCTGCTCAACCAGCGCGTCGCGGCGGCGGTATCCCAGGTCGATTTCGTGATCGCCGGGTTGCCGCAGCGGCTGAAAGGCTAACGCCGGCAGGTCCGCCGCGTCACGCGCCGTCCGCGCGCTTGGCCCCGGTCCCGAGCAGATCGCGAATCCGCGTGCTCATCACGTCCATCGGAAACGGCTTGGTCAGGATGTGCATCCCGGGGTCGAGATGCCCGTTGCCGATCACCGCATTCTCGGCATAGCCGGTGATGAACAGGATCTTGAGATCGGGCCGCTTCTGCCGCGCGGCATCGGCGAGCTGGCGCCCGTTCATCCCCTTGGGCAGACCGACATCGGTGATCAGCAGATCGATCCGCGCCGGCGATTCGAGGATCGCGAGCCCCGCCGGCCCATCGGCCGCCTCGAGATAGTTGCAGCCGATGTCCGACAGCAGATCGGTCACCAGCATCCGCACGGCATCCTCGTCATCGACCACCAGCACCGTCTCGCCGCTCGCCAGCGGGAGCGCGACCTCGCTCGGCGTCGCGACCTCGTCGAGCGCATCCTGGCCGATCACGCGCGGGAAATAGAGGCACATCGTGGTGCCCTGCCCAAGCTCGGAGTAGATGCGGACCTGCCCCCCCGACTGGCGCACGAAGCCATAGATCATCGACAGGCCCAGCCCGGTACCCTCCCCCAACGGCTTGGTGGTGAAGAACGGGTCGAACGCCCGCTCGATCGTCTCGGGCGTCATGCCCGAGCCCGTATCGGTGACGCACAGCGAAATGTACTGCCCCGGCGGCAATTGCCGTTCGGCCGCGCCCTTATCGTCGAGCCATTTGTTCGCGGTTTCGATCGTGATGCGCCCGCCGTCCGGCATCGCGTCACGCGCATTGATGCACAGGTTGAGCACCGCGTTTTCGAGCTGGTTGGGATCGATCAGCGCGGTCCACAGCCCGCCCGCGCCGACCACCTCGAGTTCGATCGTCGGCCCGACCGAGCGCCGCAGCAGATCGTCGAGGCTGACGATCAGCCGGTTGATGTCGGTCGGCCGCGGATCGAGCGTCTGGCGGCGCGAAAAAGCGAGCAAACGGTGCGTCAACGCCGCGGCGCGCCGCGCCGCCTGTTGGGCTGCCTCGACATAGCGCTCGATATCGCCCGTGCGCCCCTGACGGACGCGGATCTGCATCAGCTCGAGGCTGCCCGAAATCGCGGTGAGCAGATTGTTGAAATCGTGCGCGATGCCGCCGGTCAGTTGCCCGACCGCCTCCATCTTCTGCGCTTGGCGCAGTTGCGCCTGCGCCGCCTCGAGCTCGAGCCGCGCCTCCTTTTCCGCGGTAATGTGGCGCCCGCTGGCGTAGACCAGCCCGTCGCCCGAAGATGCCACCCACGATACCCAGCGATATCCCCCATCGCGGTGTCGGACGCGATTTTCGAACTGGTGCAGGCGCCCGGTGAGTGCCTTGTGATAGGCCGCTTCGGATGCCGTCACGTCGTCGGAATGGATGAATTCGAGATACCGGCGCCCCGTCATGTCGCGCGGATACCAGCCGAGGATTTCGGCCCAGGCGGGATTGACCGCGATGAAGCGTCCCTCGGGGTCGATCACGCCGAGCAGATCCTGCGAATTCTGCCACGTTCGATCGCGCTCGCGCGTTCGCACCTCGACCTCGCGCTCGAGCGAATCCGCCAGATTGGCGAGCGCCGTCTCAGCGTTGCGGCGGTCGATCGCCGATTGCGTACGGTTGGCGACGTCGCGGATAAAGGCAATGTCCTCCGCCGACCAGGGCCGCACGCCCGCATGGTTGAGATAAAGCAAGGCGACGAACTGGCCGTTGTCGAGGATCGGCATGTTGACGAACGCGCGCGCCGAAATTGCCTCGAGTGCGCCCGCCCCGTCCGCGGTGCGCGGGTCGAGCCGGACATCGCCGATCGCGGCCGTGTCGCCGCGCTTGAGATCCTCGATATACGATCCGTAATCGCGGAAATGCAGCGTGCCGGCGATGCTCTCGATCCCAGGCATGTTCCAGTCGCGCTTGACGGTGATCGTCTCGCGCACCGGGTCGATCGTCCCATAGCCCGCGCGGCTCACCCCCATCGTCTCGCCGAGAATGCGCGCGGCGAGGAACGACATCTTGTCGGCATTGGTCATGTGCCGCAGCGCGTCGCCGAGTTCGAGCAGCGCGCGCTGGCGCAGCGCATCCTGCCGCCGCTCGGTGATCTCGTGCGACACCCCGACCAGCTGGACAACCGCACCCGACAGGTCGCGCTCGACGCGCCCGTTGATCTGCACCCAGTGCAGCGACGCGTCGGGCCACACGCAGCGCGCCTCGAGATCGAGATCGGCGCCGGTCTCGATCGATTCGGAAAGCGCCGCATCGAGCAAGGCGCGGTCCTGCGGATGGATCGCCGCGATCAGATCCTCGAAATCGAAGCGATCGCCCTGACCGCGGCCGAAATGGGCCTTGCTGTCGTGCGCGGCGCGCAGCGTGCGCGAGGGCATCGCCAGCGTCCAGGTGCCAAGTCCACCGGGCCGACAGAGCAAGCTTGAGGCTCGCTTGCCCGTCATTGATCTCTTCGAGCCGCTTGCGCGCCTGATATTGCCGCACGCGTGCCCGCGACGCCGCCTTGGCAAGGCTGATCAGCGTGGTCGGGTGGAACGGCCGTTCGAGAAAGGTGACGTTGCCGAGCGTTTCGAGCAGACGCACCGCAGCGGGATTGCGCTCGAGCCCACCACCACGCTCCGTCAGCAGGATGAAGGGGAAGTCCGACCATTCCTGCTGGTCGGTCAGGAACGCGGCGAGCTCGCGCAGATCGGCATTGCGCAGTGCTTCCTCGGTAACGATCGCGAACCCCGCGCCGCTCCGCAGCGTCGCGACGAACCCGGCAAGATCGGGCACGGTCTCCGCCGCCAGCCCGGCCTCGGCCAGCATCGCCTGCGCGATGGCGCCGTCGCGACCCCGCGGCGCAAGCACCACCGCACCTTCTGCAAACGTACGGTTCAACGGTCGTTCAAGCCTTCGTGCCTAGGAGCCCTTCACCGTCCCCCACCAAGGTCGGCACGCCCCGCAACACCCCCTGAAAGCCGGTCAACGGCTCACCAAGCCTGATCCCGTCGTCGCCGATCATGAACTCGCGGATCGTATCCTCGTGGGGACCGGTCCGCTTCTTAACGACCGAAATCGCTCTTCGGACCCGTCCGCGCGCCTCGAAATATCGCAGCAGAATAACGGTATCGGCGAGATAGGTGACGTCGACCGGCGACTTCATGTCGCCGACCAGCCCACGCTGCGCGACCGTCAGGAAGGTCATCACGCCCTGCCGGTTCAGATATTGCAGCAGCTCGTGCATGTGCAGGATCAGCGCCTGCTCTTCGGGCATCGCCGCCTGATAGCCGTTGAGGCTGTCGACCACGACGGTGCGCGCCGCGTGCTTCTCGACCGAGGCGCGGACGATCTCGGAGAATTCGCCCGGCGACAGTTCGGCGGCATCGACCTGTTCGATCGCGAGATTGCCAGCATCGACCATCGCCTGCAGGTCGATCCCGAGCCCCTTCGCGCGTTCGAACAGCAGCCCCAGTTCCTCATCGAACACGAACATCGCCGCGCGCTCGCCGCGATCGACCGCCGCCTTGACGAAGCCGAGCGTCAGCAGCGATTTGCCCGTCCCCGCCGGCCCCAGGATCAGCGTGCTCGCGCCACGGGCAAAGCCGCCGCCGAGCAGCGCGTTGAGCGGGGCATTGTCGACGGCCACGATCTCGCGCGAGAAATCGGTCTTGTAGGCCGCGGCGACCAGGCGCGGGAAGACGCGGATGCCGCCGGTCGCGATGATGAAGTCATGATAGCCGCCAAGATATTTGCGACCGCGATATTTCAGGACGCGCAGCCGGCGACGCTCGGGACCGTAATTGGGCGACAGCTCTTCGAGCCGGATCACTGCGTGCGCGACGCTGTGAACGGTCTTGTCGCCGACATCGGCGGTGAGATCGTCGAGCATCAGCACGGTCGCATCGGCCTTGGCGAAATAGTGTTTGAGCGCGAGGATCTGGCGGCGATAGCGCAGCGAACTCTGCGCCAGCAGACGGATCTCGGACAGGCTGTCGAGCACCACGCGGGTCGGCTTGATCCGCTCGAACGCTTCGAAGATGCGCTTGGTCGTCTCGCCAAGCTCGAGATCCGACGAATAGAGCAGGCTCTGCTGCTGCTCGGCATCGAGCAGGCTTTCGGGCGGCACGAGCTCATAGACGGTAAGCTCGGGCGCAAGCGTCCAGCCGTGCGAGGCGGCACCGTCGCGCAGTTCCTCGGCGGTCTCGGACAAGGTGATGTACAGCGTGCGCTCGCCCGCCGCTGTGCCCGCCATCAGGAACTGCGTGGCGATCGTCGTCTTGCCGGTGCCGGGGCTGCCCTCGAGCAGGAACAGACGGCCGCGGGTCAGCCCACCGGCCAGGATATCGTCGAGGCCTGTCACCCCGGTCGCGCAATTGGTCATCGAGCCTCGCTACACAGGCGTCGTCTTGCTCCATGCCACGCGCCGCCTGCTGGCATCCGTATCAAAGGATCGCAGTGGTGAGAACCATGTTCGCACTCGCGCGCACGTCGCCGAATGGCTAGGGTTGCCGCCAAATACGGAGAGGAAATTACTATGACAGATCATGTTCCGAGCACAGGATTGCAGCTGCTGTCGCGCGTCACCAAGGATGCGCAGCTCGAAGTTTCGCTGGTCGATCAACCCGTTGCCGAGCCGCGCGACGATCAGGTCGTCGTCAAGGTGCTGGCGACTCCGATCAACCCGTCGGATCTCGCCTTGCTGTTCGGCGCAGCCGACATGAGCAGCGCCGCGGCGACGACCCGCGACGGCCACCCGCTCGTCACCGCCCCGGTATCGCCTGGCGGGATGCGCGCGATGGCGACCCGGCTCGATGAAGCGATGCCGGTCGGCACCGAGGGCGCCGGGATCGTCGTCAAGGCAGGCGCCTCGCCCGCCGCGCAGGCCTTGCTCGGCAAGACCGTGGCAATGCTCGGCGGCGCGATGTACGCGCAATATCGCGTGCTGCGCGTCGCCGAGTGCATGCTCCTCCCCGACGGCACCGCGCCCGCCGACGGCGCCTCGTGCTTCGTCAACCCGCTGACCTCGCTCGCGATGACAGAAGTGATGCGCCGCGAGGGCCACACCGCGCTGATCCATACCGCCGCGGCGTCGAACCTCGGCCAGATGCTCGTCAAGATCTGCCTCAAGGATGGCATTCCGCTCATCAACGTCGTGCGCAGCCCGGAACAGGCCGAATTGCTCCGCGGGATCGGCGCGCAGCACGTCGCCGATTCGAGCCAGCCCGATTTCCTCGACACGCTGACCGCGATGATCACCGAGACCGGCGCGACGCTCGCCTTCGACGCGATCGGCGGGGGCAAGCTTGCCGGGCAATTGCTCAGCTGCATGGAGGCCGCCGCGGTCAAGCGGATGACCACCTATAGCCGCTACGGGTCGGACACGTTCAAGCAGGTCTATATCTATGGCGGGCTCGACGTCGGGCCGACCACGCTCAACCGCAACAGCTATGGATTCAGCTGGTCGCTCGGCGGCTTCCTGCTGACGCCGTTCCTTATCAAGATCGGGGGCGAGGCCGTGCAGGCGCTCAAGGATCGCGTCGTCGCCGAGCTGACGACGACCTTCGCGAGCCACTACACCCATGAGATCTCGCTGATCGAGGCGCTCCAGCCCGACATGATCGCAGCCTATAATCGCCGCGCGACCGGCACGAAATATCTGATCTGCCCACAGAAAGCGGGTTAATCGACGCTCCGTGTCGCGCGCGCAGTTGCAAAAAGGAACCAGCGTGCGCGATACTGCGTTCGAACCAAGCGAATCTGTTCGAGATCTTGTCCATGACCAGACACCGAAGGACTGCCGAGCGTGCTGGCCATGCGGAAAATTCCGTGCTGCGGGCCGAGGTTGCGGCGTTGCGCGCGCAACTCGAGGCCGCAGACGCACGCTCGGCAACGCTGTTGAGCACGATCAGGTCGCTCTTCGCACGGACCGTTGATTCAGGCGGAACGATCGACTCGATTGCGGGTCATTTCGATGCGCGGCTGATGGTGCTCGCCCGCTTCAAGCAAGATCCGAGCGGATCGCATGATCTCGAAATGCTGATCCGCGATGCGTTGCGCGAATTTCACTTCGGCGAGGATCCGCGAATCGTGATCACAGGCCGGATCGCGTGGCTGCAGCAGGCGCAAGCGCAGCCGCTGGCGCTCGCGTTGCACGAGTTGGTCACCAACGCGCTGAAGTTCGGCGCCTTGTCGCGGCGCGGGGGGCGGCTGCACATCAGCTGGGCCGTGGTCGCGGACGAGCTGTGGTTCGAGTGGAACGAGACGGGCGTTTCGGTTGAGCCGAGCATGACCGCGCATCATGGCGTCGGACGCGCCGTGATCGAGCAGACATTGCCTGACACGCTTGATGCGCACACCCGTTTCGTGCTGCGTCCGGGCGGCCTGCAGTGCCATATCGCGTTCCCGCTCGTGGCCCATTACGACGTGCCCCGGCCACGTGGCGCAGGCTGCGCGCCCGATCTTAGTTCATTGCAATAACAAGAGAATGCGCCGCGACCTCACGACGAATTTTCGACGAAACGACCCGACTATTTCGCTCGATTGATCTACATTATTGCCGGTACAGCAATCTTTCTGCAGGATCGGACGTCAGCGAGTACGCCATGCTCATGGCGCTGGAGTGTTCACCCCATTGCATTCGGGTTATCATGGACCAGCAAACCGCTCGTTACGATTTCGACCACGCAAGACGGGGGGCCGGCGTTCTCGAGGACCCCTTTGCCCCCCTCATCGCGAAGCTGCAGCGCATCGCGCGACTCGACGACGACGATGTCCGGGCGATCCGCGCTTGGCCGATCCGCATCCAGAACGTTCGCGGCAATGGCTATCTCCTTCGCGACGGGCAGATGGTGCGCGATTGCAGCCTGGTGCTCGATGGGCATGCCTTTCGCAGCAAACTGACAGGCGTCGGGCAACGTCAGATCCTGTCCTTCCATCGGCGCGGCGATATCGTCGATCTCCATCATCTCGAGTTGCGCGCCGCCGATCATAATGTGCAGGCGCTCAACGAGGCACGGATCGCGTGGATTCCCATCGATGCCATCCGCGCGACGATCGATACGCGCCCGGGCATCGCGCGCGCGCTGTGGCGCGACACGCTGATCGACGGATCGATCCAGCGCGAATGGATCCTCAACGTCGGTCGGCGCGACGCGCGGACGCGGATCGCACATCTGCTGTGCGAGCTGATCTACCGCCGCGAAGGGCCGCCCCCACGCGAAGAACGACGCCGCTTCGAGCTGCCGATGAGCCAGGAGCAGATTGCCGATGCGACCGCACTGACCCCGGTGCACGTAAACCGGATGCTGCAACATCTCGAAGCCGAGCAGTTGATCGCGCGCGAACGCCGCATGTTTGTGGTGCAGGACTGGGACGCTTTATGCCGCGTCGCCGATTTCGACCCGGCCTACCTTCACCTTGATTAAGCAACCTCGGCGGCGGGCAAGCACACACTCCGCTAGTCCGCCGTCACGCCACCGCCCACTGCCTGGAACAACGCGACGGTATCGCTGAGCCGCGCCGCGCGCGCCTGGATAACGAGCGAGCGCGCCTGCGCGTCGGTCGCGGTCGCGTTGAGCAGGGCAAGCGTGCCGACATCGCCCAAAGCGAGCTGGCGGCGGATGAAACCGAGCGCGCGCGCCGACGAATCCCCCGCCCGCGACGCCGCGTCATAGGCGTCGGCATCGGTGCGCAGCCCCGTCAGCGCGTCGGACACATCGCCAAACGCTTGCAGCACCGTCGCGCGATATTGCGCCTTGGCCCCATCGAGTGCGGCTTCGGCAGCGCGTTGCTGATGCCGCAACGCGCCTGCGTGGAAGATCGGCTGCGTCACGCCGCCGAGCACCGACCAGAACGGATTGCCGCTCTTGAACATGTCGAACAGATGCTGCGCGGTGCCGCCACCGCTGGCCTCAAGCTGAATGCTGGGCAGCCGCGCCGCAATCGCGGTTCCGACATCGGCGGCAGCGCCCTCGAGCTGCGCGCGCGCTGCTCCCACATCGGGCCGCCGCGCGACCAGATCCGACGGCAGCAGCACCGGCAGGTCCTGCGGCAGCGCGAGCGCCGTCAGCGACGGCAGCGCCGGGAGCGCGCTGCCAGGGGTGCGCCCGATCAGCGTGGCGATGACGACGCGCTGATGCGCCTCGGCGCGGATCAGCGCCGGCAGCGCGCTTTGCGCGGTCGCGAGCGCCGCCTGTTGCGCCGCCACATCCGCCGCACCGACCGCGCCAAGCTGCTGCCGCTTGAGCAATTGCGTCAGGATGTCGCGATTGACCGAGACGCTCGTCTGCACCGCGCCGATCTGGTCGGCGAGCGACGCGCGCTGGATCACCGCCTGGACGAGATTGGCGAGCACCGTCGTGCGCGCGGCATCGAGCCGGTGGCGCTGCACCTCGGCCAGCGCGCGCGCCGAGCGAATCCGCGTCTTGATGCCGCCGAACAGATCGGGGTTGTACGTGACACTCAGCTGCGCGGTGTGCAGCGTATAGAGCTGCTGGTTCGAATCGATCACCGCGGGCGAGAGCGCATTCGACACACGCGTACGCTGCGCCTGGTAACTGGCATCGACTTGCGGCAGTGCGCTGCCTGCGGTGGCCGATGCCTGCTCGCGCGCCTGGCGCAAGGTCGCATCGGCGACGGCGATGTCGGTGGCGTGCGCCATCGCTTCGCCGACCAACGCGTCGAGTTCGCTGCTGCCAAAGCTGCGCCACCACTCGCGCGGGACTTCGGCAATCCGGGTGGCTTGCGCCGGCCCTTGCGGCGGCGCGAAGCTTTCCTGTGCTGGCGCCGGGGGCAGTGTTACGGACGGTAGCACCGCGCGCGGCCCCATCGCGCACGCACTGACGCCGCAGGCGAGCAGGCTGATTGCGATCCGCTTCATGCCAGCGCCTCCCCATCGGTTTCGGGATGCGGATGATGCCCGACGTCCTGGCCATGCGCGCCGCGATCCTCAGGCGCGACGCGGTGCGAGAACAGGTCGATCAGCACCGGCAGGACGAGCAGGATGAGGATCGGCGCGAGCGTCATCCCGCCGACCACGACGAGCGCGAGCGGCTTCTGCACCTGGCTGCCGATCCCGTTCGACAGCGCCGCGGGCAGCAACCCGATCGCCGCGACGAGGCAGGTCATCACCACCGGGCGCAGGCTATGCCGCACCGTCGTCGCGATCGCGCCGTCCCGCGCGACGCCCTCGTCGATCGCGTGATTGAAGGTGGTGACGACCAAGATGCCGTCCATTACCGCGATCCCGAACAAGGCGACGAAGCCGATCGCCGAGGAGATGCTGAACGCCGTCCCCGACACGGCAAGCGCAAGCACACCGCCGATGATCGCCATCGGGATCGCCGAGAAGGCGAGCAGGCTGTCGCGGATCGAGCCGAAATTGGCGTAGAGCAGCAGCAGGATCAGCAACAGGCTGATCGGCACCACGACCTCGAGCCGCGCGACGGCGTTGTTGAGATTGTCGAGCTCGCCCGCCCATTCGAGATGATAGCCCGGCGGAAGATGGACGCTCCGCGTGATCTCCGCGCGCGCCTGATCGACCGCACCTCCAAGGTCGCGCCCGCGGACCGAGAATTTGATCGGGATGTAGCGCTCCTGATGCTCGCGATAGATGAACGACGCGCCCGAGGTCAGCCGCACGTCGGCGACTTCAGACAGTGGCACCTGGATCGTCCCCGTTCCATTGGGCGAAGGCGCACCGACCGTGATCCGGCGGATCGAATCGATGCTGTCGCGCTGTTCGGCGCGCAGGCGGACGATGATCGGGAAGTGGCGGTCGGTGCCCTTCTCGTACAGGTCGGCGCTCGATTGGCCGCCGATCGCCGCGGCGACGGTCGCGTTGATGTCGTCGGGCGTCAGGCCGTAGCGCGACGCGCGCGCGCGATCGACGTCGATCCGCACCGTCGGCTGGCCGAGCGACTGGAACACGCCGAGATCGACGATACCGGGCACGTGCGCCATCTTGTCCTTGATCTGGTCGGCATAGTGTTCGAGCGTCGCGAGATCGGGGCCGAACAGCTTGATCGAATTGGCGCCTTTCACGCCCGAGGCGGCCTCCTCGACATTGTCCTCGATATATTGCGAGAAGGAGAAGTCGACGCCCGGGTATTTGGCCTGGAGCTTCTTCGACAGCTCGGCGGTCAGCGTTTCCTTGGTCACGCCTGAAGGCCACGTCCCGAACGGTTTCAACGGCACGAAGAACTCGGCGTTGAAGAAGCCGGTCGAATCGGTCCCGTCATCGGGCCGACCATGCGCAGAGAGCACCGATTCGACTTCGGGATAGGATGCGATCATCCGCCGCACGCCGTCGACCACCGGCTGCCCCGCCTCGAGGCTGATCGATGCGGGGAGGCTCGCGCGGATGTACATATTGCCTTCCTCGAGATGCGGCAGGAATTCGATCCCGAGCGAGCGCACGCCGACCATCGCCGCGGCGAGCAGCAGCAACGCGCCCCCGACCGCGAGCACGCGGTTGCCGAGCGCGAAGGCGGCGGCGGGTTCGTAGGCGCGGCGCAGCTTGCCGACGATCCATGTCTCGACCTCGGACAGCCGGTCGGGGAGCAGCAGCGTCGCGAGCACCGGGGCGACCGTGAAGGTCGCGATCAGCCCGCCGGTGATGGCATAGGCATAGGTCTTCGCCATCGGCCCGAAGATATGCCCCTCAACCCCGGTCAGCGTAAACAGCGGCAGGAAGCTCGCGATGATGATCGCGGCGGCAAAGAAGATCCCGCGGCTGACCTCATGGCTCGCGCCGAGCACCGCCGAGAAGCGGCTCGCCATCGTGTAATGCCCCCCGGTTCCAGCCAATCGCCCGTTTTCGACATGCGCCGAGCGCTCGACCATGTGGCGGAAAACGTTCTCGACCATGATGACGCTCGCATCGACCACCAGCCCGAAATCGAGCGCGCCGACCGACAGCAGGTTCGCGCTCTCGCCCTGCAGCACGAGGATCAGGATCGCGAAGGCGAGCGCGAACGGGATCGTCGCGGCGACGATGATCGCGCTGCGCAGATTGCCGAGGAAGGCCCATTGCAGGAAGAAGATCAGCGCGATCCCGGCGACGAGATTCTCGAGCACGGTGTGGATCGTCAGCTTGATCAGATCCGAGCGGTCATAGACGCGGTCGAGATGGACGCCCGGCGGCAACAGCCCCGAGGCGTTGATGTCGGACACTTCCTTCTGCACCGCCTGGATCGTCGGCATCGACTGCGCGCCGCGCTGCATCAGCACGATGCCCTGCACGATATCGTCTTCATTGTTGTAGCCGGCGATGCCGAGTCGCGGTTCGTTGCCGATCTGGACGCGCGCGACGTCCTTCAACAGGATCGGCTGTCCGTTCGCGCTGCCGACGAGCACGTTATCGATGCCGCCGACCGACTGGATCAAGCCGACGCCGCGGACGATCGCCGCCTGCGACCCGAAATTGATCGTCTGCCCGCCGACATTGCCGTCGCTCTTCGACAGCGCGGCGAGCACCTGCGACACCGTGACGCCGTGTGCCGCGAGCCGATCATTGTCGATCACCACGTCATAGGCGCGCAGCTTGCCGCCCCAGCCGGTGACGTCGATCACGCCCGGAATGCGCTTGAAGCGGCGTTGCAGCACCCAGTCCTGCAGCGTCTTCAGATCCATCACCGAATAGCCCGGCGGCGCAGTGATCTTGTAGCGATAGATCTCGCCCACGGGGCTCGTCGGCGACAGCGTCGGCTGCGCGCCCCCCGACAGCGGCGGCAGCTGCGACAGGCGGTTGATCACCTGCTGCTTGGCGGCTTCGTTGCTCAGGTCATAACTGAACTGAATCTTGATGTCGGACAGACCGAACAGCGAGATCGCGCGGATCGCGGTGAGGTGCGGGATGCCCGCCATGCCGACCTCGATCGGGATGGTGACGTTGCGCTCCATCTCCTCGGCCGACAGGCCTTGCGTCTGCGTGATGACCTCGACCATCGGCGGGACGGGATCGGGATAGGCCTCGATATTGAGGTTCCAGAAGCCGACCGCCCCCGCCACCAGCATCGCGACGAAAACGCCGACGATCAGCAGCCGCTGGCGCAGCGCGAATTCGACGATGCGGTTCATTCGCCGAGACCTGCCTCGTTGACGAACAACGCACCCGCAGTAACGATGCGCTCGCCCGGCGTAAGGCCGCTGACGATCACGACCTGCCCGTCCTGCTCTTCGCCGGCGGTGACGGTACGGCCTTGCAACAGCCCGTCGGGTCGCACCACCCAGACGCGCGCGGCATCGCCCTCATGGATCACCGCGGCGGCCGGCACGCGCAGCGCCGCGCTCTGCTGCGGCCGCTGAATCGAGAAGCTCGCGAACATCTGCGGCTTCAACGCGTCGTCGGGATTGGCGATCGTCGCGCGCACCGGCAAGCGGTGCGTCTGCGGGTCGAGCGCCGCGCCGACAAGGTCGATCCGCGCGTGGAAACTGCGCCCCGGCAGCGCGGGGGTGGTGACCGTCACGGCATCACCGACATGCACCGAACTCGCGTCGCCCTCGGCGAGCTGCGCGATCAGCCAGACGTGCGCGGGGTCGGTGATCGTCATCACCGGCTTGTCGCCGCCCTGCGCGACATATTGCCCCGCCGCCACATCGCGCGAGGCGATCAGCCCGCCGACCGGGGCGTGCAGCGTTGTGCGGTCGTGGATCCCGGCGACTTCGCCGACGCGTTCGAGCGCGCTGATCTCGCCCGCCGACTTGCCGAGGATCGCGAGCTTGTCGCGCGCCGCGCCGAGTGCGACTGCGGCGGTGCGCGCGGTGGCTTGCGCGGCGATCAGGTCGGTCTGTGCCTGCTGGTAATCCTTTTGCGCGCCGCCTGCGGTCTCGAAGATCTGGCGCTGGCGCTCGGCATTGCGCGTCGCGGTGGAGAGCTGCGCCTGCGCGTTCTGCAAAGCCGCGCGCGCGCTGAACAGCCCGCTGCGCGCATCGACGAAATCGCTCGTCTGGATCAGCAGAAGCGGCTGCCCCTGCTTCACATATTGCCCGGCATCGGCGAGCACCTTCACCACCTGCCCCGCATACGGGAGCAGCACCGGCGTGCTGCGATCGCCATCGACGGTGATCGCGCCGCTCGCGAGCGTACGATGATCCGATTCGCCAACGCCGATGCGGAGCGTCTTGAGCCCGGCCATTTGCTCGGACGTCAGGCGAAGCGTGCCGGGCGGCGGCGTCTGCGGGGGCGCGGCGTCGTGGTGGAACAGCGCGGCGATCGCGCTCCACAGCAGCACAAGCGCGATCGCCACCCCTGCGACGATGGCGAGCCAGCGCATTTGCTTCCCCCGCGACAGGCTACGGGTGTGGGGCAGCGTCTGGGGGGGAACGGTCGTGTGCATCGAAGGACCTGCTGTGATTTGGCTGTCAGCCCTAGGCGCGCTCGCTTACAGTCGGCTTACAGATGCCGCAGTGCACAAAGAAAAGGTCCGATGCGCGTACTATTGGTCGATGATGAGCTTGCGGTCGCGACGGCGCTCGCCGATGCGCTGGTCCGGCGTGGCGTCGCGATCGACCATGCGCAGACGATCGAAGCGGCCGAAGCCTATCTCGAAGCGAGCGACTATGCCGCGGTGCTGCTCGATCTCAGCCTGCCCGATGGCGACGGTATGGGCCTGCTGACTCGGATGCGCGCGCGCGGCGATACGCGCCCCGTCCTCGTCCTCACCGCGCGCGGCGCGATCGACGCGCGGATCCGCGGGCTCAACGCGGGCGCCGACGAATATATGGTCAAGCCGTTCGACCTGGACGAACTCCACGCCCGCCTGCTCGCGATCCTGCGGCGGCGCGACGGGCATGTCGGACGCGCGCTGCAGTGCGGCGCGCTCAGCTTCGCGGTCGAGACGCGCGTCGCCTCGGTCGGCGAGCGTGTGCTCGGCCTGTCGGCACGCGAGACCGAATTGCTCGAACTGCTGCTGCGCCGCGTCGGCAAGGTCGTCCCCAAGCGGATCGCCGAGGATCATCTGTTCGGGCTCGACGGCGATCTCGGGTCGAACGCGATCGAGGTCTATGTCCACCGCCTGCGCAAGCGGCTCGACGAGGCGGCGACCGGCGCGCGGATCGAGACGGTGCGCGGCGTCGGCTACATGCTCCTCGCCACGTCGGCATGATGCGCGCGCCGCGCTCCTTGCTCGGGCAATTCGTTGTGCTGCACATCGCGGTCGCACTGATCGCGACCCTGACCTTGCTGTGGAGCGCGACGACATTGCTCCACCAGACCGCCGATCGCTTCCAGCGGACTCTCCTCGTGCGCCAGGCGCAGGTCGTCGCCGAGGCCCATGCGCGCGGCGCGCGCACAATCGCGGCGATCCCGCTGATCAACGGCATGGCGGTCGCCACCTTCGGCAGCGATCGACGGATCGACCACAGCAGCGGCCCCGCGCGGCGCGCGATCCTTGCCGCCGCGCCGCTCGACAGCCGCGCGCATTTCTTCCGCCGGGGTGCGGTCGAGGGGTATAGCCTGCCGACGCGCGACGGCTGGATCGTCGTGTCGCAGGACGACACCGATCCCGAGGTCGTCACCGACGATATCGTGCGGACCTTTCTCAAGCGCTTCTTCCTGCTCACGCTGCCGATTGCCGCGCTCGTCCCGTTGATCGGCGTGCTGCTCGCGCGACGGCTGACGCTGCGGATGCGCGCTGTCTCGGCGATCGCGGCGACGATCGGCCCGCAATCGTTCGACACGCGGCTGCCGCGCGGCGTCCTCCCGACCGAGGCCGAACCGCTCGCCGAGGCGACCAATGCCGCGCTCGATCGGCTGGTCGCCGCGCTGCACATCCAGAGCGCGTTCGCGGCCGACGTATCGCACGAACTGCGCACCCCGCTCGCCGCGATCCGGCTGCGCGCCGACGCGATTGGCGACGCTGGCGTGCGCGCCGACCTGATGGCATCGGTCGATCGCGCTGCGCGCGTCATCGGGCAGCTGCTCGCGCTCGCCGAGCTCGAGCAACCGCATGTCGTCGAGGCTGGACCGATCGATCTCGCGGCGCTCGCCGAGAGTGTCGTCGCCGACCGCGCGCCGGGCATCGTCGCCGGCGGGCGGACGATCGCACTTGAGACCGCCTACGATCCCGCGCCGGCGCACGGCTATCCCGATGCGATGATCCTCGCGCTCGAAAACCTGGTCGACAATGCGGCCAAATACACGCCCGCAGGCGCGACAATCCTCGTTCGGGTCGGTCCGGGCGCGCGGCTGAGCGTGATCGACGATGGCGTCGGCGTTCCCGAGGCGAAGCTGGCGCGGCTCAAGGAGCGCTTCTGGCGCGGTGCCGATCGCGGCGTCGAGGGATCGGGCATCGGCCTGTCGCTGGTCGATCGCATCGCGTGCGCGCATGGCGGCGCGCTCAGCATCGCACACGGACCGAACGGCCGGGGCCTGATGTTCGCGATCCTGCTCCCCGACACCTGCGATCCCCCTGCGCCCTGATCGTACCCGCCCGATGCGACCTTCTGCACCCTGTCGGCGTTGTGCGCGGAGCCGCGACGAAAGGGAGCCGATGCCAGCCAGCAAGACCGTTACGTCGGACCAGCCCGACCGCGAACAGCTCCACCGTATCGTCGCGGGGCTGAGCGACGGCGTCGTGCTGATCGAACCCGACGGGCGGATCGTCTGGGCGAACGCGGCGGCGCTGGCGATGCACGGTTGCACCGAACGCGCCGAGCTCGGCGCGACCGTCAGAGCCTATCAGCAGCGCTTCGAATTGCGGCTGCGCGACGGCCAGCCGATGCCCGCCACCGCCTATCCGATGGCGCGGCTGTGTCGCGGCGAGGCGTTCGAGGATGTCGTGATCGACGTCCGCAAGACGCATCAGGCCGAGCCCGACTGGGTCCACCGCGCGCGCGGCTTCGTGCTCGATCGGGATGGCAAGCCCGATTGCCTCGTGCTCATCCTGTGCGACGCGACCGAAGCGTTCGAAGCCGAGGAACGCTTCGAGAGCATGTTCAACGCCAATCCCGCCCCGGCGCTGATCGTGCGGCTGTCGGACCTGCGCTATGTGCGCGTCAATTGGGGGTTCCTCGATCTGTCGGGGTGGGAGCGCGACCAGATCATCGGCCGCTCGCTCTACGATCTCGATATCCTCGATCAGGCGGCGGAGAAGGACAAGGCCAAGGCGCGGCTCGCCAAGGGCGACGCGATCCCGCAGATGGAGGCCGATCTGCCGCTGCCGAACGGCGACACCAAGCTCGTCCTGCTCGCCGGGCATCCCGCCGAGATGCCCAATAACGAGCAGTGCATGATCTTCACCTTCGCCGATCTCGACCCGCGTCGCCGCGCCGAGACGGCATTGCGGCAGAGCGAGGAGCGCTTCGCGACGGTGTTCCGCTTCGCGCCGGTGCCGATGCTGCTGACCAGCCTCGACGGGCACCGCATCCTCAACGTCAACCACGCCTTTCTCGCGCTCACCGATTGGGGGCATGACAGCGTGGTGGGCCGCAAGCCCGCCGAGATCGAGCTGTTCGAAAGCGGCGCGACGCGGCGCGAGATCGAGAAGAAGGTGTCGGAAAGCGGGTCGTTCCGCGGCCATGAAGTCCAGGTCAAGACGCGCACCGGCGTGCTCGTCACCTGCCTCGCCGCTGCCGAGACGGTGACGATCAACGGCCAATATTGCATCCTCGCCGCGTTCCAGGACATTAGCGAGCGCAAGCGCACCGAACTCGACCTGATCGCCGCGATCGAAGGGGCGATGCAGGATTCGAGCTGGCTCAGCCAGAAGATCATGGACCGGATGGCGGCGTTGCGCGGGCCGGCCGCGCAGGCGGGGACGACCGGCCCAAGCGTCGAGCTTACCCCGCGCGAGCGCGAGGTGCTCGCGCTGATCACCCAGGGCAAGACCGACGATGCGATCGCTACGGCGCTCTCGCTCAAGCGCAATACCGTGCGCAACCATGTCGCGCGGCTCTACGCCAAGATCGGGGCGCACAGCCGCGCCGAGGCGATCATTTGGGCGCGCGACCGCGGGCATCAATTGGGCTTTGACGCCGCGGCCTGACGCCGCAGGGTAGCGTTTTATTCGTATATTAGGTGCCGACGCACCTATCGAACAGGTGCCTGCGCATCTTTGGCGGCCACCCCCGCCCCCCTAATTTCTCTCTCATCCGGGCCATCGCCCGGCCTGAGAGGAGAACATCAATGTCCATTCTTGCCTGGATCATCCTTGGCCTTGTCGCCGGCTTCATCGGCAGCAAGATCGTCAACCGCAGCGGCGAGGGCGTCATTCTCGACATCGTGCTCGGCGTCGTCGGCGCTGTCGTTGGCGGGTTCCTGTTCAACCAGTTCGGCGCGGCCGGCGTCACCGGGCTCAACATCTACAGCCTCGTCGTCGCGGTGATCGGCGCGATCGTCGTGCTCGTCCTCTACCATCTCGTGGTGCGCGGCACCGCCCGCTGAACCTCCGACTTTCCACCCCATCGACCCCCGGCCACCCCCCGGCCGGAACCAGGAGCATATCATGACCCAGACCATCACAGGCTTGTTCGACCGCTACGACAACGCGCGCCGCGCAGTGCAGGATCTCGAAGCGGCCGGCGTGGCGCATCGCGACATCAGCATCGTCGGCCGTGACAAGAGCCATCCCGAAGACGGCGCGCGCGACGCCGCGGCCGAAGATGCCGGCGCAGGTGCCGGGATTGGTGCCGCGGTCGGCGGCGTCGGTGGCTTGCTCGCCGGAATCGGTCTGCTCGCGATTCCCGGCATCGGTCCGGTGGTTGCGGCGGGCTGGCTCGCGGCGACCGCAGCGGGCGCTGCTGGCGGCGCGTTGGTCGGCGCGGCAGCCGGCGGGATCGTCGGTGCGCTGACGCAGGCGGGCGTTCCCGAGGCCGACGCGCATGTCTATGCCGAGGGTGTCCGCCGCGGCGGGACGCTCGTCACCGCCAAGGTTGACAAACCGCTCGTACCGACCGCGCGGCAGATCCTCGGCGACGATCGCACCGTCGACGTCGCGGGCCGACGCCAGGCGTATGAGTCGCAGGGCTGGAACCGCTTCGACGACTCCGCGCCGGCCTATTCGGAAAGCGACATCGCCGCCGAACGCGCCCGCTACGATCGCGTCTGACCCCTGAGCTTGAAGGAGAACACCATGCGTATCGCAACAACCCTGCTACTCGGCACCGCCCTGCTTGCCGTCCCTGCGCTTGCGCAGACCGGCCCAGCCAAGAGCAATGCCGCGATCAAGACCGCACATACCGTCGATGACGGTGCCTCGCGCGGTGGCGCCAATTCGTTCACGCAGGCCCAGGCGCGCGAGTATATCGCCAAATCGGGCTTCACCAACGTCTCGGCGCTGACCAAGGACGATCATGGCGTCTGGCGCGGCACCGCCAAGAAGGGCGGCCGCTCGATCCATGTCGGGCTCGACTTCAAGGGCAATGTCGCAACCGGCAAGTAACCGGGGACGGGCGCGCGCTGCTATCCGCGGTGCGCGCCCGCTACCGATCCGTCCGGATTGCTCAGCGCGTCCAGCGCGCGAAGATCGCGGTCGGCAGCAGGAGCCCGCGCGCTTCCTCGCGCACTGCCATCTCACCGACTTCGACCGTTCCGCCGAGATCGGACAGCGCCTGGCGCACGACCTCGCCGATCGCCAGCGCCGACATGCGTACGGCGTAGACGGTGAGGACGAGGAACTTGCTGTCCTTGTCGAGCAGGCGGCGGCAATCAACGATCAGCCCGGGCAGCCCCTCCTCGAGCTTCCACACTTCGCCGTCGGGCCCACGACCAAATTTGGGCGGATCGAGGAAGATGCCGTCGTACCGCTTCTCGCGTCGCACCTCGCGCGCGGCGAACTTGGCGGCGTCGTCGACCATCCAGCGGATCGGGCGATCCGACATGTCCGACAGGAAGGCGTTGGCCTTGCCGGCGTCGACCGATTTCTTCGAGGCATCGACATGCGTCATCGCGGCCCCCTTCGCCGCGAGCGCGAGCGTGCCGACGCCGGTATAGCCGAACAGATTGAGCACCTGATCGCCCTCGGCAACCTTGCCGCGCATCCACTCCCATTGCGGCGCCATGTCAGGGAAGAAAGCGAGATGGCGGAACGGCGTATTCTGCGCGGTGAAAAGCACCTCTTCCCACCGCACGTGCCAGCCGCCGCGCGGTACGTCGCGCGACAGATGCCAGCGACCGCCGCCATCCTCGTCCGATGCGCCGATGAAATCGCCATCGGCTTCCCAGCTGTCCGACGCAGGCGCCCACATCGCCTGTGGCTCGGGGCGGATGAAGCGGAAGCGGCCATAGCGCTCGAGCTTTCGGCCATGCCCTGAGTCGATGAGGCCGTAATCCTGCCAGGGTTCGGCGATGAGGGTGATGAGGTCGTTCATATCGTACGCCCCTCCCTGGAAGGGAGGGGTTGGGGGTGGGTCGGCTGATGGAGCGAGGTCAGGCCAGACAACGGGCCAACCCACCCCCGGCCCCTCCCTTCCAGGGAGGGGAGGAAGACGTGCATGCCCGCGCCCATCACCGCGCACTCGCCCGCTCGGCGATATACGCCGTCACCGCCTCGAACGTCCCCGGCAGCGTGGCATAGCGCTCCTCGCGCTCGAACAGGTCGCCCATCCGCGCCGGCAGCGACGGCCGCTGCCCGGTCGCGCGCTCGACCGCGTCGCGGAACTTGGCGGGATGCGCGGTCGCCAGCGTGACGACCGGCACATCCGCCGGCAGGTCGGCACGGCGCGCGGCGGCAAGGCCGATCGCGGTGTGCGGGTCGATGATCTGACCGCTCGCCTCGCACGCCCAGCGCATCGCCAGCGCCATGTCGTCCAAGTCGATCCGGTCGCTCGTGAACAGCGCGCTCGCACCCTCGCGCTGCGCATTGGTAAGGCGCATCGCCTTCGACGTCTCGAACCCGCGCATCTGATCGGCGAGCGCATGCCCGTCACGACCGCCCAGATCGAACAGCAGCCGCTCGAAATTGCTCGACACCTGGATGTCCATCGACGGGCTCGGCGTCGGCACGACGGTGCCTTGCGAATAGTCGCCCGCGCTCAATGCGCGGTGGAGGATGTCGTTGACGTTGGTCGCGACGATCAGCTTGGCGACCGGCAGACCCATCTTGGCCGCGACATAGCCTGCGAACACATCACCGAAATTGCCCGTCGGCACCGAGAAGGCGACCGCGCGCTCGGGTGCGCCCAAACGGACCGCGGCGTAGAAATAATAGACGATCTGCGCCATCAGCCGCGCCCAGTTGATCGAATTGACCGCCGACAGCGCGAACTTGCCCGAGAAAGCGGGGTCGTTGAACATCGCCTTCACCAGCGCCTGCGCATCGTCGAAGCTCGCATCCTCGAGCGCGATGTTGTGGATGTTGGGCGCGATCACCGTCGTCATCTGCCGCCGCTGGACATCCGACACCCGGCCCTTGGGGTGGAGCATGAAGACATCGACCCCGGCGCGCCCCGCGAGCGCGTTGATCGCCGCCGAGCCAGTATCGCCCGAGGTCGCGCCGACCACGGTCACCTGCTGCGTCGATCCGGTGAGGAAGCGTTCGAACAGCAGCCCCAACAGCTGCAGCGCGACATCCTTGAAGGCAAGCGTCGGTCCGTGGAACAGTTCGAGCAGCCATTGCCGCTCGTCGAGCTGCGCGAGCGGGACGACCGCGGCGTGCGCGAAGCGGCCATAGGCCTGCGTGCAGAGCGCGCGAAGATCGTCCTCGCTCAGCGTGCCCTCGACAAAGGGCAGCATCACGGCGACCGCGGTGTCGACATAGGACAGGCCACGGAGCGCCGTTATCTGCGCAGTCGAGAAGCTCGGCCAGCTTTCGGGCAGATAGAGTCCGCCATCCTTGGCAAGGCCCGCGAGCGTTACGTCGCGAAAGTCGAGGGTCGGCGCGGAGCCGCGCGTGCTGATATAGCGCATGGCGCCTTCGGTTAGCGAGGTGAAGCCGACTCGGCAACCGTTCGCCGCCGAAGCGCGAGCGCATAGATAATTGCGGCAAGGGCTGCGAACACGAACCATTGTACCGCATAAGCCAGATGATTGTTGGGCACCGCCGAAAGATCGGGGCCCGGATTAGGGTCGAGCCCGGCCGCCGGTGGATCGGCGACAAGCATCAGCGTCTTGGGCGTACCCTCGCCGACCATGCCCGCGATCAGCGCCGCATGATCGGGCGCGTAGGTCAGATATCCGGTTACGGGCCCGCCTTTCCAGTCGGGCTTGGCGTGCGGATCGTTGCCGAATCCGAGCTGTACCGTAAAGCCTGGACCTTCTGCGCCGGTGCGGCACCGCGCGATCTGGCGCCAGCCGGTGCCGCCGCGGGCATTGCGGCCGCCTTCGATCGCGAAGCTGATCGGCTGCAGGCATAAGGCGCTGGCCCGGCGGAACAGCAAGGTCGCGTCGGTCGCGTCGCGCGGGAAGGCCATCGGCGGCAACGTCACGTTGCGCGCATAGCGCGCCAGCAACGCCGCCTTCTGGCTGCGGCGCTCGAGCTGCCAGATGCCAAGTCCGATCATAGCGACGATCGCGAGGCTGACGATGAGCGTCGCGACAACCGGGACTCGCTTCACGGCAGCGTCTCGGGCGGGGTGATGCGGCCTTCATGCGCGGCGGTGCGATATTCCGAGCCGAGCAAGGCCGCCTTGGCGATGCGCAGCGATCCGACCACGCCGACGACCGTAACCGGCAGCCAGATCAGCATCTGCAGCCAGATCGGCGGGCCATAGGCAAGCTGGATCGTGATCGCGAGCCCGACGACGACCGCGCCGAGCACCAGGGTCAGGATCGCTGCGGGCCCGTCGCCGACGTTGAAAGTGGTGAAATCGAGCCCGCAGACTTTGCAGCGATCGCTGAAGTCGAGCAGCCCCTTGAACAGCCCGGGCGCCCCGCAGCGCGGGCACAGGCCCTTGAGCGCGGCGGCAACGGGCGTAGGCGCCACGGCCTTGGCCCGTTGCTCGGTCACTGGCTCACCCCGCGTGGACCGGTGCGCCCCAGCCACCCCAGACATAGATCGAGACGAACAGGAACAGCCACACCACGTCGACGAAGTGCCAGTACCAGGCGGCCGCCTCGAAGCCGAAATGCTGCTTGGGGGTGAAATCGCCGCGATAGACGCGGATCTGGCAGACGATCAGGAAGATCGTCCCGATCATCACGTGAAAGCCGTGGAACCCGGTCGCCATGAAGAACGAGGCGCCATAGTTGAGCCCCTTGAACGGGAACGGCGCGTCGGCATATTCGTACGCCTGAATGCAGCTGAAGATCAGCCCGAGCACGATCGTCGCCCACAGCCCCTTCTTGAGCCCGTCACGGTCGCCATGGATCAGCGCATGGTGCGCCCAGGTGATCGTCGTGCCGCTGGTCAGCAGAATCAGCGTATTGAGCAACGGGAAGCGGAAGGCGTTGATGACCTCGAGCCCCTTTGGCGGCCATGTGCCCGCCGTGTCGGTGACGACACTGACGGTTTTCGCAACCGAATCGTAGGCGATATGTGCGGGGAACAGCGAGAAATCGAAGAACGCCCAGAACCAGCCGACGAAGAACATCACTTCGGACGCGATGAACAAAATCATGCCATAGCGCAGGTGAAGCTGGACGACCGGCGTATGGTCGCCGGCATGCGCCTCGACGATGACCTGGCGCCACCAACCGTACATCACCGCGAGCACACCGGCCAATCCGGCGTAGAACACCAGACCGCCGCCGGCGGCAGAATGCATCCACATGATTCCGCCAGCCGCCATCACAAGCGCTGCCATCGATCCGGCGAACGGCCAGATGCTGGGCGGCAGGATATGGTAATCGTGGTTCTTCGCACCGGCCATGGGTTTTCCCTCTGCTCTGGTCTTATCTCGTCCCGTAACCCTGCTCTAGCCTTTGGCCTTCGCGGAATCCACCGGGTAAAACGTGTAGCTCAACGTGATCGTCTGGACGTCGCTTGCATCCGGGTCCTGCAGGATCTTGGGGTCGACGAAGAAGATCACCGGCATGCGCGCGGTCTCGCCGGGCTTCAATGTCTGCTGGGTGAAGCAGAAACACTGGATCTTGGTGAAATATTTGCCGGCCTGCGAGGGCGTCACGTTGAACGTCGCGGTGCCGGTGATCGGCTTGTCCGACGTGTTGGTCGCGGTGAAGAACGCCATGTCGCGCGCGCCGATATCGACCGTCTCGGACGGGTTTTCGGGCGCGAACTTCCACGGCATGTGCGGCGCGACATTGGTGTCGAAATCGATCCGGATCTGCTGGCTGACCGCGCCGGGCGCGCGCAGGGCGCGCTGCGTCGTGCCGTTGAGCCCGGTCGCCTGGCAGAACATGCGGTACAGCGGGATGCTCGCCCAGCCGAGGCCGGTCATGAAGCAGATCCCCAGGACGGCGAAGAGCGCGGTGCGAAGCTTGCCGTCGAGCACCATCAGTGGGGCATCCCCGCCTTGATCTTGGCAATGGTGATCGCGAAGACGAGGACGACGAACGCGCCGAGGATCACGCCGAGAACCGCTGCGCGCGTGCGCTGGCGCTTGCGGACCAGATCGGCGTGCGGGACCGAAAGGTCGGGTCGTGGGTCGGGTGTCATGCGGTCAGCCGATCGATGGCGAGAGTGGCGAAGATCGCGAGAATATAGCCGATCGAATAGACGAACAGGAACCGTTCGGCCTTCATCTCGGCAGGGGTCGCGGCGCGCTGGACGACGACCCAGGCGGTCAGGCCGAGGAAGATCGCCGAGGTGACCACGGCGACAATCCCGTAGGTCGCGCCTGCCAGTCCTAGCGCCCAGGGCGACACCGCCGCGGCGGCCATCAGCACGGCGTAGAACAGCATCTGCCAGCGCGTCGTGCGCGCGCTCGCCACGACGGGGAGCATCGGCACGCCGCCCTTGGCGTAATCGTCGCGGATCAGCAGCGCGAGCGCCCAGCTGTGCGGCGGCGTCCATAGGAAGATGATCGCGAACATCAGCAACGGCAGCGTCGAGATGCTGCCGGTCGCCGCGACCCAGCCGATCAGCGGTGGGAACGCGCCGGCGGCACCGCCGATCACGATATTCTGCGGCGTGCGGCGCTTGAGCCCGACGGTGTAGACCAGCACGTAGAACAGGATCGACGCGGCGAGCAGCGTCGCGGCAAGCAGCCCGATCGCCATCCCCATTAGCAGCACCGAGAACACGCCCAGGCCGACGCCGAACTGCAGCGCGGTTTCACGCTCCATCTTGCCCGCCGGCAGCGGACGGTTGGCGGTGCGCTTCATCAGCGCGTCGATGTCCGATTCATACCATTGGTTGAGCGCCCCCGCCGCGCCGGCCGCCATCGCGATGCACAGGATCGCGGTGAAGCCGAGCACGAAGGGGAGCTGCACCGGTGCTGCGAGCATCCCGCACAGCGCGGTGAAGACCACCGAGCGCATCACGCGCGGCTTGGTCAGCGCGAAGAAATCGCGCCAGTCGGCGGGAAGCGTGGCGGTGGGGGTAAGCGTGGTTACGGTCATTTCACTTCTTCCCCCCTCCCGCGTGCGGGAGGGGTCGGGGGAGGGCTTGTGGAGAAGGCCCCCACTGCCCTCCCCTAGCCCCTCCCGCAAGCGGGAGGGGAATAAGAAGCGCCCCTCTCCGCCCAAGCGGAAGAGGGGCGCGTCATGCTCAGTCGATCCGCGGCAGCGTCTCGAACTGGTGATACGGCGGCGGGCTCGACAGCGTCCATTCGAGCGTCGTCGCGCCGTCACCCCAGGGGCTGTCGCCAGCGGGCTTGCCCTTGGCGAGCGACCAGATGATGTTGACGAAGAACACGATCATCGACGCCGCCATGATCTTGTAGCCGAGCGTCGCCACCCAGTTCCAATGCGCCAGCGCGTCGGTGTAGTCGGGCACGCGGCGCTGCATGTTCTGCAGGCCGAGGAAGTGCATCGGGAAGAACAGCACGTTCACGCCGACGAAGAACACATAATAGTGAATCTGGCCGAGCGTCTCGTTGTACATCTTCCCCGACATTTTCGGGAACCAGTAATAGAAGCCGCAGAACAGCGAGAACACCGCACCCAGCGACAGCACGTAGTGGAAATGCGCCACCACGTAATAGCTGTCCTGCATGTAGTCATCGATGCCGCCATTGGCGAGCACGACGCCGGTCACACCACCGACGGTGAACATGAAGATGAAGCCGATCGCCCACAGCATCGGCGTCTTGAAGGTGAGCGAGCCGCCCCACATCGTCGCGATCCACGAGAAGATCTTGATGCCGGTCGGCACCGCGATCACCATCGTCGCCGCGGTGAAGTACATCTTGGTGTTCACGCTGAGGCCCGTCGTGAACATGTGGTGCGCCCACACGACGAAGCCGACCACGCCGATCGCGACCATCGCGTAGGCCATGCCGAGATAGCCGAAGACGGGCTTCTTCGAGAAGGTCGAGATCACCTGGCTGACGATGCCGAAGCCCGGCAGGATCATGATATAGACCTCGGGGTGGCCGAAGAACCAGAACAGATGCTGGTACAGGATCGGATCGCCGCCGCCGGCCGGATCGAAGAAGGTCGTGCCGAAGTTGCGATCGGTCAGCAGCATGGTGATCGCCGCGGCGAGCACCGGCAGTGCCAGCAGCAGCAGGAAGGCGGTCACGAGCACCGACCACACGAACAGCGGCATCTTGTGCAGCGTCATGCCTGGCGCGCGCATGTTGAAGATGGTGGTGATGAAGTTGATCGCGCCGAGGATCGAAGAGGCGCCCGCGAGATGGAGCGACAGGATCGCCATGTCGGTCGACGGCCCCGGCTCCCCGTACGTCGAGAGCGGTGCGTAGAGCGTCCAGCCGTTACCCGCGCCACCCAAGAAGGGCGATGCCAGCAGCAGCGTGAAGCTTGGGATCAGCAGCCAGAACGAGATGTTGTTCATCCGCGGGAAGGCCATGTCGGGCGCGCCGATCATGATCGGCACGAACCAGTTGCCGAAACCCCCGATCATCGCCGGCATCACCATGAAGAACACCATGATCAGGCCGTGCGCGGTGATCAGCACGTTCCACAGATGGAGCGAATGATCGAGCCCCTGCTCGCCACCGGGCAGGAAGCTCGCCCAATAGCCGAGATACTGGATGCCCGGCTCGGCGAGCTCGGCGCGCATCAGCCCCGAAATCGCGCCGCCGATGATCCCCGCGGTGATCGCGAAGATCAGGTACAGCGTCCCGATGTCCTTGTGGTTGGTCGACATGAACCAGCGCGCGAAGAACGACATCTGGTGGTCGTCATGCGCGTGCGCATCCGAGTGCGGATGCGCGTCGAATGCGTGGCCGGTGAGAGCGGAGTCGGTCATGGCTTATTGTCCAACTGTGCCGGCGCCGGCGGCATTGGCCGTCGCGCTCGTGTTTCTGACAGGTCCGGTGGCTGCGCCGTCGGCGACCGGGCCGGTGACGTTCGCAGTGACGTCGGCCGCAGGCTCGGCGGCGGCGGGCGCTGCTGCCGCACCCGGCATCGTGCCGCCCTTGGCCTTGACCCACTGCGCGTAGACCGCCGGAGTCACCGCCTCGACCGTGATCGGCATATAGCCGTGGCGCGCGCCGCACAGTTCGGAGCAGACGCCGAAATAGACGCCGGGCTTGTCGATCGTGAAGCTCGTCTCGTTCAGACGCCCCGGAACGGCATCGAGCTTGATCCAGAACGCCGGGATCTCCCAGCTGTGGATCACGTCGTTCGACGTGGTGATCAGCCGGATCGGCACGCCGACCGGGAGCACGACGCGATTGTCGGTCGCGAGCAGCCGCGGCCCGTCGATCGCCTGGCGCGCACGCTCGCCCTTGCCGACTTCACCGGCTTCCTTGAGCATGTTCGAGGTGATCTCGAACCCGCCATTGTCGGGATATTGATACGACCAATACCATTGGTTGCCGATCGCCTTGAGCGTCACTGCGGTCTTGGGCGCGGGCTTGTACTGCGCCTGCAGCAGCCCGATCGAGGGGAGCGCGAGGCCAAGCAAGATCAGCACGGGCAGGCCGGTCCACAGCACTTCGAGGATCGTGTTGTGCGAGGTCTTCGACGCGACCGGATTGTTGGCCTTGCGATAGCGGATGACGACCCAGACCAGCAGCAGCAGCACGAAAATGGTAATGATGGTGATCGTCGGCACGAGCAGCCAATTGTGGAACCACAAGGCCTGCTTGCCGTTCGGCGTGACCTGCGGCTGGATCGTGATCAGGCCATCGACCGGCTGCCCGACCTTGGGGTCGATCGCCATCGCCGGCGCACCGTCGACGGCGAGCATCGGGTCGGTCGAGACGGCAGCGGGTGCAGCAACTGCGGCGGGGGCAGCTTGCACCGCGGCGGGCGAGGCGGCGACGGGCGCGCCTTCGACGGGTTTGGCGACAGGCGCGATCGGGGCCGGTTGCGGCGCAGCGTCAGCCGCTCCGATGCTCAGCATCGCGAGGCTTGCCGCCAGCACGATCGATTTGATCCCGATCCTACGCATCGTCTGCTTCTACCCTCTGCAGCGCCGCTTTTACGGCATTATCAAGACGGGGATACGCCTCTATACCTTGGCGTATAGCAGGCTATGCCCCGGCCTCAACCCGCGGCGACGCCTTTTTTGGCGCAATCGTTGCGTCGGCGGGCGGGCAACCCTAATCAGGCCGCTCTTCCCTTCAGGACGGACCTTGCATGACCGACGCCGATGTTCTCGCCGAATTCCGCGCCGCCGAGGCCCTGCTGGAGGGGCACTTCATTCTGTCGTCGGGGCTGCGCAGCGGCCGTTATCTGCAATGCGCCCGCGTCCTGATGGATCCGGCGCGCGGCGCGCGGCTGGCCGAAGCGCTCGTTGCACGCCTTCCCGCCGAGCTGCGCGCGAGCATTGCCGCAGTAATCTCGCCGGCGATGGGCGGCGTGATCGCGGGGCATGAGATGGGCCGCGCACTCGGTGTGCCGGCGATGTTCCTCGAACGCCCCGAGGGCGTGTTCGAGCTGCGCCGCGGTTTTCGCATCGAACCCGGCACCAAGGTGCTGATGATGGAGGACGTCGTCACCACTGGCCTGTCGTCGCGCGAGGCGATCGCCGCGATCGCGCGCGCCGGCGGCGAGACCGTCGCCGCAGCGGCGCTGGTCGACCGCTCGAGCGGGACCGCCGAACTCGGCGTGCCGTTCTTCCCGCTGATCCGGCTCGACGTGCCGACCTATGCCGCCGATGCGCTGCCGCCCGAACTCGCGGCCATCCCCGCCATCAAGCCCGGGAGCCGCGCGGCATGAGCCGCGAGCTGCGCCTCGGCGTCAATATCGACCATGTCGCGACGGTGCGAAACGCGCGCGGCGCGGGCTATCCCGATCCGGTGCGTGCGGCGTTGCTCGCGGCCGAGGCCGGCGCCGACGGCATCACCGCGCATCTGCGCGAAGATCGTCGGCACATCACCGACGACGATATCGCCCGGCTGTCGGAGCAATTGTCGATCCCGCTCAATCTCGAAATGGCAGCGACCGACGAGATGCTCGCGATCGCGCTGCGCCACACGCCGCATGCCGCATGCATCGTCCCCGAAAAGCGCGAGGAAGTGACGACCGAGGGGGGACTCGACGCCGCTGGGCGCTTCGACCGGCTCGCACCGCTGGTCGGCGCCTTGCGCGACGCCGGGATCCGCGTCTCGCTGTTCATCGAACCCGATGCACGCCAGATCGACGCCGCGATCCGGCTCGGCGCGCCAGTGATCGAACTCCATACCGGCCGCTATTGCGACCTGGCGGGCGAAGCGCAGACCGCCGAGCTGCGGCGCCTGGCCGATGCGGCAGCGCTGGCGGCGAAGAACGGCGTCGAAGTGCATGCCGGGCACGGCCTGACCTATGCCAATGTTGCGCCGATCGCGGCGATCCCGCAGGTACGCGAATTGAATATCGGGCATTTCCTGGTGGGCGAGGCGCTGTTCGTCGGGCTCGACGAAGCGGTGCGCCAGATGCGCGCGGCGATGGACGCGGCGCGGTGAGGCTTGCGATACCTGCTCCCCTCCCGCTTGCGGGAGGGGCTGGGGATGGGCCTGTGCCTGCAGACGTCGCGCTGGAGGCACGCCCCTCCCCTAACCTCTCCCGCAAGCGGGAGGGGAATGCGCTATGATCATCGGCATCGGCTCTGACCTGTGCAATATCGAGCGGATCCAGGCCTCGCTCGACCGCTTCGGCGCGCGCTTCGAAAATCGCGTGTTCACCCCGCTCGAACAGGCCAAGGCCGCGCGTCGCCCCTTCACCAAGGCCGGCACGCTCGCCAAGCGCTTTGCCGCCAAGGAAGCTTTTTCGAAAGCCGTCGGTACCGGATTCAAGGCTGGCGTGTTCATGCGGGACATCGGCGTCGTCAACGCGCCCTTGGGTGCGCCGACGCTGGCGCTGAGCGGGGGGGCACAGGCGAGGCTTGACGCAATCACGCCCGACGGCCACGTCGCGATGCTACATTTGACGATGACCGACGATCACCCCTGGGCGCAGGCCTTCGTGATCATCGAGGCGGTCATGAAGGATAGCGTATGAGTGAGGATGTGGCCCTGCGGACGCAAGAGACTACGGAGCCCGTCCCGAACGAGCCCGCGACGCACCCCAAAAAGGCGCGGACCGATTGGGCTGGCGAAGTGCGCGGCATCTTCTGGCTGATCCTCGCCGTGCTCGGCTTCCACACCTTCATCGCCAAGCCTTTCTACATTCCGTCGGAATCGATGCTGCCGGGGCTGCTCGTCGGCGATCAGCTCGTGGTGAGCAAATTCCCGTACGGCTGGTCGTTCGTCTCGCCGACGTTCCATCTGCTGCCGTTCATCCACGGCCGCCTGTTTGGACATCTGCCCGAGCGCGGCGACGTCGTGATCGTCACGCCCCCCGGCACCGAGACCGATTACATCAAGCGGCTGATCGGCCTGCCCGGCGACCGGCTCGAAGTGCGCGACGGCACTGTCATCCTCAACGGCGTGCCGGTGAAGCGCGGCCCGCTGCATTATGTCGACATCCCCAATTACGGCGGCGTCCAGCTCCCCGCACCCGAACGCGCGACCTGCGATCTCGGCGACGACGCGCTGCGCACCGGCCCCGACGGCAAGACCGTCTGCCACGTTCCTGTCATCACCGAGACGCTGCCCAACGGGCGGCATTACGATACGGTCGAGCTCGGGCCGTCGATCGGCGACAACTACAAGGAAGTGACGATCCCGGCGGGCCACGTCTTCCTGATGGGCGACAATCGCGATCGCAGCGCCGACAGCCGCTTCAGTCTCGCCGAACAGGGCCTGGGCGGCCCGGTGCCGTGGGAATATCTTGGCGGTCGAGCTGAATTCATCACCTTCTCGAAGACCGGCTTGGGCAGCTGGAACCCGCTGACATGGGGCCAGTCGTTCCGCGGCGGCCGTGCCGGCACCTCCTTGCATGCGGCGCGGACCCAGTGAGCGACGCCCCCGCCCAACCCGCGATCGTCACCGAGCCCGCGCCCAACGAACTGCGCGATCCTTTCGTGCGGCAGGAATTGAAGCGCGCGACGGTCTGGCTCGGCCTGGCCGGCGCGATCGCGCTTGTCGTTTTGCTTGTGCAGCCGCTGCTGATCATCTTCGGCGGACTGGTCTTCGCCTCGATGCTCGACGGCGGGGTGCGGCTGCTTGGGCGCGTGCTGCCGATCGGGCGGGCATGGCGGCTGGCGATCGTGGTCATCCTGACCGTGCTGTTCATCGCAGTCGTCTGCTACCTGACCGGCGCCGGAATCACGCAACAGTTCGAGCAACTGCGCACCACGCTGATGACGCAGGCGACCAAGCTGATCACCTGGGCGTCGCAAAAGGGGATCATGCCGGGCAAGGCCGATCTCAACGGCATCATGCAGCAGGCGCTCGGCTCGTTCGGCAAGCTCACCTCGTATCTCGGCATCGCGTTCGGCGCGCTTGCGAGCCTCATCATGGTGCTCGTGATCGGCCTGTTCATCGCGATGGAGCCGCGGCTCTACGAAGGCGGGCTGCAGTGGATGGTGCCGAGCGACCAGCGCAAGCGCTTCTCGGGCACGATTGAGCAGATGGCGACGACGATGCGTCGGCTGCTCGCCGGGCGGCTGTTCGGCATGGCGATCGAGGGCGTGATGACGGGCATCGCGCTGGCCATCGCAGGCGTGCCGATGGCGCTAGTACTCGGCATCATCACCGGCATCCTCGCCTTCATCCCCAATATCGGCGCGATCACCAGCGGCATCATCATGATCTCGGTCGGCTTCAGCGCGGGGATGAACACGGGGCTCGCCGCGATCGGCATCTATATCTTCATCCAGGGGCTCGACGGCTATGTCGTCATCCCGATGGTCGCCAAGCGTACCGTCGATCTCCCCCCCGCGCTGACGCTGTCGATGCAGATCCTCGCCGGCACGCTGTTCGGCATTATCGGTCTGACGCTCGCCGACCCGATGACCGCGATGATCAAGGTCGCGCTCGAGCGCAGCTCTGAGGCGGAGGGGGACGCCGAGGCATGATCCTCTACGATTACTGGCGCTCCTCGGCGGCGTATCGCGTGCGGATCGCGCTCAATCTCAAGGGGATCGTCTATGAAAGCGTAGCGATCGATCTGGTGCAGGGCGCGCAGCACGCGCCCGAGTATGTCGCGCGCAACCCGCAAGGGCTGCTGCCCGCGCTCGACCTCGGCGACACGGTATTGACGCAGAGCCTCGCGATCATCGTCTATCTCGACGCGGCGCATCCAGCACCCGCTTTGCTCCCGCACGATCCGGTCGCCCAAGCGCAGGCGATGGCGCAGGCGCTGGTGATCGCCGCCGATATCCACCCGATCGACAATCTGCGCGTGCTCAACCATCTGACCACGCAATTCGGCGCCGACCAGGCTGCGCGCGAAGATTGGTACAGGCATTGGATCGTCGAGGGGCTGACCGCGCTCGAGGCGATGACCGTCGCGCTGCCGGGCCCGTTTCTCGGAGGCAAGGCGCCCAACATCGCCGACATCTGCCTCGTGCCGCAGCTCTACAATGCGCGTCGATTCTCAGTGCCGCTCGACGCCTGGCCGCGTCTGGTCGCCGCGGATACCGCCGCGGCAGCCCTTCCGGCGTTCGCCGCCGCGCATCCCGATCGCGTCAAACCCGGCGCGGCATAGCCCCGCCTCGGCGATCGCGCGTCACGCCACCATCGCGAAACGCCGCTCGAGCACGACCTCGTCGAACAGATCGAGATACGCCGCGGCCGCATCCTCGCCCGGCTGCGGCACGGGCCGCGGGCGCGTGCGGCCGGGGGCAAGCCAATGGTCGAGCGCCGCGACCAATCCGCCCGCATCGCCGGGCGTGACGATCGAACCGAGCGCCGGCCGCGTGATGATCTCGCGCACGGCGACGCTTGAATCGGTGCTGATCACCGGCGTCCCGACCGCGAGCGACTCGCGCAGCACGCCGGGCACGCCTTCGAAATCGGAAACCAACGCCAACGCCGCCGCACGCGCGATCACCGGCGTCGGATCGGCGACATGCCCCGGCAACGACACGCGCCCGCCAAGACCCAAAGCGGCGATCTGCGCCTCGAGCGCCGCACGCTCGGCGCCCTCGCCCAGAATCATCAGCGCGATATCGCGATCGGCGATGCGGTCGAACGCATCGATAAGCCGGTCCCAGCGCTTTTGCGGCGCAAGTCGCCCGACGCCGAGCAGAAACCGCCCGGCCGGCATGTCGGGCAGCGGGGCGTTGCGCATCGCGCGAACCGGCGGATTGGGAATGACGCTCAGCATCGCCCGACTCGCGCCCATTTCGGTGCGGGCTTCGTCGGCCATCGCCGGGCTCATCGCGACGAGCCGATCGACGAATCTCGGATGACAGCGCAGCCAGCGCCGATACGCCATCGCAAAGGCGGGGCCGTGGTCGCGCCGGACCAGCGCGTTCGAGATCTTCGCGACGATCGGCGGGCACGCGCGTCCGAGCCGCAGCTTCGTCCATGCGGCGAGCGCGGAATAATGATTGCCGGGGCAGAACAGGATGTCGGGCGCGATCTCGTGCGTCAGCGTGGCAAGCCCGCCCATGCCGATCATCGAGGTCCGGCCGAGCAGTCGCGTCTCGACTCCATCGGGCAATTCACGCGCGAGCGGCCCGGCGGCATCGCCGATCACCAGCGTCACGCGCCGGCCGAGATCGCTCCAGCCGCGGACGAGGCGGAGCAACGCCTTCTCCACGCCGCCACCCTCAAGCGTCTGAGCGAAGGCGAGAATGTGCGCAGCGGGAGGGCGGGGGCTCAGCATGGAGGCATGCTAACGTGCGTTTGTGGCAAAAGTTTCCCAGACGCGCGGTCGAGCTGCGATGTCGTGCAGGCATTTTGCGGCGACCCGCTCAGCGGCGCCGAAATTGCCGCGCCACACTTCTGCCGTTAAGCCGCGCCAATGGACCGCCTCGACCGGCTTGAACCAGCGGACAAACGCGCCACGTGACACAGATGAAGACCGGCCCCGGGATCGGCGCTGCGACCCCCGGGTCGGGAGCCTACGCCCCTTTGCCCCCCCTGCCGGGATTGACCGGCACTGCTGACCTTGCCGGATTGGAGCCGATGGCGCCGCTCAAGCGCCGCTGGCCGTCCTATCTCGGCGCCGCGGTCACGGTGGTGATGATCGTCTGGCTCGTGCTCAAGCTGCGCGGGCTCGGCGTCGACAATCTGCTGGCGGCGCTGCCGACCAATCCACTTTTCTACGTCTTTTTCGCCTTGCTCTATATCGCCCCCGTCACGGGTGACTTCATCATCTTCCGGCGGCTGTGGGGGATTCCGGCCGCGGGGTTCGTCGCGCTGATCAAGAAGCGAATCGCCAACGACATCCTCAATTATTCGGGCGAGGCGTATTTCTACGCCTGGGCGCGGCAACGCTCGTCGATGGTGGCGGCCCCCTTTGGGGCGGTAAAGGATGTCAGCATCCTCTCGGCGATCGCGGGCAATATGGTCACGCTTGCGATGATCGCGGTCGCCATGCCGCTCGGCATCGGGCTGCTGACGCCGCACGGACTGCACAATGCGATCTGGTCGGTGGTCGCGGTGTTCGCGATGTCGCTGCCGTTCCTGATCTTTTCCAAGCGCGTCTTCTCGCTGCCGCGGGCGACATTGTGGTGGATCTTCGGGATCCATTGCCTGCGGCTGATCGCGGGCTGCGTGCTGATCGCCTTCGCATGGCATTACGGCCTGCCAACGGTCACGCTCGGCATGTGGCTGCTGCTGTCGGCCGCGCGGATGATCGTCGGGCGGCTGCCGCTTGTGCCGAACAAGGACCTTCTTTTCGCCACCTTCGCCACCTTATTGATCGGGCAGGATGCCGAACTGTCGGTGCTGATTGCGGTGACCGCGGCGTTGCCCCTGCTCGTCCATGTCGTGCTGGTCGCGATCTTCGGGCTGGTCGGCCTGGTGAGGAAGAATTGAAGATGCGCAAGATTCTGGCTGCGGTGGCAGCGCTGCTCGCGGCGACAGGGCTTCCTGCGGCGACACAGGCGGCACAGGTCCTTGGCAGCGATGCCTCGGCGTGCAGCACCGGCGGCCCGGCGATCCGCGTCAACGTCGAAGGGTTGAAGGACCGCACGGGCGAACTGAAGCTCGAACTCTATCCCGCGACCGAGGCCGATTTCCTCAAGGACGATCGCGACCTGATCAAAGAAGGCAAGTTCTTCCGCCGCGTCCGCCTGCCCACGCCGCAAACCGGCCAGATCAGCCTGTGCATTCGCGTACCGACCCCCGGGCCCTATGCGCTGCTCTTCACGCACAATCGCGACGGCAAGAACAAGTTCAACTTCTGGGCCGACGGCGCGGGTTTTGCCAGCAACGTCAAGCTCGGGCGTACGCGCCCCAATCTCGACATGGCGCGGATCGAAGTGCCCGAGGGGGTTGTGACGACGACCATTCATGCCCAATATCTACGCGGGCTCGGGGGTTTCGGCCCGATCGGGAGCTGACCCTGCGATGCGTATCGTCGACGTCAACGAATTCTACTCGCCGACGGGTGGCGGGGTGCGCACCTATATCGATCGCAAGATGGGGATCATGTCCGACCTCGGGCATGAACTGATCGTGCTTGCGCCCGGCCGCGAAAATGCGGTCGAGGAACGCCCAGGCGGCGGTAAGGTGATCTGGATCCAGACCGGGCATTTGCCGCTCGACCAGAATTACGGGCTGTTCTGGGACGCCGCGCCGATCCTGCGCTGGCTCGACGAGCTTCAGCCCGACGTCGTCGAGACCTCGTCGCCGTGGCGCCTGCCGTGGGTGATCGGCAAGTGGCAGCCGAAATATCCCGGGGGCGCGGTCAAGGCGTTCTTCATGCACAACGACAATATGGCGGCCTATGCGCTGCGTTGGTTCGAGGGGATGGCGCCGCAGGAGCGGCTCGAACAGGCGTTCGATTGGTACAGCCGCTACATGTCGCGCTTTCTCAAGCATTTCGATGCGGTCGTCACCAACGGGCCGGCGCTCGAGAAGCGGCTCAAGGGTCGCGGGGTGCAGATCGACGCATCGATGCCGCTCGGCATCGAGCGCGGCCATTTCTCGCCCGATCTGCGCGACGACCGGCTGCGCGCGGCGCTGCTCGCGCAGTGCGACCTGCCGCCGAACGGGCATTTGCTGCTCGGGCTCGGGCGACATCATCCCGAGAAGCGCTGGCGCCTCGTGATCGACGCGGTCGAGCGGGCCGGATCGGAGCTGCCGGTCGGGCTGATCCTGCTCGGCAACGGCGTCGAAAGCCGCCAGATCGAGGCGCGGATCGCCGGATCCCCGCACATCCGCATGTTCCGACCGGTCTATGATCGCGAGCGGCTCGCGCGGATCGTCGCAAGCTGCGACGCGCTGATCCATGGGTCTGAGGCCGAGCCGTTCGGACTCGTCGCGTCGGAGGCGATGGCCGGCGGCCTGCCGCTGATCGTGCCCGACACCGGCGGCTGCGCCGAAGTGGCGGATCCCTATGCGTCCGAATTCTACACCGCGCGCGATGCACAGAGCGCGGCGATGGCGATCCACCGGCTGTTCGCGCGCGACCAGCGCGTGCTGCGCCGCGCGGCGCTCGTCGCCGCGACCAAGGTGCGCAGCGACCGCGACCATGCGGTCGATTTGATGGCCTATTATCAGGGGCTGGTCGACGCCAAGCGCGCGCTTCCGCTTCAGCGCAGCGCGTAAACCGCGATCCGGTTGACGCCGAGCGGCAGGTCGGCGCGCTGGCGATAGCGCGCGGCAACGACGTGCTCGAACAGCGCGCGGAGCTCGGCGCGTTCCCCCCGATAGGGCGCGCCGAGCACGACGATCGCCGGCCGCAGCGCGAGGATCCGTTCGAGTTCGCTCTGTTGGTCCGCGCCGATCGCGCCGTGCTCGCGCGCCTGTCCGATATGGCGCGGGAAGCGGTAGCGCGTCAGCACGCAGCGATCCGCCATCGGATAGAGCATCGGCGATCCCGAGAAGACATAGAGACACCCCGGACCGTGTCCGATCGAACGCGTGATCGCAGCGAATTGCGCTGGCGTCCCGCGCTCGTGCCGCTTGACCAGCAGGACGACCTGCGACGCGAGCAGGACGACGATCAGCATTGGCGCACGAACCCGGATCGCGCGGTAATGCTCAGCGAAGAACCCTCCTGCGCAAACGCACAGCGGCACCAGCAGCGGCAAGGTATAATGGTCGAAATAGCCGCGGAACACCAGCACGCCGAGCGCAGCGACGATCGCCCAGCCGAACAGCCAGCGCCGCAGCGGCCGCCGCGTGGCGTCGCTGGCCGGGCAGCGCGCGGCGAGGATCGTTATCGCGATCAGCGGGGAAAGGATCAGCAGCATTAGCGCGAGGTTGCCGAGCTCGTGCGTTATCGGATCGCCGCCGCGCGCGCCGACCGAGGCGAAATTGGCATAGACGAAGGCGTCGCCATGCCCGAGCGCCCAGAACCACGCCAACGCCGCAAGCGTCGGGAGCGCGGCGAGCCCGGCGAGCGGGACCGCCAGCAGCGCTACGCGCCACCAGCGCTGGCCAAGCCGCCGTTCGCGTACCATCCACCACAGGCCGAAGAACAGCCCTTCGAACACCACGGTATATTTGACCTGCAGCGCCAGCCCGACCAGGGTGAGCGCGGCGCCCCCCTGCACGAAGCGGCGCCTCGCATGCGCGGCATCGTCGCCCCGCGGGGCGAGCAGGCTTGCCGCGCCGACCATCAGCAGATTGTAGAAGACCGGGGTCTGCCCGCCCTCTCCCTCGAGCAGGTTGAGCCACAGGAGATAGGCGATCGCAGCGGGCAGCGCGCCCTTGGCCCAGCCAGCGCGATCCGCCAGCCGCGCGATCAGCGTCGCTGTCGCGGTAACGCTCGCCAGCGCCACCGCCTGATACGCCCAGATGCCCAGTGGAAGCCCCAGGGCGGCCGCTGGCACATAGAGCAGGAACAGCCCGACCGGCTTGCGGTCCCACACATCGACATAGGGGATCGCGCCGTGCACGATCGCGTGCGCCGTTGCGAGATAGAATTCTTCGTCGACATGGAGGATCGGGTTGCCGAAGGTCAGCGCCCTGACGAACACGGCGACCGCGAACAGCATGACCCAGCGCGGCATGTGGATGGCGAACCGGAACGTGAAAGCGGCGAGATCCGGCACGCTCTCGGGCTAACGGGGCATTCGGGCGAAACGAGGGCCCGAATGTTGTCAAATGTTATCGAATGTTATTGAACGTAAAGACGAAAGCGCACGCTATCGATCGGCACCGCGCGGTAATGCCGCGCGCGCGCCCACTGCTCGAGCCGCGCATCGAGCGTGGGATCGCCGCTGCTCCATCCCCCTTCGCCGCCGACCAGGACCGCCGCGGGCGGTGATCGGTCGAGCGCGGCGAGGCGATCCGCCGAGACGAGCTTCAGCGCGGCCTCGCGGTCTGCGGGAAGCAGCGCGTGGCTCCGGAAATAGAAGGGACCCGTCGCAAAACGGCAATCGGGCAGCGCGTGCGTCGCGCCGAGGAACTGCGGTGAGAGCGTCGCGACGCCATCGCTCACGCCAGCTCGAGAGAGCGCAACCCCGATCGCGCGCCCCTCGCTGAGCGCCGTCGGCAACGAAGTCGCGCCGCGCGACTGTGTCACCGCAATCAACGTCGGCGCGATCCCGGCCCCGAGCGTCACCGCGAACAGCACCCGCATCCAGCGCGCAGGGCGCGCCCGCTGCCATTCGAGCGCGAGCAGCACGAACAGCGGCGGCAGCGCCGGCAGCAGATATTGCCGCCATGTCGGCAGCGGCAGCAGTGCGGCGACCAGCCCCGCAATCAGCAAGATCTCGAGCACGCCCGGACGCCGCAGCCGCCTGTGGATGACGACCAGCGCCAGCAGGGCCGGCCCCAGCGCGAGGAATTTGAGCGTGTCGATCGCCTTGCCGAGCAGCGAGAGCTTCCACGGCCGATCGGCGTAAAATTCGGCGGGCGCGACCGCCGGAAAGGTGATCGTCCCGAACATGAACGCGTTGGGTGCGAGCGCCCAAATCCACGCCACCAGCCCCGCCACCGGCAAAGCTCCGACCATCACCGATAGCGGTCGATGCCGCCGGTCGCACAGCGCGTAGCCGCCATAGGCAGCGGCCGGGAGTGCGTAGGACAGCTTCGCCGCTGCCGCCGCCGCGAGCAGCACCCCGACCAACATCGCCGACGACCGCGTCGCCTCGCCACGCTGCGCCCGCACGATCGGAATCAAGGCGGCGGCGAGCAAGGCGGCCGGCAACGCATCGTTGCGCGCGGTCGAAATGCTGAACAGCAGGATGTCGCACGCGCCAAGCGACGCTGCCGCCAACAGCGCGGCGCCCGCGCCCGCGCCCGCCCCCGCCCCCGCCTCGCGCGCCGCACGCCAGACGCAACCGAGGATGCATGCACCGAGGACCGCATTGGCCAGCCTCAGGGCGAGCCACGCATGCCACCCCGCCACCCAGGCGATCGGCGCGAAGAGCAGCGGCTGGAGCGGCGTCTGGAGATAAGGATAGTCGCGATACGGCAGTTCGCCATGTGCGCTGAGCAGAGCCGCCGCGACATATTGGCTTTCGTCATGGTCGATCGGGTGGAGCAGGGCGAGCGCCCCGAACACCATTAGTGCGACCGCCAGCCAGCGCCACGGCAGTGCCATCGGTTCTGTCGTGGAACGCCCCATCGGCGCCCCATACGCCGCGGCATTGCCGCTGTCACGAACGCGCCATATCCCGGTGGCAGGGGATCGCAACCATCTGGAGATCCGCGCATGACCATCCGTATCGACCGTCGCTCCTTCCTGCTGACCGGCTCGCTGGGGATCGGCGCCTTTGCCGTCCCGGGCTTCGCACAGACGCCTTCGGTCGCCGCGGCGCGCGGCTTCACCCATGCGGTCGCGAGCGGCGAGCCGGGCGCGGATACGATGCTGCTCTGGACGCGCTACGTGCCCACGAGCGGGGACACCGCCGAACTGCGCGTAGAACTGTCCGAATCCCCCGATTTCGCGCGCGTCGCGGCGGGCGGATCGCAGATCACGGGGGTATGGCGCGATTTCACCGCCAAGATCACGGTCGACGGGCTCAAGCCCGGAACGCGCTATCACTATCGCTTCGTCGCGCCCGACGGCAGCTTCTCGCCGGTCGGCACGACGCGCACGCTCCCGGTCGGCCCGGTCGATCGCTTCCGCACTGCGACCTTCTCCTGCTCGAACATGCCGTATGGCTTCTTCAACGCCTATGCGCACGCCGCCGCGCGCGACTACATAGACCTTGCGATCCATCTCGGCGATTACTTCTACGAATATCGCACGGGCGACTATCCCGCGCACAAGGATCAAGTCGCCGGGCGCGTGCCCCTGCCCGCGACCGAACTGCTCCACCTCGCCGACTATCGCATCCGCTATGCCAGCTATCGCAGCGACCCGGCCTTGCAGGCGCTCCACCAGAAACTGCCGATGATCGTGCAGTGGGACGATCATGAATCGGCCAATGACAGCTGGGAAGGTGGCGCCGAAAACCATCAGGCCGACGAAGGCGACTGGAATGCGCGCCGTGCCGCCTCGATCCAGGCGTATCGCGAATGGATGCCGGTTTCGGACGAGCCGTGGAAGGCATATGAGATCGGCACGCTCGCCACGCTGTTCCGCACCGAAACGCGTCTCCTGGCGCGCACCAAGCAACCCGATGTCGCGGCTTTGTTCAAGGAAACCGATCCGACCGCCGCGCTGACGGCGTTCCGCAACGGCGCCTGGATGGACCCGGCGGTGACGATGATGGGCAGCCAGCAGGAAAGCTGGCTCAGCCATGCGATGGCGCAATCGGTCCGCGCCGGGCAGCGCTGGCAGGTGGTCGGCTTCGGCACGATCATGGGCGAGACGGTGATGCCGCAGGACGCGCTCGCCTGGGTCGCCGCCGATGCGCCGGCGCGGGCGAAGACCTACATCCTCGCCGGCGTCGCCGCGGCAAAGGCAGGCCTGCCGTTCAATTACGACAATTGGGGCGGCTATCCCGCGGCGCGTGCACGCTTTCTCAAGGGTGCCCAGGCGCTCGGCGCGAATTTGATCGTGCTGTCGGGCGACAGCCACAATGCCTGGGCGTACGATCTCGGCCAGGACGGCAAGCCCGCCGGTGTCGAATTTGCCGGCCACGCGGTCAGCTCGCCCGGGTATGAAGCCGCCTCGCGCACCGATCCCAAGGTGATCGCGGCGACGCTGGTCCGCGCCAATCCCGAGCTCAAATGGTGCGATACGTCGCGCCGCGGCTATATGGCGATGACGTTGACGCCGGCCAAGGCGAGCAACGACTGGATCATGGTGGAAACGATCAAGGCTGCGAGCACCACCGCGAGCGTCGGACACACCGCGACGATCGAACGCGGCCGCAACACAATGGCATAACCCGTCGCTCGGGGCGGATGCGTATTGCCGACCCGGCCCTGCTGCGGCACACCCGCAGCAGGGCAAAGGGGAGCCGGCATTTTGCGCGTGACGATCAAGGACGTATCGCGAGTTTCGGGGGTGTCGATCAAGACCGTCTCGCGCGTCCTCAACAAGGAGCGCTATGTCGGGACCGAAACGCGCGCCAAGGTCGAGGCCGCGGTCGCCGAGCTCAACTTCCGACCGAGCACCGCGGCGCGCTCGCTCGCGGGCAAGCGCAGCTTCCAGATCGCGCTGATCTGCGACAATCCCAGCCCCTATTACGTTTATGAGATGCAGTCGGGCATCCGTGACCGCTGTGCGCAGGACGGGGTGCGGATGATCGCGCAACCGTATGACCGCAACGCCGCCACGTTGCTCGACGATATCGAGAATCTGGTCGATGCGACGCATGTCGATGGGCTGATCCTGACCCCACCGGTGTCGGACCATCCGCAGGTGCTCGAATTGCTCGAACGGCGCGGCGTGCGCTTCGTCCGCGTCTCGCCGGGGAGTGCGGTCGATCTGGCGAGCTCGACCTGTATCGACAATGAGCGCGCGGCGCGGGTGATGACGACGCATCTGCTCGAGCTCGGGCATCGCCGGATCGGCTTCATCGCCGGGCATCCGAGCTATGCGACGAGTGGCCAGCGGATGCGCGGCTATGCGCGCGCACTCGGGCAGGAGGGGTTGCCGCTCGATCCGATCCTGGTGCGCGAGGGCAGCTACGACTTCGCCTCGGGCGCGCGGGCGGCGGAGGAGTTGCTGGCGCTCACCGCGCCGCCGACCGCGATCTTCGCGTCGAGCGACGATATGGCGGCAGGCGTGCTGACCGTCGCGCATCGTCGCGGCCTGACGGTACCGGGGCAACTGTCGGTCGCGGGGTTCGACGATACCACGCTCGCGGGCTTCGTCTGGCCGCCGCTCACCACGATCCGGCAGCCGACGCGCGAGATGGCGTATCAGGCGGCCGATCTGCTGCTCAGCCCCGCCGACGCGCCGATCGAGCGGCGCGAGGTGGCGTTCGAGCTGATCGTGCGCGAATCGACTGGCCCCGTCGCCGTCGGTTGAAGAGGCGCCGTCAGCCGATCAGCAGCAGTGCCGCCGCCAGCGCCAGGCCAAACGCCACCAGCGTCGCGATCAGGATCACCAGCAGCGGCTTGGGCCCCGCCTCGAGCAATTGCGCGAGCGGCGAACGGATCGCGGTCGCGGTCACGGCGGTCGCGAGCATCGCTGCGGCGGCCTTCTCGGCTCCGCTCGCGACGATCGGCGGAATAACGCCGAACGAATTGATGCCGGCGAGCACGAAGAAGCCGATCACGAACCACGGCACCCCCGGCCCCTTGGCGGCGCCCTCCCCGCCACCGCCCCAACGCGCAAGCCCCATCGCCACCACCGCGAGCACCGGGGCGAGCAAAGCGACACGCGTCAGCTTGACGATCGCGGCGATCCCGCCCGCGCCGTCCGAATAGGAATAGCCCGCGCCGAGCGCCTGCGCGACGTCGTGGATCGCCGCGCCGAGCAGGAAACCAGCCTTGAGGTCGCTCATGTGGAAGGCGTGCGCGACGAGCGGATACAGCATCATCGCGCTCGCGCTCATCGCTGAGATACCGACCAGCACCAGCGTCAGTTGCGCCTGTGTCGTGCGTTTTTCGCCGAGCGTCGTCGCCAGCGCCATCGCCGCGCTCGCGCCGCAGATCGCGACCGACCCGCCCGCGAGGATGCCGAACGCGGTATCGAAGCCGAAGCGCCGCGCGGCGAGGATCCCCGCCCCCATCGTCAGCGCGACGATCAGCACGACGCACAGCAATGCGACCGGCCCGAGCGCAACGATCTGCCCGAAGGTGATCCGTACACCCACGAGCACGATCCCCCAGCGCAGCAGCGAGCGCGAGGCGAAAGCGAGACCGGGCGTGAGCCGCGAATCCGCGCTGAGAAAATTGAGCGCGAGCCCGATCAGCAACGCCATCAGCGTCAGCGGTACGCCGTAATGATCCGACAGGAAGCCCGCGGCAAGCGTCCCCATCGCCACCACCACGAGCCCCGGGACATAGCCGCGCCAGTCATGCTTGGGCGCAGCTTCGATGTCGCCGTACAGGTCGCTATAAAGATCGGCGGCCATCGGGAGCGGACGTCTCGCTTGCCGGAAGGTCTCCATCGTGCGTCCGCGCCCTCTCCGTCACCCCGGGCTTGTCCCGGGACCCACCGTGCCGCACACAGCACCGTCCCGCCATGCGGACCGGTGGCCCCAGAGACAAGCCCGGGGTGACGGACAAGAACAGCCTAGCCCAGACGTCGGGATTGTGACAACGCTGTCTCAAGAAAAAGATGGGAGTGGATGGCAATGGCGTTCAGGGGGGCAATCAGAGGGACAATCAGGGGCGCGGCGGCGCGCTGGATCATCGTCGCGATGGTATTCGTCGCGGTGATGCTCAATTATGTCGACCGTCAGATCCTCGCGCTGCTGAAACCGACGCTCGAGGCGCAGTTCCAATGGTCCGATCAGGACTATGCCAATATGGGCACCGCCTTCCAGATCGCGACGGCATTCGCCTTTCTGGGCACCGGCTGGTTCCTCGATCGCGTCGGCTTGCGGCTCGGCTTCGCGCTCGGCGTGCTGATCTGGAGCTTGGCGGGCATGGCACATGCCTTCGCCACCTCGGTTCCGGCCTTCTTCGCGGCGCGCATCGTGCTCGGCATCGCCGAATCGGTCGGCACGCCGGCGGCGGTCAAATCGGCGGCGACGTATTTCAACCACAAGGACCGCCAGATCGCGCTCGGCATCGGCAACACCGCGCCCAATATCGGCGCGATCATAACGCCGCTGTTCATCCCTGCCCTTGCGGTCGCGTTCGGCTGGCAGGCGGCATTCCTGCTCGCGGGCGGGCTGGGCGTCGTCTGGGTTGTCGTGTGGTTCGCGATCCGCATCAAGCCGGTCGCGCTCGATGCGGTCGCGCCGGCGCCGGTGCCATGGCTGAGCGTATTGCGCAGCCGCGAGACCGCCGCGATCGCAATCGCCAAGGTGCTGTCGGATCAAGTGTGGTTCTTCATGCTGCTGTGGCTGCCCGACCTGTTCCACCGGCTGTTCGGGCTTCCGCAGGGCACGCTCGGGCTGCCGGTGGCGCTGGTCTATGTGCTCGCGGCGTGCGGCGCGCTGACCGGCGGCTTCCTGCCATCGCGGCTGATGGCGATGGGGTGGAGCGTCAACCGTGCGCGCAAGACCGCGATGCTGGGCTATGCCTTGCTCGTGCTGCCGGTGGTGTTCGTCCAGTCGGTGTCGAGCCCGTGGAGTGCGGCGTTGCTGCTTGGCCTCGTGCTGTTCGCGCATCAGGGCTTTTCGACCAACGTGTTCGGCGTGACGACCGACATCACCCCGGCGCGCTCGGTCGGCTCGCGCATCGGGATCGCGGCGTTCTGCGGCAATCTGTGTTCGATCGGGATGATCCAGTTCCAGGCCTATGCGCTGGCGCACGGCTGGGGCTATGCGCCCGCGCTGACGATCTGCGCAGCGTCGTATCTGGCGGCGCTGCTGGCGATCCACCTGCTGATCCCGGTGATCGTGCCGATCGACGAGAGCGAGCGTGGCGACGGGTTCGTGGCAGCGCACTGATCCTCCCCCGGGAACCGGGGGAGGGGGACCATGAGCATTTAGCGAAGGGTGGAAGGGGACTCGCCGCGAGCGCACCGCTCGTGGGAGAGGCCCCCTCCGTCAGCCTTCGGCTGCCACCTCCCCCGGTGCCGGGGGAGGATTTTAGAGGCTAGAACGTCACGCGACCGGTCACGCCGAAGTACCGATCGGCATCGCGCGGGATCTGATAGCGATAGGCCTGCCCCGGCCCGCCATTGATGATCGACGCGGCGAAGCTCTGGTCGAACAGGTTCCGCACCTGGAAGGTCAGCTTGTAATGCTCATCCTTGCTGACGAGCCCCGCCGACAGATTGACCAGACCATATGCCCCGATCGTCCCGAGCTGCCGCTGCACCGCATCGGCTGAGAACAACCCCAGCTGGCTGCTCTGATACGACCCCTGCGCGCCCAGCAGGATATCCGCGAACCCGCCGGTGCGGACGCGGTAATCGACACCGAGATTGCCCTTCCACTTCGGCGCGAAGCCGAGCGGCGTCCCCGACGGCACGACCGCCGCGCCGAGCGGCGCCTTGAACGCATCGACATGCGCATCGGTGTAGGCGACGCCGCCGGTCAGGCTGAGATCGCGCATCGGCCGGAAGGTCGTGTCGAGCTCGACCCCGCGCGTCGAAACGTCGCCGGCATTGGTGAAGCGCGTGACGACCACGCCCGCCACCAGGTCGGGGTTGTTCGCCTGGAAATTATGATATTTCGCGTAATAGGCCGCCAAATTGAGCGTCAGCTTGCCGCCGAAGAAGGTGTTCTTTAGCCCGACTTCGTACGAATCCGACGTCTCCGGCGCGATCACGTTGGTACCGGTCGCGGTCAGGTTGAAGAAGACGTTGAACGCCGGCCCCTTATAGCCGCGCGCATAGGTCGCATATGCGGTCGATCCGCGCGAAATGTCGAACTGAACGCCGGCCTTGCCCGACAGATTCTCGTTGGTCGCCTTGGCGGTGAAGGGCACGCCGTTCGATACGCCGCCGCCGAGACCGTTATTGTAGACGCCGGCGTCGAAATTGCCGTTGATGCCCGGCCCGGCGAGCGTCGTGCGGCGGATGTGGAACACGTCGAGCTGGTCGACCGTGTAACGCAAGCCGCCAATCACCCGGAAGCGCGCCGCGATATTGATCGTCCCCTGCCCGAACAACGCGAAATTCTTGAACACCGATCCGAAATCGGCGGTCCCGGTTGGGAAGGTCGAGGGCGCCGCGAGCGCGCTCGAGCACGGCGTCAGCGCGGTCGGCGCGGGCGCTGCGGCCGACGTGCAGACCTGATCGTTGCGCGTGAAGATCCGCTCGCTCTCGGCACGCGAATAATAGGCACCGAGCACATAGGTGAGGAATTGGTTGCCCGGCGAGGTCAGCCGCAATTCCTGGCTGAAGGTGTTGCCGGTCTGCGGCCCGAAATCGTGGAGCTGGTTGAAGCCGATATACGCAGCGGGCAGGAAATCGCCGTCGCGAATCTCGGTATTCTTATAGTTGCGATAGGCGGTGATCGAGGTGACGGTCTGCGTCCCCGCCTCGATATCGGCCTGGAGCGAGAAGCCGTAGCCGGTCTCGGTCGTGCGCGTGACGAGGTTCTGCGCAAGCTCGCGCGTATTGGTACCGCGTGGCGTCGGCAGCGCCGCGGTCGAAGCGTTGGTAATGACGGCACCGGTCGCGGTGTTGATCGGCCCGGTGGCGATCACCTCGCCGCAGCAATCGTCATCGTTGTGATGATAATCGGCAATGAAGGCGAGCTTCACGTTCGGGCCGGCATCGGCATCGACCTGCAGGCGGCCGCCATAATGTTCCCAGCCATTGACCAGCTTGCCCGTGGTCGTGTTGCGGATGTTGCCGTCATAATTGGTGTAGAAACCGGTCAGCCGCGAGCGCAGCCCCTCGGCGAGCGGCACGTTGAGCACCGCGCGACCGCGATATTCGCTGTCGGTGAAGAAGCCCGCCTCGACATAGCCGCCAAGCGTGCTCGTCGGCTTCTTCGAGATGATGTTGATCACGCCCGCCGATGCGTTCTTGCCGAACAGCGTACCCTGCGGCCCGCGCAGCACTTCGAGCTGATCGATATCGACGAGATCGCCGAACGCTTCGCCAGCGCGCGCGAACACGACACCATCGACCACGGTCGAGATCGACGGCTCGCCCGCGATCGAGAAGGTCGAGGTGCCGACGCCGCGCAGGAACAGCGACTGGTTGAGCGTCGTGCCCGATTTCAGGAAGTTGAGCGACGGCACGAGATATTGCGCGCCTTCGAGACTGGTCTTGCCCTGCGTCGCGAGCGCGTCGCCCGACACGACCGTCACCGCGACCGGCACGTCCTGCAGCCGCTCGGACCGCTTCTGCGCGGTGACGATGATGTCACCGGGAGCGGCGTCGTCGCGCGCTGCGGGTTCGGCTTGCGCGGGCACGGCTGGTGCGGCCTGGGCGAAGGCGGGCGTCGCGGAAAGCAGCGCCAGCGTGGCCGCCCCCGTCAGATACAGTGCTTTCATCAGTCATCCCCTCAGTTGATATCCCATCGTTGTGATGGGTATTATCGTACTTGCGTTCCTGACAGCGTAATCATGCTTGCCAGCAGTAAAGCTTTGCTTCGCGTCAGACTCCCAACTCGGCCATCTCGACGACGCGATGCTCGCGCGCGCTGATCTCGGCAGCGGTGCCGATCGCGACCGCCATCATCCCATCGCGCGCGGTCACGTCGACCGGCCCCGCCCCACGCACCGCAGCGTTGAAGCGCTGATGCTCATAATAGGTCGATCCGTGATGGCTGCCAGCGTTGAGCGCGGTTTCATCGGTATGGACGATGCGGCGCGTCGCCTGCTTGGGATTGCCGAAGCCGACGCGCGGGCTGTGGATCAGCGCGCCCTCAGGGATCAGCACGTCGAGCCGCGCGGCGCTGCCGACCGCGGTGATCTCTTCCTGATTCTCCGCCCCATCGGCGAACATCGACAGATCGAGCATCGCGCGCACGCCATTGGCGAAATCGACCGTCGTATAGCTGTTGTCGATGATGTCGGGCCGCTCGCCATCGTACGTTTCGTCGAGATGGTTTACGTCCATCGCGCCCGAACAATAGACGCGCACCGCCTCGCTCTGCGTGATCAGCCGCATCAGGTCGAAGAAATGGCAGCATTTCTCGACCATCGTCCCGCCGGTGTTGCGGTTGAAGCGGTTCCAGTCGGCGACCTTGACGAGGAACGGGAAGCGATGCTCGCGGATCGACAGCATCTGCAATTTGCCGATCTTGCCGCCATGGATGTCGGCGATAAATTCGGCCGCGGGCGGCATGTAGCGATATTCCATCGCGGTCCAGAACACGCGATCGGTCTGCGCCGCGCGATCGGTCTGCGCCGCGCGATCGACGATCCAGCGGCAATCGTCGAGCGTCGTCGCGAGCGGCTTTTCGCACAGGATGTGCAGGCCTGCGTCAAACAGCGGCTCGAGCACCGAACGGTGGGTGAAATTGGGGCTGGCGACAATCACCGCGTCGCACAGACCGCTGCTGGCGAGCGCCTCGACCGAATCGAATGCGGTCGCCTGCGCAGCCTTGTCGCCGAGCGCATCCTTCGCCCAGCCGAGCGACCCCGCCGCCGGATCGGCAAGCGCGGTCACCACCGCACCGGGCGTGATGGCGAGGTTGGTGATGTGCTCGACGCCCATCATCCCCGTACCGACCAGGCCATATCGCACTTGCTCTACCACGGGATTCGCCTCATATGACAACGATGTCTGAAATCATACTTACACCCGAAATGCGCCCGCTCGGCAAGAGCGGAATCATGGTCTCGCCGATTGCCTGGGGGATGTGGCGGTTCGCCGGCGTCACTCCGGCCGCGGGCAGCGCGCTGATCGAGGCGGCGTTTGCCGCTGGCGTCACGCTGTTCGACACCGCCGACATCTATGGCTTTAACGGCAGCGGCGGATTCGGCGATGCCGAGTCGCTGCTCGGGCAGATCTTCACCGCGACGCCGGGCATGCGCGACCGGATGGTGCTCGCGACCAAGGGCGGCATCACCCCGCCGGTGCCGTATGATTCGGGCCGCGACTATCTGATGGGCGCGCTCAAATCGTCGCTCAAGCGGCTGCAGGTCGAGCAGGTCGATCTCTATCAGATCCACCGCCCCGACATTCTCGCGCATCCGCAGGAAGTGGCGCGCACGCTGGAGGACATGGTCTCCAGCGGCAAGGTCCGCGCGGTCGGCGTGTCGAACTACACGATCGCACAGACGCAGGCGCTGGCCGCGCTGCTGACGATCCCGCTCGCGACCGTCCAGCCGGAATTCTCGCCGCTCGAGCTCGATCCGATCACCAACGGCCTGCTCGATCTCGCGATGGAGCGCGACGTGGCCGTGCTCGCCTGGTCGCCACTCGGCGGCGGGCGGCTCGGCGCGCCGACGGACGAACGCTCGACCGCAGTCGCTGCAGCGCTCGACGTGGTGGCGAACGCGGCAGGCGTGTCGCGCGCGGCGGCGACCTATGCCTGGATCATGGCGCATCCGGCGCGCGTGATCCCGATCGTCGGCACGCAGAATGTCGCGCGGATCGGCGAGATCGCCGACGTCTACAAGGTCACGTTCACCCGCCAGACGTGGTACGACGTGCTCGTCGCCGCGCGCGGGGAGAAGCTGCCGTGAGCACGCTGCCCCCTTGCGAGATCAGCTGGTTCTCGGCGCTGTGCGACGACGATTACGAGTTCCTCGGCGTCCCCGACGCCAAGCTCAAATCGAGCTGGGAGCATTGCCGCGACATCGTGCTGCAAGCCGAGAGCGGCGGGTTCGACAATATCCTGCTGCCGTCGGGCTATCAGCTCGGGATCGACACCACCGCCTTCGCCGCTGCGATCGCGCCGATGCTCAAGCGCATGGCGCTGCTGATGGCGGTGCGGATCGGCGAGACCTGGCCGCCGCAGCTCGCGCGCCAGATCGCGACGATCGACCGGCTGCTCGGCGGGCGGCTGACCGTCAACATCATCTCGTCGGACATGCCCGGCGAGACGCTCGGCTCGGCCCCACGTTATGCGCGCACCGTCGAGGCGATGCAGATCCTCAAGACCTTGCTCAACAGCGAGCCGCTCGACCATGACGGCGAATTCTGGAAGCTCAAGATCGATCCGCCGCGCGTCGGCACCGTCTCGGGCAAGGCGCCATTGCTGTACTTTGGCGGGCTCTCCCCCGACGCGCGCGAGGCCGCCGCCAAGGGCTGCGACGTATTCCTGATGTGGCCCGACAAGCAGGAGGTCGTCGCCGGCATCATCGCCGACATGACCGCCCGCGCCGCCGCGCACGGCCGCACGCTGAAATTCGGCTATCGCGCGCATGTCATCGTCCGCGACACCGAAGCCGAAGCGCGCACCGCCGCCGACCGCCTGCTGTCGAAGCTCGACGCGGCCGAGGGCGCGGCGATCCGGGCGAAATCGCTCGATTCGACCTCGGTCGGCGTCGCGGCCCAGGCCGCTTTGCGCGAGGGCGCGTCGGACGACGGCTATGCCGAGGCCAACCTGTGGACCGGCGTCGGGCGCGCGCGCTCGGGCTGTGGTGCGGCGATCGTCGGCGATCCCGACCAGGTCCTCGCCAAGCTCAACGCCTATCGCGAGATGGGCATCGAAGCGTTCATCCTCTCGGGCTACCCGCATGCCGCCGAGGCCGATCTGTTCGCGCGCCACGTGCTGCCAAACATCGACCATGGGGCGTTGGCACGCTGAAACGGGCCTGGCGCGTTCGATCTGGTGGATCGGATGCGCGCAGCGGCGCAGAGAACGCAGAGGAATAGCGCGCAAAGCGAAGGGAGCGACCTCTAGCAAGCGCGGGACGGACGGCGGTCCGCGCTGCCGTTAGCAGCCCTCGCGCTCTGCGTCCTCTGCGCCGCTGCGCGAGCCCACTCACCGCCGGCACGCGCGCCGACCGCGCTTACAGAGCGAGCCTCCGCCCAGCCGCCGCACTCTCGCGCGCAAGCGCGATCAAGCGCATCCCGGTCAGCGCGTCCCCCGCCGTCACCGGCGCTGCCGCCCCCGTAGTGATCGCGGCCACGACGCCTTCGTAATACCGCCGCCAGTCGCCGCGTTCGCTCGGGACCGCGCGCGCAACGCCGTCGGCATCGGTCAGCACGCCATAGGCCGCGGGCGCATCCTCGCCGAAACCCGGCGTCGTCGGCGCAAGCCCCGCCCGCAGCACCGCTTCCTGCGGGTCGATGCCGTGCTTGACGAAGCTCCCGCCCGCCCCGTGCAGCGCGAAGCGCGGGCGCGGTGCCGCCAGCAGCGTCGCCGCCGAGACGATCACCCGGCGCGCGCCATAGGCGAGCGTGATCTCGAAATAATCCTCGGTCTCCGCCGCGGGGCGTTGCGTCACGAGGTCCGCGGTCAACGCCTCGGGCATCCCGAACAGCTGCAGCGCCTGGTCCAACAGATGCGGTCCAAGATTGTTGAGCAGCCCCGCCCCCGCAGTCTCGCGCCAGCCGGGGATGATCGCCGGACGGAAGCGATCCCAGCGCAGTTCGGCAAGCGCGATCTCGCCGAGCGTCCCCGCGTCGATCAGCGTGCGCGCGGTAAGGAAATCGCCATCCCAGCGGCGATTGTGGAACGCCGACAGCATCAGACCCCTCGACTCGGCGAGCGTAATCAGCGCTGCGCCATCGGCAGGATCGGTGACGAACGGCTTGTCGATCACGACCGACTTGCCCGCCTCGAGCGCCGCCTTGGCGAGCGGCGCGTGGAGATGGTCGGGCGTGGCGATCACCACGAGGCCGATGTCGGGATCGGCGAACAGCGCCTCGGCATCGGCGACCGCCTTCGCCTGCGGCCAGTCGCGCGCCACCGCGTCGGCGCGCGAGGTGACCACGCTTACAAGCCGCAACCCCGGCACCGCGCCGATCAGCGGCGCATGGAAGGAAGCTCCGGCGAGCCCGTACCCGATCAGTCCGACATCTATCATCGGCGCACCCTAGCCGAGCCCTTGCGTCCGTGCCCAGGCCAGAAACAGCTCGGGCCACGCCTCGGCGGGCTTGCCCATCGCGCGCCGCAGCCCGAAGCCGTGCCCGCCGCTGGTGAAGAGATGCGTTTCGACCGGCACCTTCGCGGCCTTGCACGCGGCGCGGAATTCGATCGTATTCTCGACATCGACCGTCGCGTCGTCCTCGGCATGGACGAGGAAGCAGGGCGGTGTCTTGCCCGTGACGTTCCGCGCCGTGGAATGCGCCGCGGCAAGCGCCGCGCTCGCCCCGCGCCCGATCAGCAAATCGCGCGATCCGGGATGCGCGAGCCTCGGGGCCATCGACTGGACGGCATAGATCAACGCCGCCACGTCGGGCCGGCTGGCGAGCCGATCGGCCGCGTCCACGGGCGTATAAACCGGCACATCAAAGCGCGTGGCGAGATCGCCGCAGACGTGCCCGCCCGCAGAGAAACCCATCGCCGCGATGCGTTCGGGGTAAATGCCGAAATCGCGCGCGCGCGACCGGATCACGCGCATCGCCCGCTGCGCATCGGCGAGCGCGACGTCGGGCCCTGCCGCCCAGCCCTCGCCCGGCAAGCGGTAGAAGAGCACGAACACGGTAAAGCCACGCGCCGCCAACCAGCGGCCGAGTTCATAGCCCTCCTTGTCGATCACCACGCGCGCATAGCCGCCGCCCGGCGCGACCAGCACCGCCGACCCGTTGGCGATGCGCGGCCGGAACACGACGAGCCGCGGTCGGCCGATGCCTGTGACGGCGCGGTCCGTCAGCCCCGCCTCGGCGCTGCGCTCCACGACCGTCTCAACCGGCGGTTTGGCGGGCATACCCGGCGGGGCGTGCGGCCACAGGTCGATCGTCTCGTCGGGCTCGGGCAACCCCGCGACCGGCACCGCTCCGGCGGTGCGCGGTGGTGCGGTCTGCGCGGCGGCGGCCCCGGCGAGGCCGCTCGCGAGACTCCCGAGAATGGCGCTGCGGCGGTCGAACATCCTGCGGCTCCTGAAACAGCAGCGGACGATGCCGGCGTCGGCACCGTCCGCGAGGGGAGGAGAAAGCGTTCGGTATCAGAGCTTCATGCGGGCGCCGACCAGGATGGTGCGGCCGAAATGGTTGTTCTCGTAATTCCGGTTCGCGTCGAGATCGGTGTAGCGATAGCGATAGGTGTCGGTGAGGTTGGTCCCCTCGATCGACATTTCGAGCCATTTGGTGAAGCGATAGCGCACCGACGCATCGAAGTTGGTCGTCGCGGTATAGCCTTCAAAGACGTTCCCGGTGCCGCTGTTCTGGTCGACATATGGCCCGCGATAGCTGATCGAGCCGCGCGCGCTGAACTTGGCATCCTCATAATAGAGCGTGCCGTTGAACGCCTTTTTCGAAAGCCCGAACAGCGTCGAGGTGCGCTGCACCGCCGCCGGCGCGACCAGCCGGCAGGTGAACTGCGTCGCGCACACCAGCGTCGACGGCCCGACCACGCCATAGCTTGCCGTGCTGTCGATGAAGGTCGCGTTGGCGATCCCGCCGAAATTCTTGAGGAAGCCCGGCAGGAACTTGAACGGCGCCTGCACCGACAGCTCGATGCCCTTGAGCGACGCGCCGGTCCCGTTGACCGTGGTGGAGATGCTGTAGAGCTGGTTGGGATCGAAATTGATGAACGCAGGCGAGCTCGGCGGAAGCACGGCCTTGGTCAGCCCGGCGTCGGCGAGCGTTCCCGTAATCGTGCTCGACACCGGGAAGCTGTCGATCGACTTCTTGAACAGTGCGATCGAGGCGATCGACTGCGGCGCGAAATACCATTCGAGCGCGAGATCGTAGGCAGTCGCGCGGAACGGATCGAGGAACGGGTTGCCGTTGGTGATCTTGTAGTTGAACCCGTCGACCGATCCGCCCGGCGTCAGATTGCCGAGCGACGGGCGCGTCATGACCTTGGCGACGGCGCCGCGGACGATGATGTTCTCGGTCGGGTAGAGCGCGACGTTGAGCGACGGCAGCCAATCGTCATAGTCGCGCTTGACGGTCGCCGCGACGCCGCTGACCAGACCGGTCGAGACCTGATCGGTCCGCACATACCGCACGCCCGCATTGAAGGCGTAGCGCAGGCCGAACAGTTCGCCCTTGGTGTCGAATTCGAGATAGGCGCCCTTGACCTCCTCCGACACGCTGCGCGTGTTGCCGGGATCGACCACGAGCGCGCGGCTGTACAGGTTGGTATAGGCAGCCGCGGCGGGAATGTTGGCGATCGCATATTGCGTCGTGGTCCCGGCGGGCTGCCCCGCAGACCCGAGGCTGACGATATCCGCCAGTGCCGATGTCACCGGAAAGCCATAGACCGACCCCGCCGCGATCGCCGAGCTCGGCGAGCAGGTGAGCGTGCCGAGCACGAGATCCTTGCCGCCATTGCCGCACACCACGGTATCGCGCGTGAACCCGACGGTATCGAAGCTGAACTTGCGATAGACGCCGCCCGCCTTGATCTGGAACCCCTCGGCGACGTCCCATTCGCCGCGCAGCTGCGCAGTGCGGAACTTGTTGACCGTGTCGGACGGGCGATCGCGGATTTCGGAGAGCTGATAGCTCGTCGGATCCGCGACATTGCCGCCGAACGTCAGCTTCGGGCTCGCCATGTTGGTGTAATCGTATTGATACCCCTGCGCCGCCTTGTTGTCGAACATGATCGTGGTTTCGACCGGGATGCTCGCATCCGATTTGGAAATGCCGCCGAGCAGCGTGAAGCGGAGTTTGTCGGTGACGTCCTGATCCCAGGTGCCACCGATCTGATAGAATTCGGTGCTCGACTTGCGCAGATAATGTTCGTTGCGGTTGTATGCGTCGTTGAGCGTCGCCGAGATCAGATTGTTGTTCGAATCATAGACCGGGTTGACCAGGTCAATCGACCGCTCGTTGCTGCGCATGAGCACTTCGGCCCATTGCTCCTCGCGGGTTTCCTTGAACTTCGAATAGAGCCCGTCGATCGAGATCTTGGTCTTCTCGGTCGGCGCGAACTGGACGCTGGCGGTGAGGCCGAGCCGCTCGCGGTCATGCTTGATCACGCCATAGCGCGGGATGCGCGGGTGGAAGGCGAGCGACGCCTTGTCGCACGCCGCGCTCGAGCGATAGACGCCGCCGCTGTTCGATGCGCGCGTCGTGAAGACCTGCGCCGCGCCGGTGCCGGTCGTATTGTAATAGCACGGCGTGCCATCGACCGAGTCGAACTGCGCCTGCGCCCAGCGCGTCGTATTGTTGCCGAGCTCGAGCGTGTCGAGCTTCGAATAGGCCCCGGAAACCGATACGCCGAAGGTCCCGGCGTCATTGCGCCACGACAGCAGCCCCGCGACGCGCGGACCGATCGTCTTGGCGAGCGTGTTGTACGAACCCTGCGCCGACAGCGCGCCGGTGAAGCCCGCTTTCTTTCCGCCAAGCGGATTGCCGGTGTTGAGATCGACCACCGCACCGAGCGACCCTTCGTCGAGCGAGGCCTCCGCGGTCTTGTGGACGACGAGCGAGCTGAACAGCTCAGAGGCGAAGACGTTGAAGTCGAACGCACGGTCGCGGTTCGCACTGGCGCCATCGGTCGAGGTTGCGACCGTCTCCATCCCGTTGACGCGGACGCGCGTGAATTGCGCGCCGAGGCCCCGCACGGTGATCGCGCGGCCCTCGCCGGCGTCGCGCTGGATCGAGATGCCGGGGATACGCTGAAGGGATTCGGCGAGGTTCTGGTCGGGGAATTTCGCGATGTCCTCGGCAACGATCGAATCGACCGCGGCGACCGAATTCTTCTTTACGTTGAGCGCCGCCTGGAGCGACTGGCGGAAGCCGGTGACGACGATGTCCTGCCCGGTCGCATCGGCGGCAGAATCGGGGGTCGTGTCGGCGGTCTGGCTGTCGACCGGACCCGCGGTGACCGGCTGCGCGGGCGAGCCCGGCGCGGCCTGTGCCAGCGCGGCGGCAGGCAGCAGCAAGGCGGCGACGATCGCACCCGCCGAGACGCCGTGCTGCAGCTTCAGGCTTTTGGAAAGTGTGCTCATTTCTCATCCCCCCTAACCGCCGCGAAACGTCGCGCAGCGGTGATTGACACCGGTTGCCGATCCGGCCCCCTGGTGGAGCCTCGGAACAGCGAACAACAGAGGGAAATGCGCGCCTGTACGGCGTGTGGCTCCTCTCCTGCCCGACGGTCGCTCTTCGGCGATCTCGTCCTGACGCTTAAATGTCGCCTTTGGTAACCGGTGTCAACGGCGTTTTTGAGTCAGCTGCCCGGCTGGATATAGGGCGCGCGCGCAAACAGTTCGCGCTGCCAGCGACGCGGATCATCCGCGCGTTGCGACACGGCGTCGATCATCATCGTCGCGCGCTGCGGCAGGTCGTAGCGCGGCCAGGCCGGCAGGCCGGGATGGTTGGGATCGCCCGTCTTGGCGAGCGCGACGAAGCTGTCCTGCAGCGCCTGCGACGCGCCGCGCGCATCCGCGCCAATGCCCGTCTGCGACCCCCGTGCACCGAGCGTGCCGAACACCAGCGGGATGTCCATCGTATGAAAGGCTCCGCGCCGCGGATCGGTGCGCGAGCCGAAATTGACCTGATAGACCCAGGCCGGCGCGCCGGCGCGCGCGCGCGCCTCGGCCTCGATCACTTGCCCGCGCCAGCTGCGCCCCGCAGTGGTCGCGCCGTAGAAGACGTCGGTCGGCGACCAATCGGGGAAATGCGCGCGATATTCGGACACGACCCATTCGGGGAGCACGTCGATCCGCAATTCGGGCGCCATCCGTGCGGCGATATTGTCCCAGCCGAGCCCCTTGATCTTGGGTCCGTCGATCGGAATGAAACCGCGCGTCTCGTCGCGGACATTGCCGAGGATCAGCGGAATGCCGAGCCCCTGCGGATTGGCGTCGGGCCAGAATGGGTGGCGCACCAGCCATTTCATGTCGAGCACCGGCCCGAAATAGACCCCGCCGCCCAGGATCGGATCGGTCGCGTCGAGCGCTGCGACGAGCCGCTCGTGCGGCATCGCCAGCAACGGCGCGAGATTGCGCTCGTCGACCCCGAGCTTGGCAAGATAGGCGCGCGTCCGCGCGGTCGCGTTGAGCGGACCCGACGCGGTGACTTGCTGGCCGCTCATCGTCGCCGCGCGCTGGAACAGCCCGCGTGCGGCGGGCATCCCCAGCATCGTCGCGATCTTCGCGCCGCCGCCCGACTGGCCGAATACCAGCACGCGGTTGGGGTCTCCCCCGAACGCCGCGATATTGTCGCGCACCCATTTCAGCGCGAGGATCAGGTCGAGTTGCCCGGCATTGCCACTATCGGCAAAACGCGGATCGAGCCGCGCGAGATAGAGATAGCCGAGTGCGTTGAGCCGGTGGTTGACCGTGACCACCACGACATCGCCGCGCGCCGCGAGCGCCGCGCCGTCGTTGAGCGGATCGGTGACGCTGCCGTTCGAATAGGCGCCGCCATGGATGTAGAGCAGCACCGGCTTCGCGCGCGCCGCGCCCGGCCCGGTCCAGATGTTGAGGAATAGGCAATCCTCGGATTGCGCGCCGTAGCCCGTTCCGGTCTGCGGCGCGACCGGACCGAACTGTTCGGCGCGGTGGACGTCGCTGCCATAGCGGAACGGCGTCGGCGCGCGAAAGCGCTCGGCGCGACCGTAGCGGATGCCGCGGTACGCGACCGTGGTTCCGTCCCGGATGCCCTCGAAGCGGCCGGCCTGACACGCGATGGTGCGCGGCGCGGCTGGCCCCGCCGCGCGCAACCCGCTCGCGCCGAGCGCGATCGTCGCCGCGCCGCTGCCGAGCAGCGCGCGGCGGGTCAGCTCAGCGGCGGACATCGAGCCCGCCCGCCAGATACGCATCGATATCGGACTGGCGGAACAAGGAGGCATCGCCCGGCAGCGAATGCTTCAGCGCGGCGAGCGCAAGGCCGGTCTTCGCCGCTTCGCCAATGTCGCTACCGCGCCGCAAAGCGTGGAGCACGCCCGCGGCAAACGCATCGCCGCCACCGATTCGGTCGACGATCCCGGCAAGCACGACCTCCTCGGTCTGCGCATGGCTGTCACGCGTATCGATCCGCGCCGACAGGCGGTGCAGATCGACATGCTCGACGTGTCGCGCGGTCGAGGCGATCGTCTGGAGCTTGGGAAAGGCCTGGAATGCCGCGTCGACGGCTTCGCGCCGGCGATCCTCGCCAGCGCTGCCGAAATCGCGGTCGAGCAGCAGCGCGATATCGCGGTGGTTGCCGAACATGAGATCGGCATGCGCGACCAATTGCGTCAGGATGCCGCGCGGATCGCTGTCCCAGCGCTCCCACAATTTTCCGCGCCAATTGCCGTCGAACGAGATCGCGACGCCCTTGGCAGCAGCGGCTTCGGCCGCCGCGATCGCGCTGGCGGCGGGAACGGGCCCGAGCGCCGGGGTGATGCCCGACAGATGCAGCCGATCGACGCCGTCGAGCAGCGCATCCCAATCCCACGCTTCGGTCGGCGTTTCGGCGAAGGACGAGTACGCGCGGTCGTAGATCACCTCGGTCGCGCGCAGGCCCGCGCCCGAGGTGACGAAATACAGCCCCATCCGCTCGCCGCGCAGCAGGATGCCCTTGGTATCGACGCCCGACCCGCGCAGGCTGGTCAGCGCCGCACGGCCGAGATCGTTGTCGGGCACCGCACTCGCGACCGCGACGTCATGCCCGAGCCGGGCGAGCGCGCTCGCGACATTGGCTTCGGCGCCGGCGATCCATACGTCGAGCTTGGGCGTCTGCATCAGCAACTCGCGCCCGGGTGGCGACAGGCGCAGCATGAGTTCGCCGAATGCCAGAAACGTCATGTCACCCAATCCCCAACCGTCACCCCGGCCTCGTGCCGGGGTCCACTCCTAAACTCGACCCCACGCGTGCGGCACCGTGGGCCCGGGGACAAGCCCGGGGTGACCGTCGACTCTGTTACCGTGCCAGCCAGCCGCCATCGACCGCAAGGATATGCCCTTGCACATAGGCCGCCGCCGCGCTGCACAGAAACACCGCCGCGCCGCCGAGATCGCTCGCATCGCCCCATTTGCCCGCCGGGATGCGCTCGAGGATCGCGCGGTTGCGATTCTCGTCGGCCTGGAGCGCCGCGGTGTTGTTGGTCGCGATATAGCCGGGCGCGATTGCGTTGACGTTGATCCCCTTGCTCGCCCATTCGTTGGCGAGCAGCTTGGTGAGGCCACCAATCCCGCTCTTCGACGCGGTATAGCTCGGCACGCGGATGCCGCCCTGGAAGGTCAGCATCGAGGCGATGTTGACGATCTTGCCGCCGCCGTTCGCGATCATGTGCCGGCCCGCCGCCTGGCACAGGAAGAACACCGACTTGAGATTGGTGTCGATCACCGCGTCCCAGTCTTCCTCGGTGAAATCGACCGCGTCGGCGCGGCGGATGATGCCGGCATTGTTGACGAGGATGTCGAGCCCGCCGAGCTTCTCCAAGGTTTCGTCCACGACTCTTTGCACAGGTTCGATCGTCGAGAGATCGGCCGAGACGATTTCGGCGCGGCGCCCGAGCGCGCGGATCTGCGCGACCGTCTCCTCGGCGGGGGTGCGGCCAACGCAGGCGACGTCGGCCCCGGCGGCTGCCAGCGCAACGGCGATCGCCTGGCCGATGCCGGTGTTCGCGCCGGTGACGATGGCGACCTTGTTGGTGAGATCGAAGGGATTCATTCGTCGTCTCCTCCCCTCCCGCTGGCGGGAGGGGCTTGGGGTGGGCTCGCGCTCTCGACGCCAGCTGCCGGTGATAGCGCGCGCCCACCCCCGGCCCCTCCCGCAAGCGGGAGGGGAGCAAGGTGCGCTACGCCAGCTGGCAGATATCCAGCACGCTCATGTCGGTATAATCCTGGTTCTCGCCCGCCATCGCCCAGATGAAGGCATAGGCCTTGGTGCCCGACCCCATATGGATCGACCAGGGCGGCGAGATCACCGCTTCCTCGTTCGCCATGACGATGTGGCGCGTCGCTTCACCCTCGCCCATGTAGTGGAACACGCGGTCCTTCTCGAGATCGTCGAGCTCGAAGTAGAAATAGATCTCGCTGCGGCGCTCGTGAATGTGCGGCGGCATCGTGTTCCATACCGAGCCCGGCTTGAGCACGGTCAGGCCCATCACCAGCTGCGCGCTGTCGCAGATGCCGGGGATGACCATCTGATAGATCGTCCGCTCGTTCGATTCGGCGAGCGTCCCGCGCTCGAGCGCGGTCGCGTCGGCGACCGAGATCATGCGAGTGGTGAACGCCTTGTGCGCCGGGCACGACGCCAGATAGAAACGCGCGCCCTCGCCCGAAAATTGCACGTCCTTCGCGCCCATCGTGACGTACAGGCAGTCCTTGTTGCCAAGCTCGAACGTCTCGCCATCGACCGTCACGGTGCCTTGGGCGCTGCCGACATTGACGACCGCGAGCTCGCGCCGTTCGAGGAAGGGATGCCCCGCCGCCGAGGCGGGCTCGGTCTGGTCGGGCAGCTTGACCGCACCGCCCGCAACCGCGACGCCGCCGATCACGAAACGATCGGCATGCGTGTAATTGAGCACGCATTCGCCCGCGCGGAACAGGTCCTGGATCAGATAGCGATCGCGCAATTCGTCATTCGAGACGCATTCCATCATGTCGGGATGCGTGGCGTAATAGGTACGGTCGAACATGGGGCTCTCCGGGGTCAGGCCGCCTTGGCGGCAGCTTCGGGTTGGTCGATACGATAGGCGCGGCGCACGAGCCCGCTGGTGAGCTCGTGCGCGAGCTCGGCGGCTTCCCAATCCTCGAGGCGATGCTCGGCGACGATTTGCGCCAGAAATCCGCAATCGATCCGCCGCGCGACGTCGTGCCGCGCCGGGATCGACAGGAAAGCGCGCGTATCGTCGTTGAAGCCGACGGTGTTATAGAAGCCCGCGGTCTCGGTCGTCATCTCGCGGAAGCGACGCATCCCCTCGGGGCTGTCGTGGAACCACCACGAGGGCCCGAGCTTGAGGCACGGATAATGCCCGGCAAGCGGTGCCAGTTCGCGCGCGTAGACGCTTTCGTCGAGCGTGAAGAGGATGATCGACAGCTCGGTCGAGGTGCCGAAGCGATCGAGCAGCGGCTTGAGCGCATTGACGTAATCGGTGCGCATCGGAATGTCGGCGCCCTTGTCACGGCCATGGCTTGCGAACAGGCCGGCATTGTGGTTGCGGAAACTGCCGGGATGGAGCTGCATCACCATTCCGTCCTCGACCGACATCGCCGCCATCTCGGTCAGCATCTGCGCGCGGAACAGCTCCGCATCGGCCGGCGTCCAGCTGCCGCCGACGATTTTGGCGAACAGCGCCTCGGCCTCGTGCGGCGTGAGGTTAGCGGTGGCGGCGGTCGGGTGGCCGTGATCGGTCGCGGTCGCGCCCGCTGCGCGGAAGTCGGCGCGGCGTTTGCGGTGCGCGGCGAGATAGCCGCTCCAGCTGTACACGTCCTCGCCGGTCAGCTCGGCGAAGCGCGTCATCGCGCGGCCGAACTGCTCATGCTCGACATCGATCACGCCATCGGGCCGATACGTCGTGACGACGCGCCCACCCCAGCCCGAAGCGCGGATGCGGTGATGCGCGCCGAGATCGTCCTGCGGGCCTTCAGTGGTCGCGAGAAAATCGATCTTGAAGCGATCGAACAGCGCCCGCGGCCGGAACGCCGGGCTGGCGAGCTTTTCGGCGATCGTGTCATAATAGAGGTCGGCGGTGGTCGCATCGAGCGCGACCTCGAAGCCGAACACCTCGGCAAAGACATGGTCGAGCCAGAGGCGCGACGGCGTGCCGCGGAAGAGGTGGACGTTCTGCGCGAACAGCCGCCACGCTTCGCGCGGATCGGTCGCAGGGACGCCCGCACGGCTCGGGATCGCGAGCGCGTCGAGGTCGACGCCCTGGCTGTAGAGCATGCGGAAGATGTAATGATCGGGCGCGAGCAGCAGCGCGGTCGCATCGCTCCACGCGGCGTCATCGGCGAACCAGCCGGCATCGGTATGGCCGTGCGGGCTGACGATCGGCAGGTCGGCGATTTCGGCATACAGCGTGCGTGCGATCGCGCGGGTCGCGGGGTCGCTCGGGAAGAGCCGATCGGGATTCAGGTCGAGTGGTCGTGTCATCATCTTCTCCCTCCCCGCATTTTTATGCAGGCTTGGTAACCGGTGTCAGGGTCTGTCGCAAGATCGCGACGCAAATTCGCTAATGGCTCGGCGCCGCCACCGAAGCGCGGCGGATCAGGGTCGACAGGAAGAGGGAAGGCTCCTCGACGATATCCTCGCCGTCGAGCCCCGCGGTCAGTTTCAGTGCGGCGGAGCGCGCCATCGAGGCGATCGGCCAGCGCACCGTCGTCAGCGGCGGCCAGACATGCGCGGCAACGGGCGTATCGTCGAACCCGACGATCGACAGATCCTTCGGGATATCGAGCCCGCGTTGCCGCGCGGCGTGCATCACACCCGCCGCCATCTCGTCATTGCACGCGAAGATCGCGGTCGGGCGCGGCATGAGGTCGAGCAAGCGCTCGGCGGCGGTCAGCCCCGATTCGAAGGTGTACGTGCCATCGGCGATCATGCTGCGCGGCAAGGCGATCCCGGCATCGGCGAGCGCCTGCTCAAAGCCCAATCGCCGCTCGCGCGCCGAGCGGAAGCCGTGCGGCCCGGCGATCAGCCCGATCCGGCGATGCCCCTGCGCGATCAGATATTCGGTCGCGCCGCGCACCGCCTCGCAATCGTTCGACGCGACCATGTGATCGTCATCGTCTAGCCGCGCCGACCCCATCCGGACATAGCGACAGCCGATCTCGGCGCACAGCTTAGCGATCGTGTCATTCTCGCTGATCGGCGGCAGCAGCACGAGCCCGAACAACCGCTGGCGCTCGAGGAAATGCCGCAGATCGACCAGCATCGTCGGCGAGCCGCGATCCACCGGGCGGACGACCAGCTCGAACTCGGTGCCGTGCAGCGCTTCGAGAATCCCCTGCTGGACGTTCATCACCATCTGCGCGTTGGGATTGTCGTGGACGAGCCCGATCAGGAAATTGCGCCGCAGCGCCAGCGCACGTGCCTGCGGGTTGGGAATGTAGGCGAGTTCGGCGATGACGTCCTCGACGCGACGGCGCGTATCGTCGTTGAGCAGCGGCGAGCGGTTGATCACCCGGCTGACGGTCTTCTTCGAAACGCCCGCGATCCGCGCGACATCGTTGATCGTCGGTTGTCCGCTGCTCTTCATCGGCCATGGCATAACCGCGGCGGGGGTGGCTTGGCTAGTGGCCTGACCAAAGCGCCGACAAGCCTTGCCAACCGCTCGACCGCTGGGGCAAAGCGCTGATACCGGTTACCGAAAGACCTTTGCCGTGCCCAAAGCGCTTCTGATCCATCCCGACGATACCGTCGCGACACTCGTCGAGCCGGCGCGCGCCGGCGAAATCCTGACGTTCGGAGCGCAGCAGGTGACGGCACTGGCCGACACGCCGAGCGGCCACAAGGTCGCGATCCTGCCGATCGCCAAGGGTGCGCCAGTGATCAAGTTCGGCTTCCCGATCGGCACCGCCACCGCCGCCATCGCGGTCGGCGCGCATGTCCATTCGCACAATCTTGCGACCGCGCTCGACGGGACGCTCGACTATCGCTTCACGCCCGGCGCGGTAGCCCCGCAACCGGCCGACCCCGACCACGCGACCTTTCAGGGCTATGTCCGCGCCGACGGCCGAGTCGCGACGCGCAACGAGATCTGGGTGCTGCCGACCGTCGGCTGCGTCGCGCGCACCGCAACGCGAATCGCTGCGCCCGCCGATGCGGCACTGGCGCAGGAGACCGACGACGGCGCGATCGATGGCGTCCACGCCTTCACGCATCCGTTCGGCTGTTCGCAGCTTGGCGACGATCTCGACGGGACGCGCAGCATCCTTGCCGCGCTTGCCTGCCATCCCAACGCCGGTGGCGTGCTGATCGTCGGGCTCGGCTGCGAATCGAACCAGATCGCGGCGCTGCTCGAGGAAATCCCGGCGGCGCGACGACCGATGGTCCGCACGCTGGTGACGCAGCTGGCCGGCGACGAGATCGACGAAGGCGTCGCCAAGGTTGCCGAACTGGTCGCGCTCGCGCGCGCCGAGCGCAGCACGGTCGGGCTCGACCGGCTTGTGCTTGGCGTGAAGTGCGGCGGGTCGGACGGGCTGTCGGGGCTGACCGCCAACCCGCTCGTCGGGCGGATCAGCGAGCGCGTCGCTGCGGCGGGCGGCAGCGTCGTGCTGACCGAAATCCCCGAAATGTTCGGCGCCGAACGGCTGCTGATGGACCGCGCGACCGACGAAACCGTGTTCGATGGCATCGTCACGATGGTCAACGGCTTCAAACGCTATTTCCTCGACCATAATGAGCCCGTTTCGGAGAATCCCTCGCCGGGCAATGTCGCCGGCGGAATCACCACGCTCGAGGAAAAATCGCTCGGCGCGGTACAGAAGGCCGGTCGTGCAGCGGTGTCGCAAGTATTGGCCTATGGCGGGCGCGTTACGGGGACCGGGCTGACGGTGCTCGAGGCACCGGGCAACGATGCCGTCTCGTGCACCGCGCTCGCTGCTGCAGGCGCGACTGCGATCCTGTTCACGACCGGCCGCGGCACGCCGCTCGGCTTCCCCGTGCCGACGCTCAAGATTGCGTCGAACAGCGACCTGGCAACGCGCAAGCCCGGCTGGATCGACTTCGACGCCGGCGCGGTGCTCGACCACGGCTTCGCACCGGTTGCCGAAGCGCTCGCCACGACGCTATGCGCGATCGCCTCGGGGGCCGCGACTGCGGCCGAACGCAATGGCGAGCGCGAGATCGCAATCTGGAAACGGGGTGTCACGCTGTGAACCGACTTGAGTATGCCGCGCTCGACGCGCTCCCCGCCGCGATCGCCCGCCCTGCGCGCACGGCACCTCCCGCGACCGGGATCGTCCATTTCGGCCCGGGCGCGTTCCACCGCGCGCACCAGGCGGCCTATGTCGACACGCTGCTCGAGCAGGACCCGAGCTGGGGAATCGCGGCGGTCTCGCTGCGCAGCGCCGGCACGATCGAGGCGCTGGCGGCGCAGCAGGGGCTCTACACGCTCGCGATCCGCGACGCTGCGCCCGGCTTCCGCGTGATCGGCGCGCATAGCCGCTTCCTCGGCCCCGATGACGCCGGTGAGACGCAGGCGTTGCTCGCCGACGCCGGCGTCAAGCTGGTCACGACGACGGTGACCGAAAAGGGCTATTGCCTTGCCGCCGATGGCAGCCTCGACCTCGCGCATCCCGACGTCGTGCATGATCTTGCCGCGCCAGCGGTCCCGCGGAGCGTGATCGGCTGGATCGTCGGCGGGCTCGCCGCGCGGCGGACGGCGGGCATTCCGCCCTTCGTGATGATGCCATGCGACAATCTCGCCAATAACGGCGCCAAGGTGAAGGCCGCGCTGGTGGCGTTCGCGGCCGCGACCGACGCCGCGCTTGCCGCCTGGATCGAGGCGCAGGTGCTCGTCCCCGGGACGATGGTCGATTCGATCACCCCCGCCAGCGACGCCGCTTTGTACGAAACCGTCGCCGCCGCGCTCGGCGTCGAGGACCGCGCCGCGGTCCAGCGCGAGGCGTTCGCGCAATGGGTGATCGAGGATGTCGGCTCCCCGGTCTGCGCCGCGCTCGCACGCGCCGGCGCGACCCTGACCGACAATGTCGCGGGCTATGAACAGGCCAAATTGCGCGTGCTCAACGGGTCGCATTCGACGCTCGCTTATGCCGGGCTGCTGCGCGGTCACGCCAGCGTGTCCGAGGCGATGGGCGATGCCGCGCTTGCCGGCTTCGTCGACGCGATGATCCGCGACGATATCATCCCGACGCTGCAGCCGGTCGCCGGGCTCGACCATGACGCCTATCGCGAAGCCGTGCTCGCGCGCTTTCGCAACCCGGTGATCGTCCACCGGCTCGACCAGATCGCCGGCGATGGCAGCCAGAAGATTCCCTATCGGCTCGGCGATACGCTCGCGGCGCACCGTTCACGCGGCGACATGCCGCAGCACGTCGTCGGCGCGCTTGGCTGTTGGGTCGCCTTCCTGATGCAGCGCGCGCGCGCCGGCGTGCCGATCCTCGACCCGGCGGCTGCCGCGCTCGCCACGGCCGCCGCGGAGGGTGACGCTGCCACCGTGCTCGATCGGCTGATCGCCGCAAAGCTCGGCTTTTCGGGCGCATTGGCCGCCGATCCTGCCGCCGTCGCGGCGATCGCCAGCGCCGCACAGGCTGCGTTCGACGGCGATTGGGCGATGCTTTCGCCCGATTGAGCGACGGGCGAGACGCGATCCGTCGCACCCCCTCTTGTCAATGACACCGGTTTCCCATACCCAGTCGCGACAAGCCGATCGAACGGCACGAGGGGGGATTGCGGCACGTGACGTCCGAAACCGGTCAAACGAATATCACGCGGATCGCCAGCGAATTCGTCACGGCGCGGCGTAACGCCACAGCGCTGGTCGAATATCCCGGCACGATGCCCGCAGCGCTCGCCGAAGCCTATGCGATGCAGGACGCCGCGATCGCGCTGACCGACAAGCCGATCGCCGGCTGGAAGGTCGGGCGGATCAACCCGCCATTCGAAGGCGCCGACCGCCTCGCCGGCCCGATCTTCGCCGACCAGACCTTCGACGAGGGCGACACCCCGCGCGCGATGCCGGTCTTTGCGGGTGGCTTCGCCGCCGCCGAGGCCGAGTTCCTGCTCCGCATCGGCACTGCGCCCGACCCGGCCAAGCGCGACTATACGCTCGCCGAGGCGACAGCGCTGATCGACCGCGTCTGCGTCGGCATCGAGATTGCGAGCTCGCCCTTCGGCGGGATCAACGATCACGGTGCGGGCGTCACCATTTCCGATTTCGGCAACAATAACGGGCTCGTCATCGGCGCCGATGTGTCCGACTGGCGCGACATCGACGTCAACGCCTGGCCGGTCGAACTCAGGATCGACGGCGTCACGACCGGCGTCGCGACCGCCGCGACGATGCTCGACGGCCCGTTCGGCGCGGCGCGTTTCCTGTTCGAGCTGATGGCAACGCGCGGGATCGCCTTGTCCGCAGGACAATGGATCTCGACCGGCGCGGTCAGCGGGGTGCATCCGGTCGCGATCGGTGCGAAGGTCGTCGCGATCTTCGATAACCGCCTGCAGGTGGCGTGCAGCATTTCCGCGCAATAGCGACACCCCGACGATTTTCGGAAAAAGGCCCAGCATAGGGCCGCCGACAGGAGAGCGATGATGGCGACGGCCGAATTTCCGATCGACAGCACGGGCAGCGCCGCAGTGGCGGGCGCCAGCGGGCGGTATCGCTGGCTGATCTGCGGGCTGCTGTTTGCGGCGACCGCGATCAACTATGTCGACCGGCAGATGATCGGGCTGCTCAAGCCCAACATCTCGGCCGAATTCGGCTGGGACGAGAACGCCTATGCCGACATCGTCTTCTGGTTCCAGGCGGCCTATGCGATCGGCTATGTCAGCTTCGGGTCGATCGTCGACCGGCTCGGCGCGCGCGTCGGCTATTCGCTAGCGTTCATCATCTGGACGGCGGGCCACACGCTGTGCGGTTTTGCCGGATCGACCTTGCAGTTCGCCGCTGCGCGCGCGGTGCTGGGGCTCGGCGAATCGGGCAATTTCCCGTCAGGGATCAAGGCCGTGTCCGAATGGTTTCCGGCACGCGAACGTGCCTTTGCCACCGGCCTGTTCAACGCCGGCGCCAATATCGGCGCAGTCATCACCCCGCTGATCGTCCCCGCGATAACGCTCGCCTTCGGCTGGCGGATGGCATTCATCGTCACCGGCGTGGCGAGCCTCGTCTGGCTTGTCGCGTGGATCGCGATCTATCGTCGCCCGCGCGAACAGCCGCGCGTGTCGGCCGCCGAGCTCGCCTATATCGAGAGCGATCCCGCCGACCCCGCGCAGAAGATCGCCTGGACGCGCCTCCTCGGCTATCGCGAGACCTGGGCCTATGCGCTCGGCAAGTTCCTGATCGATCCGATCTGGTGGCTGTTCCTGTTCTGGACGCCCGACTTTCTGTCGAAGGCCTATCACCTCGATCTCAAGAGCTTCGGCCCGCCGCTGGTGGTGATCTATCTCATCTCCGACTTCGGCAGCATCGCGGGCGGCTGGTCGTCGTCCAAGCTGATGAAGCGCGGCTGGAGCGCCAACCGCGCGCGCAAGACGGTGATGCTGGCGTGCGCCTTCCTCGTTATGCCGATCTTCTTTGCGCAATATGTCGCCAATCTGTGGGCGGCAGTGGCGATCGTCGGGCTGGCGACCGCCGCGCACCAGGCCTTCTCGGCCAATCTCTACACGATCCCGTCGGACATGTTTCCGCGCAAAGCGGTCGGCTCGGTGGTCGGCATCGGCGGGATGGTCGGCGCGATCGGCGGAATGGGGATGGCCAAGTTCACCGGCTACATCCTCCAGACGACGGGGAGCTACACGCTGATCTTCGCGGTCGCCGGCAGCGTCTATCTGATCGCGGTCGGCGTGATCCACCTGCTCTCGCCGCGCCTGGCCCGCGTCGATGCGCTGTAAGGTCGGACTGGCGAGCCTGATCGCGATCGCGGTCGCGGCACCTGCTGCGGCGCAGGATGCGCCGAAGGACAATGGGGGCCTGCTCTTCCGCGCCTCGGCCGACACCAGCCTGACCGCCGATGTGGCGGTCGGCGATCCCGTTCCCAACTTCCGCAGCAACGTGACCGTCGTCCCCGACGGCGCGATCGGCGGTGCGGCGCGCTGGGCCGACGACGGCTATGTCGCATGGAAGGCGCCCGGCAATATGCGCGCCGAGCGCGGCACGCTCAGCTTCTTCTGGCGGCCGCGCGAACCGCTCGGCCAAGCGCCGTTCGTCATCTTCCGCACCGGCTTTGCCGATCATAGCAGCTGGGACATGGCGTTCCTGCGGATCGACTGGAACGGCCACGGCTTCGACGCCTTCGTCACCGACGCCAATCTCTCGCGCATCCGCGTCTCGTGGACGATCCCGCGAACGCCCGCGGCCGACGCGTGGAAGCACATCGCCTTCGCGTGGGACGAGACCAAGGGCGTGCAGCTGTTCGTCGACGGCACGCTGGTCGCGCGCAAGGATCAGGTCGCTGATCTCGATTCGGGGCTCGACCAGTTCGGGCTCGCCGGCCGCGTGATGTCGCCGCACCAGGTGCAGAGCCGCTACCATTTCATGCGCGGCAGCGATCTCGACGAGATCCGAGTGTACGACCACATGCTGCGCGCCGCGGATGTCGCAGCGCTCGCCGATAAGCGCGAGCCTGCCGCCGCAGCAGCGCCCGAGGCCGCGCCGCGCCGATCCGCGTGGCTCCACCGTTACGGCTGGGACAAGACGCTGCCGCCGCTGCTCGAGGCACCTGTCACGACGGTGCGAAAGGTCGAGTTCGCCGACGCCAAGGATCTCAAGCAATGGATGTGGAAGGGCGTCGACGGCATCGCCGAGACGACCTGGCCCGGCGTCTACAACCGCTCGAAACTTCCCGGACGCGACGACTATTTCGAGCTGCCCGACTGGAACGTCTATGTCGAAGGCGGCAAGCGCTACGATCTGACCGTGCCGAAAGGCGAGCGCTTCAACCGCGTCGAGATCCGCGGCGCTGCATATGGATCATTGCTGTGGTCCGACGGCGGCGCGTCGACGACGCTTGCGACGCGCGCGAAAGGCGTCGTGCGTAGCGTCACCACCACGCCCGAGCGGCAGGGCGGCACGCTGCGCTTCGTCAACACGATGCAGGAACAGCCGATCCAGGAGCTGTGGGCGTATGACGTCCATGCCGGGGCCGAGCCCGCCGGGCGCTTCAAACTGTCCTATACCGTCGATGCGAATGCCTCGACCCGGATCGCGGCGCTTGCTCCGCTCGAAAGCTTCATCGCCGGGCGATACGCGCCCGAGGAACGCAATACGGTCGTCGCGCTGCCAAGCGCAGGGATCAAGGCCGCGGTCGGTGCCGGCGCGGCGGGTGCCGGGACGACGGCCCAGCTGCGCGCGCCCGGCCTGCCGATCGTCCACATCCTGATCCCGGCGAGCCTCGGCGACGCCTATCCCGACAAGCCGCTCGCGCGCGCGTTCGATTATGGCTGGCAGAACCTCCACGACGGGCTCGACGGCATCGCGCTCGACCTCCCAGCGCTCAAAGGCAGCGGCCCGATCGCGCTCGACATTCGCGTCAAGGATCCGATCTGGCCCGCGCGCGACATGATCGACCTGTCGGTCTCGGTCCGCCCCGGCGAGGCCCGCACGCTGTGGCTCGACCTGCGCGACCGCATCCTGTCGAACGACAGCCTCTACCTCAGCATCGCGTCGAGCGACGCCGGCTTCGACGCGGCATCGCTCAACGGCGCAAGGATCCGCCTGGTCTTCAAGGACCGCGCCGCAGCACTCCCCGAACATATCGCCGACCGGCTCAACCAGGTGAAGGACAATTGGGGCTTCCTCGTCGAGGAGCATACCGCCTCGAAGCGCGAGGCGCTCTACGCGCGCGTGTTCGGCGATATCGGCGATCTGCTGCGCGTCGATCCCGACAATGTGCTTGCGCGGCAATATTGGGCCGACATCGATTATCGGCCAGAAAACATGCCTGCCGTCGAGCAACCCATCGCGCCGGCAGGGGTGCCGCTCTGGGCGTTCCGCCAGCTCGAGGATCTCAAGCTGACGCGGCAGTTCGTCACCTGGTGGATCGACCATCGCCAGGTCCCCTATGGCGATTTCGGCGGCGGCATTTCGGACGATACCGACCTGACGCAGCAATGGCCCGGGCTCGCGCTGATGGGGGTCGAGCCCGACAAGATCAACGCGTCGCTGCGCGCGCTCGCCGATGCGGCGTACAAGAACGGCATGCGGGTGAACGGCCTCGGCTATATCACCACCGACGAACTCCATGCGTACGAAGAAGGCCTCAACGCCGACGCCGAGCGGCTCTATCTCAACTGGGGCGAGCCGATCGCGGTCGAGCGGCTGATGGCGACCGCCAAGGCGCTGCAAGGCGTGATCCTCAGGAACCCCGCCGGCCATCTGCACTTCGCCAGCAACTGGTACGGCGGCCGCACGATGTACCGCGAGGGCGCGTTTGAATGGCAGAAGCCGTATAGCTGGACCGTGATGCACGCGCCGATCCTGCTCGGCCTGTACAACGGCAACGCCGCGGCGCGCGGTCTCGTCACCGGCACGGTCGACGGCTGGATGGCGCATGGCACGCAAGCCCCCGACGGGCTGTGGTCCTATCCGAATGAGATCAACTGGCGGAGCGACGAAACGCGCGCGGGCGATGGCGGCGGGGTGACGACGCCGTTGCAATCGGCCTGGGCGGCGTGGCGCTTCACCGGCGATGCGAAATACCTCCGCCCGATCGAAACCCGCGCGGCCAAAGGCGGCGGCGGCGCCCTCGCCGAATTCAACGAGAACGCCTTCACCGCATTGCCGCAAGGCTCAGGACTGCGCGCGCGCGCGGCGAAGGGGGACGAGGCCTTTGCGCGCTACGCCGCCTGGTCGGCGAGCGGTGACGTCGGCGCGCTTGCTGCGCTCCACGCCGACGCGATCGCCGACAAGGCGCAGCATCAGGCGATGTACACCGAAGGCCATTGGTGGAGCGATCGTGTCGAACAACCCAACGAGATCCTCCAGCGCGAGCGGCTCGGCGGGATCGCGCTCAAGCGCAACCAGACCTGGCCGGGCAACACGGTGAGCTGGCGCTTCGCCGAGGCCGGCGCCGCCGAAAAGGTCGCGATCCTGCTGCCGAACGCGACACCGACGCACTTCCGCGTGCTCGGCTACAACACCAGCGCCACGCCGCAGGCCGCGACGATGACCGCCTGGAGCGTAACCGCCGGCCAATGGTCGATGGCGCGCGGCACGACGAGCGATGACGGCAAGACGGTGACGCCAGCGGGCACCCCGGTGGCAATCACGCTCGAACGCAGCGCGAGCGTGCCGGTGACGTTCGCGCCAGGCGCGATGACGGTCTACGATTTCGCGCTCGTCACCCCCTCGGACCCGGTCGAGACACGCCCCGATCTCGGGATCGGCCGCGACGACGTCACGGTGCAAGGCCGCAGCGTGCGCGTCACGGTCCACAGCCTTGGCGCGGTAGCGACACCCCAAGCGCGCGTCTCGCTCTGGGGGGATACGATGCTCGCCAGCGTCCCCCTCGCCCCGCTCGCGGCGCCGAACGATCTGCTGCCGCGCACCGCGACCGTCATGCTGACGCTTCCCAACGGGCGTGATCCGGACCGCCTCGTGGTGCAGGTCGATCCCGTGGCCGGCTCGGCCGAAGTCACGCGCCAGAACAACCGCGTGGCGCTCGCCGACCGCGCGCGATGACGACGCGGCGCGCAGTGCTTGCAGGCGGCGCGGCGCTCGCGCTGCTGCCCTGGCGGGTCGATGCCACCGATGGCAACCTGCGCGCGGCGCTCGACGCTGCGCGCTTGGAGCGTGATTCCGGTGCAGCGGTGCGCTGGCTCGAGCGCTTCGATCCTGCGCGGCTGCCGCCCGCCGCACGGCTCGATCTCATCACCGCGCGTGCCGGTCTCGTGATTGATGCGGCGCTCGTTGCGCGCGGGATCGATCCGCATACCAAGCCGGGCGCACCGCGCGATCTCGACGTGCTCACGCTGCTGCTGCGCCGGAAGGTCGGCGACGGATACACGCTCGATGCCGTCGCGCACCGGCTCGAGCGCGAGCGCGCGCGCTGCGAAGCGCGCGCCGCGCGGCTGTTCGGCGCGATCGGCATCGCTGGCCCGAACAGCGGCGCGTGCTTCACGCACCTGTGGCGCGACGAGCGCGACCGCTATCCCGATTCGGACGCGGGTCGCGACGCCGCGGTCGCCGATATGAACCGCTGGCTGGGGCGTTTTGCGGCGCAAGTGCCCGCGCTGATCGGCGCGGTGCCCGCCTATTGCCGCCATGTCGCCGCGATCCGACCGAGCCCGGCCGATCTCGCGTCAGGCCGGGTGGGCGTGCGTATGCTCCCGACCGCCGATCATCCAGGCGGCTATGTCGTCGATCTCTCGCACGTCCACGACCGGCCACGGTGGAGCCTGCCGAGTGTCGTCGCGCACGAATTGTTGCCCGGTCACATGATCCAATTGCCGGTCGAGGCGCTCGCCGATCCGCATCCGCTCCGGCTTGAATATGCCCCGTGTTTTCCAGAAGCCTGGAGCATCGCGATCGAACAGGCGGTCGCGGCAGGCGGCAGCTATGCGCACGATCCGCGCGCCGCACTCGGCCAGCTCCACTGGCGCCTGTTTCGGATCGGGCGCGCGCTCGTCGATCTCGCGATCCACGCCCACGGCCAATCGCACGATGCGGCGCGCGCGCAGCTCGTCGACTGGCAGGGCGAGCCGGTCGCTTTCGCGCCGTTCGATAGCGATCTGGCGCGGATCGCGCAGGATCCGATGACGCGCACCGCCGAGATGATGGCCGCGCTCGCGATCGAGGATGGCGCACGCGGACGGCGCGGCGCGGCGCTGCGCCACTATCACCAGGCGATCCTCGCATTCGGGCGGATGCGCAGCGACGAAGTCGCCCGGCGCGCGCGGAGCTGACCGTTTCCCTGGCCGAGATGCACCTGTTGAAGGTGTCAATTCCTCTGGACGGCTTTGTTGCATAATTACGCGAGAGCATGACCGACGTTTTACTTGAAGATGTTATTGGATGCGGACGGTCACCGGCGTTCCTATTTCGGAGAACCGATTGAGAATTGCAGCACGGACTTTGAGCTCGGTAATCTGACGATCGAAGGTGCGGGCGACAACGCGCTGGCCCAGGAGTTTGAAGCAGTGCATTTTGGTCTCGACCAGACTGCGGCGATGATAGCCGCTCCACTTTTTCCAGATTGCGCGACCAAGCCGCTTTGTCGCGCGTAGCGCTCCATTGCGTGCATCGACGCCGGGACCGCCTTCTGCCCATGGTTGCCCGTTGCGGCGGACCGGGATGACCGCATCGGCACCGCGCCCGGCAATAGCGGCATGGCAGTCCCTGGTATCATAAGCGCCATCTCCGCCGACGCTGAGTATCCGCTCGTCTCCGGGAATTTGCGCCAGGAGAACGGGCAGCGTCGGTGCGTCACCAATGGCATTCGTCGTGACCTCAATGGCCCGGATATCCAGCGTCCCAGCATCAATCCCGAGATGCACCTTGCGCCACTGGCGACGGTAGGACGGTCCGTGTTTGCGCGTCTTCCACTCGCCTTCTCCCGTCATTTTGATCCCGGTGCTGTCGACCAGCAGGTGCAGTCCGCCCGAGCTGATCCGCCCGCCGAGGTTGACCTTCAACGTCTTCTGCCGTCGGCACAGCGTCGTATAATCCGGCACCGACCAATCCAGCCCCGCCATTTTGATCAGGCTCGAAACCAACCCCGTCACTTGCCGCAAAGGCAGGTTGAACAGCGTCTTCAGCGTCAGGCACAGCTCTATCGCGCTGTCTGAAAACCGCATCGGGCGACCAGGGCGACCACACGGCTTCGAAAGCCAGTGCATCTCCGGATCAAACCATATTTCCAGCGACCCACGCCGCTTCAGCGCCGCATTATACTCAGGCCAGTTCGTCGTACGATACACAGGTGCGGCAGGTTTGGGCATTACGCCTATCTATACCGCTCGATTCCCTGCGTGAATCCCCGCCATCAGTTTTGCAACAAAGCCCCGAAAAGGGAAAAGCCATGCCCATTGCCGCAGTGTACCACGCGCTTGACACTCGGCAAGTGGACAGTCGCCGAAATCTGATCGAGTTCGGCGCATGAGTCCGCTGATCGTCTCGGGCGGATGCGCCGCCGCGCTGCTCGTGGCCGGTGGCCTCGCGACGCCGATCGGCTCGTGGTACAAGGCGCTGCGCAAGCCGTGGTGGCAACCGCCCGGCTGGGCGTTCGGCCCCGCCTGGACGATCCTGCTCGGCCTCGCCGCCTGGTCGGCGGCGATCGCATGGACCGCCGCGCCCGATGCGGCGGCGCGCCACACCGTGATCATCCTGTTCGCGGTCAATGCGGCCTGCCATTTCGCCTGGAGCCCGCTGTTCTTCGCGATGCGGCGGCCCGATTGGGCGCTGATCGAAGTCGTCTTCCTGTGGGGCTCGCTCGTCGCCCTGCTGGTCGGGTTGTGGCCGATCTCGCATTTCGCAGCGGCCCTGATCGTCCCCTATTTCCTGTGGGTCAGCTTTGCGGCGGCGCTCAACCGCAAGATCGTGCAGCTGAACGGGCCGTTCGGTTGAGGCGTTTCGCCCAACCCCGTTGTCCCTAACATTGTCGGCGCTCGCCAAAAGGCGTACACCAAGACTCCAAGACAAAGGAAAGTACGCCTAGGAAGAGGATCGACCAATGACCGCCACCCTGCACGCAACCGCTACCCCCGCACGCGCCGTCGATCTGCCGGAGATCCGACGAATCGGGACAGCCGACTTGACCTGGGCCCTTGCCGAGGGGTGGAAGGACTTTACGGAAAAGCGTGGCGATCTGATTTTTTTGGGACTGCTCTACCCCGTCATCTGCTTCGTCGCGGTCGCGCTCGCCTTCAATGCGCCGCTGCTGCCGCTGCTCTTCCCGCTCGTCGCGGGGCTGTCGATCGCAGAGCCCGCGGTCGCCTCGGGCTTCTACGAACTCGCCCGGCGCCGCGAGGAAGGCCGCGACTCGAGCTGGTGGCACTTCCTCGATCCGCTCAACGGGCGCAGCCGGTGGCTGCTCGCGCTGCTGACGCTCGGAATCGCGGCGCTGTTCGTCGCCTGGCTGGGCGTCGCCTACGCCATTTATGACGCGACCTTCGGCGCGGCCGCGGCGATGCAGCCGGGCGACGTGCTCGAACGGCTGTTCACCACGCCCGAGGGCTGGCAACTCATCGTGCTCGGCAATCTGGCGGGCGGCGGCTTTGCCATGGTGACGCTGGTGGTGGCGATCGTCGCTTTCCCGATGGTGGTCGACCAGCCGGTCGACGCGGTGACCGCGGTGCGCACCTCGCTGGCGGCGGTGCGGAAAAATCCGCGCGAGGCGCTCGGCTGGGGTGTCCGCGTTGCGGGCCTACTCGCGCTCGGCATGATCCCCGCGGCGATCGGGCTGGCGGTCGTGCTGCCGTGGCTCGGCTACGCGACCTGGCACCTCTATACGCGGCTTGTGGTGCGTTAAGGCGCGCTACCGGCGGCGGCGCGTTGCGCGGCGGCCATGCGGTCGAACTGATCGAGCGCGGCGAGCCGTTGCGCGATGTCGTCGCGATACCGCGCGTCGGCCGGCGTGGCGGCGAGCGCATAGGCCCAGGCGGGCCGTGCCTGCGCGACCTCGCCGGCATCGACATAGGCCATGCCGAGGAAGAACGCCGGGCCCGGGCTGCGCGGCGCCAGCGCGACCGCACGGCGGAACGCGAACTTGGCCGCAGGCGACACCGCGCCATCATGCAGCGCGAGGACATAGCCGAGCCCGGTCCACAGCATCGCATCGTCAGGGCGCAGTGCGATCTCGCGCCGCAATCCCTCGGCGGCGGCGTGCGCGTCGCCCGCCTGCAGCCGCGCATCGGCGCTGGCGAGCGCAAGGCTATCGGCGCGCGACGGGGCGAACACCGCCTCGCGAAACGCCACCATGCCGGGATCGACCGTGATCGGCGTGACATCGGCCGCGATCGGCTTGCCCGGCAGATGCCGCGCGCTCTGCAGCGCGAAGCCCGCCGCGCCGAGCACCAGCGCCGCGCCCGCGATCGTCCAGAGCGAGCGCCCGATCCCCAGCCCCCATAGCAGCCCTGCGGCCGCGACCCCGACCAGCGCGAGCATCAGCAGGTTCACGCGCGCCGCCGCCGCTTGAAACTCGCGCGCGCGAACCACGCTCCGAGCGCGAGCAGCACGAGCGGCGCGATCCACAGCGGCGCGGTGATCGCGCTCAGCGGCGGGTCATAGCTGACATAGTCACCGTAGCGCGCGATCAGCCACGCGCGGATCGCCTCCGGGCTCTGCCCCGCGGCGATTCGGCTGCGCACCAAAGCGCGCATGTCGCCCGCCATCTCGGCATTGCTGTCGGCGATCGACTGGCCCCGGCAGACGACGCAGCGCAGCGTCAGCATCAGCGTCTGCGCCTGCCGCTCCTGCGCCGGGTCCTTGAGCTGGACATTGGCGAGCGGCGCGGGCGGAAGATTGCTGTCGGCCCAAGCCGGCGCCGCGACGAGCAACAGGACGAGGAGCAGCAGCCGCCTCACCGCGCGTTCCGCACCGTTGCGATCAGCCCCGGCACCTCGTCGGCGCGGATGTCACCGACATGCTGGAGCACGATCCGCCCGTCGCCGCCGATCACGAAGGTCTCGGGCACCCCCGACGATCCGAGCGCGAGCTGGACCGAGCTCGTCTTGTCGTCGCCGATCGACGCATAGGGATCGCCGTTGCGCGCGAGGAAGTCGGCGATCGCGGCGGGCGTGTCCCGGATCGCGACCGCGTCGATCTCGACCCCCGCCTGCTTCAGCGCGAGCAGTTGCGGCGCCTCGGCGATGCACGGAATGCACCAGCTGGCAAAGACGTTGAGCAAGCGCGGCTTGCCCGTCGCGAAGGCGGCGGTGGCGAGACCGGGCTTGCCCGGCACGATCGGCGGGAGCGCGAATTTGGGGAGCGGCTGGCCGACCAATGCCGAACGCACCGTGCGGTCGGCTGGCTTGTAGAGCCCCCAGCCGACCAGAGCGAGCAGGCCCAGCGCGACGGCAAACGGCACCCAGATCAGCCACCGCTTCATGCGTACGCCTCGCGCACCCGCACGCGCCGCTCCCGCCGCAAGCGCCCGAGCAGCGACAGCGCCCCGCCGATCGCGACGAGCGCGCCGCCGAACCAGATCAGCGTCACGAACGGCTTCCACCACAACCGCAGCTGCCAGCGCCCGGTGCCGTCAGGCTCGCCGAGCACGGTATAGAGCTGCCCGTCCCAGCGCGTCGCGATCGCCGATTCGCTCGTCACCGTCACCGGATTGGCGAAGAAGCGCGATTGCGGGCGCAGGTAGAACACCGCGCCATCAACGCCACGCCGCGCGCTCAGCCGCGCCTCGAGCGCCGACCAATTGGGGCCGACCACCGGCTTGATCCCGTCGAGCGTTACCGTGAAAGGCCCGGCGCGATACGGCTCGCCAACGCGCACCGCGACGAGCGTTTCCTGGGTGAAGGCGGCGTCGCACGCCATGCCGGCAAGGCTGACCGCGATGCCGAGATGCGCGACGACCATGCCGTAGGTGAACAGCGGCGTGCGGCGCAAATTGCGCCCCCACAGCGGCAGCACGCTCGCCACCGCGAGCCCGATCGCAAGCGCGAGCCCGAACAGCGGCAGCCACGCGATCCCCCCGCCAAGCGCGACCAAGGCAACGAGCGCAAAGCCCGTCACCGCGACGGGCACGGTCATCCGCCCGAGCACGACGCCCGGGTCGTCGCGGCGCCAGCGCACCATCGGACCGATCGCCATCACCACGCCGAGCGCGAGCGCGATCGGGCCGATGAACTTGTCGAAGAACGGCTTGCCGATCGACAATTGCGTCCCGAAGCCCGCCGCGACGATCGGATAGAGCGTGAACAGCAGGACGAGCGCGAGGATCACCGAGAGCAGCAGATTATTGACGATCAACGCGCCCTCGCGGCTGATCGCGTCGAAGGTGTTGCCCTGCTTCACCGTGCCGACGCGGAGCGCGAACAGCAGCAGCGCGCCGCCGATATAGATGGCGAGGAGCGCGAGGATGAACGACCCGCGCGTCGGATCGACCGCGAAAGCGTGAACGCTGGTGAGAATGCCCGAGCGCACCAGGAAGGTGCCGATCATCGACATCGAGAAGGCCACGACCGCGAGCATCAGCGTCCAAGCGCGCAAACCGTCGCGCGTCGCCAGCACGCTGACCGAATGCAGCAGGGCAGTCGCCGCGAGCCACGGCATCAGCGAGGCGTTCTCGACCGGATCCCAGAACCACCAGCCGCCCCAGCCGAGCTCGTAATAGGCCCAATACGATCCCGCGGTGATGCCGAGCGTCAGGAAGATCCACGCGCCGAGCACCCACGGCCGCATCGCGCGTGCAAAGGCCGGGCCGACATCGCGCGTGATCATCGCACCGACCGCGAAGGAAAAGGCGATCGAGATGCCGACATAGCCGATGTAGAGCGTCGGCGGATGGAACGCCAAGCCGGGATCCTGCAGCAGCGGGTTGAGCCCGTTGCCGTCGGCCGGCGCCGGATCGATCCGCGCGAACGGGTTCGAGGAGAAGAGCAGGAAGGCGTAGAAGCCGAGCGCGATCGCCGCCTGCGCGCCGAGCGTGGCGATCAGCGTTGGCTTGGCGAGGCTGCGCTCCAAGATCGCGACCGCCGCGCCGGCAACGCCGAGGATCGTCACCCAGAGCAGCATCGAGCCCTCGTGATTCCCCCATGCGCCCGCGATCTTGTAGAGCATCGGCTTGTCGGAATGGCTGTTCTCGGCGACGAGCAGCACCGACATGTCGCTGCGCACGAACACGGTTATGAGCAGCAGCATCGCCAACAAGGCGAGCACGCCCTGCACCACCGCGACCGGTCGGACCGCGGCGATGATGTCGGCGGTGAGGGTGGTTTCCTCATCGGTTCGGGCTGAACCTGTCGCCTCAGCGCGAACGGGAGTGGAGCGCCAGACCCCCAATCCCGACAGCACGAGCTGCAACAGCGCAAGCGCAGCGGCGAGCCACAGAGCGGCAAGGCCTGCCTCGGCGATCACAGTGCCGCCCCCCGGCCGTCACCCCGGGCTCGTCCCGGGGTCCACCCGGCAACGAGCGCCACGCGTGCGGCACGGTGGACCGCGGGACGAGCCCGGGGTGACGAAGCATGGCGTGACGACCGGTCCGCCCTCATTGCTGCAACGTCTTCGTTTCGTGCATCTTGCCGGCGATTTCGGGGGGCATGTATTTCTCGTCATGCTTGGCGAGCAGGTTGGTCGCGGTGAAGCTGCCGTCGGGGTTGAACGATCCTTCGGCGACGACGCCCGATTTCTCGCGGAACAGGTCGGGCGCGATGCCCTTGAAGGCGACCGGGACCGTGGCGACGCCATCGGTGACGATGAAGCGCATCGACACCCCATCTGCGAGCCGCTGGATCGAATGATCCGCGACCATCCCGCCAAGCCGCACCGCGCGCCCGATCGGCAGACCGTCCTTTTTCACGTCGCCGGGCGCGTAGAAGAACGCCGCCTGGTCCTTCAACGCCGACAGAGCGAGCACGCTCGCCCCGCCGACCGCACCGATCGCGAGCAGGACGAGGGTGAGGCGTTGATGCTTGGCTTTCATTTCTTCTCGCTGCCGCGCATCGCGAGGAAGCTCCACAGCGCCAGCGCCACCGAGACGATCCCCGTCAGCGCATAGGCCGCGGTCACGAAGGGCCAGGGATTCACGCTGTCACCTCGACGACATTGGCCATTCGCCGCAGCCGCGCCTCGGCCTTGGTGCGCGCGAGGATCGTCCGCATCCGCATCAGCACGATGCCCGCGAAGAAGAAAGTGAAACCGCCAAGCGTGAACCAGAGCGGCCAGAGGATCGACGAATCGATCGTCGATTTGGTGAGGCCGATGCTCTGCCCCTGGTGGAGCGTGTTCCACCACACCACCGAATAGCGGATGATCGGCAGCAACACCGATCCGGCGATCCCGTACAGCGCGGGGATTCGCCCGTCTCCGCCGCGATCGTCATCGGCGCGGACCAAAGCCATGAAGCCGAGATAGACGAAGAACAGCAGCAGCATCGAGGTCAGCCGCCCGTCCCATTGCCACCACGTCCCCCAGGTCGGCCGCCCCCAGATCGACCCGGTCGCGAGACACAAGCCGGCGAACACCGCGCCGGGCAAGGCGATCGCGCGCGCCGCGATCATCGCGAGCGGATGCCGCCAGACGAGGAACACCAGCGACGAGATCGCGATTCCGCTCCAGCCGCCCATGCCGAGCCAGGCGGTCGGCACATGGATATAGAGGATGCGGACGGTCTCGCCCTGCAGATAGTCGGGCGGGGTCTGCGTCAGCCCACCCCAGACCCCGACGGCGATCAATCCGATGCCGACCCAGAACAGCAACGGCGTCAGCGGGCGCGCAAGTTTCAGGAAACGCGCCGGATTGGCGAGGGTGTGGAGGCTTGGCACGCGCTGAGTGTTACGCAAGACCGACGGAAGAATCTATACGCACGCCGGTCCGTCCCCTCATCATCGGTCGCACGATCCTATTCTGCGGCGCGCAATCCTGGCTCACCATAATCGACATCCTCGGGCAGTGCCCAGAGCAATTCGTGCTTGGTCAGCACGCGGCCGTCCCAGGCGCGCACGTCGATCGGCGCGATCGGGCGCATGTCGCGCTTGTCGACCAGCACCGGGCTGGCGCGAAAGCCCGTCTCCCACCGCTCGCCCCATTGCCGCAGCGCGAGCATCGTCGGCAGCAGCGCGGCGCCCTTTTCGGTCAGCTCATACTGGATCTTGCGGCGATCGGCGGCGACCGCGGTACGCGTCAGAATGCCATGCTCGACGAGCCGTCCCAGCCGGTTGGCCAGGATATTGCGCGCGATGCCGAGCTCGGACTGGAATTCCTCGAAATGGTGCAGGCCGTTAAAAGCGGCACGCAGAATCATGAAGCTCCACCGTTCGCCCATCGCTTCGAGCGCCGCGGGGAGGCTGCATTTCACCAAATCCCGCAAGGGCTCGCGGAGCTTTGCATCCATAATCGTCAACCCTAACGCATTTATAGTTGAAGGGGGAAGCAAAACTACGTTTTGACTTGCAACTCGCAACCGCAGCATTTAGGTAGCGAATCGAAACTGACAAGGCAAGGAGCCTCCCCATGATCCGTTCGCTTCCGCTTGCCGTCGCCGCTTTCGTGGCGACCCTGCCATTCGTGCCAAGCGTCGCGCGCGCTGCCGACGCCACGCCCTATTACGCCGCGACCCCGGTCGCCGCTCCTGCCAAGACGATGCTGATCACCAACGGCACCGTGTGGAAGTGGAACGACACTGCGTTCACCGCCAATAAGGGCCCGCAGCGCGAGGGCATCGTGTGTGAAATGATCGCGCAGCGTGCCGGCAAGCTTTCGGCCTTCGCGATTGCCGGCCAGCCGCTCGATGCAGACGCGCTCGCCAAGTGCAACGCGCGCGCCAAATAAGCGTCGTGACAGACCGATCCAAGCCCCTTTCGCGGCCGTGCGAGAGGGGCTTTTTTGTGCGACCTGCGCAAAGATGTTGCAAAGCAACAGTCGCCGACGCCATCTTGGCCTGAGATGTTGCGTCAATATGAACTCGTCGATCGTGTCCTCGAATACGATCCCTCCGCCAACGAGGCCCTGCTCAACCGCGCCTACGTCTTTTCGATGCAGGCGCACGGGAGCCAGAAGCGCGCCAATGGCGACCCCTATTTCAGCCATCCGATCGAAGTCGCCGGCATCCTGACCGACCTCCATCTCGACGACGAGACGATTGCGACGGCCATCCTCCACGACACGATCGAGGACACCGTCGCCACCCCCGAGGAGATCACCCGCCTGTTCGGCGCGAGCGTCGCGCGACTGGTCGACGGCGTGACCAAACTGTCGAAGATCGAGGCGCAGACCGAAAACGAGCGCGCCGCGGAGAACCTCCGCAAATTCCTGCTCGCCATGTCTGACGATATCCGCGTGCTGCTGGTCAAGCTCGCCGACCGGCTGCACAATATGCGCACGCTGCATTTCATCAAGAATCCCGACAAGCGCAAACGCATCGCGCGCGAGACGATGGACATCTACGCCCCGCTCGCCGAGCGGATCGGCATGTACGAGTTTATGAAGGAGATGCAGACGCTCGCCTTCGCGCAGCTCGAGCCCGAGGCGTTCGAATCGATCACCAAGCGCCTCGCCCAGCTCAAAGAGGGGGGCGGGGACCGCATCGCCAAGATCGGCTCGGGGCTCAAGCTGCTGCTCAGCCGCCAGGGGATCGAAGGCGACGTCTCGGGACGCGAGAAACACCCCTATTCGATCTGGAAGAAGATGGCCGAACGGCACATCAGCTTCGAGCAGCTCAGCGACATCATGGCGTTCCGCGTGATCGTGCCGAGCGAAGAGGCGTGCTACACCGCGCTCGGCGTGATCCACCGCCGCTGGCCGATGGTGCCGGGGCGCTTCAAGGATTACATCTCGACCCCCAAGCGCAACGGCTATCGCTCGCTTCACACCACAGTGATCCACGCCGACAATACGCGCGTCGAAATCCAGATCCGCACACGCGCCATGCACGAGGAGGCCGAGCTCGGCCTCGCCGCGCATTGGGCGTACAAGCAGGACAAGGTCCGGCCGGATTCGCAGGTCAGCTGGATCCGCGATCTGGTCGAGATCCTCGACAATGCCGAGAGCCCCGAGGAGCTGCTCGAGCACACCAAGATGGCGATGTACCAGGATCGCATCTTCGCCTTCACCCCCAAGGGCGAGCTGCATCAGCTCCCCAAGGGCGCGTCGCCGATCGATTTCGCCTATGCCGTCCATACCGATCTCGGCGATCAGGCGGTCGGCGCGAAGATCAACGGGCGCGTCGTCCCCTTGCGCACCGTGATCGAGAATGGCGACCAGGTGCAGATCCTGCGCTCCAAGGCGCAGGAGCCGCAACCCGGCTGGCTCAATTTCGCGATCACCGGCAAGGCGCGCGCCGCGATCCGGCGGCATCTGCGCCACAAGGAGCGGATCGAGACGCAAGCGCTCGGGCGCAAGATGTACGACGAGCTCGTCTCGCGCCTCCCCGCCCCGCTCGCCGGCAATGCGCAGGCAACGGCGATGCAGCGCCTCAAGGTCTCCGACGAAGCCGCGCTGCTCGAAGCGATCGCGCGGCGCCGCATTCCCGATGCCGCGGTGATGGAGGCGCTGATGCCCGGCTCGGCCGGAGTCGATGCGCTGCGCGAGCTGCCGCCGCAATCGAGCGCGATCTCGATCCGCGGGCTGACCGCGGGCGTCGCGTTCGATCTCGCCGAATGCTGCCATCCCGTCCCGGGCGACCGGATCGTCGGCCTGCGCCGCCCCGATGCCGGGATCGAAGTGCATACGATCGACTGTCCGGTGCTCGCCGCCGCCGACGATACCGATTGGGTGGATCTGTCGTGGGGCGACAAGACCGAGGGCGCGACCGGGCGGATCTCGGTCGAGGTCAAGAACGAGCCCGGCGCGCTTGGCACGATCGCGACGATCATCGGCGCGCAGAAGGCCAATATCGTCAATTTGCGGCTCGATAATCGCGATACCGGATTCCACACCAACACGATCGATGTCGAAGTCCATGACGTCCAGCATCTGATGCACGTCATCGCCGCCCTCCGTGCCGCCGACGCGGTCAATGGGGTCGAGCGCGTTTGAGGCGTCCTCGCCCGGGCACGGATCATCGGCTTGCGAACCCGGGCTGAGCCGTTACGCTGCCCCACACAGGCAAGGGGATGATGATGGACCGGCGTGATTTTCTGTGGTCGACCAGCGCTTTCGCCGCGCTCGCGCTGCTCCCCGCCGCGGCTGCCCGCGCAGCCGCGGCGGCCGGTGCCGGCGACGCTACGCTTGCCGCGCTGTTCGACCGGATCTTTGCCGAAGGCCTGCAGGAAAGCCCGGAAAGCGCGACGCAGCTCGGGCTCGACAAGGGCGCCAACGCTGCGTTGAAGCGTCGGCTCGACGACCCGTCGCTCGGCAATCGGGCGCGTGGCCTGGCGCGGACGCGACGCGCGATCGCTGCGCTCGACGCGATCGATCCCGCGACGCTCTCCCCGACGAGCAAGCTCGACCGCGAAGTGGTGCTCTATTCACTGCGCCAGCGCGAAGTCGGCCCTGCCCGTTTCGGCGTCGGCTCGGCGCAGCGCCCCTATCCGATCACGCAGCAGCAGGGCGCCTATTTCGGCGTTCCCGATTTCCTCAACTCGCGCCACGTCGTCGCGACGGCCGCCGATGCCGAAGCCTATCTCGACCGCCTTGCCGATTTCGCGCGCGTGCTCGATGCCGAGAACGCCGTGCAGGAGGACGCTGCCAAGCGCGGCCTGCTCGCCCCCGCCTTCGCGCTCGATCTCGCGCTCGGCCAGATGGCGGCGCTGCGCAAGCCGGCACCGGCCGAAAGCGGGCTCGTCACCTCGCTCACGCGCCGGACGACGGCGGCCAATCTGCCGGGCGAGTACGCCGGCCGCGCGACCAAAATCGTTGCCGACGCTGTCTATCCCGCCCTCGACCGGCAGATCGCGCTCGTCACGCGGCTGCGCCGCACCGCGCGGACCGATGTCGGATTGTGGTCGGTGCCGAATGGCGACGCGCTCTATGCCGCCGCGCTGGCGAGCGCGACGACGACCGACTTCACGCCCGATCAGGTCCACCGGATGGGGCTCGACCAGGTCGCCGAGATCAGCGCCACGCTCGATTCGCTGCTCAAGGCGCAGGGCCTGGCCTCCGGAAGCGTGAGCGCACGGCTCGACACGCTCAACAAGACCCCGGCGCAGCTTTATCCCGACACGCCCGAAGGCCGCGCCGCCTTGCTCGCGAGCCTCAACGGCCAGGTGCGGACAATGCAGGCGCGTCTGCCGACGCTGTTCATCAACCCGCCCGACGCCCCGCTCGAGATCCGCAGCGTGCCGGTCGAGATCCAGGACGGCGCGTCGAACGGCTATTATTACCGCGCCGCGCTCGATGGCTCGCGTCCGGCGATCTACTGGATCAACCTCAAGCACATCACCGACTGGCCGAAATACGGCCTGCCGACGCTGACGCATCACGAAGGCGTTCCCGGCCACCATCTCCAGATCAGCATCGCGCAGGGCGCCGCGGGTCCGCTGATCCGCAAGACCAGCTTCTTCAACGCCTATACCGAGGGCTGGGCGCTCTATGCCGAGCAGCTCGCCGACGAGAGCGGCGTGTACGACCAGGATCCGCTCGGCCGGATCGGCTATTACCAGTCGCTGCTGTTCCGCGCCTGCCGGCTGGTCGTCGACACCGGCATGCACGCCAAGCGCTGGAGCCGCGAAAAGGCGATCGCCTATATGGTCGAGATAACCGGCTTCCCGCCCCCGCGCGCGACGAGCGAGGTCAACCGCTACTGCACCATGCCGGGACAGGCGTGCAGCTACAAGATCGGCCATGTCAGCTGGCTGCGCGCCCGCGCCAAGGCCAGGACGATCCTCGGCGCGAAGTTCGACGTGCGGCAGTTCCACGAGATCCTGCACAGTGGCGCGGTACCGCTGGTCATTCTCGAACGGCTTGCGGAGGAGCGCGCCCACGCCGCGGCGTGAACCGGACGCGCTGCGGATTGGCGATGACGCGCGGCCAAAGCGGCGCTAAACCGGGGGGATGATCCGCCCCGCGCTCTCCATCGTCATTCCCTGCTATAATGAAGCGGCGTGCCTCGACCTGCTCCACGCGCGCGTCGCGGCGGCCGCGCAGGCGGCGGTCGGCGCGGATTACGAGATCGTGCTGATCAACGATGGGTCGCGCGACGAGAGCTGGCCGGTGATGCAGCGCCTCGCCGCCGCCGACCCGCGGCTCGTGGTGATCAATCTGTCGCGCAACCATGGCCACCAGCTCGCGCTGACCGCCGGGCTCGATCTGTGCGCGGGCGCGCAAATCCTGATCATCGACGCCGATCTGCAGGACCCGCCCGAATTGCTCAGCGACATGCGCGCGGCGATGACCGCGCAGCAGGCCGATGTCGTCTATGCCGTGCGCCGCACGCGCGAGGGCGAGACCGCGTTCAAGAAGCTCACCGCGGCGATCTTCTATCGCCTGCTCGACCGCGTCACCGACACCGCGATCCCGCTCGACACGGGAGATTTCCGCCTGATGAGCCGCCGCGCGCTCGATGCGTTCCTGGCGATGCCCGAGCAGGCGCGCTTCATCCGCGGGATGGTTGCCTGGGTCGGCTTCCGCCAGGTCCCCTTCCCGTATGATCGTGCCGAGCGCCATGCCGGCGAGACGAATTACCCGCTCGCCAAGATGATCCGCCTCGCGCTCGATGCCGTTACCGGTTTCTCGACCGCCCCCTTGCGCTTCGCGAGCCATTTGGGGCTCGCGCTGACCGCGGCGTCGCTGCTGCTGTTCCTCTATATCGCGATCGGCTTCTTCAGCGGCAGCGCGGTTGCCGGCTGGACCTCGACGATGCTGGTCGTCGTATTGCTCGGTGCGTTCCAGATGTTCGTGCTCGGGATGATCGGCGAATATCTCGGCCGGCTCTATGTCGAATCGAAGCGCCGACCGCTCTATCTGGTCGCCGATGTGGTCGGCCCGATCCAGGGGCAGGCGACGCTCGGGTATCGCGCGGAATCCGAGCCACAGCCCGTTCGTGCGGAGCCTGTCGAAGGGCTCGCCACATCACAGGCGACCGCCCATGCCGCGAGCAGCGCCTCGAGCAGCGCAGCCCGGACCGACGGGTAGCGCCGCCCTACTTGGGCGACGCCAACGTCAGAATCGACACCCCCGGCGACAGCGGCACGCGACCAACAAGATGCCGCTCGAGCCGGAAGATCCGCTCGAACAGCGCGTTGAGCGCACGCGGCGGCGGCGAATCGTCGCTATCGTCCTTGCCGCGCAGCCGCCCGGCGATCCGCGACGCGGCGGCGAGCGGGAAGAGCAGCGAGTTGAACCAGTGCAACCCGTTATGCTTGAGTCCCGCCTGGCCGATCGCCGCGGCGAGCGTCGCCTTCGAGTAGCGCCGGTGATGGTGGTTGACCACGTCGTGCGCGCTCCACATCCATTGATGCGCGGGCACCGCGATCAGGATCTTGCCACCGGGCTTGAGGCATTCACCCATCGCCTTCAACGCGGCGACATCGTCCTCGATATGCTCGACCACGTCGAGCACCGCGATCAGATCGTACGCGCCGCGTTCGATCCCCGGCAGCTCGGGAAGCGGCGCCGCGCTCACCGGCGCGCCGAGCCGGGCGCTCGCGATCGCGCGCGCGGCCGGATCGATCTCGATCGCCTCGACGCGCCCGAACTGCGCGAGCATCGGCAGATTGTGCCCGGTGCCGCAGCCGATCTCGAGAATCCGTGCATCCTTGGGCAGGCCACCCGCGCGCGCAAGATAGTCGGCAAGGATGTCGCGCCGCGCGCGATACCACCAATGCGTCGAATCATGCGCCGCCATGCGATCGTAGACGATACGGTCCATCAGAATTTGCCCATCATGCGAACACCAGCCGGCGATTGAGGTAGAAGGTCAGAACGGTCGCGCACGCGACCGCGGGGAGCAGCGGCGCCCAGGGCGGATAGCCGAACTTGGCGGTGCCGATCCACGTGATCAGGCCGTTGAGCGCCATGCCCGACGCCTGCACCGCGACGAACTTGAGCTGGAGCACCCCGGTCGGCGCGCTCGCGCCATGCCCCTTGAAGCTCCACCGGCTGTGGAGGAAGAAGCCCGCGATGACCGCGACGAGAAAGGCGAACGGCACGGCATACACCGCATGACGCCGCTCGAACACGAACAGCGTCAGCGGCAGGTACACCGCGCTGTAGATCAGCGTCGTCACCACCCCGACGATCCCGAAGCGCACGAGCTGCCCGACAAGCGGGTTCTCTCGCAGGCTCTCAATCTGTCGCTGGATCGCTGTCACGTTGGCTTGCCCTTTACGATAGCGCCACTAGAGGGCGGAGACACCCGAGGAAAGCGTTTTACATGGTTGACGGTACAGTGGCGCGGACGCTCGATCGGGATTGGGTCCGCCTCAGCCTGATCGCCTGGGTCGGCATCGCGATCTATTATGTCGCGCAGCGCTGGACCGGAATCCATTACCTCCAGCTCGGCGACACCGACGACAATATGCGGCTGATGCAGGTGCGCGCCTGGCTCGGCGGGCAGGGCTGGTACGATCTGCGCCAGTATCGGCTCAATCCACCGCTCGGCTTCGACATGCATTGGAGCCGGCTGGTCGATCTGCCGCTCGCCGGGCTGATCGTCCTGCTGCGCCCGTTCGTCGGCCCGCGCGAGGCCGAGATGCTGGCGTGCGGGATTGCCCCGCTGCTCCCGTTGAGCATCGTGCTGCTCGGCCTCGGGGCAACGGTGCGCCGGCTCGTCAGCGTCTATGCCTGGCCGCTCGGCATCGTCCTGCTGCTGTGCTGCTCGGCGACGATGCTGATGTATATGCCCGAGCGGATCGACCATCACGGGTGGCAGCTCGCGATGCTGAGCCTCGCCGTCGCCGGCCTGTCCGATCCAAAGGGCGCGCGCGGCGGCGCGATCGTCGGCGTGGCGAGCGCGGTGTCGCTGACGATCGGGCTCGAAATGCTGCCCTACGCCGCGCTGGCGGGCTCGATCCTCACGCTGCGCTGGATCTGGGACCGTAGCGAGGCACCGCGGCTGGCGATCTACGCGCTGTGCCTCGGCGCCGGCAGCGGGCTCGGCTATGCGCTGTTCGCCTCCTATGCCGATGCGGTGCTGCGCTGCGACGCGCTGACGCCGGTCTGGCTGAGCGTGATGGTGATGGCGGGCGCGCTGCTGTTCGCGATGGGCTGGGCGAACCCGGCGAACCGCTGGGTGCGGCTTGGCCTGGCGATCGCGGCGGGGGCGATCATCGTGATCGGTTTCGCACTCGTCTTCCCGCAATGCCTCGGCCGCCCCGAACAGGCCTCGCCCGAGCTGCAGAAGAACTGGCTCAACATGATCCGCGAGGCCAAGCCGATCTACAGCCATCCCTTCCGCGTCGCCTTTCCGATCGCGGTAATGCCGATCGTCGGCGTGATCGGCGCGGCGGTCGCGACGTGGCGCGCGCGCGGCACCGCGCTCGGCGGGGCGTGGGCGACGGTTTTGCTGTTCGTCACCGGTGCGGCGTTGCTGCTGCTGTGGCAGGCGCGCGCAGGGCCGGCGGCGCAGATGCTGTCGGTCCCCGGCGCGGTCGCACTCGGCTGGTTGTTGATTCCGTTGCTGCAGGGCAGCCGCTCGGCGCTGGTGCGCGTGCTCGGCACGGCGGCGGCGATCATCCTGATCGGGTCGGGCCTGTTCGCCGGCCTCGCGATCCGCTTCCTGCCGATCGACCGACCGAGCAAGCGCGTCCAGATCATCGACCGGGCGAGCGGCCAATGCCCGACGATGACCGCGCTGCGCCCGCTCGACCGCTATCCCGCACAGACGATCTTTAGCTTCGTCGATCTTGGGCCGCGGATCATCACGATCACGCATCACGATGCCGTCGCGGGGCCGTATCATCGCAACGGCACCGCGATCCTCGACGTGCAGCACGCCTTCTCGGGCAGTCCCGCGAATTTCCGCGCCATCGCCAAGCGTCACGGCGCGACCATGCTGCTGGTCTGCCCCAACATGGCCGAATCGACGATCTACCGCGTGCGCGCGCCGGGCGGCTTCTACGACCAGCTCGCGCATCGCAAGACGTTCGACTGGCTCGAGGAATTGCCGATGCCGGCCAAGTCGCCGCTGCGGCTGTGGCGGATCAAGGACTGAACATTGAGCCCCTCCCCTTCAGGATTGTCGGGTCGGCCATGCCCCCGGCATGGCCTGAAGGATGCGGGGCATCCTTCACCCGACAATGGGTTGGGGTGGGGACGTCACCGCTGGGGACACTCTCGGTGAGACACAGCCCCACCCCCAACCCCTCCCCTGAAGGGGAGGGGCTTTGCGCCGATCAAGCCAGGCTCGCCTTCACCCCGTCGATCACGAACTGCACCGCGAGCGCGGCGAGCAGCACGCCGAGCAGCCGTGTGATCACCGCCTCGATCTTGGCGCCGAGCACGCGCATGATCGGCCCCGCCGCAAGCAGGGCGGCAAGCGTCAACGCCAGGATCGTGGCGAGCGCGGCGAGCACGATCGCGATCCGGTCGAGCCCGTGGTTGCGGCTCATCAGCAGCATCACCGAAGCGATCGAGCCCGGTCCCGCGATCATCGGCATCGCCATCGGGAAGATCGAGACGTCCTCGGCTTCCGGCGTCGCGGCGACCTTCGCAGCGCGGTCCTCGCGGCGTTCGGTGCGCTTTTCGAACACCATCTCGAGCGCGATCAGGAACAGCATGATGCCGCCGGCGGTGCGAAACGAATCCAGGCTGATGCCGAGCGCCTTGAGCAGCACTTCGCCGAACGCGGCAAAAGCGAACAGGATCGCGGCCGCGACCAGCACCGCGCGGATCGCCATCGCGCGACGGTTGGCGGGCGAGGCACCCGACGACAGCCCGGCATAGATCGGCGCGCAACCAGGCGGGTCGATCACCACGAAGAAGGTGATCAGCGACGAGATATAGAGTTCGATCAAAGCGCGCCCTCACCGACGACGTTTTCGCGCCGCTCGGCGGAAATCAGCGTATTGCGCAGCAGCACCGCGATCGTCATCGGGCCGACCCCGCCGGGCACGGGGGTCACCGCCCCCGCCACGTCGCGCGCGCCCGCGAAATCGACGTCGCCGACGAGCCCCTCGGGCGTGCGATTGATCCCGACGTCGATCACCGTCGCACCCGGCTTGAGCCACGCGGCCTTGACCATCTGCGGCCGGCCGACGGCCGCCACGACGATGTCGGCACGCTTGACCAGGCTCGCCAGATCGCGCGTGCGCGAATGCGCGACGGTGACGGTGCAGCTCTCGGCGATCAGCAATTGCGCCATCGGCTTGCCGACGATGTTCGAGCGGCCGATGACCACCGCGTCGAGCCCCGAAAGGTCGCCGAGCTGGTCCTTGAGCAGCATCAGGCAGCCGAGCGGGGTACACGGCACGAAGCCGGGCAGCCCGACCGCAAGCCGCCCGGCATTGACCGGATGGAAGCCGTCGACATCCTTGTCGGGGTCGATCCGCGTCGTCACCGCCTGCTCGTCGATATGCGACGGCAAGGGCAGCTGGACGAGGATCCCGTCGATCGCGGGATCGGCGTTGAGCGCATCGACCAGATCGAGCAGCGCCTGTTGCGGCACGTCGGCGGGGAGGCGATGCTCGACGCCCGCCATGCCCGCCGCCGTGGTCGCCTTGCCCTTCGAGCGGACATAGACCGCCGAAGCTGGGTCGTCGCCGACCAGCACGACGGCGAGCCCCGGCGCGCGGCCGGCCTGTTCGGCAAAGCGCGCGACGCGCTGCGCGACGCGCGCGCGCAAGCCGGCGGCGAACGCCTTTCCGTCGATGATGGCTGCAGTCATGCTAGCGCCTTTCGCCTCAGAGCGGCGTGCCGCTCAGGATATGGGCGGCAAGGTTGTTGAGGATGATGCTGAGGATGCGCAGCGTCAGCAGCACCGCGAACGGCGCCAGGTCGATCGCCCCGAAATCGGGCAGGATCCGTCGGAACGGGCGGTACAGCGGCTCGGTCCCGCGGTTGAGCCCGGTATAGATCGAGCGAACGACCTCGTTGTACGTATTGATGACGTTGAACGACACGAGCAGCGACAGGATCACCTGAACGATGACGATCAGCGTCACGGCGTCGATCAACACCTGCAGGATCTGGATGATGGTTATCACGCGCGTCTCCGGGTGGGGTTCGTTACGGTTCTAGCGCGCTACCGCAGATGCGAACACCCCTAGCGACCGCCTTAATCAGCGGCGCACCAGCGTGCCGGCACCGCGCCGCGTGAAGATTTCGAGCAGCATCGCGTGCGGCACGCGCCCGTCGAGGATGACCGCGGCGTCGACCCCGCCCTCGACTGCATGGACGCAGGTCTCGAGCTTGGGGATCATCCCGCCGCTGATCGTGCCGTCGGCGCGCAGCGCGGCGACGCCGGCGGGGTCGAGATCTGTGACGAGCTCGCCCTGCTTGTCGAGCACGCCGACCACGTCGGTCAGCATGAAAAGGCGTTCCGCGCCTAAGGCCGCGGCGATCGAGCCCGCCATCGTATCGGCGTTGATGTTATAGGTGTGGCCGTCCGCCCCGATCGCGATCGGCGCGATCACCGGGATGATCCCGGCCTGCGACAGCGTGTCGATGATCCGGCGATCGACCCCGACCGGCTCCCCGACGAAGCCGAGGTCGACGTGGCGCTCGATCCCCTGCAATTTGTCGGGCGTGTCGCGGCCGACCTTGGCCGCGGTGACGAAGCCGGCGTCCTTGCCAGAAATTCCGACCGCGCGGCCGCCGGCCTGGCCGATCCAGCCGACGATTTCCTTGTTGATCGACCCAGCCAGCACCATTTCGGCGATCTGTGCGGTCTCGGCATCGGTGACGCGCAAGCCATCGACGAAGCGCGATTCGACGCCGAGGCGCTTGAGCATCGCGCCGATCTGCGGGCCCCCGCCATGGACGACGACCGGGTTGATCCCGACCGCCTTCATCAGCACGACGTCCTCGGCGAAATCGCGCGCGAGCTCGGGATCGCCCATCGCGTGGCCGCCATATTTCACGACGAAGGTCTTGCCCGCGTAGCGCTGCATGTATGGCAGTGCCTCGACCAGCGTTTCTGCCTTGGCGAGGAGTTCGGGCGCGGGGGAATGATCGGTCATGCCAAACCTTTTTCTCCCCCCCCGCTGGCGGGAGGGGTCGGGGGAGGGCCGTCGCGGGCCAGTCGCCGCGCGCCATGCCCTCCCGGCGGGGTTTCTGCAACAGGTCGAGCTGCGCCCCGCGCAGCTCTCGATCATGCCGGGGGGCATGATTGACCTGTTGCAAAAGCCCCGCTCCCCTCCCGCACGCGGGAGGGGGATTTTAGGCGCGATCGAGCCGCCGCCCGATCGCCACCGCGAGATAGATCGCCGGCGGCACGAGGATCGCCGACAGGATCACCTTGATCAGCATCTGCCCTGCGAGCAGCTGCCCGATCGGGAATTCGCCGTAAAAGGCGATCGTCACGAACAGCAACGTATCGACCACCTGGCTCAACATGCTGGCGATCGCGGCGCGCAGCCACAGCAGGCTGCTCCCCTCGCGCCCTTTCAGCGCGGCGAAGATCGTCACATTGAGCGTCTGCGACACGCCGTACGCGACGATCCCGCCCGCCCAGATCCGCCATGTCGAGCCGAGCACGAGCTGGATCGCATCGCGATTGGCGGGCAGCATCGCCGGCGACGGCGGCAGGATCCAGACGATCCACGACAGCAGTATCGAGACGAGCAGCGGCACGAAACCGATCCGCACCAGCCGGTTGGCGACCGCGCCGCCGTGCAGCTCGGCGACCGCGCTCGACGTCACCACAAGCAGCAGAAAGGCGAAGATCCCCGCCTCGACCGCAAGCGGGCCCAAGCCGAAGACCGGCCCGAGCGCCGAGATCGGCCCGAGCGAGACCTGCTTGTTGCCGAGCACGCCCGCGATGCAGACCATCCCGCCATAGAAGATCGAGAAAGCGAAGAGGGAGCGCGGGATACCGCCGACCGCGGGAGAAGCAGCTGTGTTCATCGCGCCGACGCTAGCCGGTTTCGCCCGCCGGTCAAACCCGCACTAGCCCCCGGCGCGCGGCGCTGTATGGTGGGCCGCTTGCGCGGGGGGCCGCGTGTCGACTTCAACGCGAGTACCGACCCACATGAATCGTCTTCTCATCGGCATCGCCGGCATCGCGGTCATCCTGCTGATCGCGTTTGCTTTGTCGAGCAATCGCCGCGCGATCCGGCTGCGCGTGGTCGGCGCGGCGTTCGCGCTGCAGGTCGCGATCGCGGTGCTCGTGCTGAAAGTTCCCGCCGGCGTCGCGGCGCTGCAATTCCTCTCGGGCGGCGTGTCGAATCTGCTCGGCTACGCGCATAACGGCGTCGATTTTCTGTTCGGCCCGCTCGCGCGCCCCGAAATCGGCGGCAACAGCTTCGCGATCGCGGCGCTGCCAGTGATCATCTTCTTCGCCAGCCTGGTGTCGATCCTCTATTATCTCGGGATCATGCAGTTCATCGTCCGCTGGCTCGGCGGCGCGATCGAGGCGGTGATCGGCGTGTCGAAGGTCGAGGCCTTGTGTGCCGCGGCCAACATCTTTGTCGGCCAGAGCGAATCGCCGCTCGTCATCCGTCCGTATCTCGCCGGGCTGACGCCGGCGCAGCTGTTCACGGTGATGACGAGCGGGATGGCGGGCGTCGCCGGCACGATCCTCGCGGCCTATGCCTCGATGGGGATCCGCATCGAATATCTGCTGGCGGCAAGCTTCATGGCGGCGCCGGCAGGGATCCTGATGGCCAAGATCATGATGCCCGACGAACCCAACCGCCAAGGCGAACTGCCGCTCGGCGACCATCCCGAGGAGAAGATCCAGCTCTCCGAGGCACGGATCAGCGGCCAGGGCCCCGCCGCGCTGCTCCCCGAGGGCGTTCCCGGCGAGCCGATGCCGCATGCCAGCCATGACGAGGAAAAGCCCGCCAACATCATCATGGCCGCGGCACAGGGTGCGCAGACCGGCGTCAAGCTCGCGGTCGCGGTCGGCGCGATGGTGCTCGCCTTCGTCGCGCTCGTCGCGCTCGCCAACGGGATTCTCGGCGGAATCGGCGGGTGGTTCGGCTTCCCTGCGCTGAGCTTCCAGGGGCTGCTCGGCACGGTGTTCGCGCCGATCATGGTGCTGCTCAACGTGCCATGGACCGAGGCGCAGATCGCCGGCGGGCTGTTTGGTCAGAAGATCGTGCTCAACGAGTTTGTCGCCTATATCAGTCTCGGCACGCAAAAGGGCTTGAGCGCACACACCGTCGCGGTGGTGACGTTTGCCCTGTGCGGCTTTGCCAATTTCTCCTCGATCGCGATCCAGATGGCGGTGACCGGCAGCCTCGCCCCCAACCAGCGCCCGATGATCGCGCGGCTCGGATTGAAGGCGCTGGCGGCGGGAAGCCTCGCCAATCTGATGTCGGCGGCGCTGGCCGGACTGCTCGTGCCCGACGTGCCGGCGCAACCCACGGTGCATGCTCCGGCGGCCGTCGTCGCGCCCGCTGCAAAGCCGTAAGCGGCGCTCGACGCAGCGATTTCTTCAGCCGGTTTGATGTCTGCACGTCACCCCGGCCCTGTGCCGGGGTCGACGGCGCGGCGCGTCCCACGCAGGCGGGTTGGGCATCCCGGTGGCCCCTCGGATAAGCCCTCGGGAGACAGGTCGACGGTGCCGAAATACGCGCTAGCGGTAGATCCAGTGCCATATGCCCGCCGCGACACCTGCGATCGGCAGATGCGCCCAGGTGGCAACCAGCCAGATCACGACGCCGCCGGCAATGTCATGCGGCCGAAACCCGCCGAAGCGCGCGCGCCGCTGCGCAATCGCGACGAACGGCCAGTAGCTCGTCTTGCGCTCCCAATCGCGCCACAAGGCAGGCTGGAGCGCCTCCTTCTTGCGATCCTGCAGCGCCGCGCCGACCAGGGCGAGCACGATGATCGCCACCGCGACGACGATGTTCGCGACGATCGGACAGACTGCGATGTGGCACAGCCCCCAAAGCGCAAACGCCCACATCATCGGATGCCGCGTGATGCTGAACACGCCACGTGCGCTGGCGGGCGCGGTCGCGGTCGGTGGTCCGGGAAGTGCGGGATTGCCGAGCAGCGACCCCATCAGCAGAATGCTCGCGACCAGCATGACGAGCGTGACGGGACCCCAGATCCCCTCGCCGACCGCCCATAGCGGCGCGCTGCCGGGCGCCGTCTGATAGGCATGGGCGAGCCAGCCGAGCGTCGCAAAGGCGACCAGCGCATACACGCCCATGAAGCCGTTCGCGCCGATCGCCTTGACGATCGGCGCGCGCAGCGGGTGCGACAGCAGGAAATGCGTTCCGACGAATGCCGCAGCCGCGGCGATCACCATTTCCATGCCGTCCATCGTTTCCCCCTTATTTGACGCCGTGCATCCACTTCTTGAGCGGCCACGACAAGGCCAGCAGCACGATCCCGAGCACGATCGCGACTTCGGCGATCGTCGTGAAGGTGCCGGTATAGGTGTCGAGGCTGACCTTGAGGTTGGTCACCTGCCCGCCGACGGTGTCGACGCTGGCGAACTGCGCGACGATCCCGGCGACATATTGCGCGCACGAGATCGACAGGAACCACACGCCCATCATCAGCCCGACGATCCGTGCGATCGACAGCTTGGTGATCATCGACAGGCCAACCGGCGAGATGCACAGTTCGGCGACCGAGTGGATCAGGTACAGTCCGGCGAGCCACCAGATCCCGACCTGGAAGCCCGGTCCGGCAAAGCCTGCGCCCAGCACGAGGAACAGGAAGCCCGCCCCCACGCCGATCAGCGCGATGCCGAACTTGACCGGGATCGACGGCTCGAGCCCGCGCTTGGCGAGCGCGGTCCAGAGGATGCTCATGATCGGCGCGAGCGTGACGATGAAGAAGGCGTTGAAGAACTGCGTCTGCGGTGCCGAGATCGCGAAATCGCCGAACAGCCGCAGATCGGTGTTGCGATCGGCGAACAGCGTCAGCGACGACCCCGCTTGCTCGAACAGCGTCCAGAACACGACGTTGAAGATGATCAGCACCATCGCCGCGAGCATCATCTGGAACTCGCGGCGGTCGCCGATCACGAACGACCAGATCAGGATGCCGGGGATCCCGATCAAGAAGGTGCCGAACAGCAATTTGCCCATCAGCGACAGCGAGGCGAGATAGCCGACAAAGCCCGACCCCGGCACCGGCGGGACCGCGTTCATCAGATTGACGAACAGGAAATACAGCACCGGCACCGCGATCAGCGCGCCGATGAAGATCGGGATCGTGCGGTCGGGCCCGCTGCGCACGGGCGGCTCGCCATAGCCGTTGAGCTTGCCGCCATCGAACTGGATCAGCGTGAACGAGATCAGCATGCCGACCGCGGCAAGGCCGAAGCCCGCCCACCAGCCAAAGGTCTCGGCAAGGATCGGGCAGAGGATCTGCGAGGCGAGCGAACCGAGGTTGATCCCCATGTAGAAGATCGTGAACCCCGAATCGCGGCGTCGGTCGCCTTGCGCATAGAGCTCGCCGACCATCGTCGAGATGTTGGGCTTGAAGAAGCCGTTGCCGACCGAAACGAGGCTCAGCGCGAGCAGCATGATCGTGACGAACAGCGGGCTGCGCTCGGCATCCGACTTGAAGCCGTCCTTTTCGATCGTGCGCGCGGTACTGCCGTCGGCGGCGAGCAGCGAGACGGTGCCGTCGTCGTTGCCTTTCACCTGGAGCCGCTTGCCCTGATCGGTGATGTAGCGCTGCTCGGTCCCCGCCTTGGATTCGACCGTGACATTGTAGCGCTGGCCGTTGATCGTCGCGAACGGCACCGCGGTCTGGCCACCGAAACAGAGCGTGAAATAGCCCACCGCCATCATGATCGCGCCGAACTTCACCGAGCGCTTCGAGCCGAGATACTGGTCCGCCAGATACCCGCCGACCAGCGGCGTCAGATAGACCAGAGCGGTAAACCCGCCGTACAGACCGGTCGCGGCGCGATCGCCGAACACGAAATGCTTGGTGAGATACAGCGTGAGCAACGCGCGCATGCCGTAATAGCCGAAGCGTTCCCACATTTCGGTGGTGAACATCCGCGCAAGCTGGCGCGGATGCCCGAACCAGGTCTCGCCCGCCGCCGGATTGACGTGGCTAATATCCGGCTCGCGCGGGGTATCCGCGGTCGGGGTGTCCACCATGTACGAAAGCTCCCTGAATGCCCGTGCGCCGCTACATCCGGCGCCGACTTGTTACCGTTGAGACTAGCGGCTTGGACGAAGGTGTAAATATGCGAGCGTAGCGGCTAGACGCTTGGCGATGCTCAACGACTCGTCCAGCCCGCTCTCGCTCCTCGCCACGCGCCGCTCGGGAAAGCCGCGCGATCTCGTCGCGCCGGGCCCCGATGCGGCGCAGCTCGACACGATCCTGCAGATCGCCGCGCGCGTCCCCGATCATGGCAAGCTCGCCCCGTGGCGCTTCGTGATCGTCGCGCCCGAACAGCGCGGCGCACTCGCCACCGTCATCACCGACGCCTATCGCGCCGAGCGCCCGCAAGCCGCGCAACGCGAGCTCGATTCGTTCGAGCAGTTCGCCCATCAGGCACCCGCCCTGGTGGTGGTCCTGTCCTCGCCACGGACCGACAGCGCCATCCCCTTGTGGGAGCAGCAATTATCGGCCGGCGCGGCGGCGATGAACCTGCTTCACGCGACGCATGCGCTCGGTTTCGCCGGCGGCTGGCTGACCGGCTGGGCGAGCGCATCGGATGCAGTGCGCGATGCATTCGGCGCAGCACCGGAACGGATCGTCGGCTTCTTCTTTCTCGGCACGCCTGCTAAGCAATTAGAAGAACGCCCCCGTCCCGATTATAGCAAGATTATTTCGCACTGGCAGGGGTGAGGTCTGGACCTTTTTGGTTGCTGCTGTATTATAGCAGCATGACAGCCCTGAACAGCGAAGACAGCCCGGTCTATATCAAGTTGCGCGGCACCATCTCGGCCGCGATCCTGCGCGGCGACTTTCGCGCCGGCGACCAGCTCCCCTCGGTCCGCGCGCTTGCCGCCGAACATGGCGCCAACCCGCTGACCGTCGCCAAGGCTTATCAGAGCTTCCAGGATGACGGCTATGTCGAGGTCCGCCGCGGTGTCGGCATGTTCGTGCTGCCCGGCGCCGTCGAAAAGCTGCGCGCTGCCGAGCGCGCGCATTTCGTCACGACGAGCTGGCCGCGCATCGCCGCGCATATCGAACTGCTCGGGCTCGACGTGGCGGATCTGCTCGAGAGCGAGAAGGCCTGAGATCCCGGCCCAGCCGGAAGCGCCGCTTCGGACCGGGCCCGTTACACGATCACCGCCTATCCGACGGTGACCCCCGGCACCCGCCAGCCGCTATTCTCGCGCTCGAGCGTGACCGTCTCGACCGCCTCGGCCCGATTGGCGAAACGGGTCCGAAACTTCACCATTTGATAGCCGTGCGGCGGCGTCGGAACCTCCTGCTGGCTGATCAGGCTGCGGGACAGCATCGCACCCAGCGGCACCCGCGCCTGTTCGGATGCCTTCGTCCAGACCTGGAGCGTGTTGAGCTTTTGGAACGACAGCGTCGTCGCACGGTAACTCTCGCCCCACCGCGCGTCGTCGAGCAGGGCGAGCCAGTGCTGCGCGGTATCCACGATCGCCGCATCGGGCGTTTCTGCGGCGACGGATGGCAGCGGTGGGACAGGCGCGTCCTGGGGCAGCGCGATGAGCGCCAGGAGACCGAGGGTGAATGTCATGAGCAAACCTCCGATGAGGATATGGGGATGGCGATATGCCCGCCCCACGCCGATCACCGGCGCGGCTTCCTGTTCCTCCCGAGCAGGGTCCGCGTCTCCCCCGATTGGCGTGTCCCCCACAGAATCGGGGGCCGGCGGCACACCGCCGCCTTCGGCCGCGAGCAGCATCCGCGCCGCCTCGCGGCTGCTCGACACGGCGAGCTTACGGCGCGCATCGCGCAGCCGCTCGTTGATCGTGTGGACCGACAGGCCGAGATCACGCGCACTCGACTTCGCGTCGTGCCCGCGCACGATCAGGCGAAGCGTCTGCTTCTCCTTCTCGGTCAGCGCGCGGACCCCGTCTCTCACCGGCATGTTCATGCCCCGGACGCTAGGTCGGGGGCCGTGTCGCGCCTACCCCGAAAAATTCGGGGTAAGCCCGGCGGTGGCTCGGCTCAGGCCGCGAAGGCTTCGGCCGGCACCGAATAGAGCACGTCCGCCTTTGCCGTCGCCGCTGCCTTGAGGCCCAGCGCCTCGGGGACGATCTGTGCGACGTAGAAGGCGCACGCCGCGCGCTTCATCGCCGAGAAGGCATCGTCGCCCGTCGCGATCCGGCCCGAGCGCTCCATCAGCCAGCCGCAGGTCGCGACCGAGAGCATCGTCAGGAACGGATAGCTCGCCGCGAGCTTGTCGTCGGCATCGAGCCCCGCCATGCCGCGCCCGATCTCGTCGCAGGCGTCGATGAGACCGATCAGGCCGGCATCCTGCGCCTCGGCGCGCATGTCGGCGATCAGCTGCGCGAACACCCCGCCATTGGCCATCGACAGCTTGCGCCCGACCAGATCGGCCGCCTGGATGCCGTTGGTGCCCTCGTAGATCGGGGTGATCCGCGCATCGCGGAAGAACTGCGCCGCGCCGGTCTCCTCGATATAGCCCATCCCGCCATGCACCTGAATACCGAGGCTGGCGACTTCGTTGCCGAGATCGGTGCCGTGCGCCTTGGCGAGCGGCGTCAGAATCTCGAGCCGGTCCTGCGCGCCCGCCTCGCCGAGCGCAGCGCGATCGACCTGCGCCGCGGCATAATAGACGAGCGCGCGCGCCGCCTGCGTTTGCGCCTTCATCCGCAGCAGCATGCGACGGACGTCGGGATGCTCGACGATCTTGACCGATTCCTTGTTCGGCGACCCGGCGCGCGCCGACTGGACGCGCTCGAGCGCATAGCCGACCGCCGCCTGCGTCGCGGCCTCGGCGACCTGCACGCCCTGCAGCCCGACATTGAGGCGGGCGTTGTTCATCATCGTGAACATGGCGCGAATCCCGCCGAACTCGCCGCCGATCAGCTCGCCGATGCAATCGTCATTGTCGCCGAACGAGAGCACGCAGGTGGGAGAGGCGTGGAGGCCCATCTTGTGCTCGATCGAGACGACGCGGACGTCGTTGAAATCGCCCGGCGTGCCGTCGGCGTTGAGGCGGTATTTCGGCACGAGGAACAGCGAGATGCCCTTGGTGCCGGCCGGCGCACCCGGCGTGCGCGCAAGCACGAGGTGGACGATGTTGGGCGCCATGTCGTGATCGCCGAACGAGATGTAGATCTTGGTGCCCTTGATGCTCCACTTGTCGTCACCCAGCGGCGTCGCAGTCGAGCGCAAAGCGCCGACGTCGGAGCCTGCCTGCGGCTCGGTCAGGTTCATCGTGCCGGTCCATTCGCCGGTCGCGAGATGCGGAAGATAGAGCGCCTGCTGCTCGGGGCTGCCATGATGCGCCAGCGCCTCGATCGCGCCGACGGTCAGCGTCGGGGCGAGCGCGAAACCCATGTTGGCCGAACCGAGCGTATCGAGCACCGCGGTCTGGATCGCGAACGGCAGGCCCTGCCCGCCGAATTCTTCGGGAACGCCGATCGTGCCCCAGCCGCCCTCGACATAATCGTGATACGCCTTCACGAACCCGTCGGGCATGACGACGCCTTCGGGGGTCCATTTCGCGCCGACCGTGTCGCCCGCGCGCAGCAGCGGCGCCCATTCGCCCGCGGCCAACTGCCCGACGCCTTCAAGCACCGCGTCGACGACATCGTCGCTGGCGGCGGCGAAGCGTTCGCTCGCGGCGAGATCGGCGATCCCGACGATGTGATCGAGCACGAAACGCTGGTCGACGGTGGCGGGGGTGAACATGGCGGATCCTCTTACTCGGTGCCCCTTATCGGGGATGCTGTGCCGGGCTATAGCCCTCTCCGATGATCCCGCCAAACCCGCCTTTTACGACGCAGACCTTACCCTACGGCGAGGCCGCGATCGCCGCCGCCGCCGCGCTGATCCTCGCGGGCCAGCCGGTCGCGATCCCGACCGAGACGGTCTATGGGCTCGCTGCCGACGCCACCGATTCGGCCGCCGTCGTGCGGATCTACGCGGCCAAGGGGCGGCCGAGCTTCAATCCGCTGATCGTCCATGTCCTCGATCTCGCAGCCGCCGAGGTGATCGCCGAGTTCGACCCAGTCGCACGCGCGCTCGGCGAAGCGTTCTGGCCCGGGCCGCTGACGCTCGTCCTGCCGCTGCGCGCCGATGCCGGGATTGCCGAGGCGGTGACGGCGGGTTTGCCGACGATCGCGCTGCGCGTGCCGGCGCACCGCGCGATGCGGGCGCTGATCGCGGCGTCGGGCAAGCCGCTTGCGGCACCGTCCGCCAATGCGAGCGGGGGGATCAGCCCGACACAGGCGGCGCATGTCGTCGCGAGTCTGGACGGGCGCATTTCGCTGGTGGTCGACGACGGCGCAACCGAAGCGGGTCTTGAATCGACGATCGTATCGACTGCCGACGGGCTACGCATATTGCGGCCGGGGCCTATCACGGCGGAAGCGCTCACCCTCTTTTCGTTCCCCGGCGAACGCCGGGGCACAGGCATGGAACAGCGGGGACCGGGCACGGCGCGCCATAGCCCCCCGCTCGCGTCCGGCCCCCGGCCTTCGCCGGGGAACGCGAACGGGGCGGCTTCGACCATTACCGCGCCCGGCCAGCTCGAAAGCCACTATGCGCCGAGCAAGCCGCTCCGGCTCGACGCCACCGAGGCCGCGCCCGACGAATATCTCATCGGTTTCGGCGCCATCCCCGGCGCCATCACGCTATCGCCAACCGCCGACCTTGCCGAAGCCGCGAGCAACCTCTTCGCCGCGCTCCACACGGCCGACGCATCGCCATCGGCGCGGATTGCGATAGCGCCGATCCCGAGCGACGGAATCGGCGTCGCGATCAACGACCGTCTGAAGCGCGCGGCCCACCGCGAAGGTTGACCCTCCGCGCCCCCGCGCCTCTGCGCGAACCCTAAGGTCCTGTTGTGCGCGAAGCGGCGCAGAGGCCGCAGCGAAGGTCAGGCCCCCACCACCGCCTTCGACCGCGCGGCGAAGCTCTTGCGCAGCTTGGCGAGCTTGGGCGGGATCACCGCGAGGCAATAGGGGTTGCCGCGCCCTTCGGTATCCCAATAGTCCTGATGATAGTCCTCGGCCGGATACCAGGTCGACATCGGCTCGATCGTCGTGACGATCGGCGCGGGCCAATCGCGCGCCGCGCGCGCGATCGCCGCGACGACTTCGTCGCGCTGCGCATGGTCCGCCGGGAACACCGCCGAGCGATATTGCGTGCCGACATCGTTGCCCTGACGGTTGCGCTGCGTCGGATCATGCGTTGCAAAGAACATGTCGAGGATCTCGCCATACGACACCTGATCCTTGTCGAACGTCACGCGGATCGCCTCGGCATGGCCGGTGTCGCCACCGCACACCTGCTTGTAGGTCGGATCGGGCACGGTGCCGCCGATATAGCCGCTCTCGACCTTCTCGACGCCGATCACGTCCTTGAACACCGCCTCGGTGCACCAGAAACATCCGCCCGCCAGCGTTGCGACTTCGCTTGCCATTTTCGAATCCTTTATTGCTGGATCCTTAGATAGGAACGCAGTGGCGCGGCGCAATCTCCGCGGGTAGGCGTGACACGGCAGGGAGACGAAACGATGCGCGACGGTACGGTGATGGTGACGGGCGGGGCCGGCTATATCGGCAGCCATGCGGTGCTGGCCTTGCTCGATGCGGGGCATGAGGTCGTCGTGTTCGACAATCTCTCGACCGGGTTCGACTGGCTGGTCGATTCGCGCGCGACGCTGGTGCGCGGCGAGATCGAGGATGACGATCTGGTCCGCGCGACGCTGCAGAAGCACAATGTCCGCGCGATCCTGCATTTCGCGGGCTCGATCATCGTCCCCGAATCGGTCAGCAACCCGCTCAAATATTATCGCAACAATACGGTCGCGAGCCGTGCCTTGCTCGAAAGCGCAGTGCTCGGCGGCGTCAAGCACTTCATCTTTTCCTCGACCGCGGCGACCTATGGCGCGCCCGAGCGCGTACCTGTCGCCGAAGGCGATCCGACCGTGCCGATCAACCCCTATGGCATGTCGAAGCTGATGACCGAGGCGATGCTGCGCGACGTCGCGGCGGCCTATCCGATGAACTATGCGGTGCTGCGCTATTTCAACGTCGCCGGCGCCGATCCGCAGCAGCGTGCCGGCCAGTCGACGATCGGCGCGACGCACCTCATCAAGATCGCGGTCGAGGCCGCGCTCGGCAAGCGCGCCTCGGTCGGTGTCTACGGCACCGATTATGCCACGCCCGACGGCACCGGCGTGCGCGATTACATCCATGTCAGCGATCTTGCCGCGGCGCATGTCGCAGCGCTCGACCTGCTCGTCGCCGAACCGACGCGGTGCCACACGCTCAATGCCGGCTATGGCAAGGGCTTCTCGGTGCTCGAAGTGCTCGATGCGGTCGACCGGGTGACCAACATGACGCTCAATCGCGTGGTCGAAGGGCGGCGCGCGGGTGATTCGGCCGAACTCGTCGCCGACAACAGCGCGATCCTCAGCACGCTCGACTGGACGCCGCAGCGCGCCGATCTCGACGGCATCGTGCGCGACGCGCTGGCGTGGGAGCGCAAGCTGAGCGAGCGGGAGTAATCTACTCCCCTCCCTGAAAGGGAGGGGTGGGGGTGGGTCGGCCCGTAGTCGGGCGTGACGTTACCACTGAGAGCCACACACCCCCGGCCCAGTGTCGGGTCGGTCATGCCCCAGGCATGACCTGAACAGCGCGGGGCGCTGTTCACCCGACACTCTTTCAGGGAGGGGAGGCAAAGCAGGGTAAGGCAAGGCAATCAGATCGTCTTGCTGATCCCGAACATGAAGCCGCGCCGCGCCCCGAATTGCGGCGCGCCGACGCCGACGCCCGATCCGTCGCGTATCTCGTAGACCCGGTCCGCCGCGTTGAGCACGTCGAAGCGCACCTCGACGCCCGGCCCCTTGAACTCGTGGCTCGCGGTCAGGTTGAACACCGCATAGGGCGTCAGCTTGCCGCCATTGGGCACGTCGCCATCCTTGCGCAGCCCGGAGCCGTAAATCATGCTCCCACCGAGCTTGCTGTCGCGCAGGAAGCCCTGGTCGATCCGATACGACGCCCCCGCCGAGCCGGTATAGGTCTGGTCGTGATCGAGATAGATGTAGTTGCGCGCGATATAGGCGACGTCGCCCGGATCGAAGTTGAACTGCCCCGAGGCTATTCCGAGCCCCTGCGCCTTGGCGTAGGAGAAATTGGCATAGGCCATCCACGGTCCGTGCGCGTACGACACATTGCCCTCGATCCCGTCGATCCGCCCACGCGCGTAGTTGAACGGCGTGAGGATGATCGGCGCGCCGAACTGGCCCTCGTCGACGAGGTTCTTCGAGCGGCGGTGATAGGCGTCGATGCCGAGCGTGAAGCGGCCGAGCTTCTGCTGCGCGCCGACATCGAAATAATCCTGCCGCTCGGCGAAGGGAACGGTGGCGAGCGGCGTGTCGACGCCATTGTCGCCCGGTGCCTGCGCGCTGGTGCCGCGGAACTTGAGCACGCTCGTGGTCGCGACGTTCGAGAAGGGCGCGGGCGAAAAATAGCGCGCATAGCCGGCGTGGAGCGTCAGCCCCTTAGACGGCGTCAACACCGCGTTGATGCGGGGGCTGAACTGCGATTCGGCACGGAAGCCGTTATAATGATCGAAGCGCCCGCCGAAATTGACGATCAGCGGGTCGGCGATCTTCCATTCGTCCTGCAGATAGACGCTGTAGGTCATCTCGGTCGTCGCGCTGTTGTCGACGATCGTGATCGGCTGGCCGAGCTGCGCACCGCCCGCGTCGAGCTGGAACACCTGCGCGCTGGTCTTTGAATTGCTGCGATCGCGCGAGATGATCGCGCCGGCGCGCAGCGTGTGCGCGCTCGACAGGCGATAGGCCGCCTCGACCTGGCCGCCGAAGGTGAAGTCCTGCTTGAACGCCTTTTGCGCGATGCCGTTGAACAGCAGTTCGCCGGTCACGTCGGGGGTGTAGCGCAGCGCCGAATAGCGCGCGAACAGCGAGGCCTGGAGCGTCACCGGCCCGGCATCGTGGAGCAGGCTGGCGAGGCCGAAGGCAGTGCGCTCGCGCTGGCGCTCGTCGAGGTCCTCGCTGCGGAAAGCGGTGACGCCGCCGACATTATAGCCATTGCCCGGCGTCAACCCGCGCGGATTGGGGATCTGGAAGCTCTGGTCGGAATAGCCGCCCATGAACGAGACGCGATTGTTCTCGTCGAGCGTGTGATCGACATAGACGAAGCCCTGATACTGATTGGTCTCGTCGTGGAGCGGCGTACGGCTGGCATCGACCGCCTCGATCCCGATATTGCTGTGCTTGTAGCTGCCGGTGACGAAGTAATTGGTGTTACCGGTCGAGCCGCCATAATCGAAGCTCGGCTGCACCGTGTCGTTGGTGCCGCCATAGAGCGAGACCTGGCCGCCATTCTTGAAGCCGTTCTTGGTGGTGATGTCGATGATCCCGGCGGTGCGCAGGCCGTATTGCGCGGGGAGCGCGCCGGTGCGCAGGTCGAAGCGCTCGACCAGGCGCGGCGAGAGGGTCTGGCCGAACACCGCGACCCCCTCGGGCAGGATCGTGCCGTTGATACGGTATTGCAGATTGTTGTGGTCGTCGCGGACATGGAACTGGCCGCCGCCATCCTGCACTACGCCGGGCAATTGCAGCAGGATCTGGTTGAGCTGCTGATTCTCACCACCGGGGAGCGCTTTGATCGTCTCGCTGGTGATCGTGTAGGTCGTGGCACCAAGGCTCGGCTGGATCGAGGCACGTGCGGCATCGAGCCGGCCGGTAACGACGATGTCGGGGCCGCTTTTGGCGGTCGATGCCGCGGCCTGGTCATCGGTGCTGGCGGCAACCGGGGCCGGCACGGCTTCGGGGGCGGCATAAGCAGCGATCGGCGCGAACGACAGCAATGCAGCGCTGGACAACAGAGTGGCTCGGATCATGCGGGAGGCGGCCTTTCGAACATCGTTGTGCAGTGCAGTAGATGTTATGTGATATTATCACAAGACCGTTTCGTCGACTCCCGGAAACGATTCGGCCGTGCAGGCGCAGCGGTGGCCCGCGCCACCTTGCGGGCAGATGAACGAAGTTCCGATCGGTCGTTAGGCGGCGGTCTGGCCGCGCGCGATGCGCAACCGCAGCGCGGCGCCGAGCGCCCACCATGCGACCGCCCACAGCCCGCCAAAGGTCCAGCCGGCGAGCACGTCGCTCGGCCAATGCACGCCGAGATAGACACGGCTGCAGCCGATCGCCGTCACGAGCAGCACCGCTGCGCCGAGCACATAGCGGCGCACCGCGCGATGCTTGGTGATCTGCAGCAGCAGCAGCGCGAGCGTCAGATAGACGCACGCGCTGTTCGCGGCATGGCCGCTCGGGAAGCTCGCATTATACGCCGCTACGAGATGGTCGGTCACTGTCGGCCGCGTCCGCCCGACCAGCGCCTTGACCAGCGTCACCACGATCGACCCGCTGATCGTTCCGCCCAGCACCAAGGCGAGCGTCAGCCAATGCCGCTGGACGATCAACAGCCCCGCCGCCAGCGCGGCGACGAGCACCAAGACGGTCGGCCCACCGAGCGCGGTCACATCGACGATGCTTTGCGTAAACCAGGTTGGGCCAGGCGGCACGCCGTGCGCAACGCCGCCACGCACCCACAACAGGATCGCGCGATCGAACCCGAACTGGAGCCCACGGTCGATCAGCGCGCCGACCAGCAACAGCGCCCCGCCCGCGCAGGTCAGCGCGGCGACCGCGACGATCGTCCAGGGCGGGTGGCGGATATCGGGTGCGGGGGGCGACATCGGGGCATCCTTGCATGCCGGTGGTGGGCCCAATGGGACTCGAACCCATGACCTACAGATTAAAAGTCCGTTGCTCTACCAACTGAGCTATGGGCCCACACCGGGCTCGCGTTAGGAGCGGTTGCCGGACGGGTCAACCCAGGGGCTTACCCTTGCGCAATCGCGCGAGCAGGTGGCGGGGGGTCAAACCGCTCTGCGGATCCCGCCAATCGGGCGCGATTGCGCGTAACGGCACGAGTACGAAATCGCGATCCTGAAAGGCGGCGTGCGGGACGCACAGCCCCTTCGACCGCCACGCACCCCCCGACCATGCCACGATATCGAGATCGATCACCCGCGCCCCCCAGCGCGCACCCCGGCGCCGCCCGAAAGCGCGCTCGATTCGCTTGAGCCGGGCCAACATCGCCGGCGGCGGCACATCGCTTTCGATCAGCACGACGGCATTGGCGAAGCGCCGGATCGACGGCCCGAGCGGTGCGCTGCCGAGCACCGGCGACTCCGCCACGACGCCGCCCAACGCCGCGATCGCCGCGGCCACTTCGGCCGCGGGACTGCCATGAGCTCCCCGCCGATTGGATCCGATCGCGATCGCGTAGCCGGAGGCTTGGCGCAGGGTACAGGTTGAGTTGCTCACCCAAACCTGCCTATCGCATCACGATGAACTTCGCACCCAGCCCGCTGCCCGAAACCGAACCCGCGCGCGATTGCCCGCTTTGCCCACGCCTCGTCGCCTTGCGCGAGACGCTGCGCGTCGAACATCCCGCCTGGTGGAACGCCCCCGTCCCCGCGTTCGGCGATCCGCAGGCGTGGCTCGGCATCGTCGGCCTCGCCCCCGGCCAGTTCGGCGCGAACCGCACCGGGCGGCCGTTCACCGGCGATCGCTCGGGGCCCTTGTTGTTCGATACGCTCGCCAAGTTCGGGCTCGCCACCGGCGACTATGAGGGCAAGCCCGACGACACGCTCCAGCTCGACGGGGTGATGATCGTCAACGCGGTCAAATGCCTCCCGCCCGAAAACAAGCCGACGCCCGAGGAAATCCGCACCTGCCGCCCGTTCCTCGAAGCGCAGGCCGATGCCGTGCCGAGCGCGCGCGTGTTCATTGCGCTCGGCCAGGTCGCGCATCAGTCGGCGGTCAAGATCCTCGGCGGACGCCTCCCCAAATGCCGCTTCGCGCACGGCGCCGAGCATCGCATGCCCGACGGTCGCGTGCTGATCGATAGCTATCACTGCTCGAGCTACAATCAGAGCACCGGGCGTCTCACCGCCGAGATGTTCGAAGCGATCTTCGCCCGCGCGCTGGAACTGCGCGCGGCGGGCTGACCACCCCGCGTCAGATATCCTGCACCAGCCGCCCGTAGAGATCCGGGCGGCGATCGCGGAAGAAGCCGAACGCGGCGCGGTGGCGCTTGACGCGGTCGAGGTCGAGCGTCGCGGTGATCACGCCGGTCTCCTCGCGCCCGAGCTCGGCGAGGATATCGCCACGTTCGTCGGTGATGAAGCTGGTGCCGTAGAAGGTCTGGTCGTGCTCGACCCCGATACGATTCGCGGCGACCACCGGCACGACGTTCGACACGGCATGCCCCACCATCGCACGCCGCCACAGCCGCGCGGTGTCGAGCGACGTGTCGTGCGGTTCGCTGCCGATCGCGGTGGGGTAAAACAGGATTTCCGCGCCCATCAGCATCAGCGCGCGCGCCGTCTCGGGATACCATTGGTCCCAGCACACGCCGACGCCGAGCGTGGTCGCCTCCGGCCCCGGCCATACCTTGAAGCCGGTATTGCCCGGGCGAAAATAGAATTTCTCCTCATAGCCTGGCCCGTCGGGGATGTGGCTCTTGCGATAGACCCCCATCACCCCGCCATCGGGCCCGATCATCGCGAGCGAATTGTAGTGATGCGGGCCGTCGGCCTCGAAGAAGCTGGTCGGGATATAGACGCCCAATTCCTTGGCGAGATCCTGCATCGCCAGCACCGCCTTGTGCACCCCGACCGGCTTGGCGTTCGCGAACAGCCCTTCATCCTCGACGCGGCAGAAATATTCGCCCTCGAACAGTTCGGGCGGCAGGATCACTTGCGCGCCCCTGCCCGCCGCCTCGCGCACGAGGTCGGCGACATGCGCGATATTCGCGTCCATATCGGCGGAGAAGGCGAGTTGCAGCGCGGCGACGGTGATTTCGGTCATGCGCCGCCATATCGGGCTTCGCCGCCCCGATTCAAAGACGCAAAAGGGGTTGGCCGTGGAAAAGCTGTTCGAAACAATCGCGCAAAAGGCGACCGGCTGGGCCGGCCGCCCGCCTGCCTTCGTCATCGCGCTGTCGATCGTGCTGATCTGGGGCGTGACCGGCCCGCTGTTCCACTATTCGGACACGTGGCAGCTGGTGATCAACACCGGGACCACCGTCGTCACCTTCCTGATGGTGTTCCTCATCCAGAACGCGCAGAATCGCGACGCCTCGGCGATCCAGGCCAAGCTTGACGAGATCATCCGCGCGACCACCGATGCCCGCAACGCGTTCATCGGGATCGAGCATCTGACGCAGGACGAGCTCGAAGGAATCCGCCGAATGATCGAGCGCGATTGCGGCGAGAGCTCGACCGATCACCACGCGATCGAACGCCTGATCGGCCGGCTTTAATCCCAAGTCAGGCTGGCACTTGCTGCGAGATGCAGTGGAAGCTCCCGCCGCCGGTCAGGATCGCATCGGCGCGCAAGCCCACCGCGGTGCGGCCGGGGAACAGCTGCTGCACCGCCGCGACCGCCGATTCGTCATTGGGCGCGCCGTAGAGCGGCACCACCACCGTGGCATTGCCGATATAGAAGTTCATATAGCTCGCCGGCACGATCTCCTCGTCGCGCAGCACGCGGCCGGGCGATGGGATCCGCACCACCGTGATCCCCGCCATCGCCTCGGCGGTGGCCGCTGCAAGCTGATAGACCTGCCAGTTGGGATCGTTCTCGGCGGCCTGCGGGACCGCCAGCACGCCGGGCGCGACGAAGCGTGCGAGATTGTCGACATGCCCGTCGGTATGATCGTTCATCAGGCCCTCGCCGAGCCACAGCACCTGGTCGAGGCCGAGATCATCGTGCAGCCGCCGCTCGATCTCGGCCTTGGTGAGCGAAGGATTGCGGTTGGGGTTGAGCAGGCATTGCTCGGTCGTGACGACGAGCCCGGTGCCGTCGCCATCGATCGCCCCGCCCTCGAGCACCCAGTCGCACGGCGAAACCGGCAACAGCTTGCTCGCCGCGAGGCGCAGCCCGACATCGTCGTCGCCGGGCAGATCATATTTGCCGCCCCAGCCGTTGAACTGGAAATCGCGCGCACTGTGGTCCGACAGCACGATCGGCCCGGTGTCGCGCAGCCAGATATCGCCGAACGGCTCGACCACGATCTCGGCGAAGTCCCCCGCCAGGCTGCGTGCCGCTTCGGCGGCATCCTCGTCGGCGGCGACGAGGATGACGCGCTCGCCACGGCCTTCGGCATGGACCGCGCGGCCGAACGCCGCCACCTCGTCGCGCGCGGCCTCGAGATCGTCCTCCCACAGCTCGGCATGGCTCGGAAACCCGATCCACACCGCGGCATGCGGTGCCCATTCCGCGGGCGGCAGCAGCTTCGACATCGTCTATTTCCCTGCGCGACTCGTGTCGCGAACGGCGCGGAATTCCGCGGATTTATACCAATTGGGCCAGTCGCTGCCGTCGGCGAGCTGACGCCCCAACCCATAATAGAGCTGGAGATCCTCGACCGCGCCCGACCAGTCCCACGCCGCATTATATTTGTCCTGCGGCTTGTGATAGCGGTTTTGGATATAATCGAGCGTCGCGGCATGCCCTGCCCCCTCCCCGCCGACGCGCAGATCCTCGCCCGATTCGCCATAGAACATCGGCACGCCCAGTTTGGCAAAGCTGAAATGGTCCGAGCGGAAATAGCTGCCGCGCTCGGGATTGGACTCGGGCTTGAGCACGCGGCCCTGCGCTTCGACCAGCAGCTTCATGCGATCTTCGAGCTCGGACTTGCCAGCCCCGGTCACGACGAAATCCCTGGTCCGGCCGATCACGTTGAGCCCGTCCATGTTCACCCCGCCGACGGTCTGCGCGATCGGATAGACCGGATGCTCGGCGTAATAGCGCGAGCCGAGCAGCCCACATTCCTCGCACGTCAGCGACATGAAGACGAGCGAGCGCTTGGCCGGCCCGGCCCTGGCACTCGCCTCGGCGAGCGCGACGAGCCCGGCGACGCCGCTCGCATTGTCGAGCGCGCCGTTGCAGATGTCGTCGCCCTTGACCGCATCGCAGTGCCCGAGATGGTCCCAATGCGCGGTGTAGAAGACATAGTCCTTGGGCGCGGTCTTGCCGGGCAGGATGCCGATGACGTTCTTCGACGCCTGCCGCTTGATCGTGTTGGCGAAGCTGACCGAGGCGGTGACACCGAGCGGAACGGCCCTGAAGCCCTTGGTCCTGGCAGCGGCGCTGAGCGTGTCGAAGTCCTGCCCGGCGCTGGCGAACAGCGCCTTTGCCTTGGCGAGCTGCATCCAGCCGATCGCCGCGCTCTGGTCGGCATGATCGCCCTTCTCGTCGAGCTCGAGTTGCGGGCCGGTCCAGCTCGACTGCACGACGCCCCAGCCATACGCCGCCGGTTCGGTGTCGTGGACGATGATCGCCGCGGTCGCGCCGTGGCGCGCGGCTTCCTCGAACTTGTAGGTCCAGCGGCCGTAATAGGTCATCGCCTTGCCCTCGAAGAGCCCGTCGCGTCCCGGCGTCTGCCAGTCGGGATCGTTGACCAGGATCACGACGGTCTTGCCGCGGACATCGACGCCAGCATAATCGTCCCACCCGCGTTCGGGCGCAGTGATGCCATAGCCGACGAACATGACGGGCGAATCCTTGATCGCGATCGTCGGCGTGACGCGATATGTCGCGAGCACCATGTCGCTGCGATAGTGCAGCGCGACCGGCGCCTTGCCGCCGCTGAAGGTCATCGGCGTCACGTCGTGCGCGGTCAGCTCGACCAGCGGCACCGCCTGGAACCAGCTGCCATTGTTGCCGGGCTCGAGCCCCGCCGCCTTGAAGCGCTCGACGATATAGGCGGTCGCCTTGTCCTCGCCCGGCGTGGTCGGCTTGCGGCCCTCGAGCGCGTCCGACGACAAGGTCTTGGTGACCTGCTTGAGCGTCTCGACCGAGATTACGGGCGCACGCGGGGCGGTCTGCGCGATCGCGCTGCTCGTCAGACCGGCAATGCCCAGCATCGCGGTGAAAATCGGCACAACGCGCATCGGCACATATCCCCCGTCAGCTTCAGGACCCTGTTCTGGCAGCCGCATCGCACCGGCGCAACGGGAACCCCACCGGTTGCTTGCACCCCCGAAAAAAGCCGGTAACATCTGTGCCAAGGGGAAATATTCGTGAAAAAGACCAGCTTTGCGGTGGCGTTAGCCACCTGTTTCGCCGCGCCACTGTCGGCTGCCGACCGTCCGGCGTCGGTGCCGAGCGACGCCGCCGCGCGCTTCGGCGCGCGCGAGGACATTCAGCAGGTCAGCCTTTCGCCGAGCGGCACGTCGATTGCTTATGTCGCGGCGATCAACGGGCGTGGCGCGGGGCTGTTCGTGGTGTCGATCGCCGATGGCGTCGCCAAGCCGATCCTCGCCTCGAGCGGTGATCCCGATCGGCTGACCTCGTGCAAATGGTCGACCGATACGCGGCTGGTCTGCGGCATCTACATGATCCTCGAGACGAGCGGCCTCACGCATCGCGGCTATAACGGCTATACCCGCCTGATCGCGCTCGACAGCGACGGCAAGAATCTGAAGGTGCTCAGCGCGCGCACCAACGATCGATCGCTGGGTGCGGCGTTCGGCGGTGGCGAGGTGATCGACTGGAACGGCGGCGCCCCGGGCACCGTCCTGCTGACCCGGCGCTACGTCCCCGAAGCAACCACGGGATCGCTGCTCGCCGAGACGCGCGAGGGGTTCGGGGTCGACCGGATCGACACCAATACGCTGCGGCGCGCGACCGTCGAGGCCCCCAATGACTCTGCGGTCGATTATATCAGCGACGGCTACGGCGCCGTGCGGATCATGGGCAAGCAGATCAAGCTCAACTCGGGCTACAATAGCGATACGATTCTCTATTCGTATCGCAAGGCGGGCGACCGCAACTGGCTGCCGCTCGGCACGCTCAAGACGACGGGCGGGGTGCTCTCGGGCTTCAACCCCTATGCCGTCGATCGCGATCGCAATCTGGTTTACGGCGTCGACAGCAAGGACGAGCGCAAGGCGCTCTTCTCGGTCGCACTCGACGGCAGCCTGACCAAGACGCTGGTGCTCGATCGCCCCGATGTCGATGTCGACGATCTGATCCGCATCGGACGCCAGGGTCGCGTGGTCGGCGCAAGCTTCATCACCGACAAGCGCCAGAGCGCCTTCTTCGATCCAGAGCTCAAGGCACTCGCGGCGTCGCTGTCGCGCGCGTTGCCCGGGCTGCCGCTGGTCACCTTCGTCGACGCCAGCGCCGACGAGAGCAAGGTGCTGTTGTTCGCCGGCAGCGACGTCGATCCGGGGCATTACTACCTCTACGACAAGGCCACGCGCCGGCTCGCCGAGGCGTTCCCCGCGCGCGCCGGCCTCGCCAAGACGACGCTCGCCGCGGTCAAGCCGGTCAGCTTTACCGCCGCCGACGGCACGCAGATCCCCGCCTATCTCACGCTCCCGCCGGGCAGCGACGGCAAGAACCTCCCGACCATCGTGATGCCGCATGGCGGCCCCGAGGCGCGCGACGAATGGGGTTTCGACTGGCTGTCGCAATTCTTCGCCAATCGCGGATATGCCGTGCTGCAGCCCAATTATCGCGGATCGACCGGCTATGGTATCGCCTGGTTCAACGACAATGGCTTCAAGTCGTGGCGGACCGCGATCGGCGACGTCAACGATGGCGGGCGCTGGCTGGTCAAGCAGGGCATCGCCGACCCAGCCAAGCTCGCGATCGTCGGCTGGTCCTATGGCGGTTATGCCGCGCTGCAATCCGCGGTGCTCGATCCCGCGCTGTTCAAGGCAATCGTCGCGGTCGCGCCGGTCACCGACCTTGAGACGCTGCGGCAGGAGCGGCACGACTATACCGACTTTACCGAGCAGGATGCGCGGATCGGCAAGGGGCCGCATGTCCGCGAAGGCTCGCCCGCGCAGAACGCCGCGCGGATCACCGCGCCGGTGCTGCTGTTCCACGGCGACCGCGACCAGAATGTCGGGATCGAAGAGTCGCGGCTGATGGCAGCGCGACTGAAAGCGGCAGGCAAGTCGGTCGAACTGGTCGAGTTCCCGCATCTCGACCACCAGCTCGACGACAGCAGCGCACGCGCCATGCTGCTCGGCAAGGCGGACGGCTTTCTGCGCACGACGCTGAAGCTGCCCGCGCAATAACGAAAAAGGGCGGCCCGTTGCGGGGCCGCCCTTCTTGTTCCGGATCGCGCCGTGGCGAAGCCACGTCGTCGGACGGTGCTGAGGCACCGCCGGCCGAGCCGCTGATGTGCGCTCGGCTCCAGCTGCGCTGGAGCCTTGCCTCAGCGGCTGTAGAACTCGACCACCAGGTTCGGTTCCATCTTCACCGGATAGGGCACTTCGTCGAGTGCCGGCACGCGCGTGAAGGTAACCTTCGCCGCGCCATCGGGCGCGACATAATCGGGGATTTCGCGCTCGGCGAGCTGCTGCGCTTCGAGGACCAGCGCCATTTCCTTGGCCTTCGTGCCCAGCGTAATCTCGTCACCGACGAAGCAGCGACGCGACGCGATGTTGCACTTCACGCCGTTGACGCGAACATGGCCGTGCGAAACGAGCTGACGCGCCGCCCAGACGGTCGGTGCGAACTTGGCGCGATAGACGATCATGTCGAGACGCTGCTCGAGCAGGCCGATCAGGTTCTGGCCGGTGTCGCCCTTCATGCGCGCGGCTTCGGTGTAGCAGGCGCGGAACTGCTTCTCGGTCACGTCGCCATAATAGCCCTTGAGCTTCTGCTTGGCGCGCAGCTGGATGCCGAAGTCCGAGACCTTGCCCTTGCGGCGCTGGCCGTGCTGGCCGGGGCCGTATTCGCGCTTGTTGACGGGCGACTTGGGACGACCCCAGATGTTCTCGCCCATCCGGCGATCGAGCTTGTACTTTGCGCTTGAACGCTTCGACATGTGATATTCCTTGGCAAGTGCTTCGTGACAAGACCGCCTGCCGGGGCAGGAGATCGATACCCGGTATCGCTCTATCCAAATCTTCAGGAGATTGGGGCAGGGCCACCACTTCACCGGGGTGCGGGGCCATTTGCGAAGGTGGGCGCCTAGCCGCGCGGGCGGCCCGAGTCAAGCTGGACAGGCACGATCCGCCCTGCCAAGACCACGGGCATGAGCGAGATCCTTTCCGGCCCCGACTGTACCACCATGATCGAGGTCCGCGCCGGCGTCGATCAGATCGATCGCGATCTGGTCGCGCGGCTGGCGCGCCGCTTCGCCTATATGGACGCCGCCGCGCGGATCAAACCCGCGCGGACGGCGGTGCGCGACGAGCCGCGCAAGACGCAGGTCATCGCCAATGCGGTGGCCGCAGCGCAGGCGGCGGGCGTGCCCGAAGCGATCGTCGCCGATCTTTGGGAGCAACTGGTCGAAGCGTCGATCACTTACGAACTGGCCGCGTTCGACCGACGCTGATCGCCGCCCCGGCCGGCGTCAGCGTGGCAGGTCGACGCCGTTGCCGTTGCGACGACTGTTCATCGATTCGGCCGCCCGCTGTCGCTCAGCGTCCAGCGCCGTCCATTCGGTCTTGGTGTGACAGACCCGCTTGACGAACAGCGACCCTGTCGATTCCTCGCTGCGGCAGACCTTCTTTTCCTTCTCGACCGGGGCGGGCGCAGCCACCGTGTCGGCCGCATAGGCAAGGCTTGGCGCACACAGCAGCACGGCGACGACTACAGTCTTCATAAAATCCCCCGAAATCGCGACTCGGCGCGTAGTAAGTCGTTGCCGCACCGCAATATAATGTCGTCGTGCGCAGATCAAGGACGTCGTGGGGTCTTGCCCGACAGCGCCGAAAGCACCCCGCGCAGCGTCCGCACTTCCTGCGCCGACCAGCCGGGCTTGGTCAGCAAGGTGCGCAGCGTCCGCCGCGTTACCGGGGTTCGGTCGGGGGGATAGAAGAAGTCGGTCGCGACGAGCATCGCATCGAGCTGGCCGATCATCCCGTCGAGCTCGGCCTGGGGGGCTGCCTCGTGCAACTCGACCGCGGGCGGCTGGGCGAGCCCCATCCCCTTCGACCATTCGTACGCAACCAGGATCACCGCCTGCGCCAAGTTGAGCGAGCCGAATTCGGGGTTGATCGGCACGGTGATGATCGTGCGGGCGAGCGCGACGTCGTCGGTTTCGAGCCCCGATCGCTCGGGCCCGAACAGGATCGCCGCCCGCCCCGGCCCGGCGTGGATCGCGGTGGCGGCCTCCTCGGGGGTCACCACCGGCTTGGTCACACCGCGTTTGCGCACCGTGGTGGCATAGACATGGCTGCAATCGGCGACAGCGTCTGCGACGGTCTCGTAGACCTGCGCGCGCTCGAGCACGATATCGGCACCCGAAGCCGCGGGGCCAGCCGACGGATTGGGCCAGCCATCGCGCGGCGAGACAAGCCGCATCTCGATCAGCCCGAAATTGAGCATCGCGCGCGCAGCCTTGCCGATATTTTCGCCGAGTTGCGGACGAACGAGGACGAGGACGGGCGGCGGAACGGGCGGCAAATCGCTCACGCCTTGCCGACCTCGCTCACCGTGCCGGCGAACTCCTCGAAATCGCGCGCCTCGCGAAAGTCCTTATAGACGCTGGCGAAGCGGATATAGGCGACCGAATCGAGGCCCTTAAGCCCCTCCATCACCATCTCGCCGATCCGCCCCGAGCGCACTTCGCTCTCGCCCTGCGTCTCGAGCTGGCGCTGGATGCCCGAGACGAGCTTCTCCAGCCGCACCGCCTCGATCGGGCGTTTGCGCGCTGCGATCGAGACTGAGCGCAGCAGTTTCTCGCGGTCGAACGGCTCGCGCTTGTCCTCGCTCTTGAGCACCGTCAGCTCGCGCAATTGGATCCGCTCGAACGTGGTGAAGCGCGCTGCACACCCTTCGCATTGGCGCCGGCGTCGGATCGCACCGGCATCTTCGGTCGGACGCGAATCCTTGACCTGGCTGTCTTCATGTCCGCAAAAGGGGCAGCGCATCTTCTATTTGTTCAACTTTCGATAAGCGGCATAGCCGACCCCGAGCAGCGCGCCCGTCACCAGCGAAAAGGGCAGCACGATCGCCGCCAGCGCCCCGACGACGGCGCCGCCGACCAGCCGGTTGCCGTCCTCGCCGCCGATCAGCGTGCTCGTCTTGTCGACCGCACTGTCGAGCACCTCGACAACATCGTCACCCACGGCACGGGCCATGTCTTCGAAAGTGGTCTTGGGCTTCTCGTCACCAGCATGGTCGGTCATGTCAGCTCTCCGGATAGATCGGGAACCGGTGACATAGTGCAATAACACGCTCGCGTACAGCGGCTTCTACGGCGGGGTCGCCCGCCTCGCCCTTCTGGCGCAGCCCGTCGAGCACATCGGCGACCATGTTGCCGATCTCGCGGAACTCGGCCGGACCGAAGCCGCGCGTCGTGCCGGCAGGGGTGCCGACGCGGATCCCGCTGGTCTTGGTCGGCGGCAGCGGGTCGTTCGGGATGCCGTTCTTGTTGCAGGTGATGTTCGCCCGCTCGAGTGCCTCGTCGGCGTCCTTGCCGGTGACGCCGAGCGGGGTCAGGTCGATCAGCGCGAGATGCGTGTCGGTGCCGCCCGACACGATCTCCGCGCCGCGCTCCTTGAGCGTTGCCGCGAGCACCTTGGCATTCTCCATCACCGCGGCGATGTAGCTCTTGTAGCCGGGCTCGAGCGCTTCGCCGAACGCGACCGCCTTGGCGGCGATGACATGCATCAGCGGCCCGCCCTGCAACCCCGGGAACACCGCCGAATTGAACTTCTTGCCGAGCGCCTCGTCATTGCTGAGGATCATGCCGCCGCGCGGGCCCCGCAGCGTCTTGTGGGTCGTCGTCGTCACGACATGCGCATGGGGAAGCGGCGAGGGATGGAGCCCTGCCGCGACCAGGCCGGCGAAATGCGCCATGTCGACCATGAAGAACGCGCCGACCTCGTCGGCGATCGCGCGGAACTTGGCGAAATCGATCTGCCGCGGATAGGCCGAGCCGCCCGCGATGATGAGCTTGGGCTTGTGCTCGCGCGCAAGGCTCGCGACCTCGTCGAAGTCGATCAGATGGGTCACCGGATCGACGCCGTACTGCACGGCGTTGAACCATTTGCCCGACATCGCCGCGCGCGCGCCGTGCGTCAGATGGCCGCCAGCGTCGAGGCTCATGCCGAGGATCGTCTCACCCGGCTTGACCAGCGCCAGCATCACCGCGCCGTTCGCCTGCGCGCCCGAATGGGGCTGGACGTTGACATAGGCACAGCCGAACAGCTGCTTTGCGCGGTCGATCGCCAGCGTCTCGACCTCGTCCGACGGGTGGCAACCCTGGTAATAGCGCTTGCCGGGATAGCCTTCGGCATATTTGTTGGTGAAGACCGAACCCTGCGCCTGCAGCACCGCCTTCGACACGATGTTCTCGGAGGCGATCAGTTCGATCTGCGTCTGCTCGCGCGTCAATTCGTGCTGGACGCCGGCGAACACCGCAGGATCGGCCTCGGCCAGGCCGCGCGTGAAGAAGCCGTCGGGCTGGACGTCGTGGAGGATGGTAGGGTTGGTGCTCATGCCGGGTCCTTCGCGAGAGCTGGGGCGCCGAGCTTGTCGACGCGGGTTTGATGGCGGCCACCGGCGAAATCGGTGGTCAGGAAAGCGGTGATGCAGGCCTTGGCCATGTCCTCGCCGAGCAGCCGTGCGCCAAGCGCGACGACGTTTGCGTCGTTATGCTCACGCGCCAAGGCGGCGGACAACGGTTCCGAGACAAGCGCGCAGCGCATCGCCGGATGCCGGTTGACCGCGATCGAAATGCCAATGCCAGAGCCGCACAAGGCGATGCCGCGCTCGGCCGCACCCGTCGCGACCGCATCGGCCAGGCGATAGCCGAAATCGGGATAATCGACGCGGGCGTCGCTGTCGGGGCCGAGATCGACCACGTCGTACCCGTCCGCCGCAAGCCAGGCAGCGAGCAGACCTTTCAGCGCAAAAGCAGCGTGGTCGGAGGCGATGGCGATGCGCAACGGAGGCGCGCTCCCAATGGAGTTGAGCGGATCGCAAGCGCTTTAGCCAAGCATGCGCGAAATTGCCACACTCAAGCGCGCAGAATCGCCGGGTGGCGATTGCGATGCAGCGCGGCCGCGGCTAGGATGTTGATCTGTGATAGATTCAGCGCCCCGCCAACCCGCAAATGCCGTCACCGAGCCGGCTGACGCGGCGCGTATCCGGCTGGTCGAAGCGTTGATCCGCACGGGCGAGGAGGATCGCTCCGCGTTCCGCGATCTCTATTCGCTGACCTCAGCGAAGCTATTCGGGATCTGCTACCGTATCTGCGGCGAAAGGCAGGCTGCGGAAGACGTGTTGCACGACGTATATCTCACCATCTGGAAACGCGCCGGCGCCTACGAACCCGCGCGCGCCAGCCCGATCACCTGGCTCGCGACCATCGCGCGCAACCGGGCGATCGACTGGCAGCGCGCGCAGACCGTGCGCCGCGCGACGCCGATCGAGGATGCGCCACCGATCCTCGACACCGCGCCGCTCGCCAGCGAGACGATGCTCGAGGACGAGGCGTCGCACCAGTTGCACGCATGCCTCGACAGCCTCGAGGAACGGCAGCGCGCCGCGATCCGCACCGCCTTCTTCGACGGCGTGACCTATGCCGAGCTTGCCGAGCGCGAGGCGGTTCCGCTCGGGACGATGAAAAGCTGGGTGCGCCGTGGTCTCGCGCGCCTGAAAGCGTGTCTCGAGGGATGAGCGACCTGCCACCCTCCGATGTCCATGACGACGATCTGCCCGACACGACCGCGGGCGAGTTCGCACTCGGCCTGCTCGATGGCGACGCCCGCGCCGCCGCGACCCGGCGCGTGCTGGCCGAGCCGGCATTCGCGCGCGCGGTCGAGGCCTGGCGCCTGCATTTCGCGCAGCTGTTTGCGCTGTGGCCCGAAATGCCTGCCCCCGATCTGTTCGCCCGGATTGAGCGATCCTTAAACGGCCATGCCGCGGCGACCGTCGCGACGCTGCCGGTGCGCACGCCGAGCAAGCTCTGGCCGGGCATCGCCGCAGTGTCGAGCGTCGCCGCCGCAGCCTTGCTGGTCGTGCTGTTCACGCGTCCGCTACCCGTGCCGCCGCCGCCGCGAGCGCCCGCCGCACCCCGCATCGTCGAGACCGGTCCGACCTTGGTCGCCTCGATCACGCCGACCGCGAAGGGCGCGCCCGTCACGGTCATCTACAACGCACGCGCCGGGTCGCTCCGCCTTACCGAAGCGAGCCTTGCCGACGCCAAGCGGACCGCCGAGCTGTGGGTAATCCCGGCCGGTGGGACGCCGCATTCGCTCGGGCTGCTGGCATCGCGTGGCGGCACGGCGCTGACGCTCACCGCCGACAATCGTGCGCGGATCACTGTCGGCGCGACGCTCGCCGTGTCGCTCGAGCCGATCGGCGGCTCGCCGACGGGGCTGCCGACCGGGCCGGTCGTCGCAACGGGTGCGCTCTCGCGCGTATAAGCGCTGCAGAGATGAAATTAGGTCCGGTTGCATCCGTAACAACTGCTGCCGCGTAGCTCCGCCGCGTCCGGTCTACCGGGCGAACAGCTGGAGAGAATTCTCATGAATCGCACCATCCGCACCTCGATCGTTGCCGCCGCAATCGCCCTCAGCGGCGCGTCGCTCGCTTATGCCCAGACCAACCCGATGGTCGGCGGCGCCGCGATGTATCCGACCAAGAATATCGTCGAGAATGCCGTCAATTCGAAGGACCACACCACGCTCGTCGCCGCGGTCAAGGCCGCCGGCCTCGTCGAGACGCTCAGCGGCCCCGGCCCCTTCACCGTGTTCGCGCCGACCAACGCCGCCTTCGCCAAGCTGCCCAAGGGCACGGTCGATACGCTGCTCAAGCCCGAGAACAAGGCAACGCTCGCGGCGGTGCTGACCTACCACGTCGTCCCGGGCACGATCACCGCGCAGGACATCGCCGCCAAGGCCAAGGCCAATATGGGCAAGGCGACCTACACGACCGTCCAGGGCGGCACGCTGACCTTCATGAAGTCGGGCAATGGCTGGGGCATCATGGACGGCAAGGGCCACAAGGGAAAAGTGACCATTGCCAATGTCATGCAGTCGAACGGCGTGATTCACGTCATCGACACCGTGATGATGCCGTAAAAGTTTGTCGCACGGGCGTGCATCCAGCCATGCCGCTTGTGCGTATCTACCGTGTCGCTGCCCCAAGCAGCGGCGTGTAACACCGTCGTCGGATCCCCTCCTTTGCGACGAATGGTGGCGTAAACGGACCTGTCGGCCCCCCTTTAGCCGGCAGGTCCTTTTCATTTCGACGCGATCCCGTCATGGAAGCGTCACCGGATCGTCGTAGTGCGTGCGCGCTACCGCTCGCCGCAGTCTTGGCGGGAGCGTCCGGCAGGAGAGTTTTTCCATGGCCAATGCCCTCCGATCGCTCAAGGACCGCGTGGTCCACCGTCCCGGCAAACGGCCGGTCAAGAACCGTGCGGTGCGCAACGCCGTCCTGCAGCACAAGCATCTCTCGAAACAGGGACTGCTCGAACGCGCCTTCACCTTCGCGTTTCGCGGCCTCGTCTATGCGCAGATCTGGGAAGATCCCGCAGTCGACATGGAAGCGCTTGCCATCACCCCCGACAGCCATGTCGTCACGATCGCTTCGGGCGGGTGCAACATGATGTCGTACCTTACCGCCGACCCGCGCGCGATCACCGCGGTCGATCTCAACCCGGCGCATATCGCGCTCAACAAGTTGAAGCTCGTCGCCGCGCGGCATCTGCCCGATTACGACGCCTTCCACCGCTTCTTCGCACAAGCCAACAGCCGCCAGAACGTGCTCGCCTATCGCACCTATATCCGGCCCCATCTCGACGCGACCTCGCTCGCCTATTGGGAGGGTCGCGACATGGTCGGCCGCCGCCGGATCGGCGGGTTCGCCAAGAACGTCTACAAGCGCGGGCTGCTCGGGAATTTCATCGGCGTTGCGCATCTGCTGGCTCGGCTCAACGGGGTGAACCCCAAGATCCTGCTCACCGCGCAATCGATCGAGGAACAGCGCGAGATCTTCGACCGCGAGTTCGCGCCGTTCTTCGACAAGGGCTTCGTCAAATGGATCACCGACCAGCCCGCCTCGCTGTTCGGGCTCGGCATTCCGCCCGCGCAATATGAAGCGCTGGCCGGTGACGAAAAGATGGCCGTTGTGTTGCGCGAGCGGCTCGAAAAGCTCGCCTGCGACTTCGACATCAAGGACAATTATTTCGCCTGGCAGGCGTTCGGCCGCGGCTATGGCAAGGACGCAAGCGCGCCGCTGCCACCGTATCTCCAACGCGACCATTATGCCGAGATCGTCAAGCGCGCCTCGCGGATCGAAGTGCGCCACACCAATTTCACCGATTATCTGCGCGAGCAGGCCGACGCCTCGCTCGACCGGTATATCCTGCTCGATGCGCAGGACTGGATGACCGATGCGCAGCTGACCGAGCTGTGGAGCGAGATCACGCGCACCGCCAAGCCCGGTGCCCGCGTGCTGTTCCGCACCGCAGGCGAGCCGACGATCCTGCCCGGGCGCGTGCCCGACGCGATCCTCGGCCAATGGCAGTATCGCGCAGAAGACTCGCTCGACTACACCAAGCGCGACCGTTCCTCGATCTATGGCGGCGTCCACCTCTACGTGCTCGGATGAGCGACACGACGATGGCGGCGGGCCATGCCGGGCATATGGATGCGATCTACCGGTCGCAGCGGCATATCTATGATCTGACCCGAAAATATTACCTGCTCGGACGCGATTCGCTGATCGCCGGAATCGCGCCGCCAACCGGGGGCAGCGTGCTCGAGATCGGCTGCGGCACCGGACGCAACCTGATCGCGGCAGCGCGCGAATGGCCCGATGCCCGCTTCTTCGGAATCGATATTTCGGAGGCGATGCTTGAGACCGCACGCGCGAAAGTCGCGGCGGCGGGGTTGAGCGGCCAGATCGTACTTGCGCAGGGCGACGCGACCGCATTCGACGCGACCGCGCTGTTCGGCGTCGCGCACTTCGACCGGATCTTCCAAAGCTACACGCTGTCGATGATCCCCGACTGGCGCGGCGCGATCCGCGAAGGTGCCGCAAAACTCGCGGCCGGTGGGCGGCTCGACGTGGTCGATTTCGGCCAGCAGGAACGTTTGCCGCGTGCCTTCCGCGCCGCCTTGTTCGCCTGGCTCGCCAAGTTCGACGTGGCGCCCCGCGCGACGCTGCAACCCGCGCTGATCGAAGCGGCGAGCGAGGCCGGCGCAACCGCGCGCTTCCGCCCGCTCTATCGCGGCTATGCCTGGTCGGGCAGCATCGTGCGCCCCGCCGCATGAACCCGCCGCAGCTGCCGCGCTGGCTCGGGCTTGCCGGGCTGCTGCCGCAGCTCGCGGCGGCGGCGATCGTACTGAGCGGGGATCCGGCCCTGCGCTTTGCCGCGCTGTCGCTCGGCTATGCTTATGCTGCGCTGATCCTGAGCTTTCTCGGCGGGCTGTGGTGGGGAATCGCGGCGGGCAAGGAGCGCCCGCCCGAATGGCTGTGGGTCGCCGCGATCGTCCCCTCGCTCGTCGCGCTCGCCAGTGCGGTTCCCTGGGCGGTGGGCGAGCCGTGGCCGGGGCCATCACTGATCCTGCTCGGCATCGGCTTGATCGCGGCGCTTGGCGTGGACTGGCTCCTCGCCAAGCGCGGCCTCGTTCCGATCTGGTGGATGCGGCTGCGCATCCCGCTGTCGCTCGGCCTGGGGCTGCTGACACTGTTGATCGGGGCGGTCTGATCAGTGGCCGAAGAGCAGCCACAGCAGCAGAATGACCGGGATCGGCACGCCGATCAGCCACAAGATACAACCCTTACCCATATATTCCTCCATTGATTTCAGAGGCGTAACGAAGCTCGGGCAGGGCGGTTCCGCCGCCGGCGTAGCACGGGAGCCGGTTCGCCGCGTCGGCGAGCCTGTGCCAGAGATGCGGTCGACAGGACGCGACCATGTGCGAATGGATGGCGCCAGGGCCTTCAACGTCATGGATGGCCCGAGGGCCATAGCTATGCCGAGCGCTTGGGCGTTTCGGTCGATCAGATGTTGGCGGAACCGGCCACGTCCGCGACCATCGTCGCCGCTCAGGCGGCCTTGCGCAACTCCAACCGGCTCCAGATCTCGACCAGGGCATTGGTCAGATCACGCATCATCGCCGTGTCGTGCGCCGGACCGGGCGTGAAACGCAGTCGCTCGGTGCCGCGCGGCACGGTCGGGTAATTGATCGGCTGGACGTACACGCCATATTCGGCGAGCAGGATGTCGCTGATCTTCTTGGCCTTGATCGGATCCCCGACCATCAGCGGCACGATATGCGTGGTCGAATCCATCACCGGCAGCCCGGACTCGGCGAACAGCGTCTTGAGCATCGTCGCCGCAGCCTGCTGCCCGTCGCGCTCGACGCTCGACGCCTTGAGGTGGCGCACTGCGGCCAGCGCGCCCGCGACCAGCACCGGCGACAGCGAGGTCGTGAAGATGAACCCCGGCGCGTACGAGCGGATCACGTCGATGATCGTCTGGTCGGCGCTGATATAGCCGCCCATCACGCCGATCGCCTTGCCGAGCGTGCCCTCGATGATCGTCAACCGGTGCGCGACGCCGTCGCGTTCCGAAATGCCGCCGCCCCGCGCGCCGTACATGCCGACCGCATGGACCTCGTCGAGATAGGTCAACGCATTGTAGCGGTCGGCGAGATCGCAGATCTCGGCGATCGGCGCGACGTCGCCGTCCATCGAATAGACGCTCTCGAACGCGATCAGCTTGGGTACTGAAGGATCAGTCGCGGCGAGCAGTTCCTCGAGATGCGCGACGTCGTTGTGGCGGAAGACGTGCTTCTCGCACCCCGAATTGCGGATCCCCGCGATCATCGAGGCGTGGTTGAGTTCGTCCGAGAAGATCACGCAGCCCGGCAGCACCTTGGCGAGGGTCGCCAGCGTCGCCTCGTTCGAGACATAGCCGCTGGTGAACAGCAACGCGCCTTCCTTGCCGTGCAGATCGGCAAGCTCGGCTTCGAGATCGACATGGTAATGCGTGTTGCCGCCGATATTGCGCGTGCCGCCCGAACCCGCGCCGACATCATGCAGCGCGCCTTCCATCGCCGCGATCACATCGGGATGCTGGCCCATCGCGAGATAATCGTTCGAGCACCACACCGTGATCGGCTTGGGGCCGTTATGCCCGGCAAAGCAGCGCGCGTTGGGAAACGCACCCTTGTTGCGCAGGATGTCGATGAAGACGCGATAGCGCCCCTCGACATGCAGACGATCGATCGCCTGCGTGAAGATTCGGGAGTAATCGACTCCGCGAGGCGGTGTGTCCACGTCCATCGCCGCGATCTAGACCTTGATCGCGCGAAATTCCAGCGGGTTTACGCGATCAGCGTGATCGAACGGGTGGTCATAATGTCTCACGTCGTCCGAGACCGAACCGCGCCAGCGCGGACGCCAGCGCCTCGGTCGTCGCGTCGCTCGCGGTGAACACCGCGCGCCCGTCGCCCGCAGCCTTAGGCCAGCCCTGCCCCCGCGTGAGGAACGCGATCCGCCGCGCGATCCCAGCACTGCCATCGACGAAGATCACCGGGTGCGGCGCGGCGGCCGCCAATTCGTCTGCGACGAGCGGGAAATGCGTGCAGGCGTTGACGATCGTGTCGATTCGCCCGCCGCCGGGCTGGCCGAACAATCCGTCGAGGATCGCGGCATAGCGCGCCGGGTCGGTAGCATGGCCGTGGAGCTTGGCCTCGGCGAGCTCGACCAGTTCGGCCGAGCCATGCCGCAACACCGTGCAATCGGCGGCGAATCGCGTCGCGAGATCGTCGACATAGGGCTGGCGCACCGTCGCATTGGTGCCGAGCACCCCGATCACGCGCGTCTTGCTGACCAGGGCGGCGGGCTTGATCGCGGGCACCGTCCCCACCACGGGCACGTCGAGCGCCTCGCGCACCGCGGCGAGCGCGATCGTCGAGGCGGTGTTGCACGCGATCACGATCAGCCGCGGGCGATAGCGCTCGGCAAGCCGCCCGAGCAGCGCTGGCACGCGCGCGGCGATCTCGGCCTCGCTCTTGGTGCCGTACGGAAACCCCGCCGAATCGGCGACATAGACGACCGGCATCTGCGGCAGCAGCGCGCGCGCCGCGGCGAGCACCGACAGGCCGCCGATCCCGGAATCGAAAAACAGAACGGGTCGTGAATCCATCGCCGCGCCATAACCCAGCGCAGCGATTTGACAAATCATCCCGGTCCGGGAGAGGTGCCCAATATCCGCGCGATATGCTATGCGCAGGGCGCTTGGGGGCTGAAACCGTGTCGATCGTTACTCTCTGGATGGCACCTGCCGCCGCGCTGGTGCTTGGCTATCTGCTGGGCTCGATCCCGTTCGGCGTCTTGCTGACGCGGATGGCGGGCGCGGGCGATCTGCGCACGATCGGATCGGGCAATATCGGCGCGACCAATGTGCTGCGCACCGGGCGCAAGGGCCTGGCGGCGGCAACGCTGCTGCTCGATGCGTTCAAGGGTTTTGCGGCGGTGTGGATCGCCGAGCGCTATCTCGGCGGGAACGGCGTGATCGCCGCGGCGGCCGCGTTCCTCGGGCATTGCTACCCCGTCTGGCTCGGCTTCAAGGGCGGCAAGGGCGTCGCGACCTTGCTCGGGATCGTGCTCGCGCTGCATTGGCCGATCGGGCTGGTCTATGCGCTGGTGTGGATCGCCTTGCTCGCGATCTTCCGGATCTCGTCGCTCGCCGGAATGCTCGCCGCGGTCAGCGCGCCGCTGAGCGCGGCGTATTTCTCGCAGTTCGACGTCGTCCTGCTGCTGCTTGCGCTCGCGTTGCTGGTGGTGTGGAAACACCGCGCGAACATCGAACGGCTGGTCAGCGGGGTCGAGCCGCGCGTCGGCAGCAAACATGGCTGATGGCGGGCGGGAGACCGGCGCTATCGCCCGCCTCCGCCTGATTCGCACCGCGCAGATCGGCCCGGTCAGCTATGCGCAGTTACTCGCGCGCTTCGGCAGTGCCGCCGCCGCGCTCGAGGCGCTGCCGCATTTGGCCGCACGCGGCGGCGGCACCCCGCCACCCGTCGCCCCGGTCGCGCTCGCCGAGCGCGAACTGGCGCTCGTCGCACGACTCGGTGCGCGCCACCTGTTTCTCGGCGATCCCGATTATCCCGATCTGCTCGCCCAGCTCGATGATGCGCCGCCCGCCGTCATCCTGCGCGGGCGAAGCGAGCTGCTCGCGCGCATGACGATCGCCCTGGTCGGCGCGCGCAATGCGTCGGCCGCGGCGTGCCGCTTCGCCCGCCAGCTCGCCGCCGAACTCGGGCAGGACGAGGTCGCGATCGTCTCGGGGCTCGCGCGCGGGGTGGATACCGCGGCGCATATCGGTTCGATCGAGACGGGCACGATCGGCGTGATCGCGGGCGGGATCGACGTGGTCTATCCACCCGAAAACGCCGCGCTGCAGGAGCGGATCGCGCGCGAAGGGCTGCTGATCGCCGAGCAACCGCCGGGCACCGAGCCGCGCGCGCGCCATTTCCCCTATCGCAACCGCATCATCGCGGGTCTCGCGCTCGGCACGGTGGTGGTCGAGGCGGCGCCCAAATCGGGGTCGCTGATCACTGCGCGATTGGCCGGCGAGCTCGGCCGCGAAGTGATGGCGGTCCCCGGCAGCCCGCTCGACCCGCGCGCGCAAGGCTGCAACGGGCTGATTCGCGACGGCGCGACGCTGGTGCAGAGCGCCGCCGACGTGCTCGAAAGCGTACGCCCGATCGACCGGCGGATGGTCCGCACCAGCCGCACGCCGTTTGCCGCCCCCCCGCCCGCCGATGCCAGCGCCGAAGAGCGCCGGGATATCGTCGGCTTGCTCGGCCCCGTTGCGGTCGCGATCGACGAACTAATCCGGCAGTCGGGCCATGGTCCGGCGATCGTCCAGACCGTGCTGCTCGAACTCGAACTCGCCGGCCGGCTCGAGCGCCACGCCGGAGGGCGGGTCGCTTTGCTCTTCTCTGCCGACGGATGAACATCGGCCACCCGAGCCAAGCGTAACCGCCGTCGCGACACACTTGCGCTCCGACTATCGCGCTTATCGGGCGCCATAGAAACTTCGGCTTGCGTCGATTGTTACTGCAGCGCAGCAGACCTGCTCATCGCCGGAGCCGATTCCTTGCCCTTTCTGCACAGTCCGACACGGTTTTTGATCCACTATGTCGCCGCGCGCCCGTGGATCTTCCTGGCGCTCGGCCTGCTCGTCGCCGCCGCCTCGATCAGTTCTATCGGGATCCAATATGCGATGAAGCTGCTGATCGACGCGATGACCGGCGGGGTTCGCGCGCGCGGCACGGTCTATGCGTCGCTCGCGGTGTTTCTCGGCTTGGTCATCGTCGAAAGCCTGTTGCAGCGCGCCTCTGCGCTGACGCTCGGGCAGGCGACGGTCAGCTCGGGGGTCGGCATCCGGCTCGACATGGTCAACTACCTGACCGGCCACCAGATGCCCTTCTTCCAGAACCAGCGCGCGGGCTCGCTCGGCCACCGCATTTCAGGGCTGGCGGGGATCTTCGGCGCGATCATGCACCGGCTGCTGCGCGAAGTGACGCCGCCGCTGATCGCCTTTGCCGGCGCGATGCTGATCTTCGTAACGATCGATGCCGCGATGGCGGCGATCCTCGGCGGCGTCTTCCTGCTCGTCACCGTCGCGCTGATCCTGCTGGGCCTGCGCGGCCATGTCCACCACACCGCCTTTGCGCAGCATGCGGGGCGCGCGGGCGGCGAGCTGATCGACATGATCGGCAATATCTGGGTGGTCAAGGCGTTCGCCGCGCGCGACCGCGAGCTCGACCGCCTCGAGGGCTTCCTCGACAAGGAGGCCGATGCACAGCGCCGTGGCTGGTTCTTCGTCGAACAGATGCGCGGGCTGCACGATCTCGCGCTCGCCGTGCTGGTCGGCGGCACGCTGATCTGGGCGATCGGTCGCTGGTCGACCGGCGCGATCTCGACCGGCGACGTCGTCATCATCAGCACGATGACCTTCCGCATCCTCAACGGCTCGCGCGATCTTGCGATGGCGGTGATCGATACCAGCCAGCAGTTCAGCTATCTGCGCGAGACGCTCGACATCATCGGCGTTCCACAGACGCTGAGCGATGCGCCCGACGCGACGCGGCTGCGCGTCGGCGAGGGCACCGTCGATCTTGCCAACGTCACCTTCGGGTACGATCCGCGCGACCCGATCATCCACGATCTCTCGCTCACCGTCCCTGCCGGACAAAAGGTCGGCATCGTCGGCGCCTCGGGCGCGGGGAAATCGTCGCTGCTCCAGCTGATCCAGCGCTTCCACGATCCGCAGATCGGCCATCTGACCATCGACGGCCAGCGGATCGACCATGTCACGCAGGAATCGCTGCGCGACGCGATCGCGGTCGTGCCGCAGGAGGTGCTGCTGTTCCACCGCTCGGTGATGGACAATATCCGTATCGCCCGCCCCGATGCGAGCGACGAGGACGTTCATGCCGCCGCCGACGCCGCGGGCTGCGACGATTTCATCCGCCGTCTCTCGCACGGCTACGACACCGTCGTCGGCGAGCGCGGTGCCAATCTATCGGGCGGGCAGCGCCAGCGCATCGGCATCGCGCGCGCCTTCCTCAAGAACGCGCGGATCGTACTGCTCGACGAGGCGACCAGCGCGCTCGATTCGGAGAGCGAGCTCGAGGTGCAGAACGGGCTCGACGCGCTGGTGCGCAACCGCACGGTGATCGCGGTGGCGCATCGGCTGTCGACGATTGTCGGGTTCGACCGCGTGATCGTCGTCGACAAGGGCCGGATCGTCGAGGACGGGCCGCCGCAGCTACTGCTGCGCCAGAAGGGCGGGGCGTTCCGGCAATTGTGGGTGATGCAGGTCGAAGGGCTCGATCGAGCGCAGAGCCGCTCGCTCGATCTCGCCGCGGCGGGCGGGCGGCTGCGCGACGCGTCGGTGGAGCACGGGCGCAAATTGGGCGGCGCGATGCTGACCGCCTGGAGCAACCTGGCCGAGCGCGAGCGGGGGTAACGCCCCCCTTGCGCGGCGCAGCCGGCGCGGCGCGACAAATCGCTGTCCCCCGGCGCGGCGCTTGTGGCAGAAGGCGCCGCGATGCGCCTCCCCCTCCCCTTCTTGCCGCGGCGCGCACCACCCCCGGAAACGCTGTGCCGGCGCGTGGCAGGGTGCAGACGTAGCGATCCGCCCGTTTGCGTGTTCGAGCCGGCCGCCTGGCCACGGCTTGACGCCGCCGCCTTCGTCTCTCCATCCTCGCGCGTACACGTAAGGACGCTTTGAACCACCATGCAGCTTGTCATCGTAGAATCGCCCGCCAAGGCGAAGACCATCGAGAAATATCTCGGTTCTGACTATCGCGTCCTGGCCTCCTACGGCCATGTCCGTGATCTGCCGCCCAAGGACGGATCGGTGAACCCCGACGCGGGCTTCGCGATGGAGTGGGAGAATTACGCCGACAAGACCAAGCAGTTGAAGGCGATCACCGATCTCGCCAAGACCGCCGACCGCCTGATCCTCGCGACCGATCCCGATCGCGAAGGCGAGGCGATTTCGTGGCACGTCCAGGAAGTGCTGCGCAACCGCAAGGCGCTCCCCAAGGACGTCCAGCGCGTCACCTTCAACGCGATCACCAAGGCGACGGTGACCGAGGCGATGAAGCATCCGCGCGAGCTCGATACCGATCTCATCGACGCGTACCGCGCGCGCCGCGCGCTCGACTATCTCGTCGGCTTCACGCTCTCGCCGGTGCTGTGGCGCAAGCTCCCCGGCGCCAAGTCGGCAGGCCGCGTCCAGTCGGTCGCGCTGCGCCTGATCGTCAGCCGCGAGCGCGAGATCGAAGCCTTCCGCGCGCAGGAATATTGGTCGGTCGTGGCCGACATGGAGCAGGACGGCACCCCCTTCCAGGCGCGCCTCGTCCAGTTCGAGGGCAAGAAGCTCGACCGCCTGTCGATCGGCGAAGAGGGCGTGGCGATGCGCGCCAAGGCTGCTGTCGAAGCCGGCAAGTTCACCGTGCAAACGGTCGAAGTGAAGCCCGCGACGCGCAACCCGCCGCCACCTTTCACCACCTCGACGCTGCAGCAGGAAGCTTCGCGCAAGCTCGGTTTCTCGGCGGATCACACGATGCGGATCGCGCAGGGCCTCTACGAGGACGGCGCGATCACTTACATGCGTACCGACGGCGTGCAGATGGATTCGAGCGCGATCTCGGCCGCGCGGCTTGCCGTCGCCAACCGCTATGATGCGAGCTACGTCCCCGACAAGCCGCGCGTCTATCAGACCAAGGCGAAGAACGCGCAGGAAGCGCACGAAGCGATCCGCCCGACCGACTTCGGCAAGGACAAGGCCGGCGGTGGTGACCATGCGCGGCTGTACGATCTGATCTTCAAGCGCGCGCTCGCCAGCCAGATGGCGTCGGCGCGGATGGAGCGCACCACGGTCGAGATGCTCGATGGTACCGGCCAGACGGGCTTGCGCGCGACCGGACAGGTCGTGCTGTTCCCCGGCTATCTCGCGCTTTACGAAGAAGGTTCGGACGACACGCAGGACGAGGACGCGCGCCGCCTCCCGCGTCTCCGCGAGGGCGATGCCCCCGCCAAGAAGGGCGTCACCGCCGAGCAGCACTTCACCCAGCCGCCACCGCGCTTCTCCGAAGCCTCGCTGGTCAAGCGCCTCGAAGAACTCGGCATCGGTCGCCCGTCGACCTATGCCTCGATCATCAAGACCTTGAAGGACCGCGAATACGTCCGCGTCGAGAAGAACCGCTTCTTCGCCGAGGAATCAGGTCGCCTCGTGACGGCGTTCCTCGAACGCTTCTTCGAGAAATATGTGAGTTACGATTTCACCTCGGGCCTTGAGGACGAGCTCGACGAAGTCTCGGGCGGGCGCGCCGAATGGCAAGCCGTGCTCGAGGCGTTCTGGCGCGATTTCAAACCGCGCACCACCGAGGTGATGGAGCAGAAGCCGTCCGAAGTGACCGCCGAACTCGACAAGTTCCTCGCGCCCTACCTTTTCCCGCCGATGGCCGATGGCAGCGATCCGCGGCTGTGCCCGAATTGCGGCAAGGGCCAGCTCGCGTTGCGCGGCGGCAAGTTCGGCGCGTTCGTTGCCTGCTCCAACTATCCCGACTGCAAATACACGCGGCGCTTCGGCCAGCCCGGCGCAGACGGCGAGGGCGTGGATACGGGTCCGGAGACGCTCGGCAACGATCCTGAAAGCGGCCTGCCGGTCGAGCGCAAATCGGGACGCTTCGGTCCCTATATCCAGATCGGCGAGGGGGAGACGCGCAAGATGGCGTCGATCCCGAAGGACATTGGCGAGCTCGATCTCGAATGGGCGTTGAAGCTGCTGTCGCTGCCGCGCACGATCGGCACGCATCCCGAAACCGGCGAGCCGATCACGGCGGCAATCGGTCGCTATGGCCCGTATCTGAAGCATGCCGGCAAATATGCGCGGCTGACGTCGACCGACGACGTGTTCGAAACGGGCATGAACGCTGCGGTCGTCAAGCTCGCCGAGGCGGCAGCAGGCGGCGGGCGGCAGCAGCGCGGCGCGCAGGCACCGCTGAAAGTGCTCGGGCTGCACCCGCGCAGCGAAGCCGAGATCAAGCTGATGGAGGGGCGCTACGGCGCGTACGTCACCGATGGCACGACCAACGCTACGCTGCCCAAGTCGATCGAGAAGGATGCGCTGACGCTTGAGGAAGCGGCGGAACTGATCGACGCGCGCGCGGCGGCGGCACCGCCAGCCAAGGGCAAGAAGAAGGCAGCGGCCAAGAAGGCGCCTGCCAAGAAAGCGGCCGCCAAGACGCCTACGGCCGCAGCCGCAGCCGCAGCCGCCGCAGGAGGCGAGCCCGCCGTCAAGAAGGCGCCCGCGAAGAAGCCGGCGGCTAAGAAGCCCGCGGCTAAGAAGGCCCCTGCCAAGAAGGTCGTGGCAGCGGCGGAGTAAAAATCAGGCCGCGCGGCGCTGTCGGCTGACGAGCACGGCACGCGCCGCGGCCTGGGCGGCGGCGATCTCGCGCGCCGTCATGTCCTCGGCGATGTCGCGGCGGCAATCCTTGGCGATCTCGCTGCCGGCGACGGCGGCGAGGTTGAACCATTTATGCGCTTCGATCAGGTCGACCCCGACACCGGCGGCGCCGCTCGAATAGACCATGCCGAGTTCGTAACAGGCGTCGGCATCCCCCAGTGCCGCGTCGGCGACGCGACTGTCGGTCAGGAATTGTGCGTGCTTCAGGCTCGTGCCCATGTCGTAAACCCCCGTTAACCATTTCTGTTGAAACGACCATGCCGCAGCGGTCTCAACAAATGGTTAACGGCAATTAGGCATGATTGCGCGGCGGCACGGCGAGATTGTCGATCAGCCGCGTCGCGCCGATTTTCGCCGCCGCGACGAGCCGGCGCGCGCGCTCGGGGTCAGTCCCGGGAGTCAGCGTGAGCGCGTCGACCAGCTCGAGATAATCGACCGCGAATCCCGCCGCGATCAGCGCCTCGCGCGCGCTCGCCAGCGTTCCGTCGGTATCGTCGCCGCGTACGATCGCCTTGGCCGCGACGCCGAGCGCACGCGGCAGCGCGACCGCAGCGGCGCGCTGCGCATCGTCGAGATAGATGTTGCGCGACGACAGGGCGAGCCCGTCATCGTCGCGCTGCGTCGGTACGCCCTGGATCTCGATCGCGAAATCGAGATCGGCGACCATCTGGCGGATCACCGCGAGCTGCTGGAAATCCTTCTCACCGAACAGCGCGACATCGGGCCGGACCTGGTTGAACAGTTTGGCGACGACGGTCGCGACGCCGTCGAAATGCCCGGGTCGCGAAATCCCGTCGAGCCCCTCGCTCACCCCCGAGACCGAAATCTTGGTGGCGAAGCCCGCCGGGTACATCACCTCGACCGGCGGCAGCCACAGCAGGTCACAGCCCGCCTCGGTCAGCATGCGCGCATCCGCGCTCTCGCGGCGCGGATAGCGTGAGAGGTCCTCATTGGGCCCGAACTGGGTCGGATTGACGAAGATCGACGCGATCACCTTGCGCCCCGGCCGCTTCGCCGCCTCGATCAGCGCGAGGTGCCCGGCATGCAGCGCGCCCATCGTGGGGACGAGCGCGATGCTCGCACCGCCGTCGCGCAAGGCGCCAATCCCGGAACGGAGCGCTTCGAGGGTACGGATGGTTTGCACGGGTCGGTGCCCTTCGGTAAAGACGCTTGGATTGGGCGCGCCTTCTATGAGGCTCGCCCCCACCGAACAAGACGGGAAGCAACCACGTTGGCGACTGCTGCGCGAAAGCCACATATCATTGTCTTTGCCAACGAAAAAGGCGGCACGGGCAAATCGACCACGGCGGTTCACGTCGCGATCGCGCTGCAGACGCGCGGCGCGCACGTCGCCGCGTTCGACCTCGATCATCGCCAGCGCACGATGGGCCGCTACTTCGACAATCGTGCCGCAACGGTACAGCGCACCGGCCGCGAGCTGCCGATTCCGCGCCACGCGACGCATGACGGCGAAAGCGACGACCGCTTCAACGAGGTTTTCGAGTCGCTGGCACAAGGCGCCGACTTCCTGGTGATCGACACGCCCGGCCGCGACGATCCGTTCGCACGACTTGCCGCGAGCCGCGCCGATACGCTGGTCACCCCGATGAACGACAGCTTCGTCGATTTCGACCTGATCGGCCAGGTCCATCCCGAGACCTACAAGGTCACCCGCCCGAGCTTCTATGCCGAATTGATCTGGGAGGCGCGCAAGGCGCGCGCCAAGGCCGACGGCTCGACGATCGACTGGGTCGTACTGCGCAACCGCGTCCAGCACATCGAGGCGCGCAACATGCGCCGCGTGTCCGAAGCGCTCGACCAGCTCGCCAAGCGCGTCGGTTTCCGCATCGTGCCGGGTCTCGGCGAGCGCGTGATCTATCGCGAGCTGTTCCCCGCCGGCCTGACGATGCTCGATTCGGGCGAATTCGGGTCGATGGGGCTGGCACACGTCGCCGCGCGGCAGGAGCTGCGCGAGATGATGGGCGCGCTTGCCTTGCCCGAAACGGTCCCGCCGCTCTTCGCCTGATGGGCAAGCTGCTCCTCATCGCCGCGATCCTGATCGGCGGATGGCTGCTGCTGCGCCCGCGGCCCAAGCCGGTCGTGCGCGTCGACGAAGCCGAAGCGCGCGCGGTGCTCGGCGTCGGCGCGGGGGCCGACGAAGCGGCTATCCGCGCGGCGCATCGGCGGCTAATCAGCGCGGTGCACCCCGACCGGGGTGGCTCGGCCGATCTTACACGGCGGATCAACACCGCCCGCGACGTCCTACTCAAACGCTAACGTATCGACCCATCCTCCCTTGCCGCCAGGCAAGCGATTCCACAGCAGGAGCCCGCATGACGCATCGTTTCGACCCTACCTCGCTGCGCGAATATGACATTCGCGGAATCGTCGGGAAGACGCTTGGCGTCGCCGATGCCGATGCGATCGGTCGCGGTTTCGGCACGCGCGTGCGCCGCGCCGGCGGCACCCGCGTCGCGGTCGGCTATGACGGCCGCCTGTCGTCGCCCGAGCTCGAGGCCGCGCTCGTCGGCGGACTGACCGCGGTCGGCGTCCATGTCGTGCGGATCGGCATGGGCCCGACGCCGATGCTCTATTACGCAGAGGCCACGCTAGAAGTGGATGGCGGCATCGAGATAACCGGCAGCCACAATCCCGCCGAGTATAACGGCTTCAAGATGGTGCTGCAGCACAAGCCGTTTTTCGGCGCCGACATCCAGGAGCTCGGCCGCATGGCGGCGGACGGCGATTGGGACACGGTTGCCGACGACGCCGACACGGGCACCGTGACGACCGCCGATATCGAGGACGACTATGTCGGTCGCCTGGTCGCGGGCTACGCCGGCGGCAGCTACAAGATCGGCTGGGACGCGGGCAACGGCGTGTCGGGCCCGATCATCGAGAAGCTCGTCAAGCTCCTGCCGGGCGAGCATCATCTGCTGTTCACCGATGTCGACGGCAATTTCCCCAATCATCATCCCGATCCCACGGACGAAAAGAACCTCGTCGATCTCAAGCGTCTCGTCGCCGAGAAGCAGCTCGATTTCGGACTGGCGTTCGACGGCGACGGCGACCGGATCGGCGCGATCGACGGCCAGGGCCGCGTGATCTGGGGCGATCAGATCCTCTCCATTCTGGCTGAACCTGTCCTCAAGGAGATTCCCGGCGCGACGATCATCGCCGACGTCAAGGCCTCGCAGATGCTGTTTGACCGGGTGAGCGAGCTCGGCGGCACGCCGCTGATGTGGAAGACCGGCCATTCGCTGATCAAGATGAAGATGAAGGAAACCGACAGCCCGCTCGCCGGCGAGATGAGCGGCCACATCTTCTTCGCGCACGAATTCTATGGCTTTGACGACGCGCATTATGCCGCCGTCCGGCTGATCCGCGCGGCGCACATGATCGGCCGCTCGATCACCGAGCTGCGCGGCGCGATGCCGGCGCTGGTCAATACCCCGGAAATGCGCTTCCAGGTCGATGAGAGCCGCAAGTTCGCAGTGGTCGAGGAAGTGCTCGCGCGGCTTGAGGCCGAGGGCGCCGACGTCAACCCGACCGACGGCGCCCGCGTCAACACGCCCGACGGCTGGTGGCTGCTGCGCGCCTCGAACACGCAGGACGTGCTCGTCGCGCGCGCCGAGGCGACCGACCAGGCCGCGCTCGACCGCCTGTTGGGCATGATCGATGACCAGCTCGGCAAGAGCGGCGTCGTGCGCGGGGAGCAGGCGGCGCACTAAGCCGGTTTGTTCGTGCGCAGGCGCGCGACGCGGAGGGGGTGGGCGCAAGCTCGCCTCTCCCGCGTTCCCCGCATCGGATCTCGCTGCTGTGGTGGCGCAGGCGTATCCGTGGGTTGGACGCGGGACTGCGCATGATGCGCAACACCTCCGCGTCCTCCGCGCCCCTGCGCGAACAAACCGTCTTCTTCGCTCGCAATCGCGCCCAGAACACGCCACCTAGACGCGATGCCTCCCCCGCCCCCCCAGATCATCCGCGTCATCGATCTCGAAACCACCGGTGAAGCCCCACCGCTCCACGGCGTCTGCGAGATCGGCTGGCAGGACGTCGCGCTCGGTAAAGACGGCCGCTGGGATATCCAGGGCGAGGGCGGATCGCGGCTCGTCAATCCCGGCCGCCCGATCCCGCCGTTGACGCAGGCGATCCACCACATCCTCGACGAACAGGTCGCCGATGCCCCCTTCTGGCACGACGTCGCGCGCGGCGTGCTCGATCCCTATCCGCGCCGCGTCGCGCTCGCCGCCCATCGCTCGGCGGCGGAGGAGAAGTTCTGCACGCCCGCGCTGACCCGCGACGCGCCGTGGATCTGCACCTGGAAATGCGCGCTGCGGCTGTGGCCCGACACGCCGAGCTTCTCGAACCAGATGCTGCGCTATTGGCGCAAGCCCGAGGGCCTCGAGCACGAACGCGGCCTACCCGCGCATCGCGCCTTTCCCGATGCCTATGTCACCGCATTCCATCTGCGCGACATGCTCAATCTCGTCGGCCCGGCGCAGTTGATCGCCTGGTCGAGCGTCCCCGGCCTACTCCCACGCGTGATCCGTCCCGGGCCCGATCGCGGCAAGGATTGGGACGAGCTCAGCGACGACTCGCTCGCCATCATGCTGGGGGACCGCGACGAAGACGTACGCTTCACCGCCGAGACCGAGCTCGCGCGACGGCGTGGCGGCGGGCTGCGCGCCTGACACGCGAACGATCCGGCCAAACTTGATTTGGGTCAACCCAGCCATACTGGTTATTTTTGTTGTCGCTGCGTAAGGACGTGTGGATGTTCAAGCGTTTCCCCCTCGGTTTCGGCGTAAGCGAGGGGCGCATGGGCCGATACCTCGTGGCCTGTATGGCGCTTGGCTTCGCAGCCTTGATTGCGGCCGGTATCTCCGCCGCCTGGTCGACTGCGCAGAACGAAAGCCACACGCGCGACGTCAACCATACCTATGAGGTCGAACTCGCGATCGGTCGCGCACGGATCCTGATCGAGCAGACCGAGACCGCGCGGCGCGGCTATGTCCTGACCGCCAAGCAGGTCTATCTCGACACCTATCGCAAGACGATGGGACAGCTGCCCGCCAACCTCGACATGATCGCCAGGTTGACGCAGGACAATGCGCGCCAACAGCGCAACATCCTGAGCCTGCGCATCTTGGTCGACGCGCTCTCGCGTCAGCGCGAGCAAACAATCGCGCTGACGCGGAGCGGCGAACGCGAACGCGCGGTCACGCTCTTCCAGGGTGAGAGCAACGCGCAGCGCATGCTCGTGATGCGCGCGCGCGCCGATGCGATGATTGCCGAGGAGCAGCGCCTGCTCGCGATCCGCGACGCCGCGCAACAAGCCAGTGTGCGCATTTTCTACGCGACGCTCGCCATCGCCGGGCTGCTGCTGGTGCTTGTGGCGGCCGCCACGTTGCTGACCGTGCTGCGCTATACGCGCGATCTGGCCACCTCACGGGATGCGCTGCGCGATTTTGCCGATACGCTCGAGGAGCAGGTTCAAGAGCGTACCGCCGATCTGACGCGCGCGAACGAGGAGATCCAGCGCTTCGCCTATATCGTCAGCCATGATTTGCGCAGCCCGCTGGTCAACGTGATGGGCTTCACCGCCGAACTCGAAAGCGCGACCACGGAGATCGGCGCGCTGATCGACCGCGCCGAAGCACATGCGCCCGAGATTGTCACCGAGGATGCCAGGCTCGCTGCGCGCGAGGATCTGCCCGAGGCGATCCGCTTCATCCGCACATCGACGCAGAAGATGGACCGGCTGATCAATGCGATCCTCAAACTGTCGCGCGAGGGCCGCCGCGTCATCGCACCGCAGCGGCTCGACGTCACCGCGATGGTCGAGGCGATCGGGGCGAGCCTGCAGACGCAGATCGAGGCGCGCGGCGCGACGCTGGTGATCGACGCGCCGCTGCCAGGCCTTGTCAGCGACAGGCTCGCGATCGAGCAGATCTTCTCGAACCTGATCGAGAATGCCGTCAAATATCTCAGCCCCGATCGCGCCGGCCATATCGTCGTGCGCGGCAAGACGCATGGCAAGCGCGTGACCTTCGAGTTCGAGGACGACGGCCGGGGCATCGGACCCAACGATCACCAGCGCGTGTTCGACCTGTTCCGGCGTGCCGGGAATCAGGATCAACCCGGCGAGGGGATCGGACTCGCGCATGTCCGTGCCTTGGCGTATCGCCTCGGCGGCGTTATCGACGTCACCTCGGAGCTCGGGCGGGGCTCGACCTTCCGGTTGAATTTGCCCAAGATCTTCGTCGACCCCAACACTGCAGACACGCGGGAAACCCAGAGATGACCGATCATAAGAGCGTCAGCATCGTGATGATCGAAGACGATGAGGGGCATGCGCGCCTGATCGAGAAGAACATCCGCCGCGCGGGCATCCTCAACGCGATTACGCATTTCACCGACGGCACGACCGCGCTCGATTATCTGTTCAACAGCGAGGACGGCCCGCAGCGTAACGGCCCCGCGCTCGTGCTGCTCGATCTCAACCTGCCTGACATGAGCGGCACCGACATCCTCGCCAAGATCAAGGCGGCCGACGGTCCGCTCCGTCGCACTCCCGTCGTCGTCCTGACCACGACCGACGACAAGGTCGAAATCCAGCGCTGCTACGATCTCGGCTGCAACGTCTACATCACCAAGCCGGTCAATTATGAGAGCTTTGCGACGGCGATCCGCCAGCTCGGCCTGTTCCTTTCGGTGATTCAGGTACCTGACATCGAGCCCAAGGGGTGAACCAAGCCGCCGGCGCTGCGATCCTCTATATCGACGACGACGCGGGCCTGCGCCGCCTCGCCGTTCGCACGCTCGCGCGTTACGGCTACACGCTCACCGTCGCCGAGGGCGGAGCCGAGGGGATTGCGCTCGCTCAGGCGGCGGTCGCCGAGGGCCGGCCGTTCGATCTGATCGCGGTCGACCATTACATGCCGGGGATGGATGGACTCGAGACGCTCGAGCGGCTGCGGGTCCTGCCGGGGATGCCGCCGGTCGTCTATGTCACCGGCTCCGAAGAGGGCCGGATCGCGGTCGCCGCGCTGAAAGCGGGCGCGGCCGATTATGTCGTCAAGACCGTCGGGACAGACTTTTTCGACCTGCTCGCCAGCGCCTTCGGCCAGGTGCTCCAGCGCGCCGCGCTCGAACGCGACAAGACCGCCGCCGAGGACCAGCTGCGCGCGAGCAACGCTCGGCTCGAGGCGCTCTTGCGCGAGGTCAATCACCGCGTCGCGAACTCGCTGCAGATCGTCTCGGCGATGGTCCGGATGCAATCGACCGCACTGACCGACGAAAACGCGCGGCTGGCGCTCGAGGATACGCAGCGCCGCATCGCTGCAATCGCGCAGGTCCATCGCCGGCTCTACACCAGCAACGATGTCGAGCAGGTCGACATGCGCGAATATCTCGGCGCGCTGGTCGACGAACTGGGCGAGACCTGGTCGACCCCGGGCGCGCCACGCGTGCTGTCGCTCGCCGCCGAGTCGATCCGGCTGTCGACCGATCGTGCGGTGTCGCTCGGCGTGATCGTTACAGAACTGGTCAGCAACGCCTGCAAATACGCCTATCCAGCGAGCGGCGGCGAAGTGCGCGTTTCGCTCACCGGCGATGGCGACGGGCATTTCCGGCTCGCGGTCGAGGATGACGGGGTCGGCATGGTCGCCGACGCCGCACCGCGTGGGACGGGGGTCGGGACCAAGCTGATCCGCGCAATGGCGCAGAGCCTGCAGACGATCGTCGAATACGAGACCGCGAGCCGCACCGGCGTCCGCGCGACGCTCCGAGCCGCGCTCGATTAAACCATCAGGGCCGTCACCCCGGCCGCGTGCCGGGGCCCACGGCAGCGGCAAACAATGGCTTCAGTATCTGCGGCGCGGTGGGATGCCGGGACGAGCCCAGCGTCCCACCGATGGGTGAGTGCTTACCGTCAGCGCGGCTTGCGGAACTTCAAGACGAACTGGTCGGTCTTGCCGCGGATCGCCGGGTCGAACACCTTGGCGCTGTGATCGTCGGCCGGATTGCGCAGCACATCGCTCTCTCCGACGAACTGGAAACCGGCCTTGGCGACCTCGGTCTTGACCACTGCCGGGTCGATCCGGTGCTTGGTGTCGGTCCCGGTCAGTCCCGTGCCCGCGGCATCGGCATGGTCGATCACGAGATAGGTGCCGCCCGGCTTGAGCGCCTTGAACGCCTCGGCATTCATCTGGTCGATCCCGGCTTCGCCCGCGCCGTTATTGGCGAGATCGTGATAGTTCTGCACGCTCCAGACCAGGTCGACCGGCTCGGACGCCGCGACGATGCCCGATCCGAGCACCTTGACGGTCACGTTCGACAGATGCCGATCCTCGAGCGCGGTCGCGCCCTTGCCGGCATATTTCGCCATCGCCGCAGGCCATACCGAATAGACATGCCCCGACGTGCCGACGACGCCCGTGAAGATGCGCGTCCAATAGCCAGAACCCGGCAGGAAATCGAGCACCTCGTCGCCCGGACCGACGCCCGAGAAAGCGAGCACTTCGGCCGCCTTGCGCCGCGCGTCATCGGTCGCCTGATCGGCCCGCGCTGGGCTGGCGAGCGCGGTCGCGACCGCCTTCTGGGTCTGCTTCGCGTTGTGCACCGAGGCCGGGACCCCGGCTGCGCTTGCCACCGTGGCGATCAACGCCGTTGCCGCCACGCCCGTCAGAAATGCTCGCATGTGCCGTCTCCCCTCGTGTGATGCTCCCGCTAGACGTCGAGATTGGCGACGTTCAGCGCATTCTCCTGGATGAACTCGCGCCGCGGCTCGACCACGTCGCCCATCAGCCGCGTGAAGATCTCGTCGGCGACGTCGGCCTGTTCGATCTCGACACGCAGCATCGAGCGGACCTGCGGATCGAGCGTAGTTTCCCACAATTGCTCGGCATTCATCTCGCCGAGACCCTTGTAGCGCTGGATCGCGAGCCCCTTGCGGCCCGCAGCGAGGATCGCATCGAGCAGCTGCGACGGGCGTGCGACCATGGTCGAGCCCTTGGCAGCGGTCGCCACCGGCGCCTGCGCCGGCGCCTCGGTCGCTGCCGTCTCATCCTCGGCCGCATCGGCTTCGGCCTGCGCAGCGGCGGCCGCCTTGGACGAGACGATCCGCGCGGTCTGCTCGTAGGCTTCCTGCTGCTCGACCGCGAGGCCGTGCAGCTTGCGCGCCTCGGCCGAGCCGAGGAACGCGCCTTCGATGATGTGATGATCGGTCACGCCGCGCCACACGCGCTCGACATGGAAGCCGCCATCTTCGGCGAGCCTGGCCGACCAGCGCGCCTCGGGATCTCCGGCGTCGAGCCCGCGCACGACCTGGACGACGACTTCGCGCCGCGCCTCGAGATCGAGCGCCGGATCGAGCGCACCGCCCATCGCCAGCGCCTCGACGATCGTCGGATCGTAGCGCCGCGGGATGTAGCGCATCAGCGTCCGCATCCGCCGTGCATGGTCGACCAGCATCCGCAGATCCTGCCCCGAGCGCGAACCGCCCTGCACGCCCTCGAGCACGGTGCCGGCGACACCCGCCTCGACGAGATATTCGTCGAGCGCGCTATCGTCCTTGAGATACACTTCCGACCGCCCGCGCGTCGCTTTGTAGAGCGGCGGCTGCGCGATGTAGAGGTGGCCGCCGGTGATGATCTCGGGCATCTGGCGATAGAAGAAGGTGAGCAAAAGCGTGCGGATATGCGCGCCGTCAACGTCTGCGTCGGTCATGATGACGATCTTGTGGTAGCGCAGCTTTTCGACGTTGAAATCGTCGCGGCCGATGCCGGTGCCCATCGCCTGGATCAGCGTGCCGATCTCCTTCGACGACAACATCCGGTCGAACCGCGCGCGCTCGACGTTGAGGATCTTGCCGCGCAAGGGGAGGATCGCCTGGAAGTGGCGGTCACGCCCCTGCTTGGCCGAACCACCGGCCGAGTCACCCTCGACCAGGAACAGCTCGGACTTGGCGGGGTCACGCTCCTGGCAGTCGGCGAGCTTGCCCGGCAGCGAGGCGATGTCCATCACGCCCTTGCGCCGCGTCAGTTCGCGCGCCTTCTTGGCGGCTTCGCGCGCGGCGGCGGCGTCGATGATCTTGGCGACGATCGCCTTGCCGTGCGCCGGGTTCTCCTCGAGCCACTCAGCCAGTTTGTCTGCCATCAGCGATTCGAGCGGCTGGCGCACCTCGGACGAGACGAGCTTGTCCTTGGTCTGCGAGCTGAACTTGGGATCGGGCAGCTTGACCGAGACGATCGCGGTCAACCCTTCGCGCATGTCGTCGCCGGTCAGCGTGACCTTCTCCTTCTTGAGGAGCCCCGATTTCTCGGCATAATTGTTGAGCGTCCGCGTCATCGCCGCGCGGAACGCCGCCATGTGCGTGCCGCCGTCGCGCTGCGGGATGTTGTTGGTGAAGGCGAGGACGTTCTCGTAATACGAGTCGTTCCACTCGAGCGCGACGTCGATCGTCACGTCGTCGCGCGTCCCCGAGATCGCCACCGGCTCGGGCATCAACGGCACCTTGTTGCGATCGAGATACTTCACGAACGCGGCGATCCCGCCCTCGTAATAGAGCTCGACCGTCTTGAGGTCGGCATGGCGCGCATCGTTGAGATACAGCCGCACGCCCGAGTTGAGGAAGGCGAGCTCGCGGTAGCGATGCTCGAGCTTGTCGAAGTCGAATTCGGTGATCTTGAAGGTGGCGGGGCTCGGGAAGAAGGTGACGCGCGTCCCCTTCTTGCCCGGCGCGGGGCCGACGATCTTGAGCGGGGCAACGGCATCGCCGAACGCGAAGCGCATGTAATGCTCCTGCTCGTCGCGGAAGATCGTCAGATCGAGCCATTCGCTGAGCGCGTTGACGACCGAGACGCCGACGCCGTGCAGGCCGCCGGAAACCTTGTACGCATTGTCGTCGGAGGTGTTCTCGAACTTCCCGCCGGCGTGGAGCTGGGTCATGATGACCTCGGCCGCCGAAACGCCTTCCTCGGTGTGGATGCCGGTCGGGATGCCGCGGCCGTTATCCTCGACCGAGACCGAGCCGTCGGCGTTGAGCGTGATGTCGATCCGGTCGCAATGCCCGGCGAGCGCTTCGTCGATCGCGTTATCCGAAACCTCGAACACCATGTGGTGGAGGCCCGAGCCATCGTCGGTATCGCCGATATACATGCCGGGGCGCTTGCGGACTGCGTCGAGGCCTTTGAGCACCTTGATCGAGTCGGCGCCGTAATCATTCGTATTGGGGTCTTCTGCCATGCCGAGCATATAGGGTCGATGGCCGGAAAACGGAAGCAAAATGGCACTTTCCGGCCCGGGACTCGCGGTCCCGGGCCGGATGCGCGTCACTTGCCCATGATGAAGGGCAATTGCCCGCCGCCCGCGCTATAGGTGGGCAGCTTGCCGTCCCATTTCTCGATCGCGCGCTGGCGCAGGATCTCGGGATTGGCGCGCAACGCATCACCCTCGATCTGCGACGATTTCGCCTTGCCCTCGGCGTCGGCGATCCGCGCATCGGCATTGGCTTTGACCGTCGCAACGTTCGCCTGCGCCGCCAATGCCGCCTGCTCGTTGGCGATCTTGGTGTTGATCTGGTTCAGCACCTGATCGGGCACGCGGATGTTCGACGCCCAATAGAGCTGCTCGACATGCAGCCCGACGGGTTCGAAATAGCGATCGACGTCGCGCTGCACTTTAGACAACAAGGCCGCCTTTTTCGGGCCATAGATCTCCTCGACGCCGAGCCCGGCCGCCTCCTCGTTGAGCGCGCTGCGCACTGCGTTGCGCAAGGGTCCCGCGACGATCCCCGCCATGTCGATCCGGTATTTCTGGAACAGGATCGGCGCCTTCACCGGATCGACGCGATACGCCACCGACACGTCGGCCGAGAGGTTCAGGCCGTTGCGATCCTGGAAGGGGAATTCCTCGTCGACGCCGGTCTGTTCGGTCGCCGACTTGGTCCAGGCATAGGTCGAGGTGTAGATCGGATATTCGAAGATGTTGGTGCCGAACGGGGTGAAATACCAGCCGACTCCCAGGGCTTGGTCGGCAACGCCTGCCGAACTGCCGAAATTGCTCACCTTGATTCCGACATGCCCTGGCTCGACGCGGCTGCACGAACTCATCGGCAGGATCGCGAGCAACGGGATCAGCAACAGCGGTGCGAAACGAACGAGTTTAGTCATGGTCCTTGTCCAGCAGGAGGAGGGTGAATTCGCGCGTCAGCGCGGTCACCGACAGAAAGCCGGCGACGAGCGCGATCAGCGCCGCGCCGACATCGGCCGCGTCGCTATGCAGGTTGAACAGCGAGGGGATGACGAAGCCGAAACAGGCCAGCTCGCAGACGAGCAGCCCCGCGCAGCGCAAGCCAAAGCCGACGAGCCACAGATCCAGCGATTTCATGGGAAGACCGAGCCTTCGAACGCCCCCGATTGGATGCCGGGGCCGCAGTGCATCGAGGGATGCGCGAGGCGGAATATCTGCTTGTTACGGGAGCGCTACAACGGGAATCGGCATCCGCGGAGCGCAATCATGCATGCAGTGGCTGCACGATGAAAAACGGCCCCGGCGAGGATCGCCGGGGCCGTGAGTAGGATCAGAAGCGGTCGGCGCGCTGGCCGAGCAGGGTGACCTCGACGCGGCGGTTCTGGCGCATCCCCTGGGGCGTGGTGTTGGGCGCGACCGGGCTCGCCTCGCCATGCCCGACGACCGAGAAGCGCGCGCGCGTCACCCCCATCTGGTCGAACGCGGTGCGGACCGCATCGGCGCGGCGCTCGGACAGCGCCTGGTTGTGCGCGTCAGTGCCACGCGAGTCGGTATAGCCGTCGATCGCGACGCGCACGCCCGACTCCGAGCGCAGATAATTGGCGAGCGTGCGCAGCTTGTCGATCGCGCCGGGGCGCAGCACCGCGCTGTCGGTCGCGAACAGCACATCCTCGTCGAGCCGCATCATCGCACCGCGCGAGGTCTGGCGAAAGCCATAGCCGCGCATCGCGCCGCGATCCCAGCCACCGCCCTGTGGGCCGCGCTGCTCGACAACGACGACACGGTCGCGCGATTCCCAGTCGAAGCGGTCGCGACGCGGGCCGGCGACCTGGGCGAAGGCGCGATTGGCGGCGTCGGCCTCGCGCGGCTGGACGCGCCCGTCGCGGTTATAGTCGAAATTGCGCATCACGAACGCGCGGCCACGGTTGGTCGAGCGCAATTCGGGGTAGAGGATCGGCACGCCGGCGCCGATCAGGCGGTACTCGCGGTCGCCGTGGCGGCCACCACCCCAGTCCCAGCGGTCCTGCGCGGATGCGGGGGCAACGCCCGCGCCAAGCGCGATCGCGGCAGCGGTTGCGGCGAGAATGGTCTTGCGGAATGTCGTCATCGCATACTCTCCATGGCCCCCGCCATGCAGGGAGCGATGCAGCCGATCGCTTGAACGCGGCGTGAGTTCCGCCGACAGGCTGCGTTCAGGCGCCGCGCAGCGTCAGCCGCACCGCATCGTCCCCGAGATCGGTGAACAGCGCATCCTCGGTTCCGGTCATCCACACCTGGCCCTTGCCCGCGAGCCGTTCGAACAGCGCCGCGCGCCGCACCGGATCGAGATGCGCCGCCACTTCATCGAGCAGCAGCACGGGCGCGCTGCCGGTCCGCTCGGCGACGAGCTCGGCATGCGCGAGGATGATGCCAAGAAGCAGCGCCTTCTGCTCGCCGGTCGAACACAGGCCCGCCGCCTGGTTCTTGCCGAGATGGGTCACCGCCAGATCTGCGCGATGCGGCCCGATCAGCGTGCGCCCCGCAGCGGCGTCGCGCGCGCGGCTCTGCGCGAGATCGGCGGCGAGCGTCGCACCTGCGCCGGTCCACCCCTCGAGCGCAAGCCCAGCGCGCGCGAACGGTCCGTCGGCCTGTCCCGCCAGTCGCTCGGCAAGCGCCGCCACCGTGTCGCGCCGCGCCGCATCGATCGCCGCGCCATGCTCGGCCATTTGCGTCTCGAGCGCAGTAAGCCAGTCCCGGTCGGGCGGCACGTCGTCCGCCAGCAACCGGTTGCGCGCACGCATCGCAGCCTCGTAGCGATTGGCGTGGACCGCGTGCCCCGGCGCGAGCGCCAGCGTCAGCCGGTCGAGGAAGCGGCGTCGCTCGCCCGCGGGTTCGACGAACACTCGGTCCATTGCCGGGGTCAGCCACAGCACCGTCAGCCACTCGGCGAGCGCGGTCGCGGCGACCGGCGATCCCTGGACGCGGACGATGCGCCGCTCGGGCGCTGCGGCTTGCGCGCCGGTCGCGATCGCGACGTCGCCGGTCAGCTCGGCGGCGACGCCGAAGCCCCCTGCCCCGCTTTGCCGCGCCATCTCGCCCAACGCCGCGCGGCGTAGGCCGCGGCCCGGCGCAAGCAGCGATACCGCTTCGAGCACATTGGTCTTGCCCGCCCCATTCTCGCCGGTGAGGACGATGAAGCCGGGTCCTGCCGCGATCGTCAGATCGGCGTGGTTGCGAAAATCGGTCAGGACGAGACGCGTCAACATTGTCGAGGGCCTTAGCCGGTTTCGCGCAGAGATCATGAGCCTTTTGTCATGGAACGTTTCGCCAGCACCACGCGCTACCCGATCGATCTTCCAAGGAGACCCGCCTTGCGTTTGCCCCCGATCGCGCCCGCCGACCTTACCGACGCGCAAAAGCCGCTCTACGACGATATGAAGCACGGCATCGCCTCGAGCTTCAGCGCCTTCAAGACGATCGGCGCGGGTGGCGCGCTGATCGGGCCGTGGAATCCGTGGCTGCACGAACCGGTGATCGGCAAGGCCGTGTGGGACCTGACCAAGGCGATGACCGCGCAGGCGACGCTCAAGGACAAGCCGCGCCAGATCGCGATCCTCGTCACCGGCGCGCATTTCGATGCCGCGTATGAAATCTACGCCCATGTCGCTGTCGCCGAAAAAGAGCAGATGTCGCCGCAGCGTCTGTCGCAGCTGTGCGCCAACATCAAGCCGGGCGACCTCAACGCCGAGGAGAGCGTCGCGTACGACGTCGCCTTCGCGCTGGTGAACGGCGGGGTGCTGCCCGAGCCGTGCTACGCGCTCGCGCTCGATACGTTCGGGCAGCATGGCACCAACGAACTGATCTACCTTGTCGGGCTGTACGCGCTCGTGTCGATGACGCTCAACGGCTTCAACGTGCCGGTGCCCGAACGCGCGTAACCGCCGCGGCACCCCTCAAAAAAGTCGTGTCTTATCCAATGGATCGCACGGAACATCCCGCCAGTGCGATCGTATTGACCCAAGGCCCCGACCGCGCGCGCCGAACGAAAGGTATCCCGTGACCGATACGAACCGAACCGTGGCGGTGCCCGTCATCCGCCACCCGATCCATGCGTTTCTGGGGCCGGTGCCGATCGTCTGCGTCACCGGCGCGCTCGCCACCGACCTCGCCTATGCAGCGAGCGCCGATATGCAATGGGCGAACTTCTCGGCGTGGCTGCTGTTCGTCGGCATGGTCTTCGCAGTCCTTGCGGCGATCGCCGGGATCATCGATTTTAGCCGCAAGCGCGGGATCCGTCAGCAGCGTCCCGCACGGTTACACAGTGTCGGAAATTTGGTCGTGATGGTGCTCGCGCTCATCAACAACTTCGTTCACAGCCGCGACGCCTGGACCTCCGTCGTCCCCGCCGGACTGACGCTATCGGTGCTGACCGTCGCGGCGATGATCGTCACCGCGCTGATCGGTCGCCCGATCGCCTACCGCACCACACATGGGGAGATCCAGTAATGCGCGCTCTGCTTCGCACCGCCGCGCTCCCTTGCGTCGCGCTGCTCGCTCTGGCCGGCTGCACCGATAGCGGCGCGTCGTTCGATCGCGACAGCCAGGTCGGCCCCAATCCGGTGCTGCCCGCGCCCAACCAGTATCTCATCCCCCCGATGCACATCGCCAAGGCGGTCGGCTGGAAGGCGGGCGAAACGCCGCACGTTCCAGCCGGGCTGCAGATCCGCGCCGTCGCCACCGGGTTGCAGCACCCGCGCCAGCCCTATGTCCTTCCGAATGGCGATATCCTCGTCGTCGAATCGAACGGCCCGGGCACCGAACCGATCGAGCGCCCAAAGGACTTCATCATGGGCTGGGTCCAGGGCTTCGCCGGCGCCGGCGCCAAAGGCGGCAACCGCGTGACGCTGCTGCGCGATACCAATGGTGACGGCATTCCCGATCAGCAGAGCGTCTTCCTTGACCACCTCTATTCGCCGTTCGGGATCGTGCTTGTCGGCGGCGATCTGTACGTCGCCAATACCGATGGCATCGTGCGCTTCCCCTATGTCACCGGCCAGACGAAGATCACCGCGCGCGGCACGCTGCTGACCGCGCTGCCGGGCGGGCCGATCAACCATCATTGGACCAAGAGCCTCACCGCCAGCCCCGATGGCAGCAAGCTCTATGTCGGCATCGGCTCGAACAGCAACATCCTCGAGAATGGCCGCGCCGCCGAGGAAGAGCGCGCGCGGATCTGGGAAGTCGACCGCGCGACCGGCGCGCACCGCCCCTATGCGACGGGACTGCGCAACCCCAACGGGCTGACCTTCAACCCGCAGACCGGGCAGCTCTGGGCGGTGATCAACGAGCGCGACGAGCTCGGGCCGAACCTTGTGCCCGATTACATGACCTCGGTGAAGGACGGCGCCTTCTATGGCTGGCCGTACAGCTATTATGGCCAGCACGCCGACCCACGCGTGCGTCCGCAGCGTCCCGACATGATCGCGCGGGCGATCGCTCCCGATTATGCGCTGTCGAGCCATGTCGCACCGCTCGGCCTGACCTTCTATACCGGCGCCAATCTGCCCGCCGCCTATCAGAACGGCGCCTTCATCGGCGAACATGGCAGCTGGGATCGCGGCGAACTGAACGGCTATCGCGTATCGTTCGTGGCGTTCGCCAATGGCAAGCCGGTCGGCAAGGCCAAGACGATCGTCGACGGCTTTATCGCGGCCGATGGCGTGGCACGGGGTCGCCCGGTCGGACTCGCGGTCGACAAGCAGGGCGCGCTGCTGATCGCCGACGATCTCGGCGATACGGTGTGGCGCGTGAGCACGGCAGGGAAATAGCACTTAAGCCCCTCCCCTTCAGGGGAGGGGTTTGGGGTGGGGCCGTGCCTGCACCCCAGCGTCGGATTCGTTGAGACGTCCCCACCCCAACCCCTCCCCTTCAGGGGAGGGACCAAGGTAGGTTCAGACGCGCATCGGCATGAGCACGTACAGCGCCGACGACTTGTCATTCTCGCGGATCAGCGTCGGAGCTGCGGCATCGGCAAGGTGGACCTCGATCGTGTCGCCTTCGAGCTGACCGAGGATGTCGAGCAGATAGCGGCTGTTGAAGCCGATCTCGAACCCGAGCGCGACGTATTCGCCGGGCACTTCTTCGGCGGCGGTGCCGTTTTCGGGGCTCGTCACCGACAGGATGATCTTGTCGCGATCGAGCGCCATCTTGACTGCGCGCGTCTTCTCGGTGGCGATCGTCGAGACGCGGTCGACGCCTTCTTCGAAGCTGCGCGGATCGATCTTCAGGATCTTGTCGTTGCCGGTCGGGATAACGCGGCTGTAGTCGGGGAAGGTCCCGTCGATCAGCTTCGAGGTCAGCAGCGCCTGCCCTAGATCGAAGCGAATCTTGGTCGGCGACAGCGACACGCCGACCGAACCATCGACCTCGTCGAGCAGCTTGCGCAGTTCGGCGATGCACTTCCGCGGGATGATCACGTCCGGCATGTTTTCGGCGCCCTCGGGCCGCGGCATCGTCACGCGCGCAAGACGATGGCCGTCGGTCGCGGCGGCCTTGAGCACGGGCACGGGATCGTCCGACACGTGCCAGAAGATACCGTTGAGATAGTAGCGCGTTTCCTCGGTCGAGATCGCGAAGCGCGTCTTGTCGATGATCTGCTTGAGCGTCTCGGCCGGCAGTTCGAACGACACCGGCAGCTCGCCCTCGGCGATCACCGGGAAATCGTCGCGCGGCAGCGTGCCGAGCTGGAACTTCGCGCGGCCGGCCATGATCGTCATCTTGCCGTCAGCCGCGGCCAGGCTGACCTGGCTGCCCTCGGGCAGCTTGCGGCAGATGTCGAAGAAGGTGTGCGCCGACACCGTCGTCGCGCCGGGCTGATCGACCGCGGCGGCGATCGTCTCGTTGATCTGCAGGTCGAGGTCGGTCGCCATCAGCTTGAGGCCGCCCTCGGCCGTCGCCTCGATCAGCACGTTCGACAGGATCGGGATGGTATTGCGCCGCTCGACCACGCTTTGCACGTGGCTGAGGCCCTTCAACAGGGTCGCGCGTTCGATCGTCGCCTTCATGTCGTTCCCCCGGGCCAAAGTCGCCCAAACATCCCACCGAATCCATGCGCTTTTCGGCGCATTCGGGGGCAATACGCCGTGTCCCTTTCCTTAAACATAAAAGGGGCCGGAGCAAGCGCTCCGACCCCCTTCACACTCCGGCAAAATCTTGCCGTTGTGGCTCAGAAACGGACACCCAGCCCGACGACGACCTGATGACGGTCGGTGTTGACGTCGAAATTGTTGGTGTTGCCGCCATTTGCATATTCGAGCCGCGCATCGCCATAGTTCGAATAGCGATACTCGACCTTGGCGTAGGTGGTGCGGCCGATCTTCTGCTCGACACCCGCGCCGACGCGGTAGCCGTCGAGGTTATAGTGGTTGCCGGTGGTGGTCGTGCCGTTGTTCGCGGTCAGGTCAAGCCGCGCATTGGTGTAGCCGCCCTTGGCATAGATCATCGTCTTGGGGGCGACGACATAGCCGAGGCGCCCGCCGACATAGAGATCGCGGCCGGTCTTGACGCGGCCATAGCCGAGCGCGCCGGCGCTGGTGGGGGCATTGCTGACATCGGCGGTAGACCCGGTGACTTCGCCCTCGACGCCGACCACGACGCCATGGAACGCGGCGTCATAGCCGATATCGCCACCATAGGTCAGGCCGTCGGCCTTGCGATTGCTGTCGATGTCCGAATTCGGGCCACGACCGGGCTGCAGCTTGTCATAGCCGAGGATCACGCCGGCGCGGGGACCGGTGAAGGTCGCGTCATCGCGAACGCTGGAGGGCGGCGGGCCGTCCTGGGCGAAAGCGGGGGCAGCGAGGCCGAGCGTGAGCGCTGCGGTTGCAGCGGTGAGAGCGAACGTGCGCATTGGGGTAACTCCGTTGGTAAACATCCACCGATCCCTGGTGGGACTGCTCAAATAGGCGTGGAGCGACGACGTTGCATGAACCTCAGACAACGGGATAAGGCGTTGCTATTGCGCCACACGGGGTTGAAAGCGACGTCATGGAGACCAACGCCCAGAAGCCGCCACGAAGCGGCCGCGATTATATCGCGCGGCATGGCGAGACGGTGTTCAACGCCGCCGGGCGGCTGCAGGGCGATCATCCGCACACCCCGCTGACGCGCGCTGGATTTGCCCAGGCCGATGAAATGGGGCGTGCGCTACGGGCGCAGTTGGGGGCCAAACCCGTACTGACCTTATGGGCCTCCCCCACCGGGCGCGCGCTGCAGACGCTGGCGGTGATCGCCGAGCATCTCGAGCTCGACTGGCATGCCGCGCGGACCGATGTCCGGCTCGTCGAGATCGGCACCGGAAGCTGGGGCGGGCGCTATTATGCCGATCTCGCCGACGCCGGCGTCACGGTCGTCGATCGGGCGCACGGGCTGCTTTTTCCGGCAGAAGATGGCGAAACCTATCCCGAAATTGTGGCGCGTGTGTCAGGATGGCTGTCCGATACCGACGGCGATTCCGGCGACCGTCTTATCATCATGCACGGAATTTCGAGCCGCGTTCTGCGCGGCGTGATGACGGGTTTCGCGAATCTCGACGGCTATGGCGCGCCTGCCGCACCGGGTCTGCCGCAAGGATCGGTCGTGCTGATCGAGCGCGGGGCCGAGTCGATCGTCCATCGCGGCGCCGGGCACGCGCCGGCATGATACAACTGGCGGCGCTCGCGCTGCTGGTCGCCACGCCCGTCCCGGCGCGCGAATCCCTCGGCGTGTTCGATCGGTGGGGTGCCTTTAGCGATGCGACGCCGCGCCGCTGCTACGCGATCGCGCAGCCGGTCCAGGCGGGCGGGGCGTCGCGCTGGCGTCCGTTCGCGAGCGTCGCGACCTGGCCCGGTCGCGGCATCCGCAACCAATTGCACATCCGCCTGAGCCGCGAGCGCAACCCGCAGTCGCGCGTCACGCTCTCAGTTGGCGAGCGGCGTTTCGAACTGGTTGCGGGCCCGACCGATGCCTGGGCCCCCGACGCACGCACCGACTCGGCGATTGTCGCCGCGCTGCGTGCGAGCCGCAGCATGAGCGTCGAGACGCTCGCCAAGACCGGCGCGCCGTTTGCCGACGTCTATGCCTTGCGCGGTGCGGCGACCGCGATCGATGCGGCGTCGCTCGGGTGCGTCGCGCGCTAGCGCCGGACACCACTCCCCGTCATCCCCGCGAAAGCGGGGATCCCGCTACCTGGTCCCCGTCAGTAGAAGAAGCGGGACCCTCGCTTTCGCGAGGGTGACGGGGTACACTCGCGGGCGCGTCGCGCACCGGTAGAAAAACGCGCCGAAACGCGCTATATGCGGCCCATGCCCAACTCTGCGACGACTTTGATGGCCATCCCCGGCCATATCGACCCCGTGCCCGTGCCCCGCACACTTGTACCGCGTGCCGACGGGCGGATCGACTTGCTTGGCCTCTCGAAGGCCGATCTGCGGCTCGCGCTCGAGACCTCGCAGCTCGACCCCAAACAGGCGAAACTGCGTGCGAAACAGCTGTGGCACTGGATCTACAATCGCGGCGTGCGCGACTTCGCGCTGATGACCGACATCGCCAAGACGATGCAGCCGTGGCTCGAGCAGCGATTCGTCATCTCGCGCCCGCAAGTGGTCGAGGCGCAGGTGTCGAACGACGGCACGCGCAAATGGCTGCTGCGCTCGGACGACGGCAATGATTACGAGATGGTGTTCATCCCCGATGCCGACCGCGGGACGCTGTGCGTATCGAGCCAGGTCGGCTGCACGCTCAACTGCAGCTTCTGCCACACCGGCACGATGCGGCTGGTGCGCAACCTGACGGCAGGCGAGATCGTCGGGCAGGTGATGCTCGCGCGCGACGCGCTCGGCGAATGGCCGAGCCAGCCCGAGGGGCGGATGCTCACCAACATCGTGATGATGGGGATGGGCGAGCCGCTCTACAATTTCGACAATGTCCGCGATGGCTTGAAGATCGTGATGGATGGCGACGGGCTCGGTCTGTCGCGCCGCCGGATTACGCTGTCGACCTCGGGCGTCGTGCCGTTGATGGCGCGCGCGGGCGAGGAGATTTCGGTCAACCTCGCGATCTCGCTCCATGCCGTCACCAAGGAAGTCCGCGACGAATTGGTGCCGATCAACAAGAAATACGGCATCGAGGAATTGCTCCAGGCGTGCGCCGATTATCCCGGTACGAACAATGCGCGGCGGATCACCTTCGAATACGTCATGCTCAAGGACAAGAACGACAGCGATGCCGATGCGCGCGAGCTTGTCCGGCTGCTCAAGCATTACGATCTGCCGGCGAAGGTGAACCTCATCCCGTTCAACCCGTGGCCGGGCGCGCCGTACGAATGCTCGACGCCCGAGCGGATCAAGTCCTTCTCGAACATCGTGTTCGACGCCGGGATCAGCGCGCCGGTGCGCACCCCGCGCGGGCGCGACATCGATGCGGCGTGCGGCCAGTTGAAGACAGCGAGCGAGAAGCAGAGCCGCGCCGAGCTCGATCGCCAAGCCGAGGCGAAGCTCGCCGCGCTGGGCTGACCTCGACGGTCATCCCGGGCTTGTCCCTGGGTCCACCGTGCAGCAAGAGCGCCGTGGGCAGGATGTGCGGTGCAATCGACTCCGCGACAGGCCCGACATGACGAGGTTTGAGTGGACCTGACGACAATCGCGCTCGCCGCGGGCGCCGGCATCCTCGGCGGCGCAATGAACGCGCTTGCCGGCGGCGGCACTTTCGCAACGCTGCCAGCGCTGATCGCGCTAGGTCTCCCGGCCAATACCGCCAACGCGACCTCAAATGTCGCTTTGCTTCCGGGGGCTGCGACCAGCGCCCGGGCATTCCGCGACGAACTCGCGCCGATCGGCGGCGTTCGCGTGCGGACGCTCGCGGCGATCACCTTCGGCGGCGGGCTGGCGGGCAGCGCCCTGCTCGCGCTCACCCCGACGCACGTGTTCGACCTTGTCATTCCCTGGCTATTGCTCTTCGCCTTCGGCGTGCTCGCCTTTGGTGCGGGCGCGGCCGAGGCGCTGCGCCGTCGCGTCGCGATCGGCACGCGGACGCTGATCGTCGCGCAAGGCTTGCTCGGCATCTATGGCGGCTATTTCGGCGGTGGCGTCGGGCTGATGACGACCGCGATCTACGGCCTGCTCGCAGGCGTGTCGCCGCGCGCGCTGTTCGCGCCGCGCACGCTGATGCTCGCGGTCGCCAATGCGGCGGCGGCGATCGTGTTCATCGCGGTCGGGCTGGTGGCGTGGAGCGCGTGCCTGCCGATGCTCGCCGGCGGGATGCTCGGCGGCTGGGGGGGCGCGCATATCGGCAAGCGACTGCCCGCCGGCGTGGTGCGCGGCTGGACGCTGCTCGTCACAGCGGTGACGACCGGCGTGTTCTTCTGGCGCGCCTACGCCTGACGCCGTTCAGCGCGCTGCGCCGCCCTGCAGCGCGATCAACGCCGCCACGAGCTTGGGATCGTCCGACTCGGCGATCGTCGCCTTGTACGCGGTGCGCATCTTGGTGACTTCGGCGGCCCATTGCTCGGGCTTGAGCTTGGGCTGCGTCAGGATCAGTTCGGCCGAGTGGCAGGCGGTGCAGTTCGTGCTGACGATCTCGGCGCTCGCCGGAAGCACGACGGTCTCGGTCGGCAGCGTCATGCTTTGCGAACTCAGCGCGATCGTCTGCGGCGCGCCGCCGCCGTCATGCGTCTCGCCCGGCGTCGCATACCGCTGGCAGCCGCCGAGCACGAGCAGCAGCGCGATGATAAGAAGCGCGCGGCTCATGCCACGGTGACCTTCGCGGTCTCGATCACGTTGCGCATATAGCCGCCCGGGTTCCAGATCGGATCGGCGGCTTGCACGACGCCGCGCAGATTGGTCGTGCGCACCGCAACCGTGTGGCTGCCGCGCGGCAGGACCGCGGCCCAGCGCCGGAAGCCATACGGCCCGTGATCGCGCCCGAGCTGTGCCGCATGCCAGCTCTTGCCCGCATCGATCGACCAGTCGACCTTCGCGACACCGGCGTCGCCGCCCATCGCGATCCCGCGCACGGCCTGCGCATCGGCCTTGGTGAAGAAGGCGCGCGGCAGCATTCGGCCGATCGGTGCGGTCGGGAAATCCTTCGCGCCGGGGACGACGCTCGCGCGCGGCGCGGTCGGGATGCGATACGCCTTGTCCATCCAATAGCCCGTGTCGGGGGCGGTCAGTACCTCGATCGAATCGAGCGCCTTGACCCAATAGGTGGAATAATAGCCCGGCACGATCAGCCGCAGCGGGAAGCCGTTGAGCAGCGGCAGCTGCACCCCGTTCATCCCGTACGCGACGATCACGTCGCGGCTGCGCGCCTGCGCGAGCGTCAGCGTCTTGGCGAACCACGGCGCATCGCCCGGCGGCCGGTCGAGCCCCGCGAAGCGGACATGCTGCGCGCCAGCGGCGATCCCCGCCCGGTCGAGCAGGTCGGAAAGCCGCACGCCGGTCCACACCGCATGCCCCATCGCGCCATTGCCCCATTGCGCGCCGGGGACGCGCGGGGCGAACAGCCCGCGTGAGTTGCCCGAACATTGGTTGACCGCGGCGATCTCGACCGCGGGCAAGCTCTGGATCGCATCTAGCGACAACGACAGAGCCCGGTTGACCGCGCCCTTGATGTGCAGACGGAACGCGGCAGCGTCGACCGACAATGGAATGTCGGCATAATGCCAGCGCACGAAGAAGCGGTCGTTGGGCGTCGCCGGATCGTCCGACAGCGCGCCGTCGAACGCCGCCATCGGCGTCTCGAGCAAAGGTCCGCGCGTGCGCTGCAGGATCATCCCCGTCTTGCCGGGGAAGGCGTCGGTCAGCGGGCGTCGGCCATCCTTCTCGGAAAAGCCGAGATCGACGAGCGACTGCGCCCACAGCGGGCTGCTTGCCAGCGCGCCTGCGCCGAGCGCGAGCGCGCCGCGCCGGCCGATCTGCTGGCGCAGCGCGTCATCCATGCTGGATCGCCAGCGGGGCAAAGCGCGCGACCTGCTGGCCGACCATCCGCAACTGCTCGAGCACCGCGGGATCGTTCGCGCCACCTTCGTCGTCGAACTTGGTCACCTGCGAGTTGACCGCTGCGGCAAACGGCGTCGGCCAGCCGCGCAGCGCGTGGACGATCGAGCGCAGCGCGGCGATCGTGCTGCCCGTCGCCTGCCAGCCATAGGCCGTCGCGATCAAACCGACCGGCATGTCGGCAAGATACGGCCGATGCGGATCGCGCGCGGTTTCCTCGAGCAGATCGAGCGCGTTCTTGACGACGCCCGAAATGCTGCCGTGATAGCCGGGTGACGCGATGATCAGCGCCGACGCCTGGCGCACCGTATCGACGAAATCGCGCTCCTCCGGGGTACGCGAGGTTGCCTTGGGATCATAGAGCGGCAACCGCCCCATCTCGGCGCCGCCGAACAGCCGCGTGCGAAATCCCTCCTTGCCCGCCGCCTCGAGCGCGATCGCGAGCGCGCGCTCGGTCGAGGAGGTGCCGCCGATCGTGCCGCCGATGCCGACCACCAAGGGCTGGCTGGATGCAGGCGAAGCAGAGGGAGCGTCGGACATGAACAAGGCTTTCGGCAGAGTGGCGCGACCGCCTGACGCCATTGTGATAGCGTTGTCAGGGGCTCGCCTCAAGATGGAAGTCGTGCGTGATCCTACGCTGCGGCGCCCGGATTCGGCAAGCGATGCCGGTCGTCGCTACGGGGAACGTCTCGCTTGCTCGCGCGTCGGCTGCTACAGCCATGGCAATGTCCGCTCCCCGCTTGCACCACCTGTTATACATGACTAATACACACGCTCGTCGTTGCGGGATCTAGTCATGCGTTTCTTCTCCTCCGGTCGTGACGCGGACGCGCGCGACGCCGACGATGCGCTCGAACTGACGCACGGCATGCCGCCGCCCGAGCGACGGGTCGACCCGGCCTATCCGCCGCAGCCAGCCTTCGATTACGAGCGCTATGCAGCACAGATCCCGACGGTACGCCGCCGCAAGTATATGCGCTGGATCATGCGTGGCGTTGCGGCGCTGATCGTATTGTTCGTGTTCGCGGTCGGCTGGCTCGCGGTCACCGCGCCCTTGTCGAAATCGCTCCAGCCGCCGACGCCACCCAGCATCACCCTGCTCGCCGACGACGGCAGGCCCTTCGCGCGGCGCGGGGCGGTAATCGACGCGCCGGTCGACGCGGCGAAGCTGCCGAAAAACGTCACCAACGCCTTTCTCGCGATCGAGGACCGGCGCTTCCGCTCGCATTGGGGAATCGACCCGCGCGGCATCGCGCGCGCCTTCTGGCACAATCTGACCTCGAAGGGGCGCGACCAGGGCGGCAGCACGATCACGCAGCAGCTCGCCAAGAACGCCTTTCTCGATTCGGATCGCACCGCCGCGCGGAAGATCCGCGAAGTGATGATCGCCTTCTGGCTCGAGGCGTGGCTGACCAAGGATCAGATCCTGTCGCGCTATCTGTCGAACGTGTATTTCGGCGACAACGTCTATGGTCTGCGCGCTGCGGCGCGGCACTATTTCGCGCGCCGCCCCGAGAATTTGTCGATCGGCCAGGCGGCGATGCTCGCCGGGTTGGTCAAGGCGCCCTCCAAGCTCGCGCCAACGACCAACATTCAGGGCGCACGCGATCGGGCGCGGCTGGTGGTCGCCGCGATGGTCGACGCCAAGTTGCTCGACAAAGACGAAGCGGCCGATGTGCGCCCCGCCCGCGTCGTACCCGAAGCAAAGGCGCCGCTGCCCAACGGCACCTATTTCGCCGATTGGGTGCTCCCCGCCGCGCGCGACCATGCCGGTGAGATCGCAACCGAATCGACCGTGCGGACGACGCTCGACCGCCGGCTGCAGGCCGCCGCCGAGCGCGCGGTGAAGCGCGCGGGGCTCAAACAGGCGCAGATCGCGCTGGTTGCGATGCGCCCCGACGGACGCGTCGTCGCAATGGTCGGCGGGCGGTCCTATGCCGACAGTCCGTTCAATCGTGCGACGCAGGCGCAGCGCCAGCCGGGGTCGGCGTTCAAGCTGTTCGTCTATCTCGCCGCGATGCGCAGCGGGATGACGCCCGATTCGGTGGTCGACGACAAGCCGATCACGATCGCCAACTGGAGCCCGAAAAACGCCGATGGGCGCTATCTCGGGCCGATCACGCTGCGCCAGGCGTTCGCGCGCTCGTCCAACGTCGCCGCCGCGCGGATCACGCAGCAGGTCGGCGTCGCCAAGGTGATCCAGGCGGCGCGCGATCTCGGCGTTTCGACGCCGATCCCGAGCGAAGCGACGATCGCCCTCGGCACGTCGAGCATGTCGCTGCTCGACCTGACTGCCGCTTATGCCGCGGTCGCCGCCGAGCAATATCCGGTGCGCCCGCGCGGGCTCGAGGATCCGCCCGAGCGCGGCGTGCTCGCGACGCTGACTGACCGCACGCATGCGCTCGACGGCACGGTGCACGACGAGATGCTCGACCTGCTGTCGGCCTCGGCCGAGACCGGCACGGGACGCGCCGCCGCGCTGTCGGTCAAGACCTATGGCAAGACCGGCACGACGCAGGACAATCGCGATGCGCTGTTCGTCGGCTTCGCCAATGGCCTGGTCGTTGGCGTGTGGGTCGGCAATGACGACAATACGCCCAATGCCGGCCTGTCGGGGGGCGGCGTACCGGCACGCGTCTGGCGCGATTTCATGCAGCAGGCGCTGGGGGTCGGCGCCGCGCAAGTCGCCGCACCCGCCGAAGACGAAATGGTCGATCCCGACGCCGCCAACGGCTTTGGCGAGACGCTCGAGAATTTCCTCGATCCGTCGAACATCCCGCCGGTCGAGGGCGAAATCCCCGGGATCGGTCGCGTGCGGTTGCGCAATGGCGAGCTCGACTTCCAGTCGAACCGCCCAGACGAGCGCGATCGCCGCCGGAGTTACCCGGAGGAACGCGCCCCGCCCCGCGATTTCGGACGCGATCCGGAGCGCGGTGGCCGCGACGATCGTCGCGACTCCCGGGATTATGAGGACGATCGCTGATCGGGCGAGTTGACGGCGCCCGACCGGCCCCGCAAGACCGCGCCATGCGCTTCTTCTCCGACAATGCCGCCCCGGTCCATCCGGCGATCTTCACCGCGATGGCCGACGCCAACGTGCTCGACACCGCGTATGATGGCGACCGCTGGAGCAAGCAGCTCGACGCGCGCTTTTCCGAGCTGTTCGAAACCGAGGTGCGCGCGCTGTGGGTGCCGTCGGGCACCGCGGCGAATTGCCTCGCGCTGGCCGCGCTATGCCCGCCACACGGCAGCATCGTCTGCCACCGCGAATCGCACATCCAGAATGACGAATGCGGCGCGCCCGAATTCTTCACGCACGGCGCCAAGCTGTTCCTCGCCGACGGCGAAGGCGCAAAGCTGACGCCGGAAACAATCAGCGCGGTGCTCGACGCGACGCGCTACGACGTCCACCACACGCAGCCGCACGCGATCTCGATCACCAACGCGACCGAATATGGCCGTGTCTATTCGCCCGCCGAGGTCGCCGCGATCGGCGATCTCGCCAAGGCGCGCAAGCTCGCGCTGCACATGGACGGCGCGCGCTTCGCCAATGCGGTCGCCTCGCTCGATTGCGCGCCCGCCGACGTGACGTGGCGCGCGGGCGTCACCGCGCTGAGCTTCGGCTTCATCAAGAATGGCGGGATGAACGCCGAGGCATTGATCTTCTTCGACACCGACCTCGCCGATGCGACGCTCTATCGCCGCAAGCGCGCCGGCATGTTGCTGTGCAAGGGGCGCTACCTCGCGGCGCAGTTGCTTGCGATGACCGAGGGCGATCTGTGGCTCGATCTCGCGCGCAACGCCAATGCCGGCGCGGCGCTGCTCGCACAGGCGGCGGGCGACCGGCTGGTGCATCCGGTCGAGGCGAACGAGGTGTTCATCCGCGTCACTGCCGCCGAGGCCGCGAGCCTGCGCGCGCTCGGCTTCGATTTCTACGATTGGGGACCGGGCGAAGCGCGGCTCGTCATCTCGTGGAACCAGGACCCGGCCGACATCCGTCCGCTCGCCGACGCGATCGCGGCGCTTTGAGCACTGGGCCCACGCCCAATTCGAGCAAACTCGCGATCCTGATTCCGTTCGGGATCGTCACGCTGATCTGGGGTTCGACCTGGCTCGTGATCCGCGGGCAACTCGGGGTCGTACCGGCGAGCTGGTCGGTGACCTACCGCTTCCTCGTCGCTGGCCTGGTGATGTGCAGCCACGCGCTGATCCGACGCGAATCGCTGCGGCTCGATGCACGCGGGCTGCGCTTCGCGGTCCTGCTCGGGCTTGCGCAATTCTGCCTCAACTTCAACTTCGTCTATCGCGCGGAGATGCACATTACTTCGGGGCTCGTGGCGGTGGTGTTCGCGCTGATGCTGCTGCCCAATGCGGTGTTCGGGCGGATCTTCCTGGGCCAGCAGCTCGGGCGCCAGCTGATCCTCGGCATGGCGGTGGCGATGGCAGGCGTCACGCTGCTGTTCGTGCGCGAGATCCGGGTCGATCCGCACGGCCCGGTCGAGGCGCTGACCGGGATCGGCTTCACGCTGCTGGCGATCGTCTCGGCCTCCTCGGCGAACGTGATGCAGGGCACGCAGACCGCGCGCGCTTATCCGATGATCCCGATGCTCGGCGTCGCGATGCTGCTTGGGGCAAGCTTCGACGGGGCGTTTGCGTGGGTGACGACCGGGCCGCCGGTGATCGAACTCACGCCTGCCTATCTCGCCGCGACGCTGTATCTCGGCGTGTTCGCCTCGGCGATCGCCTTTCCGCTCTATTTCGGCGTGCTGCGGGTGATCGGACCGGCCAAGGCCGCTTACTCGGGCGTGCTTGTTCCCGTCATCGCGATGTGCCTGTCGACGCTGTTCGAGGGCTATCGTTGGTCGCTGCTCGCGGGGGCGGGCGCGGCGCTGGTGGTCGGTGGGCTGGTCATTGCGCTAAGGGCGCGCAGACCCGCGCGGTAATCGGGGTACGCCGGGCGCCAGCCCAGCACACGCTTGGCCTTGCCGTTGGCGATGCGGCGATTCTCGGCATAGAAACCGCGCGCCATCGGCGAGAGCGAGTCGAGCGGCACGAACGGCGGCGGATCGCGCCCCAGCAGCGCTGCCGCGAAGGCGATGACGTCGTTCTGGCTCGCCGGCACATCATCGGCGAGGTTGTACGCGCCCGCCGGCGCATCGAAGCCCGCGATCACCCCGGCGATGATATCGGCAACATGCGCGCGGCTGAACACCTGGCCCGGCGCTTCGACGCGGTGCGCCGCGCCCGTCGCGACGCGATCGAGCGGGGAACGCCCCGGCCCGTAAATGCCCGGCAAGCGAAACACACGCGCGCCAAGCGTCAGCCAGGCCGAGTCGGCTTCGGCGCGGGCGCTGCGACGCCCTGTTCCGGTCGCCGCGCTTTCATCGACCCACGCACCCGCCGCATCGCCGTAGACGCCGGTCGAGGACAGATAGCCGAGCCACGCCCCGCTCCGCGCTGCTGCTGCGCCATAGGTGACGAGCACCGGATCGATCTCGCCCGCCGGAGGAACGGATGACAGGATGTGGGTCGCAACCGCGATCTCGCGTGCGAGTGCCACGCTATCGTCGAAGCGGATCGTGTCGCCACGGCCATCGCGCGTCGTGCCGACGACCTGCCAGCCCGCGCCGCGCAACCGCGCAGCCAGTGCCTGCGCGGTATAGCCGAGGCCAAAGATCAGGAGACGCATGTCTTACCCCTCCGGCGAGATCATTTCGCGCCATAGCCATGATAGAGCAACCCGAAGAAATCGCCCTTGTTCCATCGCGGCCGCGCATCACCGTCGGCGTTCGCGCGCGCGATTGCATAGTTGGCGTCGACGAAGCGGATCCCCTGCCGCCAGTCGATCGGCTGCGACAAATCGTCCGACGGCTGATGATAGCGATGCGCGAAGAAGTCGGCGGTCGCCGCCTTGCCCGGCCCCTTCTGACCCGGCCACAAAAAGACCGGGGGCACGCCCTGCTGAACGAAGCGATAATGGTCCGAGCGCACGAAGATGCCCTGCGCCGGATCAGGATCGGGCGACATCGTCACGCCGAGCGTGCCAACTGCCTGTGCGACGATCGGCCCGAGCGTCGAGCGGTCGGCGCCGAACACCGTCATGTCTTCGAACGCGTAGGACAGGATCGGCATGTCGAGATTCACATCGGCGACGATCGACGCGATCGGCACGGTCGGGTGCTTCGCGAAATAGTCAGAACCGACCAGACCCTTCTCCTCCGCGGTGACCGCGAGGAACAGGATCGAGCGGCGCGGGGACTTTCCCGATGCCTTGAAGCGCCGCGCTTCCTCGATCAGCGCGGCAATGCCGACGGCATTGTCCTCGGTGCCGTTGTAGATTGTGTCGCCCTTCGCATCGGGTGTGCCGACGCCGAGATGGTCGAGATGCGCCGACAGCACGACGACCTCCTTGCCCAGCTTGGGATCGCTGCCGGGGATCATCCCGGCGACATTGCCGCTGGTCGCAGGCTCGAAGCGCGTCTTCAGCGCGACCGTCGCACCGATGTTGAGCGGCATCGCGCGAAAGGTCGCGTTGCTATCGGCGCCACGTGCCGCGATCCCGGTCCAGGGCGTCTTGGCCTGCGCGAACAGTTTGGCCGCGCCGCTCGCGCTGAGGGTCGCAAGGATCGGCACGCCCGGCGCCTCGCCCGTGCCGTCGGCGCGCGCCCAGGTCGTGCGCGCCCGGTCGAAGTTCGCGCCACTTTGCGGCAACGCCGCGCGCGTCAGCACGATCGCGCCAACCGCACCGTGCGCCGCCGCGATCACCGCCTTGGTCGCCGCACTCGAGAAATGCGCGCGCTCCTCGCTCTGGAAGCTGAGCGGCGCGCCGCCGAAAAACGCGACGATCTTGCCGCGCACATCGACCCCAGCATAATCGTCGCGCTTGTAGTCCGGCGCGACGAGCCCGTAGCCGACGAACACCACCGGCGCATCGAGCGCGGTCTGCGCCGCGCCGGCGACCACGCCCGGCATGTAATCCTCGCCGAACACCAGCCCGACGGGCGCCGCACCGGGCCGCGTCAACACGACATCGCCCTTGTCGGCGGCGCGATACGTGACGAGCGGCACCTTCTGGATATAGCTGCCGCCATCGCCCGCGGGCTTGAGCCCCGCGGCAAAGAATTGCGCGGCGACATACTCCGCGGTTATGCGATATTCGGGGCTCCCCGCCTCGCGCCCGCGCAAGGCGTCGGAGGCAAGGAACAGCACATGCGCCTTCATCGCGGCCTGATCGTCGGGCAGCGGCGCGTCCTGTGCGATCGCCTGCGGCGCCATGACGATCGCCGCCAGCGCGAGGAACCGGATCTTCATGTCTGCCCTCATTCTGTGTTTGGCCGCGGTAGCACAGGGCCGCGCACGCACAAGCGGCGCGATTTCGGTAGCGAGCGGCAAACAGCCACCCTACATCTCACGCAATGCTCGATCTCCAGACCAGCCTCGCCCAGCCCCATGTCACGCGCCGCGCGGAATATACGCCGCCGGACTGGCAAGTGCCCGAAATCGCGCTCGACTTCGCGCTCGATCCCGCGGCGACGCGCGTGAAGGCGACGCTGCACGTTCAGCGCGGCGACGCGCATCGCCGTCCGCTGCGGCTCGACGGCGCGGGGCAGACCTTGCTGTCGGTCAAGGTCGATGGCGTCGCGGTCAACGACTGGTCGGTCGAGGGCGAGACGCTCGTTCTGCCGCTGAGCGGCTCGGCCCATGTCATCGAAACCGAGGTCGAGATCGCGCCCGAGCGCAATACGCAGTTGATGGGGCTCTATGCCTCGGGCGGCAATCTGTGCACGCAGTGCGAGGCCGAGGGCTTCCGCCGCATCACCTACTTCCCCGACCGGCCCGACGTGCTCAGCCGCTATCAGGTGCGGATGAGCGCCGACAAGGCGCGCTATCCGGTGCTGCTCGCCAATGGCGATCCGATCGCGTCGGGCGAGCTCGAGGGTGGCCGGCATTGGGCCGAGTGGCGCGACCCCTTCCCCAAGCCGTGCTACCTCTTCGCGCTGGTCGCGGGCGATCTGGCGGTCAATCGCGGCAGCTTCGTGACGATGTCCGGGCGCGAAGTGGAGCTGGGCATCTGGGTCCGCGCGGCTGACATCGACCGCACGCATCATGCGCTCGACGCGCTCAAGACGTCGATGGCGTGGGACGAGCGCGTCTATGGCCGCGAATATGATCTCGACGTGTTCAACATCGTGGCGGTCGACGATTTCAACTTCGGCGCGATGGAGAACAAAGGCCTTAACGTCTTCAATTCGCGCTACATCCTCGCCGATCCCGACACCGCGACCGATTATGATTACGACGCGATCGCCGCGGTCGTCGCGCACGAATATTTCCACAATTGGTCGGGCAACCGCGTCACCTGCCGCGACTGGTTCCAGCTGTCATTGAAGGAAGGCTTCACGGTCTACCGCGACCAGGCCTTCTCGGCCGACCAGGGCTCGGCCGCAGTCAAGCGGATCGAGGATGTCCGCGGGCTGCGCGCGTCGCAATTTCCCGAGGATGCCGGCCCGCTCGCGCATCCGATCCGCCCCGACGAATATCAGGAAATCTCCAACTTCTACACCGCCACGATCTACAACAAGGGTGCCGAGATCATCGGCATGCTCGCCACGATCCTCGGCCGCGAGAAATTCCGCGCCGGGACCGATCTCTATTTCGACCGCTTCGACGGCACCGCCGCGACGTGCGAGGATTTCGTCGCGAGCCTGGAAGATGCGAGCGGGATCGACCTGACGCAATTCCGCCGCTGGTACGGCCAGGCGGGCACGCCGCGCGTCACCGCGTCGTTGCACCACACCGAAGGCTCGGGCCGCGCCGAGCTCGTGCTCGCGCAGCGCACGCCGCCGACACCGGGCCAGGAGCACAAGCTGCCGCTCGTGCTGCCGCTGCGCATCAAGCTGTTCGGTGCGGAAACCGCGCAGACCGTCGCGCCCGAGCAGACGATCCTGCTGACCGATGCCGAGGAGCGCATCGTGTTCGAGGGCGTCACCGAACGCCCGGTGCTGTCGATCAACCGTGGTTTCTCGGCGCCAGCGATCCTCGAGACCGACCGGACGCCCGCCGATCTCGCCTTTCTCGGCGCGCACGATGACGATCCGTTCGCGCGCTACGAGGCGCTGCAGCAATTGATGCTCGACACGCTGGTCGCGGCCGCGGGCAACAACCGCGCCGACACCGCCGCGGTCGTCGCGGCGGTTGCGGGGACGCTCGCCGATGCGACGCTCGATCCGGCCTTCATCGCCGAGGCGGTGTTGCTCCCCTCCGAAAGCTTCATCGGCGACCAGATGGCGGTGGTCGATCCCGACGCGATCTTCCGGACGCGCGAGGCGCTGCGGCGCGAGATCGGGCGGACGCTCGAGCGCGACTGGCGTGCCGCCTATGACGAGTCGCAGGCGACGGGCTCACATTATATCTATTCGCCCGAGGCGAAGGGCCTGCGCCGGCTCAAGGCAGTCGCGCTCGGCTACATCGCCGCCTCGGGTGCGAGCGATGCCGCCGCGCTCGCCTTCGCGCAGTTCGAGGCCGCCGACAACATGACCGACCGGCAGAGCGCGCTGACCACGCTGGTCGCCGGCGACTCGTCCGAGCGCATCGCGGCGCTCGACATCTTCTATAATCGCTACAGCGACAATGCGCTGGTGCTCGACAAATGGTTCTCGGTGCAGGCGATGGCGCCGCGCGACGATACCGGCGCGGTGGTCGCCGAATTGCTGCGGCATCGTGCCTTCACGCTCACCAACCCCAATCGCGCGCGCGCGTTGATCGGCGCGTTCGGTGTGAACCAGCGCGCGTTCAATGCGGTCGACGGGTCGGGGTATCGCTTCCTCGCGGACCAGCTGATCGCGCTCGACCGGATCAATCCGCAGACCGCCGCCAAGCTGATCGCGCCGCTTGGGCGCTGGCAGCGCTACGATGCCGTGCGTGGGAGCCTGATGCGCGCCGAACTCACACGGATCGTCAAGACGCCCGGTCTGTCGAAGGATATGTTCGAGCAGGCGTCGAAGAGTCTCGACGCCTGAGGGGCAGCGCGGGGGCGCTTAGCGTGCGGCGGTGACCTGGCTCGCCGTCGCGGCGCGCGCCGAGTCCATCGGATGCAGCGTCACGAGCGCCAGCGCACCAAGCGCAAACCCACCGACGAACTTCCACAGGAAATCGGACTTCAAGACGCTACGCATTGCTTCTGACCTTTCGCGCCCGGCCCCGCGCCGAATCGCTGCAGTGCAGCAAATCGGCTTCTCGGGGTCGTTTCGCAAGCGGCTTATTGGCAACCCAGCGTTAACGGAAACTGACCGTTAGCGCAGATTCGCGCACGCCGTCTGGATCCGCTGACACGCCTTAGTGAGCAGCGCGTCCGACGTTGCGTAGGAAATCCGCATCGCCGGCGACAGGCCGAACGCCGCGCCTTGCACCGCCGCGACCTTGGCATCGTCGAGCAGATAGCCGACGAACGCTTCGTCGGTGTCGATCAGCTTGCCCGCGGGCGTCGACTTGCCGATCACCCCCGACAGGTCGGGATAGACATAGAACGCGCCCTGCGGCCGCGGGCAGGTGATGCCGTCGGCCTGGTTGAGCATCGACACGACGAGATCGCGGCGACCCTGGAAAATACGCGCCCAGTCCTTGAGGAAGCTCTGGTCGCCATTGAGGGCCGCGGTCGCCGCGGCCTGTGCGATCGAGCAGGGGTTGCTGGTCGATTGCGACTGGAGCTTCGCGATCGCCTTGATCAGCCACGACGCGCCGCCGGCATAGCCGATCCGCCAGCCGGTCATCGCATAGGCCTTCGAGCAGCCGTTCGCGGTCAGCGTGCGCTCGTAGAGCGACGGGCAGACCTGCGCGATCGTCGCGAACTCGAAGCCGTCGTAGAGGATATGCTCGTACATATCGTCGGCGAAGATCCAGACGTGCGGATGGCGTTCGAGAACTTCGCCGAGCGCCTTCAGCTCGGCGGCGGTATAGGCAGCGCCGGTCGGGTTCGACGGCGAGTTGAGGATGACCCACTTCGTGCGCGGCGTGATCGCCGCCTCGAGCTGCTCGGGAAGCAGCTTGTAGCCCTGCGATGCGCCCGCCGCGACGAACACCGGCGTGCCGCCCGCGAACAGCACGACGTCGGGATAGCTCACCCAATAGGGCGCCGGGATGACGACCTCGTCGCCGGCGTCGAGCGTCGCGACCATCGCGTTGAACAAGGTGTGCTTGCCACCGACGTTCACCGTGATCTGGTCGGGCGTATAGTGCAGGCCGTTGTCGCGCGCGAACTTGGCGACGATCGCGGCCTTCAGTTCGGGCGTGCCGTCGACATTGGTGTATTTCGTCTTGCCGTCGCGGATTGCCTGGATCGCGGCGTCCTTGATGAAATCGGGCGTGTCGAAATCGGGTTCGCCCGCGCCAAGGCCGATCACATCGACGCCGGCGCGTTTCAGCTCCTGGACGCGCGTGGTGATCGCGAGCGTCGGCGAGGGCTTGATGCGAACGAGCGCGGCGGATGGCTGCATGAGAAGGACCTTGCGGAAATGCCGCGGTGCGGCGGGTTCGCGCGAGCGCTTATCGTGCCGGGACGTTTGTCGCAACCACGCGTCGCGCACGAATAAGTCCGCGCAGGGCATTGCCGACGAAAAATTCCTGCGTCAGGTCCTGCTCGGTGAGCACATCCTCGACCGCTCGACCGTGCGCGATGAGATCGGCGCGCAGCACGCCGGGCAGCAGCCCATCGACAAGCGGCGGAGTGACGAGCTGATCGCCGCGCGGCACAAACAGGGTCGTGAAGCTCCCCTCGGTCAACCGTCCATCGGGGCGCACGAACACCACTTCGTCACTCCCGGCGGCGCGGCGCGCAGCATCGTAGAAACCGCGATCGCTGGTCTTGTGGCGCAAGCGGATGTCCGAAGGGGTGACGGGCAAGGGCACCACCGCGATCAGCAGCGGCAGATCGCGCGCCACGGGCAACGGCGCCACTTCGATCGCCACCGCGCCACTGCGCCCGAGCAGCAGCCGGACCTTCCGCGCGGCGCGGAGCCGAAAGGTCGCGGCCTGGAGTTCGTTGCGCGCGCTATGCCGATCGAACGCGAAGCCGAACGCACGCGCGCTCGCGGTCAGCCGCTGAAGATGGAGGTCGAGCCGGAGAATGCCGTGCTCGGGATCGAACGCCATCGTCTCGATCAGATCGAACGGCCGCGGATCGCGTGTCAGGAAGGCGGTCTTCGCCGTGGCTTCGTCCCACTCGGCGTCTGCGTGCGAATCGGCGACGATGCCGCCCCCTGCCCCGTAATGCGCGTGGGTCGCGCCATGCGGCAGCGCCAGCGTGCGGATCGCGACGTTGAACATCGCATCGCCGTCAGCATCGAAACGGCCGATCGCCCCGGTATAAAGCCCGCGCGGCCCCTGCTCGATCTCGGCGATCGCCTGCATCGCCGCGATCTTCGGCGCACCGGTGATCGATCCGCACGGGAACAGCGCGGCAAGCACGTCGAGCGCGTCGGTCCCGGGCGCGATCTGCGCGGTGACCGTCGAGACGAGCTGGTGGACGGTCGGATAGCGCTCGACCTCGAACAACCGCGGCACCGCGACCGAACCCGCGCAAGCCACCCGCGCGAGATCGTTGCGCATCAGATCGACGATCATCAGATTTTCCGCGCGCTGCTTGGGGTCGTCGGCCAGCGCGATGGCGGCGGCGGCATCCTCGGCCGGTGTCGCGCCGCGCCGCGCCGTCCCCTTCATCGGGCGGCACGTCAGCGCCTCGCCCTCGAGCGCGAAGAACAGTTCGGGCGAGAGCGACAGGATCGTCGCGTCGCCCGTGTCGATCAGCGCGCCGAACCCGGCGCGTGCGGTTCGGCGCAACCGCGCATAGGCAGACAGCGGATCGCCAAGCACCGCAATCTGGCCGAGATGCGTGAGATTGGCCTGATACAGATCCCCCGCCGCGATCAGCGCCTGAACCGCTGCGAATTGCGTATCGTAGCGGCTCTTGTCGATCGTCGACTCGGGCGGGCCGATCCAGGCGCCAGCGGGGTCGGGCAACAGGCCTGGAACATCCTCTGCCGCGATCTCGGCAAAGTCGGCGAACAGCCCGAACCACAGCAACGGCATGTCCGATACAGGCGGTTCGCCAAGCGCTGGCTCGAACGCCGCCGCTGCGTCGTACGACAGATACCCCGCCGCGTGCAGCCCGTCGCGCTGGGCAGCCCGCAGCTCGGCCAGCGCGGGTGAAATCTCCGAGAGAGCCCGCGCCACGACGATCCGCGCCGGATCGCGATAGAGCCGCGCAGGCACACCGCCGTCACGGGCATCGTCGAGCAGGACGAAAGGCGGGGAAAGACGCGTCACCATATGCCATCTGGCAGATGCCCCGGCTTTGCTGCCCGGGGCAACCCTTGGTTTTCCGATCCACTCGCCGTATCTCGGGCAGATGAGCACCCCGCCCCCCCTGCCGCCGCTCCGCGCCGCGATCCTCCCGGTCACCCCGCTTCAGCAGAACTGCACGCTCCTGTGGTGCACCGCGACGATGCGCGGCGCGTTTGTCGACCCCGGCGGGGATCTCCCCAAGCTGCTCGCCGCGGCGCAGGAGCATGGGGTCACGGTCGAGAAGATCATCCTGACGCATGGCCATATCGATCATTGCGGCGAGGCCAAGCCGCTCGCCGAACAGCTTGGCGTGCCGATCGAGGGCCCACACGAGGAAGATCGCTTCCTCACCTGCGCGCTGTCCGAAAGCGGCGCGCAATACGGCATCCCCGGCGTCAATTTCGAACCCGATCGCTGGCTGGTCGAGGGCGACACCGTCAGCGTCGGCGATCTTGTGCTCGATGTGTACGAGACCCCCGGCCACACGCCCGGCCATGTCATTTTCCACCACGTGCCGTCGAAACTGGCGATCGTCGGCGACGTGCTGTTCGCCGGCTCGATCGGCCGCACCGATTTCCCGCGTGGCAATCACCCGCAATTGCTCGAGTCGATCGTCACCAAGCTGTGGCCGCTCGGCGACGACACCACCTTCCTGCCCGGCCATGGCCCGGCGAGCACCTTCGCGCACGAACGCCGCACCAACATGTTCGTCAGCGACGCAGCGATCGCGGCCTGACCGCGGTGGCTGGCACGACCAAAGCGGGCGAGATCCGGATCGGCATCGGCGGCTGGACGTACGAGCCGTGGCGCGGCAGCTTCTTCCCGGAGAAATGGCCGCACAAGCGCGAGCTCGACTATGCGGCGAGCAAGCTCACCGCGATCGAGGTCAACGGCACCTATTATTCGTCGCAGAAGCCCGCGACCTTCGCGTCCTGGGCGAAGACGGTGCCCGACGGCTTCGTCTTCGCGCTGAAGGCGTCGCGCTATTGCACCAATCGCAAGGTGCTCGCCGAAGCGGGCGAATCGATCGCGCGTTTCACCGGCCAAGGCATCGTCGAACTGGGGGACCGGCTCGGGCCGATCCTGTGGCAGTTCATGGCGACCAAGAAGTTCGACCTCGAGGATTTTGGCGCGTTCCTCAAGCTGCTACCCGCAAAGCAGGACGGCGTCGCGCTCCGCCATGCGGTGCAGGTTCGCCACGAAAGCTTCCAGACGCCTGAATTCGTCGCCCTGGCGCGCGCCGCCTGGGTGGCGATCGTCTATGCGGATTCGACCGACTATCCTGCGATCGCCGATGTATCGGGTGACTTGGTCTACGCCCGACTCGAGGCTGCGGTCGAGGAAGAACCCGCCGGTTATGCGCCAGCGGCGCTCGATCGCTGGGCAACAGCGGCGCGATGCTGGGCTGAGGGGGGCGCTGCCGCCGACTTGCCGTATCTTGCCGACCCCGCCCCGAAAACGCCGCGCGAGACGTTCGTCTTCTTCATCAACGGCGCGAAAGTCCGCGCACCGCATGGCGCGATGGCGTTGATCGACCGCGTGCGCGGTTAAGGCGTTGCGCCGGCAGCGGTAGCGGGCGTTTGCGCAGGTGCGACCTGCGGTTGCGGCGACGGTGGCGGCGCGACGGCATCGACGCCCGGCGCGAGGATCGCCGCACTCTCGATCGTGTCGAGCGCGCGGCGGACATCGACATACCGCCGTGCCGCGCTGGTCCAGCGATCGGCCTGCGCGACGCCGGGCGTCCGCGACACCTCCGCGAGCGCCGCCTCGACCTGCCCCGCCTCGAGCAACCGCCGCGCACGTGCGACACGATCGACCGGGAGCGGCGAGGGCGTTCCCGCGCGGCGCAGCACGATCAGATGGCCGAACTCGTCGCGCAGGCTTTGCCACCAGCCGTTGCTCGCCGCGCCGGTCAACAATTCGGGCGTGACGCCATCGAGCCCCGCGCGCAGATCCTCGAGCGTGACGGGCTCGCGTGCTGCCTGGATGATCTTTGCGACCGCGGCGGGCTGTACCGCGGCGAACCGCGTGCGCAATTGCCCCTCCAGGAAGCCGAGATTGAGCCCGCGGTCGATCGCGCGGCGCGCGGCAAAGGCGATCATCAACGCCTGGCTGCGCGTCGCATAGGTCGAGGCGCGCTGCGAATCGCGGTTGATCGTCCCGGCGCGTGCCTCGAGCGCGTCGATCTCGGCGGCGAGGGCAGTCTCGCGCGTCGACAAGGCAGCGAGCTCGAGCGCCGGCGCCGTGGCGGTCGCCTTGGTGGGCACGATCACCAGCGGCGCCTGGCCGTTGGCGCCGACCGGCACCGTGACCGTGGCGAGCGGCTTTGTCTCGGTCTTGACGTATTTGACCACGAGCAGCGCGGCGAGGCCCGCGCCGACGAGGAACGCGATCAGCGCGAGCGCGATTCCGGCGCGCCAGCCCGGTCCGCGCGCGGCGCGCGGCGGGGGCGGCGCGGAGAGCGGCGGAAGCAGGCGCGGAACGGGTCGATCGGGGAACGCCGAATCACGGCTGGGCGATCCGGATGTGCCGGGATCGGGGACGGGGAGGGCGGGGTCGTCCATCACCGCCTTATCGGGGCGTCGGCGCGGGCGGTCAATCGCCCGTCGCTGTCGGCAGGCCGAGCGCGGCGCTGAACAGCGCGGCATCGTCGGGGGTGACCGCTGCCACCACGTCGCTCCAGCCCGGGCCGAGCGTGGCGGCGATCGCCGGGCTGAAGGCGGCGATGGCGATGCGCGAGCGGTCCAGCCCGGCTGCAGAGACAAGCGTGTCGAGCCGACGCGCGGCGCGCGCAGAATGGAGCAAGGCGATCGTCCCGTCGAGCGCCTGCAGGACGTCGGGCGCGACGGGTATTGCGACGCTGTGATAAACCGGCAGCACGGTCGCGATCGCGCCACCCGCACCGAGCGTCCGGTCGCGCCCGGTCAGATGCAGTGCCCGGCGAATCCCATGCTCTTGCGCGACCGAAGCGATCTGCGCGCCGTCGCCGCTGCCGATGGCAATGACGTCGAACCCCGCGACGCGCGCCGCAGCCGCGGTATGCGGGCCGACCGCGAGCACCGGCAACCCCGTCACCGCGGCAATCCCGGCGCCGCCAAAGCGCAGCGTATTGGCGCTGGTCAGGATCAGCGCGTCGTGCTGCGCGGGATCGGGGACGTCCCAGTCGAGCGCCTCCACGGCGAACAACGGCAGGGACAGCGTCTCAAACCCAGCTTCGGCAGCGCGCGCGCAGGTCGCGGCATTGCCCGGCTGGGGCCGCAGCACCGCAAGCGGGCGCGTCACGCCGCGAACAGCCGCCGTACCGCCTCAGGCGCGCGCGCGAGCAGATCGGTGGCGAGCCGATCGGCAAAGGTCCCGTCGCCGATCGCGCCGCGCATCGCGCCGGCCACATGCGCGCTGCCATCCTCGGCGAAGAGTTCGGCGCGCAGCAGGATGCTGTCGCCATCGAACGTCGCGAGCGCGGCGACCGGCGAATGGCAGTCCGCCTGCAAAGCGGCGAGCAGGCCGCGTTCGACGAGCACGCACAGATGCGTCGCCTCATGGTCGATCGCGCCGAGCCAGTCGCGCATCCGGCTGTCGTCGGCGCGCGCCTCGATGCCGACGGCGCCTTGCGCGGGTGCGGGGAGCATGACGTCAGTCTCGATTCCTACCCCGACCGACGGGCGCCCGAGCCGGTCGAGCCCGGCTGCCGCAAGCATCGAGGCATCGACCTCGCCCGCCGCGACCTTGGCGAGGCGCGTGTCGACATTGCCGCGAAAGAGCACCGTCTCGAAATCGGGCCGCAGGCGCTTTAGCTGCGCGACGCGACGCGGCGAACTCGTCCCGATCACGGCACCGTGGCGCAGCGCCGCGATACTCGGCGCACCGATCAGCCGATCACGCACATCGGCACGCGGCAGCATCGCGGCGATCGCGATCGCGCTCGGCCGCACCGTCTCGACGTCCTTCATCGAATGCACCGCGAAGTCGATCGCGCCCGACAGCAGCGCGCGGTCGAGCTCCTTGGTCCACAAGGCCTTGCCGCCGATCTCGGCGAGCGCAACGTCCTGGACGCGGTCGCCGGTGGTCTTGATCGGCACGATCTCGATCGCGTCGATCTGCCAGCCATGCGCGGTGCATAGCGCGTCGCGCACCATATTGGCCTGGACGAGCGCGAGCGGCGATCCGCGCGTGCCGAGTTTGAGCTGGGGATGCGTCAAGAAAGTCCCTCCCTTTTTGTGCCACTGTGGCGAAGCGTCCCGGCTTCGACAAGCCGCCTCCAAGCCGCTACAGGCGATGACATGGCATTGATCCTCGGCCTTGAATCGAGCTGCGACGAAACCGCGGCCTCGCTCGTCACCTCCGACCGCCGCGTCCTCGCGCACCGGCTCGCCGGGCAGGAAGCGGCGCATCGTCCCTATGGCGGCGTCGTTCCTGAAATCGCGGCGCGTGCGCATGTCGAAGTGCTCGCGCCGCTGGTCGAAGCGGCGCTGGCAGATGCCGGCGTCTCGCTCGCGGATGTCGATGCCATCGCGGCGACCGCCGGGCCGGGGCTGATCGGCGGCGTGATGGTCGGGCTCGTCACGGGCAAGGCGCTCGCGCACGCCGCGGGCAAGCCGCTGATCGCGGTCAACCATCTCGAGGGCCATGCGCTCTCGCCGCGCCTGTCGGATCCCGATCTCGACTTTCCCTATCTGCTGCTGCTCGTCTCGGGCGGGCATTGCCAGTTGCTGCTGGTCGAAGGCGTCGCGCGCTACCGTCGGCTCGCGACGACGATCGACGACGCCGCGGGCGAGGCGTTCGACAAGACCGCCAAGGTGCTCGGGCTCGGCTTCCCCGGCGGCCCCGCGGTCGAAGCCGCCGCCGCGCGCGGGCGCGCGATCGTGCCATTGCCGCGGCCGATGAAGGGCTCGGCCGAACCGCATTTCTCGTTTGCTGGGCTCAAGAGCGCCGTGGTGCGCGCGCATGACGCCAAGACCTGGGAGGTCGACGACATCGCCGCCTCGTTCCAGGCAGCTGTGGTCGATTGCCTGCTCGACCGCACGATCCGCGCGCTCGATCGCGCGGGTGACGCGACCGCGTTGGTCGTCGCGGGCGGGGTCGCGGCGAATACGGCGGTACGGACCGCGCTGAGCGGACTTGCCGCAGACCACGGCTTGCGCTTCGTCGCACCGCCGCTGTGGCTGTGCACCGACAATGCCGCGATGATCGGCTGGGCAGGCGCGGAGCGCTTCGCCGCCGGCCTGACCGATCCGCTCGACATCGCGCCGCGGCCACGCTGGCCGCTCGATCCGGGTGCCGAGGCGGTCCGTGGGGCAGGGGTGAAAGCATGAAGATCGGGGTCATCGGCGGCGGCGCCTGGGGCACCGCGCTGGCGCAAGTCGCGGCGCGCGGCGGCGCACCAGTTACGCTGTGGGCGCGCGAAGCCGAAGTCGTCGGCGCGATCAACGAAGCGCATGAGAATACGCGCTTCCTCGCCGGGGTCGCGCTATCGCCGTCGATCCGCGCGACATCGGCGCTCGCCGAGCTCGGCGACTGTGACGCATTGCTGGTGGTCGTACCGGCACAGCATGTCCGCGCGGTGCTGAGCGATACGCCCGTCGGAACGACGCCGCTCGTGCTCTGCGCCAAGGGGATAGAAGCCGGCACGCGGCTGCTCGTCGGCGAAGTTGCGCAAGCGATCCACCCCGCGGCGCCGATCGCGGTGCTGTCGGGCCCGACCTTCGCGCACGAAGTTGCCGCCGGTCTGCCGACTGCGGTGACGCTCGCCTGCGCCGATCCGGCGATCGGCGCGGCGCTCGCCGATCGCCTCGCCGGGCCGAGCTTCCGCCCCTATGCCTCGGATGACGTCATCGGCGCGGAGATCGGCGGCGCAGTCAAGAACGTGCTGGCGATCGCGTGCGGTGTGGTCGAGGGCGCGGGGCTCGGGCAGAATGCCCGCGCCGCGCTGATCGCGCGCGGGTTCGCCGAGATGACGCGCTTTGGCGTCGCCCGCGGCGCGCAGGTCGAGACGCTGAGCGGGCTATCGGGGCTTGGCGATCTCGTGCTCACCTGTTCGTCGACCGCGTCGCGCAATTTCTCGCTCGGCGTGGGGCTGGGGCAGGGCAAGCGCGCCGCCGACCTGCTGTCCGATCGGCTGACCGTCGCCGAGGGCGCCTTCACCGCGCCGGTGCTGCGCGCGGCCGCGGCCGAAGCAGGCGTCGCCATGCCGGTGGTCGAGGCGGTGTGCGCCTTGCTTGACGGTGCTGAAGTCGAGGCGGTGATCGGCGCGCTGCTCGCCCGCCCGCTGACGCGCGAATGATGCGCTGGGCGGCGTTGCTCAAAGGGGTCAACGTCAACGGGCGCAAGCTGCCGATGGCCGATTTGAAGGCGCTGGTCGAAGCGCTCGGCTATTGCGAGGTCGCGACGCTGCTCGCCTCGGGCAATGTCGTGTTCGCATGCGACGAGACCGACGGCGCCAGGGTCGAGGCGAGACTCGAGGCAGCGCTGGACGGCTATGGCCTTAAGACCGACGTGGTCGTGCGCAGCGCCGCCGACCTCCAGGCGATCCTCGCCGCCAATCCTTTTCCAGAAGCGACGCTCGCGCGGTCGAGCCATGTCGTCGTGCTGTTTCATCGCGACTCGGTGTCCGCCGAACGACTCGACGGGCTGCCCGCAGTCTACGCTGGCCGTGAGGCACTCGTGGTGCGGGGCCGAGAGCTCTATGTCGATTATGTCGACGGGATCGGCGAGTCGAAACTCCCGCAAGCGATGGCCAAGCTCAAATTTCCCAAGCTCGCCACCGCGCGCAACTGGAATACCGTGGTGAAGCTCGCGTCTTTGCTCGAACGCTAACCGTCATCCCTCCGGCATCTGGTACGGGTGCCGCTCGGAATGCACCGATCACCCGGCTCAGAAATCGATCGCGATGCCCTTCGATTCCCAATCGCCGTAGCGCGTCGGGTCGAGCCCGTCGGGATCGCCTTTCGCGCTCTGGCCCTTGGGCGCGACCGGCATCGGATCCGGTTCGGGCACCGGCGGACTCTTGCTGAGATAGGCGGGTGGCTTCACATGCGGCGGGCGAACGGCCATGGAGTGTCCTTGATGCACGACAGGTGCGCCCCCGCTACATCGGCGGCCTTTAGACAGAGTTCAAGCTTTTGACCCTTCCGCCGCCACGTCGCTACATGCCCAGACCCGAACCGGTCGATCCGCCCGGCGTCCCCGCACGCCGTGCCGCGCTCCGGTTGCTCGACGCGGTGCTGCGCCAGGGACTCCCGCTCGAGGCGGCGATCGGCCGCGCGACCGCCGGGATCGAGCGCAGCGACGATCGTGCACTCGCGCATGCGATCGCCGCCGAAGTGCTGCGCCGCCTGCCCGATCTCGATGCGCTGATCGATTCGGCGACCAAGACGCGATTGCCCGATGACGCCAAGGCGCGTTTCGCGCTGCGCATCGCTTTGGTGCAGGCGCTGTCGCTCGGCACGCCGCCGCATGCCGCGATCTCGACCGTGCTGCCGCTGGTCGATGGCGGTCCGCGCAAGCTCGTCCACGGCGTGTTCGGCACGCTGATGCGCGGTGGCGATCACTTGCCCGAACAGCCGACCTTGCCCGATCCGGTCGCGATCCGCTGGCACGCCGCCTGGGGCGACGACGGCATCGAGGCCGCCGAGCGCGCGATGGCCGCGCCGCCGCCGCTCGACCTGACGCTCGCCGACCCGGCGACGACCGAAGCGATGGCCGAGACGCTCGGTGGCGTCTCGCTGCTGCCTGGCCATGTCCGCCTGCCTTCGGCGCATGTTCCGGAGTTGCCGGGCTTCGAGGAGGGCAGCTGGTGGGTGCAGGATATCGCCGCATCGCTCCCCGCGCGGCTGCTCGGCAAGGGGCCGGGCAGCGTGCTCGATTTGTGCGCCGCGCCCGGCGGCAAGACGATGCAGCTCGCGAGTGCGGGCTGGAGCGTCACCGCGATCGATTCGTCGGAAAGTCGTCTTGCGCGACTTCACGAGAATCTCGAGCGCACCCATCTCGCCGCGACGGTGATCACCGCCGACCTGCTCCTCTGGTCGCCGCCTGCGCCGGTCGATGCGGTGCTGCTCGATGCGCCGTGCAGCGCGACGGGCATCTTCCGGCGCCACCCCGACGTACTCCACCGCGTCCGCCCCTCGCAGATCACCGAGCTGGCCGCGCTGCAGGCGAAACTGCTCGCGCGCGCCGCCGATTGGGTCAGGCCGGGCGGCACGCTCGTCTTCGCGACCTGCTCGCTTGAACCCGCCGAGGGCGAAGCGCAGCTGACCAAGTTCCTTGCCGCCCGCCCCGACTACAGCCTCGTCCCCGTGACGCAGGACGAATTGCCGGCGGGCATCGTCCCCAATCCCGGAGGCTGGGTGCGGACCTTGCCCGGCATGATCGATCCCGGCGGCAATGACGGCTTCTTCATCGCCCGTCTGCGCCGACAGGGTTAAGCGTTGCTTGCCCGTTCGCGCGACCGTGCTAGAGGCTGAACGACCATGAGCCAGCTACCCGTCCGTATCGCCCCGTCGATCCTTTCCGCCGACTTTGCCAAGCTTGGCGAGGAGGTCCGCGCGATCGATCTCGCGGGCGCCGACTGGATCCATGTCGATGTGATGGACGGGCATTTCGTCCCCAACATCTCGATCGGGCCGGGCGTGGTGAAGGCGATCCGCCCGCACACGACCAAGCCGCTCGACGTCCATCTGATGATCGCGCCGGTCGACGCTTATCTTGAGGCGTTTGCCGAGGCCGGTGCCGACACGATCAGCATCCATGTCGAGGCCGGGCCGCACACGCATCGCAGCCTCCAGCACATCCGCCAGCTTGGCAAGCGCGCGGGCGTCGTGCTCACGCCGCAGACGCCCGCCAAGGCGCTCGACTATCTGCTCGAGGAAGTCGATCTGGTGCTGGTGATGAGCGTCAATCCCGGTTTCGGCGGCCAGGCCTTCATCGAAAGCTCGCTGCGCAAGATCGAGGCGATCCGCAAGATGATCGACAAGGGCGGCTACACCGTCGATCTCGAGGTCGATGGCGGGATCGACCACGTGACCGCCCCCCGCGCGATCGCTGCGGGGGCCGATGCGCTGGTCGCGGGAACGGCGACCTTCCGCGGGGGACCTGACGCCTATGCCGCCAATATCGCAGGCCTGCGTGGTTAGGAGCCGCGATCTGCCGCAGCTCGATCCGTCCGCCTCCTTGGGCGAAGACGCGTTGCGCGACAGCATCGACGAGGGGAAACGGCTTGTCCGGCTGGGAGGAGACAAGGGATTGTCGCTCGCCGAACGCCTCTCGGAGCGCTTCCATCGCCTGACCTGGAGCACGCCGATCCACGGCATGCGGCTCAAGGGCCGCCATCCGCTCAAACTCACCGCCGTCCCCGACGACCCGTTCCTCGGCGACGTCAAGCGCGGCAAGGCGTTGCTCGAGGGCACGCTGACCTTCCGCGGCGAAAGTCGCGAGATCGACGCGCTCGATCTCGCCAAGCCCGATTTCTCGCGCGGTTTCAGCGACTATCTCCACAGCTTCGCCTGGCTGCGCGACCTCTCGACCGTCGCGACGCGCGCCCAGGCGACGCCGATCGCTGAAGCGCTGATGCGCAAGTGGCTCGCCGCGCATGCCGAGAAGGTGAGCGAGCCCGCCTGGCGCGCCGACCTGTGGGGCCGCCGGATCCTGTTCTGGACAGCGCACGCGCCGCTGATCCTGTCCTCGGCCGATCTGGTCTATCGCAGCAGCGTGCTCAACACGCTCGCGCGCGGCGCGCGCCATATCGACCGCGGTGCCGAGAAGGTCGCGCCCGGCGCACCGCGGATCGCGGCGTTGTGCGGCGTCGTCGCGGCGGGCCTGCTGATCGCCGGCGGCGATGCGCGCCGCGCTGCGGTCGAGGCGGCGCTCGCCAAGGGGCTGGCGGTGTCGATCTTCGAGGATGGCGGCAATGTCGCGCGCTCGCCATCGGCGCAGGTCGACATGGTGATGCTGCTCACTGCGCTTCGCGAAGTGTATGACGCGCGCCAGATCGAGGCGCCCGCCTGTATCGCCACCGCACTCGCTTCGCTGATGCCGGCGTTGCTCGGCATCTGTCACGGCGACCGCGATGTCAGCAGCTGGCAGGGCGGCGGGCCGATCGGAGCCGACGCGCTCGACCAGATCATCGCCGCTTCGGGCGTGCGTACGCGCCCGCTGCGCCAGGCGCGCGACTGGGGCTATCAGCGGCTCGCCGCGGGCAACGTCGTCGCGATCGTCGATGCCGCTCCGCCGCCGATCGCGCGGCTGGTCGAGGGCGGTTGCGCCTCGACACTGGCGTTCGAGCTGTCGGACGGAGCGAACCGCATCGTCGTCAATTGCGGCGGCGCACGGACGGGGATCATCCAGCTTCCGCCCGCACTGAGCGAGGGTCTGCGCACCACCGCGGCGCATTCGACGCTGATCGTCGGCGACAGCAATTCGACCGCGATCCATGCCGACGGCACGCTCGGCCGCGGCGTCGGCGAAGTCGAGCTCGCGCGGCAGGAAAGCGATGCCGGCAGCCGGATCGAGGCGAGTCATGACGGCTATGCGCGCCGCTTCGGCTTCCTCCATCGCCGCCAGATGACGCTGACCCGCGACGGCGCCGAGCTGCGCGGCGAGGACATGCTGCTGCCCGCGACCAAGCGCCGCAAGCTGACCGCGACGGGCTTTGCGATCCGCTTCCATCTCGGGCTCGGCATCCAGGTCTCACCGACCGCCGATGGCCTTGCGGCGTTGCTGCGGCTGTCCGGCGGCGGGCTCTGGCAGTTCCGCTGCCGCGGCGGGACGCTCGCGGTCGAGGAAAGCGTGTGGATCGACGCCGAGGGACGCCCGCGCGCGACGATGCAGCTCGTCGTGACCGGCGAATCGCCCTCGGGCGGGGCGAACGTCGGCTGGGCGTTCAAGCGCGCCGGTTAAGCCATCCCAGGTTGAATCTTGGGGGGCGAGCGGGCAGGGGACGCGCGAACGTTCCCCGGAGCCTGCCCCATGACCGCTATCCCCATCCGCCGCGCGCTTCTCTCGGTTTCCGACAAGACCGGCATCGTCGATCTCGCACGCGGTCTCGCCAGCCACGGCGTCGAACTGGTCTCGACCGGCGGCACCGCCAAGGCACTGCGCGATGCCGGGCTCGACGTCCGCGACATCAGCGAACTGACCGGTTTCCCCGAGATGATGGACGGTCGCGTGAAAACGCTCCATCCCAACGTCCATGGCGGCCTGCTCGCGGTGCGCGATGATGCGGCGCATGTCGCTTCGATGGAGGAACACGGGATCGGCGCGATCGATCTCGTCGTCGTCAATCTCTACCCGTTCGAGGCGACCGTCGCCAAGGGCGCCGAGCGCGACGAGGTGATCGAGAATATCGATATCGGCGGCCCGTCGATGGTGCGCTCGGCGGCGAAGAACCACGCCTTTGTCGCGATCGTCACCGATCCGGCCGATTACGCCTTGGTGTCGGGCGGCAGCACGACGCTCGCCGACCGTCGCAAGCTCGCCGCCAAGGCCTATGCCACCACCGCGGCCTATGACGGGGCGATCGCGACGTGGTTCGGCACGGTCGATCAGGGCGAGGCGTTCCCCGCAACACTCCCGATCACGCTCAAGCGCGGCCCAGACCTCCGCTACGGCGAGAACCCGCATCAGTCGGCGGCCTTCTACACCGCGGGCGGCCCCGCCGCGCGCGGCATCGGGCAAGCGCGGCAGGTGCAGGGCAAGGCGCTGAGCTACAACAACCTCAACGACGCCGACGCAGCGCTCGATCTCGTCAGCGAATTCCGCGACGCCGCGCCGACCTGCGTCATTGTCAAGCACGCCAATCCATGCGGCGTCGCGACCGGCGCGTCGCTCGCCGAGGCGTATGAAGCGGCGTTTGCGTGCGACACCGTCTCGGCGTTCGGCGGGATCATCGCGCTCAACCGCCCGCTCGACGGCGCGACCGCCCGCGCGATCGCGGGGATCTTCACCGAAGTCGTCGTCGCGCCTGATGCCGACGAGGAAGCGCAGGCGATCTTCGCCGCGAAGAAGAACCTCCGCCTGCTGCTGACCGGCGAACTCCCCGATCCTGCGCGCAGCGGTCTGCTCGCCAAGGCGATCACCGGCGGCTGGCTCGTCCAGACGCGCGACAATGCCAGCAATCCCGAATTGAAGGTCGTCACCAAGCGTGCGCCGACCGAGCAGGAACTGATCGACTGCCGCTTCGCCTGGACGATCGCCAAGCACGTCAAGTCGAACGCGATCGTCTATGCCAAGGACGGCAGCACGGCGGGGATCGGCGCGGGGCAGATGAACCGGCTCGAATCCGCGCGCATCGCCGCATGGAAGGCGAAGGACGCCGCCGACAAGGCCGGCTGGCCGACCCCGCGCACGATCGGCTCGGCGGTCGCCTCGGACGCGTTCTTCCCCTTCGCCGACGGCCTGCTCGCCGCCGTCGAGGCGGGTGCCACCGCGGTAATCCAGCCGGGCGGCTCGATCCGCGACGACGAGGTGATCGCCGCTGCCGATGCCGCCGGCCTGGCGATGGTGTTTACCGGGGTGCGCCACTTCCGGCATTGAGGCCGGGAACGGGCAAGGCGGGCGTCTCGCCCGCCTTGCGCCGGAACAAGGCGCGATCCTCTGGCCCCGCCGCCCAGCGGTACAGCACGAACAGATAGACCCCGGCGATCGCCGGCTCGCCGATCGCGAGCTCGGCCCATTCGAAGCGGTGCGGCAACAGCGTGAAGCCGACGCCGACCGTCCCTGCGGCGAGCACCGCCCACAGCATCGGCCAGCGCCATCCGGCAACGCCCGCGCCGAGCAACCGCGACAGATAGGTCGACTTGATGATCGACGTGATCCCGACCGACACGAACAACGCCACCGCCGGCCCCGCCGCCTGATACGCGACCGGCCATCCGACCGCCTGCATCGCAAAGATCAGCGCGAAGCTGAGTGCGACCTGGAACAGCAGCATCCCGATCGAAATCGCGACGTTCTGGACGCGCGCGATATAGACGAGCGCCGATTCGCACACCGCCCCGGTCGACGCCGCGGCTTCCGCGAGCAGCAGGAAGGCGAGCGCCGCGGTCCCGGCAACGAATTGCGGGCCGACGGTCCCCATCACCGCTTCGCCCGGGATCGAGCCCATCAAGGCCAAGCCCGTCTGCGCGGCGAGAATCCAGAAGCCCACCTGGCGCACCTGGCTCGCGACGCCAGCCGTGTCGCCGCGCGCTAGGCTCGAGGTGATCACGGGGCCGAGGATCGGGTCGAAGCTCGTCTTCAATTTGCCGGGGATCGAGGCGACCTGCTGCGCCATCCAGTAGATGCCGACGATCCGCGGCTCGAACATCAGGAACAGGATCGAGCGATCGACATTGCGCGTCCCCCATTCGAGCGCATCGGCGCCAGCAAGCGGCGCGTTGCGCCGAATCAGCGCGAAGGTCCGCCCCGGATGGAGTCGCCAGCCGGTCGGACGGCCATAGCTGCGCATGAACGGCACGATCGACGCGACGAGCGCGGCGGCCATCGACAGCATGTAGGCGAGCACCAGTCCGTCATGCGGCGCGACCGGGTAGAGCAGCCCGGCCGCGATCGAGATCGTCCACGGCTCGATCACCGCGCGCGCCGTCACCGTCGCCTGGACGTTGCGGCGATAGGCAAGGGCTGCGAGCATGATGTCCGACCACGCGCTCGCGACGATGATGCACGGCAGCAACCGCTCGAGCGCGGATGGATTGCCGCCATGGAACATCACGTCGGGCATGAGCAGCAGGATCCCGCTCGCGCAGCCGGAGGCGATCGCCGCGACGACGAGGCAATCCCACACGATCTGGACGTGCGGCCGCGCACTCTCCGAAATCGCCAGGGCAAGTCCGCGCTTCAAGCCGAAGGTCGCGAGCAACGCAGCCACTTCGACGAACAACACTGCGCGCGCGAAGGTGCCGAGCGTGTCGGGACCATACAATCGGCCGGCGATGAACAGGAACGGCAGACGCGCGACGAGCCGCATCACGAAGCCGATGATGTTGGTACGCCCGCCCTTGGCGAGCGCGTCGATCTCTTCGGTGGTACGCCCGCTTACAGGTGACTCGAATCCTATCGTCGTCAATGCGCGGCGCCCCAGCTCAGGCCCGTGCCGATCTCGATGCCGAGCGGCACGCTCAGCACGATCGCGGGTTCGGCAGCGCTCGCCATGACGTGCTCGATCACGGGGCGGGCCGCTTCGACATCGCCCTCGGGGAGTTCGAAGACGAGTTCGTCATGCACCTGCAGCAGCATCCGTACATGCCCGAGCCCGGCGGCTTCGAGCGCCGGCCCCATCCGCACCATCGCGCGCTTGATGATGTCGGCCGAAGTGCCCTGGATCGGCGCGTTGATCGCGGCGCGTTCGGCGCCCTGGCGTTCGTGCTGGAGCTTCGACTTGATCCGCGGGAAGTGCGTCTTCCGCCCGAACAGCGTCAGAGTGTAGCCCGTCTCGCGGACGAACTCGGTGGTCGCGGCGATGTAGTTGCGGATGCCCGGGAAGCGCTCGAAATAGCGATCGATCATCGCTTGCGCTTCGTCCGCGGTCACGTCGAGCCGACCCGCCAGGCCCCAGCGGCTAATGCCGTAGAGAATCGCGAAATTGATCGTCTTCGCCCGCCCGCGCGTATCGCGATTGACCTCGCCGAACAGCTCCATCGCGGTGAGGCTGTGAATGTCGTCTCCATTGGCGAACGCAGCTTTCAGCGCGGGCACGTCGGCCATGTGCGCGGCGAGCCGCAGCTCGATCTGCGAGTAATCGGCGGCGAGCAGGACATTGCCCGGCTCGGCGACGAACGCGTCGCGAATCTGCCGGCCGATCTCGGTGCGGATCGGGATGTTCTGCAGGTTCGGGTCGGTCGAGGACAACCGCCCGGTCTGCGCGCCGGTCAGCGAATAGGAGGTGTGGACGCGTCCGGTCGCTGGGTTGATCTGCGCCTGGAGCGCATCGGTATAGGTCGATTTGAGCTTCGACAGCTGGCGCCAGTCGAGCACCTTCGTCGCGATATCCTTGCCCGGCGAGTCCTTGTCGGCGGCGATCCGCTCGAGCTCGGTAACGTCGGTCGAATATACCCCCGACTTGCCCTTGCGGCCGCCCTTGACCCCCATCCGCTCGAACAGCACGTCGCCCAACTGCTTGGGGCTGCCGATCGTGAAGGCGCCGCCGGCGAGCGCATGAATCTCGACCTCGAGCGCACCAATGCGATACGCGAAGTCGGTCGACAGCGCGGCCAGCTTTTCGCGATCGACCTTGATGCCCTGCATCTCCATCTGCGCGATGACGGGCGCGAGCGGGCGATCGACCATTTCGTAGACGCGCGTCGCGCTCTCGGCGACGAGCCGCGGCTTGAAACGCCGCCACAGCCGCAGCGTCACATCGGCGTCCTCGGCGGCGTAGCGTGTCGCGGCATCGAGATCGACCTCGTTGAAGCTGCGCTGCGACTTGCCGACGCCGACGACGTCCTTGAACGCGATGCAGCTGTGCGAGAGATGCGTCGCGGCGAGTTCGTCCATGCTGTGGCCGTGAAGGCCCGCATCGAGATCGAAGCTCATCAGGATCGTGTCGTCATGCGGCGCGACGCTGAGCCCCAGCCGGCCGAGCACGATCATGTCGTATTTGAGGTTGTGCCCGATCTTGAGCACCGCCGGGTCCTCGAACAACGGCTTGAGCTTGGCGAGCGCGACGTCGCGGTCGAGCTGCGCCGGGGTTTCGGCGAACAACCCCGAACCGCCATGCGCGAGCGGAATGTAGCACGCCTTGTTGGGCTGCAATGCCATGCTCACCCCGACGAGCTCGGCGCGCGTCGCATCGATTCCGGTTGTTTCGGTATCGATTGCGATGAAGCCCTGATGCCGCGCCGCGGCGATCCAGCTGTCGAGCGCGGCTTCGTCGACCACCGTCTCATACCCGTCATGGTCGCATGGCGGGTCCTGCTCGGTCGGCACCGATTTCGGCGCGGGCACCGACGCGTCGGCGACCGCCGACAGTTTGGCGAGCAGCGAGCGGAAGCCGTGATGTTCCAAGAACGCGCGCAAAGGGGCGTCGGGAATGCCCTTGAGCTCGAGATCCTCGAGCGGCTCGGGCAGCGCGACGTCGCATTTCAGGGTGACGAGTTCCTTCGACAGCCGCGCCATCGCGGCATGTTCGATCAGATTGTCGCGCAGCTTGCCTGTCTTCATCCCCTCGGCAGCGGCGAGCACTGCTTCGAGCGTACCATGTTCGAGGATCAGCTTGGCGGCGGTCTTGGGGCCAACGCCGGGAACGCCCGGCACGTTATCGACGCTGTCGCCCATCAAGGCGAGCACGTCGCCGAGCTGCGCCGGGGTGATGCCGTGGAATTTCTCCGCGACATGCTCGGCGCCGAGGCGTCGGTTGTTCATCGTATCGTACATGTCGAGCCCGGGCTCGATCAGCTGCATCAGATCCTTGTCGGACGAGACGATCGTGACGTCCCACCCCTGCGCCAAAGCAGCGCGCGAATAGCAGGCGATGATGTCGTCGGCCTCGAGCCCCTCGGTCTCGATGCACGGTAGCGAAAACGCGCGCGTCGCATCGCGGATCATCGGGAATTGCGGGACGAGATCCTCGGGCGGCGGCGGGCGCTGCGCCTTGTACTGGTCGTACAGCTCGTTGCGGAAGGTCTTCGACGATTTGTCGAGGATCACCGCCATATGCGTCGGGCCATCGGCGGCATGGACCTCGTCGGCGAGCTTCCACAGCATCGTCGTATAGCCATAGACCGCGCCGACCGGCTCGCCATGCTTGTTGGTGAGCGGGGGGAGGCGGTGATAGGCGCGGAAAATGTATCCGGAGCCATCGACAAGATAGAGATGCGGCATTTGGCGGGGATAGCCCAAGCTTCGGGAAGCACAAAGCCCCCGCGTCACGCCATTCGGCGCTTATCCGCTGTTAGCCGCGATGGTTCGCAACGACGCTCGCCACCACCGCCTGCATCAACGCCTGACGCGCCGGGATCGGGCGCGGCGTATCGCCGATCATGATCGCGATCGCATAGCCGCTGCCATCGGGCGCCATCAGCAGCCCGACATCGTTATAGCCCGCGGTGCGCCCGGCAAGATCCTGGCCCGTGCCGGTCTTGTGCCCGAAGCTCCAGCCCGGCGGCACCGCGCCGCGCATCCGCTGCTTGCCGGTGTGCGACGACTCCATCGTGCTGATGAGATAATTGGTCGATTCGGGCGACAACAGGTCACCGCGCTTGAGCCGCGCAAGCGCGCCAGCGATCGCGACAGGCGCGGCGCCGTCGGGCGGATCGGCGACATAGCGCTCGAAGGCAGCGATCCGGTCGGCGCGCGACAGCCGATCGCGCGCGAGCGCGAAGCCGTTGCCGAAGGCATAGGACGGCTGCCACACCAGCCCCGCAGTCTGGCTTTGCAGACGACGCTCCCCCGGCCCGAAGCGGATATCGCCCAATCCCTTGCGCTGGATGAAGTCGCGCACCGAATTCGGTCCGCCGACATAGCGCAGCAAACGGTCGTTGGCGGTGTTGTCGCTCATTGTCAGCGCGCGCTGGAGCAATGCGCCGACCGTCGTCGGATAGCCCTGCTCGCCCTTGATCAGCGCCGTGATCGGCTGGTGGAACAAGGTGATGTCGTCGCGGTACAGCGTCACCGGGTCGGCCAACCGGAGCCGTCCGCGATCGCGGTAATCGAGCACGGTCATCGCGACCCACAGCTTGCTGACGCTCTGCTGCGGCAAGCGCTGCTCGCCGCCGGCATCGACGCTCCAGCCGCGATCGACGCTGCGCACCGCGATCCCGACCCGGCCGTCGAACTGGCGCGCAAGAGTTGCGACGCTGGTCGCCAGCGCCGAAGGCGCCGCAGCCGCGCGCGGCGCGGGAATCGCCTGGACATGCGCGAACGGCGCCGGTGACGACGGCACGACCCGTGCGAGATGCACATTGGCATCCTGTCCGCACGCACACAAAGCGGCGGTCAGGAGCAAGGCTGCAGCAGGCTTGGGCAATCGATAGGGAAGGATACGCAACACCGTGTTTAGTCCCGATACTCACCCCACGCTTGATCATGGCGGTAAGGCCAGATTGTGGTGGGGATATCCCTTGCGCCGCCGCTTGCGACGAAACGCTTTAATGGCGGGACAAGACGATATCGCGGCGGGAAGGTCTATTCCGTTGATCTACGGAACCAAAATGGTGTCAATGGCCTCGGGCAGCAAGTCCGGATAATCGAGCGTGTAATGGAGCCCGCGTGATTCTTGCCGATGAAGCGCGGAACGCACGATCAATTCTGCAGTCTGGAGCAGATTGCGCAGTTCGATCAGGTCGGGCGTGACTCGGAAATGCCCGTAATAATCGTTCACTTCGTCGGTGAGCATTCGAATACGGTGCTGCGCGCGTTCGAGCCGCTTGGTAGTGCGCACGATCCCGACATAGTTCCACATGAAGCGCCGGATCTCGGTCCAGTTCTGCTTGATGACGACCTCTTCGTCCGAATCCTCGACGCGGCTTTCGTCCCACGGACGGATCGGCGGCGGGGCGGGAAGCTCGTCCCAATGCTCGGCGATATGGTTGGCGCACGCCTCGCCGAACACGAAGCATTCGAGCAGTGAATTGGAAGCAAGGCGGTTGGCACCATGCAGCCCGCTCTCGCTGCACTCACCCGCGGCGTAAAGACCCGGCAGATCGGTGCGCCCGTCAAGATCCACTACCACGCCGCCGCAGGTATAATGCTGCGCGGGCACGACCGGGATCGGCTCCTTGGTCATGTCGATGCCGAGGCCAAGCAGCTTTTCATGGATGTTGGGAAAGTGCTCGCGGATGAACGCCTCGCCCTTGTGGCTGATGTCGAGATGGACGTAGTCGAGCCCCAACCGCTTGATCTCGTGATCGATCGCGCGCGCGACGACATCGCGCGGCGCGAGTTCGAGGCGAGGGTCGAAATCGGGCATGAAGCGATAGCCCGTCTCGGGAATCAGCAGATGCCCGCCCTCGCCGCGCACGGCTTCGGTGATCAGGAAGTTCTTGACCTCGAGATTGTAGAGGCAGGTCGGGTGGAACTGCATCATCTCCATGTTCGAGACGCGGCAGCCCGCGCGCCACGCCATCGCGATGCCGTCACCGGTCGCGCCGCGCGGCGCGGTCGAGAAGAGATAGGTGCGTCCCGCCCCGCCCGTGGCGAGGATCGTGGCGCGTGCGGTGTAGACCTCGACGCGGCCGGTTGCGCGGTTGACGGCGTAGACGCCCCAGACGTGGCCCGCGCCCGAATAGCGCTCCTCATGCTTGCCGGTGGCGAGGTCGATCGCGACCATGTCGGGGACGAGCGTGATGTTGGGATGGTCGGTCGCGGCGCGCTGCAACGCTTCCTGGACCGCCCAGCCCGTTGCGTCGGCGACATGGACGATGCGGCGGTGACTATGCCCGCCCTCGCGCGTCAGATGCAGCGCATTGCCCTCGGTCGCGAACGGCACGCCGAGCTCTTCGAGCCGCGCGATCGCGGCGGGCGCCTGCGTCACGACGAACTCGACCGTCGCGCGGTCGTTGAGCCCCGCGCCGGCGATCATCGTGTCCTCGATATGGCTCTCGAACGTATCGCCTTCCTCGAGCACCGCGGCGATGCCGCCCTGCGCCCAGGCGGTCGAGCCCTCGTTCATCGCGCCCTTGGCAAGCACGGTGACCTTGAAGCGATCGGCAAGGTTGAGCGCGGCCGTGAGGCCGGCGGCACCCGAGCCGATGATGAGGACGTCGGAGGTTTTCGTTTCGGGCACGCGCGTCTTTCTCATCCGTCGCCCCGCGGAGGCCGGGGCCGCTATGGTGGTGCCCGGCGCCAGCGTCTTGTGCAACCGCAAGCGGCCCCGGCCTCCCCCGGGGCGACGTTATGCGGCGGTGTTCGCCCGCGTCAGATTGAGGAACACGTCTTCGAGATCGGCCTCGCGAGTCGATACGTCCACAATCCCGTAGCCGTCGGCCTGCACCGCGGCGAGCACCTCGCCCGCATTCACCCGGTCTTTGGCGTAGGTGATCGCGAGCGTCCGCGTGCCCTTCAGTTCGATCTTCTGGAAGCAGACCGCGCTCGGCGGCACCGCGACGTCGCGATCGACCGTCACCTCGACCAATTTCTCGGTCGCCATCCCGACGAGCTCGCGCGTCGGCTTGTTGGCGATGAGCTTGCCATGGTTGATGATCGCGATCCGGTCGCAGAGCTGCTCAGCTTCCTCAAGATAATGCGTCGTCAGCACGACCGTCACGCCCTGCGCGTTGAGCTGGCGGACATAGGCCCAGAGCTGCTGGCGCAGTTCGATGTCGACGCCCGCGGTCGGCTCGTCGAGCACGAGCACGGGCGGCGTGTGCACCATCGCCTTGGCGACCATCAGCCGGCGTTTCATGCCCCCCGACAGCGTGCGGGCATAGGCATTGGCCTTGTCCTCGAGATGCACCGCCCGGAGCAATTCCATCGAGCGCCGGTTCGCCTTGGGGACGCCGTAGAGGCCGGCCTGGATCTCGAGCGTCTCGATCGGGGTGAAGAACGGGTCGAACAGGATTTCCTGGTTGACGATTCCGATCGACGCCTTGGCATTGCGCGGATGCTTCTCGGTGTCGAAGCCCCAGATCGTGGCATTGCCGCTGGTCTTGTTGACCAGCCCCGCAAGGATGTTGATCAGCGTCGACTTGCCCGCGCCGTTCGGACCGAGCAGCCCGAAAATCTGGCCGCGCGGTACATCGAACGACACGTCGTCGAGCGCGCGCTTGCCGCCTTTGTAGGTCTTGCATAGGTTCGCGATGGAGATGGCGGCCTCGGTCATGCCTTGCGCATAGCGCGCGAACGCGGGCCGGTCATCCCCCTCCCGCTTGCGGGAGGGGAGCTAGAAGGAGCGTCCCACCCCAAGCCGACGGACAAGGGGCGTTGAAGCGCAGCACCGACCTTGCTACACGCACGCCCATGATCGCACCGCCCGAAATCCTGCGCGTAACGCATGCCCGCAACATCTGTGACGGCGCGACCGACATTCCCGGCGGTGCAAGCCTCGGCCATCCGCGCGTTTTCCTCGAGATCGACGAGAGCGGCTATGTCGATTGCGGCTATTGCGATCGCCGCTTCGTGATGATCGGCGGACCCGCCGACGGGGTCGATCCGTCGACTTTGCACGATCACGGGGATGGCGCAGGGCGGTAACCTGCCTATATTCGTCGGATGACCAGTCCGACAGACCCCCGCGCGTTCCTGTATCATGATGGCCAGCTCGACCCGGCCGAAGCCCAGGCGCTCACCGCCGCCGCGCTCGGCAAGGCCGACGATGGCGAGCTGTATCTGCAATATCGCAAGTCCGAGGCGTTCGGCTTCGACGACGGTCGGCTGAAGACCGCGAGCTACGACACGCATTCGGGCTTCGGCCTGCGCGCCGTGTCGGGCGAGATGACCGCCTTCGCGCACGCCAGCGAGCTCAGCGCCGCCGCGGTCAAGCGCGCGAGCGAGACGATGGCGCTGATCGACCCGTCGAGCGCGCCCAAGGCCGGTCCGCCGCGCGCGACCAACCGCCACCTCTATACGGCGTCGGACCCGCTCGATCTGGTCCCCTTCGCCGACAAGGTGAACCTCTGCCAGACGATCGACGCCGCCGCGCGTGCGCGAGATCCGCGCGTCGCGCAGGTCTCGGTCTCGCTGTCGGGCAGCTGGAACGTCGTCGAGATCGTTCGCGCCGACGGCTTCATCGCCACCGACGTGCGCCCGCTCGTCCGCCTCAACGTCTCGATCGTGGTCGAGCAGAACGGGCGGCGCGAGACGGGGACGTTCGGGCTCGGCGGCCGCTATCTCTATGACGAGCTGATGGCCCCCGCGACCTGGAACCGCGCGATCGACGAGGCGCTGGCGCAGGCCGTCGTCAACCTCGACTCGGTCGCCGCACCCGCGGGCGAGATGACCGTGCTGCTTGGGCCGGGCTGGCCGGGCATTCTGCTCCATGAAGCCATCGGGCATGGCCTCGAAGGCGATTTCAACCGCAAGGGCACCAGCGCCTTCTCGGGCCGGATCGGCGAACGCGTCGCGGCGCCCGGCGTCACCGTGGTCGACGACGGCTCGATCGCCGACAAGCGCGGCTCGCTGTCGATCGACGACGAGGGCACGCCGACGCAGGAAAACGTGCTGATCGAGGACGGCATCCTCAAGGGCTATATCCAGGACCGGCTCAACGCGCGGCTGATGGGCGTCGCGCCGACCGGCAACGGCCGCCGCGAATCGTTCGCGCACGCGCCGATGCCGCGGATGACCAACACCTTCATGCGCGGCGGCAAGGATGATCCCGCCGAGCTGTTGTCGCGGGTCAAGAACGGCATCTTCGCCAAATCGTTCGGCGGCGGACAGGTCGACATCGTCTCGGGCAAGTTCGTTTTCTCGTGCACCGAGGCGTACAAGATCGAGAACGGCCGGATCGGCGCGCCGATCAAGGGCGCAACACTGATCGGCGACGGCCCCTCCTGCCTCACCCGCGTCGAGGGCATCGGCAACGACTTCGCGCTCGACGAGGGCGTCGGCATGTGCGGCAAGGGCGGGCAGAGCGTTCCCGCCGGTGTCGGGCAGCCGACCTTGCTGGTGGCAGGTCTGACGGTGGGCGGGACGGCGATGTAAGAGCGTGCAGCGCGGACGGAGGTGTGAGCTATGGCAATTCCCGATCGTCGACGACCGCGGCATGACCGCCGGCCGCAACATGATCGCTCCGGCCCTGCAGGGCGGTCGCCGCTGCTTCGGGACGCGGCGCTAATCCTGCGATTGTTCAAACGACGCGGCGACCCTGACGCGCCGCTCCCCGCGCCGGCGATTTCACCACGCGGTCCTTTGCCGCGATCCGGTGGTGCCGCGCACGCGCTGGACTTCGATGCGTGACGGCCTGGCCCGAACTCGACTGGACCGCCTGGCGCGAGACCGCGATCGCGCTGCAGCTCCGCACGCAGATCATCGGCAAGGTCCGGCTCGCGTTGACGCCGTGGCTCAACCATAGTTGGCACGTCCCGCTCTACGTCTCGGCGCGCGGGCTGACGACTTCGGCGATTCCGCTCGGCGACCGAATCCTCGAGATCGAGTTCGACCTGCTCCACGACCGCCTCGTCTTCATGACCAGCGACGGGCGCAGCCGCGGGATCGGACTCGGCCCGGGCAGCATCGCGCATTTCCACCAGAACGTGATCACCTGCCTCACCGAGCTCGATGTCCCCGCGCAGTTCGACGGCACCCCCAGCGAAATGGCCGACGTCCCGCCCTTCGCCGAGGATACCGCCGAACGCCCCTATAATGCCGACGCCGTCCGCGCCTTCTGGCGCGCGCTCATTCAGGTCGCGCGCGTCTTCGGCGAGTTCCGCACCGGCTTCCTTGGCAAGGCCTCGCCCGCCCACTTCTTCTGGGGAAGCTTCGATCTCGCCGCGACGCGCTTTTCGGGCCGTGCGGCACCGCGCCATCCCGGCGGCTTTCCCGGCCTGCCCGATGCGGTGACGTGCGAAGCCTATAGCCATGAAGAAGCCAGCGTCGGCTTCTGGCCGGGCAGCGACGCCTACCCGCACGCCGCCTTCTACGCGTACGCCTATCCCTCGCCCGCCGCTTATGCGCAGGCCAGCGTCGAACCCGCCGAAGCGCGCTGGAACGCCGAGCTCGGCGAATTCCTGCTCGACTATGCCATAATCCGCGCGGCCCCCGACCCGAGCGCCGCGCTGCTCGCTTTCTGCCAATCGACCTATGAGGCCGCTGCCGATCTCGCCGCCTGGGACCGCGACGCGCTCGAATGTCCGCTCGGTCGACGCCGGATTCCCCGCATCGTCTGAAAGTGCTACGCGCGCAGCATGGAAATGTTCTCGGCCATTGGCGATGCGCACCGCGCCTTTATCGCGAAGCAGCCCGTCTTCTTCGTCGCGACCGCCGCTGCGGGCGCGCGGGTCAACCTCAGCCCCAAGGGGATGGACAGCTTCCGCGTGCTCGGCCCCAATCGCGTCGCCTATCTCGACCTCGGCGGGTCGGGCAACGAGACGCAGGCGCATCTTGTCGCCGACGGCCGCATCACGATCATGTTCTGCGCTTTCGACAATCCCGCGCTGATCCTGCGGCTCTACGGGACGGGGAGCTTCGTCGTCGCGGGTGAGCCCGGCTTCGACGCGGTGGCGGCGCAGTTCCCGCGGCTCGCGGGTGCGCGGCAGGTGTTCGATATCACGGTCGACAGCGTCCAGACGAGTTGCGGATGGGGCGTCCCGCGGATGACGCTGGATCGTCCTCGCGATACGCTCATCAAGTTCCACGCACAGCAGGATCCCGACGCGCGCCTCGCTGTGATTGCCCAGCGCACGCACAGCATCGATGGCTTGCCGGTGCGCGTCCAGACGATCCTGCCGGCGTTCGATCCGCCGGAAATGACCAACAGGCGATGAGTCTCGCCGAAGTCGGGCGATTTGCGCGCAACGAGCCTATATCGTCGTCGGACGGCTCGAGTCCGAGGGGATCATGGCGCTCGCGCTCGACGGCAATGCCAGCATCGCCGATGGCAGTCAGTTCTTCATCCCGGTCCGCGTGATGGTCGATGAAGACGATGTCGCTGCTGCACGCAGGATCCTTGCCGAATCTGCCTGATTCTTGGGCAGCGGTTCGCAACTGCACAAAAATTTACGAATCGGTAAGCTTCGCGGATGCGGTACCGCCCCCGTCGGCGGGCGTTTGACGTCTGGCACGCCCTTTGCAGGTTACTCCCCAGGACCAATAACACATAGGGGGGTTCGCGCGTGAAGCTCGTCATTGCCATCATCAAACCCTTTAAGCTCGACGAGGTGCGCGAGGCGCTCACCGAGATCGGCGTCGCGGGAATGACCGTTACCGAAGTCAAGGGATTCGGCCGCCAGAAGGGCCAGACCGAAATCTATCGCGGCGCTGAATACAGCACCAACATGGTGCCCAAGATCAAGATCGAGGTGGTCTGCGGCTCCGACCTTGCCGGCAAGGTCGTCGAAGCGATCCAGGCCTCGGCTAACACCGGCGCGATCGGCGACGGCAAGATTTTCGTGCTCGATGTCGGACAGGCCGTCCGCATCCGCACCGGTGAAACCGACGAGACGGCCCTGTGAGCGCTGCGAACGACATGCAGGCTGTGAGCGCCGCGAACGAAACCACCCGCGTGAGCGGACTGAGGGGGGTAGCAATGAATCGATCGACCACATTGGGTCTGGCCGGGCTGGCAGGCGCGGCGCTGTTCGCAGCGCTGCCGGCATGGGCGCAGGCGCCCGCGGCAGCCGCCGCCAAGCCGTTCGTGCCGACCGCGGCGATGGTCAACAAGGGCGATACCGCCTGGATGCTGACCTCGTCGGTACTCGTGCTGATGATGTCGGTGCCCGGCCTCGCGCTCTTCTACGGCGGCCTGGTGCGCACCAAGAACATGCTGTCGGTGCTGATGCAGGTCTTCATGATCGTCTGCATCGCGGCGTTGGTGTGGGTCAGCTGGGGCTATTCGATGGCGTTCACCGGCGGATCGCAGTTCGTCGGCGGATTCGGCAAGCTCTTCCTTAAGGGCGTCGACGCGAACTCGCTCGCCGCGACCTTCTCGAACGGGGTGTACATCCCCGAATATGCCTATGTCTGCTTCCAGATGACGTTTGCGTGCATCACGCCCGCGCTGATCGTCGGTGCGTTTGCCGAGCGCGTGAAGTTCACGCCGCTGATGATCTTCATGGTCGCCTGGATGACGATCGTCTATTTCCCGATCGCGCACATGGTGTGGTATTGGGCGGGCCCGGACTTCCTTCCCGCTTCGCCGACCGACTACGGCTTCCTGTGGGGCAAGGGCGCGCTCGATTTCGCTGGTGGCACCGTGGTGCACATCAATGCCGGTATCGCCGGGCTCGTTGGCTGCCTCGTGATCGGCAAGCGTGCCGGTTTCAACAAGGAGCCGATGCCGCCGCACTCGCTGACCATGACGATGATCGGCGCCAGCCTGCTGTGGGTCGGCTGGTTCGGCTTCAACGCCGGCTCCAATCTCGAATCGAACGGCCTGACCGCTTTGGCCTTCATCAACACCTTCGTCGCCACGGCAGCAGCCGGTGTGTCGTGGGCGGTGATCGACCAGATCAAGCACGGCAAGCCCTCGTTGCTCGGCGCGGTGACGGGTGCGGTCGCCGGGCTCGTCGCGATCACCCCGGCCTCGGGTTACGCCTCGCCGATGACCTCGATCATCCTCGGCCTGCTCGTCTCGCCGCTCTGCTTCTTCTTCGTCACCACGGTGAAGAGCTGGGGCAAGTATGACGACTCGCTCGACGTCTTCGGCGTCCACTGCGTCGGCGGCATCTTCGGCGCGCTGGGCACAGGAATCGTCGCCAACCCGGCATTCGGCGGCGAGGGCTTTCTGGATTACACTGCCCCCGTCGCAAAGGCCGGTGTCTATGACATGGCAGCCCAGATGGTGACCCAGGCCGAAGCGGTCGGGATCACCCTGCTGTGGTCGGGCGGCGTCTCGGCCGTGCTGTTCCTGATCCTGAAATACACCGTCGGCATCCGCCCCTCCGAAGAAGTCGAGCATGAAGGTCTCGACATCTCCGAACATGGCGAGCGCGCCTACAATTATTGACCAGATTGGGGGGCGGGCCCCGAACGATCCGCCCCCTTCACGATGTTCCTCCTGCGGACGACCTAAGGCCGGTGCGGCAACGCACCGGCCCTTTTTTAAGTCTGTGGTGGGGTCGCTATCATTTGGTGCGGAAGATCCGCCCGCGCGGTGTCGCCGATAAAGCGCGCCCATACACCGCCCGGGCGCCAGATCGCGTCGAGCGCGGGGCGCGCCTGCGCATCGCCCCAGCCCAGCACGTCACGCCGATAGCGATAGAGGAAGGCCGAAACGCGCGCGTTGACGATGCAGTGGACGTGCACCGGCCGCGTGCCGAGATCCGCCATCGCCGCGCAGAAGTGCTCGAAATCGGCCGTGGTCGGCGCATCGAACACGACCGGGATGTGGATGTACCGCATGCCCAGCGCGACGACCGTGGCCGCTTCGTCGGGCAGCGCGCGCGGATGATCGTGCAAGGCGAGATTGATGACATCGCGCACGCCCAGCGCTGCGATCTCAGCAAGCTGTTCGCTGCTCGGCTGACCAGAGGTCGTAAGGTGAGCGTCGAGGCGATACCAATTTGGAATATCGACGGGGTCGCGCATGCGGGCTCCTTTCAAGCGGGGGTGCCCAGGCGAGCGGCGGCCGGGTCCGCGCTCCACGGTGGTGCCCCACCTGCTTCGCCAGTCACGCGAACGCAACTCTTCTCGTCGCCCGCGGCATTGCCCTCAAGCGGCTCGTCGGGCGCGACTTCCGGCTTGTCCCGGACCCTTTCGCGCAGTCGCCGCGCGGCGAGCGCGGCGCCGAGCAAAAAGCCGCCCGGTACCAACACCACCGCCGCCGTCAGCGCGACCCGATTCCAATCCTTGCGCTCCATCGCGCCGTCCCTAGCCGATCAGGCAAGATCCGCGGTCACAAAATCGGCGCAGCGTTCCCCGATCATGATCGACGGCGCATTGGTATTGCCCGAGACGAGCTTGGGCATCACCGAGGCGTCGGCGACATAGAGCCCCTCGACCCCGCGCACGCGCAGCCGCGGGTCGCACACCGCCGCCTCGTCCGATCCCATCCGCGCGGTCCCGACCGGGTGATAGACGGTGTCGGCGCGCGCGCGGATCAAGCGCTCGATCGCCTCGTCGTCGCGCAGGTCGATCGGATAGCGGTCGCGGCCCTGGTGGTCGCTCAGCGGCGGCGCCTCGAGGATGCGGTACATCGCGCGGACGCCGCGCATCATCGTCGCCATGTCGCGCGGATCACTGAAGAACGCCGGGTCGATCATCGGTGCCGCGCGCGCATCGCCCGAGGCGAGCCGCACCGTGCCGTGGCTTTCGGGGCGGAGCACGCAGACATGGCACGAATAGCCATGCCCCGGCACTTGCGTGCGGCCGTGATCCTCGAGCGCGGCGACGACGAAGTGGAGCTGGACGTCGGGCGCGGGGGCGTGCGGATCGGTGGTCAGGAACGCGCCCGCTTCGGCGAACGGCGTCGTCATCATCCCCTCGCGCTTGCGCAGCCACTGGAACAGCGCGCCCGCCATATCGAGCTTGCCCTTGAGCGAATTGCCGACGAAGCTCTTCCCCGGCGTCTCGAACGCCGCGACGTAGTCGATATGGTCCTGCAGATTGGCGCCGACCGCCGCGCGATCGACCCGCACCGATATGCCCTGCTCGCGCAGATGCGCGCCCGGCCCGATCCCCGACAGCATCAGGATCTGCGGCGTCCCGAACACCCCCGCCGCGAGCACGACGCCCTTGCGCGCGCGAATCACCTTCGACTCGCCACCCTGCAGATAGGCGACGCCCCAGGCCCGCCCTTCCTCGAACAGCACGCGCTCGACCGTGACGCCGGTCAGCACGTGCAACGCCGGATTGGCCGGCGCATCCCCCAGATACGCCCGCGCCGACGTCCAGCGCTCGCCGCCCTTCTGCGTCACCTGATAGAGCCCGATCCCCTCCTGCCGCGCGCCGTTGAAATCATCGTTGCGCGGGATCTGCAGCGATGCACCGGCCTCGACGAAATCGCGGCTACCGGGGTTGGCATGGTGCTGCTCGCTCACCCACAGCGGCCCGTCGCCGCCGTGATAGGCATCGCCGCCGCGGACATTGTGCTCGCTGCGCTTGAACCACGGTAGCACGTCGTCATATGCCCAGCCGGGGCAGCCGAGCGCTGCCCAATTGTCGTAATCCCATTTGTTGCCGCGGATATAGATCATCGCGTTGATCGCGCTCGACCCGCCGAGCCCCTTGCCGCGCGGCTGGTGCCCGCGCCGGCCGCCGAGGCCGGCTTGCGGGACAGTCTCGTAATTCCAGTTGGTCTTGTCGGTCTGGAACGCGAGGAAGGCCGGTATGCGCGTCCGCAGCCCCGTGTTGCGGCCACCCGCCTCGAGCAAGGCGACCGAGACTTTCCCGCCATCGCTCAAGCGCCCGGCCGCCGCCGCGCCGCCCGAACCGCCCCCGATGACCACGATATCGGCTTCTTCCACGCGCTCTCTCCTGCTCGCGGCGCTTTAGCGCGCCTTTGTATCGCTCGATCGCCACCGCGCCTTGATCGTCTCGGACGTGTCGCGACTGCCGTCGTGGCTCCACCCCGGCGGCATGACCAGATAGCCGAATTTCGCACGAAGCCCCGGCGCCCGCCAGACGTCTTGCGAGATCCCGATCCACTCGTGGGACGCGGCCCATAACAGGTTGAACGAGCCGAGATTCTTGACGATCCCGTAGCGCGGACGGTCGTCGGCGCGCTCGGGCTCGAACGTGCCGAACAGCCGGTCCCAGACGATGAACACGCCGGCATAATTGGTGTCGAGATAGCGCGGATTGGTCGCGTGATGGACCCGGTGGTGCGACGGCGTGTTCATCACCGCCTCGACCCAGCGCGGCATCCGGTCGATCACCTCGGTGTGGATCCAGAATTGGTAGATCAGGTTGAGCCCCGCGACGAACACCAGCATCGCCGGCGGAAAGCCGATCAGCAACAGCGGGAGGCGGAAGAGGAAGCCCAGCGAAACGAAGCCCGTCCAGGTCTGCCGCAGCGCGGTCGACAGATTATAATGCTGGCTCGAATGGTGGATGACATGGCTCGCCCAGAACCAGCGGACCCGGTGGGCCGAGCGGTGGAAGACGTAATAGAACAGGTCGTCGAGCACGAAGGCGAGCACGAACCAGTACCAGGCATAGCCGATGTCGAAGACGCGGAACTGCCAAACCCAGAGCGACAGCGCGAAGACCAGTCCGACCGACAGCGCGCCGGCGACGGTGCTGCCGAGGCCGAGCGCAAGCGACACGAGCGTGTCCTTGGGTTCGTAGCGACTGCGATCCTTGATCCGCGCGACGACCATCTCGGCAAGGACGAGCGCGATGAAGCCGGGGACGGCGTAGTGGACGGGATCGGGCAGGTCCATTCGCACTGTTTACACCAGTGTCAGTGGGATCCGTAAAGAGGTAATATCGCGCGGCCGATCAGTGGTAGGTCGTCCCGTGCGTGACGCTGTCTTCGATCGCACGGACATCGGCTTCGAGCACGCCGAACAGCAGCACCGCGCCGAACTGACGTTCCCCCGTCTCGACGCGCACGCCCTCGATCGCCTGAGTCAGCCGCAATGGCGCGATCAGCCGCCGGGCGGCGACCTTTGCACCGTGACGTTTCAGCAGGGCAAGCGCTCCGTTTCCGGCGACCAGCGCGGCATTGCCGTCGGTCCCGATCACCGCCCCGTGCGCGACGAAGCCGGCGAGCATCTGCTCGGCGGTCTCACGCGCTTGCGCTGTGCTCGAAATGCGCGCCTCGCCGAGCCGCATCCAGCGCGCGACCAGCGCCAGGCCGAGCACGCCGGCCACGCTCAGTCCGAGTTGCGTCCAGTCCATCGCGCCGCGGTCACGCCGGCGTCGACAGCGCGTCGAGCAGCGGCCGGAGTCCGGTGAGATCGTATCCCGCAGCAGCGGCCTTCGCCATCGCGGTATCGGGCTGCATACCGCCCTTGACCGCCGCGAGCGCCCAGAGGTTGCATGAGCGTGTTCCCGAACGGCAATACGCCAGCACCGGCCCCTTAGCCTCGGCCAGCACCGCCGCCATCGCGTCGATCTGCGGGTGCGAGAAGCCGGCGTGGGTCACCGGGATCGCAGCGTAGGTAAGGCCGGCGGCCTCTGCGGCGGCGGCGATCTCGGCACCGCTCGGCTGGCCCATGTCCTCGCCATCGGGGCGGTTGTTGACGATCGCCGTGAAGCCGGCGGCGGCAAGCTCGCCCATCGCGTCGGGCGAGATTTGCGGGGCGACCGCGATGGTCGGGTCGATGGTGCGGAGGGTGGTCATGGGCGTGCTTCTAGCTCGCACGGCCGCGCGGCGGAAGCGGCAGATTTCTGTCGGGCAGAGCGTATGGGTCGGAGCAGCATGCCCGCTGAACGCGACGAACGCGCTGCCCAGATAGCCAGTGCCGGTCAGAACCGCCGCAACACCCCGAGAAACGCCTCGCCATAGGCTTCGAGCTTGCGCGCGCCGACGCCAGTGATGTGCCCCATCGCCGACAGCGACGACGGCCGCGTCGTCGCCATCTCGCGCAGCACCGAATCGTGGAAGATGACGTACGGCGGCACGCTCGCCTCGAGCGCGAGTTCGCGGCGCTTGGTCCGCAAGGCCTCGAACAGCGGTTCGCCGGTCGGGTTGGGCACGCTGCCAGCGCCGCCGCGCCGACGCCGCTCGCGCTTGGGCGGGACGATCAGCGCGACCTGTTCGCCCTCTTTCAGGATGCCGCGCGCGCCCGGACCGAACTCCAACCCGCCGAAATCGTTCGCGCGCAGCGCATCGCGCAGCAGCAGCGCGCGCCCGACCGGCTTGATCAGCGCGGCTTCCTCAGGGCTCGAGGCGATGCCGAATACGCCGAGCGTCTCATGTCCGTTCATCAGGCTGCGCTCGCTCGACTGGCCCATCAGGACTTGCTCGATATAGCCCGCGCCAAAGCTCTGCCCCGTGCGAAACACTGCGGAGAGGAACTTCCTCGCCACCTCCGTCGCATCGACCGCGGCCGGCGGGTTGAGGCAATTGTCGCAATTGCCGCAATTCTCCGGCGAATCGTCGCCGAAATGCTTGAGCAGGATGCGCCGCCGGCACCCGGCGGTCTCTGCCAGCGCGCCGAGCGCCGCGAGCCGCTGGCGCTCACCCGGCTGGCGCGCCGGCTCGACCTCGCCGATCCGCTGGCGCGCGCGCGCAAAATCTTCCGCGCCCCAGAACAGATGCGCGACGGCCGGGTCACCGTCGCGCCCTGCACGGCCGGTTTCCTGATAATAGCTCTCGATCGATTTCGGCAGCCCGGCATGCGCGACGAAGCGCACGTCGGGCTTGTCGATCCCCATGCCGAACGCGACCGTCGCGCACATCACCATGTCTTCGCTCGCGACGAAGTCGGCCTGGTTCTTAGCGCGGACATGCGGGTCGAGCCCGGCATGATAGGCGCGCGTCGGCCGCCCGGTCTTGGCGAGCGCCTCGGCCATCTTCTCCGTGCCCGCGCGGCTCTGCAGATAGACGATCCCGGCGCCGGGCGTCTCGGCGATCAGATCGGCAATCTGGCGTGTGGCATTGTCCTTGGGGGAGATGCGATACTGGATGTTGGGCCGGTCGAACCCGGCGACGATCATCCCCTCATGCGGGATGCCGAGCTGTTCGAGAATGTCGGCACGGGTGCCGGCGTCGGCGGTGGCGGTCAGCGCGAGCCGCGGCACATCGGGGAACGCATCGAGCAACGGCCGCAGCAGCCGATAATCGGGCCGGAAATCGTGGCCCCATTCCGACACGCAATGCGCTTCGTCGATCGCGAACAGGGCGAGCGGTGCGCGCGCGAGCAGCTTGCGGAACGCGCCGCCCGACGCACGCTCTGGCGCGACGTAAAGCAGATCGAGCTCGCCGCGGCGGAAGCGCGCGATCGTCTCGGCCTGGTCGGTATCGACCGAGGTGAGCGTCGCCGCGCGGATCCCGATCGCGGTCGCGGCGCGGAGCTGGTCGTGCATCAGCGCGATCAGCGGCGAGACGACGACGCACGTCCCCTCGAGTACGACCGAAGGCAATTGGTAACACAGCGACTTGCCCGCGCCGGTCGGCATCACCGCGAGCGTACGCTCGCCGGCGAGCACGCGTTCGACCACCGACCCCTGCACGCCGCGAAACGCCGGGAAGCCGAAGGTCGATTGCAGGACGGGAAGGGGATCGATCATTACGCGAAGCCAAGAATAAGAAGGAGAGCCCGATCGACACGCTGCATGTCGGTCTCGGACAAACGGCCAATCGCTCGGCCAAACTGCTCGTGATCCACGGTCACCAAAATGTCGACCGCGACGTCTGAAATCGCTTCAAGGGCATTCTGCGCATCGGGCAAGATCCGCGGGCGGAGGTCGCGTGCCTCGCCCGTCGCGGTCTGGCACAACGCCACGACACGATGCGGCGTATCGCCAAACGCGTCGCCTTGCACGACCACGACCGGGCGAGGCTTGCCGCCATTGCCGCTTCCCGTCGCAGCACTCCAGATTTCACCCCGCTTCATGATCGAGCCTTACCGCTCCGTTTCGCGGTCGAGGCGCTCGAGCACGACGTCGGTCATCGCACCAGCGAACGCCATCGCTTCGCGGTCGTCGTCTACACGCGCCCATAACCACTCTCGCGTTTTGCGGGCTTCCTCCTTAAACGCCGCAGTCGTGGTGTCCGGCAACCAGAAAGTCTTCGGTCGTAACCCCCGCGCGCGGAGTGCCGCGCGACGCTTGGCGACGCGCTCGGCGCTGGTCATCGGTCGCTCCATGCCCATCGCCACGCTCCTTCCATCGAGCGTTACATGTAACGTCCAGCCCCCAGAATCACAAGATGTTTACCACTTGTTCTTGCGTACGTCTGTACTCTCGGTGCAAGCGCACACCCATGGAAACAGTCCGCGACAACAAGGCCGAGCAGGAATTCGAGCTGACCGTCGGCCGCCACCGCGCGGTCGCGGCGTACCAGATGGAAGGCGAGACGATCGTCTTCACCCACACGCTCGTGCCCAAGGCGGTGGCGGGGCACGGCGCTGCGACCAAGCTCGTCCGCGCCGCACTCGACAGCGCGCGTGACCGCGGGCTGAAGGTCATTCCGCAATGCCCGTTCGTCGCGGCCTATATCGACAAGCACCCGGAATATCGCGATTTGCTGTGAAGCGGCCGCGGTTTGGCCACCGCGCGGGTCCGTTTTGGCCCTATTCTGCCGCAAGACCTAGTACATACAGCAACAGGGCGGCCGATTATGATGATTCCCATCCGCCTGTTCCCGGTTTGCTCAGTCTTGGCGATCGGCCTCGGCGCAGCGGCGCCAGTACCGGTTCCCGATTCCGTCTATACGGTGCGCGACGATGGCGTCGTCGCGGCGAGCGTCGATAGAGCGCCTGGCACGCTGCGCATCGATCCGGGCGCACCCGCGCTGCCAATCCTGACGAAACCCTTTGCGCTTACGGCCGGCCTGAAGCCCGGAATGTTCGGCCTCCAATATAAAGTCGGCCCGAGCGCGGTGCGGGGTGTAACCGCTGTGACGCATCTCACGGTCGACGGCATGCCGGTCCGACGGCGCGTCGGCTGGTTCGACACGCCCTATGCCGCCGGCCCCGATGGCGTGATCGGCCCCGGCGGATTGCCCGCGCCGGTGGTGCGCTTCGAACTCCATCCGCCGCGCCTGGGCGAGCGCACGCTTGACCTCCCGCTGGTCGATGGCGGCGCGCTGATCGGCAATTGGGGCGGGCTGTTCGGCGAGATCATCGTCGGCGGCGTGCCGATGCGGGTGCGCTTCGACCTGCACCATCGCCTGTCGCTCGCCAGCGCCGGTGCGGCGCAGCGCATCGCGGCGGCGCAGGGTGGCGCATTGACAGGCCCGATCGACCAAGCCGAGATCGCTTTCGGGATCGCGCGGCCGGTCCGCCGCATGACGCTCGCCACCCCGTTTGCGATCGGGCCGCTGGCGCTGAACGAACTGCACGTCCGTGTCGCGGACTATGGCAATACGGCGACGATCCGCGATGCCGACGTCCCCCCGATCCCGACGAGATCATCGTGACCGGCAAGACAAAGCGCGACCCGGCGCGCGATCGACTGTCGATCGGCAGCGATGCGCTCGAACACTGCTCGTCGATCACCTTCGACAAACCCGCCAAGCGCATCCGGCTGAGCTGCCGCTAACCTTACTCGGCAGAGACCGATTCCTCGGCGCGTTCCTGTGCCTGGCGATTCCACATCTCGGCATAGAGCCCGTCCTTGCGCAGCAGCGCGGCATGGCTGCCGCGCTCGACCACTTGGCCCGCTTCGAGCACGACGATTTCGTCGGCATGCACGACGGTCGACAGTCGATGCGCGATCACGATCGTCGTGCGGCCCCGTTCGATCGCCTGGAGCGTATCGAGAATCTCTCCCTCGGTGCGGCTGTCGAGCGCCGACGTCGCTTCGTCGAGGATCAGCACCGGCGGGTTCTTGAGCAGCGTCCGCGCGATCGCGACGCGTTGCTTCTCGCCCCCCGACAGCTTCAATCCACGCTCGCCGACGCGCGTGCCATAGCCCTGCGGCTGACGCTCGATGAAGCCCGCGATCGCCGCCCCGCGCGCAGCATTCTCGATCTCGTCCTGCCCGGCACCCTCACGGCCATAGCCGATATTGTAGCCGATCGTGTCGTTGAACAGCACGGTATCCTGCGGCACGATCCCAATCGCCGAGCGCAGCGACGCCTGCGTCACCTCGGCAATGTCCTGCCCGTCGACGGTGATGCGTCCGCCGGTCAGATCGTAAAAGCGGTACAGCAGGCGCGCGAGTGTGCTCTTTCCTGCCCCCGACGGTCCGACCACCGCGAGCGTCTTGCCCGCCGGGATGTCGAGATCGATCCCCTTGAGGATCGGCATCCCCTTGTCATAGCCGAAGCGCACATCCTCGAACCGCACATGCCCGCGCGCCACCACCAGCGGCTGCGCGCCGGGCGCGTCGACCACTTCGGACGGCGTATCGATCAGGTCGAACATCGCGCCCATGTCGATCACACCCTGGCGGATTGTGCGGTACACCATGCCGAGCAGGTCGAGCGGGCGGAACAGTTGCGACAGCAAGGTCGAGACGAACACCACGTCGCCCGCCGAGAATTGCCCGCGGCCCCAGCCCCAGGCGACGAACGCCATCCCGCCGCCGAGCATCAGGTTGGTGATCAGCGCCTGCCCGACGTTCAGCCAGGCGAGCGAATTCTCCGACGTGACCGCGGCATTGGCATAGGCCGCCATCGCCGCGTCGTAGCGCTTGCCCTCGCGCTCTTCCGCGCCGAAATATTTGACCGTCTCGAAATTGAGCAGCGAATCGACCGCGTGGCTAACCGCGCCGGTGTCGAGATCGTTCATCCGCGTGCGCAAGGCGGCGCGCCAGTCGGTCACCATCCGCGTGAACCAGATGTAGGTCGCCACCATCACCACGGTCGCCGCGACCAGCCCCCAGCCGAAGCTCGAGCGGAAGATGTTGAGCACCAGCAGCAGTTCGAGGATCGTCGGCGCGATGTTGAACAGCATGAAATAGAGCATCGTATCGATGCTCTTGGTGCCGCGCTCGACGACCTTGGTGACCGCGCCCGTCCGCCGCTCGAGATGGAAGCGCAGCGACAATTGGTGGAGATGACGGAACACGCTCGCCGCCAGTCGCCGCGTCGCGTCCTGCCCGACGCGCTCGAACACCGCATTGCGCAGATTATCGAACAGGGTCGTCGAGAAGCGCGCGCCGGCATAGCCCGCGACGAGCGCGATCACGATCCACACCGCACCGCGCTGGCCCTGCGCCATGCGATCGACCGCCCATTTCAGCGTGTAGGCGCTGGCATAGACCTGCGTGACCTTCGAGGCGATGACGAGCAGCATCGCGCCGACGATCCGCGCCCGCAGGATCGGCGCGTCCTTCGGCCACAGATAGGGCAGGAAGCGCCGGAGCGTCGGAAGCATCGGCCGCTCGGGCGTGGTCGAGGAAGTGGCTGTATCGGGGGGCATCGGGTCCTCATGTAGGCGCGGTCAAGCGCGATCGAAAGCGTCTCATGGAACAAGCAGGGCGGTTCGTCGGTTTTCCTTTTGAACGGAGACGGTTATGGACCCGCTTTTCTACGTCATGGCGATCATGGGTTGCGGCGACGGCAGCTCGGCTTGTCAGCAGGCTCGCGTCGAGCAAGTGCAATACCATTCGATCGGCGAATGCCAGCGCGCGATGCCAGCAGCGCTGGCGCGCAACAGCGACGTCGATTATCCCGTGGTCACCGCTTCGTGCCGGGCGACGGGCGAGCGGATGGCGCAGACCAAGGCGATCACGACACGCGGGTGATCGGCATGGGTCGATAGCATGCTATAGCCCGCGCGACAGGAACACGGCGTGCGGAGATTGAGTGCCATCGGTATCGGAAGTTTCGTATCGCTGGTGCTCGTTGCCGCGATCGAAAGCCTGAGCGCGACGCTCTATCCGATACCGGGCGATATTACAGAAGCCGATCGCGCGACGTTGCTGGCGATGATCACCGGTATCCCGCTCCCGGCAAAACTCATCATTGTGGCAGGTTGGCTGATCGCCCCTTTCGCAGGCGTGTGGTTATGCCTTCGCATCGGCGACTGGCCGATCGGTGGCTGGCTCGTCACGGCAATCTTCCTCGTCGCCGCCATTGCCGGGCAAGTGAATGTACCCCATCCGCCGTGGATGGCGCTTTGCGCAGTGATCCTGCCGTTGCTCGGTGGATGGCTAGCGCAGCGCGTTCATCGCAAACCCTATCCGGGCGAGCCATTGCTCGGATAGAAGCGCGGCGGCGGGTTCAGCCTTCGCGGTCGATCGTCCGATTTCCGTCGTGCATCGGCAGCGCCCAGCGAATTTGCTCGCGCAGCAGTGTTTCGAGTTCCTCCGCCCCGACGACATGTGCGGTCGCGCGCTTGCGCAGCAACGCTACGAGCAGCGAAGCGCGGCTGTCGGGCGCCTGCGCGACGCGTCCGCGCGACAGAGCCTTGGCGAAGTGAACGGAGAGCGCGGTCAATGATGCAAGGCCTTTATCCAGGCCGGTAGCGTAAGCGTGCAGACGTGCAGGCGATCTCACCGAAAGTGGTTAGCGTCGCCTTCGGTATTTCGCGGGCGCGTCCAAAGCGAATAATCGCGCTGGGCCGGTGCGTATGCGCGCGCGCGCCTGCGCGCGGCGAAAAACGCCTTGCCGATCATGGCGACCTTCGCCGCACTCGACGTCGTCACGCGATCGTCCCACGCGCGCGGTCCGAGCGACGCGACACCGCGCGCAATCGCCCCATAGATGTCGGCCGCGGCGAGCACCGCCCAGGCCGAGCGGAACGACAATACCGGCGTGCCACGACGGGCGCTCGCCTCGTAGCCCGCCGCCAGTTGCGCCAGCCGCACGCCGAGCATGCCAAGCGGCGCGCGACTTTCAGGCGCCAGCAGCGTGTCGGTGCGAAGGCCCATTTCGTCGAGCCACTCCTGCGGCAGGTAGCAGCGCCCGGCACGCGCGTCCTCGGCGATGTCCCGCGAGATATTCGCAAGCTGGAAGGCGATGCCCAGGTCGCAGGCGCGATCGAGCGTGGCTTCGTCGCTCGGCGCGACCCCCATCGCGATCGCCATCATGCACCCGACCGCGCCTGCGACATGGTAGCAATATTGGTAGAGATCGGCCTCGCTCCGCGGGCGCCAGCCTTCGGCATCGAGTGCGAACCCGGCGATCAGATCGTGCGCGAGGGCAGGGGGCAGCGCGGTCTCCGCCGCGAACAGCCGGAGCGCGTCGAACGCCGGATCGCCGACAATCTCGCCCCCGAGCGCAGCGTCGGTCTTTGCCGCGATTTCCGCGAGGCGCGCGGGACCATCGTCGACCCCGGTCATGTCATGGCCGTGGTCCTGGCCATCGGCGATATCGTCGCACGCGCGGCACCAAGCGTAGAGCAACCAGGCGCGTTCGCGCGTCGGCCGATCGAACAGCTTGCTCGCCGCGGCAAAGCTCTTTGATCCGCGCGCAATCGATTCCTGCGCTGTCGCGACGATCGCATCGCGACTGGGCAAGGTGGTGGCGCTCACAAGTCTTTCGCGCCGATCTTGGTGATCGTCACGATCGGCTCATGCGCGGCCATCTGCTCGAGCAGGCCGTCGAGCCCGGTGTCGATCAGCAGGATGCCGTGGTGCTGCGGCCGGAGGAAGCCGACCTCACCCATATGGCGATAGAAAGCGACAAGATGGTCGTAATAGCCCGCGATATTGAGCAGCCCGACGGGCTTGGCATGATAGCCAATCTGCGCCCAGCTTAGCGCTTCCCACAATTCGTCCATCGTGCCGGTGCCGCCGGGCAGATTGACGAACCCATCGGACAGATCGGTGAACGCCTGTTTGCGCTGGTGCATCGTCTCGACGACGTGGAGCTCGGTCAGCCCGCGATGCGCGACCTCGGCATTGACCAACGCTTGCGGGATGATGCCGATCACCTCGCCACCAGCCTCGAGCGCGCTGTCGGCGACTGCGCCCATCAGCCCGAGCTTGCCGCCGCCATAGACCACGCCGATGCCGCGTTCGGCGAGCGTGCGGCCGACCTGGCGCGCGCATTCGATATAGATGGGGTCGGCTGGGGTAGCCGAACCGCAATAGATAGCGAGCCGCTTCATGCGCGCGTCGCCCCGGCGCAGGCCGGGGCCGCTGCGTTGCGACGGGGTGCCCCGATCAGGGCGACCCCGGCCTTCGCCGGGGTGACGGAAATGCTCATCGTTCACCTTCCAGCATCAGCGCCGCGGTCGCCTTGGCGCTTCCCACCACGCCGGGAATCCCGGCGCCCGGGTGCGTGCCGGCACCGACGAAATAGAGGTTCGGGATATGATCGTCGCGATTGTGGACGCGGAACCACGCGCTCTGCGTCAGCAGCGGCTCGAGCGAGAAGGCGCTGCCGAGATGCGCGTTGAGATCTGCTGCAAAATCGTTGGGCGCATAATGGAACTTGGTGACGATCCGATCATGGATGTCGGGGATCAGCCGCCGCCCGATCTCGTCGAGGATGCGCTTTTCGAGGATCGGGCCGATCTCGTCCCAATCGACCGGGAACTTGCCCATGTGCGGCACCGGCGCCAGCGCATAGAAGGTCGAATGCCCCTCGGGCGCCATCGACGGATCGGTGACGGTCGGATGATGGAGGTAGAGCGAGAAATCCTCGGGCAGCACGCCGTGATCGTAGATGTCGCTGAGCAGCCCTTTGTAGCGCGGCCCGAACAGGATCGTGTGGTGCGGGATCCCCGGCCAAGTCCCCGTAATCCCGAAATGGACGACGAACAGCGACGGCGAATAGCGCTTGCGCGCGAGCGCCTTCTTGGTGCGCTGCGCACTGCGCGACGATTTGAGCAGATCGCGATAGATGTGCATCACGTCGCCATTGCACGCGACCATGTCGGCATCCTGGTGCCAGCCGCTCGCGGTGGTGACCCCGGTCGCGCGGTCGCCGAGCGTTGCGATGTCGACCGCGGCGTCGCCCAATCGCAGAACGCCGCCGAGCCGTTCGAAATGCGTGACCATTCCGTCGATCAGCTTGCTCGTCCCGCCCATCGCGAACCACACGCCGCCGTCTTTTTCGAGCTTGTGGATCAGCGCGTAGATCGCGCTCGTGTTCATCGGGTTGCCGCCGACGAGCAGCGTATGGAACGACAGCGCCTGGCGGAGATGCTCGTCCTTCACGTAACTCGACACGATCGAATAGACCGAGCGCCACGCCTGATATTTGGCAAGCGGCGGCGCCGCCTTGATCATCGACGCGAAGTCGAGAAACGCGACATGGCCAAGCTTGCGATAGCCCTCTTCGTACACGCCAGCGGCATATTCGAGGAACTTGGCATAGCCCGCGACATCGTCGGGGTTGAGCTTGGCGATCTCGGCGTTGAGTGCGGGTTCGTCGTTCGAATAATCGAACACCGTGCCGTCGGGCCAGTTGAGCCGGTAGAACGGGGTGACCGGCGCGAGCGTCACGTCGTCGGCCATGTCGCGGCCGGTCAGCGCCCACAATTCCTCCAGGCACGGCGGATCGGTGATCACGGTCGGCCCGGCGTCGAATACGAAGCCGTCTTTTTCCCAGACGTACGCACGGCCCCCGGCCTTGTCGCGTGCCTCGAGCAGCGTCGTCTCGATTCCCGCGGATTGCAGTCGGATCGCGAGCGCCAGCCCGCCAAAGCCCGCGCCGATCACGATCGCCGTGCGGGCCTGCGCGCGCACCGGGTGCGAACTCATGCCTTCACCCCGCCTGGCAGCACGCCGATCGCGCGCAACGCGCGGCTGATCGGTACCGGCGGCTTGCCGGTCAGGATCCGTGCCTTGTCCATCATCGTCGATCGTCCTGCGTAGAAGCGCCGCACCAGGCGCGGGTCGAGCCGGTAGAAGCGTTCGAGAATGCGATAGCGTTCCTCAGGCTCGGCCGCGCGGAACAGCATCTTGTCGAGCATACGGTAGAAGCCGCGGGCCTGCCATGTGCTTCGTGCGTGGTCGTACGTCAGGCTGTGCAGCGCCGCGCCCGAAAAATCGCGCGCGTCGGCGATCAACGCGGCGAGCCGCACCGCATCGGGCAGCGAATAGCCCGTCGTCGGATGGAACAGCCCCGCGCGCATCCCCGCCTTGGCGACCTTGTTGCCGCCGGATTGCCAATAGGCCTCGAAATCGCCGCCCATCGTCACTGGCAGGACGCCCGATTCCTCGCGGATGATCGTATGCGTCGCCCAGCCATGCGCCGCGGCATAGGCCCGCACGCGATCCGCGATCGGGTCGGCGTTGCTGCCGCTGCCGGGCTGCGGCCGGTACAGATCGGGGGTGTCGCTGTAATAGGTGTCCTCGACGAACAGGCGGGTCGGCGAGAAGGGCAGCGTGTAGACGAAGCGATAGCCATCGATCTGATCGACCGTCGCGTCCATCACGATCGGACGCGTGAGGCCATGCGGCGCATCGAGCTCGAATTCGATCCCGACAAATTTCTGCCAGCCCAGATCGAGCAGCCCCAGATCGCCGGGCCCGCGAGTGTCGATCACGCCCTTCGCCTCGAGCCGATCGCCATCGGCGAACACCACCGCGGTCGGGCCTGCGGCAAGCACCTTGCGCCCGGTCATCAACGCGTGCGCCGGCAGCGCGGCGCGCAGCGTTGCGTCGAGCCGGGCGGATTCGATCGAATGATAGGCACTGTCGAGCGTCCGGGCGTGCGCCGGGAAGGCAATGTCATACCCTTGCCAACTATAGCTGACGAGCGGCGCGACGATCCAGCGATCGGCGTCGCGAACGTCGCTGGCGAAGAACGACCAGAGGTGGTTGCCGCCGAAGGTATCCGACCGCTCGACGATCCGCACATCGAGCCCGGGGTGTCGCTTGGCGAGCGCCAGCGCGATCAGCCCGCCGGCCAGCCCGCCACCAACGATGGCGATGTCGCAGGAGAGGGTCGCTGGCATGACCAAGGCGATAGCCGAAATGCCGCGCCGTGCAAACGGATCGGGTCGATCGTGGGGCTTACGGGTGCGGGGCGAATCTCGCTGACTTGCTCGCCGCTCTCGGTTAGACTGCGGGCATGCTTCTCGCGATCCTTGCTTCCGCGCTCGCCATGTCGCTGATCGTCGGCGTGCGCTACCTGATCGTGTCGGGGGCATTCGCGGCGGCAACACGCGCGAAGCATCCCGGCCTCTATACCGGCCTGTCGACGCAAATGCGCCGCGAGGTCGCGTGGAGCCTCGCCTCGGCGCTGATCTATGGCGTACCCGCCGGGATCGTCGCCTGGGGGTGGAAGACGCTCGGCTGGACGCGGATCTATGCCGACATCCACGCCTTTCCGTTATGGTATGCCCCGCTTTCGGTGCTGCTCTATCTGTTTGCGCACGATACGTGGTTCTATTGGACCCATCGCTGGATGCACCAGCCGAGCGTATTCAAACTCGCTCATGCAGTGCACCACGAAAGCCGTCCGCCGACCGCCTGGGCGGCGATGGCGTTCCATCCGATCGAGGCGATCACCGGCGCTGTGATAATTCCGCTACTGGTCTTCCTTATTCCCATCAATATCGGCTGCCTCGGCTTGGTCCTCGCGATCATGACGGTTATGGGGGTTACCAATCATATGGGGTGGGAGGTATTTCCCCGGTTCATGTGGAAGGGCCCAGTGGGAGCATGGCTGATCACGGCCAGCCACCACCAACGCCACCACGATCTCTATCGAGGAAATTATGGTCTCTATTTCCGTTTCTGGGATCGGCTCTGCGGCACCGACAAGGGCGTCGGCGATTTTGTCAAAGCGCATGCGCAAGCTCGCCTGCGTCAGCGGCGCGGGGGCGGCGGTGTTGCTGGCGCTGCCGGGCGCGGTGGCGACGAGTGAGCTGTCGGTCGATCTCGTCAATCTGCGGTCGCACAAGGGTTCGGTGCGGATCTGCCTGACCGCCGATCCCGACAATTTCCCCGCCTGTATCGACGATGCGCAGGCCGTGACACGCTCGATCCCTGCGACCGCCGCCAGTCTCAGCTTCGAAGGGCTGGCGCATGGCGATTATGCCGTCGCGGTGATCCATGACGAGAACAACAATCGCAAGCTCGACACCTTTGCCGGTATTCCGCGCGAAGGGTTTGGTTTTTCGCGCAATCCCGCAGTGAGTTTTGGCCCGCCACGCTTCGCCGCGGCCCGTTTCACCTTGACGAGTGATGCCGATCGGCAACAGATCAGAATGCGTTATTTGCTTTGACCGTTGCTATACGGACCCAAAGCGTTGCGCGGGCGTTACGGCCCCAAATCCTTAGCTTTCGGAGCTGCCCCGTGATCGATCGTCGTCTTCTCGTTTCCGCCACTGCACTGCTTTTGGCGAGTGCAGCCCCCGCCTTTGCGCAAAGCACACCCCCGGCGCCCGCCGACAACGATCAGATCGCCGCCGATTTCAACAAGGATTCCGTGACGGTCGCCGTGGCCGGCGCCTATCTGCCCGATTATGACGGCTCGAACGATTACCGCTTCGTGCCCGCGCCCGCCGCGATCGGCTCGGTCAAGGGCTTCAACTTCTCGGTGATCGGCAACCGCGCGAGTATCGATCTGATCCCGAACCGCCCGGGCCAATCGATCGATCTGCAGTTCGGCCCGGTCGGCGTGATCAATTTCGATCGCTCGAGCCTCAAGAACATCGACGACGTCCGCGTCCGCGCGCTGGGCAAGCGCAGCACTACGCTCGAACTCGGTGGCTATGTCGGGATCGGCAAGACCGGCGTCATCACCAGCCCCTACGACAAGGTGTCGGTCTCGGTCAGCTATCGCAAAGGCGTGACCGGCGCGCATAACAGCGGGATCTGGCAGCCGAGCTTTACCTATCTGACGCCGCTCAGCCGCAAGGCCGCGGTGGGCATCCTCGCATCCGCACAGCATGTCGGGCAGGGCTATGCCGATACCTATTTCAGCATCACCCCGACGCAGAGCCTGGCCAGCGGCCTGCCGACCTATGCCGCGCGCTCGGGCTGGAAGAACTATTCGCTTGGCGGCTTTGCAACCTATTCGCTGACCGGCAATCTGCTGCACGGCGTCAAGGTCATTGCCGGCGGCACCTATTCGCGCTCGCTGGGCGATTTCTCTTACAGCCCGATCGTGCGCATCGCGGGCTCGCCCAACCAGTGGCTCGGCGCGGTCGGTCTCGCTTACACCTTCTAAACCCTTCTCGATTCAGCCGATATTCAGAATCCGTCGTGGAGCGCCCGTGGCCGCCCCACGGCGGATTTTGTCTTTTCCGCCTGCCGTCGTTATTGTCCGACGTGTCACCTATTCTGGCCTTGCGCCGTCGTGCGCGAGGTGCCACGCCAGCGGCGCAATCTAGCGTTTCAAGCAAGAGGGTTCGCCCCAATGAACGACACCGAAGACCAGTTGATCGAGCGCCTCGAAGCCCACACCGATCGTCGGAACGAACGCCGTGAATTCTTCCGCACCGCGCTCGGCGCTGGCGCGGTTGCCGCGGTCGGCGCCGCCGCCGTCGCGGTCGGCACCAGCGCGTCTGCTCAGGCGACCGCGGAAACCGACATCCTCAACTTCGCGCTCAACCTCGAATATCTCGAGGCGCAATTCTATTCCTACGCCGTGTTCGGTACGGGCCTGGCCAACAGCCAGCTGACCCCCGGAAGCGCCAGCACGACGACGCAAGGGGCGGTCACCGGTGGTCGCCAGGTCAGCTTCAGCGACCCGCTCGTCGCGCAATATGCGCGCGAGATCGCGGGCGACGAAACGCAGCACGTCGCTTTCCTGCGCAGCCAGCTCGGCACCGTCGCGGTCGCGCAGCCCGCGATCGACATCGGCAGCACCGCAACCAGCGCCTTTACGGTCGCCGCGCGCGCCGCCGGTCTCGCGACGAATGCGAGCGGCGCAGTCGACAATGTCAACGGCACCTTCGATCCCTACGCCAATGACCAGAACTTCCTGCTCGCCGCCTTCCTGTTCGAAGATGTCGGCGTGACGGCGTATAAGGGCGCGGCGTCGCTGCTGACGACCAAGACCTATATCGATGCCGCCGCCGGCATCCTCGCCGCCGAGGCCTATCACGCCTCGATCATCCGCACCGTGCTCTACAGCAAGGGCCTGGCGACGCCGTCGCTGCGCACCGCGGCCGGCGCGATCTCGGACGTGCGCGACAAGCTCGACGGTACGTCGGACGACGATCAGGGCATCGCCTCGGCAGTGGTGGCGAACAGCCAGCTCGCAGCGCTCAATGGTCTGACGGCATCGAACATCGTGCCGACCGGGCTCGATGGCATCGCCTATGGCCGCAGCACCGCCAACGTCCTCAACATCGTCTATCTCAATAGCCTGGCGGTGGCGAAGGGCGGCTTCTTCCCGAACGGGCTCAATGGCTCGATCGTGACCAGCGCCGCGAACTGATCCGTCCACATCTTCAAGCTTGCCCGAACGGGAGTTCCCCCAGTGATCGATAGCGACATCCTCTTGCAGGTTCTCGACGCCGGCGAACGCCGCCGCGCCGAACGCCGTAATTTCCTGCGCAGCGCGGGCGTGGCCTCCCTCGCCGTCGGCGGCGCTTCGCTGTTGTCGGCTTGCGGCGGCTCGTCGAGCGGCACTGATTCGTCAGCGACCGATACCAGCACGCCGACTCCGAGCCCAAGCTCGACCAGCACGCTGCAGGACCAGGACACGCTCAATTTCGCGCTCAACCTCGAGTATCTCGAAGCGCAATTCTACAGCTACGCCGTCACCGGCGCCGGCCTGCCCAACGTGTTGATCGCGAAGGGCGATGGCAACCAGACCGTCCAGGGCACCGTGACGGGCGGCCGCAAGGTCAGCTTCACGGATCCGATCGTCCAGCAATATGCGATCGAGATCGCCGCGGATGAAGTCGCGCACGTCGCCTTTCTGCGCTCGGCGCTTGGCGCTGCGACGGTCGCCATGCCTTCGATCAACATCGATGGGGGCGCCAACGGTGCTTTCTCGGCGGCTGCGCGCGCGGCGGGGATCGCGACCACCAACGGTGTCGTCGATAGCGTCAACGGCACGTTTGACCCGTATGCCAGCGACGAGAATTTCCTGCTCGGCGCGTTCATCTTCGAAGATGTCGGCGTGACTGCTTACAAGGGCGCTGCGCAAACGATCAACACGACGCTGTTGCTCGATGCCGCTGCGGGCATCCTTGCGACCGAGGCGTATCATGCCGGCCTGATTCGCACCGTGCTCTATTCGAAGGGCCTCGCCACCCCGAGCCTGCGCGTCAATGCCGGCCTGATCAGCAACGCGCGCGACAGCCTCGATGGCACGAGCGACATCGATCAGGGCATTACCGGGGATTCGGTCACCTCGAACCTCGTACCCGTCGATGCCAACGGGCTCGTCTACGGCCGCACCGCGGGCCAGGTGCTCAATGTCGTCTATCTTAACAAGAATGCCGTGGTCGGCGGGGGCTTCTTCCCCAACGGCCTCAACGGCAACATCCGCACCAGCGCAGCAAACTAGTTGCACGCGGCGCGCGAGCGCCTAGACTGACGCCATTCCCCGGGGGGCTGCTGATCGGCGGCTGAGAGGGGGGCACGAGCCCCCGACCCGCATCAACCTGATCCCGTTAATACGGGCGTAGGGAGGGAGCGGTGTCCATCGGGAAACCGTCTTTGCTCCGTGCGATATTGGAGCGAAGAGCATGGCCGACCTTCTCGCACGCACTGAAATCGGTGTGACCACCGGCCCGATCCGGGGCTCGCGCAAGATCCACGTTCCATCGGCGGCGATTCCTGGTCCGGGTGTCGCCATGCGCGAAATCGTGCTCGAGCCGTCCTGTGGTGAGCCGCCGCTGCGCGTCTACGACACGTCGGGACCCTATACCGACCCCAAGGCGCGGATCGACATCAATCTCGGCTTGCCGACGCTGCGGCGCGACTGGATCCTCGCCCGCGGCGATGTCGAGGACTACGCCGCGCGGGAAATTCGCCCGGAAGACAACGGCTTGACCGGGCCGGACCGTTCGGCGGGGGTGCCGCAATATCCAAACGTCGTGAAGCGTCCGCTAAGGGCACGCGCAGGCGCTAATGTCAGCCAGATGCACTATGCGCGGCGCGGCATCATTACGCCGGAGATGGAATATGTTGCGATCCGCGAAAATCTCGGGCGCGCGGCGGCAAAGGAAGCGCTGATCCGCGACGGCCAGGACTTCGGCGCGTCGATGCCCGATTACGTCACCCCCGAATTCGTCCGCGACGAGATCGCACGGGGCAGGGCGATCATCCCCAACAACATCAACCATCCCGAATCCGAACCGATGGCGATCGGCCGCAACTTCCTGGTCAAGATCAACGCCAATATCGGCAACTCCGCCGTTGCGAGCAACGTCGCGGCCGAAGTCGACAAGATGGTCTGGTCGATCCGCTGGGGTGCCGACACGGTGATGGACCTGTCCACGGGCCGCAACATCCACGACACGCGCGAATGGATCCTGCGCAATTCGCCCGTTCCGATCGGCACCGTGCCGATCTACCAGGCGCTCGAAAAGGTCGGGGGCGTTGCCGAGGATCTGACCTGGGACATCTTCCGCGATACCCTCATCGAACAGGCCGAGCAGGGCGTCGATTACTTCACGATCCATGCCGGCGTGCGTCTCGCTTACATCCCGATGACCGCCAAACGCGTCACCGGCGTCGTCTCGCGCGGCGGGTCGATCATGGCGAAATGGTGCCTCGCGCATCACAAGGAGAGCTTCCTCTACGAGCGCTTCGACGAGATTACCGAGATCATGAAGGCGTATGACATCGCATACTCGCTCGGCGACGGTCTGCGCCCCGGCTCGATCGCCGATGCGAACGACGAAGCGCAGTTCAGCGAGCTTTATACGCTCGGCGAACTCACCCACCGCGCCTGGAAAAGCGACGTCCAGGTGATGATCGAAGGCCCCGGCCATGTGCCGATGCACAAGATCAAGGAAAATATGGAGAAGCAGCTCGAAGTGTGCGGAGAGGCGCCGTTCTACACCTTGGGGCCGCTCACCACCGATATCGCACCGGGCTACGACCATATCACCAGCGGTATCGGTGCTGCGATGATCGGTTGGTACGGCACCGCGATGCTCTGTTACGTCACGCCGAAGGAGCATCTCGGGCTGCCAGACCGGGACGACGTCAAGGTCGGCGTGGTGACCTACAAGCTCGCCGCGCACGCTGCCGATCTCGCCAAGGGTCATCCCGCCGCCAAGATGCGTGACGATGCGGTCAGCCGCGCGCGCTTCGAATTCCGCTGGCGCGATCAGTTCAACCTGTCGCTCGATCCCGACACGGCCGAGCTCTATCACGACGAAACGCTGCCCGCCGAAGGCGCGAAGACCGCGCATTTCTGTTCGATGTGCGGTCCTAAATTCTGCTCGATGAAGATCACGCAGGAAGTGCGCGATTTCGCCGCCAAGCAGAACCAGTCCGCGGCAAGCTTTCTGGCGGCGACGCCGCCGGTCGACGCGGCCGATGCCGAGCGTGCGGCATTCGCGCGTGGTGCGCAGGCAGAGGCGGGGATGGCCGAGATGAGCGCTGCGTTCAAGGCGCAGGGCAGCGAGCTCTATCTGCCCGCGGCGGAATAATCCGCGAACCGGCGGAGGCCAAACGCGTCCGCCGGTTGCCCCCTCGCTAGATTCGTTCGCCGGTCAGCCGCTGACAGACCATGTCGAGCTGATCGAGCGTCGAATAGGATAGTGTCAGCGTACCGCCCTTGGCGCTATGCGCCACACGCACCGACAGGCCTAGCAGGTCGGCCAGCTGATGCTCGAGCGCTGCGAGATCGGGATCACGACCCTCGGTGTCGCGCTGGCCCCGCGGCGCCGGCTTGGCGGCTCGCGCCATGCGCTCGGTATCGCGTACCGAAAGCCCGCGTGCGACAACTTGATCCGCGAGCGTCTCGACGTCCGGCGCACCGATCAGCGCCCTGGCATGCCCCATCGTCAGCGCACCATTGACGACTCGTTCCTGAACTGGGGTGGGTAATTCGAGCAGACGCAGCAGATTGGCGATGTGACTGCGCGATTTGTTGACCAGCTTACCAAGCGCCTCCTGGGTATGGCCGAAATCCTCGATCAGCCGATGATAGGCCTCGGCCTCTTCGATCGCGTTGAGATCCTGCCGCTGGATATTCTCCACCAACGCGACTTCGAGCGTCTCGGTATCATCGAACGCGCGCACGATGACGGGCACTTCGTGGAGCCGCGCACGCTGCGCCGCACGCCAGCGGCGCTCGCCGGCGACGATCTGATAGCCGGTCCCGTGCGGCCGGACGACGATCGGTTGGAGCACTCCGCGCAGCGCAATCGACTGCGCCAGCTCCTCGAGCGCCGCTTCGTCGAAATGGCGGCGCGGCTGGCCCGGGTGCGGGGTCAGCGATCCGACCGGGAGGGAACGCACGCCGGGAGAGGCATTCTCCTTGCCCTCGCCAACGGGCTCTTCGCGCGCGAGGTCCCCCATCAGGGCATTGAGACCACGGCCCAAGCCCGACCGGGGCTTAGGGCGCGAGACTGGAGGAATCGTCGAGTCGGTCATGCGGCCCTTGCCGGTTGCGGGGTATCGAGAGCGGGCAGGCGTGCGATCAGCTCGCGAGCGAGGGCGATATACGCTTCGGAGCCAGGGCAGCGATAATCGTAAATCAGGGCCGGCAGGCCATGGCTTGGCGCTTCGGACAGGCGGACGTTGCGCGGGATGACGGTGTCGAAGACCACCCGGCCGAGCACGGCACGCACGTCGTTCGAGACCTGATCGGTGAGCCGGTTGCGCCGGTCGTGCATCGTCAGCGCGACCCCCATGATCGACAGCGCCGGGTTGAACCGCTCGCGGATCCGCTCGACGGTGCTGAGCAGCTGGCTAAGCCCCTCAAGCGCGAAGAATTCGCACTGCAGCGGCACGAGCAGCGAGTTCGACGCAACCATCGCATTGAGGGTAAGCAGACCGAGCGAAGGCGGGCAATCGATCAGCACGACATCCCAGCGATGATCGGACCGTGCGAGGGCGCGCGACAGGCGATGCGTCCGCTCCTCATATTCCACCAATTCGATCTCAGCGCCCGACAGATCGACTGTCGCCGGGACGATGTCGAGTTTCGGGACGCAGGTCGGAATCGCAGCGACTTCGATCGACGTTTCGCCGAGCAGGATATCGTAGGTCGAATGATGCCGGTCCGCCCGAGCGATGCCAAGCCCGGTCGAGCAATTCCCTTGTGGATCCAGATCGAGGAGAAGCACGCGCAGCCCGGTCGCGGCGAGTGCGGTGCCGAGGTTGATCGCGGTCGTCGTTTTTCCGACCCCGCCCTTCTGGTTCGCGACGGCAATCACGTTCATCGGCGTGTGACCCTTGATGCGAGAACGATCAGTGAGTCGGGATCGGTTACACTGTGTTCCACGTGAAACACCCCGTCCCAGACCTGCTGCGCCGCGGCGACATCCGCCAGCGCCGACCGTCCTTTTGGCAGAATCCAGCACGTTGCGGAAGACGCACACTTCGCACCCCATGCAAAAAGACTGTCCAACGATGCTACGGCGCGCGCCGAAATAATTCCGGCATCGACCGCAACGTCCTCGATCCTCGCGGCTTTGACCGTGACCCGATCACTTATCCCCATCGCGTCTGCCGCATCCGAGAGGAAATCTGCGCGCCGTCGGCGAGGCTCCACGAGCCAGACGGGGCGCTCGGTAAGCGATGCGACGACCAGCCCCGGAAAACCCGCCCCGCTTCCGATATCGAGCCACAGTCGGTCATCTTGCGGTGCAAGTCGCACGAGCTGCGCCGAATCGACGATATGTCGCGTCCACATCGCCTCGAGCGTCGATGGTGCAATAAGGTTCTGTCGGGTGCTTTCGGCACGAACGATTTCGATCAGCTGGAGCATCGCCGTCACCGCGGGCCCGCCGAAGCTGTGCTCGACCCAGTCGCGCGCTTCGTCCTCGGTCACGCGGCCTTCTTCCGAATTTGCAGCAGGATCGCGGTCAGCGCCGCCGGCGTTATGCCACGGATCCGCTCCGCTGCCGCCAGCGTGGCAGGCCGAGCGGTTTCGAGGCGTTCGATCATCTCGCTCGACAGGCCGGGAACGCTCGCGAACCGCAGAGCATCGGGCACCACGATCGCGTCATGCGATCGCATCGCGGCGACCTCCGACTCCTGACGTGCGAGATAGGGAGCGTATCGCGCATCTTCGGCGGCTTCGGCCAGCAGGTCCGGGGCTATCCGGTCGATCAGGTCGGGCGCGACCATCTCAAGCGAAACCCCCGCGACACGAAGCCACGCCGCGCCCGTACGCCGTTCGGGATCGCCTGCGATCGATGCACCGCGTGCCACGAGATGCTCGCTCGGCACGGTCTGGTCGAGCGTCTGCTCGATCTCCGCACGGCGATCGATTCGTTCGGTAAGGCGCTCGGTGCGCGCTGCGGAGAGGCACCCGATCTCGGCTGCGATCGGGCTCAGCCGCGTTTCCGCGTTATCGGCGCGGAGGCGTAGCCGATATTCCGCACGGGCAGTCAGCATCCGATAGGGCTCTGTAATGCCCTGAAGGACGAGATCGTCGATCATCACGCCGAGATAGGAGGACGCACGGTCGAGCACGACATCCGCCAGATCAAGCGCCCGCGCTGCGGCGTTGAGGCCGGCGAGCAGACCCTGACCGGCAGCCTCCTCATACCCGGTCGTCCCGTTGATCTGGCCGCAACAGAACAGGCCTTCGAGCGCCCGCACCTCGAGCGTCGCCGATAAAGCGCGCGGATCGATATGGTCATATTCGACTGCATAGCCCGGCGTCAGCATCATTGCGGTTTCGAGCCCCGGGATCGAGCGGAGCATCGCTGCCTGGATATCGACGGGGAGCGAGGTGGAGATGCCGTTGGGATAGATCGTCGGGTCGTCGAGACCTTCGGGTTCGAGGAAGATCTGATGGCCATCGCGGTCGCCGAAGCGGTGGATCTTGTCTTCGATCGACGGACAATAGCGCGGCCCGGCACCGCCAATTGCGCCGCCAAACAACGGCGAACGGTCGAGCCCGGACCGGATGATATCGTGGGTCTGCGGGGTCGTCCGCGTGATCGCGCAATGCAGCTGGGGCAGGGGGCGTTGCCCCGACATGGGCGACATTGTCCACGGCTCGGCATCGCTCTCCTGCTGCGCCAGTTGCGCCCAGTCGATCGTGCGGCCGTCTAGCCGTGGCGGCGTCCCCGTCTTGAGCCTGGCCATCGGCAGGTTGGCGGCGCGCAGCTGCTGCGCGAGCAACGAGGCGCCGGCTTCACCAACCCGTCCGCCCTCCGATCGCTCCTCGCCGCAGAACATTCGGCCGCCAAGAAACGTGCCGGTCGCGAGCACGACCGCGCGGGAGGGGAGCACGGTATCGTCGGAGAGACGAACGCCGGCGATGGTTCCGCTCGCGCTCAGCTGGAGACCTGCGACTTCGCCGTCGATAATCTCGAGGTTGCTTTGCTGGGCAAGCATCGCCTGGATCGCGGCTGCATACCGCCGGCGATCGGCCTGGACGCGTGGTCCTTGAACGGCCGGACCTTTGCTGCGGTTGAGCATCCGATAATGGATACCCGCCGCGTCGGTCGCGCGGGCCATCAGGCCGTCAAAGGCATCGACCTCTCGAACGAGGTGACCCTTACCAAGCCCGCCAATCGCGGGATTGCACGACATGGCGCCGACTCTGGTCCGATCGAACGTTATCAGCGCAGTTCTTGCGCCACCGCGAGCGGCCGCGGCGGCAGCCTCTGTGCCGGCGTGCCCGCCACCCACTATGATGACGTCAAAATTCTTCATGCAATCGCGCTAAATGGGTGGGCGCGATCTGTCAAAGTCCGCTGTTCCACGTGGAACATCATTTGCCGATACAGAAGCGCGAGAAGATCGCATCGAGAACATCCTCGGTGCCCGTCCGCCCGGTTACCGCATCCAGCGCCCGAATGGCGCATCGCACCTCTTCGGCAACGATGAGCAAGTCTCTTTGCCGGGCCATTGCGAGGTGTTGGTGGCTCGCTCGAAGCAGCAGCCGCTGACGATCATTCGTCGCAATCGCATCCACAACCGGCAACAGCGCTGCTGCTCGCACCGCAAGCAAGGTCCAGAGCGCAGCGATCCCGCCTTCGGTCGCTGCGGAAACGACGAGCTGCGTGAACGCAGGGGGGGTCGATCGTTCCGGAAGATCGGCGCGCGCATGGATCGCGATATGGCCGGGATCCAAAGTTGGGGTGTCACCGAGCCAGAGCACAATATCCGCGGACTCAATCGCGGCGGCGGCGCGCGCTACGCCGATCTCCTCAACGATATCGTTCGGGGTATCGGTCAGCCCTGCGGTGTCGGTGAGCAAATAGGCAATTCCGTCGCGCGTCACGGCGGCCTCGATTCTATCCCGCGTCGTCCCGGAGAGCGGCGAAACGATTGCGACATCGCGCCCGGTCAGCACGTTGAGCAAGGTCGACTTGCCGCTATTGGGCGGACCCGCGATCACGACGCGCACGCCGTCGTGCAAACGCTCGACCGGCGGCGCCGCCAACACCGCCGCCATCGCGTCGGCGATGGTCGCAATGTCCGCGCCAATCGCATCCGTCGCTTCGTCGGGAACATCGTCCTCGTCGGAAAAGTCGAGCTGGGCTTCGATCCGTGCGGCGACCCCGACAAGTCGATCCGACCACGCTTCAATAATCGTCCGCAGACCACCTTCGGCCATCCGCAATGCCGCGCGCCGCTGCGTCTCGGTCTGGGCGTTGAGGAGATCGCCAAGGCCTTCGGCCGCGGTGAGATCGAGCACGCCGTTGGTCAGCGCACGCCGCGTGAATTCGCCCGGCTGGGCAGCGCGCAACCCCGGCTGCGCTGCCAGCACGTCACTCACCGCCGAGACCACTGCACGACCGCCGTGGAGGTGGAATTCGACGAGATCCTCGCCCGTTGCCGTCCGTGGCGCCGGAAAGGTCAGAACGAGGGCTCGGTCGAGCGGCCGCGCATCTGCGGGATCGCACAACGTCCGAACGCTCGCACGGCGTGGCGACGGCAAGTCTCCCGCGAGCGCGATAGCGACCTTGAACGCTGCAGGTCCGCTAACCCGCAGGATCGCGATCGCCGCGGGAGGGGGGCCACTCGAACAGGCGTAGATCGTGTCGTCGCTCACGGTTATTTCGCGGCGCGCTCGAACATCGTGCGCCACAGCCCCATGCTCGCGTCGCTGACGGGCGCCCAGCTGCGCATCATGTTCTCGATCAAATCGGGGGACACCACGCCGTCCATCGAGTCGGTCATCATCGACAGATATTTCTGGTGAATGGGGGTAAGGTCGGGAAGCCCCATGAATGCGCGCGCCTCTTGCGGGGTGCAGTCGATCTCGACGTTGATCTTCATTACGGCGTCTCCGCTTGAGCCGGCACACGCGCGGCGGCATAGTCTTACCATGTATGCGCGCGATATGGCCCGGATCGCAACGCCCGTCGGGCTGATCACGATCAGCGGCGACGAGCATCGGCTTTATGCGATCACGATCGGCGGGGAGGGTGAGGAGCAGCGAGGAAGCGGTGCGCCGGTTCGTGCCGCCGTGGATCAACTGTGCGCATGGTTCGCTGGAGAACGGACGACCTTCGCGCTTCCGCTGGCGCCTGCGCGATCAGAGCGCGGCGAGGCGCTCCGACTGACGATGGTCACGATTCCCTATGGGGATACGCTAAGCTACGGCGCGCTTGCCAGGATCGCTGGATCGAGCGCACGCGCGATCGGCCAGGCGTGCGCGCGCAATCCGTTCCCGATCGTGGTGCCGTGTCACCGCGTGCTCAACGCCGCGGGAAACCTGGGCGCGTATTCGGCGGGAAAGGGGCCCGCGACCAAACAGTGGCTGCTCGATTTCGAACGGCGCGGGCGACGGGATCTGCTGCTGTGATTGCGCTAGGCGCGCATGGGCAAAGCCCATGCCGCCGATGCGAGTCTGCGGGCAGGGTGCCCGCGGCCGTGTTCGGCTATTGATTCATGCTGTCGAAGAAATCTTCGTTGGTCTTCGAATTCTTCATCTTGTCGAGCAGGAACTCCATCGAGTCGATCGTGCCCATCTGCATGAGGATGCGGCGCAGCACCCACATCTTCGACAGCTTGCTCTGATCGACCAGCAGCTCTTCCTTGCGCGTTCCCGACTTGCCGACGTCGAGCGCCGGGAAGATGCGCTTGTCGGCGACCTTGCGGTCGAGCACGATCTCGGAGTTACCCGTGCCCTTGAACTCCTCGAAGATCACTTCGTCCATCCGGCTGCCGGTATCGATCAGCGCGGTCGCGATGATCGAGAGCGAACCGCCTTCCTCGATGTTGCGTGCGGCACCGAAGAAGCGCTTCGGGCGCTGCAAGGCGTTGGCGTCGACACCGCCGGTCAGCACCTTGCCAGACGACGGGACGACGGTGTTGTAGGCACGGCCGAGACGCGTGATCGAGTCGAGCAGGATCACGACGTCCTTCTTGTGCTCGACCAGACGTTTGGCCTTTTCGATCACCATTTCGGCGACCTGGACGTGGCGCGTCGCGGGTTCGTCGAAGGTCGAGCTGACCACCTCGCCCTTGACCGAGCGCTGCATGTCGGTGACTTCCTCTGGGCGCTCGTCGATCAGCAGGACGATCAGGAAGACCTCTGGATGGTTGTCGGTGATCGCCTTCGCGATGTTCTGCAGCATCACCGTCTTGCCGACGCGCGGCGGCGCGACGATCAGTGTGCGCTGGCCCTTACCCTGCGGCGAGATGATGTCGATCACGCGCGCGCTCTTGTCCTTGACCGTCGGATCGGCAGGATCGAGCGTCAGCTTCTGCTCGGGATAGAGCGGGGTGAGGTTGTCGAAATTGACGCGATGACGGACAGCGTCGGGATTGTCGAAATTGACCGCGGTCAGCTTGGTCAGCGCGAAATAGCGTTCGCCATCCTTGGGTCCGCGGATCTCGCCCTCGACCGTGTCACCCGTGCGCAGGCCGAACTTACGGACCTGGTTGGGCGAGATGTAGATGTCGTCGGGGCCCGCCAAATAGTTAGCCTCGGGCGAGCGAAGAAAGCCGAAGCCGTCGGGCAGCACTTCGATCGTGCCGAGCCCCATGATCTCCTCGCCCTCTTCGGCCTGGACCTTGAGGATCGCGAACATCAGATCCTGCTTGCGCAGCGTCGACGCGCTCTCGATGCCGAGCTCCTCGGCCATCGCGACCAGTTCGGCCGGCTTTTTGTTCTTGAGGTCTTTGAGATGCATGGAGGGCGTCCGGGGCATAAGAATGCGAGGGGGGAGCTTCGGTCGGCGAACAGCTACGCGACGATGCTGGAGGAAGGATGCCGCAACCGAACGGGTGGACCCGCCGCATCGCGACACGAATTTCGAGATACGATCCGGCGAGGGGCGCGTCAAGGGGAGCGCACGCCGCGCGATGCGCGCCTCCCCCGGCACCGGCCCATGCAGGCCAACGCCGTTCGACAGTTCAGAACGGCTGAACGATCGCCAGGATGACGATGAAGGTCACCAGCACCGCGGGTGCCTCGTTGATCAGTCGCAATTGCCGCCCGGTCAGCGTCGGCTTCCCCGCCGCGAGCTTCTTTGCATAGCCGACGGCCCAACCATGATAGCCGCTGAGGATCACCACGAGCAGCAGCTTGAGATGCAGCCAGCCGAGCCCACTGCCGCCCGAGAACAGCCCGAGATTGGCGCCGAGGGTCAAACCGAGCACCCACACCATGACCATCGCAGGCGTCAGGATGATGTTGCGGATCTTGGCCTCGCGATCGACCCATTTGGCCGCTTCGGGCGATCCGATCGGGGCCTCCTGATGATACACCAGATAGCGCGGCAGCATGAACAGCCCAGCCATCCAGAAGATCACGAAGATCAGATGCGCAGCCTTGACCCAAGGGTAGGCGTTGCCGAGCATTCCGATCATCGCGCGCTCCGGACGAAATCGAGCAGCTGCTCGACATGGGGGATGGGGGTGTCCTGCAGGATGCCGTGGCCGAGATTGAAGATGTGCGGACGGTCGGCAAACGCGCGCAAGATCCGCGTGGCGGCCTGTTCCATCGACGCGCCTCCGGCGATCAGCACGAGCGGGTCGAGATTGCCCTGCACCGGCAAATCCGCTGGCAGGGTGGCGGCGGCCCATTCGGGGTCGATCGTCTCGTCGAGCCCGAGCGCATCGACACCGGTTTCGCGCGCATAGGCCGGAAGCTTCTCGCCAGCCCCCTTGGGAAAGCCGATGATCGGCACGCCGGGATGCCGCGCGCGAAGCGCCGTGACGATCGCCGCATTGGGCGCGATCACCCAGCGTTCGAACTGGGCAGGGCTGAGGCTGCCCGACCAGCTGTCGAAAAGCTGTACCGCCTCGACCCCGGCCTCGATCTGGCGCGACAGATATTCGACGGTGCAATCGGCGATCGCAGTGATGATCGCGCCGAACGCGGCCGGGTCGCCATACGCGAAACGCCGCGTCTCGCCCTGATCCTTGCTGCCATGTCCCGCGACCATATACGTGGCGACAGTCCACGGGCTCCCCGCAAAGCCAAGAAAGGTGGTCTGTGGCGGCAGTTGCGCTGCGACCAGGCGCACCGTCGCATACACCGGATCGAGCCGCTCAGGCGCCCCCTGGAGGCTCTCCAGCGCATGATCGACGAGCGGAGGTGTCAGTGCCGGTCCTTCGCCCACACCAAAGCTCAGGCCCTGTCCCAGCGCGGAGGGGACCATCAGGATGTCCGAGAAGAGGATCGCGCCGTCGAAGCCGAAACGCCGGATCGGTTGGATCGTCACCTCGGCCGCCGCTTCGCTGTCGTTGACGAGCGCGAGGAAGCCACCCTTCTCGGCCCGGAGCGCGCGATATTCAGGCAGATACCGGCCTGCCTGGCGCATCAGCCAGATCGGCGGGGTGGAAGCACGCTCACCCTTGAGCGTGGCGAGCAACGGCTTGTTCTGTGTCAGCACGATCGGTCTTTCCTCACCCTACTTCTATAAGAATCTAGAATCTTAAAAGGTTGAAGTGGTTGTTGGTACGTTGATAACGGGGCTTATGCCGCCATCCCCAAAATGCCAACAGATTGACGTGGCACGATCGACGCGCACGCCTTGAGTCGGCGGGGTCATCCCCATTATCCACAGGCTGTGGGGGGAACCCAGGGGTGTTTGCGCGATTGTGGATAGCGGATGGGTTATGCACCGCGGTCGCCCGACTTTGCGGACGGGCAAAGTTGCGCTAGCGCTTGCCCGCATGTTGTCCACAGTTTCGCCCCGCACCGCTCGTTGATGCGCCTGCATCTCCATCTCCTGTCGGATTCGACCGGCGAAACGCTCGAAAACATCGCCAAGGCCGCTCTCGCGCAATATGACGATGTCGAGACGATCCGCCACTTCTGGCCGATGGTGCGGACCGAGGCGCATCTCGAGCGGATCCTGCAGGAAATCTCGCAAAATCCGGGGCTGGTGCTGTTCACGCTGGTCAACAGCGAGACCCGCCGCACACTCGAATCGCGCTGTCGCACGCTGGGGTTGCCCGCGGTCGCGCCGCTCGATGCGGTGACCGGCGCTTTGTCGGGACTGCTCGGCCAGGCGGCGAAGGCGCGACCGGGGCGGCAGCATGTGCTCGACGCGGCCTATTTCGCGCGCGTCGACGCGATCCAGTTCACCATCGCGCATGATGACGGCATCCTCGCGGAGGATTGGGAAGAGGCCGATATCCTGCTCGCCGGCGTGTCGCGCTCGTCGAAGACACCGACGTCCATCTATCTCGCCAATCGCGGGTTCAAGACCGCGAACATCCCGATCGTTGTCGAAAGCCCGCCGCCGGAAAGCCTCTTCACGCTGAAAAATCCGATCATCGTCGGCCTGACGACGAGCGCCGACCGGCTCATTCAGGTCCGCCGCAACCGCCTTCTGTCGCTCAACGAGCTGACCACCACCGCGTATGTCGATCAGGAATCGGTCACGCGCGAGGTCGCCTATGCGCGGCGGATGTTCGCCGACAATGGCTGGCCGGTGATCGACGTCACGCGACGCTCGATCGAGGAGACCGCGGCCGCGATCATCGCGCTTGTCGGCGAGCGTCGTGGCGACATGAGTGGCGAGCCATGACGCTGGTGCTCGCCTCGCAAAGCGCCTCGCGGCGCGCAATGCTGACCGCCGCTGGCGTCCCGTTCGTCGCGGTCTCGGCGGGCGTCGATGAGGAATCGGCGAAGGCGGCGCTGATCGGCGAAGGGCTTGCGGCGCGCGACATGGCCGACGCCCTTGCCGAGCTCAAGGCAATCAAGGTGTCGTCGGGCGACGGCCAGGCGCTCGTGCTGGGCAGCGACTCGATCGTCGCGCTCGAGGACGGGTCGATGCTCGACAAGCCGCGCGATCGCGCCGAGGCCGCGGCGCATCTGCGCCGTCTGTCGGGCAAGCGCCACGAACTGATCAGCGCGGCGGTGATCGCCGAGGGCGGGCGCCCGGTGTGGCGTGTCGTCGACCGCGCGAAGATGCATGTGCGGCCGCTGTCCGAGGCCTTTATCGAGACCTATCTCGATCTCGAGTGGCCCGCCATTGCCGGCTGTGTCGGCTGCTATCGGATCGAGGGACCGGGCGCGCAGCTGTTCAGCCGGATCGAGGGAAGCCATTTCACCGTGCTCGGCCTGCCCCTGCTGCCGGTGATCGATTATCTGCGGGTGCGGGGAGTGATGCCGTCATGATGCTGGCCGAGGTGATCGGGGATCCGATCGCGCATTCCAAGTCGGCGCTGATCCACGGCTTCTGGATCGAGCGGCTCTCGCTCGATGCCGAATACCGGCTATGCGAGGTCAAACCCGACGGGCTCGGCGCCTATATCGCCGCGCGCACGGCCGATCCCGCCTGGCGCGGGTGCAACGTCACGATTCCCCACAAGCTCGCGATCTTCGATCATGTCGCCGATCCGGGCGGTGTCCGCGCCACGATCGGCGCGGCCAATACGGTGTTCCGTGGCGAGGATCGTGCAGTGATCCTGACCAACACCGATGCCGCCGGATTCTATGCGCCGATCAACCAGCTCGACCTCACCGGGGCGCCGGTCGTGGTGGTCGGGGCAGGCGGCGCGGCGCGTGCGGTGTTGTTCGCGCTCGCCCGACTCGGCGTTGGTCCGGTGACGATCCTCAACCGCAACGTGCTCAAGGCGGCCGCCTTGCTGTCGTCGTTCGGGTTGAAGGGCAAGGCGCTGCCGCTCGACGCGACGCTGCCGCCCGCCGCCTTGCTGGTCAATGCAAGCGCGCTCGGCATGGTCGGGCAACCGCCGCTCGCGCTCGATCTGACGCCATTGCCGCAGGATGCCGTGGTCTATGATGTCGTTTATGCGCCGCTCGAGACGGCGCTGCTCGCCGCCGCGCGCGAGCGCGAGCTCGATACCGTCGATGGGCTCGACATGCTGATCGGCCAGGCGGCGCTCGCGTTCGAATTGTTCTTCGGCGTCGCTCCGCCGCGCGACGAAGCGAGCGACGACGAGCTCCGCGCGCTGCTGACCGCATGACGCCCGCGCGGCCGATCACGCTCGGCCTGACGGGCTCGATCGGGATGGGCAAATCGACCGTCGCGGCGATGTTTGCAGAGGCCGGGGTGCCGGTGTTCGATGCCGATGCCGCGGTCCATGCATTGCAAGGTCCGGGCGGGCGTGTCGTTTCGGCGATCGAGGCCGCCTTTCCCGGCACGACCGGGCCTAACGGCGTCGATCGCGCCATGCTCGGCGCGCGCGTCCTGGGCGATCCCGCGGCGCTCGCGCGGCTCGAGGCAATCGTCCATCCCGCGGTCGGCGAGGAGCGCGCCGCCTTCCTCGCGCGCCACGCGACGGCGCCGATCGTGCTGTTCGACGTGCCGCTGCTGTTCGAGACCGGGGGCGAGTCGCGAGTCGATCGCGTCGTCGTCGTATCGGGGGCGCCCGCGGTACAGCAAGCGCGGGTGCTCGCGCGGCCGGGCATGACCCCCGCCAAACTCGACGCGATTCTCGCCAGGCAATTGCCGGACGCGGAAAAAGTCGCACGCGCCGACCATGTCGTGCCGACCGGCGGGTCGCTGGATACGACGCGCCGTGCGGTCGCTGCCATCATCGCTTGCCTCGAAGGGCGCGAGACCCCACTATCATAGTCTTATGCGTGAGATCGTTTTCGACACCGAGACCACAGGCTTCAGCTTCGCCGATGGCGATCGCATGGTCGAGATCGGCTGTCTCGAGATGGTCAACAAGGTCGAGACGGGGCGCACTTTCCACGCCTATTTCCACCCCGAGCGCACGATGCCGGCCGAGGCGCAGCGCGTCCACGGGCTGAGCGACGCGTTCCTCGCCGACAAGCCGCTGTTCGTGCAACGGGTCGAGGATCTGCTCGATTTCATCGGTGACAGCCCGCTCGTTGCGCACAATGCGAGCTTCGATTTCGGCTTTCTCAACGGCGAACTGCAACGTTGCGGCCGGGCAACCGTCGGGTTGGACCGCATGGTCGATACCGTCGCGATGGCACGCATGCGGCATCCCGGCACGAAGCACAGCCTCGATGCGTTGTGTAACCGCTACGGCATCGATCGCAGCCATCGCACCGTCCACGGCGCGCTGCTCGACGCGCAATTGCTGTCGCAAGTCTATGTCGAGCTGACCGGTGGACGCCAGATCGGGCTCGGCCTGGTCAGCGACGTCGTCGCGGACACCGCGCCAAGCACGCTGATCGTCGCGACCGTCGTTCGCCCACCCCGCATCTTTGCGGTCGCCGAGGCGGACCGGGCGCGTCACACCGCCTTTCTCAAGACTGTGGTCAACCCGTTATGGGGGAGCGATCCGGCCATGGCGTGAGCTGAGTTTGGGGGGTCGAGGCGCCCGACAGGCGTCATCTACCGCCGGTGATCGTCATAGCGACGCTGGCCTATGTAAGGAGAATGCTCATGGATATTCGGGTTTCCGGCCATCAGGTCGAAACGGGCGAGGCGCTCAGGACCCATGTCGACGAGCGACTCCAGGGCATCGCCACCAAATATTTCGCGCGCGCCATCTCGGCCCAGGTCACTTTCGGCAAGGGCCCGCACGACAATCGCTTCACCGCCGACATCGTCGCGCATGTCATGCAGGGCCTGATCCTCAAGGCGCATGGCGATGCCGCCGACGCGCATCTCGCCTTCGATGCCGCTGCCGCCAAGATCGAGAAGCAGCTGCGGCGCTACATGCGCCGGCTCAAGGATCGCAACGCCGGCGTGGCGAGCGCTGCGGCCGCGCAGGCGGCGGATGCCGATAATGCCGGCTATACGCTGTTCCAGGAAAGCACCTCCGAAGAGGAAGTCGAGGACTTCCCGCTGATCGTCGCCGAAACGCGCGTCGACGTGCCCGATGCCTCGGTCTCCGATGCGGTGATGATGCTCGATCTGCGCAACACCGCGGCCTTGCTGTTCCGCAACAGCGTCTCGGGCACCTACAACATGGTGTATCGCCGCGGCGACGGGACGATCGGTTGGGTCGAGCCGCAACGCGAATCCTGACCTGTTGCTGCGAACGGCAGAGGCGGGGCCCGAGGGTCGCGCTTTCGCCGCTCGCCAATCGGCGCTATGGGCTCGCGCACAGCATCCGCTCTGGGCGGGCTCAAGGACTGTCATGACCGATCTGCACGATATCCTCGCGCCCGACGCGGTGCTTGAGCGCGTCAGCGCCGGCACGCGTAAGGCGCTGTTTCAACAGCTCGCCGCCGCCGCCGCGAGCGTCTATGGCGTCGATGCGTCCGCTGTCGCCGAGGTGGTCACGGCGCGCGAGAAGCTGGGCTCGACCGGGTTCGGCGGTGGCGTGGCGACGCCGCATGGCAAGCTGCGCGGGCTCGACCGGGTGCGCGGCGTGTTCGCGCGATTGGTCCAGCCGATCGACTTCGACTCGGTCGACGACATGCCGGTCGACATCGTCTTCCTGCTGCTGTCGCCGCCCGACGCGGGCGCGACGCACCTCAAGGCGCTCGCGCTCGTCTCGCGCGCGCTGCGCGATCAGGCGTTCGTTGCGAAGCTGCGCGGCGCCGGGTCGCGCGATGCGCTCGTTGCCCTGCTTATTGCCGATCAGGCGCGCGATGCCGCATAACGACCGCGTTGTTCCGGCGGGCGAGCAGGCGCATTTCCGCGCGCTCGAAGCGCTTTATGCCGCGGCGCCGATCAATCGGCTGTTCGAATCGACACTCGAGATTCCCGAGGCGGGGCTGGCGCGGATCCACTTCACGATCGACGAACGCTTCTTCCATGCCGCGGGCGCCGCGCACGGCACGAGCTATTTCAAGATGCTCGACGATGCCGCCTTCTATGCCGCGAACAGTCTGGTGACCGACCGTTTCCTGCTGACCACCGCGTATAATTTGCTGCTGACCAAGCCGCTGCGCGCTGGCCCGGTGGTCGCCGAAGGGCGCTGGGTCTCGGGCCATCGGCGAGTGTTCGTCGCCGAGGCACGGCTGATCGACGCGGTGGGCGATGAAGCGGCACGCGGGACGGGAACGTTCATGCGCTCGCAGATCGCGCTTGCTGGCTTGCCCGGGTATCGCTCGGCGTGAGCGCTACGCTCGCGACGGGGATTCTCGTTTCAGCGCTGCTGAAGCGCGTCAACGATGCCGGCGGGATGGCAATGGTGCGTGCCAAGGGCGACGCGGATTCGGGCGGTATCCTTTTGATATTGCAGCATGGAAACACGCCGAAACGGATGATCGAGCGGGCGCTTGGCGCTGCCGGGAAGCCCGCTTTGATAGCGAGCGGTCCGGCGGACGCAGCCGATCAGGCCGAATGCGACGGCTATTGGCGCCGACGCCGCGATCGCGATCCGGATCTGTGGGTAATCGAACTGGACATCGCATCGGCAGAACGATTCGCCGCAGAAACAATCCTCGGCGATTGACCGCAGGCGGTCGCGCGGGGATACGCACAGCTCTTAGTCAGGGCGTTGTGTCGTGCCGGGTGCGATCCGGAATGATTACGCAGTCGGGGGGCTGTCCGGTGGGGCGACATATGTCGACCCTATCCGCGCACCAACCGCATTTTAGTCGTTTTCATGTCGTTTTCGAATCGCGTCGCATCCATCGTGACGCTGACCTTTACCGTCGCTGCTCTCATCGGCTTCGGAACACCTGGCTTCGCTCAGGAAATCAATCGTGCTATCAACGTGCCTACCGCACTTTCGGTTCCGCAGACGCCGCACATGATGCCGGCGATCGCAACCACCCAGTCGACCGATCCCGTAACCGCCACGCTGCCCGAGTCCGATGCCGAGCAGGACGGCGATACCGTTGCTTATGGTACGCTCGACGCAGCGGTGGCGGCCCAGCCTGGCCCCGAAGCGATGAACGACGAGCTTCAGTGCATGGCCGGCGCAATCTATTTCGAAGCCAAGGGCGAACCGCTGAGCGGTCAGCTCGCCGTCGCCGAAGTGATCCTCAACCGTTCGAAGTCGGGCCGCTTTCCCAAGGGTGTGTGCTCGGTCGTGACCCAGCCCGGGCAATTCTCCTTCGTGCGCGGCGGGCATGTCCCCGATATCGCGCCGAACAAGCAATACCGCACCGCGGTCGCCGTTGCGCGCGTTGCGCTTGCCGACGCGTGGGATAGCCCCGCGTCGGACGCCATGTATTTCCATGCGCGCCGTTCCGCGCCGGGCTGGCATCGCGTCCAGGTTGCAGCGATCGGCAACCATCTTTTCTATCGCTGAGCGACGCGCGTCCTCTTGGACGCGTTCGTGAAATGTTCTAGGATCGGGTGATGCTACGCACCTCCGATCCTATCATAGCGTCCGACGACGCCTGTGCCGATTTCCCCGGTTCGCCGTTATGCGCAGCCGATGTCGCGCGCGGGACGACACGGATGTTGCTGCGTCACGATCTGATCGCGATGGCCGAAGTGCCGCTCGACGGTAATCGTCGTGCCGACCTGATGGCGATTGATGCGCGGGGTCAAATCGTCATCGTCGAGATCAAGGTCTCGCGCGCGGATCTGCTCGGCGACGGAAAGTGGACCGATTATCTCGGCTGTTGCGACCGCTATTATTGGGCCGTTCCAGCGGGCTTCGACGCTTCGCCGCTCGACGGGGCGGCCTTCTTGCCCGAGCGTACCGGGATCATCGTTGCGGATCGCTACGACGCGGCGGTGATCCGCGACGCGCACACCGAACCATTGTCTGCTGCAACCCGAAAGCGCGTCACGCTTGCGTTCGGACGGCGGGCAGGGCGCAGGCTGATCGCGCTCACCGATCCGGAAGCGCAAATCGTTCCGTAATCACCGGCGCGAGTGTTCCACGTGGAGCAGTGTCAGAGCTTCGGCCCCGACACCGCTTTGCGCGCCTTTTTGGGATTCGCTTCAATCATCTGCGCGATGCTCGGCGACCGCTTGTCCTGCGTGGCATAATCGCGCGCGGAAAATCCCTGGAGGTGATCGGCCTGATCAGGGTCGGCCCCGAGATCGAGCAGATCGCGCACGAGTGTCTGGTCGCGGCGTTGAACTGCGATAATCAACGGCGTTTCGCCACTCGCATTGGCGAGGTTGACGTTACCGCCGCTCTTGGCAAGCGCATCGACCATTTCCTTGCGACCGAGCCGGGTTGCCAGCATCATCGCCGTCTCGCCCTTGTCGTCGCGGAGATTGGCGTCAGCGCCCTTCGACAGCAGATACGATACATACGCCATGTCGCCCCGTCGAACCACGATATGCAGCGCGCCCTCGCCACTCGTACGATCGCGGGTGTTGATCATCGTGACACCGGGCTTTTCGAGCGCGGCGATGACCTCGTCATTCTTGGCATCCTTGACCGACTGGAGAAACTTATACCCCGCCGACTGGCCGATCTGTGAGGCAATGGGTGTGGGAACGAGCGCCAGTGCGCTGGTGGCCAGCAGGGTGAGGGCGAGCGTAGCGGTACGAAGGGTCATCGAGAGGATCCTGGCTGAGTCGAACGACACGATCGGGAAGAAGCTCAAAAGCTTGCGTGAATCGGCCTAACAGATCATGGCTGACGGCGCTATGAACCAGATTGCCCGCACGCTGGGTGCGCTGTTGCTGACCGTATCTACGGTTGGTTGCAGCGGCTCGGCCCCACCGACCCGCGCGCCGCTCGACGGTGTCAGGATCGGCGGTCCGTTTCGCCTGATCGACCAGAATGGAAAGGCGCGCAGCGACCGCGATTTCGCCGGCCGCTATCGCATCATGTATTTCGGCTACACCTTTTGTCCCGATGTGTGTCCCACCGACCTCCAGACGATCGGTGCCGGCCTGCGCCTGTTCGAAGCGCAGGATGCGAAGCGCGCGGCGGAAGTGGTGCCGATCTTCGTCACCGTTGACCCGAAGCGCGATACGCCCGCGGTCCTCAATGCCTATGCCGCCGCCTTCCATCCGCGCATGATCGGCCTGACCGGTTCGCCCGCGGCGATTGCTGCGGCGGCCAAAGCGTACGGGGTGACCGCCGATGTCGAAAAGCCGAATGCCGAGGGTGGGTATCTCGTTGCCCATAGCCGTTTCGCGATCCTGATGGACCCGGCGGGCAAGCCCGTCGTTCTGCTTCCTGCAGACAAGACCCCGCGTGATGTCGCGGCAGAGCTCGACCGGTGGGTGAAATGAGCGGAAAATTCTGGGAAGAACCGATCGACACGCTCGATCGCGGCCAATGGGAAGCGTTGTGCGACGGCTGCGGCAAATGCTGCGTCCACAAGCTCGAGGACGAGGAGACGGGCGAACTGTTGCCGACCAACGTCTCGTGCCGCCTACTCGACCGCGCGACCGCGCAATGTTCGAACTACAAGCATCGCCACACGTATGTCAGCGAGTGCGTGCGGCTCAGCCGCGACAATGTCCGGACGATCGACTGGCTGCCGGCAACCTGCGCCTATCGGCTCCGCGCTGCCGACGAGCCGCTGCATGACTGGCATTATCTCGTCTCGGGTGACCGAGAGTCGGTGCATCGCGCCGGGCAATCGGTGCGCGGCTGGACGATCTCCGAAGACGATGCCGGCGAGCTCGAATATCATCTGGTCGATCGGGAATTGTGACCGCGGCGATCGAGGTCGTTCGCAACGCGCGCGCGCGCCGGGCACGGCTGTCGGTCGACAGCGCCACCGGCCGTGTCCGCCTTGTCCTTCCGCCGCGCGCGCCGCTCAAGAAGGCGCTTGCGTGGGCGGAGGAGAAGGCCGGCTGGATCGCCGAACAGCGCGCGCGATTGCCGCAGGCGCAACCCTTCGCGCCCGGCGGCAGGATCCCGTTCGGCGACGGTGCGCTGACAATCGAGTGGGATCCGGCAGCACCGCGAACCGTCAAGCGCGACGGCGAGCAGCTGCTCTGTGGCGGCCCGCTCGACGGCCTGTCGCGCCGGATCGCGGCGTGGCTCAAACGCGAGGCATTGCGGATGCTGAGCGACGAAACCGCCGAATTCGCTGCGCGCGCCGGGGTCGTCGTCAGCAAGGTTGCCGTGGGCGATCCCAAGACGCGCTGGGGGAGCTGCGCTTCGTCGGGAACGATCCGCTACAGCTGGCGGCTTATCCTGATGCCCGATTACGTCCGCCGCTCGACGGTTGCGCATGAAGTCGCGCACCGGCTGCATATGGATCACAGCCCCCGTTTCTACCGCGTACTCGACCTGCTCGACGAACGCGATCCCGATGAATCGCGCCGTTGGCTTCGCGCCAACGGCGCCGCACTTCACTGGGTCGGCCGCGAGTCCTGACGATCGTCATAGCGGTCGGGCGGGGTGATCGCAGGCCGGTCGCGCGGAACTCGCGTCGGGGCTGGGGCCGGGCGGGGGGCGTCGCGCCCCAGAACATGGTCGAGCCAGCCCTGGTCGAGCTTCTGCGTATCGTCCGGGCGCTCCTGCGCCGGCTGCGAGTCCGCGCCGCGCGCGATGCGCGGATCGGCGCTCCGCGGCGCAATCGGGTTGCCGTCGGCATCGACCTGCTGCTCGGCCTGGGGCGCACGGCCCGACTCGACCGGGTTGCCGTTTTCGTCGACGAACAGACCGTTATCGGCCTCGCCGAAATACGATTCCTGGTCGGGTTCGAGCTGGAATTCGGGCAGCGTCACCTTGGTGTCGAACTGCTCGACCGGGCGCCTGGCGACCGCGCTGCGCATGAACGCGGCGAACGCCTTGGCCGGGGCGGTGCCGCCGTGGAGCCCTGCGATCGGCTTGGCGTCGTCGCGGCCCATCCACACGCCGGTGGTAAGGCCGCTCGAGAAGCCGAGGAACCAGCCGTCCTTGCTCGATGTCGTCGTGCCGGTCTTGCCCGCGACCGGCCGGCCGATCTGCGCGGCCTTGCCGGTGCCGGTATTGACCGTGGTCTGTAGCAAATCGGTCATCTCGGCCGCGACATAGGGCGCAACGAGGACATGGCTGGTGTCGACCGATTGCGCATAGATCGTCTCACCCGATGCGGTCACCTTGGTGATGCCATAGGGTGTGACGGCGACACCCTTGTTGCCGACGCTGGCAAAGGCGCGCGTCATGTCGATCAGTCGCACTTCAGAGGTGCCGAGCACCATCGAGGGATGCGTATTGACCTTGGTGGTGATGCCGAAGCGCCGCGCCATGTCGGCGACGGTCGCGAAGCCGACTTCCTGGCCGAGCTTGGCCGCGACAGTGTTGAGCGAGTACGCAAACGCCGTACGCAGGCTTACCGCACCGCTGTTGCGCCGCGAATCGTTGCGCGGGCTCCAGCCGTCGATCGTCACCGGCTCGTCGACGATCGAGTCCTCGGGCTTGTGGCCCGCCTCGAGCGCCGCGAGATACACGAACAGCTTGAACGCCGAGCCCGGCTGGCGGATCGCCTGGGTCGCGCGGTTGTAGATCGAGCTGACATAGTCGGTCCCACCGACCATGGCGCGGACTGCACCGTCGCGGTCGATCGCCACCAGCGCACCTTGCGCGCCGCGCGGAGCATTCTGCTGGATCGCGGCATCGGCGGCACGCTGCATGTTGAGATCGAGCGTCGTCCACACTTCGAGCGGACGCTGCGTCTCGTCGATCAACATTTCGAGCTGCGGCAGCGCCCAGTCGGTGAAGTAGCGTACGCTGTTCTGCCGCGCCTCGGGGACGAAAGCGATCTTGTCGATCTGCGCCGCGTCGGCCTCGGACGGCGTGATCGCGCCGGTCTCCTGCATCAGCTTGAGCACGACGCCGGCGCGTCCGCGTGCGGCGTCGATATCGGCGGTCGGCGAGTAATTGGAGGGTGCCTTGACCAGTCCGGCGATCACCGCAGCCTCGGTCAGGCTGAGATGATCGGCGCCGTGACCGAAGAATTTGCGCGATGCTGCATCGATTCCGTAGGCGCCGCCGCCGAAATAGACCTTGTTGAGGTAGAGTTCGAGGACTTCGTCCTTGCTGAACTTGCGCTCGAGTGCGAGCGCGATGATGCCTTCGCGGACCTTGCGGCCCCACTGCTTGTTCGAATTGAGGAAGATATTGCGCGCGAGCTGCTGCGTGATCGTCGATCCGCCCTGCCGCCAATGGCCGCGTTCGAAGCGCACCTGGACCGAGCGCACCATGCCGATCGGATCGACGCCGATATGCGATCGGAATCGGCGATCCTCCACCGAGATCATCGCATCGCGCATCACCTTCGGGATGCGATCGTACGATAGCCATTCGCCAAAGCTCGGCCCCATCGAGACGATCACCGTGCCATCGGCGGCATGGACGCGGATCATCTGGCCGTTGGGCGACGATTTCAACGCGTCGAACGTCGGCAGCTGGCCTTCGGACACATAGACGGTGATCGCGAGCACGGCGGCCGCGAGGACAGCAAGCCCCGCGCCGATCTGCAGGACGAAGACGCTCCAGCGGCGCCAGGCGGGCGCGCGTTTGGAGCGTGGCGAAGGAGCGGAGGAGCGTGCCATGAAGCAGCGTAGCGTTAGGCTTTGCCGGACACTCCGACAAGCCGTAGCCGGCTAGGTCAGTCCTTCGTTTCGTCGCTGCCCACGCTCTCCCGGCCGCGAAAGTCGAGGCTGAGCGAGTTCATGCAATAGCGCAGGCCGGTCGGCGGCGGGCCATCGGGGAAGACATGGCCGAGATGACCGTCGCAACGCGCACAGCGCGCCTCGGTGCGGACCATGCCGTGGCTGACATCGCTATGCTCGACGACACGCTCTAACGAGATCGGCTGGGTGAAGCTCGGCCAGCCCGACCCCGAATCATATTTGTCGGCCGAATCGAACAAGGGCAGCGCACATCCGCCGCAGCGATAGATGCCATCCGCCTTGTTATTGTCGTAACGCCCGGAAAAGGCGCGCTCCGTGCCGGCTTCGCGCAGCACGTGATAGGCCTCCGGGCTCAATTTCTTGCGCCACTCGGTCTCGGACAGGGTGATGTGATCCATGGCGATATTTTCCAATTAGCGAGGCGTCCGGTCAAGCCGGGAATGGCCGATCCGGGTCAAGGATGCGATAATCTCGATCAGTCCCGGGACCTGCCGCAGCAGCGGAAGCGCGAGCCCGGTGAGGGTCGGGCGTTCGGCGGCATCACGGACGAGTCCGGCGAGACGAATCGGTCGGGCGGTGGCGCGCGCAAATCCCTGCTGGAAGCCGGGGGCAGCCGCCGCACCGCCTTCTAGATAGGCATGGCCTGCGCGAATGCCACTGGCGATCGCGATCCCCATGCCTTCGCCCGCGAGCGACGGAATGACGCCAGCCTGGTCACCAAGCCGGAACAGTCCGGGCGCGCCGTGCAAAGCGCGCCAACCGTAGGGCACGTTGGCGATCGCATCGATCGCCTCGTCGCCGCTGCGATAGGCGAAGCGGTCACCGAGCCGCGGATGTTCGCGGCCCAGCTGGTCGAGCAGGGCGGAGGGGCTGCCGGCTTCGATCAACGCCGAGCGGTGGACGGCGAGGCAGCAATTCGCGCTGCCATCCTCCTGCCGGACGATTCCGACATAGCCGCGATCGAACAGATGGAGTTCGATCGACTCGCCGATCAGCGCGTCGAGCCCGGGCGCCGCGGGAATGCGCACGCGCAGGCCGAGCACAGGATCGCTGCCGCGCGCGTCGGCGGGGCGAGCGGCGCCGCGGACGTCATGCTTGCCGCTCGCCAGGAACAGCGTGTCGGCGGCAAGATCCGCACCATCGTCGAGCCGCGCCGTCAGGCCATCCACGCCGCGCACGGTCACGCCGCGCTCGACCGCAGACCCCGCTTCGATCGCGCGTGCGAGCAGCACGGTGTCGAGCAGGTGCCGCGACACGCCATGCGCCGGGCGCGGCAGCCGTGTCTCGACGACGCGGTCGCCCGAAAGCACCCGCACCGTGGTCACGCGCGCGGGGCCGAGCGCGTCGGGCGCAACGCCGAGCCGGGCGAGCGACTCGAGCGTGCGCCAGCTGAGGAAGCCACCACAGATCGCATCGCCCGTCTCGCGGCTTCGCTCGACCAGCAAATGCGGTGCGCCGGCGCGCGCGAGGACGATCGCGGCGCTCGCGCCCGCGGGCCCGCCGCCGAGGATCAGCGCAGCTGTTCGACGCATAACCGGAACGGGAAGGTGCGATAGACGCGCGCAGAGACGCCAGCTTCGGCGAGGATCGGGGGCCATTCGGCGGGGCGATACGAGCGAGCGATCGACAGTGTGCCGTCGTGCCGCACGATCGGGTGCCAGCGCGCGAGCGTCGCGAGCAACGGGAAGCCGCGATGGGCGAAGCCGTGCCGGTGGAGATCGTTGACCAGCCACCCGCGCGCGCTTTCCGCCGCCATGAAGCGCAGGAAGGCGATCAGCTGGTCATGGTCCATATGATGCGCGACGAGATTCGACACAACGAAATCCCAACCTTGCCCGGCAAGATCGGCATAGTCGCCGGTGACGTAGCGAATGGGCAAGTCGGCGGGCGTGTGCGCGGTGGCGGCGCGCGCGCTGCGGGGGTTGAGATCGACTCCAACCAGCTCGGCGTCGATCCCGCGCCGCGCCGCCCAGTGCGCGATGCGGCGCAGCATGTCGCCATCGCCGAACCCGACGTCGAGCAGCTTGAAGCGCTTCCGTCCCACCGTCCCGCGCCGCAGGAAATCGAGCGTCGGGCGCGCCGCCATCGTCACGACATTGACCTTCGCGAGATCGCCGACGACCGCGGCATAGGTCTCGGGCGCCAGATCGTCGGCATCCATCAGCTCTTCGGCGATGGCGCGCTGCTCGAGCGTCACGCGGCGCTCCGAAAGCCGAAACCCTCGGCGGCGAGCCCGGGGCCGAACGCCAGCGCGACGCCTTCGCGAATCGGTGGCCCGGCAAGCAGGCGGGCGAGCACGAACATCAACGTCGCCGACGACATGTTGCCATTGTCGGCGAGCACGCTGCGCGATGCCGCCAGCGTATCCGCGGGCAGAGCGAGACTGGTCTCGACCGCATCGAGGATCGAACGTCCCCCGGCATGGACCGCCCACCCGTCGATATCGTCTGGTGCGCGACCGCCAGTGGCCGCGGCGGCGAAGGTCGGATCGCCAAGGCCGGCGGCAATGCGCGCCGGAACTTCGCCCGACAAATGCATCGCAAAGCCGCTGTCGGTGATGTCCCAGCGAATCAGCTCGGCCGAATCGGGAAGCGTTGTTGCAAACGGCTGTCCGAGCGCAAAGCCCTGCGGCTCGGCGGTGACCAGCGCCGCCGCCGCACCGTCGCCGAATTGCAGCATCGCGAGCAGCGGTTCGAGTGCGGGCGTGTCCTGAAGGTGCAAAGTCGAGAGTTCGACACAGATGACCAGCACGCGCGAAGCGGGGTCCGAACGCACGATGTGGCGCGCGCTGCGCAACGCAGCGACCGCGGCATAGCAGCCCATGAACCCGACGAGCAGCCGCTCGACCGAGGGATCGAGCCCGAGTCGCGCGGCGACGATCTGGTCGATCCCGGGCGCGACAAATCCGGTGCAACTCGCGACGACGAGGTGGGTGATGCCGTCGAGCGGGACTTGCGCCCGCAGCGCATCGATCGCGGCAAGGCTCAGTGCCGGGGCGAATCGCGCGTAGAGCTGCATCCGCTCGGCGGTGCCGGGCAACAGGTTGCGCGCATAGAAGCCGCCGGCATCGACGGGTGACCCGCCATCGTCGCCGATCGGCAGCACCGACCAGCGATGGCCAATCCCGGCGCGACCCGCCATCCGATCGAAAATCTTGGCCGAACGCGAATCGGGCAAGCGCGCGCGTGCCCATCCGATAAACGCATGATGAATGTCGTGGTCCGGAACGGCGGTGCCGATCGCGGTGATATGAGCGGTGCTAGGCAAGCGAGGCTTTCACAGGGCCGGCGGTACGTCCGGTTCGGGGACAACGCTACGCCAGCCGGTACGATCCGCAAGGGGCCGCAGAATCCGCTTCGCTTAAGGGGGGGACCGTCCGCCACGGCACGGTGTCCCATGCGTGGCGGCGATATCCAGAAAAGTGGTGCGGCCGAGAAGACTCGAACTTCCACGGGCTTTCGCCCACAACGACCTCAACGTTGCGCGTCTACCAGTTCCGCCACGGCCGCACGTAACATCGCCGGGCGAACCCGGCAGCTGGTAGGCGAGCGCCCCTAGCAAAGGCTTTCGGGGAGCGCAACGCCTATCGCATCGATTGCGATCGAGGTAGCAGCGCCGGATGCCGCGCCACCGCCCCCTGCTCGATGAAACGCGCCGCATTCTCGCGCTTGCGTGGCCAGTGATGCTGACCAGCCTCAACTGGACGGTTCTGAGCGTGACCGACATCGTCGTGGTCGGGCTGACCGGGACCGACCAGGTCGCCGCGCTGGGGGCGAGCCGCGCCTTGACCTTCGTGACGATCGTCGGCGGGCTTGCCTGGCTGTCGGGCACCTTGGTGTTCACTGCGCGCGCCGACGGGGCGAAGGATTTGCCCGAGACCGGCGCGACGCTGCGCGCGGGCCTGGTGCTGGCGCTGCTGCTGGGGGTGGCCGGAGCGGTCGGCTTCGGACTGTTCGCCGAGCGGTTGCTGGCGGCGATCGGCGTCGCGCCGGCGCTGATCGGACCGGCCGCGCGCGTCGTGCGGGTGATGGCGCTGTGCTATCCGACCCAGCTGGCGATGATCGCCGCGAGTTTTTTCCTCGAAGGCATTGCGCGGCCGCGCCGCGTGATGAGCGTCAACCTCGCGGTGCTGCCGCTCAACGCGCTGCTCGCCTGGGCATGGTCGGGCGGGCATCTCGGCTTTCCGGCGCTCGGTGCCGTGGGTGCGGCACTGGCGACGGCCATGGCGTCATCGCTCGGCGCGCTGGCGATGCTCGGTGCGGCGTGGACGCTGCCGCAGGCGCGCGAACGCGGCGTGCGCGATCTGTCGGGTGCGGCGTGGGCGGCGGCGCTGCGCGGGGCGGGGCGCCTTGCCCGATTCGGGATCGTGCCTGCGCTCGCCTCGGGGCTCGAACTTGCCGGCTTCTCGATCCTGATCGCGCTCTCGACCGATTTCGGCGCAGTGACCGCGCACGCCTTCCAGATCGTGTTCGCGGTGCACAACGTGGTGTTCGGCGTCGCGCTGGGCCTCGGCTCGGCCGCGGGAGTCCGCGCAGGCAATGCGGTCGGCGCAGGGACTCCCGCGCTGGCGATTCCGCGCGCGCTGATCGCGATGGCGCTGGCGGCGCTGACAACGGCGGCGTTGGCGACGCTGATCGTGCTCGGGCGCGGCATGATCGTCGCGCTGTTTCCCGCCGCGACGGGCGTCCACGGCGTGGCGCTGGCGATGCTGCCGATCTGGGCGCCGTTCATCCTGTTTGACGGGGTGCAGGTCGTGATCGTCTATACGCTGCGTTCGCTCGGCGATCAGGTCGTGACGGGGATCAACAGCATCCTCGCCTTCTTCCTCATCACCGGCGGGGCGGGCTGGCTGCTGGTGCAGCACGGCGCAGGGCCGATCGGGCTGGTCTATGCCTCGGGCGTCGGGATGGTCGCCGCGACGTTGCTCCACGGCGCGCGCTTCGCGCTGATCAGTGCGCGGTTTCGCCGGAAAAGCTGAGCACCAGTTCCTTGGCGTTGACGGGCACGTCGAGCTTGGCGCTGTTGAATTCGAGCTTGCCCCTGGGTGCAAGCGTGTTCGCCTCGGGCCGGATCATCCAGCTGAACACGATCCGGCGCTGCGCGTCGCGCAGATCGGCGCGGATGTCGGGCACCGGCTGTGGCGAATCGGTCGGGTTGAGGACGGTGCCGCTGACCGCGAAGATCTCGTTGCCGTTGAAGACGTGCTGATCGATCGGCTTGCTGACGATCTTGAGCGGGGTGCCGGCATTGGGCTGGAACAGGTCGCTGGCGAGCCCCGGCGCGCCCGAATAGACGATGCCGCCGAACGCGGCGAGCATCGCGACGCCCGCGGCGAGGGCGGCTACCGTCCAGCGCTTCGCCGGATTGCGGCGCGCGCGAAACGGCGGCGCGTGGGCGAAGGGGTCGTAGCTCGGCACGCCAGGCTGGACCGGGCTTGGCTGCTCGAGCGGCGGAGGCGAGTCGGCGATCGGCGCTTCGACGGGCGTTTGCGCGACCGGCGCCACGCCGGCGTCTTCCGGATCCCCGGCGACGACGCCTTCCTGGAACCAGCTATGCTTGCAGCTGGCGCAGCGCACGGTGCGGCCATCGGGCCCGATCGCAGTGTCGGGAACGAGGTAACGCGTGTGGCACTCGGTACATTCGAGGATCATGATATGGCTTTGGCCCCGTTGCCGCCCGCTGGCAACGTGTCTCGAAATCTACGCCTTTCGCAGATCGGCCGCAAGAGCCGCGATGCGTGCCCGCTTGTGGCGGCGTGGCGGATCGTGCGATGCACACACGCGGCATAGGGTCAAAAAGCGAGCAACACGCGCCACCATGGCGAATATCGTCCAGTTCGAGAATGTGGGGCTGCGGTACGGCACCAGTCAGGAGACGTTGACCGATGTCAGCTTCACCCTGTCGAGCGGCGCGTTCTATTTTCTGACCGGCGCGTCGGGGGCGGGGAAGACCTCGCTGCTGCGGCTGCTCTATCTCGCGCAGCGTCCGACGCGCGGCAACATCCGGCTGTTCGGCGAGGATGCGGTGACGCTGCCGCGCGGGCGTTTACCGGGGTTTCGGCGGCGGATCGGCGTGGTGTTCCAGGATTTCCGGCTCGTCCCGCATCTTTCGGCGTTCGACAATATCGCGCTACCGTTGCGCGTCTCGGGCGTCCCCGAAAGCGATGTGGATGCGCCGGTGCGCGAAATGCTCGCCTGGGTGGGGCTGAGCGACCGTATTGACGCCAAGCCGCTGACGCTGTCGGGCGGCGAGCAGCAGCGCGTCGCGATTGCGCGCGCCGTGATCGGTCGGCCCGAAATCCTCGTCGCCGACGAGCCGACCGGCAACGTCGACCCCGACATGGCTGAGCGGCTGCTGCATCTGTTCGACTCGCTCAATCGGCTCGGCACGACCGTCGTCGTCGCAACGCACGATTTCCACCTGCTCGGGCGGATCCAGAATGCGCACATGATGCGACTCGACAAGGGGCGCCTGCTCGATCCGACCGGCTCGCTGCGCTTCCCGCCGCCGCCCGCGAGCGGCGAATGAGCGTCGCGTTGATCGCCTCGACTGCCGACCGGCGCCTGCTCGACGAAAGCCGCGGCACGCGCGTGATGACGTGGATCATGGCGATCATGCTGTTTCTGACGGTGCTGGCGGCGGCGCTGGGGCTGGGGACGCTAGGGGCGGCGGCATTGCTCGACCGCCAGCTGGCCGGGCGGCTGACGGTGCAGATCGTCGAGCCGGTCGAGGCCAAGCGGCTTGATCAGGCGGCGCGGGCACTTGCCGCGCTCAAATCGAACCGTGAGGTCACCCGCGCCACCGCGGTCGCTCCTGCCAAGCTCGCGACGCTGCTGCGGCCCTGGCTCGGCAGCGACGCGTCCGATCCCGATTTGCCGATCCCGGCGATGATCGACGTCGATCTGCGCGTTGCGGATGCGGCCGCGGTGGCGCGCGTGCGCGCTACGGTTCGCCAAGTCGCGCCCTCGGCGCGGATCGACCGGCATGAAAGCTGGATGTCGCCGGTGCGCGATTTCATGGCGATGGTAAGCTGGCTGGCGGGTGGGCTCGTCGTGCTGATGGCCGCGGCGACCGCGGCGGTGGTGATCCTCGCGGCGCGAGCGGGACTGGAGACGCATCGCGCGACGATCGAGGTGCTCCACATGCTGGGCTCGACCGACGTCCAGGTCGCGCGGCTGTTCCAGCGCCGGATCGCGCTCGACACGCTGCTCGGCGGGTTGCTCGGCACCGCGCTCGCGTTGGGGACGGTTGGTGTGATCGGGTTGCAATTGAGCGCGCTCGGATCCGATCTGCTTGCCGGTCTGACGCTCACCGCGCGCGACTGGATCGTGCTTGGCTGCCTGCCGATCGCCTTTGCCGTGCTCGCCACCTTCGCCGCGCGCCAGGCGGTGCTCGGCACGCTCGGCAAATATCTATGATCCTGCGCCTCCTCGCCGTGGCGGCGCTGCTCTACGGGATCGGCTTTGCGATCTTCCTCAAGACGATGCCGGCCCCTGTGGCCGGCCCGAAGACCGACGCCATCGTCGTGCTGACCGGCGGGGCAGGGCGGATCGACCGCGGGCTCGCTTTGCTCAAGGCGCATGCCGGTCAGCGCATGTTGATCAGCGGTGTCGCGCCCGAAGTGCGCCCGGGCGAGCTCGCGCACGAATATCACGTCAGCCCTTCGCTGTTCCGCTGCTGCATCGATCTCGGCCATGAGGCCGTCGATACGCGCTCGAACGCCGACGAGACCGCGGATTGGGTGCGCGATCACAAATACACGTCGGTTCGGCTGGTCACGTCGGACTGGCACCTCGCGCGCGCCAAGCTCGAATTGGTCAGTGCGCTCGACGGTGATGCGAAAGTGATCGGCGACGGCGTGCCGAGCACCCCGCGCTCCGCGCTCCTGATCGGCGAATATAACAAATTGCTGGTACGGCGCGCGGCGTTGTTGATGAAGGCCGTCTTATGATCGCGCTGCGAAACCTCCTGTTCAAGCTGCTCTTCTACGGCGGGTCGGTGCCGATCGTGATGACCACGCCGATCTCGGCGCTGATCAGCTGGCGCGCGCTGGTCGCACACACGCATTTCTGGACGCGCTGGCACGGCTGGACGACCCGCCACATCCTCGACATCCACCAGCGGATCGAAGGCGGACGCTTCGGCGATATGGCGTTCGGTGGCGCGCCGGTGCTCTATGCCGCCAAGCACCAGTCGATGTACGAGACGCTCGAGCTCGGGCGGATGCTGCGCAATCCGGCGATCGTGATGAAGCAGGAACTGACCGACATTCCGGTGTGGGGCTGGGCGGCCAAACGCTATGGCGTCATCGTCGTCGATCGCGAGGCGTCGGCGGGCGCTTTGCGGCGGATGCTGCGCGATGCGCGCGCGGCGCTTTCGGCGAAACGCTCGATCCTGATCTTTCCCGAAGGCACGCGCGTGGCGCCCGGCGAGCAGCCCGAACTGCGCGCAGGCTTTGCGGGTCTGTATCAGATGCTCAAGATTCCGGTTGTCCCGGTGGCGATCGACAGCGGGCTGGTGTGGCCGAAGCACGGTCCCAAACTGCCGGGAACGGTGACGTTCCGCTTCGGTGACCCGATCCCGCCCGGGCTGCCGCGCGACGAGGCTGAACGGCGCGTCCATGCCGCGATCAACGCGCTGGATGTGCCAAACCCTTAAGCGTGCGCCACTTACTCGTGCGTGCGCCCGAAATCGGGGGCGGGGTCGTCCTGCCCCTGTTCGATGATCCCGCGCCGCACCGCGCGCGTCTTGGTGAACAGGTCGAACAGCTCGTCGCCCTTGCCCCAGCGGATCGCGCGCTGGAGCGCCGACAGATCCTCCGAGAAGCGCTGCAGCATGTCGAGCACCGCCTCGCGATTGGCGAGGAACACGTCGCGCCACATCGTCGGGTCCGACGCGGCGATGCGCGTGAAATCGCGAAAACCGCCTGCCGAATATTTGATCACTTCGGACTGCGTGACCTCTTCCATGTCCGACGCGGTGCCGACAATCGTATAGGCGATCAGGTGCGGCAGATGGCTGGTGATCGCGAGCACGCGGTCGTGATGGTCGGGCGCCATCGTCTCGATCTCGGCGCCCAATCGCCGCCAGAATTCGGCGACGCGCTCGACGGCGAGCGCGTTGGTGCCCTCGGGCGGCGTCAGGATGCACCAACGCTTGTGGAACAGCGTTGCAAAGCCCGCTTCGGGCCCGCTGCGCTCGGTTCCCGCGACGGGATGCGCCGGCACGATCGTCGCGTTCGGCAGCGCTGCTGTGAGGGCGCGGACGACTTCGGCCTTGCAGCTGCCGACGTCGCTGACCACGGCGTCTGCGGGGAGGTCGGCGGCGAAGTCGCGCGCCGCGGCTTCCATTGCGCCGACCGGGACGCACAGGATGACGAGATCGGCGTCGATCACCGCCGCGCCGCTGCTGCTCGCGACATCATCGAACATGTCGAGCCGCTCGGCAGTCGCGCGCACATCTGGATCGGCATCGTAGCCGGTCAGGGCGACGCTGGGCATCGCGGCACGCGTGGCGCGCGCGATCGAGGATCCGATCAGGCCGATCCCGATGATGGTGACGCGGGCGAAAGGCAGCATGGCGGCGCGCATGGCGGATCGCTGGCGTCATGGCAAGGTTTGCGCCTCTGGCGTTGTCGCGTGCGCCTGCTAGGAGATCCCGAGCGGGAGACGGGAATGCGGGGTGGCGAGACGGTCTGGCATGCGCTCGAGGCGGCGCGACAGGCCAATCTGAGCGAAGCGGGGATCGCCCCGCCGGTCGCGGGCGATACCGGCCAGACGCGCCGCGCGGTGTTGCTGGCACTCGGCGCGAGCGGCTTCGCAGCGGCGCTGCCGCGGCCCGCCTTTGCAGCGCCGGGCGGCGGCCCGGTGGCGATCATCGGCGGTGGGATCGCGGGGCTGACGGCGTTGTGGCACCTGACGCAGGCCGGGATCGACGCGCAGCTGTACGAGGCGCGCACGCGGCTCGGCGGCCGGATGTACACTGCGCGCGAACCCGGCAAGCCGACGGTCGAGGCAGGCGGGCAGCTCGTCAACACCGACCATGCCGACATGCACGCGCTGACCCGCGAATTCGGGCTCGCCTTGCTCGACCGCAAGGGCGCGCCGCATCGCACGGCGATCCTGAGCGACGGCAAGGAAGTCCCCGAGGGCAAGCTCGCTAGCGCCCTGCGCGGCATCGCCGGGCAGATCGACGCCGATTCGGTGCGGCTCGATCAGAATTACGCCAAGGTCGCGCTCGAGCTCGATGCGATGAGCTTCACGTCCTATCTCGACAAGCATGCAGCCTTGATGCCTGATCCGTGGGTCCGCCGCCTGATGGAGGCGACCGCGCGGACCGAATATGGCGCCGAGCCGGGACAGGCCTCGGCGATCGAGCTGATCTTCAACCTGCCGTCGATCTCGGGGCGACGGATCGATGTGCTCAGCCGCAGCGACGAACGCTATCTGATCGAGGGCGGGAGCAGTGCGCTGATTGCGGCGATGGCGGCGCGGCTCACCGGGCGCATCACCACCAACCGCCGCGTGACGCGGATCGACCCGTTCGGCCCCGGCGTGCGGATCGTCTTTTCCGATGGGAAGACCGTCGATGCGGCCAACGTCATCGTCACGACGCCTGCCTCGATCACGCGGAAGATCGATTTCCGCATCCCGCTGCCGCCGCTGTGGACGCGTTTCATTGCCGAGGTCGGGCTCGGCGTGAACATGAAGGTCCAGGCCGGGATGAGCGCGCGGCCGTGGGACAAGGTGATCGGCCGCGGCGGCGAGATCTGGCAGACCAATCCGCGCGGCGGCGTCGCCAGCGGCTGGGACGGCAGCGTGCATGGGCGCGGCGCAAGCGGCGATGTGTGGACCTGGTTCCTCGGCGGCGCCGAAGTCGCGGCGGCCGATACGCCCGAACCCGCCGCGCTGGCCAAGCGCTTCGCTGCGCAAGCCGAAGCCGGGCTGCCGGGAATCACGGCCGCGACGAGCGCGTTTGCACGGCGCAGCGCCTGGCACCGCGATCCGATGTCGATGGGCGCCTATGTCAATTTCCGCCCCGGTCAGCTGACGCGCTTCGGCCGGCTGATCTGGACCGAGGTCGACGGCATGGCGAAGGCGCCGGTCGCGTCGGGCCCGGTGCTGTTTGCGGGCGAGCATCTCTCCGACGCCTATCCCGGCTATATGAACGGTAGCGCGCAGACCGGGCGGCTTGCGGCGCAGACGATCATCGCAGGGCGCGCGCACGCGCGCCGCTTGAGTTGAACCCTGCGCGGGCCTAACCGCAGGGAATGAGCGAAGATCCGCGTTTCGGGCTAGCCCGCCATGTCAGTCTGCCCGGGCCGCTTCGGCTCGATGGCGGGGTGCTGCTCTCGCCGGTCGAGATTGCGTACGAGACCTATGGCACGCTCAACGCCGATGCCAGCAACGCGATCCTGCTCTGCCACGCGCTGACCGGCGACCAGCACGTCGCGTCGGCGCATCCGGTGACGGGCAAGCCCGGCTGGTGGGTGCGGATGGTCGGGCCGGGCAAGCCGATCGATCCCGCGCGGCACTTCATTGTCTGTGCGAACGTGCTCGGCAGCTGCATGGGATCGTCGGGCCCTGCGACGGTCAATCCCGCGACCGGCGCGCCGTGGGGGATGAGCTTCCCCGTCATCACGATTCGCGACATGGTGCGTGCGCAGGCGCTGCTGCTCGATCATCTCGGGATCGAGACGCTTCAGGCCGTGGTCGGCGGGTCGATGGGCGGAATGCAGGCGCTGAGCTGGCCCGCGACCTTCCCCGAGCGCGTCCGCGCCGCGGTGGTGATCGCCTCGACCGCGCGCCACACCGCGCAGAACATCGCTTTCCACGAAGTCGGGCGCCAGGCGGTGATGGCGGACCCGAAATGGCGCGGCGGCGCCTATTACGAAGCGGGCGATCCGCCCGCGGCGGGGCTCGCGGTCGCGCGGATGGCGGCGCACATTACCTATCTGTCGGAGGCCGGCCTCACCGAGAAGTTCGGCCGCCGGCTGCAGGCGCGCCCAGATCGCCCCGACGGCGCGATCAGCTTCGGCTTCGATGCCGATTTCCAGATCGAGAGCTATCTGCGCCACCAGGGGATCAGCTTCGTCGATCGCTTCGACGCCAATTCGTACCTCTACATCACCCGCGCGATGGATTATTTCGATCTCGCGGGGGAGCATGGCGGGAAGCTCGCGAATGCCTTCCGCGCGACCAAAGCGCGCTTCTGCCTCGTCAGCTTCGACACCGACTGGCTGTACCCGACCGCCGAATCGCGTGCGATCGTCCATGCGCTCAACGCCGCCGGCGCGCCGGTCAGCTTCGTCGAACTGTCGAGCCCGTACGGGCACGATGCCTTCCTGCTCGAAGCGCCCGAGATGAACCGTGTCGTCAATGGTTTCCTGAGGGCGGGCGAATGATCACGCTATCCGGCGACAAAGGCCTGCTCGACGTGGCGCAGATTCACGCCTGGCTGGCCTCGAGCTATTGGTCGCCGGGGATCGCGCGCGACCTGGTCGAGCGCGCGATCGCCGGATCGCACTGTCTTGGCGCCTACCGCGACGGCGTTCAGATCGGCTATGCCCGCGCCATCACCGATCGCGCGACCTTTGCCTGGATCGCCGATGTGTGGATCGACGCGGCGGCGCGCGGACAGGGACTGGGGCGGGCGATGGTGCAATGGTTCGTCGATCATCCCGACTATCAGGGAATTCGCCGGATCGCGCTCGTCACGGCCGACGCGCACGGCGTCTATGATGCGATCGGCTTCCACGCGCCGATCCGGCCCGAGCGCTATATGGAACGGCTCGACCCGACCTTTGCCGCGGCGTTGCGCGCATGACCGCGCTCCGCCCCGATCTTGCGATCATCGCCGAGCATGTCGCGCCGGGTACGCGCATCCTCGACGTCGGCTGCGGCGATGGCGCGCTGATGGCGGCGCTGCGTGACACCAAGCGCGTCGATGCGCGCGGGCTCGAGCTCGATGCCGGCAATGTCGCCGCAGCGGTCTCGCGCGGGCTGTCGGTGATCCAGGGCGATGCCGATGTTGATCTCGCCGAATATCCGCAGGCGAGCTTCGACTATGCGATTCTCAGCCAGACGCTGCAAACCGCCAAGCGCCCCGACGCCGTGCTCGATCATCTGCTCCGCGTCGGTCGGCAGGCATTCGTATCCTTCCCCAACTTCGCGCATTGGCGCGTGCGCATGTCGCTGCTGCTGGGCGGGCGGATGCCGGTGACGCGGCTGCTGCCCGAACGCTGGTACGACACGCCCAACATCCATCACGTCACGATCGACGATTTCCGCAGCTTCGTGGGCGAGCGCGGCATTGCCGTCGAGGGTGCATGGTTCCTTTCGGGCGACAAGCGTACCGGGACCGCAGCGGCGAACATCTTTGCCGAACATGCCGTCTTCTTGCTGCGCAAACCGAACTGAGCCCGAGGAACCAAAGCGTTGGGCGCGGGGTTACTTGATTCCGTAACACAAGAAGGTTCTCGCGTTCATGTCTGTCACCGCCCTCATCGTCGAAGACGAAATATTCGTCGCGCTCGACCTCGAGCGGATTCTCATGGATGCGGGGTATGCCGTGAAGGCGATCGCCGCCGACCGTCTGGGCGCGCTCGACGCCGCTGCCGATTGCAGTTTCGCGCTTGTCGACATCAACCTGCGCGATGGACCGACCGGTCCCGAACTCGCCCGCACGCTGGCGCGCGATTATGGCGTCAAGGTCGTGTTCGTTACCGCCAATCCAGGCCAGATCGCACATCCGAGCGGCGCCGTGGGCTATGTCCGCAAGCCGTTTCGCGCCGATGCGATCCTCGCTGCCGCCGCTGCGGCGACCGCGGGGTTGGAAATCGTGGATCACACGGATTTCGTCCCGCTCGCTTGAGGCGGACGTGGGATCGTGAACGCCCCGCGGTGACGATCAACCGCGGCTGAGCGAACTTTCCGGAAGCGTAATCTCGACCTCGAGCCCGGCGCTGTCCCAGCGTTGTACGACGGTGCCGGCAAGCTGGCGCACCGCGCTCAGTTCGATCAGTTGCGATCCGAATCCGGTTTTGGTCGGCTGCGCCACTGCCGGTCCGCCGCGTTCGTGCCAGTCGATCACGATCCGATCGCCCGCGCGACGGCTATGGACCCGCACCGTGCCCGCGTCATGGTACAAGGCACCGTATTTGGTCGCATTGGTGGCCAGCTCATGGAACAGCAGGGCAAGCGGTGTCGCCGAGCGATCATCGATCGCGACATCGTCGCCGCTCACCGCGATCCGCGCGCCGGTGCGCGACTGATAGGGCTCGAACAGCTCGCTGAGCAGGCCTTGGAGACTGGTCTGGTCGGCCGACGGGCGCGACGTTGCGCTGTGAGGCCGGACGAAATCATGCGCGCGTCCCAGCGCGATGACGCGTGCGCGTAGATCGTCCGCAACATCGGCGAAGCCGGGATGCGAGCGCGCCGAAAATCCGATCAGCCCCGATATCACTGCGAAGATGTTCTTGATGCGGTGGCTCAGCTCCTGCGCGACGACTTCGCGTTCCTCGCGCGCCAGCTTGCCCTCGTGAATATCGGTGCACGTGCCGAACCAGCGGACGATCGCGCCGTTTTCGTCGTAGATCGGCAGCGCCCGGCCAAGCGTCCAGCGATATTGCCCGTCATACCGGCGCAGGCGATATTCGATCTGGTACGGCTCGCCGGTGTCGAGCGAATGCTGCCACACCGCCCAGGCGCGCTCCTGATCCTCGGGATGGAACATACCGGCCCAGCCCTCGCCATCGGTCGATCCGGCAGGGACGCCGGTGAACTCGTACCAGCGCGCATTGTAATAGTCGTGGAAGCCGTCGGGCTGGGTCGACCAGACCATCTGCGGCATCGTGTCGGCAAGCGTGCGGAAGCGGCCCTCGCTGTCGCCGATCGCCGCGCGCGAGGCAGCACTTGATCGGCTATCGTCGAGCCGCCGCAAGACATCTGCGCTCAGCACCAGCAACCCCTGGCGCTGCAGCGCGGTCAGCCCGGCGCGCGGAACGGTGTCGATCACGCACAGCGAGCCGAGCGGTATTCCGTCGCCGCGGACCAACGGCACGCCGGCGTAGAACCGGATGCCGATCCCGTCGATGACGAGCGGATTGTCGGCGAAGCGCGGATCCTGCGTCGCGTCGGGGATGACCATGATGTCGTCCCCGAGCATCGCATGCGCGCAGAACGACATCTCGCGCGGCGTCTCCGACACATCGAGCCCGGTGCGCGACAGGAACGTCTGCCGCTCCGACTCGACGATACTGACCAGGCCGATCGGCACGTCGCACAACGCGGCCGCGAAATCGGTGATGCGGCGCAAGGCCGCATCGTCGCGCAGCGACTCGATATCGTGTTCGGCGATCGCCGCGACACGCGCACGTTCATCGATCCGCCAGCCATGCGTCGCCGATGCGGACGGTTCAGAAGAGTGGGTCATGTCCGACATCAACGCGACAGATCGCCCGCGGTTCAGAACGGCACGTCGTCGTCCAGATCGTCGGCAAAGCCGCCGCGCTGGCCACCGGCACTGGACGGAGCACCGCCGCCGCGTGCTGCGCCGCCGCCGCCACGCTGACCGCCGCCATAGCCGCCACCACCACCGCCGCCGCCGCCGAAATCGTCATTCCCGCCGAAATCGTCGCGCTGGCCACCACCGCCACCGCCACCACCGCCGCCCGAACCGGGGGCGCCGTCGAGCATGGTCAGGACGCCGTTAAAGCCCTGCAGCACGATCTCGGTCGAATATTTGTCGTTGCCGCTGGCATCCTGCCATTTGCGGGTCTTGAGCGCGCCCTCGATATAGACTTTCGAGCCCTTGCGTAGATACCGCTCGGCAACGCCGCCGAGCGCTTCGTTGAAGATCGCAACCGAATGCCATTCGGTCTGTTCCTTGCGCTCGCCGGTATTCTTGTCCTTCCACGTCTCCGACGTGGCGATGCGCAGGTTCACGACCTTGCCGCCATTCTGGAACGACTTGCTCTCGGGATCGCGCCCGAGATTGCCGACGATGATCACCTTGTTGACGCTGCCGCCCGCCATATCCGTAAGTCCCGCTGCTGTGGGCTCGCTAGAGCCCGAATCCGACTGCGGCCCAATAGACCGCTCCTGCAGCGATGTAGGCGAGCGCGAACAAATAGCCAACCATGAAGGCGGGCCACTTCCAACCATTGGTCTCGCGCCGCGTCACCGCGATCGTCGAGATGCACTGCGGCGCGAACACGAACCACATCAGGAAAGCGAGCGCGGTCGGCAGGCTCCAGCGCGTGTGGAGCGTCTGCGCCATCTTGGTTTCGCTCTGCTCGCCGGCGGTGTCGATCGCATAGACGGTGCCGAGAGCTGCCACTGCGACTTCGCGCGCCGCCATCGCCGGAATCAGTGCAAGGACGATGTCGCGATTGAAGCCGATCGGGCGGAAGGCGGGCTCGATCGTATTGGCGATCCGCCCGGCGACCGAATAATTGACCGGCGAGATCGGGCTACCCTCGGGCGGCTTGGGAAAGCTCAGCAGCGCCCACAGCACGATCGTGGTGAAGGCGATCGTCGTCCCGGCGCGCTTGAGGAAGATTTCCGCGCGGCTCCACAGCCCGATCGCGAGATCGCGCAGCCGTGGCAGCTGATACTTCGGCATCTCCATCATGAAGCCCGACGAGGCGCCCTTGGTCACCGTCCGGCGCAGCACGAAGGCGACGACGAACGCGCCGACCACGCCCATGATGTAGAGCCCAAGCATCACCAAGCCCTGCAGCCCGACGAACGGCAGCACCTTGGTGTTGGGGATCAGCGCGCCGATCACCAGCGTATAGACGGGCAACCGCGCCGAGCAAGTCATCAGCGGCGCGACGAGGATCGTGGTGAGACGGTCCTTCTCGTCCTCGATCGTGCGCGTCGACATGATGCCGGGCACCGCGCAGGCGAAGCTCGACAGCAAGGGGATGAATGCGCGGCCCGACAGGCCGACGCTCGCCATCACGCGGTCCATCAGGAACGCCGCACGGACCATGTAGCCGCTCGCCTCGAGCACGAGGATGAAGAAGAACATGATCAGGATCTGCGGCAGGAACTTTACCACTGCGCCGACGCCGGCGATGATGCCGTCTGTGATCAGCGAGCGCAGCACCGAATCGGGCATCACGTCCTTGACCAGCGCCGACACGCCATCGAACACCGACGCGATCGCATCCGCCGGCGCGGCGCCTGCGAAGAACACCGCCTGGAACATCACGAACAGGATCGCGAAGAGCAGCACGAGCCCGAACACCGGGTGAAGCGCGACCGAGTCGAGCGCATTGCCCCAGCGCCGCGCCGGCGCTTCCTCGACCGTCGCCGCCTGCGCGATCTTCCGCGCGCGGCGTTGCAGCGTGACGATGTCCTCGCCGATCGCGTGATTGCTCGGGCGCAGCCGGATCGCGGCGTCCGCATCGACGATCCCGCCGAGCAGGATCTTGAGTTCGTCGAGCCCACGCCGCCGCACCGCAACGGTCGGCACGACGGGCACGCCGAGCTCGGCCGAGAGCTTCAACGGATCGAGCGTCAGTCCGTCGCGCTCGGCGAGGTCGAACATGTTGAGCGCGACCACCACCGGCAGACCAAGCGCGATCAGCTGGAGCGTGAAGCGAAGGTGATTGTCGAGGTTCGAGGCATCGACCACCACGACCAAGGCGTCGGGCAACCGCTCGCCCGCTTGCGTGCCGGTGACGAAGTCGCGCGTCACACGCTCGTCGGGGCTCGAGGGTTCGAGACTATAGGCGCCGGGAAGGTCGACCAGATCGACAATGCGGCCATCGGGCAGCGTCAGCTTGCCCGAATGCCGCTCGACCGTGACGCCGGGATAATTGCCGACCTTCTGCCGGGCGCCGGTCAGCGCGTTGAACAGCGCGCTCTTGCCGGCATTGGGATTGCCGACCAGCGCCACCAGCGGCGCAGCGGTCATATTACTGCGTGACGGGCGAGACGAGGATCGCGCCGGCGACCGCACGGCGAAGCGCTACGGTCATGCGGCCGATGCGGCAGGCGATCGGCCCTTTGCCGAGGCTTGCGCGGTGAAGAACTTCGACGCCGACGCCTTCATCGAAGCCGAGTTCGCGCAGGCGGCGGGCCTCGGGCGTCGAGAGATGCGTCCAGTCGATCGCCGCGACCGTCGCCTGGCGGCGTTGCGGCAGCGACTCGAGGCTGAGCGACTCGGGAGCGGAGAGCTTCATGCTACGCAAGATATCCATCTGCGAGCGATTATCAATAACAACGGCGCAATGCCAGCTTTAATTGCGACGCACTCGCAACCAGCGCGATCAAACCGCGGGGTAGCGCAATCGCCCGATAAATCGCGACAGGCTGGGGCGCAGCTCCGACTTGGCGACGAGCTTCGCCTTGGTGGTCTCGAACCGCAGGATGCCCTCGATCCGTCGCGCCAGAAACGCGCGCGTGTCGGTATAGCCGTCGCTCTGATCGTTGATAAAGACGGTGACGGTCGCGGCATAGACGCCAGCGAGGATCGCGCGCTTGGTGTAATGATTATAGTCAGTCGCGGTGTCGCCCGCGGCGCGCCAGATGACGTCGGCCGCGTGCCAGCCGAGCTTTACCCCGCGCGCAGCATTCTGCGGCAGCGCCAGGATGGCGAGCGCGCGGCGCAATGCCTCGCGGTCGGGCGCGGTCTCGGACAGGCGCGCTTCGACCAGCGCGGTGATTTTCTCGCGCACCTTCATCGCGCCGAGCCGTTCGGGCGAAACGCGCACCAGCATGTCTGCATCGATATGCGCGAACCAGGCGGCAATCATGTCGACTGCGCCGCCGGGAAAGGCGAGCCGCGCGACGTCGCGATCGACCCCGGCGGCATCGGCCGCCATGTCCCGCGCCGCATCGCCCCAGCCGTCAAAGCCCGCATTGCTGGCGATGGCGGACGCCAGTGCGGCGCGGATTTCGTCGAGCGTCGCGTCGTCGAGCGAAGCTGCGGGGGCGAGCGAGTCTGTCATGCTTGCTATCTAGGCGCGCGGACGCCGACTGACCAGTACGAGCGCGATCGCGACGAGTACCGCGCCGATCAGATCGGCCATGCCCAGCCGCTCGCCATAGACGATCCACCCGATCGTCCCTGCCACCACCGGCTGTGTAAGGAGACCGAGCCCGACCGTCAGCGGCGGCAAGCGGCCGAGGGCGTAGATCATCAGTCCCTGGCCGATGATCTGGCTGACCAGCGCCAGCCCGATCAGCGGCGACCAGTGTGCCGGCAGGATTTTTTCGCCCAGCGCCAGTGCGAACACCAGCAGCGGCAGCACGCTGGCGAGCGTCGACAAAGCGAGCGCGGGCAGCGGCGCCATCGTCGCGCGGACGCGGGCCATCAGGATGAAATAGCCGGTGTAGAGGATGCCAGCGGTCAGGCACAACAGATCGCCTGCGAGATGGCGTGGATCGAGCTGGTACGATTGGCCCATCAGCAGGGCTGCGCCGATCGTCGCAAGTGCGAGCGCGACGCCCTGGAGGCGCGTCGGCCAAGCGCGCGCGACGAGGAAGCCATAGAGCGGGAACATGAGCGTCGCCGAATTGCCAAACAGCGTCGCATTGGCGAGCGTGGTGCGCAGGATGCCGAGATGCCAGCTCCCCAGATCGGCGGCAAAGCACAGCCCGCCGAGCGCGATAATGCCCCACAGGCCGCGCGGCACTGTCCGCGGTCGCCAGCCGGTCGCGAGCGCTGCCGCTCCGAGAACCGGCGCGGCGAGCGTGATCCGCCAGAAGGCCGATGCAATCGGTCCGGTATCGGCGAGTCGCACGAACCACGGCCCGAATGCGAGTGCCCCGTTCGCCACGATCAAGGCGAGCAGCGGGAGAAGCGTCGTTTCGGGTACGACAGATATTCTTTTCAGGCGACGGTCGTGCATGGCGCCCCCTAGCTTCCTATCTGGGGCGCGTCTCAGCAAAAGGACTTTTGCATGCCAAGTCTGTTCGATCCCATTCAACTCGGTGCGATCCAAGCGCCCAATCGCATCCTGATGGCGCCGCTCACGCGCGGTCGCGCGACCAAGGGTGCCGTGCCGACCGAGTTGATGACCGAATATTACACGCAACGTGCGAGCGCTGGTCTGATTATCTCGGAAGCAACCGGGATCAGCCGCGAGGGTCTCGGCTGGCCGTTCGCGCCGGGCCTGTGGACCGACGAACAGGTCGAAGCATGGAAGCCCGTCACCGATTCGGTCCATGCCGCGGGCGGCCGGATCATCGTCCAGATGTGGCATATGGGACGTCAGGTGCATTCCTCGGTGATCGGCGGCCAGCCGGTCTCGTCGTCGGCGACGGCCACTGCCGGCCAGGCGCACACCTTCGAAGGCAAGCAGGATTTCGAGGTCGCACGTCCGCTCGCGCTCGACGAGATCCCGCGCCTGCTCGCCGATTATGAGCTGGCGACCAAGAATGCGCTGCGGGCCGGGTTCGATGGCGTGCAGATCCACGGCGCGAACGGCTATCTGATCGACCAGTTCCTGCGCGACAACGCCAATTTCCGCGATGACGTTTACGGCGGCTCGATCGAGAATCGCATCCGCCTGATGCGTGAAGTGACCGAGCGTGTCGCTGGCGTGGCGGGTGCCGACCGCACCTCGATCCGCCTGTCGCCCAATGGCGATTCGCAGGGCGTCGATGACAGCAACCCCAAGGCGCTGTTCGTCGCTGCGGCCAAGGCGCTCGACGAGATCGGCATCGCCTTCCTCGAACTGCGCGAGCCGGGCCCCGGCGGCACGTTTGGCCGCACCGACGTTCCCAAGCTTTCGCCCGAGATCCGCGAGGCGTTCTCGAATCCGCTCGTGCTCAATTCGGATTATCGCAGCGTCGACGAGGCGCAGGCGGCAATCGACTCGGGCGTTGCCGATGCGATCGCGTTCGGCCGCACCTTTATCAGCAATCCCGATCTGCCCGAGCGTCTGCGCACCGGCGCGCCGCTCGCCGCGGACAATCCCAAGACGTGGTACAGCCAGGGACCTGAAGGCTATATCGACTATCCAGCGCTGGAAACCGCTGAAGCCTAAGCCGTATGCGCCGCCTCGATCGATCTCGGGGCGGCGCTACCCGCTAACGGGGCAGGAGACCCTAGAGCCGCCGCGCGATGACGCCGGCGCCCCATCCGAACAGCACCGACAACGCGACCGCGGCGAGCCCGTAGAGCACCGATTGCCGCTCGGCCGAGCGCGCGACGAAGCGCTCGAAACCCGATTTGCGAATCTCGATCTCGCGCGTCGCTGCCGCGAGCACGCGGCCGTCACGGATCAGGAAGGTCTCGGCGGTGAAGCGCCCGACCGGCACGCGCGCCGGAATCGTGACGCGCGCGCGGTACAGCACGCCATCGGTGATTTCGACCGCGCCCGGCGCCTCGACATACAGGCCGGTGCGCGTCTTGAGATCGACCAGCCCGCGCGCGAAGCGGTCCTGCTCCTGGAGCGGTGCGCTAGAGGCGGGCGAGAGCTGCAGGCTCGACAGGCCGAGCTCGTAGATCGCCCGCGTCCGTGCATCGAGCATCCGTGCGATCGGCTTGGACGAGGCGATCGCGTAGAAACTCGGCGCCGAACGGTATCGCAGCCGGCTGGCGTTGACCCAGATCAGCCCACCCAGCTTCTGCTTCTCGCGTACCAGGATCGACTGGACCGGCCCCTTGACCACGACGACGATGTCGGTCGGCTTGTCGTCATCGGGGAGCCGCCCGCCGGGATAGAGGATCGCGCCGAACAGCAAGAGGTTCGCGCCGGTGAAGCTGTATTGGATCTCGATATCGCGCTGCGACACGTCGGGGACGAGCACGGGCTTGGTCGCCGGCCGCGGCGTGGATTGCGCCATCAGCAGCGGCGCGGCGAGTACCGCGAGCCAGCCGCGTTTCACGACAGCTCGACCGAATAGATCGCATCGGGCCGCCACCCCAGCCCGAGCGCGATCCGCCCGGCGACGAGCAGCACGATCACCGCGAGCGCGAGCCGCAGATATTCGGGCTTCACGCGTGCTGCAAACCGCGCGCCGATCTGCGCGCCAGCGACCGAGCCGAGCAGCAGCAACGCGGCGAGCACGATATCGACCGCCTTGGTCGTCGTCGCATGCACCATCGTCGCCATCGCGGTGACGAACAGCGTCTGGAACAGCGAGGTGCCGACCACCACCTGCGTCGTCATGCCGAGCAGATAGAGCATCGCCGGCACAAGGATGAACCCGCCGCCGACGCCGAGCAGGATCGTCAGAATCCCTACCCCGAAACCGAGCAGCAGCGGCGCGAAGGGGGAGATATAGAGGCCTGAACGGTAGAAGCGCGTGCGCATCGGCAGCGATGCGACGAGCGGATGGTGGCGGCGCTTGCGCGGCTTGGGCGCCTCGCCGCTGCGCATCCGGCGGATCGCGCCCCACGCTTCGGTCGCCATCATGCTGCCGATCGAGCCGAGCAGCAGGACGTAGACGATCGCGATCACCGTATCGATCTGCCCGCTCGCCTGGAGCAAGCGGAAGATCCAGCCGCCGAACACCGCCCCGACCAGCCCGCCCGCGACGAGGAAACCGCCCATCTTGAAATCGACGCCCTTGCGTCGGACATGCGCGAAGACGCCCGAGACGCTCGCGCCGGTCACCTGGCTCGCGGCCGAGGCCGCGGCGACCGTCGGCGGGATGCCATAGACGATCAGCAACGGCGTGGTGAGGAACCCGCCGCCGACGCCGAACATCCCCGACAACAGCCCGACGCCGCCGCCGAGCAGCACGATCACCAGCGCGTTGACCGAAAGATTGGCGATGGGCAGGTAGATGTCCATTGCCCGCCAGCGTTAGCCGCTCGGGCGGCGTGCGCAAAGCACGGCGTGTCAGAAATCGGTACCAAGCGTCAGTGCCGGGCCTGACTCGGGATGAGCCTCGCCAACGACCCGCTCACGCCAGTCGAGCGCGAGCCGCACCGATTGCTTACCGAGCGGCAGTGCGACACCGAGCGATGGTCCGAGATCGAGCCGGGTCGCGCCGCGCTGCGCGCCGCCCCACACGCCCGCGCCGAGATCGCAGCGGATCTCGCCAAGCGTCGCGACCGGATGCGTGACGCGCAGCGCGCCGTCGACATAGGGTTCGGTCGCCGCGCGGCGGATGATCCCGGCCTGCGCATAGGCTTCAAGGCGGACGTCGTGTGCAATCGCGATGGGCCCGATCCCGCCGATCGCACCGACGCCGGGCCCGCCATGCCCACCGGTCAGCGCGAAACGCTGTTCGGCAACGAGCCGCAGCGGAAGTTTGGTCGGTTGCCATTCGACCCCGAGCGAGGCCTCGCGTAACCCGCTGGTGAGCGGTGACGTCATGCGTCCGACCAGCGCAACGCGCCGCTCGACGTCGAGCGCATAGGCCAGGCGTACGCCAGCTTGCGATCCGCCAAGCTGTCCGCCGAACGCACCGGGCGCAAGTCCGGCGCCGCCGCGCACGACCATCCAGGCACTGCCCGACCAACGGGACGCGATGGGCGATCGCGGCGGCGCCGCCAAGGGGGGGCGGGGCAGTCCTGGAAGAAGCGGGGGCGCCGGCGGCACGGACTGCCGATCAGCGGCCTTTGCAGGCGGCGGGCGCACCTCTACGCTGCGCATCGGAGCCGCACCTTCGCGACGATGGGGGGTGAGCCGAGGGATCGCTATCGCAATGCGCCGCGCTGGCGAAGGGGGAGCGGGTACGAGCGGTGTGGGCGGCGTACGACGGCGCGACCCGGTCTGCGCGGCATGTGCGGAGGGAACAAGCAAAGACCCTGTCGACGGCGTCTCGATCGCCCTGTCGGGCTGCGGCCAGACCATCGCGACGCGCGCGGCGACCCAGCCGACGGCGACGACTCCCAAGAAGCGTAAGGGTCGCCCCCGGCCGGAGATTGCTATCGGTTCTGGCACGACGCAGCAGGTTCGGTCGTGCCGGGAAAGACATGGCTGGTCTTGTCCCAGCGCAGTGTTGCGCCGCGCAGCGATCGGACATAGGCGCTCATCGCGCCGCGCGCCGCGAGCAGGGCGACATAGTTGCTGACCAGCGCGCGCGGCAGCGACCAGAGTGCCTCGCGCCAGCCATACGCCGCCCCGGTCGCCGCCGCGCGCCAGACAAGCCGCCACGCCAGCAGCCCCCCGTTCAACTCCAGCAACCGTCGCATCGCCGCCGACGGTGGCGCTGCGACGGTGCCGGTGAGGGCATGAGCGAGCAGCGTAGCGCCCCAGGCGACCAGCGCCGCATAGGCGCAAAACAGCACCAGCACCGCAAGCGGCGCGCGCCGGTCGCGCATCCGCATCCAATGGTCGCGCCAGTCGAGTGCATGCCCCCACCCGATCCGATCCCAGCCGGCGAGCGCAATCCCGGTCATCCAGCGCGCCTTCTGGCGCACCGCAGTCGGCACGTTTGCGGGAAAATAGGCGCGAACCGCGACCAACTCACCGCGCGCGCGTGCGCGAACGCGCGCAAGCACGCCGCGTCCGCCAAGCGTGGCGACGAGCAGGCCGAGTTCGTAATCCTCGACGATTGATCCGGCGTCGAATGGCGTACCCCCGCGCGCCGCGGCAATCCGCCCGAGCATAGCGCGCTCGATCGCGCAGCCGACTCCGGCGAGCGGCAGGCCAACCCCGAGCGCCTGCCGCACGACCAGCTGACGGCCATGCGCGTCGGCGAATTCGTCGGCATAATGGCCTGACACGAGCGGCGCATAGCGATCGACCAGTGGCAACACCGGGAGCTGGACGACGGAATAGCGCCCGATCAGCGCATCGAAGACGCGCAATTCGCCGGGATGGACCAGATCCTCGGCATCGTGCAGCACGACCGCGGCGACCGCGACGCCGTCGCGCGCCTCGTCGCGTTCGAGCGCACGCCATACCGCGTTGAGGCAATCGGCCTTGGTGGTCGGACCCGCGCGATCGTTGATGACCAGACGCACGCGAACGTCGTGTGCCGCCACCGCCGCTACCGCGTCGATCGTTGCGCGATCATTGGGGTAGGTGCCGACATAGAGCCGATAATCCGCATGGTCGAAGCGCGCGAGCGCGCTGTCGAGCATCGCGCCGATCACCGCCGATTCATCCCACGCCGCAACGAACACCGCGATCCGCCGCGCCGGCATTTGGGGAAAGGCATCGAGCGTATGCGGCACAAGCGGGCGCCCGCGCCGCACCGTCACCCAGATCCACGTCAGATCGATCGCCAGATCGTCGCACCCGCCGATGAGAAAGCCGATCACGGCGAACACCATCGTCTCGCGCGCGACTGCGTCCAGCGCAGCGATGACCCATCCCGCCCCCACGACCGGCCTCCTTTGACGACCCAGCCACGCTGGCTTCCCCTCGAGTCGTTCTTCGTGATTTTCCAACAACTTCGATGATTGTGCAAGCCTCTGAAGGCGAGCGCGTTCGTCGCTATACGGACCCCGTCGGTCATCCTATAAGGGCAATCTGGGCGGCGCGGGGGAGAGTTCGATGAAACTGGGTTTCCGGCTCGCATTGCTGGCGCTGGTTTGCGCGCCGTTCGCCGCGTTCGGCGATTCGAGCCCCCAGGTGATCCTTGCGACCCCCGGGATCGGGGATGGCGCGATCGAACGCTTCACCGCGCGCTTCAACCAGCCGATGGTGCCCTTGGGCGATCCGCGTGCGGCCGCGCCGTTCGACGTGACCTGCGCGGTCAGCGGGCAAGGGCGCTGGGTCGACCCACAAACCTTCGTCTATGATTTCGCGAGCGGCCTGCCCGGCGGCACGACGTGCAAGTTTGCGCTGCGCAAGGGTCTCAAGAGCGTCTCGGGCTATGCCGCGACGGGCCAGAGCGAATTCACCGTCGATGCCGGCGGCCCGGTCGCGCGCGCGATCCTGCCCGGCAGCGATTCGGACGAGATCGAGGAGGACCAGACCTTCCTCGTCGCCGCCAATCTGCCTGCTACCCCGGCCTCGGTCGCCGCCAACGCCTATTGCGCGGTCAAGGGCATCGGCGAGAAGATCCCGGTCGACGTGCTGCCCGCCGATCTGCCGGGCAAGCTGCTCGGCGAGATGGGCACCGAGAATTGGAACGTTCGTAGCTTCCTCGAGAGCGGTGGCTTGCCCGCCGCGATCCCGGCTCCGGCGGATCGCGCGAAGGCCTATGCCGGCGTCACCGCGCTGAAGTGCCGCCGCCCGCTGCCGCCCGGCGCCGATGTCGCATTGGTGTGGGGTGCCAAGATCGCCGGCGCCGGCGGCAAGACCGCGGGCACCGACCAGCGTTTCGATTTCACCGTCCGCAAACCCTTCACCGCACGCTTCGAATGCTCGCGCGTCAACGCCGCCGCTGGTTGCAACCCGGTCGAGAAGGCGTGGGTGCGCTTCTCCGCGCCGGTGCCGAGCGAGCTCGCCAAGCAAGTCCGCATCGAGACGGCCGACGGCAAATTGCTGGCGCCGACCTTGTTCGACACCAGCTCGGACACCGAGCGCGGCGATGCGAAGACCAAGGCGACGATTTCCTCGGTCGGCTTCAAGAGCCCGCTGCCGCAGGCGCAGACCGGCAAGGTCGTGCTCCCCGCGGGCGTCAAGGACGAGAGCGGCCGCCCGCTGTCGAATGCCGAGCGCTTCCCGCTCGCCGTGCGCTTCGACGCCGCCCCGCCGCTCGTCAAATTCGCCGCGTCGTTCGGTATTCTCGAATCGAAGCAGGGCGGCGTGCTGCCTGTCACCGTGCGCAACGTCGAGCCCGCGCTGCAGGGCACCAACGTCACGATCGGCGGGCAGGCGCTGCGCGTCGATGGCTCGGACGGCAGGATCGCGGAGTGGCTGCGCACCGTCGGCCATGCCGACGACGAGACCGAGCACGAGGAGACCCGCGGCAAGGAAAAGGTGCGGATCAACGACACCGGGTCCAAGTCGATCCTCGGCGGCGAAGGCGCGCCAATGCAGATCGGCCTGCCCGGCAAGGGCAAGGATTTCGAAGTCGTCGGCCTGCCGCTCGGCGGTGGCAAGCCCGGATTCTACGTCGTCGAACTGGCGAGCCCGGTGCTCGGCCAGGCGCTGCTCGGGCGGAAAGCCCCGCGCTACGTCGCGACCGCGGCGCTCGTCACCAATATGAGCGTCCATTTCAAATGGGGCCGCGCGGCGAGCCTTGCCTGGGTGACCGCGCTCGACACCGGCAAGCCCGTCGCCAATGCCGAGGTGCACGTCACCGACAGCTGCACCGGCAAACTGCTCGCGCGCGGCATCACCGACAAGAATGGTGGGCTCAACGTGCCCCCCGGGCTGCCCGAGCCCGAAGCCTATGGCGGCTCGTGCAACGGCGGGTCGATTCCGCTGATGATCTCGGCGCGCGCCGGCGACGATTTCAGCTTCACGCTGACCGATTGGGGCCAGGGCATCCGCCCGTACGATTTCGACCTGCCGTACGGCTATTCGGCACGCGGCGAGTTCCTCCACACCGTGTTCGACCGCGCGCTCGTGCGGCAGGGCGAGACGGTCCATATGAAGCATATCCTGCGCACCTCGGTGGCGAACGGCTTCGGTCTGGCGCCGGGCGTGACGGGGACGCTGCGGCTGCAGCATCGCGGATCCGACACGCAGTTCGACCTGCCGCTGACGATCGACGCGAACGGCATCGGCGAGAATGAATGGACCGCCCCCGCGGGCGCACCGATGGGCGACTACGACCTGTCGGTGATCGCGGACAACCGCACGATCGAGACCGGCCAGTCGTTCAAGGTCGACGAATACAAGCTCCCGACGATGCGCGCGACGGTGACCGGCCCGAAGGACGCCGCGATCCGCCCGATCAGCCTCGCGCTCGACCTGTTCGTCGGCTACCTCTCGGGCGGCGGCGCATCGAACCTGCCGGTCGACATGCGCATCGGCTATTTCGCGCATGAGGGCACGCCCGACGGGTACGAAAGCTACAGCTTCGGCGGCAAGGCGATCGTCGAGGGCACCAAGCCGCTCAACAGCGACGGCGAGGAAGAGCAGGCAACGCTCCCGCCGACGCAGACGCTCCCCTCGACGCTCGGCGGCGACGGTACCGGCAAGCAGACGATATCGATCCCGCAGACGCTCGACGGCGTCACCGACATGCTCGTCGAGATGGACTATCAGGACGCCAATGGCGAAGTCCTAACCGCCTCGAAGCGCATCCCGATCTTTCCGAGCGCGGTGCAATTGGGCGTCAAGACCGACGGCTGGTTGATGAAGCAGGACGATCTGCGGCTGCGCTTCGTCGCGCTCGACACCGCGGGCAAGCCGCTCGCCAACCAGGCGATCTCGGTCGCGCTCTACAGCCGCCAGATCCTCACCGCGCGGCGCCGGCTGATCGGCGGCTTCTATGCCTATGACAACCGCATGAAGACCGAGAAGCTCAGCCAGACCTGCAGCGCGACCACCGACGCGCAGGGCCTCGCGACGTGCAAGCTCGACCCGGGCATTTCGGGCGAAGTCTATGCGGTCGCGACCACCAAGGATGCCGCCGGCAACGAAGCGCGCGCGACGCAGAGCGTATGGCTCGCCGGCAAGGACGATTGGTGGTTCGGCGGCGACAATGGCGACCGAATGGACGTCGTCCCCGAAAAGCTCGCCTACAAGGCCGGCGAGACCGCGCGCTTCCAGGTGCGCATGCCGTTCCGCCAGGCGACCGCGCTCGTCACGGTCGAGCGCGAGGGCGTGCTCGCAAGCTATGTCACCGAACTCAGCGGGGCGGACCCGGTGGTCGAGGTGAAGATGCCGGGCTCGTACGCGCCCGACGTGTTTGTCTCGGTGATGGTCGTGCGCGGCCGCACCGAGAGCGGGATCTGGAGCTGGCTCCACGGCCTCGCGCGCTCGGTCGGGCTGGCGAGCGATCCGCCTGAGGGGCAGGAGCCGACCGCGCTGGTCGATCTCGCCAAGCCGAGCTACCGCATCGGCATCGCCAAGGTGAAGGTCGGCTGGGAAGCGCATCAGCTCCAGGTCGCGGTCAAGGCCGATAAAGCGCGCTACGCCGCGCGCGACGTCGCGCAGGTCGACGTCCAGGTGAACGGGCCAGACGGCAAGCCGGTCCGCACCGCCGATGTCGCCTTCGCGGCGGTCGACGAAGCGCTGCTCCAGCTCGCGCCCAACGACAGCTGGGACGTGCTGACCGCGGTGATGGGCGAGCGCCCGCTTGCCGTGCTCACCTCGACCGCGCAGACGCAGGTCGTGGGAAAACGGCATTACGGCAAGAAGGCGGTCGAGGCCGGCGGCGGCGGTGGCGGCGATTCGTCGGGGCTCAACCGCGAGAATTTCCAGCCGGTGATCCTGTGGAAGGGCCGCGTCGCGCTCGATCAGAACGGCCACGCGCGGATTCCGGTGACGCTGTCCGACGCGCTGTCGTCGTTCAAATTGGTGGCGATCGCCACCGACGGGTCGCAGCTCTACGGCACCGGCATGGCGAGCGTGCGTACCGCGCAGGATCTGTCGATCTTCGCCGGCATCGCGCCGGTGGTGCGAACGGGCGATTTCTATGCGTCGAGCTTCACGCTGCGCAACGGCTCGGACAAGCCGATGACGGTGACGGCGAGCGTCGATCTCTTGCCCGCGATCGCACAGGGCAAGCCGCTGACGGTGACGATCCCGGCGGGCGGCGCGATGCCGGTCGCGTGGAATCTGACCGCGCCCGCCAATCTCGACGCCTTGCGCTGGCACGTCAGCGCGCGCTCGGCCGACGGCAAGGCGGTCGACCAGATCACCGTCAACCAGGCGGTCACCCCGCTCTACCAGCTCGAAGTGTGGGCGGGGACGCTCGCGCGCGTCGGCGGCGACACGACGATCCCGATCCAGCCGCCGATGGGGGCGATTGCGGGGCGTGGGACGGTCGACATCCGGCTCGACGACACGCTCGCCCCGCCGCTCGCCGGGGTGCGCGATTTCATGGCGCGCTATCCGTATAATTGCTTCGAACAGCAGCTGTCGCGCGCGGTGGCGCTCGGCGATGCGGCGCTGTGGCAACGGCTCGCGAGCGATATCCCGGCCTATCAGGCCGATGACGGGCTGTTGCGCTACTGGCCGTCGGGGAGCCTGACGGGCTCCGAGGCGCTCACCGCTTATGTCCTGGCGATGACGTCGGAGGCCGGGCTGCCGATCCCCGAGGGCCCACGCGCGAAGATGATCGAGGGGCTGAAGGCCGTGCTCGACGGGCGCCTGCGCCACGAGGAATATGGCGATGTCCGGCTCCAGCGTGTCTATGCCTTCAACGCGCTCGCGCGTGCGGGAGCGGCGACGCCGGCGATGCTCGGGCAGTTGAGCATGATCCCGAAGGAAATGCCGACCGCCTTGCTCGCCGATTATCTCGTCGCGCTCGATCATGTGGCCGGGCTCGCCAACGCCAATGCGCTGAAGGCCGCGGGCGAGGCGCGGTTGCGCACCCGGCTCGTCTATGAGGGCACGCGACTCGATCTGTCGGACAGCAGCAACCAGCCGTGGTGGCTGATGTCGTCGGGCGACGAAGCCTCGATCAAGACCGTGATCGCAACGCTCGGCCGGCCCGGCTGGCAGGACGAGGCGGCCAAGATGATGGTCGGCGTCGCGCTGCGCCAGTCGCACGGCCGCTGGGACACCACCACCGCCAACGCCTGGGGTACGATCGCGGCGCGCAAGTTCGCTGCGCTCTATCCGGCGAGCGCGATCGTCGGGAATACGACGCTGGGCCTGGGTGCGCAGACGATCAGCAAGGCGTGGCCGCTGGCGACGACCGCGCGGACGGCGACCTTCCAGCTGCCGGCGACGCTCACATCACTCAAACTGTCGCAGTCGAGCGGCGGCGCGGGGCCATGGGCGAACGTCTCGATCTCGGCGGCGGTGCCGCTGACCAAACCGTTGTTCGCGGGCTATGAGATGCAGCGCAACGTCGAGGTGGTGCAGGCGCGCACCAAGGGCGTGCTGACGCGCGGCGACGTCGTCAAGGTGACGATCACCGTCAAGGCGAGCGCCGAGCGCAACTGGGTGGTGATCAACGATCCGATCCCGGCGGGCGCGACGATCATCGGCGACCTCGGCGGGCAGTCGCAGATGCTTGCCGGACAGGCACAGGCCGGGCCGGGGAGCAAGTTCCAGGCGCGCGATGCCGATGGCAAGCTGTGGGACGTGCAGGTCGGCGTCGTTCCCGCCTATGTCGAGAAGCGCAACGATGCGTGGCGGGCCTATTACGGCTGGGTGCCGCGCGGGGCGTTCAGCGCGTCGTACATGCTGCGTCTGAACGGGGCAGGGCGCTTCAACCTGCCGCCGAGCCGGGTCGAGGCGATGTATTCGCCCGCGATCCGCGCGCAGCTGCCGCTCGCGCCGGTGACGGTGGTGCAGCGTTAAGCAGGTGGAACGGCTGAGGCGGTATCTGCTTGAGCTGGCCTCCCGTGTACGCGGGAGGCCAGGCGACTGGGCGTGGCGCTTCGATGCGTGGGACGCCAGCATCCGCCGGAGAACCGCGGCGACCTGGGCGATGCTGCGCACCCGGCAGGGGATGACGGTTTCCGCGCTGGCGCTGGCGCTCATCGCCTTCGTCGCGATCGATTATGCCACGCTTCCCCCGCCGCTGCCCGGCTACGCGCATGTCCGCGCCGCGTGGCGCCCGTCCGAAGCGTGGCTCTACGACCGCGACGGCGTGCTCATCGACAGCGCGCGCGTCAATTTCGCGGCGCGACGACTCGCCTGGACGCCGCTGAAGCATGTTTCTCCCGTCACGCGCGAGACGATCGTCGGCGTCGAGGATCGCCGCTTCTTCCATCACGGCGGGGTCGACTGGCTCGCCTTGCTCGGCGTCGCGCGTGACCGCGTGCAGGGGACGCGCGCACGCGGCGCGAGTACGCTGTCGATGCAGGTCGCCGGCTTCCTCGCGCCCGATCTTGCCGTGCCGGGGCAGCGCCATGTGTGGGACAAGCTCCGCCAGATGCGCGCCGCCTGGGCGCTCGAATCGGTCTGGTCGAAGGACGAAATCCTCGAGGCCTATCTCAACCTTGCCGGGTTCCGCGGCGAGGCGCAGGGGATCGGCGCGGCGGCACTCGGTCTGTTCGGCAAGACCCCCGACGCGCTCGCGCGCGACGATGCGCTGTTGCTCGCCGCGCTCCTGCCCGATCCGCAGGCCGACCCCGCGAGCGTCGCGCGGCGCGCCTGCGCCGTCAGCCACGAGCGCGATTGCGCGCGCTTCGCGGGCGAAGCCGCATCGATGCTCGGCCCGGCGCGCAGCCTGCAGCTCGATCCCGGCCTTGCACCGCATCTCTCCGACCGTTTGCTGACCAAACCCGGGCTCAAGGTCACCACCACGCTCGACCGCCGCATCCAGAGCCTCGCGATCGTCGCGCTGAAACGCCAGTTGCAGGGCCTCGGCGGCGCCCGCGCGCGCGACGGTGCGGCGGTGGTGATCGACAATGCGACCGGCGACGTGCTCGCCTATGTCGGCGGGATCGGCGGCGCGTCGACCGCGCCCGCGGTCGACGGCGCGAACAGCTATCGCCAGGCGGGATCGACGCTGAAACCCTTTCTCTACGCGCAGGCGATCGAGAAGGGCTATCTCACCCCCGCCTCGATCCTCGACGATTCGCCGGTCCAGCTCGACACTGCCTCGGGGCTCTATGTCCCGCAGAATTACGATCGCGGCTTCAAGGGGCCGGTGTCGGCGCGCGCCGCGCTCGCAGGGTCGCTCAACGTTCCCGCGGTGCGCACGCTGCTGCTCGTCGGGGTCGATGCGTTTCGCGACCGGCTGTGGGACACGGGGTATCGTGGGCTGGTCGAGGATGGCGATTATTACGGCTTCTCGCTGGCGCTTGGTTCAGCTGAGGTGACCTTGCTCGAACAGGCGGCGGCCTATCGCAGCCTCGAGCAAGGCGGCCGCTGGTCGCCGCTGCGGCTGACGCTGGATGCGCCACGCGAATCACCGCACGCGATCACGACACCCCAGGCCGCATGGCTCGTTGCCGACATGATGGCCGATTCGAATGCCCGCGCGGTGACCTTCGGCCTCGATTCGGCGCTGCACCTGCCGTTCTGGGCGGCGGTAAAGACGGGGACGAGCAAGGCGCTGCGTGACAATTGGTGCATCGGCTTCACGCAGAAATATACGGTCGCCGTGTGGGTCGGCAATCTCGAGGGCGATTCGATGCGCGCGGTGTCGGGGGTGAGCGGCGCGGCTCCGGTGTGGCGCGACATCATGCTCGCGCTCAACGCCGACACGCGCGGCAGCCCGCCGCCGCGTCCGGCGGGGATCGAAGCGCGCGCGATCACCTTCGCGAATGCGATCGAACAGCCGCGCACCGAATATTTCCTCGCCGGAACGGGACAGACGCAGATCGCGGTCGCCCCCGCCGAATCACGCCGCCCGCGGATCACCAATCCGGTGTCGGGCAGCGTCTATGCGATCGATCCCGACATTCCGCCCGACCGGCAACGCCTCTCGGTCGACGTCTCGGGCGCGGTGACGGCGCATCGGCTGTGGCTCGACAAGACCGATCTCGGCGCCGCCGATTCGCAGCCGCAGATCATCGCAGGGCCGGGCCGCCACCGGCTGCGGCTGACCGATGTCGCCGGCCGCGTGGTCGATCAGGTGCTCTTCACGATCCGCTGAAAAGCGAGGGTCGCTGAAAAAACGACGGCCGCCCCCTTTCGGAGACGGCCGTCGCCCGTGACGAACAGTCTTAGCGGTAGAAGCCGCGGATCACCTGGACGACATAGCCGCGTCGCGTGTCGACGAGGATCACGTCGTTATAGTGCCGCGTCCATTGCTGGCCAAAGCCGGGGCGAGGCAGGCGGTAGCGCCACGGATCCGAGATGATATAGCGACCGCCGTAATAATTCGGCGCGATACGCAGGCCCGGGCGGAACGCGGTGTAGCGGAACGGTGCGTTCCAATTGCCGCGGGCATAGAAGGTCGGGTTGCGGTCCCGCCAGCCGCGCCAGTCGTCGCGGCCGAAGGCGCGATCGCGATCGCGGCGATCCTCGCGATATTCCTGGCGCGCGTCGCGGACGTCCTCGCGCTGGTCGCGAATGTCGCGGCGGTCGCCGCGCATGCGGGCGTCCTGCAGATCGCGCTGTTCCTGGCGAATGTCACGGCGGTCGCGCCGCAGCTCGTCGTTCGATTGCGCGCTCGCAGCGACGGGAACCAAGGTCGCCGCCATCAAAGCGGTCAAAATCAGCTTACGCACTGTGTCCTCCATCTCTAGCCAGCCAAAGAGCGGCCAGGCCATGAAGAGGATTTGGCACCCCGCCACTGAACGCAACGCGAATGCGTTTGTCAGCAATCCGTCAGGAACGGCTGTCGAGAAAAGGCGGGTTACGGCGTGTCGCGACCGCCGCCGGTGTTGCTCTGGCCGCCCTGTCCGCCGCCGCCGACTGCGCCGACCGTGCCGATATTGCCGAACAGTTCGTCGAAGAAGCTGCGCTTCTTGCCGAGCGTCGGCGTGGTCTTGCCCGACGGGCTGATCGACGCGACCTGCTCGACGCCCGAGCGGCGCACCGCGCTGACATTGCCCTTTTCGTCGAAGCTGATGCGCAGCGTCGTCTGCTCGCGAACATGCGGGTTGTTGTAGGCAAAGTTCCGCGTCTCGCGCGACACGTAATACCAGTCACCCTGGTTGAAGTCAGAGGTGAAGGTCGGTTTGCCGAGCGTCGCGAGCACCGACTGGCGCGTGTCGGTCCCTGCCTGGACCGAGTTCACGAGATCGGCATCGATGACATAGCCCTGGTGCGATTTGAGCGGCACGCAGGCGCTCGCCCCGAACACGCACGATGCGAGGAGGGCGGCAGCCGTCAACTGGCGGACGGACTTAAGGCTCATCGACACTCTCCAAGGCACCACAGCTGGCCACGACGCATTGCACCCGTGGACACGAAGCCTCAATATGCCGGGAAAGGCGGCCAAACAAGGGCGCGAAAGGACACGAGACTTTTGGGCTGGTTTTCGAAGCTGCTGGGGCGTGCGCCCGACGACACCGCATTGCTGCTCTACACCCGCGTGATCGAGATCGCGCGGGCGCCGCATTGGTACGAATCGGGCGGCGTCCCCGACACGCTCGACGGACGTTTCGACATGGTCGCGGCGGTCCTGTCGATCGTACTGCTGCGGCTCGAGGACGTTCCCGCGGCGGGGCCGGCAAGCGCGCGGCTGACCGAGCGTTTCGTCACCGACATGGACGGGCAATTGCGCGAGAGCGGAATCGGCGACATCGGCGTCGGCAAGCATATCGGCAAGATGATGGGAATGCTCGGCGGGCGCCTCGGCGCATATCGCGACGGGCTCGCCGCGAACGATGTGCGGAGCGCGCTGGCACGCAACCTGTACCGCGCTGGCGTGCCCGACGCGGTGACGGTCGCACATACTCAGGCTGGTCTGTTTGCCCTGCGCGATGCGCTGGCGGTACGGCCGACCGAATCGGTGATTGCAGGAGATTTGCCATGAGCACCCCCGAATTCTCGCGGCTCGAACGCATCGACACGATCGGCGAGGGCGAGCGCAGCATCGCGATCGTCGCGAGCGAGGCCGAACGTACCGCGCTCGCCGCGCGCTTCGGGCTGGTATCGGTCGACCGGCTCGAGGCGAAATTCCGGGTGAAGCGCGATGCCGCCGGCGTCGTCGCGCGTGGCGCAGTGAGCGCGGCGGTCGTTCAGGCCTGTTCGGTGACCGACGACCCGTTGCCGCAAACGGTGTCGGAAGAGGTCGCGCTGCGCTTCGTCACCGAACAGGAAGCCGCGGCCGAGGAGGAGATCGAGCTCGATCTCGATGCGCTCGACACCATGCCGTATGACGGCGCGGCGATCGATCTCGGCGAGGCGGCGGCAGAGACGATGGCGCTCGCGCTCGATCCGTTCCCGCGGGGCCCCAATGCGGCGGCTGCATTGCGCGCGGCGGGGGTGATCAGCGAGGAAGAGGCCAAACCCGCCGGCGCGCTGGCGGGCTTGAAGGGGCTGCTCGGGAAGGTGTGAGTCTCAGTCTTCGTCGGGCCCGAGCGCCGGGTCGAGATCGCGCGGACGGACGAAGCGGGTGAGCCGTGCGTTCCCGGCTGCGAGATCGCCCCATGCGCCGTCGAAGCTGAGTTCGGCGATCGTCGCGGTCGGATATTTCGCCTCGAGTGCGACGCGCAGCGGCTCGTCCGACGTTGGGACGAGCAGCATCGCCAGATCCTCGAGGCCCGGATTGTGTCCGACCAGCAGGATATGCGTCGCCTCGGCGGGGGTTTCGTGGACGATGTCGAGCAAGGTCACCGCCGAGGCGAGGTAGATCCGCCGGTCCCAGTGTGGTGCGAGCGTGCGGCCATAGCCGCTCTCGACCTGTTCGAGCGTCTCGACGACGCGCACCGCGGGGGAGGCGACAACATGGTCGAACGCGTCGGGCGTCTTGCGAAGATGGCCGCCGATCAGCGCCGCAGCGCGCTTGCCCTTGGCGTTGAGTCCGCGATCGTAATCGCGCAGGGCCGGATCGTCCCAGCCCGATTTGGCGTGGCGGAGCAGCGTCAGCGTCTTGGTGCCGGCGGTCATGCGAGTCTCCGTCAGGCGGGTTCGCGGGCCTCATGCCCCGTTTGCAGCCCAGAGGGAAGCGCTCCTGCACGCGCAACCGCTTCGTCGAGCGTGCAGCGCGTGATCTTTACCCCCGGCGGGAAGGCGGTGAGCAGGCGCGACGGCATCGCCGCCGAAAGCAGGACGAACGCGCCATGATCGTCGGCGCGGCGGATCAGCCGGCCGAATGCCTGCGCCATCCGCGCCCGCACGATGCGATCGTCATACGCGCTGCCGCCGCCGGCGAGCCGGCGCGCGGCGTGGAGCACGGTCGGCTTGGGCCAGGGCACGCCCTCGAGCACGACGAGGCGGAGCGAGCGGCCGGGCACATCGACCCCGTCGCGCAAAGCGTCGGTGCCGAGCAGCGAAGCGGCGGGATCGTCACGGAAGATGTCGACCAAGGTCCCGGTGTCGATCGGGTCGACATGCTGCGCGTAGAGCGGAAGTCCCTCGCGCGCGAGGCGGTCGGCGATCCGCGCATGGACGCCGCGCAGGCGTCGGATCGCGGTGAACAGCCCGAGCATCCCGCCGCGGCTCGCCACGCCCAGGCGGGCATAGGCGTTGGCCAGCGCGCCCATGTCGCCGCGCTTGACGTCGGTGACGATCAGCACCTCGGCCTGATCGGCATAATTGAACGGCGAGGTCGCCGCGAAGCGGCTTGCGCCGCGCAGCAGATGGTTCGCGCCGGTGCGCGCCTCGGCGACGCCCCAGCCTTCCTCGCCATCGGCCCCCCCGCCGCGCAGCGTCGCCGAGGTAACGAGCACGCCATGTGCCTGTTTGAGCACGGTCTCGGCGAACGGGCGCGTCGGGTCGAGCCAGTGGCGGTGCAGCCCGATATCGTATTCGCGGCCCTCGACCCGGTCGACGGCGAGCCAGTCGACGAAATCGGGCGAGGCCGGCCCGCCGATCCGTGCGAGCAGCGACAGCCATGCCGCGACCGTCTCGGCACGCCAGCCGAGCGAGGCGACCGCGCCTTCGATCCGCGCGCGCGCCTGGCCGTCCATCCAGTCGGGCCCTTCCTCGAGCACCGCCTCTAGCCGGCGTCCGAGCGCGACGAGCGGTCGGACGAGCGCGTCGAGCGCGTGTGCGGCGGGACCAGCCGCTTCGATCAGGCCGGGGTCGGGCTCGGCGAGTTCGGTCTCGAGCGCATAGCCCGCATCGCCGTCCGCTTCAGCGCGTGCGTAGGTCAGGCCGCGCACGGCGGCGAGGAGCGTCTCGATCGGTCCGAACGGCGCGCCCTCGCCGATCCGCTGGAGCCAGCCGTCGCTTGCGAGGCCCTGCGCCGCCGCCACCGCATCGGCGATCGCCCGCGCGCCGCCTTCGTCATAGCTCGCCACGTCGGAGAGCCGCGCGGCGAGACCGCGCCGTCGCCCGCGCCCACCCGATTCGGGGCCTAGCACCCAGCGGCGGAGTTCGATCGTCTCCGAGCCGGTCAGCGCAGTCGAGAACATCGCGTCGGCGGCATCGAACAGATGATGCCCCTCGTCGAACACATAGCGGGTCGGGCGCGTCGTGGATTCGCGGCCGCGTGCGGCATTGACCATCACCAGCGCATGGTTCGCGATGACGAGATCGGCGTCGGCGCTCGCGCGCGCGGCCTTTTCGATGAAGCACTTCCGGTAATGCGGACAGCCGGCATAGACGCACTCGCCGCGCCGGTCGGTCAGCGCGGTCGCGCCGTTGCGGCGGAACAGCGTGGGGAGCCAGCCGGGCAGATCGCCGCCGACCATGTCGCCGTCGGCGCTGTAGGCTGCCCAGCGCGCCACAAGCTGTGCGAGGATCGCCGCGCGGCCGGCGAACCCGCCCTGCAGCGCATCCTCGAGATTGAGCAGGCAGAGGTAATTCTCGCGGCCCTTGCGCGTGACGACTTTCGCGCGGCGCGTCGCGGCGTCGGGGAAGAGCCGCGCGCTTTCATGGCCCAACTGGCGTTGCAGCGCCTTGGTGAAGGTCGACACCCAGACCGCGCCGTCGGCCTTCTCGGCCCAGAGCGAGGCGGGCGCGAGATAGCCGAGCGTCTTGCCGATCCCGGTGCCGGCTTCGGCGAGCACCATGTTGGGTGCGCCCTGCGCCATTCGCGGGCCGAATGCCTCGCGCGCCGCTTGGGCATAGGCGCGTTGCCCCGAGCGTTGCTCGGCGGCGCTGCCGGTCAGCCGGGCGAGTCGCGCCTGCGTCTCGTCCGCATCGAGCGTGACCGTCCGCGGTTGTGCGCGCGGCGCGCCTTCGGACCATTCGCCGAGCTTCGAGAACAGCCAGCGTTCGGCGACGTCGGGGGTCTTGAGCCGCTGCGCGAGGATCGGCGCCCAGGTCCAGCGCAGCTTGAACAGCGATTGCGCCGCGGTCCAGGCGCCCTCGCGCTCGGGCCAGTCGGCGCCGGGCTCGGCCATGCCGAGCAGCGCCACCGCTGCCTCGCGCAGGAAGGCGGCGATCTCGTCATCCTCGCTCGGGGCTTCCAACCCCGCGACGCGCGCGAGGCCGCGCGGCGTCGGCACCATGAAGCGCGCCGGGCACAGGAAGGCGAACAGCTCGAGCAGATCGAGCCCGGAAAGGTCGGCATAGCCGAGCCGTTGTCCGATCAGCGCGGCGTTGAGCAGGATGACGGGGGTGTCGGCGGCGATGCGGATCGCCTCGCCGCGCCCGATCGGCCGCGTACCCTCGGCATCGGCGATCCAGATGCCGCTGTGGCTCGCATGAAGCGCGGGATAGGGGAGCGTGGCCACGGGGGGTATATCGCGTGGCGGGAACGGAATGGCAACGTTGGAGGGGTGGGATTGCTGGGTTTATGCCCTTCCCTATGCCGCTTCCCCGGCGAAGGCCGGGGCCCAGGAGCGAAGGTCGCAGTCTTCGCGCGCAACGCCCGCTTGCAACCGTTCCATGCCTGGGCCCCGGCCTTCGCCGGGGAAGCGCGTGAAGGAAAAACCGTTAGAGTATGCCGCGTCCGTCGATCTTCAGTTCCGGCATCGTTGCACTCGTCAGCTCGCCCTCGAGCGACACCGTGCGTCGCGCGCCGAATCCTTTGGTCGACGGATCCCAGAATTGGTGCACCTCGCCGGTCGGCAAGGCCACGACCCAATATTCGGGCACGCCCTGCGCTGCATACATCGCGCATTTCACGCCGAGATCGCGCGCAGCTGTGCTGTCGGCCACCTCGATGACGATCGCGAGGTCGTCGACCTCATAATAGCGCGAGTCCGTCCCGCCGATTGCGACGATGACATCGGGCTGCAACAGGCTGTGTTCCGACAGCGCGAGCGATGCTTCGCAAAACGCCTTATACGGCGAGTCCAACGCCGCTAGCGCACTCCGCAGACGATAGGTCAGGTCATTCTTGATATGATTGTGCCGCCGGAATTCCGCGTTCATGACCTCGATCACCCCGTCGATCAATTCGACCTTGCCGTACGAGTCAAACACGCCCGCGCGATCGAGGATGGTAAAATCCTCGATGCGGAGCTTCAGGCGATGCGGCTCAGTCAGGGACGGCGGCATGTTCATGGTGCGACCATAGCATTTGCGCTTCCCGCACTAAAGCGTCAAACGCGTGCGCATCATGACCGACACAGCCCTCCGCACCGCCGCATTCGATTCCAAGGCCTGGCCGTATGAGGAAGCGCGCAAACTGCTCAAGCGCTATCCGGAAGGCAAGCCGGGCAACGCTCCAATCATCTTCGAGACGGGCTATGGCCCCTCAGGCCTCCCGCATATCGGCACGTTCAACGAAGTGCTGCGCACGACGATGGTGCGCCACGCGTTCCAGGCGCTGTCCGACGCGCCGACCCGGCTGATCGAGTTCAGCGACGACATGGACGGGCTACGCAAGGTGCCCGACAACGTCCCCAACCAGGCGATGCTGACCGAGCATCTCGGCAAGCCGCTCAGCCGCATTCCCGATCCGTTCGAGAAGTTCGAGAGTTTTGCTGCGCACAACAATGCGATGCTGCGCGATTTCCTCGACCGCTTCGGCTTCCAATACGAGTTCATCTCCTCGGCCTCGCAATATGAGGCCGGCGTGTTCGACGATGCGCTCAAGAACGTGCTGCGAAACTATGCCGGGATCATGGGCGTCATGCTGCCGACGCTGCGCAAAGAACGCGCCGCGACCTATTCGCCGATCCTGCCGATCAGCCCGAAGACCGGGATGGTGCTCCAGGTCCCGGTCGAGGTCGTCAATGTCGAGGAGGGTACGATCCGCTTCACCGACAGCGACGGCGAGGTGCTCGTCCAGTCGGTGCTCGGCGGCCATGCCAAGCTGCAATGGAAGGTCGATTGGGCGATGCGCTGGGTCGCGCTCGGCGTCGATTACGAGATGTACGGCAAGGATTTGATCGACAGCGGCGTGCAGTCGGGCAAGATCGCGCGCGTGCTCGGCGGTCGCCCGCCCGAGGGGCTGATCTACGAGATGTTCCTCGACGAGAAGGGCGAGAAGATCTCCAAGTCGAAGGGCAATGGCCTGACGCTCGAGCAGTGGCTCGATTACGGGACGCAGGAGAGCCTCTCGTTCTTCGCGTACCGCGAACCCAAAAAGGCCAAGCAGCTGCATATCGGCGTCATCCCGCGCGCGGTGGACGACTATTTTCAGTTCCGCGGCTGCTACGCCGCGCAGCCGGTCGAGCAGAAGCTCGGCAATCCCGTGCACCACATCCATGACGGCGCCGTGCCCGGCACGAACCCGCCGGTCACCTTCGGATTGCTGCTCAATCTCGTCGGCGTGCTCGGCGCTGGCGCGACCGCGGAGCAGGTGCACGGCTATCTCAGCAACTACGTCGAGGGCGCCATCACGCCCGAGCTCGACGCGCTGATCGGCCACGCACTCGCCTATAACCGCGATTACGTCGCGCCGACGCTCCAGCGCCGCAAGCCCGAAGGGATCGAGGTCGCCGCGCTCGAACGGCTCGACCGCGAGCTCGCCGCGGTGCCGGCCGATACCTCCGCGGTCGATCTGCAGAACATCGTCTACGCGATCGGCAACGAGGGCGGGTTCGAACCGCTGCGTGCCTGGTTCGGCGCACTGTACGAGACGCTGCTCGGATCGAGCCAGGGGCCGCGGATGGGGAGCTTCATCGCGCTTTACGGGGTCGAGAATTCGCGCAAGCTGATCGCCGAGGCGCTCGCTCGCTAGGCGCCCGGTGCCGCCATGTGGGGTCGGCGCAGGCCGATCCCGCTGGTCTTTGTGCGGCGCGGCGATAGGGTGGCGCGATGACCAAGCGCAAAGCCTCTGCGCCGTTCCGCACCGTGCGGTCGGCGCTCCGCACCTTCCTGCATCAAGAGGCTGCGGGCGGGATCGTCTTGATGGCGACCGCGGCCCTGGCGCTGATCCTCGCCAATTCTCCGCTCGCCGAATCCTATTTCGCGCTGCTCCACCACGCGACCGGCCCGACGCTTGCGCCGGCGATCGGCCCGATGACGGTCCATCTGTGGATCAATGACGGGCTGATGGCGATCTTCTTCCTGCTCGTCGGGCTCGAGATCAAGCGCGAGCTGATCGACGGGCAATTGGCGAGCCCGGCGCGGCGCCGCCTGCCGATCATCGCCGCCGCCGCCGGGATGGCGGTGCCAGCCTTGGTCTATCTCGCGATCACTGGTGGCGCTGCGGAGTTGCAACCCGGCTGGGCGATCCCGGCCGCGACCGACATCGCCTTTGCGATCGGGGTCCTCGCCTTGCTCGGCAGCCGCGTGCCACCTGCGCTGAAGCTGTTCCTGACGACGGTCGCGATCGTCGACGATTGCGGCGCGGTGGCGATTATCGCGCTCGCCTACAGCCACGGCATCGACTGGATCGCGCTGGCCGGCGCGGTCGGCGTGCTGCTGTTGATGTTCACCTTGAAGCAGCGCCGCGTCTGGGCATTGTGGCCGTATCTGATCGCTTTTGCCGCGCTCTGGTGGTTGATCCTGCTCTCGGGCGTCCACGCGACGATCGCCGGCGTGCTTGCCGCGACGATGATCCCGATCACGCGCTCGCCCGGCGCGCCCGACGATTTGCATTCGCCGCTCCACCGGCTCGAACATGCGCTGAGCCCGTGGGTCGCGTTCGGCATCGTGCCCTTGTTCGCGCTCGCCAATGCCGGCGTTTCGCTTGGCGGCATGAGCCTTGCCACGCTCGGTGATCCACTCGTGCTCGGCATCGCGGGCGGGCTGTTCCTTGGCAAGCAGGCGGGGATCATGGGCGGCGTCGCGCTCGCGGAGCGGCTCGGGATTGCGCACCGGCCCAAGGGGATGCGCTGGATCCAGCTCTACGGGGTCGCGTTGATCGCCGGGATCGGCTTCACGATGAGCCTGTTCATCGGCGGACTCGGCTTCCCCGACAGCCCGCATCTGCAGGACGAAGTGAAGATCGGCGTGCTCGCGGGTTCGATCGTCTCGGCGATCGCGGGCTTTCTCATCCTGCGCTATTGGCCGGTACGGAGGACGCATGCGTAATTTCTTCTCGCCCGCGCAGCTTGGCCATGCGCCGGCGCGCGAACTGCACAATGGCGGCTTCACCGATTATGCCGAGACACCGTCGCGCGCGCAGCGGGTCGCCGCGGCGATCGGTGGGGCCGAGGCGCCGACCGACCACGGCATGGCCGCGATCGAAGCGGTCCACACGGCCGACTATCTCGCCTTCTTACGCGAAGCACCCGCGCGCTGGTCAGCGGCGGGGCGGCCCGGCGACGCAATGGGCTATGTCTGGCCGATCGTCGGCCGGCGCGCGCTCAAGCTCGACCGGATCGACGGGCAGATCGGCCGCTACAGCTTCGACGCCTCGACCCCGCTCACCGCGCAGACCTGGGATGCCGCCTATTGGAGCGCGCAGAGCGTGCTCGCCGCGACGCACGCGGTGCTGGGCGGCGATCGTGCGGCCTTCGCCTTGTGCCGCCCGCCGGGTCACCATGCCGGGGCGGACTATTATGGCGGCTATTGCTACCTCAACACCGCCGCGATCGCCGCGCAGGCCGCGCGCGATGCCGGGGCGCGGCGCGTCGCGATCCTCGATATCGATTATCACCACGGCAACGGCACGCAGGACATCTTCTGGGAGCGCGGCGAGGTGTTCTACGCCAGCCTCCACGCGGATCCCGCGACCGACTATCCGTTCTACTGGGGCCATGCCGACGAGATTGGCGACGGGGAGGGGCGCGGCGCCACGCTCAACCTGCCGTTGCCGCACGGGACGACGCTCGATCCGTTCCGGCGTGCGCAGGCCGTGGCGCTCGACGCGATCACGCGGTTCGCGCCCGATCTGCTTGTCCTCAGCTTCGGCGCCGATACGTGGGAGGGCGATCCGATTTCGCACTTCGCCTTGACCACTGGCGATTACGCCGTCCTCGCGCGCGATATCGCCGCGTGTGGCTGGCCGTGCGTCATCGCGATGGAAGGCGGCTATGCGATCGACGCGCTCGGCGCCAATGTCGGGAGCCTGCTCACCGGATTTTAGGCACGATTGCCAGTGTCTTATTGCGCCGTCAGCGCGTAGGCTTGACCTATGTTAGACGTGTTTCGCGTTTTGTACTCGTCGCGATCTGTCCTTCGGGCGGTATTGATTGGCTTGCTTGTCTTCGCCGCATCCGCCGTGGCGATCCGCTTTACGCGTTTCGGTGGCGGCCCGGCATGCTTGTGGTTCGCCACCGCCATCCTGATCGTCGAGTTGGTGCTGCGGCCCGCGCGCGCGTGGCTCTGGCCGACGAGCGCCGCGATGATCGGGGGGATCGTCGCAACCGGACTGTTCGGCATCGGCTTCGGTTATGCCCCGCTCGTCACCCTCTGCACGATCGGCGAGGCGATCCTCGCGGCGTGGCTGATGCGACGCGGTGGTGGCAGCGGGGCCGATCTCGGCGCGCTGCGCGGTGTCATGGTCTTCATCGCCGTCGCCGGGGGGATAGCGCCCGCGGTCTCGGGAATCGGCGGCGCGGCGACGATCGCGCTCGCGACGCCGACCGGCTTCGCCAGCAACTGGCTCAGCTGGTATCTCGGTCACGCGCTCGGCAACCTCACGCTGGCGCCGGTGGCGCTCCTTGCCCTCAACGGCGAGATGTTCGCCGGGATCGCCCGGATGCGCTGGGCGCGCAAGCTCGAGGGGGTGGGGCTGATCCTGGCGACGATCGTGGTGACGCGTCTGGTCTTTGGGCAGACGACCTTTCCGCTGCTGTTCGTGCCGCTGCTGCCGCTGATGATCGCGGCGTTCCGCTTCGGCCGGATCGGCGGCGCGATCGCGATCGTGATTCTCGCGACGATCGGCGCGGCGTTCACGATCGGTGGAAACGGCCCGGTGCGGATGATCTCCGGCGGAATGCATGAGCGCGTGCTGTTCCTGCAATTCTATCTCGCGACCGCGGTCGTGATGACCCTGCTGATCGCCGCCGAGCTCAACCAGCGCAAACGGCTGATGGTCGCCCTGCGCGCGAGCGAGGCGCGCTATCGCCTGATCGCCGATGGATCGACCGACGTCATCCTGACGCAGACCGTCGCGGGCGCGATCGATTATGCGTCCGCCTCGATCCTGCCGCTTGCGGGCTATGAGCCGGCTGCGCTGATTGGCGTCAAGGCCGGCACGCTGGTGCGGCCCGACGATCTTCCGGTCGTAACCAAGACCCATCGCGATGCGCTGTCGAACCCGGGGGCAACCTTCATGGTCGAATATTGCGGGCTAAAGGCCGACGGATCGATGCTGTGGTGCGAGAGCCATACGCGCGCGGTCACCGACGAGGATGGCAGCGTCGTCGGCACCGTCAGCGTGATTCGCGACATCTCGCGGCACAAGCAGCTGCGCGACGAACTGTCGCAGGCGGCACAGACCGATCCGCTGACGGGGATGGTCAACCGTCGCGCCTTCGACGTTGCGCTCGATCAGCGGCTTGCCGACGTCGCCGCCGGGCGTGGCGTCGGCGTCTGCGCGGTGCTCGATCTCGATTTCTTCAAGCGCGTCAACGATCTTCATGGTCATGCGGCGGGCGACACGGTGCTGTGCGCCTTCGCCGACGTCGCGCGGCGCTCGCTGCGCGCCGACGATATCATCGCCCGATTAGGCGGCGAGGAGTTCGGCCTGATCATCTGGAACGCCGACCTTTTCGAAGCCCAGTCGATCTGCGAGCGCCTGCGGCGCGAAATCGCCGATCTCTCGGTCACGACCGGCTTTGGCGACGAAGTGCGCTTCACCTTCAGCGGCGGATTGGCGCCGATTCGCGCCGGGCGCTCGCGCCAGCATGTGCTGCGCCACGCCGACGAGGCGCTGTACCGTGCGAAGCATGCCGGGCGGAACCGGCTCGAACTGGCAAGCTGAGCGCGCGCGGCGCAAACGAAAGGGGGGCGGCGCGACCCGATCGCGCCGCCCCCCCCCTTTGGGCGAAACTGCGTCCGCCCGCTTGGCGCTCAGAGCTTGCTCGTGAGTTCGGGCACCAGCTTGAACAGATCACCCACCAGACCGAAATCGGCGACCTGGAAGATTGGCGCGTCCTCGTCCTTGTTGATCGCGATGATGACCTTGGAGTCCTTCATGCCCGCGAGATGCTGGATCGCGCCCGAAATGCCGACCGCGACATAGACTTCGGGGGCGACGATCTTGCCGGTCTGGCCGACCTGATAGTCGTTGGGGGCATAGCCCGCATCGACCGCGGCGCGCGACGCGCCGACGCCGGCACCGAGCTTGTCGGCGAGCGGATCGATCAAGGCATGGAACTGCTCGCTCGAGCCGAGTGCCCGACCGCCCGAGACGATGATCTTGGCCGAGGTCAGTTCAGGACGCTCCGAAGCCGCGATTTCCGAGCCGACATAGGTCGACACGCCGGCATCGCCGGTGCCCTCGACGGCTTCGATCGTGCCCGTGCCGCCTTCGGTGGCGACCTTCTCGAACGCGGTGCCGCGGACCGAGATGACCTTCTTTGCGTCCTTGGTCTGGACCGTTGCGATCGCGTTGCCGGCATAGATCGGGCGCGTGAAGGTGTCCTCGCTCTCGACCGAGAGGATGTCGGAGATCTGCATCACGTCGAGCAAGGCGGCGACGCGCGGCGCGATGTTCTTGCCGTTGGTCGTCGCCGGCACAAGGAACGCGTCGTGCGATTCCATCAGCTTGACGACGAGCGGCGCGACATTCTCGGCCAGCGCATGCGCATAGGCCGCGTCGTCGGCGACATGGACCGTGCCGACGCCGGCGAGCCTGGCGGCCGCCTCGGCGACCGCGCCGACGCCTTGGCCGGCGACGAGCAGATGGACGTCTCCGAGCTTGGAGGCCGCGGTGACGGTGGAGAGGGTGGCGTCCTTCACGGACGTACCATCATGTTCGACCCAGACGAGCGTCTTCACTTTGCGACTCCCATGGACTTGAGCTTGGCGACGAGTTCATCGACGTCGGCGACCTTGATGCCGGCCGAACGCTTGGCGGGCTCGACCACTTTCAGCGTGGTGAGGCGCGGCGCGACGTCGACGCCGTAATCGGCGGCGGTCTTCTGCGCGAGCGGCTTCGACTTGGCCTTCATGATGTTGGGCAGCGAGGCGTAGCGCGGCTCGTTGAGGCGCAGGTCGACGGTGATGATTGCGGGCAGCGTGAGCGTCTCGGTCTCCGAGCCGCCATCGACCTCGCGCGTCACGGTGACGCTGTCGGTGCTCAGCTCGACCTTCGAGGCGAAGGTCGCCTGGCCGACGCCGAGCAGCCCTGCCAGCATCTGGCCGGTCTGGTTGTTGTCGTCGTCGATCGCCTGCTTGCCGAGGATGACCAAGTCGGGCTTTTCCTCCTCGACGATCTTGGCGAGCAGCTTGGCGACGCCCAAAGGCTCGACCTTGGTCTCCGAGACGATCAGGATCGCACGATCGGCGCCCATCGCGAGCGCGGTGCGCAGCGTTTCCTGCGCCTTCTGCTCGCCGATCGAGACGACGACGATCTCGGTGACGCCCTTGTCCTTGAGACGAATGGCTTCTTCGACCGCGATCTCGTCGAACGGGTTCATGCTCATCTTGACGTTGGCGAGGTCGACCCCGCTTCCGTCCGCCTTCACCCGGGGCTTCACATTGTAATCAAGCACACGCTTGACCGGCACCAGCACTCTCATCGGGATTCCTTCCAGGACAGTTTCTTGCTCGGCAGCATCGGCTGCTCAAATGGCGGTTTTACGCGGTTTTCGCAAGTCCGGTATGCCGGCCAAGCATGCCGTAGCGGCATCGCGTGCGACTCGAACGTGGCTGGAACGCGAAAGGGCCCGACGTTTCCGTCCGGGCCCTTCTTTTAGCGCGAATGGGACGGGTCAGCCCATTCAAGCAGCGGCCTTGACCTCCGCGACGATCTTGCGGGCGGCATCGCCCAGATCGTTGGCGGGGACGATCGCGAGGCCCGAATTGGCGAGGATCGCCTTGCCGGCTTCGACATTGGTGCCCTCGAGGCGGACGACCAGCGGGACCGAAAGGTTCACTTCCTTCGCCGCGGCGACGATGCCCTCGGCGATGATGTCGCAGCGCATGATGCCACCGAAGATGTTGACGAGGATGCCCTTCACCGCCGGGTCGCTCAGGATGATCTTGAACGCCGCGGTGACCTTCTCCTTGTTGGCGCCGCCGCCGACGTCGAGGAAGTTCGCCGGGAACATGCCGTTGAGCTTGATGATGTCCATCGTCGCCATCGCGAGACCGGCGCCGTTAACCATGCAGCCGATGTCGCCGTCGAGCTTGATATAGGCGAGGTCGTACTTCGATGCCTCGAGCTCGGCGGGATCTTCCTCGGTCTCGTCGCGCAGTTCCATCAGGTCCTTGTGGCGGAACATCGCGTTGCCGTCGAAGGCGACCTTGGCGTCGAGCACCATCAGCTTGCCGTCATCGGTGACCGCGAGCGGGTTGATTTCGATCTGCTCGGCATCGGTGCCCATGAAGGCATCGTACAGCTTGGCGGCGACGAACGACGCCTGCTTGGCGAGATCGCCCTTGAGCTCGAGCGCGGCTGCGACGGCGCGGCCGTGATGCGGCTGGAAGCCGGTCGCCTGGTCGATGTCGATGCTGTGGATCTTCTCGGGCGTGTCGTGCGCGACGGTCTCGATGTCCATCCCGCCCTCGGTCGAGGCGACCATCGACACGCGGCCGGTGGCGCGGTTGACGAGCAAGGCGAGGTAGAATTCCTTGGCGATGTCGACGCCGTCGGTGACGTACAGGCGGTTGACCTGCTTGCCGGCGTCGCCGGTCTGGATCGTCACCAGCGTGTTGCCGAGCATGTCGGTCGCGGCCGCGCGAACCTCGTCAGCGGTCTTGGCGAGGCGGACGCCGCCCTTCGCGTCGGGGCCGAGTTCCTTGAACTTGCCCTTGCCGCGGCCGCCGGCGTGGATCTGCGCCTTGACGACATAGAGCGGCCCGGGGAGCTTTTCCGATGCTGCAACCGCTTCCTCGACCGACATGGCGGAGAAGCCCGCGGGAACGGGCACGCCGAATTTCGCCAGGAGTTCCTTGGCCTGATATTCGTGGATGTTCATGAGCGCGTGCCTTTCCAAGGGTCGGGTTTGCGGGGGGCTTAAGCACACACGGGGGCGCGAATCCACCCCTTCGCAGTTGCGAACACTCGCTATCGCGGCCGTGGCACGCTATATCGCCTGCATGTCGCTGATCTCCGGTCTGTTGCTCTTTCTTGCCACCGTCGCTGGGATGGAGCTGTTCGCTTATGCTGCGCACCGCTGGGTGATGCACGGATTCGGCTGGTTCCTGCACGAGAGCCACCACCGCCCGCGCACCGACAATTGGGAGCTCAACGACCTGTATGCGGTGATCTTCGCTCTGCCGTCGATCACGATGCTGGTGTTCGGCGTGCAACTCGGCTGGTGGCAGGGTTTCACCTGGATCGGCGCGGGCATCGCCGCTTATGGCGCAATCTATTTCGGCTTTCACGACGTCATCGTCCATCGCCGTATCCCGACGCGCTATCTGCCCAAGTCGGCCTATATGAAGCGGATCATCCAGGCGCACCGGCTCCACCATGTCGTCGAGACCAAGGATGGGACGGTCAGCTTCGGCTTCCTCGTCGCGCCCAAGCCAGAAGATCTGAAAGCCGAACTCAAGCGCCGCAAGCGCGCTGGCGTCCGCGCGCCGGTCGGCCAGACCACGCTCATCCCGGATTGAACGAGCCGCTGCATTTCTACGCGCTGGCGGTCCCGGCGGTGGTGCTGCTCGGCCTGTCGAAAGGCGGCTTTGCAGGGCTCGGCGCCTTGTCGCTGCCGATGCTCGCGCTCGCTATCTCGCCGGTGCGCGCGGCCGCGATCCTGCTGCCGATCCTGATCGTGCAGGATGTCGTCGGCGTCTGGGCGTTCCGGCGCGATTGGGACGCGACGATTCTCGGCTGGATGCTGCCGGGCGCGGGGGTCGGGATCGTGCTCGGCTACCTGTTCGCAGCGCAGGTCTCGACCGCGGCGGTGCTCGCGGTCGTCGGGGTGATCTCGGTGCTGTTCGGGCTCTACCGGCTGTGGAGCGAGCGGCGGGGCGCGGTGGCGGTCGCGGCGCAGGCGCCCGGCTGGGTGGGATCGCTGCTCGGCATCGCCTCGGGCTTCACCAGCCAGATCGCCCACGCCGGCCAGCCGCCGTTCCAGGTCTATGTCCTGCCGCGTCGGCTGCCGCGCGACGTGCTCGTCGGCACGACTGCGATCTTCTTTGCCGCGGTCAATTGGGCGAAGGTCCCCGCCTATTGGGCGCTCGGCCAGTTCGACCGCGGCACGCTCGGTATCGCGGCGCTGCTGCTGCCCGTGGCGATCGCGTCGACCTTTGCCGGCGTCTGGCTGGCGCGGCGCGTCCCGCCCGAGCGATTCTACACCGCGATCTACACGCTGATGGTGCTGGTCGGCGTAAAGCTGATCTGGGACGCGCTCGCCTGATTTAATCGAACAGCGACGAGACCGACGATTCGTCGGCAATCCGCCGAATCGCCTCGGCGAGCAACGGCGCGATCGTCAGGTGGCGGATCTTCTTGGCCGAGGCGACGATGTCGTGGCTGCCGAGCGAATCGGTGATGACCAGTTCCTCGAGCGCCGAGCTTTCGACTCGCGCCACCGCGCCGCCCGAGAGCACGCCGTGCGTGATATAGGCGGCGACGCCTGCAGCGCCGGCTTGCTTGAGCGCGGCGGCGGCGTTGCACAGCGTGCCGCCCGAATCGACGATATCGTCGATCAGGATGCAGAAGCGCCCTTCGACCTCGCCGATGATGTTCATCACTTCGGATTCGCCCGCGCGCTCGCGGCGCTTGTCGACGATCGCGAGTGGGGCGTTGTTGAGCCGCTTGGCCAGCGCGCGTGCGCGCACCACGCCGCCGACGTCGGGCGAGACGACCATCAGATTGCGGTTGCCGTAGCGGGTGAGGATGTCGGCCGACATCACGGGCGCGGCGAACAGATTGTCGGTCGGGATATCGAAGAAGCCCTGGATCTGCCCGGCATGCAGATCGACCGAGAGCACGCGGTCGGCGCCCGCGACGGTGATCAGATTGGCGACGAGTTTCGCCGAGATCGGCGTACGCGGGCCGGGTTTGCGGTCCTGCCGGGCATAGCCAAAATAGGGGATGACCGCGGTGATTCGCTTGGCCGAAGCGCGTTTCAGCGCGTCGATGCAGATCAGCAGTTCCATCAGATTGTCGTTCGCAGGGTAGCCGGTCGATTGCAGCACGAAGACGTCCTCGCCGCGGACATTCTCCTGGATTTCGACGAAAATTTCCTCATCGGCGAAGCGGCGCACCTGCGCGTCGGTTAGCGGCAGCTGGAGGTAGGCAGCGACATCGCGCGCGAGCGGCAGGTTCGAATTGCCGGTGAGAAGTTTCATATGGGCCGCCCCTTGCGCTTGCCGATTTGCAGCCTCCTTAGGAGCGTCCACCGCTTGGGGAAAGGGACCGCAGGGCGGGTGATACCCCGCGCGACCCGCAGATGCGCCCCAAAACGGACGCCTTATGGCACATCGCAGCCTTGCCGCGCGGGCTTGTCGAGGGGGCGCCGCGTCCTCTACCGCTCGTCGCATGACGATCCGCACTCGCTTCGCCCCTTCGCCCACCGGCATGCTGCACGTCGGCAACATCCGCACCGCGCTCCACAATTGGCTGTGGGCGCAAGCGCAGGATGGCGAATTCTGGTTGCGGATCGACGATACCGATGCCGAGCGCAGCGAAGAGCGCTTCGTCGACGCGATCCGGGCCGATCTCGCCTGGCTCGGGCTGACGATTGCGGGCGAGGAGCGGCAGTCGGCGCGCTTTGCGCTCTATGAGGCACGCTTTGCGGCGTTGCGCGAGGCCGGCCGCGTCTATCCCGCCTATGAGACCGCGCAGGAACTCGACCTCAAGCGCAAGATCGCCGCCGGGCGCGGGCTGCCGCCGGTCTATGACCGCGCCGCGCTCGCGCTGAGCGACGCCGAGCGGGCGAGCCTCGAAGCCGCTGGCGTCAAGCCGCACTGGCGCTTCAAGCTCGATCATGCCGCGCCGATCGTATGGGACGATCTGATCCGCGGAGCCCAGAAATTCGATGCCGCGACGATGAGCGATCCCGTCATCCGCCGCGCCGACGGTTCGTGGCTGTATATGCTGCCCTCGGCGATCGACGATGTTGAGATGGGCATCACGCATGTCGTGCGCGGTGAGGACCACGTCTCGAACACCGCACTGCAACTCCAGATGTTCGACGCGATGGGCGCGACACCGCCGGCCTTCGCGCACGAGGCGCTGCTGGTCGGCTCAGAGGGCAAATTGTCGAAGCGGCTGGGATCGCTCGGCGTCGCGCATTTCCGTGAGGTCGGGATCGAACCCGAGGCGGTGCGCGCGCTGCTCGCGCGGATCGGGACAAGCTTGCCGGTCGAGCCGCTGGTCGAGATAGCGACGCTGATCGAGAGTTTCGATTTCGCCAAGTTCGGCCGCGCGCCGGCACGCTTCGACGAGACCGAGCTCGCCGGATTGAACGCCAAGATCGTCCATCAGCTCGATTTCGCGCACGTCGTCGACCGGCTTCCCGCTGGGATGGGCGCGGCGGAATGGGCGGCGGTGCGGCCCAATCTCCAGACGATCGCCGAGGCGGCCGACTGGTGGGGCGTGATCGAGGGCCCGGTCGTCGCAGAGCGCGACCCCGCCGATGTGGACTTCCTCGTTGCCGCCGCGCGGGTGGCCAAGTCGCTCGACTGGGCAGGGGACCCATGGCACGCGCTGACCGCTGTGCTGAAGGCCGAGACCGGACGCAGCGGCAAGGCGCTGTTCCTGCCGTTGCGGCGAGCGCTGACTGGCCGCGAGCACGGTCCCGACATGAAGGCGTTGCTCCCGCTGATCGGCCGCGACCGCGCGATCGCGCGCCTGTCGCCCGAGTAAGGCGACAGGATATAATGTCTCTTGCGCGCGTAATGTTATGATGTAACATCCTCTCCATGTCCGGCGCAGACTCGGACGGCACAGATGGAGACGGGACGATGTACGCAGATCGCTATGCCAACCGCCATGGTCTCAACCCCGGCGGAGTCGCCTTCGCGCTCGGCGCCAGCGGCGTGTTGCTGTTCGGGCTTTCGCTGACCGCGCCGCATTTCGTGCGCGATATCGTGCCGACGATCACCGCGACCAACATCCCGCTCGATCCGCCACCCCCGCCAAAGCCCGAACCAAAGCCGGTCCCGCAGATCCAGCACGCCGCGCAGCCACTGAAGCCGCCGCCCGAATCGATCGACCTGACCAAGCCTGTGCTACCGGGCGTCCCGAGCGGCCCGATTGCCACGCACATCGATCCGCCGCCGCTGCAACCGTTCGCCGGCGGCACGGGTGATGTCGGCACGATCGTCAAGCCGCCCGCGCCGGTCATGACGATCCCGCGCCTCGACTCGCGCTATCTCGGCGCGTTCCAGCCGACCTATCCGAGCGACGAACGCCTCGCCGGGCGCGAGGGGCGGGTCGTGGTACGCGTGTTGATCGGCACCGACGGGCGCGTGAAACAGGTCGAGCAGCTCAGCGCGGCGAGCCCCGCCTTCTTCGAGGCGACGCGCAAGCGCGCGCTCGAGAAATGGCGCTTCACCCCGGGCACGCGCGACGGCGTGGCGATCGAGGCGTGGCAGACGATGGCGGTCCGCTTCGTGCTCGACGAAGAATAGCCGGAGCGGGTGGGCGCGGCAGGGCTGGCATCGCCTCCCTGTCGCGCCTATCTCGGTGCCATGAATTTCCTGCGCTACATTTCCCCGCTGCGCGCCTGGCGCGATATGCGCACCTATATCGTGACGCGCCGGCCGCATCAGCTCGGCTTCATGGGGCTGGCGCTGGCGCTGACCTATGTGATGGTCGTCGGCGTGATCTATGAGTCGAAGATCCCGCCCAAGCCGTATCACCGCGACATCATCTATGTGCAGCAATGGCGCGCCGATCGCACCGATGCCGAGATCATCGCACAGCAGAAGATCGACGGCGTCGAACAGACGCGCCAGGCCAACGAGCTCAAGCGGCTCGAGGCCGAGCGGCGGGCGCAGTTCAAGAAGGTCAATGACGGGCTCAAGGCCTACGGGATCTGAGCGTGACCACGGCTTCCGACGATCCGCGCTGGATGGGCGCAGCGCTCGCGCTCGGCGAGCGCGGACGCGGGCGGACCACGCCCAACCCCAATGTCGGCTGCGTGATCGTCGCCGATGGTATCGTCGTCGGGCGCGGCTGGACCCAGCCGGGCGGGCGCCCGCATGCCGAGGCGATGGCGTTGGCGCAAGCCGGCGAAAAGTCGCGCGGCGCAACCGTCTATACCACGCTCGAACCCTGCGCGCACGTCTCGACGCGTGGGCCGGCGTGCAGCGATCTGCTCGAGCTGGCAGGCGTGGCGCGCGTCGTGGTCGCGCTCGGCGATCCCGATCTGCGCACCAATGGCGCGGGCGTGGCGCGGTTGCGCGATGCGGGGATCGCGGTCGATCTCGGCCCGGGCGCCGCCGCCGCGCGCTCGGCGATGGTCGGCTTCCTTATGCGACGCCAGCATGGCCGGCCCGCCGTGACGCTCAAGCTCGCGCTGTCGCTCGACGGCGCGACCGCGCTGGGGTCGGGCGCGAGCCAGTGGATCACCGGGTCAGAGGCACGCGCGCACGCGCACCTCGAACGTACGCGCCACGACGCGATCCTGGTCGGCCGCGCGACAATCGACGCCGACGATCCGACGCTCGACGTGCGCTTGCCCGGACTCGAGGCGCGGTCGCCGCGGCGTTTCATCCTGTCGCGCACGCCCGACCTGCACCATTCGGCGCCCGACGGCGCGCTGCCGTGGGAAAACCTTGCTGCGCCGGACGCGATCGGCACGTTGGCGGGTGTGGACACCATGCTCGTCGAAGGTGGCCCGGCGACCGCCGCCGCCTTTCTCGGCGCCGACCTCGTGGACCGCTTGCTGCTCTATCGCGCGCCGATCGTTGTCGGCGGCGGGCGCACCTTGCCCGACATCGGCCTCGCCGATCTTTCCGAGGCGCATGGTCGCTGGACGATGAGCGACGCGCGCACCCTTGGCAGCGACCGGCTCGAGGTTTACGAGCGCGTCAGGGAGTAGGCCATGTTCACCGGGATCATTACCGACATCGGCACGATCGATCGGATCGAGGAGCGTGGCGATCTGCGCATCTTCGTTGACACCACCTATGACATGGCGAGCGTCGATCTCGGCGCTTCGATCGCCTGTTCGGGCGTGTGCCTGACCGTCGTCGACAAGTCCGCGCCCGGCGCGTCGGGCTGGTTCGCCGCCGATGTCTCGGGTGAAACCGTCTCGCGCACCCCCGCCGCGCAATGGACCGCCGGTCGCCGGCTCAATCTCGAACGCGCGCTGAAGCTTGGCGAGGAACTGGGCGGCCACATCGTCACCGGCCATGTCGACGGCATCGCGTCGATCGTCGCGACCAGCAGCGACGGTGATTCGTGGAAGGTCGTCATCGCCGTTCCGGCCGCGCTTGCGCCGTTCGTCGCGCCCAAGGGCTCGATCACCGTCGATGGCGTCTCGCTGACCGTCAACAGCGTCGCCGATCAGGCCGACGCAACGACCCATTTCGCGATCAATATCATTCCGCACACCCAGGCGATGACGACGCTGGGCGATCTTCACCCCGGCGCGCACGTCAATATCGAGATCGACGTCCTCGCCCGCTATCTGCAACGCATGGAGCATTATCGTGCAAAAGCCTGAAGTTGCGCGCCTGCGCCATGGGTTCCTGTCCTCGCCCGAGGAACTGATCGACGAGGCCAAGAATGGCCGCATGTTCATCCTGGTCGATGACGAGGATCGCGAGAATGAAGGCGATCTGGTCATCCCCGCGCAGATGGCGACGCCCGAGAAGATCAACTTCATGGCCAAGCACGGCCGCGGGCTGATCTGCCTCGCGATGACCAAGAAGCGGGTCGAGGAGCTCGGCCTGGGTCTGATGAGCCGCCACAACGGCACGCGGCACGAGACCGCCTTCACCACCTCGATCGAGGCGCGCGACGGCGTCACCACCGGCATTTCGGCGGCCGACCGTGCGCGCACCATCGCGGTCGCCATCGATTCGTCGAAGGGCAAGGAAGAGATCGTCACCCCGGGCCACGTCTTCCCGCTCGTCGCGCGTGACGGCGGCGTGCTGGTGCGCGCGGGGCATACCGAGGCTGCGGTCGATGTCTCGCGGCTCGCCGGGCTCAACCCGTCGGGCGTGATCTGCGAGATCATGAACGAGGACGGCACGATGAGCCGGCTCGACGATCTCGTCTCGTTCGCGCAGCTTCACAATCTCAAGATCGGCACGATCCGCGACCTGATCGCCTATCGCCGCCGCCACGACCATCTCGTCGAGAAGCGCGCCGAAATGCCGTTCGAATCGAAATGGGGCGGACTGTGGAAGGCGATGACCTTCCACAACAAGGCGACCGGCGACGAGACCGTCGCGCTGGTGAAAGGCAAGATCGACCCGAGCAAGCCGACGCTGGTGCGGATGCACACGCTGTCGACCTTCGTCGACGTGTTCGGCGAAGAGAATGAGCGCTCGGGCCTGCTGTCGGGCGCGATGCAGCTGATCGCCGACGAAGGCACCGGCGTGATCGTCGTGATCAACCGCCGCATGTCGGACGGCATCACGCGCTTCATGAAGTTGCGCGGCGAGGGCAAGGGCGCGGGCGCGCCCGAGGTCGAGGAATTGCGCGATTACGGTGTCGGCGCGCAGATCCTCGCAGAATTGGGCGTCGAGGAAATGGTACTGCTTACCAATACGCATCACGCGCTGGTCGGCCTCGAAGGCTATGGCCTGTCGATCGTCGACGAGCGCGCCATTCCAGGCACCGGGGGCGAATAATGGCCAAACTGCTCATCGTCGAAGCGCGCTTCTACGACCATCTGAACGACCTGCTGCTCGAAGGCGCCCGCGCCGCGATCGAGGCGGCCGGGCACACGCATGAGACGATCACCGTCCCCGGCGCGCTCGAAATCCCCGGCGCTGTAGCGCTCGCGGCCGAGACCGGCCTGTATGACGGCTTCGTCGCGCTGGGCGTCGTGATCCGCGGCGAGACCTATCATTTCGAGATCGTCGCGGGCGAGAGCGCGCGCGGGCTGATGGCGCTGTCGATGGATGGTCTCGCGATCGGCAACGGGATCCTCACCACCGAGGACGAAGCGCAGGCGCTGACGCGCGCGCGCAAGTCCGAGAAGGACAAGGGCGGCGAAGCAGCCAAGGCGGCACTCGCGATGATGGCGCTGAAGGCGCGCTTCGGCTGATCCCGATGGTGAGCGGGCCGATCCTGTTCACCGACCGGCTGATTCTGCGGCTCCCCGAGCCCGCGGACTTCGAGGCCTATGCCGCCTTCACCGCCGATGGCGAGACGATGGCGCATCTCGGCGGCGCGATGCCGCGCGCGGTCGCCTGGCGTGACTTTTCGGTGCGCGCCGGCGCGTGGATGACGCGCGGCTTCTCGATGTTTTCGGTGATCGAACGCGAAACGGGCGCCTGGGTCGGGCGGATCGGCCCGTGGCAGCCCGAGGGCTGGCCGGGCACCGAGGTCGGCTGGGGCGTTGCCAGCGGTTTTGCCGGCAAGGGCTATGCGCATGAAGCCGCGGTCGCCGCGATCGATTACGCGTTCGACCTGCTCGGCTGGAGCGACGTGATCCACACGATCGCACCCGACAATCACCGCTCGGCCCGGCTCGCCGAGCGTCTCGGCTCGACCAACCGCGGACCGACCCGCTTGCCGCCGCCGCTCGCCGACTATCGCGTCGATGCCTGGGGCCAGAGCGCTGCCGAGTGGCGCGCGCGGCGCGGCCGATGAGCAAGCCGCCGCCCCCGCGCTACAAAATCGTCGAGCGCGATGGGCGGCTGCTCACGATCGACACTTGGGCCGATCGCCCGGCGGCTGCGCCGCCACAGCGCCGTGCCGGCCCGGTCGCGCCGGGTGACGCGATCGGCGCGCCGCTCGTCGCGGCGCTGTTCCGCGTGCGCGACGCGCAAGGGAGACGGTTGCTGACAACGTCGCCGAATTGGGATCGCAAGGGACCGCGCGTCATCGCGCTGTCGCCCGCGGGCGAACGCCGGATCGCCGCGCTCGGTCTGCTGAGCATCGGCCTTATGCTCGTCGGGGTGCTGGTGGCGCTGATCGATCTCGACTGGCTGCTGCCGATCGTCGTGGTCGCGGTCGTGCTCGCCGGCGCGATGTCGAGCAGCCGGACCAGCTGGGTCACCCGCTGGCTCGACTCGCTCGGCGAGGAAGCGCCGCGCTAAGCGCTTCCCAGCGCGAGACTCCTTACTTATACCAATGTCAGTAAGCAGGAGCGCGACGATGGCCTACGCCCATACCTTCAAAGCCAATCCGCACTGGCTGCCGCGGCAGAAGCAGGGGGACATTCGCGACATTCACGGCGAGGATGGGCTGCCCTTCGTCGGCAACACCTTCCGCATGCTCAAGGATCCGGTGCGCTTCGGGCGCCACATGATCGACAGTTATGGTCCGGTGTTTCGCAACAACGCGTTTGGCGGGCCGACCGTCAGCCTGATCGGTCCCGAGGCCAACGAACTCGTCCTGTTCGACCGCGACCGCGTCTTCTCGTCGGAACAGGGCTGGGGGCCGTTGCTCAATTTGCTCTTTCCGCGCGGGCTGATGCTGATGGATTTCGACAAGCACCGCGCCGACCGCCGCGTAATGTCGGTCGCGTTCAAGCCCGAGCCGATGCGGCATTATGCCGAGACGCTCGACAGCGGCATTGCGCGCACCGTGGCGGGCTGGGGTAACCGGCCGATGCGCTTCTATGATGCGATCAAGGAACTGACGCTCGATCTCGCCGCCGAAAGCTTTCTCGGCATGCCGCTTGGCCCCGAGGCAACGCGGATCAACCAGGCGTTCGTCGACGAGGTGCAGGCCTCGATCACCCCGATCCGCGTGCCCCTCCCGGGCTCGCAGATGCGCAAGGGCGTGCGCGCGCGCGCCTATCTGATCGACCTGTTCGAACGCGAGATTCCGGCGCGGCGGGCAGGCGCGGGCAACGACTTCTTCTCGCAATTCTGCCGCGCGACCGATGATGCCGGCAAGCCGCTCGCTGCCGATGCAATTGCCGACCACATGAACTTCCTGATGATGGCGGCGCACGACACGATCACCTCGTCGGCGACGAGCCTTGTCATGTTGCTCGGACGCAATCCCGAATGGCAGGAGACGTTGCGCGCCGAGATTACCGAGCTCGGCCGTAACGACACCGGCGGGCCGGCATATGGGCAGCTCGACCGGCTGGTGCTGACCGACATGGCGTTCAAGGAATCGCTGCGGCTGATCCCGCCCGTCCCGTCGTTGCCGCGCCGTGCGATCAAGCCGTTCGACTTCGGCGGCTATCATATTCCGGCGGGGACGACGGTCAGTGTCAGTGTCGCCTACACGCACACCATGCCCGAACTGTGGTCCGACCCGCAGCGCTTCGATCCCATGCGTTTCACCCCAGAGGCGGTGCGCGCGCGGCACAAATATGCCTGGGTGCCGTTCGGCGGCGGCGCGCATATGTGCCTGGGGCTGCACTTCGCCACGATGCAAATCCGCATTCTCGTCGCGCATTTGCTCAGCCGCTATCGCATCGTTCTCGACGCGGGTGCCGGTGAGACATGGCAGGCCTGGCCGATCCCGCGGCCCAAGGACGGGTTGCCGTTGCGTTTTGTTCCGCTGGGGTGAGGCGGAAAGGGTCGTGTCAGACCGGCTTGTTGGGCGACCCCGCTGGACATGCAGGTCGCTCCGTTACGCAAGTACGGCACGACTGATGTCAGATCATTCGACCACCCGCTGTTGGCCGCAAATCTCAGCCGCCACAACCATCTTGCACTGAGCGAATGTCGTACGGCTTTGTCTCGCCGGGCACGACCCGTTTGCCAAAAAACGGTAGTTAGAGTAGCGCTCGAACTCCGTATTCGCTACCCGCGCTTGGACGGGACAGCGGCATACCGCTGCCAGGTCTTGCATCACAAGCCGTGTTCGCCTAGCGCAAGCCTGTGACGCCATTTCTTCCTTTCAAGGTATCTTGTAGATAATTATGGACGTTGAAAATTCGCTCCGCTTCGAGCCTACAAAGGCAACCAGTCAAAGCAGAGTATCTGCGTTGATAAAAAAGAGGAAATGGTTCTTTGTATTCGTAATTTTGCCAACAATCTTGGCGGCGATCTATTATCTATTTATAGCATCTGATGTCTATATTTCGGAAGCGCGTTTTGTTGTAAAGAGTGCTGATCAAAAGCGCCCGCAGCTTTCGACGCTCGCGAATTTAATTCAGACGACCGGCCTCTCTGCTGGGCAAGAGCAAGCAAACGAAATCCTTGAATTTGTGCGGTCGCGCAATGCGGTCGCGGCGTTGGAACGCGACCCAGGTTTGCGGCAGAGGTACTCTGCGCCGGGGATCGATTTCATTTCGCGCTTCCCGCATCTCGGGTCAGGGAATACCTTCGAGGACCTGTATCGCTATTATACCAATATGGTCAGCGCCAAGCTCGACGGCGAGACGGGCACCGCGATTCTGACGATCAAGGCCTACTCGGCACGAGATGCTTACGAGATAAACAAGAAGCTCCTCGAGTTGAGTGAGGGGATGGTTAATCGGCTAAATACCCGGGCGCAAACGCGTGGGATTTCCGAGGCGCAAAAACAGGTGGCGATTGCCATGGAGCGGACGAAGGAGGCACGTGCAGCCCTCGCCCAGTTCCGGAATTCGCAAGATATCATCGATCCGACCAAGCAGGCCACTGGGGTTCTGGAGATCTCGAATAAGATGGTCGCCGAACGGGCGTCGTTGGCAGCGCAATTGGCATCTATCCAGCGCTCAGCTCCCTCCAATCCCTCGATCCCCGCGATCCGCAGCAGAATCGCGGCAATCTCGGCGCAGATTGCCTCGCAAAATGGTCGTGTCGTCGGTGCGGGCGGCAGCATCTCGTCGAAGCTTGGTGGCTATGAAAACCTGCAGGTCGAACAGGAGTTTGCGACCGAAAACCTCAATGTCGCGAGCGCGGCGCTGGTCCAGGCGCGCAATGAAGGGCAGCGCCAGCAGTTCTATCTCGAGCACGTCGTGGACCCTAATTTGCCTGACATGCCGTTGTTGCCGCGCCGGCTTATCGACATCATCGTCGTAGCGGCTGCAGCGACGTTCCTTTATTTTATCGGATGGATGGTTATCGTCGGCATCCTCGAACACGCGCCGGAAGAGTGACCGTGGCCAATCTAGATCTGCGCCGATTTCGGAGAGGCTGGGGAACGCAAGTTCGCGTGATCCACGCGCTCATGATCCGAGAACTGCACACACGCTATGGCCGCGAAAATATCGGATTTTTGTGGATCATGGTCGAGCCCCTGCTCTTTGCGGGTCTCGTCGCGCTGATCTGGCGCTTCTTGAAAGGGCCGGAAGAACACGGGATCGGGATCGTCGCGTTCGTCGTCTCGGGCTACATTCCGATTACCCTTTTTCGGCATGGCGTTTCCCGAAGCATCAGCATTTTCCTAGTCAATGGTAGTTTGCTTTACCATCAGCAAATCAAGGTGATCGATTTTATCTTGGTTCGCTTTCTTATCGAAATGCTCGGCGGGATGATGGCGTTTCTCTTCATAGGCATAGTTCTGATTCAGTTTGATTTGTTTCCGATCCCGCAGGATATTGGACTATTTGTCGCTGGTTGGTCACTGTATTCGATTTTCACTTTGTCGATATGTTTTGTCGTCGCACCCCTTTCGGAAATGTCTGAGGTGCTCGAGAAGTTCATGCCGGTCGTCACGTACATCATGATCCCGTTCTCGGGTCTCTTCACGATGGCGTCGTGGTTGACGCCTACCTTCCGCGAGTATCTTCTCTGGTCTCCCTTCGTCAACGCGATGGAGATGATGCGGAAGGGCCTGTGGGGCGACGATTTGACGGCATATTACAACCCTTGGAATCCCATCGCCTGCACAGTCGTACTGACCGCGATCGGCCTCGCACTCTGCCGTCACGTACGAAAAGAGTTGGCTGTCGAATGATCACGTGCGTCAATTTGGGTAAGAGCTACCCTGTCGGGTCAGGCAAGAAGCACGTCCTGCAAAACGTCAACCTGTCGGTTGGCCGTGGTGAGCGTATCGCGTTGATGGGGCGTAACGGTGCTGGCAAAAGTACGCTTATCAAGCTGATCGGCGGAGTGGAGATGCCGTCGTCGGGGCATATTTCGCGAAAGATGTCTGTCTCGTGGCCGCTCGGCTTTGCTGGAGGGTTTCAAGGAAGTCTGACCGGTTTTGACAATGCGCGCTTTATCGCCCGCATTTACAATCGGGACTATCGCGAGATTAAAGATTTTGTAGAGAGCTTTACTGAGCTCGGGCGGCAGCTGAAGATGCCGGTCAAAACCTATTCGTCGGGTATGCGAGCTCGCCTTGCCTTTGCATTGTCACTTGCCATCGAATTTGACTGCTATCTGATTGACGAAATCATCTTGGTCGGTGATCAGAATTTCCAGCGTAAATGTCATTACGAGCTTTTTGAGCGTAGAAGCGATCGATCTATGATTCTTGCGTCTCATAGCATGGACGTCGTGCGGCAATATTGTAACCGAGCTGTTCTTATCCATGAAACGCGTGCTGTAGAGTATAGCGACGTGGAACTCGGAATATCGGTATACGATAGTCTCTAAATTCTGACGGAAGGGTCGATAAATTGAGCTCGAAGATCGTGGAGACATTGCGGCGCGCCCTTTTCAGTCAAGAAAAAGGCGTCGATGGCTTGTCAGGAACCCCCCAAAGTCCGCCGCGCTATCTCGCAGATGACATAAATCTGGATAATCAAGTTCCATGGTTTATGTCTTACGATTATAAAGACGACGAACGATACCTAGCCTTGCCCGACGATGTGAGGGAACAGGCAGATCGTTTCATGCGGGATGGCTACATTGTCTTCGAAAATGCGGTGTCTCCGGATCTGTGCGATCGTGTGACTTCGGAATTCCGGTCGCTATGTTCACGAAACAGCGACTATTTCGACCAATTCCGAAACGATTTTGGTTATCTTGAGCGCGTCATCAATATTCATCTGACGTTACCGGTGTTGGTCGAGATGTTTGCCAGTGCGCGGCCGGTTTTGGCATTTCAGGATGCATTATTTGGCGCGCGGACGAGTATCTATACATCGCTATATTTCGAGAAGGGCTCTGGACAAACGTTGCATCGGGATACGCCTTATTTCACGACTCGGCCTGAATATTGTTACTTCGGAACGTGGTTTGCGTTGGAAGACGCTGACCCTGGCAATGGGTGTCTCGAAGTGATTGCGGGCGGTCACCTGGTTCCAGAGTTGGACCGCCTGGCTTTCGCGCGGAGCGCTGCTGAAAATTCGGAAATAGGCTCGATCAACAATCAACTCTTCGACAAATATCAGGGTGATATGCTCGCGGAATGCGAGCGCCGTGGTCTGTCGTCGCGTCACGTACCGATGAAGCGTGGCGATGTGCTGATCTGGCATCCACAACTTCCCCACGGGGGAGGCTTCATCGCAGAGCCAACGCGAACGCGAAATTCGATCGTGATGCACACGGTTCCTGAAGGGTGTCCGGTCTATCACGCGTACGCGTTTTTCGATCCGACCAGCTCACTCCCGGCTGAAGCGCCTTGGGCTCAAGATGAACTGTTCGACCGGCGATTTGCGGCGCATGACACTATCGAGGTCATGCACCGGTCGCCTCGGCACAAAGACTCTTTTCTCTAGCGGATCTTCCGAGGCAACTCGGTCGATCTAGCCGCTGTCTTTGGCGTGAGCTACTCAACGAGGTGAGGAGGGACTGCCCGAAATGAGCAGTTCCTCTGTCTGAGCCCTTCCGTTATGGCATTACGCGCTGGACCGGCAGCCTCTGTCAAATTTGAGATTTTATAATGGCAATCCAGAAATCTGCGTGTCTTATTTTGTTTGCCGGATTGGCCGGATGCGCTTCGCTGCCATCGAGTGGCCCGACCGGAAAGCAGATCGTCAAATCCGCGGCGGTCGCTGCGGAGGGCGCGCCCATCCCTATCATCGAACTCACGAACGCGGCCGATGTCCCAGGGGCGCAAAAGGTCGACGATGCTGGTCTTGAAAAGCTGCGGGGCACCGTGCCGCCGCCGACCGACCTGGTCGGGCCGGGGGATGTGCTGGATATCAATATTTACGAGGCCGGCGTTCCGTTGTTTTCAGGCGGGGGATCTAGTGGTTCGTCGGGCGAGGGTGGCCAGCCGGATGCCGGTGTAAAGGTCCAGAAGCTTCCTCCGACGCGGGTCAGCGACGATGGACTCATTTTCATTCCTTATGCAGGCAAACTTAAGGTGGCCGGCCGCACCGTGAGTGAAGTCGAATCGTTGGTCCGTCGCTCGTTGCGTGGCTTGTCGCAGAATCCGCAGGTTGTGGTGAGCATGCGGGAGATGGTCACGAACACCGTCATTGTCGGGGGCGAAGTCGCGCGCCCAGGTCGCTTGGTGCTTCAGACCAATCGCGAATCGCTGAGCGACGTCGTTGCGTTGGCCGGCGGTTATCGCGGGAGCGCGAAGGATTTGGTTCTCCGGTTGATCCGACGGAACGAGGCAATTGATATTCGCTTCGGGACGCTGGTCGCGAATCCCGGCTTGGACGTCTTCGCTTATCCTGGTGACAAGCTAACGCTCATCAGCAGTCCGCGAAGCTACTCGGTCATGGGGGCCTCGGGGCGTGTTGACCAATTGCCGTTTAATCAATCGTCGATCTCTCTTGCGCAAGCTGTTGCATCCGCTGGCGGCGTCAATCCTTCGATCGGTGATCCGGCGGCGATTTTCCTTTTCCGGTTCACGCGCGCGGACGACGGCAGTGAAAAACCTGTCGTCTATCATCTCAACATGATGAAGACTGGGGCGTATTTCATGGCACAGCGCTTCGTGATGCAAGATGGAGATGTGCTGTACTTTGGCAATGCCAGTGCTAACCAGCCAAGCAAGGTCGTTCAACTTGTTAGTCAGCTCTTCTCGCCGATCCTGACCGTGACGAGCGCGGTTCAAACGGTCCAGAACAGCCGAAACTAAGAAGCGCACACCGCCTTCGTTTCACCCAAGGAAGAGTCATGGACGTTCGAGAATTTCCTATTGATGGCGTTAAGATATTGATTCCCCGTCACATTGGGGATGAGCGTGGGTATTTCGCCGAGACGTTCCGTGCCGATGTTTTTGCTCGCCATTGCGGGGACTATGCCTTCGTTCAGGACAATGAGTCGCTTAGTGCCCGCGCAGGCACGATCCGCGGTTTGCATTTTCAAAGCGATCCGCACGCCCAAGGGAAATTGGTGCGCTGCACGGCGGGCGCACTGTTCGACGTAGCGGTCGATATCCGCAGCGGTTCGCCGACCTACGGGCAATGGGTTGGCGAGATGCTTACCCCCGAAAACGGCAATCAGCTTTGGGTTCCGCCCGGCTTCGCACATGGTTTTTGCTCGATGCTTCCCGACACGGTGATCTGCTACAAAGTTACCGGATATTATAACGCCGAATGCGACAAGGGACTTGCGTGGGATGACCCGACCATCCGGATAACCTGGCCCGACGTCGCCAACGCTGAGACACTGTCGCCAAAGGATCTCAAGCAGCCGCGATTGCAGGACCTTCCGCCATATTTTTCGTGGTCCAACTTCGATGGGAGCAAGTAAGCTCATGCGTGTTATTGTTACCGGCGGCGCCGGATTTATTGGATCTGCGCTAGTACGCTATCTTGTCCTGACCAAGGGTTATGAGGTCCTTACGATCGACGCTCTGACCTATGCGGGTTGCGAGGCTTCTTTACGGGCGGTGGCCGATAGCCCCAACCATCGCTTCCTCAAGGCCAATATCTGCGATAGTGCTGCGATGATCCAGGCGATTGCCGATTTCCGGCCCGATCGGATCATGCATCTCGCAGCCGAGAGCCATGTCGATCGCTCGATCACGGGCGCTGCCGATTTCGTACAGACCAACGTGGTTGGGACTTTCACGCTGTTGGAGGCTGCGCGCAGCTATTGGAACGGCCTTGTAAGCCAGGCCAAGGCGGACTTCCGTTTTCTCCACGTTTCGACCGATGAAGTCTACGGGTCGTTGGGAGATGAAGGTCTCTTTACCGAAACCACGCCGTATGACCCAAGCTCGCCATATTCGGCTTCAAAGGCTGCGTCGGACCATCTCGCCAAAGCGTGGGAGCGAACCTACGGCCTTCCGATCGTGGTTTCGAACTGCTCAAACAATTACGGTCCGTACCATTTCCCTGAGAAGCTGATTCCGCTGACGATCCTCAACGCGCTCGCCGGTCGTCCGCTGCCGGTCTACGGCAAGGGCGAGAATGTGCGCGACTGGCTCTTCGTCGACGACCATGCCCGCGCACTGGACATCATCATCGAAAAAGGGCGGGTAGGCGAAACCTATAATGTCGGCGGGCGCAATGAACGCCGCAACATTGACGTCGTGCGCCGCATCTGCAGTGTGCTCGACGACCTTCGTCCCGGTACGACCCCGCGCGAAGAGTTGATCGAGTTCGTCACCGATCGTCCGGGGCATGATGCCCGCTATGCGATCGATGCCACCAAGCTTGAGGAAGAACTTGGCTGGCGCGCGGAAGAGACGTTCGAGACCGGGATCGAAAAGACGGTCCGCTGGTATCTGGACAATGCATGGTGGTGGCAGCCGCTGCGGGATCAATACGATGGCGAGCGCCTGGGGTTGTCCGCTGCGCCGGTTGCTGCATGAAAATCGCCATCACCGGGCGCGTCGGACAGGTCGTCACTAGCCTGATCGAGCGCGGCACCACGGCCGGGCATGAGATCGTCGTATTGGCGCGTCCTGAGCTTGACCTTGTCGATCCCGAATCTGTTGCGCGCGCCGTTCAGGCGGCGGCGCCTGATGTCGTGATCTCGGCGGCCGCGTATACGGCAGTCGACAAGGCCGAGACTGAGCCTGATCTTGCTTATGCCGTCAATGGTATCGGTGCAGGTGCCGTCGCCGCGGCCGCCAAGGCGCTCGATGTGCCCCTAGTGCATATTTCGACGGACTATGTGTTCGATGGCGCGCTCGATCGTCCTTATCGTGAGAGTGACGCGACCGGGCCCACCGGCATCTATGGCGCATCGAAGCTCGATGGCGAAACTGCGGTATTGGCGTCGCATCCTGACAATAGCGCCATCTTACGCGTGGCATGGGTCTATAGTCCGTTCGGCGCCAATTTCGTCAAAACGATGCTCCGGGTCGCAGGCGACCGCGAGGAAGTGTCGGTTGTCGCTGATCAAATCGGCAATCCGACCAGTGCGCTCGATATTGCTGATGGGATATTGCGTGTTGCGGCCAATCTCGTCGCCGATCGTAATCCTGCGCTTCGTGGTATTTTTCATATGACGGCAGCCGGCGAAGCCAGCTGGGCTGATTTCGCAGAGGGCATTTTTAAAGCGTCGTCTGCGCGGGGAGGTCCGTCCGCCCGCGTTTTGCGGATCACGACGGCCGATTACCCGACTCCCGCTAAACGACCTGCCAACTCCAGGCTGGACTGTAGCTTGATAGCAGATGTGCATGGTGTGGCTTTGCCGAATTGGCAGGAAGCGCTGGAAACAGTGGTTGCCCGTCTCCATCCGGCTATCGTTTAACCACGCTTCAGACGAGGAAGAAGACTCATGAAAGGTATCATCTTAGCTGGGGGCAGCGGCAGCCGGCTATATCCTATGACGCTTGCTACATCGAAGCAGTTGATGGCGGTCTATGACAAGCCGATGATCTATTATCCGCTAAGCACCTTGATGCTGGCGGGAATACGGGAAGTTTTGATCATCTCGACGCCACGGGATATTCCATCGTTCCAGGCGTTGCTCGGAGATGGTTCGCAGTGGGGTATGTCCCTGGAATATGCGGTTCAGGCCAGCCCTGACGGCTTGGCCCAAGCCTATATTATCGGCGCCGATTTTGTCGCTGGTCAGCAATCGGTGCTGATCCTGGGCGACAATATCTTCTATGGCCACGGCATGACCGAATTGCTCAGCAACGCTCGTGCGCGCAAGAGCGGCGCAAGCGTCTTCGCTTACCACGTGACAGACCCGGAGCGGTACGGTGTCGTCTCCTTCGATGAAAAGATGACCGCGCTGTCGATCGAGGAAAAGCCCGAAAAGGCGCAATCGAACTGGGCTGTCACCGGTCTGTATTTCTACGACGAGAAAGTCGTCGATATCGCTGCCAATATGACGCCATCGCCGCGCGGTGAGTTGGAAATAACGGATGTCAACCGTGTGTACCTCGAACGTGGCGAGCTGTCGGTGGAAATCATGGGGCGTGGCTATGCTTGGCTCGATACCGGAACCCCAGACAGCCTGCTAGATGCCGCAGAGTATGTGCGTATTCTTGAAAAGCGCCAAGGTTTCAAAATCGCGAGCCCTGAAGAAATCGCATTTCGTGAAGGGTTTATCGACGCAAGCGGCATGGAGCGCGCGATCGCAAAGCTTGGAAAGTCGGATTACGGGCGCTATTTGCGGGGTATCTTGAACGAAGCCTGAGTGGAACCATCGCTGATGCTAGATGTACAGATCTAGTATCAGCGATGTGCGCGTGAGCAAAAGAGGCGGACTGATCGATATAGTCATATTGCTGGCGCCATGTTTGCGGTAACGGGTCCAGTCTAGCGCACTGGGACCAAGACGGTCGATTGCTCGATGCAGCCGATCAATGCCGCAACCGCCTTGAACCCCAATCCACGGTGCTGTCGATGAGACTTGCGCTTCACGAGGTGCTGATGCGGATTGACCAGATGCGGCACAATAAGGTTTCCGGACCGACACTTGCCCAGTACTTTCGAACCCATGAATGGCGCAAGCGCTCCAATTTCATGAGGCTCGCTTGACCACGTCGCAGGCCGCGTCACCAGAACGCCTTGGCGGAATTCGATCACGCGAAAGATTGTTTACCGGTATTGATAGCTGCTTAATGTGCTTTCAGCCGCCATCCCGCGCATATACTCATGTCGCCGATCGGTCCTTCCGCGAAGAGCAACCTTGCCTGCCTGCGCTAGCCGACTAAACGGCCCGGATGATGAATAATAGCTCGTTTGAGCAGGACCTCCGGAAATGGGGCGGCGTAGCAACGGTCCGAAGGATCTGGCTTACCCTATGGGTGCATTTCGACGCCGGCCGCCGTGCGCCACGGGCTTATATGACCGCCTTGTGGTGGCGTTTGCTTGGCAAACGTTTACGGGCACGATCTCAGTTCGCACCATTGCTCATGAAGTCGCCGCGGGCCTATTCGCTTTGGCTGGAAAGCGAACCGCGCATCGACGCGTATACGGATTGCTTCCGACGTATCATCGCGCTGGTTGATGCGTCAGGGGATCAATCGGCTTCGGCACGTGGCGCTGTGCAGCGAACGCTTGATAGCTTGTCCACCGAGGGAATAGCAGCTTTCGTCGTAGGGACTTCGCGCATTCCGGACCTTGGCGCCGTCGCGAGACGGATAGATTGGGGCGAGGCCGTCTGGCTCCTGCCGATACCTGCCGGCGACGTGGTGGCACCGGCCGCTGGCGATGCGTACCGCCGAGCGATCGGTGCGGCGGATAGCCGCGTCATCTATGCTGATGACGACCTCTACGATGATCGTCGCCGGCGGACGTCTCCGCATCTCAAGCCGGATTGGAATGCTGAGCTATTCAATCATTTCGATTATCTCAGTGGGGCGTGCATCGTATGCGCGACTGAGCAAGATCTCGAGAACAATAGCGGCCCCCTCTGGGTTCCTCATCTCACCGCCTCGATCGCGGCCGCATCCGCCACTGTACCTCGTCATCTTCCGTACGTCTTGCACCATCGGCTCTCGCGGCCGAGCCCTACGATTCCGGCGTCGTTCGATACGGGGCACGCCGAAACACCTTCTGTGAGCGTAATCGTGCCCACGCGGAACAGGATCGACCTTCTACACACCTGTTTGCAGGGGCTGGAGCAAACGGACTATCCGAATCTCGAAATCATTGTCGTCGATAACGATAGCGATGATCCGGCTACATTGGCGTATCTCGCAGCACTCCCCGCGCCCCGCTACCGTGTAGAGCGATATGTGGGAGCTTTCAATTTTTCCGCGATTAACAACCTTGCCGCGCAGAGCGCGCGGGGGGACGTCTTATGCCTGCTCAATAACGACATCGAGGTCCGGGCCCCAGGCTGGTTGAAAACGATGGTGCGACAGGCGTTGCGCCCCGAGGTCGGTGCGGTCGGCGCGCAGCTCCTCTACCCGGATGGACGGATCCAGCATGCCGGGGTGACGTTGGGCATAGGCGGTGGTGCCGGCCATTCGCACCGCTTCCTATATCCGGACGACGTTGGGTATTTCTCTCGGCATGCCGTGCCGCAATTCGTATCGGCAGTAACGGCAGCTTGCTTGGTGGTGCAACGTTCCCGTTTCCATGCGGTCGGCGGGCTTGACGAAGAAAATTTTGCTGTCGCCTTTAACGATGTGGATTTGTGCATGCGTCTCAAACGTCGCGGATGGCAATCGCTCTACGAACCGCGAGCCATGCTTGTGCACCACGAATCCGTGTCGCGCGGTCTCGATCGCGATCCGATCGGTGCGCGCCGTTTCGCCGGGGAGTTCGCGGCACTCCGGCGATTATGGGTCGACGGCAAACCGCTTGATCCGTTCTTTCATCCAAACCTCAGTCCGTTCAGCGAACGCTTCGCGCTTAACCTGTGAACCGACGTATGAATCTGGCTCCAGAGAAACGTCGGCTCCACGAGGTGGACCGACTGTTTTTGCCGCAAGTAACTTTGTGTGCCGTCACCTCCGTCAACGTTACGGCGACGATACAGGCAATGCAGGATTGCATGGCGCAAATCACCTTTGCAGACTGCATGCTCTTCACCGATGCGGATCTCGATGGTTTGCCGTATGACCTCGTGGCCGGCATAAAGGTCTTTCCTATCGATAAGATCACATCCTCCTCGGCATATTCCGATTTCTTGCTCCATGACCTTGCAGACCATGTCGCCACGTCGCATTGCTTGATCGTGCAATGGGACGGCTATGTCCTAGACCACCGCCGCTGGCTTCCGCAGTTTCTCGATTACGACTATATCGGCGCGAGTTGGCCGCAATTTGATGACGGTCATGATGTTGGCAATGGCGGCTTTTCGCTGCGCAGTCGGGCGCTTCTCAAAGCCTGCCAAGCGCCGGAATTCAGACCTGTTCATCCCGAAGATGTTGCCATCGGCCGTCACAACCGCGCCTGGCTCGAAACGTGCGGTTTCCGCTTCGCCCCTCGCGCTCTCGCCGACTGCTTTGCGACCGAGCGCCGAGGCGACCTTGCCGCAAGCTTTGGCTATCATGGGGTCTACAATATGCCGCGCGCTGCAGGGCTTGAACGATTCTGGCAGACGTATCTGACCCTCGATGAGCGGTCCGCCGTCCATCACGACCTCACGACACTATTGCGCGCTCTGGGGGGAGGCCGCAACGCACTGTCACGACGGTCGCAAATGCTGCTGCGTTACGTGCGCGATCGGATCGGGAGTTCGCGCGGCGGCTGAATGCTATTCTTTGTGCGGTCGTACGCGCGTCGGGTCGTGGTTGACAGTGTCGCCGCCGTCGGCAATCGATCGGCGATGATCTTTCTCGATGGCTAACCGCTGAGGGCGAGGGGGTGAGCGCGATCTGTTTCGATTCCTTTGTTTTCGTCCAAATCTGCTAGCTACCAGTGCCCACCATCTCAGGTTTTCGTGATTATGGAGTGATCCCGATGGCGCTATGGCGATTGCACCCGACCGCCGTGGAGGCCACAATACGCACTCAAACCGAATCTTGAAATTTGTATCTTTGAAACGTGTCTCGTGCGCCTGTTGCATTCAATACAATACGTGCGCCCAGTGTATTAATAGTCAGCAAGGCAGTGAAATGGTTCACGGTCCGAATATACCGAAAAGCAATACTACCCGGAGGTTGACGGATATGTCGGAACTTGATGAGGATTCTGCATCCGCACCAAAATCGAATGATTCCACTTTAAACGTTGTGACGTCGGCACCTGGGGGTGGGGCGGAAGGTTTTCGGATGTCTAGTAAGTCTGAGCAAGCACCAATCGCTAACGACGTGACCGTATCAAAGGGTGATAGCCTTATGTTGAATGCAGAGCTCAGAAAGCGGGATCAGGCACTTGAGCTGATAACCCAAGAACTGCATGACTTGCGCCATAAACTAAGCTTCGCCGAAAATCGGCTGCGTCAGCATGATGAAGAGGTCGAGCAATATCGTAAAACGCTCGAGGGTATGACCTCAGTAGAGAATCAAGTCGCGCAATGGCGAGCGAAATTCGAGACTGAACGGGATTGGGTTTTTGAACTCTCGAGGCAACGGCGTCAGTCCGAGGAAGAAGTGGCCCGCCTCGCGGCTGCCGTTGCCCACCTCGAGGCGGAGGCACGTTCGCACTCGACGCGTGTTCAAAACTTCAGACTCGAATTGGCAGGCCTCAAAGCGGACAGTGCAAGGTCTGCCCAAAGCGCACGAATCGAATATGAGGCCACGATTGAGAAGGCGCATGATGCCAAGCTCTTAGCCGAACGCCAAATTGCCGACCTCGCTGCGCGCCTCGAAGAAAAGTCGAGTGCTCAAAGTCCTGCGCCGGAGAATGAGCGCCAACAGGTTGAAATTACCCGCCTGTCCGATCTTGTGAAAGACCGAGATAAGCAAATCTTTGATTTGCGACGGCGTGAGTCTGAGGCAATGTTAGAAAAGAGAGCCGACGATCAAAAAACACGTTCGCGCTTTGAAGAGATAAAGAAATCCGTCAAAGATCGAGACGATCAAATATTCGATTTGCGAAAGCGCGAATCTGAATTGCTGTTGGAAAAGAAGGCGAATGAGCAAAAGGCGAGAGAGCGCTTTGAAGAGATCAGTAAACTGTCTTCGTTGTTGATGCAAAGGGAAGCTGAGCTCCTTGATAAAGAATGGCTTCATAAAGTTTGCGTCTATTTTCTAAAAATCCCGTTTTGGTGGTATTTGCTGCCAGCAAGCTGGCGTAGAAAGCAGCGTGATCGCAAGTTGAAGCAGTTGGCTATTTTTGATGCCCGCGCATATGCGGAACGATATCCGGACGTTGCCAACGAGCGTATCGACCCTTTCAAGCATTATGTTTTGCATGGCCTTCGTGAGCATAGGGATCGCGTCTTTAACTAACATTCGGCTCTAGATCTTTTTTCTGTTCTCGGGGTAAACTGTGGCGTTGATATCTTATTCACGTGATGACGTTGAAATTGTACGTGCCAGTGATCTGTTTGATTTAGATTGGTATCTTGGAAGCTATGCTGATGTGGGCATGCTTAATATGGATCCCGTCGTCCACTATCTCTGGGTAGGAGCCAAGATCGGGCGTGATCCGTCGCTTAAATTTAGTACTCTTGGCTATTTGCGCGAGAATCCTGATGTCGAACAGATGGGGGCAAATCCGCTTGTTCATTACTTAACGATGGGTCATGCGGAGAACCGCAGCATAGCAACCGCAGAAGAGTATCGGCATTGGACTCCGATTACGGACCGGTATCTCGAGCGCTTTCAATTCCAACCATTGAGCGATAAGAAAGCCCGCGTCATAGCGTTCTATCTTCCGCAGTTTCATCCGTTCAAGGAAAATGATGCCTGGTGGGGCGACGGGTTTACTGAGTGGACTAACGTTAACCCCGCTCGTCCTAATTTCTTCGGCCATTACCAGCCGCATGTGCCGCACGATGACATCGGCACCTATTCGCTACTGGATCGTTCTGCGCAGCTAAAGCAGATCGAATTGGCCAAAGCCTATGGCATCGAGGGCTTCTGTTTCTATTATTATTGGTTCGACGGCCACCGCTTGATGGAAAAGCCGATCGACAATTATCTTGCCGATCCAACGCTGGATCACCCTTTCTGTCTGTGCTGGGCGAACGAGAATTGGTCACGTCGGTGGGACGGGCTCGATTCTGAGATCTTGATCGCGCAGAACCACAGCGCCGAGGACGACCTTGGCTGTATTGCGGATTTGGCGAAGTACATCCGCGATAAGCGGTATATCCGGATTGACGGAAAGCCGTTGGTGTTAATTTATCGACCGAGCCTTTTGCCAGATCCTAAGGCGACCGCGGCGCGGTGGCGGCGATGGTGTCGTGATAATGGCATCGGTGAGATTTTTCTTGCCTATACGCAATCGTTCGAAAATGAAGACCCCCGCGTCTATGGATTGGATGCCGCTATCGAATTTCCGCCGAACAATTCGGCGCCGCCCAATCTTACGAAGACTGTGCTGCCTTTCGTCGATACCTATGCGGGCCAGGTCTACGACTGGCGGATTCTCGTCGAGCGTAGCGAGGCCTATAGCACGCCTTCGTACCCCCTTTTCCGCGGCGTGTGTCCTGGTTGGGACAACACGGCGCGCCGCAAAGAGAATGGGATCACGTTCGTCAACAATACGCCGGCATCCTACCAGCGCTGGTTGCATAACGCGGTGGTCGACACTGAAAAGCGCTTCCGCAATCCAGACGAGCGGGTGATTTTTGTAAACGCGTGGAACGAGTGGGCGGAAGGCGCGCATCTCGAGCCCGACCAGCGAAATGGTTATGCGTATCTCGAGGCAACACGTGCCGCGCTCGATGCGACACCGCAGCCCGTAAGCCTTGGCGTGGTCATTCACGCCTTCTATCCCGACGTACTTCGAGAGATCGTCGACATCTGCGGGGAAATTGAGGAGTCCTTCAAGTATTTCGTAACAACCAATGCTGCTGTTGAGGAAGAGGTTCGGACAATCCTCCAAAATCAGGACAAGGACTTCACGCTTTTGGTGCTCCCCAATCGCGGACGAGACGTTCTTCCCTTCCTAAAAGTGTTGGAACAGATGGAGCGTGAAGGAATAGAATTTTTCGCGAAGGTTCACACCAAGCGGTCGCTGCATCGCGCAGATGGTGCACAATGGCGCCGTGAACTGTACGATGCGGTAATCGGGCGCGATACGTTTGCGGCGTCGATTACCGCAATGCGCGACGATCCGCGGATCGGCATGCTTGGTCCCGACGGGCATTTGGTTTCGATGGACACCTATCTTGGATCCAATCTTGAGCGGATCACGAAATATGCCGGAGTGTTGGGGGTCAGTCCAGACCGACTCCTCGAATATAGTTTTTTCGCGGGCACTATGTTTATCGCCCGAGTCGAATCGCTCAGACCGATCTTGACACTCGGACTGACCGACCAGGATTTCGAGGACGAAGCCGGCCAAATCGATGGGACCTTGGCCCACACGCTTGAGCGGATCCTAACGATCTGCGTGTTGTCGCGCGGCTATCGAATTGGAGCTTCCTCCGCCCCGACGAAGGAGGTGACGATCAATACACGGTACGGATTTGCCTGACCGTCGTTCGCGCCGTCCTAGCTGGATCGCGCAAAGACCGTGGTGGGCGATCGCATTTGTCTGCGCAGCCAATGCACCCGGGTCGCAGTCATCGGCGGTACCGGAGGGTATAGAACGCAATTTTGACGGCAAGCCGATACGGGTTTCTATTGCCCCTCGGCGTTTTGCTGGCGCCGTGATGTCGGTGACGTATCGCGGAGTCGAATATATCGACACGTCCGATCACGGTCGCGAGCTGCAGTCAGCACTGCAGCTCGACGGTCTAGCCTGATCTATTCACCGGCAGCGTTTCTCAGCCGATGGGTTAGCGCAGGCGTCGTATAGCCGCAGGCAGGGCGCATGGGTCCGAAGCGCCTGTCTCATCGCGGTTTCACAGGTTGGGGCGGAGTTGATGGGCGGGGTTCGTTAGGCGGCCACTGCCGCATCGATCATGGGCCCGCGGTGCGCAGATTGAGCGCGATGGATCGGAACAGTGCGGCATCGGGGTATGCGCTGGCGAAGGCGATGCGGATGCGGCTGGCGGTTTCGACGACGCGCGCGGCGACCTTGAGCAGCCGCAGGCGGATGGTCGCGAACTCGGCGGTGCGGAGCGTGGCGGTTGCGGGCATAGCGTGCCGCACGGCCCACATCAGCCAGTAGGCGGCGGTGTGAAGGATGAGCCGCATCTGATTGGCGTTGGCCGAGCAGCAGGAGGTTCGGTCGCTCTTCAGCTGCGTTTTATGCAGCTTGATCAGGTTTTCCGCCTGGCCGCGAGCGCAGTAGAGCGTGTCATAGATCCGTTCAGCGCTGCCCTCGGCAAGCGAGGTGACAACGAGGCGGATGTCGAGGCCGAGGCTGCTCGCCTCGATGCGAGCAACGACGCGACGTTCGGTATTCCCCCAGGTTTTCGCAGCGTAGCGCGTCTCTGCGTAACGCCGTAGTTCGACCAGTCCCTGCAATGCCCGGTCGGTCGCGCAGGCATCGCCTTCCCGGACGATGACGGGATCGGCGTGGAGCGTGCGGTTGCCGGGCAGCCCGAAGATGTAGTCGATGCCGTTCGCCTCGCACCAGGCCATCGGCTCTGGCCGACCGTAATGACCATCGCCGCGCAGCGTGATCCGGGTATCGGGCCAGTGGCGACGGATACGTCGCACGAGCCGGCGAACATGGCCGGCGACTTCCTTGCCCGACGGCGTTTTGCCGGTGCGCAGCAGCATCGCAACCGGCCGCCCGGTAGCGGTGTCGTAGACATGGATCGGCAGGAAGCAACGCTCGCCGTAGTGCCCGTTCCAGAAGGAGAGCTGCTGCGCGCCGTGTACGACGTCGACGGTATCGTCGATGTCGAGCGTCACCGCCGCAGGCGGCACGGGGTAGCTCGCGCAATAGAGGTCGACCAGCGTGCCGGTCAGACGGATCAACTCGCGCGTAGTCGGCGCGTTCTCCCACCGGCTCATCGTCGGCTGGCTGGCCAGCCCGAACGGATCACCCGGCAGTTTGCCGAGCGCCAGCTTGAACCCTGGATCATGCCGCAGGGTGTCGAGATCGTCGGCGTCTTCATACCCACACGAGATCGCCAGCATGCGGGCGCGCAAGATGTCGGCGACCCGGTGGATCACCCGACCCTGATCGCGCGGATCAGCGATGCAGGCGGCGAGCCGATCCGCGATCCCCAACCGCCGCTCGGCCTGTGCGAGCAGTAGCACGCCGCCGTCCGACGTCAGCCGACCGCCGTCGAACGCGGCGGTGATTTTTCGACCACGAATGGCTGGGAAGGTAAAGGAGAACCCGCTATCGTCAGCCATGGCGGTCGTGGCACTTTCTGTCTGGAGCAGAGGGATGGCGTAAGCACCCTTTCTCTACTCCAAACCAAAGACTTAGACCACGATCGCCACCACCGATTTGGGCTCCCGATGAATAATCCGGGCTAGGCGAATGTTTCAATCCAACCGAAGCCGGCTCGAAGGCCGACGCACGCAAGCCCACGACGTCAAGTCGGCTGATGTCAGCGCAAATTACGGCCAGCGCGATCGTCACGCGCACGCAGGCAGCGTTTTGGCTCGCCCCTCATGAGCGATACCCAGTCGATTGCGGTGGACTTCCAGCGGGACAAACAGGGGGGCTGGACCACGCCGTCAACGCGACGACCCTGTCCCAATTCGTCGTCGAGAAGACGGTGAAATTCTATGGGGATGCCATTCCAAATCTTGTGACCGTTGATACGACCTGGTCCGTGCCGTCGTCTCACAGGTCCGCCAATATCGAGGGTGTGACGGCGTACCTTCCGCGATCGTTCGGAATTTTTTTGGAGTACGATCCGATCGCGCGGTCGTTGCGCCGGATCGTTCCGGGCGAGACTGATACCGCCGCGCAACATACGACAAAGGCGGTAATTCTCTCCCGGCTGGATGGTGGCGATGCGATGGGCGCCTTTGCCCCCGCGATTCTTCAGGATCCCGCTCTGGGTTATATGGCGCTGTTCGATTTTCCAAAGGCGGACGCACCGACCACCAAATGGTCCTGCATGTTCTACGTTCGCAATCTGAGCGCCGGACATCGATATCAGCAGCGCTGCAACCTCGCGCTCGGCTCGGTCGATCAGGTTCTCGATGCCATCGATTCTTATACAGGCAATTCCCAAAAGGCGGCGGCGATACGGCCATTCTACCGTTCTTATCGACCTCCGATGCATCGTATCGCAAGTTCATATCGCGACGCGGTATCGGATGGCTTCAGGTTTGAGCTGACCGCGTTCCATAGCTTTACCCAAGGCGGCCAGGGGCGACGCCCGATCTATCTGTGCGGCGGCAAAAACGCACTTGATACCATCGGTACGGCGAAAGAGCGTTGCCGAGGTGTGACCGGGCAGCTGGCGGGCTATGTGGCGATCGCGGCGGCTTCAGGTCTCGTTCCACTCTATCGGTTCGAAAACGCAGTCACCGGGGATGTGCTGACAACGATCAGCGCCAACGAAGGGGCCGACAACGGGTATAGGTCGCGTACGATATTAGGCTATGTCAGGAACTGAACGCGCAGGGGCCGTACTGACAAAAACACTGGCAACTGGCAATGGTTACAGGGACCGTTCAGGATTTACAGCCACGACACCGTGTATGTTTACCAACGCGCCTGAACATGCTTCTGTTAAGCTAGGCATCGTGGTGGCGAGAAGCGATCGGCCTCGGTGGTGGCTCACCATTTGGACACCGCCCAAATCTGTCGTGTGCCGTATCCTGTGATCATGCAGGCGGCACTGCCAACACGATCCGTCCCAGCGCCGGATCAAGCGCAAGATGGTTCAAAGCCCGTATTGAGGACATCGGTCGGCGATGCGACGTGCATCGCGTGGGAGGTCGAAATGCCTGCAGGATTCTCCCATTTCAGGCCGTCAAGGAACGTTCGTTCCGCCCTGGACCCTGCTGCAAATCGAGGAACAGACATGACCGATACGACCCATGACATCGTCGATACCGCCGTCGCCGCAGGCGCCTTCACGACACTCGTCGCGGCCGTCACGGCTGCGGGCCTGGTCGATACGCTGAAGAGCGACGGCCCGTTCACCGTCTTCGCACCGTCCGACGACGCGTTCGCAGCGTTGCCGGCCGGCACCGTCGATGACCTCGTAAAGCCGGAAAACAAGGACAAGCTGACCGCAATCCTGCTCCTCCACGTCCTCCCGGGCAAGGTGATGGCAGCCGACGTCGCGGGCCAGGTGCTCGATCCCGCCACCGCCGGCGGTGCGACGGTCCATGTCGATGGTACGAACGGCGTCACCGTCGATGGTGCCAAGGTCGTGACCGCCGACATCGCCTGCACCAACGGCGTGATCCACGTTATTGACACCGTGCTACTTCCCAAGGGCTGATCCTCGACGCCGGCGACCGGGCGCTGCTATGGCCCCGGTCGCGGGCAAGATCGCTATCGAACCGAATCGGACGTCCTATGAAGACCCCCGGCATGAGGATCGGCATCGTCGGCGCCGGCATCGCAGGTCTTTCCTGTGCAGAGACGCTCCAGCGGGCTGGGTGTGTGGTCACGGTGTTCGACAAGGGGCGCGGTGCTGGCGGGCGTATGGCGACCCGTCGTGTCGCATCGGCATCCGGCGACGTCGCGTTCGACCATGGCGCGCAATATTTCACGACACGGGACCAACACTTCACCGCCGCCGTGACGGAGTGGCAAGCGGCCGGGGTCGTCGCCCCGTGGCCCGGCGCAGGCGATGACGCCTGGGTCGGAACGCCGGGCATGAACGCCGTGGTCAAAGCGATGGCGCAGCCGTTGGCGGTCCACTGGAACAGTCGCGTCGATGCGCTCCGCCGTGTCGACGGGGCGTGGTTCCTCGCTTCCGTCGCCGACGATCCGTTCGCCGCGGTGATCGTCGCGACCCCGGCCGAGCAGGCAGCACCGTTGCTGGTGGCGCACGACCCGGCGATGGCTGCGATGGCGCAAGCTTCGCCGTCCGCGCCGTGCTGGACGGCGATGCTGGCGTTCGACGAGCGGATCCCGATCGCCGAGGACGTCATTCGCGATGCCGGCATCATCGGCTGGGCGGCGCGCAACAGCGCCAAGCCTGGCCGCGGCGGCATCGAGACCTGGGTCGTCCAGGCGACGGCGGACTGGTCGCGCGATCATCTCGAGGATGGCGAGACCAGCGTGGTCGATGCGCTACTGTCGGCACTTGCCGCGAACGCGACCGAGGCCGCTGCCCGCCCCCGTCGTGCGGATCGGCCATCGCTGGCGCTACGCGCGCGCCAAGGCGACACAGCACGGCGTGCTGTGGAACGACGCGATGCGGATCGGCGCGGTCGGGGACTGGCTGCTGGCACCGCGGATCGAAAGCGCGTGGCTGTCCGGACGGATGCTGGCCGAGCGGATCCTCGCGGCCGACCGCTAGGCGGGCATCCCGGCGACGATCCGCGGATCGACCGCATAATCGCGGGCGATTTCGCGTGCGGTCATCTTGGCCGACATCATCACCGATGGCGTCCCCCCGCCCGGCTGCGTGCCCTGGCCGACAAGGTACAAATTGGTGATATCCTCGCTGCGGTTGTGCGGGCGGAAGAAGGCGGTCTGCGTCAACCGCGGCTCGACCCCGAAGCCGTTGCCGGCATAGGCGCCGAGCACCTGCTCGAAATAGTCGGGGGTGACGAAGCTGCGATAGACCAGCCGCTCGCGCAGGTCCGGGATGTAGCCACGATCATCGAGGAAATTGAGCACCGTGTCGGCGAACCCCTCGCCCACCGCATCCCAATCCACGTCGCCCAGCGTGTTGGGCACGGGGATCAGCGTATAAGCGGCATGATAGCCCGGCGGTGCGAGGCTCGGATCGGTCAGCGTCGGGATATGCAGATATTGCGAAAAGTCCTCGGCGAGGATCTTGCGTTCGAAGATGTCGGTCAGCAACTCTTCGTAACGCGGCCCCAGGATGATGTTGTGGTGCCGGACGTCGGGGTCGCCCGCGCGCTTCTCATAGCCGAAATAGATGACCATCAGCGACATGCTCTGCTTGCGGAACTTGACCACGGCATCGCGATTGATCCGGCGATGCGCCGCGTCGATCAGCTTCAGATAGGTGGTTGCGTAATCGGCGTTGGAGACGACGAGATCGGCCTTAAGTGTTTCGCCCGACGCGAGCGTCACGCCGGTCGCGACGCGCTGGCGGCCGCGCTTCTCGACATCGATCCGCGCCACCTTTGCACCCAGCTGCAGCGTTCCGCCCAGTTCCTCGAACTTGACGACCAGCGCCTTCACCAGCGCGCCGGTGCCGCCCATCGCGTAATGGACGCCCCAGGTCTTTTCGACGAAGTGGATCATCGCATAGATGGCGGGCACCTTGAGCGGATTGCCGCCGATCAGCAGCGGCTCGAAGCTGAACACCTGCCGCATCTTGTCGCTCTTGAAATATTTGCTAATGAGCGAAAACAGCGGCTGGACCGCCCCCAGCTTGAGCAGGTCGGGCACCACCTTCAGCATCGACCCGAGGCTGCCGAAATAGGTGTAGCCGAGCTCGAGGAAACCGCGCTGGAAGATCGCGCGCGCCGCCTCGTGGAAGCGGTCGTAGCCGTCGAGATCCTCGGGCGCGAGCCGTGCGATCTGCGCGCGGACGTTCACCGGGTCGGCATCGTAATCGAAGAAGGTGCCGTCGTCGAAATAGATCCGGTAGAAGGGCAGCACCGGCACGATGTCGAGATAGCGACTGGTATTGGGCCCGCCGCTGATGCCCGACACGATCCGCTGGCCATCGCCGAGCACGTCGTCGGGGAAATCGGGCGCGCTCAGCATCGCCACATCGCGCTCGAGCGAGAAGAGCTCCTCGATGAAATGCGGGACGGTCAGCACCGTCGGCCCCATGTCGAAGGTGAATCCTTCGGCGCGCCGGACATAGGCGCGGCCGCCGACATCATCGAGCTGCTCGACGATACGGGTGTCGAAGCCGAGGCTCTGCAGGCGGATCGCGCAGGCGATTCCACCGATGCCGGAGCCGATCACGATAGCGGTACGACGAGTCATGCGGTCAGGGTCTTCTCTTCAAAGGAAGGTACGGCGGACAGCCGCCCTTCGAGCCAGCGCGAGAGCATCAAATGCGGCACCGCGACCGATGCCAATAGCTGAAACGCTTGTGCCACAACTATTGGCTCGAATCTCGACGGCGCTATCGATCGTACGGCCCACCAACCGAGAATGGCGAGGCCCGACAGCAGCGCGCCGGTGCCGAGCCATCGCCCAAGCGGCATGTCGCGCAATACAGCGCGGGTCTGCGCCAGGTGCCGCGGCGAATGCAGGAAGACGAAGAACAGCGCGAAGCCCGCGACCGGCGGCAGGACCAGCAGCAGAGCGAAGCACAGCGCCATCGCCGCGGCCCAGTGTCGGCTCCCGTCGCGCCACGCCGCGGCAATCCCGACCGCGGTCACCAGCAACGCGACCGGCGCGGCGGCGGTGATGATCTGTGCGACCACCGCAGCGCGCGGATCACTCATCGCGACGAACAGCGCCGAAACCTCGGCGGGATGGCCGATCGTCGCCGCCGCGATCACCGCCGCACCCGCTGCGACCCGCAGCAGCGGCTCCTCGAGCATCTGCCAATCCTCGCCGAAATGCACCGAAGCGACCGCCAGGAAAAGCACCAGGGCTGCTAGCGGCAGCAGCATCCAGAGCCCCACCATCAGCAGCGCGATCGTGGCATACCCACCGACCGCAATCCCGACGCCGGATCGGCCCAACGCGACCGAACGCCGCAGCAGCGCGATGTCATACGCCCCGTGCGGCAGACCGCCGCCGATGAACACGAGCGTCGCCGCAGCCACCGCCGCCGGCTGCCCGAGCGGCACGCCCAACAGCGCCGCTGCGATCAGCGCGGTCGCCGCGATCCAATAGGCTGGATACACGACATCGCCACGCCCCAGAGGAGCACGGCGACGCGGTGATGGCTGGGTGTAGGCAAGCGCCGTCATGATGTCAGGCGGCGTAGCCCTTGTGCCCGTCGGCTTCAGCCTCGGACTTGCGGACCGCGATCAGGAAGATCAGGATTCCGAGGCCAGCCTTGGCGACGATGTCCGCGATCGTATAGCCGATCTGGATCGTCGTGGTCGCCGACCCACCGGTCAGCCCGGCATAGGGCGCCATATAGACGATCGGGTAGAAGCCCCACGACGCGAAGGTCAGCAAGCGTGCCTTGCGCACGAGCGGCTGCGCGCCCGCAGGCTGCTGCTTGATCGAGGCGCCGAGACCGCTGAACAATTCCCACACGATGTAGAGGAACGGGATCGCCGAGAGCGTGCCCCAGATCGCGCGCGTTGGAATGTCGCTGGCGATTTCCCCGGGATAGCCGAGCACGATCATCAGCGCCGCGGCCGAACCGAGGCGGATCGCCTTGGACGACGTCTCCTCGCGCGACAGCCGCATCACCAGCACCAGTTCGATCAGCAGCAACGGCACGGTCAACAGCCAGTCGACGTAGCGATAGGCATCGTTGAACGCGAACCCCGTCGCGGTGACGACGCCGTCCTTGAAGACATAGGCCGCGTTCCAGCTCTCGAAGATCCGGAAGTAATGATAGGCGGCGATGCCGGTGACCAGCCCCGAGATGGTCAGCGCGGTCCGATAGGCCGGCGCAACCAGTCCGCGACTGAGCCAGAGGAAGGCGGTGGCCGCCCCCATCGCCGCAAAGGTGAAGGAAAACGCGTTGTAGACCAGCGAGAACTGGAAGGGCGTGACGATATCCATGGGAGTCTCCGTCGCATTGATCCGCGGCACGGGTGCGCCGGGCAGGCTCGATCCGGGATCTCGCCAACCCAGTTGAGATGGACCTGTAGCTCCCGAATATGTCGCCACAGCAGCGCCAGATGGCCGAGGGTGAGCCTGACCGCGCACCGAATGGCTGAAGGTGCACGGCAACGCCGCTGTGGCGACAGGAGAGGTTTAGACTGACGGGGATTTTCCGCCGATACGGGCTTTGGGCCGTACCGAGATCGTCCGCCGTTACAGGCCGGCCTCGACGGCGAGGCGGATGAGGTCGGCGGTCGTATGCAGATCGAGTCTGCTCATCAGAATGGCGCGGTGCATCTTGACGGTCTTTTCCGCCAGATTGAGCTCGGCGGCGATCTGCTTGTTGAGCAGGCCGTTCGCGACGAGCTTGAGCACCTGCCCCTGCCGGGGCGACAGCGCCTTGACCATCTCCGCCGCGCGAATGCGGCGCATGCTCGACGGCGTCGCCGCGCCGGAATCGATCTCGATCTGCGACCCCAGGAAATACAGCAACGCATCGTTCTCGTCGTAGATCGGCGCGACGAGGACGGCATTGCGAAACGGCTGGCCGCTGCGCTTGTAGTTCAAGATCTCGACAAGCACGGGACGATGCTCGCGCACGCCGCGCCGGATCTCCTCGGTCAGCCACGGTTCGGTCGCCGGGCCCGACAGGAAGCGGCAGTTGCGCCCGACGACATCTTCGACTGGATATCCGGTCAGTTCGCAGAAGGCGTCGTTACACGCGACGATCGGATTGTCGGGCAACCGCGGATCGCTGATCACCGAGGGAATCGGGCTATCGGCGACCAGACGCAAATGCCGGTCCCGCGTGGCAAGAAAATCGGCCTGTTGAGCCATGTCAGCTGCGCGTGCGATGCATATCGACCTGCATACCCGCGGCACGACAGTGTGGCACTCGAATTGTTGGGACGTGGCAAGAGCGCTCCCGGTATCGGGATTGCGCGCGTGCCGAGGCAAGACCATTCCGACCTAGCCGTCGCCCCCCGAGCCGAGCGGACACTCGACAATATCTTGCGCAAACCCTTGCTGAGGGATTGGTTGCAAAAGGCAGGAGTCTTATTCGCAACATTTTCGTGCGTCGGATCTGAATTTATGCTGCACTGCGCAAAAGTGTCGAGCGTCATCGGAATTCCGACGATCGCTCTGCCGGGGGGTAGCAATGAACGATGCCAATCCAGACGCTATCGACGCGACCGACTATCGGATCCTGCGCGAACTCAGCGCTGACGGTCGATCCTCGGACGTCGCGCTGAGCGAGCGCGTCAATCTGTCGAGTACCGCGGTCGCGCGGCGCCGAAGGATTCTCGAGGAAAGTGGCGCGATCGGCGGCTATTCTGCCGATCTCGACCTTGCGCGGCTCGGCTTCGGCATCGTCGTCATCGTCATGATCGAACTCAGCTCGCAAGCCGAGCCTGCGCTGGTCGAGTTCGAGACCGCGGTGATCGCGTGCCCCTCCATGTCCTATTGCAGCTTCGTATCGGGCAGCACCGACTTCCTGATGATCGTCCACGTCCGCTCGCTTGCGGATTACGACCGGGTCTATCGCAGCGAACTCTCGACGTTGCCGCACGTCGCGCGGGTCCGCAGCAGTTTCGTGTTGCGGGAGGTCATGCAGCGCAGCGTACCGCCAGCGGTACTGACATCGCGCACGACGTGACGGCCGAATCATGCGTAAAACGCGATATTGTTATTTCAATCGATTTCAGTCGCGTTTGATATCAGCAATAATAATACAGATCGCGCAGGAATCGCAACCAAACTGTCACGATCCCGCCGAACTTTAGCGGAATCCGCACGCCCGTTTCTGTTAGCCTCTGTTTCGAGAGAGGGGTTCTCACAACCGACATTTTGGATGCCGCGGCATTGTTCGCGGTCACCGCAGCACTGTGGTCTGCGGTGTCGGCTCTGTGTGTGTCCCTTTGGATACGAGAGTCGTGCCGCCGCGAATGGGCGAGCAGACCGTGATTGGAGTGGGTGCCCGGGCGACGTGCGTTTCTCGGGGGGATACTATGACACGATTCACTGTCGCCGTTGCACAGACACACAGCCGTCGTTCCCGCAATCGCTGGCTCGGGACCGCCGGCATCATCGCCCTTACCGCCATCGCGCATCCGGCCTTCGCGCAGGTCGCGCAGGCGCAGATCGAACCGGTCAGCACGCCCCCCCGCGATACCGCGCAGTTGCTCCCCGCGACGCCGTCGGATGGCGACAAGGACGGCAGCGAGATCGTCGTCACCGGCTCGCGCATCGTGCGCGACGGCTATAGCGCGCCGACCCCGGTCAGCGTGATCAGCACCAAGGAGTTGCGCGCCGAAGTCCCCGCCAACATTTCCGATTTCGTCAACACGCTGCCCGCAGTGCGCGGTTCGGGGACGTCGTCGAACTCGAACGGCTCGCTGTCGAACGGCGCTGCCGGCATCAACAGCGTCAATCTGCGCAACCTCGGTGCGAACCGCACGCTGGTCCTGTTCGACGGCCAGCGCTCGGTCGCCTCGACCACGACGGGGCAGGTCGACGTCAACACCTTCCCGCAATCGCTGATCCAGCGGGTCGAGGTCGTCACCGGCGGCGCATCGTCGGCGTATGGCTCGGACGCGGTCTCGGGCGTCGTCAACTTCATCCTCAACAAGCGCTTCACCGGGCTCGAGCTGTCGGCCGAGAACGGCATCACCACCTACGGCGACGCGCCGAACTACAAAGTGGCGCTGACCGCGGGACATGCCTTTCTCGACGGGAAGCTGCACGTCACGATCGCTGGCGAATATTTCAAGCAGACCGGCGTCACCACGATCGCACGCGACTGGAACGACAGCGGCTTCTTCACCGTCAACAACCCGACCTATTCGGCCGCGGCGGGCGGCAATTGCGCCAAGCCGGCGGGCTATGTCGCGGGCACGCCGATCGCGGGATGCACGCCCGAATATTTCGTCACGTCCGGCGCCGGGACCGGGCAATTCACCCCCGGCGGCCTCGTCTCGACCGGGCCGCTCAAGGGCACCTATTTCGGCGCGGTCGATCCCGCCACCGGCAAGGCGACGGTCAACCAGCTGACGTTCGGCCAGACCAGCGGCCAGTGGATGATCGGCGGCGATTACAATATCACCAGCGCGAACCACCGCTCGAGCGCGTCGCTGCAGCCGTCCGAGGAGCGCAAGAGCAGCTTCGGCCGGCTCAGCTATGAAGTGACGCCGGGAATCGAGGTCTACGGCCAGTTCGCCTACAACCAGTATCGCGGCCAGAGTTTCTACCAGCAGACCCCGACGACCGGTGTCTCGATCAGCGTCAACAATCCGTATCTGCCCGATTCGGTGCGCGCTAAGATGGTCGCCAACAACCTCTCGACGATCTCGATCGGCACCTCGAACGTCGATCTCGGCCAGCAGGGCAGCGACAATACGCGCAACGTGTATCGCTATGTCGGTGGCGTTGCCGGGGCGTTCCATGTGCTCGGCAGCGACTGGAAGTATGACGCTTACTACCAGTTCGGCATGACCAAGACGACCGAGAAGCTGACCAATGCGTGGAACCTCGCGCGTCTGGCGCTGGCGACCGACGCGGTGGCGGCGCCGGCCGGCAATGCACTCGGAGTCGCGGCAGGGACGCCGGTATGCCGTTCGTCGCTGACCGCGCCGACCAACGGCTGCGTTCCGATCAACCGGATCGGCACCGGCGTCGCCAGCGCGGCGGCGATCAATTACGTAATGTATGGCGGCCAGCAACCGACGCGGTTGCAGCGCCTGACCGAGAAGGTCGCTGCGGGCAGCATCCGCACCAACAGCCTGTTCCGGCTGCCTGCCGGCCCGGTCGGCTTCGCGTTCGGCGCCGAATATCGCGAGGAAGCGGTGAGCGGCTTCGTCGATCCGCTGTTCCAGCCGGTCGTCGCCAATGGCGTGACCTCGGGCACGTGGATCTACGGCAATTACCTGGCGACCACCGGCAAGTACACCGTCAAGGAGGCATTCGCCGAGCTGCTCGTGCCGCTGATCAAGGGGGCCGATTTCAACGGCGCGGTGCGCGTGACCGATTATTCGACCTCGGGCACGGTGGTCACCTGGAAGGCCGGGCTGACCTATCAGATGATCCGCGACATCAAGTTCCGCGGCACCGTGTCGCGCGACATTCGCGCGCCCAATCTGCAGGAACTGTTCGCATCGGGGACCGGGCGCACCAACACGGTCAATCGTCCGACGGCGACGGGTGGGGTTGCGACCGACCAGTTCAACGAATCGACCGTCGGCAATTCCGCGCTCAAGCCCGAAATCGCGATGACCTATGGCGCGGGCGTCGTGCTGACGCCGCGCTTCCTGCCCGGGTTCGCCTTCTCCGCCGATTATTACAACATCAACCTCAAGGGCGCGATCTCCTCGCTCGTCGCACAGACGCTGGTCGATCAATGCTATACCGCCGGGCTGCAATCGGCCTGCTCGTTCATCGCGACCACCGGCGGGCGCGGCGTGGTGACGCCGGGGCTGGCGATCACCAGCATCGAGATCAAGCCGACCAATTTCGTCTCGATCAAGACGCAGGGGATCGATTTCGAAGGAAGCTATCATCACGAATTGGGCGCCGGCACCGTGTCGCTGCGCGCGCTTGCCAGCTATGCGATCGGCCTCAAGACCAATAACGGCGTCGCCGCGATCACCGACGATGCCGGACAGAATACCGGCGGCCTGACGAAATGGACCTACCGCTTCACGGCCGGTTATGATTTCCGCAGCGGTTTCGGCGCTTCGCTTGTCGCGCGCGGGGTGAGCCCGGGCGTCTACAACAACAATTACATCGTCTGCTCGACCAACTGCCCGGCGTCGAGCTCGGATTATCACACGGTCAACACCAACCGGATCCCCGGCGCCTTCTATTTCGACCTCAATGCGAACTACACGATCAAGTCGCACGGGTCGCAATTCGAGCTGTTCGTCGCGGTCAAGAACCTCCTCGACAAGGATCCGGTGCTCGTCGCGATCGGTCCGACCGGCAACAACACGCCCGCTTATCCGCAGACCAACCGCTCGCTCTACGACGTGCTCGGCCGCGTCTACCGCGTCGGCGTGCGCGTGAAATTGTGATCCGTTTCCCCCGTCCAACCGTGTCCAAACAAAGGGTCGATACAATGCAGCGTCTGAACTATTCCGCCGCGGTCCGGGCGATCGCCGGTGCCGCGATGATCGGCACGTCGCTCTCGGCAACCGCGGCCCAGGCGCAAGCCAGCGCCGCGCTCAAGCAGGAGGCGATCGCCAGCGTCGATGCCCATGCCGACATGGTGGCGAAGGCGGTCGACCAGGTGTTCAGCTATGCCGAGCCGGGTTTCCAGGAAGTCCAGTCGACCAAGTACATCGCCGATCTGTTGACGAAGAACGGCTTCAAGGTCGAGTTCGGCGTCGCCGGCATCCCGACCGCGTTCAAGGCGACCTGGGGCGAAGGCGGTCCGCTGATCGCGCTCGGCAGCGACATCGACTGCCTGCTCGGCGTGTCGCAATATCCCGGCACCGGCAAGCTGACGCCGATGGTCGCCGGCGCGCCGGGGCATGGCGAAGGGCATAATTCGGGGATGCCGCTGATCGTCGCCGCGGCGATCGCCGCCAAGGACGTGATGGTCAAGCACGGCATCAAGGGGCGGCTGCTGATCTGGCCGGGGATCGCCGAGGAATTGCTCGCCACCAAGGCCTATTACGTGCGCGACGGGCTGTTCAAGGGCGTCGATGCCAACATCTTCACGCATGTCAGCTCGGACTTCAGCACCGGCTGGGGCGAAGGCGGCAGCAACGGGATGGTCTCGGTCGAATATACCTTCCACGGCAAGACCGCGCATGCCGCGGGCGATCCGTGGGATGGCCTCAGCGCGCTCGACGGCGTCGAGCTGATGGACACCGCGTGGAACTTCCGCCGCGAGCATCTCCCCGTCACGCAGCGCTCGCATTACGTCATCTCGAACGGCGGCGGCCAGCCCAACGTCGTGCCCGATGTCGCCTCGGTCTGGTATTATTTCCGCGATCGCACCTTCAAGGACGTCGCCAGCCTGTACAAGATCGGCAACGATATCGCCGAGGGCGCCGCCAAGCAGAGCGGCACGACGGTCGAGCATCGCATCCTCGGCTATGCCGCGCCGAATTACGGCAACCGGCCGATGGCCGAGGCGGCGTACGCCAATATCCAGGCGGTCGGGATGCCGAAATGGTCGGCCGACGACCAGGCCTTCGCCAAGACGGTGCAGACCGTCACCAAGCGCGAGGTCAAGCCGCTGGCGACCAAGGTGGCCGAGCTCTCGACCCCCGCCAACCGGCCGCGCTCGATCGGCGGGGGATCGGACGATGTCGGCGACATCATGTGGACCGTGCCGACGATCACGATCCGCTTCCCGTCGAACATCCCGAGCATGATCGCGCACAACAAGCTCGCGGCGATCGCGATGGCGACGCCGATCGCGCACAAGGGCGCGGTGGCCGGCGCGAAGGCGGTGGCGCTGACCGTGCTCGATCTGATGACGACGCCGAGCCTGATCGCCAAGGCCAAGGATTTCCAGCAGAACGTCCAGTTCAAGGAAGACACCTATGCGCCGCTGATCACCGCCAGCGACACGCCGGCGATCTGGCTCAACCACGACCTGATGGAGAAGATGCGGCCGCAGCTGGCCAAATTCTATTACGACCAGAGCAAATACCCGACCTATCTCGCGCAGCTCGGCATCGCCTATCCCGGCGACGCCGCCAAAGACCCGACCAAATGATCTGTCGACGGGCGGCCCGGTGGGTCGCCCGTTCGCCGCTGCGCGGGTGACCAGGAGCCCGATGATGAACCGTCCGACGATCGCCGTTTTGAGCCCGGGCGTAGCCATGCTCGCCTTGCTGTCGCTGCCCGCGGCGAATGCGATCGCCGCGCCGCCTGCTGCGCTGGCCGCCAAGAGCGAAGGCCAGCGCTTCGACGGCTATATGCCCTTCACCTGGGAGGCCGCGAAGGGCCGCGTGCTGCTCGAAATCCCTGCGTTCGACGAGGACATCCTCTATTACGTCTCGGCGGCGACCAATCCCGGCTCGGTCGAAGCGCCGTTCGATCGCGGCGTGCTGTACAGCTCGGTGATCCATTTCGTCCGCTCGGGCGGCAAGGTCGTCGTCAACCGGATCAACCTCGACTATCGCGCGGTGCATGGCAGCGCCAAGACGCAGGAAGGCGTCAGCGATTCTTTCCCGAGCTCGGTGCTCGCGGTGCTCCCGGTCGAATCCGACATGGGCGGCAAGGTCGTCGTCGATGCGACGGCGCTGTTCATGCGCGACGCTGCGGGCATCACGACGCGGCTGAAGCGCGCCAAGATGGGCGACTTCAAGTTCGATCCGGCGCGCAGCGTCTTCTACCCCAAGCGGATGAAGGCGTTCCCCGAAAACACCGAGATCGCGACGATCGCGACCTTCACCTCGGATGCGCCGGGCGCGGCGATCAGCGCGGTGACCCCGGATCAAGGGGTGCTGACGATGCGCATCCACCATTCGTTCCTCAAAGCGCCGACCGGCTATGTCCCGCGCGAGGCCGATCCGCGCATCGGCGTCAGCGCGATCCGCTTCAAGGATTTCTCCAAGCCGTTTGACGAAGCCCCCGACACGCAGTGGATCACGCGCTGGCGGCTCGAGAAGAAGGATCCGGGCGCGGCGCTGAGTGAGCCAGTCAAGCCGATCACCTATTATTTCGACCCCGCCATCCCCGATCCGATCCGCGCCGCGATGAAGACCGGGCTGCTGTGGTGGAACACGGCGTTCGAGGCGGCCGGCTTCAAGAATGCGATCCATGCCGAGGATGCGCCGGCCGACATGGACCCGATGGACATCCGCTACGCCTATGTCCTGTGGATTCAGCGCGACGAGCGCGGTTTCTCCTCGAGCGGCAATTATGCCGACCCGCGCACCGGCGAGACGCTCGGCGCCAAGACGCATATGGACACGTTCCGGATGCGCACAATCGCGAGCTATTACGACGCGTATCGCGGCGGACTGCCGGTCGATGGGTCGGGCATCACCGTCGCCGATCCGAGCATCGTCGATGCCGCCGCGTTCGACACGATGCCCAAGGCGCAGCGCGACATGGTGCTGCTGCGCCAGGCGCTGCTCACCGCGCACGAGCTCGGCCATACGCTCGGCTTCCAGCACAATTGGGCGGCGAACCAGAACGACCGCTCGTCGGTGATGGAATATCCCACCCCGCGCGTGAAGGTCACCAACGGCAAGCTCGATCTGAGCGAATCGTTCATGAAGTCGATCGGCGCTTACGACACCTATATGGTGCGCTACGCCTACACCCCGTTCGCGGTGCCGCAGGAACGCGCCGGGCTCGATGGCGTGGTCAAGGACATGCGCGATCACGGCATTGTCTTCACGCTCGACAGCGACCCCCGCTGGACCTGGTACGACGACCGCGGAACACCTGAGGAAAATCTCCGCGAGACCGCCGCCGTCCGCAAGATCGCGCTCGCGCAATACGGCGCGGGGATGCTCAAGCCCGGCGAGCCGCTCGGCAATCTGCGCGATATGCGGTTGTGGATCGTCTATCTGCAGCAGCGCTATGCGATCGAATCCGCGGTCAAATATATCGGCGGGATGCTTCAGAACATCAGCGTGAAGGACGAGGCGCATCCCCTGGCGCCGACCGAATTCATCGCGGGCGACCGCCAGCGCGCGATCCTGGCGCAATTGATGGAGACGCTTGCGCCGAAGAATCTGGAGATCCCGGAATCGCTGCTGATCCAGCTGACGCCGACGCCTGGCCGCAATCTCGAGGATCTGTCGAAGGACGATGTGTTCGACCAGCTGCGCGCGGCGCGGATCCTCGCCGCGCAGGTGATCGAGCCGCTGTTCGACGCCGACCGCGCGGCGCGGATGGTCGCGCTGGCGGCGCGCCAGCCTGGCGCGCTGACCTTCCCCGAACTGGTCGATACCGTGCTGGCGAACAGCTGGAACGCGCCGGCCGATGCGACGCCGCAGGCGCGGTCGCTGCGCCGCCAGGTGGAGGCGGTGACGCTGCTGGGGATGATGATGCTCGGCGGATCGAGGGACGGATCGCCCGAGGCGCGCGCCTATATCCTCGACCGGCTCGATCAGCTCGCGACCAGCCTCAAGACGCGCACCGGGCCCGACGCGTTGACCACGGCCTTCTACCGCCAGTCCGCACGCGACATCGCGCGCTATCTCGAAGACCCCGTCGCGAACGCGCCGAAGAGTGCTGCGCCGGAATGGGGGCAGGGCCCCCGCTCGCGCTTTCCGTTGCCGCCGGGGCCGCCGCTCGGGGGGTGAGGGGCGTTGCGGGACAGGTTGGCGGTCGCCGAAACATTCCCTGCGTCTTGGGAGGATGGGCCGTGTGCCGACCGGGCTGGCATTGCCGGTCAGCGCCAGACCATCGCTGGTCAAGATCTTGCGGACGTCGGTATGGGCATGGCCGAACGCGCGCCAGCGTCAGGTTCGGCGTCGCCGAGAAGGCATGAAGCCCACAGTATCCAAATACATCTCAGTATGAATATTCTTTAGCAAAAGAAAATACAGTGTAACAAACCGTGTCATCCAGACTGCATTCTGATGAGAACGATAGGTCCGCTTAATTCCCTATCGTTTTTGTCATTCATATTACGCATTACGCCTTCAACAGACCCCCGTGGCGGACGATTTTATCCCCATTTGGTAGTTTAAGAAGGAAGACGATGCGCAAGGCTTTCATGTATGGTGCTGCAGTGGCGGGCTTCGGCTTGCCGACCTTCGCCGCGGCCCAATCGACCGGATCGATCGACGCCGAGACCGACATCATCGTCAGCGGCACGCGCGCCAAGCCCAACATCAACGGCATCGAAATCCCCGAGACGCCCAAGCCGAAGGCGGTGCTGACGCAGGAGTTCATCGCGCACCGGGTCCCTGGCCAGTCGATCCTCGACACGATCAACCAGATCCCGGGCGTCAATTTCACCAACAGCGATCCGTATGGCGCGTCGGGCGGCCAGCTCCGCATCCGCGGCTTCGACGGCGCGCGCGTCGCGCTGACGTTCGACGGCATTCCGCTCAACGATTCGGGCAATTATTCGATCTATTCCAACCAGCAGCTCGACCCCGAGCTGATCGAGCAGGTCAACGTCAATTTCGGCTCGACCGACGTTGATTCGCCGACCGCCAGCGCTTCGGGCGGGACGGTCAACTATCGCTCGCTCACCCCGACCGACACGATCGGCGCGACCGTCGTCTATTCGCACGGCACCTACGACATGAACCGCGTGTTCGGCCTGTTCAACACCGGCACCTTCACCAAGTTCGGCACCAAGGCGTGGCTGTCGGCGAGCAGCGAGACCTATGACCAGTATCGCGGCTCGGGCAGCCTCGACAAGAAACAGTATAACGGCAAGATCTACCAGCCGCTCGGCAATCATGGCGACTTCATCTCGATCGCCGCGCACTACAACGAGAACCGCAACAGCTCGTACAGCAACCCGACGCTCGCCAATATCCGCAGCGTGCTCGGCACCGCGGCCGTGCGTAATTATAGGCGTCGGTCCTCGAATTGTACGCCGAATAGCTGCCGTCGGTGCCGAACTTGCGGCTCACCCCGCCGAGCGCGAAGCGCGTGCCCTCGATCGAGCCGGAGCCGCCCGCGATCAGGCCGCCCGAGCCGTCGTCGACCAGCGCCTGACGGGAATAGGAACGGTCGTTCTGTAGGATCGCGTCGCGCTTGGTGTAATCGAGATAGAGCGTGACGTTGCCGCGCCCGCTGTCGAAATTATGGCCGAGCAACAGATGTGCGTTTGCCGTCCCGCCGTCGCCCGCACCGGTGATACGGTAATTGGCATTGGCCTCGATGCCCGAGAAATCTTTCTTCATCACGAAATTGACGACGCCCGAGATCGTATCGGAGCCATACACTGCCGAACGTCCGCCGCTGACGATGTCGACGCGTTCGATCAAGCCGGTGGGGATGGTGTTGAGATCGACGATCTGGTTCGAGTCGTATGAAACGTAGCGGCGTCCATCGACGAGCACGAGCGTGCGCGTCGCGCCGAGCCCGCGCAGATCGGCGGTCGCGACGCCGCCGCCGGGATTGTTCGAGGCACCCGTCGTGCTCGGGATGAGCTGCGGCAGATCCTTGAGCACGCCCTCGATGTTGATCTGGCCCGTCAGCGCGAGCTCCTTGGCGGAGATCACCGAGATCGGCGAGGATTGCTGCAGGTCGGGCCGGGCGATGCGCGATCCGGTGACGACGATGTCGGTTGGGGCGGTATCCGCGGCCGTTGGATTGGTGCCGGCATCCACAGTGCTTGTCTGTGCGAGAAGCGTGCCGGGAAAGATCACCGCAAGCGTGGTCGTCAAAAGTCTTACAACACTCTTTGTTCGCATGGCGTATCCAATGTGAGAGGAACGCAGACGCTCAGTTCTGCTCGCACAAGGATGTCCGGCAAGTCGCTTTGATCATCAGCCGATAAAGCCGGTGTTTCATGATAACTCTGCAATTTGTACGATTACGGTCACAGATTGTTTATAAACATTATGAATTGTTTCAGAGTGTATGGGAACATGTAGATGTAGCACGTCGGGGCGCTTGCTTGTCGGGGTCACATACGGGCCAAACGGGTCTGCCTTTGGCCGGATGCGTGGACGACGCCCGCGCTGGGGGCGGTGAAATCGAATCCGAAGGCTGCAGTCGGCGAACGGACAGACGCCCCTGGGTGGCGCGTCGGCCATGGCGATGGTCGCGCTGCCGATCGCGCCGAGGTCGAGCGGATCGGTTGCGATTGCCGCAGTCCTCAGGGACTGGGCCGTACGGTGGACGTAGGACCGGTGATACGATGCCGCGCCGGTCACGATGGACGGCCGGAACGGCGGCTTCCATCGCGGTTCGCCCGCCGACACCGATGCATCTGTCGTCGACGAAGAAAACGCCCTGATGCGCGATGAGCAGCGGCTTGACGCCGCTGGAGCCGGCGACTCTCGCTGCCGGACGGACGGACGGACGGACGGACGGGCGGCGTGGCTGGCGCTGTCTCGAAACGCTTGCGACGCGTAGATTCCGAGGCTGTCGGATCGCAATGGCCTGCGAGATAGCCGCATGGCGGCACGTCACGCGGCCCGTTTGGCGGGTGCGCCATAGGCGATGCGCTCGAGGAGACGAACGATGGCCGGCACGGATTCACGGATCAAAGACGTCGGGCCACAGCCGCAGGCGTTCGACCTCGAAAGCGCTACGCGGGACAATGCCGCGTATCGTTCCGTCGCGTGGAGTGGCCGCTATCTGCAGGTGACGCTGATGTCGATCCCGGTCGGGGGCGATGTCGGTCTCGAGGCGCACCCCCAGACCGACCAGTTCCTGCGCCTCGAGTCAGGCCATGGCCGCGTGCAGATGGGCGCTGCCAAGGACAGGCTGACCTTCGAGAAAAACGTTTCGGACGGCTGGTGTGTGCTCGTTTCGGCGGGGACGTGGCACAACATCACCAATACCGGCGCGACGCCGATGCAGCTTTATACCGTCTATGCCCCTGCGCATCATCGGCCGGACGCCGTTCAGGCGACCGCAGCGGCGGCCAGGGCAGACCGCGGTGACGAACCGGCCGCCTGGTCCGTGCAACCGGAGCATACAGCAGACACGCACGGTTGAACGCGACCATGCGCAAGCTCCGGATCGACATGGCCGGGCGGCGCTATGCGCGGCTTCTGGGCGTGGATTTTTCGCACACGGATCGGCATGGGCACTGCCATTGGCTGTTCGCCTGCGATTGCGGCACCCTGATCGTCGCCCATGGCGGCAACGTACGGCGCGGAAGCACCACGAGTTGCGGTTGCAGACACCGCGAGATCAGCGCCGCGCGGCTGCGCACGCATGGCGACCGCGCTGCCAAGCGGCATGCGCCGACCTACCGTGCGTGGCAGGCGATGAAGAGCCTGTGCACCAATCCAAAGGTCAGCGGCTATCCGCAATGCGGCGGCCGCGGGATTGCGGTCGCCGTGCGGTGGCGAGACGACTTCCCCGCATTTCTGGCGGATATGGGCGAACGCCCGGCCGGAATGACGCTCAGGCGAGACGACGCCCAGTGCGATTTCGGCCCGAACGCCTGTCATTGGGCGGTGGTGCCGAGCCGCGCCGAGCGGGCTGCGCAGTCCTGGACGCGTCGTCACGCGGAAACGAAGGGAGGCGGCGCATAGCTGCCTGGTGACACGCATGCTGTGCCGACGCGCGACGACGCAACGGCTTTGCGGACGCTGCATCAGTCCGGAGATCGAACCCCAAACCGGACGAATTTCAAAGTGCCGCGCAGCAGTGCCGAAAACCACGAAGCCCGTCTTTGGTGCGAACCCAATGCGGACCAAGGCCGATACAGATCTGATGTGCAAGGCGGCTTACGCTGTAAGCCGCAGTTCTCCCGTGGAAAACTGGAGCGGGCGAAGGGATTCGAACCCTCGACCCCAACCTTGGCAAGGTTGTGCTCTACCCCTGAGCTACGCCCGCTCTGGCGTTTACGGCCCAATCAGTCGTTGACTGGGCGGGTAAGGTGGCGGGCTCTAACAGCGACTTTCACACTCGGCAACCCCCTTATCGCGATCATGTGCAGATCGTTGAGAAAAGGGTTGGCTTCGCAGGCCGAGCGCCCACATAAGACCCACACGCCACAATATTGGAGCGACACTTGGCCACCCTGGGAATGAGCGCCGCCGAACGCGAGGCCGTCGAGAGCTTCCGCCGCGACGTCGTCGAGCCGTCGATGACCAAGCTCGTCGTGATCGATTTCTGGGCGGAATGGTGCGGGCCGTGCAAGGCGTTGACGCCCTTGCTCGAGAAGGTCGCCGCCGCTTATGCCGACAAGGGCGTGCTGCTCGCCAAGGTCGACACCGACAAGAATCAGTTCATCGCCGCGCAATTCCAGATCAAGTCGATCCCCACCGTCTATGCGATGTTCCAGGGGCAGCTCGTCGCCGACCTGACGCCCGCCCGTACCGAGACGCAGCTGCGCACGATGCTCGACCAGTTGCTCAAACAATTGCCGCTCGAAAGCGAGGCGGCGAGTCTGGAGGCCGAGCTCGAGCCGCTGATCGCGATGGGCGAGCAAGTGCTCGTCGAAGGCGATGCCGAGCGCGCGCTGAGCGTGTTTGCGCAATTGAGCGAAATGGCGCCCGAGCATCCCGCGGTGCTGTCGGGCATGGTGCGCGCGCTGGTCGCTGCGGGGCGGGCCGACGAGGCCGAGGCGGCGATCGCTGCGCTCCCCGAGGAGATCGCCAAGCTTCCCGAGATCGAGCGCGCGCGCACCGCTCTGGCGCTGGCGCGCGAAGTGCAGCCGGTCGATGATCTGGCGGGGCTCGCCGCTGAGGTCGCTGCGAACCCCGAGAATTACGAGAAACGCTTCGAACTCGCCGGCGGGCAGATGGCGGCGGGAGACCGCGATGCCGCGGCCGACACGCTGCTCGCGATGATCGCCGCCGACCGGACATGGAACGAAGGCGCGGCGCGGACGCAGTTGCTCAAGATCTTCGAGGTCGTCGGGCTCGAGGATCCGTGGGTCTCGGCGCAGCGGCGGAAACTCTCGGCGATCCTGTTCGGATGACGATCACGCGGCTCTCGATCTTTCCGCTGCCCGGCGCGCTGCTGTTTCCGGGCATGCATCTGCCGCTGCACATCTTCGAGCCGCGCTATCGTGCGATGATCTCGGACGCGATGGCGCGCGACCGGCGGATCGGCATGGTCCAGCCGCGGCCCAACGTGCCGGCGCGGCCCGACAAGCCGCCGCTGTTCGAGATCGGCTGCGTCGGCAAGATCGCCGAGTTCGAGGCGAGCGAGGATGGGCGCTACAATCTGATCCTCGAGGGGCTGTCGTTGTTCCGCATCGTGCGCGAGCTCGACGTGACGACGGCGTTCCGCCAGGTCGAGGCCGAGCTGATCGCGGGGCCAAGCGAGCCCGAGATCCTGTCGCTGTCGCGCCGTTCGGCGCTCGAGAGCGAATCGCGCGCCTTTGCCGATGCGCAGGGCTATGCGGTCGATTGGGATGCGGTGACGCGGCTCGACGACGAGGCTTTGGTCAACGGCATCGCGCAGATCGCGCCGTTCGACGTGGCGGCGAAGCAGGCGGTGCTCGAAGCCGGGCGGATCGAGGATCGCGCCGAGTTGATCATCCAGCTGATGCAGTTCTTCGGACGCCACGACGGCGAGGATTCGGTCACGCTGCAATGAAGGACGCCGCGAAGCGCAAGGGCCGCGTCGGCGGCGCGGCGATGATGATCGGGATGTTCTTCGCGACGCTGTTCGATCCGAAGAAGGGCGCGGCGATCGTGCATATTGATACGCAGCGGCGAATCGGCAGCGAGAGCGATCGAATCGCGGCGACGGCGAGTTCGCCTCCCGCTGATTTGCGGCCGGTGCGCGACTGATCGGGCGCGTCTCGCGGTTCGTCGGTGGATTGGTTCGCGCAGAGGCGCGGAGGACGCAGAGCGGTTGCTCACTAGTTCCGGGTCGGCACCCCTATCGCACTTTCTGTATCGCGTCCCCGGCGAAGGCCGGGGCCCAAAAGTAGCATGCTCCCTGCTCGCACGGTGAGCGCGACCAGCTTGGCCATATCGACTGGGCCCCGGCCTTCGCCGGGGAAGCGCTATGCGGGTCGAGCGCGCACCCTGGCAACGCGCCCTCTGCGTCCTCCGCGCCTCCGCGCGAACCCAATCGACGCCGTAACGCGCGTTGCCGCCTAAACCGTCATCCCCTGCAGCAGCTTCGGCACATCCCCGCTCTCGCCGCGTGCCTCGGCGATGAAGCGCCGCTTGAGCGGCGGCACGCGCTGCACTGCCGACAGCCCCATCCGCCGCACGGCATTGGCGGTCTTGCCGGGAATGCCGAACAGCCGCGTCAAGCCATCGGTCGCCGCCGCCACCATGAAGGTGTCGAGGCTGCGCCAGCGGTCGTAGCGCGCGAGCAGCTGCGGGTCGCCGAGGTCGAGCCCGGTGCGCTTGCCCTCGACGAGTACCTCGACCAGCGTCGCCACGTCGCGGAAGCCGACATTGACGCCCTGGCCGGCGATCGGATGGATGCCGTGCGCCGCATCGCCGACCAGCGCGAGCCGGTCTGAGACAATCCGGGCTGCATGGTGGAAGCCGAGCGGATAGCTCATGCGATTGCCGAGCGGCCCGAGCTTGCCGAGAAACCCGCCGATCCGCTTGTCCGCCTCGGCGAGCCAGCCGCGATCGGACAGCTTCATCATCCCCGGCGCCTGATCATGCGTCACCGACCAGACGATGCACGAGCGATGTCCCTGTTCGTCGTCGTTGAGCGGCAGGATCGCGAACGGGCCGTCGGGATAGAAGATCTCGAACGCGATGTTCTCGTGGCTATGTTCGTGGTGCAGCGAGGTGACGATCGCGGCATTGTCGTAGGTCCAGCGTGCGACGCGCAGGCCCGCTGCCTCCCGCGTCGGCGAATTGCGGCCCTCGGCGGCGATCAGCAGCGGGGCCTTGATGACCGCACCCGAATCGAGCGTGACGGTGACGCCTGCCGCGCCGCGATCGACCGACACCGCGCGCGTCTGCATCCGCACGTCGACATTGGGAGCGGCCGAGGCCGCCTCGAACAGCGCCGCGCGCAGCTTGCGATTCTCGACCATATGGCCGAGCGCGCCGTCGCCCGCCTCGGGCTCGAAATCGAGCGCGCCGGGCTCGAGCCCGTCGCTGACGCGGATCCCCTGGATCGGGCAGGCGAACGGCGCGAGCCGGTCGGCGACGCCGATCGCCTGCAGCATCCGCCACGGCGCGCCAGCGATTGCCGAGGCGCGCCCGTCGAAACCGGCCGCGAGAATCACTGCCGGATCGGCGATGTCGATGACGATCGCGCTGAGCCCATGCGTGTCGAGCGCCACGGCGAGCGCGCTGCCGACGAGTCCGCCGCCGAGGATGATGACGTCTGCTGTGTCCATACCGCTGCTGTAGCGCCTCGTCCGGGCGCTCGCCAGCCCGCAAAGTCTTGACGCCGGGGCCGCCGCGCGCGATGAATCCGCAGCACAGACAGCGAACATCGGGACAAGAGATCATGGCGAGCCGCGCGCAGCCACCCTTATGGCGTGAGACCGTCAAGGCCGGCGCGGTGCGCAGCGGCGCATTGCTCGCGGCCATCACGCTCGTCGTGCTGGTTGTTTTGCTCGTCGTCGCGGTGGCGAGCTATCATGCGAGCGACCCCTCGCTCAACACCGCCTCGGGCGCCGCCGCGCGCAACTGGCTCGGCAAACCGGGCGCGCTCGTCGCCGATGGCGCGTTCTGGCTGCTCGGGCCCGGCGTCGTGCTGCTCTTGCCGACGGTGTTGCTCATTGCGTTGCGGCTGTGGCGCGGCGTCCCGGTCGGTCGCTGGCGGCTGATGCTCGGCGCCTCGCTGGGTGGGGTCGCGCTCGTCGGCACCGCGTTCGCGCTGATCTGGGCGGCGGCGGTACAATCGCTGCCGGCGGGGTATGGCGGCGCGGTCGGCCTCGGGCTGGCCGACGTGCTGCGCGCGCTGATCGGCCTGCTGCCCAATGCCAACGCCGTTGTATGGACGACGCGCGGGATTGCCGCGGTGCTCGGGCTCGCTGGGCTCGCGGCATGGGCGTACAGCTTCACGATCGACGTCAGCGAGCGGGCGCCGCGGATCGCGCGCGAACCCAAGCGGCTGACCGACCAGCGGCGCGACCGCGACGACGAGGCGGACGACGACGGCTTCGCGCCCGACCCGACCCCGCGCAAACTGTCGATGCCGCGCGCGCTCGCCAGCCCCGACGTGCGCCCCGGCCCGGTGATCGCCGACCGCGCGATGACGCCGGTGACGCTCGCCAAGCCGCGCGCGAAACAGACCTCGATGGATTTCGGCGACAAGTCGACGCTCCCCTCGCTCGACCTGCTCAACCCCGCGCCGCCAGCGGTCGGCGGCCCGGTCGACAAGGTCGCGCTCGATCGCAATGCGCGGCTGCTCGAGACCGTGCTGAGCGACTTCCACGTCAAGGGATCGATCATCAACGTGCGGCCGGGCCCGGTCGTGACGATGTACGAGCTCGAGCCAGCCCCCGGCATCAAGGCGAGCCGTGTGATCCAGCTCGCCGACGATATCGCGCGCAACATGTCGGCGGTGTCGGCGCGCGTCGCGACGATCCCCGGGCGCACGGTGATCGGTATCGAGCTCCCGAACGCCAAGCGCGAGACGGTGGGCCTGCGCGAGCTGATCGATTCGCTCGACGACCAGCCGGGCTCGCTGTCGCTGGTGCTCGGCAAGAATATCGCGGGCGATCCCGTCATCGCCGATCTCGCGCCGATGCCGCATCTGCTCGTCGCGGGCACCACCGGCTCGGGCAAGTCGGTCGGGCTCAACTGCATGATCCTATCGCTGCTCTACCGGCTCAAGCCCGAAGAGTGCCGGATGATCATGATCGATCCCAAGATGCTCGAACTGAGCATGTACGAGGACATCCCGCATCTCTACGCGCCGGTCGTGACCGATCCGTCCAAGGCGGTCCGCGCGCTGAAATGGACCGTCGAGCAGATGGAGGACCGCTATCGCCAGATGTCCTCGCTCGGCGTGCGGTCGCTGGCGAGCTTCAACGACAAGGTGCGCGCGGCCAAGGCGAAGGGCCAGCCGCTGGGGCGCAAGGTGCAGACCGGCTACGAGCCCGGCACCGGCGCGCCGATTTATGAGGAAGAGACGCTCGATTATCAGGTGCTGCCGCAGATCGTCGTGATCATCGACGAGCTCGCCGATCTGATGATGACCGCAGGGAAAGAAGTCGAATTCCTGATCCAGCGGTTGGCGCAGAAGGCGCGCGCGGCGGGCATCCATCTGATCATGGCGACGCAGCGTCCGTCGGTCGACGTCATCACCGGCGTGATCAAGGCAAACCTGCCGACGCGGATCAGCTTCCACGTCACCTCGAAGATCGATTCGCGCACGATTCTGGGCGAACAGGGCGCCGAGCAGCTGCTCGGCAAGGGAGACATGCTCTACATGCCCGGCGGCAAGGGCATAGTCCGCGTCCACGGTCCGTTCGTCTCGGACGACGAGGTGCGCGCCGTCACCGATCACTGGCGCGCGCAGGGGCAACCCGATTACAACCAGGCGATCACCGAGGAGCCCGAGGACGGCTTCGCGATGGATGGCGCGCCGACCGGCGAGGACACCGCCGAGGACCAGCAATATCGCACCGCGATCCAGCTCGTCGTCGAGAGCCAGAAGGCCTCGACCTCGTGGCTCCAGCGCCAGCTGCGCGTCGGCTACAACAGCGCGGCGCGGCTGATCGAGCGGATGGAGAAGGACGGCATCGTCGGTCGCCCCGACCATGTCGGACGTCGCGAAGTGTTGCGCGACCGCGACGGGAACCCGGTGTAAGGGAACCGGGCGTGCCGGCTTCGGTTCAGAGCGGGTTCAAGCCGCTTCGGGCTTAAGCGGCCGCGTCAGGAGAATATTCGTGTCCCTTCGTTACCCAACGCTTCTTGCCGCGCTCGCCGCGCCGGCCCTGGTGTCGGCCGCGCCCGTCGCCGACCTTTCGCTGGTGCAGAAGCATCTGCAATCGGTCGAGAGCATGACCGCTTCGTTCACGCAGACCGACCGCGCCGGCAAGGTGCTGACCGGCGTGCTGACGCTGAAGAAGCCCGGCAAGATCCGCTTCCAATATGAGAAGGGCGTGCCGATTCTGATCGTCGGCGACGGCAAGTCGCTGTGGTTCCTCGATTACTCGGTCGGGCAGAAGCAGCGCTGGCCGATCGGTGGCTCGCCGCTCGGCATCCTGCTCGACCCGTCGCGCGACATGCGCGGGATCGCGAGCGTGGTGCCGACGGGCAATCCCGAGACGGTCGCGGTCGATGCCGCTGACCCCAAGCATCCCGAATATGGCCGGATCAGCCTGGTGTTCGTGCGCAATGCGACGGCACCGGGCGGGCTGATGCTGCAGGGTTGGGTCGCGCTCGATTCGCAGAACAACCGCACGACGATTCGGCTGTCGAACCAGCGATTCAACGCGCCTGTGAGCAATTCGGCGTTCCAATGGCGCGATCCGACGCCCGCATCGGGCAGAAAATAACCCGCGCCTTGATCGGTTCATATTGGCGACAGGTTTGCAGCGGTAATGCGGTCTTGCGGATGTGAGGTGCTACCGGGATTTTTCCCCCTGTTGCCCGGACCCTTGCTTCCCGCCTGCGTGACGAACGCTAGGTCGGCCCTCGCTCCATGCCCCCGGAGCGGGGGCCTTTCCATGTCGGATAGCGGCGGGTGGCGCGGGACCCTTGCGATGGCTACAGCGCTGGCATGACGACACCGCTCAAGATCGTATCGTGGAACATCAATTCGGTCCGCTTCCGCCTCGACATCGTCGAGACATTCCTGCGCGAGATGGCCCCCGACATCCTGTGCCTCCAGGAAACCAAGGTGGTCGACCAGGATTTTCCGACCGACAGCTTCCGCGCGCTCGGCTACACCCACATCGTGCTGCACGGACAGAAGATGCATCACGGCGTCGCGATCCTGTCGAAGGTCCCGCTCGTCGCGGATGACCGCTTCGACTGGCAGGCCAATCAGGAGGCGCGGCATGTTGGGGTGCGGCTCGAATCGGGGATGCGGATCGAAAATGTCTACGTGCCCGCCGGCGGCGACGTGCCCGATCGCGCGGTGAACCCCAAATTCGGCCAGAAGCTCGATTTCCTCGAGCGGATGACGCAGTGGTCGCAAGGTCTGACCGTGCCGACGCTGCTCCTTGGCGACCTGAACATCGCGCCGCTCGAATCCGACGTGTGGAGCCACAAGCAGTTGCTCAAGACCGTCAGCCATACGCCGATCGAGGTTGCGGCGATGGACCGGCTCAAGGCGTCGAACAGTTGGGTTGATCTCGGGCGCCATTTCTTCCCGGCGCCGGCGCGGTTGCACACCTGGTGGAGCTATCGCTCGGTCGACTGGACGGTCAACGATCGCGGCCGGCGGCTCGACCATATGTGGGCGACCGCCGATGTTGCGGCCAAGGCGACGCGGCACCATGTCTATGAGGAATGCCGCAGCTGGCTCAAACCCTCCGACCATGTGCCGATCATGACCGAATTCGCGATATGACCCCTCCGATTGCTGGCCCGATTGCGGGCCCGATTGCTGGCGACGCGCACAAGACCGCGCTCGCGATCGATGCCTTGCGACGCGGCTGGCCGGTGGCGATCGCCGGGGCCGACGGGACGCTCGCCTTGTTGCCGATCGAGACCGCCGACCCGCCGCGGCTTGCGGCGTTCGACCCCGACGCGACCGCCCCGTTGCTGCTGTCCGCCGGGCGATCGGCGACGCTCAAGCTCGCCAACCAGCTCGAGGCGGCGGCGCCCGATGCCCCCGTGCTGGTCGAGCGCGTGCCGTGGATCGACTTCGCGATGGCGACCGCGCTCGCCGATCCGCAGTTCGATCTCGAAACGCCGATGAAGGGACCGTTCCGCGCGCTCCATCTCGCGGAGACCGAGGCCGGCGCGGCGGCGCTGCGCCTTGCGCGAATCGGCGGCGTGCTGCCGGCGTTCTTTGCACGCGCGGGCGAATCGGCTGCGTTGGTGCTGACGCCGGGCGATATCGACGCGCATGAGGACGCCGCGCGTCTCACCATCGCCACGCGCGCGCATCTGCCCGTGGTCGGCGCCGAAGATGCCGAGATCGTCGCCTTCCGCACGCCGGAAATGCCGGGCGAACATATCGCGCTGCTGATCGGCAAGCCCGACGGCCGCCCGCCGCTGGTGCGGTTGCACAGCGAATGCCTGACCGGCGACATGCTCGGCAGCCTCAAATGCGACTGCGGGCCGCAGCTACACGCCGCGATCGACGCGATTGCCGCGAGCGGCTGGGGGATCGTGCTGTATCTGCGCCAGGAAGGCCGCGGGATCGGGCTGATCAACAAACTCCGCGCCTATGCGCTGCAGGATCAAGGGTTCGACACGGTAGACGCCAATACGCGGCTTGGTTTCGCGGTCGATTCGCGCAATTTCGCGGTGGCGGCGCGGATGCTCGAGCTGCTCGGGCAGGTTTCGGTGCGGCTGCTGACCAACAATCCGCAGAAGGTCGCGCAGCTCGAGGGTGCCGGGATCAATGTGGTCGAGCGCGTGCCGCATGTCCTGCCGGCCAACCCGCACAACGAACGCTACCTCGCAACCAAGCGCGATCGCACCGGGCACCAATTCTAGGCGATAAGGCGCCGTATCCTGGCGAAATCGGTCGCGACGTCGTGCACTCCGATCGCGCGGAGCTTGTCGGCATGGTCGGGCCCGCAATGCGTCCCCCCGACGAAGCCGATGACATGCGCGCCTGAGGCGACCGCGCCGGTCGCACCGACCGGCGAATCCTCGACGATCACGCAGCGCGCGATATCGACGCCGAGCGCGGCGGCGGCGTGGAGATAGATGTCGGGCGCGGGCTTGCCGTTGACGACATGCTCCTTGCCCGAGAACAGCCGGTCGCCGAACGCATCGCGCAGGCCGATATGCTCGAGATGCCGCGCGATCCAGGCGGTCGAACTCGACGAAGCGATCGCCTTGGGCAGGCCCGGCGGCAGGTCGAGAATGAACTCCACCGCCCCCTCGACCGCGTCGATCCCCTCGCGCATCACGCGATCGTCCTCGGCGCGGCGCGCGGTGTGGAAATCGTCGGGGAGCGTGCGCCCGATCCAGCGCTCGACCGCGCCGATGAACGATGCGCCCGAGAGCCCCATGAAATTGGCGAACGAATCCGCCGCCGTCGTCGGATGGCCGATGCTCGTCAGATAGGCGGCGATCTGGCGATTGCCGACGGCTTCGCTTTCGATCAGCACGCCGTCGAAATCGAAGATGATGGCGTCGAAGGTCATGCGCGGCTTCCAAACAGAGCGGTGCCGACGCGGACATGCGTCGCGCCGAGCATCACCGCGGTTTCGTAATCGCCCGACATGCCCATGCTGAGCGCGTCGAGGCCGTGGTCGCGCGCGATCTTGGCGAGCAGTGCGAAATAGGGCGCGGCCTCGGTCTCGAGCGGCGGGACGGCCATCAGCCCGATGACCGGCAGCGCTGCGGCGCGCGCTTCGGCGAGCAGTGCGGGAAGGTCCGCGATCGGGCAACCGCCCTTTTGCGGCTCGTCGCCGATATCGACCTGGAGGAAGCAGTCGGGCCGCCGGTCGCGCTTGTCCATCGCGCGGCCGAGCGCGGTGACGAGCGAGGGGCGGTCGACCGAATGGATCACGTCGAACAGCGCGACGGCATCCTCGGCCTTGTTCGATTGCAACTGCCCGACGAGGTGGAGCGCGACACCCGGATAGGCGTCGCGCAGCGCGGGCCATTTGGCGTGCGCTTCCTGGACGCGATTCTCGCCGAACGCGCGCTGGCCGGCGAGGAGCAGGGGCTCGATCGCGTCGGCGGGCTTGGTCTTCGAGACGGCGATCAGCGTGACCGAATCGGGCTTGCGATCGGCAAGCGCGGCGGCGTGGGCGATCTTGGCCTGGACGGCGGCGAGCGCGGCGGTGGGGTCGTCGGTGGGCATTGGCGGCGCTATAGGCGCGACTATGCCCTCGCGTCACCCCAATAGCCGCATAGCGCGTGCGCCTACGCTCTGGCTGATGACCGACGAACGGATGGGGGCGGCGTTGTGGCCAGCGCTCGCCGCGCTGCCGCGCGGGAGCGGCGTCGTGTTCCGCCATGTCGCCACCGGAGCCGCCGAGCGTGCGGCGCTGTTCGCGCGCGTTGCGCAGATCGCACGGCGGCGGCGGCTCGTGCTGGTCGAGGGGGGAAGTGCCGCGCAACGCCGGGTGCTGCATCCGGCGCATTCGGTTCGCGAAGCCATCGCCGCGCGGCGCGCCGGTGCGCGGCTGGTGCTGGTCTCGCCGGTCTATCCGACGCGGACGCATCCCGGCGCGGCCGCGCTGGGCCCGCTCCGCGCCGCGGCGATCGCGCGCGCGGCAGGGCTCCCCGCGATCGCGCTCGGGGGGATGACGCGCGCGCGGTTCAAACGGATGACGGCACTCGGCTTTGTCGGCTGGGCAGCGATTGACGGGCTGACGCCCTGAGTCGGATCAGAAGCGGAACGCCGTCCCGACATAGACGGCCTGGCTGTCGCGGCGCGTCGGATCGGCAGCAGGCTGCTCGATCAGGCGGTCACGCTCGGCCTTGTAGCGCACGCCGGCGGTGACATCGATCCGCCGCGTCAGCGCATAAGAGCCGCCGACGTCGATCGAATAGGCCGGGGCATCCTCGATCAGCTTGGGGGCGCCGGGGAGCGGACGATCGGTTGCGGCCTTCACGCGGCCGGTGAAGCGGTTGCCGGTATAGCTCACGCCGAGATCTGCCGCCTCGCGACCGCCGGGCAGCCCGGCGAGATCGACCTTCGACACATCGCCCGAAACCGCGAAGCGCTTCCAGCCGACTGCCACGCCGAGATTGTAGGCGATCGGCGTCAAACTGGTGGTCGAGGCCGGAACCGGCGCGGTGCGATCGACCACGGCGATGCCGCGCGCCGAGCGCGCGCGAATCGCGACGGTCACCGGATGTGCGCCATCACCGCGCGCGTCGGACGGGGTGAAGCGGAAACCGCTGGTATCGAAACCGCCCCGCGCGAAGATCGCAGCGAGCCGGGGATCGGCCGAAGCCGGCGTGAATGAACCGATGCCACGCACGAACACGGGGCGCTTCGCGGCAAAGCGTGCCGCCGGCGATTCGCTCGCGCCAAGTGCGGGAGCCACGGCACAGCCGAGGGCGACGAGCGACCCCACAGCAATCCCGGACAACCAACGAGCAGACAACACGTGCAACCCCTCTGTGCGTGCCTCGATCGGCATCGCTTATCTGACAACGCGCCTATCATGATTCAATTCCGTCGTGCCACTGTAATGGCGCAATTTCTTCAAAGAGTGTCACTAAGGACACACCTTGCGATAGGCCGCGCTTAACGGCGCAGCCTCGCAGAGGATCCGCGCCGGAGGTGTTGCTTGCGGCGAACGTGCAACATTCTATAGATACCGCCACTCCCAAGTCTCCGTTTTGCTCAGGAACCGCCGATGATCCGCCGCTCAGGCACCGCGCCCCGCACCCTTTTCGTGGTTTCATGCGCGCTTGCCGCAACGCTGTCGCTCGGCGCCTGCGGCCATAAGGGCGGGCGCCCGGTCAATGCCGATCTCGCCGCGTCGAAGGTCACCACGATCGGCGTCAACGCCTATCTGTGGCGCGCGAGCCTCGACACGCTGAGCTTCATGCCGCTGCTGCAGACCGATTCGAACGGCGGCGTGATCGTGACCGACTGGTACATCAATCCGGCCGCCCCTTCGGAGCGCGTCAAGGTGACGGTGACGATCCTCGACCAGGATCTGCGCGCCGATGGCCTTCGCGTCGCCGCGCTCCGCCAGATCAACCAGGGCGGCCAGTGGGTTGCGGCCCCGGTCCAGGCGGCAACGGTGCAGAAGCTCGAGGACATCATCCTGACCAAGGCGCGTGATCTGCGTCGCGCCGCCGTCGCGGGCTGAGGCAGCACTCTTATGGCGTCACGCTTCAATGCGCTGAAGGCGGACGCGGCTTGGCAGAAGGTGTGGGACGACCGCGCCACCTTCGCCGCGGACGATAGTTCGACCAAGCCGCGCTCCTATGTGCTCGAGATGTTCCCCTATCCATCGGGGAAGATCCACATGGGGCATGTCCGCAACTACACGATGGGCGACGTGCTCGCGCGCTATCGGCGGATGACGGGCATGGAAGTGCTCCACCCGATGGGGTGGGACGCGTTCGGCATGCCCGCCGAGAATGCCGCGATGGAAAAGGGCGTCCACCCCGGCGGCTGGACGCGCGACAATATCGCGACGATGAAGGCGCAGCTCAAGCGTCTCGGCTTTGCGCTCGACTGGAGCCGCGAGCTCGCGACGTGCGAGCCCGACTATTACGGGCACGAGCAGGCGCTGTTCCTCGACCTGTTCGCAGCTGGCCTCGTCTATCGCAAGGAAAGCTCGGTCAACTGGGATCCGGTCGACATGACCGTGCTCGCCAACGAGCAGGTCATCGATGGCCGCGGCTGGCGCTCGGGCGCGCTGGTCGAGCGGCGCAAGCTGTCGCAATGGTTTCTCAAGATCACCGACTTTGCCGACGAGCTGCTCGAGGGCCTCGATGGGCTCGAGCATTGGCCCGACAAGGTCAAGCTGATGCAGGAGAATTGGATCGGGCGCAGCCAGGGGCTGCAGTTCCGTTTCACGCTGTCCGACGGCGGCGCGGTGGAAGTGTTCACCACGCGCCCCGACACGATCTTCGGCTCGAGCTTCGTCGCGGTCGCCGCCGATCATCCGATCGCGCAGGCGCTCGCCGCCGAGAATCCCGCTGCGGCCGACTTCATCGCGCTGTGCAAGCGCGGCGGCACCACCGCAGCCGAGCTCGATACGCAGGAGAAGCTCGGCTTCGACACCGGCCTCACCGCGGCGCATCCGTTCGATCCCGCGTGGCAGCTGCCGGTCTACATCGCCAATTTCGTGCTGATGGAATACGGTACCGGTGCGGTGTTCGGCGTGCCCGCGCACGACCAGCGCGATCTCGATTTTGCGCGGAAATACGACCTGCCGGTGCGCCGCGTCGTCTCCGACGGTGACGTGACCGACGCGGTGTTCGAGGGCACCGAAGCCGCAACCGGGCCGGGCACGCTCGTCAACTCGCACTTCCTCGACGGCATGGACGTCGAGGATGCCAAGCGTGCGGTCATCACCCGCGCCGAAGGCGAAGGCTGGGGCACCGGATCGACCGTATTCCGCCTGCGCGACTGGGGCGTCAGCCGTCAGCGCTATTGGGGCACGCCGATCCCGATCATCCATTGCGACGCCTGCGGCGCGGTGGCGGTGCCCAAGGACCAGCTCCCCGTCGTGCTGCCCGAGGACGTGTCGTTCGATATCCCCGGCAATCCGCTCGACCGCCATCCGACCTGGAAGCATGTCGCGTGCCCGTCGTGCGGTGGTGAAGCGCGGCGCGAGACCGATACGCTCGACACTTTCGTCGATTCGTCGTGGTACTTCATCCGCTTCGCCAGCCAGCCCAAGGACAAGCCGTTCGACCGCGACGTCGCCGAAAAGTGGCTGCCCGTCGCGCAATATATCGGCGGGGTCGAGCATGCGATCCTGCATCTGCTCTACGCGCGTTTCTGGACGCGGGCGCTGAAGCATATCGGGTTGCTCGACGTCGCCGAGCCTTTTGCCGGGCTGTTCACGCAAGGCATGGTCACGCACGAGACCTATAGCCGCCAGATCACCGAACTCGGCAGCGACGGCGTCGACAGCATCACCAAGCCGCTATGGCTGTCGCTCGACGACATCGTGCGCAACGGCGACGGCTGGACCGAGAAAGCCACCGGCGAGGCGGTCACCGTCGGCCGTGTCGAGAAGATGTCGAAGTCGAAGAAGAACACCGTCGATCCGACCGGCATCGTCGATCAGTACGGCGCCGACGCGACGCGCTGGTTCATGCTGTCCGATTCGCCGCCCGAGCGCGATCTGCCGTGGAGCGAGAGCGGGATCGAAGGGTCGTGGCGCTTCATCCAGCGGCTGTGGCGGCTGTTCGACGGCGAGCGCGCCGGGGAGGGCGGCGCGAAGAACGCCGCGCTCGACCGCAAGCTGCACCAGAGCATCGCCGGCATCGCGCTCGATATCGAGGCGCTGAGCTTCAACAAGGCGGTCGCCAAACTGTACGAGCTGACCGCCGCGATCGAACGCGCCGAGCCCTCGGCGTCGCGCGATACGGCGATCGCGACGCTGATGCGGCTCGTCGCACCGATGGCGCCGCATCTCGCCGAAGAGGCATGGGTGGCTGCCGGCAATCAGGGCCTGATCGCCGACGCGCCCTGGCCCGCGGTCGATGCCGCGCTGCTGGTCGAGGACGAAGTCACCATCGCGGTGCAGGTCAACGGCAAGCTGCGCGACACGCTGACGCTCCCCAAGGGGCATCCGAGCGATGCGGTCGAGGCCGCCGCGCTCGCGTCGGACAAGATCGTCCGCATCCTCGAAGGCAAAGCGCCGCGGAAGGTCATCGTCGTGCCCGATCGTCTCGTGAACATCGTCGCATGATGCGCCGTCTTGCCCTCGTCGTGCCGTTCGCCGCGCTCGCGCTGGCGGGCTGCGGCCTGCATCCGCTCTATTCGGGCGGCGGTTCGGGTGCGGTCGCGGGCGGGCTGACGCAGATCGAGGTCGGTCCGATCGAGGGCAAGTCGGGCTGGCTGATGAGCAATGCGCTGCGCGACCGGCTCCACGCGCAGGCGAGCCCGCGCTACCGGCTCGAGATCAAGCTCGACGATCAGATCACCGGGCTTGGCGTCAATCGCGACAACTCGATCTCGCGCGAGCGCCGCACGCTGCGCGCGCGCTATCAGCTGGTCGACCTGTCGAACGGGTCGGTGCTGCTCGATGCGACCGCCGGCTCCGACGCCGGCATCGACGCGGTCAATTCGGAATATGCGACGATCGCTGCCGAGGACACAGCGCTCGAACGGCTGTCGCAGATCGTCGCCGATCAAATCGTCGCGCGCGTCGCCACCTATGTGCAGCGTACCGCGCCCGAGCCGCGCTGATATGCCCCGCGGGCGGGCGTCGTGAAAGCCAATCTCAACCAGCTGACGCGCGCGATCGAGAGCGGGAATCCCGACATCCGGCTCTACGTGCTGTACGGTCCCGATGAAGCCGGCGCGCGGGATATCGCAGGCCGGGTCGCGCGCGCGCTCGGGCCCGATGCCGAACGCGTCGATCTCGAGCCGGCGCTGCTCAAGGCTTCGCCGGGTCGGCTTGCCGACGAAGCCGCGTCGATGTCGCTGTTCGGCACCGCCCGCCACATCCGCGTCGCGGGTGCGGGCGAGGAAAGCGTCGCGGCGGCGACCTTGCTCCTGTCGGCCGAGCGCGCGGGCAATCCGGTTGTGCTCCTCGCCCCGAATGCCAAGGCAACCTCGGCGCTGGTCAAGCTCGCGACGAGCGATCCGCGCGCGATGTCGTGCGTGTTCTACGTTCCAGAGGGTGGCGAGGCCGACAAGATCGCGACCAGCATCGCGCGCGAGCAGGGGTTGCGCACGATGGGCGGCACCGCCGCGCGCATCGCGCTCGCCGCAGCGGGCGACCGCGCGGTGATGACGCGCGAACTCGAGAAGATCGCGCTCTATCTCGACGCCGCACCCGAGCGGCCGCGCGAGCTCGACGATGCCGCGCTCGATGCGATCGGCGCGGACCTTGGCGATTCGGAAATGTCGCGCGCGATCGATGCGGCGATCGGCGGCGGTCCGGTCGTGCTCGGCGACGAACTTGCGCGGCTCGCGGTCGCCGGCGTCTCGCCGATCCCGTTGCTGCGCCAGCTTGTCCGCCGCCTGATGAGTCTCGCCGAACTGCGCGCCGAAATCGATAATGGTGCGAACATCAACAGCGTGATCGAGCGCGTCTTCTTCCGCGAACGCGTGACGACCGCGGCCGCGCTGCGCATCTGGTCGGCACCCAAGATCAGCGATGCGATCGACCGCGTCCGCCGCGCCGAGCGTGCGACGATGGCGCCGTCGAATGCGGGAACGGTCCTGTCGGATGCTGCGATGCTCGGCGTTGCGCGGATGGCGGCGCGGCAGCGCGGCTAGGCGCGCGGCGGCAAGGCCCAGTCGATCGCGCCGCGACCATGCGCGATGAGAAACGCGTTGGCGGCGGAGAAGGGGCGACTGCCGAAGAAGCCGGCATAGGCCGACAAAGGCGAGGGATGCGCCGCTTTGAGTACAAGGTGGCGACCACCCACCGTCACGTCCTGAACGAACGCAGCCTTTTTCTGCGCGTGCGCCCCCCAGAGGATGAACACGGTCGGGTAGGGCGACGCCGCCACCACGCGGATCACCGCGTCGGTAAAGCGCTCCCAGCCGCGCTTCTGATGCGAGGCGGCGGCGCCCATCCGCACCGTCAGCACCGCATTGAGCAACAACACGCCCTGCGCCGCCCAGCCGTCGAGCAGGCCGTGGCGCGCCGGCGCGATGCCGAGATCGGCCTCGAGTTCCTTGTAGATGTTGCGCAGGCTCGGCGGGATCCGCACGTCGTCCCGCACCGAGAAGCTCAGCCCGTGCGCCTGCCCCGGCCCGTGATACGGATCCTGCCCGAGGATCACGACGCGAACCGCGTCGGGCGGGGTCAGCTCGAGCGCACGAAACCAGTCGACGGGATCCGGGAAGATTTCCGTCCCCGCGGCCTGCTCGGCGTCGAGGAACGCATCGAGCGCCTGCATGTACGGCTGCGCGACGTCATCCGCCAGCGCGTTGCGCCAGCGGGGGGGCAACGGCTGCATCGCCTGCTCGTCAGCGCTTGCGGACGAACTCGGCGCGCAGCACGAGGCCCTTGATGCCCTCATAGCGGCAATCGATTTTCCTGCGCGTCGCCGGTCAGCTGGATCGACTTGATCAGCGTGCCGCGCTTGAGCGTCTGCCCGGCGCCCTTGACGGTCAGGTCCTTGATCAGCGTGACCTGATCGCCATCGGCGAGCACGTTGCCGACCGAATCGCGCACGACGACAACATCGTCCGTCGTGGCGGCCGGGGCATCGCCGGCGGCGACCCATTCGCCGCTGGCTTCGTCATAGATATAGCTGTCGGCGTCGCTCATGTTCAGCTCTTGATCGTGACCATCGGGACCGGCTGGCCCTTGCTGGTCGGGTTCGAGGCGTTCGCCTTGGGCGCCTTTTCGGCCTTGGGCTTGCGCACTTCCTTGTTCGATTTCTTCTGGCTCTTGGCCATGACGGTTCCTGACCGGGGCGAAAGGCCCCGCCGCACCCTAGCGCCGAATCGCGCGGGTGGCCGCATCAATTCGACCGTGCGGCGATTCGCCGCAACCTTTGGGCAGGCGGCCCGTTATCGCTCGTGCCGGACGCGTCCCCCCCTTCGCGTCCGGCACCCCTACACTACGATCGCTCAGTACGATCCCGGGATCTGGCGTTGGCTTGGATCGGGGCGATCGGGCGTCATCAATTCGAGCCCGGCCGTATCGGCGCGCAGCGATCGTGCAGCGACGCTGCTCGTCGCGGCGGCGGTGATCGGGGTGCAGCTGCGTCCGGCGAGATAATCGAGCGCGGCGCGGGTCGAGCTTTCGAGCGGACTCCCGAGCTGATGGGTGACGTCGTCATTTGCCTGGCAGCTGGCCTCGACGATGCTCCGCAAGCCGTCATAATAGGCACCCTGGCGATTGGCGTTCTGCAGCGCGAAGGCGATGACGCGCAGTCGATCGTCGCATTGCGTGCGGTCGAGCGCGATCTGCCCGACGGGCTTGCCATAGGTGTTGGTGCCGATCAGCCCGACATTTGCATGGAGATACGGAATCTGCGCCGCGAGCACGAGCTCGCTCGCCGAAGCGGTGCCCGCCGTGCCGATGAACGCGATCTTGGTCGGCGCGATCGATTGCGGCTGCGGCGCGAAGAAGGCGGTGGTGTTGTTCGACGCCTTTTCCGGACGGAAGGTCATGTAGTCGATCACGTCCGACGTGGCGCGGTTCGCGCCGAGCAGATTGCTCATCAGTTCGGCGATCGAGACCAGCCCGCCGCCATTGTAGCGCAGATCGATAATCACATTGGTGATGCCGGCGGTGCGGAACGACGCGAAGGCGGCGCGCAAGGCGGGGTCGGCGGTCGAGATGAAGCTGCGCAGGTTGAGATAGCCGACCTGGCGCCCGCCATCGTTGATGATCTGCGCGCCGTAGCGGCTCGACACCGGGGTCAGCGCAAAATCGGTCTTGCTGATCGTCACCGTGCGGGTACCGCCAGCATCGTTGATCCGCAGCAGCCGTGTCGTCCCTACCGTATTGGGGCCGAGCGCGTCGCTCACCCCCGCGCTGCCTTGCGCGGCGATGATCGAATCGACCGTCCGCAGATCGGCGGTGGTCGTGCCGATCGCGAGGATCTCGGTGCCGCGGTCGATACCGGCGGCAAGCGCGGGTGTGCCTTCGAAGGTCTCGGCACTGAACGCGCGGCGCGAGGTCGAATCGATCCCCAGTCGGAAACCGAACCCGGCGCTCGCGCCGCTGTCATAATACGCGGTCTCGCTCGCGATCGAGGTGAGATAGGTGAAATAGCGGTCCTTGCGCTGCGCGCGGGCGGTCGCGGTGAGCGCGTCGATATAATCGCCGACGGTAGTGTAGGGCGTCGGATCGAGCGCTGCAGGCAGCGTCTCGGGGAAGAGATACCATTCGCGCAGCTGCGCCGCCGCCCAATCCTGGCGTTCCCGCAGCGAACAGCCCGCGACGGCGGAGGGCGTTGGGGTCGAGGTCGGCGTCGGTGTCGGTGTCGAAGCGGCCGGGGTGGAGCTCGCCCCGCCGCCGCCCCCGCTGCAGGCCGAGAGCATGGCGGCAAGCGCCAGAACATGCGTCACGATACGCGGTTTAGTCATGAAATCTCCCCCAAATAAGAGGAGCCTAAGGGCGAGTATCGCGCTTGTCAGTTCGAAAATTCTTGGGGTGAAAAGGCGGGCGGTGGCCCGCTCCCGATCAGGCGATCGGGGCGAGCGACACGGCAGTCGAGGCGAGCACGGCAGTGAGCATGAGTGCTGCAACGAGCGAGACGGCGACGCGCTGGAGCGATTCGAAACGGACGGTCATGATGAAGTTCCCTTTGCGATCTGGCGCTCCGGACCATCCGAAGCGTCGATGCCAAGAGCTTTGCACGGTGCGTGCCAAATCCGTAAAGCACTGTAATAACGGAACTATCCTGGAGTTGTGGCAGATTGTGGAAAGCGAACGTCGCATCCTGTGCCAAACACAAGCGGGATTTGCTAAGGTAGGCGCACCTGGTTTCGACCGCTGTCCTTCGCTGCATAGAGCAGCTTGTCGGCCCTGCCGAACACCGCGCCGAGCTGCTCGCCGGACTCCGCCGGGGTCAGCCCGGCCGAGAAGGTCACCGCACCAAGCGGCATGTCGGTCTCGCGCAGCCGGTAGCGCTTGGCGTCGACGGTCAGCCGCGCCGATTCGAGCGTCGTGTGCGCTTGCGCAAGATCGACGTTCGAAAACAGAATGACAAATTCCTCGCCGCCATAGCGCGCGACGAAATGGCCCTCGCAGGCGGCGCTCAACGCCTCGGCAATCGCCTTGAGCACGCGGTCGCCGACCGAATGGCCGAACTGATCGTTGACGCGCTTGAAGCGGTCGACGTCGCACACCGCGAGGCACAGCCGCGTTCCGCGGGCGCTCTGCTCGGCGAACGCCTCTTCGAACGCGCGCCGGTTGGGAAGCCCGGTCAGCGGGTCGCGCCGCGCGTCGCCGCGGGCTTCCTCGAGCTTGGCGCGCAACTGGTCGGCCTCGGAGGTCGCGGCCTGCAATCGCGCTTCGGCCGACTGGACGCGATCGAGCATCACCGCGGTCAGCCGGATCATGTCTTCGCTGCTTGCGCCGCCTTGCAGCGCGGTGGCGCTGGCGGCGAGATCGCGACCGAAATCGGCAGTTTCGGCGCGCATCGAGCGGACCATGTCGGTGAAACCCTCGACCTGCATCTGCGTCTGCGCGACCAGCCCGTCGGGGGAGGTGCCCGGCGCAGATGCAGCGACGGTGCCGCCGCCGAGCGATTCGATATCGCGCGCCGACAGGCGGATGCCGCCCTCGGTGATCGTCGCGACCGATTTGGCGATCACCCCGGCGGGGTTGCAGACAACGTCATAGGCAAAGGCGTAATGCGCCGGCTCGGCGCTGAGACCGTGCAGCGCCAGGAAAGCGCGGACGCAATCGAAGACCTGCGCGGCACGGTCCTCGGCGGCAACGAGCCGTGTGCTCCGCGCTAGACCCATCGCTGTCAAAGCCCCCCTAGCATCGTAAGCCACCCGCGGCGGCCAATCCTGCTCCCCGCTTTACGCGCGAACTGCTAACATTGGGTGACCGGCGGCGGACTGATGGCGACGCCTTACCGCGTCAGCGCGATCCCGAAGCGGGCATGGCTGACGTTGCGGTTGTACTCTACCAGTGTCTCGCCATAGCCGGTGAAGAGCTGGCTGAAGAGGTACAGATGCGGCAGCCGATCGTCGATCCGCACGAGCGGATAGGAGATGAAGCCCTCGGCGCTGCCCTTGCCGGTGCCGGGATTGCCACGACCGGTGACCGAAACCTTCAGTCCGTCGCGCTGGCCTATGGTGACCCCGAGCGCGGTATAGCCCCAATAGCGGTCGAGATCGGGCGCGAGTCCCTGATTGCCGAAATAGCCCCACGCCCAGTGTGCGAGCGAAAGCTTCCATGTGTTGCCGAGATCGAACGATTTGGTTGCGCGCAGGTAGAAGCGGTTCACGTCGATCGAATTGGTGACGCCGCCGCCGTTCGAATCGTGGCGATAGCCGCCGCCGACGAGCAGCGACGACGAGACGGGAACGTCGACGAACACTTCGGGGCTGTACCCCTGCGCGCGAATCGGTGCAGACGCCTTGTCGGTCGCCCAGAACATCGTGTGGGTATAGGCGATGTCGAGCCGTGGCCCATCGTCGCGGCCGAGCACGCGGAAATCGAGGCTGACCTGCAGTTTCGCGCCCGAATCGCCCGCGCCGAATACTCCGTAGATCGGCGCATAGGGGTGCAACCGGTCGAGAAATGCGCCCGATCCGCCGCGCGAGGTGGCGATGACGCTTTCGCCGGCGGTGGCGGGCGCGGCCGGACGTGGCGTGCTCAGCGGCGACGCCGTCGCGAGCGCGCCGGGCGCGGTGTCGGCGAGACGGTAGCGGACGCGCGCGAAGCCGCCCGCGGCGATGCTTGGTGCCGAGATGTGCATCGCCGCGTCGGGGAGAGATTGGGCGTCGGGTATGGCGACCAGGCGGAGCTTGCTGCCATCGCGGGCGATCGTCTCGATCTCGGCCGGGCCCTGCGCCGGCTGTGCGGCGGCGCTTTCGTTGAGCAGGAACACCTCGACGCCGGCACGCGCCGCGTCGGCCGAGGCGGGCGGGTCGAGCAGCGGGCGAAGCTGCCCCGCCGCGGGCCCCGCGCACACGAGCGCCACGCCCGCGACCAAGATCGAAAGACGAGACATCATAGTTCCTTTGGGATCACCCGCATGCTGACAGACCCGGCGCGATTCCCGCCGCTTGGGCTGGCGAAACCCTGCCAGCCGCTTTAGGCAAAGGCAATGCGCGTCACCGACACCGATCTCGCCCTTGCCGCCGCCCTTGCCGATGCGGCGGGCGCGGCGATCCGACCCTATTATCGTACCGAGTACGGGCTCGAGGCGAAGGACGATGCCTCGCCCGTGACGCTCGCCGATCGCGCCGCCGAGGCGGCGATGCGGAGCCTGATCGAGCGCGCCTTTCCCGCCGATGCGATCATCGGCGAGGAATATGGCACCAAGGACGGCACGAGCGGCCGCGCCTGGGTGCTCGATCCGATCGACGGGACGCGCGCGTTCATCTCCGGGCGGCCGATCTTCGGCACGCTGATCGCCTTGGTGATCGAGGGCTGGCCGATGATGGGGGTGATCGACCAGCCGATCCTGCGGGAGCGCTGGACCGGGGTGATGGGCAAACCAACGCTGTTCAACGGCAAGCCTGCCGCGACACGGCGCTGCGCCGATCTCGGCAAGGCGCTGCTCGCGACGACATCGCCCGCCTTGTTCGACGATTCGCAGCTCCATGCCTTCGAGCATCTCGACGGCGCGGTGATGAGCACCGTGCTCGGCGGCGATTGCTATAACTATGGCTGCGTCGCGAGCGGGTGGCTCGACGTGGTGGTCGAGGCGCAGCTGAAGCTGCACGATTTTGCCGCCTTGGTGCCGGTGGTCGAGGGCGCGGGCGGGCGGATGTGCGACTGGCAGGGCGACCCGCTCACCGCCGATTCGGTCGGCGAGGTCGTCGCGGCGGGGGATCCGGCGCGGATCGAGGAGATTCTCGAGGCGCTCGCCTGCCGCGGGCATTGATCTTTCGGCGACTCTCCATTATGCGCCGCCCCTCCTGCGAGTAAGAGGAACTGCCCGGCCGGTATGGGCTGCCGTGGCCGTTCATAGATCGTCGCATATTTGGAAAGGACGAAAATGCCCAAACTCAAGACGAAGAGCGGCGTCAAGAAGCGCTTCAAGCTCACCGCAACCGGCCTGCTGAAGCACGGCGTCGCCGGCAAGCGTCACCGACTGATGAGCCACAACAGCAAGTACATCCGTCAGAACCGCGGCACCAAGCTGCTGTCCAAGGCCGATACGGCAACCGTCAAGGCGTGGGCGCCTTACGGTCTCGGCTGAGCGGAAGGAATTAGAGAATGGCACGCGTAAAACGGGGTGTAACCACCCACGCAAAGCACAAGCGGATCCTCAATCTGGCGAAGGGCTATTATGGCCGTCGCAAGAACACGATCCGTATCGCCCGTCAGGCGGTCGAAAAGGCCGGCCAGTACGCCTATCGCGATCGCAAGGTTAAGAAGCGCAACTTCCGTGCGCTCTGGATCCAGCGCATCAACGCGGCTGTCCGTGTCGAGGGCCTCACCTACGGCGTGTTCATGCACGGCCTGAAGCTCGCCGGCGTCGAACTCGACCGCAAGGTCCTCGCCGATCTGGCGATGCACGAGGGTGCCGCGTTTAGCGTCATCATCGCGCAGGCAAAGGCGGCTCTGCCCCAGGCCGCCTAAGGCGACCTGTCGAGCAAACGCGATTTGGGGCGCGGGTGGTCTAGGCCACCCGCGCCCTTTTCGTTATCGGCCACGGTGAAACGGACGGGAAGACGATGACCACGGACCTTGACCACATGCGCGACACTGCGCTCGGCGCGATCATCGCGGCGGACACGCTCGATAGCCTGGAGACACAGCGAGTCGCTTTGCTCGGCAAACAGGGCAGCGTGACCGCGTTGCTCAAGACGCTCGGCGGCCTGTCGCCCGACGAGCGGCAGGTGCAGGGGCCGCGCATCCAGGGGCTGCGCGAGGCGGTCACCAGTGCGATCGCCGAGCGCAAGGCCGCGCTCGACCGCGCTGAATTGGACGCGCGGCTCGCCAGCGAAACGCTCGACATGACGCTCCCCGCCGACGCCGCGCCGCATGGTTCGGTCCATCCGGTCAGCCAGGTGATGGACGAGCTCGCCGAGATCTTCGCCGACCTCGGTTTCGCGGTCGCGACCGGTCCCGAGATCGAGGACCAGTGGCACAATTTCACCGCGCTCAACATGCCCGAGAGCCATCCCGCGCGCGCGATGCACGACACCTTCTATCTCAACGCCGCCGAGGGTGAAGAGGCGAAGGTCCTGCGCACCCACACCTCGCCGGTGCAGATCCGCACGATGATGAGCCAGGAGCCGCCGATCCGCATCATCGCGCCGGGCCGCGTCTATCGCTCGGACTGGGACGCGACGCACACGCCGATGTTCCACCAGATCGAGGGGCTGGTGATCGACAAGGGCATCACGCTCGGCCATCTCAAATGGACGCTCGAAACCTTCCTCAAGGCGTTCTTCGAGCGCGACGACATCGTGCTCCGCCTGCGGCCGAGCTATTTCCCCTTCACCGAACCGTCGGCCGAAGTCGATGTCGGCTACACCACGGTCAAGGGCCGCCGCACGCTCGGCGGGTCGGAAGGCTGGATGGAGCTGCTCGGCAGCGGGATGGTCCATCCCAAGGTGATCGAGGCGTGCGGGCTCGATCCCAAGGAGTGGCAGGGCTTCGCCTTCGGGGTCGGGGTCGATCGGCTCGCGATGCTCAAATACGGCATGGATGACCTGCGGCCGTTCTTCGAAGGCGATGCGCGCTGGTTGAAGCATTACGGTTTCTCGGCACTCGACGTGCCCACGCTGAGCCAGGGAGTCGGCGCATGAAGGTCACCCTCGACTGGCTCAAGCAGCATATCGATACCGACGCGTCGCTCGACACGATCGTCGAGACGCTGACGCGGATCGGCCTCGAGGTCGAAGGCGTCGAGAACCCGGGCGCGACGCTCGCGGCGTTCAAGGTGGCCAAGGTGCTCAGCGCCGCGCCGCATCCGCAGGCGGACAAGTTGCAGGTGCTTTCGGTCGACGCCGGGGACGGTCCGCTCCAGGTCGTCTGCGGTGCGCCCAATGCGCGCGCGGGGCTCGTCGGCGTGTTCGGCGCGCCCGGCGCGACGGTGCCGTCGAACGGCATGGTCCTGAAGGTCGCGGCGATCCGCGGGGTCGAATCGAACGGCATGATGTGCTCGACGCGCGAGCTCGAGCTGGGCGAGGACCATGACGGCATCATCGAGCTGCCCGCCGATGCGCCGATCGGGATGGCCTATCCCGATTATGCCGGGCTCAACGATCCGGTGATCGACATCAACGTGCTCCCCAACCGGCCCGATTGCATGAGCGTACGCGGGATCGCGCTCGACTTGGTCGTCGCCGGGCTCGGCACGGCCAAGCCGCTTGCCTATGCGCCGGTCGCGGGTGCGGGCGAAGGCCCCGACGTGCGCACCGACGATGCCGCGGGCTGCCCCGCCTTCTTCGCACAGAGTGTCAGCGGCCTGACCAATGGCGAGGCGCCCGAATGGATGCGCCGCCGCCTCACCGCGATCGGCCAGCGGCCGATCTCGACGCTGGTCGACATCACCAATTACGTGATGTTCGATCTCGGGCGGCCGTTGCACGTCTATGACCGTGCGAAGCTGACGGGCGGGCTCGTCGCGCGCAAGGCGGCGGCGGGCGAGCAGGTCGTCGCGCTCAACGGCAAGACCTACAGCCTCGCCGAGACGATGACGGTGATCGCCGACGCGGCGCACGTCCACGACATCGGCGGCATCATGGGCGGCGAGGATTCGGGCGTTTCGGCCGAGACCACCGACGTCATCATCGAATGCGCCTATTTCGACCCCGATCGCATCGCGCGCACCGGCCAGGCGCTGATGCTGACCTCGGACGCACGCTCGCGCTTCGAGCGTGGCGTCGATCCGGCATTCCTGGAGCAAGGCCTCGCGATCGCGACGCGGCTGGTGCTCGACCTATGCGGCGGCAGCGCCAGCGTGCCGACCTATTCGGGCACACCGCCGCTCGACCGCAAGCGGATCGCCTACGATCCGGCACTGGCGGAAACGCTCGGTGGCCTCGCCGTTGCCGAAGATCGCCAGCGCGCGATCCTGACCGCGCTCGGCTTCGCCGTCCAGGCGGACTGGACCGTGCTACCGCCGCCGGCACGCCGCGACGTCGATGGCCCCGCCGATCTGGTCGAGGAAATCATCCGCATCGAGGGCATCGATTCGGTCGCACCCGTGCCGCTCCCGCGCGCGGCCGGCGTCGCCAAGCCGACCGCCACGCCCGAGCAGCGCCTCGAAAGCCGCGCGCGCCGCGCTGCCGCCGCGCGTGGGCTCAACGAGACGCTGACGTGGAGCTTCCTGTCGGACGCGCAGGCGAGCGCGATCGGCGGGGCTGCATGGACGCTCGCCAATCCGATCAGCGATGAGCTGAAGGTCATGCGGCCGTCGCTGCTGCCGGGGCTGTTCTCGGCGGCCGAGCGCAACATGAAGCGCGGTACTGCAGGCGTGCGGCTGTTCGAGATCGGGCGGCGCTATTTGGCGGGGGGCGAGCACCCGACGCTCGGCGTCGTGCTCGCCGGCGAGAACCGCGCCCGCGGCTGGCAGGAGGGCAAGGCCAAGCCGTTCGATGCGTTCGACGCCAAGGCCGAGGCGCTCGCTTTGCTCGCCGCGATCGGCGCGCCGGTCGAGAATCTGCAGGTGATGGGGGATGCCGGCGAGGCGTGGCATCCGGGGCAGTCGGGCACGCTTCGGCTTGGGCCGAAGACCGTGCTCGCCGCATTCGGCATGGTCCACCCGCTGACGCTGCGCGCGTTCGATCTCGACGGCCCGGTGGCGGCGGTCGAGCTTTATCTCGACGCGCTTCCGGCGAAGCGCTCGACCGGCTTCGCGCGGGCGGCCTATGCGCCGCCGGCGTTGCAGGCGGTGCGGCGCGATTTCGCCTTCCTCGTGCCCGAGACGCTCGCCGCCGAAGCGCTGGTGCGCGCGGTCAAGGGGGCGGACAAGGCAAGCATCGTCGCGGCGCGGCTGTTCGACGTCTTCACCGGGACAGGTGTCGAGCCAGGGCATAAGAGCCTGGGTGTCGAAGTGACGTTGCAGCCGGGCGAGAAAGAGCTTTGCCGAAGCCGATCTCAAGGCGATCGCCGAAAAGGTGGTTGCTGCCGCGGCGAAGCTCGGGGCAAGCTTGCGGGGTTGACCCCGACCGTCACCCCGGCCTTGTGCCGGGGTCCACCGGCGTTCGCGCGTCTCGGCCGTTGCGTTCGCGGGGCGGTGGGCCCCGGGACAAGCCCGGGGTGACGTTTGAGAGCGTAACAACCGTTTGATCGAGGACCGACCGATGCCTGAAGCTGCCCTGATCGAAATCGGCACGGCCGACCTCTCTGCCGCGATCAACCCGTATGGCGCCGAACTCACGCATCTGCGCGACGCCGACGGCCGCGAACTGATGACCGACGCGAACCCTGCGTTCTGGACCGGCCACGCGCCGATCCTGTTTCCGATCGTCGGGGGGCTCAACGGCGACACGCTCCGCCTCGATGGCGAAAGCTACACGATGGGCAAGCACGGCTTCGCGCGGCGGAGCAGTTTTGCCGTCGTCGCGCATAGCGCGACCCGTGCGGTGTTCCTGCTCGAGGATAGCGCCGAGACGCTTGCCGTCTACCCGCGCCGTTTCGCCTTGCGGCTGACCTATGCGATCGAGGGGGCGACGCTCGCTATCACCGCCGAGATCGAGAATCGCGAACCCGAGCGCACGCTGCCAGCGAGCTTCGGGTTCCACCCGGCATTCGCCTGGCCGCTCCCCTACGGCGCGCCGCGTGCCGACCACCGCATCGTCTTTGCCGCCGACGAGCCCGAGGCGCTGCGAGCGCTGACACCCGGCGGGCTGATCGTCGCTCAGGCGCGACCGTCGCCGCTCGACGCCGACCGCACGCTGCATCTGCGCGACGCGCTCTTCACAGACGACGCGCTGATCTGGGACGCGGTCCGCGCGCAGAGCGTGCGCTACGGCGCGCCGACCGGCCCGCAACTCCGCGTCGATTTTCCCGATACGCCGATGCTCGGCATCTGGACCAAGCCCGGCGCGGCGTATGTCTGCATCGAGCCGTGGCATGGTATCGCCGACCCCGAGGGCTTCACCGGCGATTTCGCCACCAAGCCCGGCGTGTTCGCGCTCGCACCCGCGAAAACGAAGACCATCGCGATGCACGTGACGCTGGAGCCGTAAACCGCTATCGCGCGCAGATGAATCACACGTCCGACCGCCGCACCTTCGCGATCATCTCCCACCCCGACGCCGGCAAGACCACGCTGACCGAAAAGCTGCTGCTGTTCGGCGGCGCGATCCATCTCGCCGGCGAAGTGAAGGCGCGCGGGCAGAACCGCCGTGCGCGCTCTGACTGGATGAAGATCGAGCAGCAGCGCGGGATCTCGGTCACCTCGTCGGTGATGACCTTCGAGCGAAACGGCCTTACCTTCAACCTGCTCGACACGCCGGGCCACGAGGACTTTTCCGAGGATACCTATCGCACGCTGACCGCGGTCGATTCGGCGGTGATGGTGATCGACGCCGCGCGCGGCATCGAAGCGCAGACGCGCAAGCTGTTCGAGGTGTGCCGGCTGCGCTCGGTGCCGATCATCACCTTCGTCAACAAGGTCGATCGCGAGGGGCGCCCGCCATTCGACCTGCTCGACGAGATCGCCGAGATGCTCCAGCTCGACGTCACGCCGATGAGCTGGCCGGTCGGCATGGGCAGCGATTTCGAGGGGGTGTACGATCTCCACGCCAACAGCCTGAGCCAGCCCGAGGGGCCGAGCCGCGAGTTCATGGGCAAGGCCTTGAGCTTCACCGGGCTCGATGATCCCGCGCTCGCCAAGACGCTGAGCCCGGCGGGGCTGAAACTGCTCCAGGACGAATCCGAGCTGGCGCTCGGCGGCTATGGCGCGTTCGATGTCGAGGCGTATCGCGGCGGCGACCAGACGCCGGTCTATTTCGGATCGGCGCTCAAGGAATTCGGCGTTGCCGAGCTGATCGACGCGCTCGGCCGCCATGCGCCGGGGCCGCGCCCGCAGCCGGCCGAGCCTGCCGAAGTGCTGCCCGACCGCGCCGACGTCACCGGCTTCGTGTTCAAGGTCCAGGCCAATATGGATCCCAACCACCGCGATCGCATCGCGTTCATGCGGCTGTGCTCGGGCACCTTCAAGCGCGGGATGAAGCTGACGCCGACGGGCCACGGCAAGCCGATCGCGATCCACTCGCCGATCCTGTTCTTTGCGCGCGAACGCGAACTCGCCGACGAAGCGTTTCCGGGCGACATCATCGGCATTCCCAATCACGGCACGCTGCGCGTGGGGGACACGCTGTCCGAGCGCGCCGACGTGCGCTTCACCGGGCTGCCGAACTTCGCGCCCGAAATCCTGCGACGTGTCGCGCTCAAGGATCCGACCAAGACCAAGCAGCTGCGCAAGGCGCTCGACGATATGGCCGAGGAGGGGGTGACGCAGGTCTTCTATCCCGAGATCGGCTCGAACTGGATCATCGGCGTCGTCGGGCAGCTCCAGCTCGAAGTGCTGCTGAGCCGGCTCGAGGCGGAGTATAAGGTCGATGCCGGGCTCGAGATGGCTCCGTACGACACCGCGCGCTGGGTTTCGGCGGCGGATCCGGCCGACCTCAAGGCGTTCATGGACCTCAACCGCACGTCGATGGCGAAGGATCGCGACAACAATCCGGTGTATCTCGCGAAGACCGCGTGGGACGTCGGCTATGTCGCCGACCGCTACCCAAAGGTGAAGTTCGCGGCGACGCGCGAGCGCTAAGTGCGCTCGTCGACCCAATCGCGGCGTAGCGAGGGCACCGCGAAGAGGACGAGGATCGCGGCAAGGACGTAGAAGCCGAGACAGCCGACCGCGGCGTAGCGCAGCGATTCGACGCCGTTCGCGGCCTTGAGGTGATCCGACAGGCCGCCCATCAGGATCGGCCCGACGCCGAGCCCGATCAGATTGTTGATGAACAGGAAGCTGCCCGACGCCGTCGCGCGCATCCGCGAGGGCACGAGGTGCTGGACCGCCGTCGTGACCGGCCCGAGCCACAGGATGTTGAGCGCGTTGGGGATCAGCAGCAGCGGCCACGCCATCCACGGGCTCGGCGCGAGCAGACCGAGCGCATACATCGGCGCGGTGATCGCCCAGGCGATTGCGGGGAGCCGCGCATACCAGCCGCGATCGCTCCGCCCGAGCCGGTCGGCGAGCCAGCCGCCCGCGAACACGCCGGCCACGCCGCCGATCAGCAGCAGCGATCCCATGAACTGCCCGGTCTCGATTATGCTGAAGTGGAAGCTGCGGATCATCACCGACGGTGCCCACAGCGCGAGGCCATATCCGCACAGCGAGCTGAACGATGCCCCGAAGGCGAGCAGCCAGAAGGCAGGTTTGCGCGCAAGAATGGCAAACACCGCGCTCACCGGCACCGCATCCTGCGCGCTCACCACGGGCCGCGGCACGTCGCGCACCAGCCAGCGGAACAGCGGCGCGACCACGATCCCCGCCGCGCCGACCGCGATGAACGCGGTCTGCCAATTGACCAGCGCGGCGATATAGCCGCCGAGCAGCACGCCGCCCGCAAGCCCGATCGGAATGCCGAGCGAATAGACGGCGAGCGCACGCGCGCGGCGTTCGGGCGGGAAATAATCGGATATCAGCGCATAGGACGGCGCGACCCCGCCCGCCTCGCCGACCCCGACGCCGAGGCGGTAGAAGAACAACTGCCAATAGCCCGTCGCCGTCCCGCACAGAGCGGTGAAGCCGCTCCATACGATCAGCGACCACATCACCACGCCGCTGCGGCTGGTGCGGTCGGCGAGGAAGGCGAGCGGGACGCCGAGCACCGAATAGAGGATCGCGAAGGCGAGCCCGCCGACCGCGCCGAACTGCGCGTCGGTCAGATGCAGGTCGGCCTTGATCGGTGTCGCGAGGATGCTGAGGATCTGGCGGTCGAGGAAGTTGAACGTGTAGACCACGAGCAGCATCGCAAGGACGAGGCGCGCCCGGGGAGGCGAGGGGCGGGCGGGCGCGGCGGTCATGGTCATATCCCCGAATGATCGCACCGGCCGCCTGCGCGAGGCAAGCGGCCGGTGCGGGATAGTCTAGCGGTCAGAAGCGCGCAGTGATCGTGCCGAACACCTGGCGGGGATTGCCGTAGAAGGCGGTCGCGATGCCTTCCTTGCCGAGCGTCGGGACGTACGGCCCGTTGGGGACGGGGACGTTCGCCAGGCTGACCGGGTTTCCGGCAAGATCGGTGCGGATATATTGATAGCCCGACGTCTTGTAGTGCTTGTCGGTGATGTTCTTGGCGTGGACCCCAATCGAGTAGCGCCCCTTGCCGAAGGTGTAGGTCAGGTTCGCGTCCCACAGCGCGTAGCCCGGCTGGTCGAGGAACGGGCTGGCGGTCTCGAACTGGTGCGTCAGGCTGCGATACGACAGCGTGGTTGAGGCGTTGATGCGGCCGGGACCGGCGGGGATGTTGGTCGACAGCGTCCCCGACGCGGTCCAGTCGGGCGTGTTCTGGAAGACGCGGACATTGGCGACGTCGGTGCCGGTCGGCCCGATGAAGCGATCGTATTTGGCGTCGATATAGCCGAGCGTTCCGGCCAGCGAGACGTTCGAGCCGGCGCCGGCGAAATCACGTGCGAGCACCGCGTTCGATTCGAGTTCCACGCCCTTGATCGTCGCCTTGGCGGCGTTGGTGGTGATGCCGCAGAACGACTGCACCCCGCCGATGATGCAGCCGACCGAGCCGGGCACCTGGACGTTGCTATAGTTCGAATAGAAGCCGTCGAGCGCGAAGGTCAGGCGCTTGTCGAACACCGAGCCCTTCCAGCCGATTTCGTAGCTCTTCACGACTTCGGGCTTGAACAGCAGGTAGTTGTAGATTTCCTGATAGCTGCGCACGCCGTCCTGGTTGACGTCGGGCGCCGAGGTGCCCGAGCCGCGCGGATCGAACCCGCCGCCCTTGAAGCCTTCCGAATAGGAGGCGTAGAGCAGGTGATCGGCGCTCGGCTTGAAGCTGAGCGAGGCGCGCGGGGTGAAGCGCTTGAACTTGGCGGTGCCGTTGAAATTGGTCGAGGGTGCGCCGACGATCGTCGGGTTTCCGCCGAATTCCGAGGTCACGCCGAAATAGCTCGCCTTGAAGATGAACGACCGGCGCTCGTCCCAGGTATAGCGCCCGCCGAGCGACAGGCTGAGCTGCGGCGTGAAATCATAGGTGAAGTCGCCGAACACCGAGTGCGTCTCGGTCCGCACGTCGCCCGCGGTATAGGCGTTGAAATTGGCGAGCGTGGTCGAGAGCAGCACGTCGAAGCCGGTCGAGGCCTTGGCGCCGAGATAGTAATAGCCGATCAGCCCGTTGAGCTTGTCGCTCTTGTAGGCGAGCTGGAATTCCTGGCTGGTCTGCTCGTTGCGATAGACAGCGGGCACGTCGACATCGACCGCGGGGAGCGCGTCGAAATCGATCGGGGTGAACGAGCGGTCCTTGCGGAACGCGCTGATGCTCTTGATCGTGAGATGATCGCTCAGCTCGCCGGTCGCGACCATCGACAGGCCGCCGGCCTGGATGTTCTGCTTGGGGGTGTTGAGCCCGGCGCGGGTGTCGAACGGGTTGGACTGGACGGGCGTGTTGGTCAGCAGGCTGGTGATGAGGCGCGAGCCGTTGCGCGCATTCGATTTGTCCTCGGTATAGTCGCCGGTGAGGCGCAGGCTCATCCGGCTGTCGGGCGATTCGAATTCGATCGTGCCGCGACCCGCCCAGATGTTCTTGTTGTAATTGTCGATGCCGAGGTTGGTGTTGCGCCCGAACCCGTCGCGCGTCAGCCGTGCGCCCGCCACGCCGACCTTGAACAGCGCACCGATCGGGGTCGACAGGCTGACGATGCCGTCGGCCTGGTTGTACGAGCCATAGCTTGCCTTGAGCGTCGCCTCGGGGCTGTCGGGCAAGCGCTTGGTGACGTATTTCACCGCGCCGCCGATCGTGTTGCGGCCGTAGAGCGTGCCCTGCGGGCCGCGCAGCACCTCGATCCGCTCGACGTCATAGATGTCGAGCACCGCCGCCTGCGGGCGGTTGAGATAGACGTCGTCGAGATAGATGCCGATGCCGGCCTCGAACCCCGGCACCGGATCCTGTTGGCCGACGCCGCGGATGAAGGCGGCGAGCGTCGAGTTGGTGCCGCGCGCGTTCTTGAGCGTGGTGTTGGGGGTGACGTTCTGGATGTCGGTCAGATCGACCGCGCCGGTCTTTTCGAGCCGATCGGCCGAGAAGGCGGTGACCGCGATCGGCACGTTGAGCAGCGTCTCCTCGCGGCGGCGCGCGGTGACGACGATCTCGCCCGAGGCGGTCTCGTCGGCCTGTGGTTCGGCCGGCGCAGGCGCAGGCGCAAGGGCATTTTGGGCGGTCGCGGGAAGCGCGGTCAATCCCGCGAGGGCGGCCCCGGCAAAGAGCAAGGCGCGCACGGAATTCAGGCGTGTCATCGGTTATCCCCTCCTGCGGCGCATCCAGATGGCCCGATATCGTCCGGGTTGTGCGCTCGATACGATCGTTATACTGAAACCTGAACCGGGTTTCAACTTGAGAAATGACAGGCACCATGGCGGACCCACCCGTCGCTCCGGCGACAAGCCCACCCGTCGCTCCAGCGACAAGCCCTTCGGCAGCGAGCGCGGGAAAGGCGCCGCGCACCGAACGCGGCCGCAAGACGCTGCGCGGCATCCTCGATGCGGCGGCGATCGAATTCGGCGAGCGCGGCTTTCACGACGCTTCGGTCAGCGGCATCACGCGCCGCGCGGGCGTCGCCTCGGGCAGTTTCTACACCTATTTCGATTCGAAAGACGCCGTGTTCCGCGCGCTGGTGCGCGACATGTCGGATCAGGTGCGCGACCGGGTCGCCCCCGCGATTCGCGCCGCGCCGGATCAGATTGCCGCCGAGCGCGCGGGGCTCCGCGAATTCGTCGCCTTCGTGCGCGGGCATAAGGAGATCTATCGGATCATCGACGAAGCCGAGTTCGTCGATCCCGCCTCGTTCAAGCTGCACTATGCGACGACTGCGGAGCGGATTGCGGCACGACTCAAGGCGGGTGCGGAGCGCGGCGAGATTCGCAGCGACGTGTCCGAAGTGCATGCCTGGGCAATCATGGGGATGAACGTGTTTCTGGGCCTGCGCTACGGCGTCTGGGAAGAGGATCTCACGCTCGACACGATTGCCGACACCGTTGCCGACATGCTCGCGCGGGGGCTCGCGCCCTAGCCGGCGGTGTCGGCATCAAGCGCATCCGCCAGCGCGTCGCGGACCGCCCGCACCGCACCGCTGCCCGCGCCGTGCGCGGTTTCGGAGGCGGTTTCGGTGGCGGGGCGACCGGCGGCGAGCGCCTGTTGCACGCCGCGAATCGTGTAGCCGTCCTGGTTCAGCATCGTCGCGATGCGCTTGACCAACGCGACATCCTCGGGCCGGTAATAGCGGCGGTTGCCAGCGCGCTGCAGCGGGCGCAGCTGCGGAAAGCGCGTTTCCCAATAGCGCAGGATATGCTGCGGCAGCCCCGTGTCGCGGGCGAGCTCGCCGATCGTGCGATACGCCCCGACCGCCTTGTCGCCGGGTGCGGTCTCGCCGGACGCCGTGTCCTTGGTCGCCTTATCTCCGGCCCGCGCGGGCGGCACCGTCATGCGATAGATCAGTCGGCTTCGACGATGCGGTCGCGCATCATCTGGCTGGCGCGGAACGTCAGCACGCGGCGCGGCGCGATCGGCACCTCGATGCCGGTCTTGGGATTGCGGCCGATGCGTTCGCCCTTGTCGCGAAGCACGAAGGTGCCGAAGCCGGAAATCTTGACGTTGTCACCCTTGGCGAGCGCGCTGCACATGTGGTGCAGGATCTGCTCGACCATTTTCGAGGAATCGGTACGCGACAGGCCGACATTATGATGGAGTGCTTCGGCCAGATCGGCGCGCGTCAACGTTCCCGCAGCTTCCATCGATACGTCCCCCGCTAAACTTCTACGAACCCTTACGCTATCATAACAAAGCGAATGGGAAAAGGTGTTGGCTCCCGATATTTAACAATCGTTAGAACCGGATGACGGCAGCGCCCCAGGTAAATCCGCCGCCCATCGCCTCGAGCACGATCAAATCGCCCCGCGTGATTCGTCCGTCCTTGACTGCGGTATCGAGCGCAAGCGGGACCGACGCTGCCGAAGTATTGGCATGCTGGTCGACGGTAACGATAACACGTTCGGGGGGGAGGTGGAGCTTGCGCGCGGTCGCGTCGAGAATCCGCGCATTGGCCTGGTGCGGCACAACCCAATCGACATCGGCGGCGGTCAACCCGGCGCGGTCGAGCGTTTCGGTCATCACCGCGGCGAGATTGACGACGGCGTGGCGGAATACCTCGCGGCCCTTCATGCGGACCTTGCCGACGGTCCCCGTGGTCGAGGGGCCGCCATCGACATAGAGCATTTCGTTATGACGGCCGTCGGCGTGGAGCCGCATCGCGAGGATGCCGCGCCCTTCATTGCCGGTGTCGTGCGTGTCCTGCGCCTCGAGCACGACCGCACCCGCGCCATCGCCGAACAGCACGCAGGTCGTGCGGTCTTCCCAGTCGAGGATTCGGCTGAACGTCTCTGCACCGATCACCAGCGCACGCTTGGCAGCGCCGCTGCGCAACATGCTGTCGGCGACCTGCAGCGCATAGAGGAAGCCCGAGCACACCGCTGCGACATCGAACGCGACGCAATCGTCGATGCCGAGCATCGCCTGCACCTTCGTCGCGCTCGACGGGAAAGTCTGGTCGGGGGTGGCCGTCGCGAGCACGATCAGATCGATCTCGTGCGCCGAAATGCCCGCAGAACCGAGTGCCGCACGGCACGCATCGGCGGCGAGCGTCGCGGTGGTCTCGTCGGGGCTGGCGATGTGGCGGAAGCGGATGCCGGTGCGCTCGACGATCCATTCGTCCGACGTGTCGACGGTCTCGGCGAGTTCGGCATTGGAGACGCGGCGTGCGGGCAGCGCCGATCCGGTGCCGATGATAACGCTACGGACTGACATAGGGGGCATTACGCTGCCTTTTTCTCGAAATCGCCCAGATCCTCGGCAATCCGCCGTGTGAGATCGTCGCGCACCATCTTCGCGGCGGCCGCGATCGCGGTGCACACGCCGATCTCGTTGGCGCCGCCATGGCTTTTGACCACCAACCCGTTGAGCCCGAGAAACACGGCACCATTATGGTTGTTCGGGTCGAGATGATGGCGCAGCAATTCGGTCGCGGGGCGGGAGATGAGGAAGCCGATCTTCGAGCGCGTCGAGGAGCGGAAGGCGCGCTTGAGCAGATCGGCGACGAAGCGCGCGGTCCCCTCGGCGGTCTTCAGCGCGATGTTGCCCGAGAAACCGTCGCACACAATCACGTCGACATCGCCGCGCGACAATTTGTCGCCTTCGATAAAACCGGTGAAGTCGAGCGGGAGGTGCGTTGCGGCGCGCAAGGCGGTCGCTGCGTCGCGAATCGTCTCGGTGCCCTTCTGATCCTCGCTGCCGATGTTGAGCAACGCGACGCGTGGGCGTGCCAGTTCGAGCGTGGTGCGAGCGTACGCAGCACCCATCACCGCGAACTGGATGAGATTGCGCGAATCGCACTCGGTATTGGCGCCGAGATCGAGCACGACGGTGTCGGTGGCGCCGAGCGAGGGCATCAGTCCGGCAAGCGCAGGCCGATCGATCCCGGGGATCATCCGGAGCGACAGCTTCGACATCGCCATCAGCGCGCCGGTGTTGCCGCTCGACACGCACGCGGCGGCACGGCCCTGCTTGACCATGTCGATGGCGATTCCCATCGACGTGGACTTGGCACGGCGCAGCGCCTGGCTCGGCTTCTCGCTCGAGCCGATCACGTCTGGCGCATGGACGATCTCGGACTGCGCGCTGAGGTTGGGGTGATCCTTCAACCCAGCCGCGATCGCGGCCTCATCCCCAACGAGGATGAAGCGCATGTCCTCGAACCGGCGGCGCGCACGCGCAACGCCGGCGAGCATCACCGCCAGGCCTTCATCGCCGCCCATCGCATCGATCGCGATCCGGGAGCTGTTCGTCACGCTGGTCGCTCCCTGTTTAACTGGCCGGGCGATGCGTCGAATCAGCCTTCGACCGAAAGGATCTCGCGGCCGTTATAGTGACCGCACGACGGGCACAGATTGTGCGGACGCTTCAGTTCGCCGCAGTTCGGGCATTCCTGGAACGACGCGACCGTCAGCGAATCGTGGCTGCGACGCATGCCGCGCTTGGACGGCGTGGTTTTTCTTTTGGGGACGGCCATTTTGGCGAAACCTTATTCGTGTCTGACAGATGCGATACGCCCGGTCGTGGCTCCTACGCAACCAACGCCTGACGTTGGCCGCGCAAGCGGCACCGATGCCAGACAAATCGCGAAGATGGCGGCCTATAGCGATTCTCCACGACGTTGCAAGCTTGTGCATGGGGTGCCAGGGTCGCCGCACGGACATTTTGGGGATTGTCGATGGGATATATCATGCTGCCGATCGCGCTCGTGACGGCGGGCGCCGCGGCGATCGTGAACCTGTGGCTGGCGATGCGCACCGGGGCGATTCGCCACCAGACCAAGATCAGCGTCGGCGATGGCGGGAACGAACTGCTCATCCGCCGGATGCGCGCGCATGCCAATTTCATCGAATCGGCCCCCTTCATCGTGATCCTGATCGCGTTGATCGAATTCACCACCGGCACGAGCCTGTGGCTGTGGGCGGCGAGCGCGCTGTTCCTGGTGGCGCGCGTGGTGCATCCGCTCGGGATGGACGGAATGCGGCTTGGGCGCGAGGCGGGGACGCTGGTGACCTTCGCGTTGCTGCTCGGTTTGGGCGGCTATGCCGTGACACTGCCGTTCCTGGCGCCGGCGGGGCACCGCGTGCCGGCCGTCAGCGCAGCGCCGGCTGGGTAAGTCTCAGCGCATCGTCGTCAGGCCCGGATACCAGGCGCGCCATCGCTCGGCGAGCGCGGCACCCTCGATCCGCTTGAAGTCGAGCCGATAATATTGGAGCGCGGCGCTCCCCTTATTGTCGAGCGCCAGCATCGCGCCGGCGTCGAGCGTCATGCAGCGCGGCATCGGCAGTCCGGTCGGCGCTAGCGAGCGGCCGGCAGCGGGGCCGGCCGCGCCATCGAGCGCGTCGAACGCGCGTTGTGTGTCGACGGCGAGGATCGCGGGATAGCGCGTGGCGGTGGGACGGCTCGATTCGCCGGGGGCAATACGAACGTCGACCAGGCGGACAACGGCATCTTCGTAGAGCCGCGTTTCGCCCGATCGCGTGGCGCCGGGGGTTGCGGCATCGTCGAAATGGCGGAACTCGATTCGGTAGAAATGCTGTGGCACGGTTCCGCGATTGACCGGACGATGCGGCGCCTGCGGATCGGCCGCGGTGCATTCGAGTTCTGGCGTGCCCTTGGGCGGCGGCGCACTGTGCCAATGCTCGCCGTTCCGCCCGCCGGTGGGTTCGAGATACTGGTCGCCCGGCCCGCCGCCGCCGAGATGCGTCGTCCCCGACGAACGCGCGAAGATCGACGGATAGGGATGGCCGTGGAGCTGCATCGCGAAACCGGGTGGGTTGGCGACCTCCATCAGCAGGATGTGATCGTCGCCGTAGCGGATGCGGTGGACCGCAGGTGCTGCGATCTCTGCATCGTAGCGCGGCGCGAAATCATAGCCCCAGGCATTGGGCGCGACTCGCTCCTGCGCGATCGCGGCGGTCGCCGCAACGATCCCGATGGCGGCCAGGCCGAGTGTGCGGTGATGCTGCATCCGATCCCCCGATCGCGGTGATCCTCTACCCGAAACCGCCTGCCGGCAAGCCGCAACGCGCTGTCGCGGCGCGGCGTGTGCCGCGCGATCCTCACCGGATGTTTACCGATTTTCCTGCATGGCGGTGGCCTTAGCCCCGGGGGGACACGACACATCATGACCGAGATGCCGAGCGCACACAGTTTCGCGCCCAACGTCCAACTGACACGCGCGCCGGATCGGGGGACGGCGTGCATCGGCATGGTGTTCGAGATTGCCGGCTCGAGCAGCCTGGTGATGCTCGATCCGCTCGCACTCGACGCGACGATGCAGGACCCGGATCCGGTCATCGCCACCGCGGGGTCGGTCGGCAGCCAGATCAAGATGCGCGTCGGGGGCACTTGGCTGATCGCCAATATCCGCTCGCTCAAACTGATCGACGGGCATGACGACCGGATTGCCGCGACGGTCGATTTCCTCGGCGAGGGCGACGAGGAGAAGCTGACCGGCAAGCTCTACAAGTTCCGCCGTGGCGTGACGCGCTATCCGACCCCAGGCTGCGCGGTGTTCCCGGTGTCGACCAGCGACCTCAAGCAGATCTACGCCGCCGACGACCGCGCGCATATCGAGATCGGGACGGTCTATCCGACCAAGGACATCCGTGCCGCGCTCTATGTCGATGCGATGCTCGGCAAGCATTTCGCGCTGCTCGGCAGCACCGGCACGGGCAAATCGACCAGCGCCGCGCTGATCCTTCACCGCATCTGCGAGCTCAGCCCGCAGGGGCATATCGTGATGGTCGATCCGCACGGCGAATACGCCGCTGCGTTCAAGGGCAATGGCGCGATCTACGACGTGTCGAACCTGCAGATGCCGTATTGGCTGATGAACTTCGAGGAACATTGCGAGGTGTTCGTCACGAGCTCGGGGTCGGAAAAGCAGATCGACGCCGACATCCTCGCCAAATGCCTGCTCATGGCGCGCGCCAAGGGGCGGCTGGGGCAGGAGATCAGCAAGCTGACGGTCGATGCGCCAGTGCCGTATCTGCTCAGCGACCTGACCAATCTGATCGGCCTCGAAATGGGCAAGATGGACCGCGCGGGCGATACCGCGCCGTATCTGCGGCTCCGCACCAAGATCGACGAGATCAAGGCCGATCCACGGTATGGCTTCATGTTTTCCGGCATGCTCGTCGCAGATACGATGGCGGGCTTTATCGAGCGAATCTTCCGTCTGCCCGGCGACGGCAAGCCGATCTCGATCATCGACGTGTCGGGCGTGCCCTCCGAGATCACGTCGGTCGTGGTGGCGGTGCTCAGCCGGATGGTGTTCGATTTCGCGATCTGGTCGCGCGGCGAGCCGCAGCGGCCGATCCTGCTCGTCTGCGAGGAAGCGCATCGCTACATCCCTGCGGGCGACGGCAATGGGTCGAGCGTCGGGCGGATCCTGTCGCGAATCGCCAAGGAGGGGCGCAAATACGGCGTGTCGCTCGGGCTGATCACGCAGCGACCGTCGGATCTCGCCGAGGGCGTGCTCTCGCAATGCGGCACGATCATCGCGATGCGGCTCAACAACGATCGCGACCAGGCGTTCGTCCGCGCGGCGATGCCCGAGGGTGCGCGCGGATTCCTCGATTCGATCCCCGCGCTACGCAATCGCGAATGCATCATCTGCGGCGAGGGCGTCGCGATCCCGATCCGTGTCTCGTTCGATTCGCTCGCCGACGACAAGCGGCCGGCGTCGGACGATCCGCTCTTCTCGCAATTGTGGCGGCAGACCGGCGGCGAAGGCGACATCATCGCGCGCACGCTGAAGCGGTGGCGCGCGCAGGGGCGGTAGCGACGGACCTGGCCGTCCGCGTGCTGAGGGCGCGGTGCTCCGCCGGACGGAGGTCTGGTTCCAGAGATCGCGTCGGCGTGGCACAAGCAGTCACGTGATCAACACAGGAGACCGTGGTGCCGCTGCGACCGAGCAAGCTCCTGATGATGGCGCTCATCCCCGCCGTGGCCTTGCTATCGGTGGGGTGGGTCGGTTTCTCGAATGCGACGGCAATCCCGATCGAGCGGACCACGACCGTCGCGCTCGACGGGCTGCCCGATGGCACGCCGCCGATCCGCGTCGCGCTCCTGTCCGATATCCATGTCGGAAATGTCGGCATGCGCCCGGCGCGATTGGCGCAGATCGTACGCGCGGTGAACGCCGCGCGGCCCGATCTCGTCGTGCTCGCAGGCGACTTCGTGATCGGCGAGCAGAAAGCGGGTGCCGCGACGCGCGCGTTGGAGCTGGCGCCGCTTGCTGGGCTGCGCGCCACCGGCGGCGTGTATGCCGTGCTCGGCAATCACGACCATTGGACCGATCCTGAAGCGATCCGGCAAAATCTCGCGCGCGCGGGCGTTCGCGTGCTCGAAAACGCGACGATCCGGAGCGGGCCGCTGGCGCTGGTGGGAATCGGGGATCGCTTCTCAAGCCATGACGACATCGCGCGGTCGGTGGCGCGCGCCGATGCCGTGGGCGGGGTTCCGCTGGCGTTCACGCACTCGCCTGATATCGCGCCGGACCTGCCGAAACGCTTTCAGGTGCTGCTGGCGGGGCATACGCATTGCGGGCAGGTGGTGCTCCCATGGATCGGCCCGCTCGTCCGCACGTCGCATGGGCATCGCCTGTACGATCCGAGATACCGCTGCGGGCGGATCGATTCGGCGGGGCGTTCGGTCTTGGTCACGGCAGGCGTCGGGTCTGGCACCTTGCCGCTGCGGATCGGTGCGATGCCCGACTGGTGGCTGATCGTGCTGAAGCCGCGGAACGCCTGAGGCTTACGCCCCCGGCTTGACCGCGAGCAGGCTCGCCACCTTCGCCTTGAACGCGCGCAATTGCTCGCCCGATAGCGTCGCGACGCTCGAGAAGGAGAAGCCGCGCGGATTGACCGCGACGCCGCCGCGCAGCACTTCCCAGTGCAGATGCGGGCCGGTCGACATGCCGCTATTGCCCGAATAGCCGATCACCTCGCCGCGCGACACGTGCTGGCCCGAGCGGGTCGCGAAGCGGCTGAGATGGCCGTAGCAGGTGACGATATTGCCGCCATGCGCCATCTTGATGAGATTGCCATAGCCACCGGCGCGCCCGGCATAGACGATCGTGCCGTCGGCGGGAGCGTGGACCGGCGTGCCCCAGGGCGTGCCGATGTCGATCCCCTTGTGCATCCGCGTGAAGCCGAGGAGCGGGTGGAAGCGCATTCCGAACGACGAGGTCACGCGCGCCATCGAGACCGGCATCGTGAACATGCCCTGCCGCTCGGCCTGGCCGCTCGCCTCGTACCAGGTGCCGTCGGTCCATTGCACGAGCTGGGTCTTGGCGGCGCCGTGGTCGAGCCCGGCGAAGAGCAGGTTGCCGAGCTGCGTCTCGCCCGTCGCGGCGCGTTTGCGCTCGATCACCAGGTCGTACGAATCGTCGCGTCCGACGCGGCCGATCGCGAACTTGCTCGCGATCGCCTTGATGTACGTTTCGACCAGCTTGACCGGAACGCCCGCGGCACGCGCCGAGCGGTACAGGCTGCTGCCGACCGGGCCCTGGATGCGCAATGGGGTATTGTCGATCGCGATCGCCTGCCTGGTCAGCACGAGCTGGTCGCCGATGCGCTTGAGTGTCAGTTCCTGGTCGAAGCGTGCGCGCAACGCGAGCGCCTCGAGCGGGCGCGCGACGCTGCGATTGGGGCGCCGGCCGAGCGTCATCGGGACTTGCGTGCCGGGTTTCAGATCGCCGAGCGGGACCGCGCCCGCAATCAGCGCGACGGCGTTTTGCGAATCGCGCTCGGAAACGCCCGCGCGCTCGAGCATGTCGCCGAAACTGTCGCCCTGGCCGACGGTCGCGGTGCGGTCCTCGACGGGGCGTTCGGGGGCTTCGGCGAGCGGGACGACGAGATCGTTCGATGCCATGTGGCGCCCGCTGTTCGCGCCGAGCGCGAGCGGCAGGATCGCCTGCGCGCGGACTTCGTCGCGGTCGGCGCCGCTGAGCGGGGTCGGGACCACGCCGAGGATCGGGCGCGTGATCGGCGGGGCGATCGCGAGCGCGGTGGCGCACAACGCGGCGCAGGTCGCGGTACCCCGCCACCAGTCGAGCGTGCCGATCCGCGATCCGAGATCGGGAACCCAATCGACCTTGAGCGCGGCGGCGCGGAGTTTTTCGAGACGTGTCAGCTCGGGATTGGGGACGATCGCGCGGCCGAATGCGATGGCGGCGGTGCCTCCCGCCTGATCGAGCCCATGGTCGTTACGCAAGAACAAGGATTAGCGCCCCCGAAAAATCGACACACGCTGCTCGTTCCGCCCCGCAGCATGGAGCAGCCTGACTGTGGGGCCAAAACCCTAAAGTCAAATTAACCCCGCGCTTTGAACGGCTTCGGTACGCCAAGGCGTGGCAGTCTTGCGACGGGATGGTGGAACGCTTTTTTCCTGCGTGTTTTTGCATGTTTAACGTGCGCACAGGAGATCGTATTTCTCCCTAGTGGTTGCACTTGGGTGCACGGCACGCAATGTTGCGTCCGTCATGCAGCGTACCGCAGAACATGCCGTCACGGCTGTGTTGGGACCGACCAATACCGGCAAGACCCATCTCGCGGTCGAGCGGATGTGCGGGCATTCGAGCGGCATGATCGGCTTTCCGCTGCGCCTGCTCGCGCGCGAGGTCTATGACCGCGTCGTCAAGCTCAAGGGCGAGAGCCGCGTCGCGCTGATCACCGGCGAAGAGAAGATCGTCCCTAAGGACGCGCGCTGGTTCCTGTGTACCGCCGAATCGATGCCGCTCGACAAGGATCTGGCGTTCGTCGCGCTCGACGAGGCGCAACTGGGGGCCGATCCCGAGCGCGGCCACGTCTTCACCGACCGCATTCTGCGCGCACGGGGTCGCGAGGAGACAATGCTGCTCGGATCGGAATCGCTCCGGCCGATGCTGAAGGCGCTGGTGCCGGGAATCGAGATCATCAACCGGCCGCGCTTCTCGACGCTGAGCTATGCCGGCGCGAAGAAGATCAGCCGCCTGCCGAAGCGCTCGGCGATCGTCGCGTTCAGCGCCGAGGAAGTCTATGCCGTCGCCGAGATGCTGCGGCGCTTGCGCGGTGGCGCGGCGGTGGTGATGGGCGCGCTGTCGCCGCGCACGCGCAACGCGCAGGTCGCGATGTTCCAGGCGGGCGAGGTCGATTATCTCGTCGCAACCGATGCGATCGGCATGGGGCTCAACATGGACGTGGCGCATGTCGCCTTTGCCAGCCTCAACAAGTTCGACGGCCATCGCCAGCGCCGCCTGCGCGTTGCCGAAATGGCGCAGATCGCCGGGCGCGCCGGGCGGCACCAGCGCGACGGGACGTTTGGTGCGCTCGTCGAGGAAGGGCCGGGGGCGTTCACGCCCGAGGAAGTGTTCGCGATCGAGGAACATCGCTTCCCGCCGCTCGAGCAGCTCTATTGGCGGCAGGGCGAGCCCGATTATTCCAGCATCGACGCGCTGATCGAAAGCCTCGAGCAGCGGCCCGAACACCGCGTTTTGTGGGCGGCGCCGCAATCGACCGATCTCGCGGTGTTGAAGCGGATGGCCGAGGAGCCCGGCGTGCGCGGACGCTGCCGCTCGCCGGCGATGGTCGCGCGGTTGTGGGCGGCGTGCGGGGTGCCCGATTTCCGCAAGCTCGGGGTCGATCCGCACACGCGCTTCGTTGCGCGGCTGTTCGGGTATCTGAGCGAGGGGCTGGGTTACATCCCGCACGACTGGTTCGCTGCCGAGATCGCGCGGCTCGACAATGTCGCGGGCGATGTCGAGATGCTCGCGGGCCGGATCGCGGCGGCGCGGAGCTGGTCGTACATCGCCAATCGGGCCGACTGGCTCGCCGATCCGGCGCATTGGTCGGCGCGCGCGGGGGCGGTCGAGGAACGGCTGTCCGATGCGCTCCATGTGAGTCTTACGCAGCGCTTCGTCGACAAGCGCACGACGCTGCTGATGCGGCAGATCGGCGCCGATCCGCGTGCGCTGCCCGTCACGATCGGCGCGCAGGGCGAGGTGATGGTCGAGGATCATGCGATCGGCCGGCTCGACGGCTTCCGCTTCGTCGTCGCGCCCGATGCGCGCGCGACCGACAAGCGCTTGCTGCTGGCCGCCGCCGAACGCCGCCTCGGCGACGAACGGGCGCGGCGCGGAGTGGCGCTGGCCGAAGCAGAGGATAGCGATCTGGGTCTGTCTGCAGAGGTCGGCGCGGTGCCGACCGTGCTGTGGGGCGAGCTCGCGGTGGCTACGCTCGCGCCCGGGCCGACGCTGCTGCGGCCGCGCGTGCTGCTCGACCGCGCGCTCGATTGCCTGAGCGTCGAGGCGCGGGGCAAGATCGAGGCGCGGCTGCGGCTGTGGCTCGCCGGGCAGTTGAAGCGCAGCGTGCCGGGGCTGGTGGTGCTCGACGGCGTCCAGCGCGATCCGGCTGCGAGTCCGGCCTCGCGCGCCGTTGCGGCGGCGCTGGTCGCGCATGGCGGGATCGTCGCGCGGGCGGACATCGCGGTGGCGGTCGACGGGCTCGATCCGGTTGCGCGGAAAGCGTTTCGCGGGGCGGGGTTCACGGTCGGCGCGCTCGACCTGTTCGACCCAAGGCTGCTCAAGCCCGGCGCGGCGCGCTGGCGGCGCGTGCTGCTCGCCGCGCGCAGCCCATGCCCGGTCGGGGCGGGGCCGCGCGAAGGGGCTACGGTTCTCGATCGCGCCGCCCCCGGCGCGACGTTCGCGCATGGTTATCGTCCGGTCGGCGCGCAGGCGGTGCGGATCGACCTGATCGAACGGATCGCACGTGCGGCGCATGACGCGCGCGGCAGCCAGGGGCGCAAACCCTTCGTGCTCGATCCCGCGCTTGCGCTGTCGATGGGGCTGACGCGGGCGACGCTCGAGCAATTGATGGGCGGTTTCGGCTTCCGCCCCGCGCCGAGCGATGACGACACACCCCGCTGGACGTGGCGCGGCCGACCGCCGGTGCGCAGCGCGCCGCCGCCGCGCGATACCGCGATGGCCGGGGCAATGGCAGGCGCCTTCGCCGCGCTTGGATCGGCGGGGTAGCGCTTGGGCGGTGCCGAGCAGACGATGCGGCTCGACCGCTTCTTGTGGTTCGCGCGGATCGTCAAGACGCGCGCGATCGCGCAGGGGATGGCGGCAAGCGGGCATCTCCGCATCGACGGTCGCGCGGTCGACAAGCCTGCCGCGCTGGTGCGGGTCGGCAGCGTCGTCGCCTTCGCGACGCCCGCGGGCCGGGTGCGCGCCCTGCGCGTCGCGGCCTTGCCGCAGCGGCGCGGCCCGCCCGAAGCGGGGCGCGCCTGCTATGACGACCTGCTCGAAAATAACAGATCGGAGCGCGCAAGCGTTGACGCCGCTGACGCTCGGGCATAGCAGCACAAGCGTTCGTACTCCGGGAGTGTTTTAATGACCTACGTCGTCACCGATGCCTGCATCAAGTGCAAGTACATGGACTGCGTCGAGGTGTGCCCGGTCGATTGCTTCTACGAAGGCGAGAACATGCTGGTGATCAATCCCAGCGAGTGCATCGATTGCGGCGTGTGCGAGCCCGAATGCCCCGCCGAAGCGATCCTGCCCGATACCGAATCGGGTCTCGAGCAGTGGCTCGAACTCAACACGACCTTCTCTGGGCAATGGCCCAACGTCACGCGCAACGCGCAACAGACGCCGGCCGACGCCGACGCGTGGAAGGGCAAGCCGGGCAAGATGGAGTTCTTCTCGCCCGAGCCCGGCGCCGGCGACTGACGTTACGCGACTCGGTGCAAATCGTGCCGGGATTCGCGATCGAACCGGAATGCAATCCGCAAAGACGGCGCGACTGCGACGTTTAGCTGGTAATTTTATTACGACTCTGTTAAAAGGACAGGGACGGAAGCGCCATTGCGCGCGCTTTCGGCACGGAGACGTACAACAACACCCACATCCGCACGTGCTCCGCAGCTTTTCTGCCGCGGATGCGTTGCACCGGATACCCGGTCCACAGAAAGGTCTTACGGAATGGCTGCCAAGGCGCTGTCCTTCGACGTCGGCGATTATGTCGTTTATCCCAAGCACGGTGTCGGCCGTGTGATCGAGCTTCAACGGCAGGAAATCGCCGGGATGCAGCTTGAACTCTATGTGCTGCGGTTCGAAAAAGAGCGCATGACGCTGCGCGTGCCAACCAACAAGGCGGAAAGCGTCGGGATGCGCAAGCTCTCGAGCGACAAGACGCTGCGCGAGGCGCTCGATACGCTGACCGGCAAGCCGCGCGTCAAGCGCACCATGTGGTCGCGTCGCGCGCAGGAATATGAAGCGAAGATCAATTCGGGCGATCTCGTGTCGATCGCCGAAGTGGTGCGCGATCTGTTCCGGGCCGACGACCAGCCCGAGCAGAGCTATTCCGAGCGCCAGATCTTCGAAGGCGCGACCAGCCGCCTCGCGCGCGAGCTCGCCGCGATGGAGCAGGTTGACGAGCCGACCGCTCAGGAAAAGATCCTCGACATCCTGCGCAAGGCTGCCGCGATCCATAACAAGGACAAGGCTCCGGCCTGATCCTTCGCGCAGTACGCGTGCAATCAGGGGGCGGCCGGCAACGGTCGCCCCTTTTTTGTTGCGCGAGCGATTCCGTGGCGTATTAATGTTGCAATACACAGGAGCTTTGTCATGCGCATCCTTCCCCTGCTGATCGCTGTCCCGCTCGCCGCCTGTTCGTTCAGCAGCGACGCATCGCCACCGAGCGGTACGCAATCGGGGCCGAGCGGCACGCGCAGCTTCGCGATCGCCGATTTCACCGGCGTCGCGCTGCGCGGCTCGGACGATATTGACGTGCGCGTCGGTACGGGCTTTTCGGTCCGCGCCGAGGGGCCGCGCGCCGAGCTCGACAAGCTCGAGATCGTCCGCGTCGGCACTACGCTGCGGGTCGGTCGCAAGAAGACTCTCGGTGGCTTCAGCTGGGGTACGCAGGACAGCGTCAAGGTGTTCGTGACGATGCCGCGGATCGTCGCCGCGCAGATCGCGGGCTCGGGCAATATGGCAATCGACCGGATCGAGGGCGCGCGCTTCGATGGCGATGCGGCGGGTTCGGGCGATCTGTCGATCGGCACGCTGGCCGTCTCACACGCCAAGCTCGGGGTCGCCGGGTCGGGCAATATCGCCGCCAAGGGTTCGGTCGATCGCGTCGAGATCGACGTCGCCGGATCGGGCAATGTCGAGGGGCGCGGGCTCAAGGCGCGCGGCGCGACGATTTCGCTGGCCGGGTCGGGCGACATCACCGCCGATGTGAGCGGCGCGGCAAGCGTGTCGGTGGTTGGTTCGGGCAATGTCGATCTCGGGCAGGCGGCGCATTGCACGACCAACAAGGTCGGCTCTGGCGAGGTGCGCTGCGGGGGCTGATCGTGCTTGCGCAGGGCAGCGGTTGCGCGGATGGTCGCGGTGATGCTGCGTATCCTGACCTTCGCCCTGCTCGTGCCGCTCGTCTCGCTCGCCCCTGCGCAGGCGGCCGAGCGCAGCTATTTCATCGGTGATTTCGACCGAATCCGTATCGAGGGGCCGTTTGACGTTCGCCTGGCGACGCGCGGCACCCCGGCGGCGCGCGTGACCGGCGCGACCGATGGGCTCGATCTGCACGTCGATGCGCGGGTGCTGACCGTCCGGGCTGCCGCGCGCGAAGCGGACGGGGGGCGCGGTGCGCGCGCGACCGAGCCGGCGACGATTTTCGTGCGCACGACCGACCTGCACGGCGTCGCGGTGATCGGCGGTGGGAAGCTGGTGATTGCCGGGCCGCTGCGCGGGACCCGCGTCGATCTGCAGATTACGGGCAGCGGATCGATCAGCGCGCCCGAACTCGCCGCCGACCAGGTCGCGGTGACGCTTGTCGGCACGGGCGCGATGTCGCTTGGCGGTCGAACGCCGCGGCTGCGCGTGCTCAGCAGCGGCGCAGGATCGATCGATGCGAGCGCGCTGCTAGCGGACGAAGCGATTCTCCGGCTCGACGGATCGGGCGGGACCCAGGCCAATGCGCGCTACGTCGCCGATATCGTGGCGACCGGGCTCGGCGCGGTGACGGTCTCGGGCACGCCCAAATGCAAGGTCAAGGCGCCCGCCGGCGCGCCGGTGCGGTGCGGCGGCACCGCGCCGTAGCGCGCGTTAGATCAGGCCCAGCGCCGACAGCTTCGCAAGCAGCGCGGTCGGCATGGTGTCGCCCGCCACCATTCCTGCGCCTAGATCGGCGGGCGCATCGCCCGCCTCGAGATAGCGCCAGCCCTGGTGTGCACGCTTCGGGCGGCCTTCGGTCAGCACCAGCGCGGGGTCGATATGGATCGCGACGCGGCCGCCTTCGGCCTCGCCGAAGCAGAGGATCGGCGAACGCGCGACCAGCGTGTGCTTGATGATCCAGTAGAGCGAGCCACGGTTGTCCGGATCGCCGACGATCTCCTCATGCCGTTTGGGCAGGTAGCGCGTCGTCAGGAAGACCGGGCCGTCGGCGGCGCGGTCGCGCAGGCGTTCGGCGAGATGATCGAGGCTGGTCGCGCCGAACGCGACCTTGGTGAGATGAAGCGGCACAGGGCGCAAATGGGGCAGCGCGCGCTATCCGCCAACCCCGAACCGCTCAATTGTCGCGATCGGCGACGTAATGGGTCACGACGAGCGCGACGAGCACCGACCCGGCGATCGCGACCGCGGTCTCGCTGAGCGAATGCGCGTTCCAGTTCCACACCTCGAGCCCGGCATAGCCGGGCATGTTCGCGCGCCGCCCTGCGCCGAACTGCTCGATCCACTGATATTCGCGCTGCGTGATCTCGCGCATGACGCACACCGCCGACCCTGCGAAGCAGCCGATCCAGATCGCGCCACGCGTCGGCACCGCGAGCCAGCGTCCCAAGGCCCAGCAGACGAGCTGAACGCCGATCGACACCGGCAGATGGTTCCACACGGCCTAGCTGCCGAGCCCGAACAGCGTCGCCAGGCCGAGGAAGGAGAAAAAACCCATCACATCGGTCATCATCGTCACGAACACTGCCGACGACACCGCCGGATCGATATCGAGCCGGTCGAGTGTCACCGGGATCAGCACGCCCGACAGCCCGGCGATGAGGTTGTTGATCACCATCGCCATCGCGATGACGATCGCGAGGTGGGCGTTTCCGAAGACCAGAAACGTGCCGAGCCCGATGATCGTCCCGAGCATCACGCCATTGGCGGCAGCGATGCGGAACTCGCGGTAGATCATCCGGCCGGTGTTCGAACTGGTCAGCTGGTTGGTCGCAAGCGCGCGCACCATCACCGCGAGCGTCTGCGTGCCGGCATTGCCACCCATTCCCGAGACGATCGGCATCAGCACCGCGAGCAGGGCGAAGCGCCCGATCTCCCCCTGGAACAGCCCGACGACCGAGGCGGCGAGCATCGCGGTGCCGAGATTGACCACCAGCCAGGTGATCCGCGTCCGCACCGTCAGATGAATCGGCTCGTTGATGTCGCCATCGCCGGCGCCCGACAGGCGGAGGATATCCTCGCCGGCTTCCTCGGAAATGATGTGGACGATGTCGTCGACGGTGATCATCCCGACCAGCCGCCCGACCGGATCCACCACGGCGGCCGAGATCAGCGCGTATTTCTGGAAGCGCAAAGCGACCTCTTCCTGGTCCATGTCGACCGGGATCAGCGTCTGCTCGCGCTGCATCACGTCGCTGATCGCGATGCCGCGCGGCGTGCGCAGGATCCACGACAGCGCGACCGTGCCGACCGGCTTGTGCGCGGGATCGACGACGAAGATTTCCCAGAAGTCGGTGGTCAGCTCGTCATGCTGGCGCAGATAGTCGAGAACGTCGCCGACCGACCAATGCTCGGGCACCGCGATCAGCTCGCGCTGCATCAGGCGGCCGGCGGTCTCCTCGTCATAGCTCAGCGCTTCCTCGATCGCGGCGCGATCGTCGGGGTCGAGCGCGCGGAGCACCTCGCGCTGGTCGGCGGGCTCCATGTCCTCGATGATCGCGACGGCGTCGTCGGTATCGAGCTCGGAGGCGATGTTGGCCACCTGCGTCGCCGACAGCGCGTCGATCAGGTCCTCGCGGACATAATCGTTCATCTCGGCGAACACGTCGCCGTCGAGCAGGTCGGTGATCGCGGTCGCGAGCGCCGCACGATCCTCGTGCGGCGTCAGTTCGAACAGATCGGCGATGTCGGCGGGGTGGAGCGGCTCGACCAGCGCGCGCGCCGCCGCAGCGTCGCCCGCCTCGACCGCGTCGAGCACCGCGCTGACGAAAGCGGGTTTCAGTCGGTCGTCTTCATCGAGCTGCGTGGTATCGAGCTCGGGCTCGGTCAGGTCGGTCTCGCTCACCATGGACCTCCTTGGCCTGTAATCTTGGCGGTCTAGCGGCGTGTGGCAACAAAGCCAACGCCGCTTCGTTGGGCTGTGCGGCGGCGGGCGATTTGCCAGCCGTGCGCAGCCTCGCTAGGGCGGCGCATCCCCCATTCCAGGAGTTCCCCGATGGCCGATCTTCCCGAAACCCTCACGCTGACGCTCGACAGCGGTGGCGATGTCGTCATCAAGCTGCGCGGCGATCTCGCGCCGCAGCACGTCGCGCGGATTGCCGAGCTCGCCAATGCCGGCTTCTACGACGGCGTGGTTTTCCACCGCGTAATCCCCGGCTTCATGGCGCAGGGCGGCGATCCCACGGGCACCGGCATGCACGGCTCGAAGAACCACCCGAACCTGCCCGCCGAATTCTCGAAGGAGCCACATGTGCGCGGCACCGCGTCGATGGCGCGGGCGCAGGATCCGAACTCGGCGAACAGCCAGTTCTTCATCTGCTTCGACGATGCGCGCTTCCTCGACAACCAGTACACCGTCTGGGGTCAGGTCACGTCGGGCATGGAGCATGTCGACGCGCTGCCGAAGGGCGAGCCGCCGCGTACCCCGGGCAAGATCCTCAAGGCGCACGCAGCGTAACGAGCGCGTTCGAAAAGCCCCTTCCCTTGAGGGGAGGGGCTAATCTCCCCTCACACTTCCGGATCGGCGATCGTCGCGATCAGCCAATCGTGGAACAGCCGTACCGGCTTTTGCGTCAGCGCGCGCGGGCGGCAGGCAAACCAATAGCTGTACGGGCTCTCGACCGGGATATCGAACAACCGCACGATCCGATCGTCGCGCGCCTCTTCGAAATGGCTCTCGTGCATGAAGGCGATACCGAGCCCCTGCGCGGCCGCCTCGAGCATCAGCGCGCCCGAATCGAAATGATCGACCGCCAGCGGCTCGAGATCGGTAAGTCCCGCCGCCGCACGCCACGCGCTGAACGTATCGGGCATGTCGCGGTGGACGAGCGCGGTCAGCCCGGCGAGCTGGTCCGGGCTGGTAATCGGGTCTGGCCCCTCGATCAGCGCGCGCGCGCCGATCACATAGACCTGATTGCGATCGAGCCGCTTGGCATAAAGCGACGGGTCGATGTCGCGCGCGAGCGCGATCACCGCGTCGAGCCCTTCGCCCAATCGTGACAGCAGATGCGCCGCGGTGTCGATGTCGAGATGCAGCTCGGGATGTTGCGTGCGCAATTCGCCGAGTCGCGGGAACAGCTTTTGCGACGCCCAGAGCGGCAGCAGCCCGAGTCGCAGCCGCAGCACGTCGGTATTGCTCGTCATCACCTCGACCGCGTCGGACAATTGGTCGAGCGCGGGCGCGATCTGTTGCAGCAACCGGTCGCCATCGGCGTTGAGCACCACCGCCTGGTGACGGCGTTCGAACAGCGGCCGCCCGATAAAGCGTTCCAGCGCCTGGATTCGGCGACTGAGCGCGGGGGGCGACAAAGCGAGCTCTTGCGATGCCGCCTTGATCGAGCCGGTGCGGGCGACCTGCACGAACGCTTCGATTGCGGTGAGGGGCGGCAGTTTGCGCATGGTCGGCCTTTCTCCTTCTGGCATCGATATCTTGTGCGGTGCACCAAGATACCATTCGCTCTAATCCCTCCATCCTCGGTGGAGGCCGACAATGCAACGATTGCAGAAACGACAATCGCACCTCGGTTCTTTCGCACTTGCAACATAATCCGCGGTGCGTCACATAGGGGGTGCCTTTCAGGCATCCTCTCCTAAAACTTTCAAGGCCGATCCCTTCGGGGGTCGGTCTTTTTTTGTCTGTTCGCGGCCCGCGGGTCGCCCTCGTATTCGCGGAACCGCATGCCTATCTCGCGCACTTAACGGGTTTACGCGAGGAACAGATAGCATGGCGGACGTCGAGACGCCGATTCGGAAATTGCAGGTGGCCAACGCACGGCCAGAGGATAGCGGGCGCGGCCTTGCGCATGTGCCGCGCGCGATGCTGGCCGCGCTTGGGCTGGGCGAAGGCGATGTCATCGAGATCGTCGGCAAATCCTCGACACCGGCGCGCGCGGTTGCGCCTTACGCCGAGGACGAAGGCCTCGACATCATCCGCATCGACGGCCTGCAGCGCGCCAATGCCGGCGTCGGCTCGGGCGATTTCGTCGAGATCCGTGCGGTCGAATCGAAGGCAGCGACGCGGGTGATTTTCGCGCCGGCACAACAGAATTTGCGGCTGCAGGGCTCGTCCAACGCGCTGAAGCGCACCTTCTTCGGCCGTCCGCTGACGCAGGGCGACGTCGTCGCGACGGCAGGCCAGCAGCGCGTCGACAACATGCCGCCGGGCGTCCAGAACATGCTGCGCGCGCCGGCCTATGCGTTGCAGGAAATCCGCCTGGCGGTGATCGCGACCGTGCCCAAGGGCGTGGTGCATGTCGACGAGACTACCGAGATCGAACTGCGCCCCGAATATGAGGAGCCCAAGGAAGCGCGCCGCGCCGACGTCACCTACGATGACATCGGCGGCATGGGGCCGACGATCGACCAGCTGCGCGAGATGGTCGAGCTGCCATTGCGCTATCCCGAGCTGTTCCAGCGGCTTGGCGTCGATCCGCCCAAGGGCGTGTTGCTGCATGGGCCGCCCGGAACCGGCAAGACGCGCCTCGCGCGCGCCGTCGCCAACGAATCGGCCGCCGAATTCTTCCTGATCAATGGGCCCGAGATCATGGGCTCGGCGTACGGCGAATCGGAGAGCAAGCTGCGCCAGGTGTTCGAGGAAGCGGCGAAGGCGGCGCCCTCGATCGTCTTCATCGACGAGATCGATTCGATCGCCCCCAAGCGCGGGCAGGTGTCGGGCGAGGCCGAGAAGCGGCTCGTCGCGCAATTGCTGACGCTGATGGACGGGCTCGAGGCACGCGCCAATGTCGTGGTGATCGCCGCGACCAATCGCCCCGAGGCGATCGACGAGGCGCTGCGCCGACCGGGCCGGTTCGACCGCGAGATCGTCGTTGGCGTGCCAGACGAGCGCGGGCGGCGTGAGATTCTCGGCATCCACACGCGCGGCATGCCACTCGGCGACAAGGTCGATTTGGATGAGCTGTCGCGCACGACCTACGGGTTCGTCGGCGCCGATCTCGCCGCCCTCGCGCGCGAGGCGGCGATCGAGGCGGTGCGCAAGCTGATGCCGCGGTTGAACTTGGCCGAGGGGACCATCCCGCCCGAGATCCTCGACACCCTCGCGGTAACGCGCGAGGATTTCGTCGATGCGCTCAAGCGCGTCCAGCCGAGCGCGATGCGCGAGGTGATGGTCGAGGCACCGCGCGTCCGCTGGGACGATGTCGGCGGGCTCGACGATGCGCAGATGCGGTTGAAGGAGGGCGTCGAGCTCCCCTTGAAGGATCCCGATGCGTTCCGTCGCCTCGGCATCCGTCCGGCCAAGGGCTTCCTGCTCTATGGCCCGCCCGGCACCGGCAAGACCTTGCTGGCGAAGGCGGTCGCGCGCGAGGCGCAGGCGAACTTCATCGCGACCAAGTCGAGCGACCTGCTCAGCAAATGGTATGGCGAGAGCGAGCAGCAGATCGCCAAGCTGTTCGCCCGCGCCCGCCAGGTCGCGCCGTGCGTGATCTTCATCGACGAGCTCGATTCGCTCGTTCCCACGCGCGGGAGTGGAATGGGGGAGCCGCAGGTCACCGAGCGGGTGGTCAACACGATCCTCGCCGAGATGGACGGGCTCGAGGAGTTGCAGTCGGTGGTGGTGATCGGGGCGACGAATCGGCCGAACCTGATCGATCCGGCGCTGCTGCGTCCGGGGCGGTTCGACGAGCTGATCTATGTCGGCGTGCCAAGCCGCGACGGGCGGGCGCGGATTCTGGCGATCCAGACCGCCAAGATGCCGATCGCCGAGGATGTCGATCTCGATGTGCTGGCGGGCCGGACCGATCGGTTCACCGGGGCGGATCTCGAGGATCTGGTCCGGCGCGCCGGCCTCACGGCTTTGCGCGAATCGCTCGAGGTGCGCCAAGTGACGATGGCGCATTTCGAAACCGCTCTCACCGATTCGCGCGCTTCGGTCACGCCCGAACTCGAGCGGGAGTATGAGACGATGAAGGCGCGGCTGAAGCAGGACGCGACGTCGCTGCAGCCGATCGGCTTCGCGTTTCCGCCGCGCGCGAAGGTGGAGACGGACTAACCTTCTTCCTCCCCTCCCTGAAAGGGAGGGGAGGAAACTACCGTTCGCGCAGCCACACCCAGGCATAGCCGAACAACGCCAGCATCGCCGCGCCCGCGACCAGATACGGCAGCGAATGCTGGAGCTCGTACAGCCCGACCCCGATCGACGGGCCAAGCACGAATGCCGCGCCATTGACCGAAGTGACCTTGCCCGCGACCGCCCCCTGCGCGGCATGGCCGACCGCGAGCGACGCGCCCGCGGTAAACGCCGGGCGGGTGAAGCCGAACCCGACGCTTGCCAGCGCATAGGCGCAGGCAATCGTATAAAGCGACGTCGCGAGTCCCGTCAGCGCGCACCCCGCCGCGGCGATCACCAGCCCCGCGAGCATCATCCGCCGCGGGCGCAGGTTGAGGTTGGGGATGATCCCCCATTGCACGAGCAAGGCCGCGCCCGCGCCGATCATCAGCACGATCCCGGTCGGCTGCAGCGCCTGCGCCGGCGCGAGCTGCAGGCGGTCGATGATGAGAAAGCCGATCGCCTGCCCGGTCATCGCCTGGCCGTGCCCCGACACGAGCCCGGCGATCATCCAGCCGCGGATGCGCGGATCGGCATAGCCGACCGGTTCGCTGTGCGGCTCGGTCGCGGCGGTGATGCTGGCGCCCGAACTCTGCCCGCCGATCGAGGGATAGGCGTTGGCGGCGCCGTGGAAAGCGCCCGGGTCGTCGCTGTGCGCCGGGCGATCGTCGGCGAGCATGCGGTGCACCGCGATCGACACGCCGACTCCGAACAGCGCGAACAGGAAGGCGGGGCCGGCAAGCCCGATCTCGACCCCGCCGAGCGATCCGAGCACCAGGAACGGCGCGAGCGTCGGCCCGAGGATCGTCCCAAGTCCAAACGCCGAACCGAGCAGCGTCAGCGCCTTGGTGCGTTCCGCGCGCGTCGTGTTGCCCGCGACGAGCGCCTGCACCGCAGGTGGCGCCGCCGATCCGAACGTGCCGTAGATCAGGCGTCCGGCAATGAAGCACAGGAACGCCGCGGTGCCGCCGATCCAGCCGTTGATTCCGGCGGCGAGGAACACACCGCACGTCACCAGCGAGACCGAGAAACCGCCCATGCCGAGCAGGATCATGGCGCGGCGGCCGTGAAGGTCGGAGCGCTTCGCCCAGAACGGCGCGGCGATCACCCACAGCAGCGCCGAAACCGAGAACGCCGCGGCGACCGCGCTGTCGGGCACCTTGAGCGATCGCCCGAGCGCCGGGAGCACGGACTGCATCGCGGTATTGCCCGCCGCGATCGTCAGCATCACCGTGAACAGCAGCGCGAAGTCGCGATCGATGCGGGCGGCGGACTTCACCGCTCGGGCCCGAAATTGAGGCGCTTGGTGATGTTGTAGTCGAGCACCGTCATCACGAAAAAGGCCGCGAACTGGCGCGTCCGGGTCCACCATCCGGTCTTCGCGCGATACGCCTGCGCGGTGATCCGCTCCGAATCGGCGACCTCGCCATCGACATAGGATCGGACATGCGCGGCAAAGGCGGGGTCCTCGATCCGCAGCATCATCTCGAGGTTGAGGAACAGGCTGCGAATGTCGTAATTGGCCGAGCCGAGATAGACGACATCGTCGATCAGGAAGAGCTTGGTGTGGAGCTTGGTCGGCTGATATTCGTAGATCTGCACGCGTTTTCGCAAGAGGCCCGCATAGGTGAAGCGCGATGCCCAGATCGCGGCGTTGTGATCGTTCTTCGAGGCGAGCACGATCCGCACGTGGCCCCGCATGCCAGCGCGGTCGAGCCGCCGCAACATCCCCGGATTGGGCGCGAAATAGGCCGAGATCAGATCGACCTTCGCCGCGCGTTCGAGGTCGCGTTTCACCGCGCGCGCCCAGGGCGAGAGCTTGCGCGTCGGGCCGCCGAACAGCCAGCGCACCGGCCCCTCGGGCTCGCTCCACGCCGACAGTGCGCGGCGCAAGCCGCGCAGCGGTGGCTTGGGCTGGCCCGACCAGGCCGCCAGTGCGTCGTAATAGCCGGTGATGCGCTGCGCCGCCGTGCCTTCGACCAGCAGCCCGAGATCGCGCCACGCCTGTTCGGCGGGGGTGCCGAAATAGCTGTCCTGCACGTTGAACCCGCCGATGATCGCACGCGCCTCCGTGCTTTCGCCGTCGGCGAGCGCGAGTTTCTGATGGTTGCGCAGCAGATAGCGCCGCCCCCAGCGCGGCACGAAACGACACATCTGGACGCCGGCGTCGCGCAGCGGGTCGAAGAAATGGTGGCTCTCGGCGACTTCGCTGCCGAGCCCGTCGACCACCAGCGACACGCGCACCCCGCGTTCGGCCGCGCGGATCATCGCGTCGCGCACCTTCGCGCCGGCGGCGTCGTCGACATAGATGTAATAGATGATCCGCAGCGTGGCGCGCGCGCCGTCGATCAGCGCGATCAGCATCTCGAGCCGGCGCGGGCCGGTGTCGAGCATGGTCAGACGGTTGCCGGCGACGGTGAAGCTGGGTTGCGGAGCGGGGGCGGACATGGGGGCCTTGGTGATGGCAATGCCGGGTTTGTGCAAGCCGTTGACCCCGCCTCAGGGCACGGCTTAGGCTGACTGCCAAACTTAAAGGTGGCCGATGCTGCTCGTTTTCGCTCTCCAGGCCGCCGTCGCCGTGACCCCGCCGGGGCCGCCCCCCTCGGCCGACCCGTTCGGTGAGCGCGCCTTCGCGCATTTCTCGCGCGAACCTCTGCTTTCGCACGTAAGCGAGAGCGTAGATGCTGCGGTCACCGTCAATGCGCGATCGGACGCTCCGATCGCGTATACGCTGCGGCTTACGCGACGTCAGCCGTCGCATCCCGCGACGATCGTCTGGGCAGACAGCCGCACCTGCCCGGCGGTCCGTTCGGCGCTGATGGCGATGCGAGCCGTCACGGCGCCGCATCCCTCCGTGCCGGGGATCGATGCTCCGGGCGCGATGGTGATCGACGGGACCGGGTATCGTCTTCGTGCGCAAGCGGGATACGCGCACGGTCGCCCTGCCTGGATCGATCTTGGTTCCAATCGCGGCACGCCGCTCGCCGCGTGGGTCGAGCGCAGCCGCGGCGCGCTCGCACGCTGCTGGTCGGCGCAGCCGCCGCCAGGCCCCGGGAACCGCGTTTTCTTGACTCCGTAGGGGACTGCGCCTAGAGAACCGCCTTTCCGACTATCGTCGTACAAGCAAGGAAGCCGTTCATGGCGCGCGTCACTGTCGAAGATTGCGTCGACAAGATTCCCAACCGCTTCGATCTCGTCCTGTTCGCCGCTCAGCGCGCGCGGCAGATTTCGGGCGGTGCCGAGATCACGATCGATCGCGATCGCGACAAGAACCCGGTCGTCGCGCTGCGCGAGATCGCCGAGGAAATGGTGCACCCGCCGACTCTGAAGGAATCGGTGATCCAGAGCCTGCAGCGCGTCCAGGTCGACGAAGACGATGTCGCCGATGCGGTCGGTTCGCTGTCGGCCTCGGCCGAGGCGCTCCGCCTTACCGCTGCGGCACCGCCGCGGAACCAGAATCTGGGTGCTGATTACGAAGGTTGAGGCCCAAGGCTAACGGCAAAGCCGTTAGCCGAGGATCAGCCGAAACCCGGACGGCGACCGCGCGGGCTTGTCCCCACGCGTGTCGGCCGACAACGTGGCTTTGCCACGGCGTGACCCCCTTCGTAGCTCATCGCCATTCCCGCCCTCCGGCCTTTGCGCGGGGAGCGGTTACGAGACGCCGTTACGCGTCTTCGTCGTCGGTGCTGATCGGTCCGGTCTTCGCCCGACCCTTGAATCCCTGTGCCACCACATACCACTCGCTCGACGCTTTGCGCGAGGCCGGAGGCTTGGCGTGCTTCACGGTCGTAAAGTTGCGCTTCATCTCGGCGACGAGCGCCGTATCCGCGCCGCCCGCGAACACCTTGCCGACGAACGCACCGCCCGGCTCGAGCACGTCGATCGCGAACGCCAGCGCCGCCTCGACCAGCCCCATCGTGCGCAACGCATCGGTCTGCGGGTGACCGACGGTGTTCGCCGCCATGTCCGACAGCACCAGATCGGGCGTCCCGCCCAGACCTGCCATCAGCCGCTCAGGCGCGACATCGTCCATGAAATCGAGCTGGAGGATCGTCACCCCCTCGATCGGATCGACCGGCAGCAGATCGATCCCGACGATCGCCGCCTTGGGCACCTGGCGCCGCACGACCTGCGCCCAGCCACCCGGCGCGAGCCCGAGATCGACGACGCGGCGCTTGCCCTTTAGGAAGCCGAAGCGCTCGTCGAGCTCGCTCAGCTTGTACGCCGCGCGGCTGCGGAAGCCGTCGGCCTTGGCGCGCTTGACGTAGGGATCGTTGAGCTGGCGCTCGAGCCAGCGCGTCGATTGCGCGGTGCGCTTGCGCGCGGTCTTGACGCGGACGCGCAGTCCGCCGCCGTCGTTGCTCATGCCGTACTTCCCATCAATCGCCGGAGAATGCCTTCGCGGATTCCGCGATCGGCAATGCCGAGCCGTTCGGCCGGCCATAAATCCATAATCGTCTCGAGGATCGCGCAGCCGGCGACGACAAGATCGGCGCGCTCGGTGCCGATGCACGGCAATTGCGCGCGCTCGCGCAGATCCATGCCGGCAAGGTCGCTGCTGATCCGGCGCATCGCGGCGGCGGGGACGATCAGCCCGTCGACCTGAGCGCGGTCGTAGTGCGTGAGCCCGAGATGGACACTGGCGAGGGTCGTCACCGTCCCCGACGTCCCGAGCAGGCGCGGCACCGGGATCCCGCGCGGCAGACGCGCGGCGAACGGCGCCATGCTCGCGGTAACGAGGCTGCGCATCGCGGCATAGGACGCGGCACGCCCTTCGGCGCCGCCGTCCTGCCCGGGCGGCCCGTGGCCGGCGCTTTCGGTCAGCGAGACCACACCCCACGGCGCGCTGTGCCAGTCGAGCACGCGCGGCGTCTCGGCGCGCGTGTCGACGAGCACCAATTCGGTCGATCCGCCGCCGATATCGAAGACCAGGGCCGGGTCTTCGCCCGGCTCGATCAGCGAGTGGCACCCCAGGACAGCAAGCCGCGCCTCTTCCTCGGCGGTGATGATGTCGAGCAGAATCCCCGTTTCGGCATAAGCGCGTGCGATGAAATCGGCGCCGTTGCTCGCGCGGCGGCACGCCTCGGTCGCGACCGCGCGCGACAGTGTGACGTTGCGGCGGCGCAGCTTGTCGGCACAGATCTTGAGCGCGGCGATCGTGCGGTCGATCGCGGCATCGCTCAGCCGCCCCGATCCGGCGAGCCCTTCGCCGAGCCGAACGATTCGCGAAAAGGCATCGATCACTGCGAAGCCGTCGCCCTGCGGTCGCGCGATCAGCAGACGACAATTGTTGGTGCCGAGATCGAGCGCGGCAAAATGCCGCGGTTCGCGACCACGCGCTGCGCCGCCGCGCGCCGCCTGGGGCTTGGCGGCCGGCGGCCGGCCGGGGGGCTTGCCGTTGGACGGCGCCGAACGGGCAGGTTTTCCCTGCCGGTACGGCACATCCGGCGATCGATCCGCCATGCCGTGATACTCGCTTATTCTGTTCTGCCGTCGCGGCTCGCCGGATGGCGCGCCGTTCGGTGCTTGGCGGCAATCCTAGCTCAAGCCCTGACGAGCGGCAAGCGATCCGGCACGCGATGTCACGCGGTCAGTTGACAGCCACCGCGCACCCCCGTAGATCGCGGCCCGGCCCACGCCCTGCTGATGCCCCGTCGTCTAATGGTAAGACTGCGGTTTCTGATACCGCCTATTGAGGTTCGAATCCTCACGGGGCATCCAGCCACTTCCAAACCTTTCCGCTTCTGCGTCGGCCGCCACCACGGCTTGCGGCCGATCGCCCCGCGCAATAGGGGTGGGGCGTGACTGACGGTGTCCCCAGCGCAGCGGCGGTTGCAGAGGCAGCGCCGCCGCACCGCCGCCGACGCTACTGGCGGCTGGCGGCCGCGGTGGTCGTGCTGCTCGCGGCGATCCTTGCGACCTTGTGGCTGGCCCGCAAACCCGTTGCCGAACATTTCATCGACGATGCGCTCGCCGCCCGCGGAATCCCTGCGCGCTACGAGATCGAACGAATCGGGTTGCGCACGCAGCGGCTGACCGACCTTCGCATCGGCGACCCGCGCCGCCCTGATCTGCGCGCGGATTGGGTCGAGGTCGATACCAGCCTCGGGTTCACCGGCGCGCGTGTCACGGCGATACGCGTGGGTGTTGTCGCGCTGCGCGCGACGCTTGCGGGCGGGAAGGTCTCGTTCGGGGTGATCGATCGGCTGTTGCCGGCGCCGTCGGGCAAGCCGTTCGCGCTTCCCGCGATCGACCTGGGCGTCGCGGATGGTCGGATCGACCTGGCGACGCCGCATGGTCCGGTCGTCTTGCATCTGACCGGGGCGGGGCGGCTCGATGACGGCTTTGCAGGGACGCTCGGCGCCGCGGCGCCGCGGCTCGATCTCGGCGATTGCCACCTCGATGCGATCGATGCGGTGTTGCAGGTGCAGATTCGCGATGCGCGGCCGAGCTTGGCTGGGCCCGTCACGCTTGCGCGTGGCGACTGCGGTGGGGCGCGGGTCCGTTCGGCGCGGGCGGATTTGTCGGCCACGCTCGCGGCGCGGCTCGATAGCGGTCAGGGATCGGCCCGGTTGGCGATCGCGGCGCTCGAGGGCGGCGGGGCGACGCTGCGGGCGGTGGCTGGGACGGTCGATTTTGCCGGGTCTGGCAATGATCTTGGGGGACGCGTCGATCTGCACGCTGGCGACGGTGCGGCCGCCGGGATTACCGCGTCGCGGACCGCGCTCGCCGGGCGCTATCGCTATGCGGCCGGCGGTTTTGCGTTCGATGGGCGCGCCCAAGCCGGTGGTGCGCGACTGCCGCCAGCGTGGCGTGCGCGGCTCAATCCATGGCGTGATGCGGGGGCGGGGACACCCGCCGGGCCGATCGTCGCACGAGCGGTCGATGCGCTGCGCGCGGCGGCGGTGTCGGGCGACCTCGACGCGCGCTTTTCGACGATCGTCAATGCGGGGCGCGGGCAAGTTATCCTGTCACGCCTCGCCTTTGCGGCGGCGTCGGGGGCGCGCGCGACGCTCGCGGGTGGGGACGGTGTTTTGTATCGCTGGCCGGGCGGCGTGCGCGTCGACAGCAGCGGGACGTTGAGCGGTGGCGGCTTGCCGAGCGCTCGGTTCCGCCTGCGGCAGGCCGGGTTCGGCGCGCCGCTGACTGGACGCGTGATCGTCGCGCCGTATGGCGCGGACCGCGCACGATTGGCACTGTCGCCGATCGATTTTACCGCGACCGGCACCGGTGCGACCCACATCACGACGCGGGTCGCGCTCAGCGGGCCGATCGGCACCGGCAAGGTGACCGCGCTCAGCCTGCCGCTCGATGCGCGCTGGGACGGCGGTGCGCGGATGACGCTCAACCCCGCCTGCGCGCCGCTGGCATTCGAGCGGCTGCAGACGGGCGGGCTCGATCTGCCGCGGTCGAGCGTCACGCTGTGCCCGCGCGACGGGGCGCTGTTCCGGCTCGAGCGGGGCGCGATGCGCGGGGGTGGGACGATCGGACCGGTCCGGCTCGCCGGTCGGCTCGGTGCGGCGCCGGTCGGCATTACGCTCGAGCATGGCGAATGGCTGCTGGGTGCGCGGCGCTTCACCGCCGCGGGGCTGGGCGTTCGCATCGGGACGCCCGAGCGGGAGACGCGACTCGACGTTGCGACGCTTGGCGGCAGCCTGACGGCTGCGGGGTTGGCGGGCAGCTTCGACGGCGCGGGTGGCCAGATCGGTGCCGTGCCGCTCCTGCTGTCATCGGCCGCCGGAAACTGGCGATTCGTGGCGAATCGGCTGGCGCTCGATGGCGGCCTGATGGTCGCCGACAGCGCGGCCGACCCGCGCTTCAAGCCGCTCGCGGCGCGCAGCGTCGCGCTGACGCTCGTGGGGAACGCGATCACCGCGACCGGCACGCTGTTCGAACCGACCAAGGCCATCAGGATCGCCGACGTCGCGATCGCGCACGATCTTGGGGCCGGCGCAGGCCATGCCGATCTCACCGTTCCCGAATTTACCTTCGGGCCGCAATTCCAGCCCGACCAGCTGACGCGGCTGACCTTTGGCGTGATCGCCAATGTCGTCGGCACGGTGTCGGGCGCAGGCCATATCCGCTGGACGCCGCAAGGCGTGACAAGCGACGGCGTGTTCCGCACCCCCGGCACCGATCTCGCTGCCGCGTTCGGCCCGGCGACGGGGATTGCGGGCGAGATCCGCTTCACCGACCTGCTCGCGCTCGAAAGCGCGCCGGGGCAGGTCGCGACGATCAAGACGCTCAACCCGGGGATCGCGGTCAATGACGGCGTGGTGCGCTATCAATTGCTGCGCGGCACGCGGATCGCGGTCGAGCAGGGACGCTGGCCGTTCGCACAAGGCACGTTGACGCTCGAGCCGACGGTGCTCGATTTCGGCACCGCGCAGGAACGGCGCCTGACCTTCAGGGTCGACGGGATGCAGGCCGACCAGTTCCTCCAGCAATTCGACTTCAAGAACCTGAACGCGACCGGCGTGTTCGATGGGGCGCTGCCGATGGTGTTCGATGCGACGGGCGGGCGGATCGAGCGGGGGACGCTCACCGTCCGGCCGGGCGGCGGCACGGTCGCCTATGTCGGCGAGGTGACGCAGAAGGATGTCGGCTTCTGGGGCAATTTTGCGTTCCAGGCGCTCAAATCGCTGCGCTATCGCAGTCTGGAGATCGTGATGAACGGTCCGCTCGCGGGTGAGATGATCACCGAGGTGCGCTTTGCCGGGATCGGGCAGGGCGCGGGTGCCAAGCGCAACTTCCTGTTCGACCGGCTGCAGAAGCTGCCGCTGGTGTTCAACGTCAAGATCACCGCGCCGTTCCGCCAGCTGATCGATTCGGCGCAGAGTTTCTATGATCCGCGGCGCCTTATTCAGCGCAACCTGCCCGCCTTGCTCGAGGAGCAGAGCAAGCGCGCCGCGCCGCCCGCTCCATCCCCCATTCAGCCTTCCGACAGCAGGATCGTGCCATGACCGAAACAGCATTGACGAAGACCGCAGATCGACCGACCACGGCCGCGATGAGCAGGATGATGAAGCTGACCGCGCTGGCGGTGTGTTGGGTGCCGGGCGGCTGCGTCACGGTGAGCGCGCCCGACAAGCCGATCGTCATCAACCTGAACATCAGCGTGACGCAGGAAGTGGTCTATCGTCTCGATGGTCAGGCGAAGAGTTTGATCCAGTCCAACCCGGGGATTTTCTGATGGCACGCATGGTCTTGAAGATGGTCGCGGCGATCGCGTTGCTCGGCAGTTCGGCAGCGGCGCTGGCGCAGCGCAACCCGGCCTATCAGGCGGCGCGCTCGGCGGGCGAGGTCGGCGAGCAGCCCGATGGCTATCTCGGCGTGGTCGGCAGCGCGAGCTCCGAGGTGCGCGCGCTGGTCAACAACATCAATATCCAGCGCAAGGCCGCTTATACCCAGCAGAGCGCGAGCTCGGGCGCCACGGTCGAGCAATTCGCCTTTACCAGCGGCTGCAATCTGATCGGCCAGACCGCGCCGGGCGAGAAGTACAAGGGGCCCGATGGCCAGTGGAAGACGCGTGGCGCCGGGGCTCCGGAGCGCGACTCGCGCTGTATCTGAGGGCTAGCGACACTCAGCCGTCACCCCGGGCTTGTCCCGGGGTCCACCGGGCCGCGCGCACTGCGGCCGGTGCGTGTGCGGCACGGTGGACCCCGGGACGAGCCCGGGGTGACGTGGGAGGGCGGGCGCTAGTCCGCGACCGTCCCCATCACCTGCGCGGCGAAGCGCTCCATCTCTTCTTCCTGCGGGCTCATCTGGAGCAAGAGCAGGTCGAGCCCCGCCGCCTCATATTCGGCGATCCGCTCCTTCAGCTGCTCGGGCGTGCCGACCAGATTGGGCCGCAACCCGCGGTTCGACACCGCATATTCCTGCAGCTTCATCTCGCGCTCCAGCTGCGTGCCCGACAGCCATTGGTCGAAATTGGCATAGCCCGCGGGCAGATCGGTGACGGTTGTGATCCGCGCGAGTTCGCGCCGCGCTTCGGCCTCGCTGTCGCGGACGATCGCGTAGGCGGCCATGCCGTACTGCATCGGCGCGCCGCCGACCGCCGCGCGCCGTGCCGCCATGTCGGCGATCTTGGGCGCGATCGCCTCGACGGGGTCGCCGTGCATGACATAGGCGTCGCAGCGGGCGGCGATCATCGCCTTGGCCTTCTCGCTCTCGCCGCCGGCATAGACGACGGGCTTGTGCGCCGGCTTGGGCGCGCAGATCGCCTGTTCGGTCTGGTAGAACTGGCCGGTGAAGTCGAAACGCTGCTCGTTCCACAGCCCGTCGACGACCTGCAGCCATTCGTCGGTGCGCGCGTAGCGATCGTCATGCTGGTCGAACTGCAGGCCGTATTGCTTGGCTTCGTCGGCCCACCACGAGGAGACGACGTTGAGCGCGAGCCGCCCGCCCGAGATCTGGTCGATATTCGCCGCCGCCTTGGCGAACAAAGCCGGGTGATGGAAGTTCGGGCGCACCGCGACCATCAGCTCGATCGTCTCGGTCACCGCGGCGAGCGCGGCGGCGGTCGACCAGGCGTCGAGCGCGGGCTGCTCGATGCCCTTGATGTCGTTGAGGTTGAGCTCGGCGATCAGCGTGAGATCGTAGCCGATCTTTTCGGCGCGCTGCGTGAGGCGCTTGGCATAGGCCCAGCTCGCGTCGGGCTCGTCGGCCACGTTGCGCAGCCAGCCACCGAACACCGGCATCCAGAAACCGTAGCGCATCACAGGGCCTCGAGTCGGGCTAGGAGATAGTCGACGAGCTGGTCGTGCGGATCATAGCCCAGCACATCGTGCGGCTTGGCGACGAAGTTCGACAGCGCGTTGATGTCGTAGAAGCGCGGTGTCCCGTCGCGATCGTCGATCATCACCTCGATCCCGCCGACGTCGAGATCGACCGCCTGCGCGATCCGCTCGGCGGCGTCACGCAGGGCGGGGCCGGGGTCGGTCGCGACCATCGCGATCGGCGCGGCGTCATCGACGCAGGCGTCCGCCGGGCACAGATCGAACGCGCCGCCGCCGGCGATATCGAGCGCGTAGAGGAATGTGCGGTCGAGCGTCTCGATCCGCGTGACACGCCCGTCGCGCGCGGGAACGTAATCCTGCACCAGCAGCACGCCGTCGACGCTGCTCGGCAATTCGCTCGCCTCGACCGCGTAGCGCAGCTCGGCGAGATTATCGAAGCGCGTGATCCCCGCACCCGATCCGCCGATATTGGCCTTCACCACGAGCGGAAAGCCGATCGCCTGTGCCGCCGCGACGACGTCGGCCGCGCGGTGGACGACGCGCGTCGCCGGAATCGCGAGGCCGAGCCCCGCGATCAGCGACAATTGCCGCGCCTTCGACGAATCGATCGCGAGCACTTCGGGCCCGTTGACGATCGTAGCGCCGCCGCGCCGCCAATGGTCGAGCAGCGCGGTCGCATAGAAAATCGGATGTTCGCTCGCGCGCAGGAAGCTCGACATCGCGATGCGGTTGAACACCAGCCGCGCCGGCGGGGTCGTATCTGCGGGGTCGAACGCGCCGTCGGGCGTGACCGCGACATAATCGACGCCGCGCCGGTCGAGCGCGGCGAACAGCGGGGTGAACCAGGCGGGATGCTCGTAGAGGATCGCGAGATCGGCCATGTTACTTCGCCTCGGCGAGCGCGGCCTTGGCGGCGGCGCTCGTCCAGTCCATCCCGCCCGTGCTGCGCCATACTTCCTTGCCGGTCGAATCGAACAGGATGCTCATCGGCAGGCTGGCGTTGTACGCCAGGCTGAAGCCGAGCTCCTTGTCGAGATACGGCTGGAGCCGCGTGAACTTCTCCTTGGCGAAGAAGGCGGCGACGGTCGGGCGGTCCTTGTCCTGGCTGATCGGCACGACGGCGATCGTCGCGGCGGCCTTATCGAGCGTCGGCATCTCCTTGACGCACGGACCGCACCACGTCGCCCACAGATTGACGAGCAGCGGCTTGCCCTTGAACGCCGCGAGGCTGGTCTTCTTGCCCGCCGGATCCTCGAAGCTGATGGTCGGCGCGCCCTCGCCCGTGTGGCTGCGATCGATCTTGCTGGTCTCGGCCGGGGCGGCGGGCGTGGACGTATTGGCGGCGACCTCCGCTTGCCCGTTGGACGAGACTTGCTTATCGCACCCGGCAAGCACGAGCAGCAGGACCGAAGCGATCACCGAGCGAAACAACATGGGCACGTCCAATGCGATGTGGGGTGGGCGCTTCGCCGAGGGTCCGGCCGCGGTCATGCGGTCGATAAATGCCTCGATCCCGTTCGACAAGCGGCTCTGGCGGCAGGACATCGCCGGGTCGAAGGCGCATGTCGCGATGCTCGGCGCGACCGGAATCGTTGCGCCCGCCGATGCATCGGCGATTTCCGCGGGTCTCGACGTGGTCGCGGCGCATTACGAGGCGCACGGCGTTGCCGAGGACATGGCGCTCGAAGATATTCACATGCAGAGCGAGTCGCGGCTCGCCGCGGCGATCGGCCCGGTCGCCGGGCGGCTTCACACCGCGCGCTCGCGCAACGATCAGGTCGCAACCGATTTCAAGCTGTGGGTGCGCGATGCGATCGACGAGGTCGAGACCGCGCTCGCCGCCTTCCAGGACGCGCTGTTGACGCGCGCCGAGGAGCATGCCGACAGCGTGATGCCCGGCTTCACGCATCTGCAGAGCGCGCAGCCGGTCACGCTCGGCCATCATCTGATGGCGTATCACGAGATGATCGCGCGCGACCGCAGCCGCTTTGCCGACGCGCGCAAGCGGATGAACCTGTCGCCGCTCGGCTCGGCGGCGCTCGCGGGCACCGGCTTTCCGATCGACCGCGAGATGACCGCGGCGGCGCTCGGTTTCGACGGCCCGACGCGCAACTCGCTCGACGGCGTGTCCGACCGCGACTTCGCGATCGAATATCTGACCTGCGCGACGCAATGTTCGCTGCATCTGTCGCGGCTCGCCGAGGAGTTCGTGCTGTGGGCGTCGCAGCCGTTCGGCTTCGTCGCGCTGTCGGATCAATGGTCGACCGGCAGCTCGATCATGCCGCAGAAGCGCAATCCTGATGCGGCAGAGCTGGTGCGCGGCCATTCGGGGCGTATCCTCGGCTGCATGACCGCTCTGATGGTGACGATGAAGGGCCTGCCGCTCGCCTATTCGAAGGACATGCAGGACGACAAGCCGCCGGTGTTCGAGGCGCACGATCTGCTCGGCCTGTCGATCGCCGCGATGACCGGGATGGTCGAAAGCGCGACGTTCCGCACGCCGCGGATGCGCGAAGTGGCCGAAGCGGGCTTCGCCACCGCGACCGATCTCGCCGACTGGCTGGTGCGCGAAGCGGGCGTGCCGTTCCGCGAGGCGCATCACATCACCGGCCAGGCGGTGGCGCGCGCCGAGGCGCTCGGGCTCAAGCTCGATGCGCTGCCGCTCACCGCGCTGCAGGCGATCGACAGCCGAATCGACGAGCGCGTCTACGACGTGCTGTCGGTCGATGCGTCGGTCGCCAGCCGCGTCAGTTTCGGCGGCACCGCGCCGGTCCGCGTCCGCGCCGCGATCGCCGCGGCACGTTCGGGAGAGACGGCATGAAACACGGTCTGGCTCTGGGGTTTTGCGCGGCCCTGCTGCTCGCCGGATGCGGTGCCGCGTCGAGCTTGAAACCGGCCGAGGGGAAATCGCTCCCCGTCGCGCCGTACGGCGCCAAAGAGACGCCGACCGCCGCCCAGCTGCTCAAACCGACCAACCAGGAACGGCCGCTGCGCAGCGACGAGGTGCTCACCAATTCCGCGGAACGCCGGAGCGACGAGTTCAGCCTTCCGCCTCCCAACTGACAGGCTTTCATTCGATGGATCATTTCTCGCTCGTCGACGGCGCGCTGCACTGCGAGGACGTGCCGCTCGCGGCGATCGCCGAGGCGGTCGGCACGCCCGTCTATGTCTATTCGACCGCGACCTTCGAACGCCATGCGCGCGTCTTCCGCGAGGGCCTTGCGGGGGCAGGGGACGTGCATCTCGCTTATGCGATCAAGGCCAACCCCAATCTTGCGGTGCTGCGCGTGCTCGCGCGGATGGGCTATGGCGCCGACGTCGTGTCGGGCGGCGAGCTGGCGCGGGCGCTCGCGGCGGGGATCCCGGCGAAGGACGTGGTGTTCTCCGGCGTCGGCAAGACGGTCGCCGAACTGTCGACGGCGCTCGATGTCGGGCTCGGCCAGTTCAACCTCGAGCTCGAGGAGGAGGGCGTCGTCCTAGCCGGGCTCGCCGCGGCGCGCGGGATGCGCGCTGATGCCACTTTGCGCGTGAATCCCGATGTCGACGCCGGGACGCATGCGAAGATCTCGACCGGCAAGCGCGAGAACAAGTTCGGCGTGCCGATCGATCAGGCGCCCGCTATCTTCGCGCGGCTCGCCGGTTTGCCGGGGCTCGCGCTGCGTGGCGTGGCGATCCATATCGGCAGCCAGCTGAGCGAGCTTGCGCCGCTCGAGGCGGCCTATGCGCGGATCGGCGCGCTCGTCGCCGAGCTGCGCGCCGCTGGCCACCCGATCGAGCGCGTCGATCTCGGCGGCGGGCTCGGCGTACCGTACCGCGCGGGCGAGGTCTTCCCCACCCCCGCTGAATATGGCGCGATGGTCGCGCGTGTCACCAAGGGGTGGGACGTGCGGCTGATGTTCGAGCCCGGCCGGGTGATCGCGGGCAATGCCGGCGTGCTGCTGACCAAGGTGATCTGGGTCAAGCCCGGTGCCATCAACCCCTATGTCATCGTCGATGCCGCGATGAACGATCTCGCGCGCCCGGCAATGTACGACGCGTGGCACGATTTCGTTGCGGTCGAGCCGACGGGCGCGCGCATGACCGCCAACATCGCCGGCCCGGTATGCGAAAGCGGCGACACCTTCGCGATGGCGCGCGACATCGATGCGGTGGAGAGCGGCGACCTCGCCATCTTCCGCACCGCGGGCGCGTATGGCGCAACGATGGCCTCGACCTATAACAGCCGCGCTTTGGTGCCCGAAGTGCTCGTCGATGGCGATCGCTTCGCGGTCGTCGCCGACCGGATCCTGCCCGAGACGATCCTCGCGGCCGAGCGCATTCCGGACTGGTTGAAGCCGTGAGCCTGCACAGCCTTCCGCTGTTCGTGCGGATGGCGGGGCGGCCGGTGATGCTGCTCGGCGCGGGCGAGCCGGCCGATGCGAAGCGACGGCTGCTCGAACGCGCGGGTGCGGTGATCGTCGGCGAGGAGGCGAGCGCCGCGCTCGCGGTGGTCGCGATCGAGGACGAGGCCGAGGCACAGGCGGCGATCGCCCGGCTCAAGGCGCGCGGCGTTCTGATCAATGCGGTCGACCGGCCCGATCACTGCGATTTCACGCTGCCCGCGATCATCGACCGCAGCCCGGTGCTGATCGCGATCGGCACCGGCGGCGCCTCGGCTGGCCTGGCGGCGGCGCTGCGGCAGCGGCTCGAGGCATTGCTGCCGGCGACGCTCGGCCCGCTGGCAGACCGGCTCTACGCGTTGCGCGCCGCGATCCGGCTGGCGTTCCCGGCGCTCGATACGCGCCGCCGCGCGCTGGGCGCCGCTTTTGCGCAAGGAGGCGCGCTCGATCCGCTCGCGGCACCGCCCGAGGCGGTCGAGGCGTGGCTGGTGACGCCCGCGGCACCGATCGACCGGCTCGTCACGCTGCGACTGCGCTCGGCCGATCCCGACGATCTGACGCTCGGCGAGGCCCGCGCGCTCGCGCTTGCCGATCGGATCTATGCCCCTGCGCACGCGCCCGCCGCGATCCTCGACCGCGCGCGCGCCGATGCGGTGCGGATCCTCTGCGATACGCCGCCCGTTACGCGCGAAGCGGGGCTGACGATTTGGGTGGAATGGGCATGAGCGGATTTGCGTACCGGGTCGCCGACGGCAAGGCCGAACGCGTCGATATCGCCAAGGCGCTCGAGACGCCGGGCGATCTCATCTGGGTGCATCTCACCAGCAATAACGAGCAGGCGCAGGCGTGGCTGAGCGATGTCGCCAAGGTCCCGGGCTATGTCGTCGATGCGCTGACCACGAGCGAGTCGCGACCGCGCTGCGAGGCGCTCGGCGACGGCGCGTTCCTCAATCTGCGCGGTCGATCGAACGAGGCGATGACGACCTCTGACCCGCTCGCGTCGCTGCGCATCTGGGCGATGGCGGGGCGGGTGATTTCGGTGACGCGGCGCTCGGTCACCGCGGTCGACGACGTCATCACGCAGATCGAAGGCGGCACGATCCGCGATCCCGGTGATTTGATCGCCGAGTTCGCGGTCGCGATCACCGAGGAGCTCGACCCCGAGGTCGCCGATCTCGGCGACAGCCTCGACGATTGCGAAGCCGATCTCGACGGCGACAAGGTGTTCGAGCTGCGCCGTGGCGTGACCAAGGTGCGCGTCGCCGCGATCGGCTATCGGCGCTTCCTGACACCACAGCGCGCTGCGCTCGAAAAGCTCGCGTCGCTGCCATGCGACTGGCTGCAGGACGACGACCGGTTGCATCTCGCCTCCGCCGCCGATCGCGCCGCGCGCATGGCGGAGGAGTTGGAGGCGATCCGCGAACGCTCGGCGTTGATGCATGAGGCGTTGACCGACCTGCGCGCCGAACAGATCGATTCGCGCTCGCTGCTGATCTCGATCGTCGCGTTGATCTTCCTGCCGTTGACCTTCCTGACCGGGCTCTACGGAATGAATGTCGAAGGGCTGCCGTTCGCCAAGGAACCCTGGGCGTTCGACGTGATCGGCGGGATCTGCATCACGATCACGCTCGGCATCATCGGCTATTTCTCGGCGAAGCGCTGGTTCGGCTGAAACCGGCGATCGGTCCGCTCGGCTCGCGCCTCAGGCCGCGCGAACCGAGCGCCACGCCTGGCCGATCTCCTCGAGCGTATCGGCCACTTCGCGGAACGGCTGCGGGTCATGGCCGATCGCGGCGTTGACGACGGTATGGCGCGTGCCGGCATAGAGTTTGGCGAGCGCCGGGGCGACCGTCCCCCCTGCGGTGAAATCGAGCCCCGCCTCGAGCGCGAACAGGATCGCGGTGGCGCGCGTCACCTTGTCGCTCTTCATCGCATATTTGCCGTTCTCGGCCGCCCAGGCCGCGCCGCGGAGTGCCCGGATCGCTTCGTCATACAGCAGTTGCACCAGCGCCGGGCCATCGGCCTGGGCGGTCTGCCCGGCAAGCTCGATCTGGCGGTAGGTCGCTTCGGGATTGCGGCCGAGTGCCGTCGCGTAGGCGAGGCTCATCCGCTCGTCTTGTTCCACTGGTCGATCTGACTCTGCAACGAGCTCGCGCTCGCTTTATAGGCCGCGACGATCGCGTCGGACGCGGCATATTGCTTGGTCAGGCGCTCCTGATACGCGGCGGTGTCGGTCGTCACCTTGGCTTCGGTATCGGTCACCTTGGCGAGCTTGGCGGTGTAGAGGGCGGTGCTGCCGACCAATCCCGTGCTTTCGGTCTGGCCGTTGATGACGACCTTGTTGTTGGTCGCAGCAGTGGTGATTGCGCTCAGCGCCGCGGCGAGGCCGCCTCCGCTCGCACCGGTGCCGTTGGCGAACAGCGCCTCGACCGCGGCAGGGGTCTGGAGCAGGGCCGTGTTGAGCTTGGCCGAATCGACGCTGAGCGTGCCATCCTTGTTGGTGCTGACCCCGATCGAGGCGAGATTGACGGGGTCGCCGGGAGCGCCGTCGCTCGACAGCGTGGTCAGCGTCAGGCCGCGCAGCGAGCGCAACAGGTTGGTCGCGTTATAATCGTTGCGCAGCGGTCCGTTCGTGGCATCGGTCTCGGTCTTGAGCTCGGCCAGCACCTCATTGTAGGTCGTGACGAAATTGCTCACCGCCTGGCCGATAGCATCGGTCGGCGTCGTGCTGCCGAGCGTGACCGGCTTGACGGCGCTGCCGCTGCCCGCCCCGGGAGAGACGCCAGTAAGCGTCAGCTTCACGCCAGGGACCAGGTCGCTGATCGTGTTGCTCGCGCGGTCGACCGTCACCCCGTCGACGGTCAGGTTGGCATTGCCGGCGGTGGTGTTGATCTTGGCCGCATTGCTCGCGCCGCCGACGTTCAATTGCGCCAGATTGCCCGAGCCGCTGAGCGTGAAGGCTTCGGCCTTTCCGGTCGGCCCTTTCAACGACAGATAGGTCGCGCCGTCGACGTCGCTCACCACGGTCGCGGTCAGGCCCTTGCCGCTCGCGTTGATCGATTTGGCGACATCGGCGAGCGATGCGCCTTGCGCGACCGAAATCGAGATCGGGTCGGTGGGATTGGTCAGCGATGCGACCGTGTCGTCGGACGCCGTGCCGAAGGTCAGCGTCAACGTGCCCGCGTCGAAGGTCGGCGCGCCGCTTGGAAAGCTCGCCGTCGCGGTCTGCGCCGTGGCGAGCTTGTTGACGGTAACCTGGGTCGACAGGCCGGACAGCTTCGCGCCGGGCAGCGCGGCGGCGGTCAGCACGCTCGAATCCGAGCTGGTTGGCTGCGTCGCCAGCGACCCGCCGGTGACGAGCGAGCTCAGCGCCGAGGAGAAGCTGGTGATCGCGCTCTGGACCTTGGCGACCGAAGAGATCTGCGCGTTGAGCGCGGTGTCCTGCGCGCTGAGCGAAGCGTTCTTGGCGGAGAATTGCGCCTCGACCAGCTGCTTGACCAGGGCGGCGGTATCGACCCCCGAGCCGGCGCCGAGCGAGGTGAGGATCGACGAGCCCGATACCGAAGTCGTCGTAGAGGTCGTCGTCATCGTAATACCCCAGAAGTGCGCATCTCAAGGAACGGCGAAACCGCCGGGAAATTTAGCTTTCTTTCACGCCATTCTCGTCGAAGCGCGCACTTGGCGGGACCTGCACCGACGGTGGCAGCGCGGCGGCGCCCGCCTGGCTGTTGAGCCCGAAGACGAAGGCGAGGATGGTGGCGAGCGCGACGTAGAGATCGTCGCGAACTTCCTGCCCCTCGCGGCTGGTGTAATAGACCGCGCGCGCCAAAGACGGATATTCGAGCACCGGCACGCGCGCCTCGGCGCCGAGCTCGCGGATCGCCAGCGCGATCACGCCGCGCCCCTTGGCAACGACGACGGGGACCTGGTCGTTCGCGCGATCGTAGCGCAGCGCGACAGCAAAATGCGTCGGGTTGGTGAGGATGACATGCGCTTCGCTCACCGCGCCGCGCATCGAGCGTTTCGACATCTCGCGCTGGCGCTGGCGCATCGCACCCTTCGCCTCGGGCGAGCCTTCGCTCTCCTTATGCTCGTCGCGCAGATCCTGCTTCGACATGCGCAATTTGCGGAGCAGCTGGATGATCTGCAGCGGCACGTCGATCCCGGCGATGACGACGAGCCCGCCCGCCATCGCGAACAGCACGCCGGTGAAGGTGCTGCCGAGCACGCCGACCGCGGTGCCGATATTGGTCGAAGCGAGCCCGATCGTCGCATGCGCGACCTGGTCGAGCATGTGCCAGCCGATCGCGCCGAGCAGGACGACCTTGAGCAGCGATTTGCCGAGTTCGATCCAGCCCTGCGGCCCGACGATCCGTTTCAATCCCGAGGCGGGGTTGATCCGCGCCGCCTTGGGCGCGAGCAGCGAGCCGTTGAAGCTGAGATGGCCGAGCCCCGCCTGGCTGACGATCGCGGCGACGATCGTCAGCGCGAGCAGCGAGATCACCGACGGCGCGAGCTTCCAGCCGCTCTGGATGAGCGGGCGGAACGGCGCGAAATCCTCGATGTCGCGATGGTCGAACGCGAAGCTCGACATCATCACCTCCTTGCACGCGCCGACCAGCGACGGGCCCATAAAGGCGAGCCAGCCGCAGCCGGCGAGCATCATCAGCGCGGTGGCGAGTTCGCGGGATTTGAGGACGTCGCCCTTTTCGGCCGCGTCGCGTTTGCGCTTGGCGGTTGGGGCTTCTGTCTTTTCGCCATATTCGTCTGCCATCAGCCGAGCACCAGCGATTGCGTCGCCGCCAGGCCTTCATCGACGATGACGAGCAGATAGTCGCCCATCGCCGGGAAGCCGAGCGCGAGCGCGACGACGCCGACCGCGAGGCTGGCGGGCAGGCCGACCGCGAACAGGTTGAGCGACGGCGCCGAGCGCGAGATCATGCCGACGATGAGGTTGAGGCAGAGCAGCAGGAAGCCGACCGGCAGCGCGAGCAGGAGGCCGGCGAGGAAGGTGTAGCCGCCGAAAAAGGCGATGTTCTCGAGCTGTTGCGGTTTCAGCCAGGCGGCGCCCGGCGGGAGCGCGACGTAGCTCTTCACGATCATCTCGACCAGGATCAGGTGGCCGTTGACGCTGAGGAACAGCAGCGTGAGCATCATCGAGAAAAACTGGCCGAGCGCGGGGGTCGACTTGCCGTTCTGCGGGTCGATGGCGGACGCAAAGCCGATCCCCATCGAGGTGCCGATCAGTTCGCTCGCGATCATCGGCGCGGCAAAGGCGATCTGCAGCACGAAGCCGAGCGCGAGTCCGACCAGCGCCTCGGCGGCGACCGAGAGGATCGTGGCGAGCGCGAAGACGTGTTCGGGCGGGGTGATGGGGTGGACGGTCAGCACCAGCACGCCGATCGCCCCCGACAGCGTGACGCGCACGACGAGCGGGATTCCGACGGCGCTGAACACGGGGGCGGCGACGAACGCGGCACCGACGCGGACCATCACGAAGATCAGCGCCCAGAGCTGCGGTTCGATCGACAGGCCGAAGCCTAGCGGACCCATCTATCTCCCCTCCCGCAAGCGGGAGGGGAGCAGAAGAGCGCCCCCCCCCACGGCCGTCATCGCACCAGATCCGGGATCCGCTCGAAGATGCCGAGCGTGAAATCGCACAGCAGTCCAAGGATCAAGCTGCCAAACACCGCCAGCGATACCGCAACGACGATCAGCTTGGGCACGAACGACAAGGTCTGCTCGTTGATCGACGTCGCCGCCTGGATCATGCCGGTGATGAGCCCTGCGAGCAGCGCGGGAATGAGGATCGGCGCCGAGGCGAGCGCGAGCACCCACATCGTCTGGTTGGCGATCGTCAGGAAATAGTCAGCGTCCATCGGATCAGTTCACAAAACTGTTGGCGAGCGAGCCCATCGTCAGCGCCCAGCCATCGACCAGCACGAACAGGAGCAGCTTGAACGGCATCGAGATGATCGTTGGTGAGAGCATCATCATGCCGAGCGACATCAGCACGGTCGCGACCACAAGGTCGATCACGATGAACGGCAGAAAGACAAGAAACCCGATCTGGAACGCGGTCTTGAGCTCGCTCGTCACGAATGCGGGGAGCAGCACCGAGAACGGGATCTGTTCGGCATTCTGGTACGGCCCGCTCTTGGCGATGCCGGCGAACATCGTGATATCCTTCTTGCGCGTCTGCTTGGTCATGAAGGCGTGGAGCGGCACGCCTGCCGCCTTGATCATGTCGGTCGCGCCGATCTTGTTCGCGGCGTAAGGCTGGATCGCGCTCGCGTTGATCTGGTTGATCGTCGGCGCCATCACGAAGAACGACAGGAACAGCGCGAGCCCGATCAGCACCTGGTTGGGCGGGGTTTGCTGGAGCCCCATCGCCTGGCGGACGATCGACAGCACGATGATGATCCGCGTGAAGCTCGTCATCATGAGGAGGATGCCGGGCAGGATCGTCAGCAGCCCCATGACGATGAGCAGCTGGAGCGACAGCGCCAGCGGCGCATTGCCGCCGCCGAGATCCTTCAGCGCACGGTCGGCGGCATCGCCCGCGCCCGGCGCCGGCGGCGTGGCAAGCGGAGCGGCCTGCGCGAAGGCGGGATGCGCGACGATCAGCGCGAAGAGGATGCCAAGCACGACGAGCGCAATCTTGCCCCACGGCGCGACGCGCGGTGCTGGCGCCTTGATCAGCGTGGGCCCCGAACCCTTGCGGACGACCTTGACGCTCATTTCCCGTCGCCGCGATCGAGCAGGGAAACGCCGGTGCGGCTGACCGAGACGAGCAGCTTGCGACCCTCGAAATCGAGCACCGCGACGCGCACGCTCGGCGAAATCATCATCGTCTCGACCACCTTGAGCATGCGGTTGGAAGGCTGGCCCGGCATGCGCGATTCAAGTTTGCGCCACGCATAGAGGCAGCCGATCATCAGGCCGCAGACGAGCGGCAGCAGCACGACGAGCTTGAGGATGTACGACCACATCATGGCGTCAGCCCCGCTTTTCTGGGCTGACCAGCTCGGTCATGCGCACCCCGAAATGGTCGCCGACCATCACCACCTCGCCACGCCCGATCAGCGTGCCGTTGACGAGCACGTCGAGCAGTTCGTTGGCCTGGCGGTCGAGCTCGATCACGCTGGTTTCGCCCAAAGCGAGCAGTTCGCGCAGCGTCAGCGAGGTCGAGCCGATCTCGACGGTCAATTTGACGTCGACATCCTGCAGCAGCCGAAAATTGGCCGCCAGGCTGGTATCGACGGGGAAACCGCCGCTCATCTCGCTCATTGCAGTCCACCCCTGAGATCACGTTCTAAATCGTTCGAAATTGTCGTCAGCCTGATCGCGGCCTTGCCGTTCGACGTGCCGACCGTCCCCGCCCCGAGCCGGTCGCCGCCGACCATCACCGGCACGTCCTGGCCGACGGTAATCGGGATCACGTCGCCCGCCTTGAGATCCATCAGCAGCTGGAGCGAGACCATCGGCTCGGCGAGCACCGAGCGGACCTCGAAGCGCACGTCCATCACCGCGCGGGTGAGACTGTTGCGCCATGCGGGATCGGGCTCGGCGGTCTTGTGGACCTTGCCGGTGAGCGACGGGCCGTGCGGCTTCAACGCCGCGACGGGATAGAGCAGGTCGAGGAACACCGGCTTGGCCGTTCCGACCGCGATGCCGAAGCGCGTGATCACCACGGCGTCGTCGACATCGAGCTCGGGGATCAGCGACGGGTTCGCCTCGACATGGCCGGGGGTGAACTCGATCCGCGCGAGCGGCTCCCACGCCGCCTGCATCGGCAGCGCGAGCATCGCGCCGAGCCGCGTCATCATCGCCTCGGCGGCGGGCGTGAACTCGCTGCCGATGTCGCTCGACACCGCGCCGGTGCCGCCGAAGAACAGATCGAGCAGTTCGAGCACGAAGCGCCCGTCGAGTACCGCGAGCGCCTGTCCCGAGGGCAGGGCGCCCGCCGACGCCATTGTCAACGGCAGCCATGCGGTCAGCCCGTCGGGGCGTTCCGCGCGGTAGTCGGCGAGCCGCTGGACGACGAGCGGCTCGGCCCAGGTGCGGCATTCGCGGCGCAACAGCGGCTCGAACACGGCACGCACGCCGCGCGCGAGCCGCGCCGAGAGATGCTGCACCGTATGCAGATCGCCGAACGGGTTGAGATTGGCGACCCCGAGCGTCGCATGCGCGGCCTCGCGGCGCGGACGTTCGCGCCGGTCGCTTGCTGCGTGCTGAAGGTCTTCGTTAACCATGCCTCACTGAACAACAAAATTGGTAAAGTAAACGTTACCAACGCCTCCGAAACCTTCCTTCTCCTTGAGCGTGTCGTTGATCGCCTTGGCCAGGCGACGCTGGAGCATCTGCTTGCCATTGCTCGAGAAAACCTGTTCCTCGGTGGTGTCGCCGAGCGCCATCAGGATCGATGAGCGGACTGCGATTTCGTTGGTCTTGATGTTCTCGACCACCGTATCGTCGTAAGGAGTCGACACCGCGATGCCGACCTGGACGAAGTGGACGCTGTCCTGCAGGTTCGAGGTGAACTCCTTGTCCATCGCATAATAATTGGAGGCATATTTGTCGCCGCCGGCGCCCGTCGGGGGCTTGTGGCCGCCTTCCTTGGCTTCGCCGCCTTCGCCCGAGCCGGCCCGCTTCTGCTCGGCCTTGGGGACGAGCCGCGGACCGGTCGGTTCGGCCGCACCCTTGCCGCCGCCGATCAGTCCGGCGTTCATCGCATAGAGCGCGCCGCCGACGCCGCCACCGACGAGCACCAGCGCGCCGACGACGAGCAGCACGATCTTCATCATTCCACCCTTCTTCTTTTTGGGCTTTTCTTCGACGGTTTCACTCATGGTCTGGGTCCTTCAAAGGTTACGCGACGCGGGCGTCACTTGGGGTTTCGGTGTCTGCGGCCATCGCGTGCGGTGCTGGGACGAGGAGGGGCGCGGGGCGGGGCTGGGGCGCCGCGCCGTTGCCGCTACCCGAATCGGCCGAGACGCTGGTGTCGCCGATCCGCATGCCGCGCGCCGCGGCAAGCTCGGTCAGCCGCGGCTGTGCCTCGGTCAGCAACGCGCGGGTCGCTTCCTGCTCGGCGGTGAAGTGGACATGGACGCGGTCGCCGACCTGGCGCACCGCGACATCGACCCCGCCGAGCGAATCGGGGATCAGCCGGATGCGCGTGTCGCGCGAATCGGCGTCGTCGCGCAGCGTCTCGATATGCTCGATCATCCGCTGCAGCCCGGTGTCGCGTGTCAGATCGAGCGCGGCTTGGTTCGCATCGCCCGATGCCGCCACGATCGCATGGCTGCTCGCCTGGCTCGGTGCAGCAGCGCCGAGCGCGGCCGCGCCGGCAAGCGCGTCCGAATCGCCGGTGCGCTGCGTCCGGTCGCGCCACGCGGTGGCGAGCGCTGCCGCGAACACCTGGCCCGCCGGCTGTGGCGCGGCGTTCGCGACGATCGCGGTGGCGGTTGGATCGGCCGCGACGAGCGCTGGCGTCTGGGTGTCGTCGTGCACTGGCGGCGTGGTGGGCTGCGCGTCCTGTCGCGCGGTGGTGGCGCGGGTCAGCACCGCGTCGAGCGCCGTGGTGATTGCCGGATCGAGCGGCGGCTGCGTCGCAGTCGACGCGTCGGTGGGTGCGGGTTTGGGTGCGCCGCCGGCGGGGTCGGTCAGTCCGACGGCGGGCGGGGTCGCGGGGAGCGACGGCTGTGCCCCCGTCGTGACGGCGGTTATGGCGGTGGGCACCGGGGTCGGCGCCGCGATCGGCACGGCCGGATCGGGCACGGGAAGCAGCGCCGCGGTCCAGACCGGCGGTGTTCCGCCGGGTGCATCGGCGTCGGAATCGGTCGGCAAGCTCTTGCCGTCGTCGGCAGGGTCGTGCCGGGCGCCGTCGGCCGCCGTCGCAGCGGTGGGCGGGTCACTCGCGGTATCGCGCGAATCGAGGAACGCCTTCAGCGTTTGCCCGAAGCTCGCTGGACGCGCGCTGGCTGGTGTCTTTGCCGCGGATGGGGCGGTGGCAACGGGGGAGGTCGAGAGGGACGGAAGGTCGATCATTGGGGCTCCGGCGCGGCCGCAAACGGCCTTTGTACCGTGATCAGCAAGGATCGTGCCGAACCTTGCGGCCGGCCGGCGCGGCCTCGAGCGCGCGGATTTCCTTGATCACCGCTTGCGCATCGGCACGCGCGATCAGCTTCTCGACCGCGCTCTGGTCGCGGCGTGCCTCGCGCGTTGCTTCGACCGCGCGCTCGGCGGTCGCTTGTGCCGCGCGCAGCCGGCCCTCGGCAGCGTGCGCCGATTGCTGCAGGCGCTCGCGAAAATGCGCTGCGGCGACGAGCGAGAAACCGGCTACCGGTTCAGGCGCGGGTGCGACGCCGGCGGCAAGCTGCGCGATGCGGCCTTTCAGCGCCGCCTCGCTCGCGGTGCGATCATGCGCGCGCGCTTCCTCGGCCTGCACGAGCCCGAGCTGGAGCGTACGGACACGCAGGATGCGTTCGAGCTTGGTCGGCTTGGCCATCTCAGTCGGTGCCGAACACGCCGATCAGCTCGATCGCCGCATCGGGCAGCGAGACCTGCTCGTCGGGGTCCTGCTTGATATATTCCATCACCGCCGGGTGGCACGCGATCGCGGTGTCGATCGCCGGGTCGGCGCCGGCGCGATACGCACCCATCAGCACGAGGTCGCGATTCTCCTCATAGGTGGCGAGGTGACGCCGGAGCGTGCGCGCGGCCTTGAGGTGCGGCTTGTCGACAATGTCGGTCATCACGCGGCTGACCGAGGGGCCGATGTCGATCGCGGGATAGACGCCCCGCTCGGCAAGCTGGCGCGACAGCACGATATGCCCGTCGAGGATCGAGCGCGCCGAATCGACGACGGGGTCGTTGCCGTCGTCGCCATCGGCAAGCACGGTGTAGATCGCGGTGATCGACCCGCCCGAATGGACGTCGGTCCCGGCGCGCTCGATCAGATTGGGGAGCATCGCGATGGCGGAGGGCGGATAGCCGCGCGCACTGGCAGGCTCGCCCAGCGCCAGGCCGATCTCGCGGCCGGCGTGCGCGACGCGGGTGAGCGAATCCATGATGAGCAGGACCTTCTTGCCCTCGGCACGGAACGCCTCGGCGATCGCATGGACGCGCAGGGCGCCGCGAATGCGCAGCACAGGGGAATGATTAGCGGGCACCGCGACGACGACAGCGCGCTTGCGTGCCTCGCCTGCGACCTTGGTTTCTAGGAAATCGGCCACTTCGCGCGACCGTTCGCCGATCAGGCCGATGACGATGACGTCGGCCTCGGCCGCGCGCACGATCATCCCGAGCAGCACCGACTTGCCGACGCCCGAGCCCGCCATGATGCCGATCCGCTGGCCCTGGCCGACGGTGAGCAGGCCGTTGATCGCGCGGACGCCGACATCGAGCGTGTGGAGCACGCGGCCACGATCGAGCGGCGACTGCAATTTGCCCGCGAGCGGCCAGCGCGCCGCGCCACGGATCGGGCCGAGCCCGTCGATCGGCTTGCCAGCGCCATCGACCACGCGGCCGAGCAGCGCCGCGCCGACTTCGGCTTCGCCCGGCGCACCGGTCGGGCGGACCGGGGCTTGTGGCAGCAATGCGGCCGGGCCGCCAAGGTTCATGAGGAGCGTGCGGCCGTTGCGGAAACCGATCACCTCGGCCTCGACCCCCGATTGGCGATCGCCCACCTGGCAGACCGTGCCGACCGGGACGGTGAGACCGACCGCCTCCATCAGCAGCCCGTCGAACGAGGCGAGCCGGCCTGCGACCTTGGGCGCGGGCGCGAAATCGGGGACGCCGAGCGACTCGAGGTATGAGTCGGTGAAGCGGTTCAGCATTTTCCGCCCCTCCCTTCCAGGGAGGGGAGCGCTGTAGTGAAATTCATCATGCCCCCGGCACCGCGACGCGATCGATCGCGTGCGCCAATTGTTCGAGCCACAGCTCGGGCCCGTCCTCGACGATCGTCGCGGCGCTTTCGAGCTGGAATGACCCGCGTGTGAGGCTCGCATCGCCTACCGCAAAGATCTGGCGTGGCAATTTGCCCTCGAGCAACGCGACATCGTCGGGATGGACATGCAGGATCGCCGATTCGGCGGCGTCGCTGAGCAGATCGACCGCGGTCTCGATCCGGCGTGCCAGCAGGTCGGGCGCGATGCCGACCTCGCCGACGAGCCGCGTGACGAGGAACAAGACCGTCTGCCGCAGCCGCCGCGCCACCGCGTCGCGGTCGATGCGGTCATCGGACTGCAGTGCCTGCGCAAGCGAGGCGAGCAACGTGCGGTCGCGCTCGCCCGTCACCGCCATTTCGGCCTGCGCCGCCGCGACGCCTTCGGCATAGCCCGCGGAATGTGCCGCCTCGATCGGGTCGACGAACGGCGTCGCCGCGGCGACGGCGTCGAACGGGTCCCAGCCTTCGGTTGGGTTGGTGTCGGGGTCGGCGGGGGTGAAATGACGCGGGCCGCTCTCGCCCGCCGCTTGCGGCGCGAACGAGACGGGGCCGCGCGCGACCCGGTCGCGCAGATCGGCGGGCGCGAAGCCGCCGACGCGCGGCGCGAACGCCGCCTTGAGCGCTTCGGCCACCCCCTGGCCACGCGAGGAGAATCCGGCGGTGAACTCAGACATAATCGTCTTCGCCTGCACCCATTTGGATCGTGCCGTCCTTGGCGAGGTTGCGCGCGATCTGGATGATCACCTTTTGCGCCTCGAGCACTTCGGAGAGCTTCATCGGACCGCGCGCTTCCATCTCGTCGCGGATACCATCGGCGGCGCGGCTCGACATGCAGCCGAGGAAGCGGGCGCGGATGCTCTCGTCGACGCCCTTCAACGCGCGTGTGAGAATGTCGCTGTCGACGTTGCGGATCAGCGTGCCGAGGTTCTTGTCGTCGAGTTCGAGGAGGTTGTCGAACACGAACATCGCTTCCTCGATCGCCTTCGCCACATCGCGGTCGATCTTGAAAAGCTTGGGCATGACGCGCAGCTCGGTCGCCTTGCGGCCGCTCGACAGGATCTTGGCGGCGTCCTTGGTGCCGCCGAGCGTGACGCCCGCGGGGGCCTGGGACGAACCGGTGCGGTTCGCGAGCATCGTCTTGAGCGTCTCGACCGCCTCGGGGGTGATCGGCCCCAATCGTGCGAGCCGGTGGAGGATGTCGGGCTGGACCGCATCGGGCATCAGCTCGAGCACCTGCGCGCCGACCGCAGGGTCGAGATTGGCGATCAGCACCGCGGCGATCTGCGGATGCTCCTTTTCGATCATAGCGGCGATCTCGCCCGCGTCGAGCCAGTCGAGCAGGTCGAGCTGGCACGATTCCTGAGCGGGCACGATCCGCGCGAGCACGCTGTCGGCTTTCTCCTGGCCGAGCGCGCGCGTCATCACCGCCTCGATCCGCGGGCGCGGGTCGAAGCCGATCGCAGTCCGCTCGCGTGCCTTGCCGACGAAATCGTCGAGCACGCCCTCGACCTCGATCTCGCTGACATCTGCGACGGCGAACATCGCCTTGCCAAGCTGGCGAACTTCCTCGGGATCGAGCTTCTGCAGGATCGCGGCGGCTTCCTCCTCGCCGACGAGCATCATCAGGACCGCGGCGCGTTCGACGCCGGTATAGACGCGGGTGGGGGCGTTCATGACTTGATCATGTCCCGTACGGCGAGCGCAGCGCGCGCCGGATTGTCGCGGGTGAAGCCGCGCACCATGCCGATCCGATCGTCATAGTTGCGCGCATTTTCGAGCGCGTCGATGCTGACCGGCTGGTCGCTGCGTGGCGGCGGGATCTGGCCGCCCTCATAGCCGTCGGGCGGGCCGATCTCGCGGCCGAGCGCGGCGCGCGGCTGGGCCGCAGTGTCGTCGCGCTTCTTGAGCAACGCGGTGGCGAGCGGGCGGACGCCGAGGAACAGCACGAGCAGCGCGATGACCAGCGCCGTCACGTTGCGCGCCACCACCGGCAGCCAGCCGGCCTCGTACCACGGCTGCTTGTCGTCGAGCGCGGTCGCGCCGGCGAACTTGCGGCTGATCACCGTGACCTGGTCGCCGCGCGGCTGACTATAGCCGACCGCGGTCTGGACGAGCTGGGTGATCTGCTGGATCTCGAGCTGGCTGCGCGGCTTGCCCGTTTCCGGGTCACGCAGCAGCACCGCAACCGAGAGCCGCGTGATCGTGCCGGGTGCGGTGCGGCTGACCGAGACTTCCTTGCCGAGATCGTACGCTCGCGAATATTGGTCGCTCGCCTTGAGCGCATCGCTGACCGCGCCGGCGGCTGCCGCGACGACCGGGCCGGTGGCACCGGGCGTCGATGCGACCGGTGTGGCACCCGGGGCAGGGGTCGGCGTCGGGGTCGGCTGCGGCGCGCTCAGCGTCGAGGCGGGCGGCGGCGTGTTCGACAGCGCGCCGGGGATCCCGCCGGGCGCTTGCCCGTCCTTGCCGTTGCCGGTCCACTGACCCTGCTCGACGCGCAGCACGCCCTGCTTGTCATAACTCTCCTTGGTCGCCTGCGTCTCGTTGAGGTCGACATCGGCCTGGACTTCGGTGGTGAAATTGCCCGCACCGATCAGCGGCGTGAGCATCTGCACGACCTGCGCGCGATACTTTTCCTCGATGCGGCGCTGGAAGGCGACGCGTTCGTCGCTCGCCGCACCAAGGGCGCTCTGGTTGGCGCCCTTGGTCAGCAGGCCGCCCATCTGGTCGACGATCGTCACGCCTTCGGGCTTCATGCCCGGCACCGACGAGGCGACGAGGTTGATGATCGACGACACCTGCGCGTCGCCGAGCGAACGGCCGGGCTGCAATTTGACGATGACCGAGGCCGAAGGGGCTGCGGAATCGCGCACGAACACCGATTGTTCGGGCGTGGCGAGATGGACGCGCGCTTCGGCGACGGCGTCGATCTCCTGGATCGACCGCGCGAGTTCGGTCTCGCGCGCCTGGCGCAGGCGTTCGCCTTCGACCGCGCGCGAGACGCCCATCGGGAGATTGTCGAGGATCGCGTAACCACCCGGCGCGGCCTTGGGCAGGCCCTGCCCGGCGAGCAGGATGCGCGCGCGCGAATAATCGTCCTCATTGACGGTCAGCGCGCCGGTGCCCGCGTCGATCTTGGACGTGATGTTGGCGGCCTGCAGCGCGGCGGTGACCGAGGCCTTGTCGGCATCGGCAAGGCCGGCGAACAGCACCTTCTGATTGGGGCTGGCGAGCATCATCCAGGCGAGTGCTGCGGCGCCGATCAGGCCGATCAGCAGCGCCATCGGCAGGCTGCGGCGCACCGCGGGCTGCGCGAGCAGGCCCTGGAGCTGGTTGAGCGGGTTGGCGAAGCGTTCGGGCACCATTGCGGCGAGCCCGGAGCCAGATGACCCTTGCGGAGCGGGGGTGAGAGCGTTGCTCATCGATTATACCGGCATGCTCATGATGTCCTTGTAGGCGGACAGGAGTTTGTTGCGGACTTGCAGCGTCGCCTCGAAGCCGACCGACGCCTGCTGGCGCGCCAGCATCACCTTGGCGATGTCGATCGTCTCGCCGCGCTCATAGCTTTCGGACAGCTTGCTCGCCTCGACCTGACCCTGGTTCACGCTTTTCAGGGCGTCCTCCATCGTCGAGGCGAAGCTGGTCGGCTTGGCTTCGGCTGCCGGCGCAGCGGGGCCCGAGGTTCCCGCGCGGGCGAGCGCCTGGTTGCGTTCGAGGATCTGCGCGCGCAGCGCCATCACGCGGTCGACGCCCATCGCGCCGCCACCACCGATTGCATCAATGCTCATGCCGCACCCACGGCGTATTGGGCCACGCGGCTGGCGGCGGAGACGATGTCGTCACCCTGTTCGCGTGCCTTGGCGAGGCGGTAGCGCAAGGTGCGCTCCGAAATGCCGAGCCGCCGCGCGGTCTCGATCCGGCTGCCGTTGCATGCCGCGAGTGTTTCGCGGATCGCCTGGAATTCGTGCATCTGGACGATGTTGCCGAGCGTCGCGGGTTGGGCTGGCTCGTCGTTCGCGGCGCTTGCGGCGCGCGCGCTCGGGCGGTCGAACACGATGTGTTCGGCCGAGATCGTGTCGCCGCCGGCGAACAGCAGGGCGCGCTGGACGACGTTTTCGAGCTCGCGGACATTGCCCGGCCAGTCGTGGCGCAGCAGCAGGTCGATCGCCGATGCGTCGGGCCAGGGGATCGTGGCGCGTGCGCCCGCGTGGCGCAGGATCAGCGTCGCGGCGAGCGCGGGGATGTCCTGTGGTCGCTCGGCGAGCAGCTTGGTCGTCAGCGGGAAGACCGACAGACGGTAGTAAAGATCGGCGCGGAAGCGACCGGCGGCGACTTCGTCCTGCAGGTCGCGATTGGCGCAGGCGATGACGCGCACGTCGATCGGCTGCGGCGTGGTCGCGCCGATCGGGACGATCTCGCGCTCCTGCAATGCGCGGAGCAGCTTCGCTTGAAGCTGGAGCGGCAGTTCGGCGACTTCGTCGAGCAGCAGCGTGCCACCGTGTGCCGCGCGGAAGAAGCCTTCGCCGCCGGCCGATGCGCCGGTGAACGCGCCCTTCTGGTGGCCGAACAGCAGCGCTTCGAGCATCGTCTCGGGCAGCGCCGCGCAATTGATCGCGATGAACGGGCCGGCGGCGCGGTTGGACTTGAGATGGATCGACCGCGCGAGGACTTCCTTGCCGGTGCCGGTCGGGCCGTTGATCAGCACGGTGATGTCGGCCGCGGCGACGCGATCGGCGAGCGCGTGGAGCGCGAGGCTCTCGGGGTCGGCGGCGGTCGGCATTTCGGGTTCGGCCAGCAGCGCGCGGACGAAGCCCGCGCCGACGGCTGCGTCGGCGCTCCCGAACGCGACCCGTGCCGGGCCGCCGTCACGCGACGGGATGATGGTGCGGCCCTCGCTGCCGAGCACGACGGTGCGCGCGGCGGCGGGCGGGGTCTCGCCCTCGGCGACCAGGAACAGCGCGTCACGCGGTGCCTTGCCGTCTTCGAACGCGCCGATCGCAAAGCCTTGCGCGCGCAGCGCGGACACCAGCGGATAGTGTTGGCGAAGGATCGCGGCTGATGGAACGATGGATCGCATGAAGGGCCCCCTTGAACGAGCCTTGCAATGCCGCAGTTTTGGTAAACGAGTGGTTAAGGACGTTGCCGGTGCGGCAAAGTCTGACCGCTTGGTGTCGCATTGCCGGTAAACACGCGCAAAATCGGCAAAAATGCATCTGGTTTGCAAAAGTGCTTAATCGCCGGCGGGCCCGGTCGTTAGCACCTTTGGCGGCTCGGCTCTCCGATGGGGGGGCGGCGGGATTGCCGGACCACGATGGAGATTCTCACCATGACCGTTATCGGAACCAACGTCGCCGCACTCAAGGCGACCAACGCATCGAACTCGGCGAGCTCGGCGCTCTCGACCAGCATCGAGCGCCTGTCGACCGGCAAGCGCATCAACTCGGCCAAGGACGATGCCGCCGGTCTCGCGATCGCCTCGTCGCTGACCTCGCAGATCAAGGGCCAGAACCAGGCGATCCGCAACGCCAATGACGGCATCGCGCTCGCCCAGACCGCAGACGGCGCGCTCGGTGAAGCGACCAACATCCTGCAGCGTCTGCGCGAACTCGCCGTCCAGTCGGCATCGGGCACCTACAAGGACGCCGATCGCGGTAACCTGCAGACCGAAGCGACGCAGCTCCAGTCGCAGCTCCAGGATATCGTCGGCAAGTCGACCTTCAACGGCGTCAAGCTGTTCGGCAGCACCGATACGACGATCGGCATCCAGACCGGTTCGAGCGGCACCGACAAGGTCGACCTCAAGATCTCGGCGCTCGACCTGACCGCGGTCGCCGGCACCGCCGCTGTCGCGGCCGATGCCACCGCCAACCCACCGGTCACTGCCGCGGCCGCAGTTGCAGCAACGCTCTCGATCTCGACGGCAGCTGGCGCGACGACCGCACTGACCACGCTCGACACGGCGCTCACCGCGGTCAACTCGACCCGCGCTTCGATCGGTGCTGGCGAAAGCCGTCTGAGCTCGGTCGTCAACACGCTGACCTCGAACGTCGCCAATCTGACCGACGCGAAGAGCCGGATCGAAGACGTCGATTTCTCGACCGAAACGACCAACCTCGCCAAGGCGCAGATCCTCAGCCAGGCTTCGACCGCGCTGCTCGCGCAGGCGAACCAGTCGCAACAGGGCGTGCTCAAGCTGCTCGGCTAAACGGCTCGGCTCCGGCGCCCGACCCCCGATATCGGGTGTCGGGGCTGCGCGACCCCGGTCCCCGTCATGGGGGCCGGGGTTTTTCGCGGGCGTGCCCCGCCACCCAAAAAAATGCGGGTGCGCAATCTCATGTTAAGCGAGCGGTGGTCAAAGACCGGACGATGGCTTTTGTAGATGTAAGCGTAAGCGTACCCCCCGCGCGATCGATGCGGATCGTGATCGGCATTGTGGCGCTCGCCTGCGGGCTCGCGGCGCAGCCGTCGAGCGCGCGCGTCGCGCCGCGCGCACCCGTCTCCGAGTTGCTGATCAACGCATCGACCGGGCGCGTGATCTTCGCCAATTTGCCCGACTCGCCGCATCGTCCGGCGTCGCTGACCAAGATGATGACGCTCTATCTGCTGTTCGATGCGCTCGAATCGGGCAGGGTGCGGGTCACCGAGTCGATCCCCGTCTCGCGCAACGCCGCACGCCAGCCGGCATCGCGGCTGGGTCTGACGGCGGGCACCTCGCTGCCGCTACGGACCGCGGTGCAGGCGATGGCGGTGCATTCGGCGAATGACGTGACCGTCGCGATCGCCGAACGGCTCGGCGGCAGCGAGGCGGATTTCGCCGTGCTGATGAACGCCAAGGCGCGCCAGCTTGGCATGACGCGGACGCGCTTTGCCAATGCATCGGGGCTGACCAATGCCGGCAACCAGACCACCGCGCGCGACATGGCGACGCTGGCGCGCGCGTTGCTGCGCGATCATCCGCGCGAATATCCCGTTTTCGCGACGCGCGCGATCACCTGGCGGTCGCGGCGCTACGTCAATCACGACCATCTGCTCGGCAAGGTTGGCGGGGTCGATGGGATCAAGACCGGCTACACGGCAGACGCTGGCTACAATATCGCGACATCGGCCAAGCGCGGCGGGGTGCGCGTCATCGCGGTGGTGCTCGGCGAGAAGTCGGTTCAGGCGCGCGACGTGCGGGTCGCCAATCTGGTCGAACTCGGCTTCACGCCGCCGCCCGCGCGCCATCGCCGCGGCGCTTTCTAGCGTCGCGGCGGTCGCTTACACCTTGGCAGAATAGATCATCCGGCCTTCGCCGAGCCGCGCAAAGACCTGCTGGAGATCGCCCTCGCTGACCGCGAAACAGCCCTGGCTGCGGCCGAGCTGGCCGTGTGTGCGCAGCATGTCGGGATTGGCGTACCAGGCGGCATGGACGACGAGCGCGCGCGCCAGCGCATTGTTGTTGGTCGGATCGAGCCCGATCAGGCGCTGCGACCTGCCATGCTTGCCGACATAGTAATCCGAGGCGAGGAAGGCGCCTTCGCTCGATGCGTTCGAGCCCTCGGTGTTCGAAAAGCGCTGGAGGAAGCCGCTATGCGTCGGGTCGCTGCCGCTGCCATGCGCGACGAGCAAGGTCGTCGTCATGCCGTTCGCCATGTCGATCAGATAGAAGCGTGGCTGCGCCGAAGGCTGCGCGAAATCGGCGATCGCGATCCGGTCGCGGTGCGCGATCCGCGATCCGTGGCGCTGCAGCGCGGCCATTGCGCGACGGAGCAGTTCGGGGCGCACGACGCGGCTCGAAGCGAGCGGCTGGACGGTAGCGGGCACTTGCGCTGCGGAGGCGGCGCGCGGGAGCGCGGCGGCGCCAAGCAGAGCGAGCCCGGCTTTGCCGAGGTTGCGCCGCGAAAGGGTGAATGCTGGATCTTGCACGATGGGTAACAGGTCCTTCGGAAACGACGCCCACGGCATAGCACGGAATCGATCGACGCGTTGCGCGACGGGCCGATATGTTCCGGATTTTAGGGCATTTCGTCGCGGGGCTTGACCCGCTCACCGCAATCCTTTCGAGCGCGGCGGCCCTTCGGAGGTTTTCGGATCAAAATCCTCTGCTTGGCGTTCTGCTCCTGATCCTGGCCTGCGGCCGCGACTCGCGCGACGACGGACGGAACAAACAATCGAGGTGCGCTATGGCTTCACGGCTTTCGCGCCGCGGCGTGTGTGCCGCGGCGGTCGGTTTTGTATTGGCATCGATGCCGCTTGCCGCGCAGGCGCGCAGCGCTGGTTTGACCAGCGAGTCGGTCGCGACGATGGGTGCGGGCAGCTACCTGTGGGATGACGCGTCCGGCGCGGTGTCGTCGCCGAGTGGCGTCCGGTTGCTCGTCAGCATCCCGGATCAGAAATTGTACGTGTACCGCGGCTCGACGTTGCTGGCTGTGTCGGCGGTTTCAACGGGCAAGCCGGGGCATGATACGCCGACTGGCGATTTCAAGATCCTGCAAAAGGCGGTCAAGCACAGTTCGAACCTCTATAACGCCGCGGCGATGCCCTATATGCAGCGCATCACCTGGGACGGCGTGGCGATCCATGCCGGGCGCGATCCGGGTTACGCCGCCTCGCATGGCTGCGTCCGGGTTCCGATCGCCTTTGCCAAGCGGCTCTATGCGATCACCCAGCTTGGTGCGCGGGTAACGATCACCGACGAATCGCTGACGGATCAGGTAGTCGCTGCGCCCGTGACGAAACCGGCCCCGGTGGAAACGCCGGTACAAGAAACAGAAGTCGTCGCCGCTCCGGTCGAGACGAGCTCATAAGCCCTGCTCGGCCGCGCGAGCGAATTGCTAGCGCGAAGCGCGCGAGTCTGTCGCTAGCGTCGCGCGCCGACAGCCGGATCAGCAGCGCTTCGTCGGCACTTCGGTTCCGAAGACGCGATCCCAGAAGATCGCGGTGATCGAGAAATTGCCTTCCTCGTGCGCATAATGGTGCCGGATATGGTGCCGCTTCAGGCGCCCGAGCACACCGTGCCGCAACGGGAATTGGTGAACCGCGTAATGGACGGTGTCATACACGACATAGCCGATCCCGAAGCCGATGAAGACCACCGAACCGATCGGCCCTGCGACGAGATACAGCACAAGCCATACCGTCCCGCAGATCGCCACGCTGACGAACGGCGGCATGATGTTGCGCAGCGCGTCGTTGGGCTGGGTATGGTGGTTGCCGTGCGACAGGAAGAGGAAGGCGCGGCCGAGGTTCGAGGTGAGCGGCATATGGAAGATGAAGCGATGCATCGCATATTCGAACAGCGACCAGAGGAACAGGCCGAGCAGGACCAGGCCGACCGATTCGGCGAAACCCGCCACACCCCAGCTCGCATAGACCGCAAGTGCGAGCATGGCTGCCCAGGTCAGTACGAACGCAGCCGGCGAAACCACCGTGGTCCGTTCGAGAAAGTCGTTGCGAAACAGCCTGATCCGCGGCTCCTTCACGCTCTCTCGCCTTTGTCGCGTCTCGGTGGTCGGCATGGTGATCCTAGAACGGGCTACGCAATTTTAGCTGCGGTGCAGCGAAGCTGGTACACCGGGCGAAAGCCGGGATCAATTCGTAATAGCGGATTGAAGGTGGAGATGTGATTAAGCTAAAAGGCTTTTGGGAGCGAGTAGCGGCTGTTCCAGGGGAAGTCAGCCTGAGGTATCCGGCAGGGTTACGCTCTTCGTTACTGTTTTAGCACAGGATAGCCGGGTGGGCGCTGCTCCCATGCGTGTCGGATGTCCCACGCCGGTGATCGGACCCGCCATGGCAGGAACATGCGCGCCGCTCGGTCCAGGTCATGCGGGCGTCAGGGAACCTAGGACCGCCTGGTGCAGTTGGGCGGGCGTAAGGTCTACACGCCCCCGGCCGGGGATCGTATGGCCTGCGCCATCGAAGCGCAGCATCACATAGGGTGTATGGCGTGCGCCGCCCGGCTCGAGAATGCCGGGGATGCTTGGCCGATGATCGCCGAAGAACACCAGCAACGCCGGCCGCTGGTCCGCCGCCAGCCGATCGCACAGCGCGTGCAGCATTGCGTCGCTGCTGCGCAGATGGCGGAGATAGGCTTCGAGGCCGACCGCGGCGCCGGGTTCGCGATCCTTGTCCCACGGTCCATGGTTTTCCATCGTTACCGTGTAGAAGAGCGATGGCCCGGTGGTATCGTCGATCAACGCCGACAGAGCGGTGCCGAGCGCGCGGTCGTCGACATAGCGTCCGCCACCTGCCGGCACCGGCGCGAAGTCGTCGGCGCCGATCAGCTGGTCGAACCCGATGGCCGGCATCAAACGGTTGCGGCCATAGAAACGCAGGTCGTGCGGATGCGCGAAGCAGCAGTGATAGCCGGCGCCCTTGAGGCGGGCGGACAAGGCGTGGCTTTTCTCACCGTGCGCCGTGAGAAACGGATCGAAGCGCCGAAAGCCGAGCGCAGCCTCGCTGCGGCCGAACAGGACGCCATATTCGGTCCGCATAGTATAGGCGCCGAAGCCGCTCACTTCGAGCTCGCCATATTGCCACGCTGCGGCTCGGGCGCGGTCGAGCGCCGGGAGGGCGCGCGCCGGATCGCCGGTCAACGCGACCGGGTCGGCGAAGGACTCGCACTGGACGATGACGATCAATTGCGGGGCCAGATCGGATGCGCTCAGCGCAGCGATCGGTGTCGCGGGCGCCGGATCCGATGTCGCGCGCCAGCGATGCCAGTAGAGCAGGAGCGTCGCCACCAGGCCGTATCGGCGCAGGTCGGTGTCGAGCGCCGGCTCAAGCGCCGTCGTCGCGAGCCAGCGCCCGCGCACCAGCGCAAACACGCCGCCACCCGCGGCCAGCGCCACTGCCACGCCCCAAAGGTGTGGCCCCAATGCAGGCGTGAACAGCGCGATGAGGACAGCCACCGCCAGCGCCATGGCGATCATGCCGAGCCATCGCTGTCGCACCGAGATCGCGGTAAAATAAAAGCGCGGATGGCGCACGACGGCTACGATCAGCGCGAGATCGGAAAAAACAAGCGGTTCCCCAAGCATCGCGAATTTGGCGTTGGACGCAACGGCGAGCAGCGCCAACAGCGCGATCGCCAGCAACGCCGCGACCGGCGCGTTACCCGATACGGCCAAACCCAGACCGAACAGGCCTGTCATCGTCAAGAAAAGCAGTAGCAGCCCTCGCGCGTCTCGGAAGCGGGCGGGGCGTGGTCTTACCTTTGCGTCAACCAAGACCGACGCAACTAGCATTCCGATAAGAAAGATCACATCATCCGCCACAAATTCGCGCGCGCGATCCGGCCCGCCGCCTGCCTCGATCGAACCTTGCCTGCCGAGCTGCTGGAAGGAGAAGCACCCGCCGTATAGCGTTGAGATGACAGGCTGTCACGACCGGCGCGCGGGCGCCTGGGTTGGAATAGCCCGGACTGCGTTCTATGAGCGCGGTAATGTGACAGTTGCCCGTTGCCATTGCCAGGGCCGGGCAACAGTAAGGAATAGTGAATGTCCGATCGTCTTTCCGGCGCGCCGGTCCTGACGCCGCAGGTCGCGGCGCCGGGGATCCCGCGGCCGCTCGAGCGCCGTAATATCTTGCTCTTGCAGGGTCTCATGGGGCCGCTCTTCCGCAAGGTCGGGCAGGCGCTGCGGCGCGATGGGTATGGCGTCTACAAGGTCAATTTCAACGGGGGCGATCGGCTGTTCTGGCGTCTGCCGAACGGCATCGACTATCGCGGCACGCCCGAGGATTGGCCGCGGGCGCTTCAAGCCATCCTTTCCGATCGCGCCATCACCGATGTCGTCCTGTTCGGCGATTGCCGCCCGATGCACATCGCCGCGATCGCGGTATGCCGCGACCTGCACATCCCGGTCCATGTCTTCGAGGAAGGCTATATCCGGCCCGACTGGGTGACGCTCGAATTGGGCGGGGTAAACGGCCATTCGGCGCTGCCGCGCGACCCGGCGTGGTATAAGGCCGAGGCAGCCACGCTGCCGCCCGCGCCCGAGCATAATCCGGTGCCCTCGTCCTTCCGCCGCCGCGCGGCCGAGGGGGTGTTGTATAATCTCGCCGACGTGCTGACCCGCTGGCACTATCCGTTCTGGCAGAATCATCGACCGTTTCACCCGGTGCTCGAGGGGATGGGCTGGGTGCGCCGTTTGATGCGCCGCAAGGAAGCGAGCGAACGCGCAGGCAAGCTTCTCACTTTGCTCGCAGAGGGAGACGAGCCGTACATGGTGTTTCCGCTCCAACTCGATTCGGATGCCCAGATCCGGTTTCACTCCTCGTTTGCGGGGGTCGCAGATGCGTTGCTGATGGTGATCTCTTCCTTCGCGCAGCATGCGCCGAAGGACATGCGGCTCGTCGTCAAAGAGCATCCGCTCGACAACGGCGTGCGCGATTGGCGCGACGAAACCGCGATGCTGGCGGCGCTGCACGGCGTCGCGCACCGCGTCTATTATCTCGAAACGGGCGATATCGTGCCCGTTGCGCAGCGCTCCAAAGGGATGGTGACGATCAACAGTACCAGCGGAACGCTGGCGATCGCGCTCGACGTGCCGGTGATCGCGCTGGGCCAGGCGGTGTACGATATCGAGGGAATCACCTTCCAGGGGCGGCTCGAGGATTTCTGGCGCGCGCCGGGCAAGCCGGATGCGGAGACGTTCGCCGCGTTCCGGCGCGTGTTGATCGATCGGTGTCTCGTCGCGGGCGGCTTCTTTTCGGACGAGGCGCTCGACAAGGTGACCGAGGGGGTGGTGGCTCGCCTGCATGCGGCGAGCCCGTTAAAGGCTCCGGCTCGCGCCACTTTGGGTGAAGCCGACAAAGCCAGCGGCGTTCTGGCCTAGCGAGGGGAATGGGGCCGTCGAACGACGTCGCGAGGGTCGTATCCCGCTAAGTCTCCCATGCGTGGCGGCGTCGGGTCGCGATAGTGGACTTGCCAAGGTGGAAGTGGGTGCCCAGATGCGAAAGGCGCGGCAGTCTAGCCGCTTCCTCCGATCTGCTTTCAGGGATCTGTACATGAAGAAATTGGTTGCCTTCGACCTCGATGGAACGCTGGCCGAGAGCAAGCAGCCGCTTCAGGAACCGATGCAGCAGGCGCTGACCGATCTGCTCGGCGTTTCGCACGTCGCGGTGATTTCGGGGGGCGACTGGCCGCAGTTCGAAAAGCAGGTCGCCTCGCGCCTGCCCGACGCCGCCGATCGCAGCAAATTGTGGCTGATGCCGACCACCGGCACCAAGCTCTACACCTTCAAGGACGGCGCCTGGTCGCCCGTCTATGCCGAGCTGTTCGACGACGCGACCAAGGCCAAGATCCTGACCGAGTTCGATGCGGCGCTGGTCGCGACGGGCTTCGTTCCCGAGCAGACCTGGGGCGAGCGGATCGAGGATCGCGGCAGCCAGATCACCTTCTCCGCGCTCGGCCAGCAGGCGCCGCTCGATGCCAAGGAGCATTGGGACCCCGATTTCGCGAAGCGCAAGATCATCCAGGCCGATCTGCGCAAACGCTTGCCGGGGCTGTCGATCAACATGGGCGGCGCGACCTCGATCGACATCACGCGCGAAGGCGTCGACAAGGCGTACGGCCTCAAGAAGCTGCGCGACGCGAGCGGCATCGCGCTCGACGAGATGATGTTCATCGGCGACGCGATCTTCCCGGGCGGCAACGATTATCCGGCGAAGGAGCTCGGGCTCGACACCGTCCGCGTGCGCGATCCGAAGGAGACCGTCGCGGTGATCGAGGGGATCGTCGCCTGCCTGAAGTGAAGGTGCGGCCGGGTTCGCGGTCGGCGTCCACGTTGGTGACGATCTTGCCAGGACTTAACCGGTCCAGCAGCTAGCAGGCGGATCTGCTCGAAAGAGAGTGCCGGCGGGGCCAAGCAGGAATGGCCGGTCCTTTCCCTGCTCGGCCCGCTTCGGGCGGCGACACTGTCGGGTGTCGGTGCATGGGGTGGCACCCGCGCGCCGGTTGGTTCGTCCTGTCAGGGCAAGAACCGGGCGTCGCTTACCCCTTCACCACTTCATCAATCGCCACCAGGCGCGCCAGCAACGGCTCGAGCTGGTCGAGCGGCCAGCTATTGGGTCCGTCGGACAGCGCCTTGTCCGGATCGGGATGCGTCTCGAGAAACAGCCCCGCGACGCCCGCCGCGACCGCCGCGCGGGCGAGGACCGGCACGAACTCGCGCTGGCCGCCCGAACGATCGCCCTGGCCGCCCGGCAATTGCACCGAATGCGTCGCGTCGAACACGACCGGGCAGCCGGTCTGCTGGAGGATCGGCAGACTGCGCATGTCCGAGACGAGGTTGTTGTAGCCAAAGCTCACCCCGCGCTCGCACACCATGATGGTGCCGTCGGATACGCCCGCCCGCGCCGCGGCGGCACGCGCCTTGGCAACGACGTGCGTCATGTCGCCGGGCGCCATGAACTGCGCCTTCTTGATATTGACCGGCTTGCCGCACGCCGCCACCGCCGCGATGAAATCGGTCTGCCGCGCGAGGAAGGCCGGCGTCTGGAGCACGTCGACGACGTCGGCCACCATCTTGACCTGGTCCTCGGTATGCACGTCGGTCAGTACCGGGAGGCCGGTTTCGGCACGCACTTTTTCGAGGATGCGCAGGCCTTCCTCGATCCCGGGCCCGCGGAACGAGGTGCCCGAGCTGCGGTTGGCCTTGTCGAACGAGCTCTTGTAGATCAGCAGCACGCCGAGCCGATCGGCGACGGCGCGCAGCTGGGTCGCGACCGCCAGTGCATGCGTCTCGCTCTCGATCACGCAGGGGCCCGCGATGAAGAATATCCGCTCGTTCGGGCCGACTTTTTGACCGCACAACTGCATGCTTACGTTCTCTCTGGTAGTTTTGCCCCTATGGCCTTTTGCGTAAGGGGGTGCCTATAAGCGACCTGCGCTGGACCAGCGACCGAAGTCAATTGGATACCGATCATGGTCTCCATGCCGGCCGTAAAGGCCCGGCCGAAGGGGTTTTTATGAAGGCGATCGCAGCCACCAGCTCACAACATCCTGGTTTGCTCTCGGCCCTACGGACCACCAGAATCCAGATGGTGGCGCTCCAGGCGCTCTCGCAAGCGCTCAACGAACCGCCTCTACGGGACAGTTTTCTCCAGGCCGTCGATACGATCGCCGCAAATACGGGGCGGCTCGTCGTGACGGGCATGGGCAAGAGCGGGATCGTCGCGCGCAAGATCGCGGCGACGATGCGATCGACGGGGACTCCGTCGCTCTTCCTGCATCCAAGCGAAGCAAGTCATGGCGATCTTGGCATGATCAGCCGCGAGGATATCGTCTTCGCGATCAGCTGGTCGGGCGAGACCACCGAGCTTGGCGACATCATTGCCTATTGCCGCCGATTCGGCGTCCGCCTGATCGTCGCGACCGCCCATCCCGACAGCACGGCCGCGCGCGCAGCCGATATCTGTCTCTCCTTGCCGCATGTGCGCGAGGCCTGCCCCAACGAGCTCGCCCCGACATCGTCGACCACCGTGCAGGTCGTGCTCGGCGACGCGCTGGCGGTCGCGCTGATCGAGCGGCGTGGCTTCACGAGTTCGGACTTCCTCGCGTTCCATCCCGGCGGTCGGCTCGGCGCGCGGCTCGCGACGACCGCGCAGTTGATGGCGAAGGGCGAGGACATACCCGTCGTCAAGGTCGGGGCGAGCTTGATCGAGGCGACGATCGAAATGAGCCGCAAGCGCTGCGGCTGCACCGCGGTGGTCGACGAAGACGGGCGATTGCTCGGCGTGTTCACCGACGGCGATTTGCGGCGCGCGGTCAGTGGTGACCATATGAAGGCCGACATTCGCGACCATATGACGCTCAAGCCGATTACGGTCGGGCCCGAGCTGCTCGCATCGGACGCGCTGCGCCTCCTCAACGAAAAGGCGGTGTCGGTGCTGTTCGTCGTCAGCGGCGAGAAGCTCGTCGGGCTGCTCCACCTGCACGAGATTTTGCGCGCGGGCGTTGCCTGACGCGGCGATGCCCGATCTCATCGTGATCCCTGCGCGGTATGGCTCGCAACGCCTGCCGGGCAAGCCGCTGATCCCGATCGCGGGTCAGACGCTGTTGTCGCGTGTCGTAACCGTGGCGCGAGAGGGCGCGCGGCGGGCGGGGAATGCCGCGGTGGTCGTCGCGACCGACGATTCGCGCATCCTCGATCATGCGCGGTCGCTCGGCTGCGATGCGGTGCTGACCGACAGCGCAATCAGCTCGGGCTCGGGCCGCGCCTGGGCCGCGGCGCGCGACCGCGAACCCGAGATCGTCGTCAATCTGCAAGGGGATGCGCCGTTCGTCGACCCCGCGATGATCGCCGCGCTGATCGCCGTGTTGCGCGGCTCGACCGGCGGGGTCGCGACGCCGGTGGTGCAGCTCGACTGGGCCGCGCTCGATGCGATGCGCGTGCACAAGCAGACCTCCCCGTTCAGCGGAACGACCTGCGTGCGAGACGGCGCGGGGCGGGCGCTGTGGTTTTCCAAGACCGTCCTTCCGGCGATGCGCAACGAGGCGCTGCTCCGCGAGACGGCGGCCCTGTCGCCGGTGTTCCGCCATATCGGGCTGTATGCCTATCGCTTCGACGCGTTGCGCGACTTCGAGGCGACGCCGCCGACGTCGTACGAGCAGCTTGAGGGGCTCGAGCAGTTGCGCTTTCTCGAATCGGGTGTCGAGATCCGCACCGTCGCGGTCGCGCCGCCGCGCCATGCCATGTCAGGGATCGATACGCCGGCCGACGTGGCGATGGCCGAGCGGTTGATCGCGCAATTCGGCGAGCCCGAACTCGCATGGCGCTGAGCGTCACGATCGTCCGCCACGGCGACACGTTCGATGTCGGCGTCGCGCCGCGGCGGATCGGCGCGCGGACCGATCTACCGCTCGTCGCGAGTGGGCGCGCACAGGCGCAGGCGCTGGGTGCGGCCTATGCTGCGGCGGGGCAGACCTTCGACCGCGCGCTGACCGCCCCGCTGGCCCGCAGCCGTGAGACGCTCGCGCTGATCCTCGCCGCGCAACCCGCCCCGCCGCCGGTCGAGACGGCTTACTGGTTGAACGAGATCGACCATGGCCCCGACGAGGATAGGCCCGAAGACGCGGTCGTCGCGCGGATCGGCGCGGCGGCGATCGCGGCGTGGGATCAGGATGCGCAAGCGCCCGATGGCTGGAGCGTCGATGCCGCGCAGCGGATCGCTGGATGGAATGCGCTCTGGGCGTCGGGCTCGGGAAATGTTCTGCTCGTCACGAGCAACGGCGCGGCGCGTTTTGCGCTGCTGTCGGATCCGGCGCTGCGCGCACAGGCCGCCGCGCTGCCGACGTTGAAGCTGCGGACCGGCGCCTTCGGGACGATCGTCCGCGAACCGGGCGGACTGCGATTGCGCGACTGGAACCGTCGCTCGTGAGCTTTCGCCCGGCCGCACGGGCACTTGCATCGCGCAAGGGATTGCTGGACAGCGGCGCGATGCGCCTTCCCCTGCTTCGTTTTCCGGCATTTCCGGGCGCTGCTCCTCCCGTCATGGATCCGACGGGCGCTGCGCGCGCACCCGCGATCGCGCCGGAAACCACCGCAGCGCTGTTCGCCGCGATCCGCGCTGCGCGTGTCGGCGGGACTTTCTGGGCGCCGCCGAGCACGATCCGCGACGCCCGGACGATCGTCCGGATTGCGACGAGCGCGGATATCGATAGCGTGCCGGCGACGCTCGCGCAGGACGCCCTGTGGCCGATGTCGGCGCCCTTGGCCCGCAGCGCCGATGTGCGGTCGCGGATCGATGCGGCGCGGATCGTCGAGGGTGAGATCGATCCGTGGTCGGTGCTCGATGGCAGCGCGCTGCTGGTCGCGCATGGCGATGACGAATGGGTCGCGCTGGCGGCGATTGCGGGCAACCCGGTCGAGCTGGTCTCGGCGGGGCGCTTCGGGGCCCCCGGCGACGATGCCGCGACGCTCGAAGCGCGCGCGGCAGAGGATCTTGCGCGCACCGCCTATCTCGACCCGTTCACCGGCCAGACCGCCGACAACGGCGCGATGATCGCATGGCTCGGCGATCTGCGGGCGAGCTTCGCGGCGAACCGCGGGCTCGTCGCGGCATGCGGCTTCAGCTGGTGGAAGCGCCATGAGATCGCGCGCTTCCTCTGGACTCCAGCGCATCCGTTGCGCTTCTTCTGGTCCGAACGGCGCGCGATCGCCTATGCCGCGCGGCAAAGCGGCGCGATCGCGGTCTGGCCGTCGCGCGTGTCGGCGGGGTTGGCGGCGGCCGCTGCCGCGCGCGGGGTCGCGCTCGTCCGGGTCGAGGACGGGTTCGTGCGCTCGGTCGGGCTGGGGAGCAATCTCGTCCCGCCCTCGTCGATCGCGGTCGACCGGCTCGGCATCCATTATGATCCGACGCGGGCGAGCGATCTCGAACTGCTGCTCGCCGAGGGCACGTTCCCGCCCGCCTTGCTCGAGCGCGCCGAACGGCTGCGGACGACGATCCTCGCCGCCCGAATCAGCAAATATGGTGGCGACGCGGCGCACGCCTTTCCCGAACGCGCCGCGGGCAAGCGGCTGGTGCTGGTCGCGGGGCAGGTCGAGGACGACCAGTCGGTGCTGCTCGGCGGGGCGGGGCTGACGAGCAACCTCGAAGTGCTGCGCCGCGCGCGCGCGCTCGAGCCCGATGCCGAGATCTGGTTCCGCCCGCATCCCGATGTCGATGCCGGGCACCGCAAGGGCACCGTCCGCGATGACGACGCGCTGCACCATGCTGACCGGATCGTCCGCGGCGGGACGATGGCGCGTTTGCTCGACCTGGTCGATGCGGTCCATATCCTGACCTCGCTCACCGGGTTCGAGGCGGTGCTGCGCGGGCGGACGGTGACGTGTCACGGCGTGCCGTTCTACGCCGGCTGGGGCCTGACGCGCGATCTCGCGCCGATCCCTGATCGGCGGCAGCGGCGGCTAACGCTGGCGGAACTGGTGGCCGCGGTATTGATTGTCTATCCGCGCTATCTCGATCCGGTAACCGGATTGCCCTGCCCGCCCGAGGTGCTGATCGCGCGCATGGCGAGCGGCGATGCGACGAACCGATTGGCCTGGGTGACGAAGTTGAAGCAAGTGCAGGGACGGTTGACGATGGGGTGGTCATGACGACGGGCGAGGTCATTCTCGACGTCTCGCGGCTGCTGTCGCGCGCGCGGCATCAGACCCCATCGGGCGTCGATCGCGTCGAGATGGCGTATGCGCGCGGCTTGCAGGCGCGGCTGGGCGATCGGCTCGGCTTTGCCGCAGTGCATCCGTTCGGCAATTACGGGCGGCTGTCGCGGTCGCGAACGCTCGCCTTCCTCGATGTGACCGAGGCGCGCTGGGCGAGCGCGCATGGCAAGGGCGGGCCGCGGCCGATCTCCGAAGTGATGCCGACGCTGCTCAACCTGCTGCCGACCCGGCCGCGGCCCGGCCCCAACAGCGTCTATGTCCAATCGTCGCCGCATCATTTGACCAAGCCGGAGCTGGTGAAGCGGATCCTCGCGCACGAACAGGCGCGCTTCCTGTGTTTCGTGCATGATCTCATTCCAATCGAATATCCCGAATATGCCCGGCCCGACGGTGCGCGGCTCCACCAGAAGCGGGTCGAGACGATCACGCGCTTCGCCGACGGGGTGATCGTCAATTCGGTGTCGACCGCCAAGTCGCTCAAACCCTGGCTGGTCGCGGCCGGCCGGTCGGTCGATGTCCGCGTCGCGCTGCTCGGCACCGAGGACATCGCGCGCGTGGCGCCGTCCCCGCCGCCATCGACTGCGGAACGGCCCTATTTCCTCTGTCTCGGCACGATCGAGCCGCGCAAGAACCACCTCCTGCTGCTCAATCTGTGGCGCGCGATGGCGCACCAGATGGACCCGGCGGCGATCCCGCGGCTGGTGATCGTCGGGCGCCGCGGGTGGGAGAATGAGCAGGTCGTCGACATGCTCGAGCGCTGCCCGGGGCTCGAGGGCCATGTCGAGGAGCTCAACGGCTGTTCGGACGAGCGGATGCACGCCTTGCTGCGCGGCGCGCGCGCGCTGGTGCTGCCCTCCTTCGCCGAAGGCTATGGCATGCCGGTCGCGGAAGCGCTGTCGGTCGGCACGCCGGTGATCTGCAGCGATCTGCCCGCGCTGCACGAGGCCGGTGGCGCCGCGCCCGATTTCCTCGATCCGCTCGACGGGCTTGGCTGGGAGGCGGCTATCCTCGACCATGCGCGTGCCGGGCCGATGCATCACGCGCAACTCGAGCGGATGCGTGGCTGGCATCCGCCGACCTGGCACGATCACATCTCGATCCTGTGCGACGCGATCGAGGCGCTGCAAAGCTAGCGAGCGGATCGCACTTGGCGACAGAGCGTTGGTCGGCGCGAAGGAGTCCGCGCATGCCCGACCTCGATAGCCCGCACGACAGCAATACGCCCGCCACCGCCAACCGTGCGGTGCAGATCACGCGCTTCGGTGGCCCCGAGGTGATCGCGGTCGCCGAGATCGACACGCCGTACCCTGCGCCCGACGAAGTGCTCGTCCGCGTCCATGCCGCGAGCGTCAATCCGGTCGACTGGAAGACCGCCGAGGGCAAATATCCACCGGTCGGCGAAGACAAGCTGCCGATCGTGCTCGGGCGCGATCTGGCGGGTACGATCGCGCAGGCCGAGGGCGCGGACTGGAGCGTCGGCGACCGCGTCTTTGCGTTCATCGGGCAGGATCGCGGCGCGCAGAGCGACGTCGTGTGCGTCAAGACGAGCGAGCTCGTCGCGATGCCCGACGCGATCGACTTCGACGCCGCCGCCGGATCGGCGCTCGCGGTGATGACCGCGTGGCAGGGCCTGTTCGATCACGGCGGGCTCGAGGCGGGGCAGCGCGTGCTGATCCATGGCGGTGCGGGCGGGGTCGGCCATATGGCGGTGCAGCTCGCGCGCTGGAAGGGCGCGACGGTGTTCGCGACCGCGTCCGAGCATGACCTCGAGTTCGTCCGCGGCCTCGGCGCCGATACGGTGATCGATTACAAGAACCAGCGGTTCGAGGAGATCGCGACCGATCTCGACATGGTGTTCGATACGCAAGGCGGCGAGACGCAGGCGCGCTCGTTCGGCGTCATCCGCGAGGGCGGCATCCTCGTCTCGACGCTCGAGCCCGACGAAGCCAAGGCGGCGGAACACACGGTGCGCACCGTGCCGCGCTGGCATGCCGAGCCGGATGCCGCCACGCTTGACCACGTCGCCGATTTGCTCGCGTCGGGCGCGCTCAAGGTGACGGTCGCGAAGACCTTCCCGCTCGAGGACGTCCGCGCAGCGCACGCCTTTGCCCAAGACGAGCATCCGCGCGGCAAGGTCGTGCTGCGTCTGGTCTGACGCAGCACGACGGCGCTGGCTCAGCCGAGCCCGCGCCCGAGTACGCGCGTCAGCCGCGCCGAGAACGCCCGCGGATCGACCGGCAGTTCGCCATCGGCGATCCGCGCTTCGTCGAACAGCAGATGGGCGGCGTCCTCGCGCAGCGCCGCGTCGGCCCCCTCTGCGCCGAGCTTCTCGATCAGCGGGTGGCGCGGATTGATCTCGAGCACCGGCTTGGCAGCGGTCTCGAGCCGGCCCGCGCCGGCCAGCAGCTTCTCGAGCTGGCGGTCCATCCCGTTTTCGGGGGCGACCAAGCAGACCGCGCTTTCGGTCAGGCGCTCGGATACACGCACGTCGGACACCGCATCGCCGAGCGTCGTCTTCACGAAGGCGATGAAGTCGTTGACGGTCTCCGATGCGGCCGGTGTCGGCTCGGTGCCTTCGGGCAACGCGATCAGGCTGAGATCGGCCAACCCTTGCGTCACCGACTTGAACGGCTTGCCGTCGAAATCCATGCCAGCGGCGGCCCAGAAGCTGTCGACATGATCGGTGAGCAGCAGCACCTCGATCCCGCGCGCGCGGAACCCCTCGAGCTGCGGCGACGAGGCGAGCCGGTCGAGATCGGGGCCGAGCGCATAATAGACCGCGGTCTGGTTGTCCTTGAGGTCGGCGGCATAGTCCTTGAGCGAGCGCCATTCGCCGTTCGAGGTCGTCGTCTTGAATCGCGCGAGGCCGAGCAGCGTGTCGCGCCGCGCATAATTCTCGTACAGGCCCTCCTTGAGCACCGCGCCGAACGTATCCCACAGCGTGAGATAGCGCTCGGTGTCGTTCGCCGCGAGCTTGTCGAGCTCGCTCAGCACGCGGTTCGACACGCCCTTCTGGATCGCGGCGAGCACCGGGCTGTCCTGGATCATCTCGCGCGAGACGTTGAGCGGCAGATCGCTCGAATCGACGAGGCCGCGCACGAAGCGCAGATAGCGCGGCAGGATCTCTGCCTCGTCGGTGATGAAAACGCGGCGGACATAGAGTTTCATCCGCCCGGCGCGATCGGGATCGAACAGGTCGAACGGCTTGGTCTCCGGGATGAAGGCGAGCACGGTGTATTCGTGCACGCCTTCGGCGCGGTAGTGCAGCGTCAGTGCGGGCGCATCGAACTGGCTCGCCACGCTGCGATAGAAATCGGTATAGTCTTCGGGGCTGATCTCGGCCTTGGGCTTGGTCCAGAGCGCGGCGCCGTCGGCGATCGGCTTGGGCTCGGCATCGGGCGTGTCCTTGAGGAAAATCGGCACCGGGACATGGCCCGACTGCGCCTTGATCGTCCGCTCGATCGTGAAGGCGCCGGTATAGCCGGTCGCGTCTTCCTTGAGCTGGAGCAGCACGCGCGTGCCGCGCGCAGGCGCTTCGGCGATGTCGACGGGTTCGATCGTATAGGTGCCCTGGCCGTCGGACGACCACAGCGCCGCGGTATCGGCGCCGGCGCGGCGCGAGGTCACCTCGACCTGATCGGCGACCATGAAGGCCGAATAGAAACCGACGCCGAACTGGCCGATCAACTGGCTGCCCTCGGCATCCTTCGCGCCCGCAATGCGATCCATGAACGCCTTGGTGCCCGAGCGCGCGATCGTGCCGAGCGCTTCGCCGAGCTCGTCCTCGCTCATGCCGATGCCGTTGTCCTCGATCGTCAGGCGACGCGCTTGTGCGTCGAGCGTGACGGTGATGCGCGGCTGGCCGTCGTCGCCGAGTAGGCTTGCATTGCTGAGCCCTTCGTAGCGCAGTTTCTCGCACGCGTCGGCGGCGTTCGAGATCAATTCGCGCAGGAAGACGTCTTTGTCCGAATAGACCGAGTGCACCATCATATGCAGCAGCTTGGCGACATCGGCTTCGAAGGAACGCGGGGTGGTGGTGGTGGTCGTCATGGGTCCACGGTCTCTCGGGTTGATGATGCGCCGGACATGGACGCAGCGCCGAGGGGTTTCAAGATCGCGCACCCGGAGCGTTGTGCGGCCTGGTGCGCCACGGCGCCCTTAATCCCCGCCGGTGAATGTACCGAGCGCGCGCTGGATTTCCCGATAGCGCTACCATAGGGTGTGCGAGCATCGTCTTCGCCGACGTCAGATCGGCCTGTGCAGGAGAGACCCCATGTTCGCACGCCTGGAATTGTTCGCCCGTCCTATCGGACGGAGCAGCCTCGCTTCAGCGGCTGCGCTGCTCGCCATCGCGCCGGTCGCGGCTGCGGCGCAATCCGTCCCGCCGGCGCCGGCCGCCTCGACGCCACCACCCGGCGTGATCGAGGCCGGCCACCACGACGCCCCGCTCGGCCCGATCACGCGCTTCCCCGGCGACGGCAACGGTGCGGTCAAGACCGGGCGCTATCGCAACCTGTTCGCCGAGCAGCTCGGCGTCTCCGAAGCGCAGACCAAGGCGAAGATCGACGCGGTGTTCCACCAGCTCTTCTACGGCGACGGGCAGGAGCAGCGGATCTATTTCGAGAGCGGGGCGAACGGCAACGGCCCGCTCGCATACATTACCGACTGGGCAAACAACGACGCGCGCACCGAGGGGATGAGCTACGGCATGATGATCGCCGTCCAGCTCGGCCACAAGCGCGAGTTCGACGCGCTGTGGAACTGGTCGAAGACGCACATGCTGATCACCGATCCGAAGAACCCCTCGGTCGGCTATTTCGCCTGGTCGATGGGCACCGACGGATCGCCGCGCTCGGTCGGCGCCGCGCCCGATGGCGAGGAATTCTACGCGATGGCGCTGTATTTCGCCGCGCGGCGCTGGGGCAACGGGCAGGGGATCTACAACTATCAGGCCGAGGGCGACACGATCCTGCGCGGGATGCGGCATCATCCGGTGCTGACCGGCACCTCGCCGTTCCGCATCCATCCCGAGGATCCGCCCTTCATGATGCCCGAGGCGCCGTGGCCGAGCATCAACAACCGCGCGATGGCGGCGCAGGCGGCGAAGGATGGAACGCCGTGGCCGCCCTATCGCCCCAACAACCGGCCGCGCGTCGCGAGCGTCGGCCCGATGGTCGACGAGGCGCATGCGATGGTGCGCTTCGTCGCCGAAACCAGTGTCGACGGCACCGACGCCTCCTATCATCTCCCCGCCTTCTACGAATTGTGGGCGCGCTGGGGGCCGGTCGAGGATCGCGCCTTCTGGGCGAAGGCCGCCGATGTCAGCCGCGACCTGTTCGTGCGCGTCACCAACTCGCGGACCGGTCTCGCGCCCGATCGCAGCCATTTCGATGGCGCGACTATGCTGACGCGCGAGGGGACGCCCGATCCGTTCGGTTACGATAGCTGGCGCACCGCGAGCAACTGGTCGGTCGATTACAGCTGGTGGGGCAAGGATAAGCGTCAGCGCGGGCTGAGCGACCGGATCCAGGGATTTCTGGCGGGAGAGGGGATCGATCGCTTCGCCGATCGCTACACGCTCGACGGCAAGGCGCTGTCGACGCGGCACTCGCCGGGGATGGTCGCGGCGACTGCGGTCGCCGGTTTCGCCGCGACGCCGGGGCCGAACTCGAAGGCTTTTCTGCGCGCGCTGTGGGACATGCCGGTGCCGACGGGCGAACAGCGCTATTTCGACGGGATGCTCCAGCTGTTCAGCCTGCTGCATTGCAGCGGCAATTTCCGCGTGATCGACCGGCCGGACGCAGCGGTTCGAGGGTAGGGCGGCGTTCAGCCGCCACCCCGGGCTTGTCCCGGGGTCCACCGGGCTGACCATACTGCCTGCGAAGATCGTGCGGCACGGTGGCCCCCGGCACAGGGCCGGGGTGACGCGGGGGGAGTGAACGCCTACCGGACCGCCAGCTCGAACGGTCCGGCCGGGAGCTTGGCGTCGTCGACCAGATTGACCACCGGGAAATCGGCCCAGGCATAGCGCACGCGCGTGACCGGGCGTCCATCCCCCGCAAGCGTCACGCGGTCACCCGCCACGCTCGCCGCGGCATAGCGGCACGAGCCCGCATCCGCCCCGCACAGCTCGAAGCCGATCGCCTGGCTGGCACTGCGTGTGTGGAGCGCGCCGGTAACGCCAACGAATGTCACCGTGACGCCACCGCCGGAATCGCGGACGGCGCCGGTCGCGCTTGGTCCCGAGGCGGATTCGCTCGCGCCATAGGCGAGCGCGCCCATCGCGCGCGCAAGCCGCCGCCCGACCTCGTGCTTCTCGCCGGGATGGATGTCGAGCGGGTCGCCGAGGTCGATCGCGAGCGCGACTGCGGTGTGGCCGTCGCCCTGCGCGACGCGGCGCTGGTCGTCGCGCACACGCGCCCAGCCGCTTTCGCTCGGGGCGGTCGCGGGCGTGCCGAAGCCGGCGAGCGAGACGAGCGCGAAGGGCAGGTTCGGGACGCCGAATTGCCCGCGCCATTCGGCCATCATCGCCTTCATGCGATCGGCATAGCCGGGAATGTCGGTATCCGATTCACCCTGATACCAGGCCACGCCCGCCAGCTTGGTCTGGCCGAGCGGAGCGATCATCGCATTGTAGATCGTGCCCGCGCCGGTGATCTCGTCCCACGGCACACGCGGCGAGGTGCCCTTGACGGGCTTGGCGAGCGCATACCGCCAGCCTTCGGCAATCGGCACGACGCTGCCGTCGGCGAAGGTCAGTTTCATCGCCTCGGTTGGGCCGGGCATCCCGCCGGTCGAATAGGCATTCTCGACATTGACGGTGATGACGTTGCGCCCGGCAACAAAGGTCCCGGTCGGCACGGTATAAAGCCGCGCGTCCCAGCCGCCGCGCCCACCGACGGGCTTGCCGTTGATCCAGGTCTGGTCGGCATCGTCGATCGCGCCGATCGCGATTGTCGCCATCTGCCGCGCCTGTTCGGGCGTCAGCGTGACGCTCGTCTGATACCACAGCATCCCGAGATAGGATTGCAGCGCGGGGACGCCCCAATTCTCGTAGAAATCGATCTTCGGCACGGGCTTCCAGTCGAGCGCGGCGCCCGACTGCCAGGGCTCGCGCCCCGCCGTGTCGCCGGTCTTGTCGCGCCACCAGCGCTCCCAGGTCGCGCTTGCCGCGCGCGAAGCCGCGGCAGGATCGCGGGCGTACAGCTTGAGCAAATCGGCCTGCGCCCCGCGCCCGGCGGCACGTTGTGCATCCTCGCCCATCCACGCGGCGATCTGTGAGCCGCCCCAGCTCGAATGGATCGCGCCGATCGGCACCTTCGCGGTCTTGCGCAGCTCCTGCACCATGTAGAAGCACGCCGCCGAGAAGCCGCCGACGGTCCTGGGGCCGGCCGCCGTCCAGGCCGGCATCTGTGCGAACCCGTCGCGCGGGGTCAGCGCGGTCACCTTCGGGATCGTCACCAGCCGCAGCTGGTCGTCGGCGGGCGCCATGATCGCGCCGCCGGCATCCTGCGCGCGCTCGACCGCAAGCTCCATATTGCTCTGGCCCGAGCAGAGGAACACGTCGCCGACCAGCACATCGTGGAGCGGGGTGGTGCCGCTCGGCGCCATTACCAGCATGTCATAGGGGCCGCCGGCAGTGAGCGGCGGCAGCGTGACACGGAAGCGCCCGTCGCGCTCGGCGCGCGTTTGCGCCGATGCGCCCGCAAGGACGACGGTCACCGCTTCGCCCGGCACGGCCTCGCCCGTCACCACGATCGGCTGGCCGCGTTGCACGACGGCATGGTCGCCGAGCAACCCCCCGACCTTGGGCGCCGACAGCGCCGCACTCGCGGTCGCGGCGAGCAGCACAGCGGTCGTGCCGCGCAGTACCATGCGGCGACCCGGCCCCCGCATGGCGCGTCCAGCCGTAATCCTCGTCCGTCGCATCGCGATCCCCTCCAGAGCCGATCGCATTTAGGCGTCCGACGTCCGTTGACGCCGCGGCTTCGCGATTATAGTCAGACAATAGAATCAAAAACGCAAGGCCCCGTGAGGGCCGTGCCGAGAGCATGGGGGAATGCAAATCATGGCGACAACCACCCAAGCCGATCGGCCGATGCGCCCGCCTTTCGATGCCGTCGCGCGTCTCGATCGCGCATCCGGCATCGTGCCGACAGCCGCCTCCGCCTCGTTCCAAAGGAAAACCCGATGCCCCGCCGCGCCGGATTTGCGATCACTCTTGCCACGCTGCTGCTCGCCTCGACCGCGGCCGTCGCCCAGGATGCCGCCAGCGACGCGACCGCGTCCGCCACGATCCATGCCGACCGCCCCGGCCCGGTGATGGCGCGGCAAGTGTTCGGCCAGTTCGCCGAGCATCTCGGCCACGGCATCTATGGCGGCATCTGGGTCGGCGAGGGATCGAAGATCCCCAACGACCACGGCTATCGCCGCGACGTGATCGCGGCGCTGCGCGCGATCAAGGTGCCGACGGTGCGCTGGCCCGGCGGCTGCTTCGCCGACGAATACCACTGGCGCGACGGCGTCGGCCCGCGCGGCAAGCGCCCGGTCAAGATCAACACCAACTGGGGCGGGGTTAACGAGGACAACGCCTTCGGCACGACCGAATTCATGGGTTTCGTCGAGCGGCTCGGCGCCGAGGCCTATGTCTCGGCCAATGTCGGGAGCGCGCCGCCAAGCGAGACCGCGCAGTGGGTCGAATACATGACCTCGCCCAACGGATCGACGCTTGCCAAGGAACGTGCGGCGGACGGGCATCCCGCGCCGTTCAAGGTGCCCTATCTCGGTATCGGCAATGAATTGTGGGGCTGTGGCGGCAACATGCGCGCCGAATATGCCGCCGATCTGACCAACCGCTATGCGACCTTCGCCAAATCGGGCTCGGGCAAGATGCTCAAGATCGCCAGCGGCCCGAGCGATTCGAACTATGAATGGACCGAGACGCTGATGCGGCTGTCGGGCAAGAATATCGACGGCCTGTCGCTGCATTACTATACGCGCCCGCGCGACGTGCATTGGAACGACAAGGGTGCAGCGCTCGGCTTCCCCGAGAGCGAATGGGCGAGCACCATGGCGCACACGCTCCAGATGGAGGAGTTCGTCACCAAGCATTCGGCGATCATGGACAAATACGATCCCGCCAAGAAGGTGTGGCTGGTCGTCGACGAATGGGGCACGTGGTACGATCCGGCGCCGGGCAGCAACCCCGGCTTCCTCGTCCAGCAGAACAGCGTGCGCGATGCGGTGGTCGCCGGGCTCAATCTCAACATCTTCGCGCACCATGCCGACCGCGTGAAGATGGCGGCGATCGCGCAGATGGTGAACGTGCTGCAGGCGATGCTGCTCACCGACGGCGCCAGGATGGTCAAGACGCCGACCTATTGGGTGTTCGACCTCTATCTGCCGTGGATGGACGCGACGACCTTGCCGATCGAGGTCACGTCGCCCTGGTATCACAAGGATGCGGTGGCGGTGCCCGCGATCAGCGCCTCGGCGGTGCGCGACACCGCGGGCCAGGTGCATGTCGCCTTGGTCAATCTCGATCCCAACCGGTCGATCCCGCTGTCGGTGGCGCTCGCGGGGGTCACGGCGACCAGCGTTACGGGCCGGGTCGTCACCGGCGCGACGATGGACGCGCATAACAGCTTCGAGCAGCCCGATGTGGTCAAGCCCGAAGCCTTCACCGCGGCACAGATTGCCGGCGGCACGCTGACCGCCACGATCCCGGCCAAGTCGGTCGTCGTGCTCGACCTGCGCTGAGCGAAATACGGGCGTCACCGGCGCTCGGCCGCCGGTGACGCGGGTCCTTAGGAGACGGGTATGCGCGCGAAGGTCCATGCCCTGCTGGCGAGTGCGGCGTTGCTGGTCTCCGCCGCGCCCGCCCCGGATGCGCTCGCGCCGGTGTCGGTTGCGGTGCAGGTCGATGCCGACCGCGTAGTCGCGCCGCTACCGCCGATCTGGCGCTTCTTCGGCGCCGACGAGCCCAATTACGCGACCCAGCCCGATGGCGCCAAACTACTGCTCGAACTCGGGCAGTTGCGCCCCGACGCGGTGTATTTCCGCGCGCACAATTTGCTGACGAGCGGTGACGGCACGTCCGATTTCAAATGGGGCAGCACCAACGTCTACACCGAACGCAACGGCAAGCCGGTCTATGACTGGCATATCGTCGACGGCATCCTCGACGCCTATCGCTCGCGCGGGCTGCACCCCTATCTCGAGATCGGCTTCATGCCGCAGGCTTTGTCGTCCGCGCCCGCGGACGTGCCGTATCGCCGGCCGTGGAGCGCGAACGGCCCCAAGGGCAACGGCACCGGCGGCTGGAACTATCCGCCGCGCGATTACGCGAAGTGGGCCGAACTGGTCTATCAATGGACCCGCCACAATGTCGAACGCTACGGCCGCGCCGAGGTCGAGCGCTGGTATTTCGAGGTGTGGAACGAGCCCAATCTCGATTTCTATTGGGCGGGCGATCCGCAAGAATTCTACCGGATGCACGACCTGGCGATCGATGCGGTGCGCCGCGCGCTGCCGAGCGCGCGCGTCGGCGGGCCCGACGTCGCGGGATCGGGTGACGCCTTCATGGACGGGTTCCTCACGCATGTGACGAGCGGCACCAATTACGCGACGGGCAAGACCGGCACGCCGACCGACTTCGTCTCGTTCCACGCCAAGGGCCAGCCGAGCGTCGTCGACGGGCATGTCCGCATGGGGATCGCCAACCAGTTGCAGACCGCCGACGCGGGCTTCGCCAAGATCGCCGCGGTGCCTGCGTTGGCGCACACGCCGATCGTGATCGGCGAGAACGATCCCGAAGGCTGTGCGGCGTGCCCCGGTCCGGCCAATGCCTATCGCAACGGGACATTGTACGCGAGCTACACCGCGGCGAGCTATGCGCGGCTCTGGGCTCTCGCGCGGCGGCGCGACGTGCGGCTCGACGGCGCGCTGTCGTGGTCGTTCACCTTTGTCGGGCAGCCGTGGTTCGCGGGCTATCGCCAGCTGGCGAGCAACGGCGTCGACCTCGCGGTGCTCAACGTGCTGCGGCTGTTCGCCAAGCTCGGCGAGACGCAGGTCGCCGCGAGCAGCGACGGCGAGATCGCGCTCGACCGGATCGTGCGCGACGGTGTGCGCGGGGTGCCCGATGTCGGCGTGCTCGCGACGCGCACGGCGGGCGGCAAGCTCGCGATGCTGCTGTGGAACTATCATGACGACGATGTGGCGGGGCCGGCCGCCGCGGTGCATGTTTCGCTCGCGGGCAAGCATGGTGCCGTTGCGCGGCTGTGGCGCGTCGATGCCAGCCACGGCAACGCCTTCGGCGCCTGGCAGGCGATGGGCAGCCCGGTGCGGCCGAGCGCGGATCAGGTCGCGCGGTTGCAGGCGGCGTCGCGACTGGTGGCCGAGCCGCTGGCGCTGAGCGCGGGCGGGATCGACGTCACGATCCCACGCCAGGGTGTCGCGCTGATCGAACTGGAGCGCTAACCCGGCAATGCCGAAAGCGCCGTCACCCCGGATCCGATCCGGGGCCATGCGAGACGCCCGCTATACGCAAGCGCCTCGCATGGAGGCCGGATCGAGTGCGGCATGACTCAGGTGGTCGCCCGTTACAGCGGCACCGACGCGCCACGCGCCGTAGTGAACTGCGCCGATTGTACCGGCACGCCGCTGTCGGGCTGGCCCGATCCGACGCTCACGCGATACTTCCCCGCCATCACCTGGCGCGTCCCATCGATCGCCACCGCGCTGAGATCGCGCGGCGACAGGTCGAAGGTCACGGCGCGATGCTCGCCCGGCTTGAGCGTCACGCGCTGATAGCCGCGCAGCGCAACGCGCGGCACCCCGGGCTGGTCAGGGAAGTTGAGATAGAGCTGCACCACTTCGTCGCCCGAACGCTTGCCGGTATTGCTGACCTCGGTCGTCACGCGCAGCCCGGTTTCGGCGCCACCGGCGGCGGGCATGACGGTCAGCGGGGCATAGGCAAAGCTGGTGAAGCTCAGCCCATAGCCGAACGGATAGACCGGCTTGCCGGTGAAGTAGCGATAGGTCCGCCCGGTCATCGCATAATCGTCGAACGGCGGCAGGTCGGCGACGCTGCGATAGAAGGTCAACGGCAGGCGGCCGCCCGGATCGGCCTTGCCGGTCAGCACGTTCGCCACCGCTTGCCCACCCGACTGGCCGGGATACCAGGCCTCGACGATCGCCGCGGCATTGTCCTTCGCCCAGGCCAGATTGATCGGGCTGCCGTTCATCGCGATCACGATCAGCGGCTTGCCCGTCGCCTTGGCGCGCTCGAGCATCGCCTGCTGTTCGGCGGGCAGGTCGAGCGAGGTCTTGTCGCCGCCCTTGAAGCCGGGGATGTCGGTGCCGGTCTCCTCGGCCTCCATGTCCGAGGTCAGGCCGACCACCGCGACGAGCACGTCGGCCTTGGCCGCCGCCGCCGCGAGATCGGCGTCGGGTTGCGCCAAGATCAGCTTCCACACCAGATCGGTATTGCCGAAGCCGCGCGCGGTCGACACCAGCCGCAGGCGATAGCGATGGCCCTGCTCGAGCGTTACCGTCTTGAGCGACGGCAACGGCCCGCGATGGTCGCCGCCGACATCGAGGAAGGTCTTCCCGTCGATCTCGAGCAGACCGCTGCCCCCGAGGCCGAGCCGGTAGCTGCCGGTGACCGGCGGCACGATAAAGCCGGTCCATTCGGTGCGGTGATAGTCGTTGACGCTCGGCAGATCGAAGGCGCGCGACGCGACGTCGGCCTCGGTCCGCGTCACGACGGGCCGCGCCTGATAGGTCAAAGCGGCCTGGATCGCGCGGTCGGTGCCGGGCGCGAAGGGGAGCTTTGGCGGCGTAACCGGGTTGAAATAGCGCGTCAGCAGCCCCGGCTTGCCGTCAGGCGTGAGCAAGGCGCTGCCCGGCACGCGGTCGCCATCGGTGATCGACTCCCCGAACGGCACGAGCGTCACGGCACCCGCGCCCGCCGCACGGCGCAGCCCTTCGACCACCGAGACCGGCGGCGCGGACTGGGTCGAGGAATAATTGCCGCGCAGCACGCGCGTCGCATCGCCGAGCGGGCCGATCACCGCAATCCGCGCGCCGGCGCGCAGCGGCAGCACGCCGTCATTCTTGAGCAGCACCAGGCTCTTCTCGGCCGCCTGCAGCGCGAGCGCCATATGGTCGGGCGTCAGGATCGCACGCGCCGGCACGACTGCGGGGGCGCCCGCCACGCCGGGCAGATCGCCGTTGCGGATCCGCGCCGAGAACAGCCGGACCAACGTGCGGTCGATATCACCTACGGAAATCAGATTGCGCTTGAGTGCCTCGCGGAAGCGATCGGGCAGGCCGCCGATATCGCCGATCGTCTGTGTATGGCATTCATTGTCGACCCCTGCCTTCATCGCCGCGGCGACCGCGGTCGCCTGGTCGGGGGCGTATTTGTGGTTGTCGGCAATGTCCTTCACCGCATCGCAATCCGACACGACATAGCCGGTGAAGCCCCACGCGCCGCGGAGGTGATCCTTGAGCAGCAGGTCGTTGGCGCAGGCGGGTTGGCCGCCGATCCGGTTGTAGGCGCACATGATCGAGCCTGCGCGGCCCTCGACAATCGCGGCGCGGAACGCGGGGAGATAGGTGTCCTCGAGATCGTGCGGTGAGACATAGACGTTGGCGGCGTGGCGCGTCGATTCGGGGCCGCTGTGAACCGCGAAATGCTTCGGCGTGGAGATCACCTCGGGCAGATCGGGGTTCGGCCCCTGCATGCCCGTCACGAACGCGACGCCGGTGCGCGCGCTGAGATAGGGATCCTCGCCATAGGTCTCCTGACCGCGCCCCCAGCGCGGATCACGGAAGATGTTGATGTTGGGCGACCAGGTATCGAGCCCGGTGCCGATCCGGCCGAGCTTGCCGGTCTGCCGCCCGATCGTGTGGAGTGCGCGCACCTCGCTGCTGATCGCGCCGGCGACCTGATGCACCAGCGGCGCGTCGAAGCTTGCGGCAAGCCCGATCGGCTCGGGGAAATTGGTCGTCGGCACCGCGCCGATCGCGCCGTGGAGCGACTCGGTCCACCAATTATAGGCCGGGATGTCGAGCCGCGGAATCGCCGGCGCGACGTTGAGCAACTGCGGCAGCTTCTCCGCGGTGGTCATCCGCGCGACGATCGCGCTCGCCAGACGATCGGCCTCCGCGCGCACCGCGCTCGGCGGGGCCGGCGCGACCTGCGCCTGGGCCGCCACCGCGGCGAGGCTCACGCCGACGAGCAAGGTCCGTGCGGCAAAGGAGAAGAGCGATGTCATGACATACCTCGGGTCGAAGGAAAGGAGAGCGCTCGGGAATGGATCAGATGGCCGGCAGGCCGCGCTCGACGATCTTGCGGATGAGGTCGCGGTTGCGCGGCAGGCCAGCGCGCAGCCGCTCGGTCTGGCTCGCCGCCTCGCGGCGCGCCTGTTCGGCAAGCCGGGTGTCGCCGGCGATCGCGTCGCGTGCGACCTCGGTCTGGAAGCCCATGCCGTAGAGCACGTATTGATAGCTCGCCGCGGGGAAGACCTCCTCGACGCGGTCGAACTCGTCGTGGAACCAGGGCGGCTGATATTTCCACAACGTCAGCAGATCGCGCAGCCGGTCGGGGATGCTTTCCGCGCGGACATTGTCGCGCCAGAAGTCGCTGTCGGTGCGCTTGGTCAGCACGTAATGCAGCTTGAGGAAATCGATGATCCGCCCCCAGCGATAGTGCGTCGTCGCGTTGAAGCGCGCGGCGAGGATGTCCATCACTTCGCGGCATACCGGCATCTGCTCGGCGATCAGCTTGGCCGAGAGTTCGATCAGCACGATCGCCGACGCCTCGAGCGGTTCGAGGAAGCCCGCGGCGAGTCCGACCGCGACGCAATTGTTCTTCCAGAAGGTCTCGCGGTGCCCGGCGCGGATCGCCAGCTTGCGCACCGGCAGGTCGCGGCCCGCGGGGCCGAGATAGGCGCGCAATTCCTGCTCGGCCTTGTCGTCCGAAATGTGGCTGCTCGAAAAGACGTGGCCCACGCCGCGCCGTGTCGGCAAACCGATGTCCCAGATCCAGCCCGACGATTGCGCGGTCGAGATGGTGTGCGACGCGATCGGGTCTTCGGGGTCGGCATAGGGGATCTGCACCGCCAGCGCGGTGTCGCAGAACAGCGTGTCGCTGCAGCTCTTGAACGGCACGCCGAGCGTCTTGCCGATCAGCAGCGCGGCAAAGCCGGTGCAATCGACGAACAGGTGGCCGGGGATTTCGCCCGCCTGTTCGGTGACGACGCTGAGGATATCGCCATTCTCGGCCTGGGTCGCATGCTGGACGTCGGCCAGCACGTGCCGGACGCCGAGCTTCTCGCAGCAATGCCGCTGGAGGAAGCCGGCGAATTTGCCCGCGTCGAGGTGATAGGCGTAATTGGCGACGGCCTCGAACTCGGGGGTCGCGATCGTCTTGGGCGCCAGCCCGTCGTCGCACAGCCGCCCTTGCGGGGACACGGTATCGCAAAAGCTCTGGGCGGCGTCGCCGGCGAGCCAATGCTCGGCAAGGTTCACGCGGGCAAAGCCCTGCGGCAGCATCAGCGGGTGGTAATAGCCCTCATCGGGCTCGCCCGTCGTCCAGCGTGCGAAGCGCGCGCCCTGCTTGAACGAGGCGTTGCATTCGCGGAAGAAATCGCTCTCCGACACGCCGATCTTGGACAGCGTTGCGCGGAGCGTGGGCCAAGTGCCCTCGCCGACGCCGATGATCGGCGTGTTGGGGGATTCGACCAGGGTTACGGTAAAGCCGGCCGGCATCCGGCCCTGATGGCGCGCGGCAATGATCCCGGCGGTCAGCCAGCCGGCGGTGCCGCCACCGACGATCACGATATTCTTGATGCTCTGCATCGCGCCCGATTACCAAAAAAACGGGGGCGCCGATATGGCGCCCCCGAGGGGGAGGGGGTCAGAAGCGGTAGCGTGCGCCAGCGAGATAGCGCCGGCCATAGTCGAACACGTCGAGCAGCTGATTGTCGAAGCGCCCATGCGTGCTTTGCTGGTTGTTGTTGACGTTCTGGACTTCGCCAAACACGCTGAAATGCTTGTTGATGTCATAGCTCGACGACAGATCGAGCTGCAGGCTGGAATTGACGAAGGTCGGCTCGGCCCCGAACTGGCCGGTATTCTGGTTCTGCCCGAACTGGAGCAGGTACGTGTCGCGCCAGTTGAGCGCGGCGCGGAACTGGAAGCCGTGCTTGTCGTAGAAGCCAACGAAGTTCGCCGAATTCGCCAGACCCGTCACGGCAAAGCCGGTCTGCGAGATGTTGGTCGGATCGTACGGCTTGTTGGTATCGACGAAGGTGGCGTTGGCGGTGAAGCCGAAGCCGCTGTCGCCGAACACCTGCTGCCACGCCACTTCGACGCCGCGCACCGTCGCATCGGGTCCGTTGACCTGTTGCGTCACCGCGAAGCTGGCGAGCTGCCCGGTGGTCGGATCGACCACGCCGTTGATCGCCTGGCGGGTGACCCCGCCGACGATGAAGTTGCTGACGTTCTTCACGAAGAAGTCGACCGACAGATACGAGTTGCGCTTGTAATACCATTCGGCTGCGATGTCGAAATTGTCCGACAGATACGGCTTGAGGTTGGGGTTGCCGCCGCTCGCCGTCAGCGCGTTGACGCGCTGGCCGCTGCCGACGTTGAGCACCGGCGAGAGCAGGTTCAGCGCCGGACGCGTCAGCGTGCGCGACGCATCGAAGCGCAGCTGCAGCCGGTCGGTGACTTCAAGCCGCGCGTCGAGCGTCGGGAGCAGGTAGGAATAGTTGCTCTTGCTCGTCACCGCCTGGACCGGGGTGTAGCTCGACACCGTCAGCAGCGTCGGATCGGCGCTGCTCGTGCTCAGTACCAGCGGCTGACGCCCCTGGCCGACCGAAGTCAGATGCGTGTTCTCGTTGCGCACGCCCGCGTTGAAGTGGAACGGCATGCTGCCGATATCGGCGGTGAAGTTGACGCTCATGTAGAGCGACCAGGTCTTTTCGCGAACGTCCTGGATGCTGCCGGGGTCGACCTGCTCGTCGAAGGTGCCGGTGAAGCCGGTCACGCCCGAATAGTTATAGCCCGGGATGTTCTTGGTCTGCGGATTGCCGAGGCTGGTCAGATAGTTCTGATACGCGATCGGGCTGAACATGACGAGCGACGGCGGCAACGATCCCTTGAATCCGGGGATGAAGTTGTTAGTCGAGATCGAACCCTGATACAGGCTGGCCGGCAGCGGCGCGATGCCGCCACCCTGCGCCGAGGGGGTGCCGTAGCCGGCATAGGCCTGCCAGTAATTGTTGGTGAAGGTGCTCTGGTTGTTCAGCTGGAAGCGGTCTTCGATATATTGGCCGCCGGCCTTGATCGTCAGATTGTCCTGATGCCAGGTCGCGCCGAAGCGCGCCTGCTTGAGCGTATCGGTGTTGCGCTGGGTCTGGTTGACCGTGACGTGCGAGCCGATCAGCGCCGGGTTGGCGAAGTCCGCAGCGCTGCCATTGGGCCCGTACGCGATCAGCGAAGGGAACGCATTCTTGCTATCGCCGACGATCTGCAGCCCGGTGGTCGTGCCAAGCGCGCCGCCATAGCCGATATCTCCATTCTGGCTGCCGATATTGCCGTCGGGGTTGCGCCAGCTCTGTGCGTAGTTGAGATCGCCCTCGAGCGTCAGATGCTCGTTTGCATCCCATTTGACGTTGCCGCCGATCGCGTTGGTCTGCAGCACTTCGGTGTTGATGGCCGAGGTGAAATCGGTCGGCGAGCCGGTCTGGGTGAAGTTGGTGGCCTGGCCGTTCTTGTCGAGCTCGACATTGCGCAGCGCGCCCTGGTTGAACCACACGCCGAAGCCGTAAATGTCGGTAACGACCTTCTGCCGCGAGAAATTGTCGTCGATCGTGACCATTACGTCGTCGGACGGATGCCATTGCAGCGCGATGCGCCCGTCATAGCGCTCGTCCTTGGTACGGTCCTGCTCGTAGACATATTGCTGCGGGAACCAGCCGACGACGGTCTGGCGCTGCGATGCCGGCGCACCCGCGGTCGAGGTCGGCGCGCAGGTGGCGGCAGTGCTGCCCTTGAGCTGGCACGGCGCGTAATAGCCGCCCGACCAGCCGTTGACGCCGACGCGGTTGGTGTCGGTGTCGCGGCGCGTGTAGATGAAGTCGGCGAGTACGCCGAGCGTGCCGTTGGCGAAGGTGTCGCTGAGCAGCACGCCGCCGGTCGGGACGATCTTGCCCGAGCGATCCTGGATCGAGCCAGCGATGCTCGTCGCCAGACGGAAGCCGGGGTGATCGAACGGCTTGGGAAATTCGACATTGACCGTCGCACCGATCGAGCTCGCGGTGAGCGCGACGTCGGGGGTCTTAAGCACGCTCAGCCGGCCGATGAAATCCGAGCCGACGGTCGAGAAGTCGATCTGGCGTCCGCCGGTCGCGGTCGAGATGCGGCGGCCGTCATACAGCGTCGTGTTGAAATCGCCGCCGAAGCCGCGAACGGTGATGCCGGTTGCTTCGCCGCGTGCGCCCGAGCGCTGGATCGACACGCCGGGGAGGCGCTGGAGCGATGCCGCCACGTTCGAATCGGGGAATTTGCCGATATCTTCCGACGAAATCGCGTCGACTACACCGGTTGCGGTACGCTTGATGTCGAGGTTGCGCTGGAGCGAGCCGCGCAGGCCGGTGACGATAATGTCCTGCGACGTGTCGTCGGTCGGATTGGCGGTGGCGGGGACGGCGGGCTCGACCGGGCCGGGTTGGGCGGTCTGGGTGCCCTGCGCGTCGGTGGACTGCGCTGCGGCCGGATCGGCGAGTGCAAGGGCGAACAGGCTGGAAGCGCCAACGAGGAGCAGCTTGCGCTGCCGGGCGGCTGCGGTTCGACGATCGGCGTATTCTGATCGGTGCATCATAATCCCCTCCTGAATTGTTTTCTGGTCTTCTACCCTCCGCATCGTTGGCGCAGGGCTCGGTGTTCCTCGGTCGAACGACTCTCGTCGGGTGCACCGTGGATAAGCGCTTTGGTATCGCTACCAGATGCACAGCGCAAGTCGATTTGTCGGTGTAAACAAAAAATCGTATCGCGCCCTTGGCCGGAGCCGGTGCGACCGCCTATGCCGGGCGCAAAGCCATGACACATGGCGGATCGATTTCGGGAGATGGCGGCGGTGGCGAAGCTGGAAATACTCAATCTGCACGACCATGCCGCGGTCCACGTCGCGCCGCCGGTCGCCGGTCAGCGCCACTTCGTGCCGCTCGTCACGAGCGAGTTCGAAGCCGCGGCTGCGCGCTTCCCAATCCTGTTTTCCAAGAATGCCGAGACCGGCGATTTCTATGCCGGCGCGATGCTTGGGTTCAAGCCGGGCGAGAATGTCGTCCAGGGCACCCCGGATGCCGGGACCGCCGACCGGCTGTGCGAATTCGTCCGCGAGGGCTTTTTCGTGACCGACGATGCGATCGTGCTAGACCGGGAGCACGCCCGCTTCGCAACCGCCGCGGCGCCGCCGCTTTTCGAGGACGGGGAACCCGCTGCAGCGTTGAAGCGAATCCAGCGCGCGCTGGCGCAACTCCATGCCGGCGTGCCGCGGACGGCGGCGTTCCTCGAACGCATGCTCGCGTTGAAGCTGGTCGAGCCGATCGACCTGTCGTTCAGCTTCGACGATGGCGAACGCCTCGTGCTCGAAGGGCTCTACACGATCAGCCGCGACGCGCTCGCCGACCTCGACGATGCCGCGGTGCTCGCGCTGTTCCGCGCTGGCGATCTCGCGCTCGCGCACGCCGTGATCGGATCCTTGCAGCACGTTGCGCGGCTCGCGCATCTGCGCAACGATCAACTCGCCGCCGGGTGATGCCGCACGCGGCCTCGTCGCTGCGGACGCTCGATGGTGCGACGCTCGGTCGCGAGCGCTTCGTCGCCGAGGTCGCGCGCGCATGCGAACCGGTCGTGCTGCGCGGGCTCTGCCGCGATTGGCCCGTGGTCGCGGCGCAGGCCGAGTCGCGCGCGGCCTTGCTCGCCTATCTCGCGCGCTTCGATGCCGGGCGAAGCGCCGAGGCCTTTATCGGCGACCCCGCGATCGGCGGCCGCTACGATTATGCCGACAACCTCGCAGACTTCACGTTCTCTCGGGAGACGCTTGGCTTCGGCGAGGCGCTTCGCCGTATCGCGGAGGCCGCCGACACAGCGGGGCGGTCTTCGATATATATGGGCTCGCTGCCGACCGACAGCCATCTCCCGGGCTTCGCCGCGGAGAACCGTATCGCGATCGTACCCGACGATGTATCTCCGCGCATCTGGCTCGGGACAGCCTCGGCGATCGGCTGTCATTACGACACGTTCGACAACATCGCCTGCGTTGTCGCCGGGCAGCGGCGCTTCACGCTCTATCCGCCATCCGCGATCGCCAATCTCTATGTCGGGCCGATCGATCATACGCTGGCGGGGCAGCCGGTGAGCCTTGCCGCGAGCGCCGCGCCGGGCGACCCGCGCTATCCCGATTTCGCCGCGGTCCGCCACCTGGCGATCACGGTCGATCTGGCACCGGGCGATGCGCTGTATCTGCCCAAACTATGGTGGCATTCGGTCGAGGCGACCGCGCCGTTCAACGGGCTCGTCAATTACTGGTGGGATGGCTTCGCGAGCGGACCCGACGCGCCCTACACCAGCCTGCTGCTCGCGATGATCGCGATCGCCGAGCGCCCGCCGGCCGAGCGCGCGGCGTGGCGGGCGTTCTTCGACCATTACGTCTTCCGGCCCGACGGGCACCCGCTAGCGCATCTGCCCGAGGCGCAGCACGGCATCCTCGGACCGCTCCGCCAGGGCAATTATGGGCGGATCCGCGCGCTGGTGATGAAGCTGCTGCGCGGCGGCTGAGACGCTGTCGCGATTTGGCTGCACGGGGAATTGACCCGATCGCGCTTTAGACAGACAAGAAGCGCGATCGGCCACGACGCCGACAGGCGATCCGGGGAGAGTAACGTGCCGACAGGGTACAGCGAGTGGACCAGGCGCCACCGTCGGTCGATGCTGGCCTGCGCGGTTGCTTTGGCGCTTCCCGCGGCCGCGACGCCGGCGCTGGCGCAGGTGCCGACCCATGTCCCGCCGCCCGTCGCGGGCGCGCGACCCGTGACCATCGAGCGGATCACGGTCCACGCACCGAGCATCGTCGGCAATCTCGAAGGCGAATCGGCCGAACGCGACGTGCTCGTCATCCTCCCGCCGAGCTATGCCGCGAACCCCAAGCGCCGCTACCCGGTGCTGTATGCGCTTCACGGGTATTCGATCGGCGCCGAGCAATGGACCGGCGAGATCCACGTCCCCCAGACGATCGAGGGCGCGTTTGCCACCGGTACGCCCGAAATGATCGTCGTGCTGCCCGATTCGAAGACGCTGCATAACGGCTCGATGTATTCGAGCTCGGCTACCACCGGCGATTTCGAGACCTTCATCGCGCGCGACCTCGTCGGCTATGTCGACGCGCACTACCGCACGCTCGCCGACCGGCGCAGCCGCGGGCTCGCCGGGCATTCGATGGGCGGCTATGGCACCGCGCGGATCGGGATGCGGCATCCCGACATGTTCGGCGCGATCTACATGATGAGCCCGTGCTGCCTGTCGGCGCGCGATCCATCGCAGTTCGATCCCAAGGCCGGCGCCGCGCTCGAAGCGGTGCGCACGCGCGAGGCGGTGGTCGCCCTCCCGTTCTTTGCGCGCGCGCAATTCGCCAGCGCGGCGGCCTGGTCGCCCAACCCGAAGAACCCGCCTTTCTATCTCGATCTGCCGACCAAGGACGGCGTCGTGCAGACCGACGTGGTCGCGAAATGGGCGGCCAACGCGCCGCTGTCGTTCGTCGATCAGTATATCGGCAATCTCCGGCACTATAAGGCGATTGCGATCGACGTGGGGGATCAGGACGGCCTCAAGGGCGACGCCACCAAGCTCCACGAGGCGCTCGATCGCTACGGCATCGCCAACAGCTTCACTATCTATCCGGGGACGCACACCAGCGACGTTGCGGTGCGCTTCCAGAATTTCGTCATGCCGTTCTTCGGCAAGATGCTCGAGACAAAGGTACCCCGCTGATGCGCCGGATCATTCAAGCCCTGCTGGCGGGTGCGGCGACGCTCTCCCCGGCGCTCGCCGCGGCCGACGACCTTGCGCCGACCGGCCGGTGGAGCGCCTACAGCGCCGGCGCGGCTGCGCTGCCGCCGATGGGGTGGAGCAGCTGGAACGCCTTTTACGAGGATGTGAGCGAGGAAAAGGTGATGGCCTCCGCGCAGATCATCAAGGATTCGGGGCTCGCGGCGAAAGGCTATCGCTATATCGACGTCGATGATGGCTGGTGGCTCAAGCGCCGCCAGCCCGACGGGCGGCTGATCATCCGCACCGCGACCTTTCCGTCGGCGAAGGGGGCAGGGCCGGGCGGCGAGACCAGCTTCAAGCCGTTCACCGACCGGCTGCACGCGATGGGCTTCAAGGCCGGGATCTATTCCGACATCGGTCGCAACACCTGTGGGCAGGTGTTCAGCACCGATCCGCTCAACCTGCCCGAAGGCACCGTCGCCGAACGCGAAGTGGGCCTGTACGGCCATGTCGAGCAGGACATTGCGCTCTATTTCCGCGAATGGGGGTTCGACCTGATCAAGGTCGACGGGTGCGGGGTGCGGGGCCTGCCGGCCACCGAGCCCCGCGTGATCGCGGGGCAATATCGCGCCTTCCCGCCGCTGGTCGATGTCGAATCGGTCGGTCACAGCGATATCGCGGGGGTACGCCGCCTGTACGAAGCGGTCGGCCAGGCGTTGCAGCGCGCCAATCCCGACAATGACTATCTCTTCTCGCTCTGCCTGTGGGGCGCGGCCGACGTGCGCGCCTGGGGCAAGGATGTCGCCGGTATCTCGCGCACCAGCGAGGACATTTCGCCCAATTGGTCGCGGATGCTGCACAATTTCGACACCACCGTGCGGCGCGCGCTCTATGCCCATCCCGGCTCGTGGAACGACCCGGACATGCTGTTCGTCGGCACGAAGGACTTCGACGCGGACCATATGAACGAGGCGCGCTCGCATTTCTCGCTCTGGGCGATGGTCAATGCGCCGCTGTTCATCGGCTATGACCTGCGCAAGGCGCCGAAATCGATGATGGATGTCCTCGGCAATGCGCGGATCATCGCGCTCGACCAGGATCCGGCGGGCAACCAGGCGGTGCTGGCGTTCGATACCGACGATGTGCAGATCCTCGTCAAGACACTCGCGAGTGGCGACAAGGCGGTCGCGGTGTTCAACCGCAACGCGATGCCGGTCGATGCCGTGCTGACCGCCGACCAGCTCAAATTCACCGCCGATGGCGAGGTGACGCTCGACGATCTGTGGGACGGCGGCCAGACGCGCTTCCGCAAGGAGACCAAGCTCACGCTCGCGCCGCACCAGACGCTGGTGTTCGCCGCGCACGGCACGCGCACGCTCGCGAACGGGCTCTATCTCTCCGAGCAACCCGGCCGGGTGAACCCGGCGGTCGACGGCGTGACCGTCCCCGAGCACGACCCGCTGATCCATCGTGGGATCCTGCCGTGGCGGAGCACGCGCGGCGATGGCGACCATCCGCGCTACGGCGGCTGGGGCGGGGCGCAGGCCGACAGCTCGCCCTACGGCGAGACGCTGCAAGTCGCGGGGCGCCGCTTCACCACCGGAATCGGCACGCTCGCCAATTCGCGGCTCGAGGTGCGCAATGCCGGTTTTGCGACCTTCTCGGCGCTGGTCGGGTTCGATGATTCGGCACGTGATCGCAGCCAGCCGGTGCGCTTCATGGTCTATGGCGATGGGAAGCTGCTGGGGCAGTCGGCGCCGATGCGCTTCGGCGAGGCGCCGGCGTCGCTGAAAGTCGACGTGCGAGGCGCCAAGATCATCGAACTGGTGGCGCGCACGCCGCAGCCGATGCGCTTTCCCGACCCGGTCAGCTGGTCCGAGGCGGCGCTGCTGCGCTGAGCGGCTGAGGGATTTACGCTGAAACGAAACTCCGGGGGGGGGTGAGCGCTCGCAGCGCGCTATACTTTGACCGCCATCACGCTCTGCGTATCCTCGAGCGCCAGCTCGACCAGCCGCCGCATCGCTGCGGTCGCCGCCTCGACATCGGCGGCGACGATCGCGTCATAGACGAGCACATGGTCGGGGATCGGATTGCGCGGCAGTGCGCGCATGCGCTGCTTGAACTGCGTCGTCCAGGCGACTGCGGCACCGATCGAGGCGCTCATCACCACCAGCGCATCGTTGCGCGTCGCGCGCAGGATCGCGTCGTGGAACTGACGGTCGGCCGCGCGACCCGGCTCGGTCGCGAGCGAGTGGCGGCGCATCGCGGTGAGCGCGTCCTTCATCCGCTTGATGTCGTCGCGGTCACGCTTGGCAGCGGCTATCCCCGCGGCGGCGGGCTCGATGATCAGCCGTAGCTCGAACAGGCTGCGCACCAGCTGCGGATCGGGCTCGCCTGCAAACGCCCAGGCGAGCACGTCGGGATCGAGCAAATTCCAGCGGTCGCGCGGCAGGACACGGGTGCCTGTCTTCGGGCGGCTTTCGACGAGGCCCTTCGCGATCAGCCCCTGAATGCCTTCGCGATACGCGCTGCGCGACACGTCGAGCGACTCGGCAAAGACCGTCTCGCTCGACAGCGTTTCGCCCGGCGCATATTCGCCCGACAGGATCGCGACGCCCAGCTTGTGCGCGATCGCGCCACGCAGGCGGCGTCCCTTGCCGCGCGGCGTGCGTGGGGGTGGGGCGGAACCGTCTCCGGCTTCGGCTTCGGCATCGTCTGCCGCGATTTTGGTGTCTTTGATCGTCACAGCCTTTCACCCTAGCAGCGACGAAGCGCTTCGGAAACTGCGACCATTGTAGCAGGCATCCTGTATCGCTGGTCGGTCACGGGCGCTGAAAACTCCAGCGGCCGGTCGGGCTGGCGGGATCGAAGCGCACCAGCGCAGCGGTGCTCCTGCCGATCGCGACGAGCGCGCGTGCCGGGCGCGCCCCGCCAGCGCCCTTTGGCGCGATGCGATAGGTCCCGTCGGTCAGCTGGTCGATCCGCCACAATTGCTCGGGCGCGCCGGTGAAGGCGGGAACGGTACCGACATCGTCGCCCGCCACCGCCAATGCGCGCGTCGTGCCGGCGATCCGGATGCTGTAATACGGCGCACCGAATGCGCCGCCGCCGCCGGGCACGGGCGCGATCGTCCATTGCTGGTGCGGGCGGATCATATAGTCGCCGAGGTCGACCGCGGTCGGCCCCTTGGGCCAGCTGACCATGTCCTGCGCCAGCGTCTGGTTGGCGATCGGGCCGACGGGGGTGTCCGGCTTGGCCCTGAAGCTCGCGCGCGCGTCGAAGGCGATCCGCGTGTCATCGACCGCCAGCTGCAACGCGCCGCCGCGCTCGGACTGGACTTCGTAGGTCCCCGCGACGAGATTCTCCCCGGCGACCGGCCAGCCATCGCGCCACAGCAAGGGTTCGATCGCGAGCACGCTGCGCCCGCTGCGGTCCATGTCGGCCTCATAGTGCATCGACATCTTCTCGACCCCGTCGCCGACATCGAGCAGCCCGAAATGCCCCGGCCCATAGTGCCGCCCGCGCCCCGCGACGACGAGCTTGCCGCCACCCTTGAGCAGCGGCACGCCCAGTTGGTCGACGAACGGCCCGGTCGCGCTGCGCGACCGGCCGACGCGGATGTTGTACGAGGAATTGGGCCCGTCGCAGCACGTGCCGTGCGTGCCGAGCAGATAATACCATCCGTCGCGGGCCAGCAAAGCCGTCGCTTCCATGTCGATCGCGACATCGACGGGCTGGTTGCCGGCCAGCCGTCCGCCGGTCTTCGGGTCGAGCTCGACCATCCGAATCGCGCCGAAATAGGTGCCATAGCTCAGCCACAACCGACCATCGGCGAGGAGGAAGGCCGGGTCGATCGCGTCGGCGCCCTGGACCCCGTCGCTCGATGCGACGACGCCGACGTCGTGATAGCCGAACGCCGGGGATGTGGGATCGAGCGTGCTGGTCCACATCACCACGACCAGGCTGGCATGCCCGCCGTTCATTCCGCCGCCGCCGACCGCATAGGCGACATAGAAGCGCTCGCCGATCCGGATCACGTCGGGCGCGACACCGCCGCCGGGGCGCTCGCCACCCGCATGCCAGGTCCAGCCGTCGTCGGAGACGAGCCCGCCGCCGCGCGTGCCGAAGGTGTAGTATTTCCCGTCGGACAGCGTGATCGTCGAGGGATCGTGGATGAAGGGCTCGCCTGCGAGCTGGGCGGCGGCGGGTGTCGCCGCGAGGCACAGGCCGAGGGCGGCGAGGACGGTGGTTTTCATACGTTCTCCGACGCGCCGCGGCGCTATTTGGTGGTGGTGACGATGTCGCGGATCGGTTGCCCGTTCGCATCGAGCAGGCGGACACAGAAATCGCTGAGGCCCGGGCCGTTGATCACCGCACCGCGGATGACGTTGCGCCCCTTGTGCAGCGTCAGCGGGTGCGAAAGGACATCGTCCATCACCATCCGCCGATCGCCGTAGAGCCCCGCTGCCTCCGTGCCGTTGACCCACCACATCGACGCCGAGTTCGAGCCGACCGCGAGCCGGACGCCGCGCAGCTCACGCGGGGCCTGGACCACCGTCACCGCCCAGAAGATCACGCCGTAGACCGGTTTGCCGAGGCTCTGCGCGAGATTGAACAGTTTGGCATCGAAGCGCGTCGCATCGAGCGCGTGCCAGCGCGGCGCCGCGGCGATCTTCGCAGCCTCGCCGTCGCGCGGCACCGCCATCGGTGGACCTTGCGGAAGCGAGGCGGCAAAGGCTGCGCGGACGTACGCTTCGGTGAAGCCGGTATTGCTGCGGTTCGGCTTGACGATCGGCTCGAGCAACAGCCAGCGCTGGAGGAAACCGTCGGCGTCGGGGGCCTTGGGCGCCGCGGTGGCCGGTACGAAATAGTCCGCCAGCGGGGGCGGGGCGGGCGGTGCAGTTTGCGCGCCCGCATACGCTGGAAGCGTCAAGCAGAGTGCCGCCAGCGCGGCGTGCCGTATCGAGATCTTCATCGTGCGGCGACTCCACTTGCGGATTTGCTATGCGTGATGCCGGTCATGTCGAGCTTGCGGATGAAGGCGTCGAACCAGCCGGTGCTCGTCGTCCCCTGCTTGCCGAGCCCGAAGCCGTGGCCGCCCTCGCCATAGAGATGGAATTCGACCGGCCGCCCGGCCTGCTGCCACGAATCGATCAGCCCGAGCCCCTTGCGCGCGAACAGCGGGTCATTCGCGGCGAGCACTGCGAACAGCGGCGGCGCGTCGGCGGCGACCGGGACTGCCTCCATCGACCCATAGATCGGCGCGAGAAAGGCGGGGCGTAGCTCGGGCGCTTTCAGCGCGGTCGCCATCGTCGTCATCGCGCCCGCCGAAAAGCCCATCATGCCGATCCGCGCAGGGTCGACATGCCACTCGGCCGCGCGCGACCGGATCAGCGCGAAGGCGGCGCGTTCGTCGGCGATCGGCTCGGCGAGCCCGGCCGCCGCATCGCCGGGGCGCAGCCGCGAGTCGGCCCAGCCCGCGCCGGCGAACATCGCCGCGACCGCCTGTTCGAACTGCGGCATGCCCGCAGGCGTCGGCTTGAGCCGGTATTTGAGGACGAACGCCGCGATGCCGTGGTCGGCGAGCGCACGCGCGACGCGCCAGCCCTCATTCTCCATCGACAGCATCAGGAAACCGCCACCCGGCGCGACGATCACCGCCGCGCCGGTCGCCTTGGCGGGATCGGGCAGGAACGGCGTCAGCGTCGCCACGCTGACGTTGCGCGTCATTGCGACGCCATATTGGCGGAACCACGCCTCGGGCGCGCTCGACCCCGCGACGCCGCCGGTCCCGAGCGCAATCGCATCCGGCTCGGCCGGGGCGGCAGTCGAGACCATCCGCGCGTCCTGTGCAACCGCGGGCATCGCCAGTGCCAGCGCGAGCGCAGCCAAGCCCTTTCCCCACACTCGTCTCGTCATCGCCTGTCCCCCCATGTGTCGATGCCGCGCTCAGGCGAGCAGGATCCGCGCGCGCCGCGCCCTCGGGATCGTCGACCATGCGGCAGGTCGAATCGAACACCATCGTCTGGCAGCGCACCGGATCGGTCGGCCCCCAGCCGACCCGCGCCGTGGTCGATGGACCGCCCATCGGGCTGCCGGGGCCGTTGATCTCTGCCGCCACCTTGCTGCCGGTGGTGAACAGCGTGTTCCAGTCGGCCTTTTGCAGCGCGGCGATGTCGGTGACGCCGAGCTCGCGCCGCAACCGCCGCGAGAAGTCGCGCGACTGTTCGGCGGTCGGGAGCGCGCCGCCGCCGCCCGATTGCACCGCGGCGCGCTGGATCATCCCCTTGGCGCCGGGCATCCCGAGCAGCGTCGTCACCTTCGACCCGCCGCCCGACTGGCCATAGATCATGATCGTCGCGGGATCGCCGCCGAAATTCGCGATATTCTCCTGCACCCAGCGCAGCGCCGCGACGCAATCGGTCATGCTGACATTGACCGATTCGGCGTAGGGCGCGCCGCCGAGCTCGGCGAGATCGAGGAAACCGAGCACGTTGAGCCGGTGGTTGATCGAGACCTGCACGACGTCATGGTTGCGCGCCATCTGCGCGCCGTCGTGCGAGGCGAGTTCGTAGGACGAGCCGAAGCTGAACCCGCCGCCGTGGAAATAGACCATCACCGGGCGCTTGCCGCTGAGCGACGGTGTCCAGATGTTGAGCTTGAGCATGTCCTCGCCGAGGAAACCGTCAGTCCATTGCTGGAGGAAGGTATGCTCGGCGGCGCGGAACGGGTGGAGCGTCTGCGGGCAGTTCGCGCCATAAGCGAGCGTGTTGCGCGGTTCGCTCCAGCGCTTGGGCGACTTGGCAGGCAGCCAGCGATTCTCGCCGCCGGTATCGTCGCCATAGGGCACGCCCTTGAAGGTGAAGACGTGGTCGGCGACATAGCCACGGACCGGCCCATATTGGGTTCGTGCGACCGCGCTGGTTGGGGTGGTGCAGCTGCCTGTGCCGCGTGCCGCTGTCCCGGCGGCGCTGGCGGGCATGGCCGCGAGCGGAAAGGCGGGGCCTGCCCCGGCGGCGACCGAAGCGAACAGCGCGGAACGGCGATCGACACCTGGCCCGGTCATCTCATCTCTCCTGACACGGCCGCTCGTTCTGGCGGCTCGTCTTGTGCGATCGAGCACCCGGGCGCGGGGCGCCACGGGCGGGGACTCTATGAAAGAAAAGGTAGGCGCAGGGTGGGGTTAGCGTCAATAGTCTGACAAACAGAATTCGCCGTTCAGACCGATCGACGGCGATTTTCTTAATCTATGTGAACCGAAAATGAATAGGGCCGTTTAGGCGCCATATCGGCGGCGGCGCTACGCTCCGACAATTCAGGTCCGACGCCAGCCGGTGTTCGATTCGTGTAAGCAGGAGCGTACGATGGCGGCGAAGGCACAAGCGGACTCCGAGGCAGCGACCTCGGGAGATCGCGCACGCGGCAAGACCGCGCTGCAGGCGCTCAATTTCTTCATGGCGGACATGCAGGCGGGGATCGGCCCGTTCCTGGGGGTCTTTCTCCAGCAGCGTGGCTGGACGTCGGGGCCGATCGGCACGGTGATGACCGCGGGCGGCGTTGCCGGCATGTTGATGACCGCGCCGGCCGGCGCGTTTATCGACCATACCGAGAAGAAGCGGCTGGTCGTCATCGTCACCGGTATTTCGACGGTGCTGGCGTCCTTCCTCATCCTGTTGTCGCAATCGGCGTGGGTCGTCACGGTCAGCCAGGTCGCGACCGCGATCGCTGGCGCGGCGATCGGTCCGGCGGTCGCGGGGATGACGCTCGGCATCGCGCGGCAAAAGGGCTTCAACGCGCAGAACGGGCGTAACCAGGCGTGGAACCATGCCGGTAACATGATCGGCGCGGGGCTGTCGGGCTGGCTCGGCTACAAATTCGGGATGCCGGCGATCTTCTATCTCGCCGCGGTGTTCGGCGTGCTGGCGATCGCGTCGGTGCTGATGATCCCCGAAAAGGCGATCGACCACCGCGCCGCGCGCGGGCTCGAAGGCAAAGCGAGCGACGATGAAGACAGCGGCAAGGCGGAGGGCTTCAAGGAGCTCTTGCGCAACAAGCCGATGCTGATCCTGGCGGCATCGCTCGCCTGCTTCCATCTCGGCAACGGCGCGATGCTGCCGCTCTATGGCCTCGCCGTCGTCGGTGCAGGCAAGGGCAATGCCGCGCTGTTCGTCGCGCAGACGGTGGTGGTGGCGCAGGCGGTGATGATCGTCGCGTCGCTCGCGGCGATGCGGATGGCGTCGGGCAAGGGCTATTGGCTGGTGCTGCTGATCTCGTTCGCGGCGCTGCCGCTGCGCGGGGTGCTTGCGGGCAGCTTTATCGAACAATGGGGGGTGTGGCCGGTCCAGGCGCTCGACGGGATCGGCGCGGGGCTGCAGAGCGTCGCGGTCCCCGGGCTCGTTGCGTGCCTGCTCAACGGCACCGGGCGCGTCAATGTCGGGCAGGGCGCGGTGATGACCGTCCAGGGCGTCGGCGCGTCGCTCAGCCCGGCGATCGGCGGGTGGCTCGCCCAGGCGCTCGGCTATCATATCGCCTTCTTCATCCTCGGCAGCTTCGCCTTTGTCAGCCTGGCGCTGTGGATCGGCTTTGCGGGGACGCTGCGTCCGGCCTGCGCCGGCACGCGCGACGCGGACGAGGCGGACGCGCAATGAGCGGCACGATCAGCTGGGTCCATATCGGCGACCTGCACATGGACGAGGCCAATGGTTGGCAAAGCCGCGATCGGTTGGCGGCGATCGTCGCCGAGATCAACGCCTCGGTCGGCGATGCCGCGGACTTCGTCTTCCTCCCCGGCGACAACGCCAACCACGCGACGCCGGAGCAATATCGCGTCATCACCGACACGCTCGAGCCATTGCAGCTGTCGTGGCGCGCGATCCCGGGCGACCATGATTTCGAGGGCGGCGATCTCGACGCGTACGAGGCCGGCTTTCCCGAGGACAACCGGCCCGAGGTCGAGGTGATCGCCGGCCACCGCTGCATCTTCCTCGACATCATCTCGGCTGGCGCCGGCGGGCCCGACTTCCGGCTGACGCGGCATCACCATAATCGCCTGCTCGAGGAGCTCGCGCGCGCCGAGGCCGAGGGGCAGACGCCGCTGGTCTTCATGCACGCCTATCCCGGCGACCTTGCCGCCGACGGCGAGACGATCGCGCGGATCTTCGCTGATGCGCGCGTCGCCTTCGTCGACACCGGGCACACGCATTATAACGAACTGCTCAACGATGGCCGCGTCGTCTATGGCGCGACGCGCTCGACCGGCGAGATCGAGGAGGGCGGGGGCAGGCCCGGCTTCTCGATCGTCACGGTGCACGATCGCGTGCCGAGCTGGCGCTTTAAGGAGAGCGGCGGCGAGTGGCCGTTCGTCCAGATCGTCGCGCCCGCCGACATCCGCATGGTGACGCGCCCGGCGGATCCACAGCACGTGCCGCGCCCCTGCGCCGTCGAGATCGTCGCCAAAGTGTTCGGGCGCGGGGCGGAACCGGTGATCCTCTCAATCGATGGCCAGCCCGACATGGCGATGACCGCGCTGCCCGAGCCCGCGCTCTGGCGCGCGAGCGTGTCGCTCACGGCCGGACTCCACCGCGTGACCGTTGCGTGCGGCGCGGATCGCGACACGATCGACATCCTCGTGCGCGCAAGCGACGATGTCCCGCGCCGCGGCGTGCCCATCGCGCCGGGCCATGCCATCCACAGCATCGGCGCCTGGCCCGAGCACGGCCTTGCCGGGACGCAGCTCGGACCCAACAAGAACGGACGGCATTGGTGATCCTCGCGAACGGTGCGACCTGGGGCATTTGCGCGGCTGCCACCGGCGCTGTCATCACGCGCCCCTTCCGCTTGCCCGAGGCGATCTGGGCGGTGGCCGGCGCGGTGCTGCTCGTCGTGTTCGGGCTGATGCCCGCGCCGGCGGCGTTCGCGGCGATCGGCAAGGGGCTCGACGTCTATCTCTTCCTGATCGGCATGATGCTGCTCAGCGAAACCGCGCGCGAGCAAGGGCTGTTCGACTGGGTCGCGGCGACCGCGGCGATCAACGCCAAGGGATCGTCGGCGCGGCTGTTTCTGCTCGTTTATGCGACCGGGATCGTCACCACGACCTTCCTGTCGAACGATGCGACCGCAGTCGTCCTCACCCCCGCGGTCTACGCCGCGGCGCGCAAGGCCAAGGCCGAACCGCTGCCTTTGCTCTTCGCCTGCGCGCTGATCGCCAATGCGGCGAGCTTCGTGCTGCCGATCTCCAACCCCGCCAACCTCGTGCTCTATGGCGGGAAGATGCCGCCGCTCGGCCAGTGGTTCGGCTCGTTCGCGCTGCCCTCGCTTGCGGCGATCGTCGTGACCTATGCGGCGCTCCGCTGGATCGAGCGCAAGAGCCTCGCGGGATCGTGCGAATCGGAAGTCGAGCGCACCCCGCTCTCGACCGGCGGCAAGGCGGCGCTCGCCGGGATCGTCGCGACCGCCGGCGTGCTGATCGGCATGTCGGCGTTCAACCTGTCGCTCGGCCTGCCGACCTGCCTTGCCGGACTCGCGACGACGCTCGGCGTGTGCGCCCTGGCGAAGCGCTCGCCGCTGGCGCTCGCGGGGCAGGTGTCGTGGAGCGTGCTCGCGCTTGTCGCCGGCCTGTTCGTGCTGGTCGAAGCGCTCGATCGCACCGGCGTGATCGCGCAGGTCGCCGCAGCGCTCAAGGCGGCGGCGGCGAACCCCGTACAGGGCGCCGCGCTGTCGGGCACGATCCTCGCCTTCGCGTCGAACCTGATGAACAACTTGCCCGCCGGGCTGGTGGCGAGCACCGCGGTGGCGCAGGTCCATCCGCCGCGGCTGATCGTCGATGCCTTGCTGATCGGGGTCGATCTCGGCCCCAATCTGTCGATCACCGGGTCGCTCGCGACGATCCTGTGGCTCCAGGCGATCCGCCGCGAGGGCGAGGATGTCGGCTTCTGGCGCTTCCTCAAGGTCGGCGCGGTGACGATGACTCCCGCGCTCGCCGCGGCCCTCGGCGCGCGGCTGCTGATCGGCTGACCGCGCGGCGCGTTACAGCGCCAGATCGGGGTGGCGATCGACCTTGACGCGCGTCGCTGCGGGGCGCGGGGTCGTTGCGACCTGAACCGCGGGCGAGGGGGTGGCGAGCTCGAGCGTCTCGGCAGTCGCCGCCCAATGCGCCGCCAGCAGATCGGGATTGGCGTTGAGCGCAATCCCATAGGTCGGCACGATCGCGCGGATCTTGGCCTGCCAGGCAGGCGTCGCGAGCCGCGCGCCGAACACCTTCTTGAGCAGATCGAGCATGATCGACGGCGCGGTCGAGGCGCCGGGCGACGCGCCGAGCAGCGCCGCGATCGACCCGTCCTTCGACGCGACGATCTCGGTCCCGAGCTTGAGCACGCCGCCCTTCTTGGGGTCGCGCTTGATGATCTGGACGCGCTGCCCCGCCTGCCACAGCTTCCAGTCGCCCTCGACCGCGTCAGGGAAATATTCGCGCAGCGCCTTCATTCGATCGGCGTCGGTCATGATCAGCTGCCCCGCGAGATATTCGACCAGCGCGAAATCGTCCCAGCCGACCGCGATCATCGGCCGGAAATTGTCGAGCGTGACCGAGGCGGGGAGATCGAAATACGAGCCCTGCTTGAGGAACTTGGTCGAGAAGGTCGCAAACGGGCCGAACAGCAGCGCCTGCTTGCCGCCGAGATAGCGCGTATCGAGATGCGGCACCGACATCGGTGGGGATCCGACCGCGGCCTTGCCGTAGACCTTGGCGCCGTGGCGCTTGGCGATCGCGGGGTTTTCGGTGACGAGGAACGATCCACCGACCGGGAAGCCGGCATAGTCGTCGGCTTCGGGGATGCCCGATTTCTGGAGGATCGGCAGCGCGCCGCCGCCCGCGCCCGCAAACACGAAGCGCGCGTTGACGACCTGCTTGGCATCGCCTTTGGTCGCGCGATAGGTAACGCGCCAGGTTCCGTCGGGATTGCGCTCTAGGTCGCGAACCTCCTGGCCCGCCTTGAGCGTGAAGCCGGGCTGCTGGACGAGCGATCCGATATATTGCCGCGTCACCTCGCCCCAATCGCAATCGGTCCCGAGCGGCGAGCGCGTCGCGGCGAGCTTGGTCGCGCGGTCGCGGCCCTGCATCATCAGCGGCACCCAGCGCGAGATCTCGGCGAAGTCGGTGCTGAATTCCATCCCCGAGAAGAGCGGGCTCGCGCCGAGCGCTTCGTAGCGCTTTCGCAGGAAGGCGACGTTGGCATCGCCCCACACTAGGTTCATGTGCGGCGTCGAATTGATGAAGGCGCGGGGTTTGGAGAGGATGCCGGTCTTGACCTGATGGCTGAGGAACTGGCGCGTTACCTGGAACTGCTCGTTGATCTCGATCGCCTTGGCGATCTCGACGCGGCCGTCGGCGGTGTTGACCGGCGTGTAGTTGAGTTCGCACAAAGCGGAATGGCCGGTGCCGGCGTTGTTCCAGCCGTTCGAGCTTTCATCGGCGACGGTGTCGAGCCGTTCAACCATCTCGATCGTCCAGTTCGGTTCGAGCTCGCGCAGCAACACCGCGAGCGTCGCGCTCATGATCCCGCCGCCGATTACCAGGACGTCGACCGAGCGCTCGGGCGGTGCCGCCTCGGCCGATGTGAGCGGCAGCATCGCGACGCTGCCGCCCGCGATCGCCGAGCCGAGCACCGCGCGGCGCGTGACGCCCTTGGTCTCGCGGGCGGTGGCGGCTTCGGGGGGCTTGGGTGCAATCGACACGGTCATTCCTTCGGGTTGGTCGGCGCGCCGCCGGGGAGCGGCGCGTCAGAAGCGGAAACTCAGCCAGCCGGCGATGAAGTCCGAGCTGTGATAGCCGGCCTTGGTCAGCGACGGTCCGGCGGCGAGATGTTCGTAGCGCCCGGTGAACGACAGCCGCGACGCGATCGCCCAGACCGCCTGCACGCGGGTGACATCGCCGATCTTGCGGTCGGCGACGTTCTGCGTTCCGGCAAAGGGCTGGCCGTTGGCGCGGTACACCGCGTCGCGCGCGTCGTCGCGCCAGGTCAGCTGATATTCGGCGCTGACGCGCACCGTCTTGATCGGCGTGAAGCTGACCGTCGGCGCGACCGCGACCAGGTTCGACGGCGTCAGCGACAATTGGTAACTGTAATAGATGTTGTTGCCGAACGGCGCATAGGCGTTGCGCAGCGTACGCCCGCCATAGCCGCCGCCGCCGCTCGCATAGTCGGCATGGAAGCCGATGCGCGGCGCGGTGCCAGTCTTGCCGAGGCGATAGCTCTGCGCGAACAGGCCGTGCCAGGCGTCGATCCGCTGCTCTATGAAATTGCCCCATTGATGGTTGAGCGTCCAGTCGATCGTCACCGGTCCGGCATCGCCCCAGACATGCGCGCCGCCGTAGAAGCGCCGCCCCGCGCCGATCCGCCCGCCCCACGTGCCGACCGAATTGCGCCGCCGCCACAGGAACGGATCGACATAGAGTTTCGAGCCGCCGAACCAGTGCTTCGGCACGACGATGCCAAGCGTCACCCCCGAGAAGCGCCGTGCCGGATCGCTGACATCGTCGTCGATGCCGAGATCGCCGTACGCGGTCGGCTTGAGATCGAACACGTCGACGCGGAAGCGGCCAGTGCGTGCCCAGGCGCGGACGCCGTTGAGCGTGTAGCGGATCGTGTTGTTGTCGCGCTGCGAGACGAGCAGATTGGGGCCGTCGGTGAATTCCTGCCGGCCATAGCGCGCGCCAAGCGCGACGCCGCCGACATCGACGGTCGCTTCGGCGAAATATTGCTGCAGCGTCAGCGCATTGCGCAGCGTGGCGGCGGGTGCACCGAGTTCGCGCCCGCTGATCCCGCCATGCGCGACCTCGCCGTAGAAGCGCAGATGCGGCCCGACATGCAGATCGGCGCCCGCGGTGATCCGGCGGATGTCCTGCCGCTGGTGCGGCGTGTTGCGCAGATTGGGATTGGTGGTGAGGTTCATCCGCAGCCGCGCCTCGCCCGAGAGCGTCAGATAGATGTCGCCGTCGCTGTCGAGCGGGATGAATTTGAGCCGGTCGATCGGATCGTTGCGCTTGGCGGGGTCGCGCAGCACACGCCAATCCTCGGCCCAGCGTGACAGATTGTAGCCGTTGGTGGTGGCGCCATCGCCCGCCGCTGCGGCGGGATATTCGGTCGCAGCGGGGCTGGCGGCGGGCGCTCCGGTCTCCTGCGCCAGTGCGGGGGCGGCGAGCAGCAGCGCAAGCGGGGTGGTGGCGCGCAGCGCGCGCGTCGGGTTCAGCTTGCCCATGTTATTCGGCCGGCACGGCGTCGGCCGCCATTTCGTCGACACGCACGCTGCGCCCCGCGATCGCGCTGCGGAACTGCTCCATGTCGAGCTTGCCCTCCCAGCGCGACACCACGACGGTCGCGACTGCATTGCCGATGAAGTTGGTGAGACTGCGGCACTCGCTCATGAAGCGATCGACCCCGAGGATCAGCGCCATCCCGGCGATCGGCACGCTCGGCACGATCGAGAGCGTTGCGGCCAGCGTGATGAAGCCCGCGCCGGTCACCCCCGCCGCGCCCTTCGACGACAGCATCGCCACGCCGAGCAGCAGCAATTGCTGGCCGAGCGACAGATCGACGTTGCACGCCTGCGCGATGAACAACGCCGCCAGCGTCATATAGATGTTGGTGCCGTCGAGGTTGAACGAATAGCCGGTCGGCACGACCAGCCCGACCACCGATTTGGGGCAACCGGCACGTTCCATCTTCTCGATCAGGCTCGGCAGCGCGCTTTCCGAACTCGAGGTGCCGAGCACGAGCAGCAGCTCGTCCTTGAGATAGCCGATCAGCGTGAAGATCGAGAACCCTGCCCAGCGCGCGACGAGCCCGAGTACGACGATGACGAACAGCAACGACGTCGCATAGAAGGTGCCGACGAGCATCGCGAGATTGGCGAGCGTGCCCGCGCCATATTTGCCGATGGTGAACGCCATCGCGCCGAACGCGCCGATCGGCGCGGCCTTCATCACGATCGCGACGACCTTGAACACCGCGACCGAAATATCCTCGAGCGCGCCGAGCAGCTTCGTCCCGCGATCGCCGATCATCGCCAGGCCGATGCCGAACAGCACCGCGACGAACAGCGTCTGCAGGATGTTGCCCTCGGTCAGCGCCGACAGGAAGGTGTTGGGGATGATGCCGGTGAGGAAGCCGACCAGCGTTGTCGCATGCGCCTTGCTGGCATATTCGGCGACCTTGGTCGTATCGAGCGTGCTCGGATCGATGTTGAGCCCGGCGCCGGGCCGGACGACATTGGCGACGATCAACCCGATGATCAGCGCGAGCGTCGAGAAGAAGAAGAAATAGGCGAACGCCTTGCCGACGACGCGCCCGACCGAGCCGAGATCGCGCATGCCGGCGATCCCGGTGACGATCGTCAGGAAGATCACCGGCGCGATGATCATCTTGACCAGCTTGATGAAGGCATCGGCAAGCGGCTGGAGCGATTCGCCCGTCGCCGGATAAAAATGCCCGAGCAGCACACCCGCGACGATCGCGATCAGCACCTGCGCATAGGTGTGGCGATACCAGGGGCGGCGGGGGGCGGCCGGTATTTCGGCGGCGGGGTTTTGCGAAATCGGGATCACGGCCTTCTCGTCCTCATCCAGGGGGGAGCGCCTCTGACGGGCGTTTGAACAGGCAGCGAGTGTGCCGCAGCGGCGAATGCGGGCCGCGCACAATTCGCCATTTTCGTGCAAAAGACTAGGAATGCGGCATTTTCCGGTAGAGCCGCGGTCGCGCGTCCCGGATCGATATGCCATATTCGGGACAGAGGCTGGCGCCGTTGTGCCGAAAGTTGCACATTGCGGCCGACGCGCACCCAACCGAGGCGTGTCGATGCTCTTGTCCCATCGTCCGGTTGCTATGGCAGATCGATCGACCATGACCTGCACCGTGTTTCGAGCCCTGCTGCCTCCCGCCTGGCGCGTCCGCCGCCGCGCGTACGGATGACGGCGCGCGAAACGCTGAGCGCGGCGCGGCGGTCGCTCGGGCTGCGCTGGGTGATCGTCGTGGCGATCCTGGCAATCGCGGCCGCGTGGATCGCCGGGCGCGTCGCCGAGCAGCGCGTCGTCGCGGCGCTGCACCTCCAGGTCGAAAGCGATGCGCGGCTGCGCGCGGCCTTGCTCAACGGCGAGCTTGCCCGCTTCCGCCTGCTCCCGCTGACGCTCGCCGACGATCGCGACGTGATCGCCGCGATCGGTGGCGATCCGGCGGCGCGCCGCGCGCTCGACATCAAGCTCGAAGCGCTGTCGCGCGTCACCGGCGCCCCCGTCATCTATGTGATCGGGCCCGACGGCGTCACGCTGTCCGCGAGCAACTGGCGATCGCCGCAAAGCTTCGTCGGCGCCGATTACCGCTTCCGCGCCTATTTCCGCGACGCGCTCGCGCACGGCGAGGCGAGCCAATATGCGCTGGGGACGGTCTCGCGCCACCCCGGACTCTACCTCGCGCGGCGGGTGGCCAACCGCGGCGTGATCGTCATCAAGCTCGACTTCGACCGGATCGAACGCGTCTGGGCCGGCGCCGGCGGGATCACGCTGGTGCGCAACCCGCTCGGCATCGTGCTGGTCACCAGCCGCCCGGCCTGGCGCTTCGCCGCGACGCGGCCGCTCGCGGCGCGCGACGAAGCGCAGTTCCGCGGCGCTGCGCGTGTCGGTGCAACCGCGCTCGCCCCCTTGCCCGTCGCGCCGCGCGATGGCGAGGCGCGCTTTGTCGGGCTTGGTGCGACCTTCCTCGCGCGCACCGCGGTCACCGCGCAGCCCGGCTGGCAATTGCTCCTGCTCGAGCCGATCGATGCTGCGGTGACATCGGCGCGGCGGGCCGCCTCGGTCAGCGCCGCGCTCGCCACGATCGCACTCGCGGCGCTCGCCTGGGCCTGGCGCCAGCGCGTCACGCTGTCACGACGTCGGACCGAGGAGCTCGAGCGCGCGGTCGCCCGCCAAACCGCCGATCTGCGGCGCGAGATGGACGAGCGTGCCGAAAGCGAAGCCCGTGCCGCCGAATTGCGCGAGGCGCTGCGTCAGGCCAATCGGCTCGCCGCGCTTGGCCAGATCACCGCGAGCGTCGCGCATGAGACCGCGCAGCCGGTCGCCGCGATCCGCACCTATGCCGCCTCAGGCGCGACCTTGCTCGATCGCGGCGCGCTGGCCGATGCGCGCGAGAATTTCGTCAAGATCGGTGGGCTGGCGGAACGGATCGGCGCGGTCACCGCGCAGCTGCGCGGCTTCGCGCGCCGCCAGACCGGGGAGGTGCGGCCGGTCGACATCGCCGAGGTGATCGACGGCGCGCTGCTCATCCTCAGGCAACAGCTGCGCGGGGTCGCGCTCGACCTGCCGACGCTCGATCCGCGTCTGGCGGTGATCGGCGGCAAGGTGCGGCTCGAGCAGGTGCTCGTCATCCTGATGCAGAATGCGGTCGAGGCGATCGCCGCGTCCGACACCCGGCGGATCGGCCTCAGCCTGACGAGCGATGCGTCGCATGTCCGGCTCGTCGTGGCCGATACCGGCCCGGGGGTTTCGCCCGAGATCGCGGCGCGGCTGTTCACCCCGTTCGTGACGTCGCGGCCACAAGGGTTGGGGCTCGGGCTGGTGATCGCGCACGACATCATGGTCGAACTCGGCGGAACGCTGCGATTGCTCCCGGGCGAGGGCGAGGGCGGGGGTGGGGGCGGGGCGCGCTTCGAGATCGGGATGCGGCGCGCATGACCGAGACCCGCCCGCCGCGCGAGGTCGCGCTGATCGACGACGATGACGATCTGCGCGCCGCGACGACGCAGCTGCTCAGCCTCGAAGGGTTCAGCGTGCGCGCCTTTGCCGATGCGGCGAGCGCGCTCGCGGTGATCGGTGCGGACTATCCCGGCGTCGTCATCACCGACGTGCGGATGCCGGGCATGTCGGGGATCGACCTGTTCGGCGTATTGCACGCCCGCGATCCCGAATTGCCCG